>NZ_JASSUA010000001.1 GCF_030227115.1 Marinobacter sp. SS13-12
GCATTGGAGTGGTCCACGCCCTCGGACTACGCCAGGAAACATGCGGTTTCTCGGCGAAAACAGCACCAACTGGAGCCGGATTTTTCCAACTCTGGGTGGACCTAATACGGGGTCAGGGTCACGTTGGCTAGCCAATTGAACCACTTTCAATATCGGCGGCCAACGATCAATTTCAGCACATCGCCAAATCTATCCGAACTGCCCAATGTTGCAATGAACTAGCCTCTATAAATGCCTTGTTGTCTGAAGGTGGTCTGGTGCTGGATGCGCTTGTGGTGGCCGGAAAATACATGGTTGATATAAGGGGTTGGCCAGCTCAATGAGTTTTGCAATAAACGCTGCTCTAAAGTGTCAAGCGCGGCCTGCCAATCAAAGTCGCGGCTGGGTTGCTTCAAGAGCCGCGTTGATAACCGATTTTTATACTCAGATGTATCAACTTCCAGAAGAACATATCGTTTTCCATTTCTATTCAATAGGTTAATGGGTATACACCACGGATTACCGTCCTTCAGTAAATTTTTGGAGTAACCTGAAAGCGCCGGTAACTTTCTCCCGCCCCCAAAAACATGTCGACAGCCCTTTGTTTTGAGTAGCTCAACAACCGCAACAAACGCCTCAAACTTATGTGCATATAGATGCAAGTCATCACTTTGATCATCAATAGCATTGAACCCTTCGGCCGGTAACTGACCCTGGATTGTTGGTTCGTCGGTACTGACTTCTGTTTGATCGCCGCCTGTTTCACTACCTTCTTCCAGTCCTTCTGCGGCCCCGGTTCGCCGACGGGTGGCAACTCGTCATCGTTAATCAGTGCCTGGTTTGCAGGCACTGCTGCTTCTTGAGCACCCCACCTTTACCTGCCTGTCGCTCAGCAAATCTGGGATCAAAAAACTCAACCACATTCGAGTTCCGCGTGTTCAAGTTCTCAGCGCCGTAAACTTCATATACAAAGAGAACCTGGGATTCCTTGTGGAACTGACCCCGCACCGAGTGTAGTGGTTCAATGATTCCGGACACCAACGTAGGTGGTAATATCGCCATCATAAACGAGGTGTCTGATCACCAGAAAACGACGTTCCTTTTCTCCTGAGTTCAAGCAGGAAGCAGCCAGCCTGGTGCTGGACCAAGGTTACACCATTCCCCAGGCCAGTACGTCTCTGGGTGTGGGCGAAAGTGCTATTCGGCGCTGGGTTCAACAACTGACGGACGAGCGTGCGGGGGTTACCCCCAAGGGCAAGGCCTTAACCCCGGAACAACGCCGGATTCAGGAGTTGGAAGCCCGCTGCAAGCGCCTTGAGCAGGAGAAAGACACACTAAAAAAGGCTACCGCTCTCTTGATGTCGGACGACATGAATCGTACGCGCTGATAGACCAGTTGAGTGAGCAAATGCCTGTTGAAATGGTCTGTAATGCGTTCGATATCAGCCGTTCTAGTTATTACGAGTACCGCCAACGGCGGAAGCACGTGGATGTTGAGCGTTTGGCTCTGAAGGCTCAAGTTAATCGACTGTTTACCAAGAGCCGGAGTTCTGCCGGCAGCCGGACGATTAAAGGCATGCTCAGCGAGGAAGGCATCACCGTTGGCCGCTTCAAGGTTCGACGACTGATGAGCGAGCTGGGGCTGATCTGTAAGCAGCCAGGTCCTCACGCTTACAAGCAGGCCACCGTTGAACGACCGGATATCCCAAACCACCTGGCCCGTGAGTTTACGGTAGACCGGCCCAATCAGGCTTGGTGCGGTGACATCACCTACGTCTGGAGCGGCCAGCGCTGGAGTTATCTGGCTGTCGTGCTGGATCTGTATGCTCGCCGCGTTGTTGGTTGGGCGATGTCATCCAGTCCGGATGCAGATCTGGTAGTTAAAGCTCTGGACCACGCCTGGGAACAGCGCGGTCAGCCAGAGAAAGTTATGTTCCACTCGGACCAGGGAAGCCAGTATGCCAGCCGTAAGTTCCGTCAGAGGCTCTGGCGCTATCGAATGACACAAAGCATGAGCCGACGTGGCAACTGCTGGGACAACGCACCGATGCAGAGACTGTTCCGGAGTCTGAAATCTGAGTGGATACCGGAACCTGCCTGAGGCCAAAAAAGATGTTGGTAACTATCTGATGGACTACTACAACCGGCAACGACCTCATACGTTCAACGGTGGCATTTCTCCCGTTGCGGCTGAGGAAAACCTTAAAATACTGTCCGGGATTAGTTGACCACTACACCGGAATATGTTCCTAGCACCCGGAACTTCTTCGAAGACCGAGTCGTATAAACAGCGCTTATCACATGATACCCCAGGACAGTAACAGAATTGCCGGTGCCGTTGGTATCGGTCTCGTCACGCTTAAGGGGCTCCTTAGAAATATCCATGAAAGAATCGTGGACACTATCGTGATGACATTGGTTCACCGCTCAAGATGGGATCGCAGGACGGTTACCGATAATACCATTGATGAACAGGTCCGCCAGCTTTTCTAGCTCGTGTCGAGCGAGATAAGGAACACCTCGACGTTTTGGTGAACAATGCTGCCTTCCTCCACGAAAACCTGATTGACCGCAGAACTGGCTGCAAAGTATTGTATTTCTAAGCAAGACGGGCGCAAGCCCGCATCCTGACCATCCGGTCGCACAAGCAGCTATAAATGAGACCAGACATAGATTCAGCCAGGGGTTCCACCTCGTGCTTGGCAGCATGCTCACCCGTTACATCTTCATTCGTTCCTACCAACCACCTGGAGACATCAGAAGAAGATCGCTTCGCTAACACAGCTCTTGTGTGAACGTAACGCCAACCATCCCTCCTGTGTCTGAACCGGAGAGTTTCGTAGCGAGCCTCTCTTCCAGATAGGAATTGCTTTAATACCGACTCACCAAGCTCCCTATCATCGGGATGACTCAGACTGACGAAAGTGTCTTTCGATATCGGAGAAAGCTCGTCAAGGCTATAACCCAACATGTCTGCCCAACGCTCGTTACTGGTGAACTCATCGTTATCATGATTCCGTTCCCAGATGCCTGGTTATGTGCCTGCCTTCCAAAATGGTATCCAGTCGCTCTTCAGGTGATAGATACATTTGGCCTCATAAATCCGCTGGCAGATTTACGTAATCGACTCCGGTGCGCCTCTATGTTTATATCGGGACCGGCGACACATTAATTATGCTTAAAGGGGAATTTGTCCGTTCGCAGTACATCAGCTGGCTGTCCATTTTAGGACAGTCAAAACCGGACAAAATTCAGCAGGTTGTTTAGGACTGTCAGGGCGAGTAAAGTATTAAATCAAGGGCACAGGGCAAGCAGTCATTTTGGTAGTTTTGCGACAATCATAACCGGACAACTCCGTGCCCAATCCGGCGTAAATCGTGTAAATATGGGTATTAAAAGGGTTTTACAGAAGGTCGAACTTGAAACGTAACCACTTGGATTGCCTCACTTTACACCGTTTTACCCCTCGCTAAAACACCTTGGTACAGTGCCCTCCGGAGGCGGAGGTCAGAGGTTCGAATCCTCTCGGGCGGGCCATCTTTCACAAAAAAGCCCCGCTATGTGTGGGGCTTTTTTGTGAAAGACGGTCTGATCGTTAGCTTGGATGAGGGCCTGCGTCCAACCCGAAAAATGTTACTCAGGCGTAGGACGCGTCGGTCACCATGAGGTGGCTATATACTGAGTCTCAAGGAACTCCTTTATACCGTCCTGTGCACCCTCCCGGCCTATACCGCTCTCTTTCATACCACCAAACGGAGCGGCCGGGTCGGACACAAACCCCCGGTTTACGCCGACAATGCCCGCGTTAAGCCTCTGTGCGATTCTCATGGCTTTACCGACATCACGGCTGAAAACATAGGCGGCCAGGCCATAAGGTGTGTCATTAGCCTGCTGGATAACCGACTCCACATCCCGGAAACGCACCAGTGGCGCAACTGGACCAAACACTTCCTGACCGAGAATACGCGCATCCGGTTCGACGTTGCTGAGCACGGTTGGCGCAAAGAAAAACCCGTTCTCGTGGAGAGTCGTACCACCGGTTTCAACGGTGGCGCCGTCGCTTACTGCCTCAGCAATTATGGCCTGCAGTTTATCCAGTTCTTTACGGGAAATGATGGGGCCGACGTCCACGTCAGAGTCGAGACCATTGCCAACTTTCAGGTTGGAAAATCGCTCTACCAGTCGGCTGCAGAACTCGTCGTATATGGAATCGTGCACGTAAAGCCTGTTCGCGGCAATGCAGGACTCGCCAGCATTGCGCATCTTGGCAAGGAAAGCGCCTTCAATAGCCGTGTCGATGTTTGCGTCGTCGCAGACAATCAATGGTGCATTTCCGCCAAGTTCCATTGATGTATTGAGGATTCTTTCGGCAGCGGAACCGAGCAACAGTCGCCCGACACCTGTGCTTCCGGTGAATGAAATTTTACGCAGCCTCGGATCCCTTACCAGCGTCTCTGTGAGAGCGCCTGCGTCATCTGTTGTTAGGACGTTAACAAGGCCATCAGGAACACCGCATCGTTGCATCAGATCTGCAAGATACATGGATGTGAGAGGTGTCTCTTTTGGCGGCTTGACGATGACGCCGCAACCGGCGGCAATGGCCGGTGCGATCTTCCGGGTGATCATCGCTGCCGGAAAGTTCCAGGGCGTGATTAACAAAGCCGTGCCAACCGGCTGATGCGTCACAACAATCGTGTGCTTGCCGCTGGGAGATGGGCGCATTTCACCACCGAGACGCAAGGATTCCTCGCCATACCAACGAAAGAACTCCGAGGCATAATCGACCTCACCAGTAGACTCCTTGAGGGTTTTTCCTTCCTCAAGCGTGATTAATCTGGCAATGGTGTCTTTTTCTTTCTGCATGGTGTCGAAAACAGATCGCAAGACCTCGGAGCGCTCTCGTGGGGTCAGCGCCATCCACTCCTTCGCGGCCCCTTCACAGGCGTCCAGAGCCAGCTTTGCATGCTCAGACGTGCAACTGGGCACAATGGCGACGACTTTCTCGGTGGCAGGATTAACCACCTCAATCTTGCCACTGGTTTCAGTGATCCACTCGCCGTTGATAAACAGCCCGTTAGGTATGCTTTGCCCAATTTCTTCAATATATGCTTTCAAACCGTAGACTCCCTGATTCTGGATTCGCCTTTGGATCTATTACCGATCAATATTTGTTAGCAATAAACAATTCCTTTGACGGGAATAACGTGATCACCTGGCAACCATCCGGAGTCACCACAACTTCCTCCTCGATACGAGCGGCGCCATTGCCATCAGCAGCAGGACAATACGTTTCCAGTGCGAAAACCATTCCCTCCTGCAACTCGAACGGGCTATCAAACGACACAAGCCGACTGATAATGGGACGTTCGTGCAGCGCCATTCCCAGGCCGTGGCCAAATTGCAGGCCAAAGGCCTCCATCTCGTTAGCGAAGCCAAAGTCAGTCGCCTTGGGCCAGACAGCAGCAATCTTATCGGTGGTCATACCCGGTTTAACCAGCTCAATGGCTGAATCAATCCATTCCCGCGCCTGTTTGTAGGCGTCTTCCTGCGACTTGGTCGAACTGCCGATATTCAGGGTGCGGTAGTAACAGGTGCGATACCCCATGAAGGCTTGAATAATATCGAAAAATGCCTGATCCCCCGGCCGGTACATGCGGTCGGTGAAGTTATGGGGGTGCGGACAGCAGCGCTCACCGGATACGGCGTTGATTGCCTCTACATCATCGGAGCCGTTGTCGTAAAGGAACTTGTTGACCAGAGCCACCATCTCGTTTTCCCGGGTGCCCGGGCGCAGCTTTTCAGCCAGGTGATCGTAGGCACCATCCACCATCGTGGCCGCCATATTCAGGAGCGTGATTTCATCCTGGCTCTTGATCTGGCGCGCATCCAGCATGACCTGCTGCACATCCCTGATTTCCAGACCGGCTTCCTGAAGCGCGAATAACATAGGTGGTTCGCAAACATCCACGCCAACCGGCATGTCGGCAACGCCCTCGGCTTTCAGGATATCCCGGATCTCTTCGGCAGCGCGCTTGAAAAGGCCAGCCTCCTTACCAATGGACCCTCTCAGTCCGAGCATGCCCGCACGACACCGCTCCTGCTTCAGCCAGGGGGCATAAATACGGTGATGGGCAGCGGCTGAACCGAAGTCCCAAAGGTAGGGATCGGAATTCCCCGTGAACAAGGCATAGCGACAGAACTTGTCTCTGGTCCATTCACCAATAACGGAACTGGTGAGATACCGGATGTTGTTGTTGTCGAAACACAGAATAGCCCCCAGATCGGAGCCAGCCAGAGCTTCCCGCGCTCTGGCTGTTCTGTAGCGATGCAGGCGGTCATAGTTTACCCGCTCTTCAAAATCTACATTCATCCTGCCCGGTGCGGGTATAGGGCGTCCCCATACCCAGTGAGGATCGACATCCTCAGAACGAACAATGGTTGGCTCGCTCGGTTTTACGGTCTTAGCCATGACTCCTCCTCAATGCGGCGGCAAAGATAAGCCTGTTCTGCTTATGGAACTAACAATCCATACTCTAGTGCAAACGTTTGCGTTATTCAATTAAAAAGGTCTCGAAAGGCGTTTGGGTAGCCAGGTTCGTGTATAATTCAAGGAGCTAGGTATTCGAGATAATCGAACGCAGAAGCTCGCGACGTGGTGTCACGTCGTTTTCCAACTCCCTCTCAAATACTGGAATTTGGTTTTGGTACACAGGAAACGGGTAACACTTCGCGATTTGGCAGAACACCTCAACATCAACACCTCCACGGTTTCACGCGCCTTGAGTGAGAAATCGAGTGAGATGATTTCCCCTGATGTCGTAAAGCGTGTGAGAAAAGCTGCCCAGGAGATGGGTTACAAACAGAATGCCGCCGCATATGCCCTCAAGATGGGAAGCACAAAAACCATTGGCATGATTATCCCGGACCTGATGAACCCCGTGTTTCCGCCGATCATACGGGGTATACAGAGCGTCCTCGATCAATATGGGTACACAGCGTTCCTGGCCTACAGTCAGAACAACGAAGGCACCGCCCATACCGAAGTGGAGAGGCTTATCAGCCGGGGCGTCGACGGCATCATCTACGCAGCGGCATTTCGCAAGGATAGCGTCGTGGAGTTGTGCAAGAGTCAGGGCGTGCCCCTGGTGCTGGTCAACCGGGTGGTCGATCAGGGTGACGTGGACACGGTAAAAGTGGACGACTCACTCGGTATCAAGATGGCCGTGGATCACCTGCTTGAACTGGGCCACCGTAAGATCGGCTTTATTGCCGGCCCAAAAGAGATCTCGGTTTCCTACATCCGGCTTCGTGCTTTCACGCGAACGATGGCGGAACATGACCTTGAAGTAGAACCCCATCGCATCGTCGAGGCCCATGCTTTATCAGAGGACGCAGGCGAACAGGCAATGTCCGTCTTTCTTGGGCAAAACCCTGACGCTACCGCCATTATCGCGTCCAACGACCTGATTGCCCTGGGCTGTTTTACCGCGTTGAAACAGTTTGGCTATACCTGCCCAAAGAGGCTTTCCATAATAGGGTTTAACAATATGCCCTACCTTGACTGGTTTGCGACGCCTCTGACCACGGTCTCGATACCACATTTCCAGATGGGAGAACGGGCGGCGGAACTGCTGCTGAAGCGGATAAAATCCGAGAATCTAGACTACAACGAGGAAGTGCTGCTGAAGCCAAAACTCGTCATCAGAGGGTCAACTGCACCCGTTATCCGCCCCAAGAAAAAAAGCGACGCGACCTAGCGTCGCTAGACTGACATAGCCAACGTGACCTTCAAACAGCCTGGCCGGTGATCGCCCTGATCAGCGTGTCTTCGGTTACCTCACTGCGGTCAAAGCATTGGGTTATGGTGCCATCGTACATTGCGATAATCCGGTCACTGACAGTCAGCACCTCCGGCATTTCAGAACTGACAACGATCACAGCCAGGCCGGATTTTGCCAACTCCCTGATCAGGTGATGGATCTCTGATTTGGAACCAACATCAATACCTCTGGTGGGCTCGTCGAGGATAAGAATCTTTGGCGAGGTACTTAACCATTTGCCAATGACCACCTTCTGCTGGTTACCACCACTGAGGTTGAGAGTTTCATATTCCCAGCCGGGGCATTTGATACGAAGTTTTTCCATGTACTCTTCGAATATGGTTCTTTCCGCAGCGGTATCTATCCAGCCGAATCTGGTAAATTTGCTGATATTGGCCAACGTGGTGTTGTCCTTGCAACTCATACCAAGAACCAGGCCTTGTTCCTTGCGGCTCTCCGGCACCAGGCCAAGGCCATGGTCAATGGCATCAGAGGGAGAGTTGATGGCCAGGTCCTCGCCGTTGATCTGAACGCTTCCGGTATCAGGCTTGCGCAGGCCGAAAATGGTTTCCATGACCTCGGTTCGGCCAGCCCCGACCAGACCATAGAATCCGACAACTTCGCCCACATGAACATCGAATGAGATATCGGAGTACAACCCCTCAATACCCAGGCCATCGACCTTCAGAGCCTTGATTCCCAGCTCCGGCGGCTGATGCTCGATATCGGCATCCAGGTCGCGGCCGATCATACGTTGCGTCACTTCGTCTTCATTGGTTTGCGCGGTTTCAAAAGTGCCCTGGTAGGTGCCGTCGCGTAACACCGAAATACGGTCAGAAAGCTCAAAAATCTCATCCATCCGGTGTGAGATGTAAACAATGGCGGTGCCGCTTTCCTTCAGCTCCCTGATGACACCGAACAGCACTACCTTCTCATAGTCGGTCAACGAAGCGGTGGGCTCATCGAACACAACAACCTTTGGCTGGAACACCAAAGCGCGAGCGATTTCCACCATCTGCTGGTTGGCAATGGAAAGATTACCAAGGCGTTCCGTCGGCTGGAATTTGCAATTGAGGCGTGCAAGGATTTCTCCGCAGCGATCATTCAGATGGCGATTATTGACAAACATGTGGGCAAATCGGGGAATGTTCCCGAGGAATACGTTCTCGGCCACTGTCATGTCTGGAACCAGGGAAAGCTCCTGGTGGATCAGCAACACACCATGATCCCTCGCCTCAATAGGGCTGGACATGTGTACCAGCTGATCGTCAAGAATAACCTCACCACCGTCCGGCTGGTAGATGCCGGCCAGGATCTTCATCAGGGTGGATTTACCGGCGCCGTTTTCACCAAGAAGTGCATGAACCTCTCCCGCGCGGACATCAAGATCCACACCGTCCAGTGCCTTTACACCAGGGAACGATTTACTGACATTTTTCAGTATCAGTAAGCAGTTTTCTTTTGACTGAGGGTTTATCGATCCTTTCAACTCGGCTTGTGTACTCATGCTCCCACTCCTTTCGGCTCCGAGAAGCGCTTATCAATACACAGAACAATGATTAAAATCGAGCCCAGAATAATAAGCACATAGAACGACGGCACCTGAAGCAGGTTCATTCCATTTCTGAGTATCGCGATGGCAAGAACGCCGCCAAGGGTTCCGATGATGCTACCAAAGCCACCCGTAAGACGCGTCCCTCCCAGGACGACCGCGGTGATCGTCCAAAGCTCATAATTGCGGCCAAGATTCGGCGTTGATGCGCCCATTTGAGTAGATAGCAGAATACCCGAGAGAGCAGCCAGGAAGCCTATTAGAATAAAATTCAGTAACATATGCGGCCCAACCCGAATGCCGGCCTCTTTGGCAGCAACCCGGTTACCGCCAACAGCAAAAACATTTCGTCCATGGATCGTATATTTCAATACCAGATGTGCAGTTATTGTTAAAAATATAAAAATGAGCGCCAGCACAGGTATGCCAAACAACGAGCTGGCACCAAAATCCGAGTAGGCCAAATCGTACGCGTAGAAAGCCTGCTCTTCGGTATAAATGAATACCAGCCCTCTCACCCCTATCATTGCGCCAAGAGTAACAATAAATGCGTCAACACCGGTTTTCCAGGCGATTATTCCATTCAGCGCGCCAACCAGAATACCGGAGAGCAGTCCTACCAATACCGCTCCCATAATTCCCAGTTGCGGCTGCAAACCTACGGCAAGACTTGCTGCAAGCGCGAGGGTCGCTCCAACCGATAAATCGATATTGCCGTTGATCATGACGAACGTCATCCCAAGAGCAATCAAGCCGATTGTCGACGCCTGCAACAGAATATTACTGAAATTCCTGATGTCCAAAAAATAAGGTGATGAAAAACTGAAGAAGACAATACAGATAAAAACAAATATCCATATCGGCTGTCTTGTTATCAAGTTAATTATACGATTCATTGTCATTATCCCCGTCATATTTCGGGTTTTAATAAGTGCTAAATAGCTTGCCACGCTTGGCAGCTATGTCTAGCCAGACTGCTACAATAATAACCACCCAGGTAACGAGCCACTGGGTATAGTAGGGGAAGCCCAGCAGCAGCAGTCCATTCTGAATCATTGCCAGAATCAGTACCCCGATGACGGTTCTCGCAATACTTCCTGAGCCGCCCAGAAGGCTGGTCCCGCCGAGGATGACACCGGCAAGTACAAGTAACTCGTAGCCTTCACCGACATTATTCTGAGATCCCATCACACGGGAGCCCAGAATCAGGGCAGCACAAGCCGTGGTGAACGCTGATAGCAAATAGGTACTGAATACAAGACGATTTCTGCGTAGGCCGGAAAATAATGAAGCGGTTGCGTTACCGCCAATAGCAAATATCTTGCGCCCAAAACCGGATTTCAGGAGCACAATCTGTAAAACAATACCCAGTACTATAAATATTATTGCCGGAACCGGAATTCCAAAGAGCTCCTCTCTTCCAAAAAATGCAAACCAGGTGTTTGTCTGATCGGATATATCAACATTTTTACCACCTGAATAAACGAGGGTAATGCCTTGTATAGCGGATAACATACCCAAGGTTACAATCAGTGAATTCAAACGTAGATAACCGATTAAATATCCGTTAACGGAACCAATCAGCAACGTAAAGACAAACATCAGCAGGATTGCCATCCCAGGCCCCACCTTGTCATGAAGGTCAACCACCAGAACAGTGGCAAAAGATAAAAGGGAACCTACAGACAGATCCAGATTTCCCCCGATGACAACAAAAGTCACACCAAGCGCAATGGTCCCGATGATGGACGCCTGCATCACCACGGTCAGGAAATTATCAGTACTGAGAAATTTTTGAGTCGACAGCGAAAAAATAACGACGCATAGGACGAAGGCCACCGAAATACCATGCTTTCCAAAAAACTGAAGCGCAGATATTTCGCCACCTTTAAATCCCGGTTTGAAAGAATCCAATAAAGCTTTCATTATTTGACCCCACTAACAGGAGCCCTTGATGCAAGGGCTCCTTTTACTGTCAGATATCTCGACTCAGAAAACAGGCTTTTCGAATTCGTCCATGTTTTCCTGGGTAATTTTTGGAGTCTCAAAATAACTCATCTTTTCGACTTCTTTCCCTTGAGCTACGGCAATAGCGATGTTTAAAGCATTGCGCGCATCCTCTGCGGGTGACTGGTACACCGAGCCATGGTATTCACCCCGAGCCATGGCCTCATAACCAACCGCGAAGTTGGTGGCACCAATGAAGACGATCTCGTCGGCACGGTCTTCCGATTTCGCAGCATTCAGTGCACCGACCCCCATATTATCGTCGGCAGCGTAAACGCCATCGATTTTGTCATATCGGGTCAGGAAGTCCTCCATCGTGCGCTGGGCTTTCGCACGATTCCAGTCGCCTGGCTGTGAATCGAGAATTCTCACATCTGGGCATACTTCGGGAAGACGGTCCTCAAAGCCTTTTTGCCGCTCAATGGCAGTGGTATACCCGGGTTGCCCGGTAATCTGAACAATATCGCCCTGGCCACCAAGCTGGTCGCACATCATTTCTGCGGCATAAGCGCCCTGCTGGATATTGTTAGGTCCGGAAAAAGCAGCAATCAGCGGCTGACCTGCCTCAGCAATATTCGAATTGGTTACCACTACAGGAATGCCTGCATTCTTGGCACCGTTAATTGCAGGAACTACAGCCTGGCCATCTGTCGGCCAGATGATGATCACATCAACCTGCTGCTGGATCAGATTCCTTACCTGTGAAATCTGGCGGGCAACATCACCGCCAGCATCAAGAACGACGACTTCCACGTTATCTGCCTCATCAGCGGCCTCTTCGAAGGCCTGCTCATAGGTAGTCTGGTAGCTGTCTACGCCTACATTGTTCTGGGTAATCCCAATCCTGAAAGTTTCTGCCTGCGCCATCCCTGACAATCCCAGACTGAGCGATCCGGCGAGTAGAGAAATTTTGCCGAGCTCCCGGATAGTGCGAACTGAACTGATCTGAACTTTCATTGTTTTGACTCCGTTGCTTGTTTTTTTACGGACATGAGAGTTAATGGAAACCTCATTGTTAATCGTTGCAGAGTGCACGCAATAATGCAATCGTTTGCACTCAATTTTTACAAATTTTTGGGTTGACCATCAGTGCTGATGTCCCTCCTCCACCTGTCCTTTCTCGACAAGCAGAACTTCCGTCGTAATTAACAATGTCGCCAGTGAGGATGCCGTCTGCAGTGCCAACCTGGTGACTTTGGTAGGATCGATTATGCCGGACTCAAACAGGTGCTCTATGTTTCCGGTTGCGGCGTTCAGACCGTAGTCCAGGCTCCCGCCCAGAATATTCTCGATGATAACCCCGGGGACCAGGCCGGCATTTTCCGCAATGGTTGAGAGTGGAGCCTCCAGGGCCCTGATGGTAAGCGCGTATCCGGCCGCTTCATCAGGCGTCAGCTCTGCCGGTGACTGCATCTTTTCGATCACCCGTATCAGCGATACACCACCTCCCGGCACATAACCTTCTTCCACAGCTGCACGCGTAGCCTGAATGGCATCACCAATACGATCCTTTCTCTCTTCCAGCTCGACTTCTGTCGCGGCACCGACCTTGATAACGCCAATGCCACCGGAAAGCCTCGCCTTTCGCTGCATCAGTTTTTCCCGGTCGTAGTCTGAAAATGCATCGGGTATCTGCTGCTTGATCTGGTCGATGCGATCGGTGATCGCTTCCGGGTCACCGGCGCCATCGATAATGGTGCAGGTATCCTGGGTTACCACGACTCGCCTGGCGCTGCCCAGATCCGGCTCCTGGAGGTCAGCGATGGTGACGCCCAGCTCACTTGATACCAGCCGGGCGCCGGTCAATACGGCTATGTCGGCAATCATGTTTTTACGCCGGTCACCAAACCCCGGTGATTTAACAGCCGCCACTTTTACCCGGCCTTTCATGTGGTTAACGATCAGCGTAGGCAGCGTGTCGTGCTCAAACTCTTCGGCAATGACCAGCAGTGGGCGTCGCTCCCTCCCTACTGTTTCCAACAGAGGGACCAGGTCATTGAACGAATCGAACTTTCCATCGATCGGCAGAATCAGCGGATTTTCGAGATCCACCGACATGCTTTTGTGATCGTTTATGAAATGAGGCGAGGCATACCCGCGGTCAAACTGCATGCCCTTGACCAGCTTCAGCTCCAGATCAAGACCGGTACCATCCTCAACCGTGATCACGCCTTCAATACCAATCTCACTCATGGCGTCAGCAATCATTCCACCGATTGCTGTGTCGCCGTTAGCAGAGATAGTCGCGATACGGCGGATGGATTCAGGCTCATTGCACGGCCGTGACATGGAATTGAGAGCATCCACCGCATCTTTTGTTGCCCTCTCTATACCCCGCTTGATAGCAACCGGGCTCATGTTTGCCGCAACCGCCCTCATGCCTTCATTCATCAGTGCCTGGGCAAGAACCGTTGCCGTTGTGGTGCCATCGCCTACTTCTTCATTAACCTTGGATGCAACATTGCGTGCAAGGCGCGCTCCCGTATCTTCTATCTCGTCGGATAATTCCGTTTCCTTTGCAACCGACACCCCATCCTTTGTTACATATGGCAAGCGATCCTTCTTGCTGATCACCACGTGCCGCCCACAGGGGCCGAGTGTGGCTTTGACGGCATCGCCGAGCGTGTTGATTCCGCGCAACAGTGAGTTCCGGGCTTCCTGATCGAACTGGATGTGCTTGGCTGACATAAGCAATAAGCTCCTGAATAATTTGGATAAAAATATTTACTGGTTGCTGGCCCAGGCGAGCACATCGTCGGTGTGAATAATCACTTTGCTATCACCACAGTCCGCCACTACGTCTCCCTGCCCGGCAACAAAGAAAACAGTGTCGCCCTGCTGAAGACCTTCCAGGCGGGTTCTGGCGCCATAGCCAATCTCAACAACACGTCCTTTTGGCGACTCTCCGGAGCTTCTGTTCGACATAACAATGCCCTGGGCGGATTCATGCCGTTGCTCTATCAATTCCAAAACAACACGGTCTGGAGCGGGGTGCAGCGTCATAATAAATTTCTCCGATTGGTAAATTCTTTGTTGTTGCTTATATTTATTGCACACAAAGCAGATTGTTCAAATCAATGTAGCGCAATCGTTTGCATTTGTAAAACCGCTTCGCTAGACTTGCTTTACTACTCGAAACCCAAACAAAGACAAAAGCTGGGAGAAGATATGGATAAGACACGTTTGCAAGGCAAGAACTGCCTGATCACCGGGGCTGCCAGAGGCATTGGTGCGGCTGTAGCGGAGCACTACGCGGCGCAAGGCGCAAAGGTCTGTGTAGCGGATATCAATCTTGAAGGGTGCCAGGAGGTTGTTTCCCGCATCAAGGAAAATGGCGGAGAAGCGATAGCGGTTTCTCTGGACGTTACCAGCCGGGAACAGATGAAGGCAGCAGTCCAGGCTACTGTCGACGCCTTTGGCAGCCTGAACGTTATGCTGAATAACGCGGGTATCAACAAACCCCTTATGTTTCTTGATATCACCGAGGAAAACTGGCGCCAGATCATGGATGTGAACGGCTGGGGTTGCCTGGTCGGAATGCAGGAGGCGGCGAAGCAGATGATTGCCCAGGGCAAGGAAAACGGCCCTTACAAAATTATCAATGTCGGCTCGATTCTCAGCCGACAGGCATTCGACGATGTTATCCCCTACTCATGCAGCAAACACGCAGTCCAGGCAATGATCAACGGTGGCGCCAAAGCACTGGTTGATCACAACATTACGGTCAACGGCTACGGCCCGGGTGTCGTCAGAACGGAATTATGGGAACAACTGGACAAGGATCTTGTTGCCATCGGTAAGTTTGAAAAGCAGGGACAATCGATGGATGAACTGGCCGAAAAAATGATCCTTATGAAGCGGTACTCCTACCCAGAGGATATCGTGGGAACAGCCTCTTTCCTCGCCAGCAGCGAATCCGACTATATGACGGGTCAGTTGCTGATGATCGATGGCGGCATCGTACTGCAGTAAGGAACCCGAACTCCACGGATCTTTGCGGAGTCGATCTTCGTCGATGATGCCCTGACGCTAAACCGGCATCCCATTGTTGTTGTGTTGTGTTGTGTTGTTTCTACCCTCCCCCTTGTCAGTCAAAGGGAGCTTGCGCCAGCACCTGCTGGCGCTTTTTTTAACCTACTCCTCCCTGCCCGGCTGTAACCATTGCAGGCGAAGTCCAGTGCATCAGGGCCATTAGTGTTTCACCAATAATCCAAGGTGGAAACTGTTTATTTTTGGTGCAAACGTTTGCATTATTGATGAGCTTTTGCTAAAAATTGAATGTGCAGTTGCACATCCTACGTAAACAAAAACAATGCGGAGAGAACCATGACTAGTGTGATGCCGAAGGTTGGGCTTAATTTTCAGAACTTATCTGCTGTCGCTGGCGCGATTGCAATGCTTTGCAGTTCACCGGTAATGGCGCAAGACTCGGCCGGTTACCGGATGGACGATATTGAAAACCGGATCGCGGATCTGGAGAACACCATACCTCTCAGAGTCGGCGTCGGAGTCGAGACACTTTATATCCTTGCGGACCATTCCGAAGCCAGTCGCGAAAAGAGCGGTGATTATTTTCTCGACAAGTTCGAATTGATCATAAGCGGAGATTTCGACGGCGGACTCTATTACCGTTCCAGATGGGATTATCAGGTAACCCAGCAGGCCTTTTTCCCTGCCTGGACCTACGCCGGGCTGAAACACAACGACAACTGGTCGACAGAAGCCGGCGTCATTATTCAACCCCTTGGAGCGGGCGTGGACGGCTCCTACTATGACAACAGCTTTTTGAGTGACGTGCCTCTGTGGATCGGCCTGGCAAACAACTCCGAGCCGGGCATCAAAACCAAGTTCAGCCAGGGCAACGCCGACTGGGTGTTCGCCTTCACCAAAAACGCCGAGTTGACCAGCAAACCCACGGCCCGTTTTCGCCCTGATCTGATCGCCCAGAACGGCCTTTCCGAGGTGGAATTAAACAATACCTTTCACGGTGGCGGTGCTTACACCATTGACCTGGACGGGGCGAGTCTGCAACTGGGTTCCAACGGTCAATATGGCGACCTGTTCAACACGGTGACAACTGACAGCGGGGGTGAGCACTGGGCAGCGACTGCTTTTGCCAACTACAACGCCGGTGGCTTTGCATTGACTCTCCAGGGCATGGTGTACGACTACAACCTGGACAGAGCACCTGTCGGTGGCCCAGCTACCACGGACACCGTTTATCTGTCACAAGGTAAACCGATTCCGGCCAGCGGCAATGTCTACTCAACCCGGATTTCCTACACAATGCCAGCGTCCGTTGGCGTCTTTGACACCGTCAAGTTTTATCACGATTACGATTTTCTCGACAGTAACAGCAACGACGGCATTTCCTCTGACGACACACAGTTCAGCATTGCCGGCGTCCACCTCTCAAGAGGTGCCTTTAACACCTGGGTCAGTGTGTATACGTCCAAGAACGCCGACTTTGCAAACGGCGGGCCTGATGACGACACCTGGAACACTCAGTTCACCGTCGTAGGCGCTTTGTACTTCTGATAACGAGGGGGAAAAGCTTCTGGCAACGGATTGCCAATCAAACGTTAAAACACCTGAGTCTGATCTCGTTTTTGGATTTATTGGATTCCCGGGAGGAAAAATGAAAAATATATCAGGTATACCGTCGGTTATTGCAGCCGGCATTTTTGCGATGGCTGGCTCTGGAAACGCAGTGGCGCAGACTGAGTTGAGATGGGGCCATGTCTACGAGTCACAGTCACCTTACCATGAGTGGGCGGAATGGGCGGCCGAGGCTTTCGAAGATCGTACCGATGGCAGGTATGCGATTGAGGTTTTTCCGGCATCCTCCCTGGGCAAACAGACCGACCTGGCGGAAGGGCTGGAACTCGGTACCGTCGACATAATCTATGACGGTCAGTTCTTTGCAGGCCGTCGCTATGGGCCGATGGCAATCGGTAGCGCCCCCTTCATGTTCCGTGACTTTGCCCACTGGGAGGCCTATCGCGATTCAGATCTTTTCCTCGATCTTTCCGCCGGATATGCCGAAGCCACCGGCGACGACATCGCCGGACTGGTCTATTACGGCCAGCGTCATGTGACATCGAACAATGAAATCCAAACGCCTGCCGATATGGAAGGCATGAAAATCCGTGTGCCCAACGCCTCGCTCTACAAGATGTTCCCAGAGGCCGTTGGCGCCAACGCCACTCCAATGGCATTTTCCGAGGTTTACCTGGCACTGCAACAGGGCGTTGTGGATGCCCAGGAGAATCCGCTCCCCACGATCCAGTTCAAGAAATTCTACGAGGTACAGGACTACATCACCCTGACGGGCCACATCACCGATGCACTCCTCACGATCGTTGCCGGCCGCATTTCAGACAGCATGCCGGACGAGGACTATGCAACGCTGATGGCGGTGCTGAAAGAATCCGCCGAAGGTGCCTCGTCTGATATCCGCAGCTCCGAACTCGAGTTGGTGGATTGGTTCCGTGAGCAGGGGGCGACCGTCACCGAAGTGGATCGAGCGCCCTTCCGCGCTGCGGTCGCTGACGACTTGAATGGTCCAGAGGTGAGCTGGGACCGCGAGACCTTCGACAGGCTGCAAGCCCTGAAATGACCAAGCACAGCCGCCTGAGTCCTGGCAGAACATAAGCCTAAAAGGGTCCCAACATGCCAAATCCAGCTCCCGCGCCTGACAAACGCGAACAAAACTCACGCTTTCCGGCGCTCGATGAAGGGCTGGTGATAGCTCTGTTCTGGGTTCTGGCGCTTGTGGTCTTCGTTCAGTTTTTTACACGCTATGTGCTTAATGACTCGGTCGGCTGGACTGAAGAGCTCGCCCGCTATCTTTTGGTCATTGTTACCTTTGCGGGCGCTTGCATCGCAGTTCGGCGTAACAGCCACATTTCGGTCGAGTTCTTCTATCGCTATCTGCCAGCCAGCGCAGCTCGCGGTTTGTCCTCCGTGGTAGATCTCCTGAGAGTCGGGCTGCTTGCCGTGCTGACCGGACTTAGCGTTGAGCTTGCGGGCAATACCCGGCAGATGATGACTTCGATTGAGCTGCCAAAGTCGGTGCTCTACGGCTTTGTTGCCGGCTGCTTTGCGCTAATGACAGTCTATTCGGCCATCGTTGCCTGGCGGCACCTGGTCAGTCGGAAAGCGGATGTGGCACCCGATGTGCCCACCGGACTGTGGGAGTGAGGGGCCCGTTATGCTGATCCTCTTTGGAACACTTGCACTGCTTCTTGTCATCGGGCTGCCGGTGGCGTTGGCACTTGCCGGAGCTTCACTGGCATTCCTGCTGATTGAAAGTCCGCTGCCGGCGGTAGTGGTTGTGCATCGCATGGTCAATGGCGTTGACAGTTTTCCGCTACTGGCAGTTCCTTTCTTCATCCTTGCGGGCAGCCTGATGAACCATAGCGGTATTACCGATCGCATCTTCGCTTTTGCCAAAGCCCTGGTCGGCTGGATGCGTGGCGGCCTGGGGCACGTGAATATTGGCGCCTCGGTATTGTTTGCAGGCATGTCAGGCGCGGCAGTCGCCGATGCTGGCGGACTGGGAACAGTCGAGATAAAAGCCATGCGGGAAGGCGGCTATGACGGTGATTTTGCCGTTGGGGTAACGGCTGCCTCATCAACCATCGGGCCACTGATTCCACCTTCCCTGCCCCTGGTTGTCTACGGAGTGATCTCTTCGACCTCCATAGGTCAGCTTTTTGCCGCTGGCCTGGTACCGGGGCTGCTGATGGCAGTAGCACTGATGGTTATGGTGGCCTGGTATGCGAAGGTTCGCGGCTATGGCCGTGATACGGGTTTCGCCTGGTTCGTCCTTTGGCAAACGTTCAGGCGTGCGTTTCTGTCACTGCTGACACCGGTCATTATTGTGGGCGGGATCCTGGCAGGCCTGTTTACGCCGACCGAGGCTGCCATTGCGGCTTGCGCCTATGCCCTGCTTCTGGGTGGAATCGTCTACAGAGCGCTGGATCTGCGCAAGTTAAAGGCGATCTCACTGGACACGATCGAAACGACAGCAATCGTTCTTATGATCGTTGCGGCCGCCTCGATCTTTTCGTGGATCCTCACCTCCAACCAGGTCACCCAGGTAGTGGCGGATGCCATTCTCGGCCACACACAGAACATTGTTCTTGTGCTTTTGCTCATCAATCTCGTGCTCCTGGTTGTCGGCCTCTTCATGGAGCCGGTGGCAGCCATCACCATCCTGACGCCCGTGCTGTTGCCGGTGGTGGTTGCACTGGGAATGGATCCTGTGCACTTCGGCATCATGATGATCCTGAACCTGATGCTGGGCCTTCTCACCCCCCCTGTAGGCATGGTGCTCTATGTGCTCGCGCGGGTGGCCGATATCAGATTTGAGAGCGCTGTACGTGCAACTGCACCGTTCCTCATCCCCCTGGTTATCGTGCTCCTCCTTATCACCTACGTTCCGGCCATATCACTGTGGTTGCCGGAACTCCTCTATCGCTAACCGTCGAAAATTGGACAATCGCAATGACCTCAAAAACAAAGACCAAGACCAAGACCAAGACCAACACAAGCCCGAACAAGGACGACTATCTGCGGATGTATACCCAGATGGTGCGCATTCGCACCTTCGAAGACAACGCAAACCAGCTTTACCTTGCCGGCAAGATGCAGGGACTGACGCACATGTATTCCGGGGAAGAGGCCGTTGCTGTCGGCATCTGTGAGGCACTGACCGATAACGATCGCATCACCTCAACCCACCGGGGCCACGGGCATTGTGTCGCCAAGGGCGCAAACTACAAACAGATGTTCTGCGAATTGTTGGGCAAGCAGGAAGGCTACTGTCGCGGCAAAGGCGGCTCGATGCATATTGCCGATCAAAGCCACGGCAACCTTGGTGCCAACGCAATAGTTGGCGGTTCCATGGGGATTGCAACTGGCTCGGCGCTGCGTGCCAAATTGCTGGGCCAGGATGACGTCACCGTCTGCTTCTTCGGGGACGGCGCCACCGCTCAAGGCCTGCTCTACGAAGTGATGAACATGGCCGCACTGTGGAACCTGCCGGTTATCTACGCCTGCGAGAACAACGGTTATTCGGAATACACCAAGACTGAGGAGATTGCGGCAGGCTCAATCACAGCACGTGCAGAGGCATTTGGTATCGAGGCGTTCTCAATTGATGGACAGGACGTTCTTGGCGTCAACGAACTGAGCAAGAAACTGGTCGCGCGGTGCCGCAACAATGAGGGGCCTTTCTTTGTGGAGCTGATGACCTATCGCTACCACGGGCACCATGTGGGAGACATCAACCGCGAGTATTACCGTTCGAAAAAGGAAGAGGCTGACTGGAAGGAAAACCGTGACCCCATCATTCGATTCCGTGGCTGGCTGGTCGAACAGGGCATCGCCACCGAAGAAGAGATCGAGGCGTTGAACGAACAGATCAAGCAGGACGCCAAAGAAGCCGTCGCCTATGCCGAAGCCGCCGCCTATCCGGACGTCGCAGAGGTAGACATGCATGTCTACGCGGAAACCGATCCTGCCACGCTGCAAGCCGGACACTGAGGGAGATCACGATATGAGAGAAATTACACTGTCCCAAGCTGTAAACGAGGCGCTGGCCGAAGAGATGCGGCGCGACCCGACAACCTTCATTCTTGGCGAGGACGTGGCCGAAGCAGGCACACCCTTCAAGGTACTGTCAGGCCTGGTTGAAGAATTCGGTACCGAACGGGTGATTGACACCCCCATCTCGGAGCCCGGTTTCGTGGGCCTGGCTGTGGGCGCGGCCCTGACCGGCGCTCGGCCCATCGTCGACCTGATGTTCGGCGATTTTATCTATCTGGTCATGGATCAGCTCTGCAACCAGGCGGCCAAGCAGCAGTATATGTCAGGTGGCAAGCTGAGCGTGCCCATGGTACTGCGCACCAATCTCGGCGCTACTCGGCGCTCGGGCGCGCAGCACAGCCAGTCCCTGCAGGTGCTGGTTGCGCATATTCCGGGGCTTAAAGTGGCATTGCCGTCTTCGGCTTATGAAGCCAAAGGGCTGATGAAAACAGCCATCCGGGATAACAACCCGGTGGTGATCATCGAAGACAAGCTGATGTACCAGGACAAGGCTCCGGTGCCCGAGGAGGAATACCTGATTCCATTCGGTGAGGCCAATATCAAGCGTGAAGGTAGCGACATCACATTGATCGGCACCTCTTCCATGGTGCAGGTAGCCGAGGAAGCCGCGCGTATTCTGGAAGCCGAGGGCATCAGCGCCGAAGTGATCGACCCGCGCACCATTGTGCCACTGGACGAAGACACCCTGCTGAAGAGCGTCCGTAAAACTAGTCGTGCCATCGTCATTGATGAGGGCCACCAGAACTATGGCATAACCGGTGAAATCGCCAGTCGCCTCAACGAAAAGGCCTTCTACTATCTCGATGCACCCGTGCTACGCATGGGCGCAATGGATGTGCCGGTGCCCTTCAGCCCCGTACTAGAGGATCTCACAGTACCAACACCAGAACGCGTTGCCGAGAATGCTCGCCGGCTCTGCGCGGGGGAGATGATCCATGCCGCTTGACGTCATCATGCCAGCACTCGGGATGGCGCAGGACACTGGTGTCATCCTTACATGGCACAAATCACCCGGGGACCCGGTTTCAGAAGGGGAGGCCCTGTTTGAGGTGGAAACCGATAAAGCAGCGATGGAAGTCGAAGCTCAGGGCTCAGGCTTCCTGACAGATGTTACCGCCGCCGCTGGCGAAGAGGTGCCGGTGGGACGCGTAGTTGCGCGCATCTCGGAAACACCTGAAGACACCGGTACCAAACCTGAGCTCGCTCAGGAAAAACCCAGCGAACCTGATAATCAGGCCAGTCCGGCAATTCCTGAAGGTGAACAGGTCATTATGCCCGCGCTGGGTATGGCGCAGGATGCCGGCCTGATCGTTGCGTGGCGCAAATCTCCCGGCGATTCCGTAACCGCCAGCGACATTCTGTTCGAAGTGGAAACGGATAAGTCCATCGTGGAAGTCGAGGCCGGTCATGATGGATTCATCGCGGCCCTGTTGGCAGAGAAGGGCGAGGAGGCGCCGGTAGGCCATGTCATCGCCATCATCTCCAGCGAAAAGCCGGAATCGCCTGTCCAGCTAAGTCTTCTGGCCAGTGGGAAGTCGGCGGAAGCTGCGGAACAAGTGAAGCCAGCAGAATCAGTCGAACCCGCGCCTGCCGTGAAGCAACCTTCCGCGCCCCGGCAAACGGGACCCGCCCACGGTGTTCGGGCAGTGAGGGGGCGCATCCTTGCGTCACCGAAGGCCCGGCGGCTTGCCCTCGAGCGGGGTCTGGACCTGGAGCGACTGGCCGAAAATGGTTACCCGCAGCCCTATCATGTCAAGGACCTGGAAGTTCTGGAGAGCCTGCCCAAGGCGACTGCACCGCAACCTTCTACTGCGGCACCTGGTCGTTACCTGTCTGCCGAGGTGACCGCGGATGGCTTCGACGAGTTTGCTGTCTGGGCTGCCAAAGAAGCCGGCCTGACGGATGCCAGCTCCCTGTTGGCAGCGTTCGCAGGATCAAGCCTGGGCCAGAACGAGGCGACCGTGGCACTGGAAACTTTTGGCAAGACGCGTATTTTTGCGATGCACGGAAGGCGACTGGGGGACCTCGCAGAGGTCGAGCCTGAGGCCGTCCCCGATCTGCGGCTGCGCGATTTGCGATTTGGCCGCCTGAGCACGATTCAGGCGGGCCCTGAGGATACCCCGGTGCTCAGTGTCCTCACCTCGGGTGCGGGGCTGAAGCTGACACTGGAATGTACCGCAGAGCAACTGGATGCCTCTGCGGCCATTACCCTTCTTTCCGATTTTGCAGGTCGAATGGAGCAGCCGCTCCGTCACCTGCTCTGAGCTATGGAGTGGAAGCCAATCATGACTGACATTATTGCACCGCCTTCAGTTCGGGCTCTGGCCCGGAAAAAGGGTATCAATCTCGAAGCACTTGCCCGCGATCTGGGCCGCACGAATATCGTGCGTGAGGATCTCGATGACCAAAGACCAACTGCCGCCAACGGACCGGTTGGCGGCACATCGCTCTGGGACGTGGATCATTCCCGGCACGGCAAGGTAAGCGAGGAACCCATGAGCCGTTTCGCGCAAGTAGCCGCCGCTAACCTGGCCGCTGCACAGACGCTTATTCCGGCCGTGACGCATCATGAGCGCGCCGATATCAGAGCAGTCGAGGCCTGGCGCCGTGAGCTGAAGCCAGAGGCACAGGCGCGCGGGGTGAAACTCACGGCGCTGGCCTTCCACGTTGTCGCGCTAGCGCGCTGCCTGCAGGAATTCCCGCACTTCAATTCCTCGCTTTCAACTGATGGCAAGACACTGGTGCTGAAACAGTATGTGCACATCGGTATCGCCGTGGATACCGCTCACGGGCTGATGGTACCGGTGATCCGCGACGCGGAGACCAAGGGGCTGTGGCAGATCGGAACTGAGATTGCTGACCTGGCCACCCGTGCGCAGAGCCGCAAAGTAGGCGTTGACGAAATGGGAGGTGCGTCCATGACGATCACAAATCTGGGCGGAATCGGCGGCATTGGTTTCACCCCCATCGTCAATCCGCCCGAGGTGGCGATCCTGGGCCTCACCCGCCCCGAAACCACACCGGTCTGGAATGGTGACGCTTTCCAGCCTGTACCAATGGTTTCGGTGGACCTGAGCTATGACCACCGGGTGATCAACGGGGCTGACGCTGCACGTTTTTCTGCACGTTATTCATCTCTGCTGTCTGATCCACGGCGGATGATCGTGTGAGGCGGGTTTAGAGGATCGAATACGGGAATTGGGGCGGTCCTTGACCGCCCTGGGTTGAAATCGCGCTGGTCAGCCATAATGCTGTAAGTACATGCGATGATAAAATGGAGTGAATCATGAACATTACCAAAACAGCCTCGGCTCACTGGGAAGGCAGTATCAAGGAAGGAAAGGGTACGATCTCCACCGAGAGCGGTGTGCTGAAGGAGACGCCCTATGGTTTTCGCGAGCGCTTCGAGGGCCAGCCGGGCTCGAATCCGGAAGAGCTGGTCGGTGCCGCCCATGCCAGCTGTTTCTCCATGGCGCTGTCGCTGATCCTCGGCGAGGCCGGCATGGAGGCCGAGAGCATCAATACCCAGGCTACCGTTGCCCTAACCGAAGATCCTGAAGGTGGTTTTAAAATCCCGAGCATTCATCTGGTGACCCGGGTGAAGATACCGGGAGCCGATCAGGCAGCCTTTGATGAGTGCGCCGAGAAGGCCAAGGCGGGCTGTCCAGTCTCCAAGCTTTACAATGCCGATATTACCCTGGATGCCACCTTGGAGAATTAATTAACGACTGGCACGACGTCAATACTGCGGGTCTGGCCACTTCTCCCGGCCAGACCCTCATTGCTCAAGCCGATTATTCAATGAATTTTTGTTAGAGCACACTAATACTCCGTTTACGTTAACCCTGAAAAAATCCCCCATTCCTAAAGACGGCGCCCAGCACCGGTCCTAATGGGTTTAAATCGGTTTAAATGCAGTTAGAGAGTGCCGTATTCAACAGCAATGCAGCCACACAGGTCCATAAACGAACAACATGAGCAGACATTAGATCTACCGCCGTCAACAGAACTTATAAGCTTCCTATCCTCTTTTCTTCCACAGCGAAAAGAAAGCCGCGATTTTCGTCGGAGACATTCAGAGGCTTTGAACGGCGGCTATCATTCCCAGCGGGTCTGCGAATAACTGAAAACCGGCAGCGACACCCGCCAACAAATGGCAACCATGCGAAGCAGTAAACCCACGCTGAAAATGATGCCGATGGTGGAAGGAGTGATGGTGCAGATGCCGTGGGAGAAACTGGATGACCAGCGCAACTTCCTCCCGGCCGACCATCACACCGGCTCTGCCAATGCCATGCTGGACAAAATGGCGAAATGGGCAACGGCCCTGAAGTCGCTTCGCTAAACACCAGAGTAGTTGAACAGATTCCCCGGTCAGCAAACCGGGGAATCTGTAGCTTCTACTGCAACGGGCATCAACCCTGCCGGTTCAACAGAACCCGACCATCACGAATAGACGCGGCAACCGGCAACTGGCCCAACAGCACCTCGTAGGGCGACCGCCCCTGCAGAACAACACAGCGAGCAGGAAGCCCCTCCTCGATGCCGTATTCTTCCAGATCCAATGCTGCAGCACCGTTGTCGGTAATAAGTTCCAGCGACCGGTCAATCCAGCCCATACCGAGCATGTGGCAGGCGTGCAGGCCCACATCCAGGGTACGGAGCATGTTGCCGTTGCCCAGTGGATACCAGGGATCGCGAATGGAATCCTGTCCGAAAGCTACCTTAAGTCCTGCATCCAGCAGTTCCGGGACCCGGGTCAGGCCACGGCGTTTCGGATAACCATCGAATCGGCCCTGCAGGTGCAGGCTTTCGGTAGGCATCGACAGGAAACGAAGACCGGATTTCTTCAACAGCCGGAACAGCCGGCTGCAGTAATGGTCGTTGTAGGAGCCCATGGCACAGGTATGGCTGGCGGTGACCCGGGAGCCATAATCCAGCTTGAGCGCCTCGGCAGCGAGCACTTCCAGGAATCGGGATTCGGGATCATCAATCTCGTCACAGTGCACATCGACCAGCAGGTCGTGTTTGTGGGCCAACGCCACCAGCCATTGGACCGATTCAACGCCGTAATCCCGGGTGAATTCGAAGTGGGGAATGCCACCGACCACATCGGCCCCCAGACGCACCGACTCTTCCATCAGCTCCTTGCCCTGTGGAAATGACCAGAGACCTTCCTGGGGGAAAGCCACAATCTGCAGGTCGACTGTGTCAGCCATGCGCTCCCGCACTTCCAACATAGCCTTCAGCCCTGTCAGCTTGGGGTCTGTCACGTCCACGTGGGTGCGGACGTGCTGAATACCGTTATCGGCAAACAGTTTCAGGGTCTGCTCGGCCCGGCCGATCACATCCTCCCGCGTCAGGCTGGCTTTGCGCTCGGACCAGCATTCAATACCCTCAAATAAGGTACCACTCTGGTTCCAGCGTGGCTCGCCGGCGGTCATGGCCGCATCCAGGTGGATGTGCGGCTCCACGAAAGGAGGAGCGATCAGGTTTCCGGCCGCATCGAATTCCGTCGCCTGGGCATCATCAAAACCTGCCTGGGGCGAGATATCGGTAAAGCGGCCATCGACCATGGCTATCCGGTGCAGCCCTTCGCGGCCCTGAAGACGGGCATTGACGATCGTGTTCAATGAATTGTTCATGACATGTCCTTACTATTTCGGGCCAGTTTCCATAGCAGCGCAACTGGCTGTTTCAACTCTCCAATAGAACATCCCCGATTTTTTCCCGAGAATGGTTGCCGATATATGCGTATCGCTGGGCTTGCTCGCGAGCCCGTAGCACACATGCAAAGGCAGAAGGTGCTCTTCCCGCGGATGGCAGAAACGGGCATAGGGCGCGCATTCCCAGTGAGCCAGACGCTCAGCCCGCTCTGTTTCCTGCAGACTGGCATCAGCACAGGTCTCTTCCAGCCAGTCTTCGAATGCCTGGTTACGCGCCTGAATCTCCGGCGTCTGGGCCGAGAAAAACGCCCGCATGTTATGGAACGAGAAACCGGAGCCGATCACCAGCAGGTTGTCATAGTCCAGCGCCTGCAAAGCACGACCAATCGCCAGGTGGATGCCGGCATCCAGACTGTTCACAAGGGACAGCTGAACGCACGGAATATCTGCATCCGGATACATCAGCTTGAGCGGCACAAACAATCCATGATCAAAGCCCCGCTGGTCGTTAAGGCGCGCCGGGATCCCGGCCTGATCCAGCGCCTGATAGACCTGCTGCGCTAACATCGGATCACCCGGGCAGGGATACTCGATCTTGTAGGCCTCCGATGGAAAGCCATCGTAATCGTAGATAAGCGAAGGATTGGTGCCGGAGGTGATTGTCGGCACCGCCTCCTCCCAGTGAGCGCTGATCACCAGTATCGCCGACGGTTTCTGAAGCTTCCCGGCAAGCTCCGTTAGCCGGTCTACCATTTCCCGGTGCCCTGGATCCCCCAACAGCGGCATTGGCCCGCCGCCATGGGAAATGAACAGCGCATCGATTTCAGCTTTCATGGCGGTTGCTCCTGTGATCAGAGTTCACCCGGCCCTGCCGGCACAATACCTGTTGGGTTCAGCGCCTTGATGGAGTAATACCCCGCCTTGATGTGGTCAAGGTTGACCGTATCGGGAATGCCATCAAGCGCCAGTATCCGGTGCATGTAGGCGTGCAGCCGGGGCATGGTTCGCAGGGTATTGCGATTACACTTGAACAGGCCGTGGTAGGCAACGTCAAAGCGCACCAGGGTCACGAACAGGCGTATATCGGCCTCTGTCAGGTGATTACCAAACAGGTACGTGCGTCCATCCGCCAGCCGGGACTCCATTTCATCCAGGGCGGCAAACACCCCGGCGTAGGCTTCATTGTAGGCCTCCTGGCTGGAAGCGAAGCCGGCCTGGTACACACCGTTGTTCAGGTTTGTATAAAGATAGCCGTCAAGGCTATCGATTTCGCTCGCCAACGTCTCTGGGTATAAATCCGGGCCCTCATCCACAATCTCTGCGAAAGCACTGTTCAGCATCCGCAGAATATCCGCGGACTCGTTATTGACGATGGTGCCGGCGTGTTTGTCCCAGAGCACCGGCACGGTGGCGCGACCGGAGATTTGTGGATCGGCACGGGTATACAGCTCGTGCATATAGCGCGCACCGTTGAGCATGTCCTCGTCCGCACCGGGGTAGCCGCCAAACTGCCAGCCCTGATCTGTCAGCCGGGGGTTGACGACGGTAACACCAATCACATCCTTGAGCCCTTTCAGCTCCCGGGCCATCAGTGCTCGCGACGCCCAGGGGCAAATGTACGCCACGTACAGGTGATACCGCCCCTTCTCCGCCTTGAAGCCACCCGTCCCGGTGGGTCCCGATGCACCATCCGGTGTGATCCAGTTGCGAAAGGGAGAGGCTTGGCGAATAAACCGCCCCTCCTCATCCTGCGACTGCACCGGCTGCCAGTTGTCTTTCCAGACACCGTTCACCAGCATGATTCAGGCTCCTTTGTGCAGCACGTTATCCAGCGAGAACCGGCCGGCGCCCTGAACCGCCAGCGCCAGCGAGACCACAAACAGGGTCAAGGCATACTCGTAGCCATTGTTGGACATGAACAGGCCGTTGCCGATGTGAACGGAAAATATCGCCACCAGCATGGTAAAGGCTGCAACCAGCGCCGCAGGACGTGTTAGCAGGCCAAGCACCAGTGCCAGACCACCGAAGAACTCGGCACCGCCGGCCAGTAACGCCATCAGGTAGCCGGGCTCCAGGCCGATGCTCGCCAGCCAGTTCGCCGTGCCTTCGAGTCCGTAGCCGCCGAACCAACCGAAGAGTTTCTGCGCACCGTGGGCCGCCAGAATCAGCCCGACCGGTACCCGCAGAATCAGGGCGGCAGAACCACCGGTGGAATGGAACAGCGCCTGTGTAATTTTTGAGTTCATGGTAGTCACCTCGAATCTTTCTGTTTTGGGTTTGTCCCGAAGCCTGTGCCTCAGGTGATGGACCCACTGTACTATCACCAAATCGATAGACTAAGATGGCCACTGTTGTTTTATTATCAACAAATCGATGATAGTGAACTCCGCTACAGGATGACCCAATGGACCGCATCGATGCCATGCGCGCTTTCGTGACAGTGGTGAATGAAGGGACTTTCACCCGTGCCGCAGACCGGCTGGGCCTGTCGCCACAACTGGTCAGCAAATACGTTTCCCAGTTGGAACAACACCTGGCCGTACGCCTGCTCAACCGCACCACCCGCAAGATCCACCTGACCGAAGCGGGAACACGCTTCCATCAGCGTGCCCAGCAGGTGCTCAACGACATCGACGATATGGAGAACCAGCTCGACGATCTGCAAACCCGGGCGCAGGGCCTGCTACGAGTAAGCGCTCCCGTTTCTTTTGCCATTCGCCACATGGCGCCCCTGCTGAGCGAATTCCAGCAGGCCCACCCCGCCGTGGGCATTGATCTGCAGCTGAACGACCGGAAGGTCGACATCGTGGAAGAGGGGTTCGATATCGCGCTGCGGATCGGCCACCTCAAAAGCTCTTCACTGATCGCCAAACGGCTCGCCCCGGTAAGGCTGGCTCTTTGCGCAGCGCCGGCCTACCTTGAACAATACGGCACGCCAGAACGCCCGGAAGATCTCCGCGACCATCGCTACCTGCGCTACAGCTATATGGACATGGACGCCGGCCCTGCGGTCCACAAATGGCTGCAAGGGCGTGATCGCGATGACACCAGGGAAATGATCAGCAACAACGGTGACGTGCTGATAGAAGCGGCAATTGCCGGCGCCGGCATCGCCTTGCAGCCCACCTTCATTGCCGGCGCGGCGATCAGGGAAGGAAAGTTGAAAGTCATCCTGCCTGAGCATGAACCAGAACCCATGGCACTCTATGCGGTGTACGCACACCGGCAACTGTTGGCCAGCAAGGTTCGTAGCTTTATCGACTTTATCGACGGGTTTTTCGGCGAACCTCCGTACTGGGATCGGTTTGAATAATAGTGAGGAGTGTCAGGTGAAGTAAGGAGGAGTCCATCCAAGGAGAGGTTGTACAATTGGATACGGGCACCCGAGCAGGTTTGATAGAAGATCATCGGTGGCCAAACACATTTTAAAGGAGGGTATCTCCGTGGAAATGGGTCTGAAAGGCAAGAACGCCGTCGTCACCGGCGGTAGCAAGGGTATCGGTCGCTCCATCGCGCTGGCACTGGCGGCCGAGGGTGTTAACGTGGCAATTTGTGCCCGCAGTGAGGGGCCGCTGGACGACACACTGAAGGAGATTGAGGCGCTGGGCGTCAAGGGCTACCGGGAGGCCTGCGATGTTGGCGACAAGCACCGCCTGGACGCATTTCTGGATAACGTGAAAGGCGCCTTTGGCAGCGTGGACATCCTGGTGTGCAACGTTTCCGCACTGGGTGCGGGCAATGATCTGAAGGCCTGGGATGCCAATATCACCCTGGATCTGCTGTCGACGGTCCGTGCGGTAGACAAGGTACTGCCCTGGATGAAGGAAGCCGGCAGCGGCAACATCATTATCCTGTCGTCCATCTCCGGGATTGAGGTGGGAACCACCCAACCCTACGCAGCCACCAAGGCGGCTCTGATCAGCTACGCCAAATCGTTGGCGGTCGACCATGGCCCCGATGGCATCCGCGTCAACAGCATTGCCCCTGGCTCCATCAAATTCCCCGGCGGCATCTGGGACAAGGCGGAGAAGGCCGGCTCCGACCGCTACCACAACACCCTGAAGAAAATCCCCTGGGGCCGCTTCGGACGCCCGGAGGAAGTGGCCAACGTAGCGGTCTTCCTGGCCTCTGACGCCGCCAGCTGGGTCACCGGGGCCTGCATTCCGGTAGACGGCGCCCAGCACAAGTCCAATATGTAAGGTTAGCTGCGGAAGGACACCTAACCGTCCGCAGGATCGTCGGATTCTACCCTGCTTCCCCGCACCCAGGCCGCCCGGAAAGTTTCCGAAGCCACCCCGGCCAGAAGCCCGAAAAACGGGTCGGCCCAGACGGTCACCAGTGCGGTTATTGCGATAACAGGCCAGCAGGACGGTTTGGCGGTCCAGAGACGCCTGGACAGGGCAAGCTCGACAGCCGCCACAAACAACAGGGCCCCGAGACCAGCCATGGGAATGGCCGCAATGACTGACAGGCCTCCCGGTATGAAGGCGACCACAAGCAGAGCTGTCCCCAGTAAAACGGGCGCCGTGCCGGTCCGGGCGCCGAAGCGATAGTGCGCCGCCACACCACCCGCGCCATGGCACATGGGCAATGCACCGAACGGCACCAAAAAGAGATTGGCCAGGCCGGTGGACACCGACAGCCGGGCTGGCGTGACACGATGCGATGGCTCGCCGAAGTAATCCCCAACCACCAGCGCAGTCAGTACAATGGCGTTGGTCAAGGTCAGGGCCAGTTGGGGTAACACCAGCGTGGAAACCGCTTGTTGCCAATCATCAATCCCCGGCAGTTCAGGCAATGAGAGTACAGCCGAATCCGACACAGGAAGCGTGAGTCCGGGCGCCCCCAGCAATGTACCGATTGCGACAGACCCAGCAAGTCCGATCAGCGCCGCTGGCCAGTTTGGCAGCATCTTCAGGGTAATGGCCAGCATCGCCAACGTGATCACGCCCAGGGGCACGGAAGTGGCCATCAACCCCATACTCATGGTGGCCAGCATCAACCCCAGCCCCAGCTGCAGGCCGCTTAACACGGATCTTGGAATAAGACGGGCTGCGCCGTTAATCCAGCCGGTCAGGCCCAGTACCAACAGTATCGCCCCGATCAGCACGCCACTGGCGACCAGGCTCTGGGAACTCAGCTGGGTAGTCAGCAACAACGCAGCAACCGCTTTCATGGGCTGCACCGGTATCGGCAGACGATAATACAGTCCCGTTGCGATGTAGAAGGCGGCAAACCCCAGCAGTACGGGCACCGGAGCCAGTCCCGCCACCCCGATAGCCCCCAGACCCAGTGGAATCAGGGTGCCAATGTCACCCAACGCCCCGCTGGTATCCTTCAACAGGTTTTTTTGTACTGAAGGCATGATTAATTCGCCTGTTTGTTGTTATTGGCGCTGTTCAAGCGTTGTAGACAACGTTCCCCAGTTCACTGATGTCGTAACCGCCAAGCGTCTCTGCGCGCTGGACGAAACGCTCACTATCGGCAAACGCCAGCAGCCGCTGGATGGCCGGCTCAAAGTAGTGACGCCGGCGCATGGCCAGATCAAAATGCTCCTGTTGCAGCGGAATAAAAGCCAGCCCCTGGCGCCGCGCCGCAGCTTCAATTCCCACGCCGACATCTGCCTCGCCCTGACGAATGGCCAAAGCAAGATCGTCCTCGCTGAGCGAGGGGTGAGCGGTCCATGCAAGGTGGCTGGCATCAATGCGGTGGCGAGCAAGCAGACTCTGCAATAAATGGCTGACGCCGGCATCCGGCTGGCGATGCGCAATACGTATGCCGGAGCCCGCAATGTCCTCAAGTCGTATAATCTGATGAGGGTTATCGGCGGCCAGAAGTAGCCCCTGCTGGCGTTTTGCCCAACGAATCAGCACCAGGTCGCGCATTCCGCTCAACCCTAGCGTGGCGGGATCATTATAGCGCTGGGTTTCCGCATGCCAGATATGCATCCCGGCGAGCAGCGCGCGCCCGTCGACCAATCTCTGCACACCATCCCCGCTCCCCTGACACAGCAAAGCCAACTCTGCGTTGCTCTCTTTCACCGCCCACTCCAGCAACGGATCCTGGCTGCCCGCGAGAACCGGCGGGATTGGCGAGCTGACGGCGTCGTCACCCTCCAGATGGTTCATCAACCAGAGATCTATACGCTGGCGGGGAAACAATAGCTTTCCCGTCACCCGCACACAGGGAATAACGCCCTGGCTGACCAGATCGTAGACTTTGCGCTCTTTCAGGCGCAGATACTCGGCAGCTTCGGCCGTGGTCAGGTAAGCGGGAAGGGGCATCAATCTCTCCTGGCGTGCGGGAACAGCACAAAGCTGTTTCTGGCTGCATATTTTTCAGCATGTTGTGCAAAGCGTAGTCATAAACGCCACGATGCTCAATATAAAGGAGGCGCAGCCTTGGAAAATAATAATGCGTTTTACGTGGCGTTGTCGCTATTGTTCAATCTCGACGCTTCGCTGATTCAGATTGTGGCGTTGTCGCTGCAGGTATCGATTCTCGCGGTACTGATCGCAGCAGTGCTGGGGTTTCCCCTCGGTGCGGCAGTGGCACTGTGGCGCTTCCCTGGGCGCGGCGCGATGATTGTGCTGCTCAATGCCCTGATGGGACTGCCTCCGGTGGTGGCCGGGCTGATGGTGTATTTACTGCTTTCCCGGGCCGGACCGCTGGGCGAGTGGGGCCTGCTGTTTACACCCGGCGCCATGGTTATTGCGCAGGTGGTTCTGGTGTTGCCGATTCTGGCCGCACTTTCGCGCCAGAAGGTAGAAGAGCTTCTGGGCGAATACCGCGAGCAGTTTGTTTCCCTGGGTATGTCACGGCCACGCATGATGCCCACCCTGTTGTGGGATGCCCGCTTTGCGCTATTAACCATCCTGCTTGCCGGCTTTGGCCGCGCCAGTGCCGAGGTGGGGGCGGTGATGATGGTAGGCGGCAATATTGAGGGTGTTACGCGGGTAATGACCACCTCAATTGTTCTGGAAACCGGCAAGGGCAACCTGCCCCTGGCGCTGGGTCTGGGCATTGTGCTGCTCTTTCTGGTGATGCTGATCAATGCAGGCGCCTACCTGCTGGGTGAACTGACCAGAAGGCGGACCGGATGAGCTCGTTTAACGTTCCTTTACTCGCGTCTTCCACGCTGGTGCCGCCACCGGCGCTGTGCTTTGATAACGTCGCTTTCAGCCACGAGGACAAGGTACTTCTCGGGCCATGCTCATTCAATCTGGATTGCACCGGCCCTACCCTGGTGATGGGACCCAACGGGGCTGGCAAGAGCCTTCTTTTGCGACTGGCTCACGGCCTGCTCTCACCCACTCAGGGGCGGGTGGCCTGGTCATGTGATGGGCGCCCTCGACAGGCAATGGTGTTCCAGCAACCGGTGCTTCTGCGTCGCTCGGCCGTGGCCAATCTCACTCACGCGTTGGCAGTGAATAACGTCCCGCGCAGGACACGTGTGAAGCTCGCGTACGATGCGCTTGAGCGTTTTGGTCTCACCGCCTGTAGCAACACGCCGGCGCGGGTACTCTCCGGTGGTGAACAGCAGCGCCTGGCACTGGCGCGCGCCTGGGTGCTTTCTCCGCAGGTGCTGTTTCTGGACGAACCCACCTCCGCCCTCGATCCGGCGGCAATTAAAGCCGTAGAGGCTGCGGTGCGGGAGTTTCATCAGCGGGGAACCCGCATCGTGATGACCACTCACGACCTGCACCAGGCCAGGCGCCTCGCCGGGGATGTACTGTTTGTCTCTGGCGGTAAAGTCCGCGAACACACCCTCGCTGACGCTTTTTTTGAGACGCCTGTCTCGCGAGAGGCGCAAGCCTATATTGCCGGAGAACTGGTCGAGTAAATCAGCTCTGGACGCTACAGGAGAACAACAAGATGAAAAAAACACTAGCCCTGATACTTGCAGGTGTAACCAGCATGAGCCTGGCGCTCAACGCTTACGCCAATGACTACATTACCCTGGCCTCGACGACCTCAACCGAAAACTCGGGGCTGTTCGATGCCCTTTTACCCCAGTTCGAAAACACCACCGGCATCGAGGTGAGAGTTGTCGCCGTGGGCACCGGGCAGGCGTTTGAGCTCGCCCGCCGCGGCGACGCCGATAGCCTTCTGGTGCACGACACCACCGGCGAACAGCGATTTGTCGAAAACGGCTATGCCACCGAACGCGCCGACGTCATGTACAACGACTTTGTGCTGATTGGCCCTGCCAATGACCCCGCCAATGTCAGTGATGCGCAAAGTGCCGCCGAAGCATTCGCGGCTATCGCCGATGCCGAGGCAACCTTCACGTCACGGGGCGATGACAGCGGCACCAATCGCGCTGAACTGCGACTCTGGGAAAAGGCCGGTGTCGAACCCGACGGCGACTGGTACCGGGAACTGGGCAGCGGCATGGGGCCTACTCTCAACACCGCCGCCGCCATGGATGCGTACGTGATGTCGGATCGCGCCACCTGGGTGGCCTTTGGAAACCGTCAGAACCTGACGCTGCTTTTTGAAGGCGACGACGTGCTGTTCAACCAGTACGGCAGCCTGCTGCTCTCCGAAGAGAAGCATCCGCACGTCAAGCACGATCTGGCCAGGCAGTGGCACAACTGGCTGATTTCCAAAGAGGGCCAACAAGCGATTGTCGACTTCAGGGTGGACGGACAACAACTGTTTTTCCCGAATGCCAAATAGGCTAATCTCTGCCGAGCTTCATAGCGTTTTACATCTACGGCGTTCCTTAAAGGGCTATAACAAGAATGACGATCAATCCCCTGCTTCCCGACCCCAAAGATCCCCGGCTGTCCCGCGCTGTGGAGGGCGTGGATGAACACGGTCAGGCGAAGTCGATCAGCGTGATCGAAGAGCGCCCCCTGACCATCTATCTGAACAGCCAGGAGATCGTCACGGCCATGACCATCGGCGATCACCCGGAGTATCTGGCGCTCGGTTTCCTCCTGAACCAGGGCATGCTGCGTGACACCGACCGGGTCACCGGGATTGATTACGACGAGGAACTGGAAGTCGCCGTGGTCCGCACTGAAGGTGTCACGGATGTCGAGGACAAGCTGGAAAAGAAAACCCGTACCTCCGGTTGCGCCGTAGGCACGGTGTTTGGTGACATGATGGCCGGACTGGACGGGCTTCAGTTACCGGACACACCGGTGCACACCAGTACCTTTTACGACCTTTCCTATCAGATTAACCACACCCCCAGCCTGTACATGGAAACCGGCGCCATTCATGGTACGGCTCTGTGCCAGGGGCTTGAGGTCCTCGCCTATATGGAAGATGTCGGTCGCCATAACGCGGTCGACAAGATCGCAGGCTGGATGCATCTGAATGACATCCCGGCAGCCGACAAAGTCCTCTATACCACTGGCCGCCTGACCTCCGAAATGGTCATCAAGACCTCCCTCATGGGCATCCCTACCCTGATCAGCCGGTCAGGCTTTACCGCCTGGGGCGTCGATATTGCCCGGCAGGTGGGATTGACGCTGATCGGACGGATGCGAGGCAAGAAATTCACCTGTCTCAGTGGCCAGCACCGGCTGGTCTTCGACCAGGACCTGTCGCAGGTTCCTGATGAAGAGAAAAAAATGCGTCGTAAAGGGGCAGAGCATGACTGAGTGCGCCGTCATTCTGGCCGGTGGCCAGGCCAACCGCATGGGCGGTGGTGACAAAGGACGATTGATGCTGGGTGATCAGTCATTGATCCAGCGTGTCATCGACCGGATCACCCCGCAGGTCGACGCCGTGGTGCTGAATGCCAACGGGGATCTGAGCCGTTTTGATGATCTGGGCTTGCCGGTGGTGGCCGACTCGATTGGCGATTTTCCGGGCCCCTTGGCGGGGGTGCTTGCCGGTATGGATTGGGCCGCTGAACAGGGCCATGAATGGCTGATCAGCGTTGCGGCGGATACCCCCTCGTTCCCTCTGGACCTGGCAGAACGATTGGCCGAATTCGATACCCCGGTGGTGCTGGCGGCCACGCCGGACCCGGAGCGCGGAAAACTGCCCCAACCCACCTTTGGCCGCTGGCAGGTGGCATTGCGGCATGACCTGCGAGCCGCCCTGAACGACGGGGTTCGCAAGATACGCCAGTGGACACAGGCTCAGGGTGAGACGCTGGTGGTGTTTGGTGAGGACGACTTTTTCAACATCAATACACCGGAAGACCTGGCCTGGGCGGAGAAGCACCTGAAGTGAATGTCATAGGCATTGTGGGCTGGAAAAACTCCGGAAAAACCACGCTGGCCGCTGCTCTGATTCGCGAGCTGTCCGGCAGGGGATTGACGGTTAACTCGATCAAGCACGCCCATCACTCGGTAGATGTGGATCAGCCCGGCACCGACAGTTACAAACACCGTGATGCCGGCGCCCGGGAGGTCATCCTGGCGGGGGGGCAGCGTTTCGCCATCATGCATGAGCTGCGAGGCGCACAGGAGCCCACGCTCGATGAGTTGCTGGCTCGGTTGGGTCCGTGCGACTGGGTTGTGGTTGAGGGCTTCAAAACCCACTCACACCCCAAGATAGAAGTGCACAGGCAGGAAGGTTCCCGCACGCCCCTCTACCGGGAAGACCCCAACATCATTGCGGTAGCTGCAGACTATGCTGCGGATTTTTCGGGGCCCGTTTTCGATGTGAACGATGTTCCCGGAATCGCCAACTTTATTCTGGGCGCTGAAAAACCATGAACGATTCAACCAGCAACGGGACAGCCATGAAACCGCTTCGTAACGACTGTTTTGCACTGCCCCCCGGGGTAAACTGGACACCGGTGGACGAGGCCCTGGAACGGTTACGTTCGCGTTTGCACCCGGTGGTGGGCGTAGAGCGCGCTGTCCCGTTGTCACAGGTGAACGGAAGGATATTGGCAAGCGACGTCTATGCCCCTCGTGCCCATCCCCCCAGCCGAAATTCTGCGGTCGATGGCTATGCGCTGGCGGGACCGGTAACCGAGGTTCCCTGCGTCATTCCCCTGGTCGAGGGTCGGAGTGCCGCCGGGGCGCCTTACACCGACCGCGTGCCCCAGGGCCACGCTATCCGGATTCTGACCGGAGCGGTCATACCCGCCGGCACCGATACGGTGGTCCTGGAAGAGGACTGCGAAGTTAAGGACGGGCAGCTACATCTGAACGGCACGTTAAAGGCGGGCGCCAACGCACGTGAAGCCGGTGAGGACATAAAAGCAAAGGACCGAATCCTGACGGCGGCAACCCGCCTGACGCCTACCCAGATTTCCGTCCTTGCCAGTGTCGGCGTCGAGTCGGTCGATGCCTATCAGCGGCTTCGCGTCGGCGTCCTGTCCACCGGTGATGAGGTTAAACCTGTCGGCTCAGCGGTCACCGACTGGCAAATCTACGATGCCAACCGCCCGATGCTGAGCGCTCTGGTCACGCAGCTGGGCTACGAGTTGGTGGACCTGGGCCATGTGCTCGACCGGGCCGAGGACGTCAGGGAAGCATTGGAACGCGGTGCCGAGCAGTGCGACCTGATCCTGACCAGTGGCGGTGTTTCAGCAGGGGACGAGGATCATGTGTCGAAAACCCTGAAAGCCCATGGCGAGATCAGTAACTGGCGCATCGCGATCAAGCCGGGCCGCCCCCTTGCGCTGGCCATGTTCCAGGGAACACCCGTAGTGGGTTTGCCGGGAAACCCGGTTGCCGCCTGGGTCTGCGCGCTGCGTTTTGGCGCACCGGCAATGGCACTACTGGCAGGGGGTGAATGGTTCGAACCCCTGGGCTACGTCCTGCCCGCCAACTTCTCCAAGAACAAGAAGCCGGGGCGCAGCGAGATGTTGCGCGCCCGGGTCCGTGATGGAAAGGTTGAGGTTTTCGGCTCTGAAGGCTCGGGCCGGGTGACCGGCCTGGCCTGGTCCGAGGGGATGGTGGAGCTGGACGAGAGCGCCCAACAGATAGAGCCGGGGACCCCAGTGCGGTTTATCCCCTACGCCAGCTTCGGGCTCTAGTCACTCATAGCCGCCGTGTACGGCAAAGGCCTCTAACGAGGCATCCTGCGGCGCCCGGGAGCGGTAGGTTTCCTCCACACCCAGCTCGGTCAGCGTACGGCTGACCATCAGCAGGGTGTTCTCCTCAAAGTCCTCGCACATCCTGCGCATCTGGTCGATTTCCTCGCAGGCGACGGGGAAGGCGGCGTCGATATCCGGGGCGCCGTATACCTCGACAAAGGTTTGCGCCAGGGTCTGCTGCAGCTGCTCCAGTTCGGCTTCGGTGATGTTACAGACACCGACGAAACTGGCGCGGCCACCCGATTCTATGCTGTACCAACCATTGGTAAAGGCCTGACGGGCTTTGCCTTTCAGGTCCGCTTCGGTCCAGTTGGAGAACTCGAACCCGCCTGAAATGGCCCACTCCCCGCTGGGAGCAGGGTGTTCGTACACATTCTCATCGGATATATCCAGTCGCAGGGTTCGGGCCAGTTTCATGTGTGCTCCGCGAATTCAATCAAACTCACTGTTTCGGTCATGACATCCTGGCGCAACAGCATCCGGCCTTTCTCATCCAGCCCGACAAAAATGCCGGGCCGAGGTTGCTCGATCATTTTGCCCAGGGTGTCGCAGCGTGGCCGCCATTCATTGTGTACGCGCTCAAACCCGCTGTCCATGAAGTAGGTCAGCCACAGAAGCGTGTGTTTGGACCAGCTTTCCAGCAGCGCCATTGGATCGACATCGCTGCATCCTTCTTCCAGCAGACAGGTTTCATTCGGGTTCTGGCCTGGCTCGTCGTTCGCCGGTATAAAGGGCACTTCGATACCGATAACCAGCCACCTGGGCTGCGCCTTGGGATCCGACCCATCCGCTGCAAAACGAACGCGACCGCAAACCGCACCATTGACCTTGATTCGGTCGGGCCATTGAAAATGCACGGGCACTTCGGGCGGAGCCAGTGCGCCGAGACTCTCCGCCAGGCCTATCTGGGCCACATAGACGGCCTGAATAGCTTCTTCCAGAGGTGTTTCCGGTGCCAGCACCAGGGCGGCACGTAAAATATCGCCCGCTTCAGAGTAAAAAATCGTGCCGGAATCGACGCCTGCAATGGCCTGGCTGACGGCCTTGTCAAAAGGGTCCGTGTTTTTGGGCACGACCCGGCCCGACAATAGCGGTGGGAACTGAGGTGACTCGATCATCGAATGGCCTGTGCGTATGCGTCGGAGGCAACGAGTTCATCGGCAATGCGCTGGAAAGACCGGGACTGGGGACTGTCCGGCTTGGACACCACAATGGGAACGCCACCGTCCGAACCAATCCGGATATCCAGATCGAGCGGGATTTCACCCAGAAAGGGCGCTCCCAGCTTTTCGGCCTCAGCCCGGGCACCACCGGAACCAAAGGGGTGGTGTTCTTTCCCGCAACCGTCACAGATAAAGGATGCCATGTTCTCTATGATGCCAAACAGCGGTACGTCCATCCGGTTGAACATATCGATACCCTTTCGGGCATCCATAAGGGCGATGTCCTGGGGGGTCGAGACCACAACGGCGCCCGCCACAAAGAATTTCTGGCTCAGGGTCATCTGCACGTCACCGGTACCCGGCGGCAGATCCACCAGCAGCACATCCAGCCGGCCCCAGTCCACCTGGTTCATCATCTGTTCCAGGGCGCCCATCAGCATGGGCCCGCGCCAGACGATGGCTTCGCCATCCGGGGCCATCAGACCCAGGGACATCAAAGTCACGCCATGATTGCGCAGGGGCAGGATGGTATGCCCGTCGGGGCTGGACGGGCGACCTGAAACACCCAGCATGCGGGGCTGGCTGGGCCCGTAGACATCGGCGTCCAGCAGGCCCACTTTGAGACCTTTCGAGGCCAGCGCTACCGCCAGATTGGACGCCACTGTGGACTTGCCTACGCCGCCCTTGCCCGAGGCAATGGCGATGATGCGATCAATGCCCTTCGGATTCTTGTCCTGCGGCCGGGGCGCGTCAGTACCGATCAGGTTGGATTTTCCCACTTCGGTGTATTGAACCATGTTGAGTCCTGTTTGATTTTTCAGCTGTCGAGGTAGTCGTCACTGGTGCGAACCCGGGGACGCTCGCCTCCGGCCATGGGCGCGGTATCACCGTGAAACTGGGCATTGACGCGACAGTCGTCACACATCTTGATGAGCTGAACATTATCAGACTGGCTGTACATCCAGTGTTTGTTCTCCAGCTTTTCAACGATTCGGTTAATCGTGCTCGCTACGCCAAAGGGCCTGCCACATTTGATACATTCAAACGGGTCTTCACCATGCAATGCTCGCGGACTCAGTGCGTCTTTCGACACATCCAGCTGGGGCACCAGGTTAATGGCCGTCTCCGGACAGGTGCTCTCGCAGACGCCGCATTGAACACAGGCGTTTTCCGTGAACTGAACCTCCGGACGGTCCGGATGATCACCAAGGGCTCCGGTGGGGCACAGCGATACGCAGGCCAGACAGAGCGTGCATTTGTCGGAGTTGATCTCGATAGCGCCGTAGGGTGCACCCGCTGGCAGAGGGATCGGTGCCTCGAGCCTGTCCGCCATAGCGCCAACGGTGACCCGCGTGATGTCCCGGCGGCCACCAACCAGCAAAACCGGTTCGCTGACTCGCCCGGCGTTATCCCCAGCCTCGCCAAGTTCTTCGGCTGAGATTACCCGGACCCGGCTGGGAGAGTTTTTGGTACCTTTCAACATGGCCTGAGCCAGTTCAACTTCCGCAGCTACCGCCCGGCGATCCAGTTCGGTATCCGCCAGCAAAAGGACTTCGGCGTAACCGGCGCCGAACGCGGCCATAATTTCTGCGTGGCCGATACGATCGACCTGCTCCAGCCCCAGCGGGATCAGATCGTCTGCCAGCCCATCGTGGTACCGTGCCAGGTAAGCAATGGCGTCAGTACCTGCGCCCAACGTATGAAAAACCAGGCGCGGGGATTCGTTGGTATGTTCACGATAAACCCGGGCCATAATGTCCATGGCCTGGGTCAGGGCCTCGAAGGGGGTTTCGTTCATGGTGATGGCTGAGGTCGGGCAGACTGCCGCACAGGTCCCGCAGCCAGCGCATATATCCGAATCGATCTGTACATGCTCCCCGAAGGAGAAAATCGCCTCGGTGCTGCAAACGTCCAGACAGCGGGTGCAACCGGGCTGGTTCGCCCGGGAGTGCGCACACAGGGAGGTTTCCAGATTGAAATACACGGTTTTCTCAAATTCACCGACCCGATCCCTGGCCGTCAGGGCAATGCGCTCCAGCTCTCCGGTTTTGGCCGGATCCGCCCAGAAGTAGCCGTTGCGTTTTTCATGGTGGGGAAACGCGGGCGCACCGCCACGCAAGTCGATGAACACATCGCACTCACTATGGGCGGTGGCTTTGACCTCGCCAAAGCCAAGAGCGCCGCGACCTGCGGGGTTCAGCGCCTGAAGCTGGGCAAAGTCCAGTTTGAAGTTGCCCAGCGCGCCATAGGCGCCGGTCAACCGCCCCCTGGCCAAATCGTAACTGGCGGAGGGCAGCTGTATCGGCCCCGCATCATTGACGATACAGGTAACGCCCAGTTCTTCCTGTACCAGTTCGGCCATCCTGATGGCCTGCTCGGTGGGGCCGACAATGCAACACACCCCACTGGACTGAATCGTTTTCACGGGCGCTACAGGCGCCGGTATCTGAGCCGCGGCCATCAAGGCCGCCTGCTTGGCATGCAAGCGGGCCGGTTTCGCACTCGAGGCACTCCAGCCAGCGCGATCCCGGATGTCGATGGTACTCAGAGGAGCAGACTGCCCGGTTTCCGCCTGTACGTCTTCGCTCAGACGCTCAAATAGGGCGGCCTGTTGGCCACAGGCAATGATCACGTCGTTACTGCCGCCGAGGTGCTCCGCCGCAGTTGTCATATCGGCGCCGCACAGTTGATCCACCGTGATCACCTGTTCAGCGGCCGCGGCCGTTCGCAGTGCCTCAGGATCCAGGGACTGGGTCTTGTCGCAGGTGCATATCAGTAGGGTTTTGTGTGCACTCATCAGAATTCTGCTCTTCTAGTTATTTTTATACGTATGCGTATTCAATGCCGTCTCTCGAGCATGCCATACCCGTTTGTCTTTCGACAATTGAATAATTGGCTAATTGTTGGCCTTCTGCTAGCTTCTTAAAAGAGGGAGCCGTCATAAGCCGCATGAAGCGCAGTATCAGGTAAAGCTGTCATGAGCCGTAACACAGGTAGTTGGAAGCGCGAGCTGAAGATCGGCGCTGTTGTTCGACGGTCTCCCGGCGTGACCCAGTGGGCGCGGGAGATCTGGAAACCAGTGGCCGTCATCCCCGGCGCGCCAGAGGCATTCTGGAAAGAGTTGGTGCGCGAGGGCGACGTCGTCGATTACCACGCGGGCACGGTGTCCATGGAATTATTTCGCGCCGATGTAGAGGGATATCTTGTATCCCTGAATATGGCCGTTCCCTCCGTCTGGGTGATAATGGATAGGGACCAGACCAGCCAGTCCCCGTCAGGATGGGTTGTCAGTACCGTAACGGCCAGCGCCCACGAAGCACTGGACGCTCTGGACAGTGGCGAAAGCATCGTCGAGGCCGTACCGATTCCCGAGTCCATGGCGGCCTGGATCAACGAATTTGTCGACATGCACTATATCGAAGAGCCGTTCAAGAAACGTCGCCGTGACGAGGTCCGTGTGGATGGTAGCGAGGACGGCAAAGGCGATGCCCGTATTCGTCAGGAGAGCGACGTTTTCCGCGCCCCCTCCGGCATGAAAAAACCGAGAGTGCACTGATGACTGAATCACGATTACAGCGTTGGTCACGCAAAAAAACCGGCGCCAGCAAAGAAGCCGAGCTCCCCCCTCCTGCGGCTATCGAGCCCGAGCCCTCCCCCGAAGAGCAGGAACTTGCCATCAATGAAGCCCTGCCGGAACGGGAGGTATTGGAAAAGTACGACCTGCCTGACCCGGACGCCATCGAGCTGGGCACCGACATCACCGGATTCATGCGAAAAGAGATCCCGGAACTCCTGCGCCGCCGGGCCCTGCGCTCGCTCTGGAAATCCAATCCCGTGCTGGCAGTGCTGGATGGTCTTAATGATTACGATGAAGATTTCACCGACGCTGCTGTTGCGACCAACGCCATGAAAACCCTGTACAAGGTGGGGCAGGGTTTTGACCGAACACCAGTGGTTGATGAGAAAGCTGACGACCGGGCCGGGGAACAGATTCAGGCGCGGGCCGAGGCGTCGGAAGTTACTGCACCTGCCCGGATAGCTGATAGAGGGCAGGATGAACAAGAGCTGCCGGAAAAGCCTGAGCCCGAAATCGCCGCCGAGCAACCGACCATTGCTGGCCATGCGACCCCCGGGATTGCTCAGGCCGAGGCCGAGGCGGAACCGGCACCGCGTTATCGCCCCCGGATGCGTTTTGATCATTAGTTTTGGCTATCAGGAGCGATTGGAAGTGCAATTGCCCCCGCCCCTGATTGAGCGTATATATAATGAACAAGTGTTCATAAATTAATGTCGCAGAAGCATACAAAAATAACGTAAAGGACAAAGATTTGAACAACACGGCTGAAATTCAGTGCCCTCGCTCCATCACCGACGAAGAGCGTGCCAGGGCCCAGATGTATCAGCTGCTCGGCGTCTTGCTGAGCGGCCCACCTACGAGCGAGCTGCTTCGGGGGCTGGCATCCCTGCAGGGTGATGACACCACTTTGGGGTCCGCCTCCAGGACACTGGCTGCTCTTGCCGAGCGCACCTCCCCTGAAGACGCCAACCGGGAATACAACAATCTCTTCATCGGAGTTGGCCGCGGTGAACTACTCCCCTACGCCAGTTATTACCTCACCGGATTCCTGAACGAGAAACCCCTGGCAAATTTGCGCGGCGACCTGATGGCCAGGGGCATCAAGGCCAGTGACGACGTTAAAGAACCGGAAGATCATATCGGCACGCTGTGTGAAATCATGGCGGGCATCATTACGGGCGAGTTCGAGTGCGACAGTGATCTGTCTTCGCAAAAAGCTTTTTTTGACGCGCACCTGGCAAAGTGGGCGGCGTTGTTTTTTACCGATTTGGAGAAAGCGCAAACCGCGGTTTTCTACGCGCCTGTGGGCTCGCTGGGGCGGGCTTTCATGGCTATAGAAGCCGAGGCGTTTGCACTTCAATAACCGGGATCTGCCGGATCCCTTAACCCGGGTGGAGGTGTCCTATGGACAACCAACAGCGTGATAACAGCCGTCGCCGCTTCTTGCGGATGGCAGCAACAGCAGTTCCAGCTGCCGTTGCCGTGGCAGTAGCACCGAACGCCGCAGCCGAGGTCGTCTCTGAAGAGGCCCCCAAAAGCAGCGGTCTACGCGACACTGAACACACACGTAAGTATCTGGAATCGGCTCGCTTTTGAGGAAGCGTGAGTCATTCAAGGTTGCGAAAGGCTCTTGGGTGACCGCATTTCCGGGAAAACGAGAAGAATAAAAAAGAGAGAGGTACGAGACATGTTGAGGAAGAAAACAAACGGGGTAGCGAAAGGCTCCCGTGCGGGCTCTTTACTTTCATCCCTCGCTGCAACGACCATGGACCGCCGCGGATTTCTGACGGCCTCCGGCGTCGCAGTGGGCGGCCTGGCAGCTTTATCGCTGCCGTCAACGCGCGTCAAGGCTGCGACCCCGACGACGGGGGGTGGCGAGGTCACTCTGAAAAAATCAGTGTGTACGCACTGTTCGGTCGGCTGCACCGTCGAGGCTGAGGTTCAGAATGGCGTATGGACCGGGCAGGAGCCCGGCTGGGACAGCCCCTTCAATATGGGTGCCCATTGCGCCAAGGGCGCCTCGGTGCGAGAGCACGGTCATGGCGAACGCCGCCTGAAATATCCCATGAAAATGGTCAACGGCCAATGGCAGAAGATTCCCTGGGATCAGGCGATCAACGAGATCGGCGACAAGATGTTGCAGATCCGCGACGAAAGCGGCCCTGACTCGGTCTACTGGCTGGGAAGCGCAAAGTTCAACAACGAACAGGCGTATCTGTTCCGCAAATTTGCGGGCTACTGGGGCACCAACAACGTCGATCACCAGGCCCGCATCTGTCACTCAACGACGGTCGCCGGCGTAGCCAACACCTGGGGCTACGGTGCGATGACCAACTCGTACAACGACATCCACAACTCCCAGGCGATCTTCCTGATCGGGGGCAACCCTGCAGAAGCTCACCCGGTGTCGCTGCTGCATATCCTCAAAGCCAAGGAACAGAATAACGCGCCGCTCATTGTCTGTGATCCGCGCTTCACACGCACTGCGGCTCATGCCGATGAGTACGTGCGTTTCCGGCCGGGTTCTGACGTTGCGCTGATCTGGGGCCTGTTGTGGCACATTTTTGAGAACGGCTGGGAAGACCAGGAGTTTATCCGTACCCGGGTGTACGGCATGGACGACATCCGCGAAGAAGTGAAGCGCTGGAACCCCGAGGAAGTAGAGCGCGTTACCGGCGCACCCGGTGCGCAACTCGAGCGTGTCGCCCGTACCCTGGTCAACAACCGCCCGGGTACTGTGATCTGGTGTATGGGTGGTACCCAGCACACCAACGGCAACAACAACACCCGTGCCTACTGCATACTGCAGCTGGCCCTTGGCAACATGGGCGTTCCCGGCGGCGGCACCAACATCTTCCGCGGTCACGATAACGTTCAGGGCGCCACCGACCTGGGCGTCCTTGCCGACACCCTGCCCGGCTACTACGGCCTGGCCGCTGGTTCCTGGGCTCACTGGGCTCGCGTCTGGGAAGAAGATCTGGATTGGCTGAAGGGTCGCTTTGCGACCTGGGACAAAGATGGCAAGTCCCGCGCGATGATGAACGAAAAAGGCATCCCCGTTTCCCGCTGGATCGATGGTGTTCTGGAAGCCAAGGAAAACCTGGGACAGCCCGACAACACCCGGGCGATGGTTCTGTGGGGTCACGCACCCAACTCGCAGACCCGAATGCTGGAAATGAAGGAAGCCATGGAAAAGCTCGACTTGCTGGTCGTCGTGGATCCCTTCCCCACCGTGTCAGCGGTGCTGCACGATCGCAAGGACGGTGCCTACCTGTTGCCTGCAACAACCCAGTTCGAGACCTCAGGCTCAGTCACCGCTTCCAACCGATCGCTGCAGTGGCGTGAAAAGGTCATCGAGCCGCTGTTTGACTCGAAGGTCGATCACGAAATCATGAAGCTGTTTGCGGACAAGTTCGGTTTTACCGATCGCATGTTCCGCAACATTGCCATTGAAGGCGACGAACCGGTTATCGAGGACATCACCCGCGAATTCAACCGCGGCATGTGGACCATCGGCTATACCGGTCAATCGCCTGAACGCCTGAAAAAGCACATGGCGAACCAGCATCACTTCGACAAGACCACCCTGCGTGCAGTCGGCGGTCCGTGCGACGGTGATATCTACGGTCTGCCGTGGCCGAGCTGGGGTACAGCAGAGATGAACCACCCCGGAACACCCAACCTCTACGATATGTCGTTGCCGGTGTCCAAGGGAGGCCTCACCTTCCGTGCCCGTTTCGGTGTCGAGCGCGACGGTGAAAACCTGCTGGCCGAAGGCGTCTACTCGAAAAACTCCGAGATCAAGGACGGCTACCCCGAGTTCACCATGCAGATGTTGATGGACCTGGGCTGGGATGGTGACCTCACGGCCGAAGAGCGTGCCAGTATTGACGCGGTTGCAGGCCCCGAGACCAACTGGAAGACCGATCTCTCAGGCGGTATACAACGGGTTGCCATCAAGCACGAGTGTGCACCCTTTGGCAACGCCAAAGCCCGCGCGATTGTCTGGAACTTCCCGGATCCCGTGCCGCTTCACCGTGAGCCGCTATACACCAGCCGTCGTGATCTGGTCGAAGATTACCCGACCTATGAAGACAAGCACTTCTGGCGTGTCCCGACCCTGTACGAGTCCATTCAGAAGAAGGACTTCAGCAAGGACTTCCCCCTCATTCTCACGTCAGGTCGTCTGGTGGAGTATGAAGGTGGCGGTGACGAGACTCGCTCGAACCCCTGGCTGGCGGAGCTACAGCAGGACATGTTCATCGAGGTGAATCCGTACGATGCAAACAACCTGAACATTCGTGAAGGTAATGACGTCTGGGTTTCTGGCCCAGAAGGCGCTCGCATCAAGGTGAAGGCGATGCTCACAGAACGCGTCGGCAGAGGTGTGGTCTTTATGCCCTTCCACTTCGGTGGGCACCTGGAAGGCAAGGATCTGAGGGACAAGTATCCCAAGGGCGCCGACCCCTATGTTCTGGGCGAATCTTCCAATACGGTTCAGACATACGGGTATGACTCGGTCACGCAGATGCAAGAGACCAAGTGCACCCTGTGTTCGATCATGCCGGCATAACAATAAGAGGTGTACAACATGGCACTTGAAGGACAAGCACGCGCAAAGTTTCTTTGCGATGCCGAACGCTGCATCGAATGTAATGCCTGCGTTACGGCCTGTAAGAATGAGCATGAAGTTCCCTGGGGCATCAACCGTCGCCGCGTGGTAACCATCGAAGATGGCAAACCTGGCGAGCGTTCGATCTCGGTGGCTTGCATGCACTGTTCAGACGCGCCTTGCATGGCCGTCTGTCCGACAGACTGCTTCTACCAGACCGAAGACGGAATCGTGTTGCATTCCAAGGATCTGTGTATTGGTTGTGGCTATTGCTTCTACGCCTGCCCCTTCGGCGCGCCCCAGTTCCCCCAGGCGGGCAACTTCGGCAGCCGGGGCAAGATGGACAAATGCACGTTCTGTGCAGGTGGTCCAGAGGAAGACAATTCGACAGCCGAATTCAACAAGTACGGTCGCAACCGTATCGCGGAGGGCAAGCTGCCGATCTGTGCGGAAATGTGCTCGACCAAAGCGCTGTTGGCCGGTGATGGCAACGACGTGGCAGACATCTATCGCCAGCGTGTGGTGAACCGTGGTTTCGGTTCAGGCGCCTGGGGATGGGGCACAGCCTACGAGAAGAAGGGCGCTTAAGCCCACCTGATAATTCCGGGGCCTTAGCGCCCCGGAATTCATTGAGGCAATGGATTCTTTTTGTTCATTCCGCTGGAGTGCTCTCATGAACGTTAAAATATTCGGTGCCGTCTTCCTCGTATTGGCGACACTGCTTTTCAACCCGGGTTGGGCACAAGAAGCCCCCGAGGTTGACCGGACAAGTACCGGGGGCGCTCAAACCCTGGAAGACATCATGGCTCGTCAGAAGCAGTTGGAAATTGACGAGTCCTTCCGGTCAGAAAACCTGGGCGATCCTGCCAGCGCGGCACCGATCGACGAGCAACTTGGCACTCTCGGAGGACGCTCTCAGGCCGATGCCTGGCGAGGCGTTCGCTACAACGAGATTGACATCAGCACCCAGGTTCGGGGCCCCGCAGTTGACGTGCTGATTCAGGACGGTGGCATGCCCTGGTACGAGTTACGGAAGGGACCAGTCATCACCTATGGCGGCGGTGCAATCCTGGGCTTCGTATTGCTGCTGGTGGTGTTTTATTTTGTTCGCGGCAGAATCATGATCGACGGCGGCCCTTCAGGCACCAAGATCGAACGATTCAAGGCCATCGAACGATTTGGCCACTGGCTGTTGGCCGGCTCGTTCATTGCGCTGGCCCTGACCGGGCTGCTCACCCTCATGGGTCGCAGTTTCCTGATCCCTGTTATCGGCCAGGAAGCCTTTTCCCCTCTGGCCATCGGCTCCAAGTGGCTTCACAACAACATTGCCTGGGCCTTTATGCTGGGCCTGGTGATGACGTTCGTCATGTGGGTGGCACACAACATCCCCAACAAGCTTGACTGGCAGTGGCTCAAGGCGGGCGGCGGCATCTTTACCAAGTCCCACCCTTCGGCAAAGAAGTTTAACGCTGGCCAGAAGATTATCTTCTGGACGGTGATGGTGCTGGGCTTTTCAGTCTCACTGTCGGGCCTGTCGCTCCTGTTTCCGTTTGAGATGCCCATGTTTGCCTCGACCTTCGAGTTCATGAACAGCATTCTGGGAACCGATTTTCCGACAGCGTTGGCTCCGCATGAAGAGATGCAATTGTCCAACATCTGGCACTCGATTGTGGCGTTCCTGATGATGCTGGCCATCATCGCACACATCTATATCGGTACGGTTGGTATGGAAGGCGCGTACGATGCCATGGGTGACGGTCAGGTTGACCTGGCGTGGGCTCGCCAACACCACGATCTGTGGGTGGAAGAGCGTCTGGGCAAACAAGGCAAGGGAGAATCACCGTGAAAGTCATGATTTTGGGATTTGTCGCAGCCCTGGTGATCGCCGCACTCGCCCCGGTCGTTCTGGATCAGTTCGGGTGGTCTTCAGCCGAGCAATACAGCAGTGAGAGCGTGCGGCTTGACTGATCATCAATCAGAAGCAAATGAGGAGGTACACCTGGTCGACGCTGTCGGCCTTGTGTGCCCGCTTCCCGTTCTGCGTTTCAAAAAACGCACCAGGCATTTGCCGAGCGGCACGCTGGTCGATTTCCTCGCCGATGACCCCAGTGGCCGCCGGGACTTGCAGACACTGTGTGAGCTGACCGGGCACAGGATTGAATGGGTCCGCGAAGAGGATGCCGGAGTTCTCCGGTATCGTATCTGTCTGGCGTAGTGGTCACGTCAAACCATCCGGTGGAAGATACCGTCTTTGCGAAGCAAATGGCGCAAAGCCGCTGCGATATGGCCGGCGATCAGTACACCCAGGGTTATTGCAAGCCACCCATGTATATAAAACAGGCGCCCAGCCAGTTCTTCGTCCTCTGGTACAAAAGGCATGGCAGGCAGGCTGAAGTCACCCAGTATGGTCAGCGCCGGATACGCCGTCACACCGGCCCAGCCAAACAGCGGTGTTATCACCAGCATTATATACATCAGGTGATGCAAGCTCTTGGCGGCAATCTGCAATGTGCGTGGCATTTCATCCGGGTAAGGCGGGCCCTTTAACCGGATTTTCACCACGATCCGCAGGATCATCAGTAGCAGCACACTGAAGCCAATGGCTTTGTGCACACTGTACAATGTGTTCGTCAGCGCCCCCCAGATGTCTGCTTCCGCGCGTGAAGCCATCCAGAGCCCAACGGGTATCAGCGTCAGGACCAGCAGCGCGATTACCCAATGCAGTACCCGCCAGCCTGCGGGGTATTTCTGAACCTGCGGCATACTCTTCCCTCCACGTTATTCCCTGTCGTTTCGGTGCTGAATCCATCATCGGATTTATTCGGGTTCTCCGCAAGAGGAGTGTTCAGGTGAGAAGCCGCGCATAGATGTCCCCAGAGGCAATTCCCTCAGCTCCCGCATCAAGCCATTGCCTGAGCGACTCCGGCTCCTGCCATGACGACCATATAAACCGGCGTTGCTCGCCGGCAATAACATTGAACTCGTGCCGGCCCAGCCGCTCGAGCTCCTCCAGGCATCGCAGGGCCTGACCCAGGGTGCCGTCCACGAATTCGAAGGACAGTGCCGGCAGTGGCTGGCTCAGCCCCGCCAGCACTTCCACCTCAAAGCCTTCCACATCGATCTTGCAGAAGCTGGGCCGACCATACTGCCGTATCAGCTCGTCCAGGTTAGTGACCGTCACGGTAACCGAGTCCTCCCAGCGCACATGTCGGAAACCGGCAGTCGTTGAACGCAGGTGTTCGCGCCAGCGGCTGTCCATTGACGCCACGGTGGGATTGCGCAAGCTCAGCGCCAGTTCGGCGTTGCCCGGGGCCCGTCCCACGGCCAGTGGCAGGCACACTATTTCAGGTTGATGCCGCGTCAGCCGCCGTAGCCAGCGCTGCAATTGTGGCTGCGGCTCCAGCGCCACCACCCGCGCCCCCAGCGCGGCAAACGCGGAGCTGCGGTCCCCGAGATGAGCGCCGATGTCGAAGACCAGGTCCCCGCTGCGGATGAATTCACTGTACAGCCGGCGTAAAGACCGCTGGCGGCCGGGGCGTCGGTAAATGATAAACGACCGTAACAGGCCCAGCCCGCGGTTCAATCGGTTACCAATCGCTACCCGCAAGATCACCTCCTGGTTCGTTCAGCAGGGCCTGTCATCCGGCGGTGCACCCTCTTCACACTTCACGCAGTCAAGCTCAAACCCCAGCATCGACTCCCTGCCCTCCTCGGTGATAACCCAGGGGCGGTTTACCCACGGCGGCGTATGTCGCACATGCTGGTTATGGCCGCACACCAGTTGGGCCACCCAGTGGTTCTCTTCGTCTTTGTGATAGCCGGTAATCGGTTGTTTCATACGCTCAGTCTATACCGGAATTCCGGCGCTGCAGCAAAACAGCCGCCTGAGCACTCATTCAAAAATACTGACGGGCTAGGTCGATTATCTTCGCTTTAAGAATTCTCTGGTCCCACGGACAATGCAGACCTTATAGTTTTCCAACAACGAAAGGGGTTCAAATGAGCGACGCAATGCAGCCTGTCAGTTTCCATTCCATTGAAGTGCCGAACCGGTTTGCTCTGGCCCCGATGACGCGCACCAGCGCAGAGGCCGATGGCACACCCAATACTCTTATGGCTGATCATTACGAGGGCTACGCCAAAGGCGGTTTCGGCCTGGTGATCACGGAGGGCACCTACACCGACGACAAAGCCAGCCAGGGGTATGCAAACCAGCCAGGTATCATCAATGACTCCCAAGTCGAAGCCTGGACAACGATTGTTAACCGTGTTCATGCAGCCGGCAGCAAGATGTTTGTTCAGCTCATGCACGCCGGCGCCCAGTTCCAGGCCAACCGCTATACCGACCAGCCGCTAGGCCCCAGCGAGGTTACCCCCAAAGGCGCTCCACTTGGCTTTTACGGAGATCAAACGGTCTGGCAGACGCCCAGCGTCATGACCGATTCCGATATCCGGTCAGCTATTGATGGCTTCGCCCAATCCGCCGTGAATGCCAAGGCCGCTGGCTTCGACGGTATCGAGATTCACGGTGCCAACGGCTACCTGCTTAACCAGTTCCTGAGCACGTATTTCAATACGCGGGAGGACAACTATGGCGGCTCGCTGGAGAACCGCTTACGCCTGACGGTAGAAGTTGTTCAGGCCGTGCGGAACGCTGTTGGCGAGAACTACCCAGTGGGGATTCGGCTTTCTCAGGGTACCGTGACAGACCCCGACTATCAGTTGCCGGAAGGTGCGGCAGGCTTCCGCGAGATTGTCGAAGCCGTTCGTGATGCCGGTGCGGACTTCGTCCACACCACCGACGGAGATGTTAATCGACAGCACTTCATCAGTGGTGACCAGAGCCTGGCTCGTGTTGCAGCCGATGTTCAGGGCATCGAGCTGATCGTAAATGGTGGCATTGAAGAAACCAACGTACAGGACGTGGCCAACCAGTTCCCCGGCGCCTTGCTGGCAGTCGGCAAAAAAGCTCTGGCCAACCCGGATTTCGTGCAGCGCCTCAAGGACGGCAAGGAAATTGCCGATCTGGACTTTGGAATGCTACAACCCAAAGCCACCATCACCAATGAACTGGCCTGGCGCAAGCAGAACGCAGCCTGATAGAACCACCTTTGCCCTTTGCGCCCATCAGGCGTAAAGGGCCTCAATCACGTCCGTGTATTTCTCATAGATTTTGCTGCGGCGCACCTTCATGGTGGCCGTCACTTCATCATCGTCGTGGTCGAGTTCCTTGGTGAGCAGGTGGAAACGTTTGATCTGCGCCACCTGGGGCAACTGTTCGTTGGCCTTGTTCACTTCGGCCTCAATCAGTTCGTTCACCCGCTCGTGCTCGGTCAGGCTGCGAAAGGTGGTGTAGGCAATCCGCTCCTGTTCCGCCCATTTGGCCACCGTGTCGAAGTCGATCTGGATCAGGGCAGAGACATACTTCCTGGCCTCACCAATCACGATGCATTCCTTGATGTAAGGGCTGGCCTTGACGGTGTTTTCAATCTCGGTGGGCGAGAGGTTCTTGCCCCCTGCGGTAATGATGATGTCTTTCAGGCGATCAACAATCTTGAGCTGGCCGCCCCGCCATTCACCCACATCCCCGGTGTGCAGCCATCCGTCTTTCAGGGTTGCGGCGGTTGTCTCGTCGTTCTTGTAATAGCCCTTGAACATACTGCCGCCGCGCATGATGATTTCGTTGTGTTCACCGAGCTTGACCTCTACGCCGGAGACGGCAACCCCCACGGTTCCGAGATGCACATCATCCACCTGCTGGGCCGTTGCCACGCCAGTGCTTTCCGTCTGGCCGTAGACTTCCACCAGGGGAACACCGATAGTCCGGAAGAACTCGAGAATCCCGGTGGAAATGGGCGCAGCGCCGGTCATCGCCAGGGTGCACCGGCGAAGGCCGATGAAATTCTGCAGTGCACGGAACACCAACCAGTAATTGAGGCTGAAGAGGCATTTTTCTTTCAGGCTCCACTGTGCCCGGGATTTGGTCGCCATTGGTGCACAAGCCCGGATCGCTCGGTTAAATAACGCCTGCCGGACCCGTCCGGTTTCCTGGATCTTGATATAGATGGAGGAATGCAGCTTCTCCCAGATCCTGGGCACCCCCAGAAAGAAGGTCGGTGCAATCTCCCGCAGATCTTCCTGGATCGTCCGCAGGCTCTCGCCAAAGCTGACCGTACTGCCCACATAAACCGGTGCAATGTTGGTAACCGCCTGCTCCGCCACATGGCATAGCGGGAGGTAGGACAGGCTGGAGCCATGCTCGTCTGCCTGTAGCAGCTCAATAAGGCCGGGCGCCGCAGCATGGAGGTTACCCCAGCTGATCATGGCGCCCTTCGGACGGCCAGTCGATCCGGAGGTATAGATCATCAGGGCGGTGTCATCCATCTGCTGGCTGTCCTGCAATTCATCCACCAGCCCCGGGTGCTCTTTCTCGAATTCCCGGCCTCTGGCCTCGATATCCTCGAACGCCGCTGGCGGTTCCGGATAATAACGCAGCCCCTTCATATCAATGGCGATGTTGTGCTTCAGCTTTGGCAGCTCCGGCCAGGCTTCCAGCACCTTGTCGGTCTGCTCCTGGTCCTCGCACACCACGAACTCTGCATCGCTGTGCTCAAGAACGTAGGCCACCTCATTCCAGGGGCTGGTCGGGTAAACGCCAACACAGATGCCACGGACCATGCCGATACCCATCTGGGCAATGACCCACTCCACCCGGTTTTCCGAGATGATGGCCACATGTCCACCTTCCTTCAGCCCCAGGGCACGGAGCCCCAGCCCGAAATGCCGGGCGCGCTCGTAGTAATCCTGCCAGGAGTAAGCCTGCCAGATACCGAAGTCTTTCTGGCGCAGTGCCAATCTCTCGGGCCGCTCTTTGGCGTGGGCCCGCAACATCTGCGTCAGGGTCAGTTCGGGTATGGATGGTGTTGTCATGAAAGCCACCGTTTACGGCGTTTGTAGTGCTTGATGTCACGGTAACTGCGGGCTTCGCCTTCCTTGCCACCCACCCCCAGATAGAACTCCCGCACATCCTCGTTGGCGGTCAGTTTGTCCGCCGGGCCATCGATCACGATTTTGCCGTTCTCCATGATGTAACCGTAAGAGGCTATCGCCAGTGAGACCGCAGCATTCTGTTCCACCAGCAGAATGGCCGTGCCCTGCTCGCGGTTGATTCGCGCCACGATGGTGAAGATCTCCTCCACCAGCATCGGCGCCAGCCCCAGCGAAGGTTCATCCAGCATGATCAGCTTCGGCTGGGCAATCAGCGCCCGGCCAAGAGCCAGCATCTGCTGTTCCCCGCCCGACAGATACCCGGCCAGTTGCTTGCGGCGATCCCTCAGGCGCGGAAAGTAGTTGTAAACCAGTTCATAGCTGTCGCTCAGGGAGGGTTTGCTGCCACTGAGTGCGTAGGTGGCGGCAACCAGGTTCTCCTCGACGGTCAGGTCCTCGAACACACGGCGACCTTCCATCACATGGAACAACCCACTGCGCACCAGCTTCTCGGGCGGCGTGCCCTTTACATCCTTGCCCCGGAAACGGACTTCTCCGGCGGTCACTTCGCCGTCTTCCAGGGTCAGCAGGCCGGAAACACTCTTCAGTGTGGTGGATTTGCCGGCGCCGTTGGAGCCGAGGAGCGCCACAATGGCACCCTCCGGCACCCGCAGTGACAGGCCCCGCAGGACCTGCACCGACTTGTTGTAGACCACCTCGATGTTATCGATTTCCAGTAAGGCTTCCATACAGCCCCTCAGTCGAGGTGAATCCAGTCCGATACCGGCTCGTAACGGCCTTTTTCGGCATTCACCCGCCAGATACGGCCGACCGGGAAGGACATGTCCCTGACCGTAACCGGAATACCGATGATGCCGCCGGTGTCCCAGTCCTTGATGGAAGCCAGTGCCTCGGCCATGTTGTCTCCGGTCAGCTCCTTGTCGGCGTCAAGGGTGCGCTTGATCACTTCGGTCCACACCATGGCGTTGAACCAGGCCTGCATGTAGCCGGTCGGGCGGTAATCGGCCTCCGGGTCACTCTTTTCGGCCTGAGCCCTGAGTGCGTCCAGCATCGGCCCACTTTCTTCGCTGTCATAGTAGTTGTAGGGCATAACACCCATGTAGCCGTCCGCATCTGCGCCCATCTTGTCGATGATCAGCTTGTCAGAAGACCAGAAGGTACCCATGAACTGGGTGTCCAGCCCCATCTGGCGCATCTGCACCATGAACTCGTTGATCGGCGACAGCACATAGCCGTGGAACACCACGAAATCCGGGCGTACCCGGCGCAGCTTCAGGACTTCTGCGGAGACATCCACGCTGCCAGGCTTGGTGACAATGTCTTCAACCACTTCAATACCCAGCTCCGCGGCCCGGGCCTTGCCATTCTCGATGGGGTCCTTGCCGAACTCGGTATCGCTGTAGACAAAGGCAACCGTCGGCATGTCGCCGTCCTTACCCTGGTCTGCAATGTACTCCAGGATGATGCCGAACATCTGGCTGTAGTTGGGGCCCGGGATGAACTGGTAGGGGTACTGCTCGTTATCCGTCAGCGCGGTGGCAAACGACGCGCCACTCATCAGGGTATCCCCCTGGCTGTTCAGCTCCGAAGCAATGGCCTTCATAAAACCGGTGCTGTCACCGTAATAGGTGGCCGGAGATTCACTGCCGGAAATCTTCTTGAAAGCAGCCACCGAACGGTCTACCTCGTACGCGGTATCTTCCATCACGTACTTCACGGGGTGGCCATTGATACCACCCTCGCTGTTGATCCAGTCGGTGTAATCCGTCAGGCCCGCATGGATGTGAATGCCGGCAAAAGCAAATACGCCGGACAGTGGTATGGAGCCACCGAAGACGATGGGCTCCTTGTCCTGGGCCATGGCCGGGGTGGCCACGGTCAATGCAGCGACCAGGCTACCAAGCCCGGCAAGCCGGCGACCTTTGTTGAGGATGTTTCTGAACATATTGATTCTCCTTGCTGCTTCTTGTTGTTGGTGTTGCGCGGTTTCCCGGTGAAAGGCTCATTGGGAAACCGTTAGTTTTTAAAGGGCCACAGGCGGAAAAAACGGCGGATGCGATGCCACATCTCCGCGAGGCCATGGGGTTCAAAAATCAGGAAGCCCACAATCAGGGCGCCGAAAATAATCTCCAGCATTGGCGACATGAACACGGGGGCGTTGGGGTAAAACGGCGTCAGGGCTGCAGTCAGCAGTTTCAGCGCTTCCGGCACCAGAGTCATAAAGGCCGCGCCGAGTATGCCTCCCAGCAGGTTGCCCATGCCGCCCACGATCACCGCCGCGAGATAGAAAATCGACATGGACAGCGGGAAGCTCTCCGGCGTCACCACCCGGTAAAAATAGGCGAACAGACCACCGGCCACCCCGGCATAGAACGAACTGAGCGCGAAGGACATCAGCTTGTATCGAAGCAGGTCAATACCCAGAATTTCGGCAGAAATATCCCGGTCGCGGATGGCAATGAAGGCCCGGCCAATCCGGGTCCGGAACACATTGGCGGCGGCAAGTACCATCAGCACCGCCAGCGGCACGATGATGAAATACATCATGAAGTCGCTCTGGAAAGACCACCCGAACAGGTGTGCCGGTTCCAGGCTCAGGCCGCCCATACCGCCGGTGACTGATTCCCACTCGGCAAAGATGAAATGCAGGAAAACGCTGGCCGCCAGCGTGGCAATGGCCAGGTACAACCCCTTGACCCGCAGCGAGGGCAGGCCCACCAGAATACCGACGGCGGCAGCCATGAGCCCGGCCAGGACCAGGGTTACCGGGAATGGCAGGCCGGTATTAACAGAGAGCCAGGCCACGGTATAAGCGCCAACCCCCATGAACCCCGCCTGCCCCAGGGAAATCAGGCCGGTAAAGCCGGTCAGGATATTCAATCCGGTGGTGCTGATCACGGCTATGCCAACCAGGCATCCCAGGTACAGCAGATAGGAATCCGCCATGAACGGAAACACCAGCAGAACCAGCAGGAAAAACCCGAACCAGAGTTTTTGGGTTGAAGTGGTCCAGATCGCCTCATCGGCCTCGTAACTCTGTTTTGCGTCACCGATGCGCATCTTACACTCGCTCTATTTCGTGGGTGCCAAAAAGGCCGTAGGGCCGGATCACCAGAATCACTGCCAGCACCAGGAAGGTCGCCGGCATCCGGTATTCGCCACCCAGATAGGCACCGGCCACGGTCTCCAGCCAGCCAATGAATACACCGGCGATCAGTGCTCCGAGGATGCTGTCCAGACCACCGACAATCACCACCACCAGCACACTCAGGCCAATGATCCCGAACTGCGGGCTGAGGCCACCGGTGGCGGCCACCAGCACACCGGCCAGTGAAGCGGCCAGGGAACCAAACACCCAGGCCATGTTGAATACCCTGCGCACGTTAATGCCCATGGAATAGGCCGCCGCCTGGTCAGAGGCCGTCGCCCTCAGCGCGACCCCACCCCGGGAGAACCGGAAATAGAGCAGGTAGATAATCAACAGGGCAGCCCCGATCAGGAAGCCATAGGCGATCTTCGGAGCCAGATAGAGGGGGCCAATGAAAACCGGCTCCCGGGGCAGGAAGCTCGGCAGCAATTGCGGGTCGGCGGTCCAGATAAATTCCACCAGGCCCACCAGGATACTGGCTATACCGATGGTCACCATCACGACCGAAATGGGCGATTCACCCAGCATCGGCCGGATCATGGTTTTCTCGATCACCCCGCCCAGAAGGCTGCCGCCGATCACCGCCAGCGGCAGCGCGATCCACGCGGAGAGCTCCATACCACCCGCAAAGGCCAGGAACAGGTAGGCGGCAAACATCATGATTTCGCCGATGGCAAAATTGATCACCCGTGTGGCCTTGTAGATGATCACAAACCCCAGGGCGATCAGCGAATACAAGCCGCCCATAGCCAGGCCCGCCAGGCTGATTTCACCAAAGAAAATCCAATCCATCAGGCGGCCTCCCCTTCCGGATTGAGCTTCTTGCGCAGGCTGTCGATGTCACTGTTGCCCAGGTAGGCCTTGATCACCTCGGGGTTCTTCTGAACGTCCGCCGGCAGGCCCTCGGTAATAACCTGACCAAAATTGAGCACCGCAATGTGGTCGGAAATATCCATCACCATGCCCATGTCGTGCTCCACCATCAGCACGGTAATGCCCCACTCCTCCCGGATATCCAGGATAAATCGGGCCATGTCCTCCTTTTCCTCCCGGTTCATACCGGCAACCGGTTCATCCAGCATCAGCACTTTCGGTTGCATGGCCAGTGCCCGGGCCAGCTCCACCCGTTTCTGCAATCCGTAGGAGAGGCTCGCTACCGGCTGGCGACGGATATGGTCGATTTCCAGGAAGTCGATGATCCGTTGTTCCACATCCTTGCGGACCGCCATCTCTTCCCGGCGCGCCGGACCGAAATAGGCCAGTGCGCTCAGCAGGCCGCTTTTCATGTGAACGTGGGCGCCAAGCTTGATGTTGTCGAGAACGGTCATGCCCCGGAACAGGGCAATGTTCTGGAAGGTTCGGGCCAGGCCCAGTGCGGCCCGGCGCGGCGGCTTGATACCGCTTGAAAGCACCTGCCCCTCGTAGCTGATCGTGCCCTGCTGGGGTTTGTAGAAACCGGAAATGCAGTTGAAAAGCGACGTCTTGCCGGCGCCGTTCGGGCCGATGATGGTGGTGATGGTGCTTTCAGGCACGCGGAAACTGACGTCCTGCAAGGCCTTCACACCACCAAACGACAGGGACAGGTTGCTGATATCGAGGATGCTCACTTCACCTCCTGGCACCCCTGGCGACGGGAACACCGGCATGTGAACACGCCTTGCAGCTACCCCATTTACGCCTAAAGATGATTGTAATTCTTGTTTTTTCTTGTGATCAGGGCACGCCCCGACCCAGACTTAAAGTAGTCCATGCAGGCAACATTAGGCAAACCCTTCTACTCTGTTACCTGACGACTGATAACGACGATACGCAGGGAACTGACCTTCAGATGCACCATAGCGTGAGAAAAATCAGATATGGCAGAACAACTGGTAACCACCGATTTTGACCCTGAGACCGGTATAGCAACACTGACCTTCAACCGACCGGAGGCCCTGAACGCGATCAATGTGCCCCTGGCGGAGGCCTTTCTGGCCGCTGTCCAGGGGCTGACATCCTTATCGGGCCTGCGATGCGTGGTTCTGACAGGGGCGGGGCGGGCCTTTATGGCAGGCGGTGACGTATCCAGTATGGCAGGCTCTCCAGAGCAGGCGGGTAATGCAATCAGCGCCATTCTGGATGCGGTCAACCCAGCCATCCTGCTGTTGCGCAGCATGGATGCGCCGGTGATTGCCGCGGTCAGGGGCGTCGCCGCTGGCGCGGGGCTCAGTCTGGCGCTGATGTCAGACCTGGTGATCGCCCGGGAGGATGCAAAATTCCTGGTGGCCTACAACGGCATCGGCGCTGTACCTGACTGTGGCGGCAGCTGGTTCCTGGCCCACAAGATAGGCTCGGGTCGGGCAGCGGAATTGATGTTACTGGGGAAAACCCTCAGTGCTGCGCAAGCCAAAGACTGGGGCCTGATCACCGAGTTTGCCCCGGAACCCAACTATGAAAATCTGTTGACGGACATCACCGGCAAAGTTGCCAGCGGACCCACGCGTGCCTTTGGCGCGTTCCGCCAGCTTAGCGACCGGGCCAATGGCAATCAGCTGGCCGCCCACCTGGAAGCAGAGCGAGCGGCCTTTCTTGAAATGACCCGGACCGAGGATTTTGCAGAGGGTGTGTCAGCGTTTCTGGCCAAGCGGCCTGCGCAATTCCAGGGGCGGTAAAGGTGTATGGCGTGGGTCAGGAGACGACTCCCCTTTCCCTTAGTACCTTGATCTCCCCGGGAGAAAGGCCCGCAACCTGATGCAGGACATGATCCGACTGCTCCCCCAACAGCGGCGGTGCCGTGCGGTAGGTTACGGGTGTCAGTTTCAGCTTGATTGGATTGCCGACCGTTGGCACCTCGCCCAGATCCGGATGGGAGACCGTCTGTTTCATGCCCCGCGCGAGAACCTGGGGATCGTCAAATACCTGATCCAGGGTATTCACTGGCCCGCAGGGCACGCCTTTCCGCTCGAGGATTTCGACCCACTCCCGGGTAGAGCGCATCACCGTGGCCTGTCTCAGTTTCGGAATCAGCGCCCGGCGGTTGGCCACCCGGGCGCGATTTGTCGCAAAGCGCTCATCGCTTACCCACTCCGGATGCCCGAGCACGTCAGCCAGCCGGGAAAACTGCTGATCATTGCCGATTGTCAGCACCATATTGCCGTCCGCAGTGGGAAAATCCTGATAAGGCACGATATTGGGATGGGCATTCCCCATCCTTGTCGGGGCCTTACCCGTGGTCAGGTAATTCATCGCCTGGTTGGCCAGACAGGCCACCTGGGCATCCAGTAGGGCGGTCTCCACATACTGGCCCTCCCCGGTCCGGTCCCGGTGGCTGAGAGCGGCAAGTACACCGATGGTGGCGTAGAGCCCGGTCACGATGTCCGTCAGTGCCACACCGACCTTCATTGGCCCTTCCCCGGGCTCGCCATCTGGTTGCCCCGTAACGCTCATCAGCCCGCCCATGGCCTGGATCAGAAAATCATAACCGGGCCGGTTCGCATAGGGGCCATCCTGGCCGAATCCGGTAATCGAGCAATAGATGAGTTTCGGGTTAACTCGCTTCAGACTGTCGTAATCCAGACCATAGCGCTTGAGGCCGCCCACCTTGAAGTTTTCCAGTACCACATCCGATTCAGCCACCAGCTTGCGGACCAGTTCCTGTCCCTCGGGATGGGCGATATCGATCGCCAGGGACTGCTTGTTCCGGTTGGCAGCCAGGAAGTAGGCGGAGAGCTCAGAGCTGCCATCGGCCCCCTGCAGATAAGGCGGTCCCCAGGAGCGGGTGTCATCGCCGGTTTCCGGACGTTCGATCTTGATAACCTCCGCACCCAGATCTCCGAGGACCTGACCGGCCCAGGGGCCGGCCAAAACCCGGGAAAGATCGAGGACGCGCAGGTGAGACAGCGGGCCTGCCATTTGACTCTCCTAGCAACCGGGGGGCTTAGCGCATGCCGCCCAGGCACAGATACTTGAGTTCCATGAACTCGTCCAGGCCATAGCGGGAGCCTTCCCGGCCAAGGCCGCTTTCCTTGACGCCACCGAAAGGTGCGGTCTCGGTAGAAATGATCCCGTCGTTGATACCGATCATACCCGTTTCAAGGGCCTCAGCCACGTGCCAGATGCGCCGGATGTCATTGCTGTAGAAGTAGGCGGCCAGACCGAATTCCGTGTCGTTGGCCATGGCGATGGCCTGCTCCTCGGTATCAAACCGGAACAGCGGCGCCACCGGACCGAACGTCTCTTCGCTTGCCACCAGCATATCCTGGGTGACATCGGTGAGGATGGTCGGCTCGAAGAAGGTGCCGCCCAGCGCGTGCACCTGGCCTCCCAGGACGACGTTTGCGCCCTTGCCGGTGGCATCGGCGATGTGACGTTCGACTTTGTCCAGGGCCGCCCGGTTAATCAGCGGGCCCTGGTGAGTCTCGCCGTCGAGACCGGGGCCCACAACCATCTGGCCGACCGCCACTTTCAGCTTTTCAACAAATTCGTCATACACTCCGGACTGCACATAGATGCGGTTGGCGCACACACAGGTCTGCCCGGTATTCCGGTACTTGGAGGCCATCAGCCCAGTCACCGCAGCATCAAGATCGGCATCGTCAAACACGATGAACGGCGCATTGCCACCCAGCTCCAGGCTCACTTTCTTGACCGTGCCGCTGGCCTGACGCATGAGCAGTTTGCCCACTGGCGTAGAGCCGGTGAACGACACCTTGCGGACCACCGGGTTGGTACTCAGTTCTTCACCCACCTCCGGCGCCCGGGCCTTTGAGCAGGTGATGATATTGAGGATGCCGGCGGGAACACCCGCCTCCTCCGCCAACACCGCCAGGGCAAGGGCACACAGCGGGGTATCCTCTGCGGGCTTGACCACTACCGGACAACCGGCGGCCAGGGCCGGTGCCACCTTGCGGGTGATCATAGCCACCGGAAAGTTCCAGGGCGTGATTGCCGCCACCACCCCGATGGGCTGTTTGATCACCACGATGCGCTTGTCCCGGCCATGGCCGGGAATCACGTCGCCATAGGCCCGCTTGGCTTCCTCGGCAAACCACTCAATAAAGCTGGCGCCGTACCCTACCTCACCACGGGCTTCCGCCAGCGGCTTGCCCTGTTCCGCCGTCATCAGCCGGGCCAGGTCTTCCTGGTGTTGCATCACCAGATCGAACCACCGGCGCAGGATACCCGCTCGCTCCTTGGCCGGGCGTGCACGCCATTCCGGCCATGCAGCCTCGGCTGCCCGGATGGCCTGCCGGGTGTCTTCTGCGTCCATATCCGGCACCTCGGCCAGGTGCTCGCCATTGGCCGGGTTGGTCACCGGGAATCGGTTGCCTGAACGGGCCCGGACCCACTCCCCGTTGATATAGGCGCTTTCGCGCACAAGTTCCGGATTCGTCAATCGGATCATCATCACAGTCCTCACGGTCCTTAAAAAAGGGAATCATTGGCCTCAGAGCAGATAGCTTTCAATCACATCCCTGACAAACGCCGCATAGTCGTCAACGGCAACATTCTGATCCCGGTATTTTCTTCGCTTCAGGTACCAGTCCTGCAACAGGGCCTTGATCATCGAGGCCACAAGACGGGCATTTCTGGAGCGGTAAACCCTTGCCTCGATGCCGTCTTCAATTAACCGGAGAAAGATTTCCTCAATCTCCAACTCAATGGCAACGGCGTCGCGTTTTTCCTCAGCAGGCAGGCTCTTCGCTTCCATGTAGGAAAAGTAGAACCAGGCCCGCATCAGCTCGCTCAGATACAGGTGTGCCTTGATCGCGGCGAACAGTCGGTCGCGGACGTCCTCGACCTCCCTGGTGTAATGGAGCAGGGTCCGGCGCGTGATAATGAATCCGTGGCTCTGGATCAAATGGATCAGGTCATCCTTGTTGCGAATATAGGCATAGAGCCCACCCATGCTCATGCCGGAATCTCCGCACAGGTCCCTCAGCGTCATGGCATGGAACCCCTTGGAGTTGGCCAGCCGCAGCGTCGAGTCGATGATCCGGGTCAGATTCTTGACCGCCGTCGCCTCCTTTTTGATGCTGATTCGATCCTTGTTCTGGCGGTAAACATCACGGATCACATCCTCCTTGGATATGCTGAGCTCACCACGGAATGCTTCGTAATTCTCAATCATAGCTGCCACGACTGCCTGCTCCTGCGGCGGTGATTATAAGCCAGATTATGCCACCGCCAGACTATGCTACCGAGAGATACCGGTCCTGTGTGGCCTGATCGGTGCGCAACTCGTCACTGGTTGCCTCATGCACTACCTGTCCCTTTTCAAGGATATAGGCTCTCTGGGCGTGCTTGAGGGCAAACCGCACGCTCTGGTCTGTGAACAGGATAGTGGTGGTCTGGCTCAGGTCATCAATCAGCTCACCAATCTGCTGAACGATAACCGGGGCCAGGCCTTCATTGGGCTCGTCCAGCAACAACAGCCGTGGCTGGATCATCAGGGAGCGCGCCACCGCCAGCATCTGCTGCTGGCCACCGGAGAGGGTGGCACCGTCCTGGTCCGCCCGTTCGCCAAGCATCTCGTATTTCTTGAGGATGCCATCCACCGTCCAGCGGGCGTTACTGCCCTTGCGTTGATAAGAGGCCACATCCAGGTTATCCCGCACTGTCAGCCCGGGAAAGATCCGGCGGTCTTCCGGTACATAACCGATGCCTGCGCGCGCAATCCGGTGGGCCGGCCAGCCCTGGACCGGCTTGCCATCATAGATGACCTCACCGGATCGCGGAGGCGTCAGGCCCATGATACTTTTCAGGGTGGTGCTCTTTCCCGCGCCGTTCCTGCCGAGAATGCAAACCGTCTCACCCGCTTCGAGCTGAAGGGTAACACCCTGGAGCGCCTGGCTCTCACCATAAAACGTCTGGATATTGCGAACATCAAGAATCATGGTTTGGCCTCCTCGACCGCTTCGTCGTCTTCCTCCCCCAGGTACGCAACACGAACCTCCGGATGGTTCTTCACTTCCTCGGGCGAACCGGCAAACAGCTTTTCGCCACGGTGCATGACCAGAATGCGGTCCGCCAGATTGAAGACAACGTCCATATCGTGCTCGGTGATCATGAACGTGTAGTCACCGCTGTCTGCAAGCTTCTTGATCAGCCGGGTGGTGCGCCGGGTTTCATCGGGGGTCATGCCGGCTGTGGGTTCATCCAGCAGCACCAGTTTGGGTTGTGTTGCCAGCACCATAGCAATTTCCAGCAATCGTTTGTCGCCGTAACTGATGACTTCCGCGCGCTGCTCCTTCAGGCTGTCGATGCCCAGCCGCTTCAGAAAATCGACTGCCTCTTGCTGGATTCCGGTATTACGGGAGGCAATATTGAACAGCTTGCGGCTGTGGCCATGATAGGCCGACAGCACGACTTCCACGTTCTCCTGCACCGTCATCTCCGGGAAGATGTTATTGATCTGGAACGAGCGGGAGACTCCCAGGCGGCTGATCTTGTGGGGTGGCAGGCCGGTGATATTCTTGCCGTCCAGCATGATCTTGCCTTCAGTCGGCTGCATCCGGCCGGAAACCATGTTGTAAAAGGTGGTTTTCCCGGCACCGTTGGGACCGATGATAGCGATGGTTTCCTTGGGCATGACTTCCAGGTTGATATCGGAAACCGCAGTGACACCGCCAAAACGCTTGGTCAGGTTAGAAATGGTAAGGACCGGGTTACTCATTTTTTCACCTCCATCCACCAGTCAATGGCGGTGCCCAGCAGCCCCTTGCGGAAGAAGATCACCATTAATGCCAGGATGATGCCCAGAACCAGCATCCAGGACTCTGTATAAGTGGTGATCCAGGTTTCCAGCAATACGAACGCCGCGGACCCGATGAATGGCCCCAGAAAAAACCCGGTGCCACCGAGAATGGCCATCAGAATCGGTTCGGCGGACATGGACCAGTGCAGAAGTTCCGGGCTCGCCACACGCAGGAACGGGGCGATCAGACCACCGGCCAGGCCTGCGAAAATGCCGGCAATAACGAAAGCCACCAGACGGTAAGTACGCACATTCAGCCCGGCGAAGGATACCCGCTCGGGATTCTGGCGGATAGCCTTGAGGATCATGCCGAAGGAGCTGCGGCAAATCAGGTAAAGCACGATCGAGGCAATGGCCACAATACCCAGCACCACATGATAATAAACCGACGGATTGCCCAGAGTCAGATCAAGTCCAAGCCCGAAGGAGCCCAGGGTAAACCCGGCAAGGCCGTCACTGCCGTTGGTCACCGAGCGCCACTGGTAGGCGATGGCAAAGACCATCATGCCAAAGGCCAGGGTGAGCATGGCAAAGTACACCTCATTGAGCCGGACGCTCAGGAAGCCGATCATCAGCGCCAGCAGTGCGGACGCACCCATGGAAACCAGCAGGCAGGCCAGGAACGGCCACTCCAGGTGGATCAGCACCAGGGCTGTGGCGTAGGCGCCAATACCGAAGAATGCCGCATGCCCGAAGCTCAGCATGCCGGTATAACCGAAAATCAGGTTGAAGCTGGCCGCGAACAGGCCGAGGATCAGGATTTCGGTAAAGATAAACACATAGAAATAGGAAGCAATCCAGGGCACAGCAATCAGCCCGGCAATCACCACAGCCAGAATGGCCATCAGAACCTTGGTCTTCATGCATTTGCCCCCTTACCCATAATGCCGTTTGGTTTGAACAACAGAACCAGCGCCATGCCCACGAACGGCAATAACAGGTTCACTTCCGGCAGGTAGCGTCCACCGAAGCCGTGAATCAGTCCCAGGATGATGGCTCCGAGCAAGGCGCCCGGGAAGCTGCCCAGCCCTCCGATCACCACCACGATGAACGACTCGATAATGATTTTGTCCCCCATACCGGGATCAAGTGCCCGCATGGGTGCGGCCATGACACCGCCGACAGCGGCCAGCCATGCGCCAAACGCAAAAACGCCGGTGACTACCAGCCGGGTGTTGATGCAAAGCGCCTCGGCCATATCGCGGTCCAGTGCCGCTGCTCGCATGATGCGGCCAACACGGGTGCGGTTGAACAGGTACCAGAGACCGGCCAGCAGCAACAGGCCGATGACGATCACAAACAGGCTGTAGGTGGCAACGGAGCTGCCCAACAGGCGCACCGAACCTGACAGCAAATCCGGCGGCTGGACCACATGGATGCCACTGCCCCAGATCATCCTCACACTCTCGTTGATGATCAGCAGGATAGCGAAAGTCAGTAGCAGGCTGTCTGCCACGTCCCGGGAATAGATAAAGCGCAGCAGCACCCGGTCGATGATGACTGCCAGGATAGCGACGCCGATTGGCGCCAGGATCAGGGCCGCCCAGAAGGGCATACCCGCTATATTGATCAGTGTGAAGGCCAGATAGGCCCCCAGCATGTAGAGTGCCCCGTGGGCAAAGTTGATAATGTTCAACACACCGAACACGATATTCAGACCCACTGCGATAATGAACAGCAGCAGCCCGATATCGAGACTGTTCAGCAACGCCGCTCCGATGCCAGACATGGATTACCTCATTACGTTAGGGCCGGATTCGTGGCGCCCCGGAGGGCGCCACGGCAAGCAAAAGAACAACAGTCAATTCAGAGCTTGCAGCCGGTCTCTTCGATGGTGCGGGCTACTTTTTCGCCGTCAAAGATCTGCAGGTTGGTCAGCGTGCGGATGCCATGCTCCGGATGCATGGGGCCGGAAACACCCCAGTTCGGGCTCACCATGGCCTGGTTATCGCCTTTGCGGAAAGTAACCGTTCCGTTCGGGGCTTCCATACTCATGCCGCTCAGCGCCTTGGCAACGGCAGGACCATCGGTGGTGCCGGCCGCTTCCATCGCCTGTTTGTAGGCGTAGATGGCGGCATACGCACCCTCAGCGTTGTAGCTCGGCGGATTGCCGTAGGCATCAAGGTAGGCTTTCACAAAGCGGTCGTTAATGTCGTTGTCGTAGGCTTCGTACCAGTAACGGGTAGACAGATGCACTCCCTCAGGCATTTCCTCGCCCAGAGCGGTCAGTACTTCAGTCGCGGCGCCAACTGTGAACATCACCTCCAGGTCCTCTTCGAAGAAACCACGGGTATTGGCCTGGCGGATAAAGTTGACCAGGTCACCACCCCAGACGGAGATCAGAACGCCCTCGGCGTCAGAGTCCATGACCCTATCAATGAACGGGGTGAAATCCTCGGCACCGAAGCGCGGAAAGTTGGTCTCCGACATCAGGTTTACATCCGGATTGATCTCTTTGAGATAGTTACCAAAGAACTCCCAGGACTGATGGCCGAACGCATAGTCCGGACCGATGGTGGTCCAGTTAGTGGCGTCGGTTTCTGCAGCCACCATAGCGGCAGCCTTCATGTTCTGGGCCACGTTTACACTGATGCGGTAGGTAAACGAATTACACAGCTTGCCGGTGACATCCGGCGTGGCGGCGTGGGTTATGATCAGGGGTTTCTGCAGCTCCGGCATGGTCGGAACCATACCCTGGGCAACGCCCGAGCTGTCGAGCCCCACGAGGGCGTCCACATTCTCCGAGTAGACCAGCTTGCGCGCGGCCTGGATGGCTACCGAAGCCTTTCCCTGGGTGTCCTCATAGATCATTTCGACCTGGCGACCCAGGATGCCGCCGGAGTCGTTAATTTCATCCACTGCCAGGTTGATGCCTCTCTGGGCGAACTCGCCGTAGGTGGCAGCACTGCCGGAGAGAATGTAGAGCCCGCCGATCCGGATCGGATCCTCGGCATAGCTGGTGCCGGCGGTACCAAGCGTCGCGGTTGCGGTCATCGCAACCAGAAGATTCCTGATGCTCATTTTTTTCATGGTATTGCTCCTGTGTTCTTGTCTTTGTTGTCACTGGAACTTGTGAGCCCGCTGAATCAGGGCCGGTTTCGTTTTTCTGAGTGCGTTATTCGCGTTATCGCAACCTCCTGCTGACCATGGTCAGCCCAGTCATCGGGACAGCCCGGCCATCAAGACAGAGAGTCCCGCAGAATGTTTTTGCGGATCTTGCCGGTGGCGGTTTTGGGAAGCTCACCAAGCACCACTTTTCTCGGCGCCTTGAAGTGCGCCATGTGATCCCGGCAAAAAGTGATAATCTCCTCGGCCGTGAGTTCCTCGCCGTCGTCGACCGGATTGACAAAGGCACAGGGCACTTCACCCCATTTGTCATCGGCCATTGCCACCACCGCCGCCTCGGAGACTTTAGGGTGCCGGTAAAGGACTTCTTCCACCTCCAGGCTCGAGATGTTCTCGCCACCTGAGATGATCACGTCCTTGGCCCGGTCCCTGATTTCCACATAGTGGTCCGGGTGCATAACGGCCAGATCACCCGTGTGAAACCAGCCGTCTTTAAAAGCCTCAGCTGTGGCTTCCGGATTTTTCAGGTAACCCTTCATCACCGTGTTGCCACGGATACAGATCTCGCCCATGGAGTTTCCGTCCGCAGCCACTGGTTCGCCGCTGACGACATCCATCACCGCGACCTCGTCCAGGCCCTGAACAGGAACACCCTGACGGGACATTTTCACCGCCCGTTCTTCCAGCGGCAGCTGCTGCCATTCCGGCTGGGGCACACACAGTGTCGCGGGCCCGAAGGTTTCAGTCAGGCCATACAAATGGGTAATCCGGAAACCGATTTCCTCGGCCTTGCGAATCACGCTGCTGGGGGGCGCTGCGCCGCCCAGGGCAAAGTGGGCCGGGCGGGAAAGCTTCAGGCCCTCGCGCCCCAGCTCCTGTAGCAGCATATTCATCACCACCGGCGCACCGCACATGTGGGTGACTCCGTAGTCCTCGATCCGGCGGTAGATTTCCATGGCGTCGACCTCCCGCAGGCAGACGTGGGTGCCGCCTACGGCCGTGATCGCCCAGGTGTAGGCCCAGCCATTGCAATGGAACATCGGCAGGGTCCACAGGTAGACCGTCTCGGCGGTCATATCAAATACCATGGCGTTGGTCATGGCCGCCAGGTAGGCACCGCGATGATGGTAGACCACGCCTTTCGGATTGCCGGTGGTGCCGGAGGTGTAGTTCAGTGAAATGGCGGCCCATTCGTCGGAGGGCGTTTGCCAGTCAGCTTCGGGCCCGCCCTCCGCCAGCAGGCTCTCGTAGTCCAGGTCCGCCAGGCCTTCGCTCGCCCCTGCCTTGCGTTCGATGGACACCAGCAGCGGCGGCGCCTCCAGCTCGGCTATGGCAGCCCTGACCTGGTTCTCCCATTGGGTGTCGTAGAACAGAACCCTGGCTTCACCATGGCCCAGAATGAAGGTCAACGTTGCCGCATCGAGGCGGATATTGATTGAATTGAGCACCGCACCGGACATGGGCACGGAATAATGAGATTCGAGCATTTCATGGCTGTTGGGACACAGGATGGCCACCGTATCGCCGGAGTTAATGCCGCGGCGACGAAGCGCATCGCCCATCTGGCAACAGCGCTGGTAGAGCTGCCGGTAAGACAACGTTCGGTCGTCATCAATGACCGCCCGCTTGTCGGGAAAAACCAGTGCCGAGCGCCGCAGCAAGTTCAGAGGCGTCAGGGCAGAGTGATTGGCGGCTTTCTTGTCGAGGCTGTTGTACTTATTCATGGTTCACCGTTTCCGATAGCCAGGGTTATTGATCAGCAACCGGGACTCGGTGAGGGTACGGAGCACAGAACGCAGAGCCGGATCAGTTCCATCCAGGCGACGCTCGCGAATAACCCGGGCAAGGTCTGTCTCTGCTTCAGTAGCCGTTTCATCAAGGGATTGCTCTGAAAGGTATGCCCGCACGGCCCGGTCGGTTTGCTCTGGCTGGCCCTGCTCGCGCTGCTCAAGCTCCCGGATGGCCATGCCCATGGCATTGGCAATCATGAGTGCCTGGTATTTGTGTTCCCCGGCAAGCTCCGGGGCCACTGATTCCAGCAACACCTGGCGAGCCTCGGCAAGCAGATCCCGGGTTTCTGGTTGATTGATCATTGCCCATCCTCCAGTTCCTGAACCTGGTTCAGCAGGTCCAGCTCCATCTGCGCCACCATGCGGCCAGTCAGCGCCAGTTCCAGCGAACGCTGCTCACCAGACATGTGTCTGCGCGCCTGCTGCAACGCAATCATCGCCCAACGCACCAGCGCCATGACTTCCCAGTAGCTGACCGTCGCCGGATCAAGATCGACGCCGCTTACTTCCCGGTAGCCGTCAAGAAGATCCTGCCTGTCTCCGAGCCCGCCAACTTCCCGGTCATCAGCTCCGAACCGCCAGCTGCGACTACAGAGCCAGCCCAGGTCCTCACAAGGATCGCTCCAGGCGGCAAACTCCCAGTCCAGGACAGCGGTCAGCTCATCACTGTCCATCATGTAGTTACCGGTCCGGAAGTCACAGTGGCAAAGCACCGTTGGGCCCGGTTCCGGCGCATGATCCTCTAACCAGTTCAGCGCCCACTCCAATACCGGATGAGGTTCACCGATTTCTTTCAGATAGCGGCGATACAGCGCTACCCGGCTCAGGGCCGGATTGTCCGGATCGGGCATCACCAGGAACACCAGCGAAGCCTGCGGTGGCCGCACTGTGTGCAACCTGGCGAGCTCAGCACCCAGCCGGCGCACAATGTTCCGACGCTGCTCTTCGGAGAAGTCCGCCTTGACCAGTTTGCGCGGAGACGCGCTCCCCGCTGCCCGGGTCATGACGTAGAACACCTGCCCGCTGACCTCTGGGTCCTCACAAAGCCAGAGCGGCTCCGGTGCGGTTACCCCGGCCCTGAACGCCGCCTGAAGAACCCGGAATTCCTCGGGCCTGGACAGGCTTTCTGCGACCCCCGAAGGGGCGTCCTGCCGGACCACAAATTCCTGCCGACCTGGCCGGCTGCCGCCCTCCAGATCCAGCGTCAATCCGAAGTTGTCCTGGATGGCGCCGCCGGAGAGCTTGTCGAACTCGATAACCCGGGCCGCCCGGGCACCGCATTGCCTGACAATGAACGCGCTGAAGGTGTCGGCAAGCGCAGACATTACGCCTTCACTCCCCAATGCCAGAAATCGGTACGTTCCGCCAGCAAGGTCTTCGAGAACACCATCTTGTGTATTTCCGAGGCACCATCCACCAGTCTCGCCTGGCGGGCATAACGGTAGATCCACTCCAGAGGAGTATCCTTGGAATAGCCCCGCGCGCCGCAAAGCTGGATGGCCGTATCCACCGCCTTGTGCAGGGTGTCGGCCACAGCGACCTTGGCCATGGAAACTTCCTTGCGGGCGAAGTCACCCTGGTCCAGCTTCCATGCGGCATGCATGGTAAGCAGCCGGCCAACCTGGATCTCCATGGCCGCCTCGCCCAGTAGCCATTGCACACCTTCGCGCTGGGCCAGGGACTGACCGAAGGATTCCCGGTTATTGACATATTCGGTGGCAATCTCCAGGGAACGACGGGCCAGGCCCAGCCAGCGCATGCAGTGGGTAAGACGGGCCGTACCGAGGCGGATCTGGGTGAGCTTGAGGCCATCGCCGACTTCCATCAGCCGGTTCTCGTCCGGGATTTCCAGGCCGTCGAACCGGAGCTCGCAATGGCCTCCGTGCTCTTCTGGCCCCATGATCGGAATCCGCCGGAGGATTTCCCAGCCAGGATCATCCTTGTGGAACAGGAAGGCGCTCAGACCCTTGCGGGTATCGTCGGAAGTCCGTGCAATCAGAATAAAATGCGATGCGTCGGCGGCGCCGGTAATGTAATGCTTGTGGCCGTGGATAACCCACCGGTCGCCCTTTCGCGTAGCAGTGGTCTGCATCATGCCGGGATCCGAGCCACAGCCGGGAGGTGGTTCGGTCATCGCAAACGCGGAACTTACTTTTCCCTCCACGATGGGCTTGAGCCAGCGCTCCTGCTGAGCTTCGGTCGCCACCTTCGCCAGCACGATCATGTTTCCGTCGTCCGGCGCCGCGGAATTGAACACCACCGGCCCGAATATCGACCGGTTCATCTCTTCGTAGCAGGCCGCCATACCGGAAATATCGAGCCCCTGACCGCCCAGATGCTCAGGAATCTGCAGGCACCACAAGCCCTGCTGTTTTGCCTTCGCACGCATCTGCTCGAGGCAGTCGCGCGCAATGTTCTCATGTTCATCATAGGCCTCCGGGTTCTGCTCCAGAGGCAACAACTCCTGTTCCACAAAGTCCTTGATGCGTTTTCGGTACGACTCGTTCCCGGGGCTAAGATTGAAGTCCACAGCTTGCTCCTTAAAGCGAGGATTGAAGATGGCCGCCATCCACCACAAGGGTGCTGCCGGTCATGTAGTCGGAAAGGTCTGAGGCCAATAGCAACAACGGGCCACTCAGATCCCCAGCCTGGCCAAGACGGCGCTGAGGTATACGGCGGATCATTTTCTGGCCGGGTTCACTGGCGAAGAAATCACGGTTCAGATCGGTTTCGATATACCCCGGTGCCAACGCATTGACACGGATACCAAAACGGGCCCACTCCAGGGCAAGCGCTCGGGTCAGTTGCTCGACGCCAGCCTTGGCAGCAGCGTAGGGCGCCACGTTACCAGCCACGCGATGACCGAGAATGGAAGAAATCATGATGATGCTGCCGCCCCGGTTGATTGCGTAGAGGCGGCGGGCGGCCTCGTTGCACACCAGCCAGCAGCCCTTGAGATTGGTGTCGACCACCCGGTCCCAGTCCGAAACGGTCAGATCCAGAGCCTTCTTGCTGGTGGCCACTCCGGCATTGGAAACCACCACATCCGGGATGGCGATGGCGTCGGCCATGGTATCGAACGCTTCCGCGACGCTGGCCTCATCGGTCACATCCATGGTGACGACATGGATCCGATCAGCATATTCGGGAAGGTCGGTTTTGAGGGATTCCAGTGCCTCGCGGCGACGGCCACTGGCAATAACCGTTGCACCGGCCTCAAGCAGGCACCGGGTAAAGCTGTGACCCAGGCCACCAGCGGCTCCTGTGACCAGTGCCGTCTTGCCCTCAAGGCGCAGTGACCCGTTTGTGTTTTCAGGATTCGTATTATTGGAATTGTTCATATTTCGACCTCCACGCTCTAAAAATAGAACGAGCGCTCGAAATATTCAAGGAGCAGTTACAAAAAGGTCAACCGGTCGCGGACTACCCGGACTGATCAGAACTGTCAGACTCCGACTGCCCTTTCCTCTCGGGGCAAAGCTCTGACTCAAGCCAGCGGCGAATCTCATGGCGGTCGCGGCGGCGGTTAAGCTGTTCACTGTGGATGTTGCGGGGAAATATTTCCGTTTGCCCTTCGTGCTCCAACCGGAAACTCCTGCGCACGCCTACCGGGTATCGACTGGGGCCATGAACCACGGCAGCGCGTATCTCTACCGCAGCGATGTCCTCAAACAGGTAGTCGCTGTCGCTATCCTCACTTCGTCGGCCAAGAATGATATTGCGGAACGAGCCCAGCACCAGGTAGCCACCGGGCTGCAAGGGGCCCTGCCGCAGCACCTGGTGTACATTGCTGTCGTCCGCGCCAACCCGGCGATACTCGGTTACCGTCAGTGTTTTCTCTTCGCCGGCCCTGGTTCGCAGTACCACCTGCACACACTGCACATGCACGGTTTCCTTGCCCATATTTACAAGCAGGCACAGGGCATCCGGGTTCTCGTTCTGGGCGTGGTGAATGACCAGGTAGGGACGGTTGTTGCGTTTGTACTGGAAGAAGAACAACTGGAAATAGACAATCCAGATGACGGCCATAACGGCGCTGCTTACGGGTCCGATGTAATCCATTCTGAGCTCCCTTTCTGACCGTTGTTACCTCCGTAATCTTATTCTCGGGTACCAGGAACGCAACCTCAACGTGCCCCTTTACCGTCACCTCAGATCAGCAAACGCTTCTTTGACGTGACCAGCCAACGCATCATTAATCGGATTGCTGCCACTGCGCACCAGGGCGATCTGGTAGTCCGCGAGCGCCGGCAGGCCGTCCCTGTCCAGTTTCCGCAATGGTGGCCGCACCAGGCTGAGCGGGAAAGGCGCTACTGCCAGGTCCGCCAGCATGGCTGCCTCCTGGCCGAAACAGTTGTCGCAGGTGTAGGCAATGCGATAGGGCATATGAGCTTCATCCAGCGCATTCAGGGCCATGCGGCGCCAGGCACAGCCATTGTTGGCGAGGGACACCGGCAGGGGTGAACGATTGGCGGCTATGCCTCCTTCGCGCCCTGCCCACACCAAAGGCTCCGTGTGCACGACTTCCCCCCGCCACTCCTGGCCTTCGTTGCCGATGGTAACCAACACCATATCCAGTTCGCCGGTGTCCAGGCGATCCAGATTCTGCTGGCTTGAGCCCACCACCACATCCACCTGCACAGCCGGGTAGGAGCGGGCAAACTGTGCAAGCACCCTGGGCAGAATACGGCTGCCTACATCATCGGAGGTGCCAAAACTGACCCGGCCTTCCAGGGTCGGCGCAAGGAACTGCTGTATGGCTTCCTCATTCAACCGCAACAGTCGTCGCCCATAGCCCAGCAATACCTCACCCTCCGGCGTCAGGCGAACGTGGCGGGCCTCGCGCACAAACAGAACATGCCCGAGGATCTCCTCAAGCCGCTTTATCTGCATGCTCAGTGCCGAGGGAGTGCGGAAGACCTGCTTTGCCGCCCGGGTAAAACTTCCGCTTTCGGCAATCGCCACAAAGGTTCGCAACACATCGGTATCCAGCAGCGGAATAGACTCACGGGTGATCACCGGCTTTGAACTGTCCATCTCTTGGCCCTTCAGTTTCCGACCTTTCAATTTTTCTTAACTTAGATGTTAAATCTTTTCGTTTGTTTGATCAAAGACGGAGTTGCATGCTTGGAACACGCCCATCGTTGACAAGGAGACCCTCAGAATGAGCAACCAGCAAGAATTCCGTCGTCCTCAATTGCCCCCCGATTCCCCGGCGAAGCCTCCCGAACTGGAGCTGTACATGCCGGCAACACCGCCGCTGGCTTTCATGGCAAATCTGGAGTTCTGGATCAGGATCTTCCGGCGCCGGTATCATTTTCGGCGGCTGTTCGTGCCCCTGCTGGATGAGGACGACCAGCTACTGTCGGATATCGGCTTCGAGAGAACGGACATTCAGTGGGCGCTCAAGCTGCCACTGAAAGTGGACGCCCTGAAGGCACTGGAAGCCTGCCGCAGGGCGCGAAGAAGGAAGAGATCGGTCGAGAAGTGACGCTCAGGCCCTGGCCAACGCCACAATGTCCGGGTACTCGTGTACCCGGACCACTGGCGCAGCGGGAGTTTCCTGAGCGAGAGCGCAAACCTCGTTGACCATCGCACTGGCCACGGACGCCGCTTCAATACCCCGGAACCTTTCCAGAGGGCCAATCAGTGCGCGGTTGATCAGGGGCATGGCTTTCATTCCCAGGGCTTCGGCGGTGCGCTGCTCGTCCCTTTCCCCGAGCAAAAGACTGGGTTGGTAGATCGCCAGCACAGGATAACCAAGCGCTTTCACCGCGTCTTCCAGTTCCCCTTTCACCCGGTTGTAGAAAACGGTGGACGATGACGAAGCAGCAATAGCTGACATCAGCATAAAAGCCGTTACGCCCTTTGCCCGGCCAAGCTCGGCCGCTTTCAGCGGGTAACCGAAATCCACCTTGCGGAACTGGTTCCGGGAACCGGCCTTTTTGATGGTAGTACCCAGGCAGCAGATAATAGCATCCACAGCGAACAGTTCGCCGTGCTCGTCCAGGCGGTCGAAATCGATTTCGTGCTGTTCGAGTTTTGCATGGTTCAATGGCAGTTCCCGCCGCACCGGCGCAACCACTGATGCAACCTCATCCCTGGACAGCAACCCCTCCAGTACTTTGCCACCCGTCAGGCCGGTGGCACCCAGTAGCATCACTTTCATACGATCTTCCTCAACCACGACGTTTCATATATGCAGTTTAGTGCCAGGGAACAGGCCGCAACCATATCACGACGTTAAAAAGCAGTTTAAACTGACCACAATAAAAAGCTGACCCACCCGCTGATTCAATGCCGGTTGCCCATGAATGACTTTGAAACCCTGAACGTACTGCAGGCAGGCCTTGAAGACTGGTTTCGGCCCGGCGTCACTGCCCTGCTTTCCGTGGTTGTTACCTTTGTGGTGTACAAGGGTGTGTTGTCAATCATTCAACGCCTCACCCGCAGCAAAACGGTTCCGCGGATTTTTCTGGACGCTTCTGCGACGGCACTGGGCATCGTTATCGCACTTCTGGTCCTTAATGGCGTTCTGGAGGCCGCTTCTCCCGAGCTACCGTTGCTGGACCACGTTCAACATGCGGCGACGCTGTTATTGATTATTGCCCTCACCTGGGCAGTGGTCCGGTGCACGTCTTCCATCGGCAATGTGATTGTTGCCATGAACCCGGTTCTGGAGGGCCAGTGGAAACGGGCCCGCAAGGTGGAAACGCAAACCCGGTTTCTGGTCAGGATACTGAATATTCTCATTGTCATCCTGGGCCTGGGTGCCGCCCTGATGACCTTTGAACCGGTTCAACACCTTGGCGGCAGCCTGCTGGCTTCGGCGGGTATTGGCGGCATCATCCTCGGCTTTGCCGCCAAACCGGTGCTCAGCAATCTGCTGGCAGGCATGCAGATCGCCCTGACCCAGCCTTTCCGCATCGACGACGTCCTGCACGTACAGGGCGAGTGGTGCTGGGTGGAGGAAGTAACGGCGACTTACGTGGTGCTGAGAGTCTGGGACCTGAGGCGGCTGGTGGTGCCATTGCAATGGTTTATCGAGAACCCGTTCCAGAACTGGTCGAGAAACGACACCGAACTGACGGGGCCGGTGTTTATCCACGTGGACTATTCCATGCCCATTGAACCCCTGCGAACAGAATTCAACCGCTTGCTACACCAGGCGCCGCAGTGGAACGGACACACGGCCACAGTTCAGGTCACTGATGCCGGCGACACCAACATCGAGGTTCGCCTTTTGATGAGCGCCAAAGACTCCTCCGGACTATGGGATCTCCGTTGCGCCATTCGCGAAGGCATGATCACCTTCATTCAGGAGCAGTTCCCGGACCAGCTGCCCCGGGTTCGTGCAAGGCTGGTTGACCAGCCCGATCAGTGAGGTGACGCTTCCGTTACCCGGTCCACCAGGTAGACCAGCCCGTGGTAATCAATTCCGCCATGGCGGCTGAGGCCAATCTCGCAGGTGCGGCTGGTGGAGATCCCCTCCGTGCATCCCTCTATCTGGCGTGGCAGCGTCCGCAGGGCGTGACGGTTCAGCTCCGGCACATTGAAACCCTTGTCGCCGGCAAAGGCGCAGCAGTGAATAGCCTCCGGAATAACCACGTTGGTACTGCAACGCCGCGCGATGTCGATCAGCCCCTGTGATTCCCCCAGGTGTTGGGTGCTGCAGGTAACGTGCACAGCAATCGCCGTGTCTTCAGGCTTGAACACCAGGCGGTCCGCCAGTTTCTCACGAATGAATTTCACCGGGTCATACAGGTCCAGGCCCAGCTCACGCGCCGCCTCCTGAATCTGCAGGGTGCAGGGGCTGGTGTCGCAGTACACCGGGTCCTTGCCGTTACGGGTGGCCGCGAGCAACGCCTGCAGCAATTCGGATTTCTTGCGGTCTGCCTGTTCCGGATACCCTTTAGAGGCAAAGGGCTGGCCGCAGCACAGGGCATCCAGCCCCTGGGGATGAACCACCTGGTAGCCACCTTTCTCCAGTAACTGGCGGGTCTTGTCCTGCAACGTTGTTTGTTCTGCGTCGCCACTGGCAGGCCCCATGACCCGGGAAACGCAGGCTGGCAGATACACGACTCGTGGGGCGTCACTCTCCGGGGCCGGCGCAGGTGGCACAAAACGGATGGGCTGCGGCATGGTCGGGTCCCACTGCGGCAGTCGCTGCCCGGACACTTTACTTAAACCCGCACTCAACTTGGCCAGCCTGGGCGCACCCAGCAGTTTTTCTACACCGGATGCCATGGTCAGCACGAAGCGTGTCCCACGCAGTACCGTCTGAAAATGGTCGGCCACCCAATTCGCTGTGCCGGGGTGGCCCGTTTGCTGTGCCCGCAGCTTGCGCACCAGGTCGCCGGTGTTGATATCCACCGGGCAGCGCCGAGCGCACAAACCTGTGGCTGCGCAGGTATCGATACCGTTGTACTGGTAGGCCGCTTCCAGTTCCGAGGTATCTTTCCCCGCCCGTTTCTTTGCCTGGATATCCCGCCAGATCACAATGCGCTGGCGCGGCGACAGGGTCAGCCCTTCAGACGGACACACCGGCTCGCAGAAACCACATTCGATGCATTTGTCGATCAAAGGATCGGCGGCGGGCAGCGGCTTCAGGTTTTTCAGGTGAATATCAGGATCCCGGGAGAGAACCACATCCGGATTGAGCAGGTTCTCCGGGTCCAGCAGGCCCTTGATCTTCCACATCAGTTCCCAGGCTTCTTGCCCCCACTCCAGCTCCACAAAGGGCGCCATATTGCGGCCGGTGCCATGCTCGGCCTTGAGGGAGCCACCGAATTCAACCGCCACCAGCTGCGAGACGTCTTTCATGAAGGCGTCGTAGCGTGCTATCTCATCGGGGTCATCAAAACCCTGGGGAAACACAAAGTGAAGGTTCCCCTCCAGGGCGTGGCCAAAGATGATGGCGTTGTCATAGGCGTGTTTTACAAACAGTGCCTGCAGTCTCTTTACACCTTCGGCCAACTGATCGAGGGGAAAGGTGACATCCTCGATGATCACCGTGGTGCCGGTGGGCCGCACCGCGCCGACGGCGGGGAAGGTACCCTTACGGATGGCCCACAGCTGGTCGGACACCCTGGGGTCGGTGGTGAAATCCACTTTCTCTTCCACCGGGAAATCAGCCAGGGCGGCCTTGATCTGAACCAGTTGCTCCTGCAGCACAGCCTGGTCAGGCGCTCGTGTTTCAATCAGCAGCGCACAGGCTTCCTCCGACAGGCCGTGTATCCACTCAGGAAGGCCGGGCTTGTCCTGAACCGAGCGCAGGCTTCGCCGGTCAAGCAGCTCAACGGCGGCTACCGGTTGTGCACGAAGCAGCGCAGCCGCGCGACAGCAGCTGTCGGCATTGGTAAACACCAGCAGCGCAGTGGCCTTGTTGGGGTAATCCGGCACGGTGTTGTAGGTAACCGAACTGACGAACCCCAGGGTGCCCTCCGAGCCCACCATCAGGTGGGTAAGGATATCCATCGGGTCGCTGTAGTCCACCAGGGCGTTGAGTGACAGGCCGGTGGTGTTTTTAAGGCGATATTTGTGCCGGATGCGGTCTGCCAGTTCGGTGTTGGCCCGGGTCGCGGCCGCCAGCTGTTCCAGTTCCGACAACAGGCCGGCATGGCTGGACTGGAAGACCTTGACGCTGTCGTAGTCCTCGGTATCCACCCCCGCCCCGTCGGCCAGCACGAGGCGCATGCTGGCAAGGGTGTGGTAGGTATTCTGGGCGGTACCGCAACACATGCCACTGGCGTTGTTGGCAACAATACCACCGATCTTGCAGGCATTGATGGATGCGGGATCAGGGCCGATCTTGTAGCCGTAGGGGGCCAGCCAGGCATTGGCCTCGGCACCGATAATGCCCGGCTGCAGACGGATCTGGCGGCCCTCGGCCCTAATTTCATAGTCCTTCCACTGATCCCCCAGCACCAGCAGTATGGAGTCGCTGATGGCCTGGCCGGACAGGCTTGTGCCCGCGGCCCGGAAGGTGACCGGTGCCGCGAAGTGCCGGGCGATCTTCAGCACCCCGACCACTTCCTCCTCGCTTTCCACTTTCACCACAACGCCCGGAATCAGCCGGTAGAAGCTGGCATCCGTACCGTAGGCCAGCGTCGACAGCGGGTCGTCATAAACCCGTGTCGCCGGGATCAGCTCTCGTATCGCCGCGAGGACGTCAGGTGACATCAGTTACCCCTGGACTCTGTCCATCAAAGAATATTGGATAATTGGTAATACCAATTTATACTGTCTGGGGTAATAAGATAGGGAAAATCTGTGACAACTTCAAAGAAAAACGCCTAGACAATGGTAGACCACACCGGGAACACAATGAGCATCGGAAAGATTGCACCAAAACGCCTCGCAGACAGCATCGTCGAGGAATTGGAGAACATGATTCTGGAAGGCACCCTGCAGCCCGGGGAGCGTCTTCCAGCAGAGCGTACTCTGGCCGAACGGTTCGGGGTGTCGCGGCCGTCACTGCGGGAAGCTGTTCAAAGGCTGGCCGCCAAAGGCCTGCTGGCCAGTCGCCAGGGGGGCGGCCATTATGTGTCGGAATCGCTGGGGTCGAGCTTTACCGACCCGTTGATCACCCTGCTGGAAGGGCGTCCGGACGCCCAGAGAGACCTGCTGGAATACCGCCGCACCCTGGAAGCGGACTGCGCCTACTACGCCGCACTGCGGGCAACGGCGCTGGACAAGGCACACCTTAAAACCGCCTACGAAACCTTGCAGGCCTGCTATGCCTCCGAGGGCAGCAGTGACCTGAGCGAGGAAGGGTCAGCCGACGCGCGATTCCACCTGGCCATCGCCGAAGCCAGTCACAACGTCATTCTGCTGCATACCATACGGGGACTGTTCAGCCTGCTGAAAACCAACGTGGTCAACACCATTGGCAGCCTGTACGCGCGGGAAAAGCAGACCCGAAGTGAGCTGATGGAACAGCATCGCCTGCTGTTTGAGGCCATTATCGAAGGCCGTGCCGACGATGCACGGCATTTCGCCGGGCAGCACATTCAGTACGCCCAGAATGTGTTATCCGAACAGTACGAAAGTGACAGGAGGATGGAGCGATCCCTGCGCCGGAGCGGCCCGGGCATGGCAGCTGAAACCGACAAATCCGCCAGGGAGCATTAAGTTTCAGCTCCGCCCGGCTTTCAGTCGCGCTCGGCGCCGCGCAGAATAGCGTGCAGCAGCTCTTCCGCATCAAACTTGGTCAGCGCTTCGTCCGCCCCGACCTGTTTGGCGTAGCTCACACTCATTTCGCTGTTCAGCGAGGTGTGCAGAATGATGTAGGGCTGTCTGAGGGAACTGCTGTCCCGCACATTGAAGGTCAGCTCGTAGCCATCCAGCCCTGGCATCTCGATGTCACTCACCAGGATATCGATGGGTTTGCCATCGTTATTGGCGTTGATCATCAGGTCCAGCGCGTCCTGGCCGTTGGTGGTCACAAAATAGGTCACATCCTTGCTGTCCAGCGCGTCGGACAACTGCTTGCGCGCCACCTGGGAATCGTCCACCAACAGAATGTTCAGGCCTTTCAGGGTTTCCCGTTGTACATCGGTCAGCACCACTTCACGGGGATTGACGGATTCCGGATACACCCGCGCCAGCAGCAGTTCCACATCCAGTAACTGGACGATCTCGTCCTCGATATTCACCAATCCGGTAATGAAAGCCCGGTCGCCCAGACTCCGGGGCGGTGACATCACATCCTTCCAGTCCGTCTCGACGATCTTCCGCACGCTTCGAACCAGAAAGCCGATTTCCCGGCGCTGGATGTCGGTCACGATGATGGAGGCTGTCTTGCGCTCTTCCGCGGATAGCGGTGGCGAACCCACTGCCGCCGCCATGTCGATCACCGGCACCGCTGAGCCACGGAAACTCATGGTGCCCACCACCGCCGAATGGCTATGTGGCAGTTTGGTCAACGGAACAAACGGCATGATCTCGCGGATTTTCAGGGTGCCCAGGCCAAAAGGCCGGTGACTGGTCAGATAGAACAGCAACAGTTTCTGGGGGTGCTTGGTGCCCTCGGCCATAACCTTGTAACCTGTCTCAAACTTTGCGAAAAGTATATGACGCCGACAATAGCATGCCGGAACGTCCGAAATTGTAAGATTTTGCAGCCGGTAGCCTCACCCGAGATGAACGCCCGATGAAGCACCTGACCTTCTCCTCCCACTACGCCAGGGCCGTGTTGTACGGTCTTGAGAAGGCGGGCGGCTATTCCGATGAACTATTGTGTAATAACGGCATCGACCCGGAATTCATTAGTTCACCGCGGGCGCGGGTGCCTACCGAGCAGTTTATACGTCTGTTCCGGCTGGTCTGGGGCAAGCTGGATGACGAGTTCATGGGCCGCACCACGCAGCCCTGCCGGGTCGGGCATTTTCACCTGATGGGATCGCTGGCTGTTCACAGCGATAATCTGGAGCAGGTGATCCGCCAGAGTATCCGCTGTTACCGGCTGTTTTCCGACGATATCGTGATTGAGCTGGACACCAGCGGCGAGGAAGTGGAGCTGAGCATCACCCATCGCCACCCGGAGCTGGACCCGGACAACTTTCTGGTGGAGTGGCTGTTACTGGTGTGGCACCGCCTGGTGGGCTGGCTGATTGGCCGCAAGATCGTGCTCAGCCACGCCACCTTTCAACACGGGCTGCCGAACCACTTCGATGAATACCGTTTTGTGTTTCCCTGCCAGTGTTTCTTCAATCGCGACCGCAACAGCCTGTTCTTCAGCCACAACTACCTGGACATGCCGGTCACACGAACGCCGGCAGAGCTGGACGAGTTCATGGCGCAGTCGCCACGCAACCTGCTGATCTGGACCGACGAGGACGACAGCCTCACCACCCGGGTACGGCAGGTTCTGGAGAGTGTGGAAGACGAGCGGTTACCCACTCAGGAGCAGATGGCCGAACAGCTGCACATGACAGCCTATACCCTGTCACGGAAGCTGAAGGCGGAAGGCAGTTCCTATCAGAAGATCAAGGACAACCTGCGGCGGGACCAGGCGGTGATCATGCTCACGCGGCAGAACCTGACGATATCGGAGATTTCATCCCAGCTTGGGTTTACCGAGCCCGGTGCCTTTTCACGTGCCTTCAAGCACTGGACCGGGCTCAGCCCACTGGCCTACCGCAAGCAGGACCAGTAGTTCATTCTGCGATTACAGCAGTTCGATCGCTACCGCAGTACCTTCGCCGCCACCGATGCACAGGGATGCCACACCGCGCTTGAGGCCACGCTGTTTCAGGGCGTTGATCAGGGTGACCATGATCCGCGACCCTGAAGAGCCGATGGGGTGACCAAGGGCACAGGCGCCGCCGTGGACGTTGACCTTGTCGGGGTCGAGCCCAAGCTCGTTGATGGCCGCCAGGGTGACCACGGCGAAGGCTTCGTTGATCTCGAACAGGTCGACGCCGTCGCGGCTCCAGCCGGCTTTTTTCAGGACTTTTTCGATGGCACCGATGGGCGCGAGGGTGAACTCGGCCGGCAGGCGGGCGTGGGTGGCGTGGGCCACAATACGGGCCTGGGGTGTGAGGCCACGTTTTTCGGCTTCTTCACGGCTCGCCAGTACCATGGCGGAGGCACCGTCGCTGATGGAGCTGGAGTTGGCGGCGGTCACGGAGCCGTCTTTGGCGAAGGCCGGTTTGAGCTGGGGAATCTTTTCGGGTTTGGCTTTGCCGGGTTGTTCGTCGGTATCGACGACGGTGTCGCCGCCACGGCCGGAGACGGTCACGGGGGTGATTTCGTCGGCGAAGCCGCCATTCTTGATGGCCGCCAGGGAGCGCTCGAGGGAGGCAATGGCGAAGTTGTCCATGGCTTCGCGGCTGATATCGTATTTGTCCGCGGTGCGCTGGGCGAATACGCCCATAAGGCCGCCTTCGTAAGCGTCTTCAAGGCCGTCGAGGAACATGGAGTCCATGACCTGGCCGTGGCCCATGCGGTAACCGCCGCGGGCTTTGGGCAGCAGGTACGGCGCCTGGCTCATGTTTTCCATGCCGCCGGCGATCATGATGTTGTTGGTGCCGGCTTTGATCTGGTCGTGGGCCATGATGACGGCTTGCATGCCGGAGCCGCACATTTTGTTGATGGTGGTGCAACCGCTGGAATCCGGGATGCCGGAAGCGCGGGAAGCCTGGCGTGCCGGGGCCTGGCCGAGTCCGGCGGGCAGCACGCAGCCCATGATGACTTCCTGGATGTCAGCGGGTTGCAGGCCGCTTCTTTCGATGGCTGCCTTGATGGAGGTGGCGCCCAGGTCCGGGGAGCGCACGGAGCTCAGGTCGCCCATCATTCCGCCCATTGGGGTTCTGGCGGAGCCTGCTATGACTACTTCTGTGTTTGACATTTTTCGTGCCCTCTTTGTCTGGTAAGACTGCTAGTCGGGAGGTGGCTGGGTGGCACCCCTCCCCTCCGGGACACGCCGTTAATACGTCCATGTAGGCTCGTAAAAAACATCCCTGTTTTTTACGGTCCCGGAGGGGAGGGGCGCCACCCAGCTTCCGGCTTGTGAGTTATCTCCTGGCCTGATTCAGGATTGTGTTTACGCTTTGCCTAGAACAGACCTTGCGATGATTTCTTTCATCACCTCGGATGTACCGCCGTAGATTCTTTGTACCCTCGCATCGATAAACGCACGCGAAATCGGGTATTCGCTGGTGTAGCCGTAACCGCCGAACAACTGCAAACAACCATCCGCTACCCGGCACTGCATTTCCGTGGCGCTGTATTTCGCCATGGAAGCCGTCGGCGCGTCGAGTTCGCCTTTTTCGTACAGCGCGATGCATTCGTCGACGAAGGCGCGGTTGACCCTGCAGTCAGTTTCCATGCGGGCGATTTCGAAGCGGGTGTTTTGGAGTTGGGCCAGTTTCTGGCCGAACAGTTCCCGTTCCTGGGAGTAGGCGATGGTCAGGTCCAGGGCGCCGCGGGCGGCGGCGACGCCGAGGGCGCCGATGACCAGGCGTTCGCGGGGGAGTTCGCGCATCAGGTACATGAAGCCCTGGCCTTCTTCACCCAGCAGCGCCGAGCCAGGTATGCGCATGTCGGAGAAGAAGAGTTCCGAGGTGTCGCCGGAGTGCTGGCCGATTTTGTCGAGGTTGCGGCCTTTGCTGTAGCCGGGCAATGAGGTGTCTACCAGGAACAGGCTGATACCACGGGCACCGGCCTTGGGGTCGGTTTTGGCGGCGACGATGACCATGTCGGCGTGTTGGCCGTTGGTGATGAAGGTCTTCGAGCCGTTGAGGATGTAGTCGTCGCCGTCTTTCACCGCGCTGGTGCGAATGGCCTGCAGGTCGCTGCCGGCGCCGGGCTCGGTCATGGCGATGGCGCCGACGGCTTCGCCGGAGACCATTTTCGGCAGCCAGTGCTGCCGCCGCTCTTCGTTGCCGATGTGGCTGAGGTAGGGGGCGACGATGTCGGAGTGCACCATGACGTTGGTGGACAGCGCACCGAAGCCCATCCGGGCCATTTCTTCACCCACGACAACGGAGTACAGGAAGGGCGCGCCGCAGCCGCCCCAGTCTTCGGGCACGTCGACGCACAGCATGCCGGCGTTGCCCAGGGTGTTCCAGAGTTCCCGAGGCACGATGCCGGATTTTTCCCAGGCTTCGTAGTGGGGTGTTACCTCGGTTTCCAGGGCCTTGATGACGGATTCCCGGAACATCTCGAGTTCTTCTTTATCAACAACGCTGGTCATGGTTGTCTCCTGCAATTATTTGGGCGCCATGCGCAGTGCGCTGTCCAGGCGGATGACTTCGCCGTTGAGGACCGGGTTGCGCACCATCTGGTCTACCAGCATGCCGAATTCTTCCGGCTTGCCCAGGCGCTTGGGGAACGGCAGTGTGGCAGCCAGGCTGTCCTGCACTTCCTGGGGCATGCCGGCCATCATCGGGGTCATGAAAATGCCCGGGGCGATGGTGTTTACGCGGATGCCTTCCCGCGCCAGTTCCCGTGCGGACTGCAGGGTCATGGCGACAACGCCGCCCTTGGAGGCGCTGTAGGCGGCCTGGCCGATCTGGCCTTCGAAGGCCGCCACGGATGCGGTGGATATCACCACGCCCCGTTCGCCATCGGCGTTGGGCTCGCGCTGGGCCATGTCGGCGGCGGCCAGGCGCATGATGTTGAAGGTGCCAATCAGGTTGACCTGAATAACCTTGTTAAAGTTCTCCAGAGGCATGGGGCCTTCCTTGCCGAGGATCTTGGCAGCCGGGGCGATGCCGGCGCAGTTGACGACAATGCCGCACAGGCCGTGGGCGTCACGGGCGGCTTTTACCGCAGCTTCGGCGCTTTCGGCGGAAGACACGTCGCACTCGATGAACACGCCGCCAATATCCTTGGCCACGGCTTCGCCCTGCTCTTTCTGCAGGTCAAAAATCGCTACTTTGCAGCCGGCGGCTGCCAGTGCACGGGCCGCGCCTTCCCCAAGACCTGAAGCGCCACCGGTTACTATTGCTGGTACACCTTTAAATTCCATGGTTATCTCCTGATATCAGCGTCGCCGGCGACACCCATGGCCTCGCCGGCGAACAATTTGAATTCGGGTATGGGATCAGTCTGTCTCAGTCACCTCCTGGGCGCCATGACATAACCGGGCAGGAAATTTGATAAAAATTGACACGCCGGGGCCACAACCCTGTCGGCCCCGGCGTTTACAGCTCGCGGTCAGAGCTTTTTGGCGTCGTCCCGCAACACGAACTTCTGGACCTTGCCGGTATTGGTTTTTGGCAGCTCACTGAACACAATGGTCTTGGGCACCTTGAACTTGGCCATCCGCTCGCGACAGAAGGCGATGATGTCGTCTTCGCTGACATCCCCGGCTTCCGGTTTGAGGGTCACGAAGGCGCAGGGTGTTTCGCCCCACTTCTCGTCCGGCCTGGCCACCACCGCGACTTCCAGGATATCCGGATGGCGGTAGAGCACGTCTTCCACTTCAATGGTGGAGATGTTCTCGCCCCCGGAGATGATGATGTCCTTCAGGCGGTCCTTGATCTCCGCGTAGCCATCCGGATGCCACACCGCCAGGTCGCCGGTATGGAACCAGCCGCCCCGCAGGGCTTCCTCGGTGGCCTTGGGATTTTTCAGGTAGCCCTTCATCACCGTGTTACCACGCAGGAAGATCTCGCCGATGGCTTTACCGTCTTTCGGCACGGCCTCCATGCTGTCCGGATCCCCCACCATCATGCCAGCGAGGGTATGGTAACGAACCCCCTGCCGCGCCTTGATGCGGGCGCGGTCTTCCACCGGCAGGTCGTCCCATTCGGATTTCCAGGCACACACAGTGACCGGGCCATACACCTCGGTGAGGCCGTATACGTGGGTCACCTGAATGCCCATTTCTTCAATGGCCTCGATAACCTTGGCCGGGGGTGCGGCGCCAGCCGTCATTGCCTGCACGGTATGGCTGAAGCTGGATTTCAGGGCGTCCGATGCACCCAGGAGGGTGTTCAGCACAATGGGCGCGCCACACATATGGCTGACCTTGTGCTCACTGATCAGGTTCAGGATTTTTTCCGGGTCCACCTTGCGCAGACACACGTGGGTTCCGGCAAAGGCGGTGATGGTCCAGGGGAAACACCAGCCATTGCAGTGGAACATCGGCAGCGTCCACAGGTACACCGGGTGCATGCCCATGGACCACACCGCCTGGTTGCCCATGGCGTTCTCGTAGGCGCCGCGATGGTGGTACACCACCCCCTTCGGATTGCCGGTGGTGCCGGAGGTATAGCACAGGGAAATCGCGTCCCACTCATCCGCTGGTATCTGCCATTCGAATTCCGGGTCGCCACTGGCCAGGAAATCCTCGTAATCCAGCTCGCTCACCCGGGTGCCACCACCGCCAAATTCGGGATCGTTAACGTCAATCACCTGCGGCGGGTTATCCAGCAGGCCGACCGCTTCATTGATCACTTCGCCAAACTCGCGGTCTACAATCAGTACCTTGGCCTCGCCATGTTCCAGCATGAAGGCAATGGTCTTTGCGTCCAGGCGCGTGTTCAGCGCATTCAGCACTGCGCCCAGCATGGGAACGCCGAAATGGCATTCCAGCATCTCGGGAATATTGGGCAGCATCGCCGCCACGGTATCCCCCTTACCAACCCCTTTCGCCGCAAGGGCGGAAGCGAGGCGACGGCAACGCTCATAGGTTTCCTGCCAGTTACGGCGTGTCTGGCCATGAATCACAGCCGGATATTCCGGGTAAACGCTGGCTGTGCGTGCCAGAAAGTCCAGTGGGCTCAGGGTGGCCCGGTTGGCGTCGTTGGGTTGCAGGCCCGCGTCAAAGATGGAGTTCATACCGGTCTCCTGGTGTTGTTATTTAACACCTGACTATAGGGCACAGCAGAGGTTTCAGCGAGTCTTCGAAGCCGCTTCACCCTCGCCGGAATGGTTCAACGGCTCCACCCAATAGGTATCTTCGGTATCGGCCATTCCCATACCGCAGCAGTTTGCGGTTGACCACTCCCTGCTCTCGGTGGGCGGGTCCAGCAATCCCTCAATCTGACCGACAATGTAGTCGCCCTCTTCAATCAGCTCATCTCCGTACGACCACGTGGGCGCGCCGTCGGAAGCCTCCATCGCGGACTCCGCCTCGGTCATGAAATAGAGGTCCCAGAGCGCAGAGGATCCAAAGCTGATGGCACCCAGAGCAACAAGCATCACGCTCAGGCTGCCGACCATGGCCCGAGGCATGCCGAAAAAACCGGGATCATTGCTGTCCTTGCCCTTGTGGCCCCTGGTAATGTCTTCACGGGACAGGGTGTTGAGCACGTCTTCGGCGAAAACCACTTCACCACTGAGGGAGGCGGTAATGAGGTATCGCAGGGCTGAAAACTCGCGGTGCCCCAGGTTCTGGAACTCACAACCGCAGCGACTATTCATCGAATCGAAACTGCGCGGGACAAAGTTCACGTTGATGGCGACATCAACGCCGTCGACCTCGAACACCAGTTGACCGTTATACACCTGGCGCAGTCGCAGGGCCTCCAGCGCTGCGTTCACACTGAAGCCGGCAGCCGATAAATCAGCCACCGGAAATTCCTGTGTTCTGCCGTCCAGGTTTACATGCAGCCGAGCCGGAATTCTAATCCGGGCATACTGTTGTTGCGCTTCGGCTTCGTGGACAAAGTGCGGTGCAGCTGCTGCCGTCTTCATGACTATGGCCCTTGCGTTATCGTCAATTGGTGTTCTCGGAGAACTCCACTGCGCTCCAGCCACAAGGAAATTATCGCAACTCGAAGTTAAATACCTGTTACGAAACAATAATCAAGAATACATAATTCAGATACATGTCATTTTTTTAACCGCGGAATCAAAGGATACAGATAACCTTTAACTGCCGGCCCGGTAAGGCTTGATGCGGGATAAGGCTGGCTGTTGATGGCGGGCAAACTGCCTGGATGGAGCCAGAATAAGCTCTATCTATTTCATTTTCGCAACAAAAGAAACGTAGTTATTTAAAAATCGAATCAGGCGCTATTTTCCGCATGGAACCCGATCGTGGGCACGGTCGTTATACGAAACTGTGCTGAGAAAACAGTCGCCCTCAAGTGGTGCATTCAGCGCCGCACAGCCTCCTCCCAACCCCAAGCTCCACTGTTACAATGGCCGCCACATTAGTTGAACGCCATTCAACACCCTCTTCTGTTTAACCCTCCTGGTTTAAATTGGGCCCGAAAAATACTTTACGTTTACGTAAACTTTATCTAACCTAAGTCTAAAAAAGGAAACCGCCATGGACATCAAGAAAACTTACAGCATCAGCGAGCTCGCCAAGGAGTTCGACGTGACCACCCGAAGCGTACGTTTTTACGAAGACCAGGGCCTGCTCCACCCCACCAGGCGCGGCCAGACCCGCATCTTCAGCTCCAAAGACCGGGTTCGCCTGAAGCTGATCCTGCGGGGCAAACGCATGGGCTTTTCCCTGTCGGAAACCAAGGAGCTGTTCGACCTTTGGGACGAAACCCTCAGCGGTAACGAGAAACAACTCCTGCTGATGCTGGACACCCTGGCCAACAAACGGGCACAGCTTGAGCAGCAGAAAAACGACATCGCCCAGGCGGAAATGGAAATGGATACGGCAGAAGCAAGATGCCGCGAAGCGCTTGCTGATCTACAGAAGAAAAAGCGCCAACAGAACAAGGCACAGACAGAAGAACCAGAATCACTTGAACAGAAGTAACGGGAATGACAGGGCCTGTCCACCTACCTTGTCAGCCAACTCTCTGCGAAGATCAAAAGGTAGCCAACAATGAAATCACAATACTCAGAGTTCAACTTCGGCCTCGGTGAGACCATCGACATGCTCCGCGAGCAGATCAACGGCTTCGCCGCCAAAGACATCGCACCCCGCGCCGAAGACATCGACCGTGAAAACCTCTTCCCCAACGACCTGTGGAAGAAGTTTGGCGACATGGGCCTGCTGGGTATTACCGCCGATGAAGCCTACGGCGGCTCCGAAATGGGCTACCTGGCACACGTGGTCGCCATGGAAGAAATCAGCCGTGCATCGGCCTCCGTTGGCCTGTCCTACGGCGCACACTCCAACCTGTGCGTTAACCAGATCAACCGCAACGGCACCGACGAGCAGAAAGAAAAGTACCTGCCCAAGCTCATCAGCGGTGAACACATCGGCGCCCTGGCCATGTCCGAACCCAACGCCGGTTCCGACGTCGTCTCCATGAAACTCAGCGCCAAAGACGCCGGCGACCACTACGTGCTCAACGGCAGCAAAATGTGGATCACCAACGGCCCCGATGCCAACGTCTACGTCATCTACGCCAAAACCGACCCGGCCGCCGGCCCAAGGGGCATCACCGCCTTCATCGTTGAACGCGACACCCCGGGATTCAGCCAGGCCCAGAAGCTGGACAAACTCGGCATGCGCGGATCCAACACCTGTGAACTGGTGTTCGAAGACGCACAAGTGCCCAAGGAAAACGTCATGGGCGGCCTCGGCAACGGCGCCAAAGTCCTCATGAGCGGCCTCGACTACGAACGCCTGGTCCTCTCCGGCGGCCCCCTGGGCATCATGCAGGCCGCCATGGACGTGGTGGTTCCCTACATCCGCGAACGCAAACAGTTCGGCCAGGCCATCGGCGAATTCGAACTGGTCCAGGGCAAAGTCGCCGACATGTACACCTGGATGAACACCGCCAAGTCTTACGTCTACATGGTCGCCATGTCCGCCGACCGCGGCAACACCACCAGAAAAGACGCTGCTGGCGCGATCCTCTATTCCGCGGAAATGGCCACCAAACTGGCCCTGGACGCGATCCAGTTGTTGGGCGGTAACGGCTACATCAACGAATACCCCACAGGCCGTTTGCTGCGGGACGCCAAGCTTTATGAAATCGGAGCCGGCACGTCCGAAATCCGCCGGATGCTGATCGGTCGTGAGCTGTACCTGAACAAGTAAGGGCCAGTATCGGGAGGCCAGCACCCAAGAACGACGAGGGTCTGGTGCCGGGGCTGTCCGGCACCAGGCCCGACGCACGGACTAAAAAAACGGACTAACAAGCCATGACGATACTCCAAAGCAAAATAAACCCAAGGTCCGACGAGTTCCAGGCCAACCAGGAATCCATGGTCAAAGCCGTGGCAGACCTGCGGGATAAAGTAGCCACGATTCAGCAAGGCGGCGGCCCCACCTACCAGGAACGCCACCTGGCAAGAGGCAAATTGCTCCCAAGGGAACGCATCAACCGCCTCCTGGACGACGGCTCCCCCTTCCTTGAAGTGGGCCAGTTCGCCGCCTACAACGTCTATGACGAAGAAGTCCCCGCCGCTGGCGTGGTCGCAGGCGTAGGCCGTGTGTCCGGGACCGAATGCATGATCATCGCCAACGACGCCACCGTAAAAGGCGGCAGCTACTACCCGCTGACGGTCAAAAAACACCTCCGTGCCCAGGAAATCGCCCTGCAGAACCGCCTGCCCTGCATCTACCTGGTGGACTCCGGCGGCGCCAACCTGCCACGGCAGGACGAAGTCTTCCCGGACCGCGACCACTTCGGCCGCATCTTCTACAACCAGGCCCGCATGTCCGCCGACGACATCCCCCAGATCGCCGTCGTCATGGGCCTGTGCACCGCCGGTGGTGCCTACGTGCCTGCCATGGCGGATGAGTCCATCATCGTGCGCAACCAGGGCACCATCTTCCTGGCCGGCCCGCCGCTGGTAAAAGCCGCCACCGGTGAAGTGGTAACCGCCGAAGACCTGGGCGGTGCCGACGTACACTGCAAAATCTCCGGCGTGGCCGACCACTACGCCGAAAACGACGCCCACGCCCTGGAAATCGCCCGGCGCTGCATCTCCAACCTCAACCGCCGCAAACCGACCGACGTTGAGATCCGCAAACCCAAGGCGCCGCTGTTCAACGCCGAAGAAATCTACGGCATCGTCGGCACCGATTTGCGCAAACAGTTCGACGTGCGCGACGTCATCGCCCGCATCGTCGACGGCTCCGAATTCGACGAATTCAAACGCTACTACGGCCCGACCCTGGTCACCGGCTTCGCCCATATCCACGGCTACCCGGTGGGCATCATCGCCAACAACGGCATCCTGTTCAGCGAGTCCGCCCAGAAAGGCGCGCACTTTATTGAACTCTGCTGCCAGCGCAACATCCCACTATTGTTCCTGCAGAACATCACCGGCTTCATGGTGGGCCAGAAACACGAGGCCGAAGGCATCGCCAAGCACGGCGCCAAGATGGTGATGGCCGTGGCCTGTGCCGAAGTGCCCAAGATCACCGTACTGATCGGCGGCTCTTTTGGTGCGGGCAACTACGGCATGTGCGGCCGCGCCTACAGCCCCGACTTCCTGTGGATGTGGCCCAACGCCCGCATCTCGGTGATGGGCGGCGAACAGGCCGCCGGCGTACTGGCGACCGTCAAGCGCGAAGGCATGGAGCGAAAGGGCCAGGACTGGAGCACCGACGAAGAGGCAGAATTCAAGAAGCCCATCGTCGACTCCTACGAACACCAGGGCCACCCCTACTACGCCAGCGCCCGCCTGTGGGATGATGGCGTGATTGACCCGGCCCAGACCCGCGAAGTGGTCGCCCTGAGCCTGTCCGCCACCCTTAACCGCCCGGCCAAGCCAACACGCTTCGGCGTGTTCCGCATGTAACGGAGGACAACGCCATGACCGATCAGGAATCAGCGGTACTGCTCAACCAACGCGCCGACGGTGTCACCGAAGTGGTGCTCAACCGCCCGGACAAACGCAACGCCTTTGACGACGTCATCATCCAGCAACTGATCAACGCGCTGGAAAAAGTGAATGCCGACGACAACACCAACATCGTAATCCTGCGTTCCGAAGGCAAGCACTTCTCCGCCGGGGCGGACCTGGGCTGGATGCGCCGCATGGCGGACAACAGCCGCCAGGAAAACCTGGACGACTCGCGGGAACTGGCGCGGCTGATGGACACCCTGAACCATCTCGGCAAACCGGTGATCGGCCTGGTACAGGGTGCGGCCTTCGGCGGTGCCGTCGGCCTGGCCGCCTGCTGCGACATTGTGCTCGCCACGGAGAAAGCCAGCTTCTGCCTGAGCGAAGTCAAGCTCGGCCTGATTCCGGCGGTGATCAGCCCCTACGTGGTGCGTGCCATCGGCGAACGCCAGGCCCGCCGCTACTTCATCACCGCCGAGATCTTCACTGCCCAGCAAGCCGAACACTTCGGCCTGGTGCACGAAGTGTGTGAAGACGTGGCCGCCATGGAGCGCCGCTGCGACGAACTGCTGCTGCAGCTTGCCCTGAACGGGCCCGAGGCCATGCAATCCGCCAAAGACCTGGTGTTCGCCGTCAGCCACAAGGTCATCGGCAACGACGTCATCGACGACACCGCACAACGCATCGCGGACATCCGGGTGGGTGCCGAAGGGCAGGAAGGGCTCAATGCCTTCCTGAACAAGCGCAAAGCCAACTGGGTTCCGGAGGAAGACTAATGTTCAGCAAAATCCTGATCGCCAACCGCGGCGAAATCGCCTGCCGGATCATACAGACCGCCCATCGCATGGGCATCCGTGTCGTCGCCGTCTATTCCGACGCCGACGCCGACGCACGGCACGTGGCGATGGCCGACGAAGCCTTCAACATCGGCCCGGCCCCCAGCTCCGAGAGCTACCTGAAAGCCGACAAGATCATCGAAGTGGCGAAAGAAAGCGGCGCCCAGGCCGTTCACCCGGGCTACGGTTTTCTCTCCGAGAACACCCAGTTCGCCGAAGCCTGCGAAGCCAACAACATTGTCTTCATCGGCCCGCCTTCCTCCGCCATCGCGGCCATGGGCTCCAAATCCGCCGCCAAATCCATCATGGAAAAAGCCGGCGTACCACTGGTGCCGGGTTACCACGGTGACGACCAGGCCCCGGACACCCTGCGCAAGGAAGCCGAAAAATGCGGCTTCCCGCTGCTGCTCAAAGCCGTCGCCGGCGGTGGCGGCAAAGGCATGCGGGTTGTAGAACGCATGGAAGAATTTGATGACGCCCTGGCCGCCGCCAAACGGGAATCGAAGAACGCCTTCGGCAACCCGGACATGCTCATCGAACGCTACCTGACCCAGCCACGCCATGTGGAAATCCAGGTGTTCTGTGACAAAAGCGGCAAGGGCGTGTACCTGGCCGAGCGGGACTGTTCGGTGCAGCGCCGCCACCAGAAAGTGCTGGAAGAAGCCCCGGCCCCGGGCCTGAGCGACGACACCCGCAAAGCCATGGGCGAAGCCGCCGTCAAAGCCGCCCAGGCCATCAATTACGTGGGCGCCGGCACCGTGGAATTCCTCTATGACGTGGACGGCTCCTTCTTCTTCATGGAGATGAACACCCGCCTGCAGGTAGAGCACCCGGTCACCGAAATGGTCACCGGCCAGGACCTGGTAGAATGGCAGTTGAAAGTGGCCTGGGGCGACCCGCTGCCACTGGAACAGTCCCAGGTGAAAACCCGGGGCCACGCCCTGGAAGCCCGCATCTACGCCGAAGACCCGGACCAGGACTTCCTGCCCGCCACCGGCAACCTGCGCTACCTGAGCACGCCCGATGAAAGCGCGCATGTGCGGGTGGATACCGGCGTCACCGAAGGCGACGACATCAGCATCAACTACGACCCGATGATCGCCAAACTCATCGTCTGGGACGAAACCCGGGACCAGGCCATCAACCGCATGGTCCAGGCCCTGGAGCATTACCGCATCGCCGGCGTGAAAACCAACATCCGCTTTCTCCACGCGCTGGCCGATTCCCAGCCGTTCCGGGAAGCGGAGCTGACCACCGGCTTCATCGACGACCACCGGGAACTGCTGTTCCCGAAATCACGGCTCGATACCCACAAGGCCCTGGTACTGGCCGCCGGCTTCGTGCTGGAACAGCGCAAGTCCCGGGAAGTAATCAGCACCGACCCCTGGTCGCCGTTCGGCCGCCAGAACAGCTGGCGCATGAACTCCGAATACGCCCAGCCCCTGCAACTGCAGGTGGGTGAAGAGATTCACGAACTCAAGGTGCTGGAACGGGATGACCGCTACCAGGTATTCGTTGGCGGCAGCGTGTACAACCTCACCGCCCGCCTGGACGACGACTACCTGCAGGCGGTCATCAACGGCCACCGCATCAGTATCCATGGCAACCTGCACAACGACCAGCTGGTGCTCTTCTACGAAGGCGACACCTTCCAGTGCATTCTGTACCGGGAAACCTACGGCTTCGAAGAAATGGCCGGCGAAGGCAGCCTGGCCGCCCCGATGAACGGCGCCATCGTGGCGGTACAGGCGAAAGTCGGCGACAAGGTCACTGCCGGCCAGAGCCTGGTGATCATGGAAGCCATGAAAATGGAACACGCCATCAAGGCCCCGGCCGACGGCGTGGTCACCGACATCTTCTTCGCCGAAGGTGACCAGGTCTCCGAAGGTGCCGAGCTGATTGCGATTGAAGTCACTGCAGACGCGGAAGAGGAGGCAGGCTGATGGCCTTTCCCCAAAACGTACGACTGGTTGAAATGAGCCCCCGCGACGGCCTGCAGAATGAGCCCGGCGCGGTCATCGCCACCGACATCAAAACCAGCCTGATCGAACGGCTGGCCGACTGCGGCCTAAACCACATCGAATCCGCCAGCTTTGTGTCGCCGAAATGGGTACCACAAATGGGTGACGCCGCCGACGTCATGGCCGGCATCAAACGCAAACCCGGCGTGCGCTATTCCGTACTCACCCCCAACCTCAAGGGCTTCGAGAACGCCCTGGCGGCGGGGGCCCACGAAGTCGCCGTCTTCGGTGCTGCGTCCGAGTCCTTCAGCCAGAAAAACATCAACTGCTCCATCGCCGAAAGTCTGGAACGCTTCCTGCCGGTGATGGAAGCCGCCAAACAGCACCAGATACCGGTACGCGGCTACGTCTCCACCGTCCTCGGCTGCCCCTACGAAGGCGACATCGCCCCCGAACAGGTGGCAAAAGTGGCGAAAGCCCTGGCGGAAATGGGCTGCTACGAAATCTCCCTCGGCGACACCATCGGCGTAGGCACGCCTTTGAAGGCCAAACGCATGCTCGAAGCCGTCGCCGCCGAAGTGCCCATCGAAAAACTGGCCGCCCACTTCCACGACACCTACGGCCAGGCCCTGGCCAACCTGTATGCGGTTCTGGAAGAAGGCGTTGCGGTAATCGATTCCTCCGTAGCCGGCCTCGGCGGCTGCCCCTACGCCAAAGGTGCATCAGGCAACGTAGCCACCGAAGACGTGCTATACCTGCTTAACGGTCTCGGCATAAAAACGGGCGTCGATCTGGACAAACTAGTGGCAACAGGTGAATGGATAAGTGCGCAGTTAAGTCGCCACAACGGCTCAAAAGTAGGCCAGGCATTAGGCGGTAACTGCAAATGATCGAGTGGGGAGCGGGCCGGGCTGTCCGGGACCGTAAAAAACAAGGATGTTTTTTACGAGCCTACATGGACGTATTAACGGCGTGTCCCGGACAGCCCGGCCCGCTCCCCACCGCACCCAATCCACAGGCTAGGAGCACACCATGAACAAGAAGAACGTAGTAGCCCTGGATCTCCCAATCCCGGAGATCAAAGACATGCCAGAAGACACCCAGAAGTACTTCCAGATCTGCCAGGAAAAACTCGGCATGATCCCCAATGTGCTGACCGCCTACAGCCAGAACCTCAAACAGCTCGAAGGCTTCACCCGCCTGTATAACGAACTGATGATGGGCGAAGGCGAACTCAGCAAACTCGAGCGGGAAATGGTCGCCGTGGTCGTGTCCTCCGAGAACAAATGCTACTACTGCCTGGTCGCCCACGGCGCCGCCGTACGGGTACTGAGCGGCGACCCCGAGCTGGGCGAGCACATGGTGATGAACTACCGCACGGCCAAACTCGACAAACGCCAGCGGGCGATGCTCGACTTTGCATCGCACCTGACCCGCTCCCCGGCCACCGTCACCGAAGAACATATCCAGGCCCTGCGGGATGTCGGCCTCAGTGACCGCGGCATCTGGGACCTGAGTAACCTGATCGGCTTCTACAACATGTCCAATCGCGTGGCCATCGCCAGCGATATGCAACCAAATACTGAATATCACAGCCAGAGTCGCTAGCAGGTTCGACACTGCTCGCCCTCGACTACAACAACAATGGAGGCAGAGATAATGCGCATGACTCTTCCAAGCTATACCAGTGGCACCTCAGAAAGCCCGCTGCTGGGCATGACCATCGGCGAAATGCTCGACCGCACCGCCGAGAAGCATCCAGACACCGAAGCCCTTGTCTCCCTGCACCAGGACATCCGCTGGACCTACAGGGAATTCCTGGACAAGGTCAACGAAGCGGCCCGCGCGTTCATGGCCATCGGCGTTGAGCGTGGCGACCGGGTGGGCATCTGGTCCCCGAACCGCTACGAGTGGACCGTCACCCAGTTCGCCACCGCCAAGGTGGGCGCCATCCTGGTGAACATCAACCCGGCCTACGGCGTGCACGAACTGGAATACGCCCTGAACCTGGCCGGCATGCGCTTCCTGGTCACCGCAGACAGCTTCAAGACCTCCGACTACCGCAAGATGATTTACGAACTGGCCCCGGAACTGAACGCCAGCCAACCCGGCAAGCTCAAGTCCCGCCGCCTGGAAAAGCTCGAAGGCGTGATCAACCTCGACAAGCGCAGCCACGAAGGCATGTGGACCTGGAACGACTTCGTCGCCAAGGCCAGCGACGTCCCCCAGCAGCAACTGGACGAGCGCCAGAGCGTGCTGCAGTTTGATGACCCCATCAACATCCAGTTCACCTCCGGCACCACCGGCAACCCCAAAGGCGCCACCCTCACCCACCACAACATCCTCAACAACGGATACTTTGTGGGCGAGAGCCAGCGCCTGACCGAGAAAGACCGCCTGGTCATCCCCGTGCCCCTGTACCACTGCTTCGGCATGGTGATGGGTAACCTGGGCTGCATCACCCACGGTTCCACCATGATCTACCCGGGTGAAGGCTTCGAGCCCAAATCCGTGCTGCAGGCCGTGCACCAGGAAAAAGCCACCGCTCTCTACGGTGTGCCCACCATGTTCATCGCCGAACTGGCCGAGCCTGAGTTTGAAAGCTACGACCTCTCCAGCCTGCGCACCGGCATCATGGCTGGCTCCATCTGCCCGGCGGAAGTGATGAAAAAGGTCAACGGCAAGATGAACATGAAGGAAGTTCAGATCGCCTACGGCATGACCGAAACCAGCCCGGTATCCACGCAGACCAGCTCCCTCGACCCGTTCGAGAAGCAGGTAACCACCGTGGGCCGCACCCAGCCCCACCTGGAAACCAAGATCGTCGACCCCGCCAACGGCAACATCCTGCCCCGTGGCGAAACCGGCGAACTCTGCACACGCGGCTACAGCGTGATGCTGAGATACTGGAACAACGAAGAAAAAACCAGTGAGGCCATCGACGAAGCCGGCTGGATGCACACCGGCGACCTGGCCACCATGGACGACGAAGGCTACATCCAGATCGTTGGCCGCATCAAAGACATGGTCATCCGCGGCGGTGAGAACATCTACCCGAAAGAAATCGAGGAATTCCTCTACACCCACCCCTCCATCGAGGAAGTGCAGGTAACCGGCATCCCCGATGACAAGTACGGCGAAGAACTTATCGCCTGGGTAAAACTGGCCCCGGACGCAGACCCGGTCACCGGCGACGAGCTGCGGGAATTCTGCAAGGGCAAGATCGCCCACTTCAAGATCCCCAGGAACTACAAGTTCGTGGATGAATTCCCGATGACGGTCACCGGGAAGATCCAGAAGTTCAAGATGCGGGAGATTTCTATTGAGGAGATGGGGTTGAAGAAGTAGGCGCCTCGCCTCTTTCATTCCGTTACTGCCTCAAACCCCAGCCATGTGCTGGGGTTTGTGCTTTGTGTACTCTGCGTATACGCTCCTAGAGTAGTTGGGACCATGGAGCGCGCTTCTTTATTGCGTTGCGATATTGCGGGGTTTTCGATCGATAGCTTTGCAGACACATGATTTAACGGCTATTTTAGTGGTTAGCTAACAAACTATGGCTTGGCAATGAAGCGCTCAAAGTTTTGTCGCGATGTGCCAGCTATCTAGCTGCTGTTAGAAGTAGTACTAAGGGAGTGGAATGGATACCAATTACAAAAACGACTTTGAAGTTGTTATCGACTTCGAGCGAGGGAGCGGTGATCCCACCAGAGTGTTCCGGACGATGTCCGACCTCATAAAAGCGTTCGAATCCCTAGATAAGCACCTCCTGAGTTCATTTGATGTGGCACTGAATACTTCCCTCGTTCTAGACGAAGTGGAGACAGGGTCACTGAAGGCGCGTTTCCGCGACTTAGTCGAGGGTGTGCCGGACGAGGCACTCAAAGATGGGGAGTGGAAAAAGGTTCTGGGGCATTTCCTTCTTCGCGCTAAGTATGCAGTTTTAGGTTGGTTGAATGATCAAGATGATAGCGTAAGCCGAGAAAATGTAAGAGACCTTGAAAACGAAATCGCAAAAATTGCGGAAGATACAAATATCAAGCAGTTGCCTGCCTACGGTGCTCCCCGCGCTGATATCCTACTTTCAGATGTCCGTTCCATTCAGGAAAGCCTGGGTCATCTTGAGAGGAACGATACCGCAGTTTACGAATATGACGGTCAGAAAATATTATTTAACCGGGATCTAGAGATATCTAGTGAGATTGTGCGGGACGTGCTCACGAAAGAAGTGGTTAAGCACTCTTCCAGACAGGTAATTAAAGTTAAAAAGCCGGATTACCTTGGACAATCGATGTGGTCTTTCCAATACGCTGGGCACTCGATCGATGCCAAGATCTCACATACGGACTGGCTCTATGACTTCCAGAAGCGTGCCATCGACGTCCGTCCGGGTGACTCACTGCGTGTACTGCTTTATGAAGAAACATCTTATGGCTATGAGCAAGAGGTAGTACATTGCCACTATGAAATTGAAAAAGTCTACGAGGTAATACGCCCACCTTCTCAGGGGCAAATAGACTTCTAACAATTCGCGTAAGGCGGGCGGAGGAACATAAATGCCAGCAGCGTACAAAGAAAATAAAATAATTCCCGCTTTGCTTTCAGTGAGTGAAGACGGGACGATTACGTTTTCCTCCTCCAAGCGGTATCAGATACGAAAAAACTCAGACGGCTCAATTGAAGGATTAACCGATGAAAGTCGGTCAATAATCGAAAAATATCATCTGAACGATCAGCTTGAAGTGGCGCTTAGGGTTAAACAGGAAACGATCGAGGAATTGGCAAAATCGCCCAAAGGTTCCAATAAAAACCCTCTTGGATTTTTCCGTTCAGCTGTGGCGCAGATCGCAGCACTCAACAGAAATGCAGACAAGCACACAAGACCTACAGAGGATCATCTCAGGCGCATGCTTTTTGCTAATGCATTTTCCGCTTTGGAATCCCTGCTTTATGATCACCTGATAGATTCTCTAAATAGTGACCCCAAAGTCCTTGAAAGCCTCGGATCCAATTATGAGAAGTTCAAGAATGAGAAATTTTCCCTTAAAGCACTTATCAGCGAGAATAAAACTCCTTTAGAGCTAGCCAGTGAGCACTTTGAAAACACCGTGTTCCATAACTTGCCTTTAGTCTCAAAAATATACAAGTCGGCTTTTGGGATGGAATTACCTGACTTTGGTGACCTTTCGAAGGCGGTAGATAGCCGCCACGATATTGTTCATCGAAACGGGTATAGGCCAGGAGATAGAGAGCGACAAAGGTATTCCCGACAGGTTGTTATGAATCTGCTCATAACAATGCAATGTTTTGTTATCGATCTTTTCTCGCGATTGGCCGCTAAGAATTAAAAAGTGGCTGTTGCCGGAGGTACCCACGCTGGCGCTCCGGTACGCCGCAAAGCCAAGGCGTTAAATTTCACTGGAACCGAATCGCATGAATCATGAGGAGCGAATCAAGCAAATCGTCGAAATTGCGTACGATCGCTTGTGTGGCAAAGTCACAGGACAGCGTATTGATGTATGTAATGAAGCTTCTTTGCAGTTGCAGCTTGCATCGATCTTGAAAACACTTGGTGAGCTCTACGAGGAAACGCCAGATGAGCGATTCAATATCGAACTTGAGAAAAATGTGACGCTAAGTGGCGGAGCATTTGTGAAGAGTAGAACTGAGAAAGCGAAAATCGATATCTGGTTTTCTTTAGAGAACGTTAAAAGCGGAGAGAAACACTCTTGCGCGATCGAGCTCAAGTACTTCAAAAAATCTAATCACCGAGAGCCCAATAATCGATATGATGTCTTCAAGGATCTCCATAATCTCGAGCGCTATGGTGGCTTTGTAGATGCCGGCTACCTATTAGTGGCGAGGGACCATCCTCACTACATCAATCAGGAAGACTTTTCGCAGGACACTAAAGATTTCGATTTCCGAGAGGGCCGACGTTATGGAGCTGGAACGGAGCTAGTTTATAGGACTCAAAATCCATATGGACCGCCCATCACATTGAAAAATAACTACGATTTTTCATGGCGAGCCGTTGAGACGGGATTGAGCTTTTTGTTTGTTCCAGTAGAGCCGTGCGAATGAAATCTAATAAGTCGTGTTACCTGACAATTTTTCCACCGCTTCGCGGCGCCGAAATTTCCACAATGCTTTGCGTTAACTGTAAGAGTATCGAGTATGGATTTTCTTTCCGATCATTCAGCAGAGGTAATAGCTCTTTGCGCGTTAATTTTTACAGCATGGCAAGCGATTACCCAGCGAAAGCACAATAAAATATCAGTAAAGCCGCTTTTGCTTACTCATACAGATAGAGATAAATATAATCAGGCGGCGAGGTTACAGATTACTCTGACCAATAGCGGCCTAGGACCTGCATTCGTAAATGAATTTTCAGTGCTGGTAAACGGAAAAACGTGCGATTTCGAGAAAGCAGTTGAGGAAACGCTTGGTCCGCAAGCAAAAAATTCAACCCATACCGTTTTGCGTGAAGGCTATGCGATGCCTCACAACGAAAACGTAGTTTTGCTAGCGGTAAAATTCCGCGCGGACAACTGGGAGGAAGTGGACGCTTTCGAGGCGAAGTTGGACGTGTTTGACTTAATAATTAAATATTCATCCGCATACGGAGAGAAGTTCACACTCGACACTAGAGAAAAACAGTTAACAAATTCAGGCAAGGGGCGCTCCTGAAGTCGCGGCCCCTGCTTCAAACGTTGATAAGAACCCCAGACCATGGCGATGCAGTCTTTGTGCTTACCCGGCCAATGAATAGTAGGCTATGTTTTTTTCGTGGTGCTGCCTCCTAGCTGGGGAGTCATAATGTCTATGAGGCTATCAGAGTTATGAGGTCGTTAATACGATGAAGATTGACAGATGGGAAGAGTATCAAGAATTTTTTCAACTAATCATATTGAGGTATTTAGTTGCTTGGTTCACCCTGGTTCCGATCGTAGCTGCATTGGTAGGCCAACTCCCTAATCCCCTTCCAATTACACTGTCGGGGGTTACTTATACGATCAACCTAGCATTGCCATTCCATTGGCAAATCCTCTGGGTTTCTTCGCTCTTTTTCGTAATTGCACTTGGCATTTATAAAGTGCGATGTCCAAAATTTATCAAAAAATACAACAACTACTCCGATTACTCCGAGTACAAACACCATCCTAGATGGCTTGCTTGGGAGGCTCACAACTTATTGAAAATTGCGAGTGCCAAAGAAAAGAAAATACTGTCGGAGAGATTGTCTGACAAAGGTTATTTAGAAAAGCTAAAAGAAGAGCTGAGCGAAGAACTCTGTTCAAAACCTAAAGTTGAAGATAAGCAAACAACTATAGAATTCAAGGTGGATGGCGCGTCATATAAATTCGGAATGCCAATTCTAAGCACTTCGGAAGACCAAGAGTCAGAGAAAGACATATTCTACGAACTGTTTGGGCGATATTCTGCCAGTCGTTGCATTGCACGAGCAACAATAAAAATCTTTCTACTATTTAGCTTAGTACTTTTCATTATCGTATTGGGTCAGCATATATTCAGTGGTGCAGTATTATCTTGGAAATGGTTCGTAGGGATGACCCAAGTATGACTTCGTATAAATACTATGCAGGTCTCACTAGCCAGGTTGGCTTTTGTGCCACACCACTTAGATTGGACCCATACAACCGATGTCAGTTTTCTTGCGAGTATTGTTTTGCTTCAACCCGACAAGGTTTTGGGCGGAATGGGGTGCTAAAAATAGGTAATCCATCATCCCTGCTGAACAGGCTGGAAAGGGTTTTTGATGGGAAGGTATGTTCAGCACTTGACGAGTTAATTAGTCGAAAGGTCCCCTTCCAGCTCGGTGGCATGTCAGATCCGTTTACAAAAATAGAAACTAGAGAACGAGTCACTTTAGAATACCTAAAGATACTAAAAAAATTCGACTATCCGGTAATTATAAGCACAAAAAGTGATGAAATCATTGATAAAAAATATCTCGATGTAATTTGTGGGTCAAATGTTTATATTAGATTTTCAACCACTGTTGTAGATTATAACTCAAGAAAACTGATCGACAGGGGCTGTCCGGAATTAGAAAACCTCGCGGAAGCAGCGAAGGTTCTTCACAATGAAGGAATACCAGTTTGTTTTAGGTGTCAACCTATAATTCCGGGACACGAAGCAAGTTACGATTATTTGTTAGAGCTAGCCTGCTTTTCAAACGTTAAGCATATTTCGGCTGAATATTTAAAATGCCCAATAGATGCTAACAAAAAATTTGGGAAGCGCTTGGTAAGCATTCTGGACGGAAATCCAATTAAATTATATAGGGATTTAGGTTCCAAGAAGGAGGGCCGTGAGTATATCCTTCCTCTAGAATACAGAGGTCAAAAATTAGCAATTATGGCCAATCTAGCAAGGAAAAACGGAATAACTTTCGGCTTCGCTGACAACGATCTTCTACTGAATTCAGACGGAAATGCTTGTTGTGCTGCGTCGGATCTGTATCTAAGAAATGCCAATTACTTTACGGCAAACATTGTGTCATTGGCTAAGAGTAAATTTATTGGTGAAAAGATATATTTTAGTGATTACTTGAAGGGATGGATTCCACAGTCTGCGATATCGACGTATCTTAACTCGACAGCAAGAATAGTTGAGTTTGATGAGAATAAACCTGAATGGTTGAGCTATCTTAAACAGATGTGGTCAGGACAGTTAGGAGTCTTTAGTCCGAGCTATTTTGATGGAGTGATGATTACCGATGAGATCGATGATCATGGTCTCCCGGTGTTCATTAAAACACCCTCCGCGCTTCAAGCAATGATTGATAACGTTGCCGAGAAATGGGACCCGCAAAACAACAAAATACAAACGAACGATGCGTTCGCATAGTTGTTGATTTTGACGGAACCGGGACATATTTATTTCAGGGCTTTGCGCTAAGGATTAATTGAGAGTATGGCATCTGGGGTTGGAAATAAGCTAACAGGACAAGTCGGAGAGCATCTGGTGTCGGCGGTCTTGGGTACGCTGGGTTATTACGCCTCTCCGTACTCTGGAAATGTTCCAGGATTTGACGTCACCGCTGTGCACTCCGAATCTCTCGAATCCTTTCCCGTTCAGGTAAAAACCAGCACTAAGGGTGCTCTGGTTCAATCCACAATCGACAAATGGTGCACGCATAGTATCGGCGAAGAAAACCGCCAATCTATTGGTGCCGAGAAAGCGCTAAGGCATCCCAACTTGATCTGGATTTTGGTGCGACTGAGTAACGCAGGGATAAACGAAGCCAGGTTTTTCATTTGCACTGAGGCAGATATACAGAGAAAGGTTGTCGCGCGGTACTCAGCTTTTATGGAGAAACATGGTTATCGTCGGCCTGGGGGCGGCGCTTCACCTCAAGCGATTCTCAATATCAAAGACGTTGCGGAGTTTGAGGATAATTGGGGAATTCTGCCGAATTATCAGGCCGCTGTGGATCTTGGACTTACCCCGGTGCAGTAGACACTCCTGGCCTATGATTAGAGCATAGGAGGAATTGTCATGAGCAGCCAACAGCACGAAAGCTTTTCCAGCCTGCTACCCCGAGCACTCAATGTCAGCAATCTCCAACACCCCCAAGCCCCCATACTACGCCGTCATCTTCAGCAGCCACCGCACAGACGGCGACAACGGCTACGCCGAAATGGCCCAGCAAATGGCAGAACTGGCAGCCCAACAACCAGGCTATCTGGGCATGGAATCCGCCCGGGAGGGTCTGGGCATTACGGTGTCCTACTGGGAAAGCCTTGAGGCCATCCGCAACTGGAAGCAGAACGCAGAGCACCAGGAGGCCCAGCGGCTTGGCCATCAGCAACGGTATTCCAGCTTTCGGGTGCGGATTGCGAAGGTTGAGCGTGAATACGGCATCTAACACCCTACTCAGGCAACGGTTGCACTTCCCCCACTTCGGTTAGAGAGGCAGAACCGAAAACTCCCCTTTGGCCAAAAGCTCGCCTTCCTCTGTGACCACCTCAACTCGCCAGTCTCCCACCATGTGTCGGTCGATATACTTGGCTGAGGATGCGCGCATGGGGTCAACCGACGGCCTAATTTCCACCCGCGCAACCCGTTCACCCCCCAGGTACCAGTCGTGAAAGTGCAGCTGACCTTCCATGCCCTGGATTTCGGTAAACAGGTAAATTCGAATCAGTCCGTCACTATCCATCGTCAAAACGTTCGGGATTTCGTCAATTGGCTCTTTTTCCTCCAGGCCGGTACTCAGTTGCGCCCGGATCACGTGATCAGAAAGTAGCTTCATGGAGGCAGCATCTTCCCCGGACGGTTCGGATACTCCTGCAGCCGGCGCCGGAAGGGAGTCGGGCTCTACCAATGGTTCCGGTTCGCTCACCTGACTGGCCAACTGAGGGGAGTCGGGTTCTGCAGTGGAATCACTTTCTGCAGTGGCATCACTTTCTGCAGTGGCATCACTTTCTGCATTGGAATCACTTGATGCTGCTCCCGATGCAGTTTCGGACACGGCAACAGGCGTCTCGGCCACTTCAGTTTGAACTGAATTTGTCTCGTCCGGCATGCCAGCGTTTGCGTCAGATTCCGATGTTTCGCGTGATGAGGTCTTCGGTAACTGGATAGATGCAGGCTCGGCGGACGCGGGCTGGTCGACATATACCGACGGGAGAGAAGGCGACTCCACTCCCTGGTTCTCTGCCAGCGCTTCCTTTTGCTCGCCGGAGCCAAAGATCTCTAAAGCGCCCCAGATTATGCCCCCCACCACCAGAATTAATACGAAAAGAGCAGCAAAGATGCGCCCCCAAAGATACACAACAACCTCTTCGGGCTCTTTGGGCTCAGGTAGGCGTGAGGACTTACCAGAAAAACGTTGATCTTGCGGTCTTGCTGTTTTCACCGGTCGTTCTTCCTTGAAGCGGGGAAAATACACTATAGCAAACTCATGCACGTACAAGGTGGCGGTGCCATAATTATCGGAGAAGATTTTTTTCGCGAAGGGAAGGGCCATGACCTCACAGAACATCATGATCAGGGAAGAGAGCGAGATAGACATTCCGGCTATCTCGGCCATTACCCTCGCCGCTTTCCAGCCGCTGGACATCAGCAACCACACGGAACACTTCATCATTGACGCCCTGAGAGCCGCCGGCGCGCTATCGGTCTCACTGGTGGCTGAGGAGGTGGACGGGCGTATTGTGGGGCATATTGCGTTTTCGCCGGTCACCATGTCGGATGGCTCTGAAGGCTGGTATGGCCTGGGGCCGGTGTCGGTGCTTCCGGAGTTTCAGCGCAAGGGCATCGGCAAGGCCCTGATCAACGAGGGCCTGGAACGGTTAAAGGGGATGAACGCGAAGGGTTGCTGCCTGGTGGGGCATCCCGAGTATTACCGCCAATTCGGGTTCGTGAATACGGACGCCCTGGCCCACGAAGGTGTGCCAGCAGAGTATTTCTTTGTTTTACCGTTCGGCGATTCCGTGCCGCAAGGGATGGTGGTGTTTCATGAGGGGTTCAATGCCGCGCCGGTTTCTCAGACGGATTGATCTTGCTAATGGCCTAACCTCGCTCGCATCGTTGACCGGAATTCTTCACGGCTGAGCAACGCGGCTTTTCCACTTTTGACCTTGGACACACGGCGAACAATTTCATCGTTCCAAGCCTGCTCGACTGAGTCGTCACGGGGGCCGTCCAGGCTCATTATTAGCTCCCGAGCCAGCGCTGCACGTTCCGACTCTGAGAGAGTCGAAATCTGGGAGCGTAGGTGGTCTAATGTTTTGGTAGTCATGGTGCCTCCACGAATGGCGATACAAGTATGCTATCCCGATTCAAGGGCCCTAACAAGACGGTTATTCCCAGTCCCAAGGCCACCAGGAACTGTACACAAAATGCATCACGGACAGACGCATGGTCATAGCTGAAACACCCAGATTGTTACTGCGTGAGTTTTCATCGGATGATGTTGGCGCACTTGCGGAGGTTCTTGGTGATCCGAAGGTAATGGAGTTTTCGACCAACGGGCCATGCACCGAGGATGGTACCCAGCAGTTTATCGACTGGTGCCTGGACTCTTACCGGAACCATGGTTTTGGCCAGTGGGCAGTTGTCGATCGTCTTTCCCGGGTAATGATTGGCTTTTGCGGGTTGAGCCAGGTAGAGCTTGATGGCGCTCAGGAGATCGAGATTGGCTATCGCCTTGCGCCGGATGCATGGGGGCAAGGCCTGGCGTCAGAGGCCGCGGAGGCGGCGTTGGAGTATGGCTTCTCGCACTGCCACATTGACTCGATCATAGCGATCATCGCTACCCGCCACGTAGCTTCTGCTCGTGTGGCGGAGAAAGTGGGATTCAGAATTGATACCCATACCAAATACCGTGGCTGGGACGTTTGTATCTACCGCAAACGCCGTATGGTGAGTACGGGAGCCGGATAGCGTGTGGCAAACGCTCCGGCCACATAACTTGCTAATGGAGAGCATGAATGCAAACTCAAACACTCCCCGTTATCACTGGAGTGGCCAATGTCCGACATCGCCAATACACCTAAAACTCCCTATTACGCTGTCATCTTCAGCAGCCACCGCACAGACGGCGACAACGGCTACGCCGAAATGGCCGCCCGAATGGCGGAACTGGCAGCCCAGCAACCAGGCTATCTGGGCATGGAATCCGCCCGGGAGGGTCTGGGCATTACGGTGTCCTACTGGGAAAGCCTTGAGGCCATCCGCAACTGGAAGCAGAACGCCGAGCACCAGGAGGCCCAGCGCCTTGGCCATCAGCAATGGTATTCCAGTTTTCGGGTGCGGATTGCGAAGGTAGAGCGGGAATACGGTATCTAAGCCAACGCATCGACAAAATCGCACAATTGTCGAAAACCCCGGTGCCCAGTCGACTACCCGATGAGCCTTTCACAGCTTTTTGATGAAACAACGATCGGGAGAAACGCCATGAAATACATGTTGTTGGCCTACGGAAACGAAGAAAAATTCAACCAGATGAGCAAAGACGAGCTGGCCGATATTGGCGAGAAGTGCAAGGGCTTCGACGCCGAGATGCAGGCGGCGGGCGAGGTCACATGGGGCGGGAGCCTTAGCTGGAGCTCGAAGTCGATGCGCCTCAAGGACGGCAAACTGACGGTCACCGATGGGCCGTTCGCGGAAACCAAGGAGGTTGTGGGCGGCGTGGTGATTATCGAAGCGCCGGACTTCGACGCAGCGGTGAAGCTCGCCTCGCTGCACCCGGCAGCGCGCATCGGTGAAGAGCTGGGCTGGGGCATCGAACTCCGCCCGATGGACTACTGCCCCGCGATCCGCGAGGCGGAGGCCGCGCGGCGAGTAGGTCTGGCTGAGACTGAAGACCAGCTAGGCTAGTTGCTTTGACGAATTGAGGTAGAAAAGATGCGGATCAAGCTGAATAGTGTTCTCGTCGACAATCAATCGAAGGCCCTCACCTTTTATACGGAGGTCCTCGGCTTTGTCGTAAGCCAGGATGTGCCGGTTGGTGAGTTTCGTTGGCTGACAGTACGATCGCCTGAAGGTGGGGAAACCGAGTTGATTCTGGAGCCCAATGCCAACCCGGCAGCGAAGGAATATCAGGAAGCGCTGTTTGGGCAAGGTATTCCGCTAACGGCCTTCGAGGTTGACGATGTGAAAGCGGAATTTCAGAGCCTGAGAACCAAAGGAGTCGAGTTTACGACTGAGCCACTGCAGGCGGGGCCTGTATGGATTGCAATTTTCTCCGATACCTGCGGGAACCTTATTCAGATCTATCAGCCTCCTGAAACATGAAGGCTCTGTGAAAAGCTTTTCCAACCCGCTGCCCGGAGCGCTCTATGTCAGAAATCACGAACACCCCTAATGCCCCCTACTACGCCGTCATTTTCAGCAGCCTCCGCACAGACGGCGACAACGGCTATACCGAAATGGCCCAACGAATGGCAGAACTAGCAGCCCAGCAACCCGGCTATCTAGGCATGGAATCCGCCCGGGAGGGTCTGGGCATTACGGTCTCCTACTGGGAAAGCCTTGATGCCATCCGCAACTGGAAGCATAACGCCGAGCATCGGGAGGCCCAGCGGCTTGGCCATCAGCAATGGTATTCCAGTTTTCGGGTGCGGATTGCGAAGGTAGAGCGGGACTACGGTATCTAACCCGCCCTCTAGAGAGGCTTTTTGATAGACTGCCAGATACGACACCGTTGGAAATGCGCCCCGGAGGTTGAACGATGGACCGAAAGCGAGCTCTTGAATTGCTCACTCGCAGCAAGCCTGAGCTGGAGGCCCGTTTCGGCGTAACCCAGTTGGCGCTATTTGGCTCCACCGCCCGTGATACAGCAACTAGCAACAGCGACATTGATGTGCTGGTGGCCTTCGACGGCCCGGCTACCTCCAAGCGTTATTTTGGCGTGCAATTCTATCTGGAAGATCTGCTTGGCTGCCCCGTTGACCTGGTTACAGAGAAGGCCTTACGCCCTGAGCTGCGTCCTTACGTAGAAAGGGAGCAAGTACGTGTCTGACTCCTTCCAGCGCGAGGTTGTGGGCGGCGTGGTCATCATCGAAGCGCCGGACTTAGATGCAGCGGTGAGGCTCGCCTGTCGGGGGCATCAACTGCAAAGATGAGGCAGAAGCCAAGGCCCTGAAATCAACAAACCACCAATCGCCAAAATACCAATATATATACGGAAAAGATTTGGAATTATGGTCCTATATTTTCCGCCGGCCCGTTCATTCTCCCAAGCCTGAGTGATGTGGCAGTCATTTAAGTCCGAATCGGCCAGAACTTTGTTCTCCAGGGCTTTCAGGCTGCGAACTTCACAATCCACCAGCTGCTCGTTTCTCTGATCTAGTTGCGAAAAACACAGAGTAACCAGTATCGCAGACACTGAAAGAAATATACCCACTACCGCCATCACGGGATGAGATACCTCAGCTTGCCATAGAAAGCCCAGTGCCGTTATAAACGCCGCTATTGCAACAAAATAGAAGTTAAGAGACCGATGGCGTTGCGCGGCGTGGTAAATAAAAAGCGCTCGGGCATGTTCCAGCATCATTTCCGGCGTAGTATCCTGACTTTCTGGTTCCCTCTTTTCACCAGCCATGGCTTTATCTCCAATTTTTTATTTGTCTATGGAATAAACATCTCCGTTCGTCGAAATTTTTTGATCTTCATAGGGTGCGGCAATTCTTCGGTAGAGCTCCAATTTCGCGCACTCTAGAACTCCAATCGCATCATTTAAATGTGCGTAGTTAAGACCAGCCTCCAAAAGATAGGCGTCTACAAGTTTTGTTATAGCATAGTTTAGTTCTCCAGCCGTGCGCGGAACTGCGCCTTCATCCAACCTCGGTCTATCAATTGTATTTATGTACGGCATAATATTGCCCTCAATGTTTTGGTCGACTCTGCACTGTTTTCAACTTGACGCTCAACAGCTAATTCAAGGAAATATCACAACTATCCGAGCACTACTAGCCCTTGGCGATGCGTTTTCCCGTGTGGCTTCGCCTGTACTTACAAACCATTCAATCTTTGACCGCCACGCAGGAAGAACTAGACTAATAATGACTCTGATTTTCGCTGGAGAGTCTTGCCCCCGGGGGTTCACAAGACGATGTTGCTGCGCTCGCCTGCTGTCTCTTGGATAACGCCGCCCATTTAGCTGGTCATCGCCGATTTTTCTGAATGCACACAAAACCGGGACAGGTTCAGCGCTGGCATCGTCTGGCGCTGAAAACCGTGGTTTGGCATTTTAAAAGGAACTTTAAAATGGCTAGCAAAGATAAAGCGAACGATGAATCCCCTCTCTCTGCGTCACAGGTTGCCGAACGTTTCGACAAGCGTCCGAAGGGCAAGGTACCGAAAGATTTGCAGTCCATGTTGCTGCCGGAATTAAAGCCCTACAAGCATAAAGGAATTGATGTTGAACGGGATGCGCAGGCTGACGTAACACCGACCGTACCAATGATTCCCAAGTGGTTTGGGGCAAGCGCCATACCCTGCAGGGAGAGGCAGCTAAAACCGCCCCGCGTTCTTCTGAATGGAAAAGATCTCCGGCCTCTTACGGTTTTTAATCCGGAGGACCGCAGAATCTACAACGACATCAGTTATCCATGGGGAACCATTTGCAAGGTGCTGACCTCGTCCGGCACCGGATCAGGTGTCATTGTTGGGCCCAGGCATGTGCTGACGGCAAGTCATGTGGTTGACTGGAGTTCAAATGGCGCAGGCACCGTTGAGGTTCATCGATCCGGCGGTTCAGTCCGTGCCGTCACAGCCATCACCAGGGTCTGGTTTTATACAAAAGTGACCGGCAGCGTTGGCTGGTTTGAACTCGACGAGGACTATGCGGTTCTGGTCACCGCTGATCGTATTGGCGATCTGTTCGGATGGATGGGCACGCGGACGTACAACAGTTCATGGGATGACGAACCTTTCTGGTTCAATATCGGCTATCCCGCAAGTATTGGCAGCGCCTTGCGCCCGACCTTTCAGCGCGACAAGAAGCTGAACGAGCCCTGGTATGATCTTGGCCCCGCTCGCTCCATGGAAACTCATGCGGACCTGACGCCCGGAAACTCCGGCGGCCCGATGTTCGCTTTCTGGAGCGACGGTCCCTATGTTGTGGCGGTGGTATCGGCTGAAGATACAGACGAAAACTGGTGCGCTGGTGGCTCCTGGCTAACGAAGCTTGTTCGCCATGCACGGGATCAGGATGTGTAACCAGTCACTAAAGGCCATTATCCCTGTCCGACACCAGAAGTTCGTCGAGCCGCTGCCGGTAACCGTCGTAACGTCGCTTCTGCTTACCGACGAATTGATACAGGTCGACACCGAGAAAGACGGCTGCGCCATCGTAGGCACCGTCAGGGTCGTCGTGCCACGTTACACCGAGCTTGAACTGCCGATAGTTCAGCCCGATGCCGATGCCGGGTTCACGATCGGTCGGGAACGCGCCCACAATAGATGCGCCCCACCGGCTCCTGTAGTTGCTCGAGTACCTGACGAAGCCAATGGCCTCGACGAGCAGTGTGCCGCCGAGGTCGCCGTCGGTGTGCGACTCGACGTTTGCGAGCAGGCCCACCGACGGATGCATCAGAACGAGCTGTGACCGCGGCGGCCCGTTTGCGATATGTTTGTCGGTGAGGAACCAGCTGTTAACCGCGGCCTCCCATGGGTACATGGGCATGCCTTCGAACAGGTAGCGATCGTAGAGGGTTTCCAGCGCCGCGAGGTTGGTCGAAAACCCCTGCCGAGGTGTGACCAGCAGTTCATTCCCAGCCCGGCTGACGAGACGCACAAACTGGGCAAATTCCGCCCTTGCCTGGCGCATGGCTGCGGATTCCTCGCAGGCGTCTGCGTCGGCCGGAAGCTGCACCTTGCGATTGCCGTCGAAAACGAATTGGTCTCGGCCGAAGTCGCCTTTCTCTATGATCCAGTCTCCCAGTACAATCGTGCCATCCGCGAAATCATTGAGACGCGCCTTCGCATGGTCGGCGAGTGTTTGCGGCCAGGAAGCCGACTTCGCGTTGAGTTCTTCTCCGAGTGCGCCAACTGTCGCCAGCCGGCTGCCGGCCGCGAACGCGCTTTCCCCCGGACCAGACTTAAAATCGGACCAGTTGAACGCGTCGACCGTGTCCAGCGAAATGCCGCAAACGGTGTAATCCTGCTGAGCCAGTGCTGTGGCTGAAACGAGTAATGCACCGCCAAGGAGCAACGTCTTGATCGTCTTAAACATCGAGAACCTCCTTCAGCTTGTCGATCGCGTTAATGATGTCGTCGAGACCGGAGATATCCTTCGACTTAAGCTTGTCGAAACCCGCTTTGAACGGTGCCCCTATTGACGACGGACCAAATTTGCGAGGGAACGCATTCAGCGACTTCATATCGTCATCGGACGGCACATACGGATTAACGTACTTGCTCAAAAGGCGCAGGTGCAGATTTGGATGCGCCATGTAGTGAGATGCGCAGTGAATCCACGCTCCGATGTCGGCGGCACCGCTTAGGTCGTCGTTCGGCAGGAAGTGGTTGAACTTCAGGTCGCGGAAGCGATCGGTCAGTTCCCAATCGGCGGGTGGGTCAAAGTCGGTCGCGATCGAAACCGGATCGGCGATATGGTTCGCGTTGATGTAGGTTTTCGCATAGGCGCCCTCGGCTGACGACGTACCGGGGCGGACAATCGTCCTTTCGGGCTTCTCGGTAGCATAAATGAATCCCGACACGTTCGAGATCATCGTAACCGACTCGAAAGTAAACAAGGTTGGCGAGAACGGATTGACGACATTCCATTGCTCCTTCAGGCGTTCAAACGCGTGGAGGATATCTTGCTGTTCTTGCCTGATTTCGGGGTTCGTTTCGGCTGCGTGCCGCGCTGCGAGACCGTTGATCCACGATTCATTGCCGAGATGGCACAGTGCATCATTGGCAACCGCCGTACCGAGCGAGTGTGCGAGGATGTGATAATCGGGAACGGCATCGCCCATCGTTGCGGTTTCAACGACTTTGTCGACAATCTGCTTGATGACGCGCAGCGATACCCGCTGCTGAAAGAGACGAAAACCACGATACAGCACAACATCGGCAGCAAACGTCTTCTCCCAGTCGTCCTCATCGAGATCCGAGACGAAATCGAGTACCTCACTCGCGAGCTCCGGCAGCACTGGAAGACTGTTTTTCAGCCCCTCCGCCTGTGACGCCCAGTGACTCATGATACGCCGGAAAACGTCGTCATAAAGAACCGGCACGAACTCGACGTAGGAATCGATCGACTGGTTCTTGAAAAACCCGTACTGCTCCGAGGCTTTTTTGAGCGCATTTACCGCGCCCGTCTCTTCGGATAGCCAGCCCTTGTCGTACTTGCCAATGCCGTGTAGTACGAACACGATGTCTTTTGCCATATCTTGCCCTCCCTGTCGCCGCACCTAAGAGGCCGTCGCCGAGGTCACCCTCCTCGTGCGCCATTGGATCAAGATAGAACTGCTGTCCGTCGCTGAGACGTGAATATAAGTAGTAAAGCGCAGTATTCCCCGAATTACGAGGAAACCGGGAAATCCGGACCGGCGACAGTAACCGTGATGCTGAGCAACAGGCGCTTCCCTGCCGTTGGAAAATACCTTCTAAAAGATCTAACTTTATAGGCAGGGAGGTGGCGTGCCATGCGTCAGGAACATGTCCAGGAACCGGACGACAGCTTGCCGGAACACAGCGAAGGCATCCAGGTCGGCCGGGACTTGCTCGCGGCCACGAAACCTTATGTTGAAGAGTCTACTGCCAGAAGCTGGTGGCTCGTTGGCTCTACTTTTGTGTTAATGATTGCCGCACTGACGGCCGCCGGGCTGATCCAGTGGTGGCCCCTCAAGGTGGTGTTTTCGGTATTGGGCGCCCTGCTGATGGTGCGCGCCTTCATCACCTTTCACGATTACCTGCACCGGGCGATTCTCCAGAACTCCCGTATTGCCTACTGGCTCTTCCATGGCTTTGGCGCCCTGATGCTGACGCCAACACGCTCCTGGCTCGCCAGCCACAATTACCATCACGGCCATGTGGGCCAGATTTCGGATGCCAGTGTGGGCGCTTTTCCGCTGATAACCGCCCAGATGTGGCGGGAGTCAACGCCGTGGCAACGCTTTACCTATCGCGCCCAGCGCAATCCCCTGGTGGTACTGTTGAGCTACCCCGTTGTGTTCGGTTTGAACATTACGCTCATGCCGTTGCTGAAGAACCCCCGCAAACACATGGATTCGCTGACAGCGCTTGTCAGTCATTTCGGGTTGATCGTCGTGCTGTGGATGCTGGGCGGGTTCAGTCTGGTGTTTTTTGTCGTCCTGCTGCCCATTACCCTGGCCTCTGCGATGGGGTGCTATCTGTTCTTTGCCCAGCACAGTTTCCGGCGCATGCTGATTGCCTCGCCTGAAGCCTGGACCTATTACCGGGGAGCCATGGAGTCTTCCAGCTACATGCGGATGAACAAGGTTATGCAGTGGTTTACCGGGAATATTGGCTACCACCATATTCACCATCTCAACGTGCGGATTCCCTTCTACCGCCTTCCCGAAGTGATGGACGCGATACCGGAACTGCAATCACCGCTGGTAACGACCCTGGCACCCGGCGACATTGTTGACTGCTTCCGGTTCGCCCTCTGGGATGAGGACAAACAGCGCATGGTGTCCTACCGGGAGGCCAGCCCGACCTGACGACAATGTCACGATTGCGACGGTTGTCGCGACAGGGCGCGGATCTCACTGCGCAAGGCGCTCACCTCATCCCGGAGCGCGATCATTTGTTTGGCTCCGGCCAATTCGGCGTCGTTACTCTCGGCATCACGACCCACGAAGAAGGTGGCCAGCGTTGCTGTCACATAGCCGAAGACGCCGAAGGCATACAGCGCCAGGAAACCGCAAAGCACACGCCCCTCGGCCGTTTGCGGCCAGTATTCCGAGCCCATAGTTGCCATGATCATGGCCGTCCACCACAGCGACTCGCCGTAGCTGTCGAGGCCGCCGGGTACCTCGCTCTCGAACGCGTACATGCCGGCCGCGCCAGCGAACGTGACCAGCACCGTCAGGGCGATCACATACCCGAAACCCCGTCGGCTCAGGCTGGCACCCAGCGCCTTCATTCCACGGTTCAGGGAACTGACCACCCGCACCAGCCGCAACCCGCGCCCCGCCCTGGCGATGCGGAGCAACCGGAATACGCGGAAGATGCGGAAGATCCGCAGGGCGGGGAGCAGCAGGGCTATGGCGGTCAGCCCTCAAGGCGCTGAAGCAGTTCGTATCGCTCCCGTTTCAGCTCCTCTTCGTCCGCAGGGTTTGTATCAGGGTTTTCTTTGTTGCTGTCCTTGCTCATCGGATGTCCTCCCGTTCGAACTGTCCCGGGAAGCCGGCGTCTGAATCAGCGCTTGTCAGCGTCCCGCCGCCATGCTTCACTTTCCAGACTCGCACCCGTGCATCAACAGGAGACTACTTATGTCCAGCCCTGTCACTGTCAGTTCAATACTACCATCCGGTGCCCGGCGACTATGGCTGTCGCTGTTCAGTGTCGCGATTCTGAGTGGGTGTTCCTCGCTGTACTACGACACCATGGAAAAATTCGGGTATGAAAAGCGCGACATCCTGGTAGACCGGGTGGAAGATGCGCGGGACAGCCAGAATGATGCCCAGGAAACCTTCCGCTCTTCTCTGGAGCGCTTCCAGAGCGTGGTGGATACGCCGGATACCGAGCTCAAGGAACGGTATGCCGAGATCAGCGATGCCTACGAAGACAGTCAGTCGAGTGCCGAGGAAGTCCGTGACCGCATCGAGAAGGTGGAAGATGTTGCGGAAGATCTGTTCGATGAATGGGAGGATGAGCTCGATAAATATGAGAGTGCCTCTCTGCGTCGCAGCAGCGAGCAGCAGCTTGATGAAACCCGCGCTCAGTATGGCCAGCTGATTCGCCGCATGCACGCTGCCGAAGAGCGCATGGACCCGGTGCTTCAGGCCTTTCAGGATCAGGTGCTGTATCTCAAGCATAACCTCAACGCCCAGGCGATCGGCTCGCTAGAGAACGAGCTGGTGGGTATTCGCCAGGACGTCGATGCGCTGATTCGTAATATGGAGCAGTCGATTGCAGAGTCCGAGGCCTTTATCCGGCGTTTTCGTAACGGCGGGTAGCCTCCCGGACTAGCCGCGGACCGTCTTGCCCTGGGTCATCTGGTTCTCGTGAAACTGATTCATATACTTGCCAAGGCGCTCGCGGGCGGACTCCAGTTCCTTCCAGGCTTCCTGTAATTCGGCCAGATCTTCCTGGGCAGGTGCCTGGTCCTGGGTACCACTGTCGAGGCTCTCATAGGCCGCATCAATCCGTTCTGCCACGTCCTGATACTTGGTCCAGGCCGCCTCGTACCGCTCCCGTTCGGATTTCCATTCGCGCGTATTTACCATTGTCTGTCTCCTACTGGTATCTACCTGTCCATGTTTGATCTTTTATCGTGCGCTAATACCACACCTGAGGGCAGGAGACGTTTCTTTCAACCCGTCGCTGTGGACCGAAGTTCGGCTCCGGGGCTGGTGCTTCTTTCCATGGCCTATTGGTGTATGATGCCGCACCAATTTAGAGCACGCAGAATCCACCCCGGCTAACACAATTGATCAGCTATGCCAGACAAAACACAAAATCGGGCGGGCGGATGGTCCTTCCTCCTCAGGTTTGAGCAGTTCATCGGCATCGGCCCCCATGGCCGGCAGTCGCTCTCCGCTACCCCGCTGGCGGAGCGGCTCAAGATTGGCATAGCTGCCTCCATTGCCATTCTCGCCGTTATCCTGATCAGCCAGCAGTTTTCGTCCACACCCCACTGGCCGGTGCTGGTTGCCTCTATGGGCGCCTCGGCGATTCTATTGTTCGCCCTGTCTAACAGCCCGCTGGCCCAGCCCTGGTGCTTTGTTGGGGGTCACCTTGTGCCCGCCACCATCGGCGTGGTCTGTGCACAGTGGGTACCGGATCTTGCGTTGGCGGCGGCTGCCACGGTGGGCGTGAGCCTGTTTGTCATGTACATATTCGAATGCGTGCATCCTCCTGGCGGGGCTGCGGCTCTGGTGCCTGTTATCGCTGCCAGCGACCAGCCGTTGGGCTATGACTTCGTGCTCTACCCTGTCGGCCTGAACGTGCTGGCCATGCTGGGGATCGCCATTGCGCTCAACCGCTACTGGCTTCGGAAACCGTACCCCGCGCGACCTGTAACGGAACACGACCCTGTGCACAGGCATAACGACCTGAGCCCGATGAAGCGCCTGGGCATTCGGCCTGACGACCTGCACCAGGCACTGGGCGAGTTTTCCTCCTTTCTGGATGTCAACGAACAGGACCTGAACCAGCTGTACAGCATGGCTCAGAACATTGCTTACAAACGCCGGATGGGGGAAGTGACCTGTGCAGACATCATGTCCAGCGACCTGATCACCATCGAATACGGCACAGGACTGGAAGAGGCCTGGGGGTTGTTACGCTATCACAAGGTCAAGATTCTTCCTGTGGTGGACAGGGCCCACCGGATTATCGGCGTGGTTTCACTGGTGGATTTCCTGCAGCGGGCCAACCTCAATACCTATCGGACCTTCGCAGAAGACGTCCAGGCGTTTCTCCGTAAAACTTCACCTTTTACCCGCTCGGACAAGCCGGAGGTGGTTGGCCAGATCATGGCAACAGGCGTATTCGCCGCCCGCGATACCGACCACATCGCCGCCCTGGTACCACTGCTGTCTGACAGGGGACTTCATCATATTCCTGTTATTAATCATGAACGGCGACTTGTCGGTATGGTGACTCAGTCCGACCTGATTGCAGCCCTATACAACCATGACCTTAGCCGCCCTGCTTACGGCGCTACGTCCCCGGTATAAGCCAAGCGCCTGACTCAATGCTTGTCAGCAACCCGTCGCCATGCTTCACTTTGCGGGTTGAACAGGTAACGAACAAACACCATCAAGGAAATGCCATGAGCAGTGAGCCGGTTCTGTTTGCCCTGGAAGGTAGCCAGGCATTTGGTCATGCCGTTGCCTCACAGCTCGGGGTTAATCTGGCCGACATTGAAGATCGCGCCTTTGACGATGGCGAACACAAGTCCCGGCCCCTGGAAAGTATGCGGGGCCGGGACGTTTACGTTCTCCACACCCTGTTTGGCGAGGAAAGCTTGAGCGTTAACGACAAGTTGCTGCGCCTGCTGTTTTTCATCGCCACCATCAAAGATGCCGGAGCGAAACGCGTCACTGCACTGGTGCCGTACCTGGCCTATGCCCGCAAGGACCGTCGTTCCAAGAGTCAGGACCCGGTCACCACACGCTACGTGGCGCAACTGTTCGAAGCCATGGGCGTGGACTGCGTGGTGGCACTGGAAGTCCACAACCAGGGCGCATTCGATAACGCCTTCCGCTGCCGGACGGTGCACCTGGAAGCCCGCAGCCTGTTCGTCAACGCCATCATGGACCGTATCGGTAACGAGGATGTCGTTATTGTGTCCCCGGACGCCGGTGGCACCAAACGCGTGGACCGGTTCCGGGATGCCTGGGCCGATACCACTGGCGAACAGCCACCCACCGCCTTCCTGGAAAAGCGGCGGAGCGAAGGCAAAATCACCGGCGATGCCGTGGTCGGGGACATGACAGGCAAGGTTGCTATCATCGTCGACGATATGGTTGCCAGCGGCACCACCCTGCTGCGCGCCGCCGAGGCCTGCAAGAACAAGGGCGCCACCAAAGTGTTCGGGGTCATCACCCATGCCCTGTTCGGCCCGGGTTCGGACCAACTTTACCGCGCGGGAGCTATGGATCAGCTTTACATTACAGACAGCGTGACACCGCAGCAGGCACCAGAGGAACAGGGACAGGTCACCACTATAGCGGTGGCCGGGCTGTTTGCGCAGGCGGTTCGGGAGCTGCATACGGACTGAGTGTGCTAAACAGGTAGCCAACATGCCCCCACATAACGTTCTCATCCACGAGGAGCGCCCGCCAGGTGAAGGAGTCAAAAGCATTCTGGGACAAGACCGCACGCCGCTACGCCAAAAGCCCGGTGCGGGATGTGGACACCTATCAGAAAAAACTGGCCATTACCCAGGGGTATTTCCGGCAGGACTGGTCAGTACTGGAATTCGGCTGTGGCACCGGCAGCACCGCCCTTGCTCATGCGCCCTACGTGAACGAGATTCTCGCTACCGATATATCCGGCAAGATGCTGGATATCGCCGCGCAGAAGGCCCGCGATGCCGGCATTGAGAATGTACGCTTTCAGCAGGGAACGCTGGAGAGTCTGGAGCTGGAGCCGGAAAACTTTGATGCCGTGCTGGGGCTTAACATCCTGCATCTGCTGGAAAACGCAGAAGTGGCAGTTTCCCGCGTTTACGAGGTGCTGAGACCGGGCGGCATTTTTGTTTCCAGTACTGCGCTGGTGGCCGACATGCTGGTTCTCTGGCGGCTGCTGATTCCGGCCATGCAGATGGTGGGGCTGGCTCCGTTTGTGAATCGCTTTACCCGGGAGACACTGGTATCGATGCTGACCAACGCCGGCTTCAGCATCGAATACGAGTGGCAGCCAAACAAGGCATCGGTGTTTCTCGTTGCCCGGAAGTGACCCCGGCAACGGTCAACCCGGTTGCTTCACTGCACCGGCTGGCAACCGCGTACCGCAAGCGCTAGATCGGTGGTCGCTTTGATCTGATCGTAATACCTGGCAGCGGTTTGTACGCCCATATCAGCGTAGCTGCCAGCGGTGGGGCTGATCAGCTGGGCCAGCTGAGTCCAGGCCTCGGCAGATTGACGGTCCTGTTGATAGGCGGAAAAAGCCTGATAGATATTGCTGCAGGTAACGCCTTCGCCGCTAGTGGCAGCTGACGAGACGTGGGACGAAGTCTGACAGCCGGTCAATGCAGCCACTGCCAGAAAAAACATAAGACTTTTCAGTTTCACAGATTGGATCTCCCAGGATTCAATGGCGTTTGTTACAGACGCGAGGCCGGCATGTTGTAACACATCCCGCCTCGAAGCGAGGAAAATAAAACGATTCCTGTTACGGTGAGCTTTGGCTCACGAGGATTTTTTTATGACCGAAGTACCTCAAGAACAATCCGGAACATTCGGCAGCACCCTGCCGACAATACCTCCACTGGACCCTGGCCGTGTCTCGCTGATTGAGAGGGAGGGGTTGTCGGTCAAACAGCTGGAGCCTCTTGGTGTTGAGATATACGGTGCTGATGTTCGTTCCAGACTCCCCGAGCCTGTCATCGAGGCTTTGGAGGTGGAAATGGCGAATCGGGGCTTCATCGTCTTTAAACACCAGACTGGTCTATCCGCTGATGAACTGGTTGAGGCGAGCAAATGGTGGGGCGCTCACCAGATTCATTCTACCCATGGCGTCCACCCTGCAACGCCCGGAGGGAACCGGCATATCTTCCGCTGCTCCAATGACAGCCGCCAGGGAATCCTTGGTGTTGGCCCTCAATGGCACAACGATGGCAGTTTTGAAGCAGCTACGTTTTCCCATTCAGCGTACTACATGGCGCGAGCGCCTGAACAAGGGGGTGGTACGCATTTCGCTCATCAGGGCGCGGCTTTTGACGCACTGCCAGAGGAAAAACAGGAATTCTGGGAACGCCTTGTCTCCGTAAACTCCGCTTCCAGCGTGACTCATCCGGTCGTACACATGCACCCTGTTTCCGGACGAAAAAGTGTATGGCTTCACCTGGGGATGACCGGTGCCGTTATCGAGAGGTTGCCGGAAGATGATTTATCGATCGATAAACTGAAGAAAGAACCAGCAACCGCGGATAAATTTCGTTTGCTGACAGAAGATGAAATGAAGCAGCTTTTCAATGACTATAACGATCTCATGAATGACTCCTTCGAGAAGGGATACGGGATACGTTATCACTATGACACTGGCGACTTACTCTACATCGATAACTGGGCAGTCGCTCACAGGGCAGCGCCCGAAGCGCATATGCCGGCTGAAAAACAGGGATTGAGGATCATGGATCGTGTCACTATCAAGTCGAAACAGGACCTGGCTCCTCACTTCGGGTTACCCCAGTATATTAATATTAACGGCCCTCATCCCTTCAATAAGGATGGCGTCTGGCTAGCCGGTGGCGTGGGATTTCGGTGGAAAGATGACATCCGTATGCAGAACTGATCTGTTATGCAAACCTGGATTTTTCCTCGCACTGTCGATTTCCACTTCCGATGCACGACTTACCGGTGAAGACAATCACTGGAGAACAACAGGATGAGACACCCAAAGAATACCATTTGCCTTTGGTACAACGGCGACGCCGAAGAGGCGGCGCGTTTTTACGCGGAGACCTTCCCCGACTCTTCTGTCGATGCTGTTCATTACGCCCCGGGCGACTATCCCTCGGGGGTACAGGGGGATGTACTGACAGTGGAGTTCACGGTTCTGGGTATTCCCTGCCTCGGGCTTAATGGCGGCCCCGCTTTCACGCACAGCGAAGCCTTCTCGTTTCAGGTTGCCACCGTCGATCAGGCGGAAACCGACCGTTACTGGAATGCGATTGTAGACAACGATGGCGAAGAGAGTGCGTGCGGCTGGTGCCGGGACAAGTGGGGCCTGTCCTGGCAAATTACGCCGCTGGCTTTGACAGAAGCGATAACCGACCCCGACCGTGCGGCCGCCAAGCGGGCGTTCGAGGCGATGATGCAGATGGGAAAGATCGATATTGCGGCCATTGAAGCGGCACGCCGGGGATGACGTCGCAAAAACTGTTGCCCGGATAAATATTCCAGACCCTGTCGATTTCCATCGGACTTGCGCGACTTACCAGTGAAGACAAACAACAATCACTGGAGAACGACATTATGAAATACATGTTGATGCGCAAGGCCGACTCAGACACCGAGAAAGGTGTGTTACCCAACGAAGACATCCTGCAGGCCATGGCGGACTTCAATGAACGTATGACTCAGGCCGGGGTTTTCATCGATGGTGATGGCTTGCGACCAACCAGCGAAGGCTGCCGTATTCAGTTCCGCAATGGCGAGCCCACTGTGCTGCAGGGGCCATTCGAGCACACCAGCGAGCTGCTGGCTGGCTACAGCGTGCTGGAAGTGGATTCGCTGGAAGACGCCATCGCATGGGCAAAACAGTGGCCCCGGGAAGATGCCGGCGGCAATGTCACCCTGGAGCTGCGCCGGTATTTCACGCTTGAGGACTTCGAGCCCGGCGCTGCGCTTGAAAAACACCGCGCTCACGGAAAGCTGCCCCGTGAGATGAACGTGCACGTGGCATTTGGCGGTAACTGTCGGGAAGCCATGGAGTTCTATGCGGAGGTGACCGCAGGCACTCTGGAAGCCATGATTACCTATGGGGAAACACCTGCAGCAGAGGATGTACCGGCAGAGATGCATGATCGCATTGTCCACTCCTCTCTCAACATCCGGGGCCGCCGGCTGATGGGAGCCGATATGGCTGGCGACTGCTATCAACCACCCCAGGGTGCCCAGGTTCATCTTGACTACGCGGACACTGAGCAGTCGGAGCGGGTTTTCCATGCACTGTCCGAAGAGGGCACAGTGATCATGCCGTTTGAACAGACCTTCTGGGCACACCGTTTCGGAATGGTGCAGGACCGCTTCGGGGTTCAGTGGATGATCAGCGCCGACCTCGAGCAATGCCAGTAAGTGTGCAGGAGATGACCATGCGTTTTCCGTGATGCTTGCCAAGTTCCTTGCGATCATCCTGCACCAGACTCCGAAACGCCTGCCATATAACCGGAGAGTCTCAGGGCTCTCCGGTTGATGCAAAACTAAAGCTCTTCCTACCTCTGAGTCTGGTGATATATTGATCAAACCCCACCAACGTCATTGAGGAGTGCGCACATGAGAGCTGCTCTTTGTCTATCTCGCCCTATCCGTTCCATTTGTTCTTTGGCACTTTTGAGCGTTACCAGCCTGGCCTTCGCGGCCGACCCATCGGTTTTCACCGGAACGCCCGTAGCGGTGGGGAATGGCAACGCGCGAGTGATGGTAATAACCAATGGGATGAACGAACCTGACTCCGTGTCTGTGGTTATGAGCAAGGATGCGCTCCAGGGCCTTCCGGAAGCTAATGGCGACAAGATGGTCTGGGAGTTTACGTTGCCCATGCCGGGTGACGGCCCGCAGACGGGATATGATCACGTCGTTCTTGACTGGAATCCTGCCGGACACATTCCTGAGGGTGTCTACTCTGTTCCCCATTTTGATGTGCATTTTTATCTGATCAGCCATGGAGAGCGTGAGGCAATTACCTTCCATGGCGAAGGCCGTGAAATGGCCATGGCGGCACCAGACCAACAACTCGTGCCCACCGGCTATGTCATCCCGCCCGATGCGGCGGTGGACAGGATGGGAATGCACGGCCTTGATCCGGCCGGGAGTGAATTCCATGGCAAACCCTTCAGCCACAATTTCATTTACGGCTATTACAAGGGCGAGCTGATATTTGTTGAGCCAATGGTGTCCCTGGCTTTCCTGCAGTCACTTCCGGAGATAGCGTCACCGGTCAAGAAACCGCAGAGATATAGCTACCCGGCATGGTACCCGGCGACTTACCGAGTCGGGTTTGATGCCGGCAAAGGCGAGTACACCATCGTGCTCCAGGGCCTGAAGAGATACGACTGATTTCCTGAATACTGGCCAGGTCGTGTTTCATTCGCAAACCGTGGGATTGTCTATAGTGGTAGTAAGGGAATCTTACTGACGGGAGGTCAACGCCATGAAACGCATCGCGATCTGCTTTGATGGCACCTGGAACCGGCCAGAAGTAAACATTGGCGAGGAATTCCCCACCAACGTGCTGCAGTTCGCCCGCGCCATTCGTCCATCGGATGGCAGCGGCGTCGAACAGGTTGTTTTTTATGACTGGGGTATTGGCTCCTATCACGATGAGATCCTGGCCGGCGCCACCGGTCACGGTCTCGAAAAGAACGTGATGGACGGCTACCGCTTTCTGGTCCACAACTACGAACCCGGCGACAACATCTTCCTGTTCGGCTTCAGCCGTGGTGCCTACACAGCCCGCAGCCTGTGCGGCATGATCAACAACTGCAGTATTCTGCGAAAAGAAAACGCCTACCTGATCCAGAACGCGTTCAGGCTCTACAAAACCAAGAAGCACAAGGCCAACAGCGACCACGCCATGAAGTGGAAGCAGCGGTTCGCCGTTGAAGAACGCACCCCGATCGAGTTCGTGGGCGTGTGGGACACCGTCGGCGCCCTGGGCCTGCCCTTTACCTTCTTCGGCCTGATCAAAGACCAGGACCTGTTTTACGACCGGGAGATTGGCAGCAACATCAGGACAGCACGGCACGCCCTGTCCCTGGACGAACACCGGGAGGATTTCGAGCCGACTCTCTGGGAACCCCGCGCCGGAACGGACATCGAGCAGGTCTGGTTCGCGGGTGCCCATTCCGATGTCGGCGGCGGCTATGGCCCGGACAAACAGGGCCGCATTCTGGCCGACATTCCCTTGCTATGGATGGCCAATGAAGCGAAAAAACAAAAGCTGGTGTTCAACGATACCCTGCCAACCACTACCCACACCACCGCCGAGCAGCACAACGAATACAAGGGCAAATACCGGTTACTGGGGAAACTGGTGCGGGAGATCCCCCCACTGAACGAGATCCGAACCTGGGTGCATGCCAGCGTAAGAGCGCGATACAACAGCGGATACCAGAGTGAGCCAATCGAGCGGTTTGCGGAGCGCAACGGGGAATGGCCGCCCATCTGGCCTGACTGATTTCGGGCCAGATGGGCGGCTGTCGGGCAGCCGGGTCCCCGCTGTTATGGCGCCAGCTTTCGCTTCAACGCCCTGGTAACTGACAGTGGCAGGCTCGGCAGCGCGCGCAGCATCCACGGCAGTATCCGGCGCTTCACGCCGCTCAATGACTCCGGAATCATCACTTCGATCAGGTGTGGCCCCGGCATGCTCAGGGCATACTCCATGGCTTTTGCCATGTCTTCGGCGGTATCGACTCTCACTCCGTGCACACCCATGCCCTGGGCCATTTCGGCGAAGTTGAGCACCGGGCCGCGCAGATCCAGTTGTGACTTGGCCTTGGCGCCCGCCTGTTCGGCCCCGACCCGATCCAGCTCGATGCTCAGCACCGAGTAGGACGCGTTGTTGAAGATGACGGTGGTGACGTTGAGATGCTCACGGGCCATGGTCCACAGGGCCTGGATGGTGTACATCGCGGTGCCGTCGCCGATCAGCGCCAGTACGGGCCGGTCGGGGCAGGCAACGGCGGCACCGACGGCATTGGGCAGGCCCTGGCCGATGGCACCACCGGTGAGGGTGATGAGATCGTGCCGCGGCGCTCCTTCGGTCATGACCGATAGCATAAGGCTGGAGGTAATGCCTTCGTCCACAATGATGGCGTTGTCGGGCATCAGGTGGCCCACCGCTTTGCAGACCTTTTCTGCGGTGAGTTTCCCTCTTGGCCGGTCGGGTCTTTTTGCCGGTTGCAGCCTGGGTTCAGCCTGGCTGGCGCCGAGGGCTTCATTGAGTCTGTTCAGGCTCCCGGTTATGTCCTGATCCGGCGCCGCCAGGGTGTGGACCTCGCAGGTATCGGGTACCAGGTAGCTTTGTTTGCCGGGGTAAGCGAAGAAGGAAACGGGTGCCTTGGCGTCTACCAGGATGAGGTGTTCAATGTCCGTCAGTTGCACCGTGGCCAGTTCTGCCAGGTACGCCAGGCGCTCTACCGGCGGCAGGCCCGCGCCCCTTTCCATACGCGTCGGGAAGGTTTCTGCCATCAATATCACCCCGCTGTGGGCGGCAAGCTTCGCTGCAGCCAGCAGGCTGGGTTCCCGTAATGAATGCCCCCCCATCAGCAGGGCGGTTTTCTTGCCGGAGCGAATGGCTGAGGCGATGGCCTCAACCGTGGCATCGTCCGCTGGCGTTGGCGTGGGCGGTACCACAGGTGCGCTGGGCACGCCTCCCTCACCCCAGGACACGTCCGCCGGCAGAATCAGCGTTGCGACCTGGCCGGGTGCGCTGCGGGCGGCCGCTATGGCCTCGGCGGCGTCCTGGCAGAGCGTTTCTGTGCTCCTGGCGGTGCGCACAAAACCCGGGGATACGTTGCGGGCGACGGTTTCGATATCAGACTGCAGCTGGGCATCGTATTTCACGTGGTAGGTGGCGTGGTCACCGACAATATTCACTACCGGCACCTTGCCCTTACGGGCGTTGTGCAGGTTGGCCAGCCCGTTGCCCAGCCCACAACCCAGGTGCAGCAACGTGGCTGCAGGCTTGTCTGCCATGCGAGCATAACCATCCGCTGCGCCGGTAGCCACGCCCTCGAACAGAGCCAGCACTGCTCGCATAAGGGGTTCGTCGTCCAGGGCTGCCACGAAATGCATTTCACTGGTACCGGGGTTGCTGAAGCAGACTTCGACACCGGCATCCACCAGTGTTTTCATCAGAGCTTGTGCGCCGTTAGTCATTGTCATTCTCCAGCCTTCGGGAGTTCAGGTTTATGGGGCCTGTCCAGATGGTCAGTGCCAATATTGGCAATGCGGGTAACGCCTGTCAGGGTCATGGCCAGCCGCAATTCCTGCTGCCAGCTTTTCAGTAGTCTGGTCAGCCCGGCCTCACCACCGCCGGCCAGTGCATACGCCCAGGGGCGGCCGATCATCACGCCCTGGGCGCCCAGGGCCAGGGCACGAAACACATCGGTACCGCTGCGAACGCCGCCATCCACGAGGATTTCGGTCTGTGAACCGACGGCGTTAACAATATCCGGCAGCTTGCCAGCGCCCGAGGCAACACCGTCCAGCTGTCGGCCGCCGTGGTTGGACACGACAATTCCATCCGCCCCCACCTGCACTGCCTGGCGGGCGTCTTCCTCATCAAGGATGCCTTTGAGCAGCAACTTGCCCTGCCAGTGCTGCCGTATCCATTCAATGTCTGCCCAGGTGACGGTGGGATCGAACTGGGTATCGATCCAGTCTTTGAAGGCATCGAGATTGCTTGCATCCGGCAGGGCATCACTGAGGTTGCCAAAGCTGAGAGGGCCACCGCGCACGGCGACGTTCCATAACCAGCCCGGACGTGACAGCAGTTGCTGGATTTTCAGTAGCTTGGAGCGCGGGCCGGTGCTGGCCAGGCCATTGCGAAAATCGCGATGGCGCATACCCGGCAGTGGCAGGTCGACGGTAAACACCAGCGTGCGGCATCCGGCTGACCAGGCTTTCTCCAGCAATGCTTCTACGCGGGCCCGGTCACGAATCATGTAGAGCTGGAACCAGGCGGCCTCCGTCGCGGCAGCCTGTACTTCTTCCACCGGACAGATGCCCACGGTGGACAGGGTGAAGGGGATGCCGGCGGCGTTGGCGGCGCGTACCGCCTGAACTTCGCCACGCTGTGCCATCATGCCTGCCAGCCCCAGGGGTGCCAGCACCACCGGCATGGAGCAGGCCTGCCCTGCCAGGGTGGCCGTCGTATCCACTTGATCAACGTTGACCAGAACCCGCTGGCGCAGGTGGATGTTGGCCCAGTCGGCTTCGTTGGCACGGACGGTTTGCTCGTTGGTCGCGCCGCCGTCCAGGTAATCAAACAGGAACCCGGGCAGGCGGGCGCGGGCCTTTTCACGGTAGTCGTCAGCGGTGGCCGGGTAGCCAAACTTCGGGGTCATGGGCGTCAGCCTCCTGCAACAATGGATCGCACCGCTGCCCGGGCGGTCATGATGCAGCCGGGCAGGAAGGTGCCTTCGAGGGAACGTTTGCCGTTGGCGCCACCGCCACCAAAACCGGCGGCTTCTCCCACGCAGTACAGGCCCTCCACGGGAACACCACCGGCATCGAGCACGCGGCTTTGCAGGTCGGTTTGCAGGCCGCCCAGGCTTTTTCGGGTGATCAGCTGCATGCGGATGGCAATGTAGGGCCCGGCGCCGGGCTTCTGCAGGGGCGCCGGTTTGCAGGTGCGCAGACGGTCCGGCTTCCATTCCCGGGCGTGCTGGATCAGACGGATCTGGGGGTCGTTGTGCAGTTGGGTGCCCGCGGCAAAGTTGGCATCGAACGCATCCGCGGTGGCCTGGAGTGTGGCGGGCTCAATGTCATGGGAACAGGTCAGCGCGTTCATCTTGCCGGCCAGGTCATTCAGGCTGTCTGCCACCAGGAAGTCGCGGCTTTCCCGCTGCATCTGGCGAACCAGCGGATGGTTGCCCAGCAGCAGCTCTTTCACAAACAGGGGGAACTGTTTGTCCCGTATGCGGGCATTGTGCTCGGCGCCGGAGATGGCAAATTCTTTGGCGGCGATGCGCCAGTTAAGCAGGTGCCAGGTCCAGGGTTTTTCCTGTTCGGCGACGCGCTGGCACAACCAGTGAGTGTCAAACCCCGTCACCAGGGGCTCCGGGCCGATGCGTTCGCCCCGGTGATTCAGCCACAGGGCGGATTTGCAGGGAATGGTAGACAGACCGTGGCCGGGAAAGTGCGGGTAAGGATGCGGGAAGCCGGCCGCGTAGTTCCACATTTCCCCGGCGTGGGTGATCCGGCCACCGAGGCTGTCTGCAACCCAGTGGTGCATGCGGCCATCCGCGTAGGGATGTGCGCCGTTCAGCATGCTGGCTGGCAGGGCGCGGTTGCCAGGCCAGTTCGCACGGCATTCTTCATGGCTGCCATTGATACCGCCAGTGGCCAGTACCACCGCAGACGCCGTCAGCCGGACTTCCACGCTGTTGGCCTCGTTGATCGCCAGGGCGCCGCAGACTTTGCCGCCTTCATGGTCCAGTGCGACTATCCGATGCTGATGCAGAACAGTGAGCTTGCCGGCGCCGTTTTCACGATGCAGTGCTTCCAGCAGGCAACGCACCAGCTCCCGGGCGGTGCCCCAGATGACATGGTAGCGGGGCACACGGTTGCCATCGCCGAAGCGGCCACGCTCCACCCAGTTGACCGCCGGCAGAAATTTGATGCCTTCGTCGCTAAGCCAGTCATAAACCTCCGTGCGGGAGTGCTCGACGTAGTAGCGGGCCCATCGCAGCGGCCACTCATCACCGGAAGCCAGCTCACCGAAGCTGAGCCAGTCGGCAAGGGCAATCTCCGGTGAATCGGTGATCTTCATGCGCTTCTGAAGGGGGGTGTCCACCAGCATCATGCCGCCAAAGGCCCAGAGTGCCAGGCCGCCCATACGCTCAGCGGTATCCCGGTCCGCCAGGGTGACCGTCTTTCCGGCACGCAGGGCTTCGAGTGCCGTAACAATACCTGCCAGCCCTCCGCCAACCACCAGAACATCTGAATCAATCACCTTGACCATAGTGCACATCCGACCTGATTGAGCTCTGTTGTCAGTTTCCAAGATATACCGGTACCATGGTTTAAAAATTGACTTCAGAGGCCACAAAAATTGACTTTAGAGGCCACCGTTTCCCTGGGCTGGGTGAATACCGTCATTGCTGCGGCACAACGACTCTCCGTGGACGCAGACACCCTGCTGGCCACGGCCGGTATTCCGGCTGCTGCCCAGGAGCATGAACGTTGGCCCATTGATGACATCACACGGCTCTGGCATGCGGCGGAGCGTTGCACCGGTGACCCCGGCTTTGGCCTGAAGGTGGGCGCGGAATTCACCCCGATGAGTATCAGTGGTGTGGGGTTTGCCCTGCAGTCCGCGGCAACCCTGCGTGAGGCGGTGGTGATGGTTCAGCGTTTCCAGCGGCTGATCTCTGATGGCGGGCGGTTCCAGATTCTTGCCGGCGATTCAGCCACATGGCTGGTTTATCATCCACGGCAGGGGAAGCTGGCATTCAGCCCTCACCAGATTGAAGCGGTTCTGGCGGCGGTAGTGGGCTTCGCCAGTTGGGTAACGGGAACCCGAATGGAGCCGATGCGGGTGCAGTTCAGCCAGCCCCGGCTGGGGCCGCTGCAGGGGTACCAGGCGGCATTCCGTTGCGCGGTGGAATTCGAGCAGGCCTTCAGCGGTGTGCTGGTGGACAACGCCGTTCTGGATCAGCCCCTGCCCCAGGCAGATCCTCAACTGGCGCAGGTGCACAAACGCTACACAAAGGCCCGGCTGGCCGCCCTTTCCATGAACAGTGCATCCGTTCCGGAAATACGCCGATGGCTCGCTTCCCGGCTTGGCCCGGTTCTGCCGCGGCGGGCCGAAGCTGCGGAGGCACTGGGAATCAGTGAGCGCACGTTGGCACGAAAGCTCCGGGACCAGGGTCATACGTTCGATGGCTTGCTGGACGACGTACGCCGGGAAAAGGCGCTTCAGGCGGTGGCTGATACTGCAGCTACCCTACCCGAGATCGCGGAGTCACTGGGGTTCGCGGAGGTGAGCACGTTCTATCGTGCCTTCAGGCGCTGGACGGGCTTTCCGCCGGTGCGCTGGCGCAAGCAGCAAAGCTGATTCTTTCGCGAGAGCAGCCTTTGCGGCTTGTTACATCCCGGTTTTCCCTCGACAATACACTGTCACACTTACCTGTCACGGAACTGAAACATGCTAGAGAGCCTGGCCATGGTACCTGAAAGTTTTACGCTGCCGGACTCCATGTTGAGGCTGCTGATCAGTACGGGGCTACTGATTCTGGCCATCATCATCCTGCGGACTCTGACTGCGCGCTTTATACGGCGAAACGTGACGTCTTCGGAGTTGCGGGGCCGGTTGCTGGTGAACTTCCGCAACGGCTTCCTGCTATTGGGGATACTGGGCCTGGCGTTGATCTGGGGTGACCAGATCCGTTCCCTGGCACTGTCTATCGTTGCCATTGCCGTTGCCTTTGTGGTCGCCACCAAGGAACTGATCCTGTGTGTATCCGGTGCAATCCTGAAAAGCGGCGCCGGCTCTTTCAATCTGGGAGACCGCATACAGGTGAAGGATTTCCGCGGTGATGTCATCGACCAGACCCTCCTGGCGACCACCATCCTTGAGGTTGGCCCCGGCAAGACGGGTCACCAGCGCACCGGGCGGATGATCGTGGTTCCCAACGCCCTGTTCGTGTCTGAACCGGTCATCAATGAGAGTTTTACTGACCATTGGGACTTCCATGTTTTCACGGTGCCTTTCAAACGGGAAGACGACTGGCATGCCGCCCAGAAAGCCCTGCTGGATGCCGCCAATCGCCATTGCGAGCCCTATCTTGAGGCGGTTCGCAAGCACATGAACAAGGTCGGCGTTTTGCGAGGCCTGGAAGTCCCCTCGGTAGACCCGCGGGTGACCATCCAGGCGCCGGTGGCCAGCGAAATCCACCTCACCGTGCGGCTGCCCGCCAAATCCGGACAGCGCAGTTACATCGAGCAATCCATCCTGTCAGAAGTCTTTGCCGACACCGATTTCTCCAGCAAGAAGCCACGCCCCTCTGATGACGAAAAAGAGGAGAAAAACAAACAGGACGACTAGGAGACGACGGACTTTTCGGAAATAGTTGCCCGTGCCTGCAACTTTGTGATCGCTCAGCCCGTAGTTGCTTGTAGCCCATCTGAATACAACCGAACGGATGGGAACTACAGACTGCAAGGAGAAGGCAATGAACAAGCACACAAAGATCGCAGCATTTCTGACCGCCACCCTGGTTTCCACCGCTTTGACTTCCGGCGTTGCACTGGCGGGCAACCATTCCAAAGTCGGCGTATGGGGCGACGATCAATCCGTCTCTGAGGGTACCGTGACTGCAAAGAAAGTCATGGCCGAAAAGAACGGCTGGCTGGTGGTGCACCGCACTGACGAAGCCATGAAGCCTGGCCCGGTAGTTGGCCACGCGCCGTTGAAAAAGGGCAAGAATATGGATGTGGCAGCCATACTCACCGAAGAAGTCGCCTCCGGTGACAGGCTGATGCTCATGCTGCACAGCGAAGACGGTGGCATGAAGACGGGCATCTTCGAATACACACTGGGAGCGAAAGAAGACGGCCCAATCCGTAAAGATGGAAAGCTGGTCATGGCTACGGTTACAGCCGAGTAACCGCTCAAATAATTCATTTGACAACCCTCCCTCTCTCGTGATGTTATCACCGGTAACAATGTTACTGGTGATAACTTATGCCTGACACTCCAACCGCACTGAAAGCCAGCTACCACCATGGTGACCTGCCACAACAGGCGCATCAGCTAGCTCTGGAAACACTTCGCGAACACGGCGACTCCGCCATCAGCCTGCGCGCCCTGGCCAAACAGATCGGGGTCAGTGCCCCGGCGTTATACCGGCACTTTATCGACCGGGAAAGCCTGCTGGCAGAACTGGCCGTTACCGGCTTTGAAGCCCTGCAAAAGCGCCTGCTGGCAGTGGATCAATCGAGCCCCAGGCTGGCGTTGGTAGATATTGGCCTGGTGTACGTATCTTTTGCACAGGACGAGCCCAATCTTTACCGGCTGATGTTTGGCGGGCGGGTGTTGCCCAAGGGTGTTCACCCGCGCCTGGACTCGGCGGGCAAGAGCGCGTTCCAGGTGCTGGAAGACACCATTGCCCGGGCCCAGCAGGCGGGGTACGTAAAGCCCATTCCCCTTTCACTGATGACCGCTGCCGCCTGGTCGCTGGTGCATGGGCTTTCGCAACTGACCATTGATGGCCATCTACCCAGTGCCAAAGTGGAACCCCACCTGGCGGAAGGCGTTGTCACTCTGCTTCTGGACGGCTCGCGCGCGAACAATAATGATCAACCTCACAAGGACACCACCTCATGAGCAGCCCCAAACCCAGCACCATTCGTATCGGCCATCGTTACCGCGCCAATCGCCTGAACGGCCCCTACGACGCCATTGTTATAGGCTCCGGCATCGGCGGGCTGACCACCGCCGCCTGCATGAGCAAACTGGGCAAGAAAGTCGTGGTGTTCGAGCAGCATTACACCGCCGGCGGATTCACCCACAGTTACGACCGCAACGGCTACGAGTGGGATGTGGGCGTGCACTACATCGGCGACGTGGGCGCAGACCACACGCTGACCAAGCGCCTGTTCGACCATATTACTGATGGTCAACTGAAGTGGGCGCCGATGGACAGCCACTTCGACCGCATCTTCATCGGCGACCGCCATGTGGACCTGGTAGCCGGGCCGGACAACTTCAAGGCCGAACTGAAGAAGGCCTTCCCTGGTGAAGAAAAAGCCATCGACACTTACCTGGGTTACCTGAAGCAGGTGGCCAAAGCCATGCCGGGGCTGGTGATTGGCAAAGTGCTGCCCGACCTGGCCGCCAGCCCCCTGCGCAAGCTGGTCAACCGCACGGCACCTTCATTCCTGAACCGGCCCACCCGTGAAGTACTGGAAGGTCTGACCAGCAACCAGGAGCTGATTGCCGTGCTCACCGGTCAATGGGGCGACAACGGTCTGCCACCCGCGGAATCCAGCTTCATCATCCATGCGCTGATTGCACGCCATTATCTCTACGGTGGCTACTACCCCATCGGCGGCGCGTCGGAAATGGCCAGGACGATCATCCCGGTCATCCAGCAGAGCGGCGGTGAGGTGTTCACCTACGCCGATGTGAAGGAAATCCTGATCGAAAAGGGCAAGGCGGTTGGTGTGCGCATGGCGGATGGTGAAGAGGTCCGCGCCCCGCTGGTGATCAGCAACGCCGGCGTGTTCAACACCTTCGACACGCTACTGCCTGAATCCGCACCCCACCGGGACTATTACCAGCAGAAGCTGAAAACCGTGGAACGCTCCATGGCCAGCAACTGCCTGTACATTGGTCTGCAGGACACTGCCGAGAACCTGAAGCTACCGAAAACCAACTACTGGATCTACCCCGGCGCCGATTATGAAAAGCAGGTGAGCGATTTCATGGCTGCACCCGACGACACCGATATTCCGCTGACGTACATCTCTTTTCCTTCCGCCAAGGACCCGAGCTTTGCCGAACGCTACCCCGGCCGCGCCACCATCGAGATTGTCGCTCCCGGGCCCTACGACTGGTACGAAGACTGGGCCGACAAAACCTGGGGCAAGCGCGGCGAAGAGTACGAAGCCAAGAAGGAAGCCTACGCCCAGCGCCTGTTGGCCAAGCTGTACGAGAAGTTCCCGCACCTGGAAGGCAAGGTGGACTACTACGAGCTGTCCACGCCCCTGTCCACCGACTACTTCTGCCGCTACAGCAAGGGCGAGATCTACGGCCTGAACCACACCCCGAGCCGATTCGAACAGGATTGGCTGAAGCCCAAAACCCGCATCCCCGGCCTCTACCTCACCGGCCAGGATGTGATGACCTGCGGCGTGGCCGGAGCCATGATTGGCGGGCTACTGGCGACAGTTGCGGTTAGTGGCCTCAAGGGGTTGCCGTTGGCGAAGAAGATGTTTGTGGGTTAGTTAATACCAATCTACCGTGCAGCCCTCATCCACAGAGGTGATGGGCTGAAGGGTAACTATCCCGTTACTTTTTCCAGTCGCTCAAATAGATATTGCTCGCTTGGGACATCGCCCCGGACAGTTGACTGCACAAGCCATTCGAATTCGGGAGCTGCTAATAAATCCCTCAACTCCCCTGCGACAAACTCAACAATATCGGGCTCCCCCCGAAGGATCTCATCAACCAACTCCTCTCGCCCGAAAAACAGGAGCAGCATATCCTCCAGATCGTGGCTAGCGCTGATATCTCCTTTTCCACGCCCGAGAAACGCTTCCAGCTTCGTTGCGACAAAGCTCAATGGACTCACGATTCTTATATCAAACCGTTGATCTCCCAGCGTTACTTCGTGCCAGTTAGCAGTTTTGAGTGCGTGGCCATACCAACGGTTGGTATGCCCAAGAATGCCAGGATCGTCTGGCATGAAATCGACCCGTAATTCATCCAGAAAAAGAGCACAGGTTGGCGCATCCATATCCATCCTTTCAGTAAACCCCCGCTGCCGTAGTTTATCTTTGAAGACACTCCAACTGTGCGGTCCTATAACATCGACGATCAGGTCAACGTCCTTGGTGTGCCGCACATCTTCCTGTGTGGCCTCATCGGTTAACAGGAAAGTTGTGGTGCACCCTCCGACAAAGACTACCTCCTGCAAAAGGTCAGCACCCAGCTTGCTGGCTACCCAGGCCAACATCTCCCGAGTCTTTTCATACCCAGTCGTCATAAATCTTTTGTTTCCCTTCGTAGTTGCTCGGCCGCCAGAGTGGTTTCACGAACGCTGCCAATGCGTATTGCATCAGTCAGCGCGAGAAGGCCATATAGAAAGGGATCCCGGCGCACGGCATGGGGGACGCTCTTGTAGAGAGGCTCAACGGCCTGGCCTTTGGTTTTTCCATATGGATCGGGCCACACTGGCACCAACTCGCCGGGAGAACTTAATTCTGAAGCGAGGATTGGCGCAGAAAATGCTGTGGGTATGCCCCTGGTAACGGTACCCATCTGTGCAGGGAAGACGTAGCGAACAGCATGAACAATTAGCTCAACCAGAGCTTTCGTATTCGCTTTCGGCATCCCTGTCTTTCGGTCTGATCTGACCAACCCTACCTGCTTCATACGCTTAATGGAGTTGTTCACCTCCGTCTTCCCAATACCTGTTGATGAAGCAAGCGAACGCACGGAGTACCGTTGGGCCGTCAACTCAGGACTGACATCAATAGCATTCAAATCTGTATCAAGCGACACACCCAGATCACCTTCAAGCAACATATAGTCTTCTTCAATACTGTCCCAGCCTTCCCAGGAAGACTTGAGATATTCTTGCCTGGGAGGAACCAAGGACCGAAATTGCTGCTCATCCTTACTCAGACTTACCAGCTTCAGCAGAATTAGTAGATCTTGACTTTTCAACGCCGACCTCGCTTATTTATGTCCACCGTCCATCGTCCATCGTCCATCGTCCATCGTCCATCGTCCATCGTCCATCGTCCATCGTCCATCGTCCATCGTCCACTGTCCGCGGACTACGGACACATTCTCTTAAAAAACTGTCCATTGTCAACTCCTGACTAGCCCTGACAGTTAGTCACAACAGGCCAGCAACCGGGTAGCGTGCTCCCGCAAGGCATCCTTCAGGCCCTCTGGTTTCAGGATGGTAAACCGGAACGGGAGCTGCGCCAGCCACCAGGCGAACCACTCGAAGCTATCCGTTCGTGTGGTGAGTAGCAGCCCGTCATCACGCTGTTCGAATCCATCCGCACAGGATGAATGGAAATCAAACACGGTGGCGGCAGACTCACGGTCTGTGTGCAGCAACAGCGACACCTCATGGGTTCGGCCCCAGGACAGGAAGCTCTCGCTCAGGAATTCCGCCGCATCAAAATCCGACGGCCGCTGGAAGGTGTCAGGCACCAGGTGAACGCTGCTGATGCGGTCCAGCCGAAATGACCGCATGGCGTTCCTGAGGTGGCAAAAGCCGGTGAGATACCAGCGCCCCTGGCGGAACACCAGGCCATAGGGATCAACGCTGCGGTCGATGCCTCCGCGATCCGGGGAATGATAGGTAAATCCAACTCTACGCATTGCTTCTGTGGCAACCGACAGCGTTTGCAGCGCGCGGTCGTCCAGACTGGGCTCTCCCCGGGGCAGGATTACCCGGGTGGTATCGCTGACACCACGCACCCGCTTTTTCAGGTTAGCCGGCATCACCCGTTCCAGCTTCGCCTGCACACTGGCGATGGCCGGCGCCGCATCCGTCAGCCCTAGCTGCCGGGCTGCCAGCAACCCCAGGGACACTGCCAGGGTTTCTTCCTCGGTGAACATCATCGGTGGCAACTTGAAACCCGCCACCAACCGGTAACCGCCGTAACGCCCCTGCTCTGTCATTACCGGTATGCCCAGTTCTTCCAGCACCGTGATGTAGCGCCTGATCGTTCGCCGGTCCACACCGAGGCGTTCTGCCAGCTCCGCCCCGCCTATCTGGCCATGGGTCTGCAATAATTCCAACACGGTTAGCACACGGGTTGTAGGACCAGACATCGTCGCCTTCCTCCTGGCAGCATTTTCCGGTTATTTACACGAATAATTGTATTGTCTGATTTATTTAGGACCGATTCTCACCTAGTTACAAATTAATCTGATCCCGCAGTACCTCACACCACCTGGAACACTGACTGGAAAAGGAGATCAACATGTCAGAACTCACGTTTTATACCCACCCCATGTCCCGCGGGCGCGTTGTACGCTGGATGCTGGAAGAAGTCGGCATTCCCTACACCGTTGAGACCATGGAATTCGGCCCGGACATGAAAACCCCGGAATACCTGGCCATCAACCCCATGGGCAAGGTGCCCGCCATCAAGCACGGCAACACCGTGGTGACCGAAGTGGCGGCCATCTGCGCCTACCTGGCAGACCAGTTTCCGGACAGGAAGCTGGCGCCACCGCCGCAATCCCCTGAACGCGGCGCTTACTACCGCTGGCTGTTTTTCATGGCAGGCCCGTTTGAAATGGCAACGAGTGCACTGGCCTACGGCTGGAAAATCGATAGCGACAACGTACAGGCCGTCGGCTGTGGTCGCGTGGAAGATCCCATCAATACCCTGGAGAAAGTACTGGGCCAGACGCCCTATATCTGTGGCGATCAGTTCACCGCTGCGGATGTGCTGGTCAGCAGCTATCTCTGGTGGGAAACGATGCAGAAGAACATCCCGCCGAACGAGGTCTTCCAGGACTACATCAAGCGTACGGAAAGCAGACCGGCCGCCAGGCGTGCCAATGAACTGGACGATGCGCTGGCAGAAAAGATGAAACCTGAAACGGCGTGATACCCTGATCGGGTAAATTCAGACAAGGAGGCGCAATGCTCTGCTTCTGCTACGGCTCGAATATGTCACAACGACGGCTTCAGGCCCGGGTTCCATCGGCACGATTCGTAGCCGTGGCAGAGCTCCCCACTCATCGGCTGCGTTTCCACAAGGCGGCGATGGACGGCTCCGCCAAATGCGACGCAGAAGAGACCGGTGATCCGGAAGATCGGGTCATGGGCGTGGTGTACGAGATCGCCGACAATGAAAAGCCGGACCTGGACCGACATGAGGCGCTGGGGCGGGGATATGATGAAAAGCAGGTCAAGCTGACAACCGGGGAAGGTGCTCTTGGAGCCTGGATGTATTACGCCACCCGCATCAATGACTCGCTGAAACCCTTCCACTGGTATAAGGACCACGTCCTCATCGGTGCCCGGGAAAACGGCCTTCCGGCCGACTACATTGCGCAGATTGAAGCCGTGATATCCATCGACGATCCCAGGCCCGGTCGACATGAGCGGGAGTTGTCGATTTACGGTCAGCAGAAGAACGGCAACTGAGCAATTACACCCCCAACCGATCCCGCAACCCGTAATACCAGGCTCCCAATGCCGTTAACGGCACCCTGAATGCCCGCCCGCCCGGGAACGGGTAGTGCGGCAGGCTGGCGAAGGCGTCGAAGCATTCTGCCTGGCCCTGGACAGCCAGCGCCAGGGCTTTGCCCGCCACATGGGTGAAGGTAACGCCATGGCCAGAGCAGCCCTGGGAATAGAATACGTTGTCCTGTAGCCGGCCCATCTGTGGCAGGCGTGACAGGGTGAGCAGGAAGTTGCCGGTCCAGGCGTAGTCGATTTTTACTTGCGCCAGCTCCGGGAAGGTTTTCAGCATGTTGGGGCGGATCAGCCGCTCGATGTTGGCCGGGTCGCGGGCACCGTAGACGACGCCACCGCCGTAGATCAGGCGCTTGTCGCCGGAGAGGCGGAAGTAATCCAGCAGGTAGTTGCAGTCCTCCACGCAGTTGTCTTCGGGCAAAAGTCGTTTTGCGGTGGCCTCATCAAGAGGCTCGGTGGCGATGATCTGCGAGCCGCAGGGCATGGACTTGGCGCCCAGCTCCGGCACCAGTCCGCCCAGGTAGGCATTACCGGCCAGAACAACGAACTGTGCCTTCACCTCTCCTTCCCTGGTTTTCACCGTTGCCGGCTGGCCGGGAAGAATCTGTAAGACTTCGGAATGTTCGTGGATGACTCCGCCCCGGGATTCCAGTGCTGCTGCCTCGCCCAGCGCCAGGTTCAGCGGATGGATATGCCCGCCCGTGTGGTCAATGGCGCCACCGACGTAACGGTCGGTGCCGACACGGGCGCGGATAGCTTCCTGGTCCAGCAGTTCCAGTTTGTCATAGCCGAACCGTCGCCACAGCGCCTGCTGTGCTTCCAGATGTTTGAGCTGGCGCGGGTTCAGGGCCGCGAAAATGCCACCCTCTTTCAAGTCGCACCGGATACGGTAATCCCTCACCCGCTGCCGGATGATCTGGCTGCCTTCAAAAGCCATGTCCGCCAGCAGTCGCAGATGGTCTGGCCTGGTCTGGCGTTCGATACTGTCCAGATCCCGGCTGAAACTGTTTACGATCTGGCCGCCGTTGCGGCCGGAAGCACCCCAGCCCACCGTTGCCGCTTCCAGCACCACCACCCGGAAACCGGCCTCTGCCAGAAACAGCGCGGTGGATAAGCCGGTGTAACCGGCACCCACTACGCACACGTCCGCCTCGCATTGACCCTGCAATGCCGGGCGTCGGGGTGCCTTGTTCGCCGAGGCTGCGTAATAGGAAGGAACCGGGGGATACTGGGTCATAATGGGCGCCGTACAGGGTGACGAGCTGATCAGGGGTTGATCAGGGGGTAGAACAGAGAGCAATCCGGAGGCGGCCGGGAAAAGCGGACGCCGACACAAGTTTATGCCAGGACCCGACATTCGGGAAGACAGGTTCTTCTACCTATACCAGGGGCCGCGATTGTCCGCGAAAGTGCTGCTATGATTGACCAATTCCCTTGCCTGAGAGCCTGCCATGAGCCATCCCGAACGTTCCACCGCGCCCTCCACAACACCCGCTGACCAGGCCGGCTGGCAGGCCATGGCAGATCAACTCAGCATTGAAAGCCGAGCCTATGTGAATGGTGCTTTTCAATGGGCTGTTAACGGAGAGACCTTTTCCTGCATCAGCCCGGTGGACGGGCGTGAGCTGACCCGGGTTGCCAGTTGCGACCAGGCCGATGCCGACCTTGCTGTAACCGCCGCCAGGAAAGCTTTCGAAAGCGGCGACTGGAGCCAACTGGCACCCGCCAGACGCAAGTCCGTTCTCATTCGCTTCGCTGAACTGATCGAGGCCCATGGCGACGAACTGGCCCTGCTGGAAACCCTCGACATGGGCAAACCGGTCAGCCACGCCCGTGCCGTGGATGTACCGGCAACCGCCCGCGCTATTCGCTGGACTGCTGAAGCCATCGACAAGGTGTATGGCGAACTGGCTGCTACACCCCACGACCAGATTGGTATGATTTCCCGGGAGCCCATGGGTGTGGTGGCCGCCATCGTGCCCTGGAACTTCCCGATGATCATGGCGTCCTGGAAGATTGCCCCGGCCCTCGCCACAGGAAACTCGGTCATCCTCAAGCCTTCCGAGAAATCCCCACTCACGGCTATTCGCCTGGCTGCCCTGGCAGAGGAAGCCGGCATTCCCGCTGGCGTATTCAACGTGCTGCCCGGCTATGGCCACACTGCAGGCAAGGCCCTGGCCCTGCATATGGATGTGGACTGCCTGGTGTTCACGGGCTCCACCAACGTTGCCAAGCAACTGATGATCTACGCTGGTCAGTCCAACATGAAACGGGTGTGGCTGGAGGCCGGCGGCAAAAGCCCCAACATCGTCTTTGCGGATGCGCCGGATCTGAAAAAAGCCGCGGCAGAAGCGGCCACCGCCATTGCTTTTAACCAGGGCGAAGTGTGCACTGCCGGCAGCCGGTTGTTGGTGGAAGAAAGCATTCGTGCCGAGTTCATCGGCCTGATTCGCGAAGCCCTGAAAACCTGGCACCCCGGCCATCCCCTGGACCCGGCAACGACCTGTGGTGCCATTGTCGATCGGGCCCAGCTCGACCGCATCATTGAATACATCGGCATCGGCCAGTCCGAAGGCGCAACACTGGTGGAGGGCGGCAAGCGAGTGATGGAAGAAACGGGCGGCCTTTTTGTTCAGCCCACGGTGTTTGATGGGGTGAATAATAAGATGCGGATCGCCTCGGAGGAAATCTTCGGGCCGGTGTTGTCAGTGATCGGTTTCAAGACGGCTGAGGAAGCCATTACCATTGCCAACGATTCGATCTACGGTCTGGCGGCGGCGGTGTGGACCTCCAACATCAACACCGCCCACAAAGTGGCCAAGGCGCTCAGGGCAGGCAGCGTGTGGATCAATCATTACGACGGCGGGGACATGACCGCGCCCTTCGGTGGCTTCAAGCAGTCCGGCAACGGCCGCGACAAGTCCCTGCACGCCTTCGACAAGTACACCGAAATCAAGGCCACCTGGCTGGTGATTGAGTAGTCAAGGCTTTACACCGTGTGCAGATACCACAGGTATTCCAGGTCCGAGATGGTCATCTCGAACTCGTTCAGTTCGTGCTCCTTGCAGGCCACGAACACATCCAGGAACTGGCTGCCCAGGTACTCAGCCATCACCGCTGACTGGCCAAGCTCCCGCAACGCATCCCGCAGGTTGTTCACCAGGCTGGCCTCGTGCTGCTCATGGGCGTTGCCCACTGTCACCGGCGGCGGCTCGATCCTGTTGGTAATGCCATAGTGAATGCCCGCCAGCACCGCTGCCATCAGCAGGTATGGGTTGGCGTCCGCACCAGCGACGCGGTGCTCAATGCGCAGTGCTTCGGGATCTCCACCAGGCAGGCGTAACGATGCGGTACGGTTATCCACACCCCAGGTCGCCGCGCTGGGCACGTAATACTCCGGGCTGAACCGGCGATACGAGTTGATGTTGGGGCAGAACAGCGCCATGGCATCGTTCATGGTGGCCACCAGCCCGCCGATTGCCCACCGCAGAATATCGTTTGGTTGCTCCGCATCGCCGGCGAACACGTTGCGCCCTTCCCCATCCACCAGGCTCACATGCAGGTGCATGCCGCTGCCCGCCTGGCTGTGGTAAGGCTTCGCCATGAAGGTGGTGTCCATCTCGTGGTCGTAGGCCATGTTCTTGATCAGGCGCTTGAGCAGGGTGGCGTGATCGCAGGCTCGCACGGCATCGTCCACGTAATGCAGGTTCACCTCGAACTGGCCGGGGGCGGATTCCGCCACCAGTGCATCCGCCGGCAATTCCTGCTCATGGGCCGCATCCAGCACATCCGCCAGGAATTCCGCGTACTCGTCCAGATCATCTATGGAATAGGCCTGGGTACCTGCCGGACGCTTACCGGAAATGGGCGACTTGGGCGGCTGGGGGCGGCCGGCCAGGTTCTCCTGGTCGATCAGGTAGAACTCCAGTTCATAGGCGGCAACCGGGGTCAGCCCCAGCTCCTCGAAACGCCTGACGATGTTCTGCAGCACCACGCGAGGGTCCGCGAAGAACGGCGTTTCCCGATCCAGCTCGTACATGGTCAAAAGCAGCTGTGCAGTCGGCCGCTTCTGCCAGGGTTCCATGGTCAGGGTGGCGTCGATGGGCAGGCACACCCGGTCCGCCTCGCCAATGTCCAGGCCCAGGCCGGTTTCTTCGACGGTAGTGCCCTGGATGTTCAGGGCAAAGATCGAGGCCGGCATGGCCACACCCCGCTCAAACACTTTCGCAAGCGACGACGGGTCCACCCGCTTGCCGCGAACAATGCCATTCATATCCGGAATCAGCAGGTCAACAAACTGCAGCTCGGGATGCGCCTGAAGAAATGCGTTAGCACTCGCAAAACCAGAACCCATAAGGAAAGCCTTCCAGAACTCGAACAGGCCTGTGGCGAGGGGCCGGCACAGGGGGTTTCAAGGCTCCTTTATCCTGCTTTCCGGGGCATTTTGCAATATAGGGATAAACCACGCTCAATACCTCGCCCTATTTCCCGGCGCATACTATGCTCAATGCATTACCAACCGCCGGCGGTCAGGGAGGGACACCGACCATGAACTACATGCCAACCACCATTCTTGCTTTGGGCCTTTTGGCTCTTACCTCCTGGGCTCAGGCGGCCACCACGGGGGATGCCTCCCGTGGTGCCGAAGCTGCGGCCACCTGCACCGCTTGCCACCAGCCTGATGGCTCCGGCAAGAATAACGAACAGGGCGAATCCTGGCCTCGGCTGGCCGGCCTGAACGCCGAGTACATTGCCAAGCAGTTGCGTGACTACAAATCCGGTGAGCGCGAGAACGCCACCATGAAATCCTTTGCCAACATGCTGTCGGACCAGCAGATTCTGGATGTTGCCCGGTACTACAGTGAGATGACCCCCACGCACGGCCAGGAGAGCACAGATGCCAGCGAGGCGGTTCTCCAGCGGGGCCAGAAGCTGGCCGAAAGAGGTGACTGGTCGAAGTATATTGTTTCCTGCAAGAGTTGCCACGGCCCTGAGAACCAGGGCGCCGGCGCAGCATTTCCAGGCATTGCCGGGCAGCATGCCCGGTATATCGAGGCGCAACTGAAGGCCTGGCAGTCAGAGACCCGCAAGAACGACCCGCAGGACCTTATGGGCTCCATTGCCAGACGTCTGAACGACGAGGACATCCAGGCTGTCGCCGCCTGGCTTGCAGCCCAACCGCCCGTGCTTAATACAGAGGAGTCGCAGCCATGAAGTCACCATTTGCTTATGCCGTGCTGTCAGGTTCTCTTCTTTGTTCGACGGGGGTTGTTGCGAGCGACCACACAGAGGACTACATCAATACCCTGACCGAACTGGGTTTTCCAGCGCCGGAAGACAATGAACTGGTCCATATCCCGCCGACCCTGGAAGATCTTGAGCAATCCGACATGCACCCGGAGCTCAAGCGGGTGATTCGCCGGGGCCACGACCTGTTCACCAATACACAGCAGCTTCGCGGCGAGAACGTTTTCAATAATATGAACTGTTCCAACTGCCACCTTGGTGAAGGCCGTATGCCCTTCAGCGCCCCGGTCTGGCCGGCAGCGGTCACTTTGCCCGGCTACCGAGGCAAGAATGACCACGTCAATAACCTGGAGGAGCGTATTGCCGGCTGCTTTACGTACTCCATGAACGGCAGACCACCCGCGTATGGCAGCGACAATATGGTCGCCATAACGGCGTATCATCAGTGGCTCGCCAAGGGCGTGGAAATGTACCCGGAAAAACCGATCTATGGTCGCGGTTTCCCGGCACCGGAGCGCCCGGAGCAACTGAGTTACGCGAACGGTGAGCAGCTGTTCAATGACAAATGCGCCGCATGTCACGGGGAAGACGGCCAGGGCCTTCGCGTTGATGGGCAGACGGTGTTTCCTGCGCCCTGGGGTGACGGCTCCAATAACTGGGGTGCCGGCATCGTGCGATTGGTTACCGCAGCCGGTTTTATCAAGAACAACATGCCGTTGGGTCAACCGTTATCCCTGACGGACCAGGAAGCCTGGAATATCGCCTACTATATGAACAGCCAGGAGCGCCCTCAGGACCCCCGCTACACCGGCGATATAGAGGAAACCCTCGAGAAATACGGCCCGACCTTCCACAAGCATTCACTGTACGGCCAGACCCGGGAATCCGACGGCAAGGTGCTGGGTGACCATTCCAATACAGGCGATAAGGACTTCCTGCAGCCGGAATCGGTTCATCCACGAACGTTTGAATAAAATTATGTAGCGTACCTTGCGTTCTCGTGATAAATATCGCGCGAAAGACCTGCAAAATACTGCGTGCGTCCTGCACGCTTTGTATCCATCCCTTTTCTACGAGGGACACTACCGATGTTGAAGTTGTATAAGCCAGCGGCCCTTGCCGCCGCTATTGCTGTGTCATTGGGTGCGCCGTCTGCCTTCGCGGCAGAAGAAGTGCGTGTGTACAACTGGTCCGATTACATTGCCGAAGACACGCTGGAGAAGTTCACCGCGGAAACCGGCATCAAGGTGATCTACGACGTTTACGACAGTAACGAGATCCTGGAGGCGGCACTGCTTTCCGGCCGTTCCGGCTATGATCTGGTGGTGCCCTCCAACCATTATGTGGCCAAGCAGATTTCTGCCCAGGCGTTTGTGCCGCTGGACCAGGACAAGTTGCCGAACATGGCCAATCTGAACCCGGACCTGATGGACGACCTGGAAAAGGTCGATCCGGGCAGCCAATTCTCCCTGCCTTATCTGTGGGGTACTAATGGCTATGGCTACAACGAAGGCCGCATTCAGGAAATCCTGGGTGACGACGCGCCCACGGACTCCTGGGCCCTGGTGTTTGATCCCGAGGTGACCGGCAAACTGGCCGCCGGCGGCTGTGGCATTGCCATGCTGGATTCCGGTGAGGAAATGGTACGTGCAGCCATGGCCTACATTGGCCTGGACCCGAACAGCATCAACGCCGAGGACATCAAAAAAGGCGGCGAGGTGATCAGGGCCATCCGCCCGAACGTGACCTACTTCCACTCGTCCCGTTATATCGCCGACCTGGCAAACGGTGATCTGTGCGTCGCCGCCGGCTATTCCGGTGACATACTGCAGGCCGCTGCCCGCGCTGAAGAAGCCGGCAATGGTAACGTGATCCGTTACACCATCCCCAAGGAAGGTGCGGTGCTGTGGTTTGACATGATGACCATTCCGGCGGGCGCTCCCAACGTGGAAAACGCCCACAAGCTGATGGACTTCCTGATGCGCCCGGAAATCATCGCGGACGTGACCAATTACGTGTGGTACGCCAACCCGAACAAGCCGGCGAACGAGTTTGTTGATCCGGAGATCCTCAATGACACCAGCATCTACCCCACCGATGAGGTGATGAAGAAGCTGTACATCATGGAAGGTCGGCCTCAGAACATCCAACGCCTGATGACCCGCACCTGGACCAACGTGAAGTCTGGTCGTTAAGGGGTGGAAAACGATAACAACATCTCCGCGCAAGCGGAGGTGTTACTCAAAATTCAGGGCATTTCCAAAAGCTTTGATGGCACCCTGGCCGTGGACAACGTAAGCCTGGACATCCAGAAGGGAGAGATTTTCGCGCTGCTGGGTGGTTCCGGCTCCGGCAAGTCCACGTTGCTACGCATGCTGGCAGGTTTTGAGGCGCCCAACACCGGTCGCGTGGTGCTGGATGGCCAGGACATTACCGACCTTCCGCCGTACCTGCGCCCAACCAACATGATGTTCCAGTCTTACGCGCTGTTCCCCCACATGACGGTCGAGCAGAACATCGCCATGGGGCTGAAACAGGACAAACTGCCAAGGAGCGAGATTCGCGACCGGGTAGAGGCCATGTTGAAACTGGTCAAGATGGAGGCCTTTGCCAAGCGCAAACCGCAGCAGTTATCCGGCGGCCAGCAGCAGCGCGTGGCCCTGGCCCGTTCACTGGCCAAGCGCCCGAAACTGCTGTTACTGGACGAACCCATGGGCGCGCTGGACAAGAAACTGCGCACGGAAATGCAGCTGGAGCTGGTGGAAATCCTTGAACAGGTAGGCGCCACCTGCCTGATGGTTACCCACGATCAGGAAGAGGCCATGACCATGGCCAGCCGCATCGCCATCATGGCCCAGGGACGCATTGCCCAGGTGGGTTCGCCCATCGATATCTACGAAAGCCGGATGACGGCCGAGTTCATCGGCTCCGTTAATATCTTTGAGGCCAGCATCCGCGACGACGAAGCCCATAGCATCACGCTCATCAGTGAGGCGCTGGATGTCCCGGTATTCATCGACCGGGGTGTGACCACGCCTGCGGAATCCACCGACACGCTGATTGCCCTTCGTCCGGAAAAAATCTACCTCACGACCGACAAACCGGACGGCGATAACAACTGGAGCCGCGGCACCGTGGACAACATCGCGTACCTGGGAGACATCACTTCCTATTACGTGAAACTGGACAGCGGCAAGCGCGTTCAGGCCACCATGGCTAACGTGGAACGCCGGGGTGAGCGGCCAGCATGGGGCGATACGGTGTTTGTGTCCTGGGAAGCTTCCAGTCCAATGCTGTTGTGGAACTGATGCCATGGCCAACAAGCTGATGCCCAACCCTTTGATGGAGCGGCTACGTGCCGTTCTGTTTCATCGCCGGGTAGTGTTTGGCATTCCCTTTGTGTGGTTGCTGCTGTTCTTCCTGCTGCCATTCGCGCTGGTGCTGAAGATCAGCTTTTCCTCGGCGGTGATGGCCATCCCGCCTTACGAGCCGGTGTTCACCTTCGTGGACAACACCTTTTCGGTGGTGGTGAATTTCAGCAACTACCTGTTCCTGTTGTCCGACAGCCTGTACATCGCCGCCTACTGGGGCTCGGTCAAGATCGCCTTCATATCCACACTGGCTTGCCTGTTGATCGGCTATCCGATGGCCTATGCGATGGCCCGCGCCTCGGCCCGAATGCAGCTGGTCTTGCTGTTAATGGTGATGTTGCCGTCGTGGACCTCGTTCCTGATCCGGGTGTACGCGTGGATGGGTATACTCGGCAACCAGGGCCTGCTGAACAACCTGCTGACGGGGCTGGGGGTCATCGACAGCCCCCTGAAAATGCTGAATACCAACTTTGCGGTGGTCCTGGGCATTGCCTACGCCTATCTGCCGTTCATGGTGCTGCCGATATACACCAATCTGGTGAAGCTCGATGTGCGATTGCTTGAGGCCGCGTCGGACCTTGGCTGCCGCAGCCTGACCACCTTCTGGGCCATCACCCTGCCACTATCAAAAGCCGGCATTATCGCGGGCTCCATGTTGGTGTTCATTCCGGCGGTGGGTGAGTTCGTGATCCCGGAGCTGCTGGGTGGGCCGGATACATTGATGATCGGCAAAGTGCTGTGGGAGGAATTCTTCAATAACCGTGACTGGCCGGTGGCGTCGTCGCTCGCCATTGTGATGCTGGCGCTGCTGTTGATACCCATCATCCTGTTCCATCGCTTCCAGGCCAGGGAGATGGAAAAGCATGGTTAACGCCCGCTCCGTCAGTTTTTCCAAAGTCATGCTGATATTAGGGCTGCTGTTCCTGTACCTGCCGATGGTCGTGCTGATTGTCTACTCGTTCAATGCCTCCAGACTGGTGTCGGTGTGGGCGGGCTTTTCCACGCACTGGTATGGCGAACTGTTCCGCGACCAGCAGATTCTTTCGGCGGTGTGGATGAGCCTGAAGATTGCTTTCTACTCCGCCAGCATGGCGGTGTGCCTGGGCACCCTGTGTGCGTTCGTGATGACCCGCTTCAAGCGCATTCGCGGGCGCACCCTGTTGTCCAGCATGATCAGTGCACCGCTGGTAATGCCAGAGGTTATTACTGGACTGTCGCTGTTGCTACTGTTCGTACAGATGGCGCAAACCATCGGCTGGCCGGCAGACCGGGGCATGGCGACGATATGGATTGCCCACACCACCTTCTGCAGTGCCTATGTGGCTGTCGTGGTCAGTGCCCGCCTGCGTGAAGTGGACCGTTCCATTGAGGAAGCGGCCATGGATCTGGGCTGCACGCCCCTGAAGACATTCTTTGTGATCACCCTGCCGGTGATTGCCCCGGCGCTGGTGTCGGGCTGGCTGCTGGCGTTCACGCTGTCGCTGGATGACCTCGTAATTGCCAGTTTTGTGTCAGGGCCTGGGGCCACCACCCTGCCCATGGTGGTGTTCTCATCGGTGCGGATGGGGGTGTCGCCCAAGATCAACGCATTGGCCGCACTGATCATCCTGGCGGTGTCGTTGATCGCCTTTATTGCATGGTATCTGATGCTGCGGGCGGACCATAAACGACGACGGGAAGCCTGACCCCTTCTTCGGTTAACGGCACAGGAGCCCGGCCCAAACCGGCTCCTGCACCCGCAAATTCACGAGGCATTCGCTGGATTACGGGCTGTAATGCACCAGGAACTGGAAGGCATGACAATCTGCCCGGACTTATCCTGGTAGGGCGTCAGCGCCTCTCGCAGAGCGTCTTCAATTTCCGGGCGTTGTCGCTCCGCCAGTTCCCCGGCCTCGCGGAAAACCTCCCCTGCGGGCCCGATGGCCAGTTGGAAGTTAATGGCGTCCTGCAGCGAATCCCCCACAGTCACCGGTCCGTCAACCTGTTCGAAATTCACGTCCCGGAACCCGGCAATTTCAAGCTGCTGTGACACCACCTCGGTGTTGGCCATGGAGAATGGCCCCGGGCCACAGGAGCGGGCTCCCTCTCCGGGTTCCGGCAGGAAACGCAGGACCACCTCTTTCGCCATACCCAGCCAGGGGTTGTACTCGCTACTGCGCCATACAATGAACATCAACTCACCTCCCGACCTCAACGCCCGGCGGATGTTCTTCATAGCCCGTACCGGATTTTCGAAGAACATCATGCCAAACCGTGAAAAGCACAGGTCGAAATCCGGATCAAAGGGGTAACGCTCGACGTCTTCGGTAATAAACCGGATATTGTCCAGGCCGGCCTTGCGGGCATCCGCCCGGCCCCTGGTTAAAAACTGGTCCACGCAGTCCACGCCAAGCACATAGCCCTCGGGGCCGGTTTTGCGCGCCAACTGGATGGTGGTATCTCCCCAGCCACACCCTACATCCAGAATGCGGCTACCGGGCGTTATGGTCAGCCGTTCCAGTGGCACCCGGCTGTGGTAGCTGAGACCTTCCATCAGGATGTGGCGGAAGCGGTCAAACTTGTCCGCCAGGGTGTCGTTCCAGAACTGCACGTATTCGGTGGGTTCGGTCAGTTTGGTTGCAAGCTCGTTCATGGTGCCCTCCCATGTGGTGTGTGGTGGCGCAAGGACGCATGAACCGGCAGTCTTGTTCCCGGATTTTTGCAGCCGTTTGCAAAGATTCGGTAGCCAGCGGCTTCGTTTCTGGCCCCGGTGGAACTACACTGCCAATGTTGGCGCTCTCGCCTGTCCAGAAAAATGCGGAATAACACAACAGGAGCTGACTATTGAATATCGCCAAGGCCTCCATGCAATTTGATGCGGCCCTCGCGGATTTTGCCCGCGCCCGGCGCGTTTCTTCACAGGCGTCCAGCCTCAACCTGCTGGAGCGGGCACGACTGCTGATGACAATGCCGGACGGCTTTGATGTGCTGTACCGTCGGGTTGGTGCGTTGGAATCAGCAGGCATTTTCGGCACCAGCGACTGGTCTACACCGGCCATCCTCCAGCCCGCCCTGGCGAAGCATTCATTGCGCGAAGCAGGCGCTGTAACCACGGTTGTGGAGGCGATCAGCGAAATCCGCTTGCTGGCGGTGGTTCGTGGCGACTACTTTCACCGCGGCATTTCCTCGGAGCAGGCCCGGCACTTCCTCACCCAGGTCATGGCCCTGAACCTGGATCTGCTTTCCGGCACGCTCACCGAAGCTGACCGTGAGCGGCCGAAGGAGCTCGGCACCGTCGTACAGGGCCTTTACCAGTACCTGATTTCCCACCTTGGCTACGAAAGTCTGCTGGACAGCCTGGTAGCTGAAGTATGGCGGCTCCTGGAGCAGGGGCCGGTACAGGTGGACAGCATCTGCGACATGATCGGCCAGATCGCCAAATGCCTGTACGACCCGGACCTTGAGACCACCGGCACTGCGGCTGCCACCCGCCTGGTACGAGCCCTGTTCGCCCCCACTCCCGGCAGCAAGGAAGACCCCGGCCTGGATGTTTACCAACTACGCCTGGCCAAGATGGAGGACGAAGCGCTTTCGGTGGAGGCCAAGGAATTCGCCCGTAATATGCACGACACCGGGCTGGCATCGCCCTATCATGCCGTTTTTCTGCGGTTTCTTCGCACCAGTAATGAAGACGAATTGATCCCCAAAGCCCTGGGGCTGACCATGACTGGTCTGGATGACCTCTATTGTTACAGCCAGCTGGTTCATTCCCTGATCGACGAAGCCATCTACCCGGATACCTGCCAGGCGGTCTACGGCCTCACCATGATGCTGGAACGTGGTTCACTGTTTACCCCGGCGGTTGCCCAGGCGCTCTGGCGACAGATCAAGCTCAAACTCTCGGTGGAAACCGAACAGGCCCTGACAGAAGTGTTCGGCGATGCCGTACCTCCCCGGGTGTTCCTGCTGGCCGGTGTGCTGAACCTGCTTGGACAGCCACTGGGCGTGGGCCAGGGCAACAATCCCAGTTGCCAGTCGGCCATCGGGTTGTCCATGTGGGCGGCCAACGAGGCAGATTACCTGCTCCAGGTGCTGGCCTGGGCCGCCCGGGACAATGAAGTACTGGGTCGATTCGAGGGCTGGGAAGTGTCGTCCAGGAACCTGGAGCCGGGGCTGGTCAAGGAAGCACCGGTGGATGTAGACCCGGTTTCCCTGATTCTGATTCCCCACCTGGACCGCATCTACGGCGAGATGTGGCGCCGTTGTGAGGACCGGGACGATGACGCCCACCGCTGGATCAACCCGGAATTCTATGGCTGGTGGGTCAGCCATGGTTTCAAGGTAGTGGCGGACATCCATACCGGTGAAGTGAAGGACTATGACGACTTTGTTCGCCACTTTTATGCCGGCTACCACCCCTACTACAACGGTAACCTGCCGATCGTTCACCCCCAGCCAGCTGGAATTGCCGTAACCGACAGCGCCGCCCGCTTTGTCGGGCGCCACGCCATTACCATACAGCGGGTAGCCCTAAGCCCAACCAACGAGATGCGGGTGTACTTTTTTAACCCCAACAACGACAGCGGCCAGGACTGGGGCCAGGGCATTACCTGCGCAACACGGGGAAACGGTGAAATTCGCGGTGAGGCCTCCTTGCCCATCGCGGAATTCACCTCACGGCTGTATGCCTTCCACTACGACACCCTGGAGCTGGGTGATCTCGCTGCCATACCGGAGGAGGAAGTGGCCAGGGTTATGGAGCTGGGGTATGGCAGTTGGGCGGCTGAGGAGTAAAGGTCACCGGGGGCAGAGCCCCGGTCAACTCATATTCTTCCGCATAAAGTTCTGGATCTCCCCCACAATACCGGAGCGGAAAGCCATTACCGTCAATACGAAGATGGCGCCCAGAATGGGATCAACCCAGTCGCCCAGCGGCCCTTGGGAAAGCTGGTACTCCAGCGTCACCACGAAGCCAGCGCCCACCACCGGACCCAGGAGGGTGCCAGTGCCGCCCAACAGTGTCATGAGGATGACCTCGCCGGACATGTGCCAGTGGGCGTCGTTAAGGGATGCCAGCTGGAATACCACGGTTTTCACCGAACCGGCCAGGCCGGCAAGGCCGGCGGAAAGCACGAAGGCCAGCAGTTTGTAGCGGTCCACATTGTATCCCAGGGATACCGCCCTTGGTTCGTTCTGCTTGATCGCCTTGAGCACCTGGCCGAACGGCGAGCCAACGATGCGCTGAACCAGCAGGTAACCGGCCAGAAACACCGCCAGCACAAAGTAGTACATGGCGTTGTTGTCACTCAGGTCCACCATGCCGAACAGGTAGCCTCGGGGAACCCCGTGCATACCGTCCTCGCCACCGGTGAAGGGGGCCTGCACGAAGAAGAAATAGACCAGTTGCGCCAGGGCCAGGGTGATCATCGCGAAGTAGATGCCCTGTCGACGTATGGCCACAAGACCAAACCCCAGGCCAAGCAACAATGACGCCGCTGTGCCCACGACAATGCCCATTTCCGTGGTCAGCGCGGGGAAGCTCGATAGCAGGTAGCCGGTGGTGTAAGAGCCGGCCGCCAGGAACGCGGCGTGCCCGAAAGACAACAGGCCGGTATAACCAAGCAGAAGGTTCAATGCCACCGCGAACAGGGCGAAGCACAGGATTTTCATCAGGAACACCGGGTACAGGACCGCCGGTGCCAGCAGGAGCAGTACCAGCAACACCAGATTGAGGATCTGCTTCTTGCGTTGTTCTGATTTCTGTTGTTTGACAATACTTTGCTGAATATCAGTCTGGGTAGTTGTGGTCGCCATGATTACGCCTCCTTACCGAACAGGCCCGATGGCCGAATCAAAAGAACAACCACCATCACCAGGAAGATCACGGCTGCTGACCCTTCCGGGTAGAACACTTTGGTAAAGCCTTCCACAACCCCCATCATCAGGCCGGTGATCACGGCACCGGCAATGGAGCCCATGCCACCGATCACCACCACGGCGAACACCACGATGAGTATGTTGGAACCCATCACCGGGGATACCGAGTAGATGGGCGCCGCGAGGGCACCGGCAAAGGCGGCCAGCATAACGCCGAAGCCATAGGTCAGGCTGATCAGCAGTGGCACGTTGATGCCGAACCCCTGCATCAGTTGGGAATCTTCCGTGCCGGCCCGCAGGTAGGAGCCAAGCCGGGTTTTTTCAATCATGAACCAGGTACCGAAACACACCAGCAGGGCGGCCACGATCACCCAGGCACGATAGTAGGGAAGGAACATGAACCCGAGGTTCATGCCGCCCCTGAACACTTCCGGCATGGAGTAACGCAGGCCGGAAACGCCGTAAATATTGGTCAGCACACCCTGGAGAATAAGGGCAATACCGAAAGTCAGAAGCAGGCTGTAGATATGGTCCTGGCCGGCAATGCGCCGCAACAGGAAATACTCCAGCACGATACCAAAGCAGCCAACTATCACCGGTGCCAGGAACAGGGCAACCCAGTAGTTGACCCCGAAGGCATCAAACAGGAGCACTGTGCCCATGGCGCCGAGCATGTACATGGCGCCATGGGCAAAATTGATGATTTTCAGCAGGCCGAATATGACCGCCAGCCCCAGACTCAACAGGGCGTAGAAGGAACCATTGATAATCCCGAGCATTAACTGGCCAGACAGCACAGCCACGGGGACTCCCAGAATCTCGGTCATGTTACAAACTCCAAAAGCAGCGCAATGCTCAACTTACACAGGCGAATTGCGTGGCTGCAGGTCAGTGGCCGCCCCGCAGGAACTGCGTGCGGGACGGCCCAGTCGGTCAGTACATCAGTTTTGAGTGACGAGCTTGCACTTGCTCTCGGACAGCGGACGATAAGCCTCGTCCCCCGGAATGGTACGCACGATCTTGTAAAGGTCCCATTCGTTCTCGGATTCCTCAGGGGTCTTTACTTCCGCCAGGTACATGTCATGCACCATGCGGCCGTCCTCACGAATGACGCCATTCTTGGCAAACATGTCGTTGATGGGTGTATCCATCATCTGCTTGCGTACGGTCTGGGAATCGTCGGATCCGGTGGCCTTGACGGCGTTCAGATACTGGATGGTGCTGGAGTAGATACCTGCATGGACCATGGTCGGGCGAACGCCGGTTTCGTCCATGAAACGGTCAGACCATTCACGGGTTTCGTCGTTCATATCCCAGTACCAGCCGGTAGTCAGCTGGATACCCTGAGCACTCTGGGCGCCCAGTGCATGCACGTCAGTCAGGAACAGCAACAGGGCTGCAAGGGTCTGGCCGGATTGGGTCAGGCCGAATTCACCGGCGGTGGTGATGGCATTGGTGGTATCTGCACCGGCGTTAGCCAGGGCAACCACATCAGCACCGGATGACTGCGCCTGCAGGATAAAGGACGAGAAGTCGGATGTCGGGAACGGATGACGAACAGTCTGGATGACTTCGCCGCCGTTTTCTTCCACCACGCGGGTTACGTCACCTTCCAGGGCATGGCCGAAGGCGTAATCAGCGGTCAGGATAAACCAGGTTTTGCCACCTTCTTTCACCACAGCGCTGGCGGTACCGTTGGCCAGCGGATAGGTGTCATACACATAATGGATGTGGTTGGGGGTACAGTGCTCGTTGGTGATGCTGGAAGCAGCAGAGCCGGAAACGATACCCAGCTTGTTGTTTTCTTCCAGGATGTTGCTTACGGCGATAGTGACCGAGGATGCAACCAGGCCTGCCACCAGGTCCACGTCTTCGTTCTCAACCCAGCGGCGAACCGTGCTTGAAGACGAGTCCGGGCTGTTGCGGTCATCGGCACTGACAACCTCAATTTTTGCGCCGTTAACACTGCCACCAAAATCGGCAATGGCCATTTCAAGTGCTTTCAGGCCATTCGGGCCGGCCAGGTCACGGTAGGTACCGGACATATCGGCCAGGTAGCCGATCTTTACGGTGTTATCGGATATCTCAGCCTGGGCACCGCCCACAAGAAGGGCTGAGGCAACCGCTGAGGTCAGAAGCTTTTTGGTAATTGTCATTGTTGTTTCTCCGCTACTGTCTTTGCGTTGGTTTTCGGGATTCTTTCTTGTTGCTTTTGTTGCACTCTCGAACCCGGACATTAAACGCCCAGGTATCTATCCAGCATCGACTGCTTGCTCTCAAGCTCGTCGGCGCTGATCTCCTCCACAATCTGGCCGTGTTCCATCACGTAATGACGGTCCGCCAGGGGTGCGGCGAAATGAAAATTCTGTTCTACCAGGACAATCGTCAGACCCTTCTCCTTGAGATGAATCAGCACCTCGCCCAACTTCTCGACGATGACCGGGGCCAGGCCCTCGGTAATCTCATCAAGCAGCAGCATGTTGGCGCCGGTTCTCAGTATCCGGGCCATCGCCAGCATCTGCTGCTCTCCACCAGAGAGCTTGGAACCCTGGCTGGTGCGGCGCTCGTAAAGGTTCGGGAACATGGAGAAGATTTCTTCCAGCCCCATACCGCCGCTTCTTACTACCGGAGGGAGTGTCAGGTTCTCCATGACATTAAGCCCGGAAAAAATGCCCCGGTGTTCGGGGCAATACCCGACTCCCAACCTTGCTATGTGGTGAGGCGCACAGGACATGGTCTCCTCACCGTTGATCATGATGGAGCCGGTGCGCCGGCCCACCATATTCATGATGGCTTTCAGGGTTGTACTGCGGCCGGCACCGTTACGGCCCAGCAGGGTCACCAGCTCGCCACGCTTAACCTCCAGATCAATGCCATGGAGGATGTGGGACTCGCCATAAAACGCGTGAAGCCCGGAGATGCGTAGCTGTTCGTATTCTTTGTGGGGGGTCGGGCTCATTCCGCTGTCTCCTGCTTCTTGGTCGCGGTACCACCCATGTACACCTCACGGACCCGGGGATCGTCGGACACGTCCTGGTAATCGCCTTCGGTCAGCACCGAGCCCTGGGCCAGCACGGTGACCCGGTCACAGAGTTTGCTGACCACCCCCAGGTTGTGCTCTACCATCAGCACCGTGCGGCCCTGGGCGGCCTTGCGCACCAGTTCCACCACCTGCTCCACGTCTTCGCTACCCATGCCCTGGGTGGGCTCGTCCAGCAGCATCAGTTCCGGCTCCATGGCCAGCGTCGTCGCCAGCTCAAGCGCGCGCTTGCGGCCATAGGCCAGCTCTACGGTAGTGGTGTTGGCAAATTCGGTCAGGCCCACGCTGTCCAGCAGTTCCATGCAGCGGTCATTGAGTTTGTTCAGGGACTCGCCGGACTTCCAGAACCGGAAGGAGTGTCCTTCGAAGCTCTGCAGAGCCACACGAATGTTTTCCAGTGCGGTCATGTGGGGGAACACGGCGGAAATCTGGAAGGAACGCACCACACCCTCGCGGGCAATGGCAGCGGACTTCATGGACGTGATATCCATCCCCTTGAACAGGATCTTGCCGCGGGTAGGAATAAGGAACTTGGTGAGGAGATTGAATACGGTGGTCTTGCCCGCACCGTTGGGTCCGATAAGCGCATGGATGTGGCCACGCTGCACCTTCAGGTTGACGTCATTGACCGCAACAAAGCCCTTGAACTCTTTGACGAGGTTTTGGGTCTCCAGAACGAACGGGTCACTCATGAGCCATTCTACCTTTTGTTATTGTTGTGCATTTATACTAACTACAGAGTAGATTGACGTCTACGTAAACGTCAACCGTAAATCGCACTTTTTTGGTCAATCTCTATTCGCAAAAAGTCGCATATCAGCGACAGCACCCGGTCGGGCTGCTGCAAATGCGGAGAGTGACCGGTTTCGGGCATGAAAACCGGGGTTGCCCCGCTTCCAATGCCCTCCACGATGCGGGTCACCTGCTCGGGAACCCCATATTCGTCGTCATCCCCCTGAATGATCATAGCCGGGCATTGGATGGCGTCCAGCCAGGGCGCAAAATTCAGTGATTGTTGAAAGCCCTCATCCAGCCACACCTCCTGCCAGGCGTTGAAGAGCGAATCCGTGCGTTCGCCATGGTGGCGCATCAGTTTTTCGCGAATGCCCTCTTCCCTATAACGCTGCCCCATGTCGCGAATGCCCGCCAGGGTCAGGTGATCCGCCCAGGTATGGGCGGCCATGGTGATCAACCCTTTTACTCTTGTGCCCAGCTCTGCCGCCGCAATCAGGGCTATGGAACCACCGTCGCTGTGACCCACCAGAATGACCTTGTCGATTTCCAGCGCATCCAGCAGCCGGGGCAGCCACACGGCGCCTTCCTGCTCCAGGTAGTCGTAGGGGCGTGGCAATGGCTCGTCACTGGAGGCGCCATAGCCCTGGCGCTCATAGACCAGCGCGTCCAGGCCTGTGGCCTCCGCGAGCCGGCGGGGGAACTGTTTCCACAGGGCGATATTGCCCAGGGATTCGTGCAGGAAAACCAGTACCGGTCCGGAGCTGTTTTCGTGGCTCAGCCGCTGCACCTGAACCCTGGCCCCATCCCCCAGCGGGACAGAGATGTCACTGACATTCATGCCATCACCGCTTGGCCGGAATGGCATAGGTGATGGTGGCATGGGCCACCGGGTCTTCCAGGCCATCTGAGTAGATATAAACCTCGCCCACGCCGCTGGCCTTGCCAATTCTCAGCATTCTTGCCTGCGCCCGAATGGGGCTATGGGCCACCGGCTTGCGCAGGAAATTGATATTCAGGTTGCTGGTCACCGCCAATGGCACCAGGCCTATTTTTCCCAGCAGAGCGGCGTAAAGGGCGACGTCTGCCAGCCCCATCATCGCGGGGCCGGCAACGGTGCCACCGGGGCGCAGGTGCTCGTCGTCCACATCCAGCTTCATTTCGGCCCAGCCGTCGCCCAGCTTCTCCAGGCTGCCGTAACGGGCACCCTGGGGAAACTGGTCGGCGAGGAAGGCCTGCAGCTCCTCGAAGGTAACAATCATCAGTGCTTCTCTTCTTTCGCCTGGTTACGCAGAACAAAGCGCTGGATCTTGCCACTGGGGGTCTTCGGCAGCTCATCCACGAATTCGATTTCCCGCGGGTAGGCGTGGGCGGACAGTCGGTGGCGCACCAGCTCCTGCAGCTCATCCTTCAGGGCGTCTTCGTTCTCCGGCTGCTGGTCACCTTTGATGACCACATAGGCCTTGATGATGGAGCCCCGCTTTTCATCAGGCTTGGCCACCACACCGGATTCGGCAACCGCCTTGTGCTCCAGCAGTGTGCTTTCCACGTCTGCCGGGCCGACGCGGTAACCGGCGGTGGTGATGATGTCATCATCGCGGCCGCTGAAGGAGAAACAGCCACCCCCGTGATTCACCACCATATCGCCGGTGAGGTAATAGCCGTTCACAAACGGGTCTTTCTCGCCCCACGTGTAGCCATCGAAGTGGAACAGAGGGGAAGCTTTCACATCCACCGCCAACTGGCCGATTTCACCCTCGCCCACTTCCTGGTTCTTCTCGTTCAGGGCGACGACTTTGTGGCCGGGTGAGGAATAGCCCATGGAGCCCGGGCGCACCGGATGCTCAAGGCCATGGAAGTTGCAACAGGTCATACCGGTTTCAGTCTGGCCGTAGTGGTCTTTGACCGGGCAGAAGTGGCGCCGCTCGATCCAGTTCACTACTTCCGGGTTCAGCGGCTCGCCGGCACTGCTGGCCACCCTCAGGCCGAGGTTTTCACCCTCGGGCAGCACATGGTCATTGGCCTTCAGCAGCCGGTAGGCGGTGGGTGCCGCCGCCAGGTTGGTAATCTTGTACTTGCGGATCATGTCGTAGGTCGTTTCCGGGGTAAAAGCACCCGGATTGAAGTGGGTCGCGTGCCCCATCAGCAGCGGACCAATCACCGCGTAATAAAGGCCGTAAGCCCAGCCCGGATCAGCCACGTTCCAGAACACGTCATCGTCCCGCAAATCGATGGCGTACTTCATGTACACATAGAACGCCAAAAGCGCCTTGGCCGGCACCGCCACACCCTTGGACTTGCCCACGGTGCCCGAGGTGAACATTTGCAGGAACGGATCACTGCCCTTGATCAGTACTGGCTCAAACTCCGCTGACTGGTCTGCCAGAGTCTTGTCAAAGTCCGGGATGTCACCACTCACTTCGGCGGCGTTGACACATACCACCGGTGCACAGTCCTTCACTTCAATCAGTTTGGGGTAGTTGACGGGATCAGTGACCACCAGCTTTGTGCTGGCCCGCTCGAAGCGGTATTCAATAGCGCCGGGGCCAAAGGCGGTGAACAGAGGCTGGTAGACAGCGCCGGCCCTCAGGGTACCGGCGATGACGATGAGCAGCTCCGGGCTGCGGGGCAACAGGGCAGCAACCCGGTCGCCTTTGCCGATGCCCCGGGACGTCAGGTAATTCGCAAACCGGGCGGATTGTTCTTTCAGCTCGGCAAAGGTGAGCTTGCCCGAGCCGCCGTCCGCTTTTTCGTAATACAGGGCAACGCGCTGGGGGTCGTCCGCCCACTTGTCACAGATCTCCGTGCAGACGTTCAGGCCGGCATCCAGGCTGCCCTCCAGGATCTCCGCTTCAAGACTGGCGGGATCGAAATTGTCATAGACTGATTGGTATTCCGGGAGGCTCATAGTCCAGTCCTTTTATTGTTGTGGACGATTTCTGTTCTCAATGTTTAGCACAGGCTATAGTTTACGTAAAGGTAAACTTTAAGCTGGAAATAAACGCCTTCAGAACCTGACGGCATGGGCGAAAACCCCCGCTCCTCAGATTCCGAAGGCGCTGCCTGCTCAGCTTTGCCCGCGGTAATAGAATTTCTGGATGCTGGAGAAATCCAGCCCACCGTTACCCTCACCGGCATGCAGCTCAAACAGGTTACGGGCCAGCGAACCCATGGGAATGGGCGCGTGATTCTTGACGGCGTTGTCGAAGGCCAGGCCCAGATCCTTGTTCATCAGGTCAACCAGGAAACCACCTTCGTAATTGCGTGAAGCCGGTACGCCTTCCATCACACCCGGCCAGGGATTGTAGACGTTCAACGCCCAGTTGCCGCCAGAGCTCTGCTTCATGATTTCCGAGAGCACGGCAGGGTCCAGCCCGTTCTTGACACCCAGGGCCAGGGCCTCGCTGGTGCCGCTCATCAGGATGGCCAGCAGCATGTTGTTGCAGATCTTGGCAATCTGGCCGGCGCCGTGAGGGCCGGCATGAAAGATGTTCTTGGCCATGCCATCAAGAATGGGCCTGGCACGCTCGAAGGCATCTGCCTCGCCACCGCAGATAAACGTCAAAGTACCGGCTTTGGCACCACCGACACCCCCGGACACCGGTGCGTCCATAAAGGTAATGCCAGCGGCAACGGCGGCTTCGGCCACGCCCTTTGCGGTTTCCGGCGCGATGGTCGACGAGTCGATCACCAGCGTGCTGGACGGCAGGATTTTCAGCAGGCCATTGTCACCCAGGTAAACCGATTCCACGTGCTGGCCGGCTGGCAGCATGGAAATCACCACCTCGGCGCCTTCCACCGCTTCCTGGATGGTCGCCGCGGATTTCGCGCCTTCGCTGGTGAGTGCCTTGACCGCCTCTGAGGACAGATCAAACACCGTCAGGTTGTGGCCTGCCTTGACGAGATTGGAGGCCATGGGTCCGCCCATGTTGCCAAGACCGATAAACGTGATAGTCGCCATATTATTGTTCTCCGTTTTTGATCAGGTTTGGTCTGTTCGGTGTCAGTCAGGACTCTATAAAGAACCGGTCGATCCACTCAGGGTCCACGCTTTCCAGTGTGGGGAAATGCCAGCGTGGCTTGAGATCCTTGTCGATCAGCAATGCCCGTACGCCTTCTGCAAATTCACCCATTTTCAGGCTGCGCTTTGATATCCGAAGCTCCTTGTCGAAAACCTGGGACAGGCTGTCATGCAAGGTGTTGTGATAGTGCAGCCAGGTCAGTGTCATGGAAGCCGGTGACGCCGCCACAACGGTCTTGACCGCCTTGATCAGCCACGGGTCTTCGCCGGCGTACTGGCCCAGGTTATCCACCACTTCCATTAACGAATCGCCATCGGTAAGCGCCTGGATCACATCAAAGTGCTCGCGCACCACGGATTGCGGCACTGCCTCGCGGGAGCCTGCCTCGAACCGTCGCAATACCTTACTGACAGCACCATGGGCTTCGTCGCCAAAGTCGGACTGTTGCAGCGCCTGCTTGACCTCGTCGCGCATGTCATGGCGAATAAAACGGTCCGCAAGCCCGGTGAAGATGGCATCTGCGCCGTTCATACGGGCGCCGGTCAGCCCCAGGAACAACCCGGTGCGCCCCGGCATTTTATTGAGGAACCAGCCTGCGCCCACATCCGGATACAGGCCAATGCTCACTTCCGGCATTGCCACGCGGGTATGTTCTGTTACCACCCGGTGAGAGCCGCCTGACATCAGGCCCAGGCCACCGCCAATGACAAGGCCGTTACCCCAGACGATAAACGGCTTGGGGTAGGTGTGTATCTGGTAGTCCAGTTCGTACTCGTCGGTAAAGAACGTATCCCCTTCACTGGCGGCACGACTGTCGGACCGGGGTTCGGTCATATCCCGGTACAGCGCCACAATGTCGCCACCGGCACACAGGGCCTTGTCGCCCTCGCCTTCCAGCCAGACTGCGCCAACGGCGTCGTCCGCGGCCCACTGGTCCAGCCTGGGCTTCAGCAGATGGATCATTTCCAGCGACAGTGCGTTCATGGAACGAGGTGTGTTCAGCCGCGCAACACCGATGCGTTTGCCGCCGGCAGCTTCCAGTTCTTCAAAAATGACTGCTTGATTGCTCATACCATTAACTCAGTAGTCCGGCCCGGTTTATCGGTGCTTCTTATCGGTTTTTCCATTCAGGCGTGCGCTTTTCAAGGAACGCATTCACTCCTTCACGCTGGTCTTCGGTGCGGAACAGATCCACAAACAATTCCCGCTCCATGCGCCAGCCGTCGTCGTGGCTGCGGCCATCGCGGGCGCTCATCACCAGGGTTTTGCAGCGGGCGACAGACGAGGGGCTCTGCTTGCTGGCCATCTGCGCCAGCTCCAGAGCCTTGTCCAGAGCTGCGCCAGCTGGCACCACTTCTTCCACCAAGCCAATGCTCAGCGCCTTGTCGGCCTTGATGCGTTCGCCGCAGAGAATCATTCGCTTGGCCCAGCCCTCGCCCACCAGCCAGGGCAGGTTCTGGGTGCCACCGGCACAGGGCAGCAGCCCCACGGTGGCTTCCGGCAGGGCCATCTGGGCGTGTTCTTCGGCGATGCGGATATCGCAGGCCATGGCACATTCCAGGCCACCACCCATGGCGTAACCGTTGACTGCCGCGATGGACACACCACGGAAACGGCTCAGGGCACTGAAGGCCCGGCCGAAGGCCTTGCCCATCAGATCGGCATTGGCGATATCACCGTCAGCGAAGCTCTTGAGATCGGCGCCGGCCGAGAAAAACTTCTCGCCCTGGCCGGTCACCACCAGTGCGAAAATATTGAGGTCTTCGTTCAGCGCTGCGATGGTCTCTTCCAGCGCCTTCAGGGACTCCAGCGTCCAGGTATTGGCCGGTGGATTGTTGATGGTGATAATCGCGGTGTGATCGCGTTTTTCCAGCTGAATCAGTTCGCTCATGAGAGTTTCCTTGTTATTGGATGGCCTCGGCCACACCGGGCTCAAGTAGCCGGCGGGCCACGATCAGCCGCATGATTTCGTTGGTGCCTTCCAGGATCTGGTGCACCCGCAGGTCACGGACATAACGCTCCAGCGGGTATTCACGGATGTAGCCGTACCCACCATGAAGCTGAAGCGCCTCGTTGCAGACATCAAAGCAGGCATCGGTGGCAAAGCGTTTGGCCATGGCGCAATGGAGGGTGGCTTCATTGTCACCCTGATCCAGCCGGTAGGCCGCCAGACGGACCATCTGCCGGGCGGCGACCAGGTTGGTGGCCATGTCCGCCAGCTTGAACTGCAGCGCCTGGAAGCCCGCCAGGGCCTGGCCGAACTGCTCACGCTCGTGCATGTAATTACGGGCACGGAGCAAGGCTGCGTGAGCGCCACCGATAGAGCAGGTGGCAATGTTCAGGCGGCCGCCGTCCAGCCCTTTCATGGCGATCATGAAGCCCTGGCCTTCCTCACCGAGCCGGTTGTTGGCCGGCACGCGAACGTTCTCGAAGGTAATCTGGCGGGTGGGCTGACTGTTCCAGCCCATCTTTTCCTCGGCCTTGCCGTAGTGGATACCGTCACTGTCGGCAGGCACCACGAAGGCACTGATGCCCCTGGGGCCACTGTCCGGCGCGCCGGTGCGGGCCATGACCACCAGCATCTGGGTGGCGCCGGCGCCAGAGATAAACACCTTGCTGCCGTTAAGCAGATAGCTGTCGCCGTCCAGGGTGGCCTTGGTGCGCAAGTTTCCGGCATCGGAGCCGGCACCCGGTTCGGTCAGGCAGTAGGAGCCCAGCCATTCACCACTGGCCATTCTCGGGGCGATCTGTTTCTGGATGTCGGCGCTGCCGAATTGCGCCACCATCCAGGTGGCCATGTTGTGAATGGTGATATAGGCGGCAGTGGAAGGGCAGGCGGCAGCCAGCTCCTCCACGATGACGCTGGTATCCAGCCGTGACAGCCCCATGCCGCCCTGGGCTTCCGGGGTGTAGATACCACAGAAGCCCATTTCGCCCGCTTCGCGGATCACCTCTACCGGAAACACATGGTCCGCATCCCATTTCGCCGCGTGGGGCGCCATGGCCTTTTCCGCAAAGGCTTTGGCAGCCTCACGGAAGGCCAGTTGATCTTCCGTCAGATCAAAGTTCATGACTTCCCCTTACTGCATGCGGATGGAGAAGTTGGTTTCGGCTACTGCATCGCTATGGAACCAACGCGCCGTGATGGTCTTGGTTTCGGTGTAGAACTTCACCGCCTGCTTGCCATAGGCATGCTGGTCACCGTAGAAGGAGCCTTTCCAGCCGGTGAAGGAGAAGAACGGCAGAGGTACCGGAATGGGTACGTTGATACCCACCTGGCCCACTTCGATTTCATGCTGGTAGTGGCGTGCCGCACCACCGGAGTTGGTAAAGATGGAGGTGCCATTACCGTAAGGGTTGTCGTTTACCAGGGCGATGGCATCCGCCAGGGTATCCACTTCCATGCAGGTCAGCACCGGGCCAAAGATTTCTTCCTTGTAGATATCCATATCCGCCTTGACGCCCGAGAACAGCGTAGGGCCAACCCAGTTGCCGTCCGGCAGGCCGTCGACGGTGCAGTTGCGGCCATCCAGCAGCAGGTTGGCGCCTTCTTGCTCACCGCGGGTAATCAGCGACTCAACGCGCTCTTTCGCCTTTTGGCTGATGATGGGGCCGTAGCTCGCCGACTTATCGTTCCAGGCGCCGGGCTTGGCTGCGGCCAGAGCTTCCTTCACTTCCGGGATCCACTCCTGGGCTTCGCCCACAAAGACCGCCACGGAAATGGCCATGCAACGCTGGCCGGCGGCACCAACCGACGCGCCCACCAGGGCCTTGACCACCTGATCCTTGTCCGCATCCGGCAGAACGACCATGTGGTTCTTGGCACCAGCGAAGCTTTGTACACGCTTCATGTTGCGGGTACCCGTTTCATAGATATAACGGCCCACCGGTACGGAACCGACGAAGGACACCGCCTTGATGGCCGGATCGGTCAGCAGCACATCCACCTGTTCCTTGCCACCATGTACTACCTGCAGCACACCCTTGGGTGCACCGGCCTGCTCAAACAGTTCAGCCAGGCGCATCGGGGTCAGCGGGTCCTGCTCGGACGGCTTGAGGATAAACGTGTTGCCGCTGGCGATGGCCATGGGGAACATCCACAGCGGAATCATCGCCGGGAAGTTGAACGGGGTGATACCGGCGCAGACGCCCAGGGGCTGGGTGTAGGAATAGGTGTCGACTCCACGGGCCACGTTCTCAACAGTCTCACCCATCATCAGGGACGGAATGTTGGCCGCGTGCTCGACAACCTCAATGCCACGCCATACGTCGCCTTTGGCATCCTCGAAGGTCTTACCGGTTTCACTGGACAGAATCTCGGCGATTTCGTCGTGGTGTTCTTTCAGCAGTGCCTGGTAACGCATCATCACCCGGGCACGCTCGGAAACCGGGGTTTCTTTCCAGGCCTTGAACACCTCACCGGCATTATCGATGGCACGGCGCATTTCGTCGGCAGTGGTGCACGGCGCGCGGGCAATTACTTCGTTGGTGGCTGGATCAGTAACGTCAATCCACTGGTCAGTCTGGCTTTCTACGAACTCACCAGCGATATAAAGGGGTACGTTTTTCATAGCGATGTTCCCTGTCATTGTTGTAGGTATTGGGGTCTTTACCCTCAGGTTGTCATCGATCCTAGCACAGCCCTCTGTCGCTTCATGATTGACTAAGTTTCGACCATGATGGATTATCTTTCGTTACACTAGGAATGCAGCCAACGAATATGACCAGAACCTCCCAATGGCCGGTGCCACCAGACAGTATCCGTTATGTCATCCCGGACCCGGTTATACGTAGCCTGTCGCGGCACCCCCTGACCCGTGACCTGTACCCGCTGGCTTTTGGCCACTACCGCCGCGCCGCGGGCCATCACATGCACCGGGAACACCATAACGACGATCTTTTGATCCACTGCACGGAGGGCGAGGCCTACCTCAGTGTCGAAGACGAACCCTGCGTGGTCCGGGCCGGCGACCTGGTACTGATTCCTGCAGGAGCCGCCCACCGATATACCGCCGCGCCGGAGAACCCATGGACAATCCATTGGGTGCACTACGCTGGCCCGCTGGCGGAAAATTTCCGTCAGCATATGGGGTTTACCGATGACATCCGCATCCAGCATATCGGGCGGCAGCCGAGGTTGCTGGTGGACTTCAATGGTTTGTTATCGGTGAGGCAAACCGGCTTCCGTACCCCCGGCCTCGTCCACGTGGCCAACCGCTTGCGGCAATTACTGGCAGCGGTTCCCCTGAGCGTTGGCGAGGCCAGTCACGCCCAGCAGCCGGACCTGGACATCATCCACAACTTCATGCGGGAACACCTGGACGAACGCATTACCCTCGGCCAGCTGGCGGACCTGACCGGTCTCTCGCCCGCCCACTTCGCCACCCGTTACCGGGCCCTGACCGGAGTGTCTCCCATCCAGCATTTCCTGCACCTGAAGGTGGAGCAGGCCTGCCAGATGCTGGACACCACGGACCATTCCTTCACCCAGATCAGCAATATGCTGGGGTACGACGACAACTATTATTTCTCCCGCCTGTTCAAGAAAGTCATGGGCCAGTCTCCGACAGACTACCGCCACACCCACCGCCATTAATGTTCGTGATATTCCTTTAATGAAAAGGGCTTACGGTTGAAATACTGAATCAAACCCGAATTCATTACGTATACGCTCGAACATTAACTGGCAAAGAAGGACACACTGACCATGGCGAATACAAAAGCCTACGCGGCGAAATCCGCAGACTCGAAGCTGGCCCCGTTCAGTTTCGACCGTCGCGAGCCGCGCCCGGACGATGTCTCCATAGAGATCGACTACTGCGGTGTCTGCCACACCGACATCCACTTTGCCCAGAACGACTGGGGCATGACCGAATTCCCCTTGGTACCAGGCCATGAGATTATCGGCCGGGTGACCGCTGTCGGGCCCGAGGTGAAGAGCTACAAGGTGGGTGACATGGTAGGTGTCGGCTGCATGGTGGATTCCTGCCGCAGCTGTTCGGCCTGTGAATCCGGCCTTGAACAGTATTGCCTGGACGGCATGACCGGCACCTACAACGGCGTGGATCGTCACGACGGTTCCATTACCTATGGCGGCTATTCCGACAAGGTGGTCGTCAGCGAGCGCTTCGTGGTCAAGGTACCGGAAAAACTGGACCCGGCCTCCGCCGCTCCCATCCTCTGCGCCGGCATCACCACCTATTCCCCCCTTCGCCACTACGGTGTAAAAGCCGGCGACAAGGTCGGCGTGATCGGCATGGGCGGCCTTGGCCATATGGGCGTGAAATTCGCCAAGGCGCTGGGCGCGGAAGTGACGATCTTTACCCGCTCCGAAGCCAAGGTGTCCGAAGCGAAGAAACAGGGCGCTGACCATGTCATCATCTCCACCGATGACCGTCAGATGGAGGCGGCCGCGGAGACCTTCGACTTCATGCTGGACACGGTACCCGTCCAGCACGACCTGAATCCGTACCTGAACTGCCTGAAGTACGATGGCACCCACATCCTGGTTGGTCTGCTGGAGCCCGTCGACCCGGCACTGCAGGCCGGCGCCCTGGTGATGAAACGCCGGGTGCTGGGCGGCTCACTGATTGGCGGCATGCCGGAAACCCAGGAAGTGCTGGATTTCTGCGCCGAGCACGGCATCACCTGTGACGTGGAGATGCTCGATATCAAAAACATCAACGAAGCCTACGAGCGCATGAAGAAAGGCGATGTGAAGTATCGCTTCGTGATTGACATGAAAACCCTGAAAGCCGCCTGACGAAACATGCCGCCAGCCCCGCTGGCGGCTTGCCTACCCGGCCTGGTGTCGTTATCTTGCAGAGTACACAGTAGTAACTCCGGTTGTCAGACCCGATAACAATAACCACCAGGAGGCCCCCTGTGACACGCCCCCCCGTTTACACTGAAACCACTGGCGCTGTTGTTACCATTGTTATAAACCGCCCCGAGAAACGTAACGCCGTTGACCGCAAAACCGCGAACGCCCTGCACAAGGCCTTCACCGATTTTGAACAGAACGATGGGCTGAAAGTGGCCGTGCTTTGGGGCGAAGGCGGCAACTTCTGCGCGGGTGCCGACCTGGAAGCCGTCGGCGACCCGGAACGGCGCAACGACATTGAGGCCACAGGGACAGCGGCTGGCCCCATGGGCCCGTCCCGCATGAAACTGTCGAAGCCCGTCATTGCAGCGGTGACCGGATATGCGGTGGCCGGCGGCCTGGAACTGGCGCTTATGTGCGACCTGAGAGTGGCGGAGAAAACGGCGACGTTCGGTGTCTTTTGCCGCCGTTGGGGCGTGCCGCTGATTGATGGTGGAACGGTACGGCTACCGCGAATTGTCGGCCATGGCCATGCCATGGACATGATCCTCACCGGGCGGCCGGTCAACGCCGAAGAAGCCAAAGCCATGGGGCTGGCGAACCGGGTTGTACCCGATGGACAGGCCCGATCCGCCGCGGAGGCCCTGGCAGCGGACATTGCCGCATTTCCCCAGACATGCCTGCGTGCCGATCGCCACTCAGCCATTCATCAGTGGGACATGAAACTGCCGGAAGCGTTGGCTGCCGAGGGTGCGGGGGGCTATCCTGTGGTGTTCGAAGAAGCTATCGAAGGTGCCGGCCGGTTTGCCGGCGGCGCCGGGCGCCATGGCGCTTTCAACAACCACGACAAACCCGGCGAGACTTCATGAGACTGGTCTGTATCTCGGACACTCACAGCATGCACCGCCAGATAACGGTGCCCGATGGCGACATCCTGATCCACGCCGGTGACTGCCTGGGCGTTGGCACCCTTGAGGAGCTGGAAGACCTGGACAACTGGTTTGCCGAACAGCCCCACCGCCACAAGATCCTGATTGCCGGCAACCACGACTGGTGCCTGCAGGATGAGCCGGCAGAGGCCGAAGCGTTGATCAGTAACGCGATTTACCTGCGGGATACTGGCACTGACATTGAGGGCCTGAAGTTCTGGGGCAGTCCCTGGACGCCGGTGTTCTTCGACTGGGCCTTCAACCTCTCGCGCGGCCCGGTCATCGCGGAGCGATGGGAACAGATTCCCGCCGATACCGATATCCTGATCACCCACGGCCCACCGGCGGGCATTCTCGACCAGGTGATCACAGCCACCCACTCCCAGTCCGTGGGCTGCGACGACCTGACACAGGAACTGGAGCGGTTACGGCTGAAAATGCACGTGTTCGGACATATTCACGAAAGCCATGGTCAACTCAATCGGAATGACTGCCTGTTCGTTAATGCCAGCACCTGCGACGGCAGTTTCAAACCGCTGAATCCACCAATCGTCGTGGACCTGTGAGGGTTCCGGCTCAGCGGTCCGCAACTACCCGCTCAACCGCACTGCGAAGTTCAGGGGCATCCGGTTTTACACGACTGGGAAACGCCTCCACAACCTCGCCCCGGGCATTCAGCACATACTTGTGGAAATTCCAGCGGGGCTGACTGCTCTGGCTGTTGATGGCCCGGAATACCGGATTGGCTTCGCCTCCGGTCACCGCCGAGGGCGCAATCATGGTGAAGCTGACGCCAAAATTAACGAAGCAGACGTTGGCAGCCTCTTCCTCGGTCGCCGCCTCCTGGCGGAAATCATCACTGGCAAAGCCAACGACCACCAGGCCCTTGTCGCTGTACTCCTTGTGCAGCGCTTCGAGCCCCTCAAACTGCCCGGTGTAGCCGCAGCGGCTGGCGGTATTGACCACCAGCATGGGTTTACCGGCGGCGATGTCGCACAGGTTGACGGAATCCGACGAATGCAGCTTTCGCAGGTCATGATTGAGGAAGGCCGGACACTCAGCGGCCATCACCGACGCTGAGGACAAGATGAAAATCACGGCAATCAGGGCTCGCATATCGGCTTCTCCATAGGGCATCATCATTGATCATTCTATGCTTACGCTCTGGCCAGCAAAACAGTTTCTATGACGCCCGTATCAACCCCACATTCCTCCATTCCCGGCACCGCCGACCTGGACAATCCGCTGTACTATCTCGAAAACTTCGAGACGGTGGTACGCTGGGTACGCCGGCACCACAGTGATTTGCTGACCGCAGAGGAAACCGGGCACATAGACAGCCTGCTGGCGCTGAACCAGCCGGAGCGGGCACTGGTGGCGCGGCTGGTGATGCGCACGGGCGAGCTGTTCCGGGTGGAAAAGCTTAACTACCCCGAGTTTGGCATCCCGGTGGCTGACGCTGCCAGCGGATTGTCGCGCAGCGGCTGGATTGATGACGCCCCGGACATCCTCCTGGCTGAGGTCTTTCGACTGTTCACCCTTGCTGAACTTCGCCCTGCCCTGGCCGACCGGATCTCCGCGACTGGCTTGCCGGCCGCTGCCGCCAAGGGACTGCTGAAAGACACACTGATCCCCCTGCATCCAGATCCCGCTCCCGTGGAACACTGGCTGCCAAACCTGCCCACCCGGGTAATCCGACTGAACCACATGCCCCTGTTTGATTGCCTGAGGCTGATGTTCTTCGGCAATCTGCGCCAGAGCTGGTCCGATTTCGTGCTGGTGGAACTGGGTCACCAACAATACGAACAGGTCCCCCTCTCTGCTGAATCCCGCGCCTTTGACGAACGCGACGATGTGGATCGCTACCTGGTCATGCATCACTGCCGCGAACGCCTGGACAACGGCGAATCACCGGAAACCGTATGGCAGGAGGTGCCGGCCGCCTCCGACAATTCCTGGCTGGAAAGTCGGCGTGGCCGCTTATTGTTTGAACTGGGCAAGCTGGCAGAACGTGGCCGGAACACAGAGCTGGCACTGGCCGCCTATGAGCAAAGTGGCCACCGTGAAGCCCGCCTGCGGCAATTGCGCCTGCTGGAACGGCTGAAGCGATACCGCGAAGCCTGGCAGCTAATCATGGCCGCCGGTGAGGAGCCAAGGTTTGGCGCGGAAGAACGAGGGCTTGAACGCATCGAGTCACGCCTGGCCAAAAAACTGGGTAAAACCCCGCCTCCGCCATCCGCACGCCCGGCGCTAACAGCCTTTACCCTGGAGCTGGACAATCCGGAGGGCCACTCGGTGGAATGGGTGGCCATGGAACACCTGTCCCAGCCGGAAGCGCCGGTTGCCTACGTGGAAAACACCCTGATCAACGGCCTGTTTGGCCTGCTGTGCTGGCCGGCCCTGTTCGCCCCTGTTCCCGGCGCCTTCTTCCATCCCTTCCACACCGGGCCGGTGGATCTGTATCGGGAGGATTTTGTGGAGCGCCGGCAAGCACTGTTTGACGACTGCCTGGGCGCCCTTGCCACCAACGATTATAAATCCCGGATCCGTAACACCTGGCGGCAGAAGCAGGGCACTGCTTCGCCCTTCGTAATCTGGCCGGTGCTCTCTGAGGACCTGTTAAACCTGGCGCTGGAATGCATCCCCACCCACCACCTGGAGCCGATGTTCCGGCGCCTGCTGGATAACCTGCGGGAACACCGCAGCGGTTTTCCCGACCTGATCCGCTTTCAACCCGGCCATTCCGACCCGAACCGGCGCTATGAGATGATCGAAGTAAAAGGCCCCGGTGATCGTCTGCAGGATCACCAGACCCGCTGGCTGGAGTTCTGCGTTGAACAGGATATTCCGGTGTCCGTCTGCTACGTCCGCTGGACCGGGACTGGCGAATGAGCGAACTCAAGGTGGCGGTGCGCACTCTCTGCGAGTTCGCCGCCCGCAAGGGTGACCTGGACTTGCGCTACACGCCGGCACCCACGTCGGAAGAAGGCATTGCCGGCCATGGCGCCGTGCAGGCACGTCGCGGGCCAAGGTATCAAAGCGAGGTTGCACTGGCCGGCCAGTGCGGCAAACTGATGGTCAGTGGCCGGGCCGACGGGTACGACCCGATCGCCGGCCGGCTGGAAGAAATCAAGACTCACCGTGGCGACCTGTCCCGGGTGCGGGAGGCCCAGCGCAACCTGCACCGGGCGCAGCTGAGGGTTTACGGGGCGCTGCTGTGCCGTCAGGAAACGCTGAAAACGATCGATCTGGCGCTGATCTACTACGATGTGGGCAAGGACAAAGAGACGCCCATCACCGAAACCGCCAGCGCCGACGAACTCTGGCAGGAACTGGAACAACTCTGTGCCATCTACAGCGACTGGGCGGAACAGGAGGCCAGTCACCGGCAGGAAAGGGACGGGGCGCTGGCACGGCTGACATTTCCCTTCCCTGACTTCCGCCCTCAGCAACGCGCTCTGGCGGAAACCGTTTACAAGAGCACCCTTCGCCACCGAACGTTGCTGCTGGAAGCCCCCACAGGTCTCGGCAAGACTCTGGGCACTCTATTCCCGGCCCTTATGGCAATGCCTGCGGCCAAACAGGACAGGCTGTTCTACCTCACCAGCCGCAACACCGCTCGCCACCTGGCGGTGGATGCCGTTCATCTTTTGCGGGAGAAGCAACCGGGCGCGCTGCCCTTACGAACCCTGGAACTGGTCGCCAAGGACCACGCCTGCGAACACCCGGACAAGGCCTGCCACGGCGACGCCTGCCCGCTGGCCAAGGGCTTCTTCGACCGGCTTCCAGAGGCTCGGGCAGACGCCGCCAATCACACCGGCGCCCTGACCCAGCCGGTACTGGCTGACATCGCCAGCCAGCACGGCATCTGCCCCTACTTCCTGGCCCAGGAAATGGCCCGCTGGTGTGATGTCGTCGTTGCCGATGTTAACCGGATGTTCGACCAGTCCGCCCTGCTCCACGCGCTGGTCCGGCAGAATGACTGGAAAGCCAGCTTGCTGATCGACGAGGCTCACAACCTGGTGGACCGGGCCAGGGGCATGTACTCGGTGGAACTGAGCCAGACCCGCCTGCTGCGGATTCGGCGGCAGGCACCCAGGGCACTGAAGCCCAGCCTGGACGGGGTGTCCCGGGCCTGGCAATCGGTGATCCGGGATCATGCCCCTGATATCAGGCGTGAACCGGTGATTCTGGATAACCTGCCCGGCTCACTGACCGGCGCGCTGAACCGCCTGGTTTCGGCCATTACCGACTACCTGGCCGACCATCCACCGGACCTGGCGCTGCAGGAACTGATGTTCGAAAGCCTGGCCTTTACCAAACTGGCGGAGGTGTTCGGCGACCACTCCCTGTGCGAACTGGTCAGGCCCGGTCGTGGCAAGGCGCAACTGGCCATCCGTAACCTCATCCCGGCAGACTTCCTCAGGCCTCGCTTCGAGGCTGCTGACAGCACCCTGCTGTTCTCCGCCACCCTGTCACCCGGCATCTATTACCGTGACTTGCTGGGCATGCCGGAAGACACCTGCTTCCAGTCGCTGCCCGGTCCGTTTTCTGCCGACCAGCTCAGCGTGCATTTCACCCCAAGCATCAGCACCCGCCAGGCCCATCGCGAACGCTCACTGGTACCCATTGCAGAACTCATTGCCCGCCAATACCACGAGAGGCCCGGCAACTACCTGGCCTTTTTCAGCAGTTTTGCCTACCTCAACCGCGTACGCAATGCCCTGGCTGACCTAGCGCCTGACATCCCCCTGCGAGCCCAGCAACCAGGCATGTCCGGCGAGGAACGCAGGGCATTCCTGGACGGTTTCCGGGAAGACAATTCCGGCGTTGCCTTTGCCGTACTCGGCGGCGTATTCAGCGAAGGCATCGACCTGCCCGGCGACCGCCTGATCGGCGCCTTTGTCGCCACCCTGGGCCTGCCACCGTTTGATGCCTGGCACGAGATCCTGCGCCAGCGACTGCAACAGCGCTTCGGCGCCGGCCAGGCCTACACCTACCTGATCCCCGGTCTGCAGAAAGTCGCCCAGGCCGCAGGCCGGGTAATCCGCACACCAGAGGACCAGGGCGTGATCTGGCTCATCGACGACCGCTTTCTTCAGCCCGACATCCGTCAGCTGTTGCCGGGTTGGTGGATGTCGGACAGCAATACCGGCCACCCCCTATAGCGGCATACCCGCCGCTTTTTGTTATGCTGCGGGATAGTTCAAAACCGGAGCATTCAATGTCGCAGTCTTCCAACGCCCAATTTTCCGCACAATCCCCGGCTTACTCGCTTCTCGAGCTGGCATCGGTACGCGAAGGTGATTCTGTTGGCCAGACCCTGGCCAACAGCGTGGCCTATGCGCAGCATGCGGAGAGCCTCGGTTTTCAGCGCTTCTGGCTGGCCGAACATCACAACATGGAAGGCATCAGCAGTTCCGCAACGGCCGTTCTGGTGGGACACATCGCCGGCGCCACCAAAACCCTCCGCGTGGGTTCGGGCGGCGTCATGCTGCCCAATCACCCTCCCCTGGTGATCGCCGAGCAGTTCGGCACCCTGGAAAGCCTTTATCCCGGCCGCATCGACCTGGGCCTGGGCCGGGCACCGGGAACCGACCCCATTACCAGCCGCGCCCTGCGCCGGGAAGGCCTGGGGGCGGAGCAGTTCCCCGAGGATGTTGCACGACTGCAGACCCTGCTTGGCCCGCTTCAGCCAGGCCAACAGGTAAAGGCCATCCCCGGTGCCGGCACCAACGTGCCCATCTGGCTGCTCGGCTCCAGCCTTTACACCGCCCAGCTCGCCGCCATGCGGGGCCTGCCCTACGCCTTTGCCGGCCACTTTGCGCCACGGCTCTACCGCGAGGCGATCCAGACCTACAGGGATAACTTCCAGCCCTCGGAGCAGCTGGACAAGCCCTACGTGATACTGGCTGTTCCGGCGGTGCCGGCGGATACCGACGAGGAGGCCCAGTTCCTCGCCACCACCAGTTACCAGCGTATTCTGTCCCTGTTCCGGGGCCAGCCTTTGTGGATGCGTCCGCCGGTGAAATCCATGGACGGACTGTGGAACAGTGGCGAGAAAGCCGGCGTGAAGGATTTCCTGTCGCTGCAATTGCTGGGCAGCGAGAACAGCATTCGCGAGCAGCTGGAGCGTTTACTGCAGACCGTAGAGGTGAACGAATTGATGTTCACCGTGGACCTCTACGATCCGGAGAAACGCCGGCACGCGCTGGACATTCTCGCGGCAACCCGACACTGACCCCGCTCACCGGAGGTGATCATGGCGACATCTGACATTCACGTATTCCTGTCCCACGGACTGGAGAGCGGCCCCGGAGGTACCAAGGTGCAGGCCCTGAAAGCGGAAGCGGAAACCTTCCCCGGGGTCACCGCAATCGCGCTGGACCATCGCAACACGAAAGTCCCCATGGAGCGCCTGCAGCAAATGAAAGAGGCCATGGCAGAGGCGGGGGCCAGTCCGGAGCGCACCGTCCTGGTCGGTTCCAGCATGGGGGGCTGGGTGTGCGCCCGTACCAGTGCCGAAACCCCGGTGCTGGGGTGTTTCCTGCTGGCACCCGCGCTGGCAATGTCCGCCTATCCCCAGTCCAGCCCGCGGATTCAGGCCCGGCATACCCAGATCATTCACGGCTGGGACGATGATGTGGTGCTACCCATGCCGGTGATGGAACTGGCCCGGGAACAGAAGCTGCCATTGCTGGTGCTGCCGGACGGGCATCGGCTGGAAAACAGCCTGGAGCGGCTGGTGAGTGAATTCAGGATTTTCATGACCGGCTGCCTGGCGACAAACTGACAGGCGGGCTGGTCCTATCTCATCCGCGAGGCCTCGAATACCGCCAGCTCTTCTCCGGCCTCACCCAGCAACCTTAACTCGATACCGTCCAGGTTAACGCCCACGGTCTTGGCGAATGCCGCGAACAGCAATTCTTCCGTCAGGTTATCCGGGCACGCCCGGAGGGTGCTGCTCATGGAATCAAACAGCAGGTTTTCGCCCGTTACCCGGTAGTCGCCCATATACTGGTTGCAGCCACTGAAGCCGCTCACCCGGCCATCATCCAGGAACAGAATATGGGCTTTCTGCTCACGGTCGGTTTCCGGCACAGGTTCACCGGCAACACTCACCAGCTGCCAGTAGGTATTGGTCAGCGGCATCGCGACCACATCGCCGCCCGAGCCATGCCTGGCCGGCGAGCTTGTGCAACCGGCCAGCCATAGCACAGCGAACAGTGTTACCAGATACCCCGGTATCCGCATGGTTCCTTTCATTCCATTCCTCCCTGCTGCAGGTTAGTAATGGCCGGCAAGTCACGACAACAATCTTGCCAGTCCTGATGCCCTGATCACCCCGCGGCCCACGGCCTCTTTGAGTACACCTTGCTGGCTCACCACCAGGCTTAGCCAGTGACGGGCACGGGTGATGCCGGTGTAGACCAGCTCCCGGGTCAGCACCGGGGTCAGGCGGTCCGGAATCACCAGGCAGGCGTGGGTAAACTCGGAGCCCTGGGACTTGTGCACCGTCATGGCGTAGACGGTCTCCACTGACTGCAACCGGCTTGGGGATATCCACCGGATGGTTCCACTGCCGTCACTGGACGGAAAGGCCACCCGCAGGGTATCGACCGACTCGCCGGCGTCGTTGCGATCCCAGGGCACACTCAGGGTGACACCAATATCGCCGTTCATCAGGCCCAGATTATAGTCGTTTCCGGTGATCAGTACCGGACGGCCCTCGTACCAGCCCTCGGTTCGATCGACAAGGCCGGCACTGCACAGGCGCCCGGCGATTTCCCGGTTAAGCCCTTCCACCCCGAATGGGCCCTGGCGCAGCGCACACAGCACCTTGAAGTGGTTAAACCCTTCGAGCACCTGGGTGGCCCAGTGGTCCCATTGTTCGCGCCCTTCGGTTTCACCGGCGGCGCCGGGTTTCTGGTCGCGGATGATACGCAGGTAATGGCCATAACCCACGGGCGGGTCGACCGGCTCGTTATTGACCAGACGCCCCTCACCATTGTTCCGGAAACGTTCCCGGCTGCCTGTGAGGGCGTGGTTCGCCAACAGCTCCGTGCCCGGTGCGTTTTCGCCAGCGCGGGCAGAACCACTATCCGCCGTGAGCCAGGCCACGTCTTCAAAGGCCTGTTCCCGGCACTGGCTGATCAGCTGCCTGTCCAGTTTGCCTGCGTTGGTGGCTGTGGCCAGCACGCCGATACCGCTGTGTTCGTCAAAGCGATAGCTCTTGCGGAGCATGGCAACCGCCTGGTCCAGGGGCAGGCCTTCGGTATCCGTCAACGGCGATGGCAACTGGCATCCGGTGACCGATTCCAGCCATTGCGCCGTTTCCGGCAGGTAGTGGGCAGCCTCGGCACGCTGACAGAGCTCCCCCAGCACCGCGCCGGCATCCACCGAGGCCAGCTGGTCCTTGTCGCCCAACATGATCAGCCGGGCCTTATGGGGCAACGCCGCGAACACCGAGGCCATCAGGTCCACATCGACCATCGAGGCTTCATCGATGACCAGAATATCCAGCGGCAGAGGGTGATCCTCGTTATGACGAAACGTCCGCGAACCTGGCCGGCTACCCAGTAACCGGTGCAGTGTGGTGACCTGGGTGGGAATAGCGCTCCTGTCGGGCCGGCCCGGCAGCCGGTCCAGGGGCAGGCGATCCACCGCACCACCGATGGACTCGCTCAGCCTTGCAGCGGCCTTGCCCGTAGGTGCCGACAGGCGAATACGCAGGTAGGGGCTGACACCATCAGCGCCAGCCGACTCACGGGCCACCGACTGCAGGGCCGCCAGCAGGTTCACCACCGTGGTGGTCTTGCCAGTACCGGGGCCGCCGGTGATCACGCTGAACCGGTTCCGGGCTGCAAGAGCACAGGCGATTTTCTGATAATCCGGCTCCTGGCCAGTCCCGAACAGGGTATCCAGCGCACGGGCCAACAGGCTTGAATCCACCAACTCCGTGCGGTCTGCCAGACGCACCCGTATGCCGGCGGCAATGGCCTGCTCGTAGCGCCAGAACCGGCGCAGGTATAACCGGGAGCCATCCAGTATCAGTGGAGTCGCCTGCTCGCCGTCACCCACTGCACTGCTTTGCCCGAGCAGCGCGACAAGTTCGCCCGGGCTGACGTCGGCAAACAGGTCAGAAGGCCGCAGGCTATCAGCCGGAAGTGCGCCCGCGCCTTCCGGGGGCAGCACCAGCGTGGGCTCGGTGTCGCGGCAAAGGTGGTTTATATCCAGGCAGACATGTCCACGCCCCACCTGGTGAGAAACCATGGCGGCCAGCAATGCCAGCATGGCCGACGGTTGCTCACCCTGTTCACTGACAATGTCGCAGACAAAAGCCGCAAAAGCATGATCCAGGGCACGGATCCAGTCGCGCTCGACCCAGACGTCCAACAGAGTCAGCGCGTCAGGAGCACTGCCAGGCAAGGGTGCCGTGTGCGCCGGCACTTCGTCGAACAGGTCCTGGATGTATCCGCTTTCCCCCGTCATGCTGCCTTCTCCTGTTGGCCACGAAACAGCCGGTCCAGTTGCTCGATCAGTTCACGGGGCGGCCGCTCAGTGAAGGCGCCGGCGCCAGGTGCGTCACATCCTCGCAGGAACAGGTAGACCGCGCCGCCAACGTGGGTGTCGTAGTCATAGTCCGGCAGTCGCGACTTCAGCAGGCGATGCAGTGCCAGCAGGTAAATGACGTACTGCAGGTCATATCGATGTTCGAGGATTTTCTCTCTCATCACGTCGTTCGTATAAGCCTGGTCATCCTCCCCCAGGACGTTGGACTTGTAGTCCAGCACGTAGTAGCGGCCCCCATATTCGAACACCAGGTCAATAAAGCCCTTGAGCATGCCGTTAAAAGTGGTTTCGTGGGCTTCCGGCCGGTTCTCGCCATTCAGGGTGTGCTGGCGAACCAGTTTGTCCATGGTGCGGGTATTCACCTGGTGGCTTTCGAACCAGAATTCCAGCTCCGGTCGGAAAGTTTCCAGACCTGCCAGGGAGCAGGTCCCCCCGCTATCCGGCAGGGGAATGTCCGTCGTGACCAGCGTGTGGACCCAGGTTTTCAGGGTCTCCGCCCAGTCGCTCCAGTTGCGCAGCTTGCAGCGACGTTCCAGCAGTTCATGGAGGTCATCCGGTGTGTCGGCTACCTTTCGGAATCCCTGGGTGGCGCACCACTCCAGAATATCGTGAAGGAAGGTGCCCGGGCCTGCCCCCCTGGGGAAGCTGTGCTGGTTGAAGGGCAGCGGGCCTTTGGCCAATGCCTCGGTTGAGGCGGCGATATCGGTGCCTGTGTTTTCATATTCCTCCCGCAGGTTCTCCTGTTCCGGGTCCTCACTGGCGGGGGCAAAATCGTCACCAATACGACTGCGGGCGCCATAGGTGATAGCGGAGTAGCTGGCAATCCACCAGTTTTCCTTCGCTTCACGCACGGGCTCCAGAGCCTTACCAAGCTCTGGCTCCGCTTCACCGGGATAAACATCGTCCCCGGGCTCAGGCACCGGCGCCACCTTGATCGCGGGCTCACCGGCGGCCATAGTCTGCAGGAAGGGCATCAGATCAGTGTCGTCCTCACTGGCCTCACGGCCCACCAGGTGCCCCAGGCCGCTCTGGCGCCAGCCTTTGATACCGGCGGCGCCTACCCAGGTGGCGTGGCGGGAGCGGGTCAGGGCGACATAGAATTTGCGGATATCCTCACCCAGTCGTTCACGGTCAGCCCGGGCGAGAGTGTCGTCATCCGGTTCCAGGGAAATACGGAGTTTGCCCTCATCGTCGTGGTACTTGATGAAGGCCTGGTTCGGTTTCTCCTCACGGAATTCGGTGGCGAACGGCAGGAACACCAGCGGATATTCCAGACCTTTGGACTTGTGCACGGTGACCACCTTGACCAGCCCGGCGTCACTTTCCAGGCGCATGGTGCGGTGTTCGTCCTCGTCGTCGGATTGCCGCAGCATCTCGGTGTAGTGATGGATCAGGGCATGTTCACCGTCCAGCTGCTGGCTGTCCTGCTGCAGCAGTTCGGCAATATGCAGGATGTCAGTCAACCCGCGCTCACCGTCCGGCCCCGCCAGCAATTTGGCCGGCACTTCGTAGTCCATGAGCAGGCGTCGCAGCATCGGCAGCACGCCCTGCTGTTGCCAGAGTTCCCGGTAGCCCTGGAAGCGGTTGATCTCCCTGTCCAGCGCGTTCTCGTCGCTGAGCAGCCGGTCCAGGTCCTGGTAGGCCAGGCCCATGGTGGGTGTGGCCAGCGCCGCGCGAATCAGTGACAGCTGGCCGGGCTCGGCGCAGGCCTGCAGCCATTGCAATAACTCCATCGCCTGCGCCGATTGCAGCACCGAATTGCGGTCTGACAGGTACACACTACGAATGCCCCGTGCACTCAATGCCCGCCTGACGGCATCCGCCTCATCACGCTTGTTCACCAGGATGGCAATGTGTTCTGGTCGCAACTGCTCCAGCGGCTTGCCGTCAGCCCCGAACCCGGCCTCACTGGCCTGCCCCATATTCAGCAGGCGGGCAATCTCCGCCGAGCAGGCATCCGACATCGCCTCCCTGCCCGCTTCCTTGGCAATAGGTCGGTCATCCGCCAGGGTCCAGAACGTCAGTGGTGGTTGTGGCTGGCCCCGCACGCACCACTGCTGGTCCGTGCCCCTGGCATTCACCGGGCTGAACGGCAGCGGGTTGTCTTCACCGGTACGGAACAGGAATGCCCCTTCCGGCAGCGACTGGTCCGCCCGGGCAAACACTCGGTTGACGCCATCCACCATGGCAACAGCGGAGCGGAAGTTGGTGCCCAGGGTGTAGGTGCGGCTGCTGACGGCACGGCGGGCGTCCAGGTAGGTATGGATATCCGCACCCCGGAAACCATAAATGGCCTGTTTGGGGTCGCCGATCATCAGCAGGCTGGTGTCCTGATCATTACTGGCCACCCGGTAGATGCGATCAAAGATCCGGTACTGGACCGGGTCGGTGTCCTGGAATTCGTCAATCATCGCCACCGGAAACTGGCGGCGAATGGTCTCGGCCAGTCGCCCGCCCTGGGGGCCGCCAAGGGCTTCATCCAGGCGGGTGAGCAGGTCGTCAAAGCCCATACTGGCGAGACGCTGTTTTTCACTGTCCAGACGTTTGGCAATCCAGCAGGCAGCGTGGTTTAGGATGTCCGGTTTTGCCACCGGCATGGCTTTCAGGGCCGGTTTGAGCTCGGCGATGGCGTCCATGGCCGGATGATGGGGCGGCTCGTCATCGCCGGTCCATTTTTCCGCGAAGGCGTCGGCTTCCAGGGTGTCGAAGCCTTTGGGGCGACTTCTGGACAGGAAATCATGGGGTTCGGCAGCGTCGGTGGTGGCCCATTCCCGCAGGCAGTCCACGGCCTTCTGGATGGAATTTTTAGTGCCGCCGTGCAATGGCTTTGGTTTGCGCTTTGCGGTTTCCACCAGTAACTCATCCAGCTCATCACACCACGCGGGCCAGGGGGCTTTCAGCTCCTTGAGTCTCTGCTCACGCCGGGTTTTCGCGTGCTCCGCGGCCGCCACCGGATCACGCTCTGGCACAGGCAGGGCATCGACATGAGGCAACAGGTTACGAACGGACTGGCGCAGGCTTTCCGGGGTTTTCCAGTTGTCCAGCACCTCGCTCATCAACTCAGGCGGCAGCGGATACACGAAGGTGCGCCAGTAATCCCGCACCACGTTGTCCAGCAGATCGGTCTGGCTGGTTTCCAGGGTCTGGCGAAACAGGCTGCCGCTGTCGAAGGCGTGTTCGCTGAGCATGCGGTTGCACCAGCCATGGATGGTGGAAACAGCCGCTTCGTCCATCCATTCCGCGGCCAGCAGCAATTTGCGACGACAGGCCGGCCAGTCCGCCGGTGGACACGCATTGCGTAGGTTGACCAGCGGGTCTTTCGCCGTTGCGGCGGTATCCACGGTATCCGGTTGCACTGCAAACAGGGCGGCGGCTTCAGTCAGGCGCGCGCGGATACGGTCCCGCAGTTCCTTGGTGGCGGCTTCGGTAAAGGTGACCACCAGCAGGTTGGGGGGCATGATGCCCTCTGCCAGGGGCTCTTCGGCAGTGCGGTGCCCGAGCACCAGGCGCACATAGAGCAGCGCCAGGGTAAAGGTCTTGCCGGTGCCGGCGCTTGCTTCGATCAGCTGGCTGCCGCGCAGTGGTAGTGTCAGGGGGTCGAGTTTGCGAACGCTTCCGGTCATGACGCTTTCTCCCTGTTAGCGCCGCTGGTCTTTGCCCGACCCGCCTGCTCCGCATGCCAGAACGGTTCGTACAACGTCGACACCAGTTGCACGAACTGCTCACTGGCAAGCAACTGTTCGAACTCCGGGTAAGCCCTGTGCAGGTAGCCGCGATCCCGGGCAAGGGCTTTGTTATAGGCCTCCTCGGCTTTTTGTAGCGCTTTGTCTTCATTGCCCTCGCCCCTGGCGGGATACAGAGCCCGCAGATAGGCGAAGGCTGCCCCGGACTCCACCGGCAGCGGCCGTGTCTGGCCCTGCATCCAGGCATCCAGTATCCTCGCCAGGCATTCCCCGGCGGCAGCACTGTCCATGGGCAACAGGTTGACGACCCGTTGTTCTTCTTTGGCGATGACCAGGGTATGGAAAGCCTCAAAGCGCAGGTTGCCCGCCAGGTGCGTCACCCAGTGGTCGAGCAGGGCCGGGAATCGCAGCTGGCGAGAGCCCCCGGACCCTTCCAGAAGGTTGCTGCTGGCAATCACTACCCTGCACACCGCGCCATCCGGCCGGGTGCGCAGATCGCCAAGACGGTCGCTGACAGCCACGGAATCTTCACCACGCTGATGGTGGTAGTCGAAGCCCGTCTCGTCTTCAATGGCTTCAGGCCAGAGCGCCAGGGCTTCCTGGTAGCGCCGGTGCAGGTCAGGCATTCGGCTTTCCAGCTGCCGGGTCAGAGCGTACTCCGTCAGTCCCATGCCCAGCTCGCCCCGGCGGGCCATGCTGGCAAGGGAGCTGTCCAGACGTTGCTGCAGTTCATCTTCGTTATCGGCTTTCATCACTGCCTGACGAATCAGCTCATCCTCCAGGCGCCAGTGTTGCAAGCCATCCATGGCGAACGCTTCGTTGTCGGTATCCAGGCTCTCCACATCGGTAAAACGTACCTGTAGTCGACGCTGATAAAAGATCTCTACCGGCCGTTTAAGGAAGGCCCCTATCTCACTCAGGGTGATCGGGTCTGCCGGCACCAGATAGCTCAGCACCGGCTGTTCCGACTCAGTTGCCCGGGACTGGTGCGCACTGAGCCATTCGCTGTCGTAGGTGAACAGCCGACGCGCGGACGGAACGTCGTTCACATCAGGAAAGTACTCGCGGCTGAAGGGCTGCAGCGGGTGTTCAATGGTCAGGGCAACGGAGGCCGACTCGTCGGATGCCGCCACCTGCCAGACCGCATCAAGGTGATCCCGGAGCTGGCTGACCAGTACCGATGGCGGACGTTCCGAGTCATCGCGAATACTGCGCCCTACCCAGCTGATATAAAGCTGCTCCCTTGCGGACAGCAGGGCTTCCAGAAACAGGTAACGGTCGTCTTCCCGGCGGGAACGGTCGCCGGGCCGGTAATCCAGGGCCATCAGGTCAAAATCCACTGGCGGGCGGGAGCGGGGGTAATCGCCATCGTTCATGCCCAGCAGGCACACGTGCCGGAACGGGATGGCCCGCATCGGCATCAGCGTGGCAAAATTGACCTTGCCGGCGAGGAAGCGCTGGTTGAGACCACCCTCCTCCAACCCTTCCAGCAGGATTTCGCGAACGATATTCAGGGGCAGCTCTACCTCTCCCATGCCGGCGCTGTCGCAGTCCTGAAGCCACTGCTCCGCCTGCCGGAGCAAACGGTTCACCAGCAGCAGCTCGTCGTCCGACAGGTCATCGAAGAAACGTTCCAGTATCGATTGCAGCAGGTCCAGCCAGCCTACCGGTGTTGCGGTAGCCCGGAGTTCGCGCCAGAGATCTTCCAGCCGGTCGATGAAGCGGCACAGATTGCCGGCCACACTGGCCTGCAGGCCGCCAATTTCCTCGAAGGGCTCAATGCCCTGCCAGGGGTCGTCGCGGCCGGTGCCATAGCCCAGCAACATCCGCCGCAGGCCGGCCTGCCAGGTGTTGCGCTCCAGACCATCGGGCAGGTCGAGGCTACTGCGGTGGTCACTGTGCAGGCCCCAGCGGATATTGGCGCCCTCCACCCACTGACGCACCAGGGGCAGGTCGCTTTCGGCAATGCCGAACCGGCTCCTGACCGCCGGCACTTCCAGCAGGCTGATGATCTCGCTGACGCCAAAACGGCTTTCCGGCAGGGCCATCAGGGTATCCAGCGCAATCAATACCGGCTGACGGTGACGCTGACCCTGGTCGGAAATGGTGAATGGGATATAGCGGCGGGACGACGACGGGTAGCGGCCAAAGACTGCCTGGATGTGGGGTGCGTAGGTATCCACATCCGGCACCATGACAATCACATCCCGGGGCCGAAGTTCCGGGTTGCTGTTGAACGCCGCCAGCAACTGATCATGGAGAATTTCCACTTCCCGCTGCGGGCTGTGGGCGTTGTGGAACACCACGGAATCGTCCCGGAACGGATCCAGGCTGCGCTTCTGGTCCAGCATTTCCTGTTGCGATGTGAGCGTGCGTATATCGTTCTGGATCTGGTGCAGCAGCACTGGCTGTTCCGGTTCGCCGTGAGGCGTGAAGATATCAATCCGGCCGTCGGGCGTGGCGATGCGGCTTTTGTACGCCTCCGGGTTATCAAACTCGTCCAGCAAGCGAATGTAGTCCCGCCCCTGCTTGCCCCAGGCGGCCAAAAGCGGGTTGGCGTGCTGGTGCAGATCATCAGGGTCGGTCAGTTGTGCCAGTTTCGGGTGGGCCAGCCCGCGCTTGCGATCGGCATTCAGCAGGTCACGATCACTGATAATGTCCGCCCAGTAGAATTCACTCGGATTGTGGACGCAGAGCACCACCTGGCTGACCCGACTGAGGATCGATAAAGCCTCCAGTGCCTGTTTCGGCAGCGAAGAGACACCAAAAACCACAATACGTTGGGGCAGGTCAGACGGCCGATCAGCCGCGGTGAGCCTCTGTCCCTCCTCCATGAACCGGGTGTGGATGCGAGAGCGGCTGGTACCCGCAAGTTCGCCAACATCCTCCACCAGTTTTCGCCACAGCACTGGCTGCCAACGCAACTCTTCACCCAGCTCGCGGTGCTCACCCCGCGCCATTTGCAGTCGGTCGTGCCCCGCTTCCCAGTCCGCCAGCCAGTCGGCACGGAACACCTGGTACTGGTCGAACAGGTCGGCAATCTTGCCCGCCAACTGGTAGCGGCGTGTTTCGGTATCCGCGCCGGCCATGAATCGCTGCAGCGGGGCAAACACGTCGTCCTCGGCAATCAGATCCGGCAGCAACCGGAACAGGCGCCAGACCAGGCGGGACTTGTCGAAAGGCGACTGTTCCGGCACCCCGGCAGACGTCAACACTGCCCGATAGGCCTGCCAGATAAAGCGGGCAGGAAACAGGAAATCCATACCTGCGGCAATGCCCATGCCACCGCCATCGCCGCTTTTGCCAGGGTCAGACGAATCTTCCGCCAGGGCAAGCTTCAGCCACTGGGCAATGCCGTTGCTCTGCACCAGAAAGGTTTCACTTTCCAGGGGTGGCAAGGGGCTGTTCCGACAGATCCAGACCACGGCCCGACGCAGGTCTTCGAGGTGGTTCGCATGGATGGCGTGAAAGCCGGGCTCGATGGTTGGCGCTGCTGGCATACCTGCTCTGTGTCGTCGTCCGGGGTAAGAAAGCAAAGCCTATCACAAGTCTGGACGGATTCCGGCCGGGGCCCTGAAACCAAATCCCGCACCGTTTCGGGGCAGCTCTCAGCCATTAGTTCTTTTATTCCGAATATTTACCGTATTCTGCCCAAAGCTGGCGATTCATGAAAATCTATTCACTCAATTTCTTGCGAAAACAGCATTGTTTTGCCAGTCTTTATTAATGTAACAATAATTTGCAGCGAAAAATAAACGGAGACGACACGATGAGTAGCTTGAGCAAGTTCAAGAAAGTGGCAGGAATTTCTGCGTTTGCCTTTGCAGCAATGACGGCGGCGAATTCGGTAAATGCCGCCAACTGGCGCTATGCGCACGAAGAGTACGAAGGTGACGTTCAGGACGTATTCGCTTACGACTTCAAGGAATACATCGAAGACAACTCTGACCACACCGTTCAGGTTTTCCGGTTTGGTGAGCTGGGCGAATCCGACGACATCATGGAGCAGACCCAGGCTGGCATCCTCAACTTTGTAAACCAGTCCCCTGGCTTCACCGGCTCCCTGATTCCGGAGGCGCAGATTTTCTTCATTCCCTACCTGCTGCCTACGGATTTCGAAACCGTGATCGAGTTTTTCAATACGAGTGAAGCCATCAACGAGGATTTCCCGGAGCTTTACGCCAAAAATGGTCTTGAATTGTTGAAGATGTACCCTGAGGGCGAAATGGTTGTGACTCTGGATGAGAAAGCCACCAGCCCTGAAGACTTCAATAACAAAAAAATCCGGGTTATGACCAACCCGCTGCTGTCGGAAACCTACGAGGCCTTCGGTGCCACTCCGACTCCGCTCCCATGGGGCGAGGTGTACGGCGCCCTGCAGACCAATATGATTCAAGGCCAGGAAAACCCGATCTTCTGGATCGAGTCCGGCGGTCTGTACGAGGTATCCCCGAACCTGATCTTTACCGGCCACGGCTGGTTCACCACGGCCATGATGGCCAATAAGGACTTCTTCGACGGCCTGTCCGACGAAGACAAGGAGCTTGTTCGTAAAGCAGCGGATTACGCTTACGAAGAAATCCTGGTTCATATCGACGGCCTGGCTGACGAAGCCCTCGGCAAGATCCAGGAAGCCAGCGATGAGGTAACGGTTACCCGCCTGAACGAAGAGCAGATCCAGGCGTTCCGCGACCGAGCGCCTCAGGTTGAGGAAGCGTTTATCGAGATGACGGGCGACAGTGGCGAAGAGCTACTGAACCAGTTCAAGGAAGATCTCAAGGAAGTTCAGAGCAACTGAACCTGAAGGGACCTTTCCCGCCGGCAGTGCCCGGCGGGAAGCTGTACTAACCCCGCCCCGCCGGGGAACTCCCACCGGCCGGGAGCGATACGTTCTGGAGCAGAACCCATGTCCGAGAACTCCCCGGATCTAGAAGACGACACCGGTACCTATGAGTCCGGCCTGCCCGGGTTTCTGGGAACCATAGATGAAATCATTGCCAAGGCAGAGGCCGTCATGCTCGCGGTTGGCGTGATTTTGATGGCTCTCAATACATGCGCCAACGTCATTGCGCGCTTTGTCTTCGGTGAAGGGATGTTTTTCTCCGGTGAGATCAACCGGATTCTCATCATCCTGATTACCTTTGCTGGTATTGGCTACGCGGCCCGCCATGGCCGCCATATCCGTATGTCTGCGGTTTACGATGCGATACCCCCGAAGGGCCGCAAAGTCCTGATGATTTTTATCGCCTTGTTTACATCGGTGGTGATGTTTTTTCTCTGCTACCACTCCTATTTTTACATCGAAACTCTCCATAGCCGCGGGCGGATTCTTCCGGCACTGGGATTTGAGATCTGGTGGATTTACATCTGGGCGCCCGTGGGCTTTGCAATCACTGGTATCCAGTATTTCCTCACGGCCATCAAGAACTTCACCAGCAAGGATGTGTACCTCTCCACGGGTGTGGTCGACGGCTACGCAGACAGTGAATCCGAAGTCTGAACCCTGCAGCTGCGATAACAAAGGATAAAAACTCATGGCGACTCTAATGATGGTGATCATGATCGGGCTGCTACTGCTGGGCTTCCCGATGATGGTTCCGCTGATTGCCGGTGCGGTGGTCGGTTTTGTAATGATGTTTGATGGCTTCGGCCAGATGGGTACTTTCATTCAGCAAATGATGGGGGGTATTCGACCCGCCTCTCTTATTGCTGTGCCCATGTTTATTCTCGCGGCAGATATCATGACCCGCGGCCAGTCCGCCGACCGCCTGATCCATATGGTGATGGCGTTCATCGGGCACATAAAGGGCGGGCTCGCCATCAGTACGGCGACTTCCTGTACCCTGTTCGGTGCTGTTTCCGGTTCCACCCAGGCCACGGTTGTAGCGGTTGGTTCTCCCCTGAGGCCAAAACTGCTCAAAGCGGGCTATTCCGACTCGTTCTCACTGGCGCTGATCATCAATGCCAGTGACATTGCTTTCCTGATTCCCCCCAGTATCGGCTTCATTATTTACGGGGTTATCTCCGGCACCTCTATTGCCGAGCTGTTCATTGCCGGCATCGGCCCCGGCCTGATGATTCTGGCCATGTTTTCCATCTATTGCCTGATCTACGCTTACGTCAAAAAGGTTCCCACCGAGGAAAGGGCCGGCTGGAGAGAGCGGGGAGTCGCCGTCCGTGAGGCTCTATGGCCGCTGTTCTTCCCGGTTATCATTGTGGGCGGTATCTATGGCGGCATATTCAGCCCGACTGAAGCTGCGGCCGTTTGCGTACTCTATGCCTTCTTGCTGGAATTCGCGGTTTTCCGCTCGCTGAAATTGCCGGACATTTACCGGATCGCAAAATCCACAGGCCTGATTACCGCTGTGGTTTTCATCCTGGTTGCGGTCGGCAACGGCTTTTCCTGGATTATCTCCTTTGCTCAGATTCCGCAGGCCATACTGGAATCTGTCGGCGTCAATGAGGCCGGTCCGGTCGGCGTACTGGTTGCGATCTGTGTCGCCTTCTTCGTCGCTTGCATGTTTGTCGACCCGATCGTGGTGATCCTGGTGCTGACGCCAATCTTTGCACCGGCCATTGAGTCCACCGGCCTGGATCCGGTTCTTGTCGGGGTTCTGATCACACTCCAGGTGGCCATAGGCTCGGCAACGCCGCCCTTTGGTTGTGACATATTCACCGCCATAGCCATATTCAAGCGCCCCTACTGGGAAGTGATTCGCGGCACACCACCGTTTGTCTTTATGCTGGTGGCATCTGCGGGCCTGATCATCGCCTTCCCGCAAATCGCACTGTTCCTGCGTGACCTGGCGTTCCGCTGAGGGCTGTAGAGACCCATTTCAGGGAGAAGAACATGTTCAAAAAAATCCTCGTGGCCGTTGACGGTTCCAAGTCGTCCTTCAAGGCCATGGATAAGGCCATTGAACTGCAGAAGCTTATGGATACCGAGATCTATCTGCTCTGCGTCTATAAGCATCACAGCCTGTTTGAGGCATCCATGTCGATTGAGCGCCCCGAGGGTATGGATATTCCTGACCAGGCGTTATCGGAATACGCCAAGGACATCGTCAACCATGCCAAGGAAAAAGCAAAAGAGATGGGTGCGGTGAAAGTCCGGGGGTTCGTCAAGGCCGGGCGGCCCTCCAGCGTTATCGTCAAGTTTGCCCAGGAAAAAGACGTGGACCTGATTGTGCTCGGCACCCGGGGCACTCACAGCGACAAGGACGGCATGCTGCTTGGCAGCGTGTCGCACCGCGTCGCCTCCAAGGCGAAGTGCCCGGTGCTGGTCGTTTAAGGAAAAGGAAGACAACCGTTTAAGGACGAACAATGACCACTATCGTGGATTTTCTGAACTCCATACTCTGGGGTTATGTTCTGGTTTATGGCCTGTTAGGTGTTGGTGTCTTTTTCACCATTCGCCTGGGCTTTCTGCAATTCGTCAATTTTGGTGAAATGATCCGGGCCATCCGCGGCTCCCGGGAGAGCGATGTCCATGGCATCTCTCCGTTCCAGGCCCTGTGCACCAGTCTGGCCTCGCGAGTGGGCACGGGTAACCTCGCCGGTGTCGCGGTCGCGCTCTATCTCGGCGGCGCCGGTGCCATCTTCTGGATGTGGATGGTGGCGCTGGTGGGTATGGCAACCGGCTACGCGGAAAGCACACTGGCGCAGCTCTATAAAGTGCGTGACGGTAAAGGGCAATACCGGGGCGGCCCGGCGGTTTACATCACCAAAGGCCTCAAGGCTCCCTGGGCCGGCAGTATCTTTGCCGTCTGCCTGATTATTTCCTTTGGGCTGGTCTTCAACGCCGTACAGGCCAATTCCATCGCCGATGCCATGGAGGGTGCCTTTGGCGTGCCCAAACTCTGGGTCGGTATCGTAATCGCCATTCTGGCGGGTGCCGTTATTTTTGGCGGGCTGCGCTCTATCGTGCGTTTCGCGGAGCTGGTGGTGCCGCTGATGGCTGGCATTTACGTCCTGATTGCGCTGGTTATTATGGCGATCAATATCACCGAAGTGCCGGGCGTGCTGGCCACCATTGTGAAGAGCGCGTTCGGACTGGAAGAAGCCGCCGGTGGCGCTGCCGGCTCCATTACCGCCGCTATGCTCAACGGCATCAAGCGCGGCCTTTTTTCCAATGAGGCCGGCATGGGCTCTGCCCCCAACATTGCGGCAACCGCCACGCCAGCACCCCATCACCCTTCTTCCCAGGGCCTGGTTCAGGCATTCGGTGTTTTCATCGACACTATCGTTATCTGTACCGCCACAGCGGTAATGATCCTGTTGTCCGGCGTTATGGAACCGGGGTCCGGCATTACCGGAACCCAGCTGACCCAGGATGCCATGCAAAGCCATATCGGAGAATCCGGCGCCTACTTTATCGCCATCGCAATCCTGTTCTTTGCTTTCACCTCGATCGTTGCCAACTACACCTATGCGGAAAATGCGCTGATTCACCTCGGCGGCGACAATAACATTGCCATCACGATGCTGCGCATGGCGGTGCTCGGGATGGTGATATGGGGCGGTTACGAAGCAGTGGTAACGGTTTTCAATGCAGCCGACGCGTCTATGGGCCTGATGGCCACCATCAATCTGGTTGCGATCGTGATGCTATCCGGCACCGTGGTCAAGCTCACCAAAGACTACCTTGCCCAACGCAAACAGGGCGGTGTGCCACATTTCAAGTCAAAGGACTACCCGGAACTGCACGAGAAGATAGACAGCAATATCTGGCACTAGCTCCCGGGATCGGACACCTCCACCCTGTCCCGCCCGGCCGCCTTGGCCCGATAAAGTGCCCGATCGGCAAGCCCCAGCAGGCTATCCGGGGATTTGCTGCATTCGGGCCAGCTTGCAACACCTACCGAGATAGTGACATGGCCCAGGTCGGTACCACCGTGCTCTACGGGCATCGACCGGATCGCCCGGGCAAGCTCCGCTGCCTTGTCACAGGCGGCTTGGGCACTGGAGCCAGCCATGATAATGACGAATTCCTCGCCGCCAAAGCGGCACACCACATCACTGTCGCGGAAGTGCCTGGCCAATCTGTCCGCTACCGCTTTCAGGGCCGAGTCGCCGGCTTCGTGACCATGGGTATCGTTGAACTGTTTGAAGAGATCAATATCCACAATCAGCAAGGACAGTGGCTGATCACTCCTCAGGGCAACCGCGGACTCGTGCTCGAACAATTGATCGAAGTAGCGGCGGTTCTTCAGCCCGGTCAGCGCGTCTTCATAGGAGTATTTATGCAATTCCTCCCGCAAGCCAATGCTTGAAAGCGCAATGCCGATTTTCTGGAGCCCCTGGCTCAGTGCCTGAAATAGCCTGGCAGCACCGTAATCCGTGCTTTCTCCAGCGAATTCCTCCGGCACCTCGACGAACAACAAAGCCATGGTTATCTGCCCTTCTGTTGCCGACTGGATATTAATCCAAAGGCACAGGGAGCCATTCACATCTTCTTGCCACTCAGACCAGGACTGGCCGGAGTCGGCACTGTAACGGGCTGGAATCTGATTCTGGGGCGGTGGACCATCGGGGGTTTCGATCCGGGCAGGCGATTCTGGTTCCCCCGCGTAGCCCCAGCGTGTGAGCAACACGTAGGCCCTGCCGTCATCGACCCTCTGGTAAAGTCTTCCTCTGAGAGGGCTGCAGAGATCCGGAAGCCGGCGCGCCATAACAGGGAATGTCTGGTTCAGGGTAATGCAATCCTGTAACTCCGCAATGATGTCATTGAGAACGCGGGTTTTCTCATTCTCGAAAGTCAGCAACCGAACCCTGGCTTGTTCAAGACGAGCGAGGGCCTCTGCCTTTTCCGTTCGCTCAGCAACCTGCTGCTCAAGCGACAGGTTTAACTGGTGCAACGCCTGCTGGGTGCGGGCATAGTGCCACAGTGAAATCAGCACCACCGCCAATGAGAATATCAGCGTGCCCCAACTGACCGGCACCCGCCACCAGGGGAGAAAGCCATGAGCGACCGCCATATCCACCACCAGCAGGCTGCAGAATATGCCGTAGGCGGCGAGTATGACTTGCTGCTCAATCCGAAGGTCACGAAAGCGCCTGACCACGACAACAGCGATCGTGACAAGGGAGGCCAGTAGCAGTGCATCGAATGGCGGGAATGTGGATGACAGGTCCACAGCCCCTGTTAAGGCCAACCCGATGGCGGCAACCACATACACCAGGTGTATTTTCCACACCAGGTTGATCAGCCACGGGCGGTGTTCCGAAAACCACTGCTCCAGCAACAACGCCATTGCCACCGGCAACATATAATAGGAACCGGCCGCCAGATAATCCCAGGCCAGAGGAGACTCCCAAAGCAGCTGGCTTGCCTGACTTTCCGACAGTAGCATCAGCGCAGACGACAAAGAGAACAAAGCAATGCTGCCGAAGCTCTTTTTCTCGGTCTGAAGCAGGGCAAAAATCAGGGACAACAACGCAATCAGCGCTGAAAAACCGGCAATAACCAGCGCATCAAGGGAGTTTTCGAGGATAAACAGCACAAGGTCTGGGCGGTTCATGATGGAGACTTCGCCCCACAGACCTATATCGGTGTAATCCGAGAAGACACGGAAGTAAATCTGCTTGCCCTCGAACCCCTCCGGCAGGGGAATGGCATGCCAGGGCCAGCCCTCGAATCGCCCCTTGCCCTCATGATCAAACGTACCGTACTGGTAGATATTCTCGCCATCCAGCCAGACCTGAACGATCAGATCCACGCTGAATATGTACAGCAAGGGTTCCTGCCATTCGCCGCCGGGCAAAGCAATCCGATACCAGACATGTTCACGCCCATTACGCCCCGGGGGATTGGACGGAAAACCGATGGCCTGCCATTGATCCGGCTCGTCTACCTGTGTCCATTCCGGAATGCCGTCTTCAGTAAACGGCGAATCACCCCAGCGATATTCCCAGCCCTCTTCCAGGTCAACGGCGGCCTTAGCCGCCTGCGCTCCGAAAAAGCTCAGGATAACGAGGAGGATCAGGCTTCCGACCTGTGGGGGGGACAGCTTCTGCATACAGTACGGCGCCTGTCGCTTGAGGATACAGTGCTTGTATTATAGAACACCCGTGCCATTAAACTCTCTCAAGGGCACGATAAACTCAAGCCTTAATTGCGCCGGTCAGCAATCATTTTCATGACCCGGAGCATCAACTTCGGGGTACTTCCCGGGAAAAACAGTTACTGCCCGGACTTCAGCATTTCCCAGTACCTGGTGTACACCTGCATGGCGTCATCGCCCACGTCTTTCTGGAATTCGGCGTTGGTGAGATCCTCTGCTGTTGGATAGCTGGTGCGGTCATTGGCGACTTCGTCGCTCAACAATTCACGGGCAGCAAGATTGGGCGTGGCATAGCCAATGTCCTCACTGATCAGCGCGGAAATCTCCGGCTGCATCACGAAGTTGATGAACTGGTGAGCGGCGTCCGGATTCCCCGCGTTCTTGGGAATCACAAAGCTGTCCAGCCAGACAATGGTGCCCTCTTCCGGATAGACGTATTTCAGTGAGGGCATGTCTTCCTTGCCCATGACGGCTTCACCGTTCCAGATCATGCCGATATCGGTTTCACCTTCCAGGTAGGGCATCCTTGGGGCGTCCGAGTTGAAGGTGCGTACCGAGGGCATCAGCTCGGTCAGTTTTTCGTAGGCTTCCCTGATCTCATCCGGGTCGGTGCTGTTGCCGGAGTAACCGAGAACCCGCAGACCGATGTGGAAAACCTCACGCATGTCGTTGGTAAGCATCACGCGGCCTTCGTATTTCTCATTCCAGAGGTCTTCCCACGCCGTTACTTCGCTGCCATCGACATCGTTGGCATCATAGGCCAGGCCCGTGGTGCCCCAGAGGTAGGGAACGCTGTATTCGTTATCAGGGTCGATCTCCAGGTTTGTCAGCTCGGGGTCCAGCTTCTCAAAGCCTTCTATCTTATCGTGATCAATTTTCTCCAGCAGACCTTCCTTACGCATTTTGTTGACGTAATAGGTGGACGGCAACGCCAGGTCGTAATCCCCGCTTTCGTCCAGCAGCTTGAGCCGCGCGTACATGGCTTCGTTACTGTCATAGGTGGTGTAAACCACCTGGATACCGGTTTCTTCCTCGAAGCGGTCCAATACCTCCTGAGGCATGTATTCAGACCAGTTGTACAGATTCAGTACGTTTGGTTCCTCCTGGGAACTGCATCCGGTCAGAGTCGCAATCACCAGGCCTGCCAGCGCCAGTTTCTTCATCGTTTGCTCCTTGTCAGTATCCATTGGGACAGCATCAACATGGTCAGGGAAAATACCAGTAACAGGGTACCCAAAGCATTGACTTCGGGTTTCAGACCCACACGCACCATAGAGTAGATGCGTAAGGGCAGAATTTCATAGCTGGGGCCACTCACGAACGTACTGACCACCACATCATCCAGAGACAATGTGAAACCCAGCAGCCAGCCGGCCAGCAACGCCGGCATGATCACCGGAATCAGTACCGTGCGGGTCATGGTGAAATCATTGGCCCCCAGATCCCGGGCCGCTTCGGGCAGGCTTTCATCAAAGCCACTGAGCCTGGCCATAACGGTTATCACCACAAACGGCAGGCAGAAGGTTACGTGTGCCAACAGCAGTGAGACGAATCCGAGTTGCAGACCCACCAACAGGAACAGCGCCAGCAGTGAAATAGCCAGCACAATTTCAGGCGACATCATCACCACAAACAGCATGCCCCGCAGCATGCGCTTGCCACGAAAACGATAACGATGAAGGGCCAGCGCCGTCAGTGCACCAATAAACGTCGACACCGTGGCAGCTGTCAGTGCCAGAAACAGGGAATTCCACATGGCCTGCACCATGGCGTGATTGTTGAACAGCGACTCATACCACTCGAGACTGAGCCCGCCCCAGCGATAGCCAGTACGGGAACTGTTGAAGGAAAACACTACCAGCACCAGGATTGGCAGATAAAGCAACACATACACCAGGGTGAGGTAGGTTTTCGGCAGCCAGCGGGTCACGTCGGCACCTCCTCACCCAGCCGCCGCTGGCTGAGCTTGTGGGCAAACAGCAATACCGCCATGGCCACCGTGAGCAGAATGCTGGCAGCTGCGCCGAAGGGCCAGTCACGGGCATCCAGGAACTGGTTCTTGATAACGTTGCCCACCAGCAGATTGCGGGAGCCGCCCAGTATGTCCGCCACAAAAAACAGGCCCATGGCCGGCAGCAGCACCAGCATCACGCCTGCCAATACACCGGGCAGGGTCAACGGAATGGTTACGTGCAGGAAGGTGGACAGCTTGCCTGCCCCCAGATCGTGTGAGGCCATCAACAGCTCCTGCCTGAGATCATCAAACACGGAATACAGCGGCAGGATCATGAATGGCAGCAACAGGTAAACCAGCCCGATAATCACCGCGCCTTCGGTGTAGAGCATTTTCAATGGCTCGTCGATAATCCCCATCCCCATCAGCACATTGTTGATCAGACCGTTGGTGGCCAGCAGCAGTTTCAGGGCGTAGGTGCGCACCAGGGAATTGGTCCAGAAGGGAACGATCAACAGGAAAATCAGCAGGGTCTGGCGCTGCTTGCCCAGGCCAGACAGAGCCCAGGCAAAGGGATAGCCGATCAGCAGGCAGAAAAAGGTGGTTACTCCCGCCATATAGAGGGAGCTGAGGAAGACATCCAGGTACAGGGTATCAAACAGTTGCCGGTAACTGTCCAGATTCAGTGGCAGCGAGAGGAAGGTGCCCGGATCCCGGGTCATCACACTGGCACCCACTACCAGCAGATTGGGGGTGAGCACAAGGAGCAGAAGCCAGCCCCAGACCAGAATCAGCACAGCAGTCTTGAAGGGCTGCTGAAGCACTCTATGCATCCGTGGCCAGCCCTTCCGCCTCTTCGTTCACCAGTTCCACCGGTAGTAACCACTCCCAGCCATCCACCCAGCTGACCCTTACCGGCTCACCCAGTTTATAATCGAAGGTGGGGTCGTCCTCATCAAAGAATTCGCTGGCCAGCACCTCAGTGCCATCTTCCAGGTGAATCACCGAGTCCAGCGTGCTGCCCTTGTAGTTGCGCTCCACGATCTTTCCGGCCAGACCGTGATCATCCTCGGGAGCAAGCACGCGAATATCTTCGGGGCGCAGCAGCACATTGACCTGCTCACCATTACGGACATCGAAAGGCGGTTTCTGCAGGGTACGGCGCAGGCCCAGGATGTCGACCGTAATGGCATCCTCAGCCACAGACGCAAGATAACCGGGAAACAGGTTGGTTTCGCCCACGAACCGCGCTGTGAAGAGGTTGGCGGGCCGCTCGTAGATTTCCCGGGGTGTGCCCAGTTGCTGAATCTCTCCGTCTTTCAGTACCACCACCCGGTCTGACATCGACAGGGCTTCTTCCTGGTCATGGGTGACGAACACGAAGGTGATCCCCAATTCCCGCTGCAGGCGCTTCAGTTCCACCTGCATGGTACGGCGCAGCTTGTAGTCCAGGGCAGACAGCGGTTCGTCCAGCAACAACAGTTGCGGCCGCTTGACCACGGCGCGGGCAATAGCCACCCGTTGCTGCTGGCCGCCGGATAACTGGTGTGGCTTGCGGTGGGCGAAGTCCTGCAACTGCACCATCGCCAGCACGTCGTCCACGCGCTGACGGATTTCATCCTTTGGCCGCTTCTCCATTTTCAGGCCGTAGGCGACGTTGTCGTACACTGGCATGTGGGGAAACAGCGCGTAATTCTGGAATACGGTATTGAGGGGGCGATGCTCTGGGGCAGCATGGGTTATATCGTGGCCTGACAGGATCACCGATCCGGTATCCGGCTGCTCGAAGCCGGCCATCAGCCGCAGAAGTGTGGTTTTACCGCAGCCGGATGGTCCCAGCAACGTGATGAACTCGCCGTCCAGAATGTCCAGATCCAGCGAGTTCAGCACGGTTTTGCCGTCGAACGCCTTGGAGACGTTCTTCAGCGAGAGGAGCGCTTCCTTCATTCACTCGAAACGCTGTTCAGGTAGGCCTTGTCGGAAATATTCGTCCACTGGCGAACCTGTTGCAGGTAGTCGTGTTGTGAGGTGATGATCTCCTTTGCCAGTTCATCCTTCTGTGCTGCTTCCGCCAGCAGTTTGTCGGTCGCCTCTCGCAGCGCCTCAATGACTTCCGGTGGGAACGTCTTGTGAGTTACGTCCGGATAGTCTTCCTTCATGCGATCCCAGGCTATACCACTTTCATGGGTGCTTTGGATATACATGTCATAGGCGGCGGTGCGCATGGAAACCCGCAGGATTTCCTGCAGTTCAGGCGGGAGCTTGTTCCAGGTTTTCTCGTTGATCAGGAACTGCACTTCCGCGCCCGGCTCCTGCCAGCCCGAGTAGTAGTATTTGGCAATCTGGTGGAAACCCATCTGGAAATCGAGTGCCGGGCCTACCCACTCCAGAGCATCGATGGTGCCTCTTTCCAGCGCGCTGTACAGCTCACCCGGCGGGATGTTGGTCACTGCAACACCCACTTCAGACATCACCTCGCCGGCAAATCCGGGTGTACGCATTTTCAGACCTTCAAGGTCTTCCACGGTTTCAATTTCCTCGCGGAACCAGCCACCCATCTGGTTGCCGGTGTTACCGCCCGGGAACGACAGCAGCCCATGGGGCTGGTAGACCTTTTGCATCAGCTCCATGCCGCCACCGTGGTAGAACCAGGCGTACTGCTCAGGCGCGATCATTCCGAAAGGCACAGTAGTGAAGTACATGGCGTTGGGAATCGAGCCCTTGTAGTAGTAGGACGCGGTGTGCCCCATGTCGTACTGGCCCGCTTTCACCATGTCGAAGATGCCGAATGGCGCCTTGTGCTTGTTGGAGGAATCAATGCGGAACTTCAGCCGGCCACCGGACATTTTCTCGGCCATGGCCGCCATGTTGCGCGGTGTTTCGCCCAGGATCGGGGAGTTGGGACCCCAGGTTTCTGCCAGGCGGATAGTGTAGGTTTCCTGTGCCAGCAGTGATGTGCTTGTCAAAGACAGCATCAAAGCCAGGGCGGTCAGGAGGGGTTTGAAAGAAAACATAAGCGAGCCCTTTTCCGTTATTATTGGAGTTGGAACATACGGCTCACATCATAGCTTGCTGGCCGGCTGACGCCAATCGTCAACCGGCCATTCGCAAAGGTTTTATACTTTGAACTGCCCCACCAGATCCCGCAGGCTCTCACCCAGCCGCGCTAGCTCGTGGCTGGCTTCGTTGGTCTGGGTCACGCCGGTATCGCTGCGTTGAGCGGCATCCACAATACGCACCACGTTCTGATTGATTTCCTCGGCCACCTGGCTTTGCTGCTCAGCCGCCGTGGCAATCTGGGTGACCTGGTCGTGGATATGGCCTACGGATTTCTCGATGGTCCGCAAGGCATCCGTGGCGTGATTGATCCGCTCAACCGTTTCAGTGGAACGGGTGCGGGAGGCGTCCATCCGCTCAACGGCGGCGCGGGACTCGGTCACGAAGCCATCGATCATGCCACGAATCTGGTCTGCGGATTCCGCGCTGCGCTTGGCCAACTGCCGTACCTCATCGGCAACTACCGAGAAACCACGGCCATGCTCGCCGGCACGCGCAGCTTCAATGGCGGCATTGAGTGCCAGCAGGTTGGTCTGGTCGGTAACCGCGTGGATCACATCCAGCACCTGGGTAATCTCGTCGGTTTTTTCGGCCAGGTTACTGATGCGGGTAGAGCTGGCATCAATTTCTTCCGACAACTGATTCACGGAAGACTGCGCATTGGCAATAGTCTCGCCACCATCCCGCGCCAGCTTGTCGGCATCGGAAGCGGCACTTTCCACTTCGTTGGCATTGCCGGAGATCTGCTGAATGGTCGCGGCCATTTCGTTGATGGCCGAGGCAATCTGGTCGGTCTCCGAGCCCTGCTCCTGAACCGAGGCCCGGGTTTCCGTGGCAACCCGGCTGAGCTCTTCCGCCGCGGAGGCAACCTGATCGGTCGTCGCCCCCACTTCCCGAATGGTGTCCTGGATTTTCACGATAAAGGCATTGAATCGGCGGCCCAGCTCCGCCAGTTCGTCGTTCCCTTCATCTGGCAGGCGGTGGCGGAGATCACCCTCACCCTCGGCAATGTCCTTCATCAGGGCAATGACCCTGTTCAGCGGGTTGGTGACGGTGCGGCCAACGAAGATGCCGATTAACAGGGCAAAAATCACCACGATTACGGTGACCAGTACAATAAAGCTCAGAGTCTGCGCCATCTCTTCTTCAATATTGGCGCGAGCGGCAGACACCACTCTCTCGACATCGGTAACATAAACCCCGGTACCAATCATCCAGTCCCACTCCGGAATGAGAACGGAATAAGACACTTTTGGTTCCACATCACCGGATTCGGGATTAGGCCAGTCATAGCCGAAAAAGCCCTCTGCTTCGGCGGCATCAAACAGTGACCGCACCAGCTTTTGGACATCAGGATTGGTAGTGGCGCCTTCCCTTGAAGGATCAGGGGCGTAGGCGAGATTTTCCAGGTCACGGGCGTACGCAAACACATAGTTGCCGCCCTCAAAGCTGATCGAACGTAGGCGGTTGCGCGCTTCCTCCCGAGCCTCAGCATCTGAAAAATCCGGATTGTTCTTTGCCTCCATAACTACAGAACGTGCTGTGTCTACCAGGTTTTTCAAACCCTCTTTGCGCGCCTCCAGCAGACTGGCCTCCAGTCGCTCAAGCTCGGCCTCGCCCCCACTCTTTATCTGGGCAACGGTAATCCAGGCAAGGGTCGCCGCCGTAATCAATACCGGGACGAGAACGCCCAGCAACAGACGGGAACGAATGCGTAGCCGGCTCAGTAGGTTCATTGGTTATTACTCCGAAAAATGTTGGATACTCTGCGCAATTATCCACAATGGTGCGCCCGGGTGTGTTCCAGTTTGTAAAACGTATGTAAACAGGCAGGCCACATCCTTGTACTTCCATGACGCAATTCGTTAACGTCCCGGCACTTCGTGTATAAAGGGTTATCGGCCAATAGCTGAAGGGCTTGAACCGGATTTAGACGAAAGGCCTGGCTCCTGCTCAGAGGCGCGGATGAAATACCTGTATCTGATTCGACATGCCAAATCGAGCTGGGCCGATGACAGCCTCGATGATCGCCAGCGCCCGCTGAACAGCAGGGGGCGAAAACAGCTTGGCCCCATGAGCAAAGCTGTGCGTGCAGCCGGCGTTCTGGCTGGTCCTATCTTCTGTAGTAATGCGACCCGTGCGCAGCAGACCCTGGATGGCCTGATTCCGGGAGATTTGCGCCGGATCACTTACGTAGAACCTGCGCTCTACACTTTTAACCACAAGGCGCTGATTGACTGGCTACGGGAGCGGCAGGAAGAGGAGAGCATCACCCTGATTGGCCACAACCCCGCCCTGGAAGAGCTGGCGGACTACCTGCTGAAACAGGCGCCGGAAAGTTTCCCGACATGCGGCTTCATGCAGATCGCACTGCCGGTAAAAAACTGGCACAAGCTGGCGCGGAACAAAGGCCGGCTGGAGCAGTTCCTTACGCCCAAAGATGTCAGTTATGAGCAATTCAACCGCAAGCGCCTGAAGCTCCCGGGCAACGAAGACACACCCCTGACCCGACACATCCCCGAAACACTGCAACACCAGTACCAGCGCATACGGGATCTCGAAACCGGGGTTATCCGGGGCTTTGATGACGAGTTCCTGCACCAGTACCGCATAGCCATCCGCCGCAGCCGCGCCATCGCAGAATCTGTCAGCGAAATCAGCGGTGACTCTGATCTCCGTAAAGCGGTCAAGGTACTGAAAAGGCATGCCAAGGCCACCAGCCAGCTCAGAGACCTGCATGTATTCCTTGCGGACCTGGAACGGTGGCAGCTGAAAGCAGGTACACAATCGGCGTTGGTTAGCTCAGGCGCCAGGAGCCATTTCGCCAACCTGGCAGACGCTGAGCACCGCGCGCTCGCCAAGCGAATGGCCGGCAAGAAATACCGCAAGGACATGGACAGCTGGCACCAGCTCATCACATCTCGCCACTTTGAAAAAATTACCCGGAAACTGACAACGGCAGACATCCGGAAAGCGCTGAACAAGCGTATAACCCGATACAACACGCTAACGCAGCAACTGAGCAAGCACGCACCAGACGAGGACTATCATAGCCTGCGGAAACTGCTGAAACGCATACGCTACCTGGCCGAGCTGGACAAACCTGCGTTCCGGGAAATGCTCAAACAACTGAAACATCGCCAACAACGATTCGGTGATTTTCAGGATCTGCACGTGCAGATCGACATGCTGACGTCCTTTCGCAACGGCATCGCCACCGAACCCGACATGCTTGAGCCCGTCGCAGGACTGAATGACCTGATAGCAGGCCTGGCGGCCGCAAAGACCAGCGTGCGAAATGACATACTGACCCTTGGAGGTATTGATGGACACCCTGTTCTATGACGGCCAGTGCCCTTTGTGTGCAAAGGAAATCGGTACCCTGAGGAAATTGCAGCGGGGGGATCTTGTGTTCGCGGATATCCACGCCCAGCAGAACCGCAAGGGTATGCTGCCAGATCGGGAAGCGCTGCTACGCCGGCTCCACCTGCTGACCGGTAACGGCCACTGGGTGATTGGCCTGCCCGCCAACGTGCGCGCCTGGTCTCACACCCGCCTTGGCTTCTTTTTCAAGCCATTACTCTGGCCGGTCATTTACCCCGTTGCAGAGCGCATCTACGAAAGCTGGGCGGACAAACGCTACGATCGGAAATACGCCTGCGGGACCTGTGAGGTGTAACTATCTAGAACCGGTACTCAGGGCCAGCCGAGAACACATGAATGTCGGATTCGAAGTTCTCGACATCCCCTATGTTATCGCCAATGTTCCGGAGATAATCCCATTCCAGACGCAAACCCAGAGACTTGGTGATGTCTGCCTTGAGGCCCACCCCGGTGCGGAATGAAATACCACGCTCCGAGTCACTGGCGCTGCCAAAACCCGTGAGAGACGCGCTCACATCCTGTTGCCAGAACTGCACACCCGCCTTGGCAAACAGCTGGAACATTCCGAATCTGGGAGTGAAAACCAGCAACGAACCATCGAACATGTGGTAGCTGGCATCGATCGAGGCGCTCATGCCCGGAATGGAGGCGCTGGCAGACACATCATCGATGTAGCGGTAGCCACCTTCGAACGCCAACTGCTCGTCCAGGAAACCGCCCCCGTACAGGCGGCCCGTTGTCGCTGTATCATCACAACCAGACCCGAGGCCTTCGCAAAAATCTTTCACTTCTGCCTGGCCCAAAGAGAAACCTGCATAGACATACTCGGCGGCTGCATTGCCGGAAACACCTGAAAACACGCCAGCAACAAACACGCACGACAAAACCCTGCTTGCCTTCAACATACTGATTTCCTTGTGTACGGGGAATGATTCTCTCAGGGTCGGAGATGGTACACGTCGAGGACGGAACAATGGCGCCAACATCAGGAGGTTTTACAGGGTTTTGCAAAAAACGTGGCTGAAGGGCGGCAAGCACACAGCAGGCATACTACACAGTGCGTTCACGCCCAGCCCAGGCCGACCAGGAATAGAGCCCCAGTGCCACCCAGATCATCACGAAGCTCAACAGTTTTTCCCCGCTCATGGGCTCGTCAAACACGAACAGCGCGATAAAGAACTGTAGCGTGGGGTTGATGTACATAAGAAAGCCCACGGTGGCCAGTCGTAACCGGCGGGCGGCGCCGGCAAAGAACAGCAGCGGGATAGCGGTGACCATACCGCTGGAGATCAGCAGCAATGTGATGGTTGAACTGTCACTGAAATGGGACTGGCCGGCAGAGCCCAACCATGCGAGTGCCAGCAGGCTGACAGGCAGCAGCAGCAAGGTTTCCACGAACAGGCCCGACAGGCCATCAAGCTCTACCTGTTTGCGCAGCAAGCCGTAGGTACCGAAACTGAAGGCCAGCACCAGGGTTATCCAGGGCACCAGGCCCAGAAGGAATAACTGGTACAGAATGGCGATGGCGGCCAATGCAACGGCCACAACCTGCAAGCGGGAGATAGTCTCTCTCAATACCAGCATGCCCAGGCCCACATTCACCAGCGGCGTGAGGAAGTAACCGAGGCTGGCCTGGAGTACGTGGCGGGTTTCCACAGCGTAGATGTAGACACCCCAGTTCACCGCAATGAATACCGCACACCCGAGTACAAAGCCGAGTTTCTTGGGACGTGCCAATGCCGCTGTTATCGGCTGCCAGCGCTTGAGAATGGTCACCACAACAGCCAGAAAAACGCAGGACCAGATAACCCGGTGAATCAGCACTTCGTACGAGGGCACCCCTGCGAACAGGGCAAAGTACAGCGGAAAGCAGCCCCAGATAGTATAGGCGGAAAGGCCGTACAAGACGCCTTTGGTGGCTTCGGGTGTGGCTGTTTTCATAGCTTCCTCATGGTCCGGTGCGTCAATTTAGCACACTGCTGGTGACGCCTGCCCGGCAAATGCCTTACTCTCGGTGTATTACTTCAGCGCTTTGGAGAACCCCCATGAAAACGGCCCACGATCTGGTTGCGCAAGCCAAACAGGATATTCACGAAGTCCCGCTGGACCAGGCGGAGGATGCGATCCGGAAAGCCGATATGCTGATAGATGTGAGAGACCCGGACGAATACCGCACCAGCCATATCCCCGGGGCAGTGAATATTTCGCGAGGTATGCTGGAGTTCAAGTTCAGCAACGATCCGGCGCTGGAAAGCCGTGACCTGAACATTGTGTGCTACTGCAAAACCTCTGGCAGGGCCGCGCTCAGCGCGAAAGCATTGCAGGAAATGGGGTACCTGCATGTCACCTCGATTGCCGGAGGGTTTGATGCCTGGCAAGAGGCCGGCAAAGACGTGGTGCAGCCTGAAATGCCCTCTTTCGAGTAGCTGTGCGGATCAGAAGCAGCAGGTTTTGTATTTTCTGCCGCTACCACAGGGGCAGGGCTCATTCCTGCCAGGCTTGAGCGCGCCTTCGCTGGTGTCACCGCTGACGTAATACCAGCGGCCACCCTCCCGGAGGAAGTCGGATTTCTCTTCCAGGTATCCCCAGCCGTTGTCAGTACGATAGATGGCACGAAAATGCACGGTGCCATCGTTACCCGATTCATCTGACGACAGCATCTTCAATGAGGCCCACCGGGGCGTTTGCTCCAGCCCCAGGTTTTGTGGGCGGGTGCTGGTATGCCATGTGGATTGCAGGTAATCGGCCAGCTTCAGTACAAAGGCACTGTAGCGGGACCGCATAAGTGCTTCCGGCGTTGGTGCCGGTTTGCCCTGATGGTAACCCTGACAGCAGGCACTGTACGATTCACCACTGCCACAGGGACAACGCTCCTGGGTACCTTGTGCAACCATCTGCCAACGCCTCCAAGCCGGGGTAAAAGATTCATTTTAACAGTTTTGGTTGTCCCGGCGCTGTGATAACAACACTCATCCATCTGTTCGAGTAACCTGAATGTGACTGATCTTTCCCTGCTGCAGATTTTCCTAGCCAACCTTGCCCTGCTGGCCGGTTCCTGTCTGCAGGGAGTGGCAGGTTATGGCATTGGAACCCTGGCTGCACCGCTGCTTTTTCTGATCAGCCCCGTACTGGTGCCGGCGCCACTGGTGCTTAATGCGGTAGTGCTGACAATTTTCATGGTGTTGCGAAACCGGGGTGCGCTGCAGATACGGGAAGTGCGCTTTGCCATCGGTGGCGGGGTTGCCGGGATGTTCCTGGCCGGGGTCACGCTGATGCTGATCTCACCCAAGGGATTCGAGCTGGTGTTCGGCATACTCATCCTGATGGGCGTGCTGCTCAGCGTGGCCGGTTTACGGCCGGCACTGAATGCCCGTAACAGCGTTCTGGCCGGGGCCGCCTCAACCTACATGGGAACCATCACTGCCGTTGGGGGGCCACCGATTGCGTTGATCTACCAGAACCAGAAAGGCCCGTTGGTGCGAGCCAATATGTCGGCGTTCTTTCTGGTAGCGAGCTTTTTCAGCATTGCCGCCCTGCTGGCATCCGGCTACCTGGGGCAGCGGGAACTGCAATTGTTTGCAGTCACCTTCCCGGGAGTACTGACAGGATTCTGGCTTTCCGGAAAGCTGGTCAATCGAATGCCCTTTGACGGGTTGAAGCCCGTTATCCTGGGTATTGCTGCTGTGGCTGGCGTAGCAGCGTTGGTTCGCGGCCTGATGTCGTTATAGCAGGCAACTCTGCTAACTCTACTCCGCCCACAAGCGTGCCCGGAAGCGGCTCTGTTTCCACAGAACGGCAATCCAGATCGCATGCAGGTTGATCAGGAATGCCAGCACCCATTCGAAGGCATCGTCTATCTGGCTATAGATCTCCGGCGCTACGGCGGTGAGGATAACCGACAGTATGCCAACCGCCAGCGCCAGTTCGCACAGCCATAACAGGTGCTTACCGCTGTGGTGCCATCGCGGATGTCCCATCAGTGCCGAACTGATCAGCAACTGTGCAATGAAAGTGAGCGAGAAGTAAAGCACCACGCCTATCCGACGGGTCAGGTTGAACCCGTCTCCTGCGTGGCCGAGCGCCAGAGTATAGGCCGCCAGCGATACACAGGCGACGAAGCCCAGCCAGGGAATCCAGGGGCGACCGCGGCTGGTCGCGCCCAGCTGCAGAAGCCAGCGGCCGTTCAGGTACCAGAACATAATGCCGAGGATCGCCGCCGGCAGCATGGTTCCCTTGAAAATAAAATAGCTGGTCCCGTAGCGGCCGGTACGGCTGATACTGGTACAGCTGTCCCAATACGGGATGCACCAGGAAATATGACCCTCCAGAATCGATACGGCGAAGGTCACGTGAATGGTCACCAAAGGCGTCAAGGCAGCGGCCATGGCCAGCCACCAGAGCGGAATTCCGTTTTTGCCGTTGATCATGATGCTCTCCCCGCTCCATCAGACATTGCATCCCGTTACAGCATTTAACAATGTTTTAAAAGTCGGGCGATACACTGAAGCAGTATTCACTCATACTTTAGTCACAGTGCTTGAAGTGTGACCAGGGTGCCGTTTGGTCAGCATGCCATTTCCGGTTTTGAGACGCTGCATTATGTACACGGCCCGTCAGGACATCATAGAGACTGAAATCCCTGTATCCCAGCTGAAGATCGGGATGCATGTCATTCGTCTGGATCGGCCATGGGAAGAAACAGACTTCCTGCTTCAGGGTTTTATCCTCCAGAACGAAGAGGACGTGCTTGCTGTTCAGCAACACTGCGAAACGGTCGTTGTGGAAGGGCGGGTGGATGTTGCACCGGAAAAGCCCACCTCACCTTACACCTCAAAACCGTCATCGTCGGTTCCCAAACGCAAAGTCACCTACATCAACAAGGTCGACGCCAGCCGTGAAATGGCCGCGGCAAGAATAAGCTACACAGACGCCAAGGCCACCGCAAAGAACATCATGTCCAGCCTGCGGCTTGGTCGCACACTTGAGATGAACCAGATTCACCAGGTGGTGGATAGCTGTGTGGACAGTGTGCTGCGAAATGACAACGCCCTGCTGCTGCTTACCAAGATCAAGAACAAGGACGAATACACTGCCGAACACTGCATCAACGTGTCTATCCTTTCAGCGGCATTCGCCAAGCACCTGGGGCTACTGGAAGGAGAGATTCGAACCGTCGCCCTGTGCGGACTGCTTCACGATGTGGGCAAGATGCGAATTGACGACGACATCCTGAACAAACCCGGGGCTCTCACACCCGAAGAGTTCGCCGTTATGAAGAACCACACCACCTACGGGCGAGATGTGTTAGCCGCCCTGCCCCGGCTGGCCCATGCTGCGGTCGACGTGGCCTATTCGCATCATGAACGGATGGATGGCAAGGGCTACCCACGTGGGCTGGCCGGGCAACAGATTCCGTTGTTTGCGAAAATTGTGGGGCTGGTGGATACCTACGATGCCATTACCAGTTCCCGCGTGTACGACAAGGGTCGGGCCTCGATGGAGGCACTGCAGATCATTCATCGGAACAGGGGCGCCCAGTTTGATGCAGGCCTGGCGGTAGAATTCATCCGCATGATCGGCGTTTACCCGCCCGGTTCAATCGTGGAAATGACCAACGAGGAAGTAGGCATTGTGGTCACCACTCACACTACCAGCAAACTCAAACCCCGGGTTCTGCTGGTGCGTGACGCGCTCAAGCAGCCACTGGCCACCTTCCGCGAAGTGGACCTTCTGAAAGGCGTTCCCGACAGTGCCGGGCAACCCTACAAGATTGCCCGGGAAGTGCCGGACGAAAGCTACGGCATTGTGATGAAGGATTTTATTGAACAGGGCATTCTCAACCGCAAGGCTCCCGAAATCTCAGCCCCGGTCGATGACAGCCATGGTAAGCCTTGAGATACAGGTCAGCTTACCTTCCTCGTTTTCCAGCCGTATTTCCCAGACCTGCGTAGTGCCGCCAATGTGAACGGGCCGTGCCGTACCGTAGACCCAGCCTTTGGTGGCGGAACGAATATGGTTGGCGTTGATATCCAGCCCCACCGCAATCTGGTTTTCCTTACGCAGACAATAGTTGGCAGCCATGCTGCCCAGCGTCTCCGCCAGCACTACCGATGACCCGCCATGCAGGATGCCAAATGGCTGCACCGTGCGCTCGTCCACAGGAATACGGCCAATCAGGTAGTCGTCACCAATTTCCACGAATTCAATGCCCATGGTTGCGACAGCCGTGTTCTTGCTGCCCTCGGCCATTTGCTCAAGGGTGGGAATGCTGCGGGTCCAGATTGCCATGGGGGTACTGCCTCCTGATGTCGGTAAATAAGCGAGCGTTAAAACCGAGTTTATACAGTTAGGCTGCGAACGACTATTGCAAATTTGTTCATGCTGCGTGGCGGGCGCTGAAATTGTCGGCAGTGATGTCTGGAGGCAGGAACCACAAATCATGCTGATCCGGCGTCATTTACTGGCGTGGTCTCGATAGCCCATCACCAACTTGTCGTAAGTGCCATCCTGCCTGATCTGCTCAAACGTCTGAGTGACCTGATCCTGCAGCGAGAGCACGGGCGAATTTCTTGCAATGGCTATATACGAATGCTCACCGGGCACCTGATAGGGCGATTCAGAGACATCAATACCCAATTGACTGACGGTATGACGACCCACCAGCTCGGGGGCAACCACCACGTCAACACGCTCCATTTCCAGCATTTGCATCAGGTTTTCATAGCGTGCAATCGGCTCCTTGGTAAGTTCTTCATCGGTGTCGAACTTTTCAAAATAGCTGGCACCGGCGAGTACGCCAATTCTTTTGCCGTAAAGGTCGTCGTACTCCGTGATCCGGTTTTCGTCATGGTAATAGAAAAACAGTTTCCGTTCCGGCGGAAAAGCCGGCGCCACAAAGGCCATCATCTTTTCCCGCTCCTCGGTTTTCAGGGGGCCGAGCATGACGTCCACCTTGCCCTCTTCCATCATCAGCAGCACCCGGCGAAACGGGGCTTCAACGTAGTGCACTTCCCAGCCAATCCTGTCGGCGATTTCATTGAATATGTCGACATAAAGGCCGGTGACGACCTCGTCGCCCACAATCCGGTACGGAGGAGCATGGTTAATGCCCACGGTTATCGAGTGCCCCTCATCCTCGGCAGACGCCGGTGGAACAACCAGAAACAGACCTGCTATGAAGCAAGAAACAAGATGACGCAACGTGCAGATCCTTCCATGAAATTATTATGAAGACAGTAAGTAATTAGGAATTCCGGTTCAGTCTTTTATCCATGATCGCTGAAAGTATAGTCGATATACAGTAAGGGACATCCGCAGCATCTGTTTGATGTCTCCCTCCGTAAAGACAGTCTCACGGTTGATTTACCGAGCTATCGCCGCAACAAAGGTTGTATAAGGCAGTAATACCGAATTCATTTCCCGAATCAAAAGGACAGACCGGATGAAAGTACTGATGGTTCTTACTTCGCACGATCAAATGGGCGACACCGGACACAAGACCGGCTTCTGGCTGGAAGAGTTCACCGCACCCTATTATGTATTCAGGGATGCCGGCGCAGACATTACCATTGCCTCGCCGAAAGGTGGCCAGCCGCCGGTTGACCCCAACAGCGAAACAGACGAGGCGCTGACCGAAACCACGCGCCGCTTCGAGCAGGATGCCCACGCCAAAGAAGCCCTGGCCAGCACGAAGAAACTGGCGGATGTGGATATGAACGAGTATGACGCCCTGTTTTATCCCGGCGGCCACGGCCCGATGTGGGATCTGGTGAATGACGACAAGTCCATTGCACTGATCAAGACGGCGTACGAACAGGACAAGGTTATCGGCGCCGTATGCCACGCGCCATCCGTGTTCAAGAAGGTTGAAATCAAGCCGGGACAGAACATCGTAGGCGGCCGTGAAGTAACCGGTTTCAGCAACAGCGAAGAGGAAGCCGTGGGCCTGAGCGGTGTTGTACCCTTCCTGCTGGAAGACATGCTGAAGGAAAACACCGCCACTTACTCCAAAGGTGACGACTGGGCGCCACACATCGTGGTGGACGGCAAACTGATCACCGGCCAGAACCCGGCCTCCTCCGAAGGCGCGGCCAAGGCCGTGGTACAGGCGTTTCAGGCAGGCTGAAAACCCTCCTGACGGCTATTCCCCGGCGTGACTGACAAGCACGCCGGGGGCTCCCACCTCCAGTTGTTCCCTTATGGATGACGGTACCGCGGTCTTCGTCATTCTGGAGGGCTGAATCAGCACATAAGTGATATCCGCCTCCGCCACCAGAAGTTCCTCTGCGTAACGGTAAAACTCCAGATGCAGCGTGAACGAGGTGTTGCCTATGCGCCCTGCCTTTATTCTCGCCTCCAGCACATCATCAAAACGCGCCGGTGCCCGGTAGTTCACCGTGAGGCTCACCACCTGGATGTCGAGATCCTGATCCAGAAGGTTCTGATAGTCGCCAAACAGGGTGCGGATGTACTCGTTGACGGATATGTCCACGTAGTCCGCGTAGCGGGCGTTGAAGACGACGCTCTGGGCATCGCATTCGCCGTAGCGGACGCGGAAACGGAAGCGGAAAGAACTACCTGCGGTCATCAACTGCTCCTGAACCCCGTTTCATTAACGCGGGGCTTTGTTCGAACCATTTCAGAAGTGAATAACTGACCGGATACTCTTACCCTCATGCATCAACTCGAACGCCTCGTTGATGTCCTCAAGGGGCATGTTGTGGGTAATGAATACATCCAGGGGGATGTCCCCTTTTTCGGCTTTTTCCACATAGCCCGGCAGTTCGGTGCGCCCCTTGACGCCGCCGAAGGCGGATCCTTTCCAGACCCGGCCTGTCACCAGCTGGAACGGGCGAGTGCGGATTTCCTCGCCGGCGCCGGCCACGCCGATGATGATGGATTCACCCCAGCCCTTGTGGCAGCATTCCAGCGCCGAACGCATCACGTCCACATTGCCGATGCACTCGAAAGAATAGTCCACGCCGCCGTCGGTCATTTCAATGATCACTTCCTGGATCGGCTTGTCGTAATCCCTGGGGTTGACCACGTCGGTGGCACCCAGCTGCTTCGCGATGTCGAACTTGCCGGGGTTGATATCAATGGCAATGATGCGGCTGGCCTTGGCCATGGTGGCGCCGATGATGGCGGCCAGACCGATTCCACCGAGGCCGAAGATGGCCACGGTTGCGCCCTCTTCCACCTTGGCGGTGTTCAGTACCGCGCCAATGCCGGTGGTAACACCACAGCCCAGCAGGCAGACTTTCTCCAGCGGCGCTTCCTTGGGGATTTTCGCCAAGGAAACTTCGGGCAACACGGTATATTCCGAGAAGGTGGAGCAGCCCATATAGTGGTAAATGGGTTCCCCCTTGTAGGAGAAGCGGGAAGTGCCGTCCGGCATTACGCCCTTGCCCTGGGTTTCACGCACGGCACCACACAGGTTGGTCTTGCCGGAGGTGCAGAACTTGCACTTTCCGCATTCGGCCGTGTACAGGGGAATGACGTGGTCGCCCACTTCCAGGGACGTCACACCTTCGCCGATGGCTTCAACAATACCGCCGCCTTCATGCCCCAGGATGGCCGGAAAGTTGCCTTCGGAATCGGCACCGGAAAGGGTGTAGGCATCGGTATGGCACACGCCGGTGGCAACAATGCGCACCAGCACTTCCCCTTTCTGGGGCGGGGCAACATCCACTTCTACTATTTCCAGCGGTTTATTGGGGGCAAACGCCACCGCAGCACGGGATTTAATCACTGGCAGACTCCTTGAACGCAATTCGGAATGAAACATCTCGGGTTCTACGGGTTTGACGCATTGTAGACGACCGGTCTAATATAACAACCATGACATCGAACGACACGCGCAATCACATCATCCACACCGGTGCCGACCTGATCGGCCAGAAAGGCTTTGGTGCCACGGGCATCAACGCCGTGCTGACCACTGCCGGTGTACCCAAGGGGTCGTTCTACCATTACTTTAGCAGTAAGAACGATTTCGGGTTGGCTGTCATCGACACCTTTGCGCAGGAATACGACACCAAACTGGATCGGATCCTCAACGACAGCAGCCGCTCCTGCGTGGATCGCCTGCGTGACTACTTCGATAGTGGCCGGGAAACCATGACCAGCGGCGAATTCACCCGCGGCTGCCTGATCGGCAATCTTGGCCAGGAATTGGCCGGGCAGAACGAGACCTTCCGCAAGCGCCTGGACACGGTGTTCCGGGGCTGGGAACAACGCTTCGAACGCTGCATTGAGGAAGCCCGTCAGGCAGGGGATGTGGATGAATCCGTCAATCCCGCCGACGTGGCCAGCTTCCTGCTGTCCGGCTGGGAAGGCGCTATTCTCAGGGCCAAGGTTCTGAAGTCTACCGAGCCCATGGACCGGTTTGTGCGGGTCTTTTTCCATCAGTGCCTTGGTATTCGCTGACCACACACTTTTTTTCCAAAGTCTCTAGTAGACTGGTCTAATTAAATCTTGCTAATCCCGAAGGAGAATGGTTAATGAACAATGTAAATGATGCACTGTTTCAACCGCACGATATCGGCACTCTCACACTGCCCAACCGTGTGCTGATGTCACCCCTGACCCGATCCCGCTCCGGCCAGCCTGGGGACGTACCGAATGACATGAATGCCCAGTACTACCAACAACGTGCGGGCGCCGGCCTGATCATCAGCGAGGCCACCCAGGTCTCTCCCCAGGGCAAGGGCTATGCATTCACGCCAGGCATCCACTCGGAAGAGCAGATTGAGGGCTGGCGCAAGGTGACCAGTGCGGTGCATATGGCAGGCGGTCGCATTCATATGCAGCTTTGGCACGTCGGCCGCATTTCCCACACGGCTCTGCAGCCCGACGGCAATAAGCCTGTAGCGCCATCGGCGATCAAACCAGAGGGCGCCAAAACCTTCATCAGTGCCGACTCCGGCATGGTGGACGTTCCCGAGCCCCGAGCTCTGGAAACGAGCGAGATGGAAGACATCGTAGAGCAGTATCGCCAGGGCGCCCTGAACGCCAAAGCCGCCGGCTTTGATGGTGTTGAGGTACACGCCGCCAACGGATACCTGCTCGACCAGTTTCTCAAGAGCGGCAGCAACCAGCGCAGCGACGAATTCGGCGGCTCCGTCGAGAACAGAATGCGCCTGCCACTAATGGTCATAGAAGCCGTGATCGACGTATGGGGCAAGGACAATGTCGGTGTTCGGGTCAGCCCGACCGGGAGTTTCAACGCAATGTACGACGAAGATCCTGAAGAAACCTTTGGTGAATTCGCGAAGCGACTGAACGCTTTGGGCATCAGCTACCTCGAGGTCGTGGAAGACTCCTTCCAGGGCAACCATGCGAACGGCCGCCCGGAGTCAGTGATTGATGCCATTCAAGCCGGATTTCACGGCACTTATATTGCAAACGGTGCCTACACTGCTGAAGAAGCCCGCAAGCGCATCGGCAGTGGCCGTTGTGACCTGGTTACCTTTGGCCGTCCATTCATCGCCAACCCGGATTTGCCAGAGCGGTTTCGCCAGCATGCAGAACTGAACAAATGGGACGACAGTACTTTCTACGGTGGCGATGAGCGCGGCTATACTGATTACCCGACTCTCAAAGAGCTCGAAACCACCGCCTGAAAATTTTTCATTTCGCAGCGCCGCCTTCCGTTTGGCGGCGTTGCGGCATCCTATTCAAGGACTTCCCCTCCTTCCATCGCCTGTCTTCGCACACCAAGACCCAATATTCTCCAGGTACGTTCGATTATCCGGTTTGAAATCGCCGGAAATCTGGACTAACCATTAATATGTATCTGGAATAACTGCATCTACTGATTTTTGAGTGGCAGCACGAAGTATTCAGATCTACAACAAGCCACTGAATGCACCCATTGGGGAGAGCAGGCTCATGAATCATAAATTTTCCCGCAGGAAGTTTCTAAGGAACTCTATACTCGGCACCGGCGCAATGACCCTTGGTTTTCCAGCGTTGAACGTTAACGCGCAAGAGCACAAGATTCGTGTTGGTGTCGTTACTTCGTTATCAGGCGCAAATCGTTTCGGCGGTAACCTGACACGCCGGGGCTACGATCTATGGGCCGAAGAGATCAACAAGCTTGGAGGCATCGAGATTGAGGGCAAGCGATATCCCGTGGAAATGTTCTATGGTGATGCCCAATCACGACCCGCTTCCGGTGCGGATGCCGCGGAAAGGCTGATCATACAGGACGAAGTCGATGTCCTGTTCGGGCCCTATACCTCCGGTGTCACCCTCGCAGTACAACCCATCAGCCAGAAATACAGGGTGCCAATGATATCCGGTTCCGCAGAGTCTCCGAATGTCTGGCTGGCAAAGCCGGCTTTCAATTTCGGCATGATTCCCGCTGTAGATCTCACCACTGATAAATCCATGGTAGTACTGGCGGAGAACCTTGGCGACCGGGCAAAAACCGCTTCGGTTATCGGGGTTGATGAGCCCTTCTCCAAGGAAACGGCAGAAGGCTTCCGCAAAGGTGTGGAAGAGTCGGGGCTGGATCTCCTGAGTTACGAGTTGTTTCCCGCCGGCTCGGATCTCTCGGCCATTATATCCAAGCTGAAGTCGAGCAATCCGGATATTGTGGCTGTCGGCGGGCATGAAGATATCTTTATCAATTTTGTAAATACGGCGAAGGCGCTGAATTACAAGCCCAAGGCCCTGATCATGCACTACGGTGTAACATCGGCAGCCTTTATGAAAGAAACCGGAGCCGAGTCAAACGGTATCCTTGGCGTTTCCGTGTGGACAGAAGGATTACCTTACAAGGACGAACTGTTCGGAACCGCCAGCGACTATTCAGAACTGTCCTTTTCCCGGTGGGGAACACGGCCGGATTACACCGAAGCGGCCTGTTCAGCCAGCGGCCTGGTGCTTCAGGACGCCGCACGCCGGCTCGGAAAAGCGCCACCCTGGGATCAGGGAACCCGGGCGGAACTCGCCAAGGCCATTGAAGATACTGACATTGAAACCTTCTACGGCCCGGTGGGGTTTGCCAAGGAAGGCAGCCACTACCACAACAATACCAAACCAGTGCCGGCTGTCGTTCAGATCAAGAGCGGCGATGTGGTGCCAGTGGCTCCGGAAAATGCGTCCAAGGGAGAGCTTGTTTACCCAATCCCCGGCACTTCATGACACACAGCCGGATGTACAGCCGCCGACAGTTCTCCTGAATGGAGGGCTGTCGGCGACGGTAACAAGCGTGGATGGCAAGCTTGGCTGAGGAGCACCGAGGTGGACCTTTTCCTGCAGACACTTGTAAACGGCATCCTGATTGGCGGCATCCTGATTTGTCTGACCATCGGATTCCAACTGACCTTCGGCGTGCTCCATGTGATCGACTTTGCTGTCGGGGGCTGGACCATGCTCGGTGGCTACACCGCCTATTGGCTGGTAACTCTGGCCGGCATCGACCCCTTCATCAGTATTTTCCTGGTTTTCGCGCTATTTCTGCTGATCGGTCGTGGGCTTGGCCCGCTGATTTACCATGTCAGAACCAGCAAGTATGCGCGACCTGACCTGATGGCACTGGCTTTTACTTTCGGCATATTCCTGTTCATGCGTGGAGGCGCCCTCTGGCTCTGGTCCTACAACAGCCGGAGCGTCGATTCTGTTTTGTCGGGTCAGTTCCTGAGCCTGGGCCCGGTGACCATTCCCCTGATGCGATTGTCTGCCTTTCTCCTGGCGATGCTGTTCAGCCTCGGGCTGTTTATTCTGCTCTACCGGAGTCGCTTTGGCATGGCCGTCAGAGCGCTTGCGCAAAACCACGACCATGCCGGCTTGATGGGGGTTGACGTAAAGCGAGTTTCCGCCTGGGTATATGGTATTTATACCGCTTTGACAGCATCCGCCGGGGTACTGATTGCGACCATTTATTCCGTCAACCCCAGCGTTGGCGTTCGCTACACGCTCTTTGCATTCTTTGTGGCCGTACTCGCCGGCCTCGGTTCCGTTGGTGGCGTTCTGGTCGCCGGCCTGGCTCTCGGCCTGCTTGAAGCCTATGTCGCCACCTATATTGGGGCCCGATATTCCTTACTGATTGTTTTCGGAACCCTGTACCTTGTCCTTCTGGTCGCACCCAAAGGAGTTCTGGGCCGTGGCATCTAAACCTGTTCTGACCCCGAAACTCATCATCCGGGCACTCCTGATCGGCGCCATTGTGATCGCTCTTGCGGTATTGCCCGCCTTTATTGACTCTTACACCCTGAGAATTGCCACCGGGGCGCTTATGTGGGCGGGGCTGGCCTGTGCCTGGAACATCGTAGGGGGTTATGCCGGCTATATCAGCTTCGGGCACTCGGCGTTCTTCGGTATCGGCGCCTACACCACGGCCATACTGATGCAGTCCAATATTGGCGCCTCATTCTTTGTTACCCTGCTGCCCGCGATCATTCTTTCCATCGCCGTCGCTGTGGCTATTGGCGGGCCGACCATGCGGCTCAGGGGTGCCTATTTTGCCATCGCAACCTGGGCGTTCGCCGAAATGCTGATGCAACTGGTCACGGTACTCGATTTTACGGGTGGCACTGCCGGGCTCTCGCTGCCCGCCTACCTCAATGAGTTTTTCTTCTACTACATCATGCTGATTGCATCAGCGGCCAGTTTCATCGGAGTCTGGCTGTTAATCGAACGCTCACGCTTCGGGTTCAGAATCAAGGCATTGCGGGATGACGAGCCGGCCGCCGAGTCACTGGGTATCCGGACAAACCTGGTCAAGGTCCAGTCTTTTGCACTTTCGGCAGCCATCACCGCGCTTTTCGGAAGCATCTACGCCTACTGGACAACTTACATAGACCCCTATTCCGTTATGGGGCCAGAGATTACCGACCAGATGGTGGTCATGGTGCTTCTGGGCGGGCTTGGAACCGTCTGGGGCCCGGCCCTGGGCGGGGTATTGCTCTGGATCACCAATCGTTACATCTGGTCGACGTTCGGGGACACCGTCATCTATCTCCCCATACTCGGCGTTATTATAGCGCTGGTGGTTCTGTTCCTTCCCAACGGGTTGATCAGCCTTATCGTGGGGCGCCAACGCGGCAAGGAACTTATTTCCAGAATTCTCGGCAAACTTTAGGAGGGGGCTTCTGATGTCATCTGCGTCCCACAAAGCCGAGTCACCAGAGTATCCGCCGCTGGCCATCGAGTCAGTTAGCAAGCACTTTGGGGGCATTACCGCAGTCGACGACGTGTCACTCTCCGCCGAGGTTGGTGAAGTCGTCGGGGTTATTGGCCCCAATGGTAGCGGTAAGTCGACGCTGTTCAGCCTTGCCGCAGGTGGACAGAAGCCTGACGCCGGGAAGATACGTTTGCAGGGAATCGACGTTACCGGCTGGCCCACCTGGAAAATCGCCCGTACCGGCATAAGCAGAACCTTTCAGATTCCCTCCCTGTTTCTCAACATGACGGTCAGGGACAACCTGCTGGCGGCCGCCGTCGAAGGGGACTGGAAGCGTGCCCGCGAGAGGATGGAACGTACTCTGGAGATGCTGGAGATCAGCCACGTAGTCGACAACCTGGCTTCGGAGCTTTCCGGCGGTCAGCAGAAACTGGTGGAATTCGGGCGGGTCTGCGTACGGGACCCGAAAGTCATTTTGCTTGATGAGGTCACTGCTGGCGTGCATCCCAACATTCGTCAGATAATTCTGGACGCCATACAGCGTTTACGAAAAACCGGCATCACTTTCCTGATCATCGAACATGACATGGAAATGGTAAAGGAAATCTGCGACCGGCTTGTGGTAATGGATCAGGGGAAAGTGGTAGCGGAAGGCGATTTCGAAACCATCGCCAGCGACCGCAATGTCCAACAAGCCTACCTGGGGCGCACATGAGCAACGAGCTGAGAGTCGACAATCTGGTTACCGGTTACGGCAAGCAGGAGATCGTGCATGACATCACCGTCTCTGCACCTCCAGGACAGATAACCTGTATTTTCGGACCCAATGGCAGCGGAAAGTCCACAGTCATAAAGGCTATTGCCGGTCTCCTGCCAGCCTGGTCGGGGCGGATAACACTTGGCGATACCGAGCTCACCGGATTACCGGTTCACAACATGGTGAGCAAAGGCATTGTGATGATGCCTCAGGGCGGGGGGGTGTTTCCGCGATTTACCGTCATGGAAAATCTCAGGATGGGTGGGTATGCGCTAAACAACAAGCAGCTCATCGAAGAACGCATTGAATCCTTGATTGCTGATTACCCGAACCTGCAGCGTCGCAGAAATACCCCGGCGGGCTCACTGTCAGGCGGGGAACAGATGATGGTGGCCATCGCCCGCGCCCTCGTAACAGACCCTGCTTTCGTGATGCTCGACGAGCCATCGGCCGGGCTCTCGCCCGCGCTGGTTCACGAAACCATGGAAAGAGTCGTCGGCCTCAAGGAGCGAGGGGTCGGCGTCATCATGGTGGAGCAGAATATTCGTGAAGCGTTACCCGTCGCCGACAGTGTTTATATCTTTGCAGGTGGGAAACGTAAATTTGCAGGTACACAAGAGGACATCAGGGACGACAATCATTTGATGTCAATCTATATGGGGGGCACCTGAGGCGAACCACTTCGACTTCATCGTGCCAATCTATCCCCACACACGTAACGTACTATTCCTCGTCCATGTTATTCGATGAGGTTCTCTGATCTTGACCACTCTCTACTGGTTCACACGGGACCTACGACTTCACGACAACGCAGCCCTGCTGGCCGCCTCAAAGTCAGACATGCTGCTTTGCGTATATGTGGTCAACCCGCGCTGGTTTGCACCCGGTCCATTCCAGTGCAGAACCATGGGTGATCACCGCTGGCGTTTTCTGTGGCAAAGCCTTATGGAGCTGGAGCGCAGCCTCAGGCCGCTGGGGCAACGTTTACACATTGCCTTCGGTGAGCCTGAAGCGGTGATCCCGGAACTGGTACATAACCACCGGATCGGGCGAGTAATACGTTCGCGCCTGCCCGGCACACGCGAAGCGGATGAGTGGCAGGCCATCAAAAACAAGCTTCCGGAAACGGTTTTCCAACAGTTCGAAACCCTCAGCCTGTTCACCGAAAGCTCTCTGCCAATGACGCTTGAGAGTCTGCCGGGCACCTTCTCCGGCTTCCGGAAGCAGGTTGAAAAGACTGGCGAGCGCAATTCCGGAAGCCTGCGCATACGCACTTTGACCGCGCTGCCGCCGGCACCCGGCTACCCGGAAGACAACCGGGGCGAATGCCCCCCCATCCCAGAACCCCGACAGCCTGTACCGTTTACCGGTGGCGAGTCGGCAGGCCTGAAACGCCTTGACGACTATCTTTTTGTCAATCACCACATCGCCACCTACAAGGAGACCCGGAACGCTCTGGACGATACCGAGGCGTCTTCCCGGTTGTCACCCTGGCTGGCAAACGGTTCATTGTCCGTCCGGGAAGTGGCCGATTCCATCACCAGGTATGAAGACAGTCAGGTCAAGAACGAATCCACCTACTGGCTGTGGTTCGAGTTGCTGTGGCGGGAATACTTTTACTGGTACGCGATGAAGCACGGCTCCGATCTGTTTCGCCGGGACGGGGTACAGCAGAAAAAACGCTCTGCGTCTTTCTACCCCCATCGTTTCAAGGCCTGGTGCGCGGGCAGCACCGAATACCCGTTGGTAAATGCAGCCATGAACCAGCTGCGGGAAACCGGGTACATCAGCAACCGCAGTCGACAGATCGTCGCCAGTTGCCTGGTGAACGAACTGGAACTGGACTGGCGCTACGGCGCCGCCTGGTTTGAAGAGCAACTGGTGGATTACGACGTTGCCAGCAATTATGGCAACTGGCAGTACCAGGCCGGAGTTGGCGCCGACCCCAGGGGACCACGGCACTTCAACCTTGAGAAACAGGCGCAACAGTTCGACCCTGATGGTATGTTTGTGAAGCACTGGAATGGGAACGCGGCGCAACCGGTTGGCCTTCACCTGGTTGATGCCGCCGACTGGCCAGTGGGATACTGACGGTTCAATCCCGACAGGACACGCCCGACCATGACAACTCCCCATCAGGCCCTGGCCCGCATTATCGACACCTGCCAACCCGGTACTCTGGTTGTCTGCGGCAAAGTGGCCGGCCAGGTGGGCGATCACTGGTGCCATCATCACAGCGAGTCCGCGATGACAACCCTGGACACAGACGCCCCCAACGATGCCTTCCCGCTATCCGAAACCCAGGATCTGGCGCTGGTGACCGACACCCTGGAACACCTGAGCCATGAACAGGGGGAAATCCTGCTGGGCCAGCTTCGCAACTACGGCACTCACCAGATCGCCGTGGTAGTGGCAGACAGCCCCCAGTGGGCATTTACCGACTTCATCGGCCTGGGCTTTCGCCGCCAGGCAGAGCTGGGAGATGAAACCAACCCGTTAACCCTTTACACCTACAACATCGACAGCTACAACCACAAACGCGCCTGGAACAACCCCGACAACTGGGCCAACCCGGAAATGTGGGGCAAGGCCTGGTGGTAAAACCACTACAGTAATGCGTCGGGTTATTTTACATATCAGAAAATCACACACAGATAAAAAGCGATAGTCAACTGAAATCGAAAGTTTTTTCTGAAATGGCACCCAATCTGCTTACTTTTTATACATGCCATGTGCATACCCATGAAATGTCAGATTGAGGTAATCCAATGAACAAGTATTCCAGTTCTCTTCTTGCCGGTGCATTTGCACTTGTTTTTTCAGGCTCAGCCAGCGCTGTCCTGATTACCGCGTCCGCTCCAGGTGACACTACAACCTCTGTTGCAGGCGCCACCGTGATCGATTTCAACGGCATAACCGAACCCACCTGCCCCTATGCCAGCTGCTCTGGAGACTTCCAGTACGTTACCGGCTCCGTCAACGGCCAGTACGCAGAGCCCGCCGGTATCGACAGTCAATACCTGACCGTCCCCAATCCGAACCAGAATGGCTCTGCGGTTTTCGAGCTGGGCACGTCAGCAAATTACTTCGGTCTTCTCTGGGGTTCAATCGACAGCTACAACACCATTTCATTTCTGATCGATGGTATTTATCAGAACTTCACGGGCACGGACGTCGCAAACCAGATCCCGGGTGCTGCCGACGGTGATCAGACCTCTTCGCAGACTAACCGTTATATCAACTTCAATTTCGGCAGCGAATTCTTTACTGCCGTCAAAATTGCCAGTAACGGTTTCGCCTTCGAGAGCGACAACCACGCCTATGCCACGGTACCAGAGCCCGGCACCCTGGCATTATTCAGCCTTGGCCTGGCCGGCCTTGTGTATACCCGTCGCCGTAAATCCGCCTGATACTGCACTAGCGTAACAATCGGGGCACTGATCAAGTGCCCCGATTTTGTTACACCTGCGATGCGATAACTCCCAGATTACGCCTGCAGGCATCGAGATAGGATGCGCCGAACAGGTTGTAGTGGTTGAGGGTGTGATAAAGGTTATAGATAGCCCGCTTGGTAACGTAAACCCCCGTTCTTGGATAAATACGATCATAGGCGCGGTAAAAAGCCGTTGAAAAGCCACCAAAGAGCTCCGTCATGGCGATGTCTGCTTCCCGGTCACCGTAATAGACCGCAGGATCAATCAGCCAGGGGCCGGTGGTGTCGAACAGCACATTCCCGGACCAGAGGTCACCATGAAGCAGGCTGGGGTGTTCACAGTGCGCATTCAGGAACTGCGCCAGAGCATCGCCTTTTGTCCTGAGCACAGCTTCGAACTCCTCCTTCACCTGCCGGTTACGAATCATCCCCACCTGTACACCGAGGCGATCTTCGAGGAAAAAGTCGCCCCAGTCGTCCGTCAGGCGATTCTTCTGTGGCGACAACCCGATCATGTTGTCATCTGCAAACCCGTATTGTGGCTGACGAATCGCATGCATGCGGGCAAGCCCCTCGCCCAGTATTGCCATGGTTGCCTCGGTTGCCGGGCCGGGGTTTATCCGCGGAATAACCAGCTCCTGTTCCGAGACGGATGTCACCTCCGGCACACGTAACTCGGTAACACCAGCGGTTTTAAGGGTGTCTGCCAACACCTCAAGGCCCCTGGCCTCGTAGAACAGCGCATCGGGAAAGGACGTGGAATTGTGTTTGATGAAATCGGCCATACCGTCAGTATAACCACGATAAGGAAACACCCCGCAAACCCCTTGGTTTTATCGCAACCTTGATGGATCATGGAGCGGGACAGGCACTTCAATACAGGTAACGACCAATGGCAACATTCAGCGAATACAAGGCTAACGAACAGTTGGATACCGAGGCCGCCAAGGTTCGCCGCGATGACCTGGCCGATCTGCTTCGCCGTCAGAAGGCTATCGAGGACAAGGTCAGAAAAAGCGGCAAGCTGCGCCGTTTCGGCACCGACATCCGCCTGATGTTTTCCATGCTGCGGGATTATTGGCAGGGGAATTACCGAGAAGTGCCGTGGAAAAGCATCGCAGCGATCGCCGGTGCCCTTATCTATGTACTTAATCCCCTGGACCTGATTCCGGATCTGCTCCTGGGGATTGGCTTCCTGGACGACGCCGGTGTTGTGGCCGCCTGCCTGGCCTTCGTGGAATCCGACCTGCTTCGTTATGCTGCCTGGAAGGAGCAGTCCGAGCAGGGGCCCACCACAATAGTGCAAGACCACCAATAACGCACAATTTCAGGGCGCCGGCGACTACGATTCTTCCGCCGGGCGCACTTATATCGGGCGTAAAATCCCTCTAATCTGTTACCCCTCCTGGCATTGCATCAAAACGGAACACTCCTTGCTTGTTGTGCACGCTATCAATGCACAAGAAGGAGCAACCAACCCGTGGATATCACGAGTGCAGTACATACTCTGACCGAAAGCGCCAACACCCTCTTCATTCTTATCGGTGCCATTATGGTACTGGCCATGCACGCCGGCTTCGCCTTCCTCGAAGTGGGTACCGTGCGACACAAGAACCAGGTAAATGCCCTGGTGAAGATCATGACGGATTTCGGCATCTCCGCCGTTGCCTATTTCTTTATCGGTTACTACATCGCCTATGGCAGCCACTTCATGGCCAGCGCCACAGAGCTGACAGCCGCCAACGGCTACGATCTGGTCAAGTTCTTCTTCCTGATGACCTTCGCCGCTGCCATACCCGCCATTGTTTCCGGCGGCATTGCCGAGCGCGCAAAATTCTACCCGATGCTGATCGCCTCCGGGCTGATTGTGGCGTTCGTGTATCCCTTCTTTGAGGGCATGATCTGGAACGGCAATTACGGCTTCCAGGCCTGGCTGGAGATCCAGTTTGGTGCAGCATTCCACGACTTTGCCGGCTCCGTTGTCGTGCACGCTGTCGGCGGCTGGATTGCCCTGGCCGCGGTACTGCTGTTAGGTGCGCGTAACGGTCGTTATCGCAACGGCCGGGTGGTGGCCTTTGCCCCCTCCAACATTCCCTTTCTCGCCCTCGGCGCCTGGATTCTTACCGTGGGCTGGTTCGGCTTTAACGTAATGTCGGCCCAGACCCTGGATGGCATCAGCGGCCTGGTGGCGGTAAACAGCCTGATGGCCATGGTCGGTGGCGTGCTGATAGCCATGCTTGTGGGCCGCAAGGACCCGGGCTTCATCCACAACGGGCCGCTCGCCGGCCTGGTGGCCGTATGCGCCGGCTCGGACCTGATGCACCCGGTTGGTGCGCTGATCACCGGAGGTATTGCCGGTGCGGTCTTCGTCTACATGTTTGAATGGGCGCAGGACAAAATCGAACGCCTGGACGACGTACTGGGTGTCTGGCCCCTGCACGGTGTTTGTGGTGTCTGGGGTGCTGTTGCAGCCGGCATCTTCGGCCAGGAAGCCTTTGGTGGCCTGGGGGGCGTCAGCCTGATGTCCCAGATCATCGGCGCGGTTGCCGGCGTTGTCGTGGCCTTTGTCGGCGGCCTGATCGTCTACGGCATCGTCAGCGCCATCTCCGGGCTGCGCCTGACCGATGAAGAGGAGTTCAACGGTGCAGATGTCAGCATTCACCGCATTGGTGCCACATCGCTGGAATAAGCCCTGACTGTCAGCCGCCATGGGGCGGCTGACAGTCTCTTTTGTTGACACATTCTCCCTCCTGGCCTTTTCTTAAATAGCCCGCCCTGGCCAAAACCCGCACGTCTACCGCCAGAGTGGCCTGGCTTTTGCTGTTCCTTTTTTGAATGGGAACGGCTGGATACCGACTCTTCACATCCGGTGGAGGGCGTGTTCAGGAGAGGGTCATGGTTATGCTGATACAAACCCCGCCCGAGGGTATTTACGACGAGCTGTTCGACGAAGACAACCGGGTACGGCCCAGTTGCCGGATGCTGGAAGACTGGCTGATCAAGTCCGACGAGGACCTGCTCGCCGAGAAACGCCGCGAGGCGGACGTGCTTTTCCAGCGCCTGGGCATCACCTTCAACGTGTATGGCGAAGACCAGGGCGCCGACCGCCTGATCCCCTTTGACCTGATTCCCCGCGTGATTTCTGCCACCGACTGGCAGCGGATGCAGGCCGGGCTAAGGCAGCGGGTTCAGGCCCTCAACCGCTTCCTGTTCGACATCTACCACGATTTCGACATTATCCGCGCCGGGGTGATCAGCGCCGAACAGGTGTTTGCCAACCCCCAGTACCAGCCCGGCATGCAGAACCTGAAACTGCCCAGGAACCTCTACTCCCACATCGCCGGCATAGACCTGATCCGACATAACGACGGTGATTTCTATGTGCTGGAAGACAACCTGCGCTGCCCCAGCGGCGTGTCCTACATGCTGGAAAACCGCCGCATGATGATGCGCCTGTTTCCGGAGTTGTTTGCACAGGCGCCGGTTGCGCCGGTGGAGCACTACCCGGCACTGCTCGGGGAAACCCTTCGCGCCGCCTCCCTCAAGCCCAACCCCACGGTAGTGGTGCTCACCCCCGGGCGCTTTAACAGCGCCTACTTCGAGCACGCCTTCCTGGCACGCCAGATGGGCATCGAACTGGTAGAGGGGGCCGATCTGTTCATTCGCCAGAACAGGGTCTACATGAAGACCACCATCGGCCCCCAGCAGGTGGACGTGATTTACCGCCGGATTGACGACGACTTCCTCGACCCCCTGGCCGGTAATCCGGATTCCATGCTCGGCGTGCCCGGCCTTTATGCCGCCTACCGCAGCGGCAATGTGGTGCTGGCCAATGCCATGGGCACCGGCGTGGCGGACGACAAGTCCATCTACCCCTACGTGCCGGACATGATCCGCTTCTACCTGGGGGAAGAACCCATTCTGAAGAACGTACCCACCTGGCAGTGCCGCAAACCCAGGGACCTGCAGTACGTGCTGGACAACCTTCCCGATCTGGTGGTCAAGGAAACCCAGGGTGCGGGCGGCTACGGCATGCTGATCGGTCCCAGGGCCAGCAAGAAGGAGCTCAGCCACTTCCGCAGCCTGCTGAAAGCCAGACCTGACAACTACATCGCCCAGCCCACCCTGAGCCTGTCCACCTGCCCCACTTTTGTGGATGAAGGCGTGGCACCCCGGCATCTGGACCTGCGGCCCTTTGTGCTCTCAGGCAAAAAGATACAGATGGTGCCCGGGGGCCTGACGCGGGTGGCACTGAAAGCCGGATCACTGGTGGTGAACTCGTCTCAGGGCGGCGGCACCAAAGACACCTGGGTACTGGAGGGCGACGAATGCTGAGCCGCGCCGCATCAAGTCTGTTCTGGATGGCCCGCTATCTGGAGCGTGCCGAAACCCAGGCCCGTTTACTGGACGTCAGCCTGACCATGGCGCTTATCGACGTGCCGGAAGACCGTGAAGAGCAGTTGTCGGTCCCGCTGCTGGTTACCGGCACACGAGAGGTATTCGACGAACTCTACAACGACATCACGCCCCAGAACCTGATCGATTTCCTGCTACTGGATGACCGCCACCCTGCCAGTGTGTTCAGCGTCATACGCAGCGCCCGGGACAATGCGCTGCACATTCGGGGCAACCTGTCCGCCGACGTGTGGGAAAGCATCAATTCAGCCTGGATGGAACTGAAGGAGCTTCGGCACAAGGGGGTTACCGAGTCCAACGCCAGCCGGGTGTTCGACTGGACCCGGGAACGCTCCCACGTGTTCCGGGGTGCAGCCTACGGCACTCTGTTGCGTAACGATGCCTTCCACTTCCTGCGTCTGGGCACCTTTATCGAACGGGCCGACACCACCGCAAGGGTTCTGGATATCCGCCATCACATGGCCACCAAATCCCTGGAAGGCCATCCCACGCAATCGTTCTTCGAGTGGACCGCCCTGCTGCACTCACTGGCCGCCTTCGAGGCCTACCAGCATACCTACGGCCACAACATCGAGCCGATGAACGTGGCGGAACTGCTGATTCTCAAGCCGGATGTTCCCCGCTCACTCCGCGCCTGTCTGCAGGAAATCGCCAGCCTGCTGGAGCAGATCCAGAGTGGTGACGCTCGTCGGGCCAGGCGCCTGGCCTCCAGCCTGTACGCCAATATCCACTATGGCGACCGGGAGTACATTGAAGAGCGTGGCCTGCACGAATATCTGACCGACTTCCTGGAACGCATCCAGCGCATTTCCGGCCAGATCCAGAAGGACTACATGGGGTGGAAACAATGAAACTGAACATCCGCCACGACACGACCTATACCTACGATGCGCCGATGCACAACAGCATCCAGTACCTGCGCCTGACACCCCGCAACACGCCACAACAGCGAATCCTGGAGTGGCACGTGAGCGCCCCGGGGGAAACCAGCCAGATGATCGACGGCTTCGGCAACCAGGTTACTGTCATGACCATGGACAAGACGGTCTCGAAGATCACCCTGACCGCCGAAGGCGTGGTTGACCTCACCGGCAAACCACTGACCCGGGACGATTCACCCTTCCCGCCGGAAGTGTTCCTGCGCCACACCCCGCTGACGGAAGCCGACAACGCCATCAAGGCGTTCGCCAGCCAGTTTTCCCCCAACAAACGCAGCCTGGTAAGAATGATGAACCGCATCCTGGAGCACATTCAGTTCCTGCCCGGCGCCACCACTGTGACCCACACCGCCGCCGAGGCCTTCAATCAGAAAGCCGGGGTGTGTCAGGACCATACCCATATCTTCATATCCTGCTGCCGCCACATCGGGGTTCCGGTGCGTTACGTCAGCGGCTACATACACACCTTCAGCGACGACCACCTGGCCACCCACGCCTGGGCAGAGGCGTGGCTGGGCCGCAACTGGCATACCTTTGATGTGGTGAACCTGCTCAATGTAGCGGAAAGCCATATCAAGCTGGCAACGGGCCTGGATTACCGGGATGCCGCTCCGGTGCGAGGCATTCGCAGTGGTGGTGGCATGGAGAGTCTGCAGACCCGCGCCTGGGTAACCAAAGCCGGGGAGAGCCAGTAACAAAAAGCTTTGCAAAATCGACACATCACCCCATGTATTCTGCAGTGAAAGGGGTAAACTGGCCGGATTCCGAATCACCCGAGGGTAGCCCGATGACTTATTGTGTGGCGATGCGGCTGGCCGATGGCCTGGTGTTCGCGTCCGACTCCCGCACCAATGCGGGTTTTGACCAGATCTCGACCTTCCGCAAAATGCATGTCTTTGAGCAGCCGGGCGAGCGGGAGCTGGTCATTCTGTCCGCCGGCAATCTCGCAACCAGCCAGAGTGTGATCAGCCTGCTGGAAAAGCGCGCCGGCTCCGAGGTGCCCAACGTTTTTTCCACGGTTTCCATGTTCGAGACCGCGGAGATTGTCGGCAAGACCATTCGCGAAGTTATCCATCGGGACAACCCGGAGGGCAAGATCAACCACGTGGATTTCAGTTGCTCGCTGATCCTGGGCGGCCAGATCCACGGCGAAGAAGCGCGGCTGTTCAACATTTACCCGGAAGGCAACTTCATCGAAGCTACCCGAGAGACCCCCTATTTCCAGATTGGCGAGTCAAAATACGGCAAGCCGATTCTTGACCGGGTGGTGAACTACCAGTCCCCCCTGGACCGGGCGTACCAGTGCGCCCTGATCTCCTTCGACTCCACCATGAAAAGCAATCTGTCGGTAGGCATGCCGCTGGACGTGGCCATCTATCGTAATAATGAACTGAAGCCCTGTTTCATCGACCGGGTGGACGAACACAACGACTACTTCCAGCGACTCCGCCAGCAATGGCATCAGGGCATTCAGGAGCTGGTCAGCGGGCTTCAACCACCAGTCATCCGCTGATACCGTCCCCGCCCTTTACTCCCTGTAGCCGGTCAGTTCCATATAACCCACACCTTGGTGGGAGCCGGCAACAGACACCGGGCTCTCCCAATAGGGATAGAGCCCGTCGTTCCAGTAGTTGCCGGGCGGTGCTGCGACAGTCAGGTCCACCTTATGCTGAGGAATCGTCAGTCGCCACTCAACGGGCACTCGGCCACGTTGAGATTCATGCCAACGGGTCGGTGACAGGGTCAGATCATCGCGATCCAGCGCTTCAAGCTGGCCATCGGCCCCGATCCAGCTGCCAGACGAATAGGCACCGCCGTCTTCGCGCAGGCGAAAGGCCATCAGCTTGTTTCCATCTTCCAGATGCAGCGCGAACCAGTCCCAGCCCTGCTGGCCTGCCTTGAGAAACTGACTGCTCCATTCACGGTCAAACCAGCCCTTGCCGGAAACCTCCAGGGACCGATCCCCGAGTGTCACCGTTCCCCCGATCTGTAAATCCACCAGGCTGAAATACATGGAGCCCTCACCACTGGCGGACTTGGCGCTGAAGCCTTCGACACCATGGGCTACCACGTCCCTGGTACCCGTCAACTGCAGGTCATAGCTCCAGCCATCCCCTGTCACCTGCAGGCGCCACATATCCGACCCTGGCACCGCTTCCACCCGCCAGTCATCCAGCCAAACGCGGAACGGATCTACCCTGGCGCCAGCATGGCCCACATCACCCCGGGCAAGCTTCTCGGTAAACCGATGCTCCCCCTCATACGACACCGCACCATGGGCCATCCAGGCCGCCTCAAGGGGCCAGGCCTCCGGATCGGGAGCCTCACTCTCAGCCGGCCGGGGCTGAAGGGACTGACGGAACTGGGTCCATTGCAGGCCCAGTGGTTTGCCGCCCCGGGTTTCCAGGTTGGCCGTCAGGTACCACCATTCAATGCGATGTTGCGGGTGAGGGCCCCAATCATCGGGGAATACGAGGGTATCGCCGGGCCGGGGCTGCAGAAACCCGGTTTCATCCACCTCCCCGACCTGCTGAGCCAGGCCTGCGAAACCAGTCTCTTTGGATGAATCCGAACAACCTGCAACAGCAGCCATCAGTAACCATGCAACGAAGGCGAAATGGGCTCTCATGTCTTCACCTGTTTGTCCTTTGCCCGGTGAACCAGCTGCCTGCGCATCAGGTGCGCAACCACCAGGCCGGTCACCGCTGCCACCAGGCCCAGCTCAAGCCAGAACCGGGGATACAGATCCATAGGCAGTGACCAGCCAAAAGCCAACGGGTTGATTCGACTGACCAGCACCCAGGCCAACCAGATGCCAAGCGGCAGGGCGGCGGTGGTGACCGCCATCGTCAGCGTGACCGACAGGTGCCGGAGCTGGCCAAAGACCTTTCGGGCCGGCAGGCCCCAGATACCCAGCAACTGGAAGTACCAGACCCGCGTGGTGAAAAACACCCAGCCCATAATCAGCAGAGCGACGGCGGCAAGCGCCAGTGTCAGCAGGCTGATGGCGCGGGTGAGCAGGAAGGTCTGGCCGAACACCTGGGAGGCCAGGGCGCGAATGCTGGCGTTATCCCGGACAGTCACGTCAGGCGTATTCCAAACAGCGGCCAACCGTTCCCGGATATCCGTCATGGCCAGCTCGCCCGGATTCACCGAAAAACTTTCGAAATGGGGGCTGAAACCGTCCGGCAAGGCGGCGCCGGACATCAACACTTCCCCTGCCGGACGTCCATAGTCCGCGTAAATGGCGGTCACATGAGCACTGGTTTCGGTGCCTGCGATGACAACGTTCAGGGTGTCACCCACCTCTAGCTGATCACGCCGGGCCAGTTGCTCATTGACCATCACGCCGCCCTGTTCAAGCTTCTGCCAGGGCCGGTCAATACTGGCCAGCAACGTCCAGCCCAGCACCAGATCGCTGATGGGAGCCAGCGCCAAAAGATCAACGGCAACCGTGCTACCTTCACTGGCCAATCCGTCTGTAATGATCCGTGCCTCGCCACGGATCACCTGATGCCAGGCCCCGATACCTTCAAGCCCCCGTAACGTTGTTGCCGCCAGCCCGGCATCCGCTCCACGAGGCACCTCGACATAGAACTCAGCCTCCAGGCGTTGAGACAGCCATTCGTCGAACGTACGTTCGAACGTTGTCACCAGCGCCTGCACCGCCAGCACCGTTGCCATGGCAAACTGCAGGGCCACCACAGGAAGTGCAAGATGTCGGAACATCACCGCCAGTTCCCGGCGTCGCCAGCGTGTAAGAGGATTGTTTCCATCCGAATCGGTCTGATCAGACCGCCTCTCAGCCCATAACGCCAGTAATCCGGGCGCCAGCCAACCGGTACCCGCGAACACCAGCGCTGTTCCCACGAAGACCCAGGCCAGGCCCGGAGCCAGGGCAACGCTCGCCAGCCCCACAAGCAGAACCGTGACCGCGATCAATCGTCTCCGGCCTGACACAGCAGCACCCTGCCAGCCCTGGGGCACCACCCAGTCCAGCAGGCAAACCGTCAACACAAGCAGTACCATAACGCCGGCAGCCTGCCAGGGCAGAGATTCCGCGGAACCCGCGTAGAGGGTTACATCAAACAGGCTGTCGAGAGCCTGCCCGAACCCACCACCCAGTGTTCCTGCAAGCTGCGTACCCAACCAGAGCCCGGGCAGCACGCAAACACCGGTCAGCACCACCAACTCCGCCGCCAGCAACTGCTTCACCGTCTGGCGGGGCACCCCGAATCGGTACAGCAGGTCAAAGCTTTGTTGGCGCTGGGCGATGCCCAGACGATGAACGCTGCGCACCAGCAAGCCGGTGATCAGCAGCACCAGCAGGCTCAGGGCGTCCAGGTTAAGCAGGAAGCTGTCCGCCAACTCGCCCGTGGGCGGGCCAAGTGAAAAGTCCCGCAGGGTGTAGCCATCGGGTAGCTCGACGTTTTCATTGGCGGCCAGCAGGTAAAGCCGGCTGTCGTGACCCTTACGGGAGAGCCTCGCCGCTTCACTGATATCCAGAAAAGGAGCACCGTCCAGTTCGTCGGCATCACCGCCGGGAGCGTCCTCGCGAAAACAGCTCATGGCCAGCGGGTCGATACCGATCACCCGACCCTCCGGAGGCGGGCGCTCTATCTCCAGCCAGGGCGCGACACACACGCCGGCCAGACGCAGCTCGGCAAATTCATCAACACCGATGCGCTGGCCATCCGTGCGCACCACATGAACACGGGGTGCCACGGCTTCCTCGCTTTCGAACAGGCTGTTGCGGGCCTGATCGGTCAGCATGGTGACGCCCGTCCAAAGCATGGTGGCCAGCACAATCATCACTGCCAGCGCCGCAAGCTGGAAGGGGTGGCGGCGATAATGGCTGACGAAGGCGCGGACCAGCATCATGGACTACTCACGCCCCATCGGGTCGAGAGCGCTCAGGTCGAGCAGATGATCACAGCGGGCAGCCAGTTCACTGTCATGGGTGGCAAGTACCAAAGCGCAGTCCGTCGTCCGCTGCATGTCAAACAGACAGTCGGCGACGTCATCGGCGGTATGGCGGTCGAGACTGCCAGTGGGCTCATCCGCCAGTATCAGAGCCGGCGTCATGGCGAACACCATGGCCAGTGCCGCACGCTGGACCTGACCACCGGAGACCTTATCGGGATAGCGGTCGGCTTCTGCCCCCACGCCCAGACGTTCCAACCAGCCGCGCTCGCCACCCGCGGCCTGGCCGGCCAGATGCCCCCGCAGTCGAACATTCTCCAACAGCGACAGCGCCGGCATCAGGTTGGCGTCCTGGAAAACCACGCCAATGGAGCGTCGCCGCAGTTCCGCCCAGCGTGCATCGGCATCGCTGCTGCCAGCCCCGTCAAAGCATTCTCCTGCAACCGTGATGGTTCCCTCATCCGGTATTTCCAGACCGCACAACAGGTTCAACAGGGTGCTCTTGCCAGACCCGGAGCGCCCGATAACCGCCAGGGACTCACCCGGGCAGACACTCAGCGACAGGTCACTCAGCACGGCCACCCGTTGCTCACCGCTGGTAAACCCTTTGCTCAACCCTTCAACGGCCAGTACCGGGTTCGACATCACACGCTCCGCTGGATAGTGGGTTCGGGCTCCTCACCCCGGCGGTAGGCCCGCCACTCTCGAAACTGCTCAAGGTAGGACAGTAACGCCGGAATCACCGCCAGAACCAGCAGCGTAGACAGCCCCAGGCCGAAGGCAATGGAAGTGGCCATGGGAATCAGGAACTGGGCCTGCAGGGAGGTTTCGAACAGCAGGGGCAGCAGGCCACCAATGGTGGTGAGTGAGGTCAGCAATACCGCGCGCACACGCTGTACTGCCGCTTCGTTCAGGGCATCGGTAATGCTCAGCCCTTTCGTCCGCTGCTGGTTGTAGAAGGCCACGAGAATAATGGCGTTATTCACCACAATGCCGGACAGGCCAAACAGCCCGAACAGGGAAAGAATGGTGAGCTGCAGCCCCATTAACCAGTGGCCGATCAGCGCCCCGACCAGGGCAAAAGGAATAATGGCCATTACGATCAATGGCATGCTCCAGGACGCGAACACCCAGGCCAGAACCACATACATCAGCCCCAGGCCGATAATCAGCCCGGTTTTCATGTCGTCCATGGTTTCACGCTGGTCGGCCGCCCGGCCCTCGAAGCTGTATCGCAGGTTGTACTGGCTGGCGAGGGACGGCAGTACATTTTCCTCCAGACTGGCGATGATCTGGTCTGAGGTACTGATGCGGGTGTTCAGGGAGGCGGTGACCTCCACCGACAATTCCCCCTCCGCGTGCCGCAGTGCCTGGAAACCCTGGCGATGGTCCAGATTCATAACCTGTGCCAGTGGCACAAATCGCCCGTCCGGTATCCGCACGGTCAGCTGTGCAAGGGTTGCCATGCTTTCCCGCTGCTCGCGAGGTAACTGTACCCGCACCTCCACTTCGTCCCGCCCATCCTGGTAGATCTGAGCAATACGGCCGTCGAACGCCGCCCGCAGCTGGCGCCCCAGATCATTTGTGGTCAGGCCCAGCGCCTCACCGTGGGCACTGACCTGATAGATAAGCTGCTCCCGACCCCAGGGCATGTCGTCTTCGGTATCCAGCACACCGGGCAGGGTACGCAGGGACTCATTGAGGGTTTCAGCCGCCTTCTTGAGGTCGATGGCGTTCTCTCCCGTCAGCCGCACGTTCACATCCTTGCCTGGCGGACCTGACTGGCGCTCGGAGATGGTGAGATTGTCCAGGCCGGCGGGCCGGTTCAGCCGGTCCCGCCAGGCAGTAATGAATTCCGGGTTACGAATCGTGCGGCGGTCCGATGGCACCAGTTCCACCATGATGGAGCCCAGCTCGTCCCCGGTCCGTGTGGTGCCCTCAGCACCCTGGCTGGTGCCGTGATTGGCGACAGCGTGCAGGATCAGGTCGCCCCCCAGTGCCTCTTCGGTTTCGTTCAGGGCCTGTTGCATCCTGGCGACGAAATCGTCCACGGTTTCGCGGTTGGTGCCGGCCACGAAGCTGGCATTGGCGTAGAGCACCGACGGTTCCGGTGTCGGGAAGAAGTTGAATCCGAGCCGGCCGCCTACCAGCAGCCCCACTGTCAGCAGGGCCACCGCCAGGGCAGAAGCCAGGGTAAGGCCACGATGCTGCAGTGTGTAGCGGGACACCTGGCGGAAAGGCCCCTCACGGAAACGATCAAAGCCTGACTCAAACCGTTTGCGCACACGCTCCACCGGGCCGGCTTGCGTCTGCTTGCGTTTGCCGGGAATAAAGGCATGGCGCAGATGAGCCGGCAACACGATAAAGCACTCCAGCAACGAGGCAATCAGCACGCAGATCATCACCAGGGGTATATCCCCGAGGATATTGCCGATCACACCCCCCACCACCAGCAACGGCATGAAGGCAGCCACGGTGGTGAGCGATGACGCCAGAACCGGCCACACCATGCGTTTGGCGGCCCCTTCGGAGGCATAGATGGACTCTTCCCCCATGCGGGCGTGGGCGTCGGCGTCCTCCCCCACCACAATGGCATCGTCCACAATTACCCCCAGCGCCATGATCAGCGCGAACAGGGAAATCATGTTGATGGAGCCGCCAATACCCCAGAGCACGGCCAATGCCGCCAGAAAGGCGGTGGGAATACCAATGGCCACCCACAGGGCTACCCGGCCCGGCAGGAACAGGTAGAGCAGGATAATGACCAGCACCAGGCCGCCCATGCCGTTCTTGATCAACAGGGAAATGCGGTCATCCAGTAACTGCCAGGTCTCGTCATAGACCTCCAGTTCAACAGAGGGCGGCAGCACCGGCCGGGTATCTGCCAGCCACGCCTCCAGTACGCCGGCCGCTTCCAGGGAGTTGCCATCCTCGGCACGCTGAAGCTGGAGTTCCACCGCCGGGTGCCCATCCCGGGTCAGGTTCACCTGACTCTCCCGTGCTTCCTGGCGAATAATGGCAATATCACCGAGACGCAGCTGAATACGCTCACCACTGAGCACCGGTATGGTTTCAAAGGCCTGGGGGCTGCGGCGCTGCTCTACCGACCGCAGCTCCCGAGTGGCGTCCTGCTGCCCCATCATGCCGGCAGGCAGATCCCGGGAGATGGATCCTACACGCTCGGCAATCTGGTCCAGGGACAGGCCCAGGGCTTCCAGGCGCTCCACCGGCACATCAATGCTGATCTGTTGCTCCGGCAGGCCGCGAATGGATACCCGGTCGATACCCCCTGACAGCAGCTCATCTTCATATCGATAGGCCAGCTGACGTAGCTCCGTCCGGTCCATATCACCGTACACCAGCAACCGGCCAACAGGTTCGTATCGTTCAAAGCGGGTTACCTGGGGCTCTTCCGCTTCAGCAGGCAGGTTAGTGAACTCATCCACTTGCTGGCGAACGTCATCCAGGGCCTGGATGGGGTTGGTGTTCTCGGTAAATTCCAGAGTGATGGATGACACCCCCTGGGCGGAGGTGGAGGTCATTTTCTTCAGACCCTGAACACTGCGTAAGCGCTGTTCCAGGGGATTGGTGATGCCCTGCTCGACGTCCTCGGCGGAGGCACCACTCCACACCACCCGCACACTGACAATATCGAGGGCAAAATTGGGAAAGAACTGGATGTTCATCCGGCTCAGCGCCAGGGTGCCCCCAAGCAGCATCACCAGCATGACCAGGTTGGCCGCGACCCGGTGGTGAACAAAGAAACCGATCACACCGCGGCGGCGCCTCATTCGCCCGCCTCCTGCGCGCCGCCCGCAAGCTCCACTTTCAGGCCCGTCATGGCATTGGGAAGATGGGTGGTAATCAGGGAGTCGCCGGCGTCCAGCCCCTCAGCCGACACCAGCACATAGCGCTCGCCGTTCGAACCTCTGGCCTCCCCCAGGCGTTTCACCGTGACACGCTGCATACGGGAGTCATTGGTCATCCGGTACACGCTGTCACTGCCATAGAGGGCACTGTAGGGGATGGCAATGGCGTCTTGCCTCGGCGGCCGTTCCAGCGTAACCGGGAGCAACCCACCCGGACGCAGGCCACCGGCCTCGCCGCTCAATATCAGTATCGCCTCGGTGCCCGCAGGATCACTGGTACCGGCGAAGCGGGACAGGACAAAACGGTGCCGGCCATTTTCGGTTTCCGCCTGCAGTTCCTCACCGGCGTCCAGGGCATCCAGCAACTCCTGCCGGAAGACATCCGGCACCCTGGCCCTCAGCTCCAGCCCCTGGTCCGGGTAGACGGAAAGCAGCCGGGCGTTTTGCGAAATCCGGTCACCCTCGGCCACCTGAATATCCGTCACAATACCGTCGAAAGGAGCAGTCACTGTCGCTCTCCCGGCGTCCCGGCGCGCGGAAGCCAATGCTGCCTGGGCCCGGGCAAGCCTGGCTTCCAGACTTTGCAGCCGGGAGGGGTGTTCGTCTACTGCCCGCTGCCGGGCGGTAACCGTGAGGCGGGCCCGTGCCAGGGCATCCGAGGCGGCATCCAGGTCTTCCTGAGAGGACAGGTTGCGGCTGACCAGGGACTGTGTTCGCTCAAACTGGCGTTTGGCGTTGCTCAGAATGGCTTTTTCTCCCTCCAGCGCCTCGCGGTCATTGGCATGACGCACCTGTTCCGAGGCCAGTTGGGCCTGGAGATCTTTTACATCCGCCTCTGCCTGAGCAACCAGCGGCCTGACATCCGCTTCATCCAGAGCGACCAGAAGCTCGCCCTTGGTCACGCGCTGCCCCTCCCGCACCGGCCGGCTTCCAATTCGCCCTGCCAGGGGCGCGACAATGGTTACCTGTTCCGGCGCCATAAGCTGACCATAGAGGGGCAGCACGGGTGTGTGGGTACCGGGCTCCACGGTCATCACTTCAACCAGCCAGCTACGCTCCCGGGCGCTGGCCGTTTCCGGCTCTGGCCGGGTAACTTTCAGCAGAACGAAGCCGGCAATACCGATGGCAAGTATGAGCAGGGGAATAAAGCGTTTTTTCATGGTTCTCTGGCCAATCACGGTGTGTAAGCCTCGAAGAAATCAGGCTACTTACTATACAGCCCCAACCCGGTTTTGGATCCGGATCCGGCATGGTGCGTCAATATAGCGCATGTGGGATCTTTGTCAGGAACACTTAGACTTTAGTCTCGGGCATCATCACTTTTTGTCGGAAATCTGATCTAATTCACACTTCTGAGTTATGCTCACTTTATCTACACATTCCAGGGATCGGAATCAGCCCCTTCCCGGCCGCTACAGATCTCGCGCATGGACAGCTACAAAGACCCCCTGAAAGAACTGGCGCGGCCTTACCGCAAGGCGGTACTGAAGGCATTGCTGGTGCTGTGCGTCATTGGCGCGACACTGTTCTCGTCGATGAATCTCCTGAAAGGCAGTTATCCGCTGGCCTTTGTGGAAATCGCAATGGGCATCTATTCCATTGTTGTTTATCGGGCGATCCGCAACACCCGGCATCTGGAACGCTGGATCATCGCCTATCTGATTCCATTTTTCACCGCATTGGTGTTCGCAATGGCGACCCCGCGGGCCACTTCTGCTGTCCACGCCTGGGTGCTGCTGATACCAATTATCTCGCACCTGCTGATGGGACGTCGTCTCGGGCTCGCCGTTTCCGTTTTCTACATGGGAATAGCCGCAGTGATTTTCGTGTACAGGCATCTGGATCAGCCCGACATGATGCAGGCTCTTCCGATTACCAACATCGCGGTTATCTCCCTGTGTATTCTGGTGTTTTCACACGTATACGAAGTTACCCGTGAAACCTCCGAACGCCAGCTCATGAAACTCGCCCAGACTGACCCGCTAACCGGTCTTGCCAACCGGGCCCGGCTCAACGATGTTTTTGAGCAGGAGAAACAACGGGCGCGACGATACAGCTCTCCGGTGTCTGTCCTGATTCTCGATCTGGATCACTTCAAAGATGTTAACGACAACCATGGCCACGAAACCGGTGACCTGACGCTGCAACACGTTGCGCGTATTTTCCGGCAATGCCTGCGCGCCACCGATGTGGCCGCACGCCTGGGGGGCGAGGAATTCGGCATTCTGCTCAGCAACACCAACAGCCGGCAGGCTATGGAAGTAGCTGAAAAAATCCGCATAGCCGTTGCGTCCACCCCCCTGACCGTCGCCAACAATGTGATTCGAGTGACGCTCAGCGGCGGCGTTGCAGAACTTGGCACCGATGGCGACACCCTGCGGGAGCTGGTCCGCGAGGCAGATATCCGCCTTTACAAGGCCAAAGAGGACGGGCGTAACCGGATAATCCCCGCGCTTTCCCCATCAACCGCCACAGCCCGGACCTGATCAGACCCAACGACAACGGGCCAGAGTGTAGTAAAGCAATGGCACCACAACGACCGTCAGCAAGGTGGACATGGCGAGACCAAAAATCAGGGATATCGCCAGTCCATTGAATATCGGATCGTTGAGGATGAAGTAGGCTCCCACCATCGCTGAAATGGCGGTCAGAGCAATGGGTTTGATGCGCACCGCCCCGGCCAGTACCACGGCCTCGTCCAGCTCCACGCCCTCCTCAATCAGCTGGCGGATAAACACCACCAGCAGGATGGAATTGCGCACGATGATGCCGGCGAGGGCGATCATTCCAATCATGCTGGTTGCGGTGAACTCACGCCCCAGCAAGGCATGGCCGGGCATGATCCCGATCAGCGTCAGCGGGATGGGCGCCATGATCACCAGCGGCAGAATGTAGGACCGGAACTGCGCCACCAGCAGCACGAAAATCATGAATATGCCCACACTGTAGGCGGCACCCATGTCCCGGAAGGTTTCGTAGGTAATCTGCCACTCGCCGTCCCATTTCAGGGTGCCCTTTTCCGGCAGCGGTGGTTGATCGATAAAGTACTGCTCCGGGGCACCCTCCTGCTGCTTCAGGCGGTCCACCATGGCAAACATGCCGTACAAGGGTGAATCGGTCTCTCCCGCCATGTCCGCCGTGACGTAGGTCACCGGCAGCAAATCCTTGTGATAGATGGCCCCCATCCAGTCCGCTTCCCGAACCTCGGCGATACTTGCCAGCGGGACCAGGTTACCGGCACGACTGCGCACATTCAGCGACAGCAGCACCGAGGGCTGAGCCTTATCCCCTTCCCCCAGAATGACCCGGATGGGCACGGGATACTTGGCGTGGTCATCGTGCAGGAAGCTGACGCTGGTTCCGCCGAGGGCCGTCTGCAAGGCACCGACCACCTGGGCCTGCGATACCCCGAGCCGTGCTGCGCGATCCCGGTCCACCACGACTTCCCACTGCTTCGTCGGCGCCTCCAGGGTGGTGTCTATATCCACCAGCCCGTCAATCTCTGTCATACCCTCTGCCACCAGGCGCGCCAGCTCTGCCCGTCGGGATTCATCCACGGCGTAGATCTCGGCCACCACCGGAGACAACACCGGCGGCCCCGGCGGCACCTCCACAATCTTCACGCTGGCACCGTACCTGTCACCAATCTCCGTAAGCGGCGCCCGCAAGGACTGGGCGATGTCATGGGATTGGCGGTCCCGGTTGTCCTCGTGGCTCAGATTGATCTGGATGTCCCCCTGATAGGGGTCGCTGCGCAGATAATACTGGCGTACCAGGCCGTTAAAATTGATGGGGGATGCTGTGCCGGCGTAAGTCTGCCAGTTGGCCACTTCCCCGACCGTTTCCAGGTAGCTGCCCATTTCCATCAGCACCCGCTGGGTCTGCTCCATCGGCGTGCGCTCCGGCATGTCCACGACCACCTGCAGCTCGGACTTGTTGTCGAATGGCAGCATTTTCAGAATAACCGCCAGGAACACCGGCAATGACGCAGCCGCAATGGTCAGTCCGACCACGCCCAGCCCGAGCAGGCGACGGCGCCAGGGATGATCACCGAGGAACGGGTCCAGCACCGTGCGGAAGATGCGCAGAGACAGCGGGCTGACACCATCGGCAGAACTGGACGCCTCATCCGCTTCTGCGGCCAGCTCACCCTTCTTGTGTTTCAGCAACCGGAATGCCAGCCAGGGCGCGACGACAAAAGCCACAATCTGGGACAGCACCATACCCGCCGAGGCATTGATCGGAATCGGGCTCATGTAGGGCCCCATCAGACCACTGACAAAGGCCATTGGAATCAGCGCTGCCATGATGGTCAGGCTCGCCATAATGGTGGGCGTTCCGACCTCGTCTACCGCCACCGGAATGATGTCCTTCACCGGCCACCGGGAGTTCTGGATCCGGCGGTTGATGTTCTCGGTGATCACGATGCCGTCATCCACCAATATGCCGATGGAGAAAATCAGCGCAAACAGCGATACCCGGTTGAGGGTAAAACCCCAGGCCCAGGAAAACACCAGGGTCAGCAACAGGGTAATCAGAACGGCCAGACCCACAATGAGGGCCTGGCGCCAGCCCATGGCTACCAATACCAGCAGCACCACGCACAGGGTGGCGGAAATAAGATCGGTAATCAGCTTGCGGGCTTTCTGGGAGGCTGTGGCGCCGTAGTCACGGGTAACCAGCACTTCCACACCCACTGGCAAGGCCCGATTGCGCAACCGCTCCAACCGTTCTTCAATGGCGGTAGTGATATTGACGGCGTTTTCACCGGGTTTCTTGGCGATAGCCAGGGTGACTGCGGGATACACGTCGCCGGGCTGGCCTGCTTCCCCGGCCTCGTGTGCCGGCCCGAAGCCGGTCATCACGCTCTGGTCGGCCACGGTACCGCCGCGGCTGATGTCAGCTACATCCTCCAGGTACACCGCCGAGCCATTGTGCATGCCCACCACCAGGCGACGAACATCCTCTACCGATTTCAGCAGGGTGCCGGCCTGAACCGGAATGGACAGGTTATCCCGGGTAATCCGGGCCTCCTGACTGCTGGTGTTGGCAGCGGCCAGCGCGTTACGCAAATCGTCGATGGTCAGGTTGAAGCCGGCCAGCAACGCCGGGTCAAAACGGATATCGACCCGGTCAGGAATACCCCCGGTCGTGTAAACATCCCGCGTACCCGGAACCCGCTTCAGCGCCACTTCCAGCATATGAGCCAGGCGGGTAAGCTCCTCACCGGTGTGTCCGTTGACCGGATCGTAGAGCGTCAGGGTCATCACCGGAACATCATCAATCCCCTTGGGTTTGATGACCGGCTGGGTCGCACCCAGGTTGGCTGGCAACCAGTCCTGGTTGGAATAGACCTGGTTGTACAACCGCACCAGCGCTTCCTGGCGCGGAATGCCCACTTCGAACTGAACGGTGATGACCGCCTGGCCCTGTCGCGACACCGAATAGACATGCTCCACGCCCTGGATCTCGCTCATTACCTGTTCGGCGGGCGTGGCTATGGCGCTTTCCACCTCGCGGGTGCTGGCCCCGGGAAACGCCACCATGATGTCGGCCATGGTGACGTCAATCTGGGGTTCTTCCTCTTTCGGGGTGACCACCACGGCGAGAATGCCCAGAATAATGGCCAGAATGGCAAGCAACGGGGTGAGGTGGTTGTTCTGGAAAACCCGGGCAATGGCACCGGATGGCCCAACGGGCGGCAGTTCCCGGCTCACGGAGTCGCCTCCCCGCCCGGCTCGGTGGCAAGATTCAGTCGTTCACTGCCAACCAGCCCGGAGGGGTTGGTCACAACCCGCTCGCCCTCACTGAGCCCTGCCAGAATCTCAAGCCGGCCGTTGTCCCTCACCCCGGTACGCACCTGGCGCAGCCGTGGTCGATCCTGATCATCCAGCACAAACACCGCCCTGAGTTCGCTGCGATGGATCAGGCTGCTGGCCGGCACCCACAGGGCCTCGCGACTGGCAACCGGTACGCCGACTTTCACCAGCATGCCGGGAAACAGGGAACCGTTGGGCTCGTTCAAACGCATCCGCAGCCGAAACGTATGGGTTTGCGGATTGGCATAGGGGTAGAACGTCATGTCGCCGGTTTCCAACACCCGGCCGTCTGTGAGGGTAACCAAGGCCTGGCGCTCGGTGCGTGCCAGTTCCGCATACTTCTGTGGCAACTCAACCACGACCCGGAGCTGTTCCAGGGACAGCCCGCTGAGCAGCGGTTGACCAGGATTTACGGACTCGCCCAGCTCCACATGACGTTCGGTGAGGATGCCGCCATAGGGCGCCACCACCCGGGTATAGGACAGCTGCTCCTGTGCCTCGGAAACCGCTGCGCTGGCACGCTCCACCCTGGCCCGGGCGGCGGCCAGATTGTTGCGGGCCTGATCAAATTCCTGGCGGGACACCAGCCCCCTCTCATGAACAGCTTCAATGCGATCGAATTGTTGCCGCGCATCCGTGAGCGCCGCTTCCGCCTCTTCCAGCCCGGCCTGGGCCTGGCGCAAGCGGGAACGCTGCTCACTGTCTTCCAGTTGGACGATCACATCCCCGGCGGCAACCGAGTCATCGACATCGAATGGCAGGCGCTGGACTGTGCCACTGGTCTGGGCCGAGACGGTGCTCTGCTGGACCGCTTCGATAACGCCGTCCAGGTGAATGGTTTCATGAAAGGAACGGCGCTCGACGGCCTCAAAGGCAGGTTGCGAAGCTGCCAGTGCAGGCACCATGAGCAGCAGAGTGATAAAAAGGCGACCAGGATGACGCATGTCAACCTCTCAGCAAGGTTATAAGGTTATTCCGTTAATTAATCAAAGTCTAACAGGTAGGCAAGAGTCTTACATTGAGCCTGGACAAAAAAGCCCCGGGTGAAGGAGTTGGTTCCACCCGGGGCACAATGTTACCCGCCCGCTATGAGAAGCGGGTAACCGCCATTTGAGGACTTACCACCTGGCCGTCAGTGCGGCACGAAGGGTTCTGCCAGGCTCATTCACCCTTACGGCTTCCGGATTGAATGGATCGGTATTGGCCCGGCTGACATGGGGCGCCCAGGTGTTATCGAACAGGTTATCCACCGCCCAGCTAACGCTGAGGTAGTCCACCAGCGGGTGGCTGCCGGAGAGGTTGAAAACGCCGTAGCCGGGGGAGGTGCCGGCGTCCTGGCCGGACTGGGGATCAATGCGGTCCTGGCGGCGGGCCAGCACCCACTCCGCCTCAACAGCATGGCCCCTATGCTGCCAGACGAGGGTCTGGATGAACTGCACCGGCGGAATCTGTGGCAGAGACTTGTTGTCGTCCCGGTTTTCACCGCGGACGGACGCCAGGCTGCTGTTGGCGCTCCAGGAGCCATTGCTCCAGCCCAACTGTGCCTCCACACCCAGCAGGCGGGCATCAATGTTGCGGTAGACGCTGACCTGATCCTGGTTGCGGGTGCGAAGGACAAAATCATCGACCTGATCCACCCACACCGCAGGGCGCCAGTGCCAGCCGTTGCTCCGGCCCGGCAAAGCCAGTTCAAGTTTGTGGTGCTTCTCGGTATCCAGAGCGGGATTGCCAACCCAGCGCCGGGAAGGGTCCATGTTGTTCCAGCTGGCAATATAACGCTCCGTCACGCCGGGGCTCCGCACACTATGGCTCGCCGTAACCACCATCGACTGGATGGGTGAGAAACGCCAGTCACTGCTGATAAAACCACTGACATTATCATCGGCAACGTCGATGCTGGTGGTGCCGTAGATACTCCGGTAGGCATCCGCCGCTGACATGGCCATCATGCCGCTGCCGAAAACCTTGCCAGAGGCAGCAGCGGACATTTCGACACGATCATACCGGACACCCCCGCCGAACCTGAACGCAGGTGTTACGCGGTAAAATCGTTCGGCAAAGACTCCGAACCGGTCCCGGTCCACATCGGGCCAGAGAACCGAGGTAAGGCTGACAAGACTGGCGCCGCCGAAACGCTCCGCGTACCAGTTGTTGGTTTCAACATCCGCACCAATGGCCCAGTCGGTTCTGGCATCGGGGCTCTGGTCCAGGGTCAGCCGCAGGCCTCGGGTTTCAGTCTCGGAAGCAGTGAGCATTTTCATGGTGGCGTCACGGAGACTGAAGTTGTCCATGATGTGATCCACATCTGCCTGCCAGGCGAGCAGGTTCCAGTCCCCGTTGCCCACCGGTGCGCCCAGTTCCAGGCGCAGGATGTCTGTATCCGTTTTCGGCGCGTCCATGCCGGAACCGGCGTATTTCACGTCCCGCTCCTCCTGACGACTCACCAGCCCCTCGATATAGAAACCGTTGTCCGCTTTCCACGCCGCATCAACCCGAGCTTCAGCGTTTTTGTAAGCAGTGCGAACCTCATTGCCGTCGCCATCCTCATAATCGTCGGCCTCGTCGTAACCGCCCGCCAGCCTTAGCCACGCACTCTTGTTGCCAACAGCGGCACTGCCGTTGATCAGTTTGCCATTGCCGTTGTCTGAGCCGCCCACAGTCAGGTGGCCCGTTATAGCGGTGCCATTGAAAGATGGCTCGGCGGTGGTTGCGATCACCTGCCCACCAGTAATGGGGCCCCAGCGCAGGGTCTGATTGCTGGTACGGACCTCCAGTAATGGCGCCAGCGCTGCACTCAGGCGACTGGTTGGCGGGTCCATGCGATTGGGGCAGGCCCCTTCCACCCGTATGCCATCCAGAAGCACATCCACACTCTCCCGGCCCTGGCCTCGGACCACCGGATCCAGGCCCCGGCCACCCATGCGGGAGAGAGACACCGAAGGGTCAGCGGAGAGGCGCTCCACAGGCTCGGGCGACACCGCCGCCTCGTTCAACCGGGCCATTTCCGCCGAACGGCCCTCAGTAACCCGGATCAACAGCTGGTCCGCTGATTCGGTTTCTGCCTGAACCAACGGGATGATGGCACAACCGGCCAGGCTCAGGCCGATACAACGAGCCAGGTGTCTGATTACCATTAGGAGGGGGTCCTTATTGATGTACGAGTCGCTAGACAGATGTTCTGGATAGGCGGAAGTGTAAGGGGCCGGGCCGATCATGGCTTGAGACACAATGTCGCACCCATTTAGGAGTATTTCAGGTACATCTAAATATCCAGGCCGCTTGCCAAAATACGCACCCTTGTGGTGCAATCAATACCCTTTTTCTTGTGCAGCCGCCGTCTTACGGCGCTCAATAACGCGTATCCCGAGGGCTTAACCCATATGACTGCAAAACTTGATGAAAAGCTGGAACCCATCTTCCAGGACGTGCTGCACCGCAACCACGGCGAAAGCGAATTCCACCAGGCTGTCCATGAAGTTCTTGAGACTCTTGGCCCTGTTCTGGTGAAGTACCCCGAGTTTGCTGACAAGAAGATTATCCAGCGCATCTGCGAACCCGAACGCCAGATTATTTTCCGGGTGCCCTGGCAGGACGACAGCGGCGAGATCCATATCAACCGCGCCTTTCGCGTCGAATTCAACAGCGCTCTGGGACCCTACAAAGGTGGCATGCGTTTCCACCCGTCCGTTTACCTGGGCATCATAAAATTCCTGGGCTTCGAGCAGATTTTCAAGAACGCCCTCACCGGCCTGCCCATCGGCGGAGGCAAAGGCGGCAGCGACTTCGACCCCAAGGGCCGGTCTGATGACGAGATCATGCGTTTCTGCCAGAGCCTGATGACGGAACTCTATCGCCACCTGGGCGAATACACCGATGTTCCGGCCGGCGACATCGGCGTAGGCGGCCGCGAGATCGGTTACCTGTTCGGCCAGTACAAGCGCATCACCAACCGTTACGAGTCGGGCGTGCTGACCGGCAAAGGACTGGAATGGGGCGGTAGCTGCGCACGCACCGAAGCCACCGGGTACGGCACCGTTTTCTTCACCCATGAAATGCTCAAGGCCCGGGGCGATTCCCTCGACGGCAAGACCGTGGTCGTTTCCGGCTCCGGTAACGTCGCCATCTATGCCATCGAAAAGGCTCACGAACTGGGCGCCAAGGTGATCGCCTGCTCTGACTCCGGCGGCATGATCGTGCACGAGAAAGGCATCGACTTGCAGACTCTCCGGCGCATCAAGGAAGTGGAACGCCGTCGCATCAGCACCTACACTGAATTCCACAAGGATGCGAAATATGTGGCAGGCGGCAATATCTGGACCGTTCCCTGCGATGTGGCTCTTCCCTGCGCCACCCAGAACGAGCTCAATGGCAACGACGCCAAGACTCTCGTTGAAAACGGCTGTATTGCTGTCGCTGAAGGCGCCAACATGCCAACCACGCCAGAAGGCATTGATATCTTCCAGAATGCCAGACTGGCCTATGGCCCGGGCAAGGCTGCCAACGCGGGTGGTGTTGCCACCTCCGCGCTGGAAATGCAACAGAACGCCAGCCGCGACCGCTGGACGTTTGATCATACCCAGAGGCGGCTTGAGGAAATCATGATTGATATCCACAAGAACTGTTATGAAACCGCCGCCGAGTTCGGCTCCGAAGGCAACTACGTACTGGGCGCCAACGTTGCCGGGTTCCTCAGGGTTGCCAGAGCAATGAACGCAATGGGCGTTATCTGATCCGGCCATGAGCAGCGGCGAGCCTCTCCAGTCCGCAGACCGGGTATCCACCGGCCTGACCGGGCTGGATGAGGTTCTTGATGGCTTACGCATCGGCGACAACGTGGTCTGGCGGGTCTCTGACCTCAATGACTATCGCCGGTTCGTACTTCCTTTCCTGGATGCCGCCGCCAATTCCGGCCGGCAGATCCTATATCTCCGCTTTGGCGAACACCCGCCCATCATTGAGAAACACCCCGCTGTTCGCACCATCGAGATTGATGCGCTGGGTGGCTTCGAAAGCTTTACCAGCAGAGTCTGGCACCTGATCGAGCAGCACGGGCGGGGCGCCTTTTACGTATGCGACAGCCTCAGCGAACTGCTCAACGCCTGGGCCACCGACGCCATGGTGGGCAACTTCTTCCGGGTGGTATGCCCGTTCTTGTTTAAACTGGACACCGTGGCCTGGTTTGCGCTGCATCCGGACCGGCACTCCCGCATGACCCTGGATCGCATCCGCGAGACTACCCAGGTGATGATCGACGTGCACCGCCACGGTGACAACGTGCAGATTCACCCCATCAAGGCCTGGCGCCGGCAATCCCCCACCATGTTCCTGCCCCACCGGGAACGGGATGGGCAGTTCCAGCCGATTACCGACAGCAGCGATGCGACCCGGCTACAGGCCAGCCTGGAACTGGAACACCCGCACCGCCAGCCGCTGCTGGACTACTGGGACCGCCTGTTCCAGGAAGCCAGTCGGGCGATCTCCGAACAGGATGAAGGCTGCATTGCCGACTTACAGGAGCAGGTACTGCAGGTAATGATCAGCAGGGATCCGCAGATACTGGAACTGGCGCGGCGCTACCTGTCGCTGGAAGATCTGCTCAGTATCCGCGCCCGACTGGTGGGTAGCGGCTACATCGGCGGCAAGGCCACCGGGATGCTGCTGGCCCGGAACATTCTGCTGAAGGAGGCGCCGGAACAGTGGCAGCAGCATCTGGAGCCCCATGATTCCAGTTATCTCGGCACCGACGCTTACTACGCCTTTCTGGTGCACAACGGGCTGTGGCCCGCGACCATGCGCCAGCGGTCGGAAGCGGGCTACCTGACCGAGGCACCAGCCCTGAGAGAGGGCATATTGGCCGGCCAGTTCCCCGATGAAATCCGTAGCGAACTGGAACGGCTGCTGGACCATTATGGCCAGTACCCCATCCTGGTACGTTCATCAAGCCTGCAGGAAGACGGTTTCGGCAATGCCTTTGCCGGAAAGTACGAGAGCGTGTTCCTGGTCAACCAGGGCGCCCCTGACCAACGCCTGGCGGCTCTCGAAGATGCCATTCGCAAGGTCTATGCCTCCTCCATGAGTGAAGATGCCCTGCGCTACCGCAGACAACGGGGGCTGGATCATCGGGAAGAGCCCATGGCCCTGCTGATCCAGCGGGTCAACGGCCGCTTTCATGGCCGTTACTACCTGCCGGATGCGGCAGGCGTGGGCGTATCTCGCAACACCTTCGCCTGGGACCATACGATGGACCCCAAAGCCGGCATGGTGCGAATGGTCATGGGGCTTGGCACGCGGGCAGTGGACCGGATCGAAGGTGACCACGCCTGTGTCATGGCCCTGGACCAGCCTACCCGGCAACCCTTCCGCAACCAGGACGAATCCTACCGTGACTCCCAGCATCTGGTAGACCTGCTGGACCTGCAGGATGGCACGCTGGATACCCGGCCCCTGAGCCAGCTGCTGGAAACCGCAACCGATCTGCCCATGGCACACCTCGCGGAAGTGGACCGGGCGGCCACCACCCGTGCCGAACAGATCGGGCTGAAGGGCCCTGTCTGGCGCCTGACTTTCCGGCCGCTTGTGCAACGGGGTCCCTTCATTTCAAGGCTGTCCAACCTGTTGCAAACACTTGAGACCGGCTACCGGCACCCCGTGGATGTGGAATTCACCCTGCACCTCGACGACGAGGGCGACCCGTCCTTCAACCTTGTGCAATGCCGGCCCCTGGCCACGATTGGTGAGACCGGGCCGGTGAAACTTCCGGAAAACGTGCCGCAGGACAGACTTCTTTTCCGCACCGAAGGCCACTTTATGGGCGGCAACATCAACCTGTCCATACAGCGTGTGATCCGGGTGGATGCGACCGTTTACGGGGAGCTCAACACCAGCCAGCGCTATGAGGTCGCCCGGCTGGTAGGTGAGTATGTCCGATCCGCCAGCACCCCGACATTGCTGATCGGTCCCGGCCGATGGGGCACCAGTAGCCCGGAGCTGGGCGTGCCGGTTCGCTTCTCAGATATTTCCGGTGTAGCCGCTCTGGTTGAAGTATCGGAAAAAGCGGGCCACATGGTGCCGGACCTGTCCTATGGCTCCCACTTTTTCCAGGACCTGGTGGAAACGGGCATTGCCTATGCCGCCCTGTTTCCGGAAAACAGCCACTGCCGGTATTTCCCGGAGCATCTGACCGACGCATCTGCTCCCGCAAAGCCACCACACACACCCGCCACCGCTGTCGAGGTTCATGACTTCAGCCACCGGCCACTTCAATTGCAGGGCGATATTATCCGCCAGCAACTGGTCTGTTACTTCCCCGATTGACCCCCGGCAATCAGGCACCCAATTTCCCACCGATTCCCGGTGTCTGCTGCTAGAATCCCGTCCATGGAATGGCTCACCCACTCTCAGACCGGTTTTCAACAGTCCGCCCGCTACCTGCTGGGGATGCGGCTGACGCTTGTCGTGCTTCAGCTGATCGCAATCGGCGTTGCGGAGGCCATGGTAACTCTGGCGCACCGGACCGAAGCCCTGATCCTGTGCCTGGTCTATGCCGTTGTGGCGACGCTGGGCTGGCTCTGGTTTACCCGACGGCCGCCTCGTTTCACGGCGACGGTCAGCCTGGTTCTGACCATCGACCTGCTGCTGATCGGCGCCTGGCTTTACTTCACCGGCGGTTATACCAACCCGCTCGTTTCGCTACTGCTGCTGCCCATTGCCGTTGCCATTATTCTGGTGCCACTGAGCCATAGCATCGCGGTAACCGTTGCCGGTGTGGCGGTCTATACCTCCCTGGTGGTCTGGCATACGCCGCTTACCCACGAACACCACAGCGCCAATCTGGCTCAGTTGCACCTGGTGGGCATGTGGGTAACCTTTGCCATTACTGCCGCCATTCTGCTTCTCGTTGTTGGCGCACTTGCCCGCCGCCTGCGACAGCAACAGTCACTGCTGGCACAGGTGCGGGAAACCCGTCTGCGGGATGAACAGGTCATTGCCCTGGGGCTTTCCGCTGCCGCCGTAGCCCACCGCCTGGGTACACCGCTGAACACCATGACTCTGCTGGTGGATGAGATGAAGGCCGCAGTGCCGGACAACGACCTTATTGCGGATGACCTGGCGCTGATGGAACAGCAACTGGGGCTCTGCAGCGGCCACCTGCAACAACTTTCCTCGGCAGCGATGCAGGCAAGAACCGCGCAACTGGAGATCCTGACTGCCCATGACTGGATGATGCGGCTGCGGGAGTCCGCCACCCTGCTCTGGCCCGGCGCAACCATTGAATGGCAACAGCCGTTTCCCGACTGCCTGGTGGCCGTGGATGCCACGCTTGATCAGGCCGTCCTGAACCTGCTCGCCAACGCCGTGACCGCCAGCCCGTCCTGGGTCGCGATCAGCGCTCGCGAGGGAGGCGGGGGGCGGCTGGAGGTGATTGTGGAGGACCGTGGTGACGGGCTGGAGTCAGCCCTTGAGGGCGCCCTGGGCGAACAGGTTGTGACCTCGGAAAATGGCCTGGGGGTTGGCCTGTTCCTGTCCAACGCAACCATCCAGCGGCTCGGGGGAACCCTGAAAGCCCGGGTAACTGCACAGGGAACCACCATGATTATTGACCTGCCGATGGCAACCGGTCACAACGGACAAAAAGGGGGCGGCGCGTGAGCGAATACCGAACGTGGCTTCTTGTTGATGACGATGATGCCTTTCTGCAGGTTCTTCAGCGTTCGCTGAGCCGCCAGGGCATAGAATCGCGACTCGCAAGGAGCCATCAGGAAGCCAGAGAGGCGCTGACAACCGGGGACGTTCACCGCTGCGTTCTGGATCTGAACCTCGCCGGAGAAAGCGGCCTGCAGCTGTTGCCGGACCTTCTGGAGATAAGGCCGGATCTGGAGATCCTCGTTCTGACCGGTTACGGCAGCATCGCTACAGCGGTCGAGGCCATGAGGCGGGGCGCAGTGAACTACCTGTGTAAACCGGTGACGGTCAATCAGTTGCTTGCGGGTTTCGAGCCGCTGGATGCCCCGCCGAATCTCCGCAACGAGCCGCCCTCGGTGGAAGAAATGGAATGGGAACACATTCAGCGGATACTCAACGACAACGAAGGCAACGTGTCAGCCACTGCCCGGGCCCTAAACATGCATCGCCGCACCCTGCAGCGAAAATTGCAGAAACATTCCCGCTGGCGAAACTAGCCGGCTATCTGTCACTCAGCGATAGCGGCTCTGATCCAGCGTTGTCAGCCGGTCGGGGTGGAACACCATCAACCCGGTGACGAAGGCGCCGTTCACAAAGCCTTCCGGGATCATGAACAACGGCAGGTACGTCAGATACTCGTAGATCAGCTCGCCAAAGGTATACACCCCGGCAGACCACAGCATCAGACACATCACCACACCTGCCACGGCTACAGAAATACCAGCACCAAAAAAACCGCAGAAAAAGATGTAGGCAAAAAAATTCCTGAAATTGCGTCTTCGCTCCCAGAGCATGATGCCGTTGCTGACCAGGGCCGGCACCATCACCGTCACCAGCCCGTTTGCGGCGAAGGCGACCAGCGGCTCCTGCCCGGTAATCACGGTAATCACCAGCGCCAGCAATCCTGACAACACCGCCAGCCGCCATCCCATCATCAGGGTGATGAGAGTGATGCCGAACACATGAATGGATAGCCCGGGAGAAATTCCCGCCCGTAAATGCCAGACAAAACCTAGAACCACTGCCGCCCCGAAGAAGGAATGTTGCAGTGCCTGGTCGCGGCGGAATGCCGCCCAGTCTGTGCCCCGCACGGCGTTAACCAGAATCGCCAGGAATATCAGACCCGTGATGATCAGTTGGCTGACAGAGAGCAGGTTCTCGGTCATTCCCATGATTTCGATGCTCCGGTTCAGAACGTCGAGCCGCCTCTGCAGAGGATCTGGTCAGTGCCTGCCAGGCCTCGTAGGCACTCAGAAAGACCTGCCCCCCAAGGTTCGCCAACAGCTCGGTGCCACCAAGTCGGTCCATAACAGGGCCTTTTACGTCTGAAAGATGCAGGCGAACACCGGCATCCGTCAACCTTTCGTTGATCGCTTCAAGGCTTTCGAGAGCTGACGCGTCAACCTGATTGACTGCCGGGCATACCAGCACCAGGTCCTGCAGTTCCGGTTGCCGGGTCACCAGGTCCATCACGGTTTCTTCCAGAAAGCGGGCATTGGCAAAATACAGGCTTTCATCCACCCGCAGGAAGGTCACCTTCGGGCACAGTTCCACCTGGTGCCGCAGCACGTTGCGAAAATGCTCGGTACCCGGCACACGGCCAATCACCGCGCTGTGTGGGCGGCTTGTGCGGTACAGGAACAGACCGATAGAGAGAGCCACGCCAGCGACAATACCGGCCTCCACACTGTACAGCAGCGTCAGCAGGATGGTGGCCAGCATGGCTCCGAAGTCCGACCGGGAATAGCGCCAGGTTCGAGCCAGTGCGGGCAGATCAATGAGGGTGGTCACGGCCACGATGATGGTTGCAGCCAGGGTGGCCACCGGCAGATAGGCGATAGCGGGTGTCAGAAACAGCGTCGCAAGAGCGATACCAACGGCGGTGAACAGGCCTGCAGCCGGAGTTTCGGCGCCGGCATCGAAGTTCACCACCGACCGGGAGAAGCCACCCGTTACCGGCATGCCCCCTGAAAAACCCGCCCCGAGGTTTGCAGCACCAAGGCCGATCAGTTCCTGGTCCGGATCAATACGCTGGCGCCGTTTGGCCGCCAGTGTCTGCCCGACGGACACCGATTCAACAAACCCGACAACACTGATCAGCAGCGCGCCCATCGCCAGCTGTTTCCAGAGCGACAGCTCCATCGGCGGCAGGGTAAATTCCGGCAGCCCCCGGGGAATGTCGCCAACAACGCTCATTCCCCTTGCATCCAGCCCCAGCCACCAGGCCAGCAGGGTGGTCACGAATACTGCAAGAATAGGTGCCGTCTTGGTGAGGATATCCGCCATTCGCGACCCCAGGCCCAGACGTCTGAGCAGGGGGTTGAGTTTTTTGCGGGACAGAACGAGGAATACCAGCGCGCCGATACCCATCAATACGGTGGGCAGATGGGTATTCCCTATATTGGCCAATAATGACGAACCGATCTCCAGAAGGTTATGGCCCGACGCCTCGATCCCCAGAATATGTTTCAGCTGACTGGCGGCGATCACCAGCCCGGACGCCGTGATAAACCCCGAAATCACCGGGTGGCTCAGAAAATTGGCGAGAAACCCCAGCTTCAGCACGCCCATCACAAACAGCATCAGCCCTGACATCACACCCAGCAACACCGCACCGGCGACGTACTCCGGACTGCCAGCATCGGCGATCGGAGCAAGCGCCGCGGCGGTCATCAGGGCAATCACGGCAACCGGGCCAACGGACAGCGTACGACTGGTCCCGAACAGGGCATAGAGCATCAGCGGCAGGATACTGGCATACAGACCCACCTGGGCGGGCAGCCCTGCCAGCAAGGCATAGGCCAGCGACTGGGGGATCAGCATCACGGTGACGATGACGGCCGCTACCAGATCACTGACCGCATGCTCGCGCCCATAGCCGGGCAACCAACCCAGAAAAGGCAGGTACTGTTTCAGTTTCATCCGTGCCTCAGAACAGGTTGAGGGGCACTTTCAAATAGACCTGGCCGTTATCTTCCGCTGGTGGCATGTGCCCTGCCCGCATATTGACCTGCACCGAAGGCAGAATCAGCCGGGGCATGTCCAGTGTCGCGTCTCTTTCAGTCCGCATTTTCACAAAATCTTCCTCGGAAATACCTTCATGGACATGAATGTTGGCCTGGCGCTGCTCTGCCACCGTGGTCATATGATGGTATTCCTCACGCCCCGGAGCCTGGTAGTCGTGGCAAAGGAAAATGCGGGTTTCTGGCGGCAACGCCAGGACTTTCTGGATTGACTGATACAGCGTCCGGGCATCACCACCGGGAAAATCACAGCGTGCGGTGCCGTAATCCGGCATAAACAGGGTATCCCCGACAAAGGCAGCGTCACCGATCACGTACGTCAGGCAGGCGGGAGTATGACCCGGTGTGTGCAACACCCGGCCCTCCAGACCTCCAATCCGGAAGCGATCACCTTCTTCAAACAGAGCATCAAACTGGCTGCCATCCCGGGCGAACTCGGTACCGGCATTGAAAGCCTTGCCGAAAATCTCCTGTACCTCAACGATATGGGCACCAATGCCGGTTTTACCGCCAAGCTCCGTGTGCAGGTAGGGTGCGGCAGACAGGTGATCGGCGTGAACATGGGTTTCGATGACCCACTCCACCTTGAGGTTCTTTCCACGGATATAGTCAATGATCTCGTTGGCAGAACGCACATCGGTCCTGCCTGCGGCATAGTCAAAATCGAGAACAGAATCGATGATGGCGCAGGCATTGCTGTCAGGGTCACTGACCACGTAGCTGAACGTATTGGTAGGTTCGTCGAAAAAGTGCTGGACGAGTGGATTAGCCATGGTACTCATCTCCCGGGTCATTCATATTTAGTTCTAAGCATATACTAAAATGAAATATAGAGGGAAATGATCTTTTGTTATAGCCGCGATGGCCCTGATGCATTCGCGAAACAATCACGCCCCGCTTCTTTGGCAAGATAGAGGCGGTTATCTGCCTCGCCTATCAACGTTTCCGATGTCGGGTCGGCAGTACCATTATCGCCGATCGCTGCAACTCCAGCGCTGACGGTGAGGGAAATGTTCTGCCCTTCAAAAACAAAGTCGTACCCCCGGACCTTGGTAATAATCCGGTTCACCATCGCCCCCGCGGCCTTACTGTCGGTAGCCGAAAAGGCAACGACAAATTCCTCGCCTCCGAAGCGGGCCACCACATCCATGGCACGGGTGTGCTCAAGCAGAATACCGGTAAACTCCCTCAACACGTAATCACCGGCGAGGTGGCCGAGGGTGTCGTTGACCACTTTGAAGTGGTCAATATCGAACAGTGCCAGAGCGAATGACTGCTGTTCGCGGTTCCAGAGGGCAATCATTTCATCCAGGCGGGGATGGAGATAGCGGCGGTTGTGAAGCCCGGTCAACGGATCCCTTATCGACTGGTTCAGCAACTCCTCTTCCAGCCGGTGACGCTCCAGGGCGCCAGAAAGCAGCCCGGAGACAATGATCAACAGATCCGCCTGATCAGTACGCCAAACCCTCTGGCTAAGAGAGTCCACGCCAAAAAAGCCGGACACGATTCCCCGGGTACGAACCGGCACACAAAACATGGAACTGACCCCCTGTTCCATCAGCAGGGCTTTCTCCGGACCCGCTTCCACGGGTAATGCATTCACATCCTCGATAAACACAACCCCGTTTTCCCAGATCATCCGGTCTATCTGGCTATGCCACCAGGCGAAGGTATCAATCGGCACCTGCTGCTGGGTGGCGATCAGCGGCTCAACGCCCTTGCGACACCATTCATGGGTATTGGTCATTTCGGAACGCTGTTCTGAAAAACGGTACAGGTAAGCCCGGTCTACGCCAAAAAACTCGCCGATAGCCTCCAGCACCTGATTGATGCTCTCGTCAATATTGCCAAACCCGCGGGTAATAAAATCCGAGGACAATCGTGCGATCAGCTTCTGGAAACCCGCCTGAAAAGCAAACTCGGCCTCACTCTCCCGCAGGGAGAACTCGAGATCCTTGAACGGCTGGATGTCATTGAACTGGCCGAACCACAGTATGCTGCCATCGGCCTGGAGCTCGGGAATCGAGTCGGATTCAAACCAATGGTAGTCTCCGCTGGCCAGGCGCATTCTGGCCTGATGCTGCCACGGCGTGAGCTTGCTGGCAGACTCAGCAATACTGGCGGCCACACCGGCTACATCCTCCGGGTGGATAACAGAGAATACCCTTTCGCCATCCTTCTGCAGATCTGCGGGATCTATCCCGAACAGCTCCCGCACACGCTCGCTGACAAAGGGGTACCGGTGGTGTTGCCCGTCAGCACTGCGCTCATAGATGAACAAAACCCCGGGCACTCCCGACGCCAGCTTCGGAAACAGTTCCGTCGACCGGAGGTTTCCCGGCCAGTCGTCATCAAATTGCGGCATAGACGCTCAGTAACTCCGGATGCAGAGGGCCTGGTCTGGCCCCCCTTTAAATGGAGTGTAGAGCAAGGTGACAGGAGCTGCGAGCCGTAACAGCCGGGCAGGATCAAAGCTTCGCGAGCCGGTCGGCTATCTCTTCCCTCCGGCCTGTATCCGCAATTTCCCGGCCCGGCCGGGGTGACGCCCTGAGAGCATTGTTCAGATAAACCTTTGCCCTGGATTTCTTGCCCTGTTCAAGCAGGAAATCACCGAAAAAGTAATTGGGGTCGATGCCGTCGGGGTTGATAGCCAGGGCCTTTTGCAGGTATTTTTCCGCCTGCTTGTCATCTCCGAACGACAATGGCCACCCTGGCACCTGGTAATAAAGACTGCCGAGGGAGGTGTAGGCCGAGCCGTCGAGCGCACCCTCATCTATCGCGAGCGCCGCTTCCAGAGCTTGACGGGCATCCTTGACCAGCCCCAGGGCTCCCAATCCTCCTTTGGCGCCAGCATAGGTGCTCAGCACAATACCCTGCCAGATCAGCGGTTCAGCGCGGTCAGGGTATTGCCCCACAAATCCTTCAACGTCAGTCACAAGGTCTTTGAACGCCTTCTCCTGCTGGTCTTCCGGCAGCTGATACTGAATTTCCGCCCAGCGGTGCTGAATGCCCGCAAGGTCAGTCTCAAAATCCGCGGCCCAGAGCGGCATGGCGACCACCCAGGCCATCATCAGAACGATCCACTTCATGACAGTACTCCTGAATTGAGAAAACGCCGGATGATCGGCAGTTGCTTGAGCATGGCTTTATCGACGATACGCGGGAGTACTCCGTTGATGACCACGAAGAGTTTCTCCGGCCAGCCAAGGAACCGCCGTCGGTCATCATGTTTCATAGCTTCCAGGATCTGTGACGCCACCGTCTCCGGTGTATCGACGCTGTTTCCGAGGGCGCGATTCAGCTCATTCACCTCTTCGGGGTTCATTTCGGTGGCGGTGGCTCTGGGCGCCACGTAAACCACCTGAACGGTGGTATCCGCCAGCTCCCGACGCAGCGCCTCGGTAAACCCGCGCAAACCGAACTTGGTGGCGCAGTAGGCGGTATAGCCGGGGAAACCGATGCTGCCAAAAGTAGACCCTACAAATACCAGGGCACTGCTGCCGACCTTATCGAACCGGGGCACGAAGTGCCTCGCTACCAGCATGGCAGAGCGAAGATTGACAGTGAGCTGGGCATCCAGTTCGCTGACGGCCATGGCAGGGAGCCCGGCAAACCGGTTCTGGCCGGCACAGTGGATCACCCCGTCGATATCCGGATAGGCCTCGCTCAGCCGCACCAACTGCTGATCGAGATCGACGGCGGCAAGATCCAGATGCACCACGGACACCCCCTCCCGGTGCCCGAGATTCTCCGGGTGCCGGGATGCCACGATGACCCGGGCTCCCGATCTTACCAACGGATCCACCAATGCCTTGCCGATACCGCCGGTTCCTCCCAGCAGCAGGAATACCCGGTCATGCAGCCTCATGGCGCTGCTCCTTGCGGTTGGCCGGCAGCGGGATGCTGTGAAGCATGTCACCGTAGAGGCGATACACCATACGGGCGGCGTCGATAATTGCCTGCTGGTCATCCGCATCGGTGATCTCATTCATCAGCTTGCGGAAGAACTCGAAATGCTCCTGGTCCAGGGCACCATGGGAGTACAGATAACTGAAGGCTTCGTCCGGCAGCCCCAGCTGTTTCTGGATGGCTTCACCCAGCGGTGTGGCCAGCTCGATGGACGTGCCTTCCAGGACCTGCACCATGCCGAAAAAAGCCGCAGGGTTGCCGCGCTGGATACGGTCATACAGGTAGGCCACCATCAGTTCAATGGAGGTATCCGGATTACCATGGCGGATGGCGTCCTTATCCTCGCCACAGGCCTCCAGGTCATTCAGTATCCATTCGTGGTGGCCGTACTCTTCCTCGATGTACTCCACAAGAGCCTTGCGTACGAATTCCAGACGCTCCGGAAGCTGACCACCGCAAGCCATCATCAGCGGAACGGTGTGTTTTACGTGATGATAGGCCTGGGTCAGAAACCAGGTATAGCCCTTGATGTCAAAGCGCCCTTCACGGATAGCTTCAACAACCGGGGCTCCGGTTACATGGGCGCGGGCTTGCGCAGTCTCGGATTGCAGACGGTCGAAAAATGCCATATCAGTGTCTCCTGGCGGGGTTGAAAAGGTTGACTGGTCAACAGAAAGATTCATGAAAACCGGAAAGGCCCCCGCCAACAATTTTGGCAAGTCGACCTGAAGCTGATGGCGCACCGGCCGACCGTTTGCGGTCCAATGGCCCTGCGCCTGGGTCAGTAGCTGACGACGGATATACACTGCCTCCAGCCGGGCATAATCGGGCAGTCCGGCATTGAGTGTGGCCAGTGCCCCGCGTAACTGCTCCGGCGAACGACCATCCCGGATAACCACCAGTGCACTGGGGTTGGGATCACCGTCCCCGAACACCACGGCCTGATGAGCTCCCAGAGCCTGAACCAGTTCGCTCTCCAGCCATTCGGGACTGATATTACGACCAAAGCTGGTGATCAGCAGGTTCTTGGCGCGGCCATTCACCGACAGGAAACCGGCCGTATCCACGGCACCCAGATCCCCGGTATCCAACCATTCATGGTCATCAGGCTGCTCGCCCAGGTAGCCAAGGTGGGTGTTGCCCCGAATCAGGATATGCCTGCGGTCATCCACCCTCACCTCAACGTGGGACAGGGGTTTGCCTACGGTTCCCTCCACCTCGGCTCCGGGAACATTGAGCGCAACGACGGAGCTGCATTCAGACAAGCCGTAACCCTCATAAAGTGGCAAACCTGCAGCGTGGCCACGGGCCAGCAACCCGGACGACACCCGGCCTCCGCCAACCGCCAGAAACCGGAACGACCGGCTGTCCAGTTGCCCGTGTTCTGCGGCCGTCACCAGCGCCATGGCCAGTTCCGGCACCAGAATCAGTGAATGTGGTTCACCCTGGTTAATCCCCTGCACCAGGCGGGCAGGATCCAGCCCGCTGCTGCCGGTCATGCCCAGACTCTGCAGAGGAGCAATGTTGACGGTACCGCCCATAAGCAACGGCAGATAGATACCGGCGATGTTTTCCAGCAGGGTAGCCATCGGCAGGAGGCAGAGGTGCTGCTCAAGCTCAACACCACCCAACCGCTCCTTCAGGGCCAGGGTGGTCGCTGTCATCTGCTCGACAGACAGGCAGACACCCTTCGGCGTGCCGGTACTGCCTGACGTAAAGGTGATTTTTGCAGTCTCTCGCGGCATCCTCGCCGCGGCGGCTGACACCGGCAAGTGTCGTAACCAGATGCCATGCCCAAGGTGTTCTGCACCTGCACTGGCTTCCACAGACAGCAGACAGTCCAGACCCGCTCTTTCAATCAGGTGTGACGTCTGGGAGTGGGAGAAAAACACGGGCATCGGCACACAAACCACGCCTGCCAGCAGGCACGCCAGATCCGCAAGAACCCAGGCCACAGAGTTGTCGCCGCAAAGCCCCGCACGCCGAACGCCCGACCGGTTCAACTGATCGGCCAGGGCATTCGCCGCCTGCATCATCTGGGCATAACTGAAGGCCGAATCCGGCCCCCGCAAAGCAACGCGAGAGGGGAGAATACCCGCCTGGCGCCCCAGCAGTTCAGGCAGTGCGGCCATAGGAACCTCCCGACATCGATCTTCCTTCACCGTTGTTCTGCGCTACCGGCTGGACCAGTTTCAGCAAGCCGGCGGTGCGCAACGCGGACATGCCATCGGCCACGCGAATCGCCATTACCACCGGATGGTGGTCGTAATATCGTCCCCAACCAGCGCCGCTATCAGGCAGGTGTGCCGGGTCGGCCTCGGCCAGCACTTCCGTGGCAATACCGAGCCGGTGAAAACTGTTACGCAACTGATCGGTGCCGGTGCACACCACCCAGTCATAGCCGGCACCGTTCAGCCAGACCGACAGGGAAGCAAACAGATAACGGCTGACACCGGCTTCGACACCGGCCAGGTGCGCAATCTCTGCAATCCTGGAGCGTTCAATGCCGGTTACCGGCATCACCGACTCGATCGGCACCGACAGGTAATCCTCGAGAAACAGTCTTTCCTGCGCTGCATTGCGCACGCCAACCGCCGCCAGCAACGTTCCCTGTGCGGTCGTCAGGGCCAGCAAGGCCGGAATGCGCAACGAAGGCTCGGCGCCGTAGGCATGCAGAAACCGCCGGCGAATGAATCCCACAACCGTATCTGCCATTGCGGTACCAGGATGGATCTGGCAAAACCAGCGACCGGCACAACGGATGACCGGAACCACATCCCCGGAGTCCGGGGGACAACAGGTCGACATCATCAGCGGGTCTGTCATATAGGGCCTCCCTTTGGCTACAGGGACCAGACTAGGGGAGCAGCCTTAACCAGGGCTTAAGAGAATCCGGGATTTTTCTTAAGCTGGCCTTAAGATTTCTATGCCAGAATGGTTTCCAGACCAGTAACAGGACCTGCCATGCGGATATTGCTCGTAGAAGATGACCACCACCTGGCCAACACCATGCTGGACATGCTGCGCGACGACCAGAACACAGTTGACTGGCTGGACGATGGCCAGCAGGCCATGAACGCCCTCATCAATGAACATTTTGATCTGGCCATTCTGGATCTCACCCTGCCACGAGTGGACGGGCTCGATATTCTGAAGGGTGCCCGGAAACAGGGCATACAGACACCGGTGATCATTCTTACCGCCCGGGCAGATCTCGATGAAAAACTCAACGGACTTGATGCCGGTGCAGACGACTATCTGACCAAACCCTTTGCCATGGCCGAGCTCAAGGCCCGCATCCGGGCGGTAACGCGCCGGGGCACCTCTGTGCCTCAACAGGGCCTGACGGTGGGACAGCTGGTACTGAACCCGGAATCCGGTCAGCTCATCAAGGGCGATGAGACCATCACGTTGCCCCGAAGTGAGTTCCAGATTCTGTACTACCTGATGCGCCATCCCGACCAGGTTGCCACCCGCAGGCGCCTCGAAGAACAGCTGTACGGCTGGGATCAGGGTGCGGAAAGCAATGCCCTTGAAGTGCATATCCATCACCTTCGTCGCCGGGTTGGCAAGGCTTCCATCCGTACCATTCGTGGCGTGGGCTACCTGCTCGACAGCCAGGCTGCAGCCGGGGCACCGGAATGTCCCTGACCCGCACCCTGACACTGCTGGTTACCTCAACGGTTCTGCTGGTTGCGCTCATCGCCGCCGCCTGGAGTTACATCGAGAGCAACCATGAGCTGGAAGAGCTGTTCGATGCCGAACTGGCCCAGAGCACACGGATCGTCCAGGGCCTGGTTCGCCACCTGGCTGATACCCAGTCGCTGGAACAGTTACCGCAAACTCTCAGTGAAACACTGGCACTGCCGCGCACCGACGATATGGACATCGATTTCGAGGCCGACGATGATGAAATCCTGCCGGACGGAACCGGGCACAAATATGAAAAAAAACTGGCCTTTGAGGTCTGGACACCTGATCGCGAACCGCTGCTGGACACCCTCAAGGCCGATGATGCCGAGGGACTGGTTCCGGGATACTCCTGGGCCGAGTCCAGCGGCCACCGCTGGCGGGTTTTCACGCTCCAGGACCCGGCCACCGGCTTCTGGATCCGTACCGCCCAGCGTGAAGACATCCGTGAGGAGCTGAGTCAGGAACTGGCTCTTGGCAACGTACTTCCTCTGCTGCTGGCACTGCCGCTGCTGCTGATTGCCGCCAGTGCCGCCATCCAACTGGGATTCCGCCCCCTGCGGAGACTGGAGCGCCCCATCCGCCACATGGCCGCGGAAAACATCCATCCCATCGACGACCGGCAGGCACCCAGAGAGGTGGCAGGGCTGGTACAGGCGGTGAACAGCCTGCTCAAGCGCCTGAACCAGGCTCTCGAGCGGGAACGCCGGTTCTCCGCCGATGCCGCCCATGAACTGCGGACACCACTGACGGCGTTGCGGCTGAACCTCGAGAGGATCTGTGAGAAGGATCCGGAACAATTCCGGGACCTGATCCAGTCCGTCGACCGCATGGTGCATCTGGTTGAGCAAATGCTGTTGCTCAACCAGGTCGATGCAGGTACCGACTTCCGCCCGGGCTACCATAACCTCTCGGTGATTCTGGAACAGAGCATTGCAGACGTCGCGCCGCTGGCCCTGAAAAAGGACATCGACCCCATACTCGAAGACGAAGCCGGTGAGGCTCTGACCTGCTGCCACAGTGCCCTGGTCAACACACTGATGCGCTCCCTGCTCGCCAACGCCATTCAGTACAGCCCGGAGCACACTGCCATTACCACCCGCCTGGTGCCCTCCGGTGACGGCTACCTCATAACCGTGTGCGACCAGGGCCCGGGCATTCCCCCAAAAGAACGCGAGCGGGCGCTCAGCCGTTTCGTAAGGCTTGACCAGCGACGAGGCGGCGGTGCCGGGCTTGGACTCGCCATCGCACGCCGCATCGCCGAACTCCATGGTGGCCAATTGACCCTCAGCGACCGAACCGACGGTCAGTGTGGACTCTGTGTCAGCATCTGGCTTCCGGCACAGCCTGCCCGGCAAATCCACAGGGGTTAAGGTTGAATTAAGGTTGCAGGCGGATACTGCGGTTCCAGACGATGGGGCCAAAGCCGGCCCCGATGCCACGCCTGCTACCGAAGGAATGCCTTTATGAGCCAGGAACAAACGCTATCACTGGTGATCCCCGCCCGGGACGAACAGACAAACATCGCCAGCCTGCTGACCGAAGCCTTTGATGTGATGCAGGATTACCGGGGCTTTGAAGTGGTTCTGGTTGACGATGGCAGCAGTGACCAGACGCTGGACACGGCATTGGGAGCGGCCCAAGCCGCCAGTGGCCGGCTGGTGACAGTCCGGCACGAGCGGAGTATCGGCCAGAGCGGAGCCCTCGCCACCGGCATCAGGCACGCCAGTGGTCGCCTGATCGTAACGATGGACGGCGACGGCCAGAACGACCCGGCCGACATCCCCGCACTGCTGCAAAAAGCCAATACAATCCTGGCACCCGATTTCTGCATCGCCGGCTATCGCAAAAAGCGCAAGGACACTGCCTGGAAACGTTTCCAGTCGCGGCTTGCCAACCGGGTTCGTAATGCCTTGCTGCACGATGGTGTTCCGGACACGGGGTGCGGGCTCAAGCTGTTTCCACGGGATACCTTCCTCAAACTGCCCTGGTTCGACCATGGCCATCGGTTCATCCCCGCCCTGGTCAAGGCGATCGGCGGTGAAATCAGAGTTGTGGAAGTCAATCATCGGCCGCGTAATGGCGGTGTTTCCAAGTACAACGCCTGGAACAGGACCTGGGCCGGGATGCTCGATCTTGTCGGCGTTATGTGGCTATTGCGCAGAACCCGGGTGCCCGTCATTTCCCGGATTCTGAATTCGCAAGCAGTCTGACATGCAGAACCTCGTCCGCGGGCTGTTCTTCGCAGCATTGGCATTGGCGGGCTACCTGGCCGTTGATGCCGGCTGGCTGAACGTCCTGACCGATGAAAACCGGTTGGCCAGCTACCTCGGCAGCCATGGAGCGGCCGGCATTGTGTTTATCACAGTGGCCGGGGCTCTGTTCACCGGCCTCGGTGCGCCCCGGCAAGTACTCGCATTTGCAATGGGGTTTGCCCTCGGAAGCATCAACGGCGCGTTACTTTCATCACTGGCTACGTCCATCGGCGCCAGCGGCTGTTTTTTCGCCGCTCGTTGGCTGCTGCGTGACTCGCTGAGCCACCGCTTCAGTCACCAGATGCGTCAGTTTGATGGCCTGTTTCGCGAGCAGCCCCTGCAGAAAATAGTGATGGTTCGCCTGCTGCCGGTGGGTAGCAATCTGCTGACCAATCTGGTCGCCGGTAGCTCCGGCATCCGTTTCGTCCCGTTTCTGATGGGCAGCACGCTTGGATACCTGCCCCAGATGGCGATTTTCGCCCTGGCCGGGTCCGGGATCGGCAACGCTGACCGTTACCAATTGCTGCTCAGCATTGTTCTGTTTGCCTTGGCCTCACTGATGGGGGCATCACTCTACCGAAATCACAGGGCCCGAGCCCTGGCCGACTCTGTTTCTGATCATCCCTGAGACTGGACCATGCCCGCATCACCCCTTGTTCGCCATCTCCCCGAATACGTATTCAACCTCTCGCGGAACCGGCTACTGCTGGTGTTGCTGGCATTTGCTGCAGTGATGATCTTCACCGGCATCGGCCTGCGATCCCCGTGGCCTGCCGACGAACCGCGCTTTGCCGAGGTCGCCAGGGAGATGGTGGCTTCCGGTAACTGGCTGATCCCCATGAGAGGTGGCGAGCTCTATCCGGACAAGCCTCCTGTCTTCATGTGGAGCATTGCCCTGTTCTATTGGTTGACTGGCAGCCTGAAAGTCGCCTTTATGCTGCCGAACGCGCTTTGCAGCCTGCTGACCCTGGGGCTGGTGTTTGATCTGGGTGCAAGGCTATGGAACCCGCGTACCGGCACCATCGCGGTGTTGCTGTTGATGCTCGCACCACAGTTTCTGATTCAGGCCCAGAAGGCCCAGATCGATGCCATGGTGGCCTGCTGGATTACCGTCGCCTGCTATGGCCTGAGCCGGCATTTTTTCACTGGACCGGCCTGGGGCTGGTACTTTGCCGCCTGGGCATTCATGGGGCTCGGGGTTATCACCAAGGGTGTCGGGTTTCTGCCCGCCTTCATGCTTATCCCGATTCTGTTACTCGGGCTCCGGGACCGCCAGCTTTTTTCCGACACACTCACCTGGCGCTGCGCCCTCGGCCCACTTGCCATGCTCGCCGTCGTCGCAGCCTGGCTGATCCCCATGGCGCTCTATGTGAACAGCCTGGGCACAGAAGAAGCTCTAGCCTACAGAGACAACATCCTGTTCAAACAGACCGGCGAACGTTATGCAGACTCGTGGGGCCATATCCAGCCCTGGCACTACTACCTGACCAGTGTTATTCCCTCACTCTGGTTCCCGCTGCCGTTATTGCTGCTGGGCTTGCTAAGGCCAATGGCAGAAACGATCCGGCAACGCCCAGTCATCGTGGTTCTATTGGCCTGGATCGTTCTGGTTATCGTGTTTTTCAGCATCAGCCCCGGCAAGCGGGGAGTGTATGTTCTGCCTGCATTGCCCATGCTCGCCCTCGCCATTGCACCGGCACTGAGCACCCGGCGGCCAGCCCGGTGGTTTCCTCCAATACTGACAGGCCTGCATTTGCTGCTCGCCTTTGCCCTGATAAGCGTGGGCATCATGGCCTGGAACGATTACCCCGGACTGGTTAAAAAAGTGTCTGATTACAGCCAGGACCCGGCGCGCCTGCATGAAGCCGGAACACTCGTCTTCGGCGTTGGCGTGATATGGCTGCTGAGTCTCGGTGTATTCTGGCGCACTGATGCGCTGCGGCGCTTCTTTATTGCTCTGATGGTCAGCTGGTTGCTCTACACAACCTTGGGGTATCGCATTCTCGAACCCCTGCGTACCCCTCGCAATATTCTCGCTGCCGCCGAACAGGTAATTCCCTCCAATGCACAGATCGGCATGATTGATTTCAAGGAGCAGTTCATCCTGTTCTCCCGACTCGATTTCACGCATTTCAGCTATTTCAGCAACCGTGAACAGGAAGAGCGCAATGCATGGCTGTGGATGGACGAAACGGCGGACAGCTACCTCATTGTCGAAGACCAACATGCGTTACTATGCTTCAGCAAAGCAGGAGCTATTCGCCTGGGGACGGCCCACCGGGAGAGCTACCTTCTATTGAGCGAAGAACATATGAAGCCTGATTGCGCCCCGCCGAATTCAGTCAAACGGTTTACCACACCAGGGCCCGGTAGCTGGATGAATTGAGCCGACCGTACATCAATACCGACCAATCGCATTAACAGAAAAATGAGCGATGAAAAAACACGAGATAAAAGCACTTCGGAGCAAGAGCGGCGTCGACGCGGTGAAGATCGTGAGGTCTCCGTCAGATCCCCAGGAATGGGTCGTGCTCTTTAAAGAAGTTGAAGGAAAAAGCTTTTTCCTGGTCTCTGACGATGATCAGGTGTGTAGCTATGCAACCCTGGATGCGGCCGTCGAGATACTGGACGAGCTAGGATTTGCACGGGCGGAAGTTCTGTTCTGACCAGATCTACCTGATGCCGACCAGGCACTGCGGGGCGCAGAAACGGGCCCTCATATTAATCGATCATCAGTTCCGAATTCGGCGAGTTTTCCCGCGCCGCACTGGTACACTTCCAGACATGGAGACACTGACTGACGACCTCTGCTACCGGGCACTGAAAACCCGGGACGCCCGCTTCGACGGACGCTTCTACACCGCTGTGCTGACCACCGGAATTTTCTGCCGCCCGATCTGCCCCGCTGTTACCCCCAAGCGGGGCAATGTGCACTTTTACCCATCGGCAGAAACCGCCATGGCCAATGGTTTCCGCCCCTGCCTGCGGTGCCGTCCTGAAGCGGCTCCTGGCAGCCCCGCCGCTGCCGGCGTACATACCACGCTGGCACGAGCTGTGCGGCTAGTGGAGGAAGGCGCCCTGGACACAGGCACAGTATCCGACCTGGCGGAGCGCCTTGGCATTACCGATCGCTACCTGCGCCAACTCTACAAGCGCCACACCGGAGTGAACCCACAGCAACATGCCCAGGCCCGGCGCCTGTTACGAGCCCGACAGCTTCTCGTGGACAGCAACCTGAGCATGACCGAAATTGCTGATATCGCCGGCTTTGGCAGCCTGCGACGCTTCAATCACACGCTGAAAGAAACCTATGGCGACGCGCCCACGGCCTACCGTCGTGGGCTTAAACCCATTGCAAACGATGCCACGCACACGCCCGACGCCCCCTTTTTGCCAGCCCGCGACGACCTTGTACTGTTCCTCCAGGCACGCTCGCCCTTTGACGGCGACCAATTGCTGACGCATTTCCGCGCCCGCGCCATACCCGGGCTGGAGGCGGTGGGCAAACAGTATTATGCGCGATCCGTGTATGTGCGGGGGCAACCGGGGCTGGTGATCTGCCGCCCGCAAACCCACCCGCAGGGCGTGCAGGTTATCCTACGGGGTCCGGCACGCCAGGCCATCCTGGAGGTAAGCGCGCAAGTACGCCGGTTGTTTGATCTGGATGCCGACCTTCCCGGCATCACCGACCACCTGTCCCAGGACCCACTGTTGCAACCCCTGGTTGCGCAACATCCCGGCCTGCGGGTACCCGGTTGCTGGGACCGGTTTGAATTCGCTCTTCGGGCTGTCCTGGGACAACAGATATCCATTGCCGCCGCCCGCACGCTTGCAGGCAGGCTGGTTGCCAGCCAGGGCACCCCACTTCCTGATGAATTGACGGCTGGTACAGGAATCACCCACCGATTCCCGCAGCCAGAAGCGATAGCAGACCAGCCGCCAATCACCATAGGGCTGCCCCGTAACCGCGCAGACACCCTGGCACAAGTCGCAGCCCGGTTTGCCGAGCCCGGTTTTGCCGAACTGGACGGCAACACCCTGCTGGAGCAGCTGGCCACCCTGCGTGGTATCGGCCCCTGGACACTCAATTACCTGGCACTTCGTGGCCTGGGCGATCCGGATGCTTTCCCGGCAAGCGACCTGGGCATACTCAAGGCCTCTGCCCATCTTGGCGGCCCGACAAACGCCAAGACTCTAACCCATTATGCCGAGCGCTGGCGTCCATGGCGGGCCTATGCAGCCCAGTACCTGTGGACATCACTGGCCAGTCACCCAGCCCGGGAGGAGACAATGTCATGAGCACAACAATCACTGTCAGCCGCTACCCCAGCCCCATTGGCCCACTCAGCCTGGCCACGGTAAACGGCAAACTCGTTCACCTGGACTTTGACGGCAACGACCAGCGCATGCACACCCTGCAAACACGGCGCTTCCGTGACGCCCAATGGCAGGAACAGCTCCAGTCCGCCCCCGAGGCCATTACGCAGTGGCTGGAGGCCTACTTCGCCGGGGTCTTTCAGCCGCTGCCATGGAACGATCTCCAGTTAACCGGGACCGACTTCCAGCAACAGGTGTGGCAGGGGCTCACCGGCATTCCCACGGGAAAGCCCTGCTCCTACCGGGCACTGGCCGAAACTCTGGGCAACCCCAGGGCCGTGCGTGCCGTAGCGCGGGCCAATGCTCTCAACCCGGTGGCCATCCTGATCCCCTGCCACCGTGTAATCGGTGCTGACGGTACACTAACCGGTTACGCCGGCGGCCTGGAACGCAAGGCCTGGCTGCTCGACCATGAGGCTGAGAGCCTGAAGGCGGTTTAACCAGACAGGGCTGGGCATCGGCACCGATACCGGCGACAATCAGCGCACGGATATCCCTTGCAAGGAACAGGAGCCCCGCCCGCATGCCACCGCAAACGCCCTTAGCCCAGCCCTCGCGCGCGCAGCAGGAAGACAAACGCGCACTCTGGGCCTGGGCCTTTTACGACTGGGCCAACAGCGCCTTTTTCACCATCATCCTCACTTTTGTATTTGCCCAGTACTTCAGTGTGTCAGTGATGCAGAACGAGGTGAAAGGTACCGAGGCCTGGGGCTATATCGTGGGCATTTCCGGCGTGATTATCGCCGTACTGGCGCCCATTCTCGGCGCCATCGCCGACCAGTCGGGCCGACGCAAACCCTGGTTTATCACCTTCACCCTGTTGTGTGTGGTTTCCTGCGCCATGCTGTGGACCGTCACGCCGGAACAGGACCAGTTCTGGAACGCCGCGCTGTGGGTGGGCCTTGGCACCCTTGGTGCGGAATTCGCCTTCATTTTCTACAACTCCATGCTGCCGGACCTGGCCAGCCCGGAACGCACCGGGCGCTGGTCCGGCTGGGCCTGGGGGCTGGGTTATGTCGGGGGTGTTCTGAGCCTGGTGGTTGCGCTGTACGGTTTTATCGAAACCGATGCCACCCTGTTCAACCTGAACCGGGACGAAGCCGAGCACGTGCGCGCCACCTTCGTTCTCGTTGCTGTCTGGTACCTGGTGTTCGCCCTCCCTGCCTTTTTCTTCATCCCTGACCGCCCATCCACCGGCCTGGGCCTGGCAGCTGCCACCCGTGCCGGATTCGTACAACTGAAAGAGTCCATCGCCCACGTTCGTCAGTACAAAGACATTGTGCGTTTTCTGATTGCCCGAATGCTGTACACCGACGGCCTGGCCACCATCTTTACGTTCGGCGGTGTATACGCCGCCGGCACCTTCAATATGGGCGCCACGGAAGTGCTGCAGTTCGCCATTGCCCTGAACGTAACGGCCGGGCTGGGCGCCCTGGGTTTTGCCTGGATTGACGATGCTCTTGGTGGTCGCAACACCATCCTGCTATCGCTGGCAGGGCTGGGCACCAGTGCGCTGGGCATCCTGGTGGTAGACGGCACCACAGCCTTCTGGGTATGGGGCATGATCCTGGGCATTTTCGTGGGGCCACTGCAATCGGCCAGCCGCTCCCATCTGGCCCGCGTGGCCCCACCCCACCTGCAAACCCAGATGTTCGGCCTGTTCGCCTTTTCCGGCAAAGCCACCGCGTTTGCGGGCCCCTTGCTGGTAGGCTGGGTTACCGCGGTTACCGACAGCCAGCGCTGGGGTATGAGCACCATCCTGGTGTTCCTGGTCATTGGCTTCCTGTTGATGTTGAAGGTGCCTGTGACCGAAACCAGGAAACCCGAAAGCCCATCAGCGTGATTCCACTGTGATGGCTGCGGCATGCCGTCGGTGGCGCCGCCTGTTATAGTCTGGATACAGATACAGAGGGCGGACCGAGACATGTCACACAGTATGGGACTGACCGAGCGGGTGGAGCATATCCGCGAACTGGCACCCCGGGATGCCGCCGAGGAACTGGTCCGGCTGCCGGCAGACGATATCCAGTTTATTCTTTCGCGGTTGCCTGCGGAGCAGGCGCTGGTGATAGCCTCCCACCTGGGCGAAGTTGCCGCCCCGGACGACGCTGCCACCCGCGCGGTGCTCTCTGGCATGGAAGAAACCATTGGTGAGTTGATGACCCCACCAACGGCGACGCTGCCGGACAGCTATACCGTCGCCGAAGCGCTGACCTTCATGGTGAAAAGCGCCGACGTGTCCGAGATCAGCTATATATTCGTGACCAATGAGGATCGCCTTGTGGGTGTAGTGGGCATGCGCGACCTGATTCTCTCCAAGCCCTCCGAGTCCCTTGCCAGCATCATGGTGCCCGAGCCCTTCGCCTTCCAACAGGACACCCGCGTCGAGGACGCTGTCAGCGAGGTGCTTTACCGGCACTACCGCATGTACCCGGTGGTGGACGAACAACAGCACGTGGTCGGCGAAGTGCGAGGCTGGAAGCTGTATGAGCGCATCGCCACAGAATTGAGCGCCCAGGCCGGCTCCCAGTACGGTGTGGCAAAAGAGGAGCAGATCAACACACCGGTGCTCGCCGCCTTCCGCATGCGCCACCCCTGGCTGCAGGTGAATCTGATCACTGCCTTCGCCGCTGCCTTCGTGGTGGGCATGTTCGAGAGCACCATCGCCCAGATCGTCGCCCTGGCCGCCTTCCTGCCCGTACTTGCCGGGCAGAGCGGCAACACCGGCTGCCAGGCACTGGCGATCACCCTCCGCGGTATCACCCTGGGACAAATCAAGGACTATCCGATCAGCCAGCTGCTGCGCAAGGAAATCCTGCTGGGCGCGCTCAATGGCGCCGCCGTGGGCGTCATTGCCGGCATCGCCATGTTCGCCTACGCCGTGTCCACCGACTCCGCCAACCCGGCCATGCTCGGCCTGGTCATCTTCATCGCCATGGTCGGCGCCTGCATGGGTAGCGGCATTTTCGGCGTAGCGGTGCCCTTGCTGCTCAAACGCTTCGGCGCTGACCCGGCCACCGCCAGCAGTATCTTCCTGACCACGTTCACCGACATTATCGGCATGGGCCTGATGCTGTTCCTGGCCACCTCAATGGTGCTGTAGCGCCCGAAGGTCCTTGGAAGACTGCCTGATGTTGATGCGGGCATCGGGATTCCGCCTCTGGCTGGCGCGAACCCCTATGATGCTAAACTGGCGGGCAACCAACAGGATCCTCAATAACAGGGCAAGTCATTGACCAATATTAAACCAATCATCGACAGGGAGTGGCAGGCCCTCTGGCTGGCTATCGGATTTCTCACCCGCATTCCCATGATGGTACGTATCGACTACTCCCCGCGCCTGATGAATCAGTGCAGTGTCTATTTCCCACTCGTGGGGCTGTTACTGGGGACCATTTATGCCGCGCTGTATGTCGCCCTCGTGCAGATTTGGAGCCCACCGGTGTGTCTTGTGTTGGTTACGGGGTTTCACCTCTGGATTACCGGAGCCTTTCACGAAGACGGGCTGGCAGACAGTGTGGATGCGCTGGGCGGCGGGTATTCTGTGGAAGCCAGGCTGCGAATCATGAAGGACAGCCGTATCGGCACTTATGGCACGGTGGCACTGGTGATGGCGCTGGGGCTGAAGGTCGCTTTGCTGGCTGACGTACAGCCGGTCTGGCTCGGACTCCTTCTGGCCCCCATGGTGTCCCGCCTGGCTCCACTGCTGATCATGGGCTACCTGCCGTATGTGACCGACCCGGACAAGAGCAGGAGTAAGCCGGTGGCAGAGGATTTCTCGCGAACCCGGCTGGCCATTGCCGCGGGTTTCACAGCCCTGGCACTCCTGTTTCTGACCGGTTTCCAGCCTGGGGTTTGGCTGTGGAGTCTGGCGGCTACACTGGGCGTCACCACGGTATGGGGACTTTATATTCGCCAGCAACTCGGCGGCTACACCGGGGACACTCTGGGTGCCAGTGTGGTGTTCGCCGAACTGGTGCTGTTACTGGGCCTGGCTGGCGGTTAGTGCACTGGCTTGAAAAACTGGTAGCTGTTTCTGCCGTTGCCCTTGGTGGTGTACATGGCGGTGTCGGCGTTATGCATCAGGGTTTGCGCATCCGTCCCGTTTTCCGGGTAGACGCTGATACCAATGCTCAGGTTCACCTGGAGCTCGTGGCCATCAATAATCCGTGGCATGGCAAATTGCGCCAGCAATTTTTCGGCAACATGGATAGCATCCTGCCGTTCTTTGATTTCGCTCAAAAGGATAACGAACTCGTCGCCGCCATGACGGCTCACGGTGTCAGTACCACGCACACAAGCCTCGACCTCCAGGGCCACTTCCTGCAATAAATGATCACCTACCCCATGGCCGTAGGAATCATTGATCTGCTTGAAGTAATCCAGGTCCAGGAACAGCAGGGCAAGTTGCTTGCGGTGTCGATCAGCCATGCCGATGGCCTGGGTAAGCCGCTCCGTAAGCAGCATCCGGTTGGGCAGACCGGTGAGGAAGTCGTGCTGGGCAAGATGGTTCATTTTCTCCATCGCGGCGCCGGACTGGCGGGCGTCGTGGAACACAATGACGGCACCGGCTATCTCGCCAAAACGGTTGCGGATGGGAGACGCAGAGTCCTCTATCGCCATGTCGGAACCGTCGCGCCGGACCAGCACGCTGCCCAGGGCCAGTTCAACCGTCCGACCTTCATTAATTGCCCGCTGTGCCGGGCTCTTCGCCCGCTCACGGGTAACACCGTCGAAAATGAAAAAGATCTGCTCGACTGGTCGCCCAAGTGCTTCTTCACGAGACCAGCCTGTCAGCTTTTCTGCCCCCCTGTTGAGATAAATCAGATCCCCCTTGGGGTCAACAACCAATACGCCATCACCGATGGCGTCAAGCGTGATCTTTGCCATATCTTCGAACGAGAAATCACCAAAGGTAATGGCACCATCAGTGGATAGAATAGTCCTGGCCATATGTTTCTAGGTGCCCCCTTGAACTGCTAGCAGTCCAAAATAGGCTGGCAGCCTCATCCGGTCTGTACGGAAACGCACAGAAGCTCAGCGACAACAGCAACTAACCCAAGCAGACCGAGCCAGAGCCATACTCCCCGGCGCACCAGCCCGATGGCTTCATCGACCGTACCTGCCGTGGCTACCGGGCCCATTCCAAGCACCGGTCGTTGCCGGATACCGGACTGATAGGGGGCGGGGCCGCCGAGTGATATTCCCAAAGCGCCTGCGCCCGCTGCCATCACCGGGCCGGCATTCGGGCTGTCCCACCGCGGCGTCTGGGTTCGCCAGCAACGCCAGGCCAGGCGTGTGTTGCCCAGTATGGCATAGGTAAGCGCAGTCAGCCGGGCAGGCAGCCAGTTCATGACATCGTCCATCCTGGCGGCGACCCGCCCGAAATACAGGTAACGTTCATTGCGATAGCCCCACATGGCATCCAGGGTATTCACTATCCGGTGCAGCAATACCCCGGGAATACCCGCCACCAGAAACCAGAACAGGCTGGCAAATACCGCATCCGCCCCGTTCTCCAGCATCGACTCGCTCGCTGCCGTCGCTACACCCTGTTCATCCAGTTCGCTGACCTTGCGGCTGACAATCCGGCCCACCTGTTCCCGGGCACGCTCAATATCACCGCCATGCAAGGCAGCCGACACCGCCCGGCCATGTTCTGTCAGCCCCCGGATTGACAGAGCGAAATACAACACCAGGGCCTCCAGCAGCCGGTACGCCCAGCCATCCGTGGCCCATTTCAGGGCTTCTGCCACCGTCAGTACGGGTATCACAACAATCAACACCCCCAGCAGCCCCAGCGATATCGACCGCCCCCTGTGTTCAGGCAACCGATTCAACCACTGCTCTATCAACCCGGCGAAACGACCGAACCCCACCAGCGGATGCCACCGTCGGGGCTCCCCCAGCCAGCGGTCCAACAGTACGGCAACCAGGCATACGATTACTGAAAAAGCGAATTGGTCCAAATCAGCAGCATCTCTTGAATCAGAAAAACGTGGGAGCAGGGAAGTTTAACCGAGTGACCATCAGCCTTGACACCTTTTCCGGCCGGGTAGACCATTCCATGTTTTCACCTGCCAGGATTCGCCCATGCATTCTCTGCCCCCGTGTTGGACCCAACCCCTCCCGAAGCCCAACGAACACAGTTCCCGGCAAGCAGCAGAACGCCAACAAACACTGACCAAGCCACCGGGATCCCTGGGACAACTGGAACAACTCGCTATCCGGCTCGCGGGGCTACAAGGCGTTGAGCAGCCTACCGTCGATCCAGTGCGTATCACCGTGTTTGCCGGTGACCATGGCGTGTGTGAAGAAGGCGTGTCAGCGTTTCCCCAGGAGGTGACGGCGCAGATGATTGCCAACTTCGCCGATGGTGGCGCTGCCATCAGCGTGCTGGCAGGTCACCTGAACGCTTCGCTGGAAGTGGTGAACCTGGGCACTGTCGGCGAGGTACCGGTACTACCCGGCGTGCTGGATCAACAGATTGCAACGGGCACGGCCAACCTGGCGGTGACCGACGCGATGACCGAAGCCCAGGCATGTGCTGCCCTCGCAAGTGGCGATGCGGCTGCCGGGCGTGCTGCCCACGCAGGCTGCCGGCTGTTTATTGGCGGTGACATGGGCATCGGCAACACCACCAGCGCAGCTGCCCTGGCCTGCGCGCTGCTCAACCGGTCACCGGAGGCGCTGGTTGGTCCGGGCACAGGCCTGGACACTGCCGGCATTTCCCATAAAAGCGCAGTGGTGAGCCGTGCACTGAAGCGACACGGTGATAACACCGACCCCCTGATGGTACTGGCCTCTCTGGGCGGTTTTGAAATCGCCGCACTGACCGGCGCGATTCTGGGCTGCGCGGCGCGAGGCATTCCCGTGCTGGTGGACGGCTTTATCGTTTCCGTCGCGGCCCTGGTGGCAGTTCGTCAACAGCCGGATCTCAGGGAGTGGCTCGTGTTCGCCCATCGCTCCGCCGAGCCAGGGCACCAGGCCGTATTGGAAGCGCTTGATGCCAAACCGTTACTGGATCTTGGCATGCGCCTGGGCGAAGGCAGTGGCGCAGCGGTGGCAGTGCCCTTGCTGCGTGCGGCTTGTGAGCTCCACAACCGGATGGCCAGCTTTGCGGATGCGGGCGTCAGCGACAGGGATCAGGGCGAGAGCCGGGAAGGATCACCATGAGCGGCAATACCACGACGTTTTTCGATCTGATACGCCACGGCGAGCCAGCAGGCGGACCCATGTTCCGGGGCAGCCAGGACGATCCCCTGAGTGATACCGGCTGGCAGCAGGTGAATGCCGCCATAACGGAAGAGGACCGCTGGGACCTTGTCGTCACGTCACCGCTTCTGCGCTGCAATGCCTTTGCCCGGCAACTGGCGCAACAACGACAGCTGCCGCTGTACGAAGAGCCACAATTACGGGAAATCGGATTTGGCGACTGGGAAGGCAGAACCTCTGCCGATATTATGGCTCACACTCCGGATGCACTGACCGGTTTCTGGAGTGACCCGGTGAACCATCCTCCTCCCGGGGGGGAGGCAATCGCCGCATTCAGTAAAAGGGTCGCCGACGCCTGGCTGCACTGGCAGCAGGAAGCCGCTGGTAAACGGGTACTGGTGGTTTGTCACGGGGGTGTCATTCGCATGATTGTGGCGGAGGTGATGGGCATTCCGCTGCACCGCTCGTTTGCCGCCATTGCTGTTCCCTACGCCTGTCGCAGCCGTATCCGGGTGGATGAATCCGAACATGGCGTCCTCAGTTGCCTGCAAAGCCACGGCAAGTAGTCAGCCTTTCAGCGTCAGCGGCAGCCCCGCCACGCTCATCACCACCCGGTCACAGCAGGCGGCAAGGTCCTGGTTCAACCAGCCCAGCTCGTCACAGAAGCGACGGGTCAGCGGCTCCATGCCGATAGTGCCCAGGCCCACTTCGTTACTGACAATCACAGCCTGACCGGGATAGCCGCTCAGTGCCTGCAGGAACGCAGCGCGCTCGCGGCTGAATACTTCGTCTCCGGCAAACAGCAGGTTGCTGACCCACAGGCTCATGCAGTCCACCAGCAACAATGGCGGCCGTGGCCCGCGGCCCTGGTCGTCCAGCACCGCTGCCAGTCTTAACGGTGCCTCCACCAGCCCCCATTCCGGCGGCCGGCTTTGCTGGTGGCGTGCCACCCTCCGGGCCATTTCCTCATCGCCGGCGGTCGCTGTAGCCAGATACACTACCGGCTCCCCCGAATCGCCGGCGACCTGTTCGGCCAGTGCGGTTTTACCGGAGCGAATGCCTCCCAGAACGAGCGTACAATTTCCAGACACAACCAATCCCTTTTAACCTACAGCTAACGTCTTACCTCCCATCATGGCCGTAAAACCCCGCCACTGCTATATTGCGTGTTGAATTCTCCACGCCCGACCGGTGCGAAAAGGAAGCGAGTAATGCAGGCAGAGCTCATCGAAATACGCAACCACCTGGCCCAGCACTCTCCGTTTGATGAGATGGCGGAAGAAACCCTCGACAAAATCGTCTCGGGTATCGAGGTTGCCTATTTCCGCGCAGGCGCCGATATCCTGACATTTGGTGAACGCAACACCTACCTGCATTACATCCGCAGTGGCGCTGTCGAAATGTACCGCCGTACCGGCGAACTCTACAACCGCCTGGGGGAAGGCGAGATTTTCGGCCAGTATGGCCTGCTGATGAGCAAAACGGTGCGATTCCCGGTCAAGGCCATTGAGGACTCCCTGATTTACCTGATCCCCGACGAGATTTTCCAGTATCTGTGGAAAAACGACGACAACTTCACCGATTTCGTGGAAGTCGAAGACCGCTCACGCCTACGCTCTGCGCTGTCCCGGCGGCGGAGGTCCAGTCAGCCCATGACCGCCCGGGTCACCCGACTGATTTCCCGTGAGCCGGTCACTGCGCCGATCACCGTTCGCTTGCAGGAAGCCGCCCGCATCATGACCGATCAAGGTGTTTCAGCCTTGCTCCTCATGGACGGGAGTGGCGACGGGGCCAAGCTCTCCGGCATCATAACTGACCGAGATCTGCGCACCCGCGCACTCAGCGAGGCCCTGCCGTCGGAAACACCGGTCAGCGACATCATGACCGATCGCCTGATCACCACCAGCTCTAATTCGTTCATTTTCGAAGCCATGCTGACCATGCTTCATAATAACGTGCATCACTTGCCGGTTATGGAGGGTGACAAGATCCGGGGGGTGATTGCACTGTCGGATATCGTCAAGCATGAATCCCAGAGTAGCCTCTACCTGGTCAGCAACATCTACCAGCAACAGGATGTAAAAGGCCTCAAACGCCTTAGCCAGGAAGTGCCCAACACCTTTGTCCGCATGGTCCATGAAGACGCCAACTCCCATATGATCGGCAGTGCCATGGCCGGCATTGGCCGCAGTTTCAGCCAGCGGCTGCTGGAACTGGGTGAGGAGAAACTGGGGCCACCACCGGTGCCTTACTGTTTTATGGCGCTGGGCTCCATGGCCCGGGACGAACAACTGGTGGTGACCGACCAGGACAACGCCATGGTTCTGGACGACAGCTTCGACCCGGCGCTACACGATGAATACTTTCTGGCCCTGGCGAAGTTCGTCAGTGACGGCCTGGCGGAATGCGGTTACACCTACTGCACCGGCGATATCATGGCCACCAATCAGAAATGGCGCCAGCCCTTGCGGGTGTGGAAGGACTATTTCGCCGACTGGACCGACAACCCCAAGGCCGAAGCGTTGCTCAACAGCAATATTTTCTTCGATCTGGACGGCATCCACGGCCGAACCGAGTTCACCGAAGAGCTCAAAACCTTCATCGCAGACAGGGCCAGCAACAGCCAGCGGTTTCTGGCGATGCTGGCGCGTAACGCCCTTAACCGCACGCCACCACTAGGTTTTTTCCGCACCTTTGTGATGGAAGAGAGTGGCAAGCAGGCCAAAACCTTCAACCTGAAGCGTCGGGGAACGGCGCCTGTCTCGGATCTGATCCGGGTGCATTCCCTGGCCTGTGGCTCCAAGGCGCAGAATACCTTCAACCGCCTCAGGGCCATCGCCGAAACCAAGCTGATTCCCGAAGACGGGGTGGATAACCTGCGGGACGCCTTCGAATTCATCGCCATTGTGCGGATTCGCCATCAGGCCCTTGCCATCGAAGCCGGCCGCGAGCCGGACAACAACGTTCGACCGGAGGATTTGTCGCCGTTCGAGCGCAGCCACCTCAAAGATGCCTTCCAGGTGGTCAGTCAGGCTCAGAAATTCCTCAAATTCCGTTATCATGCGCAGGTAGCCCGGAATGTCTGAGGAGCATGAATCCATGACTATCGAAGCCGCGGCCGAGACACTGCCGTGGCCAGAGCGTTTTCGGGAGCTCGCGAAACAGGCGGAAGATGAGCGGCTGAAGGCATTCTACGAAGCGGGTTGCGTCGCGCCTGAAACACCTCTGAAAGACGTTCCTTTCGTGGGCCTGGATTTTGAAACCACCGGGCTGGATCCCAACAAGCACTCCATTGTCAGCATCGGCGTGGTGCCATTCACCATCGACCGGGTACAACTCGGAGGCTCCCGGCACTGGCTCGTGAAGCCGCAACTGCCGCTGCATCAGACGTCCATTACGATACACGGCATTACTCACACCGATATTGATAAAGCGCCGGATCTGATGGAAATACTTGATGAGGTTCTCGAGAGCCTGGCCGGTCGCATTCCCGTGGTCCACTACCGCCATATTGAGCGGCCGTTTCTGAATGTCGCGCTGAAGTGGCGAATCGGGCAGGAAATACGTTTTCCGGTGATCGACACCATGGCCATCGAGGCGCATCTGCATCCCCGCCGGCACCCCAACTGGTGGCAGAGGCTCAGGGGACAACAACCTGTCTCCATCCGTCTAGCAGACAGCCGGCTGAGATATGGCCTGCCGCACTATCCTCCCCACAACGCCCTGGTGGACGCGCTGTCCAGTGCGGAACTACTGATGGCTCAGGTTCAGCACCACTTTTCGCCAGAGACCCCCATCGGGGATCTCTGGCTGTGACCGGCTTATGAACTAGTTGGACGCAGTGCGGCTACTTTCTTCCACTTCACTGATCAATGCGCCATACCCCTGGGCTTCCATCTGCTCCAGCGGAATGAACTTCAGGGCTGCGGAGTTCATGCAGTAGCGCAGACCAGTGGGGGCGGGGCCGTCGTTGAAGACATGCCCGAGGTGAGAGTCCGCGTATCGGCTGCGGATCTCGGTTCGCTTCATAAAGAAGGCATTGTCTTCTTTCTCAACCACCATGTCCGGGCTGATGGGCTTGGTGAAGCTCGGCCAGCCGGTGTTGGATTTGTACTTGTCCCTGGATGAAAACAGCGGCTCACCGGAAACAACATCCACATAGATACCCGGCCGCTTCTCATCGAAATACTCGTTTTTGAAAGCAGGTTCGGTGCCGTCTTCCTGGGTGACGTAATACTGCTCCTTGGTCAGCCGTGCTTTCAGCGTTTCGTCATCCGGCTTTTCAAAGGTCTCCGGATTGAACCCCTCGACCTGGCTCTGGTTCATGCCGGCACCGCTACTTTCTTCCGGACGGTATTGGGCGTAATCCACTTCCTCGTCCTCACCCCAGACCTTCTCGATGAACTGGTAACGGCCGGAGTTGAAGGTATAGAACTTGTACCGCACCGGGTTTTTCTTGTAATAATCCTGGTGGTATTCTTCCGCGTCGTAGAAAGCCTCGAAAGGTACGATTTCAATTTTTACCGGATGATCATAGCGGCCGGACGCTTCCAGCGCCTTCACCGAGGCTTCGGCAGCGCGTTTCTGTTCTTCGTTGTGATAGAAGATGGCCGGCCGATACTGTTTGCCGCGGTCTACGTACTGGCCGTTCACATCGGTGGGGTTGGCGGTGCGCCACAGAGCCTGAAGCAGCCCTTCATAGGTGATCACATCCGGGTCATAATAGACCTGCACCGCCTCGGTGTGGCCGGTACGCCCACCGGAAACCTGTTGATAGGTGGGGTCTTTTTCGTCACCACCACTGTAACCGGACACTGCCTCAACAACACCCGGCACTTTTTGCTCGTAGGCTTCCTCAACGCACCAGAAACACCCGCCGGCGAAGGTAGCAACCGCCAGATCCGGGTCGTCCGGAGCATATTGTGAGCCCGTCTCACTGGAGGCACCAACCTGGAGCCCGGTCAGTGCAATGGCTGCTGCCATGGACATCAGTAACAGATACCGTTTCATAACCTTAACCTCTTGCCCTTTGAGTACTGTGACCAGTTTGCACGGCATTCGTCACAGCATCTTCTCCTGTTTATTACGTTTGTATAACGCCGGAGAGATCAATGTGGATGCAGTCAGCATCAGCACCGGCACATACCCCGTGCCGGAGCGGATCTGGCGGCACTCGCAGATGCGCGGTTAATTCATGGAATCCGACTTGCCCATGCCATCGTCCTTCATATCATCGTGCATGGCCTTGTCGTCTTTCATGCCCATTCCGTCGTCCTTCATCTTCATGCTGTCCCCAGCCATGTCGTCGTTTTTCATACCATGGTCCATGGAGTCGGACATGTCATCCTTCTTCATGTCTTTTTGGTCCATGGACTGTTCCATGTCGTCATCCATCATGCCATCGTCGGATGCCATTTCATCCGCGTGGACGGCACTGGCCATCAGGCCGAACAGGCACATTGCTGCAATCGTAGTGAACTTTTTCATAGCGATATCTCCCCAAGGGTTTCAGCCCACCGGACTGGCGGGTTCGTTAACCATCCTGAGTGCACGCCATCACGAGAGAATCACACGGCGTTAAAGAGTGTGTAATGAAATGCTCACAAATCTGTCACGGGTGCCGGGTCGGCATGCCTTGGTGCGTCTTGTCCACCGCAGAGATCATTGTGGATGCAACTGGCTCGGGTTGATTACCTGACCGGAAGCCGTATGCAGAAGCATGCGCCCCCGGAGGCCGGATTCTCAACACGGATATCGCCCCCTTGCAGCGTCATGATCCGGCGGGCAATTGCCAGACCGAGACCGGCATGGCCACCGGCCCCGCCTGAGGATTCGCCGCGGTAGAACGGATCAAAAATATGGGGCAGGTCCTGCTCGGGGACGCCCGGGCCGCTGTCCTGCACGCAGACTTCCGGCAGGCCGTCGGCGTGTCTGATCGCCACCTCAATGCGCCCCCCGGCTGGGCTGTAGGCAATGGCGTTGCCGATCAGGTTGTCGAGCACGCGCTCGGTCATGGCCAGGTCCGCGTAGGCGAGCGGTAGATCGGTATCGCCGTCGACGGCAAGTTCAAGCTGCCGGTTGCGGGCCTCCGGGCCGTGTTTCTGGACCACATCGTGCACCAGCTCTGCCAGCGGAAATGGCTCGGGCACTGGTTGCTTTTCCCGGGCTTCCAGGGCAGCAAGCTCGAACAGCTCGTCCACCAGGCGGCTCAGGCGCCGACCTTCTTTAAGGGCGATATCGAGAAAGCGGTCCTGCTCTTCCGGACTGAGGCGATCCCGTCGCAGTTTCAGGCTTTCAATGTATCCCTGCATGGAGGCCAGGGGCGTGCGCAGATCGTGGGACACCCGGGCCACCAGTTGACGGCGTTGGGCGTCCTTTTCTGTCAGTTGTTCAATCTGGGAGGCAATCCGGCTGGCCATGTCGTCAAAAGTGGCACCCAGGTAATCGATCTCGTCCCGAACCACGGGCCGCCTGTCGCGCCAGGTACTGTGGAGAGCTTGGTGGCTCATGTCGCTATGCTCGAAATCTTCCACCAGCCGGGTCAACAAGGTCAACCGACGGGTCAGCAGCCGGAATACTGCAAGCCCCGCAATCATCACCACCGCCAGACTGACCAGCAGGGCCCAGGCACTCAGCTCCAGCAACTGGCCGCCCCGCGCCATGGTTTCCGCGGCATCGTATTCTTCTCCCCGCAACACCACGTAGAGATAACCTTCCGGCTTGTCGGCCGACGGCACCGGGGTGACCGAAAAGACTTTCTGCCGGTCATGGCTGCGGGGGTCGTCCCCCAGCACGGGGTAGCGACTCATATCGTCCATCAGCCGCTGAATGGGTTCCAGTGAAACCTGTTTGCGCTTGATTTTCGCCGGGTCGGCTGAATAAGAGAGGATGGTGCCATCCAGGTCCAGAAGATAAATTTCAATACTGGGGTTGATGGTCATGTACAACGCGAAGAGTTCTTTCAGGGCACTTCGGTCAAGCTGTCCCTCGCTGACCAGATTCCTGTCCGCCACCAGGTTTTTCGCCAGGTCACGGTGCAGCTCCTGATTCACCGAGGCGGTGTACTCCCGCAACGAATAGAGGCTGATAAAGGTATGCAGCAGGCCAACGGCCAGTAACAGCAGGAACAGGCCCACCGCCAGCCGGGTGTAGAGTGTTCTCACCATGGGTCAGTCCCGGAAGCGATAGCCCACCCCCCAGACGGTCTCGATAAACTCCGGGCGGGCCGGGTCCTTCTCGATTTTGCCCCGCAGGCGATTGATGTGGGTGTTGACGGTGTGCTCGTAGCCTTCGTGGTTGTAACCCCAGACTTTGTCTAATAGCTGGACACGGCTGAACACCCGGCCCGGATGGCTGGCAAAATGCCACAGCAGGTCGAACTCCCGGGCGGTCAGCTCCACTTCCTGCTCTCGCACGAACACCCGACGGCGATCCGGATCGATGCGTAATCCATCGGTGCGCAACTCTCCGCTCTTTTCGTGACCGGCGTTTGCGGCTGATGCGGATGCCATGGCATCCACGCGCCGGAACAGGGCCTTCACCCGTGCGGACAGTTCAGCCACGCTGAAGGGTTTGGTGAGGTAGTCGTCCGCCCCCATTTCCAGGCCCAGAACCCGGTCCAGCTCGGTGGTTTTTGCGGTCAGCATCAGCACCGGCACATAACCGGGGCCGGAGCGGATCTCGCGACACACCGAGAGGCCGTCCATTCCGGGTAACATCAGGTCGAGAACCACCAGGTCAATGTCGCCCTCAAGAAAACGCTCAAGCCCGGTATCGCCCCGGTCACACAGAATGGGGTTCATGTCCAGGTCGGCCACGTGCATGCGCACCAGTTCGCCAATTCCCGGGTTGTCCTCAACAATCAGTATGTTTCGTGTCATAGCTCACTGGCCCTGGGCAACTCGCAAAATCACCGTCTGTTGATACCAGTGTATAGCGGAAAGTTCACAAATGTATCACGCCGATATCAGGCCTCCAGGCTGCCCAGCAGGCGCTGACGGATAATAGTGTCGGCCTCATCCATGATGCGCCCGATCAGTTCCTCACAACTGGGCACATCGTGGATCAGCCCCGCCACCATGCCACAACTCCAGGCCGCCTCATCCATCTTGCCCTCCTGCAGCACCAGCCGGCCCTTCACGCCGGTCACCAGGTGGCGGATATCATCGATGGTTTCGGTCTCGCCTTTCTCTTTCTCGATGCGGATGATTTCCTCTACGGCGGCGTTGTTCATCACCCGCTCGGTATTTCGCAGGTTGCGCATGATCAGCCGGGTCTGCCGCTCATCGGCCTCGACGATGGCCTGTTTGACGTTGTCATGAATGGGCGCATCGGTGGTGGCGAGAAAGCGGGTCCCCATATTCATACCATCGGCACCCAGGGCCATGGCCGCCACCAGGCTGCGACCATCGGCCATGCCGCCGGAGGCGACGAATGGAATGGTCAGTTCCTCCGCCGCACGGGGCAGCAGGATAAAATTGGGGATGTCGTCCTCCCCCGGATGACCGCCACACTCAAAGCCGTCCACGCTGACCGCATCACAGCCGATTTTCTCGGCCTTCAGGGCATGGCGCACCGAGGTGCACTTGTGGATGACCTTGATACCGGCGGCCTTGAACTGTGGCATGTATTGCTCGGGACTGCGCCCGGCGGTCTCCACGACTTTCACACCACCGTCGATAATGGCCTGGATGTAGGCCGGGTAGGGAGGCGCCTTGAAGGACGGCAGGAACGTCAGGTTCACGCCGAAGGGCTGGTCGGTCATCTCAGCACAACGTGCAATTTCCCGGGACAGGTCTTCCGGGGTAGGCTGGGTCAGTCCGGTGATAATACCGAGACCACCGGCATTGGAGACAGCCGCCGCCAGCTCCGCATAGCCGACATGATGCATACCACCCTGGATAATCGGGTGACGGATACCAAACAGTTCGGTGATTCTGGTCTTCATAGCGGGTTTCCTGGTTTGTCGTTAGAATGAATTCGAATACCGATACGAGGTCGCAGTGACAGAAAAAACAACAAGGGCAACACCTGCCGATGCCTTCCGGCGGGCGCGCAGTATGTGGCTGAAGGGCGAACGCATTCACCTGGCTTCACTGTCGGCAGAACTGAATATCGGGCGGGCCACCCTGTTTCGCTGGGTCGGCAACAAGGATTTACTGCTGGGGGAAGTGCTCTGGTCACTCTACGAGCCCCTCAGGCATGAAGCGCTCAGCACGACGCCAGGGCAAGGCGTGGATTTCGTGGTTGGCGTATACCGGCACATTAACTCCACTCTGTTGCACTCCGAGCCACTGCGACGCTTTATCCATGAGGACCCGGAGTACGCGCTGAAGATATTGACTTCCTCCCAGTCCACGATTCACAGCCGCGCTGTAGAGGCCAATACCCGCACGCTTCAGGACCAGGTAGCGTCCGGGCATATCAGCCCGCCTCTGAATGTTAACAGCCTGTCCTACTTCATGGTGCGCCTCGCCGAATCCTGTCTGTACAGCGATATCATCAACGGCCGCGAACCCCGCGATGAGGAGCTGGAGGACGCCTGTATTGCTGTGCGGATTCTGCTTGGCGGGCAAGCCTGAGTCTGGTTCCTGGTTTGAGGGCTGGTCCCGCGCATCTCTGTCGGATTACGGCTGCCGCCTCTTGTGCCCTTTACGGGTAAATCCGACCTACATGATGCAGCCCTCATACACCCCCGTAGGTCGGATTAGCGACGCGTAATCCGACACCCAGCTCCCGACCATCACAACTGCAACGACCGTACCTCCAGAAACTCCTCCAATCCCCACTTACCAAACTCTCGCCCGATGCCGGAATGCCCGAAACCTCCAAACGGTGCCAACGGGTTGAAATCTCCACCATTGACAAACACCTGGCCGGTACGCAGTTTTCCAGCCACTTTCCTGGCGTGGGCATCATCGCCTGACCAGACGGCGCCAGACAGACCATAAGCGGTGCCGTTGGCAATTTCGATGGCCTCGGCTTCGTCCTGGTAAGGAATCACACACAGCACAGGGCCGAAGATTTCCTCCTGGGCGATGCGGCTGTCCGGTTTGACGTTGCCAAATACCGTGGCTTTGACGAAGTAGCCCTGGTCACAACCATCCGGGGCTTCCGGGCCACCGGCTACCAGGGTTGCGCCTTCCTGGATGCCGAGCTTGATGTAATCAATCACCTTGTCACGTTGCTGTGCCGAGGCCAGCGGGCCAAGGCGGGTGGTTTCTTCCAGCGGGTTGCCCGGGGTCATTTTCGCCACTGCCGCGGAAGCCAGCTCGCAGGCCTCATCGTGCTTGTCTGCGGGCACCAGCATGCGGGTAAGCGCGGTACAGGTCTGGCCCGAGTTGAGCAGACAGTTGTTGACCGTTCCCTTGACCGCTTTGGCCAGGTCGGCGTCCGACAGAATCACCGAGGCGGATTTGCCGCCCATCTCCAGGGCAAAGCGTTTGAAGTCATCCGCCGCGGCGTGGGCAATCAGGCTGCCCGTGCGGGTGGAACCGGTGAAGGAGACCATGCGCACATCCGGATGTTTGATCAGGGTATCGCCAACCGTCTGGCCTTCGCCGCATACCAGGTTAAAGACGCCTTCTGGCAGGTCGGTTCCATCGAGAATCTCCGCCAGGATGTACGCGCTCTGAGGTGCGATTTCCGACGGTTTCAGCACCACGGTACAGCCGGCGGCAATGGCCGGGACGACCTTGAGGATCACCTGGTGCAGGGGGTAGTTCCAGGGGGTGATACAGCCGACCACACCGACCGGAGTGTATTGCACTTCCGAATTGCCGATCTGTTCGCTGAACGGAAAATCCGGCAGCATCTTCAGGTAGCTTTTGGTGATGGTGGCGGGCAGTCCGGCCTGAATGCCGGTTGCCAGCTTGATCGGCATACCCACTTCCCGGGCCACGGTTTCGGCGATATCCGGTGCCCGTTCTTTCAGGCCGGCGTGGAGCTGTTCTAGCACGTGGAGACGTTTCTCCAGGGTGCTTTCGGACCAGCTTTCAAAGGCGCCACTTGCGGCGGCGATGGCCTGCTCCATTTCCTCACGTCCGGAAGCGGGGACCCTGGCTATGACGTCGCCAGTGGCGGCCTCATGGACGTCGATGGTCTCGCCTTGCCAGTGCTGCCACTGGCCGTTGATGTAGTTCTTGCTGAGATCGTTCATGGTTCTGCTCCTGAATCAGTCGAACACAATCACGCCACGGGCGTTCTTGCCGGCCAACATATCATCGAAGGCCTGGGGTGCGTCATCAATGGGGTAGGTGCGGGTGACAAGTTCGTCGAGCTTGAGTTTGCCAGTCTTGTACAGCCCCAGGATACGGGGGAAGTCATACTGGGGCCGGGCAGAGCCCAGCCAGCTGCCCTTGAGGGTTTTCTCGTCAGCTGGCAACGTCAGGGTGGTGATCGAGGTTTTGTCTTTCGGGTCGGACACGCCCACCACCACAGCGGTACCGCCACGGCCCAGGCTCTTGTAGGCCTGCTCCACCACCGCTCCGGCACCGACACACTCGAACGCATAGTCCACGCCGCCGGTAAGTTTCTTCACGGCCTTGGCGCCGTCTTCCACCTCGCTGATATTGACGGTGTGGGTGGCACCGAACTCACGGGCCATTTCCAGCTTCTTCTCGTTGTTGTCCACCGCGACGATCATTTCAGCACCAGCAGTGACGCAGCCCTGAATGGCGTTCAGGCCTACGCCGCCAATACCGAACACAGCCGTACGGGAACCAGGCTCGACTTTCGCCGTATTGAACACAGCACCAACCCCGGTCATCACCGCGCAGCCCACCAGGGCGGCGTTCTGCATGGGTATGGTGTCGTCCACCTTGATGCAGTTGTCCACGTGCATGGTGGCGTATTCCGCCATCACGCCACAGGCACCGAAAACATTGAGATCCTCGCCATCCGCTCCCTTGGTGCGAACGGTGCCATCGGGCAGAGTAAACATCGCCTTGCGTGCGTTTTCACAGAGCACCGGGCGGCCACGAACGCACTGGCGGCATTTGCCGCACATGGAAATAAAGGAGCTGACAACATGGTCGCCTTCCTTGAAGGCAGTGACGCCCTCGCCCACTTCTATGACCACACCTGCGGCTTCGTGGCCGAGAACCAGTGGAGCGGGGTATTGGATTTTTCCGGTGGTGGCTGAATGGTCGCTGTGGCAAACACCGCAGGCACCGATTTTTAGGGTGATTTCGTCCCGTTTCGGGCCTTCCACGGTGATGGTTTCTACCTGAACGGGTTGGCCCCATTCGCGACAGATGACTGCCTTTGCCTGTCTGTCCATTCTGTTTAGCTCCTCAGTTTACTTAGCCTTCTTGTTTTGGGGCTGGTCGCGGGGCGGGGTACCTTTTCTTATGGGAAAAATAACTCGCTGCGCTCAGACATCTTTTTCCCGCCAGAAAAGGTACCCCACCCCACGGCCGTTCTGACAAATCTATATCTGTCGGATTACGCCTTTGGCTAATCCGACCTACATGGGGGCATCGAAAACAATCGTAGGTCGGATTAGCCAAAGGCGTAATCCGACAAACAAAATCTGCGTTAAAACTCCGAATCCTGCATACCCAGCGCTGTGGTATCCACAGCGCTCAGCAACTCAGCCAGACCAACCACTTTCGGCAATTCATACCTGGTAAAATACTCACAACATTTCACCTTACCCTCGTAGAATTCTGCGGCCTGCTCACCACTTCCCGCCAATCCGGCGATGGCCTTGATGGCCTGACGCAGCCAGAGCCAGCCAACCGCGGTGTGACCGAATGCTTCGAGGTAGAGCGAGGCGTTGGCCAGGGCTTTTTCCACGTTGCCGTTGGCTTTTTCCGCGTTGATGGTGTCCGTCGCCACGGCCATGGCTTTCACGGCGCGATCCAGATGGTCGGCGCAGGGTACCAGACGCTCAATACCACGGGCCTCGCCGATGGTGGCTTCGATGCGGTCCATCAGTTCCTGATAGAACTTGCCGCCAGCCATGGACACTTTGCGGCCCAGCAGGTCGATGCCCTGGATGCCATGGGTGCCTTCATGAATGGGATTGAGGCGGTTGTCGCGGTAGAACTGCTCGACGGGATACTCGCGGGTATAGCCGTAGCCGCCATGCACCTGGATCGCCAGGCTGTTGGCTTCCAGGCAAAACTGGGACGGCCAGGATTTGATGACCGGCGTCAACAGATCCAGCAGGCCAGCGGCCAGTTGGCGTTGTTCGTCGGTAGCCCCGTGCTTTTTCTCGTCCACCAGCATCGCACCCTGCAGACACAGCGCCAGGCCACCTTCCACGTAGGCTTTCTGGGTCAGCAGCATGCGGCGGATGTCGGCGTGGCGGATCAGCGGAACTTGCGGTGTGTCGGGGTCTTTCTCGCCAACGGGACGCCCCTGTTTGCGATCACGGGCGTAGTCCAGCGCGTGCAGATAGCCGGTATAACCCAGCATGACAGAACCCAGACCGACGCCGATGCGGGCTTCGTTCATCATATGGAACATCGCCGCCAGACCGTTGTTGGGCTCGCCAACCAGATAGCCCACGGCACCGTTTTTCTCACCGAAGTTGAGCATGGTGGAGGTCGTGCCGCGATAGCCCATCTTGTGAATCAGACCGGCCAGCGCCACATCGTTACGCTCACCCAGGCTGCCATTGTCATTGACCAGGATCTTGGGCACGATAAACAGGGAAATGCCTTTCACCCCGGCGGGGGCTCCTGGCAAGCGGGCAAGCACCATGTGGATGATGTTGTCGCTCAGCTCATGATCGCCCGCAGAAATATAGATCTTGTTACCGAACAGGCGATAACTGCCATCGTCCTGAGGCTCCGCGCGGGTGCGCAAATCGCCCAGGGACGATCCGGCCTGGGGCTCCGTCAGGCACATGGTGCCGAAGAACCGGCCGGCCATCATCGGCTCCGCGTATTTCTGCTGCTGATACTCACTGCCCTGGGCCATGATCAGATTCGCCGCCGCAATCGTCAGCCCGGCGTAACCCTGGGTGCCCACGTTCGCGCCCTTGAGCATGCCCACACACATCTGTGCCACCGCTGCCGGAAGCTGCATGCCGCCGCGCTCAAAGTCCTGACCGGCCGCCATCAGGCCGGTATCCCGCAGAACATCCAGGGCCTTTTTGACTTCCGGGCGCATTTCCACCCGGCCGTTTTCGAACCGGGGTTCTTCTTCGTCGACCAGGCGGGCGTGGGGGGCGAATTCTTCTGACGCAACCTTTAGTGCCAGTTCAAGTGCGGCCTGGAGCGTTTCCCGGTTGTGCTCCGAATAGCGCTCGTAGCCCAGGACCTGTTCGACGTCGTGGAGTTCAAAAAGCTGGAATGCCAGGTCCTGGGTGTTGATGATTTTTTGTTGCATGGCCTCGCACTCTTGGTATCTGTTAGCAGTGTTGTCGGATTACGCTTCGCTAATCCGACCTACGTGGTAATGGGGCCACATGGCGATAACCGTGCCGTCCGGACGGGCCCGGGGTGGGGTGTCTTTTCTGCCGGGAAAAAGATGTCTGAGCGCAGCGAGTTATTTTTCCCAGAAGAAAAGACATCCCGCCGCGGGCTCAGCCCCCAAACAAGCAGGCCAACGAAGTTACACCACCTCAAAGAGCCCAGCAGCCCCCTGGCCACCACCGATGCACATGGTTACGACAACGTATTTTGCGCCACGGCGTTTGCCTTCGATCAGGGCATGGCCCGTCAGGCGAGAACCCGTGACACCATATGGATGGCCAACGGAGATGGAGCCACCGTTCACATTCAGTTTTTCCATCGGAATACCCAGTCGGTCGCGGCAGTAGACCACCTGAGAGGCAAAGGCCTCATTCAATTCCCATAGGTCGATGTCATCCATCGTCAGGCCGTTGCGTTCCAGCAGGCGCGGAATGGCGAAGACCGGACCAATACCCATCTCATCGGGCTCACAGCCAGCAACCGCAAAGCCACGGAAGATGCCCATGGGCTCGATGTTGTGCTTCTCTGCGTAAGTGCTGTTCATCACCGTGCACACAGACGCTCCGTCCGAGAGCTGCGACGCATTACCGGCGGTGACAAAGTGATTGTCCCCACGCACCGGATTCAGGCCTTGCAGGCCTTCCAGTGTGGTGTTCGGGCGGTTGCACTCGTCACGGGTCAGGGTGACATCCTTATAACTGATGTCCCCGGTTTCCTTGTCCTTCAGCATCATGGTGGCGTCGAAGGGCACAATCTCGTCGTCGAACCTGCCAGCTTCCTGAGCGGCAGCGGTGCGCTGCTGGGAAATCAACGCGTACTCGTCCTGGGACTCACGGCTGACACCATAGCGCTGGGCCACAATATCAGCGGTTTCAATCATCGCCAGGTACAACTCAGGCTTGTTCTTCATCAGCCAGTCATTGGTGGCGTGGAAGCTGTTGAGCTTGTCGTTCTGCACCATGGAAATGGATTCGACACCACCAGCCACCATGGCCGGCACTTTCTCGGAGACCACCCGCTGAGCGGCAATGGCAATGGATTGAAGGCCGGAGCTGCAGAACCGGTTGATGGACAGGCCAGCAGTCGTCACCGGCAGACCGGCACGAATCGCCGCCAACCGCGCGATATTCTTGCCCTGGGCGCCTTCATGGAAAGTGGCGCCGAGGATGACGTCCTCAACAATATTCGGGTCGATACCCGCACGTTGCACAGCCTGCTGGATCACATGGCCGGCCAGATCCACGCTGTGGGTGTTGTTCAGTGCGCCACGGTAGGATTTACCAAGACCGGTACGGGCAGTGGAAACAATAACGGCATCAGACATAACAGTGTCCTTCAAAATTGGTGTTCTGTCGGATTACGGCTTCGCCTAATCCGACCTACGGGTTCAAACCCCGGTAGTAACGTCGGGCCCGGGGTGGGGTGCCTTTTATGCCGGGAAAAAGATGTCTGAGCGAAGCGAGTTATTTTTCCCAGAAGAAAAGGCACCCCACCTCGGGACCAGCCACCACACCAGCAGGCCAGGCTTTTAAAGGTCCGAAAACTTGCGCCCTTCGCTGACCAGTTTTTGCAACAGGGCTGCCGGCTTCCACTGCTCGCCGCCCAGGTCATCGTAGAACTGTTCAACGGTGCCAAGTATGTTGTCCAGACCAATCTGATCGGCCCAGAACATCGGGCCACCGCGGTAAGCCGGGAAGCCATAGCCGTAGATCCAGGTAATGTCGATATCCAGCGACCGGTCGGCGATGCCCTCTTCCAGGATCTTCGCGCCCTCATTGATCATCACATACATGCACCGCTCCAGGATCTCCTGGTCAGTGATCTCACGGGGCGTAATACCCTGCTCCTGCCGGAACTCGGCAATGATCTGATCCACCTGCGGATCGGGAATCGGCTTGCGGTTACCTTCCTCGTACTTGTACACGCCCGCCTGAGTCTTCTGCCCGAGACGACCCTGCTCCGCCAGCTTGTCCATCCAGCTCGCCGGCACATCCTCACCGGCCTTGCGGCGCTCCTCACGGATACTGTAACCAATATCGATACCGGCCAGATCCGACATGGCAAACTGCCCCATGGGGAAACCCAGATCGGTCAGCACCTTGTCCACCTGCTGCGGGCTCGCGCCTTCATTGACCAGCGCCATGGCCTCGGCGCCACGCTTGTGCAACATGCGGTTGCCAACGAAACCGTAGCAGTTGCCCACCATGACACCCACCTTGCCGATCTTCTTCGCCAGCGCCATGGCAGTGGCTTTAACTTCGTCGGAGGTTTGTTCGCCACGCACAATTTCCAGCAGCTTCATCACGTTGGCGGGGCTGAAGAAATGCAGCCCGATGACGTCCTGAGGGCGCTTGGTGGCCGCTGCAATGTCGTCGATGCTCAGTGTGGAAGTGTTGGACGCCAGGATCGCACCCGGTTTGCAGGCCTCGTCCAGCTGACCGAAGATCTTCTTCTTCAGGTCCATGCTCTCGAAAACTGCTTCGATCACCAGGTCCGCATCGCCGAAATCATCATAGGTCAGGGTGCCGCTGATCAGGCTCATGCGCTCCTCAACCTGGGCCTGGGTGATGCGGCCTTTCTTCGCAGTGTTCTCGTAGTTCTTGCGGATAACGGCCAGACCCTTGTCCAGCGCTTCCTGTTTCACTTCGGCGATGGTCACCGGAATACCGGCGTTGGCAAAGTTCATGGCGATGCCGCCGCCCATGGTGCCGGCGCCGATCACACCCACTTTGCGGATGTCACGAACCGGCGTGTCCTTGGGCAGGCCTTTGACCTTGGAGACCTCACGCTCGGCGAAGAAGGCGTGAACCAGTCCGGCCCGCTGCGGTGATTCCATGCATTCCATGAACAGCTCGCGCTCACGCTTCATGCCTTCATCAAATGGCAGGTTGAAGGCCGCTTCCACGGCGTCCACGCACTTGAACGGCGAGAACAGGCCGCGGGCTTTCTTCTGCAGCCCGGCGCGAAACTGCTCGAACACATCGCTGCCCTTGTCGGCCTCGATCTTGTCGTTCAGATCACGAACCCGGCGAGCCGGCTTGCCTTCATCGGCAATTTTCTGCGCGTAGGCCAAACCAACAGCCCTGATATCGCTGCCTTCTTCTACTGAGTCCACAATGCCCAACGCGAGAGCGTCTTTAGCAGCCACGAAGTCGCCGGTGGTGATCATTTCCAGAGCCTTCTGCGCACCGGTCAGCCGCGGTAAACGCTGGGTGCCACCGGCACCCGGCAAGAGCCCGAGCTTCACTTCCGGCAGGCCAACCCTGGCACTGCTCAGGGCCACCCGGTAATGGCAACCCAGTGCGGTCTCCAGTCCACCGCCCAGCGCGGTGCCGTGAATGGCGGCGACAATCGGCTTGTCACTGTTTTCGTAGAGTTCAATCATCGCGGCCAGCCCCGGCTCCTGCATGGGCTTGCCGAATTCGCGGATGTCGGCGCCGGCAATAAAGGTGCGACCTTCGCACACCAGCAACAGCACCTTGGCGTCGGCGTCTTTCTGGCCCTGCTCCAGCGCAGCCACCAGGCCGGAACGAACCGCGTGGCTGAGGGCGTTCACCGGCGGATAGTTCACGGTGATCACGCCAATGGTGCCTTCCCGGCTGTAGGTTACGACCTCAGACATAATTTCTCCTCGCTTTATATGGAATGTAGTTTTAACAAGCGAAACATAAGTACGATTTAATACAAGTTTACCACTGGTTTCAACCTCCATTTAAATCGCGGATACAAAAAAAGCCCTGAGACAAATCCCAGGGCTTTAGACAGAAGTTCGGGTAGCTGGCGGGCAGCTCCTTGCTCCGGTGTCGAATCAGACGCCGAGCGATTCGATATCGCTGGCCAGCATTGCCAGCTGGTGGGCGATGGACTGACGCAGCTTTTCACCCGGCACCAGGTAAGAAGGTGCCGCACAGGTCAGCGCCATAATGGTGCCGTCCTGCAGGTGAATGGGCACGCCGGCAGAATTGATGTTGCGGTCCCACTCGCCGAGGGAGAGACAGAAGCCGTGCTTCTTGAAATCTTCCATTGAGCGCTCCAGACCTTCCTTCTTCTCCGGCCAGGCGTCGCCATACTTGGCTTCCATGGCGTCATCGATCACCTTACGGCCTTTCTCGGAGATGGCACAGTAATAGGCGCGGCCCGCCGAGGTAGTAGCCATGGGCAGTTTCAGGCCGATGTCCATGCGCAACAGCGAGGCTTCCGGTGGTAGCCGGTTCTCAACATAGATCATGTGCAGGCGGTCACGGCAGGTCAGGCCGACAGACATGTTGGTCTGGCGGGCAAACTCGTCCATGTACGGCTTGGCCAGCTGGCGCACCTTGAGGTTGGACACGTAGGCGTAACCCAGGGCCAGAACGCCGGAGCTGAGCTGGTACTTCTCCAGCTGCGGGTTGTAGCTGAGGTAACCAAGCTTGGTCAGGGTGTAAGTCATGCGTGAAACCGTAGGTTTCGGCAAACCGGTCAGGCGCGAGATGTCCTGGTTACCCAGAATGACCGAGCCCTGGCTGAAGGCACGAAGCACGTCGAGACCGCGGGAAAGCGCCTCTACAAACTTGCGGTCCTTTTCCGGCTTTACCGGCTCACCGTCGCCGGACGCCGCCAACAGTTCCGGTGGGGTGACTTCTGCATTGTTCATAATCGGGCATCCTCCAACAGCATTGCCTGATCCGGTAAGCCCACAGTGCTGGGAACTTGGTCAGATAGAAGAAAAGTTGCGCTATTTTAATGGCTGCAAGTGTCAAGTACCACAAGGTGTACTGAAAAGAGTCAAAAGTCATGCCAAACATGGAACACTGTTACTCAATGTTTCACTCTCGACCAATTTTTGCGACACTCAGACCCGGGTTTACGAATCTATTTCGGTATATTATTCTGCAAAGCGAAACATTATAAGCATTTTTTATTCATCTGACGATCCCGGGAGAGTACATGAAGGTTCTGTTTGTTGCCGGAGACCCCAAGCCAGAGCGCTGGACAGTGCCCATCAAGGAACTGCTTCCGGAGGCCGAGGTGCATGTGTGGGACGCTAACGGCCCCGCCGTGGACGCCGATTACGCCATTGTCTGGCAGCCGCCGGCGGAACTGTTCGAGCGGGAGACAAGGCTGAAGGCGGTGTTCAACCTTGGCGCCGGCATCGACGGCCTGCTGGCAGTGCCCAACCTGCCCCCTCACCTGCCCATGGTGCGCCTGGAAGACGCCGGAATGTCGGTACAGATGGCGGAATACGTACTGCACCAGTTGGTAGAAGCCAGCCGCGGCATGGAAACCTACCGCGAGCAACAACGGCAAGGCGTCTGGAAAATTCACCGCCCGATCAAACGCAGTGAATGGCCAGTGGGAGTCATGGGGCTGGGCCATATTGGCAAGCGGGTGGCGCGCACGCTCGCCGATCTGGATTACCGGGTCCACGGCTGGGCACGCAGTGAACACACCCTGGACAAGGTGACGACCTATGCCGGTGCCGACAAGCTGTCCGACTTCCTGGGCTCAACCCGCGTGCTGGTGAACACCCTGCCGCTGACCGATGAAACCCGCGACATCCTCGACCACCAGCTATTCAGCCAGCTGATGCCAGGCGCCGTAGTGATCAACGTCGGCCGCGGCGAGCATCTGGTGGAAGACGACTTGCTCAAGGCAATTGACGACGGCCATGTGGCACGGGCCTCGCTGGATGTGTTCCGCCAGGAACCGCTACCCGCCGAGCACCCGTTCTGGCAGCGGCCGGAGATCACCATCACCCCGCACATTTCCGCCCGCACCCTGCGGGATGCCACGCTGGAGCAAATCACCGGGAAGATCCGAGCCCATCACAATGGCCAGCCCATCACCGGCATCGTAGACACCAGCCGCGGCTACTGACCGCGGCGCAACCACGAACAGGCCCCACAGCATTATCAGCAACAACGGAATGGACAGCAGCACGAACAGCCCGTTCCAGGCGAAGGCCACCACCCAGCGCGACACCTGCCCGAACCGCGACAGTAACATCACCGCCGGGCCGAACGGCGACAGCATCATCGCCAGGGAAAACCCGATCACCAGAGCAACGGCAATGGGCAGGGGATCTACCCCTTCCGCCACCAGTTGCGGCATCAGCCCCGCCTGCACACTCAACACGGTAATCGGAATGATGCCAATGGCCGAAAGCATGGGCATCATCAACATACCGCCCGCGGCCAACAGGAACACCCCCAGCTCTCCGGACGCCAGGCCCGCCAGGGCGTCTGCCGGAATCACCGACACCAGGGCAACACCCAGGCCGGCGGACCCGGCGAAGATGGACATCTCGTTGCTCATGCCCAGCATGTTATCTACCGACTCCCGAGCCACCCCCGGCAGCGAGCGGTCGTGCCACCACATATAAAGGAAGGTCACCACCGGCACCGTGAGCATTGCCGCCACCGACACTTTCAGGCCGGAAAACTGCACCAGCAGCGCCATGGCCACGAAAATGATTGCGACCAGCAGGGCCAGTTGGCCACTGCCGTCAGGCCAGTGCTCCAGTGCCTCACGCTCGCTGCTGACCAGGCGAAAGCGTTTGTGCTCAAGAAACCAGCCAACCAGTACCAGCAGCAAGGCACTGCCGATACCGTAAGGCAATAGCCCTGACCAGCTCAGGGTCGGCACTTCCCGGGTGATAATGGCCACGGCCACACTGGTCGGCGCGACCAGCGGCACCAGTGCAAAACCCCGCAGGGTACTGATCAACACACTGCGTAACCAGCGCAGCCGTGAGGCGCCGGTAATACCCCGCTCCCGCAGGGTATCTGCCAGGGTGCCACAAAGCAGGTTCATCACTCCGAAACTTAGCACCGAGGCAATGCCGCAGCTGACCACCGCGTATTTCGGGTACAGCAACCCCGGGCGGCCGCCCAACAGCACGTCGTGGATGCGCCGCAGCACTTCCAGCCGGCGCACCAGGCACTGCATCATGCCCAGGCTACCCAGAAAGGCGGCGTAGAAAGCCGCGTTGGATGCCGCCCTCATGAGTTCGTCGGCCCCCAGCTTACCCGCTAACCCCAGGCCACCAACCATAACCACGGACAACACGAACAGGGCCCGAGAGTACATCTGCAGGCTGCCAAGCACCGAAAGGAAGTACAGCACGAACAACACGCCGGACAACGCGCTGAGCCAGGGGTTGGCCAAACACAGCGCCACAAGCTCCAGCAATACGGCAACGGGAACCAGAAAACGGCTCATATAAGATTCACGACCTCAATGATGGTATCGGTTGCATTTCACACAGACCCGGATTAGTCTTTAGCTGTCGATATACAAAACTTAATTCCGCTATACGAAACTATATCAACATTAATGACAAGACAAGTCCGAAACCTTTCTTACTTTTGAAGAGAGGACCACAATAGGAACTTGTCTGCTGATGAAACGGGAGATGCCATGAGCGCATTTATCTACGATGGGCTGAGAACCCCCTTCGGTCGACACGCCGGGGCACTGGCGAAAGTACGCCCGGATGACCTGCTGGCCAGCGTCATCCAGACCCTGGTCGAGCGCAACGCATTCCCCCCTGAGCTCTACGAAGACGTAATTGCCGGCTGTACTAACCAGGCCGGCGAAGACGCCCGCAACCTGGCCCGCCACGCCGGTCTGATGGCCGGCCTGCCGGTTGAGGCCGGTGGCCTGACCGTCAACCGCCTGTGCGGTTCCGGCCTGGCGGCCATTATCGACGCCGCACGGGCGGTGCGCTGTGGCGAAGGTGAGCTGTTCGTGGCCGGCGGTACCGAGAGCATGAGCCGGGCACCGTTCGTAATGGCCAAGAGCGAAAGTCCGTTCAGCCGGGACTTCCGCGCCTTCGACAGCACCATCGGCGCGCGTTTCCCCAACCCCCGCGTTGAAGCGGCATTCGGCGCAGACACCATGCCCGAAACCGCCGACAACATCGCCCGGGAACTGAACCTGAGCCGCGACGCGGTGGACACCTTCGCCGCCCAGAGTCAGGCCCGTTACAACGCAGCCCTGACCGATGGCTTCTATAATGAAGAGATACTGGCCATTGATGTGCCCCAGGGCCGCAAGAAGCCGCCGGTCAGCGTGAGCCGCGATGAACATCCGCGCCCCCAGTCCACTGTCGAAGCGCTGGCAGGCCTGCGACCACTGTTCGAAGGCGGTGTGGTTACCGCCGGCAATGCCTCCGGCATCAATGACGGCGCGGCAGCGTTGATCGTGGGTTCCCGTGAAGCGGGTGAGCGCGCTGGCATACGCCCCCGCGCCCGCATTGTATCCGCTGCCATTGCCGGGGTACCGCCCCGGGTGATGGGTTATGGCCCCGTGCCGGCGAGCGAAAAAGCCCTCGCCCGCGCCGGGCTGGATATCAACGATATGGACGTGATCGAGATTAACGAGGCGTTTGCCGCCCAGGTTCTCGGCTGCACCACCAGACTGGGCATTGACCCGACCGATTCCCGGCTGAACCCCAACGGCGGCGCCATTGCTGTCGGCCACCCATTGGGGGCGTCCGGCGCACGGATCGCACTGACGGCCACGCGCCAGCTTGAGCGCAGTGGCGGTCGATACGCATTGATCAGCATGTGCATTGGCGTCGGCCAGGGCATTGCTGCTGTGATTGAACGAGTAACCGACTAATTTTCTGAGGAGACACACCATGGCTTCCGCATCCTGGGATGACCTGCTTAAATTCGACAAACAGCTGGACGAGACCGAACGTCAGGTTCGCGACAGCATCCGTTCCTTCTGTGACCAGCGCCTGATGCCCGGTATCATCGAGGCGAACCGTCACGAGAAATTCGACCGTTCCATCTTCACCGACATGGGCGAACTGGGCATGCTCGGCGCCACACTGCCGGAAGAATACGGCGGCCCGGGCCTCAACCACGTCTGCTACGGGCTGATTGCCCGGGAAGTGGAGCGTGTCGATTCGGCCTACCGCTCTGCCCTGTCAGTGCAGTCTTCGCTGGTCATGCATCCGATCTACTCGTTTGGTCAGGAAGCGCTGAAAAAACGGGTTCTGCCCAAGCTTGCTTCCGGTGAGCTGGTGGGCTGTTTCGGTCTGACCGAGCCCAACCACGGTTCCGACCCGGGCAACATGGAAACCCGTGCCAAGAAGGTCGACGGCGGTTACCTGGTAAGCGGCTCCAAGACCTGGATCACCAACTCGCCGATTGCCGATGTATTTGTAATCTGGGGCAAGCTTGACGGTGTCGTCACCGGTTTTGTGCTGGAACGCGGCGCCAAGGGCCTGGACGCACCCAAGATTGAAGGCAAGTTCTCGCTGCGCGCCTCAGAAACCGGTTCCATCTTCATGGACGAGGTGTTCTGCCCCGACGAGAACAAACTCGACGTGGAAGGCCTGAAAGGTCCCTTCAGTTGCCTGAACAAGGCCCGCTACGGTATCAGCTGGGGTTCCCTCGGTGCCGCAGAGTTCTGCTGGCACGCCGCCCGCAACTACACCCTTGAACGCAAGCAGTTCGGCAAGCCCCTGGCCGCCAACCAGCTGATCCAGAAGAAACTGGTGGACATGCAGACAGAGATCACCCTTGGCCTGCAGGGCGCGCTGCAACTGGGGCGTCTGATGGATGCGGGGGAAGCCGCGCCGGATGCCATTTCCCTGATGAAGCGCAACAACTGCGGCAAGTCCCTGGACATAGCCCGCGTCGCGCGTGACATGCACGGTGGTAACGGCATCTCCGACGAATACCACGTGATTCGCCACGTGATGAACCTGGAAGCGGTGAATACCTACGAAGGCACCCACGATGTCCACGCCCTGATTCTGGGCCGTGGCCAGACCGGGATTCCCGCCTTCGTCGCCGGCTGATCATAGTTGCCACACAGCCGGCACCGCCGGCAGTGTGCTCCGTTATATACGTTTAAAGAGACAGACCGAGAGGTTTTATCCATGGACATGAACTACACGGCTGAGGAACTGGCCTTCCGTGACGAGGTAAGGGCGTTCCTTGATGAGAAGCTGCCGGCGGACATCGCCGCCAAGGTAAAAGGATTCCGCCACCTGTCCAAAGAGGACCATCTGCGATGGCAGAAAATTCTCTGCAAACAGGGCTGGTACGCCACTCACTGGCCGGAAGAGTACGGCGGCGTCAAGTGGACCCCGGTTCAGAAGCACATCTGGGACGAAGAATCCGCCCGTTACGGCGTTCCCCGCTCCATCCCGTTCGGGGTGAACATGGTCGCGCCGGTGATCATCAAATTCGGTAACGAAGAACAGAAGCAGAAGTACCTGCCGCGCATCCTCAGCGGTGAGGACTGGTGGGCCCAGGGCTATTCCGAGCCCGGCGCCGGCTCCGACCTGGCTTCCCTCAAGACCCGTGCAGTGCGTGACGGCGATCACTACATCGTCAACGGCCAGAAGACCTGGACCACCCTGGGCCAGCACGCCAACATGATCTTCTGCCTGGTGCGCACCAATACCGAGGTCAAGAAGCAGGAAGGCATCTCTTTCCTGCTGATCGACATGAACACCCCGGGCATTACCGTGCGCCCGATCATCACCCTTGATGGCGAGCACGAAGTCAACGAAGTCTTCTTCGAGGACGTGAAGGTTCCGGTGGAAAACCTCGTCGGCGAGGAAGACAAGGGCTGGACCTACGCCAAGTTCCTGCTCACCTACGAGCGCACCGGTCTGGCCGGTATCGGTATGTCCAGGGCAGCGCTTTCGCACCTCAAGCAACTGGCCGGCCGCCGGGTGAAAAACGGCAAACCGCTGATCGAGGACCCGTCGTTCAGCCAGCGCATCGCCAAGGTGGAAATTGACCTCACCGCTGCAGCCATCAGCAACCTGCGCATCATTGCCTCGGTTGAAGGTGGTGGCGTGCCGGGTGCGGAGAGCTCAATGCTCAAAGTGAAAGGCACCGAGATCCGCCAGTCGATCAACGATCTGGCCCGACGCGCCATCGGACCCTACGCGCTGCCGTTTTTAGAAGAGGAACTGGACCTGGATTACGACGGCGAGTTCCTGTCGGACAAAGATGCTGCGCCGCTTTCAGCCCAGTATTTCAACAACCGCAAGCTGTCGATTTTCGGCGGATCCAACGAGATCCAGAAAAACATCGTGTCGAAAATGATTCTCGGGCTTTAAGGAGGCGACCATGGATTTCCGACTCAACGAAGAGCAGCAGATGCTGCAGGACACCGTGGCCCGTCTGGTGCGCGGTGAATACAGTTTTGAAAAGCGCCTGGCATTCAGCGAAACCGACCTGGGCTTCAGCGCCGATTTCTGGAACCAGCTCAGCGAACTGGGCCTCACGGCCGTGCCCTTCTCCGAGGAGCTCGGGGGCTTCGGTGGCGGCGGCGTAGAAGTCCGCTCTGTCATGGCGGAGCTCGGCCGGGGCCTGTGCCTCGAGCCGTACATGCAGTCCATCATACTTGGCGGCGGTCTGATCGGTCAGGCCGGTAACGACAGCCAGAAAGAAAACTGGCTGGCCGGTATCGCCAGCGGCGAACTGAAAGCCGCGGTCGGCCTGCAGGAACCCCAGAGCTACTACGACCTGAACAACGTGGAAACCCGTGCCGAGAAAAACGGTGGCGGTAGTGGAGAGGGTTACGTACTGAATGGCCGCAAGGCGGTGGTGATCGGTGGACATTGTGCCGACGTGATCGTGATATCGGCCCGCACCTCGGGCGACAGCCGCGACGCCGACGGCGTCAGCCTGTTTGCACTGAGCCCGGATACCGCCGGCGTTGAACGCCGCACTTACCCCACCATCGACGGTGCCAAAGGCTGTGACATCACCCTGACCAACGTTCAGGTGGGTGCAGACGGGCTGCTGGGCGAGGAAGGCAAGGCTGCCGAGGTAATCGAATACCAGGCCGGTCGCGCCATCGCTGCCCTGTGTGCCGAAGCTGTGGGCGTGATGGAGATGGCCAACGAGCTGACCCTGGAGTACCTTAAACAGCGCAAGCAGTTTGGCGTACCCATCGGCAAGTTCCAGGTGCTGCAGCACCGCATGGTGGACATGATGTCAGAGCTGGAACAGGCCCGTTCCATGGCCATTCTGGCCGCCAGCGTTGCCGACGGTGAACAGAGTGATGAGCGTCGTCGTGTGCTCGCGGGCGCCAAGAATGTGATCGGACGTGCCGGTCAGTTCATTTCCGAAAGCGGTATCCAGATGCATGGCGGCATTGGCATGACCTGGGAATACAACTTTGCCCACTACGCCAAGCGGCTGATCGGTATCAACCACCACCTCGGGGACGACGATTTCCACCTGGAACGTTATGCCTCCCTGCTGCAGGCAAGCTAACAGGCGATGGACATGACCATGACAACGACGAGCGATCAGTCGGCGCAGCAGGATCTGAAGAAAGCCGAAAGGAAGGTGCGTACCGAGCTGGCCGCGGCCTACCGCCTGGTGGCGCTGTTTGGATGGGACGATCTGGTGTTCACCCATCTGTCCGCGCGGGTGCCGGGCCCGGAGCATCATTTCCTGATCAATCCTTACGGCCTGCTGTTCCATGAAATCACAGCGTCTTCGCTGGTGAAGGTGGACCGGGACGGCCAGGTGGTGGAATCCGGCGGCCTGAGCCGTGTCAATCCGGCCGGCTTTACCATTCACAGTGCGGTGCACATGGGCCGGGAAGACGCAGGCGCGGTTATGCACCTGCACGCACCCGATGGCGTCGCCGTATCCGCCCACCGGGACGGCCTGCTGCCCCTGAGCCAGACGGCCATGCTGTGCCTGAATCACCTGAGCTATCACGACTACGAGGGTGTTGCCCTGAATCTGGATGAGCGCGAGCGGCTGATCAACGATCTTGGCGACAAGTCGATGATGCTGTTGCGCAACCATGGTGTGCTGACGGCCGGTAAGGACGTGCCTGAGACCTTCACCTATCTGTATTTCCTGATGAAAGCCTGCGAGATTCAGGTCAAGGCCCAGAGTTGTGGGCCGACCTATATGCCTTCGGAGCAGGCCATTCAGACCACGGCGGACCAGTCTCAGTCACTGGGTGCTGCGGCGGCTCTGACCTGGCCTGCTCTGGTTCGGCTGCTTGATAGCAGGAATTCCGGGTACGCAGCGTGACTTTTTTGCAAGCTGGTGCCTGGTGCGCCATGGAAGGACGCAGGCATGCTTTCGGTTGAGCTCAAGGATCTGGAAAAACATACGGGGTCTTTGATTGGCCACAGCCCCTGGAAAACCGTCACCCAGGAGATGATTCAGGCTTTTGCCGATGCCACGGGTGACCATCAGTGGATTCATCTGGATGTTGAACGGGCAAGGCGTGAATCACCCTGGAAGAGTACTGTGGCCCACGGTTTTCTGACGGCCTCCCTGATTCCTCTGTTGAATCAGCAGGTGATTAACGTGCAGGGCAAAAGCGCCAGCATCAACTACGGGATAAACAAGCTACGCTTCCCCGCCGCGGTGAAGTCCGGGTCGGCTATCCGGAGCAAAATGGAGCTGATGGATGTGACCAGAGTGGACGACCAGCGCACCCTGGCCACTTACAGGACCACCGTGGAAATCCAGGGCGAGGACAGGCCCGCTTGTGTGGCGGAGAATCTGGTGATGTACGTGGCTTAAAAAAGCGTCGCCATGAACTGAAAAAGGGGCCCGGAGGCCCCTTTTTTTATAACAACGGGCGCGGATACCCGATCATTCAATTTCCTCCCGCACGATCTCACCGTCTTTCACCACTGCCAGGGTGGTTTCGGTGACAAATCCGCCATTCTCGGTCACTTCGACAATCTCATACGGATTCTTGCTGGCATCCATAGTTTTCAGGGCATCGCCGATGGCGGTACGAAGGGTTTTCGGGTCTGTGGAGTCAGTGGCGTCCATGGCTTCTACCAGGGCGTGCAGGGCCAGGTAATTATAAGCGGCTTCCGACCCCGGGGTCTTGTCGTATTCAGCTTTGTAGCGCGTTATGAAGTCTTTGGCTGCCGGGGTGTCATATACACTGAGTGGAACCACACCGATGGCACCCTCCATCATCCCGAGTCCTCCGGCCACTTCAGCCACTTCATCAATCTTGGCCTGGTCCATCACGATGAACCCGCCCTGGAAGCCCATCTGTCGCGCCTGCTGTACCACCAGGCCAGTGGGTTCGGAGGCACCGCCAACAAACATGACGTCCGGTGCGTTGGCGATGATGCGGCTGACGCCGGTGAAGAAGTCTGCCGATTTGTTGTAATCCATGGGGGTGTCGGCCACGACTTCACCGCCTTTGGCCTGCCACTCGTCCTTGATCATGGAAGCCCAGATCTTGGCGTATTCGTGGGTGGCACCGCCCATGCCCAGCTTGTTGCCCTGGTGCTCGAGGGCGTAGTCGGTGAAGGCTTTGACATAGCCGTCAAAGGTGGGCGGAATGCGTAGGGTCAGGCTGTTGCCCTGCTCGGTGATACTGGGCACGCTGGAATAGGCCATCACCAGGAAGTCGTCTTTCTCGTTGAAATCCTGCAGGGCAAAGATGCCACCGGAATGCGGCACGAACACCGCCGACACGTCAGACTCCTGCTTCAGGCGCTTGGCGTTGGTGGCAGCCTGGGATGGTGAGTAGCGGTCGTCCAGGGAGACGAGGTTAACGGTGGTTTTCTCGCCGTTCAGGTCAAACCCGCCAGCGGCGTTGATTTCGTCCACCGCCATCCGCAGTCCGGACAGGGTGTTTTCGCCGTAAAGGGCGGCGCCGCCGCTTAACGGGCCGGTGAATCCGATGTTCACTTCACCGGCCATTGCACCGGCGGACAGGCTCATGCCCAGGGCCACTGTTGCGACAGCCTGGCCCAGTTTTCTGGCTATTTTCATTGTTATCTCCTGGTTGTGTTGCGCGTGTCACTCTGATTATTGCCTCGGGCTGGTCAGGCACCGATATACGCCTTGCGAACCTGTTCATTGCCAAGCATCGCTTCCCGGTCGCCTTCCATCACCAGGTGGCCGTTTTCCATAACGTAAGCGCGGTGGGCAATTTTCAGGGCGGCGAAGGCATTCTGCTCAGCCAGCAGTACGGTTGTCCCCAGGCTATTGATCTGCCTGATGGTTTCGAACACCTGCCGGACCACTAATGGAGCCAGGCCCAGGGATGGTTCATCCAGCATCAGTAGCCGTGGCCGACTCATCAGCGCGCGACCGATGGCCACCATCTGCTGCTGACCGCCGGACAGTGAGCCCGCCTCCTCATTGGCCTTGTCCGTCAGAATCGGAAACAGCTCCAGCACCTCATTCAGGCGCTTCCTGTTACCCTGGCGGTCACGGCGGTGCACGTAAGCGCCCATCATCAGGTTCTGCATCACGCTCATCTGCGGGAACAGCTTGCGCCCCTCCGCACACTGCACCACGCCGCTGGCGACAATGGCGCTGGCTTTCATGCCATTGAGCTGCTTGTCTTCGAAACGGATGTCACCGGCGGTCGGCTTCACCAATCCACTGATAGCGTTGAACAGGCTGGTTTTACCGGCGCCATTGGCTCCCAGAAGCACGACCAGTTCGCCGGTGTCCACAGTCATGGATATATCGGTCAGGGCCTTGAAGCTGCCGTAGCAGACATCCACATGATCAAGCTGCAGCATCTTCGTCACCTCCCAGATAGGCCTCGATCACCACCGGATTGTTGCGCACTTCTTCCGGGCTGCCCTCGGCGATCTTCTCGCCGTGGTCCAACACCATGATCTTGTCCGCCAGGCTCATGATCATGTCCATCTTGTGCTCGATCAGGCACACGGTCAGGCCTTTCTCATCCGCCATCTTGCGTATCAGGGCGGCGAAACCGACGGTCTCTTCCGGATTGATACCGGCCGCCGGCTCGTCCAGCAGCACGAGCTTCGGATCCGTCGCCAGCGCCAGCGCAAAGGCCACCCGTTTGCGTTCTTCCTGGGTGATATCGGCGATGAACTGGCCGGCCACATGGGCGAGGCCGACAAATTCGAGAGCGTCCATGGCCTTCTCCCGCGCGGCTTTTTCTTCCCGCTGCAGGCGTTTACTGTTGATCAGCACGTCCCACAGTCCGGATCGGGTGCGCAGTCGATGCCCCACGATCAGGTTGTCCAGCACGGTGGCCTGCTCGAACAGGTTGGTGGTCTGGAAGGTACGACCCACGCCCAGCCTTGCTACCTGATCGCTGGGCAGCCTGGTCACGTCCACGCCGTCCAGCAGGATACGACCTGAGGTGGGCTGGTGCAGGCCCGAGATGAGGTTAAAGAAGGTGCTCTTGCCGGCACCATTAGGGCCGATGATGGCGTTGATCTTGCCGGTCTCAAACTCAACCGACACGTCGTTCACCGCCGCCAGGCCGCCAAACATTCTGGTCAGATGTTCTACCTTAAGCATTGCTCTCTGCCTCCCGGTTCTGTGCGGTGGCTACCTTGCTCTCCTGTCGCTTTTTCGCGGGAGCGAGTGACTGGGACTTGCGGTGCATCCAGGTCAGGAAAGAACCGGTAATACCCCGAGGGAAGAAGATCACCAGCAGCACCAGCAGCGGCCCAAAAATGATCATCCGGTACTCTTCCAGGAACTGTAGCGACTGGGTAATCCACACGAGACCGATAGTACCCAGCAGCGGCCCCATAATGGTGCCGATGCCGCCCACCAGCAGGTAAGTAATCATATCGAACGTATGCTGGACATTGGCCTCTTCCGGGCCGATGAAGCGCACCATGCCGGCATACAGGGCACCCGCCAGGCCGGCATAGGTGGTGGACAGCACAAACGCCAGGACTTTGTTGCGCATCAGGTTGATGCCCAGGGACTGGGCCAGCTCGTCGCCGTTGCGGATGGCAATAAAGGTGCGGCCCAGCAGGGATTTCGACAGCCGCCCCATGAACCAGATGGCGAACACCAGGAAGACCAGCACCAGGTAGTAGAATGGAGTGGTCTCGGTGAAATCCACCAGGCCGAAGCCGTAGGGTGCGGCAATGTCACGGACGCCGATGGCGCCGTGGGTCAGCTCTTCCCACTTGTCGATGAGCAGGTAGATGATGAAGCCCACACACAGGGTGAAGATGGCGAAGTAGTGCTCTTTCAGGCGCAGCGAGACAATACCCACCAGGAACCCCAGTACTGCCGTCATCACCAGCGCGCCCAGGAACGCGGGCCAGAAGCTCCAGCCAAAGTCGACGGTCAGCAGGCCCAGCGTGTAGGCGCCGATGGCGAAGAAACCGCCGTGGGCCAGGTTCAGCTGGCCGCAGAAGCCGGTGATGATGTTGAGACCGTATACGGCAATGGCCCAGACGAAAGCGGTTGCCATCACGTACACCTGGTACTCATTCGCCGCGAAAAACGGGAACAGAACAGCGAAGGCCAGCATCAGGTATTTGGCAGCTGGCGTCATCAGCAGGGATGCGAATTTGAACATGATCAGTGCGCCCCCTTCGCGAACAGGCCCTGTGGACGGATAGACAGGATCAGCACCAGCAGGCCGAAGGCGATGATGTCCTTGTAGGAAGTGGAGATGTAAAAGCCACCCAGCGCCTCGGCAAAGCCAATGATCATGCCCCCGACGATGGCGCCTGGAACGCTGCCCATGCCACCAAGGATGATGATGACAAAGGCCTTCATGATCACAAGGTGCCCCATGGTGGGGTACACCAGGTTGATGGGTGCGTAGAGAGTAGCGGCAAACGCTGCCAGCATGCCGGAGATGGCAAAGGTCATCATCGCCACCCGGTTGGCATCAATCCCCACCAGGAAGGCGCCATCGCGGCTCTGGGCCATGGCAATGATGGTTGCCCCGGTCATGGTCTTGCGCAAAAACAGTTGCAGTGCCACCACCAGCACGAAGGCACCGGCAATGATCAGCAGGCGCTGCTCCGGAATGATCAACCCGTCGAAATTCAGGATGCCGCCGAAGGGCGATGACATGCGCCGGAAATCCGAGCCCCAGAACATCTGCACCACCGCTTCCAGAAACAGCAGAATGCCGATCGCGGCGATCTTGTCGTGGATCGGCGGCGAGTTTCGCAGGGGATGGAACACCAGGCGCTCGCACAGCACGGCGAGTATGGCGACCACCGCAGCCGAACCGGCCATGGCAACCCAGTAATGGGCACCCAGGTCCACCATGAAAAAGTAGGACATGAAAGCCCCGACCATATACAGGGCGCCGTGGGCGAAGTTGGGGATATGGAGTAGGCCGTAGACCAGGGTCAGACCCAGGGCTACGAGACCGTAGATACTCCCCAAGGTCAATCCGTTGATGATTTGTTGCAAGAAAAGGCTCAAGTGTGGTCCTCCGCTGTTTTGTTGTTGTAGTGATCTATGCGGTTTCGGACAGGACCAGCTGGCCCTGCGTCGGCATTCTGAAACAGTTACACCGAACGTCTCACATGTCAATATTTAGAATAGTATTCCGCCATGCGGAACACGGCGGAAGAAATCGTCACTCAGCCCTTGGCCTTCCACTCCTCTTCCTGTAACGCCCGCCACATCAGCTTGCCCGTGGGCGACTTCGGCAGCTCATCCACAAACTCAATGATTTCAGGCACTTTGTAAGCGGCCATCTGCTCCTTGCACCAGCTGATGATATCCGCCTCACTCGTTGTACCGTCGGCCTCAGGCGTGAGCACGATACAGGCCTTCACGGTCTCCCCTCGCTTGGGGTGCGGCGAGGAAATGATGCACACCTCGTGAATGCCCGGGTGCCGGTACATCAGCCCTTCCACTTCCGAGGGCCAGACCTTGTAGCCCGACGCGTTGATCATCCGCTTGACCCGATCCACCATGAAGAAATAACCCTCTTCGTCGTAGTAGGCGAGATCACCGGTACGGAAGAAACGCTTGCCATCGAGCTCCACGAAGGCGAGTTCGGTTTCCGCCGGACGGTTCCAGTAGCCCAGGGTCACCTGGGGCCCGTTGGAGACAATTTCCCCCACTTCGCCCGGGCCTTTCTCTTCCAGGGTTTCCACATCAATGATGCGGCTGTCCACATCAAACACCGGAATACCCAGGCACTGGGGCTTGGGGTGGTTCGACGGATTGATGTGCGTGGCCGCCATGGTTTCCGACAGACCGTAACCCTCGATGTAGTCCAGGCCGGTCATGGTCTTGAGCTTGGCCGCCACCGATTCCGGCATGGCCGCACCACCACCGCCGATGGTGTTGAGGCTGGTGAGGTCGTACTGGCCGATGTCCGGATTGGACAGGAAATCCACCGCCATGGTGACGATGTTGGTCCAGCCGGTAACCTGGTAACGCTCGATCAGCCGCGCGGCGGTGGTGCGGTCCCAGCGAGTCATGATCACCGTGGTGGAACCACTGAAGATAGGGCTGTTCATTGAGCCGGTCATACCGGTGACGTGGAAGAACGGCAAGGTGGCCAGTTGCACCGTGTTGGCGGTGCTCAGGTTCCAGAACGCACGGTGCACGGCGGTGGCCATCACGCTGCGATGGGTGTGCATGCAGCCCTTGGGCGCGCCGGTGGTCCCGGAGCTGTAGGGGATAACGGCAAGATCGTCCGGGACGGCGGTGTGGGCTGAGGGGGTATGATCCGCCGCCAGCGCCTGCTCCCAGCTGACCACACCAGCCATCTCCTGCGACCAGGCCGGAGCAGCGACTTCCGCCGGCAGATCCAGATCGGTATCCGGGCTGATATAGGTACTATAGGAGGCCACCACTATGTGGTTGAGATCGGTGATTTCCAGCAGCGGGGCAATAAAGCCGACCAGCTCCTGACCCGCCAGGCAGACACTGGCGCCGGTATCCGCCACGTAATGCTCCAGCTCCGCCGACCGGTTCATCGGGTTAATCGGAATCACAACGGCATCCGCACGCAGGATGGCGTAGTAGGAAATCACATACTGGGGGGAGTTCTGCATGTACAGCAGCACCCGGTCGCCTTTTGCAACGCCCTGGGCCTGCAGATACCCGGCCATCGTCTCCACTTCCCGAAAAAGACGGCTGTAGGTCATCGGTGCATCGTAGAAAAAGATCGCGGTGCGATCCGGGTAACGCCGCGCAGAGATTTCCAGATTGGTAAACACGCTGGTCTGGGGCAGCGCCATGCTTTTGGGCAGTTCTTTTGGCCAAACGGCGTAATGGCGTGTAAATGTCATTGTTGTGATCCCCTTATTCGGTTCAGTGAGCCGCCGAGGCGGCCAGATCAAAAACTTCGGTGCCACCGGGCAGAGGCTCCCGGTGGCGCAATGGCGTGATAGCAACGGCCTTGTCCCGCAGCACGCTGACGTCTTCATCAGGCGCCACAATGTGGCGGGAGCTGCGATCAAATCCCAGCCACCAGTACGGCAGGCTGCGGGCATCCTGACCCGCCAGCAGGCGGGCGCGCTGGATCGAGCCGTTGGACTGCTTGCACCAGCGTGCCTGGCTGATTGCCGCCGCCTCGCAGGCCGGGAAATTCACATTCCAGGCGTAGCTCTGTCCAGGCTGCCACAATTGACGCACCACGGACTCTCCGAACGCCGAGACTGGTGACCAATCCACGCCCTCCCGACTCAAAAAAGCCTGGCTCAGTGCTATGGCGGGTATGCCCATGTGCTCGGCACTCAGCACCGCACCCACGGTGCCGGAATACTGCACCGAGTCACTGATATTGGCGCCGCAGTTCACTCCGGACAGCACCAGATCCGGCAGCGTCTCCCCGAACCACTGGGCCAGCGAGTACAGCACACAGTCCGCTGGCGTCCCGGAGACCGCGTAACGCCTGTCGCCCTGCTCATACACCCGCAACGGATCATGGATGGAGATACTCTGGCCGGCACCACTGCGGTCGTGCTCCGGCGCCACCACCCAGACTTCCTCGGCCAGATTACGGGCGATCTGCTCCAGCACCTTCAGACCCGGCGCGTTGATGCCGTCGTCGTTGGTGATCAGGATGCGCTTGACCATGGGCTCGTTCATGATCGCTCCCCCTCACTGGCAATCCGCCACCCGGCCTCGGCCAGCAAGCTGGCACGTTTACCAACCTGCAGGGCGTCGGCGTTGGCGGCGTTGCCCTGCAACGCCCGGGCATAGACCCCCTGCACGATGGCCGCGAGCCGGAACAGCGAAAACGACAGGAATACATGCCAGTCGGCAATGCCGTCACGACCGCTCTTCTGACAGTACCGGGCGATGGTTTCCTGCTCGTCGGGAATGCCTAATGCTTCCAGATCTTCACCCTGCAGCCCGCGCATGCCTTCCATGTCCGACGGCAGGTGATACGGCAGGCAGTAATAGGCCAGATCCGCCAGCGGGTGCCCCAGCGTAGAAAGTTCCCAGTCCAGAATGGCGATAACTTCTGGCTTATCTGGAGCCAGCATCAGATTGCCAAAACGGTAGTCGCCGTGGGCGATGGCACACTCGTCGGTGGAAGGCAGGTTTTCCGGCAACCACTCCATGAGTTTATCCATGGCCGGCATGTCATCGGTCTTGGCCGCGAGGTACTGCTTGCTCCAACGAGCGACCTGACGTGCCACATAGCCCTCTGGACGGCCATAGTCCCCGAGCCCGACCTGATTAACATCCACCGAGTGCAACGCGGCCAGGGTATCGATAGCCGACAAGTGAGCCGGCATTCGTTCCGAACGATCCAGTGCCCGAAGCGCCGGATGGCTGACGATGCGACCTTCCAGATAATCCATGACGTAGAACGGCGTACCAATAACGCTGCTGTCTTCACAAAGGGCCCGAGTTATCGGCACCGGCACCTTGGTGTGTTCAGACAAAGCGCGCATGACTTTGTATTCCCGCTCGACCATATGAGCCGAAGGCAGGGTTTTCCCGGGCGGCTTTTTGCGCAGCACGTACTGGCCGCTATCGGTGTTCAGCAGGAAGGTAGGATTGGACTGGCCGCCCTGGAACTGCTTGACCTCCATACGATCACCGAAATCCGGCAATGTTTCCTGGAGCCAAGCCAGCAGCTTGGACTCGTCGAACTTATGGGCTGGCAGGACGTCCACCAGTTCAGGGTTCATGCTCATCTTTATAGTTGCCCTTCATTTATAGCGTGGCAGCCCGGTTATGGGGGCAGCGGCAGGTAGGTGGGGGTGTCTTTGTTCCGGGAAAAAGAACTCGCTGCGCTCAGACACCTTTGTTCCCTGCACAAAGACACCCCCACCCACCTACCTCGGCATACTTTCGGTGATGCCTCTTCTTAACAAATGGTTTCGCCGCCGTCGGCTACGATGACCTGGCCTGTGATATATGCGCTGGCTTTCGTCGACAGAAAGACAGCCAGGCCGGCAATGTCCACCGGCTCGCCAATTCGCCTGAGTGGGGTCTTGTCTTCGGCACGTTTGACGCGCACCGGATCTTCCCAAAGCGCCTTGGCAAAGTCAGTTTTGATCAGGCCGGGGGCGATGCTGTTGATACGGATGCCTTTCGGGCCCCATTCCACGGCCAGATTACGGGCCAGGGCTGCTTCTGCCGCCTTGGACACGCCGTAGGTACCAATGGTGGTGTTGCCACGGATACCGGCTATGCTGGACAGAAGAACAACTGCGCCTTCGCCTTTCTCAGCCATCTGCGGCAGCACCATATTGGTGAGCCAGAAGGTGCCTTTGACGTTGGTGTCCATGATCTTGTCCCAGGCGTCGTCGGTCATTTCGGCGGTGGTGCCGTACACCGGGTTGGTGGCGGCGTTACACACCAGAACATCGATGGTGCCCCAGGCTTCGTTGGTTTTGTTCACCAGGTTCTGCAGGTCGTCTTTCTTGCCTACGTGGCAAGGGATGGCGATGGCGTCGTAGCCCTGTGCTTTCAGCTCGTTGGCGACCTGCTCACAGGCGTCGGCCTTGCGGCTGGAGATCACCACTTTGGCGCCCAGTCGGGCCATTTCTTCGGCGATAGAACGGCCGATGCCTTTGGTGGAACCGGTGATCAGTGCGACTTTTCCAGTCATATCAAAAAGCGGATTAGTCATGGTTCAATCCTCATGCTCAATGCTTGGGGAACGAACGGGGAGGAACCTGCCGGGACTGTGCAAAACATGGATGTTTTGCTCAAGCCTACAGGGACGTATTCACGGCGTGTCCCGGCAGGTTCCTCCCCGTTCGTTCATGCACCCGACGAATCGGGCCGAAAATCTTTAGCGATACTGACGAAGCTCGATCTTGGCAACAGCGTCCAGATGCACCTCATCCGGTCCGTCCGCCAGCCTCAGGGTCCGCACCTTGGCCCAGGCTTCGGCCAGGAAGGTGTCCTGGGACACACCGGCACCACCGTGAACCTGAATGGCACGATCCAGCACCTTCAACGCCATACTCGGCGCAATCACCTTGATCATCGCAATTTCCTGACGGGCCACCTTGTTACCGACGGTGTCCATCATGTGTGCCGCCTTCAGAGTCAGCAGCCGCGCCTGTTCAATCTCGATCCGACTGCGGGCAATGTCCTTGCGGATGGAATCAAAGCCGGACAGCGGCTTGCCAAAGGCTTCACGGGCATTTGCGCGCTTACACATCAGCTCCAGCGCGCGTTCCGCCACACCAATGGTGCGCATACAGTGGTGGATACGGCCCGGCCCCAGGCGACCCTGGGCGATTTCGAAACCACGACCCTCACCCAGCAAGATGTTGTCCACAGGCACCCGCACATTCTCGTAATGGATTTCCGCATGGCCGTGAGGCGCATGGTCATAACCGAATACGGTCAACGAACGAATCATTTTCACGCCGGGCGTATCCAGGGGCACCAGAATCATCGACTGCTGCTGATGCTTCTCCGCATCCGGATCCGTCTTCCCCATCACGATCGCAATTTTCGAAGTGGTGGTCATGGCGCCTGAAGACCACCACTTTTTGCCATTGATCACGTACTCATCACCATCACGGCGGATTTCACAGGCAATATTGGTAGCATCCGAAGAGGCCACATCCGGCTCGGTCATCGAGAAGCAGGATCGGATTTCGCCGTCGAGCAGGGGCTTCAGCCACTTGTCCTGCTGCTCTTTATTGCCATAGCGGGCGATGGTTTCCATGTTGCCGGTGTCCGGTGCGGAGCAGTTGAACACTTCCGGCGCCATGGCGGAGCGCCCCATCACTTCACACAGATGGGCGTATTCGTAGTTGGTCAGGCCGGCACCGAATTCGCTTTCCGGCAGGAACAGGTTCCAAAGGCCCGCGGCCCTGGCCTTGACCTTCAGCTCCTCGATGATCGGTACCGGAGCCCAGCGGTTTTCCGCCTGCTCGATCTGTTCATGATGCTTGTGCTCATTCGGGTAGATATGAGCGTCCATGAATTCGTGGAGTTGCGCCTGCAGTTCTTTGGCTTTGTCAGACAGCTCAAACATGTCCGGTACCTCGTTGGTTGATAATCATTGGCCGGTGGTCAGAACCGGCGTGTCTCTTGTTGTTAATATAGTCAGATCGGTACACCTTCCGGTGTTGCGCTGCCGGAACGGATGCGAAATGTACCCTCGGCGATGGCCAGCAGGTTGCCCTGATCATCATGGACTTCGCCGGTGCTGTTGAATATGCGGGTGCCGCCGGCGCGCTTGCGGCCAGTGACCCTTATGGTTCCACCGGAACACTGGCCGGTGAAAGTGGTGGTCAGGGTCAGGGTGATGGCCTTGCGCATCCGACCGGGATAAGGGCAGTGGGTGCCCGCCTGGGCCAGCACAATGTCCAGCAGGGAGGTAAGCACACCGCCGTGGATCACTCCGCCCAGGTTCAGGTGCCGGGATTGCAGCTCCAGTTCCAGCACCGCTTCGTTCTCTTCCCAGGACACCTGACGATAACCCAGCAGGCTGTGAAAGCCCGGCAGGTCTTTTCCATCGGCAAACAGAGGTTCTTGCTCACTCATTACACTTTCATTCCTGGCAGGTTCAGGGACGCGGTATTGCCGCCGTCCACGGGTAAGGCCTGGCCGGTGATATAGCTGGCATCGTCGCTGGCCAGAAACAGGATCGCCGCAGCAATCTCTTCCGGTGCGCCATATCGACGCAACTCACACCGTGAACCGAGCTTGTGGGCCTTTTCATGGGTGCGGGCGTAGTCGAACACGGCCTGGGTCATTCCGGTTTCCACCAGTCCCGGGCACACCGCGTTCACCCGCACGTTATCGTTGCCAAGGTCACAGGCGGCAGTCATGGTGAGGTTGATCACACCGGCCTTGGACGCACTGTAGGCATTACCGCCGGCACCGGAACGAATGCCGGCCACGGAAGCCGTGTTCACGATCGAGCCCAGTTTGCGGGCCTTCATGTGGGGTGCCACATGCTTGATGAAGAGCATGGTGCCGATCAGGTTCACTGACAGCACTTTTTCCCATTCTTCCCGGTCGTTGCCGGTGATATCCGGATGACCATTGCCCGTACTGGCGATGCCGGCGATGTTGCAGAGCACGTCAATCTTGCCGAAAGTCCTGGCGGCTTCATCCACCAGCGCTTTAACCTGGGACTCATCAGCCACGTCGGCAATCCGTCGCAGGGCCTGCGCGCCCTCCGGCAACAGGCTTTCGGTATCCAGCAGGCCGGCCTCGGAGCGATCAACCATCATCACCCTCGCGCCCTCACGGGCCAGACGCACGGCGGTAGCCCTGCCAATGCCGCTGCCGGCTCCGGTGACTATGGCTGCCCGGTTGTCGAAACGCCCCATGCCGATGCTCCTTGTTGTGGTTTATTCGCGTCGTCACAAAATCACTTCGAGGTAATTTGTCACGCCTTCCGGTTTTGAGTCAATATAAACGAAAGTAAATTTCACTAGATAAAACACAATAACACCGAGAGGCCGAAAAATGGAAAGCTTGATGCAAATGCCCGTGCACGCGCCGGTGGATCCCGAAGAAACCATGGAGGCGATCGGCGAGCGCATTCAGAGTCTGGCTGCGGAGCGCCCCCACCAAACCGCGCTTATCGACGATCACGACAGCGTCAGCTGGCGCGAACTGGTGAGCCTCGCCAACTGCATTGCCAACCGGCTGCGCGCGGAGGGCCTGAAGGAAGGGGATACCGTGGCACTGCTGTCGGAGAACCGGATTGATGCCGTGGCTCTTTACCTGGGCACGCTCGTTGCCGGCGGCTGCATGGTGCCGTTATCAGGCATGGCCAGTGAGGACAGCCTGGCGCTGATGATCAACGACTGCGCAGCCCGCTTTGTGTTTGTGTCAGAAAAGAACCTGCCGTTGCTGGACGCCATGACGGGCAAGCTGGACAACCTTACCCGGGAAAGTTGCATCGGTCTGGGCACAGACGACGGTGGCCCGCTGACCAACCTGACCCAGTGGCTCGGAAACATCGGCTCCGAGGCACACCCGGCAAAGGTGACCCTGGATCATCCGTTCAACATCATCTACAGCTCCGGCACCACCGGAACCCCCAAGGGCATCCTCCACGATTACCGCTTCCGCCAGCGCCAGATGGTGCGCATGAGCCGCTTCGGGCTGGATGGCAACGCGGTGAATCTGGTATCCACACCGTTGTATTCCAACACCACCCTGGTGTCGATGTTGCCGACGCTGTTCTATGGCGGCACCCTGATCCTGATGGCCCGCTTCGATGCCCGGCGCTTTCTGGAGCTGGCCGAGCACCACCGTGTTACCCACGCCATGCTGGTGCCGGTGCAGTACCAGCGTATTCTGGCGGACCCCGAATTCGACCGTTTCGACCTGTCCTCTTTCCAGCTCAAGCTGTGCACCAGCGCCCCACTGCGCGCCGAGGTCATCCGCGACGCCATGGCCCGCTGGCCCGGCAACATCCGTGAAGTCTACGGCCTCACCGAAGGCGGCATTTCCACCTGCCTGGACTGTGCCGCCCACCCCGATAAATGGGATTCCGTGGGGGTACCGACCGAGGGCGCCGAGGTGCGGGTAATCGACGAACAGGGCAACGAGCTGCCAAGGGGAGAAACCGGAGAAATCGTGGGCCGCGCCATTTCCATGATGCGCGGTTACGTCAACCGCGACGACCAGACCCGCGAGATGCTCTGGACCAGCGCAGAGGGCCTGGTGTTCTATCGCAGCGGAGATATGGGCCGGGTCGACGAGGACGGCTTCGTCTACATTCTCGACCGTCGCAAGGACATGATCATCTCCGGCGGCTTCAATATCTATGCCGTGGATTTGGAGAACGTACTACTGGCACACCCGGCAGTGGCCGATGCCGCTGTCATCGGGATTCCCAGCGAGCAGTGGGGCGAAACGCCATTGGGGCTGGTGGTGCTTGACCCCGGCAGTAAAGGCAGTGAACCAAGCGAGGCTGAGCTGCTGGACTGGGCCAACGACCAGTTGGGCAAGGCCCAGCGCCTGGCCGCCATTGAGTTCCGCCCGGATCTGCCCCGCTCCGCCATCGGCAAAGTGTTGAAACGGGAGCTGCGGGCGCCTTACTGGTCCTGAGCTAGCGCTTGCCCATCCTGGCCAATGCAGCCCGACATTCTTCGGAACGCAGGCGCTCGCTGAACACCGGGCGCTCGCGTTCCAGGGCGTCCCTGATCATTTCCCGCCAGGGCGCCTTTATAAGCCTCTTGCTGGCGATCAGCGCGTCCCGGGGCTTGGCAGACAGCCGCTCAGCCTGCACCAGGGCCTGAGCGACCGCCTGTCCGTCCTCCACCATGCGGCTGACCAGGCCGCACTCCCGGGCTTCCTCACCGTTCAGGGTATCGCCCATCAGCAACAGATCCGCGCTACGTCGCGCCCCCAGGTGCAACGGCATGGTCACTGTGGAAGCTGCCTCTGGCACCAGTCCGAGATCCACAAAGGCGGTCTTGAAACGGGTGGAACGTCCGGCAATCACCGAATCGCAATGCAGCAGCAGGGTGGTACCGATGCCGATGGCCAGCCCCTCCACCGCTGCAATGACAGGCGTGTCGCAATTGATCAGGGTTTCGATGAACGCCAGCCCGGCTGAGGGTGCGGGATGCGCGTCAGTCGCCCTGGCACGGAAATCGTCCAGGTCGTTGCCTGCAGTGAACACGCCCCCTTCGCCACTGAGCACAATGGCGTTAACGCCCGTGTCGGCGGCGGCCCTGACGATCTCATCCGATAACTGCTGATACATGGCCCGGGTGAGAGCGTTTTTCTTTTCTGCGCGCGAGATGACGAGATGGACATGTCCGGCTTCACGTTTAGCAATTATCACTATACTTACCCCTGTGATCTGAAGATCGGTAACAGAATATCCACTTCTATCCTATTGCAAAACGCAAAGTGTGTGATAGATTCAGGTACACGGATTCATTCTGCAGTCAGTTGTTCTGCAGAGCGAAACTAAGTACGGGACGATTAACACAATAATGATCGAGGTCCAACAATGAAGATGCTATTTACCGCCAGAAAAACCCTTACTGTTTATGCCTCAGCCCTGACCCTGGGCCTGAGCGCCGCCCTGGCGAGCGCACCCGTTGCCGCCCAAGATACTATCACCTGGAGAGTCCAGTCCCACTGGCCGGGCGCCAGCTCTTCCTACAAGGACAGCCTGGGCCGCCTCAAGGATGTGTTGGAGGAGCGTACCGATGGCCGCCTGAAACTGGAACTGTACGAGTCTGGTGCCCTGTTCAAGCCCACGGAGACATTCAACGCCGTCAGCCGTGGCATTCTGGAGATGGGTACCATTTCTCCGGCCTACGCTCAGAACAAGATCAGCCTGGCCGGCGTTGCCTCCGGTTTGCCGCTGGCGTTCCAGACTCCGGCCGAAGCTGCCTATTTCCATATGAACATGGGTTTTGAGGAGATGCTGCGGGAAGAAGCCGCTGAACATAACGTCTATTGGGCCACTGACAAGGTCTACCAGACCGAGATGGTGGTCAAGGAACCGATCGAAAGCGTTGCGGACCTGGAGAAACTGAAAATCCGCTCCTCAGGCGCGTTGGAAAAATTCCTGGCGGAAGCCGGTGCGGCCACCACTTACATTACGGGTGCCGAGCTTTACTCAGCGCTGGATTCCGGCATTGTCGACGGAGCCCACTGGGGTGCTGCTCAAGGCGCTTATAGCATGTCCCTGTACGAAGTCGCGAAGTACCACGTCAAGCCGGCTCTGAACGTAGCGGGTACCGACGTCATCATCATCAGCCAGAAAGCGCTCGACGCGCTGCCTAAAGAAATGCAGGCAACCGTCAAGGACGCCCTGGTTGAGCAGTTCTGGGTGCGAACCAACGAGTACGAACACAAAGAAAAAGTAACCCTGCAGAAAGCCATTGAAGAAGAAGGTGTCAAGATCAACACACTTCCGCAGGATGTCCAGGATCACATGCTGGAAGCGGCACAGAAGTTCTGGGATGAAGAAGCCAAGACCAGCGATAACGCTGCCAAGGCCGTCGAGATGGTCAAGGAATACCTGGCGCAACTCGGCCGTCTTTAATCAGGCAATAACAGGACCGGGCGCTACGCCCGGTTTTTCATTGCCGATCAAATCCTTCTCAACCAAGCCCTTAAAGGCGGGGGGACAACATGCGCGCTCTAACCGCATTCATGACTGGAGTGACCAGGCTCAACGACCTGCTCGGACGATGGTTCTCCTATCTGGTCATGATCATGTTCCTGTTATTGATTACAGGCGTGGCTTTTCGATATTTGCTCGAGGCACCACTGTCCTGGACGGGCGAGTTGACCCAGTTGCTTTTCGGGATTTACGGGCTCATGGCCGGTGGTTATCTGCTGTCACACAACGGCCACGTCAATGTGGATCTGGTCTATTCAAAATTCAGCCGCCGAACCCGGGCGTTTCTTGACCTGTTTACCTCGATCCTGTTTTTCCTGTTCACTCTGGCGCTGTTTTACTTTGCCGTCGATATGGCCTGGGAATCCTTCAGTGGCCGGGAAACATCGAATTCGGCCTGGAACCCCCCCATCTGGCCGGTGAAAGCCTTTATACCGCTGGCCACCCTGCTACTGATCCTGCAGGGCATTGTGAAGCTGCTGCAGGACATAGCCATTGCCTTCAACCTCAGTTATTACCAGCCCGAACCTGAACCAGAAGAACTGCCGGAGGACAAGGCATGAGCATTGAAGCGCTGACCCTGCTTTTCTTCGGCTCCCTGCTGTTTTTCCTGGTACTGGGCCTGCCACTGGCGTTCGTCCTCGGCGGCGTTTCCGTGGTATTTCTCTACTTTACCTGGGGCTTCGACTCCTTCTACCTGGTGGCTTCACAGATCTGGAGCACTATGGGAAGCTTTACCCTGGTCGCCATACCGCTGTTTGTGTTCATGGCCATGATTCTGGAGCGAACCGGGGTCGCCCGGGACCTCTACCGGATGATGCACCTGTGGTTCGGTGGCGTCCGCGGCGGGCTGGCCATTGGCACCCTGGTCATCTGTGCAATATTTGCGGCAATGGTCGGCATCAGTGGCGCCGCCGTTGTCGCCATGGGTACCATCGCCCTGCCGGCCATGCTGGAGCGTGGCTACGACAAGAAAATGGTGCTTGGTGTCATCAACACCGGCGGTGGCTGGGGCGTACTCATCCCGCCCTCCATCCTGATGATTCTCTATGCCCTGATCACCGGTGTGTCGGTGGGCAAGATGTTTGCCGCCGGCATACTGCCGGGCATCATGCTGATGATCCTTACCTCTGCGTACGTGCTGATCCGCTGCTACCTGCAGCCGCACCTGGCTCCGGACCTGCCCAAGGAAGAGCGGGGCACCTGGTCTGAAAAATTTGCGGCCCTGCGCTCCGTGGTGCTACCGATAATGGTGGTGTTCATGGTACTCGGCTCGATCATCGGAGGCATCACCACGCCCACCGAGGCGGCTGCCATGGGTGTACTGGGGGCTCTTATCTCGGCCGCGGTCTACCGCGCGCTGAACATCGAACTGATCAAAGATGCGTCAGTGCGGACGTTCAAGCTAACGGGCATGATCATGTGGATCCTGTTTGCGGCACACGCGTTCAGTGCCGCCTACCAGAGCATGGGCGCGCAACCGATGATTGAGGGCATGATCCAGTCCATTCCCGGCGGCCCCTGGGCGGTCATCATCTTCATGATGCTGATTGTCTTCCTGTTGGGGATGGTGCTGGACCCGGTTGGCATCATGCTGATCACCCTGCCGGTGTTCACGCCCATTGTTTCGTCCATGGGCTTCGACCCGATCTGGTTCGGCATACTGTTCGTGATCAACATGGAAATCGGCTATATGACGCCGCCGTTCGGGTTCAACCTCTTCTACCTGAAAGGGGTGGTGCCGCCGGGGATAACCATGGGCGACATTTACCGATCGGTTATACCCTTCGTGCTCATCCAGATCGTGGGTATCGGCTGTCTCATGGTGTTTCCTGAGATTGCTACCTACCTGCCGGATCTGCTCTTCTGACGCAATACGCCAGCCTGTTGCGAGCTGGTTAACAGAGAACTACCTTTAGGGAACTCCCGGCTGATGGAACCGGGAGTTCCCGATCACAAGGAGACGTTCTCATGAACCGGTTACATCCGATCCTGTTTACCCTTGCCTGTCTGCTTACACTATCCCCGTTGACCGTTCACGCCGAAGCGCTGACCGACCAGACCATTCGTTCGTTCATCAGCAGCCTTGAGGCTCTTCAGGGGATGGAAGACGATTATGACGAGCTGGCTACCGAAGAAAACGACGGAGAAATGCCGGATATGTCCCGTATATTCTCGTCGTCTGTTGAAGAGATGAAAGGTCACGATATGTATAACGAGCTGGAGGATGTGGTGCAGCAACACGGCTTTTCCAGTCCGGAACAGTGGGGCGAAATCGGCGACCGCATCTTTCACGCCTGGGGGGCCCTGGAAATGGGCAAGCAGTCCGGGGATATGAACCAGGAAATGGCCAGGGCCATGGAGGAAATCGACAACAACCCTCACATGAGCGAAGCCCAGAAACAGCAGATGCGGGAAATGATGGGCGGTGCCATGTCAGCCGTTGAACAGGCTGCAAACGCGCCCGAGGCCGACAAGCAGGCGGTCCGGCCTCACATGGAGGCGCTCCGTTCAGTGACAGGAGAGGATGAAGACTTCTGAACCTGGTATTGCTTAAGATCCTATTTTTGCGTGGGATATCACGAGTCAGAACTTCTCGCAACCACCTGACGTTCAGTATGTTGCTTATGAAACCAGCTGTTGCTTGCCCTGATCGCTGAGGGCTGGCTCCAGTGCCACGTGTAAAACGGTCCCTCGTTTGTAATTGGACATAAAGCGTATTTTTCCGCCCTGCACCTCTGTCATCAGTTTAGCGGAATAGGTTCCCAAGCCCGTCCCCTGTGCCTTATTAGCAGTTGTGTACTTGTCGAAAAAAGTGTCTCTTAGGTTGTCAGGGACGGTCCCCTTATTGTGGATCATTAGGTTAATTTTAGCTTTTTTATTCAACATAATGTAAACGATATCGCCGGGTGGGGAAGCTTCAACGGCATTCTTAAGTAAATTTCGCAACAAAGAAAGACACAGACTTTCCTCCCCGAGACAAAGACATTTCGAACCCGGGCGAAGCGCTATACGGACCTGTTTTTGATCCGCTTCACTCCTCATCTCCCGAATGACACGCTTTGCTAATTTGACCAAATCCACAGACGTTGGCTCGAACCGGTAGGCACCTCTCTCCATTTTGTAGAGATCCAGGGTTCGGTTCACCATATTGAGGTCGTCAAAACCAGCGTCTCGCATAGTCTCCAGTGCGCCCGCGACATGTTTGGCCCATGGGCCATTTTGCAACAGCGCGTCGGCGGTAGAGATGATGGCAGACAAAGGACTTTTAATGTCGTGGCGTGTCATGCGTTCAACATCCTCTCGCAGTCGGGCGTTCTCCAGCAGCGTATCAATGTGATTACGCAAGTCTTCCTTTGCGTGGCGGATTTCAATGTGTGTCGCAACGCGAGCCTGTAGGACCATTGGATCAGCCGGTTTGGTGATGTAATCCACGCAGCCCGCCTTGAATCCCCGGGTGATCTCCTTTGACGTTGCATGTGCGGTGAGGAATATAACCGGTATGGCCGCGGTTGAAGGGTCGTTTTTTAGCCGATAGCAGAAATCATACCCGGTTGTATCGGGCAGCGTCACCTCCATCAGGATAAGGTCTGGTGCCGCAAGATCATGAACCATTTCCCAGGCTTGATCACCACTGATGGCTGATCGGATCTCATGAAAGCGCTTTAAAATAGGGGCCACAGCTTTGTCTGTCGTTAGATCGCCCACCAGCATTACCGTGGCGTTGCCAAAATCATGGCCAAACGCTTCGTTAGGCGTTTCATGACTTTCTTCCGCGGTTGCGGTGCTCTCTGCACGGCCAGAGGGTTTAATCTGACTGGTAATTTTGTTGACCCGATTCTGGAGATCTGAGTAGGTAAAGGGCTTAATAAGGAATTGGGTGACGCCCTCCTCAATCGCCGCACTCACCAACGTCCTGTCACTTTCCGCCGTCACCATCATGAAAGGAATGCTGCGCCAAGCAGGGGTTTTGCGTATTATTTTCAGTAATTCCATGCCGTTCATTTTGGGCATGTTGCTATCAGAAATAATTAGGTCGACACGATTAGCCGCCAACAGGGATAGTGCCTGTTCACCGTTTTCAGCTAGCAAAACATTGTTCAACCCCATCAAACGAAGGCTGTCTCTCACCATTTTCCGCATCGCGGCCATGTCTTCTACGACTAAAATGGACATGGACTGGGAAGGAAAAACCATGCTGGCCTCTTAGTGGCTTGTTGTGTTTGGTGAAAGTACGTAGCAGATCTCGAACGTAAGCTTGGCCTAATTGGGGCGCGTTATTGGGAGGGAATGATTTTCTGCACGTCGGCCATGAAGCAGCTCCTGCAACTCCGAAGTTAAGAATCCCCGCATTTAGCTACATTCTGTATTTGAGCTTAGTCACAGCAATTTTAGAACTCAAATCTTCAGCCTGTCATCCCGCCTTCTTTGATAGTCTAGAACGCTAGCCCTGGTGGAACTGAAAGAAAGCATCGATCGCTCGGGCTTAAGCGAAATCCGACGTTCGTCCCCCAAGGTCAAAGCAAGGCGCAAATGCCCTGACAGCTACAAATTGTGTAACATTTTTTTACACAATGATGGTTCTTTTTTGAACTACGCTGCTAGTACTTAGTCACGAATACGCAGGTCGCTGAATTGAGCCGCCTATTGGCCCCATGATTGAGAGTGAAGTCCAGAATTTTTAAAGACTGATTTATTCACAAGGCAGTCAAATGAATAGAGAGAGCAGTAACTATCTTCCTACCTTCGAAAATATATGGCATTCACAGAAATGGCCACAATTGTCGGGATTTGCTAGAGAGGTTTGCAGGCTACTGATTATTGTCGTTTTTTTAACCGCTGGCACTTGGGTTGTTTACTTCACCGGAGGTACTGGCTACGCGTACCCCTATGTAATCCTGCTACCGGTGCTGCTGTCAGCTGTATGGTTTGGATTACCGGGAGCAGTCTTGAGCTCGATAACAGCAGGGCTTCTGCTCGGGCCGTGGATGCCTTTGGACGTCTCAACCGGCACTTACCAGTCAACGGAAAACTGGCTGGCGCGTATCGCCTTTTTCCTTCTTATCGGCGTATTTTCAGCAGGGCTTTTCGAGAGCCTGAGACAGGCCAATCAACGCCGCGTTCAGGCACTTGAAATCGATCATAAAACCGGGCTCTGGACACAAGCTGCCCTAACCCGGGATATTGAAAGACTGTTTCGAAGGGCAGGCCAGGATAGATCTTCTTCGTCAGCGATACTCCTGGTCCGGATGCAGGACTTATGGGAAATTCTTCAGTCAATGGGCGCTGATACTGCTGAACAGGTGGTGAAAGACCTGGCCGAACGAATCAGCCAAAACATCAAAATACCCCACCAAGTTTACAGGTTCAGCAAATCAGAACTGGCAATTTTATTCTCTGTTGTATCTAAGGAGGAAGTTAGCGCTCAGGAAGAAGTGGGCTCCATTTTTGAAGTGGCTCAGAGAGTTGGTGAAGAAGAAACAATTGTAAAAGGCATTTCACTGCGCGTTCAGATTGTTGCCGGAAGCTACCTTATTCGAGAAAACGATCAGAATCCGGAAATTGTTATCAACCGCGCAGGAACCGGTTTGTCGGTAGCAATCGAGAATAATGTTCCCTACCGCCGTTACGATCCGATGTTCGACCAGAAAACCGCTGAACGTGTACAGCTTATAGCGCGTGTTCGTGATGGATTGGCCAATCAGGAGTTTCAGTTATTCTACCAGCCCAAGATTTGTATGCAGTCCGGGCAACACGTTGGTTCAGAAGCTTTGCTGCGCTGGTTCGATCATGAAAACAGAATGGTTATGCCCGGGCTATTTATGCCAAAGGTGGAAAGTACGACACTGATAGACCCTGTGACGCGCTTCGTGATCGCGAGAGCATGTGAAAATATAAAGTCGCAGAACCTAATGCCAGTCAGCGTCAACTTTGCGATCAACAACTTGATGAACCTCTCGTTAATAAATGATCTGGGGAGGTTGGTTTCTTCATACGGAGTAAGCCCTGAATCTCTAGAAATTGAAATTACAGAAGGCGCACTGATTCAGGACCCGGAACAAGCACGAGAGGCCGTTGGAAGTCTGCGCGACCAGGGTTTTAAGGTCAGTCTGGACGATTTCGGCACAGGTTATTCTTCGTTTCAGTACCTGACTCACCTGCCGCTGTCGGGATTGAAGATCGACCGCGCTTTTGTCAGCAATCTGGAAGTCAGCGCAGAAGCCCGAACGATCATGGAATCCATGATCTCTATGACCAAAGCATTAAAACTTGAGGTGACTGTAGAGGGCATTGAGACAGAGCAACAAAGGAAGATAGTCACCGATCTGGGAGCAGACCTGGCACAGGGGTTTCATTACTCCAGACCTCTTCCGTTGCCTGAGTATCAACAATGGGCAAGGGACCACTGATATTGCTCATAGCTGGAACGGAAGAGATCTAAAGCCGGGGTTGAGGCATTGGCTTGTCAAAAAGGTAACCCTGCACACATCTGATGCCGAGTGATCTCAGCACAGATAGTTTCGCCTGGGTCTCAACGCCCTCGGCCAGGAGATTAAGGCTCCGATCTTCAGCAAACCTAACCAGCGCCCTGACCACCGATAGCATAGGGGGGCTGCGGTCTATATGACGCACCAGGGACATGTCCAGTTTAATAATGTCAAACTTCAGCATTAATCAGTAATAAACTATTTACATCAATCAGGAGCTAATACTCATATTAAGGGTTTCTCAGCTTGTATGACCGCTGATCTTAAATACATCTATCCCAAAATTAAAATAACCGGAAAAAACAACTAAAGTTATTGGCCTTAAAGCCGTTCTAAAAACCAATATCGGTCAGATACAGAATCCTTTCTATTGCTAATAACGTCAAGGAACCTCAAATGCTACTCCGCAACTTTCTGGGAAACCTAGCCGTCGGTAAAAAACTGACTGCTAGCTTTGCCATCCTTCTTTTCCTTCTTCTTATCATCTCCGCAGTCAGCATCTTTTCCCTCGATGAATACAATCACCGTGCATTAATTGTAGAGCGGGCTAATACAGCGGAAATCGCACTCCTTGAAGCACGCATAGCTGAAAAGAACTTTGAGATCCGGAGGGAATCTCAATACCTCGCGAGTGCGGTCGAACACGCAGAAAAAGCCGATAATACCCTGCGACCGCTTATCGGACTGATCGAAGAAGCCGAGGATGAGCAACTGGTGAACAGGGTGCTTGCCGACATACAGTCTTACAAGGATCTGCTTCAGCGGTATGAAGCCAATATTTCCGCGCAGCCTGATATTGTCTCCGCGGTTCAAGAGCAGATGCTGGCCTCCGCTCGCAGCGCCATTGAGCAGACAGAAGACCTGAAAAAGCGCGAACAGGCGCTCATGGCAGAACGATATGACCTCACGGTTGCAGAGATCATCATCGTTACAGTCACCGCCATCCTCATTGCTTCCGTCATCGCATGGATACTGACAAAATCGATCACCCGGCCAATAAACGAATCGGTGGAGATTGCTAACAAAGTTGCCTCGGGCGATCTTACTGTGGATGTCCGAAGTCAGCGCGGCGATGAGTTCGGACAGTTGCTCGCCGCTTTTGCCACCATGATAACCAATCTCAGAGAGCTGATTCGCGAAATCGACTCCGGAGCGTCAAGCATTGCCTCCTCTTCAGAAGAACTATCCACAGTCACCAACCAGACCAGCAGGGGTGTAGCGGAGCAACAATCCCAGACCGATCAGGTCGCCACCGCCATGAATGAGATGGTCGCAACAGTCAATGATGTCGCCAAAAGTGCCGAAGCCGCTTTCGAGGCAGCCAACAACGCCAGCGAAAAATCCGGCAACGGCGAAAAAGCCGTCAGGGAAACCCTTGAGTTTGTCGCGGATCTGAACGAACAGAGTGCTATTGTGACGAAGCAGCTCAGCAGCCTGCAATCAGAAACCAACAACATTGGCACTGTCCTGGACGTGATCAAATCGGTTGCCGAACAGACCAACCTGCTTGCACTGAACGCAGCCATAGAGGCTGCCCGCGCGGGCGAACAGGGGCGCGGATTTGCCGTGGTAGCAGACGAAGTGCGGTCGTTGGCTCAACGCACCCAGAGCTCTGCGACCGAAATTGAAACTCTGATCAGCAACCTGGTGACCAGTGCAGAAACTTCAGTTACCAGCATGGAGACTGGCAACAAGCTTGCAGAACAGACACTTGAACAAGCAGAATTGGCGGGCACTGCCATTCAGGAAATGGCGGAAAGCGTAGAGGAAATCCGACAGCACAACAGTCAGATTGCAACAGCTGCTGAAGAACAGAGTTCGGTAGCAGAAGAGATCAATCAAAATGTCACACTGATCCGTGATGTGGGTGATCAATCTGCTGCCTCGACCGAACAGGTCTCTGCTGCCAGCGAAGAACTGGCACGGCTTGCCGAAGGCCTCAGTACGCAAGTTGCCCGCTTCAAAGTCTGAGGGCAATCTCGAGTTGGACGGGGTGGCGCCCCCGTCTACTCACACTCTCTGTCTCCTCCCCTCGGTTCGCTTCTGTCTTCATAAACAATACAAATGAATTCACCGTCCAATAGTAGCTGACCTTTTTCTCTAAGAGATAGCATATAAACCTCTCATTACATTTATTATGTTCACTTATGCTTTGTATACATATATAAAAGTAAATTTGTTTAAAATTAGACAAAAAAAACGACAACATATATCCTAGATCCTACCGATAATATTTTTACCCCCTGAATATCGAGTACTTCATCATTTATCATACTTTCCTTTATACAATTCGCTCGACTTTCTTTAAGTTCAATGAAAATTTAAACAACAGAATGTGCCTTTAATAAAAATATTTATTGTGAAATATGCTTTTTATGGAAACTTCCTCACTGAGGAGATCAATTAATTCGTCAATTGCCGCGAAATCAAATTTATTCCGCAACGGTTACTACTAACTGAACCCCTCACCAGGTACATAACTATCTGATCGTACAAGAGCCAGACATATGAACAACCCAAAGAATGAAAGACTCACCAGTGGTATTACTGGCTTCGACCGAGTCCTGAATGGCGGTCTCCTGCAACAGCGTAGTTACATCGTTCGCGGTGGCCCCGGGTCGGGGAAAACCACCCTTGGCCTCCACTTTCTGACTGCTGCTCCAGGCGCCCGGAGCCTCTTCGTCAGCATGGGCGAGGATGAGTCGCAACTGCGGGCCGATGCCCACCGACAGGGTTTCAATCTCGACAAAGTAAGTATTGTTGACTTTTCGACCTCGGGCTCAGGTATGGATGATGCTGAACCCTACAGCATCATGGCGACTGAGGACGTTGAGGATCCTGGCCTGCCCAAACGGATTCGCAAGGCCTTTGAAGCCGTCCGCCCAACGCGGATCTTTATCGACTCCCTCACCTACCTGCAGTATTTTTCCCCGGACGCTTTTCAGTATCGAAAGCAAGTCATCACACTGTTGCGGTTCCTGACCAACCAGGGCGCAACGGTGATTTGTGCCGCTGAAGATGCCAACTCAGGCAAAGACAGTGAAGCATTGGCTTTCCTCGCTGACGGTGTTATCCAACTCGATCACAGAGATGACAAGCGCTCACTGGAAGTCACTAAATTCAGGGGCTCCGGTTTTACATCAGGTCCTCACAGCATCCGCCTGGGATCCGGTGGCATGCGCTGCTTCCCTCGCCTGGAGCCCGGTGATCATGGCATCGCGTTTGACCAGGTCGACATGCCATTCGGCATTCCTGAGCTGGACAGGCAACTGAAGGGAGGGCTTAGTCGCGGTACTGTCACTATTCTTTCCGGCCCTACAGGGGTAGGAAAGACGTCCCTTGGTATCCAGTTCATGAAAAACGCTTGTGAAGAGGGAAAGCGGACAGTGGTTTATACCTTCGAGGAGTTAACCAGCACCCTTAGCTCTAGAGTGGAAGGGATCAATCTGTCGCTTTCGCCGCTTCTCGAAACAGGTTCATTTGCCATTGAGGCGATAGAGCCTTTGTACTATTCCGCTGACGAATTCGCCGCCAAGGTACGCGAAGAAGTCGAGGAACGTGGCACCCGTATCATCATGATTGACAGCCTGGCTGGATATAGACTCTCCATCGGCGGCGACAATGTTACTAGAAGGCTGCACGCTCTGTGTCGCTATCTGGTCAACATGGGTGTTACCGTCATTTTGCTGAACGAAGTTGAGGCCATTACAGGCGGCGAGGTAAAAACGACTGAAATGGGTGTCAGCTACCTGGCAGATACCATCATCCTGCTTCGGTATATGGAGAGGGCCGGTGAAATCCGGAAAACCATAGGCGTACTCAAAAAGCGCACCGGCGACTTCGAGAAAAGCCTGCGAGAGTTTGATATAACCCCGAACGGCATCAGGGTTGGAAGTGAGTTAACGGGGCTTCGAGGCATCCTTCGTGGAGAACCAGAACCCGAAGCCACCACATCAATCGAGAATGCCCGTGCATAAACCGAACCTCTTTGTAAAAGAGCCTGCGTTACAGACCGATCAGCCCGTCGTTGCGGTTATGTTAAGCAAAGCAGCCGATTACCGAGTGCTCTCCCGTTCTGTTGGCCATCCATGTGTAGCGCCTGATCCTTGCACGCTTGATGGAGCCAGCTTCGATCTGTGTATCATTGATTTAGATACACTCCTTGCTTGCGAGACCGAAATTCGAGAGCTCCGATCCAGAGCAGCTCCCGCTCTAAAACCCATTTTACTGGCCGCGTCCGAGTCTCAACTGAAAAGAGCCAACGGTTACCTTGGCGACCTTGCAGAAGATGTTATCCGAACGCCGATTCGCCAGGTTGAGCTCTCTTCAAGAGTCCGCAATCTGCTGCGACTGGGAAGAATCTCTGAACTCCAAAAATTGGAGACAGAAAACACACAGTCGGCATTAAAAGGCGCAAATCGTGCCCTGAGGGCATTCAGTGCCTGCAATGAACGCGTTATCCGCGCTCGTAGTGAAAGAGAAATGCTGTTCGGAATCTGTGATAGCCTCGTCAAAGAGGGAGGCTATGCTCTCGCCTGTGTTGGTGAAGCAAAGGCCTATAATGGCGGGCGGATAAAACCTCTGGCGATATCCGGTGTCGCCAGTGACACTGTTGATGACGTTGAAAACGGCGCTTGCATAAAGTCGTCGGACAAGGATCCCATTGCGCTGGCCCTAAGTACCCGCAGGCGGCATCAGTCCACAATCTCTCGTTTTCCAGGAGATATCGCCTTGCTGGACAATTCGACAGAAGCGCACAATTTGCAGGCTATTATTGCCTTCCCGCTGACTATCCGTGGTAGAGAGCCGGAAGCTTACTTGGCTATATATTCCGTGAACACGGATCGGTTCGATGATGCGGAAACCCGGTTGTTACAGCGCATGGCAGACAACATCGTCCACGGTATGGGTGCCTTGCGAGAAAAGTCCCGCCGGAGGAGGAGCGAAAAGAAAGCCCATGATATGGCTTTTCGCGATGCCCTTACTGGCCTGGCCAACCGATCAGCAGCCCTGGAAGCACTCGATCGGCACCTCAGGCTGACGGGGCCTTTTCCACCGGCGGCAGGGCTCCTGTACCTGGATCTTGATGGCTTCAAACTGATCAATGACGCCCTCGGCCATGATGCCGGTGACGAAGTTCTGATCCAGGTTGCGCAGCGCCTGAGCGCTGCGGTCCGGGAGTCTGACCTGGTCGCCCGGCAAGGGGGTGATGAGTTCATCATTCTCGCACCCTATGAGCCCGAGGACAGTTTATCGACGGTCGATTCACCCGAGTTGATAAACGTGATGTCAGCGATCGCCGAGCGCATACTGGAGGCAATCGCAAAGCCCTTTATGGTGAGGGGAAGGGAATACCATATTGGCGCCAGTATTGGTATCAGTCTGTGCCCGGGCCACTCAAGTGATGCCGCAACCCTTATGACCAGGGCAGACAGTGCCATGTACCAGGCAAAGAACATCGGAGGAAACAGCTTCCGGTTTTTCTCCTGTGAACTGTCCAGAAAACAACAGCATCGGCTTGATATGGAAAACAGGCTCTATACCGCCATTGAGGCGGGTGAGTTCAGGCTGGCATTCCAACCACTGATTGACCTGACCACAACCCGAACAGTCGGCGTAGAGGCGTTGATCCGTTGGCCTCAGGCCGACGGCAGCTACATTTCACCCGGCGAGTTTATACCAATTGCAGAGGAAACAGGCCTTATTATTCGCATTGGTAGCTGGGTGATAAGAGAAGCCTTGACGGCTCTCAAAAGATGGCGATCAGACGGAGACACCCATCTGCAAATGTCGGTGAACCTGGCGATTGGCCAGCTATGGAAGCCAAACCTGGTTTCAGAGATCATCAATATGCTGGATCAGCTCAATGTGCCGCCGACGGCCCTCAAGGTTGAATTGACAGAAGGTTCCCTTATGACCGACGTCCAACGGATGGAGGGGATCGTACAGGAATTCCGTCAGGCAAATATTGAGGTCGCCATTGATGACTTCGGCACCGGTTACTCTTCCCTGGCACGACTACGCTCACTCCCGATCAACACTCTGAAAATCGACCGAAGTTTTCTTCTTGCTACCCCTGATTGCCAGAACGCAGTCAAAATGGTCAATTCCATACGGCAGATGGCCGAAAGCCTGGGTATCGAAGTTCTCGCTGAAGGCATTGAAACAGAAGCACAATGGCGAATGCTTCAGGCCCTCGGATGCCCCTTGGGACAAGGCTTCTATTTTGCCAGACCCATGGCTGAACGCGAGCTTCTGGAGCGGTTGAGGGCAGAGAGCTAGGCTGTGACGGGATTAAAAACGATTGGAGCGATACATTGCCGTCCCTCAAGTATGAAGCTGCGGGCCTTGCTGGCGTCCATCGCAGGGCCATAGAACGAGCCCTGAAGCATTTCACAACCCATTGCTTCCAGCCAAAGGGCCTGTCCGAGCGTTTCCACTCCGTCGACAATGAGCTGTTTGTTGACGGCATTGGCCAAGCTTTGCAGACCTTTTAAAAATCGGCGTGGCAGAATGGAATACGGCAATGCTGCAACTACAGGTGGGGCAGCCTTGATCCCTGCAATGTGCGGGCTGGCAAGAATATCGAAACCGGAATAATCTGCAATAAAACGTTTCACCACCACCTTAAAGCCGCAATCAGCCAATTCCGGAATGACCCGCTGCCAGGCTGTTTCATTCAATACGGAGCTTTCACATATTTCCAGCCATAGCCTAGGTGGATCGATGTTATGCCATTCGATTTCTTTCAGTAAGTCTTGAGGAAATGACTTGTCGAAAACCTCTCCGGCGTCAAGACTGAAAGAGACACGGGTCGTGCCTCGATAAATTGCTGGGAGGCTACAATCAAAAAAATTCAGAATGGCCGGGGCCACGCCGACCACAGACCGGGCAGACCATGCCAGCACCTCAAAACTGGGAGCGGCAAAACTTCCGGGAGACACAAAGGGACGCAACTCGATAACTGGCTCGTGCTTCGTGTATTGGGCGACAGGTTCGTTCACAAGTTGAGCCTTCTCCATGTAGCTTGTGATGTAGCTTGTGCAAAGCAGTAACACAACTATACCTTACGCTGGTAATGCAAGATATTTTATGCCCTTAAAGCTTATTAACGAACTCGATTATGTGATATTTGCAACTTTGTATACCTGACATTTTGCCTGTAATATCATCCTCTTAACCGATGAGATATGTCATGAGTCTAGGTCAGGCATTAAAGCAGTTACGGAAAAAGCAGGGACTGACTCTCGCCGAACTGGCGGATCAAACGCACTCTCACGTAGGGAACCTGTCCCGTATCGAGAGAGGCCTGGCAAGGCCAAGTCTTGATCTGCTGTATCGCCTCGCGGAATCGTTGGGGTTCTCGATAACTGATATCTTTTCTGTTGCTGAAAACCGGCAGTTAAACGCCAGGCAGGTTTCCCTCAACGCGGTCTTCATTTCCCTGCTTGAAGAGGATCAGCAACTGCTACTGGAGTTTGCTGAATTACTACAAAAACGGGCGTCACATTCCCCAGCGTCAATCAACGTTGGGACTGAAGCCCTGCCTGCAGACACTGACAAAAATGAGGACGACGTTAGCGCCAAGGAAACCTTCTGATTATCAAATACAGTCAGGGGGATAGATAATGTGATGAAAATTCGCGAGCTGCTACCGAGTCAGACGAGTAGAACAGAGAAGCCCGGCCATTTATCGGCCGGGCTTCTCTTGACGTCCTGATCTGCCTTCGCAGCCGGGGCTACTAGGCTATCAGGTTATAAACAAACACGATGGCAACCGCCACCGGCGTCACGAAGCGAACCAGGTTATACCAGAGGGTAAAGCTTCCACCTTCCAGTGCCAGGTTGCTCTTCAGTGACTCTTTTGCCACCACCCAGCCAATGAACAGGGCGGTCAGCAGGCCGGACAACGGCAGCATGACGTTCGCGGTAAAGAAGTCGAGCAGGTCGAAAATGGTATTGCCTTCGAAGCGCTCGAACATGCCCAGGGGTGCAAAGCCGGACCATTCATTCAGGGAGAGAATCGAGGCAATACCCAGCAGCCAGCAGGCCAGCCCCACCACAACGGTGCTGCCGACACGGCCGAAGATCAGCTTGTCTTCCAGCCATTCCACCACCGGCTCCAGCAGGGAAATGGCCGACGTCCAGGCCGCAAACAGCAGCAGCACAAAGAACAGGGCACCGAATACGCTACCCAGCGGCATCTGGCCAAAGGCCAGCGGCAGGGTCTGGAATATCAGGCCGGGGCCGGCACCAGCCTCCAGGCCGTTGGCAAACACCACCGGGAAGATCGCCAGGCCGGCCATCAGCGCAACAACCGTGTCCATGATGGAAACGGTGATCGCGGTACGTCCGATCGAGACGTCATCCGCCAGGTAAGAGCCATAGGCCATCATGATGGCCATACCCAGACTCAGGGTGAAGAAGGCATGGCCCAGGGCGACCAGCACACCGTCCACGGTCAGGGCGCTGAAGTCGGGCGTAAACAGGAAGGCAACCGCTTCGCCGAAGTGGCCGGTGGTGGTGGCGTAGCCAACCGCAATCAGTAGCAGCACAAACAGTGCCGGCATCAGAATGGTCACTGCCCGCTCCAGGCCGGACTTGAGGCCACGAGCCACGACAAAAATGACCAGTGCCATAAAGATACTGTGCCAGATCAGCAGCGTAACCGGACTGGCGAGCAGGCCACCAAATAACTCACCGATGGCATCCGCGCTCTGGCCGGTAAAATCGCCCATGGCGGCGTGGCCAACATAGGAGGCGGCCCAGCCACCGATTACCGAATAGAACGACAGAATAATGAACGCGGCCAACACACCCACAATGGCGGAGATTCGCCACGCCGGTGACGCCAGGTTGCGCTCGGCCACCAGGCGGAAACTGGTGATGGGGTTATGCCGGCCATTCCGGCCGATGAACACCTCCGCCATCATGATGGGAATACCCACGATAGCAATACACAGCAGGTAGACGAGCACGAAGGCGCCACCGCCATTCTCGCCGGTCACGTAGGGGAATTTCCAGATATTACCCAGCCCGACGGCCGAACCGGTCGCAGCCAGGATAAAGGCCATCCGGGAAGACCACAGGCCCCGATGGATAGGGTTCGATTTTGAATCAGTCATTGTCTCATCCTGTGCTTAGGCTGATGAATCGATTGTAAGAGGCACACCGAAGACTTGCTTCAGCTATTGGGGCGGGATTTTGCCAGCAGTGGGCACAGGATGCCAGCCGACAGCAGCACCGGCGCGTACCCGCAGTCGGCGCTTGTGCTGTTAACTAGCCGTTTTTGCTGACGAAGCGGGAAACCAGATCCTTCAGGCCTCTGGACATGCCGCTCAGGTGGTCGCTGCTTTCCTTGGCCGATTCCGCTTTCTGAGTGCTATGGTCGGCCAGCTCGGCAATGTTGACGATCTGGTGGTTGATCTCCTCCGAGACCTGGCTCTGCTCCTCGAAAGCGGCTGACATGCTGATAAAGCTGTCCGATATATCCTGGATTGAAGACACAATTTCCTGCAGCGAGGTTTCTGCTTCCCGGACTTTATCCAGGCCCCTGCCGGCATCCTGCTCACCTTCGCGGGTCGCCTGAACAGCTTCTTCCACCTGGGTGCGGAAGTCATCGATAACATGCTGGATGCGCACGGTAGAATCACGGGTACGGCGGGCCAATGACCTGACCTCATCCGCCACCACGGCAAAGCCACGCCCCTGCTCGCCGGCACGGGCGGCCTCGATGGCCGCGTTCAACGCCAGCAGGTTGGTCTGCTCTGCGATGTCGGAGATCAGACTGGCAGCTTCGCCAATGCTCTCGGTGGACTCGCCAAGCTTTTGAATCGCTGAGCCAATACCGTTGACGCGGGTAACCAGTTGCTCGATCGCTGTGAGGGCCTCGCCACTGCGTTTGCTGCCAGTCGCTGCCATGCGGTTGGCATCATCCGCCACCCGGGCATTGTCGTTAACCGCTTGTGTCACTTCCTGAATGGAAACCGTCATCTCATTCACGGCAGAAGCCGTCTGGTCTGTTTCTGCCCGCTGCCTGGCAATCGCTTCAGCCCCTTCATTGATGTAGCGATGACTCACCCTGGCCTGCTCATAAAGCAGCTCTGCCTGGTCGTCGATACGGGCCAGGGCGGTACGAATCCGCGCCTGCTCGCTCATCATCAGCATAACCAGCCGCGAAAACAGCCCGCTTTCATCGCTGTAAGTTCTTGCCACAACTGCATCGCTGAAGGCATCGGGGCGCAGATCGAGGACCCGCTGTAACCGACTGGTAACCGATTTCAGGGTCAACCCGGCAGCCAGCGCATGAGCCACTACAATAACCAGCACTGCCATTCCTGTATTACCCAGGCTGGTTAACGCCACCAGACTCAGAACCAGCGAAAGTGCAAAGGGCCAGCACGACTTCAGCACGGAAACCAGTCGGCCACGGAGATCGACGGCACTGCTGCCCCTGGAAATTTTCAGGTAAAGCTTTTCTGCCCGGGCCACCTGTTCGCGAGTGGGCGCGACCCGCACGGATTCGTAGCCGACCATCTTGCCGTTCTCTAGAATCGGGGTGACGTAAGCGCTGACCCAATAATGGTCTCCGGATCTGGCACGGTTCTTCACCACACCCATCCACGGCTTGCCGGCCTTGAGGTATTCCCACATGCCCTTGTAGACCACCGGTGGCATGTCCGGATGACGAATCACATTGTGGGGCTGTCCCACCAATTCTTCCCTGGCAAAGCCGCTGATCTCCACAAATTCATCATTGCAGTAGGTGATCACCCCTCTGGTATCGGTGGTAGTGATCAACCGGCCGCCCTCGGACATTCTGATTTCACGCTGGGTTACCGGGAGATTATTACGCATAAACGGACCTTCTGACTCGGGGGCTGACTACAGGGGAAAAACGGGAGCGCAATGATAGCCCCTGACGAACATTATTGACGTTCATCAAGGGTTACCCTGCGTGAAGGAGTGTAACGGCGGAAGTCTGGAGAACCTTAGTCCGTGCAGGTACTTATGCCGAAACAGCGAGCCGAGCCCGTGGGTGGAAGCGGGCGTTTACCCAAAGGGAAAACGCAATAACGCTGCCACCAAGGGCGAGGCGCAACAGGTCGGCGTCCCGGTTCCAGATCAGCAAATTGACGATCAGCCCCGCAGGTACCAGGGCATTGTTCATGATGGCCAGTGTGCCGGCATCCACAACGCAAGCGCCGCGGTTCCACAGGAACAGACCCACGCCCGATGCGGCAAGGCCCAGCCAGGCAAGAATGCCCCATTGCAGGGAAGTGGTTGGCAGACGGCTGGCATCACCGAATATCAGGAAAGAAGGGAGGGCGATAATGAGAGCGCCGAAGAAGAAGTAGCCGAAGGTGCGATACGCTGGCACCTCGGTCGGGAACCGCATCATGGTGTGCTTGTAGCCCACCTGGCCCGCTGCAAAGGTGAAATTTGCCACCTGCAGCAACAGGAAACCGGTGATAAAGCCCTGGCTGAGACCATCGTAGCGGATAATGCCCGCGCCAAGGGTGGCAACCGCCGCAGCCACCAGGGCAACCGGCGAAAACCGACGGTAGAGCGCATCGTCAATCAGGGTGACATACAGTGGCGTGAAGATAGTGAACAGCAGAACTTCCGGTACCGTCAGATAGCTGAATGAGCGGTACAGGCATAAATAGGTGATGCCGAACTGCAGCATGCCAGTCACCAGAACACCCAGCTTCAAGCCGCCAGGCACTCCGCGCCAGCGGGTAAAGGGCAGGAACACCAGAGCCCCAAGCAATACCCGGGTCAGCACAGCGAAATCGCTGTCCACTCGCCCGGCCAGAAATTCGCCGATAAGGCTGAATGAAAACGCCCACAGAACTGTGACAAAGACCAGAAGACCCATGCTAGCGATACCTGAAAACCGTGAGTGCGGCACTTTACCCGTTCCCGGGCCGCCTTGTACACAGGCGCAGCGGAAACACCCTATGCCACCCCGGGCAGTGAATAAGGTACCATCCCGCCTTTCTGATTCATTCCGTTTTACCCAGAGCCAGGCAGGCGATCCATGGATGAAGTCCATCAGCCGTTACCCGAAGCCCGTCAGCCGCTGGTCAGCCGCACGCTGACCGAGTGGCGCACGCTGGCGATTCTTGGCGGCCCGATCCTGATTGCCCAGGTCGCCCAGATGGCCAATGGCGTTATCGATACCGTGATGGCCGGCCATGCCAGCGCCGAGGATCTGGCCGCCGTAGGCATCGGCAGCAGCCTGTGGATGCCCGTTTTCCTGTTCTTCATGGGGCTGCTGGGTGCTCTGCAACCGATTATCTCCGGCTACAACGGCGCCCGCACCACTGAAAAGATCATGCCCGCTACCTGGCAGGGGTTGTATATAGCCGCTGCTGGCTCGGTGATCATGATCCTGCTGCTGACCAACGTGCACCCGGTGCTCAGCGCCCTGAACCTGGAAGCCAACACCGCCCGTATCAGCCAGGGCTACCTGGATGCTTTTGCCTGGGGCATTCCTGCCATGCTGCTGATGATGGCACTGCGGGGGCTGACGGACGGGCTGGGGCATACCCGGGTGATTATGGCATTCTCGGTGCTCGGCACCCTGATCAACCTGCCCCTCAACTACATATTCATCTACGGCAAGCTCGGGCTCCCCGCCATGGGCGGTATCGGCTGCGGCTGGGCCACCTCGATCTCCAACGGCATTGCGGCCATTGCACTGCTGGTCTACCTGAACAGGAGCGCTGTCTACCGCCGGTTTCACCTGCTTGCCGACTGGGCAAAACCGGACGCCGACGGCATCCGCTACATCCTGCGCCTGGGCATTCCCATTGGTTTTACCATTTTTGTGGAAGCCAGCATGTTTTCGGTAATTGCTCTGTTTCTGGCGCCCCTGGGGCCAGTGATTGTAGCGGGACATCAGATTGCCCTGAACGTGGTCTCACTGTTGTTCATGCTGCCATTGAGCATCGGTATGGCGCTGACCTTGCGGGTGAGTTTTCTGATGGGGGCCAGGGCGCCGGACACCGCCCGGCTCATTGCCCGCAGCTCGCTGATTCTTGCGTCGGCGGTGGCGCTGGTGTTTGCCGTTATGCTGTTTGTCTTTGCCGACGCCATTGCGGCGCTGTACACCAGTGATGCGGACGTCCGCGCCGTCACCGTCACCCTGCTGGTATACGCCGCCTTCTTCCAGATCGCCGATGTCATCCAGGTTACCTGCATCAGTGCCCTGCGGGGCTACAAGGACACCAGCATTCCCATGTTCATCATGCTGTTTTCATTCTGGATCGTTGGTTTGCCCCTGGGCTGGGTGTTGACGTTTACCGACTGGCTGTTGCCGGCTATGGGCGCTGCCGGTTTCTGGGTGGGACTGACAAGTGGTCTGGCATCCGCCAGTATCTTGCTCGGGTTGCGGTTGTTCCTGTTCGCACCAGAACCGGAAACATAAAACCGTCAGGCTGTCTCTGGTGCCGGCTCCTGAGCAGCCATGTCGTCCGCATAAACAATCTGGTCGCGGCCGCTGGCCTTGGCTTTATAAAGTGCCTCATCGGCCCGCGCCAGCCAGTTGTCAGGCGTTTCGCCGTCTTTTAGCAGGGCAACCCCGAACGAGGCGGTCACCTTTCCGCCTGGATGCTTCAGAAACTTGTGCATGATGTGTTGCAGGTTATGCATCACCGCCCTCAGCCCGGTTTCATCCACACCACTCATCAGCAACACGAATTCCTCACCACCGAACCGGAACATCTGATCGGATTTGCGAATATTCTGCTCAATCAGAGCCACCATTTCCGTCAGTACGTCATCCCCCACACTGTGGCCGTGGGCGTCGTTGATCTTTTTGAAGTGATCAATATCCAGTAACACCAGGGCATAGGAAATCCCCGTTCTGGCGGCACTGGCGGCCGCCATTGCCAATTCTTCGTCCATGGAACGGCGATTCTTGACCCCGGTCAGCGGATCAATGGTGGCCAGATGCTCCAAACGCTCACGCTGGTTTTCGTTGCGGTGGGCGAAGACATAGGCGCAGCAACTGACCACTACGGCTGTGGCGGAAAATGACCACATCTGGATGGTGGAACTGAAAGCAACGCCATGTACCATCAAGGTGATCACAGCAGCCAGATTAATGACTATGGCGTAGCGGGACTCGGTGAGGAAGAAGCTGGTCACCAGGCAGGGGTATAACCAGAACAGGCCAGGCTCCCCAACGACAGCGCCAACCGTAACGGCACCAGCGCAGGCTATAATGGCCATTGCCAGGCCGGTACGAGCGGTATCGCCGGTTATCCACGCATAGATCATGCCCGCCATGATGGCGAGCATAATCGTCGTATCAACGATGCCTGCCAGCATGTTGCCCTGAGCAAATCGCATCACTGCAAACGGACTGATACCCAGAAGCGCACTGATTCCGAGCAGGGTAATAATGGACAGCCGAAAATCAGTTTTCAGGCGATATAACATAGTCTCTACCGGAACCGGGAACGCCCCGAGTACTTTTTCCGACTTTATCGTCGCTCAGGGCACATTCCGACCTTAGTCTTATTAGCAAACTATCATAGCGCAAGATCCGATTGTTGAAGATGCACTCAACAAGATTTAACAAAACCTCAACGTTTCTCGCCAGTTTCCGGGAGTTCACTCCAGAAATTCCCGGAAACTGTCATCCAGGTCTCCCTCGTACTCCTCCAGCGCATAGCGGACATCCGCAGCCAGCAGGTCGAGCAACACAAAACTGTTCACCCCTGCATCCTCGTCCTGGCTGGCCCTCAGGCGGCTGCTCATACCATGGTTGAGTAGACGTAAATCACTGTACACCTGGCTGAGCGAGGTCATCTGCCAGTCGCCTTCCAGGCCCTGGCGCTGTCTGAGATATTGCCCCAGAAGATAGGTGCCGAAGGTCCTGAACAGGGTTTCGTCCGGTGAACTCAGGGGCAGGTGGAATCGCGCCATTGGCCGCAGGATGCGCGTGACCGGGCAACCGGAAAAAGGGCCCACCAATCCCATAAGCGAGCCCATGGCCCGTTGCAGGGTGGTATCAGCCGTTATGGTTCGTGAGCGGGAGGTCACCGTGACCGTAACCGGTTCATGGGAGGCGCGCATGGCTGTTGCCCTGGCAGGCTCAACCAGCGCCACAGCATAAGGGCAATGGCGGTACTCCTCAGTGGACAGCGGGCAGTGGCTGCACTGGTGAAATCCCAGGCGCGTCCAGTCCGGCAGGTTATCCGTCAGAGCAGGTTGATCACCGTCCGCGGATGTCACATCACACTCCCAAACGGAGTCGTCGCCAAACCGGAACCGGTAGTGAACATCCGCAGCCGCCATACCCAATCTCCTGATCAGCATAACCGGGCAATAAAAACCAATATTCCGGATACCAAACGTAACGTTGAAAGGTGATCAAAACCACTATACTGAAACCACGCTCAAAAGAATAAACCCATATCTCGATTAAAGGTATTGCGCGGCACTTCAAGCTGGCTTTTCCCGGACATCCGCAACACTCCGCCGAACGGGCTATCACTATGTCGGACCTCAACCCCAATCCATCAGAGCAGGATCAGCTGAACGCCAGGCTCGAGCAGGCAAACCGGCAGTTGCTGCAGTCTGAGAAGCTAGCTGCCATTGGCCAACTGGCGGCCGGGGTTGCCCATGAAATCAATAACCCCGTGGGCTATGTCTATTCCAACCTGCAAAGCCTGGGCACCTATCTGGAAGATCTTTTCAGGCTTACCGATGCGGTGGACGCAGGAGCATCACTGGAAGATCTGAGTGCGATCAAAAAGAATATCGATTACAGCTTTCTGAAGGATGATCTCAAGGATCTTCTGGCGGAATCCCGGGAGGGTATCGAGCGGGTCAAAACCATCATTTCGGCAATGAAGGATTTCTCTCATATCGACGATGAGGAATTCAAACTGGCGGACCTGCACCGTGGTATTGAAACCACCCTGAACGTGGTCAACAACGAGCTGAAATACAAAGCCACTGTGGTCAAAGAATTTGGCGAGCTCCCTGAAGTGGAGTGCATCAGCTCCCAGATCAACCAGGTGGTCATGAACCTGCTGGTAAACGCCGCCCACGCTATCGACGATTTTGGCGAGATCATCGTTCGTACCCGCTGCGACGGCAACTGGGCAATCGTTGAAGTGGAGGACAACGGCAAGGGTATTGCCGAAGAGAACCTGCACCGGATTTTCGAGCCTTTTTTCACCACCAAACCGGTTGGCAAAGGCACCGGTCTGGGGTTGTCCCTGTCTTTCAACATCGTCCAGAAACATAATGGCAGCATCGCGGCGGAACACGCCTCCACCGGCAAGGGCACCTGTTTCCGCATATCACTGCCACTGACGCAGCCAGAGGCCACAGCGGACAACGAGTGGGGCTGAACATGGCAGAGTCTCTACCCTCCAATGCCAGCCTGCTACTGGTGGATGACGAGGAAAATATCCTCCGTAGCCTGCAAAGGATACTCCGCAAGGAGCCCTACGACATCCGCGCGGTCGCCTCCGGTGAGGAAGCGCTGGCGCTGCTCAATGAACAGAGATTCGACCTGGTCATCTCGGACGCCCGCATGCCCGGCATGGATGGCCCTACCCTGCTGTCCGAGATCAAGAAGAAGTGGCCCTGGTGTATTCGCATACTGCTGACCGGTTACGCGGATATCAATTCCACCATCAAGGCCATTAACGATGGCCAGATATACCGCTACATCAGCAAGCCCTGGGACGACGAAGAGCTGAAACTGGTGATTCGCCAGGCCCTTGCCTTCCAGTATTCGGAACGTCGCCGGCTGGCACTGGAGAAGCTGACCCGCAAGCAGAACAAGGAGCTGCAGGCGCTCAATGCGGGCCTAGAAGAGAAGGTACAGGCCCGCACCGAAGAGCTGAAGGAAACCGCAGACATGCTGGATGCGGCTTACACCGAACTGAAGCAAAGCTATGTCACCACCACCGAAGTCTTTTCCACGCTGATCAACAAGCGGCTGCCGGCCAACCGCCAGCCCAACGCCAAGGTAATCGGCCTGGTGAAGGCCTATGCCGAATACCACCAGCTGGACGAAGACCTCTCCCGGAACCTGTATATGGCGGCCGCCCTCTACAATCTCGGCAAGCTGAGCTGGCCCGACGAGCTGTTCAAGGCCCCGTCCGATCTGCTCACCAAAGAGCAGCGCCTGGAGTTCCTGAAATACCCGGTCAACAGTGAACAGCTGTTGATGGCCCTGGAGCCGCTGAAAGAAACCGCGCGAATCATCCGCCACCATCAGGAAAAATGGAACGGCTACGGCGTTCCCGAGAGGCTCGAAGGTACCGAGATTCCCCTGGCGTCCCGCATCCTCCGGCTGGCCGTGGATTTCATCGAACTCCAGTACGGCCTGATCCTGGAGCGCCGGGTTTCCCGTGATAACGCCCTGAAACTGATCAAACGCTACCGGGAACGGCTTTACGATCCGGAGATTGCGGACCGTTTCCTGGAAGTGTGCATTGAGGTCGCTCCGGATGTAGAGCATGAAGACCCGGATATCGCGGCGCTCGACACCCTGCGACTGAAGGCAGGCATGGTACTGGCCCGCAACCTTTATGCGGCGTCCGGCATGCTGTTGCTGAACGAGGGCAAGGAACTGACATCCCTACTTATCGACAAACTGGTGGCGTTCGAAAAAGGCGAACCGGACGGTACCCACTACACGGTGTATGTGCACCGTCCGGCCGAGGAAGAAACGGAGACAGCATCATGATCAAAATTCAGCTGGTGGACGATGAACCCAACATCCTCAGTGCCCTCAAGCGCCTGCTGCGCCCCAACGGCTGGGAGATTCATACCTACGACAACGTCGAAGCCGCACTGGGCGGGCTACTGGAGCACAATTATGCCGTCATCATCTCCGACTATCAGATGCCGACTGCCGATGGTGTAACCTATTTGCAGTTTGCCAAACAGCGCCAGCCAAACGCCGTTCGTCTGGTATTGAGCGCCTACGGCGACCGCAATTCCATGATCAAGGCCATCAATCAGGCGGAGGTCTATCGCTACCTGTCCAAGCCCTGGGATGACTACGAGGTAGTCGCTGCCATTAAATCCGCCATTGATATCTACGAGCTGAAGTCCGAAAACCAGCGCCTGCTGGATGAAGTGACCGCCCAGCGCCAGATGATCAAGGCCCGGGAGCAGGAACTGCTGCGCCTGGAAAAGAATAACCCGGGCATTACCCGCGTTCATCGCGATGCTGACGGCTCCGTGCTGATCGGCGACCAATGAGGTTCTGATGGCGGATCATAGTCCTGAAGACAACAGGCTGGCCCTGAAGGTGGTGTTTTACGGCCCTGCCCTGAGTGGCAAAACCACCAACCTGATGCAGCTGCACTCCCTGCTGAACCCCCAGCGCAAGGGCGAACTGATGGTGCTGGAGACCCGCGACGACCGCACCCTGTTCTTCGATATGCTGCCCATCGGCCTGAAAGGCGATTCCGGGCTGGATCTGCGCCTGAAGCTGTATACCGTGCCGGGCCAGGTGCAGCATGACAGCACCCGCAAGGCGGTGCTGTCCCGCGCGGACGCCGTGGTGTTTGTGGCGGACTCCCAGACCAGCCAGCAGGACAATAACGCCACGGCGTTCGGAAATCTGGAGGAAAACCTGGAGAAGGTCGGGCTGGATATCGACACCCTGCCCATGGCAGTCCAGTTCAACAAGCGCGATCTCCCCGGCGTGGTTGGCGACACTGAACTCCAGCAGCGCTGGGCGGAAACGCCCTGGGCACCGCTGCAAATGGCATCCGCCCTTCATGGCAAGGGGGTTCTGGAGACTTTCCGGATACTGCTGGACCGGCTCTACACCGAAGTGGACCGGGAATTCGCCCTGGACACTGACCACGGCATTGACCGCGACACGTTTATCCGGCAACTGAGCGCCGCCAGCGAGGAAATTCGTGCGTAACTTTGAAGACGACCCCACACTCGAAGATCTGCTTACCAGCGATCAACTGCAGCGCCTGAACCGGATGCTCAGCACCCTGTGCCGTAACCCCGTCGAGATTGGCAGCGACAGAAAAGCGGATGCGCTGGCGCTGGAATTCAATCTGGAAACCGTGGGCTGGCTGTCCGGCGGCAGCTCCGAACAGGAGCGTCTTGCTGCCGCGGACCTGGTGTCGTTTCTGATGATGTTCATTGCCAAGTATCGGCTGGCTGCCAACCTGCACCACGACACCACCGAGGCCAGCTACGCCGAACTGCAGAAGCAGAACGAGGCCCTGAAGGCCTCGGAAGCCCGTTACCGTGTGCTGTCCGACCAGCTGCAGGACAAGGTGGATGAGCAGGTAACGGTGATCAAACAGGCGCAGATGGATCTGTACGAGAGCGCGCGACTGCGCTCCGTCGGGCAGCTGGCGGCGGGCGTGGCCCATGAGATCAACAACCCGATCGGTTTCATTTCCAGCAACCTCAAGGTGGCTGATGAATACGTTAACGATTTGCGGGAGCTGGTTCCGGATTCCGATCAGAACCGGGAACTGCTGGATGATTTCGACGACCTGATCCGAGAGTCTTCCGATGGCGCCCGCCGTATCGCCAGCATTGTCTCCGACCTGAAAACCTTCTCCAGCATTGACCAGGCCGACTATACCCTGTGTGACGTCAATGAGTTGCTGGCCAGTGCCGTGCATCTGCTCCAGACCGACTATGGCCAGGATCTGGAGATTCTGGAGAAGCCGGGCGAACTGCCAAAGATCTCGGGACATCCGTCGCGATTGTCGCAAACCTTTTACAACCTGCTCGACAATGCCGCACAGGCGCTCAAAGGTCAGGAACAGGACGCCGGGGCTGAGGGCAGGGCCGGCCGGATCCTCGCGAAAACCAGTGTCGACAGCGACGGTATCCGGGTAGTGATTCAGGATAACGGCTGCGGCATTCCGGAAGCCCTTCGCGAACAGGTCTTCGACGCCTTTTATACCAGCCGACCGGTAGGGTCGGGCACCGGCCTGGGCCTGACCGTTGCCCGGGATACGGTACGCGCTCACCGGGGCACCATTCAGATCGAGAGCAGGGAAGGCACGGGCACCCGTGTCACCCTGTTGCTGCCGGTCAGTTAAGGATTGATCATGGCTAAACGCTACGCCTCGCTGTTCTTCAACCAGGAGCCGGATGACAGATCCGATCCGGTAACCAAGCAGAAAAAAGCGCCCTACCGGCTGCTGCTGGTGGATGACGAACCCAACATCCTGGCGTCCCTGCGGCGGGTGTTCCAGCGCGAGAACTACGAGCTGCTGTTTGCCAGCAATGGCAATGAAGCCCTGCGTATCATGGAAAAGCAGCCGGTCGAGCTGATCATGACCGACTTCATGATGCCCGGCATGAACGGCAGCGAATTACTGAAGGACGTTCGCGAACGCTGGCCGAACACCATCCGCATCATGCTGACCGGACACGCCAATACCGATGCCGTGATGGGCTCGATCAAGGAAGGGGCAGTTTACCGGTTCATTCTCAAACCCTGGAATGATGATGACATTCGCCTGACCATCGCCCTGGCCCTGGAGCAGTACGAACTCATCCAGCGCACACGGGCCCTGGAGCAACAGACCAAAAAGCAGCACAAGGACCTGGAAACCATCAGCAAGCTGACGGCCACCAACCGCAGCCAGCTTGCCATCCTGCTGCACAAGAAAGGCTGGCTCAACCCCCAGCAGATCCAGCAGCTGCACCGGGAAATGCAGAGCCACAAAACCCCCGTGGTCCGCCAGTTGCTCAAGCATGAGTGGGTCGACTTCCGCAAAGTCTTCGAGATGCTGCGGGACGACATGCTGTTCGAGGAAATCGATCTCCGCGAATTCCAGCCGGACCCGGCGCTGATGTCCCTGGTACCTCAGAAGATCTGCACCCGCCAGCTGGTGCTGCCACTAAGAGTCCAGGGCCAGCGGTTACGCCTGGCCATGGTCGACCCCATGGACGTGAATCTTATTGACGAACTGGGGTTCATGACCGGCTACACCATTCACCCGCTGCTGTGCGAAACCAGCCAGATGCAGGCAAAGCTGACAGAAATTTTCGGGGAAACCAGCGATCTGGACGACATCGCCACCAAGGTGGGTACCGATGACCCTTACGAGGGTATTGAAATCGTCCTGGACGAAGACAGTGACAACGAGTCCCTGGAGCAGCTGCTGGGAAGCTCCGAAGAGCCTCCGGCGATTCGTCTGGTCAATGCCATCATTCTGGAAGCCCTGCGCCTGGGCGCCAGCGACATTCACGTTCACCCCCGCACCAAGTCGCTGGTGGTGCGTTATCGCATTGACGGAGTGTTGCAGGACAAGATCCACATCCCCACCAACCTGCTGATGTCGGTAGTGTCCCGTATCAAGGTGATGGCGGAGCTGGACATTACCGAAAGGCGAAAGCCCCAGGACGGGCGCATCACCGTCAAGACGCCGATGAAAATCGTTGACCTGCGGATTTCCACCCTGCCCACCATTAATGGCGAGAAAGTCGTCATGCGGGTACTGGAGCGGCAGTCGTCCGCCCAGTCCCTGGAGGACATGGGGCTGTCAGAGCACAACCTCAGGCGCCTGCTCCATGTGGTCGCCAAGCCCCAGGGCATTATCCTGGCCACCGGCCCCACCGGCAGCGGCAAAACCACCACCCTGTATGCCCTGTTGCAGCACAATGCCTCACCGGAGCGCAATTACGTCACCATCGAGGACCCGGTGGAGTTCCATGTCGACATGGCGGGCCAGGTACCGGTAAAGGATCGTATCGGCCTGAGCTTTGCCAGCGTACTGCGTGCGATTCTGCGACAGGATCCGGACGTAATCCTGCTGGGCGAAATCCGAGACGAGGAAACCGCCGACGTCGCCTTCCATGCTGCCATGACCGGCCACCTGGTCTACTCCACGCTGCACACCAGTTCCGCTGCCGCCACTGTGGCTCGCCTGCTGGACCTCAACCTGAAGCCATTCGTGCTCGCCTCTACCCTGGAGGCCATCATCGCCCAGCGTCTGGTGCGGCGAATCTGCCCCCATTGCTGCGAGCAGACGGAGGCCCCTACGGAAATACTGGAACAGCTGGGGCCCGAATTCATGTCGCCGGAACTGATCTTTTACCGGGGCAAGGGTTGTGACAAGTGCCATAAAGGCTACAAGGGTCGGGTGGCCATCCACGAAGTGCTCACCATGAATCATCAGTTGCGGATTGCCATCACCGAGGGCGCCAGCGCCATGCAGATTGAATCCATTGCCCGGGAGCAGGGTATGCGGGTTCTTCTGGACGATGCCCTGGAAAAACTCCGCGGCGGCGTGACTACGGCGGACGAGATCCTGAGGTTGCTGGGGCCGCAGGTACTGAACGAATGAAAGAGGAGCGCAACCCCGTGGTTGGGCGATTCTGCCTGGTGCTGTCCCTGGCGATCGCACTTATAGCCATCGGGCTGGTGATTTTTGTCGATCATTTCTCCCTGGGTGGCAATGCCAATGGGCGGGTTTCGCTATCGCCCGGCGGCGGGCTGGTGTCCGTTTTGATCGGGGCCTCGCTGTTGGCGCTGGTGTTTCGCAGAATCCCGGCAGCTCTTGTACTGGCCTGCGTCACCATTATCATCGCCCTGTTTCAGGTTGTGCTGCCCTGGACTCCAGCCGCGGATTCACTGGCAATGCTGGCCATCAGCAAGCCTCTTCTGGTGGTGGTACTTCTTACGGAGCTGTCCCTGCTTGCGGCGATTTACGGTCGCTGGAGGAAGCGTGTGGGGCTGCTGTGCGGCTTAATCGTCGTGACCCAGGGCCTGTTGTCCCTGCTTTCCTACTGGCACCCGCCCCTTCAGAATTTCAGTCTTGGCACTATTCCGGAATCCACCATCATTGTCAGCCCCCTGGCCATTCTGGTGGGCATGGTTCTGCCCCTTCTTCACACCATTAACAGGCGTAACCTGCCCGATTTTTCGGCCCGACTGGTACTGGTCGGCGTCTGCAGCATAGCGCTGACCACCATCATATGGCACGCCATGCGTGTACAGAACAGCGATAGCCTGCAAGACCGGGCGGAAATTCTGGCTGAGCAGTTGAAAGCCTCCAGCACGGCAACTTTCAATGACGACCTGGCGCTGATTCGCAGGCTTGCAGAGCGACAGGAACTGCTGACAGGGGCACCCGCGCAACGGGAATGGACACAGGAAGTACAGAGTTACCTGAATGACTTCCGTGAAATACAGCTTATCGGCATGCTGACCCCGGACGGGCAACCCGTGGGTATTCATTCCCGCACCGAGCAGCACCGGCACTGGCTGAACAGTTTCCTGGCAACACCGGGCAACCAGACGTGGCTGGATCACGTGACCAATACCAGTCGGCCGCATCTCAGCCCGCCCAAGCCGGATGAAGCCGGCCGCATGCATGCCATGGTCGCCTATCCCGCAAGAGCAATTGTCGGACAGCCCTGGGTCATTTTTGCGGTGATTGATCTGGAAGACGCCTACGGCAGCCTGTTAAAGCACTACGATGGCGATCTGAGCCTCAGGGTTTATTACCGGAACATTCTGATTTTCGATCGTTCCCCGGAGACCGCAACGGGAACCCGCATCCCACTGGCAACCCGAGACACCCACCCTCACCACGACAGCGCGTGGCGGATTGAAGTGTACACCCGGGAAGGCGGGCTTGCCGCCACTGTGCTGTATCTTCCTCCAGTGGTACTGTTTACCGGCCTGATACTCAGCTTCCTGATGATGCTCAGCCATCTGTTCTGGCAGGAGTCCGAACGGCGCACCCACAGCCTGCGAAAACTCAACAGCACCGTGAACGCCCATCTGGCCCGCGAACTGTCACTCAGACAGACCAATGAACGCATCATGGAGTTTTCCCGCGACATTCTGTGTTCCGTCGACTCAAAGGGTCTGTTCACGTCCATCAATCCCGCCGCGGAAGATATCCTCGGCTACCGACCGGACCAGCTAATCGGAGAACCCTACCACGTTCTCATCCCGCCCGTAGACCGAGAAGCCACAGCCGAAGAGATGCGCAAATTGATGGCGGGCGAACGCCAGATCAGCGATGGTTTTCGCAACCACCTGCGTCACCGGGACGGCCACATTGTGACCGTTTCATGGACAGCCGAATGGTCAGAGGCAGACCGGGCGCTGTTCTGTGTGGGCCGGGACATGACCGACCAGCTGGTTGCGGAAACACTGATGCGGGAGAGAGACCAGTTCTTCTCCCTCTCACCGGACATGTTCTGCATCGTTGATCTGAACAGCCACTTTTTCGAACTCAACAATGCCTTTGTGGACGTGCTCGGATACGAGCGGGAAGAACTGCTGGGTGCTTCCTACATGCAACTGATTCAAAAGGATGATCAGGCCAGGGTTGAGGAAGCGGTGGCTGCACTGGTAGCCGGAGAAACCATCAGGGATCTTCATGTCCGTATAATGAACAAAAACGGTTCAGAGCACTGGCTTGAACTCAGCGCCACCCTCAGCTCAGATGATCTGATTTATGTGGCCGCCCGTGATACCACAGAAATTCGCCACACGCAGGAAAAACTGCGGGAAAGTGAAACGCTGTTGAAAATTGCTGAGAAAGCCGCCCGCATAGGCGGCTGGGTGGTCGAGGCAAGCACCGGCGAGACCCGCTGGACCCGTGCCATGTTCGATATTTTCGAGATGCCGATTGGCGCAGTGCCAGCCCTTGAAGAGGGACTCGGGTTCTATACACCGGACGGCAGGGAAACAATAACCCACGCCATGAACATGTGCATGCACACGGGAATCCCCTTCGATGAAGAAGTTCAGATCCGCACCCGGCTGGGCCGCTTACGATGGGTCCGGGCTATCGGACAGGCGGTGAAGGATGGAAATGGCCGGATTGTGCAAATACAGGGCGGCCTTCAGGACATCACTGCTTCCCACCAGGCCATGGAGCAGATCCGGCGGTTTGCCGAGCGTCAGGCCATCATCTTCGAGAGCATTACCGACGCCTTTTTTACCCTTGATCGTGAATGGCGGTTCACCTACGTCAACCAGCGTTCGGAGGAGTTGCTCAGGGAGAGCCGTGGGGCACTTCTGGGCAACACCCTCTGGGAGATGTTCCCCGCGGCGCAGGCCAGCGAGTTTGAAAGGCACTACCGACACGCCATGGTGACCGGCGAGTCGGTATCCTTCGAGGCCTATTACGCCCCCCTGGATAACTGGCTGGAGGTCAGTGCCTACCCATCGGATGAAGGCCTGGCCGTCTACTATCGCAGCATAAATGATCGTAAACAGGCGCAAAAGAAGCTGGAAGAGACCATGGCTGAACTGGAGCGCAGCAACCGTGAGCTTCAGGATTTCGCCTTCGTAGCCTCCCACGACCTCCAGGAGCCCCTACGCAAGATTCAGGCCTTCTCGGACCGGCTTCTGTCGCGGCCAGACCGATTTAACGATCAGGAACAGGATTATCTGCAACGGATGCAATCGGCCGCCAGGCGCATGCAGTCACTGATCCAGGACCTGCTAACCTATTCCAGAGTGACAACCCGGGCACAGCCATTAACCGTCTGCGATAGCAATCGCATTCTCGGCGAGGTACTGCAGGATATGGAAACGTCCGTCTCCAGGGAAAATGCCGTGATCGACATCAGTCCGCTTCCACCGATTACCGGGGACGCCACTCAGCTTCGACAGGTTTTTCAGAACCTGCTGAGCAATGCGGTCAAGTTCCACAAGCCTGGCCAAAGCCCCCAGGTATGGGTCTACCCTGAAGACCATACGGATGAGCACTGGACTCTGGTCGTCAGGGACAACGGGGTAGGGTTTGATAATCGATACGTTGAAAAACTGTTCCAGCCGTTTCAGCGCTTGCATAAACAGGCCTTCCAGGGTTCCGGCATCGGTCTGGCAATTGTGAAAAAGATACTGGACCGCCACAGCGCAACGGTATCCGTTGAAAGCAAAGTCGATCATGGAACGACTTTCCGAATCCACTTTCCAACCAGCAATCAGACGAAAGGAAGCAGCAATGACTGATCCCGGAACAATACCGATGATTCTGATTGCCGAGGATGATCCTGACGACCGGCTGATGATGAAAGAGGCGTTCGCAGAGCGCTGTCACAACTGTCGGATTTGCTTCGCCCACGATGGCGTTCAACTGATGCGCTTCCTTAACGGAGAGGAGCAACTACCGGATGATCCTGATGCGTCCATTGTATGCCCGGACCTGATACTGCTGGATCTCAACATGCCACTGAAAGACGGTCGGGAGGCGCTGCAGGAAATCAAGTCCGACCCCAGGCTGCGCACCATCCCGACGATTATCATGACCACATCAGGCAATGAAGATGATGTTCGCTATTGTTACCAGACAGGTGCCAACTCCTACATTGTCAAACCATCAAGCTATTCAGGGCTGCTGGATGTTGTTTCCTCGCTGACGAGCTACTGGGCAACCACCGCAATCCTGCCAGGAAGACCGGAGCGTTATGACCGAGACTGAGCCCCTGCTGCGCATCCTGCTGATTGAAGACGACGAAGACGATTACCTGATTACCCGCGACCTGCTGCAGGACAGTAGCCCGGTGAACACCCGGCTGGACTGGGTGGACTCCGCCAGCGACGGCATGGCTGCACTGGAGACAGGCGATTACGCCATAGCGCTGGTGGATCTCCGCCTGGGCCCGGATTCCGGGATTGATCTGATCCGGGAAGCCCGTGAGCGGAGCATCACCACCCCCTTCATTCTGCTGACAGGCCAGGGAGATGAAGAGCTGGACGCGCGCGCCGTCGAGCTGGGAGCAGCGGATTACCTGGTCAAGGGAAGCCTTGATGGCTATACCCTGATCCGCAGTATCCGCTACGCCATCGACCGGGCCATGGCGACAGAAAACCTGGCGAACAGTGAGAGTCACTACCGGCTGCTGTTTGAGAGTAACCCTGCGCCCATGTGCCTGGTGGCCCCGGGGTCGCTGGTCCTGGTCTCCATGAACGAAGCTGCCAGGGCACTCTACGGATACAGCAACGATGAACTCGACCGTCTGACCCTGGATAAACTTCGCGCTCCTGTTCACGCACCGCCCAGGCTATCCTCCGAGGGCATTCTTTTGCGCGAAGGCGGGACACTGGAGAGACACCAGCGCCGCGACGGTGAGGAAATGATCGTGGAAATGGTCAGCACCAACATGACCATCAACCACCGCCCCCTGCAGGTGCTGATGATCACGGATGTCACCTCACAGCTGGATAACAGCCGCCAGCTAAGGCTGTTCAAACGCAGTATCGAATCGAGCTCCAACGGCATCGTCATCGCCGATGCCCGGCAGGACGACTCGCCCATCATCTATGTTAACAGGGCGTTTGAGAAGATCACCGGCTACAGCGCAGAGGAAGCGATCGGCCAGAATTGCCGTTTTCTGCAGGGTAATGACTTTGACCTGAGTAACGAGCAGGGCCTGTCGGAAATAAGACGCGGACTGAAAAAGGGTACCGACATCTCGGCAGTGCTGAGAAACTACCGCAAGGATGGCTCGCCTTTCTGGAACGATCTGTACATCTCGCCCATGCGCGATGAGCAGGGTGAGATCACCCATTTTATCGGTGTTCAGAACGACATCTCGGAGCGTAAATCAGCCGAACACGAGCTGGCGTTCAACATCAGCCACGATGTCCTCACCGGGCTGCCAAACCGCACCCTGCTGGAAGACCGGTTGAGCCAGGCATGCCAGTTATCCCGGCGCTATGGACGGACCATCGCCCTGTTGTTTCTCGACCTGGATGGTTTCAAGCTGATCAACGACTCTCTCGGGCACCGCTTTGGCGACCAGCTGCTGATTGAAGTGGGCAGGCGCCTGAAGGCGCTGGTGCGCTCCGGCGACACCGTTGCCCGGATCAGCGGTGACGAGTTCATCATATTGCTGCCGGACCTGGCCCAGGCCGAGGACGCCGTGATTGTGGTGGAGACGGCCATTCATGAGATTGCCAACCCCTACCACCTGGATGGCAAAACCATTCACCTGACCGCCAGCGTCGGCATCTCCACCACCGACGGCAGTCTCGAAAAACCCATGGCGCTGCTGCAGCAGGCCGACCTGGCCATGTATCGTGCCAAGCAGCAGGGGCGCAACACTTACCAATGGTATTCCCAGGAATTCAACGAGGAAGCCAGCTACCGGGTTGCCCTGCGAAATGAACTGCAGGACGCCATCGACCAGGAGCAGCTTTCCGTCTATTACCAGCCGCTGATTGATGCCCGCACCGGGCAGACCCGGAACGTCGAGGCTCTGGTTCGCTGGCAACACCCGACCCGGGGACTGATCTCCCCCGCCGATTTCATCCCCCTGGCGGAAGAAACCGGGCAGATCATCGCCCTGGGCGAATGGGTTCTGCGGAAGGCCTGTCGCGACATGGTTCATCTGCACTCACGGGGCTTCCGACATTGCTCGATCTCGGTCAACGTATCGCCGATCCAGCTACGCAAAGAAGGCTTTATCCGCACGGTCACCAACGCCCTCAAGGCGTCCGGTCTTCCGCCGGAGAGCCTGGAGCTGGAGGTGGTGGAATCTGCCATACTTCTGGATACAGATCGTGTTATCGAGACCCTCCATGCCATTCGCGGGCTCGGGGTCCACATTGCCATTGATGATTTCGGAACCGGATTTTCCAGTCTCAGTTATATCAAGCTGCTGCCCGCCAACAAGATCAAGATTGACCGGTCCTTTATCAAGGATGTTATCGAGAACCGCAGTGATGCCGCCATCACTCAGGGTGTTATCTCCATGGCCCATCACCTGGGCCTGGAAGTGGTCGCCGAAGGGGTTGAAACCGAAGCACACGCCACCTACCTGCGGAAAAACCATTGCGACCTTCTTCAGGGTTTCGCTTTTGCCAGGCCCATGCCGTTTGATGATCTGCTGGCATTTCTGAATGACCAGGGTGCGGGGAACACAATGGCAACCGGTAGCAGTGACCGTAGCGAGCAGGAGCGTACGCTGCTCCTGCTGGATGACGAAGAAAACATACTGCGTGCACTGACCCGGTTACTGCGGCGTGATGGTTATCGCATACTGGCCACTACCAGTGTCAAAGAAGCATTCAGTTTGCTCGCCGCAAACCAGGTGCAGGTGATTGTGTCTGACCAGCGTATGCCGGAGATGTCCGGCACCGATTTTCTGAGTGAGGTCAAAACGATTCACCCGGAAACCGTCCGCATCGTGTTGTCAGGGTATACCGACCTGAAGTCGGTCACCGACGCCATCAACGAAGGGGCCATCTACAAGTTCCTCACGAAACCCTGGGACGACAAGCAGATACGTGAACATATCCAGCAGGCGTTTCTCTATTACCGGGCTACGGTCAGTTGATTAACCGGAGCGGCTGACCGGTTCTTTCTGGAGTTGAACACGGGTTCAGAGTTAGACTTAAGCATCATTAAAACAAGCATCAGGAAGCGACAGAGTGCCGAATCTTGTCCGTATCGCACCCGGCGCATTGACCATTGGAAAGCCCTTACCCTGGACGGTCTTCGACGCCGATGGCAATGTGCTTTTGCGTCAGGGTTACGTCATTCAGAATGACATCCAGCTTGAGCAGCTGTTCGAGCGTGGTCTTTTCCAGCCCCGCAAAATTGAACGCCCGCAGGATGAGGTTCTGGAGGATACCCGGGTCCTCAATCCGTTTGCGGAATACCCGTTGTTGCTGCAGACACTGGAATCGACTCTCAATGCCATTACCAGGCGGGAAGAGAGTGCTCTGAAGCGAGTGCTGGGCCTGTCGCGCATGATTGACCAGATGTGCCAGGAGTCGCCGGAAGCCAGCCTGGCGCTGGTGCACCTGTATTCCATCGAGCCCACCATCCACGAACAGATTCTGTTCTACGCCATCCTCTGTCAGTTTACCGCACGCCGATTTGGGCTTGATGACAAACGGACCGCCGTGTTGATCAGCGCCGCGTTGACAGCGAACCTGGCGCTGGTGCCGGTGGCCGACAAGCTGAATGCCTCCAACCGGGTTCTGACCGATGACCAACGCGCCGTCATACGCAAGCATCCGGCACGTAGCGTCCAGGCACTGAAAGACGCCGACATAACCAGCCCCATATTGCTGAAAATCATTGCCCAGCATCACGAGCAAGCAGACGGTTCTGGCTATCCGCAAGGGCTCAGTGGCACTGAGATCCGTGGTGAGGCGGAAATCCTCGCGCTGGCAGAACGTTATGTCGCGATGATTACGCGCCGCGCCTATCGTGAGCGAATGAACGTTGTGGAGGCCCGTAAACTGATCACCTCGCTGGCCAACGGCAAGTTTCGTCCGGCAATACCGCGCGCGCTGCTGGCGGTGCTCACCGACTATCCGCCAGGCACACTGGTAAGGCTGGCCAATAACGAGGTCGCCGTGATCGTAAGGCGCCCCCACCGGCACCGGGGACCGTTTGCCAAAGCGATCATCGGTCCACGGGGCAATCGTTACAGTGGCACGTTCGAGCGGGACTGCAGCCTGCTGGAATTCAACGTCAGGGCCATAGAGCAACCCGAAGTCATGCCGTCCATGGATTTCGGGCTGTTATGGGGATTTCGCTAGCGCCAGACCACTATTTCAGCCCCAACGCCTCGGCATGATGCTCCAGGTGATCGTCGATAAACGAGGCAATGAAGAAGTAACTGTGGTCGTACCCACGATGCATCCGCAAATTGATGTGGTGGTGCACTTTTTCACAGGCGTCTGCCAGCGCATCCGGATTAAGCTGGCTGTCGAGAAACTCGTCTGCGGTGCCCTGGTCTACCAGCAGCGGCAACCGCTCCCGGGCCGTAGGGATCAGCATCGTGGCATCCCACTCCTCCCAGGCTGTCCTGTCGTCACCCAGATATCCACTAAAGGCTTTCTGCCCCCAGGGACATTCGCCGGGATTGGCAATGGGGGCAAAGGCAGACACCGACTTGTACAGCCCCGGATTCTTCAACGCTGCAATCAGGGCACCGTGCCCGCCCATGGAATGTCCGCTGATGCAGCGGTCCTCCGTTACTGGCAGGTGGCCTTCCACCAGCTGCGGCAGTTCTTTGACCACATAATCATACATGCGGTAGTGGGGCGCCCAGGGCTGACGGGTGGCGTTTACATAAAACCCGGCACCACTACCAAAATCATAACTGTCATGCTCGCCGGGCAGGTCCAGCCCCCGGGGACTGGTATCCGGGCAAACGATGGCCATACCGAGCCGGGCGGCTTTCTTCTGGGCGCCGGCCTTCTGCATGAAATTCTGGTCGGTGCAGGTCAGCCCTGACAACCAGTAAAGCACCGGCACCGGGCGCGCATTGGTGCCCAGGGCAGTCGGGGGCAGGTACACCGCAAACTCCATGTTGCAGTCCAGCGCCGCCGAATGATGCCGGTAGCGACGGTGTTCACCGTCAAAACAGACGTTGGTGGAGAGCAGTTCCATGGTCACCTCTGGGTCTATAGGAATTTCACAACGCGTATCTGGGCACATCGATACCGAAACCGGCCTTTGCCAGCTCCGACAGAATCGCCGTTCTGGTTACGATGCCAATCAGGCGGTTGTGGTCCACCACCGGATAGACCTTGGGTTTTCCGGCCCCCAGGTTCTGGGCCAGATCCACCACGGACATTTCCGGTGATATGGTCACCGGATTGCGGAACATGACGTCATCTACCAACGGATCACCTTCGTGGTGATAGTTACTCACCAGCAGCGCATGGATACAATCCTGCTCCGAGATGAAACCGATAACCTTGCGGTGGTCATCTACAACCGGCAGGCCCGTAACGTGGTTGTGAAGCAATGTTTTAACCACTTTGGTTAACGGCGTGCCACAGCGAACAGGCTCGATGTGATTCCACATGACATCGGATACTTTCAATGATTGCATTGGCAGGCTCCCTGACCAGTAATGTTCCGGATACTTCCTTCTATAAACATAGGCAATGGGGGCGAAAACTGGAAGTATAAACCCCGCTCCTGCGATCGGTTTCGCGTTCACGGGCGATGATCAACGCCCGTGGACCAACGACTGCGCCATGGTCTCAAAGCCGATGGCCGCAAAATGCGGCAGCAACGGTTCAGGAAGGTCATGGCCCATACCCTCAATCATTTCAATACGGGCATGGGGCATCAGATAAGCCAGCTGTTCCGCCGCCACCGGCCGTACCAGCGGATCAGCCTTGCCATGAATCACCGAGACCGGTACCCGGATACGCCGTGTCGCCGACGACAGGCTGCCAGTGGCCAGGATGGCACGGGTCTGTCGCAGGATTCCGGCAGGATGATAGCTGCGCCGATAATCCCGAACGATCCGATCCCGCACTTCCTGTTCCCGGGGCGGGAAACCGGGGCTCTGGATGGCCTTCCAGAAATCCAGGGAGCGGGCCACAACCGATGCCTCATCGTGACCTCTGGCACCAACGCCGGCCAGGCGCCAGATCAGCGTCGATCTTGGCATTGGCAGGCGCGGACTGTTAGTGGATGTCATGATCAGGGTCGCTGAGCGCACGCGTTCCGGTCGGTTCGCTGCCACCAGCTGGCTGATCATGCCGCCCATGGAAACACCCACCAGGTGGGCACTGGCCAGGCCCAGAGCATCCATCACCTGACAGACGTCATCGGCCATATCGTGGAGAGTATAGGGTGCATCGACTGGCAGTCCCATCCGGTGCCTTGCCATCACGGCTACCGGGTGCCCCACAAGGCGGTCTTTCAAATGAGAGGACAGGCCAATGTCACGGTTATCAAAACGAATGACCCGGAAGCCTTCATTTGCGTACTGGTCCAGCAACGCCTCCGGCCAGAGGGTCATCTGCGCCCCCAGTCCCATGATAAATATGACCGGTTCGCCGTCGGGATTGCCACGGGTTTCCACACAAAAGGACAGGGCACCGGCCTGGACATGAACGCTTTCAGGCATGAATAAGACTCCGGACAAAACCAACCTACAGCTTAACCCGTGAACCCGCTTAACCAATAGCTCTGAAGGCCTGAAGGTCGCCAGAACCGGGAATTCTTTAAAGTGAATATTTACAGACAAAAATAAGCGTATAAACTCAGAAGGTTACACGCTTCCGCGAAGCCGAAACCCGTTCCGGCTGTCTTCGCGGATGACGCCTTCAAACCATGGCAGAAACACAGGGAGATTCCCATGGAAGCCTTAGAGTCTTTTTTTGGCAGCATAAACGCACTGGTATGGGGCCCCCCCATGCTGGTGATGATTCTCGGTGTCGGACTGTTCCTGAGCATCGGGCTGAAACTGATGCCGGTTCTGAAACTCGGTGCCGGTTTCCGGCTGATGTGGAAAGGCCGTACCGGTGTGGAATCAGAAGGTGAAATACCACCGTTTCAGGCCCTGATGACGGCCCTGTCCGCCACAGTCGGTACCGGTAATATTGCAGGTGTCGCAACCGCGGTATTTCTGGGCGGGCCGGGAGCCCTGTTCTGGATGTGGCTGACAGCCCTGGTGGGGATGGCCACAAAATACTCGGAGGCGGTACTGGCAGTCCGTTTCCGGGAAGTGGACGAGCGCGGCGCCCACGTGGGTGGCCCGATGTATTACATTCGTAACGGGCTTGGTAAAAAGTGGGCCTGGCTGGGCGTGCTGTTTGCCATCTTCGCTGCGGTGGCTGCCTTCGGCATAGGCAACACCGTGCAGGCCAATTCTGTAGCCGATGTCCTCCAGACCAACTTTGCCCTGCCGCACTGGGTAACGGGCCTGATCCTGATGGTTCTGGTGGGCCTGGTACTGATTGGCGGCATCAAGCGCATCGGGCACGTTGCAAGTGCCCTGGTACCATTTATGGCCATCGCTTATGTTCTGGTGGGCCTGGTGGTACTGGCTATTAACGTCAACCAGCTTCCGGGCGCCATTGCCATGGTGTTCACCCACGCCTTCAGCCCGGTTGCGGCTGAGGGTGGCTTCGCAGGTGCCGCGGTATGGGCTGCTATTCGCTTCGGTGTGGCCCGGGGTATTTTCTCCAACGAGGCCGGCCTCGGCTCTGCCCCCATCGCTCACGCTGCAGCGCAGACCAGAAACCCGATCAACCAGGGCATGGTCGCCATGCTGGGCACCTTTATCGACACCATTATCGTGTGCAGCATCACCGGCCTTGTCATCATCAGTTCCGGGGCCTGGACGTCCGGCGAAACCGGTGCCGCGCTTACCTCGCTGGCCTTCGAGACCGGTCTGCCCGGGTTCGGCAATTACGTTGTCGCCATTTCCCTGGCAATTTTCGCCTTTACCACCATTATCGGCTGGTCCTTCTATGGTGAGCGCTGTATTGAGTTCCTGTTTGGTGTAAAGGCCATTGTGCCCTACCGCGTTGTCTGGATCCTCGCTATCCCGGTCGGCGCCACCATCAACCTGGGCCTGATCTGGCTGATCGCAGACACGCTCAACGCCATGATGGCCCTGCCCAACCTGGTGGCATTGCTGTTACTCAGTCCGGTGGTGTTCAAGCTGACCCGCGAACATTTCGAGAAAGAGCGTTCTGTCAGTGTGAATCAGTGAACCGCTGGTGACGGGTGAGGTAGATCAACTACCCTTGGTTTTCTCTCACTCGTCACCATTGTTTATCGTATAGACTGAGCTATTATGCCGGCGTTTCTGAGAGGCCGGGTTTTGTATCGCCAAAGGAGGAAACACCATGAGTTTACGTCTGGGAGATACCGCTCCGGATTTTGAACAGGATTCCAGTGAAGGCAGGATCCGTTTTCACGACTGGCTGGGCGACGGCTGGGGCGTATTGTTTTCGCACCCGGCGGATTTTACGCCTGTATGCACCACCGAGCTGGGGCTGACCGCCAAACTGAAGGATCAGTTCGCCAAGCGTAACGTCAAGGCAATCGCCCTGAGTGTCGACCCGGTGGATTCTCACAAGGAGTGGATCAAGGACATCAACGAAACCCAGGGCTGTGCAGTGAATTTCCCGATCATTGCCGACCATGATCGAAAAGTGTCTGATCTTTACGACATGATCCACCCCAACGCCAACGACACGCTGACGGTTCGTTCGCTGTTCGTGATCGACCCGAACAAGAAAATCCGCCTGATCATCACCTATCCGGCCAGCACCGGCCGTAATTTCAACGAGGTGCTCAGGGTGATTGATTCACTGCAGATGACCGACGAACACAAAGTAGCCACACCGGGTAACTGGGAAGCCGGTGGCGACGTGGTCATCGTGCCGTCTCTGCAGGATGAAGACGAGATCAAGGAACGTTTCCCGAAAGGCTACAAGGTAGTGAAGTCCTACCTGCGGATGACGCCGGATCCACGCTCCAACTGGAGTGGTGACTGATCACTGAAAATCTGATCAGCTAAAACAGAAAAGCCGGGCACTTGCCCGGCTTTTTTCGGTCTGTTTCCGGGCTTCCTTCAGAATGCCGGAACCACGGCACCTTCGTAATTCTTCTCGATGTAGCTCCTCACGTCTTCAGACGTCAGCGCTTCCGCCAGCTTCTGAATGGCTTCTTCGTCAGCACGGTCTTCATGGGCCACCAGAATGTTTACGTAAGGTGACTCTGCACCTTCAATCACCAACGCATCCTCTGTCGGCTTCAGGCCCGCTTCCAGTGCGTAGTTGGTGTTGATCAACGCCAGGTCCACCTGGTTGAGGATGCGAGGCAGGGTTGCGGCCTCCAGTTCCTTGAAGTCCAGGTTTCTGGGGTTGTCAGCGATGTCACGGGGCGTGGCGGTGATCTTGCTGCCGTCCTTCAGAGTAATCAGCCCGGCTTTCTGCAGAAGAAGCAGTGCACGGCCGCCATTGGTGGGGTCGTTGGGGATGGCTACGGTAGCGCCATCTTTTAGCTCGTCCAGAGAGTCGATCTTGCTGGAGTAGGCACCAAAGGGCTCAACATGCACACCGATAACACTCACCAGGTTGGTACCACGGCCATCGTTAAACTCGTCCAGGTACGGCTGATGCTGGAAGAAATTGGCATCCATCCGCTTCTGGTCCACCTGCACGTTGGGCTGGACGTAATCAGTGAATACTTTAACGTCCAGTTCCACGCCCTGCTCCGCCAGCTTGGGCTTCACGAATTCCAGGATCTCGGCGTGGGGTACCGGAGTGGCGGCTACTGACAGTTCTTCAGCGGACGCAGCACCAGCGAAAGTGGCCGCTGCGGCTAGTCCTACTATTGCTTTCTTGAAGTTCATAGATCTGTTCTCCTGTTGAGTACTGCAAACAATGTATCCAGTCTTGGGAGTACGGCAGAGCTGTTGTTATCTGCGGCTGAAATATAAAACAAGGCGATCGCCAGCCATTTGCAGAAGTTGCACAAAAATAACCAACAACGCCACAGTAATAACCATTACATCGGTCTGGAATCGTTGATAACCGAAGCGGATGGCCAGATCGCCCAGGCCGCCGCCGCCGACAACGCCGGACATTGCCGCATAGGAAACCAATGTGATGGCCGTTACGGTAATGCCAGCGATGATGCCCGGTAGGGCCTCAGGCAGCAGAGCTCCGAAAACAATCTGCTTTACCGTGGCGCCCATGGCCTGCGTGGCCTCAATAATTCCACGGTCCACCTCTCGCAGGGAGGTTTCCACCAGGCGTGCAAAGAATGGCGCACCACCTGCAACCAACGGTGGGATAGCACCAGCCACACCCAACGATGTTCCGATCAGCATTACAGTGAACGGGATCATTACGATCAGCAGGATGATAAAGGGTACGGACCGTAACACGTTTACCACGAACGACAGCACCGCATAAGCGACGGGCTGCTCAAGCAACTGGCGCTTGCCGAACAGGAACAGCAGTACTCCCAGCGGCAAACCGATCAGTACGCTGAACAGCAGTGACATGCCGACCATCACCAGGGTGTCCCAGCTGGCCCAGCCGATTTCTGTCCAGTCTACGTTGGTCAGCAGGTCTCCCATCAAGGCTTCCATCAGCGTAGTACCTCCACGTGAACATCCGCGGCTTCAAATGCGTTCATGGCGATATCGAGATCGCCGCCCACCAGTGACAGGGTCAGCTGGCCGTAGGGGGTGTCCTTGATGTGATCAATGCGGCCGGACAGGATACTGAAATCCACGCCGGATTCCCTCGCGACACTGCCCAACAGCGGCGTGTAGGTGGATTCGCCGCGGAAGGTCAGGCGCAGGATGCGTCCCGGTGCCTGTGCCAGGTCCCGTTGCATGTCCTCCCGGTCGATGCTCTCGCTCTCGAAGACAAAATCCCGGGTGGTGGGGTGCTTCGGGTGCAGGAAGACGTCGCTGACGGCGCCCATTTCAACGACTTCACCGGCGTCCATTACCGCGACACGGTCGCAGACGCGGCGCACCACGTCCATTTCGTGGGTGATCAGCACAATGGTCAGGCCCAACTCGCGGTTGATGTCTGCCAGCAGCTTCAGTACCGACTGGGTGGTTTGCGGATCCAGGGCGCTGGTGGCTTCGTCACACAGCAGGATTGTCGGGCGGCAAGCGAGGGCGCGGGCAATACCCACGCGCTGTTTCTGCCCGCCGGAGAGCTGCGACGGGTATTTGTTCGCCTGGTCTACCAGGCTGACACGCTGCAGCAGCTCGTCCACACGATCACGGATTTCAGTGCGGGAATAGATACCGGCCAGTTTCATGGGGAAGGCGATGTTATCCGCCACGGTTTTAGAGGACAGCAGATTGAAATGCTGGAAGATCATCCCCACCTTGCGGCGAAAGGCCCGCAAGTCACTGGCGTTGTAGCCGGTGATATTTTCGTCATCGATCAGGATGCGGCCGCCGGTAGGAGGCTCCAGCAGGTTGATCAGACGCACGAGGGTGGATTTGCCCGCCCCGGAGTGGCCGACGATGCCAAACACTTCGCCGGTTTCAATGGTCATACTGGTCGGGTGCAACGCAGGGATCGCCCGCCCGCCTACCTGGTAGGACTTCTGTACCTGGTCAAATACAATCACAGCTTTGCCTTGTGAGCGCGTTGTCAGCACTTCGTGGGTGCAACGTTAAAGCGCGCGATTATAAACCAATCGGCCATCAAACCCGAATCCGGGGCCTTGGTATATCCCCGTACACCATTCGTTACCTGACATGAGCCGCCTTACTGAACTAAACTCACCCTTTAAAAGAACCTTTTAATACCCCCTCCGAGGCGCACGATATTTTGACCACAAAAACCGAGACTCCGCCCTCAAGGATGAATTCCACCCAGGCATGGGTCACCTATCTGAGCAAGGTTGAGCTGCCGGTGCTGGCGAACACGCTCCGCAGGATCGACGAGCTCACCGATAGCAGCAACAGTACTGTCAATGAACTGGCCAACGTCATTCTCAATGACGCCCAGCTCACATCCCAGGTTCTGCGACTTTCCAACACGGTGTTTTACAACCAGACCCGCACTCAGGTCAGCACCGTCAGCCGGGCCATCACCCTGATCGGTTTTGACGCGGTGAAGTCCATGGCCATTTCATCACTGATCGTGGATTCCCTGCTCGCACGCAACGACCGGCCCCACCTGCTTCGCTGCCTGGCCCGCGCCATTCACGCCGCCGTTCAGGCCCGCTGCCTGCTGCCAAAGCGTAACGAACATGCACTCGAAGAGGTTTTCATCGGGGCGCTGCTGATGAACATTGGCGAGCTGGCCTTCTGGTCCTGTGAGACCGAGCAGGCCGCTGAGCTGGAAGCAAAACTGCGCGCAGATGAACCACCGGTGGAAGCGCAGAAAGCGGTGCTTCACACCACCTTTTCCGAGATCACCCGGGGCCTGGTTGACGCCTGGTCACTGGGGCCGTTCATCAAGGAAGTGGTCGCACCGGGGCAGCCCAATTCAAAGGCAGCCAGCCTGGTCCGTCACTCCGTTGAGATGGCGAAGCTGTCCGAAAACGGATGGCGCGGCAAGGAAATGGAAGCCGTGATGGAAGCGCTGGGCAAGGACATCGGAGAAAACCCCGCCGCGGTCCGGGATCAGCTCAAGGTCAATGCCGGCGAAGCGGCCCGGGTGGCGGTTTCACTGGGCATTCCTCAGGTGACCGCGCTGATGCCCGGCAGCCAGTCGGATACCGGCAAGGAAGCCGCGCAAGCACCAGAGGTGGACCCTGTTCTGCAGCTGCAGATTCTCCGGGACCTAACCCACAGCCTGACCGACAAACCGGATATCAACGAAGTGTGTCAACTGGTCATCGAAGGTATACACCGGGCCGTGGGGATGCAACGGGTGGTGCTGTTGATGAGTGACCGCAGCGGACTGGAACTGATTCCCCGAAAACTGGGGGGCAAGGGTACCGAGAGCTGGAAAGACAGTTTCACCGTCCGCAAGGACGGAACCGGTCCGCTGGGCGCTTTGCTGCCCCATGCCAGCTGTTACGTCTATCAGCCCAAGTCAGGGACAGAAACCGTCCCCTATGACCGCTGGCTGGGCAATGTGCCGGCACTGGTCGGCCCCCTTAAGGCCAAAGGCCGGCTTGTGGGCCTGTTCTATGCCGACAATGCAGCCGCCGACTACGTGCCTTCTGACGACCAGCTGACGGCGTTCGGCCACTTTGTCCAGAACGCCCAGCTGTGCATTACGCTGCTGTCGAGTAACTGACCCGCTATCGGCAGATCAGAGCTCATACAACTTGGCTACGTGCAGGATCGGACCAGTGGGTGTGCCCGTTGGCGACCCACCCAGGGGCTCCAGACTGATGGCCAGGGTCCGGCTGCTGCTGAGCAGTTCCCGGGTCTCGTCGTCGAGAGTAACCTGGTAGGTATCACCCACTGGCATTACCCCCAACGATACTGGCTGTCCGTCTTCGGGCACTATCCACAATTCGTAATCCTTGCCCTGCTCAGCGGCGGTGGCGGCAACGGGGCGCAGTTTCAGCCGACGTTCGAGAGCAGACTCGCTCACCAGCCATAACGGGGCGTCAAGCTCCGCCTGCACAATGGCGCCAGACAGCCGTTGATCATCACGGGGCGTCGGCTGCTGCAGCAGGATAACCGCCAGCACCAGTGCCGCCGCCGTTGCCACCAGGCTCCAGCCGGGCCATATCCAGCGGCCAGCACCGTCGTTGGCCGCAGTCACCGGCTTCGTGTCCCCGCTTTGCGGCCATAGCCGCCGCTCAATACCCGACCATACCGAGGCTGGAGGTGATTCTTCCTCTATCCGCGCCCCCAGGTGCCCCAGTTTTTCTTCCCAGAACCAGACCTCCTGACGGACCCGGACCGACTCCATCATCCAGCGCTCAAACCTGCGGCGAGCGTGACCCCGGAGGGAGCCCAGAACATATTCTGCGGCCAATGCTTCAATTCTTTCCGGTGTCTTTTTCATCGCTCCAGGCACCTCTTCAGAGCCATCAGCCCGCGTCTGATCCAGCTTTTGACGGTTCCAACAGGAGAGCTCAACGCCTCTGACAGCTCATCGTGGGTAAAGCCCCGGTAATACGACAGCAGAATGCTGTCCCGCTGTGACTCGGACAATTCCTCAAGGCAGCCGGTAAGCTCCGCTGCGCCGGCACTGCGAAGTGAGACATCCAGTGGCCCTTCCCGCCCGTCTTCCATATGGTCCAGGTGGCTATCGCCGGATGTCTGCTTCGCCTTACGGGACCTCATCAGGTCCAGAGTGCGGTAACGGGCAATGGTCAGCATCCAGCTCAGGGGTGCGCCACGCTCGTTGTGATACTCACCGGCATGGTGCCAGATCTGCACAAAGGCATCCTGTACCGCCTCTTCGGCGAGATCCCGCTGGCTGGCCAGCTTCAGGCAAAGCCCGAACATCCTGCCAGAGACTTTGTCATACAGTCGCTGGAACGCCTGCCGGTCCTCACGGGCAACTGCGATTAGCAGCCCCATGAGTTCGTCCTGCTCTACATCAATGGCCATCATCTGCGAATTCCCACCTGTTTTTATGGTTTATATCAGCAGTACGTCGGGTATCGCCTTAAAGATGCACACCGGATACATCCCCGTGAACATTTTTTATGATCACTGCATCTTTCTCCATTCCGGATCCGTTCCCTCCTCTGCAACATCCAAAACAGAAGAGGAAAACGGAATGAACACACTGTTTAAACGCTCCGGCCTCGCACTTGCGGTAGCCGGACTTTGTCTTACCACCGGCCTGACACAGGCTTCCAGCCACCGTGAAGCACCTTTTATCACAGAAGTGCCCAAAGTCGACGGTACCGATTTCTACATGTTCCGCAGTTACGAGACCGGACGTGAGGACTTCGTCACCCTTATCGCCAACTACCTGCCGTTACAGGACGCTTACGGCGGCCCCAATTACTTCGATCTGGACGAGGATGCCGTTTACGAAATCCACATTGATAACAGCGGTAACGCGCAGGAAGACCTCACCTTTCGTTTCCAGTTCTCCGACATACTGAACGACATCCAGCTGGCGGTCGGGCCTGACGGCCAGCAGAAAATGGTTTCGGTGCCCCTCAAGAACATCGGTGATGCCAGCAATGGCGATAATGTTCAGTTCAGCCAGGAATACACCGTATCGGTGATCCGTGGTGACCGCCGTACCGGCACGGTGCAGACCGCCACCAATGCCAGCACCGGCACGGAGACCTTTGCCAGACCGCTGGACAACATTGGAGGCAAGTCCTTTGCGGACTACGAAGGCTATGCCAATGGGCATATCTTTGACATCGCCATACCCGGCTGTGGCACCAACGGCCAGGTGTTTGTGGGACAACGCAAGGAAGCTTTCGCCGTCAACCTCGGCGAGATTTTCGATCTGGTAAACACCAACCCCCTCGGCCCCCGCAACGGCGAAGGCGCGGGCGACCTTGCCGACAAGAACGTGACCTCATTTGCGCTGGAAGTGCCCACCGATTGCCTGACAGGCACTGCAGCAACGGCGTCCGGCGACCCGGTAATTGGTGGATGGACTACCGCCAGCGTGCGTCAGGCCCGGGTAATCAACCCGGCACCGACGGCAAACGACAAGGGTGCTACCGTAGAGGGCGGCGCCTGGACCCAGGTATCCAGACTGGGTATGCCGCTGGTCAACGAGGTGGTCATCGGTCTGAAAGACAAGGACGGGTTCAACGCCAGCGAACCCAAGGATGACGGCCAGTTTGCCACCTATGTCACCCACCCCACACTGCCGGAGCTGCTGGAGATACTGTTCGGTGTAACCGCACCCAATAATTTCCCGCGCAATGACCTTGTCACCGCGTTCCTCACCGGTGTGCCGGACCTTAACGGGCCTGATGGCGTCACAGCGTCGGAAATGTTGCGCCTGAACCCGGCCATTGCAACCACCGCAGCGGCCAGCCAGAACGATCTGGGCGTGCTTGGTGGTGACAATGCCGGCTTCCCCAATGGCCGTCGCCCGGTGGATGACACCGTAGACATCTCGCTGCGTGTCGCCATGGGCGTATTGGCGGACCCCGCCGACGCACCGGATGGTGATCTTGAGTACACAGACGGCGTCCAGCTGGACCCGACCGAACTCAGGGAAACCTTCCCGTACCTGGCCACCCCGATCGCGGGCTCACCCAACAGCTAACAGGAGGCCATGATGGGATTTTTTCAGAAAACGTCATGCCTGGTTATTGTTGCTGCGTCGCTGGCTGGTTGCTTTAACGGCTCCAGCAGCGACCGGTCACCAAGGCCGGATCCGTCTGTTGATTTCACGGCTTTCGTGAAAACACAGATCGAAAACACCGATAACACTCGCGAAGCGGTCCAGATCAACAAACAGGAGTTCAGCTTCAATGACCAGAATAATGAACAGGCCTTCGACGATCTGTTCATGCAATAAGACCCGACGCCGGCTCTCAGTACATCTGAAGCCGGCGAGCACATTCCCTGCCCGGCCGGGCAGGGCTTTTTGTGTTGGGCTGTTGTTCACGGGGTTGATAGGGCTGATAGGGCTGATAGGGCTGACTGGTTTCAGCACCAGTGCAACCGCCGCGCCGGGCCCCATTGAGACAGATTTCGACAATACCGACATTCTCGTTGAGTTGCCGGAGCCGGCACTGACCGCTCCGACAACACCGGATTCAGCGGAACAGCTGGCAGACCTTGTTCGCCGCCAGATTGACCGGGCCAGAAGCAGTGGTGATCCACGTTTCCTCGGCTATGCCGAAGGCGCACTGCAGCAGTGGCAGGGAAAGATGACTGACCGGTTACTGGTACTTAGAGCCACCCTGGCGCAAAGCCTACACCGTTTTGACAGCGCCAGGAACGATCTCGACACCGTCCTCTCCGGAGCCGGCAACCCACAACAAAAGACTCAGGCAATGCTGTTGCTTGCCAACCTGGAAACCGTGCAGGGAAACTACACGGTCGCCCGAACGCATTGTAAGCACTTACAGCAACGCTACCCCGGATTGATTGCCGCTAGCTGCCTCGCTCAGGTGGATGCCCGCACAGGCAGCCCCCGGAAAGCCTATCAGGCCCTCCAGCAACACGCCGCCGCTGCAAGATCCGACACCACCAGCCAATTGTGGGCAGAGGGAACTCTGGGCGATATTGCGGCGCAACTGGGCATGCCCGAGGCGGCTGACCACTGGCAGGCAGTGCTCAGCGTCAGCCCCGACGACCTTTACACCCGTACCCAGTTAGCGGACTGGCATCTTGGCCACAATCAGACCGAAAGAACTCTGGCCCTGACGGAAGGCTACGAAGACGTGGACGCCCTTGCAGTTATCAGGGCAATCGCCATGGCCCGTTCGGGACACCCGGCTGCCGGGGCACTGGCACAGCGTCTCAGGGAGCGTTTCGCGGAAGCCCGGTGGCGCGGCAACCTTCTTCACCAGCGGGATATGGCCCGCTTCCAGCTTGATATCGAGAAAGATGCCGAAACAGCACTGTCGTTTGCGCAAAGCAACTGGCGTGAACAGCGTGAGCCCCCCGATACCCGCCTGCTGCTCCGCGCCGCACACGCAGCGGGTGATGACCAGCCAGCACAGCAGGTCAGGTTGTGGCTGCAGGAACACGCTCAAACCGATGCCCGTTACCCGGAGTCTGGATCATGAAACAATCGGAGCACCTGGCAACATTTGCGCTTCTGACAGGTCTGCTATTGCTGCTGATTTCCAGTGCTGTGCGGGCCCATAAGGCCAGCGACAGCTTTATCTACGTGGATCAGGGCCAGTCCGAAATCCGTATTGATGTGGCGTTGCGGGACCTGGCGCTGGTGTTGCCACTGGACCGAAACGGGGACCAGAAACTCAGCGGTTCCGAACTACGGGCCAGCCGCGACCGGATAACCCGATGGACAGAGCAGGGGATCACGCTCTCCAATGCCAGTGGCGACTGTCGGATGACAGGGCAGCAATGGGGTCTCTCCAGCCATAGCGACGGGCCCTATGCTGCCGGTCGCTACACCGTGAACTGCCCTGACGGCTCGGTACCCGATACCCTGGAATACCAGCTTTTGTTTGCCCAGGACCCCTTGCATCGTGGCCTGGTCAGCCTTGAATCCGGTGAATTCAGTACCCTGGGCGTATTGGCACCGGACAACCGCCGCTTTTCGCTGACGACCGAAGGCGCGCCGGGCAGCCTGGCACTGTTCGGCACTTTTGTGTACCAGGGCATCGTCCACCTGTTGATCGGCCTTGACCACATCCTGTTCCTGCTGGTGCTGATGCTGCCGGCCACACTGGGCAAGCCGAACGGCACCGAGCGGGCCGGGTTGAAACCGCGGCTCCGGGAACTGATCGGTATCGTCACCGCCTTTACCGTTGCCCACTCCATTACCCTGGTGCTGGCGGTGCTTGAGATCGTGCGCCTGCCGATTGCCTGGGTAGAGACCGTCATTGCGCTATCCATTGCAGTAGCGGCGATTAACGTGATGTGGCCAGTCCTGGGCAAAAAGACCTGGAAGCTGGCGTTCGGGTTCGGGCTGATACACGGTTTCGGCTTTGCCAGCGTGTTGGGAGACCTCACCAGCGGCATATCGCAGACTGTCCTGGCCCTTGCCGGATTCAACATCGGTGTGGAGCTCGGGCAACTGGCGCTGCTGATTCTTCTGTTCCCGCTGTTCTATCTGTGGGGGAAAACGAACCACTACGGCAAGGCCGCCGTACCGGTGATGCTGATTGCCGTTGGCGCCATCAGCCTGTATTGGGTTGCGCAGCGAGTAACTGCGATCTGAGGTTCAAGGCCCCGGTATCTTGCGATAGCCGGGGGCTGCAGTGGGCTACTTGATCAGTGCAGGGCCCGGAGTTGGCGCGGATACAATGCCGCACTGACTTCCGGTTCCTCCAGCAGATCCGCCAGTTCCATATCCACCTCGGTTTCCTGGCCTTCGTCAGGCAGGGGCTCGAACAGGGTGTTCAGCCATGAGGTCACAGAAGGCGCTTCATCACGACCATACTCCGTGGACAGGGCCTTTATGCGGCGGAACCCGATGATCCGCTGGTGCTTCGGATCACGGATCTGCTCAAAGCCACGCCAATAGATCCGGTCGCGGGTGTGCAGCTGGACAAACAGTGTGTCGATGGGCTCGGCCGGATCTTCGCCGCGCACCGGTTCATCGTCACTGTCTTCAGCAGCCAGGGATTCTTCAGACACTGTATCGGCCTTCGCCGGCTTTTTGTTGCGGATGGTGGTCCACGCCGGATAGAGCACGGCCACCGCATCGGCTTCTACATGCTCGCGGGCGGCGCGGAGGATCAGTCCCCAGCGGGCCTTGTCGGCATCGGTTTCAAGAGAGTTAATGGGCAAGTCGTAGCTTTGTTCACTGGACAGGACAATGGCCATCATCGGGGCATCAAGCTCCCCCATGGCCTCGGCCTGTGCTACAGACACCAGTTCGTCGATTGCCATCGGTTGGTTCATAATACGCTCGCCTCCTCGATGCCATCAGGGTCTATCAGAGAGAAAGGGTTCTCCCTGATTCACAGCATAGCCTGTTACTGCCACAAAGATAAACGTGGATGCGGTGATCACGGATCACAATACGTCATTTATTGTTTCAGAACGTAGCATCACACCATCGCCTCCAGCAGCTCATAGCGACCAAACCAGGGGCTCGCTTCTTCCAGTTGCGCCGCCAGTTGCAGCAACGTGGTCTCGTCGCCATGGGGAGCGCCGAATTGCACCCCGACAGGCAGCCCGGAGGCCGTCCAGTACATAGGGACCGACATGGCCGGTGTCCCGGTCAGGTTCGCCAGTTGGGTAAACGGGGTGCGGGCCAGACTTTCCAGGGCCATCTGATCTACCTGCCCGCTGCGATGCACCAGTTTACCGGCCTTGAGCATCAGCATCAGGCGGGCCGCCAGTTGAAGATGGCCCGGCGTCTCCAGCTCACCAATTTTTGCCGGTAATTGGCCGGCAGTGGGGCAGAGATACATGTCGTAACCCTGAAAAAACGTCCCGAGCGCCCGGGCAAAGTCATTCCACTGCTGGCGCCGCCGGACATAATCCGGCATCGGCATGGTCCTGCCAAGCATGGCAAGCAGCCGGGTATCCAGCTCAAAATCTTCGTCCCTGGCGCCAAATTCGGCCTTCGCCTTGTCCATCAGGGTCGATACTTCACCAAAATAAAGGCCCAGATAACACCGGGCCAACGCCATACCATCAAATTCCGGGCGCGCATACTCCACGCCGTGCCCGAGAGCCTCCAGCACACGGGCAGTGTCTTCAACCGCATCCACACACTCCCGCGCCACATCGGTGTCATAGGGAGAAGACGTAAAGACGCCGATTCTGAGGCGTCGCGGTGACTGCTGCATCAGCTCTGCATAGGGCGCTGCCGGCGGTGCAATAACGAACGGATCTCCCACCGCGGGACCGGACAACACGTCGAGCATGGCGGCACTGTCCCGCACAGTTCGCGTTACCACGTGGTCGGTTGAGGCACCGGTCCAGGCTTCGCCAACCAAGGGGCCAGAGGAAATACGGCCACGGGAGGGCTTGAGCCCGAACAGCCCGTTGTAGGCAGCCGGAATACGAATGGACCCGCCACCATCATTGGCACCCGCCATGGGCACGATGCCGGCGGCCACGGCAGCGCCGGAGCCACCACTGGAGCCGCCGGGAGTAAGTTCGGTATTCCAGGGATTACGGGAGGGCCCCCAGAGTCTGGACTCGGTAACCGCCTTGAGACCAAACTCGGGGGTGGCAGTACGGCCAAGAAACACCAGCCCGCCTGCACGGGCCCGCCGAACATACTCGGAATCCTGCCGTGCAACGTTGTTTTTCAGCCCACGGCTGCCGAATGTACAGGGATGGCCCTGTTGCTCCTGGGACAGATCTTTAAGCAGCATGGGAACGCCGGAAAAGGTACCATCAGGCGGGTATGCCTGGCCCAGTGCCTCGGAGAACTGGGGATAGCAGATCGCATTGAGCTTGCCGTTTACTGCAGCTGCCCGGCTGATAGCCGCCTCAGAGACTTCCCGGGCTGACACTTCGTTACGGCGAATCAGGTCGGCAAGCGCTACCGCGTCGTACCGGAGGTATTCGGATTGCTTCATGATCGATTCCGTTTGTTATTCTTAACTCTGGAGATTGAGGGAACTAGCGTCTATGAACAAGAGTCCCGGGCGTCGCTCACTTGCTGTCGCTTTCGTAGTCACGTCCATTATTGCACCGATTCTGTGCGCCAGCGAACAACCGCCGGAGCCAGCAGATAACTGGACCAGTATCGTCCGCAGCTCTCCCTACTGGGTAAGCCAGGGGGTTTATCACAACATCATCACTATCCGGCGCTGGGTGCTGAAGGAGTCCGGGTACTGCTCTGACACAGACCGCCATATTCTGTTCGATATGCACGGCCAGTTCCTTGGCTATATTGACGATGAGAGCAGCCGCGAAGGTACCCAGAAGCGGCTGAATGACACCAGGCGTTCACTGGCCGCCAGCGGGCGTGCCGAAAACTGGGCCATCGGCGGCCCTGGCACAACCGGCTACCCTTTTGCACTCGCCTGCGACCAGCCCCACGTCAATCTGGACGAAGCCGTGGCCCGTTATCTCGGCACGCTGCCCTCCGAGTTGATCTGGGGTGCCTGGGATGACCTTTCGTTTGCGTCACAGGGTAAACCCGAGCCCCTCCACGATGCCCTGATGTATGTCTATGGAACACGCCAGCAACAGCAACGAAACAACGTGCCGGCAACACTGCCAAAATACCTTGCCGGACAGGTGCTGATCGAAAGCAGCGGCCAGCAAAGGGCCCACTCCACTGCGGATGCCAAAGGCATACTGCAGCTGTCACCGTCGGCGCTCAGCGACTGCCAGATCAAGCCGTCCAACCACTGGCACCGACTGGCACAGATTGATTGTGCCCTCAGGTTAATGAACCAGAATGCGCGCAACCTGCAGGAACCGTTTGACCGGCGCTTTGGCGAGTTACCTGCAGACAAACGCGACCAGCTCTTTACCCTGCTGCTGGTTCAGGCCTATCACGGCGGTGCGGGCCGTGTAGAAGCCTTGCTGGACGATGACACCCTGTCCAGGCCTGCCGCCTACTTTGCCCGTGAGCATGAGAACTTCAGTGCCGGTGATATCGCGTTTGGTATGGTATTTCACAATCTGGGACGGGACCGTTTCGGCCTGGCGTCGTTGTACTATGTGGCGGACGTTCAGCTCGCCACGGAAGCTCTGTGCAAAACTGCGCGTCTTGGCAAAACGCCTTTCTGCGAGTAATACCGGGAGTCCGCGTTGGAACTGACATTCATTCCGGAGGGCCTGACCACCACTACCGCCGGTATCCTGCTGATAAGTTCGGTCATAACCTCCATGATCACCGCCAGCCTGGGCGCCGGTGGTGGCGTGCTGTTACTGGTGTTGATGGCATTGTGGATCCCGCCTGCGGCGATCATTCCGGTCCACGGCATGATCCAGCTGGGCTCCAATACCGGACGGGCAACCCTGACCTGGCGCCATACCGACTGGAAAGCCATAGCGGCGTTCGCACCCGGGGTACTGGTGGGCGCTGCACTGGGCGCCTGGGTATTGGTGGATCTGCCAACCTACCTCTGGCAGCTGACCATCGGCCTGTTCGTACTCTACCTGTGCTGGGGGCCGGCATTGCCGCGGGGAGTCTTTGGCAGCAGCGGCATATTCCTGGCGTCGGGCCTGACCAGTTTCATCAGCCTGTTTGTGGGAGCAACGGGCCCGCTGGTGGCATCCTTTATCAAACAGATGCACGCTGACCGATTCACCACCGTGGCTACTTTTGCCACGGCCATGACGCTTCAGCATGCTCCGAAAGCCCTGGTGTTCGGGCTTGCCGGCTTTATGTTCCGGGACTGGCTGTTGTTTATCCTGGCAATGATTGCCTTCGGTTTTGCCGGTACCTGGCTGGGGCTTCATGTGCTCAGATCCATGAGCAACCGGCACTTCAGCCGCATGTTCAATATCCTGCTCACTCTACTCGCCCTGCGCCTGCTCTGGCAGGCAGGGGGCTCCGCAGGCTGGTGGTAGAGACCTTCCGGGGCATGGTCAGACAGTGCGGTTCTGGTGCGGCAGAGGAACAGTGACTACCTGGTTGCGACCACGGGCTTTGGCGGCATATGTACCATCATCAGCTCTCGCCATAACTTCACGTGGGCCGGAATCGGCTTTGGACATTTCCGTCAAGCCAATGCTCGCCGTGACACCAAAGGATTTGCCGTCCTGCTCGATGCGGATGGATTCAATGCCCCGGCGAATGGACTCTGCCATTTCCTCAGCCCGCTGCAGGCCACAGGCGGGCAGAATAATGCCGAACTCATCACCACCAAGGCGAGCTGCTGTATCGGATTGCCTCACGGATGCCCTGAGCAGATCCGAAAGACGTCCGAGCAGGTCATCCCCCATCAGGTGCCCACCTTCGTCATTGACCGGTTTGAAGTGGTCCAGGTCAATCAGCATCAACACACTGGAAACCGTCTTTTTGCTAGCATCACCCAGGCATTTCACCAGGGATGAGTTGAAAGCACGTCGATTGAGCAACCCGGTGAGGCTGTCGTGGGTTGCCTCCCAGGACAGCCGCTCTTCTTCACGGCGGCGCTCGCTGTCATCCCGGATCACCAGTGTCAGCTGATGATTGTCACTGCCCCGGTGCAGATGCAGCATGGCAAGGTCCACATCGAAGGCCCGCCCGCGATTGTTCCTCATCGTCGCGTAAAGGCTGTCTGCATCCGCGCTGCGCAGGTAGTCGTCTGGCTCCCAACGGTGGTTTTCGCTTTCTATCTCGACGCGCTCAAAGAAATTGGCCTGCTCGCACCCCTCCGGCAACCCCAGGAAACCACAGGCAGCCGCATTGGCATAGCGAATAACACCGTCAACATCCAGCATCAACACACCTTCCTGAAGGACACCAAGAATGCTGTCGGCCCGCTCCTGCTCTTCAGCCAGCTCCGCCTCGATTTCCAGTTCATGGGTGATATCCCGGACCACCGTAATGGTACCCAGCGTTCGCTCTTCCGTACCAAATACGGCCGTCATCACATCCGCCCACACCAGTTGCTGGTCGTTCCGGGTCTTCAGGCGGAAACGACCGAGGAAAACAGCGTTGTTATTCAGCGCCCCCCGCCAGTCGTCCACGGCACTGGCACGGTCCTCCTCATACACCTTTCCAAGCAGCGGAGTATGCAGCAGATCATTGGCGTCTATGCCGACAATCCGTTCGAAAGCAGGGTTAACGAATTCAATCCGGCCCAGCACATCGGTCTGGATAATGCCAATTGGCGCACTCTGGGTAAGAGAACGGAAGAACGCCTCGCGCTCCGCCAGCGATGCCATCACTTCATCCCGCTCTTCCATAACGGTGTTGAAAGTTTCTGCCACCTGGCGGATTTCCGAACCACCGGCAACGTCCACAGGCTCGGTGCGGATCCCCAGGTGACGCTCACTGATCTGCAGCCCGAGTTTGTGAAGGGGCGCCATCAGGCGCCGGAACACCACCAGCGCCAACGGCGCCGCCACCAGAATGACAATCAGCAACACCTGCACAAAACTGTCAGTCAGCCGGCTGACGGGTGCGTAGGCTTCCCGTTCGGGCCATACGGCAGCCACAAACCAGGGCACCTGAGACATCTGCCGTACCGACATTATGGTATCCGTACCTTCCTGGTTGCTGGTTCTCAGTGTGCCTTCAAATCCTCCCATGGCATCACGCAGTACCGGGTTTTCGAGCCGTAGTGGGGTCATCGTTTCACCGGTTCGCCCGTGGGCAAGGGTCACACCGTTGCGGGTCGCAATGCCGATATAGCCGGTCTTGCCGATGCGCACCCCGCTTATTTCCTTCATGAAATTGTCTCCGGCAAGAAACACCGCACCACCGAGAACCCCGATAAACCGCTGACGATGATCAAAAATGGGCGAGGTAATCATGATCGCCGGCTGGTCCTGGTAGTTCGACACATAGGGTTCGCTGATAACCGGAGTCAGCTGGTTCGAGGTTTGCTGGAAATACTGGCGCTCACTCACGTTCAACCCGACCTGCTGGTATTGCTCCGGGTATTCGGCAATAACATCGCCGCTGGTATCGAACAGGTAGATCCCATCAAACAGATGCTGGAGCGCAATTTCACGTCTGATAAGTACGCGGGCCCGGGCGGTCAGTACGCTCTCTTCCATGGCAAACCCCTCGGCAACATGGGCGAGCATATTCCTTCGTTGCGCGAGGCGCGTATCCAGATCACCAGCGACGAGATCTGCGATCGTCCCCACCTGCTCGCTGGCCTGGGCCTCAAGTTCAGCACGACTGACCAGCGAGCTGACCACCGCCACTACCACTGCTGAAAGCACAATGGCAAAGAGCACAAAGGCGACAGCCCGGTTGACGAGACTGACAAACCAGCGCTTCCTCAACACGGCAAGCAGCCCCCCGATTCCGAAAACCGTTGACGGGACACAATGATTTTTTCACAGGGTTTACCAGAGATCTGGCTCACAGGGCAAAGCACCGTTTGTTGTAATTAGTTGTAATTGATCGTCATTCAGCAGTTTAACAGACAGTTGGCATCCAGGAGGTTACGGACTTGCAAATTCAATGATAATCGTTATTATTTAGATCTATTTAACGATTGAGGTTCTCCTGATGTCAGACCCCCTGCTCACCGACGCCACCGGACTCAGTGCCGGCCCGGTCAGCCAGCTGATGGAAATGGGCGGCCCTGTAATGATGGTGCTGCTGGCAATTGCCGTTGCGGGCATGGTGACCTTCGTTTACCTCATGTTATTCGGGACTTTTTTTGCCCCCAGATTCACCGCAAAACTTAAAAAGGCCATTACGGTTTGGCAACAAAAGCCCGGCGGTGAAGTGCCCGTTCAGCTGCAGCGCAGCGCCGGCCGCTACCGCCGTCTGAACCCGCTGCATGGTCTGGTTGTTGATACCATGAACGCCCGCCTGAAAGGCACCGACCCACAGCAGATACGGGAAACCGTCGCCAGAGATGCCCATCACGCCCTCGAGCCTTTTGAGGCGCCGCTGAAGATCATTGAGGTGATCGCTGCACTGGCACCGCTGCTGGGACTGCTGGGCACGGTAATAGGCATGATGGAAGCCTTCAGCGCCATGGCCGCCACCGAAGGCCGGGCCAATGCGTCCCAGTTGAGCGGAGGCATATACGAAGCATTGACCACCACCGCAGCGGGCCTGGTGATTGCCATTCCGTTTGCCGCGCTGGCAGCCTGGATTGAATTCCGCCTTCGGCGGATCCAGAAAACCATCAACAGTGCGCTTGTCAGCGTATTATCCGTGCCACTGGGAGCGCCCGAAAGTTACGAAGCCACGGAGAACGCAGAGCCTGCCACAGACACCACGCAGGCCCCCCGTCGTTTTGCCGATTATTCCGGAACCGGACAGCAGGGCCGCCTGGCCAATGCAACTGGTTGAACCAAGACCGGCACGGCCGGTTCCCATCCGTATTACCCCATTGATTGATGTGGTTTTTATCCTGCTGGTGTTCTTCATGCTCACCAGCCGCCTGCTGCCCGTGAGTTTCATGGAGCTGAGCAACAGCACCGGCGATACCAGCCAGGTCACTGGAGAACCCGTGCCCGAAGTAACGGTACAGCGGGATGGCAAAGCTCAGTGGCAAGGGGAAACCTGGGCAGTTGAGGCGCTTGTCAGCGAGCTGAGAGCCAGCGGTGTGAACGAGATCAATCTGGCAACTGCATCCGCTACACGCCTGACAGATTTCACCACCGCCTACAGCCGGTTATCAGACAGCGGCATCACCACCCACTGGAAGCGTACACCGCAGCCCGCGGAGCAACCATGAACGATCTGGTACCACCGCCGGTCACCTCCGGCAAGTCCCTCATGGAGCGCCTGGAAGATGCCCTGCTGCCGCTCATCAACCTGGTGTTCCTGCTGCTGATGTTTTTTATCGTGGCAGGCCAGTTGTCGGATACGCCGTTACCGGATCTTCCCGGCACCGGGGATCAGGCAGGCAATGAACAGCCCCACGCGGACCTGATCGTTACCGCAGCCGGGGAGTGGCTGGTAGAGGGGAGAACCGTTGAGGCCCGAGACTTTCCATACGCGCTGCCGGCTCCGGATGAACAGTCCCCCCTTAAAATAGCGGCCGAACAGGACATTGCCATGACAGACCTGGAAACCCTGCTTCGCGTGCTTGAGGACAACGGCTACGGGGAAGTCATCCTGCTGACGGAGCCTGCCAGCTGATGGGTGCCAGTAAAACCGTCCGCAGTCTGCTACTGATCATTGCCATTATCATTACCGCCACAGCCCTGGTGATCGCTACGCCTGAACGGGTGCCCGAACTGAAACCGCTGGGGGATTCGGCGGTCAATTCCGCTCCGGCGCTGCGGATATCCCTGGCTGGAGCCCGGAAACCGAAGGAACCCGATACCCCCGAAACAGAGGTTCAGGAACAACCGCCGGAACCGGAACCTGAACCTGAACCTGAACCAGAACCAGAACCAGAGCCTGAGCCTGAGCCTGAGCCTGAGCCTGAGCCTGAGCCTGAGCCTGAGCCTGAGCCTGAGCCTGAGCCTGAGCCTGAGCCTGAGCCTGAGCCTGAGCCTGAAGTAGTGGAGCCGGTGGCCGAAGCCAAGACAACGGAAAGTGAGAACATTTCAGAAGAGCCCACGGAAAACACTGCTGGGGAAGAGAACCCCAATCAACAGGTGAAACTCACTGCCGGAGACTCCTCCGATGTGGACAGCTACCTCACCGAACTGAGCCGGCACCTCAGCCGGTTCTACGAATACCCGCGCCGTGCCCGCCGCCTGGGACAGGAGGGCTCTCCGGTACTGGTGTTCGAATTCAGCCGCGACGGCAAACTGGTGCAGTATTTTCTGCGCACGTCCTCGGAGCACTCACTGCTGGACTACGCCGCTCTGGACATGCTTGAGGATGCCGAACCTCTGCCCCCGGTGCCGGACTCCATGAAAGGCGAGACCTTTACCTACGCCCTGCCGGTAAGATTCCGTCTGCGCTGAGCAACTTATTGCCCGGCCAGCAATATCTCGCCCCGAAGCCAGCAACAGATTGCCTGAGCAACCTCGATCCATCTGCCAGAATAATCTTACTCACTGTTATTAAACACTTTTTCATTTCTGGCACGGCCCTTGTTACGTGGGAAGCGTCCAGGGAGAACCCGAGGACACTTATTCATTCAATCGTCATGGAGCAGACTATGCCAACTCCTTGTTATATCAGCATCGAAGGCCAGACCCAGGGTAACATCACCGCCGGCGCATTCACGTCCGATTCCGTAGGCAACATCTACGTTGAAGGTCACGAAGACGAAGTGCTGGTTCAGGAATTCAGCCACGTTGTAACCGTTCCGACTGACCCCCAGTCCGGTCAGCCTTCCGGTCAGCGCGTTCACAAGCCGTTCAAGTTCACCTCTGCGCTGAACAAAGCCACACCGCTGATGTACAACGCCCTGGCGTCCGGTGAAATGCTGCCGAAGGTAGAGCTGAAGTGGTACCGCACCTCCGTTGAGGGCAAGCAGGAGCACTTCTTCTCCACTATCCTGGAAGATGCCACCATCATTGACATCCAGTGCAACATGCCGCACTGCCAGGACGCCGCCAGCGCTGACTTCACCCAGCTGGTCACCGCTTCCCTGTCCTACCGCAAAGTGACCTGGGAACACGCTGTTGCCGGCACTTCCGGTGCTGACGACTGGCGCTCGCCGATCGAAGGCTAAGCCCTCCGGTCCAGTCAGTCACAACGGCCAGCCCTTGCTGGCCGTTGTTGTTTTTACGGGAAGCCCAGTACAAGGTATTATCAGGGGATGGTTGCTTTCCCCTCCTTCTGCACGCGTCTGGCCCATGACTATTGAACCTTCCAAAGCCCACAGGTTGGGCCAGCTTATGTGCGAAACGACCAGTGCCATTCTCTGGCCCCCCGCAAAAGACTGGGTCCGCAAACAGGCCCCGGCCACAACCCTGCTATGCCGGGTCGGCTCCGGCCAGGCTACCTATCATCGATTTGACCCGCGCCTGAAACAGCACCAGATCACCTACGGCAAACGCATGATCATGGCCAAGCACCAGCCTGACGCGGTGGCCGGCTGGCTTTCCGGGCGTGAGATACGGCAGCGCAAGTATTTTGACGGCGAGGTCACCACACTGAACCTGCTGGCGCACACCTGTTGCCACGAATTTGCCCACCTGCTCCAGCATGTATCCGGCCAGCGCTATCGTGGCTCCGTGCACAACACGCACTTCTACCGGATACTGGATGAACTCCACGGCAGCGGCGGGGCCGACGCCGCCAGGCGCCATCTGGCAGAGCAGGCAGAGAGTGCCGGCATTCCGGTACCCGACGAGACCATCCAAGCTCCGGATACTCGCCAGTTAATGTTGAAGTGGGCGGTAGGGGACGCGGTTGGCTTTGGTGCCGGCAGGCGCCAACTGCAAGGCACGATTATCCGGGTGAACCGCAAGACCTGCACGGTGGAGGGTACCGGGGCGTGCCGGGGATTAAGGTACCGGGTGCCGGTGGTTCTGTTACGCGCTCTCGCCGACTGAGGCTTCAATCAGGTGTCGCAGCTCCGGAATGCAGGAGCCGCAGTTGGTCCCGCAGCGAAGCTGTTCTCCCAGCGCTGCCACGGATCCAACACCGCCGGCAATGGCGGCTCCGATCTGGTGTTCACCCACCTGAAAACAACTGCAGATAATGGCTCCCGGGTCTTCCACATCCACATCCCGGGCCGCCAACAGGGCTCGCCGGCTGGATTCCGACAGCGTCGGCTCGGAAAAACAGTCATCCAGCCAGCCTGCGTCGGGAATTCTGGCGGGGTCCTTATCCACCATCAACACGGCCTCCAGCTGGCCATTGACGATACGGGCTGCACGGAAGCACCCCTGTGCCGGGTCGGACATAACCACATGGGCCGTCCCGCCAAGCCAGTCATGCATCGCATCCAGCCACTTGATGGGCTGGCGGCCGGCAATCCACCAACTTTCACAGTGGTTCAACGGTACATGACACCAGTAATCCGACGTCCAGCGCCGGGGGCGTTCACATCGAACCAGTAGCCGCCCGTGCCAGCGGGCACGGAATGGCGTTATGGCAGCGCGACCGTGTTTTGCTTCGGGCTGGCCGGAGACGGGATCCGTTACCGGTTCAGTCAACACGGTAGCCACGCCGCTGGAGGCAAACTGGCGGTTCCAGTGGATGGGAATGAAGACTTCCCCCGGTCGCTGCCCACCACTCTGACGCACACGCCCCACGAATTGCTCATTGTTCAGGGTCAGCCGTGCAAGATGGCCTTCCACCAGGTTCAGCCTGGCCATGTCGTGATGATGAATTTCAACAAATGGCTCTGAACGGTGAGCTAGTAATCGCGGTGCATTGGCGGTTCGGGTCATGGTGTGCCACTGGTCCCGGATACGACCGGTATTGACCACCATGGGGTAGTCGTCACAGATTTTCTGTTCGGGCAGTACGGTGTTGATGGCAATGAAGCGGGCGCGATGGTTGTCGGTAACAAAACGACCGTCCGCAAAAAGCCGTGTCGAGTCGGTGGCACCAGAGCCCGCCAGTACGGGCCATTGCACCGGCTCCAGAGCGTCGTAGTCATTGTCAGTCAGGCCTACCAGGCCGGCGAGATTGAGGATGCGCTCGCCACGGTTTTCATGGGCCGACAGGGCGGCGTGTTCACGGAATATGTCAGCAGGCTTGCCGTAATCAAAGGCACCTCCGAAGCCCAGCTTTCCCGCCACCGCGCTGATTATCCACCAGTCCGGTTTCACCTCGGCTGGCAGGGGCAGGAAGCGTCGCTGGCGGGAAATCCGCCGTTCCGAGTTGGTTACCGTGCCGTCTTTCTCACCCCAGCCTGCGGCAGGAAGCAGGATGTCCGCCAGGGCGGTGGTATCGGTATGAGCCACGCAATCAGACACAATCACCGTCGGACAACGTGCCAGAGCGACCCGGACCCGTGCAGAATCCGGCAGGCTGACCGCCGGATTGGTGCCCATGATCCAGATCACCCGGATATCGCCCCGGTGAACCGCTTCAAACATGTCCACGGCCTTCAGGCCAGGACCATCAGCCACCTGGTTGGTTCCCCAGAACTCTGCCACCCGCGATCTTGCCCCGGGGCTGTCGTAATCCATGTGGGCCGCCAGTGTGTTGGCCAGACCGCCCACCTCCCGGCCACCCATGGCGTTGGGTTGGCCAGTCAGCGAAAAGGGCCCGGCACCAGGCTTGCCAACACGGCCGGTGGCCAGGTGGCAGTTGATGATGGCATTGCCCTTGTCGGTGCCGGCGACGGACTGGTTAACCCCCTGGGAGAAGCCGGTGACCGTGCGTGGCGTCGATGCAAACCAGCGATAGAAGGTTTCCACATCTTCCGGCGACAGGTCACACTGCTCGGCCACTGACCCGACATCCGGGGCTGCAGCCCGCGCGCTCACCAGAGCTTCATCGAATGCCTGGCAATGGGCATCAATATAGGGCTCGTCCAGCCCACCCTGATCAGACAGCCAGCTCAGTAAGCCGTTAAACAATACCGTGTCAGTACCGGGGCGCAGGGCCAGGTGCAGGTCCGCCAGCTCGCTGGTTGCGGTGCGACGGGGGTCGATGACCACTACCCGGCGCCCCTCCCGGGCCGCGGCTTTCATGCGTTGGTATAGCACCGGGTGTGCCCAGGCCGCATTACTGCCCGCCAGCACCAGCAGATCCGCCAGCTCCAGGTCTTCATAACAGCCGGGCACCACATCGGCACCAAACGCCCGCTTGTGGGCCGCAACCGCAGACGACATGCAAAGCCGGGAGTTGGTGTCTACATTGGCCGTGCGCAGAAAGCCCTTGGCCAGTTTATTGGCCACGTAATAGTCTTCCGTCAACAACTGGCCCGACAGGTAGAAGGCCACAGACTGCGGCCCGTAAGTTTCAATGCTGTTGCGGATAGCGCCCGCCACTTCGTCAAGCGCATGGTTCCAGTCAGACTTCCGCCCCCTGACCAGCGGATACAGCAATCGCCCTTCCTGCCCGGTGGTCTCGTGCAGGCTGGCACCCTTGACGCACAAGCGCCCATAGTTCGCGGGATGGTTGGCGTCTCCGGCTACCGGCTTGCGGGCGTCAGGGTTTGCCATAACGCCACACCCGACCCCGCAATAGGGGCAGGTGGTGTGAACAGATGGGTTGCTGGCTTTCTGCGAATCCACGATATCTCCTGAGCATCACTAACACACAAAAAAGCCCGCGATGCCCGATCTGTTGCGGAACAGACTGGGCATGCGGGCTTCTTTGCCACAATTAAGCACCGGGCCTGCATCTTGCCCGGTGTTTTCACGAGGTGTTCTCGCTTATTTGCAATTCCAGGGCCTTGCAATTCCAGGGCCATCATCGGCAGAACGTATCGCCGACAGCACTTCCGCCCCTGTGAGCGGGGGATTTACCGGGCAATCCGGACTCAAAACAGTGCAAAACCGCAGGAAATGCCCAACGACCGCGCAGGTTTTCATCCGTGAAGGACTGAAAAAGAATGGTGAATTCGGCTGACGTCCCGATAACAAGGGCCCTCCAACACCCTGGCAGATTTATTGCTTTCACCTCTGTACGAGGCAGAAAACGCTTTGCCGAATGATTAGCCATTCGCAGTCAACGACTGTTCAGTTAAGGAAACCACCATGAATTCGCCAGAACCCCTTCGCATCCTTCTGATCGACAAGGACCCCGAACGGGCAAGCCAGGTTTGTGCCGCACTCAGGCACGAGGGCCATGAGGTAATCCGCCAGCGCCCGGATGCCACTGGCCTGACTGCAGCGGTGGCCCGTGACCAGCCGGACATGGTGATCATTGATATGGACTCGCCAGACCGGGACACCCTGGAAAACATGAGCACCCTCAATGCCCACGCACCCAGGCCCATCGTCTTTTTTGCCGACCAGCCTGGCGACCGTGCCACCATTCATGCAGCAGTAAAGGCAGGCGTCAGCGCCTACGTTGTGGACGGCATACAGCCGGAACGGGTTCGCTCGATTATTGATTCGGCGGTTGCTCAGTTCGAGTCCTTTCAGGCGTTGCGGACCGAGTTAGAGGAAACCCGCTCGGCACTGGAAGATCGCAAGACGATCGAGAAGGCCAAGGGCATGATCATGCGGCATGAGCGCTGTGACGAGGAAACGGCCTATCGCATGCTGCGCAGTTCCGCCATGGAGCACAGCGAACGCCTGGCGGTTATGGCGCGCCGCGTTATTACCCTGATCGAAAGCCGCAGCCAGAAATCGGGCAGACCAATCCAGAAAGCCTCGTAACTGCCCCGGACGGAGTCGCAATGGTTCACCCCACCCCGCTTCACAGACACCCCGGATTCCATGTCCGGCTTGGCTTTGTGCCACTGCTGGACAGCGCTCCACTGATTGTGGCCCGCGAACTGGGTCTGTTTGATGCTGAGGGGCTCGACGTAGAACTGGTGCGGGAGGGCTCCTGGGCTTCTCTGCGGGACAAGGTCACCTTCGGGCTTATCGATGGCGGCCACATGCTGGCACCCATGCCGCTGAGCATGTCCCTGGCTATTGACCGGCCGAAAGTACCGGTCGTGGTGGGCATGGTGCTGAGCCGCAATGGCAATGGCATCACCCTGGGTAACAGACTGTTTGGCGAGCTGCAGCGCTCGGCAACGAATCTGGACAATCCCATCGCCACTGCTCGCGAACTGATCAGCCTGGCAAGACACAGAGGGGAACCAATACGCCTGGCCTCTGTCGCTCCCTGGTCCAGCCACGACCTCCAGCTTCGTGACTGGCTGGCATCCGCCGGCCCGGATGCGGAACATCATATCCAGATTATCCCGGTGTCCCCGATTCAGATGGTCGATGCCTTCCGCTCGAATGCCATTGAAGGCTGTTGCGTTGGCGAACCCTGGAACAGCCTGCTTGAGTACGAAAATCTGGGGCGCATCCTTCATTCCGGCCACCAGATATGGCAGAACGCGCCGGAAAAAGTCCTGGGCATGCGGGCAGACTGGATGTCGCAGCACGGCGTGATGTACCGACACCTGGTGCGCGCCCTGCTCGCTGGCTGCCGGTGGCTGGACAACCGCCACAATCATCGCCTGCTGCGTGAGATTCTGGCGAAACCGGAATACCTCGGCGAGCAGATCAACGTACTGGATGACCATCCCTACAGCCTGTTCCATCCACGGCTGGAACAACACTTCTTCCGTCATTCCGCCAACTTTCCCTGGCTCTCCCAGGCGCACTGGCTGGCCTCACGGCTGACACTCCGGGGACAACTGGGCCCCGTCAGCGGTGCCATGGTGCGCCAGGTAATCCGGCCTGACCTGTTCCGGGATGCTGCGGCCTCCATGGGTATAGACACGCCGGTTATCGACAGCAAGATGGAGGGGCGACACCAGCTGCCGTTTACTCTGTCGGGGCGTTACGGCCCCGTTGCCGTGGCCAGTGACAGACTACTGGGAGAACGGCTTCACGACTGGAGGGCGGACAACCAGGACCATACCAGCCCGCCCAACAATGAGGCGCTGCGCACTAAAACGGCCACCAGAACCGGGCCGGAACAGGGAAACTGAAACCGGAAGTCTGTATAAATCTATAAATTTCAACGTATTGGAGAACTGGCACGACGTCTGCTTAATAGACTACAGACGATCTTGCATCCACTGCACGGTTAATCGGCAGTGAGAGAAACTGAAAATCATCAGGCATTGGCGCCTGCGCTCCGGAAACGGAGGGCAGGCTTTTTTTTGCCTGAAATAACACCGGGAGAGCACCATGCAACTGAAAACACTGGCAGCCACATTATTGATCCTGACAGGAACCGGCACGGCACAGGCCGAAATCGGCCCTGCGGAGAAGCCGGACCTGAGGCTCGGTTTCATCAAACTGACCGACATGGCGCCACTGGCCATCGCCTGGGAGCAAGGTTTCTTTATGGATGAGGGCCTGTTTGTGGAACTGGAAGCCCAGGCCAACTGGAAAGTGCTGCTGGACGGCGTGGTGACCGGCACTCTCGACGGCGCCCACATGCTCGCCGGCCAGCCATTGGGGGCCACCATCGGCTACGGCACCCAGGCAGACATCATCACCGCGTTCAGCATGGATCTGAACGGCAACGGAATCACCGTCTCTGACGACGTCTGGGAACAGATGACCCCACACATCGACAAGAATGAACAAGGTAAGCCCGTCCACCCCATCGGTGCTGCCGCCCTGAAACCGGTAATCGAACAGTACCGTGACGAGGGTGAACGCTTTCGCATGGGGATGGTGTTCCCGGTCTCCACCCACAATTACGAGTTGCGTTACTGGCTGGCGGCCGGCGGCCTGAACCCGGGTTTCTATGCCCCGCAACGGGGTGACACCAGCGGCAACATAGGCGCCGATGTGCACCTGTCCGTCACCCCGCCACCGCAAATGCCGGCCACTATGGAGGCCGGCACCATCCAGGGCTATTGCGTGGGCGAACCCTGGAACCAGCAAGCGGTTTTCAAGGGCATCGGAGTGCCAGTCATCACGGATTACGAGATCTGGCCCAATAACCCGGAGAAGGTGTTCGGGGTTACGGAAGCCTGGGCCGAAGAGAACCCCAACACCCACCTTCGACTGCTGCGGGCATTGATTCGTGCTGCCCACTGGCTGGACGAGAACGACAACGCCAACCGCGAGGAAGCAGTGAAAATCCTGTCCCGCTCCAGCTACGTTGGCGCTGACGAGGAAGTGATTGCCAACTCCATGACCGGCACCTTCGAGTACGAGAAAGGCGATGTGCGGAAAGTACCTGACTTCAATGTCTTCTTCCGCTATTACGCCACCTACCCCTACCCCTCCGATGCCATCTGGTACCTGAGCCAGATGCGCCGCTGGGGCCAGATCCCGGAGCCGAAATCCGACGACTGGTACATGGAAACGGCCGCCAGGGTCTACCGCGCCGACATCTACAAGGAAGCCGCCCGCTCGCTGATTGAAGATGGCACCCTGAGTGCCGACGACTTTCCTGACCTGGACGGCGAAAACTTCACCCGCCCACACCAGGGTGAGCTGATCGACGGCGTGGCCTTCACTCCGAGGGAGCCTAACGCCTACATCGACAGTTTCGAGATTGGCCTCAAAGGCTCGCAAACCCCTTAAGCATTGAGTGTCAGGAGACATCACATGACCACGCTCAGCCAGACCGACTCGTTATCACAAGGCCAACGATGGCTTCGTGCGCTGACTGAAAAACTGTCCGGCCAGAACCTGGCCGAAACCGGCCGCCAGCTGCTGCTGCCGGCCATCGGTATCGCGCTGTTCCTGGGTTTCTGGCACCTCGCCGCACCCCAGGTGCAGACTTCCCTGGGTGCATTTCCGGGCCCGGCCCAGGTACTGGAGCAAACCGGTCAGCTCTGGCAGGAACACAGCAACCAGCGGGACCGGGCCGCCCAGTTCGTCACCATGCAGGAACAACGCAATGAACGCATCCTGGCGGAGAACCCGGACGCGGAAGTAAAGATCCGCGACTACCCCGGTGCGCCAACGTTTATCGACCAGGTCGTCACCAGCCTGGGTACCGTACTGGCCGGTTTTGTTCTGGCCACCATCATCGCCGTACCACTTGGTGTCATCATCGGCCTGAACCGCCACTTCTCAGCGGCCGTGAACCCGCTGATCCAGATCTTCAAACCGGTATCACCGCTGGCCTGGCTGCCACTGGTCACCATGGTGGTCTCGGCCACCTACGTCAGCGACGACCCGATGTTCGAGAAGTCGTTCCTGACCTCGATGATCACCGTCACTTTGTGCAGCCTCTGGCCCACGTTGATCAACACCAGTGTGGGTGTTTCAGCAGTCAATCCGGATCTGCTGAACGTGTCCAAAGTGCTGCAACTGTCTTTCTGGACCCATGTCCGAAAAGTGGTGCTGCCATCTTCGGTCCCCATGATCTTTACTGGTCTGAGGGTGTCTCTCGGTATTGCCTGGATGGTCCTTATCGCCGCCGAAATGCTGGCCCAAAGCCCGGGACTCGGCAAATTCGTCTGGGACGAGTTCCAGAACGGCAGCAGTGAATCCCTGAGCCGCATTATGGTCGCCGTTCTCGCTATCGGCTTTATCGGATTTTTACTGGACCGAATCATGCTACTGATTCAGAAAAAAGTAGCCTGGAACGAATAGGACTCGGCATAGAGCTGGCAGGGAGGGTGGTCCGGGGACGTCAAAAACAGGGATGTTTTTGTCCAGCGTACAGGGACGTATTCACAGCGTGCCCCGGACCACCCTCCCTGCCAGCTCGTACTCCGAAACAAGAGGAGAAAGAACATGAGTAAGTCACACCTCGAATTGACCAATGTACAGATGGCCTTCGACACGCCTGGAGGGCCTTTCGTAGCACTGGAGAATATCGATCTTAAAATTCGTAAAGGCGAGTTTGTATCGCTAATCGGGCATTCCGGTTGCGGTAAATCCACTGTGCTCAATATCGTCGCTGGGCTCTTACAGGCCACCCGTGGAGGCTGTGTGCTGGACGGGCATGAGGTGAATACGCCGGGGCCGGAGCGAGCTGTGGTGTTCCAGAATCATTCGCTGATGCCTTGGCTGACGGTGTACGAGAACGTGGAGCTGGCCGTACAGCAGGTATTCCGTAAAACCATGACTAAGACCGAGCGACGGGACTGGATTCTGCACAATCTCAAGCTGGTCAATATGGACCACGCGCTCGACAAGCGCCCCGGTGAAATTTCCGGAGGTATGGCGCAGCGGGTGGGTATTGCCCGGGCACTGGCGATGAAGCCCAGTGTGCTGTTGATGGACGAGCCTTTCGGGGCACTGGATGCGTTGACTCGGGCCCACCTTCAGGATTCGCTGATGAAAATCCAGCAGGACCTGAACAGCACGGTGATCATGATCACCCACGACGTGGACGAAGCGGTGCTGTTGTCGGACCGGATTGTGATGATGACCAACGGACCGGCTGCCACCATCGGCGAGGAATTGCACATTGAACTGGAGAGGCCCCGCAACCGGGTCACCCTGGCCGATCACCCCGAGTACGTGCGTTATCGGCAGGCCGTGCTGTCCTTCCTTTATGAGAAGCAGCGCTTCCCCGGCAAAGGCCAGGAAGAACAGGGAGAGGCACGCACCGAGGAGACTGCCCCGGCTCAAGCTGAAGAAACGCCGGAGGTGGAAAGCAGCCAGCCGGAAATCCCGGTTCGCCGCATCGCCTGAGCTCATTGGGGCATCGCGGGCTCTCGCGCCGGTTCAAAGCACTCATCCGGTGCACGTCGCCCTGTCAAAGCGCATGAATTCCGTGCCAGCCTCAAAGCCTTCCGGCATAACTAGCTGTAAATACTAGAATTATTATGTTGGCACGGCCTTCGCTATTACAAACATAGGGAAGAACGTCCCGGCCACGGATCGGCCGGACCATCAGATCATTGTTGTTGGCATTGGCGCCGGACCATCGAGTCCCTTCGGGGATCAGATGCTCCGGCTTTTTTTGTTTGGGCAGAGAAGGGGATGACGATCGTGAGAGCAGCAACAGGACAGACTCTCGTTATCTGCGGGCACGGCATGGTGGCCCAGCGTCTGCTCGAAAAGCTGGTTGAGCAGCCGCAGAACCCTTTCGAGCAGATCGTGGTGTTTAACGGTGAAGCAACGCCGGCCTACAACCGCATCCAGCTTTCGGCCGTACTGGCGGGCGATGCCAGTGAGGACAGCCTGCAACTGCAGCAACCCGATTGGTACCGGAAGCACAATATTGAGGTGCACCAGGGCGATCCGGTTATTGCCATCAACCGCGCGAAGAAAACCGTCAGCACCGAGAGCGGGGTGGTTCAGCCGTACTCCCGCCTGGTTCTGGCCACCGGTTCCCGCCCGGCCAGCCTGGGCCTGGAGGGCGAGCACCTGGAAGGCGTGATGGGCTTCCGGGACCTGCAGGACACCCGCCAGCTCATCAGCATCAGCCAGCGCCAGCGCCGGGCTGTGGTCATCGGTGGCGGATTCCTGGGCCTGGAGGCCGCCGAGGGGCTTCGAAGCCGCGGCATGGCGGTCACGGTTCTGCACCGCAGCAGCCACCTGCTGAACCGGCAACTGGATCGCGCCAGCGGGGCGCTGCTGGAAGATGCCCTGACTGACCGCGGACTGTCGGTTCGCACCAACACCTGCCCCGTGGCCCTGCTTGGCCGCAATCTGGTGCGCGCGGTGCAACTGGATGACGAAACCCTGATAAGCACCGACCTGGTGGTGACAGCAGCCGGTATCACCCCGAACGCAGAACTGGCCCGGGGGGCCGGCCTGGACTGCGACAGGGCCATCCGGGTGAACGCGCAACTGCAAACCAGTGATCCCCACATCCATGCGCTGGGCGAATGCTGCCAGGTCGAAAGCCAGACCTTTGGACTGGTAGAGCCAGGCTATCAACAGGCGGAAGTGCTGGCCCAGGTGTTGTGCGATCCGGACAGCCAGGCTGCCTTTGAGCCATCCATTATTGCCACACGCCTGAAAATCAGCGGCATTCCCATTTTTTCCTGCGGCCAGACTGAAGCGGACGCGGATACCGAATCCGTGGTCTGGCAGGACTATGAAACCAATCGTTACTGCCGGCTGCTGGTTCGCAACCAGCGCCTGACTGGCGCCGTGCTGTTCGGCGAAACCAGCGACGGCCCCTGGTACAGCGAACGTATTCAACAGGCCGATGACATCAGCCCTTACCGGGCCCATCTGGCCTTTGGCAAGCACTACTGCGAAGCCGCGTAAGGCGGCCGGGAACAGAGAGAGGAATTACCATGAGCAAAAAAACCCTGATCGTGATTGGCAACGGCATGGTCGGCCACCATTTCCTGGAGCAACTGGTGGCAACGCCCGCTGCAGCGGACTTCGACATCAAGGTATTTGGCGAAGAGAAGCTGCTGGCGTATGACCGGGTTCACCTGTCCGAATATTTCGGCGGTTCCACCCACGCCGACCTGGCCATGGGCACCGCCGACTGGTACGCGGAAAACAATATCGACCTGCGCCTGGGCGAACAAGTCACCGGCATCGACCGCGACAACCAGACCATCACCACACCGATGGGCGAGTACAGCTACGACGAACTGGTGCTGGCCACCGGCTCCTACCCGTTTGTCCCCCCGATCAAGGGCAACGAGCACCCCCACTGCCTGGTGTACCGAACCCTGGAAGACCTGGACAGCATCCGCGCCAGCGCTGACGGCGCGAAAACCGGCGTTGTGGTGGGTGGCGGCCTGCTGGGTCTGGAGGCGGCCAATGCCCTCAAGACTCTGGGGCTGGATGCCCACGTGGTGGAATTTGCACCCCGCCTGATGCCGGTGCAGCTCGACAGCGATGGCGGCGCCCTGCTCAAGCACAAGATCGAGGAACTGGGGGTGCAGGTGCACACCGAGAAAGCCACCACCGAGATCATCGAAGGCGAAGACGCCCGCCTGCGGATGAACTTCAGTGACGACTCTCACCTGGAAACCGATCTGATCGTTTTCTCCGCCGGCATCCGGCCCCAGGATGCCCTGGCCCGCAGTAGTGACCTGGCCATGGGCGAGCGCGGCGGCATTGTCATCAACGACCAGTGCACCACCTCGGACCCGCACATCCACGCCATTGGTGAATGCGCCCTGTGGAGTGAGAAGATTTTTGGCCTGGTGGCCCCCGGCTACACCATGGCCCGCACCCTGGCCTCCGTGCTCAACGGTGACGAGGAAGCGGCCTTCACCGGCGCCGACATGAGTACCAAACTCAAGTTGCTGGGTGTGGATGTGGGCTCCATCGGCGATGCCCACGCCCAGACCCCGGGTTCCCGCAACATCCGTTTCAACGATGAGCAGGCCGGCCACTACCGCCGCATGGTGATCAGTGAAGACGGCAAGACCCTCCTGGGTGCCATCCTGGTGGGCGACAACAGCCACTACGACACTCTGCTGCAATACGCCCTTAACGGCATTGAACTGCCGGAACAGCCGGAAACCCTGATCGTGCCGGAAAGCCAGGGCGGTGCTCCGGCCCTGGGCCCCGATGCGCTGCCGGAAACGGCCTCGATCTGCTCCTGCCACAACGTCTCCAAGGGCGATATCTGCGGCGTGATCGATGCCGGCTGCAGCGACCTGGGTTCGGTCAAGGCCGAAACCAAGGCCAGCACCGGCTGCGGCGGTTGTGCCGCGTTACTGAAGAACGTGGTGGATAACGAACTGGAAAAACGCGGCGTGGAAGTCAGCAAGGACATCTGCGAGCACTTCCCGTACAGCCGCCAGGACCTGTTCAACATCGTCAAGGTCAACGGCATCCGCACCTTCCGTACGCTGATCCGCGAACACGGCAAGGGTCACGGCTGCGACATCTGCAAGCCGGCGGTGGGCTCCATTCTCGCCACCTGCTGGAACGAACACATTCTGGCCACCGACCACGTACCCCTGCAGGACACCAACGACACCTTCATGGCCAACATGCAGAAGAACGGCACCTATTCCATCGTGCCGCGCATTCCCGGTGGCGAAATCACCCCGGACAAGCTGATCGTGCTGGGCGAGGTGGCCAAGGAATACAACCTGTACACCAAGATCACCGGCGGCCAGCGGGTGGACCTGTTCGGCGCCACCCTGAGCGAGCTTCCCGAAATCTGGGAGAAACTCATCGCCGCCGGCTTCGAAACCGGCCACGCCTACGGCAAGTCCCTGCGCACGGTGAAGTCCTGCGTCGGCAACACCTGGTGCCGCTACGGCGTACAGGACAGCGTGGGCATGGCGATCACCCTGGAGAACCGCTACAAGGGCCTGCGAGCGCCCCACAAGGTAAAAATGGCGGTGTCCGGCTGCACCCGTGAATGCGCGGAAGCCCAGAGCAAGGACTTCGGCGTGATTGCCACGGAAAACGGCTGGAACCTGTATGTCTGCGGCAACGGTGGCATGCGCCCGCGCCATGGCGACCTGTTCGCCACCGATCTGTCGGACGAGGAACTGATCCGCACCATTGACCGGGTGGTGATGTTCTACGTACGCACGGCGGACCGCCTGCAGCGCACCAGTGTGTGGATGGAAAACCTGGAAGGGGGTCTGGACTATCTGAAGCAGGTGGTTCTGGAGGACAGCCTGGGCATCTGTGACGAGCTGGAGCAGCACATGGCGGATCTGGTGGACACCTATCAGTGCGAGTGGAAGACGGCCGTTGAGGATCCTGAGAAGAGGAAGCGGTTCCGGGAGTTTGTTAACGCTCCGGAGAAGAAGGATCCGGTTCAGGAGTGGACCACCGAGAGGGATCAGCGTCGGCCTCTGCTTGAGGGGGAGCCTGCTTAAGACTTAGAGCTCGGGGTGGAGCGCGGGGGTGCGTTGTATTTTTCCTTGGGAAAAGAACTCGCTTCGCTCAGACACCTTTTCCTGGCGGAAAAATACAACGCACCCCCACACTCATCGGGTCACGAGTTATCGCTGCTCGCAGACTCGAACGGGCCCAAGCCAACATTTTGAGTAAACCGTATTGAAATTGGAGAATGTTATGAAAGCACGCACTTCCTGGGATGTTGTTTGTACCGTTGAGGACCTTGTGCCGGAGTCCGGTGTGGCGGTCTGGACCGAGGATGGGCCGGTGGCGGTGTTTTACTTGCCGCATCGGTTGCCGGCGTTGTTTGCCATCAGCCATACCGATCCGTTTACCGGCAAGAATTTGCTGGCGCGGGGTATTACCGGCGACCTGAAAGGACAGCCGGTGGTGGCTTCACCACTTTACAAACAGCACTTCAACCTGCAGACCGGTCAATGCCTGGAAGATGAGGAGGTAGCCGTTAAAACCTACCCGGTCCTGCTGGATGGCACCAACGTCCGGGTAGAAATCCCGGCAGCGAACAAAGAATCAGTCGCAGCGTAACCGTTCATCACCATGTCCTGAAAGCGGCCCGGCACAATGCCCGAAAAGCCGATTTGGGGGTGGGGGTATTTTTTCTGCCAGGGAAAAGGTGTCTGAGCGCAGCGAGTTCTTTTCCCCAAAGAAAAAATACCCCCACCCCCGAAGCGGCGACTCCCCTTTACCGAACGGGCCGCTTGGCACGCCACCCGAGGACAAACACCGTAAGCGCCGGCAAGAAGGTAACAGTCACCGTAGCCGCACCAGCCAGACCGAACAGCACGATGGCACCCACGCCGCGGTATAACTCGGTGCCTTCGCCCGGCAGGAAGACCAGCGGGGACAGGCCGCAGATGGTGGTCAGGGTGGTCATGGCGATGGGTCTCAGGCGGGTTTCCACGGCGCCGATGACTGCATCCACCACCGACACGTCCTTGTGCCGCAGATTCTGCCTTGCCTGTTCCACCACCAGGATCGGGTTGTTGACCACCGTTCCCATCAAAATCAGAAAGCCCAGCATGGTGATCATGTCGAAGGGCTGGCTCAGAGGCAGCAGGCCGATTTTTGGCAACAGACCGCCCACCAGGTTCATCAGCGCCAGGCCGACGATGCCGCCAGCAATGCCCAGGGGAATGGCCGTCAGGATCAGCAGCGGGAAGCCCCAGTGGGCGAAGATGGCCACCAGCAGCAGGTACACGATCACCACCGCAATCATGAAATTGCCACTCAGGGCATCACGGGTGGCGTTGAGCTGGTCGCTGGCGCCGGAGATGTCTATGGACACACCGGTTGGCAACTCGCCGCTGTCGCGCATGGCACCCAGAAGTTCTGTCCGCACCCGTTCAACCCCGGCCTCCAGCGGCACATCATCCGGCGGGATGACGTTGAGGGTCACGGTACGGCGGCCATCCAGCCGGCGCACAGTGCTGGTGTCCACGGTTTCCTCGATGGTCGCCAGGCTCGACAACGGCAGGGTGGCGCCCTGGGGCGTGTGCACCATCACATCCGGCAGCTCGTCCAGGCTCGGGTTCCTGCCCTCGCTGCCATAAATGTAAATGTCGATCTTGTCGTCATCCAGGAAGAAGTCGTCGACATAGGATCCCTCCGTCAGCGACGCTACGGTGAAACCGATGGCCTCGGTGCCAAGGCCCAGTTCTGCGGCCCGGTCCCAGTCTGGCCGCACCTGGATCAACGGCTGGGCCAGGGAAAGGGTGACGGGCTGGGTCTGGATGCGGGGGTTGTCGAAAATCTCCCGGGCGCGGCCGTATGCGGTGTTGGCCACTTCGTAGATGGATACCAGGTCAGGCCCGGAGATATCCAGGTTAATGCTGCGGGTACCGCCGTCGTTGCTGGAGATAATGGAGCCCTTGGCGGCAAAAGCCCGCATTCCCGGAAACTGCTCGTAGAAACCGGTGATCTGGTCCATCAGCACTTCGATGTGTCGGGCGTTAACCGTTTCCGCGATGATCCGCACGTTGGTGGGGCTCACCTGCATGTTCAGATAGGCCAGGGGCGGTATCGGGGTGTCGCCGCGTTCATAGGCTTCCGGGTCTGCCTGCACATGGGGCAGGAAGTGGTCTTCCACCTGTTTGGCGATGCTCTCCATCTCGGCCAGGTTGTAACCCGGCGGGGCATTCATGGAGGCAAAGGTTTTTGGCTCTTCGCCTTCAGGCAGGTATTCAGCCGGCGGGGTGAGGAACAGGATGATCCAGGTACTCAGCGCAATGGTGCCCAGAATAACCACGGCGCGCCTGAACGGCCCGCTGACCATCCGCCGCACGGCACCCACGATGGCGCCAGCCCATCCGCCAGATACCGTATTGCCGAACTGGTCGGTGTCGGTTTCACTGATGCCAAAATCAAGCCGTGCACTCAGCATCGGAATGACGGTGACGGCCACCAGCATCGACGCGAAAATGGCTGAGGAAATGGCAATCGCCACGTCGGAATACAGCTGCCCGGCTTCCTCCTCGATAAACAGGATCGGCAGAAACACCAGGATGGTGGTCATGGTGGAGGCGAGCACGGCCGGCCAGACCTCCTGCACGCCTTTCAGCGCCGACTCGAACTTGTCCAGCCCCAGGCGACGATGCCGCTCGATGTTCTCCAGCACCACGATACTGTTATCCACCGTCATGCCAATGGCAAAGGCAACGCCGGCCAGGGAAATCACGTTGATGGTACGGCCGGTGATCATCAGACCGAGGAACGCCGCGATGGCACACAAAGGAATACCCACCACGCCCACAAAGGTTGCCCTGGATGAACGCAAGAACAGGAACATCACCAGGGTGGCAAACACGGCACCGATGCCCAGGTTGGTCCAGACATTGGCAACTGACGCTTCCACATAGCGGGCATCGTCGGCGGTCAGGGCCAGCCGCATTCCTTCCGGCTCCAGCACTTCCCGGTTGATGTTCTCCACCTCCTCCATCATCGCCCACTTGATATCGATGACGTTGGAGCCGCTCTCCCGCCGCACCTGCAGGCCCAAGACCCTCTGGCCGTTGATGTACGACAGCTCTCGGATGCGGGAATGATCCTGTCGCACGCTCGCCACCTCAGACAGCCGGACCACACTGTCTCCGGTACGGGAGACGACCAGAGCACGCAGCTCCTCGATGTCGCGGAATCGCCCGACGGTACGCAGCAGGTAGCGGCGTTTGCCGGCATCCACTTCACCCCCTGACACGTCCTGGTTGCGGCTGGTGATGGCATCCCGCAGGTCCAGCAGGCTAAGGCCACGCTGAGCCAGCTTTGCTTCATCCACGGTGATCTGCATCTGCCGGTCGGCGCCGCCACCCACGGACACTTCGGAAACCCCGCGCACGCTTTCCATGCGGGGGCGGACACGGTCCTCCACAAAATCGCGCATCAGGTCAATATCCAGCTCCCGGGGATTGCCCGGCAAGGTGGAAACCCGGAAATACATGAAGGCATTGGAGGAGAACGAAGCCGCCACAATACGCGGCTCGTCGACGTTGGTGGGGTAGTTGGAAACCTGGCTGAGGGCGTTGTTCACCTGGATCAGGGTCTCGGTAATATCAACACCGAAGGGAAACTCCAGCTCGATTTCAGCGGCGCCGCTGGAAGCAGAGGATGCCATCTCGCTGAGATTCGGTACGTTGCGGAGATACCGCTCCTGCTCAATCAGGATTTCCTTCTCGATGTCCTGAGGTGTTGCCCCCGGCCACTGGGTTTCCACGGTGACCGTGCGGGTTTCCAGGTCCGGAATCATCTGCACCGGAATGCGCAATGCCGCTGCAGCACCGATAACCGCAATAATCAGCGTGACCACGGTCACCAGGGTGCCGTGGCGAATGACTCCGGCAAACATCAGCGCGATCCCCGCTCTGCCAGCCGCACCCTGGCGCCATCCTCCAGGGATTCGTTGCCGCGGATCACCACCCGCTCGTCGCCATCGAGACCACTGAGAATCTCCATGCGGTTATCGAAGCTGGCGCCCACTTCCACCCGTTTTTCACGCACTTCGTAGAGATCTTCATCTGCCGGATCGGCGATCCACACTGTGACGCGGCCGTCGGGATAGCGGTTAATGGCATCCCGGGAAACGGTTAGTCCCTGCTCACCCGTGGACACCCTTAATGTTGCCTGTACTGCCATGCCGGGCAGTACCTTCAGCGCTTCCGGCCCGGTGGCCCGCAGCAGGAACGTTCTGGCCCGGGTATCGCTGACCGGCACCAGGGATTCGATGGTGACCGGAACCGGTTTCTGGTCCACACCTTTGGCCTGAACCAGCAGTTCGGAAGCGTCAGTGATGCGCTGGTAGTAATCCTGGGGTACCCGAAAATCCAGCCTGAGGTTGGTGATATCCACCAGGGTCAGCAACTCGTCACCAGGCGTCACCCACTCTCCCAGGTCACTGGCACGGTTGCTGACAACGCCATCGAACGGCGCTTCAATGCGATGACGGTCCAGCACAACCTGGCGCCGCTTTTCTTCGGCACGCAAACGGGCAAGGGCGGCCTCCGTGGCGGCAACCTCGCTCTCGCGGGCGCTGACTTCTGTCGCCGCAATATTACGGCCTGCCCCCACCGAACGGGCTTCGGCCAGCCGGCGTTGCGCCTCCTCCAGCCGGACACGGGCTTCTGACGCCTCCGCACGGGCGCTTTCGAGCTCGAACTCTGCCTGCTCATCGTCCAGACTCATCAACAGATCGCCCCGGGCAACCCTGCCCCCGGTTTCGACCCGCACACCGTCAACAAGCCCTGCCACCGCCGTGGACAGCCGGGAGGTACGCAGGGCATTGACGGTACCGTTCAGGCTGACTTCGCTGATGATATCGGATGTTTCAACCTGCTCCAGTTCAACCCCGGGGCGATCCTGCGCCTGGACCTGCGATAGCGCAAAACACCACAATCCGGCCAGAAAGCCCAGTCGCATGACGAGTGGTTTCACTGAATGTCCCCTTTTGTCCTGCGCTGCTGCCGCGCTGAATTCTGTCTCTTGAAGCCACCATGAACCTACGTCGTGAAATCCCGGGCAGACCTGTCAAAGTCGGAGTTTCAGGCCTGTTCGGCCAGCAACCGGTACTTCCACCGACTCCTAAATGCTGCAACACTGTCTGCCAGACAACAACCAGAACAATGCGAGATTCATACCGTGAAACCACTGAGCCCGATAGACCAGGTGTTTCTGTGGCTGGAAAAACGCCAGCAACCCATGCACGTTGGTGGCCTGCAGCTGTTCTCGTTCCCTGAAGATGCACCGGACGACTATGTCGCACAGCTGGCAGACCAGTTGCGGGAACAGTGTACGGTGACCCCGCCGTTCGACCGGCGCCTGAACAACCGGTTCGGCCAACCATTCTGGGTGGAAGACGAGCACCTGGACCTGGAGCACCATTTCCGGTTTGAAGCCCTGCCCACCCCGGGCCGTATCCGGGAACTGCTGGCGTTCGTCTCCGCAGAACACAGCCACCTGATGGACCGGGAACGGCCGATGTGGGAGTTCCACCTCATTGAGGGCCTGAAAGACCGACAGTTCGCCGTCTATATCAAGATACACCACTCCCTGGTGGACGGCGTTTCCGCCATGCGGCTGTTCCAGCGCATGCTGTCCCAGGACCCGGAACAGCGGAACATGCCCCCGATATGGGCACTGCCGCTGCGCAGCCGCAACAACAATGGCGACAACGGCCCGTCCATGTGGCGCAACGTCGCCCATCTGCTGGGGGAGTCCGGTAAACAGCTGGGTACGGTGCCGGCTGTGTCCAAGGCACTGTTGAGTACCGTCAACCGCGCGCGAAAGGACCCGGCCTACGACTCCATTTTCCACGCCCCCCAATGTGTCCTCAACGGCAAGATCACCGGCTCCCGACGCTTTGCGGCCCAGTCCTACTGCCTGAAGCGCATCAAGGCGGTGTGCAAGGCCTACGAAACAACAGTCAATGACGTGGTCATGGCCATGTGCGCCACGGCACTGCGAACCTATCTGATGAACCAGGATGCACTGCCGGAGAAGCCACTGGTGGCGATGGTGCCCGTCTCCCTGCGCAAGGATGACAGCTCGGGCGGGAACCAGGTGGGCATCATCCTGGCGTCGCTGGGCACTCATCTGAACGACGCGGCTGAGCGGTTGCGCTATATCCATGAAGACGTGAAAGCCTCCAAAGAGCGCTACGCCAACATGTCTGCAGAGGAAATCCTGAACTACACCGCTTTGTTGCTGGCACCGGCAGGCTTCAACCTGCTGACCGGCCTGGCGCCGAAGTGGCAGACCTTCAACGTGGTAATTTCCAACATACCCGGGCCAAAGGAACCCAGCTACTGGAACGGAGCGAGGCTTGAGGGGATGTATCCGGTGTCTATTGCCATGGACCGGATCGCCCTGAACATGACCCTGACCAGCTACTGCGACCAGATCGAGTTCGGCCTGATCGGCTGCCGCCGCACCCTCCCCAGCCTGCAGCGGATGCTGGACTATCTGGAAGAGGGCCTGGCCGAACTGGAAAGCGCAGCCGGGATTTGAGGTTTAACCGAACCTTACCTCCCGGTTACGCTGCGAAATCTGGTCATTCAGCGTCCAGAAGTCATAGAGCACGCCCACCAGGAACAAACCACCGGTGAGCAGGTAGAGGATCCCGGTGATCCACTTGCCCATGTACATCCGGTGGAGCCCAAACACCCCCAGGAAGGTCAGCAGAATCCAGCCAATGTTGTAACTCACTTCACCGGACTCATACCGTATGTCGGCTTCCCGGTCCATGGCGGGAATCAGGAACAGGTCGATGAACCAGCCGATAAACAGCAGCCCGAGCGTCAAGAACCAGATGGTGCCGGTAATCGGCTTGCCATAGTAGAACCGGTGTGCGCCCAGGAATCCGAAGATCCAGAGCAGGTAGCCGATGAGTTTGCTGTGGGTATCCTGATTGATTTCCATTTGGTTTCCTTTTGGCGGTTTGCTGGCCTGAATCTTTAGCCCTAGCCTGCTGGTGCTGGTGCCTGGCTGGGGGGCTGGTTTATTTTTCCTTGGGAAAAAGAACTCGCTGCGCTCAGACACCTTTTTCCTGGCGGAAAAATAATCCAGCCCCCCATCCGTCAGACAGTTAGGGCATAGTCCCCGATTACAAGCTGAAAGCAAGTGAACGAAACGAAAGACAGCCTTCTCCCACGGTCACTGGGTGTGGGGTGGGGGTATTTATTTTTCTCGTAAAAAATGGTGTCTGAGCGAAGCGAGTTCATTTTTCGAAAAAATAAATACCCCCACCCCGCAACCACGCTCCCAAGCCAGAGGCACAGCAGGCCAGGGCACCAAAGTCACGGCCCAACTTCAGGAGCAGGGTCGGGACCGCCTTCGCGGAATTCGCTGGCGGACTTGCCGGTCCACTTGCGAAAGGCGCGGCTGAAGTTGGACAGGTCGGCGTACCCCAGCTCGTAGGCGATCTCGCTGACTGACTGGTTAGTGTAGCGCAACAGCTGAATGGCGCGGTCTTTCAGTACGGCTTCTACTATCTCCCGGTAAGTCGTGTCCTTTTCCGCCAGCCGCCGCTTCAGGGTTCGGGACGATACGCAGAAACGTTCAGCCATGGCCTCCAGGGAGGGCAGTGGGCCCGGCATCATGTGGAGCATGTTGCGGATGGCGTAGGTGATGTCGCCCTGGTCTTTCAGGGCTTTTTGCAGCTCGAATTCGCACTGGTCCCGGGCCATCCGGGATGCTTCCGCGTCTGCCAGCCGCATCCGGGTGTCCAGCAGGCCCTTGGGGAACACCATGGTTTCTTCCGGCTGGCCGTATTCGAACGGCACCGGCAGCTGGGGAGCGAATTTGCGGTAGTAAGCCGGTTCCGGTGATGTCAGTTGCACTTTCACACCGGGAAGTTTGCCATCCACCAGCGCAAATCCCTGTTTTTCCGCATCTTCGCGGTCGATCAGTTGCTCTGCCAGCATCATCAGGGTCGCGCTTACGGTTTCTGACAGGAAGCGGTACTGGGTAGGTACGTCGAACTCGGACCGTAACCGCACCAGCACGTGGTCACCGGTGTCGGTCAGGGTCATGGTCAGGAAAGGCACCCGCAGTTGCAGATAACGCCGCACCGAATCCAGCGCGCCTGCCAGGGTGGGGCTGGTCAGGGCGGCGAACCCGAGTGTGCCGTGAATGGTGACCCGCAGCTCGCGGGCCAGCATGAAGCTCAGGCCGTCTTTACCGGCCAGATCCAGGGCCCGCTCTACCATCACAATGGCGTCGGTGACGAACACCCGGCTGTCGTTGGACTTCAGGTCCTGGGGGGCGACGTCCATGCCCTCGTAAAGGCTGCGGTCATTGTAACCCAGTTGTCGCACCACATCCGCCAGCACCCGCAGATACACACCGGGAACCAGGAACACTCCCAGCATCTGCCGTTCTTTTTCCGGGCCCGGGTTCGCCATGCAGGATCCTTTTGTTGTTGTGGGAGCACTCATTGCTACCGATGCTATCAGAAGCCCGACACAGCGGCACTGTGACTGGAGGCACCTGCAGGCACGTCAGCACAGTCAATTGAGGCCAGCGCTGGCCCCTACTCCACGATGGCCGTCCCCTTTTCGCATTCAAAGGCTGCATTGACTCACCCACACTGGAATCATCACATCAGCCATAGCGCCAAGCGCAGGAGTACAGACATGCTGAGAACCAAAACCACTGAGTCCAGGCCGGTTGCCCGCACACCGGAGAACGTCGCCATCAAGCCTCAACGCATGGGTTTCGAGTTCGGGGAGAAAGTGCCGCACTACTGGGTGGACAACAGCTACACCCTGAGCCACACCATGAACGCTCTTTCCGTGCTGTTTCCACAGGGCGAACAGTTTTTCGTGGATTCGGTCCGCTACTTCCAGGACCAGATCAAGGACCCCAAGCTGAAAAAGGACGTGCGGGGCTTTATCGGCCAGGAGGCCATGCATTCCCTGGAGCACAAATCCATGAACCAGCATGTGCGGGATCAGGGTATGCCGGTGGAAGAGCTGGAAGAGCATCTGGAAGTGGTGTTGGGCATTGCCAAAAAGCTGCCTGAACGCCACCAGCTGGCCATCACCTGTGCCCTGGAGCACATGACGGCGATGATGGCGGACATGCTGCTGGCTCGGGATGACGTACGCGAAGACATGCACGAGACCATGCGCCCGCTCTGGGTATGGCATGCCATTGAGGAAACCGAGCACAAGGCGGTGGCCTACGATGTGTTCAACCAGGCCGGTGGCACCTACGCCGAGCGCACCTTCTACCTGGCGTTCAGCACCGCGGCACTGGGCATGATGGCCAGTTACTTCACCACGCGGATGATGCTGAACGACCGTAAGAACTTTTCACTGAAGGACAGCGCCCGTGGTCTGTGGCAGCTGTGGGGCAAGAACGGAACCTTTTCCAGCCTGATTCCGACCTGGCTGGAGTACTTCAAGCCTGGCTTCCACCCCTGGGACCACGACAACAGTGAGCTGATTGCCCGGTTCAAGGAACAGATCAATGAGTATATTGCGCCGGAGTATCGTAAGGGGAATCGTCGGACCATTCAGTGATCTATAAGTCCGTGCAGTCGCAAGCGGCCACCTTCTGCCAAAACACGCCTCGAGACGTCCCTGTGCGGCTCGGGCTCCGCCATCCATGGCTCCGCACGGTTTTGGCAGAAGGTGCCCGCTTACGACCCGAATTTGGGAGTGATACTGAAAGAAGCTCAGCTTCTTGAATTAAACAGGTCCGCCCGCAAGACGCGGCCCTTTGACGGCAGACATACCAGCTCTGGCAACCATGTTGCGTCCAGCGCGTTTGCAGCTGAAAAGACAGCGATCTGCAGTTCGGAACAGTGTTTCCGCGTCGCTGCCGTGCTCGGGGTAGTGGGCAATACCGAAAGACGCTGTTACCCGGATAACGGCTTCGCCGTAGCATAGTTCGCTGTCAGCAATGCGCTGGCGCAGTTCGTCCATCAGTTCGAACGAATCCTCCGGCTTTACATCCCGCAAAATCAGTCCGAACTCCTCTCCACCCAATCGCCCGACGGAGTCGGTCGTGCGCAGACGTTCGGTCAGGCGGCGGCTTATGTTACGCAGCACCTGGTCGCCAGCGTCATGCCCCATGGTGTCGTTGACGACTTTGAAGTAGTCGATATCCATGATCACCAGGGCAAACCCGGAACCGCTGCGTTTGCACTCGGCGAGGGTCCGGCCCAGGGTGCTCTGGAAGCTTGAGCGGTTGGACAGGCCGGTGAGTGCGTCAGTCTGCGCCAGGGTGAACAGTTTCTGTTCGGCTTCTTCGCGGCGGGTTTCGTAGAGATGGATGAAGCCCAGCATCAGCACGGCGCAGAGCACCATGTTCAGCAGGTCAATCATGCTACGTGCGTTGGCAATGAATTCGAGGTGGAAATAAAAGGCGACACAGCCCGCTACCATGAAAGGCACACTGAGAAAGAAGCCTTCCTTCTTGCCGAGAAGGAGATAGGCCAGGACCGGCATCATCAACACCCAGACGAAGGCGGTTACCGAGGCGTCGGGCACCAGCATGATCAGCAGAAAGAAGGAAAATCCGGTGACCAGGTAACCGTATATCCAGCCCTGCAGATGCGGCGTCCGGTTGATCCGGGCGACTCCAAGGAACAACACCCCACTGGCAACAAACTCCCCGGCAGCGAGCCAGAGGTAGCCGTTGAGAATCTGCAGGCTGCCGAAAATAACCAGGGCGGACCCGGTTACCAGGAACAGCGCCCGCATCAGTGAGCGGCGATGGGTGTCCCGCAGCCCTGAGCGGCTTTGCTCAAGCGACGCACCAAGGTCCGGGTGCTGTGGTGTTTTCATGCTGCCTCTTTCCCTGAATTACAGCGGGCGGGAACTCCCCCTGTACGTAAAATATACAGGGCCAGTTACCGGGCATCAATCACTCCGGCAACCGGACTGCAAACCAGGGTCTTCGGCAATGACTGCCTGGCAGGTCAGATGTAGAGATTTTTGCGGGAAAACCGCTCCACCAGAGGTTGATAGGCTGACCCGAGCACCCGGTTCAGGGCATCAATGCCCCAGGCATCCGGCCCCACGAGAATGCGCGATTCATCCTTCAGAATGCCTTTCACAATGGTCGTGGCCGCTTTTTCCGGCGTGGTCATGGCAATCTTGTCGAACCCCTTGCGCTGGGCGTCGGCATTCTCGGACTTGCCCATGCGGGCCGAATTGGCAATATTGGTGCGGATACCACCGGGATGTACGCAACTCACTGCAACCGGCTGCTCTTCCAGCTTCATTTCCTGGCGCAGGGACTCGGTGAAGCCGCGAACAGCGAACTTGGCTGCGTTGTAGGCGCTCTGTTTGGGTACACCAATCAGACCAAACACACTGGAAATGTTAACCACGTGGCCGTCCCCGGAGGCAATCAGGTGCGGCAGAAATGCCCGGGTGCCGTGGGCCACGCCCCAGAAATCGATATCCATGATCCACTTGAAGTCCTCGTCGGTCATTTCCCGCACACTGGACGACAGGGCCACCCCGGCATTGTTGATCACCAGATTGACCTGTCCGAAATCACTCACGACCTGATCGGCGTGGGCATAGATCGCATCACGGTCCGACACATCCAGACGGTAGGTTCTGACCTCGGCAGCGCTGCATTCGGCTGCCGTTTCGGCAAGACCAGCTTCGTTGACGTCCGATATCGCCAGACGACAACCCTTTGCCGCCAGTGCCACGGCCAGTGCCCGACCAATACCGGAACCCGCGCCGGTTACCACAGCTACCCTGTTGTTCAGATCCTTCATCGTCGATGACCTCTTGTTATGCGATGGGTGACTTACTCTAACAGGTGTCGGGCCAGGGGATATGGCAATAATGCACTCCCCCCGGGGGCAATAGAGCCACTTTCTGTGACCCGCGCACCGGTGACAGGGTACAATTGCCGCCTCTCATCACTTGTCTGTCACCAACGGATGTTTCTGTATGGAATGGAGTCTTACGCATTTCTGGCTGATTCTCGCCCTCGTGCTGAGCCTCGCGGAGCTGACGTCAGGCGTACTGGTGCTGCTGGCTCTGGGTATCGCGGCCGCGCTGACGGCACTGCTGACTGTTCTGGGTGCTCCGTTTGAGTGGCAACTGGTGGGCATGGGCGTGTTTTCCGGCATTCTGGTGCCCGTCGCCATTCGCTGGATCAAGCCACGATTTTCGCCCAAAGGCGTGGCATACGGGACCACCGGCACGGGTGTCGAGCAGGGCAGGCCCTACAGGACGGTGAAGCGGGATTTTGACGGCGCCAGCGGCATTAAAGTCAACGGCGATTTTTACCGCCTGCGCACCAGCGATACCGACATGACCGAGTTGCCGCAAGGCACCGAAGTCATTTTCGAACGTTTTGACGGCACCACCGCCGTTGTTCACACGATCAATCACAAGGAACAGTAAACATGGAATCGGTTATTTCCCCCGGGCTGGTTATCAGCCTCATTCTCGTGGTCATTGGCATTTTCATCATCGCCAAAGGCCTGGTTATCGTGCGCCAGTCCGAGGTGATGGTTATCGAACGGCTGGGTTCATTCAACCGGGTCCTGGAAAGCGGCGTGAACATCATCATTCCGTTCATTGAGCGCCCCCGCGCCATCATCATGACCCGCTACGTCCGCATCGGCGACGAGTACCATCCCAGCAGCAGCTTCGAGACCCGGATTGATCGCCGCGAAACGGTCATGGACTTTCCCGGCCAACCGGTAGTGACCACCGATAACGTAACCGTGAACATCAATGGCGCACTGTATTACCAGATCATTGACCCGCGCCGTGCGGTGTATGAAGTGGCCAACATGAGCCAGGCCGTGGAGGTACTGGCAAAAACCACACTGCGTTCCGTAGTGGGCAAGATGGAGCTGGACAAGCTGTTCGAATCCCGCAGTGAAGTAAACAACGCCATTCAGGCGGAGATGGAAGAAGCCGCTTCCAAATGGGGTGTAAAACTGACCCGCGTTGAGGTTCAGGACATCAGTATGCCCGAAGAGGTGGAAGAGGCCATGCGCCTGCAGATGGCCGCCGAGCGAAAGCGCCGTGCCACGGTCACCGAGGCAGAGGGTGAAAAGTCCGCCGCCATTGCCATGGCCCAGGGCCAGCGTGAATCGGCCATTCTCAATGCCGAGGGTGACAAGGAATCCGCGATCCTGCGCGCCCAGGGTGAGCAGGAGTCCATTCGCCTGGTGCTCAGCGCCATAGGCGATACCGAGGACAACAAGCAGACCGTTATCGGCTACCTGCTGGGTCAGAGCTACATCAAGGTGCTGCCCAATATGGCCAAGGACGGCGAGCGCGTCTTCGTGCCATACGAATCCTCCGCTCTGCTGGGCTCCATGGGCATGTTCCGGGAACTGGCCGGCAGCCCCGAGGATATCGTACGCCAGAGCGTAAAGCAGGATGGCCTTCGCGGTGGCATGGTGGCTTCAGCCGGTAACAGCTGACGTCCTTCCGGGTAACTGACGCAGCCGCCGAAAGCCTTATTCCAGAAGGCTGTCGAGCGGCTGCTGGTAACCCGGCGCAAACACCTCCAGAAAGTACATCACTTCCGCCAAGCCCTCGTCTTCCAGCTTTTTCAGGATGTGACCTGCGGCTGGCTCGAACTCCTTGTTACCCGCCTGCATTTCCGCCTGGCATTTCAACAGTGCCGACAGCCGGTCCGCTGCCTTGATCAGCTCCTTTTCTTCCGGTGCCCAACGGGATTCGCGGATGTAGGGGTCAAATTCATCACGGAGATCGTCGGGTAACAGAGCCAGCAATTCGCCCTCCGCTTTGTGCTCTATGTCCCCAAAAGCTTCCCGCATGACCCTGGAGTGGTATTTGACCGGTGTTGGCATATCACCCGTTATGACTTCGGTGGCATCGTGATAGAGCGCGGCTGCCGCAATCCGGTCAACATCCACTTGCCCTCCAAAGTGCCGGTTGCGGATAATAGCAAGGGCATGGGCCAGGGTTGCTACCTCCCAGGAATGGGTGGCAACGTTCTCTTCGATGGCATTGCGCATCAACCCCCAGCGTCTGATCCAGCGAAGCCGTGATACGTAGGCAAAAAAATGGCTGAGAGGGCGGCTCATAGAGATTTCCCGTTTTGCATGAGTTTATAATTGACCCCTTATGACAATGAACTAACAGTGCTAATCTGAATACACGTTCAACTTTTACCAATGCGGAACTGCAATTTTGAACTTCAGACGCCTGCTTAAAACCGCCCTTCCGTTTCTCTGCCTGCCGGTGGTCCTGGGTTTTGCAACCGGCGTCTCGTCGGGGACCGAGATCGCTGTCGGCGTCTATGATTTCCCACCTCTGGCTGCCGTGCATGAAAACACCAAGGTAGAAGGTTTGCTGGGCGAGCTCCTTACCGAACTTGAAACTGCTGATCGGGACATCACCTTTCGCATCGTACACACCTCTCCCAAGCGCAGGCACCTGGATTTTGAAGCGGGATTATACGACGTCATCTTCTTTGAGAGCCTGGACTGGGGTTGGAAGTCTCGGCCTGTCTCTGCCACGCGCCCGATATTGATGGACGAAGACGTCTACGTAGCCCTCGACAAGCCCGGTCGGGATCAGAGCTTTTTCGATAATGTTACTGACCGGGCTATTGTGGCGATTTCCGGTTACCACTATGGCTTTGCGGGCCTTTCCACAGACAACGCCGATCTGGAAGAACGCTTCCGGATCGAATTTTCCCACAGTCACGACCGCAACCTGAATCTGATAAAGGCCGACCGGCCGTCGCTGGCGGAAGTGGCTATCATCAACCGCTCTTATATCCAGATGTATCTGGAGCAACACCCGGAGGACAGGGGTCGATTCCTGGTGTCCGAAGTGGCTGACCAGACCTATCAGCTCAGTATCATGGCCCGCAAAGGCGGGCCGATAACGGCCGCGACTGTGGAGCGGCTGTTATTACCATTGATCGAAGACGGGCGTTATCAGCGCATGGTTGAGCGTCACGGGCTTCAGTTACCGCCCGAACTGGCTGGGCGCTGAGCCCGGAAACTCAGCGGGCATCCAGCTCAAAGCTGATGGTGACATTCCCATTCTCATCGGCACTTGCATCACGCACGGGATCGAGCAGGTAGACCTGGCTTTCCGGCACCTCGTAATCCTCCAGCATTTGCCGGCGCAGCCAGACCCCCCGTGCGGAGGCCAGATTACCAAGGGCCTCCGGCGGCAGCTCGATATCCGTAACCAGCCTTTCCACCAGCGCCTGCTCCCATTCCGACTCACTGACCCGGCCATCCTCACCGGCAACGTTGTCGCGGAAGGCCCCCAGCGAGGCACGGTTGTCCGAGCGGCCGTAGGCCTGTTCCAGCCCGGTGATACGCTCGGCGGCGGGTGCTGTGTCTGCGATACCCAGTTGATCGAACAGCCGCTGCCGCCTCAGTCCGCTGGCATCGGCCTCCGGTGAAACCGCACCACGAACCTTCAACACCAGCGCTGGCCGATCGTTCAGCGCTGCGCCCAATGCCTCCAGTTTGACGTTTTCGCCTTCGGCCAGTTCCACCCGGCCGGGCTCGAAGCTGATTTCGCCCAGATCCTCTCCCGACAACCCGGCCAGATCCACAATGGAACCCAGCATGCTGAAGGGTGATGTTGCCGCTTTTGCAACCAGGTTGACGAAGGCGTTCATGACCACCTGGCTGACACTGAACTCCGGGCTGTCGAGATCACCACTGACGGGAAGATTGATATCAATGACCCCGTCGCGGTTTCTCAGCAGGGCCAGGCCTAGCTTGACCGGCACGCTGACCGCGTCGTCACTGGCTACCGCTTCGCCGAGCTCAAGACCATCCAGGATCACACTGTTGCCGGCATCAATAGTGCTACCGGTAAATGTGTAATCCAGGTCGAGGTTCAGTTTGCCGCTGTCGACCCCATAACCGAGATAGCGGCCGAAGTAGGGCGATAACATGGGCAGGGAAACATTCTCCATACTCAGCTTGAGTTCACTGGTATCGTCTGTTCCCAGAGCCCCCACGGAACCATCAAGGGTCATGCTGGCAACGTCCCCAACGCGGCCCTGGATCGATACCTTACCCTGCTGCGGTGCAATGTTGCTCAGGCCGGTTACGGAGCCACGCAGCTGATCAAACCGGGTGGCAAAAGTCGGATCCATGGTGCGGTCAGTATAGGACACAGTGCCTTCTTCCAGCATGACCTGACCGATACGGAAGATAAACTCTGACTCGCTGTCATCCGCCACAGAGTTCCCGGCGGAGTCTTCCGTCGCCGTCGACCGCACCATACGCTGCAGATTGTGAACCCCGTCCCCTGCACGAACCACATTGACCGTGGGCCCCGCCAGAGTGACCGTTCCGATTTCCAGCCGTGCCGGGGCCACATTGTACTCCACCGGTGCCAGGCGCAGGTTCTGCCAGCCAATCAGCCTCTCATCGCTGTCACCGAGACGAGCATCCAGCGACACCACCTCACCGGTGCCGCTGAAGGTGCCCGTCAACGGATCCTGCTGTTGGTCCAGATCCAGATTTCCGTCCACACTCAGGCGCCCGTCCCTGATATCCAGGTTCGCCATTTCGCTGATATAGGCACCGAACTGGGCCAGGACAATGTCGGAACCGGCAATTCCGGCTTCCAGAGTAAAAGGTACCAGTGTGGTCTGGCCGTTGAACACCAGGCGGCCGCCATCGCCCAGAGTGGACTCAGCCTTATAGTTAACCGGGTCTTCCAGGTGATGGGAAAGCTCGTCAACCTGGATATTCAGATCCTTTAACGACAGATTCGCCTCGGTCTGCAACTGCTCATCCCGCCAGTTCACGGTACTGTTGCCAAGTTCCACACCAGCCACCGACCAGCGGAAAGGCATGTCGCTGTCTCCAGAGTCCTCTGTCGGCTCATCGTCGTCACTTCGCTGAAACGGTTCGAGCAGGTTGATTGACCCATCCGGGTCGCGATGCAGTGACAGGTTTACACCGTCGATATTGACGGTTCCGGTGGCGGCTTCACGGCTATTCAGTCCGAACCGTATATCGCCGATCCGGATGCTCTGCGTGGTAAGCAGTTCGTCATCGCTATCCGCCAGGCCAAGACCCAGGTTTTCAATGATGAGCTGTCCATTGGAGGTGCTCAGGAACAGCTCATCGACAGACTGCAGCTGGTACTCGGAGCTCAGAGTGACGCTACCGTTGCGGAGCTGATAGGGAAGATAGGGTTTGAGGAAGTGCTGTAGCGTGGTGTGAGTCACTCCGCCCAGCTTGATAAACCCCTTCGAATACAGCGGAGCAATGCTCAGGTCCCCCTCCCACTCGATGGTCTGGCTGCCGACCGCGGCCAACAGGTAATAGTTGCTGTCGGCTTCGTCCCGGGGCCAGGTGGCCAGATCGTTGATCGCCAGATCCAGCGGTGACACCCGGAACTCTTCCTGACCCTCCTGGCTGAAATCCCGGAACAACAGCTCACCCCCGGCGACCCTGACACGGTCAAAGTACAGACGAACCGGCTCTGCGGATGCGCTCTCGTCGTTGCCGGTTTCCTCACCCGGCGGGTTGTTCGCCTGCCAGTCCCTGGCATAATTCACACTGTAGTCTTCCAGCAGGTCCAGGCGGATGTAGGGTTCTTCCAGCTCAATATTCTGTAGCGCAACCACACCGGTAACCAGCCGCCAGAGCCCGAGATTGGTGAAAAGGCGATCAAAAGCGACAACACGCTCACCATCACTGTCATCCGCTGTCAGGTTCAGAATCTCAACACTCATGGTGAACGGGTTCACCTGGATGTCTTCCACCTCTGCCTGCCATCCCATGTGCTGTTCCAGCCGCTCTGGCAAGGCCCGCTCCAACCACCAGGGCAGACCCACAAACCCGATAAGGGCATAGATCACGACCAGAACCAGTACAACTACCGAGATATTTCTGGCGGACAATCGTCGTGTGCGGTTTACAACCACCCTGTTCTCCTTGTTGGTTATCGGTGACGGGCCCAGCGCAACCCATTCCAGTTTAACAAGGATAGTCCGCAAGTGACGGTTTTGTCAGCCAGAACCGCTGGCGGACTGACAAGGCCCGATGAACCCGATATTCTGTCCTGACCGTATTAACCAGCGAATCCCCTATACAGGAAACCTGAATGGACATTAGCGATATGCGCCGCGACTTCGAGAGCGAAGGCCTGGATCGCGACGCTCTCGATAGCAACCCGGTCAAACAGTTCCAGACCTGGTTCGGCGATGCCCGTGAAGCAGGTATTCTCGAACCCAATGCGATGTCACTGGCCACCACCGGCAGCGACGGCATGCCGGACATACGAACGGTATTGCTGAAATATTTCGACGAATCCGGCTTTGTGTTCTACACCAATTATGGCAGCCGCAAGGCCCGTGAGCTGGCAGAAAATCCGAAAGCGGCCCTGCTGTTTCCCTGGATTGGTCTTAATCGCCAGGTACGGATACAGGGCAAGGTGGAGAAGGTGAGCAAGTCCGAGTCACTACGTTACTTTGCCTCCCGCCCACGGGGCAGCCAGATCGGTGCCTGGGTATCGGAACAAAGCCGGGCGATAACCTCCCGGGGGCTGTTGGAGCAGAAAGTGGCGGAGATGAAGCGTCGCTTCAGCGCCGGCGAGATTCCTCTGCCAGATTTCTGGGGTGGTTACCGCGTAGTGCCTGAACGCATAGAATTCTGGCAGGGCAGGCCGAGCCGGCTGCATGACCGGTTTGAATACGTGAAACAGAACGATGGGTGGATCATTGACCGGCTCCAACCCTGACACCGCCCCCACCGTCTGGCTGTGCCGGGAACCGGAGTCACAGAGCCCGGCCGCACCGCAATGGCTGACCGCCTTCGAGCAGGCCACAGTTGCCGGCTTCAGTGGCCTTCGGCGGCGGGAATACCTGTGCAGCCGCTGGCTGATTCGCCAGGCACTGGCTGGCACCTCCGGCACCGCCGGCGGGGAGTGTCGCCCCGTTAACGGTCGCCCGGTTTGCTCGGAGCATCCCCCGGGATGGCATTTGTCCCTCAGCCACAGCCACGGACTATCAGCCTGTGCCGTGTCCGCCACGCCGGGCCTGGGGCTGGATATCGAGCCCCGCAACCGGCATCCACACTGGCAGAAAGTGGTTCAGCGATGGTTCACACCCGGTGAGCAGGCCTGGCTGCTCGCCGCCAACCGCTGTGAAGACTTCCTCAAAGTCTGGACTCTCAAGGAAGCCTGGCTGAAAGCAACCGGGCGTGGTATTGCCGGCAATCTGCAGACACTGGAGGTAACCGCTGATTTCCAGCTGTTCGGCGATCGCGGCGACAAGCGCTGGATGGCCTCCGCAGGCCAGGCTGGCGATTTCCTGGTGGCGCTGGTCTACCATCAATCCGGGCATTCGTTACCTTCGGGGTCCCTTTTACAGACCCCGGCGGGGCAATTGCAGGCCAGCCAGCCGGCCCGGCCCATTGCTCCGGTAGACTGGCTGTTCCACAATCCCGTCATCATTCGCGAGCAGGAGTGATTATGGAAAATCCGCAACGCTGCCCCTGGTGCGGCGACGACCCTCTCTACATGGATTACCACGATAACGTCTGGGGCCGGCCGGAATACGATGATCTGGCGCTGTTCGAAAAACTGTGTCTCGACGGCCAGCAGGCAGGGCTGAGCTGGATTACTATCCTTAGAAAACAGGAAAATTACCGCGCAGCCTACGACCACTTCGACCCGCAACGCATCGTCCTTTACGACGACAGCAAGATTGAATCGTTGCTGCAGGACCCGGGCATCGTCCGCAACCGCCTGAAGGTAAACTCCATAGTCCGGAACGCCAGGGGTTATCTGGAACTGCGGGACCAGGGCCACTCGTTCAGCGACTTCCTGTGGTCGTTTGTGGACCACGCGCCGATCCAGAATCACTGGGAAAGCTTTGATCAGGTCCCGATATACACCCCGGAAGCAGAGGCCATGTCCAAAGCGCTGAAACAGCGGGGGTTCAATTTTGTGGGTCCCACCATTGTTTATGCCTTCATGCAGGCGGTGGGAATGGTGAACGACCACCTGACCTATTGTCCCCAACATGCAGTATGCCGGGAGCTTGCCGACAAGGTGTGAACCCCCGTTTTTCCTGCCGCTTCCAGGCCGCCAGATGATCCCAAACCATCCGTCGCTCGTAAGTCCGTGGGTAGCACATCATCCCTCGAGCACTAATGAGAGCAAAACGGTGAGACTAACCCTGGAAGAACTCAGGCACATACCTGACCTGACCATAGACCTGCTGGAAATCATCTCTCTGGAGGGCCAGCAGTATATGGCAAGGCTGGTAATCGATGAGAAATACCACCTGCTATCCGACGCCGGGGGACAGACCCGACTGTTTCGCAGTAGCTGGCAGATTCAGGACACCCTGGCGGCATTCAGTATTATCTCCACCGACGTGGTTCACCCGTCTGCCTACCACGAAATGGTTGGTATGGAGCCGGCTGACATCGAACCCATGAGAATACGGGTGCAGGGGCGCGGCTCGTGATTGCGGTCGCCAGGCTGGCGATTGTCGTTGGCATTGCCGGGTTACTGCCTTTCCTTGCAGCCATACTCGGCCTGTTCATGATGCCCGCCAAAAGTGTGGCCATTATCAGTTACTTCTACCTTTACAGCGCCGGTATCCTGGCCTTTATGGCGGGTATCTACTGGCCACTGGCAATGCAACTGGAGAACCGCTGCTACCCGATTTCACCACTGGTGACCATGCTGCTCAGCCAGGTCTTCTTCGTCTCGGCTGGTATCGGGCTTTTGCTGCCCGTTGCAGCGCAGATCGTGCTTTACACCGTCGCCTATATGGCACTGTATGTGGTTGATGCACGCTGGATGAGGGTCTATTGGCCGGACTGGTACCTGAAACTGAGATTGTTACTGACCGCCGTTGTGTTGTTGTGTCAGGTAGCGGCCGGTACCTGGTTTTTTATCGCTCATGGCTGAGAACCAGCCTGAACCTCCGGAGCCTAGCTCCGGAGTGCCGCTTCCGGGCTTTCAACCAGATTTCTCAGTTTCTTGAGGGCGCCCTTTTCAATCTGCCTTACCCGTTCGCGGCTGATACCGAGATGGTCGGAAATCACCTGCAGGGTCTCCGGCTCTGGCAGGCCAAGCCCGAAGCGCCGAGCCAGTACGTCCTGTTCCCGTGAACTCAGATCGGCCAGCAGCGCCGCCAGTGTGCGCTTGCGGTCCCGATGGAGCATGTCATGGTCCGGCGCGGACTGCTCACCCGCACTGAGGCTGTCACCAAGGGTGATGCCACCTTCGGTGGTCACCGGCATATCCACAGACACTTCCATGCTCGCCAGGGCCCGCAGTTCTCCGATGCGCGATGGCGATACCTCAATTTCCCGTGCCAGCTCGCTCTGTGACGGCGTACGGCCCAGGGTCTGGTGAAGCGCCAGGGAGGTTTTCTGAAGCAGACGGATTTCATCCACCACGTTCTCGGGGGTGTGCACCAGACGGGTGCCCCGCTTCATGCAACGTTTGACCTCTTCGCTTATCCACCAGTAGGCGTAGGTAGAGAAACGGAAGCCTTTGGTGGGATCGAATCGCTCAACGGCCTTGATAAGGCCAACATTGGCATCCTGGATCACATCCGACATCGGGATGCCGCGGTTGGCGTAACGCCGCGCAATATGGACGGCAAGCCGCAGGTTACTGCGGATCAGCCGCTGCCGGCTGTCGGTGGCAAGATGGTAGGCGCGACGGCACCGGGTAGAGAAGGCGCAGGCATCCCCCAGGCTTCCGATAACTTCACGAAAGGTTTGGGGAGTGTCCTCCGGCAAGCCCATCTCCGCAGAGATGACCCGATAACAGAAAGATAATCTGCGGGAAAGGCGACGCTCACCTTCGTTGGTCAGCAATTCGTAACGGGACGCATCCCTGAAGTACAGCCCTACAAGGGAGTCCGTTTCGCCGGAGTGGGCTATGGTCGGAGATGGCCCCGGGCTCTGAACTTCAGTCATGGCACAGGTTCCGATCGTAAGTTTATAAAAGATACGCGCGGAACAGTGCCGTGGATCCCCGGCTACCGGGGGTTCAGTAGCTACTTGCGGCAATTACGGACGGGATGAATCCCGCCCGGTTATGCTGCGACGATAGCGTACTCGTGATTGTAGGGCTCAATCAGCACGCCGTGGAGCGCCACGATGGTCTTCTTGTAGGCGTCTTCATCCACCACAAACTGGATGTCGACCTGGCGCATGCACTGGTGCAGGGCCAGAATACTGATTTCCTCATCCGCCAGGGCCTTGACGGACTTTGCGAGGATGCCCGGTATCTTGATATCACTACCAATGGCAGAAACAATCGCCACTTTGCGGGTACTGATTTCCGCGTTGGGGAACTCATCCTTCAACGCCCGTACCACCCGCTTGACGTGCTTGAGCGTGCTGTCGACGTAATGGGTAATGGTGTTGGCGTTGGTGTCCTTGGAGATAAAGCGCACCTTGAAACGGCCAAGCACTTCCAGAATGCGACGGTCCGAGCCCGGCTCGCCCTGCATGTCCTGGTCAAATACCTCAATGGCAAACACGCCTTTGTTGCCGGCGATGATCTCCACCTGCGGCTTCTCACTGACGTAGTCGCCGGTGATCAGAGTACCGGTATGCTCTGGCTCGAAGGTATTCATCACCCGCAGCGGAATTTCATTCTGGCGCATGCCTTTGCCGGCACGGGGATGGATGGCTTCCATTCCCAGGTTCGCCAGCTGGTCCGCCACGTCGTAATTGGTACGGCCAAGGGGCACCACCTTGTCTGCGCCGACAATGTTGGGGTCGGCAGAGCTGAGATGGTATTCCTTGTGGATGATAGCCTCTCGGGCGTTGGTGATGACCGCCACCCGGCTGAAGGTCATCTCGCTATAGCCCCGGTCAAAGGTGCGCATCAGGCCTTCCTTGCACTGTGCATACCCGGTGACGATGGGCAACTCACGGGTCAGGTCCACGGCATCGAAGGCCTGTTTGAGCTTTTCGTCCAGTGGCAACAACTCGTTGTCGCGCCAGCCTGTCAGGTCCACAAAGCGTGCGTTGATACCTTCCTGCTGAAGCTTGAGGGCGGTGTTGAAGGCGCTGTGTGCCTCGCCAATGCCAGCCAGCATTTCACGCACCGTCAGCAGGTGTTCTTCCAGTTGGAACTGGCCGTAGGAACACAGGCGCTGCAGATCGATCAGGCAACCACGAACACCTTCAATCCGATCAGTAATGAACTGGTCCGCCTGCTGCTTGAGCATGGGGTCCCCGAACAGTTCGCCGTTGATGTCGGTCAGGAACTTGATCAGCTTGGTGAGGTCGTCACCCCAGGCCCAGTCGGACTCCGCATCGGCAAACAGGGCATAAACGCCCGGCTCGCCGGTTTTCTTGTGCTCCAGCAGTTCATCGGTGACACCGCCATAGGCGGAGACCACGAATATGCGCTGGTAGAGGTCGTCCTTTTCGCGCCCGCCGAGAATGATATTGTCGCGCACGGCCTCGTAGTTACTCATCGAGGTGCCGCCGATCTTCTCTACGGTATGTCGTTCGCTAGTCATAGTGTTACCGTTGTTATCCTGCAGAATGAATGGTTGGGGAATGGCAGGCGTCTCAGGACGCCTTGCTCATCCCTTCCTGCATGATTTCGTCCACGCTCTGTGCCAGAAGTTTAGCACCTTTGCGCAGATCATCCTCGCTGGTGGTCAGCGGCATCAGGCATTTGATCACTTCGTCGTTGGGGCCACTGGTTTCAATAATCAGCCCCTTTTCAAAGGCACGGCTGGTAATCTTGTCTGTCAGCTCGGCGTGGGTCGCTTCGATGCCACGCATCAGGCCGCGGCCCTTCATTTTGAACTCGCCCGGATACTTGTCACAGATGGCCTGCAGACCTTCACCCAGCACCTCGGTTTTGGCCTTCACCTCGTTGGCAAAAGCGTCGTCTTTCCAATACGTCTCGACGGCTGCCCGAGCCGTCACGAAAGCCATGTTGTTGCCACGGAAGGTGCCGTTGTGCTCACCCGAACTCCAGATATCAAACTCCGGCTTGAACAGCACCAGCGCCATGGGCAGGCCGTAACCACTCAGCGACTTGGAAACGGTGACAATGTCCGGCTTGATACCGGCAAATTCAAAGCTGAAGAACTCACCGGTACGGCCGTTACCCGCCTGGATGTCATCCAGAATCAGCAGGATATCGTGCTTCCTGCAAAGCTTCTCAAGCCCTTGCAGCCACTCGGCGCGGGCGGCGTTAAGGCCGCCTTCACCCTGGACCGCCTCGACAATCACCGCAGCCGGCAGCTCAAAGCCGGACGAACCATCGGACAGCACCTTGTCCATGATCTCCAGGGTATCGACGTTCTCGCCCAGATAGCCGTCGTAGAACATGAAGTCCACATTGCCCAGCGGGGTACCGACACCACCACGGTGGTGCTTGTTACCGGTAGCGGCAACTGCACCCATGGTCACGCCATGGAAACCGTTGGTAAAGGAAATGATGCCATTTCGACCTTTCACCTTGCGGGCCAGCTTCAAGGCTGCTTCCACGCAGTTGGTGCCGGTGGGGCCGGTAAACTGCATTTTGTAGTTCAGGCCACGGGGGTCCAGGATGCGATTCTTGTAGGACTCAATGAAATCATGCTTGGCGGTGGTGAACATATCCAGGCCCTGACTGACACCATCGTTTTCAATGTACTCCAGCAGGGCTTTCTTGAGAATGTCGTTGTTGTGGCCATAGTTCAGTGACCCGGCGCCAGCCAGAAAATCCAGGTATTCCTTGCCATCTTCGGTGTAAAGGTGCGCATTCTTGGCGCGGTTGAAAATCACCGGAAAGGCACGGGAATAAACACGTACTTCGGATTCAGTCGACTTGAAAAGTTCCATGGTCTTGCCTCTTAGCATGTCAGGTTCGAGGTAGTTGTGCGGTGGCACGTTGGTTGAGGCCGTTGTGACAGATTCACCTCAGCAATCTGCCGGCCAGTCCAAACAGGGGTATCGATCGTTCGGGAAGGCTGCTGTTACGCCGGCTTTGTGAAAGGCCCGATGCGGAGCAGAAACTCGGAGTCGTGCTTGCCGCCAAAGTGGGTGTCTTTCTCAAAGTGCTCGTGATAGGTGAGCTCGGCACCCATGTCACGGGCAAACGACCGGAACAGCGCCCAGGAAGCCTCGTTGTCTTCGGTGATGGTGGTTTCCATATGGGTCACGTTTTTGCACGCGTCCCGGGCCACGATCGCCTTCAGCATTCGCTTGGCCAGACCCTGACCACGACCTTTCTCGTGAACGGCCACTTGCCAGACAAACACGGTTTCGGGCTGTTGGGGGGGAATATATCCGGAAATAAAGCCGACCAGATCGCCGTCTATCTCCGCCGCCACGCCGGTTTCGGCAAAGTGGCTGCACTGCAGGAGGTTGCAGTAGATCGAGTTGGGGTCCAGCGGCGGGCACTGTGCCACCAGCTGGTGGAGCCTGTAGCCATCATCCTTGACCGGTGTGCGGAGGTTGATGGCGGTGGTATTCGAGCCTTCTGATGTCATAACGTGATCGATTCGCCTCAAAAAGTTAGCGTTAAATTATATAGACCACAAAATATATTTCAAGTCAGGCTTACTGGCGACCCTGCCAGGAATGCTGGCCTGCTCTCTAAGAATAGACCGGATTGTGGCGCGCGCCAGTGACAAATTTGTTAAACAGCAGGAGGGAAAACAATACGATCTGACGTCAGGGATGTACCGCCGACGATGCGGCTCCGGTAAGACACTGCAGCGGCCGAACCACCGGGCCACAGCTGATCGAATCGCGGTAGCCACGCTCCCAGATCGTAGGCAACGGGCACCAGGGATACGTTCAGCCCTCGCCGCTCAAGACCGGCAACGGCCTCAAACTGCGGACTTGTCAGACCAATGCGGGTAACCAGGCCCCGCGGGTCCTGCTCCAGGTTCCCCATACCCGCGGAGCCGTTATTAACCACGACGCAACTGCGCCCTTCCACCGTTCCTGACCAGAGCACCGGCAGGCAGGTGTGGGTGGAGGCGATCACATCAGCACCGGACTCGGCAAACCATTCCGCCAGCTGCAATTCGTTGCCCGCCCCAAACGACTCATGGGCCAACCCCCATCCCGCCAGGGACTCCGGATCGCCGTGCACCACTAAAATCTTTAGGCCTCCAAATAACAGGCAGCGATAGCGTGGCAGCAGGCGGAGTCGTTTCTGGATGTCCGGGTGGTCACCAGCCACTCCCTGCAGCCGCTCAATGATGTCATTGGAGCGCTCGACCACGCCCTGGTCAACAAAGTCCGGGTAGGCACAGCCACAGCCTGCACCGTCACTCGGGGTGGCCAGCTCATAATCCACATTCCCCAAGCTGACCATATGATCCAGCACCCGGCAATTGATTTCCCTGAACAGGGTATCGCTGGCATTGAACCAGTTGAAATCGCCATTGAAGATCAGCTTGACCCGGTGCCCCTGGCGTTCCTCTTCAAGCGCCATCCGCTCTATTTCATCAAGAGCGTATGGGTTTCCGTAGAGCCCGCCGATGATATAAAGCACGTCCTCGGTGACCTGCCGGGGTTCCCGGCACAAGTCGGAAGGTCTGTATCGATAAGCCAGGGGGCAGCTTCTGCCTTCGTTCATACCAATTCCTAGGCCTCACCGGCCGCAAGCGATCGACCGGCCAGCCTGCGGGCCACCAGTGGCAGGAAGAAGCCGGCCGTACAGAACAGGAAGCCGTAGGCGTTGACCCCGAGGAGCATCGCGTAGGCTCCGTCACCAATGGCCCAGCTCGCTGGAATCAGACCCAGGGCAAGCAACACGCCCAGCCCCAGGCCAGTCCAGAAACTCAGATGAAAACTCCACGGTGACCAACGGGTAAAGCCGTAGAACAGGAATACCGGCGCCAGCCCCATCACCATGGTGCCAGAAATAGTCGTAGCCTTGAGGATGTCGGTACCCGCAAACATCGGCAGGTTACCCAGGAGCGCAAAGACAATCATGATCACGGCACCCACGCGCACGCTGGGCAACCGGTCCTTCGCCCGCCTCGCCAGCCGCGGCAGATCCACCGCCAGGGATTTGGCCAGTGAACTGAAGGTGGAATCCAGCGTTGAGCCGGCCGACGTCATCATCACCACACTCATGAAGAACAGCGCCGCCAGCCCCAGCGACTGACCCACCGCCGCCGGCGCATTGCCCATGGCCTCGATACCGTTGAGGCGGGCGTGCACACCCACCAGGCTGAAGATAAACACCGCCACAAAACCCAGAAGCCCGGCAACCACGAAGCTCTTGAGCATGGTCTTCTCCTTGTTCACGAAGCCCCGGTCAGTCAGTACCGGATCATGAAAGGGATAACTGAACATCTGCAACAACGCCACCAGCAAGAGGTCAAATCCGGCGTTGAGCTTGAACTCACCATTGCTCAGCAGTGCACTGGTATCGTTGGCCGGGACAATGAGAAACAGCACTGCGCCAACAAAGAACACAAACACAAAGGCCTGGATCACATCGGTAAAAATCGACGACCGCAAACCGCCCTTGAGGCTGTAGGCCAGGGTAAACATGGTAAATAGCATGGCAGCGCCGTAGTACTCCCACTCACCCGGCAGCCCGAAATAACCACCCACCACCGCGGTATTGCTCCAGACCTCGTTGTACAACCGAATCAGAATCGCCGCCGCAAACGCCAGACTGGCAAGCCGGCCAAAACGGGACGTCAGAAAATCCTGCAGACTGCGGGCCCCGGTCTGGGTACGAATCAGGTAAATGATGTAACCCGCCACCGGAATCGACAGCCAGTAACTGGCATAGGCAAGCCCGCCGGTCACCCCGTAAGCGGCACCCAGGTTGGCGGCGTTGGTCACCGACTTGGCAAAAATCCAGCTGATAAAAATACTCGCCGTCAGCGACCACTGGCCTACCGGGTTGCCCTCGTCATCCGCTCCCTTGTAGAAAGAATTGGCGTTCTTGCTCTTCGGCGACAACACATACATCACCACCCCATAAACCACCAAAAATCCCCAAAACAGGGAGGCTTCCGTGAAATTCATTGTCTGTTCTGTCCTCGTTCTTTGTTGTCCGGGGCTTTTCCCCGTGTCTTCAAGTTCGGGAGTTATCGGGGCCGGTGGGTCGGGGTTCAAAAAAACGCCCGTGAACCCATCCATGGGGGGCTTGGTCGCGCCATCCCTGGCGCTCCACATTTTTTGAACCCCGACCCACCGCCCCCTTGTCCAAATGCAGTCTTGCCTTCCCCGGTTTCGCTGGCAGGCAAAGCAACAGCAAAAAACGTTCTTGTCCTTACCCAACGAATTGCAGTGATTCAACCGCGGTCTGGGGGTGGTGTTTTATTTCCGCCAGGAAAAAGGTGTCTGAGCGAAGCGAGTTCTTTTTCCCAAGGAAATAAAACACCACCCCCAGGCCGCCAATATCCATCAACCAGTCTTAAAAAAAGCCAGAAAACTCACCCAGGCGCCGAACAACTAGCCCCAAACCGATAACAGGAAAAACACCGGTGATGCCGCAACATAATGCGCTCATCCATACTCTCCGCAAGCGTCCCCCCGAGGTCATACTGCGGATCGTCATCCACCAACGTACAGGCATACACCCGCACCTGGTCGCCCCGCTTTACCAGCATGCGCGTATAAGTGCACATGAAGTGGGAACGGGCCTCTTTGGTAGGGTATTTCTCCATACAGGTTTCAGTAATTTCCGGGCTGCCGTCCTCCGAACCCGGCGTTCCCAGATCCGGGAATGCGGTAAACGCCAGGGTTTCCGGAATGCCCCATTCACGGAAGATGCCGCGAAACGCGGACTCCACATTGGAGACAATCTCATCCGGGTCGGTCTGGCGGGCGATGGAAACCTTGAAGCCCTGGTGCACCAGCCAGCGGATACCTTCCAGAGCCTTGTCGAAACTGCCCTCGCCCCGATCAACGTCGTGGCGGGCGCGGTCCGGGAAGTCCAGGCTGACACGGAAATGGATCGGGTAAGGGTTATCCAGCAACGGCAACACCTGATGGCGGCGTTTCAGCAGCGGGTCGGTGGCGTTGGTGAGCACGAAGCACGGCCGGTGATGGCTGGCATAATCCAGGATATTGATAAAGTCGCGGATCACAAACGGCTCGCCGCCGGTAAAGGAAAACTGCTCGACGCCCATGTCCAGCGCTTCGTGGATAAACGGTTTCACGTCGCTGAGCTTCATGCCCGGAATGCGACCGTCACCAGGGTGTGAACCCTCAAGGCAGAATGGGCACGCCAGGTTGCAGGCAGTGCCGGTATGAATCCACAGCTCCTTGAGCTTATCCGAGTCAATAAAGCCGCGCGGATCGCCGTTGCGGGTGTGGGTCCAGCTATCGCGGGCCCGGGGTTCCAACACCTCCACGGCGGGGATACGTCTTTCGGCGGTTTCGGTCAGGGGCATAGCTGCTCCGTGTTGATACAGTGAATCTCTTGGTACAGACAAACCTGGCGCACTGGCGTTACATTCCCGGTGCGCTTTCTTTGTTTTACGTCGTCGCTTCTTTTACGGCCTTGTCGCGGGGCTGCTTGCCACGGCGCCAGCCATGAAGCTTCTCAAGCAACCTGAGAATGCCCTGTGGTGCATGCTCACGCTTCCACTCACCAGCGGCATACTTGGCCGATTCATTCCAGGTCGGGTAGGGGTGGATGGTACCCAGAATCTTGTTCAGGCCCAGGCCGTGCTTCATGGCCAGGGTAAACTCTGCCAGGATTTCGCCGGCATGCATGCCTACCACCACAACACCCAGTATCTTGTCCTTACCCGGAGGCGTCAGCACCTTGATGAAGCCATAGTCCTCGCTTTCGGCAATGGCACGATCCAGGTCATCCAGGCCGTAACGGGTGACCTCATAAGCAACGCCCTTTTCCCTGGCTTCCGCCTCACTCAGCCCAACCCTGGCCACTTCCGGCGAGGTGAAAGTTACCCAGGGCATCACCCGGTAATCCACCCGGAAGCGCTTGAACTGACCGAACAGACCATTTACCGCTGCGTACCAGGCCTGGTGGGCAGCAGCATGAGTAAACTGATAGGGGCCCGCCACATCGCCGCAGGCAAATACGTTGGGAAAGCGCATGCTCATGTCTTCTTCCACAGGAACCGTGCCATTGGGCAGGGTTTCTACACCTATTTTCTCCAAACCCAGACCGGTGGTGTTGGCGGCACGGCCAACGGCCACCAGAACCTGGTCGAATGGAATCCTGACACGCTCGCCATTGTGGTCGCAGTAAGCCACTTTCTCGCCATCCTCGATGGTAAATTCTTTGGCAGCATGGTTCAGCCGCAGGTCGATGCCATCCTGTTCAAACTGTTTCCGGACAACCTCTGAGACATCGCTGTCTTCCTTCGCCAGCAGGCGGTCACCCATTTCCACCTGGGTTACCTTGCTGCCAAGCCGTGCAAAGGCATGGGCCAGTTCCGAGCCGATGGGGCCACCGCCAAGCACCAGTAAACGCTCAGGCTGGATGTCCAGCGACCACAGGTTGTCAGAGGTCAGCGGCTCCATATCCGCCAGCCCGGGAATCGGTGGCACTGCCGGGCGGCCGCCGGTAGCGACAACAATGCTGCGGGCGGTCAGGCGCTCGGTGCGCCCGTCGTTATGGACTACTTCCAGCTCCCAGGGCGATACGAAGCTGGCCGTGCCGGAGATGCAGTCCACGCCCAGTTTCCGATACCGCTCCGGCGAGTCGTGGGGTTCCACCTTGGCAATCACGTCCTGGACACGGTTCATAATGTTCCTGAACGAACCTGTCACCGGCACGGACTCCAGGCCGTAACGGTTGGCGTGGCGCAGGGTGTCTGCAGCCTTGGCGCTGCGGATCAGTGCCTTGGACGGCACGCAGCCGGTATTCAGGCAGTCACCGCCCATCTTGTCTTTTTCGATCAGCGCCACTTTGGCCTTGACCGCCGCGGCAATGTAGGCCGACACCAGGCCCGCAGAGCCGCCGCCAACAACCAGCAGGTTGTAATCAAAAGACTCCGGTTTCTGCCAGCCGGCATACACCCGGCGCTTGCGGATAAAACCGACAATAAACTTGGCAATCAGCGGGAACAGGCCCAGCAGTGCGAATGACAGCAACAGATCGGCAGAAAGGATGTCACCAGTGGACTCGATTTTTGACAGCTGCGTGCCCGCGTTCACGTAAACAAACGTCCCGGGCAGCATGGCCACCCAACTCACCAGCGCGTAGGTCTTCAGCTTCATGGCCGTCAGGCCCATGGCCAGGTTGATCAGGAAGAACGGAAACACCGGAACCAATCGCAGGGTCGCCAGATAGAATGCACCGTCTTTTTCGATGCCTCGATCCATTCTGGCGACGGTTTCCGCGTATTTTTTCCGCAGAGTGTCCCGCATCAGGAATCTGGCCACCAGGAACGCCAGAGAGGCACCGATGGTTGACGCCACAGAGACCGCAATCAGACCGTAAATGTTGCCAAAAAAGGCGCCGCCGGCAAGAGTCATAATGGCTGCGCCAGGGAGGGACAGCGCGGTGACAACCACATAAACGGTGGCAAAACCGAGCACTGCGACCAAAAGATTCTGGCTGATCCATTGCTCAATGGTTGACTGGTGCTTCTGCAGGTTTTCCAGGGTCAGTATCTCCGGGCCGCCGAAGCCGATAAACAGTGCAACCACAGCACCGATAGCGACAATCAGAATGAGCTTTTTCGAGTTCATGTCAGAATCCATCAGTTAAGAAATAAAACAGGTTGCCCAGAAAGACACGGCCAAACGCTGGATGTTACACCGGCGTACGGCTAGAATTTTTTGAGCAATTGCTCACTTAGACCGGAACTATTCATGCCAAACATGGACATACCATTGTCCAGCCGGCTCTGGATGTCCAATAACATCTTTATAACAACGCTCTAACGCAGGTCTCCCGGGGGTATACGGAATGGAAACCGCAACGCATCAATCTGATGAAGATATCCTGATTCAGGGCCTGAAATCCGGCAGCGAGGCCGATTTTCAAAAAGCAGTCCGCCTCTATACGCCGGGCATGATGGCAGTAGCCAGGTATTACCTTGACAGGGCTTCTTCCGAGGAAACCGTGCAGGATTGCTGGGTGACAGTTATTGATGCCATTCAGAATTTTGAAGGCCGGTCAGGCCTGAAAACCTGGTTGCACCGAATTGTGGCTAACCGGGCCAAAAACCACCTCAGAAAACACAAACGGGAAGTCAGCGCTGATTTTTCCGAAGCCCTGGATCCGGAACTGGCTAACCGCTTTCGCCCGAACGGCCGCTGGGCAACGCCGCCGAGCCTGAGATTCGATGAGGACGCCGAATCACTTATGGAAAACGGTGCCCTGAGCGACTGCCTGGATCAACATCTTGCCAGGCTTCCCGAAACACAACGATCCGCCCTGATGCTTTACGAAGCCCATCAGCATAAGTCCGATGACGTGTGTAACATTCTGGGTGTCAGTGCCTCTAATCTTCGTGTACTTTTACACCGTGCCAGGCAGAAGATATTTCTTATGGTGGAAACCTTTCAGGAGACGGGCGAATGCTGATGTGCCGGGATCTGGCCAGGATCGCCAGTGACTACATTGATGACGAGCTGGGCACAGCACAAAAGCTGTCGGTAAAAATGCATCTGATGATGTGCAAGGACTGCCGCTCGTTTATCGGTAACCTTCGCGCCAGCACCACCCTGATGCAAGCCCACTCCAGCCAGAACTTGGACGAAGAGTTCCTTCGCCGAATCGAAGAACGCGTTAGCGAGTCACTGAATGCGCGGAACACGGGAAACCGCAATCCTGAGTGATCCCCCTCCAGTCCTGAGCCCTGCTGCTAATCCGCTTCAAATATCTTTGTTTCCGGATGGAAGGTATACCAGGCAAACCAGAAGGCCCTTGTAGCGGGAAGTAATTCGCCGGATTCATCGCGCAGCTCGGCGGAGGGCACGTCAGGATCATAATGAATGCTGACTGCCTTTCCACCTACCCGGTCCTCAAGCTCCCGGTCACCATGCTCTGCAAGCTCCGGGAAAGGCCACGCCTTGCTCTCACCGTTATGAGTCCAGCCCAATACCCAGGTTTTCGGATGGTATTTCCGGCTGGTGCTGGATACCGGAAAGTACAGCCGTTCCGAGTGGTCATAGTCGCCGTAAGGGGACTGGCGGTAATTCCTGCGATGGCCGGTATCGGTGGAAAGTACCTGGCCGTTATCACCAACCCGGGCCCGCCACTTCTGCCACAGCTCATGGCGAATGGCCACCGGCTCCAGTTCTGTGCCCGCCATAGGGCCTGAAATGGCACGCCCTTCAATCTGTGACCACAGGGATTCGGTCTGGTGATCGTACATCAGAAGGTCACTGTTATAGAGCAGTCCGGAAACCCCGAAGGTCAGATGACGGCCCTCCGCCACCGGGTCAAAGGCCATACCGGTGCCGCACAGCGGACAAAAAGTGATGAGCACCGGCTCACCGCCCGATTCGTGATTGACGATTTCATGCCAGTTCAGAATACCGATCGGGAAGGCATACCGCGCCTGTCCCTGGTCATAGGTCATTAACAGGTCGTCTTCCCGCCACGGCAGGGAATCCCCTGCAGGTTCAAACTTCGGGTCATTGATGGAGGGAATGCCATCGCGGGGTGGCCCGCCACTGAGAATCTCATCCACCGGTATCAATGAATTGCTCAGGTCAAACCCGTTTTTTTCCTGGGCCAGGCCCGGACGGGCAGCCACCAGAAGTAATACAGACAACACGAAAAAGAGCTGATATTGCATCTTCATCAGTTTTCCTCCAGGAAACCTGCCTCCTGTAATCGCTGCTCAACCGCAGGTATCGAAAAGCCATGCACTCGACGACCATCAATCAGTAGCAGAGGCGTCCCACGACCTCCAAGGCGCTCAAATGTCGTTCTGGCTTGGGTAGAAGCCGTGATGTCGAACTCCAGATAGGGAATGTCGTTATTGTGGAAATAGGCTTTCGCCGCCTCGCAGCCTGGACAGAAAGGCTGTGAAAACAGCGCTACCTGTGGAACAGCCCGATCTGGTGGTTTCTCGTAGACCTCAGCCGCACCGGAAAGGGCCGGTAACATCGCCACGAGAAAAGCGCCTATGACAACGGGTGATCTGATTGGTCGTAAAGACATAGTCATTGCCCCTCTTCCGGGCCTGCAATAGCCTTGCTCTAAAACCAGAGACACCCAATGACCGCGAGTGTTACAGCGTGGACCGCCGAAATCTTGCTTTCTCTGCCTCCTGATGCACCTCCTGCTCCGCAATCCGGGACTGGCGCAGCAGATGGAGATCCTTGCTCACGCTGGTATAGGTGGATACCAGATAAGGAACACAGTAGGTCAGCAACACTTTGAGCCAATTCACCTCCGGCTCCCCTACAACGGCCTCCCACTGGTTGATCAGAACAAGCAGGGTGCCAACCACCAAGGCCAGTTTGGCGGCACGTACTGGAGTACCGTCCCTGACGGCTAACTGACAGGCTTCCTTGCAGCGGCGAAGAGAATGTCCAGACCGGGAAAAAGACATGAATACTCCACGGACAAAAGTATTAATCAGAATATGGAACCCTGGTACGTCATCTCTTGGCAAGGCTGATGGGAAACCGGTTGCTCACTGACACACGCTGGGCAACAACGTTACAGAACCTCAATAATTTCATGGAACTCTTGCACAGGCCCACGGTCTCTGGAACGCTCACTCAAAATTCAAAAGGAGAAAAGGAATGCCCAAGCAGTTACCCCTCGCCCTGTTACTACTTCGACTCGGTATCTTTGTTGTCTTCCTGTTCTGGACTCTGGATAAACTGGTCCAGCCAGAACACGCCGCCAAGGTGTTCGGTGCGTTCTACGGTCTTGGTGGCCTCGGCGAATCCGCCTTCTACATAATGGGCATTGCACAACTGGTGCTGATTCTGCTGTTTGTGGCTGGTCTTCTGAAAACCTGGACTTACGGCGCCATTCTGATCTTTCATGGTATTTCGACTCTCTCGGCCTTTGCCAAGTACCTGCAGCCCTTTGACAACCTGATGTTCTTCGCGGCCTGGCCCATGCTTGCTGCATGCGCTGCACTGTTCCTGCTACGTGATTACGATACACTGACGCTTTCAAGGCAACCGGTACCCGCAACGGCGTAGATTGACCCGCCAGGCGCTGTAACAGTCATCCCGGTTGTTTGTCTTTGTTTCCAACTGAAACTCCAATAACAACCGGACGATGTAATGTTGCTGAACTGGCTATCGCGGCGGCTGGCCGCCTACCTGTCGAAACAGGTCACCCGGCATTCGGTGCGTACCTCCACCTGGGAAACGCTGCAAAAGTCGCTTCAGCCCGGCGATGTTCTGTTGGTGGAGGGTAATACGCGGATCAGTGCAGCCATCAAGTTCCTGACCCAGTCTACCTGGTCCCATGCCGCCTTATACCTGGGCCCGGAGGCCGGACTGGGCGCAACCGGGAACGGCGAGCCGCATGTGCTGGTGGAGGCTGATCTTGAGGAGGGGATTCGAACCCTCCCTTTATCGTTTTATCGCCACACCCATACCCGGGTCTGCCGCCCGGTCGGGCTCAGTGAAGAAGATATCCGCCAGCTTGCCGACTATTCGAAATCCCGGCTGGGGCATCAGTACGACATGAAGAACGTGTTCGACCTGGCCCGCTACCTGTTTCCGACACCCCCGGTTCCTGTGCGGTACCGGCACAAACTGCTGGCGTTCGGAAGCGGCGACCCGACACGGGCGATCTGTTCAACGTTCATTGCTGAGGGGTTCCAGCAGTTGCGCTACCCAATCCTGCCAGTTGTCAAAACCCTGCCCAGTGACGACCCGGACTGTGAGGACTGCGTTTACGAGCAGTTCCGGGTTCGGCATCACTCCCTGTTCACACCACGGGATTTCGACGCTTCACCCTATTTCAGAATCATCAAGCCAACGCTGGAAGACAATTTTGATTACCGGGCAATTGACTGGGGTAATCGGTAACCATCCGGCTCCGGCCGCCCCAACAGGAATCCCTGAAGCTCATCGCAGCCCGAAGTTGCCAGCCAACTGGCCTGAGCTTCTGTTTCCACGCCTTCGGCAATCACCTCACAGCCAAGACTGTGGGCCATGGAAATCATCGTTCGACACAACACCTCGTCCTGCTCGTTATCAGGCAATCCGGTGACAAAAGCACGGTCAATCTTGATGCGTGTCACCGGTAGCGCCTTGAGGTAGGCCAGCGAGGAGTAACCGGTGCCGAAGTCGTCTACTGCCAGCAACACGCCCAGCGAACGGAATCCTTCCAGAACCTCCAGTGCCGCTGTGACATCCTCCATCAGAGCAGTTTCGGTGATTTCCAGTTCCAGGTAACCAGGCGCAAGATCGTGGCTGCCCAGAACGCCACGTATGTGCCCCACCAGCGACGGATCCGCCAGCTGTCGGGCAGAAATATTGATCGCCATGCGACCTGAAAAGCCCTGATCCACCCAACGCTTCATGGTGGTGACCGCCTGCTCAATCACCCATAACCCGATAGGGCCGATCAGCCCGGCTTCTTCCGCAACCGGTACGAATTCGTCGGGAGACACCATGCCAAATTCCGGGTGGCGCCAGCGCAACAGTGCTTCATAACCCACACAACGCCGTAACCGGTCAAACTGGGGCTGGTAATGAAGTTCAAGCTGCTGCTTCTCGATGGCACTACGGAGATCCTTGACCATATCCTGGCGTCGCTGGATCTGTTCACCCAGGTCCGAGGAAAAAAACTGTACTTGGGAGTCTGATGATTTCTTGGCCCGGTGCATGGCGATTTCGGCATGACTGAGCAAAGCACCAGCCTCATTGCCGTCCAGCGGTGCCAATGCAACGCCGGCACTCACATCACACTGGTATTGTTTGCCAGCTACCTGAACCGGGGCGATGCAGGCATTGATAACAGCGGCGATGTCGGTCTCGAGCAGATCTTCCTTCAGGCCCTGATGGGGTGTCAGCAACAGTCCGAATACGTCACCCCCCAGCCGTGCAACATATCCTGGCTCGCGACTGAACCCAGCCAGTCGGCGGGCAATCTCCTGCAGCACGCGATCTCCGGTTTCATGGCCCGCCAGGCCGTTCAGAGCCTGAAAATCATTGAGACCAAGCACCACAAGTGCCGATGGCATGGCTTCCCTGCTGCCAGCCTCCGCCAGAAATCTGGTCAGCCGCTCTTCAAACAGGTTCCGGTTAGCCAGACCCGTCAGTTGATCATAGAGGCTACGCAGCCGGAGTTCCTGTTCCGTCTGCTTGAGTGAGCGAGTACGCTCCATCAGCAACTGATCAAGGCGTTTATTCAGGGACTGTAATCGATTGAGGTAGGAGGCATTCTGCTCAAGCATGCTGTTGAAGGCGCCTTCCACCTCACCGAATTCGTCACAGCGCTCAGGTTCGCGGACATACGTCAGCGGATGCTCAGCATCACCACCCGCCTGCACGATACGGGAACGCAGCCGCAACAGTGGCGACAGCATCATGCGGTCCACAACAGCCATAGTTACCATGGTGACAAACACAGCTATAAGCAGAGAGAGGCCGAGAATCCGCACAACAAACGCCGTCAGCTCCCCGGAAACGCCGGTAATATCGACACGGGCCCTGACCGGATAGTCACCAAGCCACTGGCCGGAATTCCAGACCAGGTCCAGCCGTTGATTCGCAGGGCGCGGCAGGTCCCGCAAGCGCCCTGAAGCATCCCCCACGTCGGTCACCGGCTCCCCGACTCGTAACCAGCGGTCATTCACCATCAACTCAAGGCCTGTCACCCTTGAGCTATCCAGCAACTTCTGGAGCGACTCAGCGGTCACATCGTCCGGTTTGGTCGCAAGGTAGGTTGTCATGGCCTGCCGCGCCACAGCGGCGTGCTGGCTTAACAGATCCTCTTCGTAATTGCGGTAGGAAGGTATTAGAATGACAAATTCGATAAGCAGGATGGCCACAAACGCTGCCATGGTAAGGTTTCTGCAAAGACGGCATGACATTAGCTGCCGCCCCCACTGGGAAACCGACTGCCAGTAATCCCGGGGGCTACCGGCGAGCTGCTCATCACCTTCAAGATCTGTATGAATCCCTGCCGGCGACTTCATGCGCCTTCGCTCCTGTTTGGTGTAAATAAAGATTCGACGTACTATCGACACTCAGGAATGAGGATTGTTACATTCCAGTAACCCACGGGGCCCCGGTTACAGAATAATCATCACGAGGTCGCCACCATGCGATTGCCCGAAAAAGCCGACACCATGCCCTGGATGGCAAGAGCCCTATCGAGCCCTGCAACACGACGTTGCCGGCAGGCCATTCACCGTTTGCGGGCAATCAGGAAAGGTGAGGGCAATGTGGTTGATGTTTTTATCAACCCCCGCGACCCCTTCAGTTTCGTATTCTTGCAGGCCCTGCCCCAGCTGACTTGCCGATACGATGTTCAGCTCCGCTTTTTCACTGTCTGGCACCAGCCCCGGGAGATGTTTCCAGAACCCGCAATGTGGACTGACTGGGCCATTACCGATGCCGCCAAGATCGCGCGTCTCTATGGATTGGCGCCGCCAAAGTCATCCGGTCTGCCTACCGAAAACGCTCTGGAACGCTGCCGCGATCAGCTGCTCGCCCTTGAGGACAGCGACAGTTACCTTACCTGTGCGACAGAGGCGATGAGAGGCGTCTGGCAGGGCGAAGTAACGTCGGGCGACGACATTACCACCACGGCCAATACCGAACTGACAGAAAGACTGCGAGCAAACGAGCAGCGGCTGGGTGACCTTGGCCATTGCCAGGGCAGCATGGTGCATTTCCGGGGTGAGTGGTTCTGGGGCGTCGACAGGCTGGACCACCTGGAACGCCTGCTGATTCGTGAAGGGCGGGCACATCAACCCGAGCAGGCCCCGATATGGGACCGGACCTGGGCAACACTCGGCCAGGATGCCCAGCCTCTGGAAAACCCGGGCCAGACCCTGGAAGTGTTCTTTTCCATACGCAGCCCCTACTCCTACCTCGGCCTGGAGCGGGCTGTCCTGCTCGCCCGCGCCTGGAACATTCCAGTCCGGCTGCGCCCGGTGCTACCCATGCTGATGCGCGGTCAATCCGTCCCCGATGCGAAAAAGTGGTACATCTTCCAGGACACCAAGCGAGAGGCCACCAAACTCGGCATCCCCTATGGCTTTGTCGCCGACCCACTGGGGCCGGGGGTAGAGCGGTGTTACGCGCTCTTTGAACACGCCCGTTCCTGTGGGCGCGAAATCGACTACATGCTCGCCTATGCGCGAGCCGTCAATGCCGAGGGCATTCGCTCGGAAACCGATTCGGGCCTGCGGACCATCGTAGAGCGTGCCGGGCTGGACTGGCCCAAAGCCCGGGCCCTGTTGGAAGATCAGGGCTGGCGCGAGTGGGCGGAAGAGAACCGCAAGGCGATGTATGATCTCGGGCTATGGGGCGTTCCAAGCTTCCGTTATGGAGACATCGGTTGCTGGGGCCAGGATCGTTTATGGCTGATTGAGGAGGAAATCAAAAAAAGGGTGGAGACAAGCTCCACCCAAGAGGTCGTGACGACCAACAATGCAGAGAGTCACACAGATCCGGCGCAATAATTCACATAGGTTGGCTCAAACACACCAGAGGCCAGATACTTTCCGCTGTGAGCCTTTCCGTCCCCGTCGCCATTGCTGGCGTCGGTGCGATAGTTTAGGTAGGCCGGTTCATAGATCCCGGCCCCATCCACGGAGCCAGTGCGAAGAATACTGAAAGCCTCACCGGAAGATTCTGCCGGATAGTCGTAATTGACGTATCCAGGCTGCGATTCTTCCCGAAGACCTCCTTCACTGGCCAACAATGAACCTGAAACCATCAGTAAAAAAGCGAACGAAAAAACAGATTTCATAGGGCACCTCCAGGGCATTAAACTGCTTTATGTTCCACACTTTATGGACACTGGAGGTACCAGGTTGTTACAGACCAACAGGCCTCAACGTTGCTTGAATTTCTCCTGTTCAATGCGCATGTACTCCGTCAGGGCAGCCAGCTCTTCGGAATCCCATTCCAAGGGCTCCGCTGCCATGGGAGCAACCATGCAGATCTGCACCATCTCATCCAGGTGAACCTTGTCCATGCCGAAATCGCTCTTGCCCATGGCCACAAAATGCGGGTATTCGTTGGAGAAGGTATCAGCGTAGCCGGCACCGTTAGTATGGCAGGTCGCACAGGACAGGCCATTGGAAGACAATGAGGTATTGCTGAACAGGGCCTCCCCTTTTTTGGCCAGGGATTCGGCATCTCCCTCATAGGGTTCGTAACCTTCGGGGCGGCGGACCGCCTCTTTCATGGCTTCAGAAGTCCCTTCGCCCTCGGCCTCGCCTTCACCTTCACCCTCGCCCTCAGCTTCACCTTCAGCTTCTCCCTTTGCTTCACCTTCCGCTTCTCCTTTTGCCTCACCTTCCGCTTCACCCTGGGCAGCTTCCGCCGAAGGAATCAGCCCCAGTCCGTTTTCCGATACGGCTGACATACCCGCCATAGCCACTACCGTCATCACGGGCACCGACACCATAAGATTTCGGGAAAGCTTACGCAGGAGTTCTTTACGATGACTGTCAGTATTCATATGAGCACTCTCCGATCGTCATTGATTCCTGTTTTTTTTGGCGTGAACTTCGGGTTCACGCGATTCTCGCCATCTGCATTTGCAACTGCTGCTGATGACGCAGGGTTGAAGGGTGAACGCCAAACCCGTCACTGACTTCAACCCCACCCTGCTCCGCCAGCATCGCAATGATCGCCATGTGGTGAATGGTGTGGCTGGCCAGGAACACCAGTTCCCGGTCAATGCTGGTGGAAACCGTGCGCCGCTGCTCGTCACTGAGATGCTCCATCGTCAGTAGCGTGTTCTGTGGCACTTCAGCAAGGCGCCCCAGCGAATTGATGATCGCAAGAAGCTTGTTGCAGGCAGCGTGATTATCCAGCTCGAGCCTTTCCTCACGCTCCCTTTTTTCATAATCAAGGGGCCCTGCGGATTGTCTGTGAGCGGCAGTCAGAAGAGCCATGTAATGATCAATGATGTGGCGCACGTGTTTGCCGATTACATGCTGATTTTTCGCTCCGAACGTTTGCCGATACAGCTGTCCAGGCACCACAAAAAGCAGCTCTGCAAGCTGATTGATGGCGTGGGCATTTTCGGCAACGAGCTCTTCGCAATTAAAAGACCCGGAACTTGAATTTGGCATTGTTCTTCACCCGTATCGTCTGGGTTGATTCGTTCACTGAAAGCGGCAGATTGGCCCCGGCACCAGGGTCACGGAGGAATCCGGTTCACCCCTGGCCGGGCCACTGCCTTGTTCAGGTGCCGCAGATTCCGGCTCAGCCTTCAGCTTTACCCTCTGCTTCACCTACACCTTCTCCTTCGCCTTCACCTTCTCCTTCGCCCTCGGCTTCGCCTTCAGCTTCTCCCTTGGCTTCACCCTCAGCTTCGCCTTTGGCCTCGCCCTCGGCTTCTGCTTCACCTGCGGCAAGCATCATGTACTCGCTCTCGGCATTCACTTCAGCAGCGGTAGCCGTGCCGAAAGCCGAAGCACCAACCACAACAGCCAGCATTGGCCCGGTATAGGTGATACCCCTGGCAAGCTTGCGCAATAACTGTCTTTTCTGAGTATCTCTGGACATGGTATTTAATCTCCTTTCCATTTCTCTGGTTAACACCGGGCACAGGTATGCCCGGAACTTCGGGCTATTGCCCGAATGCTTGATCTACCTCTGACCTGTCCGCACCCGACAGCTGGTGCACCACAGCATCAAGATTATCTGTGGCCACCAGGTATCGGTCTGCTGTCTCGAGCCATTCGGCCAACCGCGAGAAACCGGCCGTATCCAGCGGACGGCCCTGAGGGCCACAACAGCCGGGGATGAGATAACGCAGGGCCTCACTCACCGATACCGCCTGCAGACCGTTCTCGTGTTGATCCGATGTCGGAACAGGTATCAGAACCGTAGTAATGCGGTATTCCTGTGCAGCCACTCCCAGCGATGCTGGTTGCAGCGCAATTTCGTGACCCTCCGTCGGGGAATGCAGGGAAAAACGGCCCGGCACCTCAGGATCACCGGCTTTGGCTGAAGGCACCTGCGCTGGCAGACCAAGTGCAGACATGGCCGTGCCAGGCTCCGCAGGAATCCTCAGGGCCCGACCAAAGTTCGCATCAAGATGTTTGGCCAGGGCCAATGCCGGCCCGTCGCCAAGCCCGGGGTCACCGTTGGCAACCAGCACGGCACTGGATGGATCCTCCGGCCGGGTAACAAGGCCGGCGTCAATGATGATGTCGCCCTCGTCTGCCGCGTGCCCGGTGAGGCAAACCATAATCGCTGGCGCCACCCGGGACAGGGCGAGCCGTGACTGCATAACCTTGCCGTCGAGGATCAGGGTGTAGCCCGGGGTGTCTCGCACGACCTCAAGTCTTGAGCGGGAACCCGGGCTGCTTTTCGATTCAAGCGGAACCAATAACGAGCCGATCCGGCCCACCACCGCGGGGCTGTCGGTAAAAAGCTCCACGTGGAATCCACCGCATTCGAGAACGGACGAATAGGGCTCAGACACCTGTGGAAGCGGAATATTCCCTGTAGAGGTGAGATCAGAAGCGGAGGTATCCCCAGCATTCGCGTGGACCAGAAAACCGTTGTTGGCCCAGTCCGCCAGCGAATTCCAGACATCCCGCCGAATGGCCCAGGCATCGGGCTCTGCGACAGAGTTCTGCCTGGCTGACTGGGTCAGGGCATCGGCGATATCGTCTGGCGGGATACCATCGGTGGCCATCAGCCAGATCAGCGATGCAGTTTCGTTCAGGACACTGAGATGCCCCAGCCGGGTATCGTAGACATACACCCTGTCCTCACTGATCATATCCTCGGCACGTCGCCGTTGCAGGGTTGGCTGGGTTAAACCGTTGCCAGAGAGGGCCTTGGCGACAACCCAGTCCTCCAGTCGTGGCAGTGTATAGAACGGCAGATAAGCCGCTGGGTTTTCCGAAGGCAACAGACGCTTGAAGTTACCTGCCCGGGCCTGCTCGTTTTCCGTTTCCAGGATCAGCCGTTGCTCCACAGACGCACCGGGAACGGTTTCACGCTTGCCATTCAGCCCCACCAGGCTTACCAGGTCCGACACCAACGATCCCTTGACGCCTTCTTCAATATCACCGCCGCTCTCAGGTCCGGCGCATACTTCCAGAGAAGGGCTGAGGTTGCATTCCAGCACCCAGGGTTTGAGCTTGCTGTCTACCAGGCAGTCAATGCCCAGCAGCTCATAACAGCCACGGGTATCGGCTCCCACCACTCTTGAACGTTCGCGCATGGATTCCACAGCCGACAGGCAGGTCAGGGCGACCATGTCCTCGACGCGGGCAAACAGGGCCTCGTCATCATGCCCCTGCTCTCTCAACCAGGCGCGGTAACGGTCCAGATCCACAAACTCCACCGGCACATCCGCGTCGAGGTTCAGCGCGTTAACATCGGGATTGGTGAGGTAACTGTAGGGATTGTCTGCGTTTTCCTCATCGTAAGGCGCAGAGGCCAGCTTGGCGAAGCCCTGGCGGTAGAGGTACACCCGCAGAGGCGCAATCGAGGTGACCGCAACATAGAGCCGCAAGACGTACTTGCGCCCGTGCATGGTATGAGGATTCTCGATGTACTCCTGCACCATCCACGACGAATCCATGGGCACATCAGCCGGGTCTTTCACCAGCTGGATGCCCTTGCCTCGTGCCGCGTTCTTGGGCTTCAGGATCCAGCGTTTGGAGGGTTCATCAAGGGCCTCCTGCTGGAAAGCATGATAGTCCCCGGGCATGGAGTAGACCCGCGGGAAAAACTGCAGGCGCTCGGCCAGCCCGTCGTGTCCGTTATCCTGCAGGCTCACCCGATCACGAAGCGTCAACAGGCTCTGATAGAGCCGGCTTTTGACGGTCAGGGCGTTATTACCGGGAATGTGATTGATCTTGCGCTCAGGCCCAACGTACCTGAAAAATTCCGGATCGGGCATGCCCGTGTACCAGCACGCATCCCAGTCGTCCGGGCTGTCGCCTTTCTGCCAGCGGTCTTTGTCCAGTGATGATTCGAAAAAGCGGTCCTGCTCGTAGGTGCGGTTGCCGCCCATCCAGTAGTGTCGAGTCATGTCGAACTGTTCTCCCTTGCGCCCTGATCTTGTCTTTGTTTTCTGTTGCACACCCGCATGGACACACCACATCAGCGGGTGTTACAGATTTCCGACAATTTCTTTCCGTTTGACTGTTTCCTTTCATTGGTAGTTAAGACACGCGGGATCCGCCACTGTTACAGATTCAATATTTGCTTGACCTATGAGTAGCACACAGGTTCTAACATCCGCCCACTATTGATCATTCACAGAAATTCACGAGAGCAGTCTGACTTGCCAAACATTGCCTTCCGCCAAGCTGTTAAATATCTGCTGCTGATCGTCATGGTCATGCAGCCGGTGCTGGCATTCGGGCAAGTCACGTTGAATCCGGCGGGGACGCCGCTGCGGGCGGAACAGGCAACCTTGATGGCTTGTTGCAAAGGCGGCTTGCACACTCCTTCCAGCCGTTCGGATCAGACCATGGCCTGCGGTGACCTGACCTCTGCCGATTGTGCGCTCGCAGCCAGCCTTGGCAACTGCGGTTCTGCGGTGTCTGCACTGGCACCTGAAAACGCAGAAGTGACTGCCCGAGCCGTTGCCAGCCTGGAACACCTTCAGCCTCAGGAAGGCTATCTCAGCATCATCCTCGATACCCTCACACCTCCCCCCAACTCCTCCAAAGCCTGACCCGGGTCTTTTCGATTCGTACGCACGTTTATCTAGGCCTGCGGGCCACGAGCGAGCGTTAACAAGCTTTGAATGAGGAAACATCAATGCGCATTGCCCTGATGGCGATCGTGATCGCCATGGCCTTTGGTCTTGGCTGGCTGGCCAGTCAGCAAATCATGCCAATGTTCGGATCAGCCGGGTCCGGTAATCAGGCTGCTGAATCAGCAGAGAAAGAACCCCTGTACTGGGTTGCCCCCATGGATTCCGACTACCGCCGCGACAAGCCCGGCAAGTCCCCCATGGGAATGGATCTGGTGCCGGTTTATGAAGAAGAGGACACCGGCAGGGGCGATGGCGGAGTGCAGATAAGCTCTGCCGTCAGGAATAATCTGGGGGTCAGAACCCGGGCTGTTTCCCGTGGGCCGGTCACCATTCCGGTCCGCACGGTCGGCTATGTCACCGACGACGAGGACGAGCTGATCCACGTGCACAGCCGCATTGCCGGCTGGGTAGAGGTTCTGCACCTACGTTCGCTGGGAGAGGAAGTCAGCCGGGGCGAGCCGCTGTACGAGATCTATTCGCCGGAGCTGGTGAATGCCCAGCAGGAATTCCTGATGTCAGAACGACTGAGCCGGGGTTCCCAGGCTACGGCAACTGGCGGAAAACTGCGGTCTCTCGGCATGACTGACTCACAGATCGCCAACCTGAAAAAAACCGGCAAGGTCCGCGAACGCATCACCGTGTTTGCCCCCGGGTCCGGCTATGTGGCCGCCCTGCCAGTCCGTGCCGGCATGTACGTGCGCCCGGATACCGAAATCATGGCCATTGGCAGCCGCAATTCCGTCTGGGTGATCGCCGAGTTCTTCGAGCGGCAAGCCGGCCTGGTCGTGGCAGGCCAGTCAGTGGCATTCACCACGCCCTCCATGCCTGGCACCAACTGGCAGGGCAGCATTGACTATGTCTACCCGGAGCTGGATGCCAGAACCCGAACCCTGCGGGCACGGGTACGTGTTCCAAACGCCGACGGCCGGCTGCGCCCCAACATGTTCGTGAACTTCACCATGGACGCACCCATCGGCGATGACCTGCTCACCATTCCGCGCCCGGCACTAATCCAGCTCAGCGACAGCCAGCATGTGCTATTGGCCGAAGAGGGTGGCTACTTCCGCCCGGTGCCCGTAAAAACCGGCCAGGAAGCCGGCGACCGGGTCGTGATTGCCGAGGGCCTGGAAGAAGGCCAGCAGGTAGTAGTGTCCGCCCAGTTCCTGATCGACTCCGAAACCAGCCTTGAAGCCGCCATGTTAAGACTTGAAGCGAATGAGCAAAGCAGCAGTGACACCCAGTCAGACAGTTCACCGTCGGAATTGATTGAAGGCGTCGGCCGAATCACCGAACTGGATAACGAGGGCGCCTCAATCACCCTCGATCACACCCCCATACCGGAACTGAACTGGCCCGCCATGACCATGGCGTTTGTTCTTGCCGATTCCGTGGATACCGGTGCCCTGGCCCCGGACCAGACAGTCCGCTTTGAATTCCGCGAGACCCCGGAAGGCTACCTCGTTGAACGTATTGAACCGGCGCAAGACGCGCAATAACTACTGGAGAAAACCATGAAGCTGAAAACATTGATAAGCGCCCTTGTTCTGGCAGTCACCCTTGCATCTGCATCGGCCATGGCCGAGCCCATCCAGAGCAAAGGCGTTGTGACCGCCGTCAATCCGGACAAACAGAAGATAACCCTGAATCATGAGCCCATCCCCGAACTGGGCTGGCCACAGATGACCATGGGATTTTCCGTAGCACCAGAGGTTGATCTGGAAGGCCTGGCCAAAGGCGACGAGGTCACCTTCTCTCTTAAGCCGGAAGGCAAGAGCCAGACGATCACCGACATCAGCAAGCAATAGCGATCATCCGGGGCGCGATCACAAGCGCCCCGGCCACCACCTGACCGGATTCAGCTCATGATTAACGCCATTATCCAGTGGTCGCTTCATAACCGATTCTTTGTGCTGCTTGCCACCCTGATCCTGACCGGGTGGGGGCTCTATGCCGTCAAGGAAACGCCCATTGACGCCATACCGGACCTGTCGGACGTGCAGGTGATCGTCAAAACCACCTATCCGGGCCAGGCGCCTCAGGTGGTGGAAGACCAGGTGACCTACCCGCTCACCACCGCCATGCTGTCGGTGCCGGGGGCCAAGACCGTTCGGGGTTTTTCCTTCTTCGGTGATTCCTTCGTTTACGTCATTTTCGATGACGACACCGACCTGTACTGGGCCCGTTCCCGGGTACTGGAATACCTGAGCCAGGTGTCCGGGGACCTGCCCGACGCCGCCAGACCGGAACTGGGGCCCGACGCCACTGGCGTTGGCTGGGTGTATTCCTACGCCCTGGTGGACCGCACTGGTCAGCACGACCTGTCAGAACTGCGGGCCATTCAGGACTGGTTCCTGAAGTTTGAACTGCAGACCGTACCCGGCGTATCCGAGGTGGCCAGCGTGGGCGGCATGGTCAAACAGTACCAGGTGGTGGTGGACCCGGACCGGCTGCGGGCCCACGACATTACCCTGCAGCGCATCCACGCGGCCATCAACAACGCCAACCAGGAAACCGGCGCCTCGGTGGTGGAGATGGCCGAGGCGGAATACATGGTGCGGGTCACCGGCTACCTGCAAAACGAAGAGGATCTGCGGCAGGTTCCCCTGGGTGTTAACGACAATGGCAAGCCCCTGTTACTGAAGGATGTGGCGGATGTGCAGCTTGGCCCCCAGATTCGTCGGGGGATCGCAGAACTGAACGGGGAAGGCGAGGTGGCCGGTGGCATCGTGGTGATGCGCTTCGGGGAGAATGCCCTGGAAACCATTGAAGGCGTCAAACAACGCCTGGAGGACATCAAGGCCAGCCTGCCAGACGGAGTGGAAGTGGTCCCCACCTACGACCGCTCCACCCTGATCAACAACGCGGTGGACAACCTGTACGGCAAGCTGTTGCAGGAATTCCTGGTGGTCATCGTGATCTGCGCGGTGTTCCTGTTCCACCTGCGTTCCTCACTGGTGGTCATTGTCAGCCTGCCGGTGGGCATTCTCGCGGCCTTCGTGGTGATGCATGCCCAGGGCATCAACGCCAACATCATGTCCCTCGGGGGTATCGCCATTGCCATCGGCGCCATGGTGGACGGCGCCATCGTGATGGTGGAGAACGTCCATAAACACATGGAGCGAACCCCGCTGACACCGGAAAACCGGTGGGCCGTGATGTCACGGGCCGCTGGCGAGGTCGGGCCGGCGCTGTTTTTCTCGCTGATGATCATCACCGTGAGCTTTCTGCCGGTGTTCACTCTTGAAGCCCAGGAAGGCAAACTCTTCGCCCCCCTGGCCTTCACCAAGACCTACGCCATGGCAGCGGCGGCAGGGCTGGCCATCACCCTGGTGCCGGTGCTGATGGGATATTTCATCCGTGGCAAGGTCTTGCCCGAGCATCGCAACCCCATCAACCGGCTGCTGATCGCCCTGTACCGGCCGGTGATCGGCTGGGCCCTGCGGCGGCCGGCGCTGATGCTGGCGGGTGGCCTGGTGGTGCTGGTGATTGGCTTCTGGCCCGCCAACAAACTGGGCAGTGAATTCATGCCGCCCCTGGATGAGGGCGATCTGATGTACATGCCCACTACTTATCCCGGCATTTCCATCGGCAAGGCACGGCAGATTCTGCAGCAGACCGACAAGCTGATCGCGACTATTCCGGAAGTGGAGACCGTGTTCGGCAAGATCGGCCGCGCTGAAACCGCCACTGATCCAGCCCCGCTGACCATGATCGAGACCTTTATCCAGTTCAAACCCCGGGATCAGTGGCGGCCAGGCGTGACGCCAGAATCCCTGCGCCGGGAACTGGACGAAACCGTCAGGCTGCCCGGCCTGACCAACGCCTGGGTAATGCCCATCAAGACCCGCATCGACATGCTTTCCACTGGCATCAAGACCCCGGTCGGCATCAAGGTGGCCGGGCCAGATCTGGACGTGATTCAAGGGATCGGGGAGGAACTGGAACGGGTACTGGCCGATCTGCCCGGTACCGCCTCGGTCTTTTCCGAGAGGGTGGCGGGCGGGCGCTACATCAAGGTGGACATACAACGGGAGGCTGCCGCCCGGTTCGGCCTGAACATTGAAGACATCCAGGCCGTGGTCCGCACCGCCATTGGTGGCATGAACGTGGGCAGCACCGTGGAAGGCCTGGAACGCTATCCCATCAACCTGCGTTATCCCCAGGGCTACCGGGATTCGGTGGAGCAGATGCGCCTGCTGCCCATGGTGACACCCAACGGTCAACGCATCGCCCTTGCGGACGTAGCCGATATCCGGATCGACAAAGGCCCCCCGATGATCAAGTCGGAAAACGCCCGCATCAACGGCTGGACCCTGGTGGATATAGAGGGCCGGGACCTGGGCAGCTGGGTCGAAGAAGCCCAGGAACGGGTGCGAAACACAGTGGAGCTGCCCGCAGGCTACTCACTCACCTGGTCCGGCCAGTACGAATACATGCAGCGCGCCAAGGAACGCCTGACCATGGTGGTGCCCCTGACCCTGGCCGTTATCATCATCCTGCTGTACCTGAACTTTCGTAACCTGACCGAGGTGGGCATCATCCTGGGCACCTTGCCATTCGGGATGATCGGCGGTATCTGGCTGATGTATCTGCTGGGTTACAACCTTTCTGTAGCCGTGGCCGTCGGCTTTATTGCCCTGGCCGGAGTAGCCGTTGAAATTGGCGTACTGATGCTGGTGTACCTGAACCAGTCCCTGCACAACGCTCTGGAGACCGTGGATCATCAGCCAGGGGAGTTGTCGGCAGATGCCCTGCGCCAGGCCATCAGCGACGGAGCCGCCCAGCGGGTGCGCCCGATCATGATGACCTTTGCCGCCATCGTTGCCGGCCTGATTCCTATCATGCTCAGCAGTGGCACCGGTTCGGAAGTGATGCAACGCATCGCCGGCCCGATGATCGGCGGCATGATCACCACCCTGATGCTGACGCTGCTGCTGATTCCGGTGATTTTCTATCTCTGGCAGCGTGCGCGTCTGAAAACTCTCGCCAGAAAAGGAACTACCCAATGATCCGACATACCGGAATTCAGACCGTTCTGGCGGTCTTTATCACACTATCTGCACCGGCAATGGCCGAATCGCCTGAAACAGTGGAGCAATGGGTTGATGAGGCACTGGCCAACAACGCTACCTTGGGCGCCTTACAATCAACCATCGAAGCGGCAGAAGCCGAAGTGGAAGGCTCGGGCACCTGGGCAGACCCTGTTGTCAAGTATGGCCTGGCTCCCGAAACCCTGGAGGGCCCGAACATGGTCGGGCACCGGTTTGAGGTCAGCCAGAAATTGCCCTGGCCGGACCAGCTGTCGGCCTCCCGCGAAGCCTCGGAAGCTGGCGTAGTTGCGGCCAGACACGACAGCCTCTGGCAAACCCGAAAACTGACCGCCTCCGTCAAGGAAGCCTATGCCCGCTGGTGGTATTCGAACCAGGCCATTGAGCTGCATCACGAAACCCGCGCCCTGGTGGAACAATTAACCGAAATCGCCAGACAGAGACTGGATTATGGCGAGGGCTCGCAGAGCGACTTACTCCGTATAGCAACGGAGCTGGACACCCTGGACACGCAATTGGTCGGACTAAAGGGCGAACAGGCCCGGATTTCCTCCAGCTTCATCCCATTGCTGGGCCGACGCCCCCAACCGTCCGGACTGGCGCTAACCGTACCCCCTCGCACACCCATGGCCACAGACAGCCTGGCGGAAATCGATCACCCACTGGTTCAGGCCGCCGAGGCCCGAACGGCCGAAGCGCGCGCCCGACTGGACGCTGCAGAAGTCAGCCGCAGACCTGTATTTACCGCCAGTGCTGGCTACAACGGCCTCTGGGCGGACGAAAGCAAACGCTGGATCGTTGGCGTTGGCGTACAGGTTCCTTTGAGTGGGCAGCGACAGAAAAGTGCCGTTCGCAAGGCCGCGGCGGAAGTATCGAGGCACCAGTGGCAAACCACCCAGGCCCACCGTGACCTGCTCGCTTCCATTGGCGATATGACGGCAGCTGTGCAAGCCGGCCACGGACGCCTGGAAATTCTTGATGAGCGGCATATTCCCAACCAGCGTGCGCACTGGGAAGCCAGCCTGAACGAACTGGCCAGCGGCGCCGACCGGCTGGAAGACGCCATCACCAGCGCACGACAGCTCACCGGAGTACAACTCACACGGACTGCGGTCATCCGCGACCTGTTCAGCGCCAGGGCCCGTTACGAGGCCTTGTCACCCATGCCAACCAACGCACTATCAAACTGAAAGAGGCTCCACCATGAAACTATTACTCGCAATTCTGTCCATACTTGCCCTGTTCCCCGCAACCGCACTGGCGGCCCCGGAGACAGGTTTTTGGGAATTCTGCAATTCTATGATGTCAGGCATGGGCTGGATGATGCTGCCCATGATGATCATGCCTCTGCTCCTGATCATTCTATTGGTGCTGGGAGTTCTGGCACTGATCAAATATCTGAAAAATTAACCGAGGAGGGCGTCAGCGACGCCCGCGCAACTTGCTCAATACACCCTGAACCCAGTCCCTGGCTTCTTCGAGTGTGTGGTTGTCTTCAACAAGACCTCGAAGCGCCTGGACCTGCTGCTCGAACAGACCCGGCCGGCTCAGCTCCTCGGCCTTCTCATCCGGGCCCAGCGGCAGGATATGTTCGAAATAGGTGCCGCCGAGGATGCGACGCAGGAAGCCTTCGCCCAGAAATGCCTCGTCGTTATTCAGGGTACGGGTCGCCCGCAGCAGCCGGCGGATATCGTACTGGCCCGGATAGATGTCCGGCACCTGTTTATTGATACCCAACAGGCTGTAGACGCCGACCCGGGCTGTGCGCACCGAACTTTCCAGTGTAAACACCACATCGTTGTGGGTCTCCACAAACTGGCCCATGCAGGCCAGGTTGCTGTAGCCTTCCGGCACGACCCAGGGCCGGTCACCTTTGGCGCGTGGCATGAATTGCGCGGTGATGTAGGGCATCAGCGCAATCCGGGTTCTAGTGGCGGCCATCACCTCGTCGAGCTGATCGATCAGGCCCAGGTGATAGCACATCTCGGCCAGCACCTCTTTGCCGGTACATTCGGGCATCGGCTTTTTCACGTAATCGCCGGGCTTGTCCATCAACAGAGCGTAGGTCCACAGCACAATCACGTCATCAGGCTGGTCCGGAAAATGTGGCTGGCGGTTGCAGGTGAAGCTCATCAGCCAGGCTGAATCGGTAAAAGTGATGATTCCGCCTGTTGCCGTGAATCCGGAATAGGGGTCGTTGACCGACAGCTCCATTAGCTTGTCCATCAAAGGGGAGGGCCTGCAGGTGAGGGTGACGGACTCCCAGGTTGAGCCGGGGATGTCGCCGCAAAACTTCTCCGGCCGGCCAAACACGTCCGATTGCTGCGCCAGGTTTGTCCACAACTGCCAGCCGGAACCCGGGCCTGCCTTAGCGTAATCTTTCAGTTCTGGCGCCGTGTCGTCATCGCCGTAAGCGGTGTCTTCGGTCATTGAGCCGGTGGTGATGAACACCAGGTCGCGCCCGCCGACGTTAAAGGTCTTATCTCCTTCGCTGCCATGGCACTGGATCGCCGTGACCGTTCTGGCGTCACCAGAAGTTTCCATCTCCAGGTTCTCGACAATGGTGTCGTACTGGATGTTAACACCCTGGTTCTTGAGCCAGTTCATCAGCGGGCGCACGAAAGCATCGTATTGATTGTATTTCGGAAAGACGAGCGAGGTCATGTCGTTGAGCCCGTCCATCAGGTGCAGGAAACGGTGCATGTAGAGTTTCATTTCAAGCACGGAATGCCAGTTCTGGAAGGCAAACATCGTCCGCCAGAAGGTGTAGAAATTGCTGTTAAGAAACCCTTCGCTGAACCACTCCTCCACCGTGATGTCGTCCAGGTCCTCCTTGCGCGCCAGCAGAAGCCTGACCACTTCCAACTGCTGCCGTTTGGTCAGTTCCATGGTCGAAAAGTCCCTGATCTGGCCCTGTTTCTCCAGCAACCTTGCCTTTGACCAGTTCTTGTCGGCATCGTTTACGATGCGGTATTCATCCAGCACGGTGAAAGGTTCCGGCAACTCCAGAGCCGGTATCTCCGAGAACACATCCCAGAAATTCTGGTAGGTCATTTCCATTTCCCGACCGCCACGCACGATGTAACCGTCTTCGGCGTTACCGGCGCCATCAAGGGAGCCGCCCTCAATGTCCTGCTCTTCCAGGAAGGTAATATTGCCAGCCGGCATATGGCCGTCACGGATCAGAAAGAAAGCGGCGGACAGGCCGGCGATACCACTGCCCACAATCCAGGCGCGCCGGTCTACGATACCGTCGGTGGGAAGCGGGCGATTGTTGACATAGGCACCGTGCAGGTCCGCCGGAGGCAGCGGCGTATCAATACCGTTGTGCAGATGCCGGGAGGAAGCGTCGGGGGTGACATCAACGCCCTGGGCCTCCAGTGCGTCGATATGGGCTTTGAGTTTCGAGGGCGCTGTTCCGGGGATATCCGAGCGGGCCATTAAAGGATCTCCTTTCCTGTGAGGTAAGTATCTTTGCATTGTGAACCCATAAACCGGGAGGGTGGGTGACACACATCAATCTGACCGGCGAGGAAACATCTTCACCAGTACTCCGCCTGCTGACCCACTCTTCTTACCATCATTCTATGACTGTTCGAGTATGATAGAGTCACCCTGAGGGGACGGCAGTGACACCCCGACGGGGTTCGTTCAACGCCCTGGCCCGGGGACAGGGAGATCATTGCCTACTGCCGCCGGACTACCGGTCATTAACCCGAGGCATTCCTGTGACCGACACTCTGCTTGCTAACGAACCCCTCATCCGGGTCAGCTTTTTCCTCCCGGTGCTGGCCATGATGGCCCTATGGGAAGTGTTTGCGGCACGCAGGCCACAGCAGATCGGGCGACTGACACGCTGGCCCAACAATCTTCTCATCGTTGTTCTGGACACACTGGCCGTACGCCTGGTATTCCCTGCGGCGGCCGTCGGCACTGCCTTTATGGCATCGGAAAACGGTTGGGGTTTGCTGAATCTGGTATCGCTGCCAGGTTGGTTTGCGGTGATTGTATCGGTACTGGTGCTGGACGCCGCCATCTACTTCCAGCACCGACTGTTCCATGCCGTGCCCTGGCTCTGGCGCCTTCACCGGATGCACCACGCAGATCTGGAATTTGACGTGACCACCGGCCTGCGCTTCCATCCCATCGAGATCGTTCTGTCCATGGCCATCAAACTGACCGTGGTGCTGGCATTGGGTGCCCCGGCGCTGGCGGTGGTGATTTTCGAGGTATTGCTGAATGCCACCTCCATGTTCAACCATGGCAACGTCCGGATGCCCCTCTGGCTCGATCGGTATATGCGGCTGTTCGTGGTGACACCCGACATGCACCGGGTCCACCACTCGGTCATCGTGCGGGAGACCGACAGCAACTTCGGCTTCAACCTGCCCTGGTGGGACCGGCTGTTCGGCACCTACCGAGCCCAGCCGGAAAAGGGCCATCTGGGCATGACCATTGGAATCGAGGACTTTCGCACGGTGCAGGATCTGCGCCTGGACCGGATGCTGATCCAGCCTTTCCGGCCTGCTCACGAAAAGGCCAAGCTGAGCGTCAGAGAGTGAAGTGAGGGTTCGGCCGGTCCATGGTTAGCCAGGCACCCAGCCAGATCCCCGCCAGCATACCCGCAAGGGCAGAGAGGCTGGCAGGGGATAACGCGGGCAGGGCCAGCAACAACTGGAAATCATTCCCCCCCAGCGCGAGCGCCGAGCCGATGCCCATCATGAGACCACTGCCAAGGTGTTTGCCGATTTCACCGCCGCCAGGCAGCACCCAGCGGAAGCGTCCGAAACGCCAGGCACCGACTGTCATGCCCAGCAACATGGCGACCAGAATCAGTGCCCGGGAAAGCGAAGGAGATGATGAGGCGCCAGTCATCAGATTCAGCCCCGCGTCCCGCACAAAATCACTGGGTGACCAGGCCGGTTCATACAGGAAGAGGACGCCGGCAAAAATCCCCACCAGCATGATCCCACTCCACATGCGCCAGCGGTAGCGAAATTTCCAGTAAACCAGTATCGACGCCAGCACCAGGGCGCCCACGGCAAACCAGGGCAGAAGCCCGAGTTGGTAGGTTGTTCTGCGCAGGTCCGGCTCCACGTCCGCAATGATCAGCAGCACCCATCCGGCCAGCCAGCCCAGCATGGTCAGCACCATGCGCAGGTCGCCGCTGGAAAGACGCGTTGCCGTGGAAATCGAACAGGCGCCATTGATCGCCGCCCCAACCCCGAACACGAAACCACCCAGGGGAATTGACCAGTGAAAGGGGTAGACCGCCAGGAAGGAATACTCGTGATATTCGAGCAGAGGTGTGAACAGGTAGATCCAGAACCCGGCGATAAGAATGGCCGTCAGGCGCAGACGCCGGCCCCTGATCCAGTCACTGACGCCACGGACCATACAGAGGCCGGTTACCTGGGCGGTGTAACCAATCACCGCTGCAATGGTCAATGCGATTACAACTGAAAACATGAGCGCCCTGCCTCCGTATCCTGATGCTCAGGACACACAAACAGGGCAATTGTTACCGGAGAGAACAGCACAACACTGGGGCCGCACAGCAGCGGTCTTGATTGCTTAATGCTCCAGCGTTTTCTTGAGCTGCCCCAGCAGTCCGGCATAGATGCCGTGACAGAATTCAGCGGCGGACTCGTCATTGCCTTTCCAGTGTGAATACCATTCCACAAAGGTGCCGCCGTCGCCTTCCGTTACCGGACGAACCTGGACATGCCCTTCATAGTTGCTAACTTCATTGGAAGAAACCGGTGAAGGGCCTTCGTCGATGCTGTAAGTAAGCTCCCGGTTGTTGTCGTCGAGTGCATGCAGGGTCTCGTGAAACGCCTCGTTCAGTACTCTTTTGGCGCCCGGCTGGTCGCCTGCCTTGTCCCCGACAACATCAACCCTGGTTACCACATCCGGCGCCCAGCTCAGATCATGAAAGTCGCGAAGCTTTGCCCAGACTGTTTCAGCCGGCGCATTGACCACAACTGATTGATAGGTTTTGCCCATGGTGAGTCTCCTCGATCTTCTGCGTAAGTGACTTGTCTTTCTTTCGATCCCCTCTTTGCCACCTTACTTCACGGGTTCCCACTTCTCGACCCGATTATCGGCAAAGTTCACGCTCCACACGGTTCCGTCATTCCCGATGGCGACAGCTATGGCCGTGTGGCCGGGGTTTTCCGGCTCGCTGCCGAATGCGGTGAGGTAGCCCCCGTCCGCCGCGAACTTCTGTATACGATCGTTATAGAAATCGACCACAAAGACACTGCCTTCGGGACCAACGGCAATGGATGTTGCGGTGGTGAGCCAGCCCTTGAACGGCCCGTAGAGGCCCAGCGCAAACGGCCCTCCCCACTTGTACAGGAAATCGCCCCCGGTATCGAAAGCCTGGACACGATTTCCATAACCATCTGCCACATAGAGAGTCCCATCATCGGCAAACGTTACATCAGTAGGGTAGGTAAATTCCCCAATGCCCTTTCCGTTCTCCCCGGTGGTTCCCCACTGTTTGACGAAGGTACCGTCCGCCCGCAAGTGCTGCACACGGTGATTGTAAAAGTCAGCCACGAAAAGGTCGCCATTTTCCGCGACGGCAACACCGCCCGGTGCATCGAACTGCCCCGGTTCCTCACCGGGGCTGCCGATTACTGCAAGAGACTCGCCCGCGAGGCTGAATACCTGGATGCGGTCGTTCATGTATTCGGGAACGTAGAGCTTTTGGCCGTGGATCGTCAGGTTCATCGGTCGCCCGAGTTCGCCGATGCCATCGCCGGTGGTGCCGAATTCCCTTTTGAACCGCCCTTCATGGTCAAAAACCTGGATTCGCCCGTTGCGCGCGTCGGACACGAAGACTTCGGTGTCCGTTACGGCAATGCCGGTAGGATCGTCCAACTGTCCCGGGCCGCTGCCCTTTTCACCCCAGCTATGAACGGGAGCATACGGCGGCTCCTGATTCCAGTTGATGGCCCCGCCCACCCAGGCAAGCAATGCCAGCATGGCCACAAGAGCAAGAACGACGTAACCCGGCCATTTCCCGATTGCTTTCATAATCTGCCCCGGAAACTAGAAATTACGACGAAAGCCGACGCGCACAATGTAATCATCTTCTATGGCGTCACCGTTCGAGTCTTCGGCCACAGGCAACTGTACCGTGCCTTCGACGATCCAGCCTCGGCTGACGTATTGCAGTCCCGGCGCGAGCAACCACTGGGTGCCCCCGGAATCGGCGTCGGTGCCACTCTGCAGTTCGTCGCGTTCCCGATGGATGACATTGGATTCCAGCAGGGCGTAGACGAAGCCCGGCGTGCCAGGCACGCCCTTCAGGCTTCGCGGCCAGATCCGGTATTGCAGTGAAGCGTCGAAGCGCGTCTCGTCGCCTCGTGCGAAACCGTCATGGCGCCCGTTTTCGCGGTAGAGCAACTGCCCATCCACCTGGTACTGGAGGGTCTGATAGCTGGTGACCACACCGCCGAAACCGTCCCAGGCGCCGTCTCCGGCCTGCAGAGGTCTTGGCAGTTCGCCGAAACGATCGCTGTCGTTATCATCGCCGGTAGGGGCGGTGAGGCCGAACACCGGTGCCACGCGGAAGGTGCTGCCCGTATAATCCTTCTTGTAGAGCGTGTAGCGGCCGAACAGTGAAACGTCACCAAAGCCGCTGGTGTCACGCTCAACCCTGCCCAGGGGCGTGGTGACGTCCAGCTCTTTATTGAAGAAGTAGGGGATTATGCCAAACACGGCGAACCTGGAAGTGACGCCATAACCCAGCACGCTGCCCAGCGCCTGCACCGAGACGTCGCGTTCCATAGGCCCATTGTCCGAGCGTTCACGCAACACAAGCTGCTCACGCCAGAGGTATTGTCCTTCGGCCACCGGCAGGGCGGTGTTGAACGTGTTGGGGGCCGCCTGCACCCAAGACACAACAGTCAGCAGTAGGGCACCAATCAGCAGTGACACACCAGCTGAGGGGCGGTTACTGTGCATCATTGCCCCCTGTTTCGACTTCGGCTTCCGAGAATGAGCGCAACGTGAAGCCAGCCTCATCAACCGCCTGACTTGCCCTGGCCTCGGTGAGTGTTTTACCTTCCTGCATGGTTACATGGACCACGCTTTCGCCCACATCGACCTGCACATCAGTGACACCGTCGATCCTGTTCAGACGTTTTTCAATGCCATAGGCGCAGAATGGACAGGCCAGGCCGTCCACACCCAATACATAGCCATTGTCGTCGGCCAGCGCGGCGATGCTGAACACCAACGTCGCTACCAGCAGGGAAAGTTTCTTGATCATGGCAATATCCTCGTCAGTGTATAGCCAGTCTAGAACCCTGTACCTGGTCCCAGGTCAAGCTGCATCCACCCTGCCAGATGGTGCAACTGGGACCGGCCTACTGATCTTACTTCCGTACCTGACTACGGGATCAACTCCCATGAGCGCAGATCACTCGACGGATTGATCGCCAGGGATTGCCATTGGGTCACCCCCATGAGCTCCTGTCCTTTTGATCCCCCCATGTAAAGACTCAATGAGGGGGCAGTTGATATTGCCCTGTTGAGCGTGGCATCGGTTGACCATTTCACCCAGTACCACCTCGATTTTCTTCAGCCTGTCGATCTTCTCTCGCACGTCCCTCAGCTTGTGCTCGGCAAGTGCACTGGCTTCCTGGCAGTGGGTGCCATCTTCAAGCCGGAGCAGGTCGCCGATCTCGTCGAGACTGAAGCCCAACTGCTGCGCCGTTTTCACGAACGTCAACCGGTCGATATCGGCATCGCCATAACGCCGGATACCACCCGGAGGACGTTGGGGCTCCGGTAATAACCCTCGCCGCTGGTAATAGCGGATCGTCTCGATATGAACCTTGGCTGCCCTGGCCAGACCACCGATGGTCAGTGAATTTGCGTTATACGACATGTGGCTTGACTCCGTAGCTGACTACGGAAGTAACCTTATCCGATCGAACAAAGTCATGAAAGGTGTAGGCGTTATGTCGAATTCCAGATCAGGGCGCGGTCCCCTGGCTGCTGGCGGGGTCGCGGCGCTTCTCGCCTCGGCCTGCTGCCTTGGGCCGCTGGTACTGATCACGCTGGGGGTTTCCGGTGCCTGGATTAGTAATCTCACGGCTCTTGAACCTTATCGTCCGCTTTTCATCGGCGTTGCACTAGTGGCCATGTTCTTCGCCTGGCGCCGGATCTATCGGCCAGAGGAACAGTGCCGGCCAGGAGAAATATGTGCGGTACCTCAGGTGCGAACGACCTACAAGGTAATGTTCTGGGGGATATCAGTACTGGTGCTGATCGCTCTGGTGTTCCCTTATGTTCTTCCCCTTTTCTACTGATAGGAGATCTTCCATGAGAATGCGCTTTGTCCTCACATTGGTCATGACCCTGTTCAGCATGCCTGCGCTGGCCGCGATGCAAACCGTGACACTCTCGGTACCAGGTATGAATTGCGCTGCTTGCCCGATCACCGTCAAGTTGGCTTTAAATAAGGTAGACGGAGTTTCGCAAGTCGACGTGAGCTACCCGGACCGGGAGTGACCATGAAGAACCCGAAAACCCTGCTACGCGTGAGCGTGATTGGCACTGTCCTGGTGGCGTTGTGCTGCTTCACGCCGATTCTGGTGATTCTGCTGAGCACTGTGGGCCTGGCAGCCCTGATCGGTTATCTCGACTACGTGCTGCTTCCAGCCCTGGCCTTATTCATTGGTCTGACCGCCTACGCCGTATGGCGCAAAAAGCAATACGACGCTTACTGTGAGAAAGCGTCCACAGATTCAAGGAGTTCCCCGAATGAGTAATGACACCAACCTGCATATCGCCGTCATTGGCAGCGGCGGCGCAGCCATGGCAGCCGCCCTGAAAGCGGTCGAGCGCGGCGCCCGCATTACCCTGATCGAACGCGGCACTATCGGCGGCACCTGCGTTAACACCGGCTGTGTCCCTTCGAAGATCATGATCCGCGCCGCTCATATCGCCCACCTGCGCAAGGGAAGCCCCTTTGACGAGGGGATAAGCGCCAAGGCTCCAAAGGTAGACCGGTCAAAACTGCTCCAGCAACAGCAGGCACGTGTCGAGGAGCTGCGTGACAACAAGTATGAAAGCATACTGCGCGACCACACAGCCATCACCGTCCTGAAAGGTGAGGCCCGGTTTGTCGATGCCAATAACCTGGAGGTCAATCTGAACGATGGCGGTGAGCAGACCGTTCACTTCGACCGCGCCTTTATTGGCACTGGCGTCCGCCCGGCAGAACCGCAGATACCGGGGCTGGCCGATACGCCCTACCTGACCTCCACCAGCGCGTTGGTACTGGATACCGTGCCCGAACGGCTGATTGTGATCGGTGCCGGTTTCGTTGCCCTGGAGTTGGCTCAGGCCTTCGCCAGGCTGGGCAGCGACGTCACTGTTTTGGCCCGAAGCCGATTGCTGTCCAGTGAAGACCCCGCCATCGGTGAGGCCATAGAAGCAGCATTCAAGCGAGAGGGAATCAAGGTTCTCAGGCAGACCCAGTCTAGCCGCGTGGACTATAGCGACAATGAGTTCACGGTCGACACCAATTCGGGCTCATTGCGAGCGGATCAACTGCTGGTGGCGACCGGCCGGGCACCCAATACCGAAGCCCTGAACCTGGCAGGCATCGGCGTGGAAACCTCGCGTGGTGCGATTCAGGTGGATGAGCATCTGCAAACCACCGTCCCCGGTGTCTATGCGGCCGGTGACTGTACCGATCAGCCGCAATTTGTCTACGTCGCCGCTGCCGGGGGCAGTCGGGCGGCCGTGAACATGACAGGAGGCGAGGCTACCCTTGATCTCAGTGCCATGCCGGGGGTGATGTTTACTGACCCACAGGTTGCCACCGCTGGTCTGACGGAAGCGGAGGCGCTAAAGCGGGGTTTCAGCGTGGATAGCCGTATGCTGGAACTTGAGAACGTGCCGCGCGCACTGGTCAATTTCGACACCCATGGCTTTATCAGGATGGTCGCTGAGCGCGATTCGGGACGACTGCTGGGGGTGCAGGCTGTCACGGCAGAAGCCGGGGAGCTGATCCAGACAGCGGTTATGGCGCTACGGGCCAGTATGACGGTACAGGAAATCGGTGATGAACTGTTTCCCTACCTGACCATGGTGGAAGGCCTCAAGCTTTGCGCACAGAGCTTCACCAAAGACGTAAGCCAATTATCCTGTTGTGCAGGATGAATACTCCCGCTTTCCTAAAAGCAGAGAGGCATCAATCAACATGAGCAAGACCCTGCAAGACCGTGCCATGGGCGCCATTATGGGCGCTTTCGTAGGCGAAGCCCTGGGTGTCGGCCCCCACTGGTATTACGATCTGAACGACCTGCGGCGCACCTACGGCGACTGGATTGACGACTACAAAACACCAGCACCCGGGCGTTTCCACCATGGGCTGAAGGCCGGCCAGAACAGCCAGGCCGGTTTTATTCTGGAACTTATGCTGCGTTCGCTGGTTGAGTGCGACGGCTATGACGAAGCCGATTTTTGCCAGCGCCTGGATAACGACCTGTTCCCGCTGCTGGATGGCACGCCCCGAAGCGGGCCTGGACACTACACCAACGAGTGCATCCGCCACGCCTGGAAACGACGGGTCGTTGAGAAACGCCCCTGGCACGATATTGGCGGCGCCGCCGATACTACCGAAGCCATGGAACGCACCCTCGCCATTGCCGTGCGTTACGCTGCCGAGCCCGCCCGAATGTCCCAGGCCATCGCCGATAACACGGCGCTGACCCAGAGCAGCGAAACCATGCTTTCCATGGGCGTTGGCTACGGCTGCATTCTGGCCCGGCTGATTCAGGGCGACGCCCTGGGCGCACAGATTTCGCAGCAACCCCTGAAGTGGCTGGCGGAGAGCGCCATGGCTTTCGAGCCGGTCACCACCCGCCAGCCAGCGCCAGATCACCCGGAAATGCCCCTCAGGGCCAGGCGCCACATTGTTCGTGACGCACTGCATGCCGCCTCAGACATTGCGACAACCGCAACGGACCCGGCCATTCGCATTGAGCCTGCCTGGAAGGTCTCACATCTGTACGGCATGCCCTGCGCCTTCTACCATCAGTTACCGGCCGCATATTACCTGGCGGCGCGGTTCAGCGATGATTTCGAAAGCGCCGTACTCCACGCCATCAATGGCGGCGGCCAGAATCAGTCACGAGCCATGCTGGCCGGGGCACTGGTAGGCGCGCAAGTGGGCCTTGCCGGTATTCCTAAGCGATTCCTGGACGGCCTGGATCGCTCAGAGGAAATCCGGAAGCTGACCCATTCCCTGGCTTCGCAGATGTCGGACTAACCGCATCACCTCGAAGGAAAACGACACTGGCGCGCGGCAGTGGCATTATGCACGACTGACATTCGTGAAAGTCGAACGTCATAGGGTTCAAGTTTCACGGCAGTAGATGCCATCAATGAGCGACAGCAGAATTGCCTTGCTTCGTGGAAGGTTCGTTACAGTGTCTTCAGCAGCCACCAGGTTTCCATCCAGCCGCATACTGATGTAGCCGTGAATCATTGACCATATTGCAATTGCATTGGTTTCAATGTCCACACGGCGGTTTACCTGCCCTTGCCGCAGTAGTGAAAGCAGGGTTGAATACACACGCTCCATTTCCTGGGCTAATGCTGGATCGTCATGATCGACCAACTGGCGTTGCCAGATTAGTTGATAGCGATTTGGTGAGTGAAGAGCAAATTGGAAGCAGGTTTCAGCGAATGCCTGTATGGACTGTTCGGGTTCATCAACCGTATCAGCTACCGCCTCTGCTATTGAATCAGCCAGGTCGGCAAAGATCATTGCGGCTATGGCAGTCAGCATAGATCGCCTGGAGGGGAAATGATTGGCTGGCGCTGAATGGGCGACGCCTGCATTGCGTGCTACCGCACGAATTGTGACACCTCCAATCCCCTCGCTATCTAACAGAATTACTCCTTCACGAAGCAGTTCCATTCGTAGATCACCATGCTTTTGCCCCACAGTACGTTTCTGTTGCATTTTCAAATTGACACCGTCCATATATCAGCATAAATTGACACTGTCCATTTTAGCAGCGGCGTGCATTTGTAGCGAGGCTGAACAACAGTTCGTAGGAGGGTACAGTCATGACTGCTCGCGTAATGATCACCATATGCATTTTGCTATACGCCGCTGGCGTCCCCTACCTCGAAGTGAATGAGACCCATGTATTCAACACGGAGTGGCCCGCTCACGCCCGGCTGCACAACGTCTGGCAGCTCATTACTAATTCTCTGATCGGTGTCAGCTGTCTTTGGATGGTGTGGGCAAGGAACGAAATTCGCCTGCCGGTTTTAATGAGTACTCTGGTTATGGGTGGGTTCATGCTCGCGTACTTACTACGTGATGTTTACCAAGGGTCGATGAAACATACCGATGGTAGCGAAGTAATGGTGCTTGGGCTTGTCAATATAGGCGTGGCGGCGTACGGGCTTGGATTGCTGCTATTGGCCGCAGCTTTTTTGCTGGATGCCCAGTCCCGATATAGAGGTGGATCCAGAGCTTCGGTCTAGACGCTCAATTAAAGTGTTAATAGCGAGGAATCTAATGAACTCAAGCGATGTTTTTTGGCCTGTTCTGGCCCAGATTTTTCTGACTCTGACTTTGTTCATTATGCTTGGGGTCAGGAAGGCTAAAGCAGTAAAGACCGGTAAGGTAAATCGTCAGCAGGCGGCATTGGATAATCGGGTATGGCCCGAGGATGTGGTCAGGGTCTCTAACAACATTGCGAATCAGTTTGAAGCTCCGGTGTTGTTCTACGTTCTCTGCCTGGTTATCTACAGCATCAATGCGGCAGGCACAGTTGCCATCGTCCTGGCATGGTTGTTCGCTCTGAGTCGCTACGCTCATGCCTACGTGCATGTAGGCTCCAATTATGTGCCCCTGAGATTGCGGCTGTTTCTGTTTGGATGCGTGGTATTGTTGGCCATGTTCATTTTGGTGGCCTGGAATCTGGCTACGGGCGTCGTTGACCCGCACTGAGGATGGCCGCTCTGGTGAAAGCTCGATTTGCTTATCCACTCTTATGCCCGCTACCTGGCCCAATGGCTGATTTTCTTGGACATATAACTACCCCTCCCCCTGACAAAAGCCAACAGACGATCGGAGTAGTCAAAGGTGACCGCCTTGCGAACTGACTCGCGAGCCCGTAAGTGGCCCCGCCACATATGAACCTTATCCATATTCTCCAGAATGCCCAGGTCCATCACAGACTCAAAGACATCGAAATACCTGAAAATCGGACCGTAGACGGCATCAATAATGTGCAAGTTCTCCCCGGAAAAATAAGGACCACTGCCCAGCCGCTTTTCTAATTGCCCGAATCGTACCCGTAACATCTTCCGCGAGGTATCAAACTCCTCCTGGGTTGGTGCGTTATACAGCTGGGCAATGCCACTCAACAGGCCAGACCCGAATTCTATCCAAGCGCGGTGATCGGCACGCTCCAGTGGGTCCTCCGGATGCAACGAGCCAGGTGTCACCTCATTGAGATATTCGCAGATCACAGCTGACTCAAAAAGGGATTGTTGTTTCCCCACCACAAGCACCGGCACCTTGCCCAGCGGGGAAATCTCCTGAAACCACTTTGGTTTGTTGGCCAGGTCGATGTCCGTGCGCCGGTAAGGAATTCGTTTTTCACTCAGGACGATGACTGAGCGTTGAACGTATGGGCATAGTACATGAGTGATTAACTCGAACTCGTGAGTCATAGACGGTTCTCCTTGTTGGATTCAGATCAGGTTCAGTATCGCGCTTGCACTGAGCGAGTAACATTCGCAAAATCGGAAAGGCAGAATTGCAATTATGCAAATTCATGGGGTTATCAAATGGACTGGAATTCACTCAAAGTCTTTCTCGCCATCGAACAAACTGGCTCCCTGGCTGGCGCAGCCCGAATACTGGGCGTGAACCATTCGACTGTGTTTCGGCGGTTGAACGCCTTCGAGAAAGATGTGGGTGGCCGCCTGTTTGAACGCCTGCCTAGCGGTTACGCGCTAACGCCCCTGGGCGAGGAGTTGAAGGAGATCGCCAATCGCGTTGACGGAGCCATGAACGATATGGAGCGTCGAATCGCGGGTCGTGATGTGCAGCCAAAGGGGAAAGTCCGGATTACCGCGCCCAATAATCTTGCTTATCGATACCTGCCCGACTATCTGGCCGAGTTGAACCAGGATTATCCGGAGATCACGGTCGAATTGCTGGTCAGCAACCTGGAAGTCAACATGAACAGCCGCCAAGCAGATATCGCCGTCAGGGTAACGGATGTGCCGCCAGAACATCTGGTTGGCCGACAAGTGTGCTCCATTGGCTGGAGCGTTTACGGCAGCCCCACCTACCGGGAAAAACATGGCTTCCCGACCGGCCTGGACGACTTGCAGCAGCATCGATTTATCGGCGCCAGCGGCAGCATGCAGGGACTACCGGCATTTACCTGGCTGGAGCGCTCACTCGCGCAATGCATCGCTGCCCGCAGCGACGACCTGGTGGCCATGTCCTGGTTAGCCCAGAATGGTCATGGCCTGGCCATTCTACCAAACGACCAGCAGCGACCGGAGCTGGAAGCCCTGTTTGCTTTCCCTCCGGGAAAGACGTCAAACCTGTGGCTGCTAACCCACCCCGATCTCCGCGAAGTGGAACGCATCAAGCTGGTTATGCAATACCTCACAAACGCCTTCTCCGAGGACCAACGTCTGGGCGGCTTGGCTATCCGGTTATCGCGCGACAATTACGCACCGACAGTCTGAGCACCGCCTATAAGAACCGGCAGTCCCAGGGAGACGCCGGAAAAAAAGCCCCGGGGCCGGGCGGCTAAACCACCGCAGCTCGGCCCTCGGGATACCGATCAGGTGAATCTGACCGATGAAGAATCGCGCATCATGCTCGTCTCCGGAGGCGGCTTTGAGCAGTGTTACAACGCTCAGGCGGGGGTGGATACCGAGACGATGCCGGTTATCAGCACGCACATGACCCAGGCGACAAACAACAGATCACGCCAGCCATCACCCGGATAGGAGCGTTGCCCCAGGCTCTCGGCACCGTTACTGATCTGCTCGCCGATACAGGGTACTTCAGCAAAGCCAATGTCCAGGCGTGCAGGGAGAAGAACATCCAGCCGTCACTGGCGGTGGCGCGCGATCAACATCACTTATCCGTATTTGATCGGTTCGCACCCGATGATCCGGCACCTGTGACGGACGACCCGGTGACACAGATGAAACACCAGTTAACAACCCAATCCGGACGGGCACTGTATGCACTGCGAAAACAAACGTTGGAGCCGGTGTTCGGAATTATCAAACAGGTGATGGGCTTGGGACAGTTCTCGATGAGGGGACTGGAGAACGTTGCGGGCGAGTGGACGTTAGCCACGCTGGCGTGGAATGTGAAGCGGATGAACGTGTTGAAAATGGCGGAGTTAGGGCCTTTTTTACCCGCCCAAAGGCCTATCTGGTGCACCTCAAAGTGCCATAGAGGCCAACCTGGACTCCCTTATGTCCACTAACGGTCAAACTCGGGAAGCCGAGCAAGTAAAACAACTTTAAATAAGACCTGTCAGGTGCAAGTCCGACAGGCTGCTAGATACTTTCTCTTTGGACATGCTCACCTGAGCCGCTGAACGGCCAGATCCACAGCATCGACCAGGTCGGTAACCTGTTCATCAGGGCTACCCATCAGGGGGTGATAAAGCGACTCATGGCGTTGAATCCAGATGCCATGAAACCCGGCCTGAATCGCGCCGTGGATATCCCAGGCATGTGCCGCGACCAGCAGCGCATTCTCCGGGGCGCAGGAGTGTTTAAGCGCAGCCTGGCGGTAAAGTTCGGTTTGCGGTTTCCAGGTGTTGAAATCGTCCACCGATATGATGTCGTCAACCAGGTTTTCGATGCCATTATCCTGGACCAGTTTTTCGGTGTTGGCACGGGAGCCATTGGTGAGCATGACGGCCTTACAATCGGAATCTCTCAGCTTTTCCAGCGCGGGTTTGACATCCTCGTGCGCGGGCAGGCGGGTGAAAACCCCAAGAATATCGTTCAGCGTGGTTTCATCGGTCTCGTGACCGAGGCTGTGTAGCAACACCTTCAGGGTGCCTTTGGCGATGTCCGGAAAGGGGTGGAAAACACCGCTGGCCGAAAGCGCAAAGGCATCCCTCAGCAATTGGGCGAAGAATAGCCGGTCCGTACCGGCAGGCAGATTGAGCTCTGCCATTTTATCTTTCAGCGGAGTCAGGGAAAAAACGGTTTCCACAACATCGAAGAAAATAACGCGGGGTTCGCTTTTCAGGGTCTGTTTGGACATTTCGACACACCTTTATCCGTCTTGACTGTGAAACATCTGCAAGGGCCTCTCGCAACTCGGTGCTCTGAACTGAGGCCGCAGTGTTACAGATATCGGCTCGACCAGGCTACCAGCATATCCGCAACATACTCTGCGTCCACCGCCCTTGAAAGCAAATGATCGGCATCGTCCAGGGAAATAAAGCTTTTGGGGTGCTTTGCAGCCTGGTAGATAGTGGCCGCTTCGCTGATGTCCACAACCTGATCAATCGGCGAGTGAAAGATGATCAACGCCTTACGTAAATTGCCAATGTGGGCCGGTGTATTCCATTGCACCAGGTCATCCAGCATCTGTGATTTAACATTGAACGTCCGGCCGGCCAGGGTGACCTCGGCTTCACCCAGCTCACGGATCTCGTTGGCCTTGCCGTCGAACAGATGCTGGACGTGATCGGCGGTGGCCGGTGCGCCGATAGTGGCCACCGCCTCAATGGAAGGCATGCGCTGCGCTGCCGCCAGTACCGCGGCACCCCCAAGGCTGTGTCCGATAATAATGCGAGGTGCCTGATACTGTTCCGCAAGAAAGTCGGATGCCGCCAGCAGATCCTCTATGTTTGAGGAAAAACTGGTATTACCGAAATCGCCGTCACTGTTGCCGAGTCCGGTAAAGTCGAAACGCAATACGCCGATGCCATGCTTTGCGAGGGCACGTCCTATCCTGGACGCAGCGGCGATGTCCTTGCCACAGGTGAAGCAGTGTGCAAACAGGGCCATTGCGCGGGGCTTGTCCTGGCCCGGCAACTCCAGCAGTCCGGCAAGGTTATGACCCTGTGCGTTTGCAAACTCTACTTTGGATCGTGTCATGGTACTTATCCTTTCCCGGTAACTTGGTCTACGTTCAAGAGACCAACCAGCGGCATCAATTGTTACACTGAGGGCCCCGAATTGGAGCGTGCTACGGTAAGAAATAACGCCGTTTCCTGCGCAAATACTCCTGAACTGGCAGAACTTGTGGATTAGCAACGATGACGCAAGGCATTGTCACACCCCAGACCCAGGCACTTGCAGAGGGCAAGCTGAGCCGTGACGAACTGAAAGCCCTGATGCAACGCTCAGACGGGCCCGCCCTGTGGCACCTGGCGCTGTGGGTGCTGGTACTGGCCGGAACCTCAACGCTGATTACCCTTGCATGGAACAGCTGGCTGATCTGGCCCGCCATGTTCCTGCAGGGAATCGTGCTGGTGCATCATTTCTCGCTACAACATGAATGCGTGCATTACACCGTGTTCCGCACCCGCAAACTGAACAATATCGTCGGACAGATCTGCGGGCTGATTATCCTGCTGCCGCACCGCTTCTTCCGCTATGAGCATTGCGATCACCACACCTATACCCAGCTGGACGGCAAAGACCCGGAGCTGATCCCGATGCCGAAAACCTATGGTGAATACCTGCTCTATCTGTCCGCGATCCCTTACTGGAAGACCAAGTTCACCGAGGTTTCGCGCCACGCCACGGGGCGGCTTTCTGACGCGGAGAAACACTTCATTCCCAAGGAGGAACATGCCGCCGTGTTTCGGGACGCACGGCTAATGCTCGGAATCTATGCGCTAATCTTCGCGGGCATGGCCGTCACCGGCTGGTGGGGGTTGATCTGGTACTGGGTCATTCCGCTGTTCCTTGGCGAGCCGGTGATGCGCTTCATCCGGATGACGGAACACGTGGGTCGCCCGACCGTGGCGAAAATGAGTGAGAACACCCGCACCAACCTGGTCTCGGCCCCGTGGAGGTTCCTTTGCTGGAACATGAACTACCACGCCGAACATCACTATGTGCCCCTGGTTCCCTACCACACTCTGCCGCGCCTCCACAAAAAGCTGCGCGACCATGTTCATGTCGAGCCGGGCGGCTATCTGGGCGCGCACAGAGACATCCTGCGTCAGATCCAGGAGGCGCGGGCGTGAGCGACAAGCCCTGGCGCGACGTGATCGCGGTAGACGAACTGGAGAAGGACTGGGTTACACGGGTCCAGGTCGGACGGCGCACCATCGCCGTCTATGATACGCCTACCGGGATCTATGCTTCGCTCGCGCTTTGCACTCATGGTGGCGCTGATTTGTGCGACGGCTATTTCGACGATCATGTCATCGAGTGCCCGCTGCACCAGGGGGCCTTTGACGTTCGCGACGGAAGGCCCATCGCCGCGCCCGCGACGAGGGCAATGCGGACGCTTGAAGTACGGGTGCGGGACGGCAAGGTTCAGATGCGGATCTGAGGCAGATCAGAGGGAGGTGCGTTACAGATAACTCGACCCTACCACCACACTCTCCTGAGCTTTCTGTAACAACCCTTCTGCAGGTGTGTCCCTTAATCCAGTCAAATAACGAACCAACAGTGCTGGAAAACAGGGTCGCCAAATGGTCTTCCGTCAAGCCTTCATATTCTCGAGTCTGGTGCTGAGCGCCGTATTGATTGTTGCCGGGTTCCGTTGGCCGGATATTAACTGGGCCTGGGTGGTCGTCGGGCCGTTACTTGTTCTGGGTGTCCATGACCTTACCCAGAACAAGCACACTCTGCTCAAAATCTATCCGCTTGTTGGCCATTTTCGTTACCTGTTCGAGTCGGTTCGGCGGGAGCTGCAGCAGTATTTTGTGGAATCCGATCTGGATGGCGCTCCGGTCAATCGGGAATTCCGCAGCCTGATCTATCAACGCGCCAAAAAAGATAATGATACCCGCGCCTTTGGCACCATCTTCGACGTCTACCGTGACGGTTACGAATGGTTGAATCACTCTCTGGCGCCCAAGGAATGCCTGCCCGCCAACCTGAGAGTCAGTTTTGGCGAATCTGAGTGTGCCAGGCCCTATTACGCCTCCCCACTGAATATCTCCGCCATGAGTTACGGCGCTCTCAGTCGCAATGCCGTCATGGCACTCAACCGGGGCGCAAAACTTGGACATTTCGCCCATAACACCGGTGAGGGCGGGATCAGCGATTGGCACCTTGAATTTGGTGGTGACCTGATCTGGCAGATCGGAACCGGTTATTTCGGCTGCCGCACACCCGAGGGTGATTTTGACACCAGGCTCTTCGCCGAGCAGGCTGGCCGTGATGTGGTCAGGATGATCGAGATTAAGCTGTCCCAGGGCGCCAAGCCCGGGCATGGCGGCGTGCTGCCGGCTGCCAAAGTGACCGAGGAAATTGCCCGTATCCGCATGGTGCCCATTGGTGAAGACGTGTTGTCGCCGCCTGGCCATTCCGCCTTCACCAACCCCGTGGAACTGCTGCAGTTCATTACGCTGCTGCGCAAACATTCGGGCGGCAAGCCGGTAGGTTTCAAATTCTGCCCCGGTAACCGGCGGGAGTTCCTGGGCATCTGCAAGGCCATGCTGGAAACCGGCCTGCGGCCGGACTTCATTACCGTGGACGGCGGTGAAGGCGGTACCGGGGCAGCACCGGTGGAACTGACCAACTCGGTGGGCATGCCGCTGCGGGACGGCCTGCATTTTGTCCACAACGCGCTACGAGGTATCGGTGTTCGCGACAGAATTCGCATTATCGCGTCCGGCAAGGCCTTCTCAGCGTTTCACGTGCTGAGGATGATGGTTCTGGGTGCCGACACCGTGAACTCCGCCCGGGGCATGATGCTGGCACTGGGCTGCATTCAGTCCCGCAGCTGCAACACTGACAAATGCCCCACCGGTATCACTACCCAGAATCCCGCACGGTACAAACAGCTGGATGTTACCGACAAGGGCGTACGGGTTGCGAACTTCCACCACTCCACCATGGAAACCCTGGCGGAACTGCTCAGTATTCTGGGTAAGGATCAGCTCAAAGATCTGGACCCTACGGACATTAACCGGAGGGTCAATCAGGGCAACGTTATGAACTATTCCCAGCTTTATCCACGAATTGATGAAGGGTGTCTTCTGCACACTGACTGTGCGCCCGAAGAGTGGGCCAGTGACTGGCACCAGGCGACTGCGTACAGTTGGCGCTAGACGTGCCTTTCCCTGATCTCGAATTCTGAACACGACCGATAAGGATTTCCAATGACCAGCAACGTATCCATCGAAAGAAAACCCGCAATAATCGCCGCTCTTGCCGGCGGCTGGGTGGCGGATGCGGCCAGCCTCGGCTTGCACTGGCTTTACGACAGCCAGCGAATCCACGAGGTGGGCGGCCAGTCACCAGAATTCCTGCCGCCGAAGGCCAGCTATTTCACCGGTGGCTTCGGGTACTTTGCCCACGAAGGCAAGCAGTCCGGCGATATCAGCCACTACGGCGCGGCCACCGGGGTGCTGACCGACAGTCTTCTGGCCAGTGAGGGCGAACTGGATATTCGCGATTACCAGCGACGTTTCCGGAGTTTCTTCGGGCCGGGTGGCCACTGGATAGGCTTTCTGGACAACCCGACGCGAGTGACCCTGAATAACCTGAACAGCATTGAACAGAACGCCATTGACCAGGCCCTCGCAACCACCAAGGCCGATCTTACCGATCAGCAGAAGCGGATACTGGTGCAGAAAGTGTTGCCCTACACCCGCCGCCTGACGGGCAATGAACTGGCAGCTCCGGTTCGCCGTGCCATCGACCTGACCTATCATGAAACCGAGATTCAGGAAGCGGGCGTCCACATTGCTGAAACCATCGACCAGCACCTGCTGCCGGAAAGCGGCGCCGACGATATGCAGCTGCCCGCCGTGTCCAAACTGGCGCCACTGGTAGCCTGTTATTGCAGCAGCGACGAGCTCATGGAGGTCGTCGAAGCAGCCGTACGGGTGACCAATCACAATGATGAAGCCGTGGCCTGGGCAAAGTGCGCCGCGACCCTTCTGGACCAGCTTTTCCAGGGCAAACCCATGGCGGCAGCGCTGGAAGCTGCCAAAACCGAGGCGCCGGACCGGGAAAGCCTGAGTAACGCCCAATCCGGTTCATCTCTGGATGCGGTCAAAGCCGGCGACACCTTCGGCCGCACCTGTTATCTGCACGAAGCCATGCCGGTGATCTTTCATATCCTGAGTCATGCCACGAGCTATACCGAGGCGGTTCGCGCCAATATCCATTGCGGAGGCGATTCCTGTGGCCGGGCCTGGATCATCGGGCCGGCCATGGCGGCCATACATGGCGTGGGCGGCGAGCGCAGCATACCCTTGAGCTGGTTGGCGCGCGTTACCAATGCTCCTGATATCTTCACCGATAGTGAGCGGCTGGTTAACAGCCAATGATATGCATCATTGCCCAATTTTCACCCACGACTATGCTTCAAGTAGGATCCACGCTGGGAGGAAGTTATTATGAAAACGCTATTGATCAACACGTTATTGACGATTGCCCTGCTCGCAAGCGCGCCTTTGCTTGCACAGGACGATCCATTAAGGGTCGGAATGTCCGGCCAGTACTTCCCGTTTACCTTTGTAGAACAGGATGAGCTCAAGGGCTTCGACGTCGATGTCATGAACGCCATTGGTAAGGAGATGGGGCGCGACATCAAGTACGAAACCGCCAACTTCTCCGGCCTGTTTGGCATGCTGGAATCCGGGCGCATCGACACCGTGGCCAACCAGATCACCATCACCGAAGACCGCAAGCAGGCGTATATTTTCAGCGAACCCTACGTCTATGACGGTGCCCAGGTGGTGACGAAAAAAGGCAACACTGAAGTCGAGGGTGTGGAAGACCTGAAAGGAAAAACCGTTGCGGTGAACCTGGGTTCCAATTTCGAGGCCCTGCTGCGGGAACTGCCCTACGCGGACCAGATCGATATCAAGACCTATGAGAGTAATCTGGAACGGGACACCGCCCTGGGCCGCGTCGATGCCTTCGTGATGGACCGGGTCAGCGCCAGCCAGATCATCAAGGAGAAGCCGCTGCCACTGGAGCTGGCCGGCCCCACCTTCTCGCAGATCACCAATGCCTATCCGTTCCGCGACACTGAGGCCGGACGGGCCCTGCGGGACGAGGTCAACAAGGCCCTGGCGGCCCTGCGAGACAATGGCACCCTGGCGTCCATTTCCGAGAAATGGTTCGGCACGGACATCACCCGGCCCTGAGGGGCGAAACCGAGGCCTGACTCCCCATGGACGTGCTGAACGTCGAATACATGCTTGGGCTGGTACCTGTTCTGCTCACGTACCTGCCCCTCACACTGCAGCTGGCGGGCATCGGGATGGTGCTGGCGCTTATCCTCGCCTGCCTGTTTGCCGTCATCCGGGTGCTTCGTATCCCGGTGCTCAATCAACTGACCATCGTGTTCATCTCCTTCTTCAGGGGCACACCGCTATTGGTGCAACTGTTCCTGTTCTATTACGGACTGCCCCAGCTAGTCAGTGCGTTGACAGTCATAGACGGAGTCACAGCGACCATCATGGGCCTGACCATGCACTTTGCCGCCTACATGGCTGAATCAATCCGTGCCGCCATCGTTGGTGTTGACCGCAGCCAGACAGAGGCGGCGCTGTCGATCGGCATGACCAACGGCCAGATGATGCGGAGGATCGTCCTGCCCCAGGCAACCCGGGTAGCATTGCCGACTTTGATGAACTACTTCATCGACATGATCAAGGCAACCTCTCTCGCATTCACCCTGGGTGTCACTGAACTGATGGGCGCTACCCAGAAAGAGGCGGCCGGCAGTTTCCTGTACTTCGAGGCGTTCATTGTGGCTGCCATCATGTACTGGATAGTGGTTGAACTGCTTTCCAAGCTTCAGAACTACCTGGAAATCCGCTTGAACAAGGCCTATAGCCGATGATCAAACTGGACTCGTTGAGCAAACATTTCGGCAAGACGGTGGTCCTCGACGGCATCGACCTTACCATCGAGAAGGGCGAAATCGTGGTGATCATCGGGCCTTCGGGAACCGGCAAATCCACCCTGCTGCGCTGCGTCAATTTCCTGGAACAACCCACCGCCGGCACCATGACCGTGGGGGACCTCACCGTGGATGTGAAAAAAGCCAGCCGTGCCGAGATCCTCTCCATGCGGCGGCGAACTGCCTTCGTGTTCCAGAACTATGCGCTGTTTGCCAACAAGACGGCACTGCAGAATATTGCCGAACGCCTGCTGGTGGTGGATAAATGGCCCAAAGAAAAGGCGTACCGACGGGCGCGGGAGATCCTCGATCAGATCGGCCTGGGTGAGAAAGCAGATGCCTATCCTGCATCTATGTCCGGCGGCCAGCAGCAGCGGGTTGGTATCGGCCGTGCCATGGCCGCCGGTGCCGAGGTCATCCTGTTTGATGAGCCCACGTCGTCGCTGGACCCTGAGTGGGTAGAAGAAGTATTGGGGCTGATGAAGCAGCTGGCGTCAGAGCGCCAGACCATGATGGTGGTCACCCATGAAATGTCTTTTGCCCGGGACGTAGCCGACCGGGTGATCTTTATCGACGGTGGCCGCATCGTGGAGCAGGGACCACCCAGCGAGATCTTCTATAACCCGAAGGATCCCCGAACCAAGGATTTTCTGAAGAAGATCCTCGCCACCAACCCTGTGTGAAGGCGCACACATCGACAAGGGAGATATTCACATGAGCCACTCCGTTGTCCAGCGTATTGAAAATGCCCTCTGGGGTGCTTTTATCGGCGACGCACTGGCAATGCCGGTGCACTGGTTCTATTCCCCCGACAAAATCCGTAAACAGTTCCCAGGGGGCATAGACCGGTACTACCCGGCCCCTCATCCCCATCCGGATGCTTTCATGCTGGGTATGACCTATCAACCGGACGTAGAGAAGTCGAGAGCCAACGGGCGGGATTACGACATCCTCCACCAGCATGCCCGCTTTTACCGCACCACCTATAGCGACTTCTCTTTCTCACTTGAAAACCGGGAGGGAGAGCATGGTAATGCAACTGCCGCTCTGGACGAGCGCATGCATTATCACCACGGCCTTGAGGCGGGGGAATCCACCCTGGGTGCGGCCCTGATACGGGTGCTGATGCGTTCCGTCATCGACCGGCACGGTTACAGCCAGGATGGATTTCTGGAGGGGTTTATCCGCTACATGACCGAACCGCGAGATAACCAGGACCCTTACACCGAAATCTACCTGCGGCGCTGGTTCGAGCATTACAGCCAGGGGATAGCCCCCGAAAACTGCGCCGAACACCAGCGTCGGATGTGGTCCATCGGCAGTGTTGGCGGGCTGGTAAGGCCGCTAGTACTGGCATTGTTAAACGCGAACAACCCCTATCTGGCTACCGGCATGGCGCTTGGCCACCAGCTGCTCACCCACCGATCGGAAATGGTCAGTAGCGGCCTCAGCCTGCTGGTGCCTGTCTTGCTACGACTGGTGAACGGAGAATCCCCCGAAGCCATCTTCAGTGAGCTGCTACGGCAGCTTCCGGCACCAGCTGTCTCCGGCCAGGCACTGTTCCAGGCATATCGTGACCACGATGGCCCGGGCAACATTCCCGCGGATGAAACCTGGCGCCTCCACATGAGCTTTCTGAACGAAAGCGCCGCGGCAAAAAACCCGGACTACTTCGCCACCGCGTGCTATATCGAACAGGCGCTACCGCTGATGGCGGCGCTCGGCAATCAACAGCATTGTGACTTCATCGGAACACTCACAGCCAATGCCGAGGCCGGCGGCGACAACGTGCATCGGGGTATGGTGCTGGGACTGTTACTGGCAGCGGGCAGCGATGGCGTGCCGGAAGAATGGAAAACCGGGCTGAAAGATCACCACGAACTGGCGGAGGAAATCCACCAGTTCGCTGCCATCGCCGCCAGGGGCGATGGCCACCTGGCGCTTTAGACGGCTGCACCTTTTCCGTGAGCTGAAAATCACCTGTAACACTGGCCAGAAGTATGTGTCATTACTATAAGGCCTGCTTCAGGCAGACAAGATCATGGGCCGTAAAACGCATATTACGACTGCTCACCCCAAGGTAACAACGGGAGGAAAGACAACCATGTTTTTCACGAGCAAATCCAACAGCAAACCCAATTTTATCATGCAGCCACTGGCTGCGATGGTGGCATCGGCGCTTCTTGCAGGTTGCGCCTACTCCGGGAGCTCCGGAGAAAATACATCGAAGCCGCTTGCCGAAACGCGGGTTACGCAGGAAGAGGGCAAAGTGACCTACTGGGTTTTACCGGGGCCCCGAAAACTGGACCGCGAAACCTTCGGCACGCCCGATAATCCGAAGATGCTGCTTGAGCCAAAGGTTAAGGCAGCAACGCAGGCCAAGGGGCCGGCAACCGTTCCGGAACTTTTAAAGCAGGTTCCGATTATGGTGGCTGCTCCGGAGAAGGCCCGAAAGGTAACGCCCGACGGTGATTACATATTCGCCCAGCCAACGCCGTTTTCCAATGATGCGCGGATTATTCAGGGCAGTTTCGAAGCCACTTTCACCGACATGGTGAAAACCGACCCGCCAGGGAAGCCCGGCCAAACGCCGGACACGGCAGAGTTTGCGGCGGAATTTTTGGATCCCCAGGGTAACGAATACCGAGTGGTACTGGACCATGTGGTCAAGCCACCCTTTCCCGGCTATCAAACCGAGGGAGGCGTGATGCTGGACTCGGTTCACCACGGTACCACCGGTACCGGTAGCCCGCTAATGCCAGAAGTCGATACCGTCGCTGCCCTCTGGGGTGTAGGGGAACTACACATCAACGGCGAGCTGGTGGACGATCATCGCGTAATGCACCTGATGACCTCCGAAGTCGTGCGTAACAAGGACTACGAACTGGTTCACACCAGGGATCTGCCCTTGGCGCCAGGGGAGCGTCATATCAGCGGGCAGGAGCACCACACTCACCTGATGATGCCGCCTATCAAGGGCACCAAGAAGGGGCCGGTATTTTCGCCTGTTCCCACGGCCCTCGAGCTGCCCAACGATAAGAATCAGCCGTTTCTGCACATCATGTTCGAACAGGATGAGGTAGAGAGGCTCTGATTCCACGCCCATCAGTTCTCAGATGACGGTCCGGGCTCTTGCCCGGCTCCGTCTTTAAAACCCCAATTTATCGAGGTGAGTCCCATGAAACTCTCTGGCATGTTTTCGTATTCAGCACTATTGGTGGCTTGTGCACTGGCAGCGAGCCCAGGCGTGGTTTCTGCTCATCAGCATAAAGATGGCGATACCAGGACCGTAGAGGTGGTGGCGAAAGAATTCACCTTTGAGCCATCGAGAATTGAGGTAGCTCCCGGCTCCAGGGTGGAAATAAAGCTGATCAACGAGGGCAACCTCAGCCACAACCTGCACATTGCCGGCGAGGGAATGAAAACAGAAACGATTCAGACCGGACACACGGATAATCTGACTGTAACCGCCCCTGAAAATGGGAAGCTGAAGTTTTTCTGCAATGTTCCCGGGCACAAGCAGGCCGGCATGACCGGCGAGATTGTCGCCCACTAACGGAAATCGCAAAATCTTGGCGCTGTGGCGCAGCTACCAGTTTTCCCCGAACGGACGGATATCCAGCTCAAACGTCCAGGCGGACGGGTCCTGCTGACTGACATTCCAGACGGCGTCGGCGACGGCAGAAGGCTTGACGAAGAAATCGTCTGGCTTGTCCGCCAGCCACTCGCGGGTGCGGGGCAGATCCACCACGCCATCAATCACCACATTCGCCACATGAATTTTCTCCGGCCCCAACTGGCGGGCCAGTGACTGGGCCAGGCTTCGCTGGGCGGCCTTGGCCGATGCAAAGGGCGCGGTGTTAGCCCGGCCCCGTGTCGCTGCCGAAGCACTGGTGACAATAATGCTGGCGGTGTCATGCTGGCGCAGCTGCGGTAATACGGCTTTGGTGGCCGCCACAAGGCCCTGAACATTGAGGCGCCAGTTGGCCTCGAATTCTTCCAGGCTGGCCTCTTCCACGCTCTTGAACACACCGCCACCGGCGTTATACATCATCACCGAAACCGGTCCGAGTTCGCTCTCGATGTCAGCCAGCACCGACGTTATCTGCTCGGGTTCCATCATGTCACAGGCAAAGGCACGAGCACCGTTGATCGATTGCTCCAAATTCTTGAGATAGTCTTCGCTGCGGGCGAGCATCGCTACCTGAAAACCTTCGTCGCTGAATCGCCGCACAAAGGCCTCACCATTGCCCGGGCCAACACCCATCACAACACATACCTTGTTCATCAGCTGTCTCTCCTGCCGGTTATACCGGCTTGTTTGTCAGTATCAGAAACCGGTCAATCCCGTGTTGAGGGACACGGCGCCCCGCAGGGCGCACAGGCCGTTTCATCCCGCTGGCTCAGTGCCGTTTCCACATTCCCCTGGCCGGAGTTGAATGCAAAAGTCGGACTACGCAAATGATCCGCCATAATCAACGCCAGAATAATTCCCAGCATCACCAGAATGCGGGTGCGGCTGTAGGGTCGCTCCACCGTTTCCTCCCGCATCAGTTGGGCAACCGGAACCAGGGCCGCAGACGAATACCGATCAATGAGCCGACGAAGGCGCTGGCAAACCACACCCAGGCGTGCAGGCTGGCGGAGGCAATGCCGGAAAACAGCGCCCCGATGTTGCAGCCGAAGCCCAGCCGGGCGCCATAACCCAGCAGCAGGCCTCCCACCACGGCAGCCAGAAACTGGCGACCTTCCGGGCGATTACGGCTGGCCTCATTAAAGCGGTTGGCAAGGCCAGCCGCCAGCATGGCGCCAAGCAGCAAGCCGAAATTCATGACCGATGGAATATTGGTCAGCACCGAATCCTTCAGCGCCATGGCCGGATAGTCCCAGGTCCAGAACTCAAACTGGGACATGTTCACGCCCACCACCTCGAGGGCTTTGGCGCCCCAGACGTTGAACGCGAAGGTAATGCTCCAGGGCGCGCCGCCGATGGCCAGGGTGAGCGCGTTACCGGCAGCCAGAATCAGAATCGCCCAGGTAAACGGCCAGCGGCCACTGATCAGGGTTCGGAATACCCCATGCCCCTGGCTTTTCCACAGCAGTTCATCCCGCTCGACCGAACCATGGGCCTTACGCTCAATGCGGTTGACCCACCAGGCGATCAGCCCGAGACCGACAAACTGAACGAGAATGGCACCGCTGATACCGAAACTGCTGACCAGCGGCACCGGGTCAAACCCGGGCTGGTCCAGCCACCAGGGCAGGTGGATGGAACCGAGAACCGCCCCGGCAATAAAGAACACCAGCGTCACCACCATGCGGATGTTGCCGGCCCCTACGGTGAACAGCGTGCCGGAGCCGCAACCCCCACCCAGCTGCATACCGATACCAAAGAGGAAGGAGCCCACCACGAGGGACGAGCCCACTGGCGCAACCGCACCTACCAGACCAGCCTGCCCACTGTGGAGCATGGGCACCATGATCAGCGAGGTTACCCCGAACAGCAGCAACTGGGCTCGCATGCCGGCGCCGCGTTTCTTCACCACCAGATTCCGCCAGCCGGCGGTGAATCCGAAGGCGCCGTGATACAGCGCCATACCCAGCACGGTACCGACCACAAACAGCGCCACCATGAACGGGGCGGTTTCCAGCCAGATCAGTCCACCCAGCAGGGCAAGGCCCACCAGCGCGGTTGATACGATAAAACGGTCCACCTGCCAGCGGGGCTGCTGAAGCCCGGGCTGGAGAACTGCGGAATCAGCCATTACGCGTCCACTCGATGTCAGTTAAACAGGTCCAGAAGTTTGCTCAGACCTTTCTTGGCCACCTGTAGCGGGCGATCACTGTCCTGGGACCACTCGGCCATGGAACCATCGTACAGCGCCACTTCTTCAAAACCCGCCAGCTCACTCAGCACAAACCAGTCCGTGGCAGCCCAATGGCCGGTATTGCAAAACGCAATGGTACGGGTACCGGGATCCAGTTCTGCCGCATTTACCTGTGCAGTAATGCTTTCTTCATTGAGGTACCAGGCCTGATTCCGCTCGCCGAGAAAACCCACGTGGGGCAGGCTGCGTGAATCGGGAATCGTGCCTGGCGCCCTGGCAGCAGGAGACTGGTTTTCACCCCGGAAATAATCCGACGGACGTGCATCCACCAACTGGGCCTGAGTACCCCGGGCCTCTTCGACTTCCTCCAGTGAAGCAATCAGATTCTGCTGGAGAGTACCTTCAAACCCGGTAGCTGCGGGCCGGGCAGCTTCACCACTGGCAATCTCGAGCCCTTCGGCTTTCCAGCCAGCGAAACCGCCATTAAGAACGGTCACATCATCATGGCCCAACACCCGGAAGGTCCAGTACACCCGGGCGGCACTGCCAAAATCTGTCGCGCCAGTGCCCGCTGGCACAACCACCACGGTATCGTCGTTACCGATTCCGAGACCACCAATCAAACGTTCCAGACTGGCAACCGGGGGCAATAACCCGGCCACACCGTCCCGGCTTTCCCGCCAGCCATCGCCGGTGTAGCTACTGTAGATGGCACCGGGAATGTGAGCATCCTGAAAGCGGCTGCGGTCACCGCCATTATCGATGCTGGAACGGACATCCAGAATCACCAGGTTGTCCCGGTCAAGATTCGTATTAAGCCAATCAGCATCCACCAGAGGCGGTGTTTCGCCACCTTTGGCCATTGCCAGTGAACTGGCAAAGACCAGAACAATCACTAATAAACGGCTCATGGCCCATCTCCTCAGCGGGTTATTTTTGAATGATCATTATGAATCCAATAGAACGTCATGCATAGGTGCTTTTCTATGGCGTTTTTTTATATGCAAATCTCTGATTTTTCCTCTCCACACAGCAGCAAGCCTGTAACGCGGGGGGCTTAGCCGGTGTCTATACCTCGTAAGCGCGGCATGGCCGGTGACCGGAACGCCCGCATCTCCCCATGAACACGAGGTATCACGCCATGAGAAAACTGACACTGATTCTTGCTGCTATTGCACTTTCATTCTCCGCCGGTACCACACTGGCCATGAATGGCCAGGCCGACCGGGTGAACGAAGCCCGAAGCTACCCGGACAAAACCGTAGATGAAGTTGCGGTTATCAAAGTCTCGGAAAAATAATCAACGATCGCCGAAGCCGCTATCCCCCTGGTATAGCGGCTTTTATGCGCCATGATCACCGGCCGGGACTAACGGAACTCCGGGAAATTGGCTGGCGTGTTCAGGGCCCAGTCGTAATCGATGAACTCGATGTCCGATGTGTCTGCAACACGACCTGCCACCGACGAATCCGCCCACTCTTCGATATACGCTTTCCGTGACCCCGCCGCCTCTACAAAGTCTTTTTCATACCACTTGAACAGTTCGGTGACATGGAGAGTACCCTCTTCAATCCTGAGGTGGCGGTCGGTTGCAAATGCCCGCCTGGTGTTCTCCGCCAGCAGAGCTTCCAGGTTGTCGGCCGTGTAGATCACCTCCCGCAACGGCGGGCAACCCACGGAGGCACAGTTGACCGCAAAGTGCACCCGTGCGTCTTTCCAGCCTTTATCCGCGTAGTCATTACCGAGCAGGATTTCTTTCTCTATCTGGTTAAGGCTGTAGTCCTGCCCGTCAATTCTGAACTTGTCCCGATCAAACACACTGTCCACGAACGGATTCACACGTCCACCATAATCCCAGACCGAGCCGACAAGCTTGCCGTCGGGTCGTTCCGTCAGAATCTGGTCGAGCATGAAAAAATTATAGGCGTTGATCCAGAAGGCAACCGATTCGTCCCGGCCTTCAAGGCTGGCCAGGTCGAACCCGGCGAGGGCCCCACGCTGTTCCGACAGCATTCGTACCGTCTCGTCATGATCAACCGCAGCCTGGTAATCGAAAGCCGTCACCAGGCCATCACCTGGCAGTTCTTTTTCAGCCAAAAACTGTTCCAGCATCTGCTGATAGGGCCTGTAGATTTCGCGATTCACTTCAGCCTGGGCAACACCTGCAAAGAGCACCAACAGCATGCTGAAGGTTGCTGATAGTTGGACAAAGCGCATGGCAACTCCTGATTCCACGATTACTGGATGATGCCGGCACTGACCCATGAATACCGAATCTGTTACATCGCTAACGCTTTGGGCCGAGGTGCAACCAGCGGGAAAGGGTAGAATTCGGCCTGCGGGTGAGATACCAGGGCAGCAGAGTCATCACCAGCAGAATGACCGCGGCAGACGCCACTGTCACCACGGGATTCAGCTCGAATGTGGTACCAAGGCCGGCGAACACAAACGTCATGGGAAGCATCCCCAGCAGGGAAGCCACCGCAAACCGCCACCCGTGAATAGCCGTAACACCGGCGGCGTAGCTGATCAGCGCGAAGGAGAACAGCGGGATCAGACGGGTCACGAAGACCATCCAGAACAACAGCCGCTGGGAGCCGTCGGAAGCAAAGACCGGATTTGTTGACAGCTTTTTCTTCAGCGCTTCACGGCCCAGTATCCGGGCGATGGAAAACGCGATCATGGCGCCTGCCAGAGCCCCGGTCGCTGCCAGCAAGGTGCCCGCAAGCACGCCATAGGCGAGACCCGAAGCGGCGCTGACCGGCAGGGTTGGTATCGGCCCCACCACTACCGCCAGCACCATCATCAGAAACAGAAACACCGGTCCCCAGGCACCCTGCCCGTTCAGCCACGCTGACAGCGCGTCCGGTGACAGGCTGGCCGGCATTCCCAGTTGTCTCAGGACCAGCCACAGCATTGCCATAACCAGGACAACCGCGACTGCCATGCCCAGCCTGAAGGGCCAACTGGAGGACACTCTCATTGAGCTTCCGCCACTAAGGAGCTGCCGACATCACCGCAGGTCCGGGTTAAGGGTATAGGTACCGGTTACCCGCGCACTTGCCAATACATGGCCCGCCATGGCTTCACGTACGGCGGCGCCGTCGAACTCACCCTCAAGTCCCAGGCTTTCCACATCCAGGGCATGCACTTCGTAGTGGTAGTGGTGAATGATTTCATCGTTCCAGGGAGGGCATGGACCGTCATAACCACCGTAGGTGCCCGCCATGTCCGGATTGCCGGCCAGGAACTGGGTGAAATTGTTCACACCGCGACGCCCCAACGGGCCTGAGCCGGGCTCCTTACCCTTGGGAATAACGCCATCGCTGTCCTCGCCCTCGGGAATGCAGGAAACCGACGCCGGCACATCCACCAGCAACCAATGGAAGAAATCGACCCGGGGAATGTCCTTCGATACCGTCTTGCCTTCCTGATTGACGTCATCCGCAACACTGGGGACGTCCGGATCAAACATCATCACCACAAAGCTTTTGGCGCCTTCCGGCACATCTTCCCAGGTCACTTCCGGATTACGGTTGGGGCCGAAACTCATGTGGTCCTGTTCACTGTAAACGCCGAATGCAAACTTCTCCGGCACCGGCTGTCCTTCCTCAATACCTCGAACCTTGATTTTCACTGTTCTGTTCTCCTGTACCTTTGATGGTTTTTCTTGCCTGATATAACGGTTTTAACAGTGGTATCGTGGGTCTGTCCAGATCCTTACCAAAACCAGAGGAATATCATGAGCGACGATCAGTCAGGCAGCCCCCAGAGCCCCGACAATCAACAGGACGAAGACGCCATTGCCTTTGCCCAAGGGCTTTTTGAACTGGCCCGGAATGGCGGCGCGGGCCCACTCAGCGTTATGCTCAACGCTGGCGTACCGGTGGACATACGCACCAACACCGGCGACAGCCTGCTGATGCTGGCCTGCGCCAACGGTCACGCCGACACCGCCGGTTTGCTGCTGGACGCAGGCGCAAACCCCGACCTGCGTAATGATCAGCTGCAAACGCCGCTTATAGCCGCCGTCCTGGCCGGTCATGCAGCTTTGGTCGACCGCCTGCTTGAGGCGGGGGCGGATACATCGTTAACGGATGCGGATGGGCATTCCGCTCTGGATCTGGCCAGATCCATGGGGGCAGAAGACGCCATCAGAGCGCTATCGTAGCCTTGTTCACTTATCGGAAAAATCGTCGCAAGGTCACCTCAACGGTGACCGTCAGGGCTTCAAGTGCCTCGGCACGTGCACGGCCCTCTGCCGAGGCCCGGTACAGATGCGGCGTCATTGCCAGTAAGTCGGCAATGGCATCCTGGCTGTCCAGGGTCAGTGGGTAGCAGACAGTTTCCATGCCCAGTGGCGAGAAGCCCTCGGGTGCCTGCTCCGCAGTCGACTTCTCGGGCTTCAGTGAGGGATAGATAATCTCCCGCAGTTCCCGCAGATGATTTGGGCCTGCATCTGCCTGGATCAATACGCCACCGGGTTTCAGCACGCGGGCGAACTCGGAATAGACAGGAAAACCGAACAGACAGAGAACCCGGTCCAGAGTCCCGGGTAACACCGGGAGATTGGCGTTGCTGCCCACTACCCAGCGGGGGCGTTTGTCCTGTTTCGCAGCCGCCAGGGTTGCCCACTTGGAGATATCCAGCCCCATCAGCGAGAGAGGAAGGTCCGTGGTTGCCAGTGCCAGTTCCCGCAGGTAATAGCCTTCGCCACAACCCGCGTCCATGCAGGTCAGCGGGTTGGTATCGCCAACGGTATCTTTCAACACGGCGGTCGTCACGGCCTCGGCGATGGGCCGGTAATAACCGGTATTGAGGAAGCGCTGGCGGGCGGCCACCATGGCCTTGCTGTCGCCGGGGTCCAGCGAACGCTTCCTCTGTACCGGCAACAGATGAATATAGCCCTGGCGGGCAACGTCAAAACTGTGGCCCGCCGGGCAATGCCAGCAGGCTCCGGCCTGGGTCAGGGGATCACCATCGAGTGGGCAGGCAAGTGCATTGAACGCGTCTATGCTCATGGGCAGGCGGGCTCCGGCATTGTCATCCGGCTTGAGAACCCGTGGGCAAATGCCCAGAATAGCGGCGCAGCGATCAGACGAGGACAGCCACCTTGAAGGGCGAAATTATCCATTACACACGGGACGCACTCGGTGGCATTCTGGTGATCGACTATCGCAAACATAGGGTGATGACCTTTGATTCGGTATTCGAACAGAGCAAGATAGATCGCCACAGGCCCCACCTTCCCGTTCACGAATACAGCCGTGCAATGCTGTTGCCCGTGGCATTTTCGCAACCAGCCCATGTGACCGTTCTGGGTCTGGGCGGCGGGGTGATGGCCAATGCGCTGCTGCATCTGCTGCCCGACTGCCAGGTCCGTGCCGTGGAGTTGCGGCCCAGCGTACTGCAAGTGGCCCGGGAGTATTTCAGCCTGCCGCACTCCGCCAACCTGACTGTCACCCTAGGTGATGCACGGGACGCCATCGGTCAGGCGCCGGACAGCAGCACCGACCTGATCCTGGCAGACCTGTACAACTCGGACCGCATGAGCCCCACGCAAGCCCAGCGGGAGTTTATCAGACAATGCAGCCGGGTTCTCAGCGGCAGCGGCTGGCTCTCCATCAACTATCACCGCACACCGGACCTCAACAGCCCACTGTTCCGCCAGCTCCGCGGGGAATTTGCAGTGCTGTTGCTGTTCAAGAGCAAAACCAACAATACCGTCCTGTTTGCCAGCAAGCAGCCTTTCGAAGCATTGCATACCAAAGACCCGGCGCTGGTGAGCCTGGAAAAACGTCTGCCCATTGACTGGCGCCGGCTGATGGCTCGGGTAATCCGGCTCACCTGAGCCGGCCGGACCATCCACCTCACTCCCCCATTTCTCCTCACAAAGTAGCACGCCCACGGCTCTCAGGTAGCATTGTGCGGGGTTGGCAAACCTCTAGCATTGGCATAACCAACAAAAAGAAATCTCTGGAGAATTGCCATGCTGGGGCGGCTGTTGCTGCTTTTGGTTACTGTCAGTTTTTTGCAAGCGGCTCATGGCGCGCTGGACGATGAAAAGCGGGCAATGATCCAGGCGCTGTTTCCCAAAGCCACGGAAATCCGTGACACGTTGCCGGATTATCCCGTTTACCCCGTGTACCAGCTGCAGGAACTGCTGGGGTACGCCTACGAGTCCCTGGATCTGAGTCGGCTTCAGGGCTTCGCCGGGAAGCCCATCAGCATGCTGATCGGGCTGGACACCCGCGGCCGCTTTACCGGTGTCCGTATCCTCAACCACCACGAGCCAGTGTTCCTCCATGGGTTGGGTGAAGAGCCCCTGTTCGAGTTCATCAGCCAGTACAAGGACCGCTCGCTGACGGAGCAGATTATTGTCAGTACCTCCGGCAATCGCACCGGCAAGGATTCCGACGGTAATGTGGTGCGCTTCGACGGGGTGAGCAAAGCCACCGTCTCGGTGCTGATCATCAACGACACCATTCTCTCCTCTGCCCTCAAGGTAGCCCGGGAAAAACTGGAAGGCTTCTCCCAGGAGGCACCGACCAGGGCCAGGCCAGACTTCTACGAGCCTCTGTCCTGGCCGGAACTGCTCGACCGTGGCTACATCGGCCACTTCCGTCTTGGCCCTGATGGTTTCCAACAAAAAACCGGACACACGCTTTCCGATTACCCGGAAATGCCGGAACCGGAGCCTGGAGAGCCCTTCACGGAACTGTTCTTTGGCTACATCAACGCCCCCATGGTGGGCCGCAACCTGCTGGGTGATGACGGATTTGCCAGGCTAAAGGAACGCATCGGGCCGGATTCCCAGATCCTGGCGGTCCTGTCACGCGGCCTTTATCCTCACCTGTCCGACGACTTCACGCCGGGCAGCTCACCAGGAAGGCTTGGCTTACAGCAGAACAACCTGGCGGTTGAGATTCGAGACATCAATGTGTTTGACCAGAACATCCACCTCCGTGCTGATGGCATGCCGGATGTGGCAATGGCCTCCCTGTTTCGGGTGGGTGGTAACGCAGGTTTCAATCCCGGCGCCGACGCTACTCTGAAAATGAGCGTTACCCTGCGCAAGAACCATCTGGTGGCCGATAGTACTGAGCTCGACATTCCGGTGACCTTTGCCAGCGAGCTGTTCGAAACCGTCGAGGTTGCGCCGCGACCGGAGGACAATCGCCCACCCGTGTGGATCGGGCTCTGGAAAGAACGCTGGCTGACAATTTCGATACTGGTGGCGAGCCTCACCATACTTACCGTGTTTTTTGCCCGCCAGCGCACTCTGAGCCGGCACCCCAGGCTGGTGCACCGTTTCCGCTGGGGCTTCCTGCTCTTCACCCTTTTCTTTATCGGCTTTTATGCCCAGGGTCAGCTTTCGGTGGTGAATATCTACACCCTGTTCCTGTCCATCTGGGACGGCTTTTCCCTGAATGTTTTCCTGATGGATCCGGTGTTGTTCATTCTCTGGACCTACACCTTCATCAGTCTGTTTATCTGGGGCCGGGGGCTTTTCTGTGGCTGGCTGTGCCCGTTTGGTGCGCTGCAGGAGATGTCTGCCTGGCTGGGCGAAAAGCTGAAATTCCGGCAGGTGAAAGTACCGGAGAACTGGCATCGTCGGTTAATTCTGCTGAAGTACCCGATTCTGCTGGTACTGATTGGCACCGCCTTCTATTCGCTGGAGCTGGCGGAAAAGCTGGTGGAAGTGGAGCCGTTCAAAACCGGCATCACGCTGTATTTCGTGCGCTACTGGCCCTTCGTGGTGTACGCACTCGGCCTGCTGGTGATCGGCATGTTCATTCACAAGTTCTACTGTCGTTACCTGTGCCCGCTGGGGGCTGGCCTGGCAGTCCTCGGCAGGCTGCGCCTGTTCAGCTGGCTGGACCGGGTCGAGCTTTGTGGCAAGCCCTGCCAGCACTGCAAGAACAGTTGCGGCATCAATGCCATCCACAAGGACGGACGCATTGACTATGACGAATGCATCCAGTGTCTCGAGTGCGTGGTGATTCTGAAAGACGAGGACCAGTGCGTGGACAAAGTGCTACAGAAAAAACGACAGCGGCAGGCCCATATACTGGCTACGGATGCGGGCTGAGCCGCACCCGTGAGGCCGGGAATGAACAGTCCCGTTACTTTTTCTTTTCCCAGGCAAACTTCTTGAACGGCTCATCAACCGGGGTTTCGGCAATGTGGTTGATGTAGTTGCTCATGGTCTTCTGGGACAACACCAGAATAACCTCCAGTACCTGGCGGTGTTTGTAGCCGGCACTGTAGAAGGCATCCAGGTCTTCCTTGCTGACATTGCCATTTTTGTTCATCACCGCAAGGGTGAAGGTTCTCAGGGCTTCAAGCTTGTCGCTGGGCAGGGGTTTTTCATCCCGCAACGGGTTGATGATGTCGTCTGACACTTCCATCATCTTGGCAATACCAGTATGCGCGGGCACACAGTAGTGACAGGCATTCTCGACATTGATGGTCTGCCAGACCACGGTCTTTTCGTCGTTGTCGAAACTGCTGTCCAGTACCAGCTGATGCAGTTTCTGATATGCTTCCAGAACGCCTGGGGCTTCTGCCATCACTGCGTGCAGCCCGGGGATCATGCCGAACCCCTTCAGGGACTTTTCAAGCAATGGCCTGGATTTTTCCGGTGCGGACTCCACATCGTGAACAGGGAAATCTGACATAACGTTCTCCTCGGATATCGATTCTTGAGTGATTGCTCACTTACACTTCCACCGTAACTGTTATTGAGTGATCACTCAAGTTATGATTGAGAATGATTTCAACCACCAGATGTTGGTAGGCACAATGGCCAGAAATGCTCGCTATGATCGACAAGTCGCCCTGGAAAAAGCCATGAACCTGTTTTGGGAGCGCGGCTACAGCGGCGCTTCCATGAAGCAGATCGAACAGGCGCTGGACATGCGCCCGGGCAGTATCTACGCCACGTTTGGAAACAAGGACGGTCTGTTTGGTGAAGCCCTGGCTGCTTACGCCCGGCAAGGAGGCGCTGAGCTCCGTGAGCACCTGGCCGGGTATTCGTCGGTGCTGGACGGGCTTCAGGGGTACCTTCGTCATATTGCCCGTCAGTCGAGCCCGGAGGAAGTATCACCTTCCCGGGCATGCATGGTTGTGAAAACCCTGCTGGAAGCGAGCAATACCAACACAGCCATCGCGGACCAGGCAAATGCGATTCTGGGTGCCATCGAACAGTCGCTGACGGAGCTTCTTGAGCAGGCAAAAATCCAGGGCGAACTGAAGCCGGATACCGATTGTGCCCGGCTGGCACGGTTTCTCCAGGCGCAGCTTATCGGTCTGCGCTCATTTGCTCAGCGGGAGATCAGCCCTGACAGGGTCACCGAGCTTGCGGACGATATGGCCGCTACTCTGGACAACTTTCGCGCCCGCCACTGAGTCTTTTTTCACTTCAGGAACCCCATGTTATGGAAAACCTGCACCATATCGTTGTCGTAGGCGGTGGCGCGGGCGGCCTTGAACTGGTCACCCGCCTTGGCAACAAACTCGGAAAAAAGCGCAAGGCCCGTATTACCCTGGTGGACGCCGGCCTGACCCATGTCTGGAAACCCTTGCTCCATGAGGTGGCCTCTGGCTCCCTGGACGCCAGCGCCAACGAAATCAATTACCGGGCCCATGCCCGCAAGCACCACTACGAATTCCAGCTGGGCCGGATGAACGGGCTTGATCGTGATGCAAAAGCAGTCGTCATTGCGGCCTTCCACGACGAAGAAGGCAAGGAGGTGGTTCCGGAACGCCACATTGGCTATGACACACTGGTGATTGCGGTGGGGAGTAACGCCAATGATTTTGGAACCCCTGGTGCCCAGGAGCACTGCCTGTTTCTGGACAGCCTGAACCAGGCCCGACGCTTTCACAACCTGATGCTCAACGCCTTTCTGCGCAAGAACCATGAAGCCTATTCCGGCAACGGCCATGAGCTGCCGATTACCATCATCGGTGCCGGCGCCACCGGTGTCGAGCTGGCTGCAGAGTTACGCCTGGCTTCCCGGGAACTGCCGGTTTACGGCATGAACCACCTGCGACCAGAGGACGTCTCCATCACTGTTATTGAAGCTGCGGAGCGAATTCTGCCGGCACTTCCGGCGCGGTTGTCAGCCGCAGCAACTCGCGAGCTTGAGCACCAGAACGTCAGGGTGATGACAGGCCAGCCTGTCAGCGAAATCCGCGACGTCGCGCTGGTCATGAAAGACGGCACCGAGCTTGCCTCCGAGATGACCATATGGGCGGCGGGCATCAAGGCCCCGGCTTTCCTGTCAGCGCTTGAGGGGATCGAGACCAATCGCGGCAACCAGATAAAGGTCAAACAAACCCTCGAATCCACCACCGATCCGGATATTTTCGCCTTTGGTGACTGTGCCGAATGCCCCCAGCCGGATTCGGATCGCCCGGTGCCACCCCGCGCACAGGCGGCTCACCAACAGGCGGATGTGCTGTTCCAGACGCTGCGCAATCGCCTGGAAGGAGAGCAAGCCGTGCCCTTCGTCTATAATGACCACGGCTCGCTGATCAACTTCAGCCGCTACACCACCGTGGGCAACCTGATGGGTAACCTGTCCGGCCGCAGCATGTATATCGAAGGCAAGGTGGCGCGCCTGTTCTATGTTTCCCTGTACCGTATGCATCAGGTGGCCCTGCACGGTTTTCTGCGCACCGGAATGATATGGCTACTGGACAGAATCTCGCGCGCCATGCACCCGCGCCTGAAACTGCACTGACGAAAACGTTAACCTGTTACTATCGAACTGTATTCCCAACCCGGAGCCGGAATGGACCCGATTCTCACCCTGATCGGTGCATTGATGCTGGTGATCAGCATCATGCTCAGCCCGCTGTCCAGCAGGCTGGGCATGCCGGTACTGCTGATTTTTCTCGTTGTCGGCATGATGATGGGGGAGGACGGCCCGGGCGGCCTTCTGTTTGATGATTTCGAACTGGCATTCCTGATCGCCAACCTCGCCCTGGGTGTCATTCTGCTGGATGGCGGCATGCGTACCCGGGCGGAAACCTTCCGGGTGGGATTACGCCCGGCACTGATCCTGGCGAGCTTTGGCGTATTCCTGACCGCCGCCGGAGCGGGTCTGGTGGCCTGGTGGGTATTTGACCTGCACTGGCTCACGGCGCTGCTGATCGGTGCCATTATATCTTCCACAGACGCGGCAGCGGTTTTTTCCCTGCTACAGGGCCGCGGTCTTCACCTGAATGAACGGGTCAGCGCCACCCTGGAAATCGAGTCTGGCAGCAACGACCCGATGGCCATTTTTCTCACCCTGATGCTGGTCACCATGATCGAAGCCGGCGGCGCCTCCGAAGGCTGGATGGCCCTGGTGATGCTGGTAAAACAGTTCGGCATCGGCAGTGCCGTCGGTGTGGCCGGTGGCTTCATTGTGGTGGAAATGGCCAACCGCATCAGGCTCACGCCGTCACTGTACCCACTGCTGGTAGTAGCCGCTGGCATCATGGTGTTTTCCGGCACCAACGCCCTGGGCGGCAGTGGCTTCCTTGCAATCTACCTGACCGGCGTAATCATTGGTAACCGACCGGTACGCATGATGCCAATGATACTCCAGGTTCACGACGGCCTCGCCTGGCTGGCTCAGCTGTGTCTGTTCCTGATGCTCGGTTTGCTGGTAACGCCGTCTGAGCTTCTACCGCTGGCGGGTGGCGGGCTCATTCTCGCGTTTTCACTGATCTTCCTGATACGGCCAATCACAATAATGGCCACACTCTGGCCCTTCGGCTTTAACCGTCGGGAGCTCGGCTTTATCAGCTGGGTAGGTTTAAGGGGTGCCGTACCCATTGTACTGGCGCTGTTCCCGATCATCGCAGACATCCCCCAGGCCCAGCTGATTTTCCATGTGGCGTTTTTCATCGTGCTGGTATCACTGGTGGTTCAGGGCACCACCATGGCGCCACTGGCCAGAAAACTGCGGCTTGAGGTTCCGACGGGCGAAGCCCCGTATCGCCGCCTGCCCCTGGATGTGCCGGCTGCCGGTGACCACGAACTGATGCTTTTCCCGCTGAAAGGAGACGTCTGGGATACGCCCAAGCCCCTGGGCCAGTTACGCCTTCCGGACAATACCGCGATTGCCGGCGTTTTCCGCAAACGCACCTGCCATCAACCCACTCCGGACATGGAAGTGTCCACCGGTGACGTACTGGCCATGTTTGCCACCCCGGCCGTGTTACCGGAGCTGGGTAAAGCCCTCAGCGGTCGGCATACGCCGCGTTATCTTGCAGAGCGGGCATTCTTTGGCGATTTCGTGCTCAACGGCGATGCCCTGCTGGGTGATGTAGAGCAGGTCTATGGTATCGAGTTCGACGAACTGCCACCGGAGCTGTCGCTTGCCGAGTGCTTTGCCCGCCGCACCAAGGGGCACCCGGTCGTGGGTGACAAGGTAAAACTGGGGCCGGTTACGCTGGTGGCCAGGGCGACAGAGGCGGACAGGGTGACGAAGGTTGGCCTGAAAATGGATAATGAATAAAATTCTTTAACAAAATCACGTCAAAACATTGGTTCGATTAACAAAATTCCTGTGCTATAACGTGTTATAAAGTGTACAAACATTAATGATTGATTTGAGCATGCCTTTGAAGACGTTATTGCTGACCATCGCCACGCTGATCAGGAAGCTGACAGCCGTAAACATGACGGCCCTGGCCTGCCTGCTCGCCCTTGCCGGCAATCCGGCGACAGCGTCAGAATTGCCGATGGGAGCCATGGCGGAAGCACCGGAAGTCAGTGAGGTGCTGGTTCGTAAAGAGGAGCGCCGTCTCTACCTGCTTTCCGGCGAGCAGGTCGTGCGCAGCTATCGCATCGGCCTTGGTGATAATCCATCCGGTCACAAGCTCTTCGAAGGTGACAAACGCACACCTGAAGGCGAATATGTGCTGGACTGGCGCAATCCCAACAGCGACTTCTACAAGTCCATCCACATTTCCTATCCGAACAAGCAGGATCGCGAAATGGCTTCATCCTGGGGACTCGACCCCGGAGGCAGCATCATGATTCATGGCCTGCCCAACGAAGCCGGCGATATGGCATTTGCGTTCCTGGGCCTGGACTGGACCGATGGCTGCATCGCCGTCAGTAATGAAGAGATGGACGAAATCTGGCAGCTGGTCGCCGACGGAACCCCCATCAGAATCGTTCCCTGATGCCTTTGATCCACCACCCTGTCTGTACCGTAGACTCTTACTGCAAAATTAAGTTGTTGTCATAACCTAGGAACTTTTACGTATCCTTAGTTAACATTTCTGTCTATAGTGTTTTACACTGTTTGACGACGCCGTTAGCAATTATTGCTATCGGCCCCGATTTGACAGAATGTCTGCACCAATGACTTCTGGAACGCAGGAAATAAAACGACCAATAAGGGGATTTAGAATGCGTAAACTTACGATCGCAGGGTTTGCACTGGCCACCGCACTGACCGCAGGTTGTGCGACTTCTGACCAGGGCGCTATCGATGAAGCAAATGCAAACGCTTCTTCTGCCGAGCAAACTGCTGAAAATGCACTGAACACCGCTAACAGCGCTTCCAGTGCAGCACGCTCCGCTCAGCGCACAGCTGATGAAGCTCTGGCCGCTGCCAAAGCTGCACAGAAAGCTGCTGACGAAGCCAACGAGCGCGCCAAGCGCATGCTCGAGCGTGCCAGCCAGAAGTAAGGCTGTTGCGTAATGAGAAGGCCGGGAAATCCCGGCCTTTTTTATGCCTGAAAGCCCGACCTGTCAGGCATCGTCGTTGTCGTTCTCTGGAGCCTTGGGGGAGGGCTTGCCCATAAAGGTCGACATCATTTCCATCGGCAGCGGGAAGACAATCGTCGAGCTGTTGGTATTGCTCATATCTGCCAGAGTCTGCATGTAGCGCAACTGCATGGCACCGGAATTAACGGACATGACTTCTGCGGCCTCAACCAGTTTCTTCGACGCCTGCAATTCGCCTTCGGCGTGAATGACCTTGGCGCGACGCTCACGTTCCGCTTCAGCCTGTCGTGCTATGGCACGAATCATCGACTCATTCAGATCAACATGTTTGATTTCAACATTGGCAACCTTGATGCCCCATTCTTCGGTCTGGGAATCAATAATCTCCTGGATGTCGGAATTGAGCTTGTCACGTTCTGACAACATCTCATCCAGATCGTGTTTGCCCAGCACTGAGCGCAGTGTGGTCTGGGCCAGCTGGCTGGTTGCCGAGCCGAAATCCTCCACCCGTATGATCGCACGCTCCGGATCAACCACGCGGAAGTACAGCACCGCGTTCACCCGTACCGTGACGTTGTCCTTGGAGATCACATCCTGGCTGGGCACGTCCAGCGTGATAACCCTGAGATCCACCCGGGTCATTTGCTGGATGCCGGGAATGATGATGATCAGGCCCGGACCTTTTACCCCCTGGAAACGGCCCAGAAAAAACACCACGCCACGCTCATATTCCGGCAGGATCTTGATTGCCGATCCGAGAATCAGCAGCAGCACTACCGCAGGTGCGATATAGGGAACCAGATCGGTAATATTCATAACGTCTCCTTGGTTGGATCGGGTTCAACATGGACCGTCAACCCCTCGATTCTTGCTACGTGCAGCCGGTCTCCCGCTTTGACAGGCGTCTGGCTCACAGCGTTCCAGCGTTCGCCAGTCAGGCGGACATGGCCCCGGTACCGCCCGTCCTGCTCCCGGAACTCATCCAGCGCGGTTGCGTGCTCATGGACGATCTGCTCACTGCCGCTGACCGGATGTTTGCGGCGCAAGCCAATAAAGCGGATAACGGTCCAGAGCGTGAATCCGGCGGCAACCAGTGCCGTACCCCCGATAGTGGGCAGGGAAATGTCCTGGTGGCTGCCGTCCATCAGAATGATGGACCCCGTCACGAAAGCAACGATACCTCCCACCCCCAATATGCCAAAGCTGGGCATGAAGGCCTCACCCACAATAAAGGCCAGCCCCAACAGGATCAGCGCCAGGCCGGCATAGTTGACGGAGAGCACCTGGAAGGCAAACAGCGCGAGAACAAGACAGATGGCGCCAATCACACCCGGGAAGCCAGCACCCGGATTGGACAGCTCAAAGATGATGCCGTAGAACCCGATGATCATCAGGAAGTAGGCAACGTTGGGATCGGTAATCACCGACAGCAACCGGGTACGCCAGTCCGGATCGGCCCGGGTCAGCTCTATACCGGCAGTGGCCAGGGTCCGTTCCCCGTCGGCCATTTTCACCGTAAGACCGTCCAGCTGTTCCAGCAGACTGGCCATGTTATCGGCAACCACATCCACCACATTCTTTTCCAGGGCTTCTGTGGCGCCAAGGTTGACCGCCTCTCTCACCGCCTCTTCTGCCCAGTCGGCGTTGCGGCCGTGGCGTTCGGCCAACCCGCGAATATAACTGACGGCATCTTCAAGTACCTTGCGTTCCATCGCTGAGCCGCCCCGCCGTTTCCCGGGCTCAGACCCACTGCCGGAGGACGAGTCTTCACTCTCCTGTGTCTGGTCACTGCCTGATCCGGCATCCTCCTGTTGCTGCGGAGGTTCTTCGGAGCCGGGCAGGCCACCCATCTGAACCGGGGTAGCAGAACCCAGGTGAGTGGCTGATGCCATAGCCGCCACATGGCTGCCATATAGGATGTAGGTGCCAGCACTGGCTGCACGCGCCCCGGCAGGGGATACCCAGGTCACCACAGGAACCTGAGAGGCCAGGATTTCCTTGATCATTTCCCGCATGGAGCTCATCAGGCCACCCGGAGTGTCCATCCGGATAATCAACAGCTCAGCCCCGTCAGATTCGGCACGGCGAATACCACGCACCACGTAATCCATGGTGGCAGGGCCAATGGCTCCTTCGACAGTGAGTACAAGTCCGGTGGGAGAGTCGTCATCCTGTTGTGCGAGGACGGTGTGGGTCAGCGAGCCCAGTGCAAGTGCAAGGCCGAGCAAGAAGGCAGCCAGCCACCATTGCAGGCGGCCGGGGGGTGTTGATCTGGTGGCTCGGTTCGCGTTCATCACTCCTCCCCGAATCCCGTTGACGGATCAGAACATACGGGCCAGTACCGCGACCGGCAACCTCCTCATCAGAAAGCCGATGGGGCGCCATGGCCATGAGGGAACAAAACATTCCGCTTTTCCGGACTCAATGGCACGTACCATGGCCTTGCACCCGGTCGCTGCGTCCACAATAAACGGCGCGTTTCTTACTTTCTCATTTATCTCAGTACGAATATAGCCGGGATAAAGAGTTGACACACGTATTGGCGAGCGCGCCCTGACCAGCTCCACCCGCAGTCCCTCAGCCAATGAGGCCAGGCCGGCTTTGGTGGCCGCGTAGGTGGTGATGTTTTTCGGCATGCCCCGCAGTGCTGATACTGAAGATACGGCCACCAGGTGCCCATGGTTCTGCGCACGGAAGATTTCCATGGCCGCTTCCAGTTGTGCCAGGGCCGCAACAAAGTTGGTTTCTGCGGTCTGTTTGTTGGCGTTAAAGTTGCCCGTTCCCAGCGGTTGACCCTTGCCGATGCCCGCGTTGACGATAACGCGGTCCAGGGAACCGAATTCCGCCGCAAATCCACGGAACACCTCAAACACCTGATCGTGATCGTTCACATCCAGCGCCCGTACGCTGACCACCAGCTCCGGATACTTTTGCAGCAATTCATCCCGCAATTCGTGCAACCGCTCGGTACGACGGGCACACAACGCCAGGTTGTTGCCCCGGGCGGCAAATTCCCTGGCCATGCCTTCACCCAGGCCGGAACTGGCACCGGTTATCAGTATGCTGCCGGTCATCGGGTCTCCTTTGCATTTGCAGGTCATGTTCAGAACCAGAGGCGTTGTTCCTTGCCATCCTCTCCATCAGGGGTATTCTGCAGCGTCTCACTGGTTTCATTGGCAACCCGGGTAACCCGCTCGCCAATCATCCGCGGAAGGCCGTCAGCCTGGTCCACCGCCAGCTCAATGGCCATACGCTGGACTTCCACGCCGGGCCTTTTGCGACGGAATTCTTCAAGCTTTGTTGAGACTTCACGCCACACCTTAGTCCGGTCCTGCTCACTGTATTCCTCGTGCGGACGATGCACTTCCATCCAGACCTCGTTGCCTTTCAGGCCAATCTTCACCGGCTCCCTGATCACCCGCACCGGCGTGCCCTTGCTGACCTGGTAAACGAACCGGGATATGTCCTCGTTATACATGCGGAAGCACCCATGGCTGACCTGCATACCGACCCCGAACAGCTTGTTGGTGCCGTGAATCAGGTAGCCTTTCTCGCTCAGCATCAGGGCGTGGCTTCCAAGGGGGTTGTCCGGGCCGGGAGGAATCATTCGTGGAAGGTAGTCTCCCTCCGCCTCATACTCGGCCCGGATGCTCGCAGGCGGGTACCAGGCCGGCGACTCCAGCGGCATGGTCACCTCAGCGTCCGTCAGCGGCGAGGGATTGTCTTCCGTCCCCACGCCCACCGGGTAAACCTGAACGCCTTTCTCGGTGAAATAGTACAACCGGTACTCAGCCAGGTTAATGACAATGCCCTCGCGCTTCACATCGGGCAACACGTAGTGACGGGGTACGGTGATACGGGTACCTTCACCCGGAAGCCAGGGATCCACCCCCGGATTCGCTTTCACCAGTTCCAGATAGCCGAGGCTGTCGCGATTACCGATCGCTGCGAAGGTATCTTCATAGCGGGTCGAGATAACCGACAACTCGCCGGCCAGGTCGCCCTCAATATCAAAGGTCGGCACGCGGGGCTTGTCGGAAGCTTCATCCCCGGGCTGTTCTGCACTGAGTTCCTTGCCGCTGGCCTGTCGCTCGGCTTCTGCCTGCAGAGGGGCGGCCAGCACCAACGCCAGCCAGAAAACAAAAAAGCCAGTGAACTGTTTACAATACATAAGTTTCAAATCCGGTAGCCGGCACTTCAGGTTACTGACACGCCGGTTCAAACCGACATCAGGGCTGTCCACAGGGTAACAACTGCCAGAATCAGGAACAGAATGCTTGCCCCGATTCGGGCCGTCGATAGTGGCAGCCGGTCCATAAGCCATTTACCAGCCATGATAACCGGTATATTGGCCAAAAGCATACCAACGGTGGTTCCCATGATTACCCAGAAAGTCTCGGTATACCGGGCTGCCAGAACCACCGTCGCTATCTGGGTTTTATCACCAATTTCCGCCAGGAAGAACATCACCGTCGTCGCCATGAACGCGCCCATGCCTAGAAAGGCGGAATCCTCACTGTCATCCTTGTCCGGTACCAGCAACCACAGGGCGATGGCGACAAAGCTGACAGCCAGGATCCAGGGTAGCCATGCCTCCGGGATCACCTCCGCCATCCAGGCGCCTAACAGCGCCGAAAGGGCATGGTTCAGTATCGTGGCCACGAAAATACCCAGGATAATGGGCAGGCGGCTGGCGTAGCGGGCAACCAGGAAAAGGGAGAGTAGTTGGGTCTTGTCGCCGATTTCAGCAATGGCGACCGCAACGGTTGAGGCGAGGAAAGCGTCCATGAACAACTCCGGGGCGGACATCCAGACATGAGACAGCCCACCGTCCGCCCTATGGAGGTGAAACTGCCTCAGGTCTTGCCAGTTCCACCACTGAACGGGTGAAACATGATAGCCACGGAGATTGAGCTCCAAGCGTGTTGACTACCATCCTTGCCATGACAAATGCTCTGGCACGGAGGCTACTCCCCTGAAGAGTGCGGAGATGTTAATCAATTGGCGCAGGAATGACAACTAGACCCGCATTTTCCATACCGGAATCGCCGCCACGGCCACAAAGACTGCCACCAGCCACCAGGCTGTATGGAAAGCGTCGATAGTGGGTATGCCGCCACTGTGGTCACCAAACTCGATGGTCAGGGCCACAATGTTCACGCCAAAGGCACCCCCGAGCTGGCGGGTAAAGTTGATGGTGCTGGAGCCGGCGCCGAGCTGTTCCGGTGCCAGCGGATTGAGCGCACCGGTGGACAGCGCCGGTAGCATGAAGCCGATACCGATACGCCCCAGTACGGTCCACAGGGCCAGCCAGCCAAAGGCCAGCTCCAGATCTGACAGCGCGAACAGCACGGCAGACGTAGCGAACAGGACAATGCCGAAAATAACCAGTTTGCGTGCACTCAAACGATCCGCCAGCCGGCCCGCCAGCGGGAAAGTCATACCCAGCACAATGCCCGCCGGCAGCATCAACAGGCCTGCCTGGGTTGCGGTAAAACCGAGAGACGTCTGCACAAACAGCGGCACCAGGTAGGTGGAACCAAACAGCGCCAGACCCATAGCCATGGCGCCCAGGTTGGCATAAACAAAGCTGGAGTTGCGTAACAGGTCAATATTGACCAGTGGATGGCGGGCCTTGCGTTCACGCACCACAAACAGAGCCAGAAGTATGGCGGCCAGAAGGCCTTCAATCAGTATCCGCCCCTCTTGTCCGCTGAGCTGCTGCAACCGATTGAGCGTATCCAGCGACAACCCGATAGTGGCGCCGAGCAGTACCAGCCCGGGCAGATCGAACCGGTAGGGCGCCGGGCGGGAGACCGGAACGGGTAAAAAGCGCCAGGCCATGAACACGCCGGCCAGGGTAACCGGCACCGGAGCAAACATGACGTAACGCCAATCCAGCTGGTCCACCAGGAATCCACCCAGAACCGGCCCCAGCGCAGGCGCCAGAATGACGCCCATGCCATAGATTCCCATCGCCTGGCCCCGCCGATTACGGGGAAATATCCGGAACACCAGGTACATGCCCATGGGCTGCATCAACCCGGCCATGGCACCCTGCCCGATACGGGCTGCAATCAGTTGTTCCGGAGAGGTGGCAAAACCGCCCAGCAGGGAGATCAGGGTGAAGAAAAACATGGCCGTGGCCAGGGTCTTGCACACGCCAAAATGATCCAGCAGCCATGAAGAGGCCAGCATGGTGGTGGTCATGGCAGCAATGAATCCGGTAGCCAGCCAGTGAACCTGGCCCTGGCGGATGCCGAATTCCAGCATGATGTCGTGGAGGGCAACGTTGACAACAGTCGCGCTGAGGACGGTGGCCATGGTACCCAGCACCACGGTAGCCAGTGCGAGCCAACGCCAGCGTTCACCGTAACGGGCTTTCAGCCCTGCAACCGAGTTATCACTCAGACCAACAACCCTCCAACCGGACGAACACGGTTATCGCTGGCGCTCTGCGTTCTCCATGATCTTGTGAAAGACCGCCACTGCGCCCTCGATGTCTTCGTCGCTGATGCCTTCCAGCATTTCCTCGCGCAGCTTCGCAGCCCGTTCCGTCAGCACATTCATGAATTCAGTGCCGTCCGGTGTCAGATGAAGACGGCGGGCACGGCGGTCGTTCGGGCAGGGGCGGCGCTCAATCAGGCCCTGCTGCTCAAGGCTGTCCAGCAGCCGTACCAGAGTCGGGTTTTCTATCGCCATCAGGCGAGCGAGTTCACGCTGGGTCAGGCCTTCGCCGCCTTTCTGCAGATAGACCATGGTGGTCCAGCGAGCCTGGGTAACACCCAGGTCCTTAAGGCGCTCGTCCAGCAACTTGCGCCAGCGCCGGGTTACCCTGGCAACGGCGAAGGGAAACTGATCTCTCATGGTCTGGAACTCCGGTAAAGAATATCAACGGCTTACAGTTATAACGAATGCAAATGCTGAAAAACGCAGCGATGAAAATCGTCACCAATAGTAAGCTAACCATTGACACAAATACAGATACGCAAGGCAAAACAGAATTGGGGAAAACCGAGAGGTTGCGATAATCACCCGGTTTAGCGCAGTTGCTCTTCCTGCATCTCGACCACTTCCGGCGACTCCTGGAACTCCTCGTTCCGCGGGTCCATTTCGGCCAGTACCGCAGAGGTTTCAGGCATGGCCGGGATAAAGTGCTCCTGATCGGCCACCAGCACGTCGTCAGTATGACTAATGCGATAACTGGTAATGACCGCCAGTACCGCCAGGAATCCGGCATTGCCGAAGAACAGGCCTTTGGGACCCAGTACGGCCACCAGTTCCGCCATCACAACAGGGCCAATAACACTGCCGACACCGTAGCTCAGCAGCAGCGTTGCACTGGCTGAGACAATACGGTTACTTTCCATCCGATCGTTGGTAATAGCCACGGCAATCGGGTAAAGCGTGGCGGACAGGCCGGTAAACAACCCCACCATCAGGGTCAACAGCCACATTTTCTCGGCGCCGAATACACCGACAGTCACCGCCGACAGGCCCGCCATCACGGCCACCCAGAACATCACACGGCGGCGATCAAAGCGGTCACACACCAGCCCCAGGGGCCAGGCCAGAATCATGGCAGCAACAATGGCACTGGCCATGAAGGTGGACACCCGACTGACCTCCAGGCCAACCAGAGTGGCGTAAACCGGGCCCAGCGCATAGAAGGAACCGATCATCACACCACAGATCAGCGCCCCGGACACCCCGGTAAAAGACTCCCGCGCGAGAGTGAAAAAAGACAGGCGCTCATGCTGCTCAATCATCGGTGCATCCATGCGTGTCAGCGACAATGGCACCAGAGCCAGTGTCAGTAGCACGGCTGCCAGCGAGAAAGGAATGAATGACGCAGGCTCACCTACATTGATCAGCAGTTGGCCACCGGCCGCGGAAAGATAGAAAACAATCTGGTAGACGGCGAATAAGGCACCACGATTGGCATTGGTGGCACGGCTGCTGAACCAGCTTTCGATGACCACCAGAACACCGGCCACACTGAAACCCGAAAGCGCGCGCAGCAGGGCCCAGAACAGTTCCGACACCGCCATGGGATACAGCAGCGCACACACCGCCGCCATGGCAGCAAACACCGCAAACGCCCGAATATGCCCGACACGGCCAATGATGTGGTGCACGTATAGAGTGCCCAGTACAAAACCAATGGAATAGCACACCAGAATCCAGCCGATGATGTCCGGGGATACCGCCTCGATACTCAGACGAACACCCAAAAGGGTCATCAAAAAGGCATTGCCGCTGACCAGCAGTACTATACTGAGAATAAGGGCTGACAGTGAGGTGACCATGCGGGTCATCAGACAGGCTCCGGCGTATTGGAAATGGATGTAAACAGAGGTGTGTAAAAAGTAGCAGCAACGCCGGAACTTTGCTGGAAACGAATTACAACAGGGCTCCGCCAACGACACCACTACGCATTTGCCGAATTTTTGAAACGGCTTGTAGCGCTGCAGTTACCGGATTTGACACTATTTTACATTAAGGTGACGTAACACACGCAGACGGCCCGAGGGGTTAACATGAGACAGGTATCGTTAATGGCCATTTTAAACCACGAGTCTCTTAACTCATGCAATCCACACTAACCATGAGCGCCTGGTTATGAAAAAAACGGACTGGCCCATTCGGTGGGATCTGTTGCTTCGCTACCGGCTGATTGAAATCATCGCCCTCTGGGAAGGACGGCTCACCACCAATCACATCTGCCACAGTTTTGGCATTGGGCGTCAGCAGGCTTCCAAGGATATTAACACCTACCTGCGGGAACTGGCGCCAGACAATCTGGTTTACGATCGCCACCTGAAAGGTTATGTACCTTCACCAGACTTCAGCCCCGTTGTCACTACCGGGCATGCCAGCGAATATCAGGATCTTCTGGCACGACAGGACAGCCTCAGTGATACGTTCGAATCGCTGAACATCAGCTTTCCGCACAGCACCATCGTCCGGGGCCCGCAACGCATTGTTAAACCGGAAGTCATGAGAGCGGCTGTGACCGCCACCCGTCACGGCAGGGTCATGAAGGCAGAGTATGCTTCCCTCAGCCCGGCGGGCGTGTCTCAACGCACGCTGGAGCCCCACACCCTGGTCTGTGTTGGCCAGAGCTGGCACCTGCGCGCCTGGTGCGACTCCAATCGGGAGTTCCGTGATTTTGCGCTCAGCCGTTTCCGTGGCAAGCCGGAAACCATTCGCCAGCGCAGCCGCCATACCAGCCATCAGGATGATGACTGGAACCGCCGCATTGCCCTGGTGATGGTACCTGACAGCCGGTTGAACAAGGCACAGCAGGAAATCATTGCTGCCGATTACGGCATGAGTGACAACTGCCTGGAGCTGACCACCCGGGCTGCGCTGGCTCCTTATATGCTGTCACGCTTCGGCCTGAGCGCCGACAGCCGGCATCCAGACCCGATGGTGCAGCAATTGGAGCTGGCCAACGAGGAACAGCTTGGCATTGCCGAGTCCGATCGTGAGAGAGCTATTAAAGCGGTGGCCGGGCTCTGCTAGACTGCGCGGGTGACCACACTCCGCGCTCCCACTCAAAATCTCCTTGCCGCTGTCCTGCTGCTCTGGCTGCCCGTTGTTGCCTCAGCAGAGGGCTGCGGTGCATTTGCTACGGCGATCTCAACGGTCCAGGGCGAGGATGCCCGCTCATCGCTCGCAGGCCAGACCGTCACGGTGGAAGGCGTCATCACCATGGATGCCCGTCACAAGGGTGGATTCCGTGGTTTTTACCTGCAGCAGACCGATGACGAAACCGACGGCAGCCCGAACACCTCCGAAGCCCTGTTTGTCTATACCGGCCGCTCTGCGGGCAGCCGGGGGCAAAGGGTTCGGGTATCCGGGCGGGTCAAGGAATTTCACGGCCTGACCGAACTCACCGACGTTGATACCCTCACGGTGTGCGGTACCGGAGCTCTGCCGGCACCTGTCCCTGTCACGCTGCCCTGGCCAGACCACCAGCGCCCGGAACATCTCGAGAACATGCTGGTGACTATAGCGGGCGAGCTGACCGTGATTGATCACTACAATCTTGCCCGCTACGGTGAGCTGACGCTGGCTGCCAGTGACCAGACCATCCCCACAGAATTCATGGAACCCGGACCGTCTGCCGCGGCACTTTTCCAGTCCCAGCAGAGAAACCGGCTGCTACTTGATGACGCCCAAGGGGTTCGGGATCCACGGCCAGTGCCCTGGCCGACGGGGGAACTCTCCGCCGACAATACCGTTCGAGCCGGTGATCGCGTAAACCGGCTTTCGGGAATCCTCGACTTCCGCTTCGACGCCTGGCGGATGCAACCCCTGTCCCCGCCGGCATTCCAGAGTGCAAATCCCCGGCCCGATCCACCGGCGCGCCCAGACGCCTCAACGCTCAGGGTAGTCACCCTGAACCTGGGGAATCTTTTTAATGGCGATGGCCGGGGCGGCGGTTTCCCCGCCCCACGGGGCGCAAAATCCCGCAGACAGTTCGAACAGCAGCTGGCCATGCTGGTAGCCGCATTGAGGACTCCGGAGCCTGACATCATCGCGGTGACGGAGGTGGAAAACGATGGCTATGGCCACCACAGTGCGATCGCTGAGCTGGCCAACGCCTTAGGGGAGCAATGGCGTTACGTAAAAGCCGACAGTGGCACCGGCAGTGATGCCATTCGCACCGACCTGCTGTACCGCAGTGACCGCGTAGCAACCGAGGGTGAGGCCAGCCGCCTGACTTCAGCGCCTTTCAGCCGGCGGGGCCGGCCACCGGTTGCCCAGGCGTTCCGGCACCTGGGCAATGACCGCGTCCTGAGAATAATCGTGCCCCACCTGAAGTCCAAAGCCTGTCGCGGCGCCAAAGGCCCGGACCGCGACCAGAATGATGGCCAGGGCTGCTACAGCTTCAGCCGTGAACAAGCCACCCGGGCCATCCTCCGCTGGGTGGATTCACTACCACAGCCCGACAATCTGGCAGGCACTCTGATCACCGGCGATCTGAACAGCTACGCCCGGGAAGTACCCCTGCAGCTGATGGCAGACGCGGGCTACACCAATGCCGTCCGGCAGTTCCATGCCTGTAACGAAGCGGGCTGCAACAACACCAGCTACCGCTACCGCGGGCGCAGCGGCACCCTTGATTACAGCCTGGTGTCGACAGGGCTGGCCGGCCGACTCGTCAGCGCCACCACCTGGTCAATCAATGCCGATGAACCGCCGGCACTGGGTTACAAGGGCCCGATCCCGGCCGCTGAAAGTCAGCCCTGGCGATCGTCAGACCATGACCCGGTCATTACCGATTTCGCCCTCTGACCATTCTCACCTGAATCCTGACCTTGCCCCGCTGCCGCAGGACAGGGGCGGACAGGCCAAAGCCCGAATCCGGAGAACGGGTACACTGGGTTGATCGAATCAGAGCGGATATAACCAGTGAAAATACCCACCCCCAATTTTTGGCCAGCTGCCAGAACCGGACAGCGTTGGCTGGTTCAGGCAAAACGGCGGGAAACCCTTATCGACGGGCACCGCATGGTGTACCTGGAAAAGGGATCACCGACTGCCGGCGGCCCCACCGTACTGCTGCTCCATGGCTTCGCTGCAATGAAAGAAAACTGGGCATTGTGGCTGCAACGGCTTCCTGACCATTGGCATATCCTGGTCCCCGACCTGCCGGGATTCGGGGAAAGCGATTATCAATCATCTGCCCGATACCGTTACGAAGACCAGGCTCTGCGGCTGAAGGACTGGCTCGCCTCCCTGGCTGTCAGCGATGTCCACATTGCCGGCAGTTCCATGGGTGGTGCCATTGCCGCTGTCCTTGCCCATAAAATGGCACCGGCGTCCCTCACCCTGCTCAATAGCGCCGGCATTCCCGAATATCCGGATGTGGACATCAACGCACCTTTCAAATCGGACCGGGACCAACTGTTGATTCCCCGCGACTGGGCCGGCGTCTACCGCATGTTCAACAGCGTGGGTAACGGCAAACCCACGGCCATGGGTGTAGCCATGACCGGGCTGCTGGGGCCAGACCTGCTGGGCCGCAGCGACGCCTTGCGACATATTTTCGATGACATGCTGGCCGATGCCCTCGCGCCGGCACGCTATCTGGGAGCGGATACCCCGCCATTACAGGTGCAGTGGGGCGACCGTGACGTGATTACCCCCACACGCTGTGTAGACTGGTTCCGCAACGCGACCCCCGATGCCGATATCCGGCTGTTCCGCAATGTCGGACACCTTCCGATGCTGGAGAGTCCTGGCCTCTCGGCCCGGGCACTGGCCGGGTTTGTAGAGCGCCATTCCGGCCGCCACTGAACCAGGGCGGGTGACGAATTGGCCTACATATCCCGTTGACCCGTCACTGAAGTCATGGGGTGCGGAGTCGGTTCGGTTCATAATCATGAAAGATGTTTCATCCCTGACATAACAACAACAGTAAACGTGAGGAAACCCCATGCGCGCCTCAGTATCGACAACTCAGGATCTGGGCATGCCGGCCATTTACCTGCATTTGCTGGCGGAGTTGTTACGCACCATCGGCGTTGATGAGAAAGCGCTGCTCAAGCGTGTCGGCCTCGACCCGGTGCGGCTGAAATCCACGGATCTGCGGGTAAGCCAGTCCCAGGCCAGCGAGTTTGTCACCCGCGCCATCATCGAGAGTGGCGAACCCGGGCTGGGCATTATGCTGGCGCGGGAACTGAAGTTACCCCTGCACGGCGCCCTGGGAACGGCCGTGATGAGCAGCCGGACCCTGGAAGAAGCCCTTGAGCTGATGACCCGTTACCTGACCCTCAGGGCTCCGCACTTGCAGGTCACCCGCCGCCAGCAGGAAGACCAGGCTGTTTTTACCATCACCTGCGACATCGACCTGGGACCACTGCAGGGTTTTATCATGGACGCCATGCTGTTCGGGTGCGCATCCATGGGTGCCCAGCTGACCGGCGCGCCGGTGGCCGGCTCCTCCATTCACCGTCGTGGTCCGGAGCCCGCCTATTTCTACCGGTTCCGCCAGCAAATTCCGGTTCCGGTGGTCTACGGCGCCACCGAAGACGCCATTGTCATTCCGCGCCAACAGCTGGCATTACCGATCCGTTTTACCGACGACCAGCTGGCGGTCTCTTCAAAAGCACAATGTGAGGAGGCGCTTCGGCTGCTCACCGAGGATGCGGGCTTCGCCTGCCGCGTACGGCGGGTGATTGAAACCAGCCACCCATTCCCGCCAAAACTTGCGCGGGTTGCCGCCACGCTGTTTGTCTCCGAGCGCACCCTCAAGCGTCGGCTGCAGGCGGAAGAGGCAAGCTTTCAGAATCTGGTGGATCAGGTAAGGCTCGAGCGGGCCGGCGAGCTGCTGGAAAAAACGTCGATGAACCTGAGCCAGATTGCCGATGCGCTGGGTTACGCCGATGCCGCCAATTTCACCCGCGCCTTCAAGCGCTGGACCGGCCAGAGTCCCAGCCAGTACCGTCATCGGGAAACCCCGCCACAGGCAGCGCCGACAGGCCGGAGCTCCATCAGGGCAATGGCCTGATCCGGTCAGTCGATGCCGATGATCTTGTGCATTTGCAGGGTCAGCCGCCACTGCGGATGGGCCAGGCAGTAATCGGTAGCCTTGCGGGTATTACTTTGTTTGACGGGATCTGACTCACCATCCGGAAGCGTTGGCGACGCCATGGGAGAGAGAAAATAGTGGCTGGCCCGGATATCGGTAAAACGCTCAGGCATCGCCAATGGCTGGGGATAGACCACTTTCAGTTCATCACACTGGCGCAGCACCACCGGTGCATCCGCCTTGGGACTGACACACAGCCAGTCGATGCCGGCCGGCGCAGCCAGAGTGCCGTTGGTCTCCACCCCCACTTCGAAGCCGGCCCGGTGGAAGGCATCGATCAGTTTTTCATCCAGCTGCAGCAAAGGCTCGCCGCCGGTGCAGACCACATACGGCCGCCCCGGCGCGTCAGGCCAGAGGCTACGGATGTGCGCAGCCAGCGCGTCCGCGGTCTCGAAGCGGCCGCCGTTCTGGCCGTCGGTTCCGACAAAATCCGTATCACAGAAATTGCACACCGCACTGGCCCGGTCCTTTTCCCGGCCGGTCCAGAGATTGCATTTGCTGAAGCGGCAGAACACGGCCGCCCTGCCTGCCTGTGCACCTTCCCCCTGCAGAGTGTAGAAGGCTTCCTTGACCCGATACATCAGCGTGCTACCTCGTAAGGCAGAGGGTCTGACAGACCGTTTGCGGCAAAGGCTTCCAGACGTTCCACGCAGGAGCCGCAGCGGCCACAGGCTTTTTCACGACCGTTGTAGCAAGTCCAGGTGTTGCTGTAATCGAGACCCAGCTTCACACCTTCGGCAAGGATGTCGCGTTTGTCGGACCCCATAAATGGCGCTTCAATACCAACCGGCTCATAGTTGGCCACCCGGCAAACGGCATCCATTTTTTCCACAAATTCGGGCCGGCAGTCGGGATAAATCGCGTGGTCGCCACCATGAGCGCCGTACCAGACGGCTACAGCTCCGGCAGTCACCGCATAGCCGGTAGCCAGCGACAGCAGGATCATATTGCGGTTGGGCACCACGGTGGCCTTCATGCTTTCTTCTTCGTAGTGCCCCTCGGGCACAGCAACATTATCGGTTAATGCGGATCCGGCCATAACCTCGGAAAGGGCGCGGATATCGATCACCTTGTGGGGCATTGCCAACTCATCACATACATGGCGCGCGCACGCCAGTTCGCGAACATGGCGCTGGCCATAGTCAAACGACAGGGCATGAACGTTATACCCGCGGGCACGGGCAAGATGGAGCAGGGTGAATGAGTCCATTCCCCCGGAGTAAATCACAACAACGGTATCTGTCATCAGGGAATTCCGGTCCTTGCCCCACAGGCAACAGGGCCTTTAAGGCATTTTTAACATGAGCGGACTAACATCCGTGGACATATTGTAACAGTGGAATGCCATCATGGGTTCGCGTCTGCGAGAGTGGGCGGGTAAACTCACAAAACGGCTCACCAACAAAAATCTGACGGAATGACAACCGAATCCAGCCCAGCGTTTATTGACTTCGAGGCCTCCAGTCTTGACCTGATCGCAAGTTACCCCATTGAAGTCGGTATCTGCTTACCCGATGGCACGCTGCACAGCTGGCTTATTCGACCCCATGTGCTGTGGCAGGACTGGTCGGAGAGTGCGGAAAAGATTCATGGTATTACCCGGCAAACCCTGGAACAGGAGGGCCTGCCGGTTTCCGAGGTGGCCGCCAGCCTTAATCGCCTGCTTTCCGGGCCGGTATTCTGTGACGCCTGGACGTTCGACAGCTTCTGGCTCCATCGCCTGTTTCGCGCGGCCAATATCCGGGCAGAGTTTCAGCTTGAATCCGTTTCCATGCTGCTGGATGCAGACCAGGTAAGGCTTTGGGCGTCGTCACGTCAGCAGGTGATCAACCGGTTGGGATTACCCGTGCACCGGGCCGCCAATGATGCCCTGATCCTGCACAAGACCTGGGAAAATATTCAGCTGCTCGCTTCTGGTTCAGTGCTTTGAGCGAGCGACCCTGGCAGCAATCACTTCCAGCCCGTCCCGCAGGGTATTCAGCGTCCAGTAGGTAACCAGCGCCATCAGCGCGGCTCCCATCAGGGTGAAAGAAAAATCCTCTCCCACGATCCTGCTCTGGGCAAGCGCCATATAGGCGAGCAACACCAGCAGCAACACAACTTCTACAATGGCATGGGTCTGGAATCTGGCTTGTGCTGATCCGTTTTCTTCGGACATTTACTTAGTTTTCAACCTCTGATTTCCGCAGCAATGAATACTAATTAGTGTGCGAATTATCGCCGAAAAGCACCGGAACGTCTGTACGAACTAGTGGCTACGGGGTTTCCACCATATGCCGCCGAAAGGCATAAAAAAACGCAGCCCATTGGGCTGCGTATAAAGGAGAGATCCATTCAGTGCGCCACAGATAAAAGGTGAGCACCGGAGGATTGCACAACGTAAAACACGTGACAGAGCAAATTATGAGCAGTTTCCAGGGCTGCGTCTGTAGGGGTTTGCCGAAGCACTTTGCCTATTGCAAAGCCTCGGGCAAGCGATACACTGGTATCAGTACCGAAGCAGAAATATCCGGTGTGTTGTACCGGCAAAGAGCCAGAAGATATGTCGATGAGTCAGGAAAATTCAGTGATTGAAACCATTGCACGCCGTAACAGCGGGATGTGCACTCACACCATGGTGAAAACTATCTGACGGCTTTCGGTCCAGTCCCGGGAGCCATTGGAGCGACCGGGCGAGCTTCTCCGCAGAACCCCGGTTGCCCAAGGCGCCGGGGTTTTGTTTTTGCAGCCGCAAAACCACAAGGAGAAGATCATGAAGAGACATCCAACAAAAGCAGCAAATCAGCCGGCAAGCAGCCGCATCGGGCCGATCAAACGCCCCGAAAAGCTGCCGCTGCTGGATGCGATCTGCAAGAAGCTGAACCAGCGCGTCAACCTGGACGACGAGCAGCGGGTGCTGGGAGTGTACGAACGTGGCTGGATCTTCAAGGGCGTTCTGGGGAATACGAATGAGGCTGAAGCCCGGTATGTGAGGGCGCTTGCCAACCGTTACAATTCCTGGATCGCGCGGCAGGTCGCGTAACCGGACACCTTCGGGCCGAACCGTCAGTGCTGGCGGTTCAGGCCCTGAAGCATGGCGGCATCGCTGCCATGCACCATTGCGTAGTTATTCACCACGTCGTGGATCTTTTCCTGGGAGTAGGGCTTGACCACGTAGCCGTTGGCTCCGGCACTGATGGCTTTCTGAATACTGTCAATGGAGTCGTCCGCGGTCACCAGCACGATATGCTGGTTTTTCTTCGCTGCCTTGAACTCTTTCATCAGTTCATGACCGTTGCCATCCGGCAACCCCAGGTCCAGCAATATGATCTGAAACTCAGCCTCCTCGAACGCCGCCCGGGCGCCGGCTATGTCTTCCCTCTCAATCACAGCGGTCGCACCGGCGTTGTACAGCATCTCGACCAGCCTCTCCCTTATGACCGGTTCGTCTTCCACCACCAGTATTCTGAGATCACTCATACCCTGCCTCCTGATTCTGTGTAATACCCGGGCACTGCCCTGTGCCTCAAAGGGGATCGTTGCCGGTGCGCCTTGGTATCGCCAGCGGCTCATGTCTCGTGGTCGCCGGTTCCGGGTCCTGACCACTATCCGGGTGACTAGCGCCATGACCTGCCCCATCCGGTGCGGACCGGGTAAGGATATTACTGATACCCACCGCCGTCGTGTAGAGGGAAATGGCAATGATCAGCAGAATGGGCTGAACAAACGCCACAAATCCGGGCACTTCACGGTTCCCGGTAATGCTCAGCATCAGGATGATGGCGGGCCCCAGCACCAGAAACAGCGTCAGCGCAATAAAGAAAACAATGCGTTCCTTGTAGCGGCCAAGATCCCGATTAGTGACCAGCCCCAGTACGAACTTGCCAATGGCCAGGCCCGCCAGTATCGCGGCGGCAATGCTCAGGTCCGGTCGCAGTAGCGTCTCGTAGAGCTGGCCATCCCATAACCGTTGCATACTGATGACCAGAAACGGGAACAGAACAAACAGGATATCGGCATAGGTGCCGTACATCATGCTCAACGAATACTGTTCATCAGGCAGCTGGTTTTCGCTCATTACTCGGACTTCCTGTTTTGTTGACGGTGGCGGCGCCTGTTTTCATGATTGCGTCTCCCGGGCCTGTAATGCCAGATCGATCATGTCATTCAGGGTTTGCAGTTCTCTGTGAACCCGGTCCCAATCCGGCGGTTCGGCTTTCATACAGAACTCCAGTATACCTGCTTGCCGAGTCATCTCGGGATACCCCATTGCCCCGGCGGTGCCCTTGATCTGGTGAGCCTCGGTCTGCAAGCGCTCACGATGGTGAGCACTTGCAGCCTCATTCATTAGGTCTTTTCTGTTGCCAAGCCCGTCCAGAAAGCGCTCAACCAGATGGGCAATATCCGCTTCACTGATGGCCGAATTTTCTGCGCTACCTGCATCGCCAAGATAACGATTCAGGGTGGCCAGCAGATGGTCACGGTCGATGGGCTTGTTCAGCACACCATCACACCCCGCTTCCAGCAGCGCTTCGTTCTCGGACTGATCGCCGGCGGTAAAAGCGATCACCGGACGCCGGAAACCGGTCTGGCGCAGTAATCGCGTCGCTTCCACTCCATCCAGTTCAGGCATGTGGCGATCCATCAGTACCAGTTGTACAGAGTCTGACAGCGCCCTGCGTACCGCCTGATCACCACTGGCAACGGTAATAACCTCAAGGCCCTGGGCACGCAGCATTCGCTCCACCAGCCGACAATTGTCTTCGTTGTCCTCGGCCACCAGTACGGTGCCGGAGTAGCGTCGGGCTCCTGCCTGCTCACTTTCCGGCCTTACCACCAGATAACGCGCCAGCACCTCGTAGAACCGCTGCTTGTCGATAGGCTTGGCCAGGTGATCGTTACAGCCGGCCATGCGATAGTCGGCAATATCCTCGGCCATGACATTGGCGGTGAGGGCAATCACCGGGGTATTCAGACCCGCCTCCCGGATGGCAGCCGTGGCGTCGCGCCCGTTCATGACCGGCATCTGGATATCCATCAGAATCAGGTCGAACGACTCCCGTAATGCCAGGTCCAGTGCTTCAGCACCGTTGCTGACATTGACCAGCGTTGCGCCGGTCCGGCTTACCAGCAGGGATACCAGGCGACGGTTCACATCGTTGTCTTCCGCCAACAGAATTCGCCCGGACAACCGGGGTGTCACCACCATGGGAATACTGCGCCGGCGCTGGGACAGTTCCGACCCATCGCGCAGGAAGTGAACACCGTCCAGTGGGCCGGTATCAATGGAAAGCTCGAATTCGCTGCCCTCACCATAGGTGCTGGTCACCGAGATTTCACCACCCAGCAATTCCGCGAGCCGCCTGGAAATGCTCAACCCCAGGCCGGTGCCCCCGTACTGCCGTGCAATAGCCGCGCTGCCCTGGGCAAACGGGTCAAACAACCGGCCCAGTTGTTCCGGCTTCATACCTATACCGGTGTCCACAACTCTGGCGACCAGTCTGTGATGCTGCCGGTCACAGCGAATATTCAGGGAGATAGACCCTTTTTCCGTAAATTTAAGCGCATTTCCACACAGATTTATGATGATCTGACGGAAACGGGTCGGGTCCGTGGCGATCTGCTCGGGCAAAGGAAACTCACAGACAACATGGAACTCCAGCCCTTTCTCCCGTGCCCTCGGGGCAAAGAAGGCGCGGATTTCATCCAGCAGTTCCGGCAGGTTGACCGACACCACGTCCACGTCCAGCTTGTTGGCATCAATTTTCGAGTGGTCCAGGATGTCGTTGATCAGGTCCAGCAGGTGTCGGCCGCTGCGGACGACCGTTTCCGCGCTGCTGTGCTTTTCCTTCTCGGTGAGATCCGGGTCGAGCAGGGTTTCACCATAACCGATGATGGCCGCCAGCGGCGTGCGGATTTCATGGCTCATGTTGGCCAGGAACTGGCTTTTGGCCTCTGCCGAATTACGGGCCAGCTCCTTCTCCAGGCGCTCCTGTTCCCGCTCGCGCTCGATGCGCTGGCGCTGATGCCGTTCGGTGGCATCGATACAGGTCCCTTCAAGATGCGCGGGCTCGCCGTCGTTGTCATACACGGTGTGAAGGGAAATGGTGGCCCAGCGCTCTTCTCCGTAATGGGTGTAATACCTCGCCTCAATGCCTTTGACGGTGCCCCGGGACTCCAGTTGCCCGATCACCCAGCGACGAACCCGTTGATCCGCAAAACAGGTCTCCAGGGCGTCCGGGTTCCGGTCAAGCAGCTCACGGCTGCTGCTGTATCCCATCAGCCTTGCCATAGCCGGATTGGCGGTGACAAAACGCCGGTCCAGGGACATCTGGAACACCCCCTCGATGGCGTTATCAAACAGCGACTGGTAGCGGCGCAGGTTGGCCAGTGCCCGCTGACTCCAGCCCAGCGCTTCACCCTGGACCTGCTTGATGCGGTCGGCGAGGGCAAACGAGAACAGGATAATCTGGGCGGTCAGCCCGAACTGCGGGGCATAGGTCGTGAACATATTCAGCGGCAGATAGCCCATTACGGTGAGGCCGTAGATACCGAAGCCCACCAGTGCCAGCGTCCAGGCGAAGAAGTAGGAACGTGCCGCCGGGTTGTAGTAACGCCATGACAGATAACTGACCACAATCAGGATCACGCTGAGCAGAATCGAAGCCAGTACGATCCATTCCATCGCGGTGTGATAGGGCAGAAACAGGGACAGCACAAACGTCGCAACGATGGAGTACAGGCAAAGCTGGATAACCTTGTCCAGATCTGCCGATCGCTCCCGGGTTTCCAGCAGGGAACGGGCCATTAACAGGCCCCAGAACCAGGTCATAATGATCTGGTAGTGCAGGTACTCCTTGTTCAACAGAGCGGGGCGCTCCTCCAGCAGCTGGATGCCGTGCACCTGTTCAGTGGCAATAAACACCGTAGCCGACACCAGGTAGAGGACATAATAGATGTTGCTGCGCTCCCGCACGGCAACCGCCACAAACAGGTTATAGGCGAGAATGGCCAGAATGCTGCCCAGCAGGATGCCGCGCACGGCTTCGTCCACGGACACCTTTTCTATATAGGCATCCGGATGCCAGAGCGTGATCGGCAGACGAAAGGTGTTGGTATTGGTGATTCGCAGATAGATGCGTGTAGAGGTACCCGGCTCCAGCGACAGCCTGAACGTGGGGTTAGGCACTGCCAGGTCACGTCCTGACCAGTCGCCTTCGTAACCTGCCCGGCGCTGCTCCACCAGCTCACCGTCCTGCACTACGTAGAGCACCACTTCATCCACTAGTGGCAGCGCGAGCTCCAGTATCCAGTCAGTCAGGGCCGCACCGGCACCTACCTGCAGGTCAAACCGGGTCCAGTAGGCAGACTCGGTATAGCCGAAATTCAGCACGCCGCCTTCGTGACGGTTAAAAGGCCCGGCGCTGCCGTCCTGGATATCGTTGAAGCCCAGGGTGTGCTCAGGGTCTTCCAGATACCAGATACAACTACCGAGGTCACGCACACTGGATGTGGCGTCGTTCAGCCGGATTTCACCGTCCTGGCAGCGTTCCTGCGCCATGGCCGAAGCCGGGATGACAACAGCCAGTACCGCAAGCACCAGAATCCTGAGCCATCGGACGTGACATTCCCATTGCTGCAAAATGTGATCTCCGCGAGGGCAGATGCCTGCTTTTTGATTTATTGTCAGCTGTCATGCACGGGCCGCGGGTTTCAGCGGCACCACCGCCAAACACTTTAGCGTTTTACTTGCGATTACGCATCTCGGGGTCACACGAAATGAGACATTCCTGCATTTTCGCCGCTGTACCGCTGCTTGCCGTGTTTCTGGCCGGCTGCGGGCCGGACTCATCGTCTGGCAGCAATTTTCACAACCCGGCCGCGAGTGTCTCCCTGTCTTTCGAGAGCTTCGAACTCAGCAATGAAGAAGGTCTGCCGGAGGTACTGCCACAAACCCTTTTCCATGACTTCTACCGCGGGCTGGAACCGGCTGACGGGGAGAGCGACGAGAGTGCGGATGTGACAGCCCAGCTGCGTGGACGTCTGGACCTGCTCATGGGCCTCACGCCCAGTGACGACGGCACCAGCTACACCAGTGCACGCAATCCCCTGGATTTCCTGCGCCATGTCATCGCAAGCAACCAGGTGAACAATTTTGACGTGGGCCGTCAGCTGATGCGGGACAGCATGGACAGAGGTGAGCCCGCCACTTACAACACGCGTAGCAACAACGCCCTTATCCGGTTCACCGAAACCGGCGGCAATAACGGAGCCGACCCTGAACCCGACCAGCGCTGGATTTATCCGCTGCTCGACTGGACCAGTGCTCCCCAGAGCGACAGGATTTTCAGCGCTATACAGTTTATTGCAAGAGCACCCAACGACGATGACCCCAATCCACCAGAACTCCTGAGTCTGGGGTGGAGCGCCCAGTATGCGAACAAAGGTTTTTCGGCCAGCGGTTATAATCAACCGGAATTCGCAGCAACCAGCATGACCGGACGAGAGCTGGGAAACATCGAGTTTTTCCAGGTCTTCACCGGCGAACAATCAGGTACCCTGGTATTAAAACAGACGTCAGGAATCACTTTAAACGGGCAGGAACCGAGCTATATTTGTGCGGAGCTGGACTATCAACAGAGCACCGTCAGTGTGTTCTACTTTTCAGGCACCCCAGAGGGTTCGTCTGAGGAAACCGGGACAGATACAAACCCGAACCCCGTTGAGTGTCTCAAAGGTGAGAGCGAACCCATTGTTTACAATACCGTTCCCATTGAGCAGCGTCAGTAGTTGGCGCTGACCTACAGGTTCCAGTTCCTGAGAAAGCCTTTCTTGCGGTCGATCATCCGCTCATAGGTGGAAATCATGATCGCGGCATGGGGGGCTTTGGTCAGCCGCAGGGTTTCGATACGGCGCTCGAGGCGTTCCACTTCCGTGCTGATCTGCTGGCAGACATGGCTGCGAACACTGTCGTGGTGGTCAAGCTTTACGGTCCTTGGCTGGTCAGTCATGGCCTGAGACCGGGTGTATTTATCCATGATCGTCCTCTTCCACTGAGTATTTGTGATCAATACGCCGACACCTCAGGTTCCATACTTTATTGCGAGGTTCGTTGCAATACTGCACAACTGTCAGACAAACTTCAATAAAAATGAATAGAGTTTCATATTTGCACTGTGCAACAGTGCCACCTGTAAAACCACACGCAAAAACCCCTGCTATAGTTCCATTCAGTGTCTATATCCATTCAGGGACCGGGAACATTACTTATGAGCCAGACATCCGTCGCCGATACACTGCGGGAATATCTATCGCTACTGGAACTGCTTGATGACGCCTACTGGGAAGCCAGCTCTATTCATCACAAGGACATGCTGTACGACATCATCAGCATCTTCAGCCAGGAAGTGGCGGAGATGAACAAGCTCAGCATCATGGATCACCACTATCCCTATGAAGTCATTACCGAAGGTATACGGCGTGTGGTGCCGAAGCTGGAGCGGCTGGATGAAAACCGGGAAGATGTGATTCAGAGAACCCAGACACTGACAGACTTCAGGGACATCCTGTCGTCAGTGCTGGGTATACTCGAGGCCCAGTTGGCCACAATGTGAGGACCGCCGGGGGCAGGCCACTCAGGCCGCAACCAGTGGCCGCTGGCTCTCGGGGATCACAGGGAAGCGATCACACACGGTATAGATGAAACGCGCAAGTGCGGGAATGTGGTGGCCAACAATAGGAATGCCGGTATTGAGCAGGCTGACGGAAATATCCCGCGCCGCATCCGCCCAGCACAATTTGTTGATCAGCCCGACATGGCCAAAGGCATAACGGCTGTTCTGACCCCATAGCCCCATGGGATTACCGCCAAGCATCATGCCGGCGCTGAAGCGCATGGGAATCATCATGGTGCGGTCAATCTGCAATGAACCAAACTGCTGAATGGAACGCCTGACGGTCATTTCACTGCAAATCCGCTTGCCATTCCAGACGCCGCCATTGAGCATCATCTGGAAAAAACGGCCCATTTCTTCCGCCGTTCCACACAGGTTACCTGCCGGAATCACCGCCTCCTGGAAACGTGGATCATTCGCCACTCGCTCCACGGTGCGGATATCACCACCGAGGGCACGATTAACAATCCAGGACACCGGGAAGCGCGGGGTTGGCCCGGTGGCATAGTTGCTGGCCAGTTCCGGGACATGCTCAGGTGCAATACCGTAGGTGAACCAGCGCATGCCCATGGGTTTGCGGATATAACGGTCAATAAACGCTTCAATTGAGTCGCCGGTGACTTTTTCCAGCACCCGTTGCAACACAAAGCCACCGGTGATGGCATGGTAGGCCACCTTGGCGCCATCCACCTCCACCGGTTTTGCTTCGCACAATAACCGCCAGATTTCATCCCTGTTCCAGAGCACATCAATGGGTGTTTCCCGGGGAATTGCCGGTATACCGCCACGGTGGGAAAGAATCTGGTGAACGGTTATCGTGCGCTTGCCGCCACCGGCAAACTCCGGGCAGTAATAGGACACCGGGTCCATCAGGTTCACCAGCCCCTGCTCCGCCAGGATATGCATCAGCAGCGCGGTAACCGCCTTGGATGCGGAAAAATAGCAAATAGGGGTATCGGTGGTCATGGGTACTTTTATGGCGCCAGGTCCATCACCGGGGCCATTGCCCGTAGCATGGCCTATGGCGCGATGCAGAATGTGCTCGCCCCGGTGTCTGACAGACAGCTGTAGCCCGGGATGCACACCGGTACGGTAAAGTTTTTCCACGCAGCGCCAGATATCTTCCACGACCTCCAGGGACACACCCGCCCGTTCCGGCCTTTCTCCATCCACGTCGCGACAGGTTACAGACGCCAGATCATCGGGGACGGCACAGGTATGAAGGGCACGGCGGGCAATTCGGTTCATCACTTGACCTTTGTTATTGGTGGTTATTCACGAATTATGGGCCTCTTCGGCCAGTGGCGCCAGAACCACCTGGTTGCGTCCGTTCGATTTGGCCTGATACATCGCCTTGTCGGCCGCGGCACAAAGGGCACTGGCATCGGCACCATTGTCCGGAAACACTGCCGCCCCGATACTGATGGTCAGCGGCACCGTTCTGCCGTCACCCAGGGGTTGCGGGGTGTCACTGATCAGCCCGCGCAAGCGTTCGGCGGTTTCGCTTGCCTCGGAGCGATCCATCTCCGGCAGAAGAATAACAAACTCTTCTCCTCCGAAACGACCGATCACGTCGACACTGCGAACGCTGTCCGCCAATAGCCCACTGGTCGCTTTCAACACCGAATCCCCGGCCGCATGGCCGTAGTCATCGTTGATATTCTTGAAATGGTCAAGATCGATCCAAAGTAGCGACAAGGCGCGGCCATAGCGTTTGGCCCGGACGATCTCTTCATCCAGTAACCGGGCCATTTCACGGCGGTTAAACAGGCCGGTCAGTGGATCCCGGATGGCCAGTTCGGACAATTCATCCTCAAGCGCCTTGCGATCGGAAATGTCGAGGATGATGCCTTCCAGCACCAGTTCGCCATTGTCCTCGACGGCTCTGCCCCGCTCCCAGACCCAGATCCGCTGACCATCCTTGCGAACGATTGTGTACTCGATGGAAAACGGTTCGGCATTGCCAATGGCCGACTCAACCTCTCTCAGGATATGCTCATTACCGCCGTTGGCGATCAGCTCGGCAAAACTGACCCACTCATTGTTCACCAGCTCAGATGGCTCGTATCCGGTCAGATCACGGCATCCGCTGGACACGAACAACATGGTCCAGTACTCATCGTAACGGCAGCGGTAAGCCATGCCAGGCAGGTTGTCCATAAGCGTGGACAACTGGCGCTCACGCTTGCGAATGGTGGTTTCCGCCTCGCGGATATCGGTAATGTCCTGGCCAATGGCAATCGAGCCGACGATTTCACCATCATCATTCCGGAGGCTGCGGGAATTCCAGGATATCAGTCGTTGGCTGCCGTCCCTGGCGGTGATACGGGTCTCGTAACCAACCACTTCGCCCTCATCCCGAAGAATTTCCCCGGCGCGGGCGCGGATTCTTGCCCGGTCGTCGTCATCAGGGTATAGCCATGACCAGATTTCGTCAGAGCCCAAAACTTCGTCCCGCCGATAGCCACTGATGTCCTCTGCGGCCCTGTTCCAGAGTACAACGCACCCCATGGGATCGAGCACGTTGATCCAGACGTTCGCCCGCTCGATCACACTTTCACGAAACTGGTTCAGTTGCCGTATTTCTTCACGTTGATGGTGATGCAGTGACAGCATGGTCCGGTCATTGCTGAATTGCCGCATCAACACCAGAAACAGCACCAGCGCCGTCACCAGAACAAACAGTATGCCCTTGTAGGTTTGCACGCGGTTAAGCGTTTCCGGATCGGGAAACCATCGCCCGACCAGGTAATCCGAAAAGGTAATCCATAACCCTGCCGCCAGCAGGTAGACGCCCACAACCCACAAGGATCGTCGCAGTGGCGTATAGCGGCCTTTAAGTTTGTCCATTCAAACACTATCCCCGGATGCCGGCAGTATCCCTGATGGTGCACACACCAAGGGAACAAAAACTAGTACGATATTCCCTGACGTTAGTCACTGAGAGCCAGGTCGTCGAGAATTGGTTGCAATTGATTACGATCAAGCAACGAAGCGGAACACAGTGGGGATGCTATTTGTGGTTTTCTGGCCTAGTGTAGGGAAGCTGGAAAAACCGTCCGTTTTTGCCGACAGTCCCCCGAGAGGTAAACCTTGCCGGACACATCTTCGCACGAATACAACGAGCAGCATTACCGTTCGTTGTTTACCTATAACCCCGATGCGGTTTTCTCCCTGAATCCCGCAGGCGAGTTCGTGCAGATCAACCAGTCGGGATGTGATCTCATTGACGCGGAAGAACACGATATCCTTGGCAAGCACTACGAAATGCTGGTTGTGGAAGAGGACAGGGAGCGCACCCGCCGCCATTTCGAAGCAGCCCTGGCCGGTAACCATCAACGCTACGAAATCCGGATCAGGAACATGCAGGGCGAGATCCTGCAACTGGATATTCTCAATATTCCCATCATCGTGAATGGCCAGGTTACCGGGGTACACGGGCAGGCCAGGGACCGCACCCGCGAGCGTCAGACCGAGGCTCGCCTGCGCATACTCGAACGCAGCGTAGAGGCGTCCTCAAGTGGGGTAACCATAGCCGATGCCGGGATGCCCGGGTTCCCGCTTATCTATGTGAACCCCGCCTTTGAACGAATGACGGGCTACCGCGCTGATGAGATAGTTGGCGCCAATTGCCGCATTCTCCAGGGGCCCGACACCAGCAAAGCTGCTATCGCCAGCATTCGCTCAGGCCTGGCCGACATGCGCGAAGTCCATACCTCATTGCTGAATTATCGTAAAGACGGCAGCAGCTTCTGGAACGACCTTTACATCGCACCGGTGCGGGACTCGGACGAAGAGGTGACGCACTTCATCGGCATCCAGACCGACATCAGCGACCGCATACGACAGGAAGAGGTTCTGACTTTCCAGGCCAGCCATGACTCCCTGACAGGGCTTCCCAACCGCATCTACCTGGAATCCCATCTGCAAGGGATCTGTCGCCGGGCCCGGGCCCGGCAACTGGCCATCCACGCCCTGTTCATCGACCTGGACGGCTTCAAACCCATAAACGACAGCCTGGGGCACGCTTTCGGCGACGACATATTGAGCCAGACGGCCAGGCGGATCGAGGCTGCCCTCCCTTCGGATTCCACTCTGGTAAGGTTCGGCGGTGACGAATTTGTCGCACTTGTCTCTGCTCCTGAGGATCGTCAGACCATTAACCGGATCGCTGAGCTGATTCTCGAACAGTTCTCCAAGCCATTCCTGAACGAGGATGTCGAGATCACTCTCTCTGCAGCCATTGGCATTGCCACTGGCAATGGCGCGCTTGATAACTCCATGCTGTTAATACAGCAATCCGACATGGCGATGTACGAGGCCAAAAAGCTCGGCGGTAACACCTGGCAATGGTTCAACAAGACCCTCGATCGTCGTGTGCAACACGAAGTTGCGTTGCGCCAGCAGCTTCAGCAGGCGTTGGCCACGAACCAGTTTGAGCTGTTCTACCAGCCCCTGTTCAATAACGAGCTTGCCATTGTCGGTGTTGAAGCACTGATTCGCTGGAATCACCCTGACCGCGGCTATATTTCGCCTGCAGAATACATCCCGCTGTCAGAGCGCACGGGGCAGATCCTCCCCATCAGCGAGTGGGTGATGCAGGAGGCCTTTGCCAGGGCAGCGGAACTGGCTGAAATCGGTGTACCAAGCGTCTCCATCAACCTTTCACCGCTGCAGTTCCATCGCCACAACCTGGTTGAACGGCTGGCTAGCCTTAATGATCAATACCAGCTGGCACCGGGACAGCTCTGTGTGGAAATTACCGAGAATGTGTTTCTCACGGATCCCAAGGATGTCATCAGACAGTTGCGGGAAATCCGGAGCATGGGCATCGAAGTGGCGATCGACGACTTCGGCACCGGGTTCTCAAGCCTCAGCTACATGCGTGACATGCCGGTTAACAGGATCAAGATCGACCGTTCGTTTGTTAATGGCATTACGTCCAACGCCAGTGATGCGGCGATCACCCGCGGAACCCTGTCCATGGCCCGGGAGTTGGGAATGAGTGTGGTAGCCGAGGGGGTGGAAACCGAAGAACAATTCAGATTACTGCAGCAATTCGGGTGCAGCGGCTATCAGGGCTTCTGGTACTCCCGTGCGCTGCCACTGGCAGATCTCCGGGCCTTTTCCGGTGCGCCGGGAAGAACCGTCCCGGAGGAATAACACTGGTTCCAGAACCAAGGAAACCGGAGAGCCCTCGCAGGCTGTCCGGTTTTTTATTCAGGCAGCCGGGTGTGTTGCCCGGCTGCCTGCTTCTGGTTTACTTCACAGACGCCCGGGCATCGGCCAGGATCTTGTTGAAGGTATCGCTTGGCTGCATGATCTTGCAGACTTTTTCCGCCGGCGGGTGATAATAACCACCGATGTCTGCCGGGTGACCCTGGATCACGCTCATTTCTTCCAGGATCTTGTCCTTGTTGTCCTCAAGTTGCTTTGACAGCTTCTCGAAGAAGGCTTTCAGATCCTTGTCATCATCCTGCTTCGACAACTCTTCTGCCCAGTAACGGGACAGATGGAAGTGACTGCCGCGGTTATCCAGCTCACCGGTGTTGCGTGACGGCGACTGGTTGTTCTCCAGCAGGCGCTCAGTGGCCTTGTCCAGAGTCAGGCCAAGCAGGCGGGCACGCTCGTTGCTCTGCTTTTCGCCCAGCTCTTCCAGGGAAACCGCGGTTGCCAGGAACTCACCCAGTGAATCCCAACGCAGGTGGTTCTCCTGCAGCAGCTGCTGGACGTGCTTGGGAGCCGAACCGCCGGCGCCGGTTTCATACAGGCCACCACCGTTAAGCAACGGTACGATGGAAAGCATCTTGGCACTGGTACCCAGCTCCAGAATCGGGAACAGGTCGGTGAGATAGTCCCTCAGTACGTTGCCGGTGACAGAAATGGTATCCAGGCCACGGATCAGACGCTCCATGGTCCAGCGAATGGCGCGCACCGGGGACTTGATCAGGATTTCCAGACCTTCGGTATCATGCTCCTTGAGATACATCTCCACTTTCTTGATCAGCTCGGCATCGTGAGGACGCTCATCATCCAGCCAGAACAGGGCCGGCATGCCAGTGGCACGGGCACGGTTTACCGCCAGCTTGACCCAGTCACGGATCGGCAGGTCCTTGGTCTGGCAGGCGCGCCAGATATCGCCCTTCTCGACCTTATGCTCGGTCAGTACCGTGCCATCCTCAGCGACAACGCGAACAACACCGTCTTCCTTGACTTCAAAGGTCTTGTCGTGTGAGCCGTACTCCTCGGCCTTCTGGGCCATCAGGCCAACGTTCGGCACGGTGCCCATCGTGGTGGGATCAAAGGCGCCATGAGTCTTACAGAAGTTGATCACTTCCTGGTAGATGGTGGCGTAGGTGCTTTCCGGCATCACTGCCTTGGTGTCCTTGAGCTTGTTGTCCCGCGCCCACATCTTGCCGGAGTTACGGATCATGGCCGGCATGGAGGCGTCTACAATAACGTCACTGGGCACGTGCAGGTTGGTGATACCCTTTACCGAATCCACCATCGCAATTTCCGGACGGTGCTCGTAGCAGGCGTGCAGGTCCTCGAGGATCTGCTCCTGCTTGGATTCCGGCAATTGCTTGATCTTCTCGGTAACACTGGACAGGCCGTTGTTGGGGTTCACACCCAATTCGTCGAACAGCTCGCCGTACTTGTCGAACAGCTCCTTGTAGAAAATCTTCACCGCGTGACCGAATACGATCGGGTGGGAGATCTTCATCATGGTGGCCTTGACGTGCAGGGAGAACATCACGCCGGTCTTCTCGCAGTCTTCGATGCAGTCTTCGAAGAACTTGCGCAGGGCCTTGCAGCTCATGTACATGCCATCCAGCACTTCGCCTTCCTGCAGCGGCAGCTCGCTCTTCAGTACGGTCTGCTCGCCCTTTGCATTTTCGAACACGATACGAGCGTTGGTGGCCTTGTCCAGAGTCAGCGACTGCTCGTTGGAATAGAAGTCGCCACCACGCATGTGAGCCACGTGAGTGCGTGACGCCGGGCTCCACTCGCCCATGGTGTGGGGATGCTTGCGGGCAAAGGCTTTTACGGCCGTCGGAGCACGACGGTCGGAGTTGCCTTCCCGCAGTACCGGATTGACGGCACTGCCCAGTACTTTGGAATAACGGGCGTGAATTTCTTTTTCTTCGTCGGTTTGCGGGTTTTCCTTGTACTCGGGCAGTTTGTAGCCCTGCTCATTGAGCTCGTTGATGGCTGCCCGCAGCTGGGGAATGGACGCGCTGATGTTGGGAAGCTTGATGATGTTGGCTTCCGGATCCTTGGTGTAATCACCCAGTGCTTTCAGGTCGTCGGGGACCTGCTGGCCTTCCTCAAGGTAATCGGGAAACAACGCCAGAATACGCGCCGCCAGGGAAATATCGCTGGTTTCAAATTCGATGCCCGCCGGCTTGGCGTAGGTTTCAAGAATCGGCAGCAGCGACCGGGTCGCCAGCGCTGGCGCCTCGTCGGTCAGGGTGTAGATGATCTTTGCTTTGGATGATGTCATTTTCGTCCTCAGGCTAATGGGTGAGTTCAGGACGGTCATGGCAGGGTCAGGTGTCTTGTGAACGCCCGACCTGAGCAATGACTGATTCGGGAACTTTTGATAGGGCTACTAAGATAGCATTTTTTTAACATTTCTGGTTACGATCTTAGTATAAGAACCGTCTAAAAATGCGCTAAAACCCGTTACAGGACAATGAAAAGGCAGGAATTTACGAAACTTTCGGACATTTAGGGTTTGGGAGTGTCGCACTGGGGGTGAGGGCAACCAAAACACGCTCAAGCACATCCATGTGGCGCTTGAGCTCCGCCATCCATGGCTCCGCGTAGGTCGGATTAGGCGTAGCCGTAATCCGACAACAGGTCCACTCGGCACCTCCGTCGCATTTCGCTCCGCTCTATACGACCTACGCTTCTTTCGGCAACAACCCGGCTTTGTCGAGGCACTCACCAATCCGGTCCAAAGCCTCCGGATTCGCCAACGCATCCCGGTTATCGGCCCTGGATGAGCCATTGATCAGCCGGGCCACCGCGAGCTCAACCTTCTTGCCGCTCCGGGTGTAGGGAATATCCGGCACCTCAATGATGTGCTTCGGCACGTGGCGGGGGCTGGCGCCCTGGCGGATGCGGGTTTTGAGGTTTTTCCGAAGGTCGTCGGTGAGGGCCTGGCCATCGGCCGGGACGACCAGCAGAACCACTTCCACGTCGCCCTCGATCTGCCGGCCGACCACGAGGCTGTCTTTGACTTCGGCCACGGTTTCCACCTGGCGGTAGATTTCAGCAGTGCCGATGCGGACGCCGCCGGGGTTGAGGGTGGCGTCGGAGCGGCCGTAGATGATGGCGCCGCCGTGCTCGGTGAACTCGATGAAGTCACCGTGGGCCCAGACGTCGGGGAAGGTGCTGAAGTAAGCGTCCTTGTAGCGTTCGTCGCCAGGATCGTCCCAGAAACTCACCGGCATGGAGGGCAGCGGCTGGCGGCACACCAGTTCGCCACGGCCTGAGCTGACAGGTTTGCCATCGTCGCCGTAGGCCACGGCGTCCACGCCCAGAAAGCGGCACTGGATTTCGCCACGGCGAACCGGCAGCAGGGGTGTGGAGCCCACGAAACAGCCGCAGATATCGGTGCCACCGGCGATGGAGCCCAGCAGTACATCCGGCGCACCGTCGCTGTAGACCCAGTCGTAATCTTCCGGCAACAGGGGTGAGCCGGTGGAGAAGACCACTCGCAGGGCGTCCAGGTCCAGGCTTTTCGCCGGAGCCAGTTCGGCCTTGCGACAGCCGGCAATGAAGCGGGCGCTGGTACCGTAGTGGGTGACTTTCTCATCCGCGACGACCTGCCACAGGTGGTTCAGGTCCGGGTAGCCGGGGGAGCCGTCGATGGTGATTACGGCAGCGCCGGTCAGCAGGGCGGAAGCCTGCCAGTTCCACATCATCCAGCCGCAGGTGGTGAAATACAGGAAGCGGTCGTCGGGGCCCACGTCACCGTGGAGCATCAGTTCCTTGGCGTGGTTGACCAGCAGGCCGGCATTGCCATGGACGATGCACTTGGGCTTGCCGGTGGTGCCGGAGGAATAAAGGATATACACCGGATGATCCGGCGGCAGCGGCGTAAATGAAGGCGCCTGGCCCTGCCCCTCAGCGAGGGCATCGTTCCAGTGGGTGACCTTGTCACCGGCAATGGCGGGCTCGCCCGGCAGTTGTTCGATGCTGACCACACAGCGCAGGGTAGGCAGGCCGTCAATCAGGCCGGCAAAATCGTCCTGGCGCTTGAACACCTTGCCGCCATAACCATACCCGTTGACCACAATCAGCGCGGCCGGCTCGATCTGGCCGAAGCGGTCGAGAATTGCGCCAACGCCGAAATCCGGGGAGGCCGAACTCCAGATGGCACCCAGGCTGGTGGCTGCCAGCATGCCTACCAGGGCTTCGTAGCCATTGGTGACAACACCGGCTACCCGGTCACCCTGCTGTATACCCTTGTTGCGCAGGAAAGCTTCCAGGGCACCGGTATCGGCTTTCAGCTGGGCGTAGGTGCGGCGCAGTACCGGGCGGGTTTCACAGTAGGCCACCACGGCTTCTCTGTCTGCATGTTCGCCATCCGCCAGCCGCAGCAAGTTGGCGGCGAAATTCAGCTTCATGCCCGGGAACCATTCCGCTCCTGGCATTTCCCGCTTACCCAGCACCTTATCGGCCGGGGTCTCACAGACCAGGCCGCAGTAGTCCCAGACCTTCTGCCAGAACGTCTCCAGGTTATCAATCGACCACTTATGCAGGGCATGGTAATCGGCAAACGGGCCGAAGCCCTGTTGCTCCAGCCAGCCCTGAAACCGGCCCATCTGGCAATTTTTCAGTGTGTCGTCCGAGGGAGACCAGACCACCGGTGATTGTTCTGTGTTACTCATCCGTCTCTCCTGTTGCTCACTGCATATGCCAGCCGTGGCTGACCACGATGGACTGGCCAGTCATGGCTGCCGAGGGGAAGGCCGCCAGATGCACCGCCAGTTCAGAAACATCTTCCAGCGTGGTGAACTGCCCATCCACTGTGTTTTTCAGCATGACCTTGCTGATCACTTCTTCCTCGGAAATGCCCAGCTCTTTTGCCTGTTCGGGGATCTGTTTGTCCACCAGCGGGGTGCGGACAAATCCCGGGCAAATGATATTGCTGCGAACACCGTGCTCTGCCCCTTCTTTGGCCACCGCCCGACACAGGCCCAGCATGCCGTGCTTGGCGGCCACGTAAGGCGCCTTCAGCGGGGAAGCTTCCAGGGAGTGGACCGACCCCATGTAGAGCATGGTACCGCCGCCACTGGCGTACATCTGTTTCAGTGCAGCACGGGTGACCAGGAACGCACCGTCAAGGTGAACACTCATCACCTTGCTCCAGTCGGCAAAGGCCAGTTTGTGCACCGGGTCAATGTGCTGGACACCAGCGTTGGCCAAGGCAATATCAAGCCCACCCCACTTCTCCACGATAGCGGCCACACCACGGTCGACAGCCTGCTCGTCGGTAACATCCATCGCCAGGGCCATGGCGGTGCCGCCAGCCCGTTCGATGGCATCGACGGTGTCACCGGCGCTTTCCAGCGTAAGATCGGCGACAGCAACCCGGGCGCCTTCACGGCCATAATGTTCGGCAATGGCACGGCCAATGCCCCGCCCCGCTCCGGTGATCAAAGCTATCCGGTTTTCTAGACGCATTAGTGTTCTCTCCTTAGTCGTAAGCTACGCCGGGCAGCCAGGTCGCAATTTCGGGCACCAGGAATACGATTGCCAGGGCCACCAGCTGAATAATAATGAAGGGTATGACGCCCCTGTAGATGTCCATCACATCGATTTCCGGCGGCGCGACACCCTTGATGTAGAACAGGGCAAATCCCACCGGCGGCGTCAGGAACGACGTCTGCAGGCACATGGCAAAGAGGATGGTAAACCACACCAGGTCAAAGCCCAGGGATTGGACAACGGGTGCCACCAGCGGAAGGATGATCAGGGTGATCTCGACCCAGTCCAGGAAGAAGCCGAGCAGGAATACCGCGAACAGAATGGTCAAAACCACGCCATAGGGTCCGAACGGCAGCCCCAACAGCGCGTCTTCTATCACCTGGTCGCCACCCAGACCTCGCAGCACCACGGAGAACGCCGTTGCACCGAGGAAAATGGCAAAAATGAAAGCCGCTGTGCGTGTTGTCTGCTGCATCGAGGCGTTCAGCACTTTCAGGTTCAGCCGGCGCGCCATCAGGGCCAGCAGCAGGGCGCCAAGGGCACCAACACCGGAAGCCTCCGTAGGCGTCGCTATACCGGCGAAAATGGAACCAAGCACACCGAGTATCAACGCGGCCGTGGGAACGACGGCTTTGGCCACTTCCCAGACAATACTCCAGGTAACCTTCTCTGTCCCTTCAGGCACCGGAGCAATATGTGGCTGAAGCAGGGGGCGGATCATTACATAGGCGACGTACATGGCGCCGAGAAGCAGCCCGGGCAGGAACGCCCCCATGAACAGATCACCCACGGATGCCTCCGGAACTGCCAGCCGGTCGGCCATCAGCACCAGCATGATGGACGGCGGAATCAGGATCCCCAGGGTACCGGTTGCACAGGCAGTGCCTACGGCAAAACCCTTGTCGTACTTGTTCTCCATCATTACCGGCAGGGAGAGCATGCCCAGCAGCACCACCGACGCCCCGATGATACCCGTAGTGGCAGCCAGCAATACGCCAATGACAACCACTGTCACAGCATAGCCACCGCGGACTGCACCAAAGAGCTTTACCATGCTGTTCATCAGTTTCTCGGCAACGCCGGACTGATCGAGCATAATGCCCATGAAGATGAACATGGGCAGAGCAACAAGGGTCTCGCTGTTTACGACATCCCATATCCGCTCGGGAACAAGCCCCATGGAAGACGGGTAATCGAACCAGAGGTTCGCGCCGAAGTTATCGACGGCAATCACACCAATCACGGTCCAGATGACGGCGGTGCCACCCAGCACCCAGGCGACAGGATAGCCGGTCATCAGCAGCGCCCCGAACGTCAGGAACATGCCGATTACAAACAGGGTTTCAAGCTCCATCAGGACGCTTCCTCTTTCTTGTTACTTTCGGATTCGACCCGGATCGGCTTTGGAAAGCCGAAAAGCAGTGCGGTGACTTTCAGCAAGCGAGACAGCGCCGCCAAAATAAGCAAGATAAACGACAATGCCAGAACCCCCTTCAGAACCCAGCGGTGAGGAAGTCCTGCCGGTGCCTGACTGGTCTCGCCTTGCTGCCAGGAGCTGTAGGCATAAGGAACCATTTCGTAGACTGCCAAGCCCAGGAAGGGCAGCAACAGAAGCAATAGACCGAAAAGCTCGACCCAGGCCTGGCCCCTGAGGGACAAGCGTTCATGGATCACATCCACTCTTACATGACCATCAGTCACCAGCGTATAACCCAGCCCCAATAGCCAGCCTGCGCCGGCCAGATGCCACTGAACTTCTTCCAGCGTTACCGAACCAAGGCCAAAGGCATAGCGGCCAACCACGGCGTAAATGATCACACCTGTGACAATCAGCCACATCCAGGAGGCGGTTTTGCCAATCCCGGATATCACTAGATCCACACCCTGACTGATCCGGGTGGTAGGTAATTCGGTGTGGTGATGAAGAAATTCCTGGGCGTCGGAAACCGATGCCCGCTCACTCTGCGGTGAGCCTTTATCTGACACCGTCATACAACGGTTCCTCGCTCAAAAAGCCGATGGTGAAAAAAGGATGGCCCCGAAGGGCCATCCAGACTTGGTCAGAGAACACCGGAACTCTGCCCGGTGCCTCAGGATCAGCCCCGGACCTTAGAGGTCGGTAGGAACATAGGCACGCTCGTCCCATATCTTATAGGTTTCAAGGAACTCGTTCTGGCTTTCGTAGACGCGTTTGAAGTCAGCATCTTTGGCAGATTCCTGCTCCATTACTTTGTCAGTAACCTCTTTCAGCTCCTGCAAAACCTCGCGGGGGATCTGATCAGCCTGGACGCCCTTTTCCTGGAATCCCGCCAGAACCGCACCGTTCTTGTACTCACCTTCGGCCAGGCCGAGGGTGGTTGCAGCAGTACAGGAAGCCTCAACCAACGCTTTCTGTGCGTCAGTGGTTTTGTTCCACTGGTCCTTGTTGATCAGCATGTATTGGGCAGTAAACTGCTGATGCCAGCCCGGGAACAGGTTGTACTTGACCACCTGGTCAAAGCCGAGCAGTTGGTCAATGGCAGGCATGGAAAATTCAGTCGCATCAATGGTGCCTTTCTCCAGTGCCTGGTAAAGCTCACCACCTGGCATCATGGTGACAGAGGCGCCCAGCTCTTCCAGAACCTTGCCGCCCAGACCTGCAAAGCGAATCTTCAGGCCCTTGTAGTCTTCCAGTGTTTCAATTGGTTCCGAATACCAGCCCGCTGTTTCAGGCCCGATAATGCCACACAGCTGAGCGTGCACGTCGAAGCCCTTGTTGGCATAGACTTCCTGCAGCATCTCATGGCCACCACCATAGTAATACCAGGCAGTGTAGGCCCAGGGTTTCATGCCAAACGGAACGGCCGCAAAGAGGGGAATCGCAGGTACCTTGCCCTGGTCGTATCCGATCCAGGTGTAACCTGCTTCAACTTTGCCATCGGAAACCGACTGCAGGATATCGAAAGGTGGAACCAGCTTGCCGGGCTCATAGACGCGAACCTGAAGGCTGCCATCGGAAGCGGTGGTGAGGTTTTCGGCAACCCAGGCACCGGGGGAACCCAGGCCGGGCAGGTTGGTGGCGAAGGCGACCGGCATTTTCCAGCGCAGGTCATCCGCGAAAGCCGATCCTGTAGTCAGGGCAATCGCACCGGCGATACCGGTAAGGGCCTTGAAGAGTTTCATTGGCAAGTCTCCTAACATTGTTGTTGTATTCGGCCGGACGGGAATATTCCGACAGGCCTGATCCAAGTGTAGTCAGACATCGCAGGAAACGAGACGGACAAATAAATTTTTTCGGGTCCAACGAAAGCGCCAGCCTTGTTTTCTGCGTTGTTCTGACGTCCTGCGAGCAGGATATAGCAGGCACTATGCCAACCATTTTTTTATTATAGTTATCAGCACGTTAAAAATTCAGATAGAGAAAAAAGACGACACATTGTCCGGATTTCAGGACAAATGTAGCCATCAGTCGTAGGGGTTTGTACGGATGTCAGGACAGCTGTCCCGAATTCAGGACATTTTTGCCAGTTTTTCATAAAGCACTGAGCGGGAGATCCCCAGCATCTTGGCGGCGCGGGTCCGATTGCCGCGGCTTGCGACCAGGGCTTCCTCGATCGCCTGCGCCTCTGCATCGGCCAGGGTTTTGGCAAGTGGGCGCACTGGTTGTGACGCCAATGAGGAGGCCGGCCGGTTACCGCTGCGGGGCAAAACCTTGAAAATGGCGTCCGCATCCAGCAAACCGCCATCCTCGCCCATGGTCAGGGCCCGCTCCAGGACATTGCGAAGTTCGCGTATGTTGCCTGGCCAGTCATAACCTCCCAGGGCAGCCACACCCGCGTCGGTGATTTCACCCCTTATCTCAAGACCATCGCAGATCTCGCCCAGCAGGGCCTCACACAAAACGCCCAGATCCGCCAGACGGTCACGAAGCGGGGGTATGGGTATTTCCAGCACATTCAGCCGGTAATACAGGTCGGACCGGAACTCACCCTCGGCAATCATTGCCTCCAGGTTTCGGCTGGTAGCAGCAATGACACGCACGTCCACTGAGGCCACCTTGTTGGAACCCAGCGGCTCAATTTCACCTTCCTGTAACGCGCGCAGAAGCTTTGCCTGCAGCGGCAATGGCATATCCCCGACTTCATCCAGGAACAGCGTGCCACCATTGGCCAGCTGGAACTTACCCTCGCGGGTACGACGATCGGCACCCGTGTAAGCACCGGGCGCAACACCGAAAAACTCGGCCTCCAGGAGGTTGTCCGGAATGGCAGCAACGTTCACCCCCACAAACGGCTTTTCGGCACGTATGGAGACCGAATGAATTGCCTGGGCCAGCACTTCCTTGCCAGTGCCCGTCTCACCCAACAGCAGCACTGGCATGTCGCGGCCGGCCGCCAGCCGCGCTCGTCGCTTGACCTCCAGCGCTGCCGGGCTGGCACCAACAAAGTCGGCGAGGTTATAGCGCGTGCCACGGGTTTTTTTGGCCAGGGCCTTGCGGGCAGCCGCCAGGTCCTGGTGCAGGCGACGGTACTTGGCTACCAGCGGCGTCAGTGGTTGCAGGTCGTCGTAAAGGACAAACGCCACCGCCCCCATGATCCGCCCGTCATCGTCGTAAAAAGGCAGGCGAGTTACCACCAGCTGTTGCTGGTTGTGTTCCATGATATCGAGCAGCAGAGGTTTGCCGGACTCCACCACCTCCGGCATCCGGGTATGGGGAATCACCTGACGCACCAGTTTGCCAATGACCGCCTTGGGATCGCCCAGCCCCAGCAGGTGAGAATAGCTGCTGTTGATCCAGGTAATACGGCTTTCGTGATCAACGGCAATGGCGCCGGCGCTGGCTTCCTCGAACATGGGAAACAGGGCCTCGATCAGGTCCCTGGTGAGGCCGCTCTTGTTGTTATCTGTAAACAGCTCTGTCATGTACCCTGTACCACCGGGTTGGAAGTTATTCATGGCAATACCCATGACACCCGGCGAACCGGGTGCGGTGACGGAAGTATATGGCGCCCCCGGTATGGGGGCAAACGATGCCGGCCCGGAATCCGGATGGGCCGGCTATCAGGCGCTTCAATCAGGGATCTGCACCTGGTTATCGCTGAACACGATGAGATCGCCGGCATCCGGATTGGCCGCGATCGGGGTCAGGTTGGCTTCGGACAGGGGTGTTCCTAGATCGCCTCGCGGCAAGGTGCGCACCACCTGGCTGGGTGGCAGTGCCTGCTTTTCGGTAAGGTTCGCCCACACCAGGTCTAGCGCCTGGAAGTAGTAGTGATGCAGGGGTACATAGGTGTCCGCCAGTCCCGGGACCTGGAATCCGTTGAGAACATCCAGATGGTGGGCATTGAGAATTTCGTAGTACCGCAAGTTACTGTCGCTGCCTTCAGCCCGCTGGTTGAGGCCGAAATAGGGTCGTGACGTGTGGTTGATTGGCAGGATGGCATCGGCACGGCCGGTTACGAAAACCGTCGGCTTGCCTTGCAGGTTACCGGAGGCCCGCACCTCTTCGATACCACCGGCAATGCGCTCTGCCATATCCGCGTCACTCTCTGAAAGCTCGCTCCCGGAAACAACATCCGTTCCCAACGCAAGGCTCCTCAGACACAGCAGCGCATCCAGACCATAATCCTGCTGGCTGGAACTGGGCGAAGCGCTGGCCGCAAGGTTGGTGGGCTGACCCTCGGCATCGTCATACACCAGGCTCATGCCGGCACTGGGTGGAATACCATTGCTTGCCGAGAACAGCGCGGCTTCCTGGGCCTCGGTAAGGGGCACCACCGCGCCCCCGGCCCCGGTAGCCGCCAGGCTGATATCACACAACCTGTCTTCCACCCCCGCCCTGGCGTAGGTGTTGGCATAGGTGGTGGAGATACTCTGGGCCACCGCCAGTCCGAAATGGATGGGGGCCAGCAGGTTCTGCTCGGGCTGAATACCCACGTCCTCCTCCAGGATGCGCAGGGCGTCGGTCGCACGGTCATCGGTAGTGGCGCCCGCCACCAGACCCTTGTTGGCAAGGGAGTTACAGATATTTTCCGCAATGGTGAAGTTGTTGAAAGTGGCGTTCAGGGGCGCCACATCGCGCACTTCCGGTGCGATATTGGCACAGCCCTGGTACACCGCCAGTGCTGTGGTGTAATCCAGCAGGCTGCGACTGTGCTCGGCAAGTTCGGGGCCATTGCCCTGGCGAATGGTGAAGCTGGTATCCACCCGGGGATTGACGTTGGGCTCCGACACCGCAACACCGTCGATCAAGTCGCTGTCGTCCAGTTCCGCGGCACGGACGGAGGCGCCGCCACCGTTGGATACGCTGGAGGCGATCACCAGAGTGTTTTTCGGCTTTATCTTGATGACCTTACGGTCATTGCCGGTCTCCTGCCCGAACTTTTCATTCAGCACATAGAAGCCGAATTCAATAGACTGGAGAACATGCCGGCCCCAATCCGCCTCGGGATTGACCTGTGAGTGGGCATGCTTGTAGGCAAACCGGTCCGGCCAGGCAGCATCGAAATCCGCCCGCGCCTGGGCGTCCAGGTCGGCGCGGAATTGCACCGGCTCGTCGGCCCGGGTCAGGGTTCCGTCAATGCGTTGGGCCGCATTGGTGGCCAGGTTGTGGGAACCGGTACCGGTGCCCTTGTCGGTATAGACCACGGCGCAACCTTTCTTCAGGCCCCACTCTCCGGCCGTTCCAATGGCGCCGTAGATACCCCGGGAGCCCGACGAAGGTGCTGTAATCATGCAGGCCTGGTCAGGGTCGAAACTGTCCGGCACCTGGACCATCACGGTAACGGGCACATCCGTGCCCTCGACGGTCATATAGGCAAGGTGCTCTTCTCCCGGAATCAGACCTTCACCACCACTGCCGACCTGGGGCCCGAAAAACTCGCCATACCCACCGCCGGGTACCGTATCCACCAGAGCACGGTAGTTGTTGTAGATCGCCAGGGTCCGTAACTCTTCAGGCGTTGGATTGATGGGGTCATCGAAGGCCGGTGGTGTCCCACTGGCAAGGCCACTGGCACCAAGCCCACCGGTCAGCAGGTCATTGTTTACACCGTCATACTGGTTCGAAACAACCTCTCCCTGGACGAAATCCGGGAGCTGATTGAAAGGGGAGTTACCTTCTTTACAGGCGGACACCGTTAACGTGACCGCGCCAATCAACGTGCATTGCAGTAATGTTTTCATCATTATTCCCTGTTGTTTTTGTTAGACACGGGAACCGGGCGCAAAATGGAAACACCAGGCACCACCACAGTGCCATGCGCATCCTGTGCCAATAAGGCAAGCCGTTGATAATAGGAGTGTTATCAAAAAAAACCGAAAATACGGCACACAGGTTTCCGGATAACCGGACAGTTTGAAGCCGGCAACTAGGCGAGAATGGAGGCTCAGGTTATGCTCAGCGCCGCACGGCACGAGTGTAGCGCTATCCGGACGCCGTCCTGTTTTCCGGACAGTACCGGCCGCCTGAGGGAAGAACGCCTCACTTGCCACTGTAATGCTGCAACGCATCCGCAGACAGGATTTCACCGTATCAGTTGCTGTCACCGGATCAATTGACGGAGGATTGATGCACCCCTCACGCCTGCTGGCCATGGTGGTCAGTGCCCTGCTGACCGCCTGTGCCTCTCACCAGAACGCACCCGAGCAGGCAGCACCGGCGCTGCAAACCGACTACAGCACACAAACAGACATTACTTTTTCGCCGGCTGGCTGGCCCCAGGCTCTGCAGGCCGATCTTTACCTGCCGGAAAGCAACCAGCCCCTGCCGACCGTGCTGCTGGTCCACGGCGGTGGCTGGGAGCGTCGCTCCAGGAAGGATATGGCGTGGATCGCCGAGCACCTTGCCAGCCGGGGTTTCGCGGTGATGAACATCGACTACCGGTTTGCGCCGGAGCATACCTTCCCGGCTCAGTTGTATGATCTTCAGGTTGCCATGAACTGGCTCCACGACCAGGCCGATACCTACCACCTGGACCGGGATGCCATCAGTGCGTTCGGATTTTCCTCCGGCGCCCACCTGGTCAGCCTGATGGCCCTGGTTGCCGAATCCGGACACCCGTTAAACCAGCCCCACGGAAGGAAGCACGCCAGGCCCGTGGCCGTTGTTGCCGGCGGTCTGCCGGGCGATCTCCGCGCATTTGACTCCGGAAAACTGATTCGCCAGTTTCTGGATGGTGTGCAGCAAGATATTCCCGGCGTCTACCAGGCCGCCTCACCGATAACGCACATTACCGCCGGTGCGCCACCGTTCTTTCTGTTCCATGGTGCCCAGGACATGCTGGTCCCTGTCAGCCAGGCAAAAGAATTCCGGGATCGCCTGACGGCTCATGGCGTCGTTAGCGAGCTGTACCTGATGCATCTGCGAGGTCATATCACCAGCTTCCTGACTGCCGGTAACGCCGTTGAAAAGGCCACGGACTTTCTGGTTCGCCACACGGGCAATACCCGTCAGACGATGCAGACACAGAACTGAAGTGAAGGTCAAAGCGAGACAAAAGGCGCCACGGAGAGCGCCAGGATAACCAGAATTGCGAGGCACGCTGCAACCGTTGTGACCGGTTTATGCCGGACTCGATGCCAGAATCCACCTGTCCGCCCTTCCGCCAGATCAAGTTCGTAAGCCTCGCGCTGACGATGCAGACGCTCCCGCTGATAGTTGTCCAGCAGTTCCCTTGCTCGCCGGGCCTCGTCGTTATCGTGCACCCAGAAACCACCCATGCTGATGCCCCAGCGGCTGGGCGGAGTTTCGTAATAGGGGATATCGTGCGCTTCAAACAGCTCACGGATTTCGTCCGCTTCGTCGTCGGGAACATGGCGGAGGTTCATGAGGTGGTTGGTCATGGTATGTCTGGCACCGGGTTATGGGATACCCTTATCCTAGCATTCCGGGATGGTTCTCACCGCCCAGTTCACCAGGATAATCAATGCCAGACAGCGCGATTCGACGATTATTGGAGTTTGATCACCAGGTTCAGCGAGACCGCGACCAGAGCGCGGCTTTCCTGCACCGGCGGGACCGCCGTTTTGCCCTGGAATCCCGTGAGAAGGGTCTGTCACCGGGCCCGGAACTGTGGCTTGAGCACATCCGCAGATTACGCACGCCACAACCCACCGACGACCCTTTGCGCCAGTGGCGGCACCTGACTACGGGTTTTGCACTTGTGGGCCTGGTCACGGGCGTTATGGCCATGCTGGGGCTGTTGTTCTACGACGGCGGCCAGAGAATCAACCTCACGGTTATCCTCGCGTTCGTATTGCTCCAATGCCTGCTGGCGGCGATCACCACTGTGCAGGCCTTCGCCGGCTGGCAGCCCTGGCGCTGGCTGTTACGAAAGTTCTCGCTGACGGGCTCCTCCGGCGCGTTGCGGCCGTTGCAACCCATGCTGATGGCCCGCGCTGCCCACGCCGGCGGACTGATGTTTGGTCTGGCCGGATTGCTCACCCTGCTGGTGCTTGTGGTGATTCAGGATCTCGCCTTTGGCTGGAGTACGACCCTCGACACCGGCTCGGACAGCTATTACAGACTGCTGGCGACCCTGGCCACGCCCTGGCAGAACCTCTGGCCGGCCGCAGTGCCCGACAGGGACCTGGTGGACGCTACCCGTTTCTTCCGCAGCGACGACAGGGGCAACGCTGATCCCGCGCTCTGGGGGCGCTGGTGGCCTTTCGTTGCCATGGTATGGGTCACCTATGTCATCCTGCCCAGGCTGTTGCTACTGGCACTGGCGGTAGTCCATCCGGGCCTGCGGGCCCGCAGGGAACTGGCCAGCCACCCCGGCATGATCGCGCTGCAGTACCGCATGGAAACCCCGGCACTGGATACCGGCAACCGACATAATGACGCCGGTGACCAGCCAGATACCAGCACCTCGGGGCAACTGCATTCGCTGCCGGCCGGGCAGGTTCTTATCCGCTGGGCAGGTGCCGGTGAGCCCGAACTCCCCGACGCCCTGTCAGCCGGATACCGCGACATTCTTGCAGCCGGAGGCAACGCTTCCCTTGAGGATGACCATCGAATTATCCGGCAGGCCGGGCAGGTTATTGCTGCCACCCCCAACCCTGCTGTCCTGGTGGTGACCCGCAGTTGGGAGCCGCCGACCGGAGAATTGGCGGATTTCCTGGGCGAAGCCCGCAAGGCCTGGCCAGCAACGACCCTCATTGCGCTGGTGCCCCTGGCAGCGGAACCGGATCAGCCCCCGCCGGAGCATCAGGTGAGCCAGTGGCTGCGGTTTGCCGACAGATCCGGAGACAGCCAGATCGTTGTCAGCACTCCGGACCTGGCCTCCCAGGAGGCCCGCATTCACCGCGCACTTCAGCATGAGCACCGACAATGACCACCCCCGTATTCGCCGTGGTTGGCCATCCCAACAAGGGAAAGTCCAGTGTTGTGGCCACCCTGTCCCAGAACGATGCCATCGCCATTGCCCTGGAACCGGGGACGACCCGCCAGCGCCAGGAATACCCGCTGACCGTGGATGGCAAAACCCTGTATACACTGGTAGATACTCCGGGTTTCCAGCGCCCCCGACGGGTACTGGAATGGCTGGAAGCCCATAGCATTTCCGCCTCGGATCGGTCAGAAACCGTGAAGGCGTTTATTATCCAGCACCGTGACGACGGCGGATTCACGGATGAATGTGAGTTGCTGACACCACTGACCGAAGGTGCAGGCATCATTTACGTGGTGGATGGCTCCGTACCCTACAGCGCACAACATGAGGCTGAAATGACCATCTTGCGCTGGACCGGACGACCGAGCCTGGCGCTGATCAACAGTATTGGCGAAGACGATTACAGTGACACCTGGGCACAGGCGCTTGGCCAGTTCTTCCAGGTTGTCCGCAAGTTCGATGCGGTTAGTGCTCCATTCGAACAACATCTCAGCCTTTTGCGAGCGTTTGGCCAGCTAGAGCCGGACTGGGAGCGACCACTGGAGCAGGCTACAGACTTTCTCCTTGCCCAGCGACGTCAACGTCGGACCGAAGCGGCTGCAAAGATTGCGCACACTCTGGAAGAAATGATGTCATTTCGGGAGAAACGCACGCTGACCACGCTCCAGACCAGCGACATGTCCGACGAAGAGCTGGCCAGACAATTGCGAACCAGCTGGTATCACAACCAGCGGAAACGGGAACAGAATCTGCGGATCGCCATCGAAAAGCTTTACGAGCATCATCGTGTGGAGCGCCAGGAAGCCGAACTTGAGTGGCACAGTGAACACGACCTGTTCAGCGAGGACAGCCGCAAGGCCTGGGGCGTCAACCGCCGTTACCTGGCAACAGCCGGATTCGGGGCCGGTGCTGTAGGCGGTGCCGGGGTGGATGCGCTGACCCTTGGCCACTCATTGGGAGCCGGCGCCCTGGTCGGTGGATTGATTGGTGCTGCCGGCAGCTATTTTTATGGCGATCGCCTGACTTTACCGGTGCTCAATACCGGGGTACTGACCAACGGACTCAGAACCGCTGTTTTTGGCCCTGTACAAGACAGTCAGTTCGGCTATGTTGTATTAGGAAGGGCAATAAATCACTGGTGGCATATCAGCCACCGTAATCACGCCGGTCGCGAACTGCTGGACCTGGCACCGGCGGACAACCACTGGCTGGAGCACCTGGACCGGGCCAACCGTCAGGTCATTCATCGGGCCCTCGAACGCTGCCGAAAACAGCGAGTCCTGGATGACAAAACCCGGTTTGCCCTGGCCGCTGCCATTGAGCAAGCCATGAGCGCCTACGACGATTGGCGGTTGAACCGAACGTAAGCGGCATGTGTATACTGTAAGACTGCTCCAACAAACAGCGAGGGACAAGTATGAAAATTGTACGAGTTGAGGACATCATCGGCACCGAGCGCGAAGTAACCGGACCGGGCTGGACCAGCCGCCGTATGCTGCTCAAAAAGGATGGCATGGGCTTTTCATTCCACGAGACCATTATCCCTGCCGGGGCTGAATTGAATCTCTGGTACAAGAACCACCTGGAAGCGGTCTATTGCGTCGCCGGCAACGGCACCATCCTCGACAAGGCAACAGGTGAAACCCACGAAATTTCTGACGGAACCCTGTACGCGCTGGACAAGAACGACCCCCACACTCTACGCGGTGGGACCGAGGACATGCGCCTGATCTGCGCCTTCAACCCGCCTGTCACCGGCCGTGAAGTCCATGACAAGGACGGTGCCTACATTCTGGATACCAGCGACGTTTAAGCCTGGCCCCAGTGGCTGACGCTTCAGAGATCACAACACCGCCACCGGCAGCAAAGCTGCTCCCGGTGGCGGTGTTGCTTTGGCTGGCCGGTGTTTACCTGCGCATACCGATACTGGTGGCGCCGCCCCTGGCCCCGTTTATCAGCGACGAACTCGGCCTGTCCCAGGCCCTGACCGGGGCACTCACCACCCTGCCCATACTGATGCTGGCGATCGGCTCCATGCCCGGCTCGCTTGCGATCGCCAGACTAGGGCCACGGAACACCCTGGCGCTGGCCATGGTAATCATGGTTGCAGGTTCAGCCGGCCGCGGCCTTTCCCCGGATACCGTCACACTCATGCTCGCCAGCGCCGTTATGGGCCTCGGCGTCGCCATGATGCAACCCTCCCTGCCGGCATTGTTGCCCCGATGGCTGGAACCCCGACACCTGGCCATCGGTTCCGCCATCTACATGAACGGCATGCTGATGGGCGAGTTCATCGGCGCCGGCATCACCCTGCCAGTATTGATGCCATTGATGGATAACAGCTGGCGAGCCACCCTGCTGGCCTGGTCACTGCCCGGTTTACTGGTAGCTGCAGCCCTGTTCCTCCCACGCCGGGACATGGCCCGACCGGTACGAAAACCCTCCTGGCTGCCTGACTGGAAAAACCCTCTCACCCTGAGAATCGGCCTGTTACTGGGCCTCTCCGGCTCCCTGTTTTTCGGCCTCAACGCCTACATGGGTAACCTGCTGAAGCAACAGGGTAATTTCGAAATGCTCGCCGATGCCCTGTTCTGGTACAACTTTGCGCAGGTGATCGCCTCGTTGCTGATGCTGAAAATGGCGAGATACTGGGTGGGCCGAAAACTACCTATCATAGTAGCCGCTAGCTGTAGCGTCATTGGGACGCTCGGAACACTATTGTTTACCGGCTGGTGGGCAATTGCCAGTGCGACGTTTATGAGCCTGACGGCAGGCATTCTGTTGATTCTGTTGGTGGCATTACCGCCAGTGCTGGTGCCATCTCAGGAAACAGGCCGCCTATCTGCAGGTAATTTCCTGGTCGGCTACACCCTGGCGTTTGCAGTGCCGATGATCGGCGGTTTACTGGCTGACTGGGGTAACGACGCCCGGTACGCGGTAGGTTTTATAATTGCCTATTGTATCCTGGTCTTTCCCCTGACATTTACCCTGGACCTAAGACGACAAAAGGGCCAGCCCCAAAGCTGACCCTCAAAAGGAAGCCCACTCCCAACTTGCTAGCCGTGGGGTGGGGGTACTGTTTTCCGCCAGAAATGGGTGTCTGAGCGAAGCGAGTTCCATTTCCAAGGAAAACAGTACCCCCGCCCCGCGGCCGCCCCAAGGTTAGATGTAGTAATCTTTTAGAGGAGGAAACCCGTTGAACTCAATAGCGCTGTAGGTAGTCGTGTAGGCACCGGTAGACAACCAATACATGCGATCACCAATGGCCAGGTTCAGGGGCAACGGGTACTTGTGGTGCTCGTACATTATGTCGGCACTGTCGCAGGTAGGTCCGGCTATCACACAGTCTTCGCCTTCGCCGGTTTTCTCGGTGTAGATCGGAAACTTGATGGATTCGTCCAGGGTTTCGATCAGGCCACCAAACTTACCGACATCGGTGAATACCCAGCGATGCAAAGCTGTACGCGACTTTCTTGAAATTAACACCACTTCACTCACCAGAACACCGGCATTGGAGATCAGTGAACGACCGGGCTCAATAATGATCTCGGGCAACTCGTCGCCAAAGTCCTCGTCAAGAAACCGCTTGATCTCTTCGGCGTAGGTTTTCAGATCGTTGGTACGGGTGATGTAGTTGGCCGGGAAGCCGCCGCCCATGTTGATCATCTTCAGCTCAATGCCGTCTTCTTCCTTCAGGCGCTCGAAGATCACCTTCACCTTGCCCAGCGCTGCGTCCCAGGCGCCGATTTCCCGTTGCTGGGAACCCACGTGGAAGGAGACGCCGTAGGGCACCAGGCCCAGGTCGCGGGCCAGGATCAGCAGGTCCATGGCCATGTCAGTCTGGCAGCCGAACTTGCGGGACAGGGGCCAGTCGGCCGTCAGGGTGCCTTCGGTGAGGATGCGTACATACACCTTCGAGCCCGGAGCCGCCTTGGCGATGTTGCGAAGGTCCGCTTCGGAGTCAGTAGCAAACAGGCGCACGCCCTTTTCATAGAACGTACGGATGTCTCTGGCTTTCTTGATGGTGTTGCCGTAGCTGATGCGCTCACCGGTTACACCCAGGCCCATGACTTTTTCGAGCTCATACACAGACGCAATATCAAAGCTGGCACCCTTGTCGCGCAACATAGTCAACACCTGCGGGGCCGGATTGGCCTTTACCGCATAGTAGACGTTGGCATAGGGAAAGCCTTCCACCAGTTCGTCGTACTGACGGTCGATGGTGGCGGTATCGATAACTACGCAGGGCGTTTCCTTTGTATCGGCAAATGCCTTGATACGGGCAAAGGTCTCGGCGTCGTAGTAATCAGCGATGATGGCGTTGGCAGACTCGGTCATGGATAGTGTTTCCCTCCACGGGGTAAACAGGCATAAAAAAGGGCACCACAGCGACGCTGCGGCACCCGGTAATGAAGCGATCATCGGGCTTTTTCGGGACCCCGGATATGAGCATATCTACCCATAAGTATCAGCCGCTCTGCCAAAACAGGAATCTGTCCCCCAATTACACCGCAACCGGCCATAACGGCGCCGGCCCGGTGGGTCCATCAGGATCTTCCGGCTCGGCCTGTTGCTGCAGGTAGTCCAGAATGGCAGACTTCAGGTCACCGGGCTGACCCAGCCCTTTATTTCCGAACAACCGGTTGAACTCCAGCACGTAGGGGTAACCTTCCACCAGCGCAATATCGAAACCCGCATGGTCCACCCCCAGCTCTCTCGCCAGCCGCAGTGCCAGGTTCGTTACCACGGGCGGAACCGGGCTGTTATCAATACGTCCACCCTGCGACACGTTGTTATAGAACCCCTGATCCGCCTGGGTCCGCCAGTAAGCCGATACCACCCGCTCCCCGACAATCACCACCCGCACATCCCGGTCGATCGGCAAATATTCCTGAGCATATAAAACGCTGGTCCGCTCACAATAACGCTGCCAGTCGGCCCGGTTCTCGATCAGCCATACCCCTTCGCCCATGCTCGCCTTAGGTAACTTGGCCACAAACGGCAGCACCATGGCATCCCACACCGCCTGTTGTTCCTCAGGGCCGTTGGCCTCTATCAATGTCCATGGAGTGTGCTCCGGAGCCACCACCTGGAAGGCACGGGTCATCTCGACCTTGTCGTGGCCAATCCGATAACTGGCAACACTGGGGAACACCCGGCATTTCAAGCCATAAACCAGGGCGTTCAACTGCCAGTATTCCGGGAACAGAACCCAGTCTGCGCTTTTAAGCAGTTCCTTGTGGGCCAGGAACTGTTCGGGCTTGAGTACTTTGGTATCCGGGAAGCCAAGGGTGCGGAAAATATCGAAGGAAACCAGTTTCATGTGGGTGGGGTGCGTGGTTGAGTTGGTCGCATTTTATACAGGTTTTTTATTGGTGCAATGTTTATTGGGCTGGTAGGACTTGTTGGGTTGGGGGAGGGGTACGGGGGTGTTTTATTTTTCAAATGAAAATGAACTCGCTTCGCTCAGACACCATTTTCTTTATTGAAAAATAAAACACCCCCGTACCCTTAGGTAACTCCAGTTGTCGTAACGATCTACCGGGGTTTTACCCGGGTTTGTCTGAGAATATGGCCCCACTGAAAATGCCTCAGTCCGATAAGTCCGACATCAAAGCGCAGCCAAACCAACCCTTTCCGTAACGACATCACCATTTTCCGGTAGAGCGGGGTGGTGGGGGTATTTTTCCGCCAGGAATGGGTGTCTGAGCGAAGCGAGTTCCATCCCCAAGGAAAAATACCCCCACCACCCCGATCCCCACCAAAGTCCCAGTCCTACCAGAGCCAGAGCCAGAGCCAGAGCCAAGACCAAAACTGACAGAAATCATTGCCACCAGAACAAACTTACCCTAATCTTGAACGCGAACTATTATCATTTTTAATATCGACAAGGAGAAAACGATATGAGAAAACAGACCCTGGCACTACTGACCTGTGCTGCCCTGACACTGCCGATGTCTTCCCTTGCTGAAGAAGTTGAACACTTCGAAGGCAAGGAATCCGCCAACCTGAAAGAGGCCGTGGTCAACTTTTCAGAGTACAACAGGAAGCTGGAAAAGGTTCTGGCCGGTGACCTGACTCCGGAGGCCATGAACGAGATCCATCAGCTTACCTATACCCTGGAAAACGCCCTCGGCAAGATCAACGAGCAGTTCGACGGACTGGCGGAAACGCTGGAGGAAATCCACCTTGCCTCCGAACGCGCCGATACTGAAGCCGTGGCGAGCAATGGTGAAAGCTATCTGGAAACCAGCCGCACAGTCATCAAGTAAACCTCGCGGACAACCGGCACTCTCGCTGCTACCCTTGAATCTTAACGGCAAGGGATAGCAGCGATGCCCGGTTTTGATGACAGAGCAAACGAACTACTGAACAGGCTCCGGCAGGATTACGAGTCCGGGGCCACAGCGCTGGCGCTGGAAACACTCAAGGGCCTGCAAGAATATGTGGAGGCGACCGAGCCTGCTTCCAGCGACCTGGCAACGTTACTCACAGAACTTCGCAATGCCCGCCCCAGCATGATCGTGATTGGCAACGCCATGGCGAGGGTGGAGTCACGACTGGCAAGCGGGGAGACGCCACTGGTGTCGGTTAACCGGGTTACCCACGAGCTGGAAAACGCCAGTGCCGCCATAGCCCAGCATGCCTGCCAGAAAATTCCCGCCAATGCCGTGATTATGACCCACAGTGCCAGCTCGGTGGTGCTGGGACTGTTTCGTCTTCTGGAGCAGGAGCAACACGCCTTTTCTGTCATCTGTACCCAGAGCAGCCCCGGCTTCGAGGGGCATCAGCTCGCCCGGTCGCTGAATGACATGGGCGTACCGGTCACCCTGATTACCGATGCCCAGATGGCCTTGTTTGTTCCCCAGGCGGATGTGGTGGTCACCGGTTGTGATACCTGGCTGGCGGATGGGCATTTCATCAATAAAAGTGGAACCCGCCTGCTTGCCCTGGCAGCCCGTGCTCATAACAGACCTTTCTGGGTGCTGGGGGACAGTTTCAGACACAGTGATCAGACCAGCGAGCACGTCACCCTGGAAGAAATGCCAACCAGCGAATTGCACGCCCCAGAGGGTGAGTGGATTAGGCCCCGGAATGTCTATTTCGAAACCGTGCCGGAATCGCTGGTGACCGGCAGAATCAACGAGCAGGGCGTTTTTTCGTTCCCTGGCTTGCCTCGGCAGTGAACGGGTCTTCCGGCCAGGGGTGTTTCGGGTAGCGCCCGCGCATGTCCTTGCGCACCTCCGGGTAGGCATTGCGCCAGAAGCTGGCCAGGTCCGCCGTGACGGCGAGGGGGCGCTGGGCCGGGGAGAGCAGGTGGATAACCACTGGCACCCGGCCGCCGGCGACGGTCGGGGTTCTGGCCCAGCCGAACAGGGCCTGGAGCTTGGCGGCCAGTACCGGCCCGTTTTCCGCCGTGTAATCCAGTGTTACCGACTGGCCACTGGGAATCGTCAGGCGGATTGGCACCAGTTCTTCCAGTGACTGTTGTTGCCGGTAGTCCAGCAGGCTGCCGAGTGCCTGGTTAAGGTTGAGCTTCTCCAGGTCGCGCCAGCGATCCATTCCTGCCAGGAAGGGCCCGAGCCAGAACTCAAGGTTGTCAGCCAGCCAGCGTTCGCTGACCTCCGGCCAGTCACCCGGAAAGCAACGGGCCAGCAGGGAAACCCGGGCAAGCCACTGTTCGGCAGCCGGGGTCCAGGGCAGGCTTTTGAGCCCTTGTTTGCGCACCGCCGCCAGCAGCCCCTGCTGCAGCAATTCCGGGGACGGGGCCGGCAAGGCGGTTTCTTCCAGTACCAGTTGCCCCAGTTTTCTGACGCGGCGGGCTATGACCGTTCCGCGCTTGTCGTCCCAGACGGCTTCCTCCCGCTCATGGATATGGTTGGCCAGGTCCAGTTCGAGTAGCACCGGATCAACCGGTGCCGCCAGATAGATCGTCGCTTCCCTGGCCTTGCCATCAAGCTCGGCGGTCGCCAGCCACGGATGTCGGGCAAGAGGATCCTCATCCCGCAGAACGGCGCCGCGCCCGTTGCTGAGTTGGTAACGGGGAGCGTCACCGCGCCGTTTACGGGCAACCCTGTCCGGGTAGGCCAGGGCGAGCAGTCGGCCCACTTCGTCATCAGCAGGCAACTCTCGTGGCCGGTCCAGATTGCCGGCCAGCCGTGATACGGACTTTGCAATGGCTTTCACTCTGGCAGCATCAATGCCATAACGAGGCCCCTGTCCCCGCAATATCCGGACCCTCTCCTGCATATCCGCCCCCGCAGACCGCCCGGCCAGGTCCCGCTCTTCCAGCAATGCCGCCAGTTCAGCCGCAAGAAAACCAAGACCAATTTCACGGCCCCGGAGAATCATGTGCGCCAGTCTTGGATGCACGCCCATATCCCGGGCGGCCTTGCCATGCCCGGTGATGGCGCCGTCAGTATCCAGCAGGTCCAGCCATTGCAGCAATTGCACTGCCTGCTGCCAGTGTGCTGAAGGCGGCCGATCAATCCAGTCCAGTTGCTCCGCAGACCTGGCACCCCACTGAGCCAGCTCCAGAACCAGGGGGGCCAGGTCCGCCTCCTGTATTTCCGGCGCGGTGAACTCCGCCAGACCAAACTGAGCGGACTCGCTCCACAGCCGGTAACACACACCAGGCTCAATACGCCCCGCCCGCCCCTTGCGCTGTTCCGCCGAGGCTTTGGACACCCAGCCCGTCACCAGCCGTGTCATACCGCTGTTGGCATCGAACACTGCCCGGCGCTGCTGGCCACAGTCGACGACCACCCGAATCCCCTCGATGGTCAGGCTGGATTCAGCAATGGCGGTAGCCAGAACGACCTTGCGATAACCCTCGGGCGCCGGGGCAATGGCCCGGTCCTGTTCGTCGTTCCTGAGGTTGCCGTATAGCGGCGCCACGATCACGTTCCTGCCCACCTGGCTCTGAAGCTTTCGCTCCACCCGCCGGATTTCCCCGGCACCCGGCAGGAATACCAACAGCGACCCGGTCTGCTCCGCCAGCGCCTCGTGAATCACTGACACCACCTGATCCACCATCCGGCCATTACGTGGGAGCGGCCGGTAGGCCACATCCACGGGAAACGCCCGGCCCTCGCTGGTCAGCACCGGTACGTCACCCAGCAGGCGGGCGATCGGCGCAGTATCCAGGGTTGCCGACATCACGATCACCCGCAGATCCTCCCGCAACGCCTGCCGCGATTCCCTCACCAACGCCAGGCCAAGGTCCGCTTGCAGCGAACGTTCGTGAAATTCGTCGAAAATCACGACTGCATAGCCTTCCAGCGCAGGATCGTTCTGAATCAGCCGCGTAAGAATCCCCTCCGTGACCACTTCAATCACAGTAGCCGAGGTCACCCGTGTATCCAGCCGTGTTCGATAACCCACCGTCTCACCCGGCTTCTCGCCCATCTGCCCCGCCATATACCTGGCTGCCGACCTGGCTGCCAGCCTCCTTGGCTCCAGCATCAAAATCCTGCGCCCCTGCCGCCATGGAGCATCCAGCAGCGCCAATGGCACCCTCGTGGTTTTGCCGGCGCCCGGTGGGGCCTGGAGCAGGACGGTTGTCTCGGATTCCAGGGTCTTTTGTAGATCCGGGATTATTTGGTTGATTGGGAGCATTGGTTTTGCTTTTTTCAGGACTGGTCGGGTTGGGGGAAGGGCGTGAGTTCGCGCAATGTATTTAAGGCGATAACTGCCAGTTACCTGGGAGTGGGGTGGTGGGGTATTTTTCCGCCAGGAATGGGTGTCTGAGCGAAGCGAGTTCCATTCCCAAGGAAAAATACCCCACCACCCCGCTCCTGCACCTGACCTATCAGTCCTGAGCAAGGCGAAACCGCGTAACGAATCAGGATTGTGAAGCCCGTGGATGGTTGGCGCGGGCCCACTCGTAGATTTCACGGTAGGCCTTCACCAGGTCTTCCGGATTGTGCGGGGGTTGTAGCACTGCAGTCATTTTACCTTCCGGATTGATCAGGGCAAAGTGGCCACTGTGGTCTACAAGCAGTTCACCGTCCACCTCCCGGTGGGTAAAGGCCGCATTGAGGCTTCTGGCCAGCTGCCTCAGGGTTTCCAGATCACCGGTCAGGCCATGGAAGTCATCGCCGAAGAATTGCACGTACTCCCGCAGTCTTTCCGGCGTATCGTGTTCCGGGTCTGCGGTGATCAGCAGGAATTCCGGCTGGGGCAGGTCATCCGGAAGCAGGTTGTCGGTTCTGCGCAGGTTGGCCATGGCGGCAGGGCAGATGTCCGGGCAATTGGTGTAGCCCACAAAGGCAAAGGTCCATTGTCCCCGCAGGCTTTCGCGGGTGACCGTTTCGCCGTGCTCGTTGACCAGTTCGAAGTCGGCAAGCTCGCGGCCCTGGTCATACACGTAGGCGTTGATCTCACTCAGTTCTGGTGCGGGAGAGGGCTCGTCATTCCCGACTAGCAGTACCTGTCGTCCGACCACCAGCCCGAAGATCAACACGATAACCAAAAGCAGGATGATCAGCGTCAGGCGAATCGAACGGTCCATGAAATCTCCGGCAGATCAGTAATCAGAAAAACACAAAATGGTCGACCAGCAACACGACGAAAAGAGCCATCAGGTAGGTGATGGAGTATTTGAACGTGTTCAATGCTACCCGGCGATCATCACCCCGGAGCAGGCGCACTGCATACTGCAGGAAGCGCAGGCCAAGGGCCAGGGCGCCTACCAGGTAGATCATCCCGGACATGCCGGTAACAAACGGCAGCAGGCTGACCGCAAGCAGCATCAGGGTATACAGCAGAATATGCAGCTCGGTGTATTTGTTGCCGTGGGTGACCGGCAGCATTGGAATACCCGCTTTGGCGTATTCTTCCTTGCGGTGAATGGCCAGGGCCCAGAAATGCGGCGGTGTCCAGGCAAAAATTATCAGCACGAGCAGCAGGCCGTGCCCTTCAACCTGCCCGGTAACCGCTGTCCAGCCGAGCAAGGGGGGCATGGCACCGGCCAGGCCACCAATCACGATGTTCTGGGGCGTCATGCGCTTTAGAAAAAGGGTATACACGCCGGCGTATCCGACCAGTGAGGCCAGTGTCAGCCACGCCGTGAGGGCATTTACCTGCCATACCAGAACCACCATGCCCGAAGCCGCCAGCACAGTCGCAAACATCAATGCATCAAGGGGGGAAATCTTTCCGGTGGCAACGGGCCGCTTGCGGGTGCGGGCCATGACGGTGTCGATCTTCTGGTCAACCACGTGGTTGACCACGGCAGCGGCGCCCGCCAGCAGGGCAATACCAAGGTTGCCATAGAGCAGGACTTCCCAGCCCGGCACGCCCGGAGTGGCCAGCAACATGCCGATGACCGAGGTGAGGATCATCATCGCCACGACCGTGGGCTTGGTCAGCTCCAGAAAATCACGCCAGGAAATGCTCGCAGAATCGGATCTGCTGGTTGTGTTCTGCGCCGGCAGTGCCTCAACACGCTCGCTCATGCCGTCACCTCTCGCTCAATTGTTGTTGTATGTGTTGCGTCCGCTGGTTGCGGCAGTTCCTGCTGGTGAAAGCGCCAGAGCAGGTTGATCACGCTCAGCAGCAACCCCGCACCCATGGCATTGTGCGCCACCGCCACTGACAAGGGAATATGGAACACGATATTGGCCAGTCCGAGCGCAATTTGCGCCATCAGTACTACCGCCACCAGCTGAACATGCGGTGCCATGGAGGTCCGCCTCGTTCTGCGCCACAGTAATGCCAGAAATACCGTGAAGTACGCAAGTACTATCACGGCGCCCAGGCGGTGGGTGACGTGGATGGCAACCCGCCCATCCGCTGTCAGCTGTCCTCCCAGGTAATTCGGTCCCACGTGCTGGGTAACATCAAACCCGTGAGCAAAATCCATGTCGGCAGGCCACCATTCGCCCTGGCAGGTTGGCAGGTCGGTACAGGCCACTGCTGCATAATTGGCCGCAGTCCAGGCACCCAGGGCTATCTGCATTACGACCAACACAAGGCCGCCGTAAAGCCAGGGCCGGAAGCCGTTGCGCCCGGAAGGCCCTGCCTTCTCCAGCCCGGCGGCAGCCCGCTGCTGTTTGCCACGCAACCGCAGTGTAAGCAGAGCGAGCATGCTGAGGGTGGTAAATCCGCCAAGCAGATGCAGCGCAACCACCTGGGGCCAGAGCTTCAGGGTAACCGTCCACATGCCAAATGCGCCCTGAAGCACAATGAACAGGGCGATAAACAGTGGCAACCTGTAGGGCAACCCTTCCCTGCGATGGCGGAAAGCGAACGCTGCCAGGCCAAAGACGACCAGCCCGAGAGTACCGGCGGCGTAGCGGTGAATCATCTCCGGCCAGCCTTTTTGTACATCTACAGGCGTTTCCGGGAACCTGGCATTGGCGATGGCCATCCGTGCTTCGTCCTGGGGTACGGTAAGAAATCCATAGCAGCCGGGCCAGTCAGGGCATCCCAGGCCTGCATCTACCAGCCGGGTCCAGGCGCCCAGCATGATGACCACGACCGCCAGCAAGCTCGCCAGCAGAGCCAAGCGCGCCAGTATGCGGGCATGGCGGGACGTATTATTCCGGATATCGTTCAACGCTGGATCTCCCGGCAATCATCATTAACCAATCTGCGACAGTTTCAACAGATGCTTGAGGTCTTTCAGCATGTCCTTGCCGGTGTGTTCACTACCATAGTGCATGATGACATTACCGAAGGGGTCCACCAGCAAGATTCGGGGCTCCTGCTCCGGGCTGATGCCAGCCGGCCATTGGGGAGAGCCATTGCCGGAGATGCTCAGGCGTTCCATGGAACGGTACTCATCATCCCAGCGCGCGGTCAGGTCTTCCGAAACAGAGCCCAGCCAGGCGGCCCGATTGACACGGTTGGCATTCTTGCCCAAGGCAATATTGACCTGACGGGCGCGGTACAGGAGCTCTTCGCAATCCGCTGCACAATCGCCAGACACCACCACCATCATCCATTCCGGGTCAACCGCTTCGGGACCGAAACGGTCTGCGAGGGGCTTGCCGTTAGCACCTTCCAGTTGCATCTGGGCCAGGGGCGCGGGTGGCTGGATCAGTTCGCCATTATTGCTATGACCGGTCGGGTTCAGCCAGCCGGTATAGTACATGATCGTTGCAAAAATCATCGGGCCAAAGCCAATGGCAAACAGCAACAGCGCTGTTCGTCTGCCGCGGCGGACCTTTTCAGGGGAAACCGCGTCTTCCTGGTCGTTCTGGTGCATCTTCTCAGCCGTTGTCATTGTCGTCGTTGGCTCCTGTTTTGCGATAACTCGCTACCACCGTCAATATAACCAGTGCCGCGGCCAGTGAAAACCATTGCAATGCGTATCCGTAATGCGTCTGCGGCCCCATCATATCCGGAGCCCAGTCTGCGCGGTAGGCTCCGGGCTGTTCGGGACCCGAAAGCCTCAGTACAAGACCAGCCACATCTGCCTGAACCTCTTGCGCCTGCTGATGGGACAGTGACTGGGTTCGCCGTGGCCATTCATCACTCTCCCGGGACACATCCTTCAGTACTGGCGGCTCGGGGAAATCACTCAGGCGGCCCTGCAGGCGGACATCACCGTTTGGCCGGCTGATTTCCGGCAGCTCGTCCCGTCTCCTGGGGGCCTGGAGCCAGCCCCGGTTCACCACCACCGGGCGACCCTGTTCGGGCAAGAATAGCGTCAGCACCTCGTATCCGGGTGCACCATCGCGGGTACGATTATCCAGCAACCATGAAGTCTCCCCGTAACGGCCGGAAATAGTGACCGGCTGACCGGCCTCCAGGCCTGCAGCCTCGAGTTCCACCCAGCTCAGGCTACCAGCTTCCTGCTGCCACTGGGCCAGTTGTGTCTTTTTCTCCTGTGCCCGCTCCAGCTGCCAGACACCCAGGCCAATCAGCAGCGGCAGGAACAGCCCCGAAAACAGCAAAAGCCGCCAATCAAAATGCCACTGTCGGCGGGATTGATCAGCCGGATCAGACATGCTCTGCTATAGTGGTTTCTTGACCAATATTCCCGTAAACAGGATTTTTCATGCTGAAGTTTCTCATTGTCGTACTGATGTTGGCGGTTCTGGTGAGCCTGTTCAGCGGGCTGTTTTTCCTGATCAAGGATGGCGGGAAAACGAACCGTGTCCTGAATTCCCTGGCATTGCGGGTCGCACTGAGCGTGATGCTGCTGGCCGTCATTCTGATTTCGTTATGGCAAGGGAGCCTGACGCTGAATCCGACCCCCTGATCTCACCGGTTCACTACAATCAGATTACATAGACAAACACAAAGAGTCCGAGCCAGACCACGTCCACAAAGTGCCAGTACCAGGACGTGGCTTCAAACCCGAAGTGATTGTCACCCGTGAAGTGACCCTTCTGTATGCGTATCAGCATGATCACCAGCATCAGGGTACCCAATATCACGTGGGCGCCGTGGAAACCGGTCAGCATGAAGAACGTACTGCCATAGATGCCTGACTGAAGTGTCAGACCCAGATCCTGATACGCGTGAACGTATTCGTAGCCCTGGACACATACAAAAACCAGCGCCAGTGCAATGGTGGCGGCGAGCCAGGTCTTGACCTTTTTGCGGTTGTCTTCCTTCAAAGCATGATGGGCAACCGTCACCGTAAAGGACGAGGTGACCAGCAGAATGGTGTTGATCAGCGGCAGCCCCCAGGGCCCGATCGTACCTTCCGGCGGCGGATAGGCCTCGGGGTTGGGTGTATTGATCAGCGGCCATGTGGCCTGAAAACCTTCCCAGAGCATGTTGGAGCTGCCGCGATCACCTTCACCACCAAGCCAGGGTATGGCGAAGACCCGGGTATAGAACAGAGCCCCGAAAAAGGCCGCGAAGAACATCACTTCCGAAAAAATGAACCAGCTCATACCCCAGCGGAAAGAGCGATCCATTTGTGGGCTGTACAATCCTGAGCGGCTTTCCTTGATAACAGCGCCGAACCATCCGAACAGCATATAGGTCATGATGGCGGCGCCCACAAAGAACGTCAGCCAGGCGCCGGTGGTGCTTTCCCCCTGGTTGCTGTTCACCATAATAGAGGCGCTTCCGTAGAGGGTAACCCCCAGGCCCACAGTGGCCACAATCGGCCACTTGCTCTGTTCTGGAACGTAGTACGTCTGGTTTTCCGCCATGACAATCTCCGATGGCTTATCCGTTATCGTTTATTATTTTCCCGGCCGCTCACTTCACTTCCGGCGGGGTGGAGAAGGTGTGGTAAGGCGCCGGAGAGGGAACAGTCCACTCAAGGCCTTCCGCTCCATCCCAGGGGTTGGCCGCAGCCTTCTTGCCACCCTTCACACACTTGACCACGATCACCAGGAACAGGATCTGGGTGGCACCAAACATGAAGGCACCGATACTGGACACCATGTTGAAGTCGGCAAACTGCAGCGCGTAGTCCGGAATGCGTCGCGGCATACCCGCCAGGCCAAGGAAATGCATGGGGAAGAAGGCCAGGTTCATGCCCACGAAAGACAGCCAGAAATGGGTTTTTGCCAGGGTCTCGTCATACATGTGGCCTGTCCACTTGGGCAGCCAGAAGTAAGCCGAGGCAAAAATGCCGAAGATGGCACCCGGCACCAGTACATAGTGGAAGTGGGCAACCACGAAGTAGGTATCGTGGTACTGGAAATCCGCCGGTGCAATGGCCAGCATCAGCCCGGAGAAACCACCGATGGTGAACAGGATGACAAAGGCCACCGCGAACAGCATCGGCGCCTCGAACGTCAGCGAGCCACGGAACATGGTCGCCACCCAGTTGAATACCTTCACCCCGGTAGGCACCGCAATCAGCATGGTGGCATACATGAAGAACAGCTGGCCGGCGATGGGGATACCCACGGTAAACATGTGGTGTGCCCAGACCACGAACGACAGCAGGGCAATGGCGCCCACCGCGTAGACCATAGAGGCATAGCCAAACAGTGGTTTGCGGGAGAACGCCGGGATAATGTGGGACACCGCGCCGAAAGCCGGCAGGATCATGATGTACACCTCGGGGTGCCCGAAGAACCAGAACACATGCTGGAACAGTACCGGGTCGCCGCCGCCGGAGGCATCAAAGAAGCTGGTGCCGAAGTTGATGTCCATCAGCATCATGGTCACCACGCCAGCCAGAACCGGCATAACCGCAATCAGCAGGAACGCAGTGATCAGCCAGGTCCATACGAACAGGGGCATTTTCATCAGGGTCATGCCCGGAGCCCGCATGTTGAGGATGGTGGCAATGACGTTGATGGCACCCATGATCGACGACACACCCATGATGTGAACGGCAAAGATGAAGAAGGTGGTACTTGGCGGGCCGTAGGTGGTCGACAGCGGCGCGTAGAAGGTCCAGCCAAAGTTCGGAGCCCCGCCCTGCATGAACAGGGTGGATACCAGAATCAGGAAGGCACAAGGCAGCAGCCAGAAACTCCAGTTGTTCATCCGTGGCAGCGCCATGTCAGGAGCGCCTACCATCAGCGGGATCATCCAGTTGGCAAGACCAACGAAGGCCGGCATGACCGCACCGAACACCATGATCAGACCATGCATGGTCGTCATCTGGTTGAAGAATTCCGGCTCAACAATCTGCAGGCCCGGCTGGAACAGCTCGGCCCGGATAACCATGGCCATGGCCCCGCCGAGCAGGAACATGGTGAAACTGAATATCAGGTACATGGACCCGATATCCTTGTGGTTGGTCGTCAGCAGCCACCGTGTAATGCCCTTCGCGGGGCCGTGGTGATGATCGTCCTGGGCGTGGGTATCTGCAACCGCACTCATGAAAAACCCCCGTTACCGCCGTGTTGTTCTGGCTGGTGATGTCATTAGTCTGGCGAAATTGGACGGGGCAGGCTTTAACTCTGGTTATAGCCTGCCCGGTTCATCATTCCTGATTCTTGTACTCGAATACTTCTTTCGGCGTAATCATCTCACCGGTATTGTTACCCCAGGCGTTACGCTCATAGGTGATAACCGCTGCAAGATCGACTTCGCTCAGCTGGCCACCAAACGCCTGCATGGCGGTACCGGAAACACCGTTAACAACAATATCCAGGTGCGCATCCATATCTTCCAGGGCAATCTGGCTGCCTTTGAGGGCCGGGAACGCTGGTGGCGCCCCGCTGCCATCGGCCTGGTGACAGGACGCACAGGCACTGGCGTAGGCCTTCTCGCCACGGACCATCAACTCTTCCAGTGTCCAGTCTTTCTCGGTGAGTTCGCGCTCACGCTGGGCGGCTTCCTTCTGCTCCGCCACCCAGGCATCGTATTCGTCCTGAGGAACTGCCTTTACCACCACCGGCATAAAACCGTGTTTTACGCCGCATAACTCGGTGCACTGACCACGGTAAATACCCGGCTCATCGACTCTGGTCCAGGCCTCGTTAACAAAACCAGGTATGGCATCCTTTTTGACGCCGAACTCAGGCACCCACCAGCTGTGAATAACATCGTTGGCTGTGAGCAGCAGGCGAATCTTTGCGCCCACCGGCACCACCATCGGGTTATCGACATCCAGCAAGTAGTTTTCAGACTTGGCGGTGCGGTTGTAAATCTCGTCATCGCTGGTGGATATATTGGAAAAATACCCGAAATCATCGTTGATATAGTCGTATTTCCAGCGCCACTGATAACCGGTGACCTTGATATCAACATCGGCTTCGCTGGTGTCGTACATGTCGACCAGCGTCGCGGTGGCGGGAATGGCCATCACCACGAGAATAACCAGGGGGATGATCGTCCACAGAATCTCGACCAGCGTATTCTCGTGGAAGTTGGCCGGTTTACGACCCGAAGATTTGCGGTGGGCAAATATTGACCAGAACATGATACCAAAGACCACAACGCCGATGACGACGCAGATCCACAGGATGGTCATGTGAAGGCTGAAAATCTCGTTACTGGTACCGGTGACCCCGGGACTCATGTTCAGCGTCCAGTCCGCCATGGACAACGCTGGCGTCATAAGTCCGCCCAAGAGGACACCTGCCCGCTTAGCGTGCACGCGCATAATACTGTGTCTCCACAGAGTGTTATTCTTGTCGGATTTTGCGTCCAATCCCTCTGTTCCGGACAGTGCTCGCACACACTGTTCGGGCCAGAGTGGAAGTCTGCTATGGATAATTCACGCACCAAGTATAGACACAGATCAAAAAAATGCGAAAGTCCGAGTGGCCATTAATCGACTAAAGAAGGAACTTTTTTCATTTCTGTAGAATCGTCCCCGAAACTCACCACCACGGATCGCCGGCTCTGGGCACTGGCCTGGCCCCTGATGCTCACCAACCTCACGGTGCCGCTTCTGGGGCTGGTGGATACTGCTGTGCTGGGGCACCTGGAGAGCCCGGAATACCTGGGCGCTGTTGCCGTGGGCGCAAACCTGTTCAGCATACTGTACTGGACCTTCGGCTTCATGCGCATGGGCACTACCGGCCTTGCAGCCCAGGCCTGGGGCAAGCGGGATGAATTCGCGCAGATCGCACTGTTGTTGCGGTCGGTATTGTTGGCTGTCGGAATAGGGCTGTTGCTGATCCTGCTCCACCAGCCCCTGATCCGCCTCGGCCTTGAGCTGATGAACCCCAGTGAACGTGTTGCAGCGCTTGCCGCAGAGTATGCCAGCATTCGTATCTGGAGCGCCCCGGCGGTACTGTGCCAGTACACCCTGGTGGGCTGGCTCATCGGCACTCAATTGCCCAAGGGGCCGATGGTCATGCTGATTGTGGCGAACGGGCTCAACATCGTTCTGGACATTCTGTTCGTCACCGGCTTCGGCTGGAACAGCCGCGGCGTTGCCATGGCCACCGTGCTGGCCGAATACTCTGCAGCGGCCATCGGGTTTCGCATGGTGCTGTTGCGGATGCCGGCTGGTCAAGGTTTCAGCCGCGCCCTGTTCGGCCAGCTGAACGACTACCTCAGAATACTGCAGGTCAACCGTTACATCATGGTGCGAACCATCGCCCTGCTTCTGGTGCTGGCATTTTTTACCGCCCAGGGAGCAAGGCAGGGCGACACCATACTGGCCGCCAATGCCGTCCTGATCACTTTTCTGCTGGTGATCTCCAACGGCCTGGATGGCTTTGCCAATGCCGCCGAGGCGCTGATTGGTGAGGCCGTGGGCAAAAACAGCCGTCAGCAATTCCGCCAGGTGTTCCGGGTGGCTTTTCGCTGGTCCCTGTGGGGTTCGGTACTGTTTACGGTGGCCTTTGTGTTGGGCGGGCGCTACCTGATCAGCCTGCTGACCGGCATTGAAGAAGTACGCACCACCGCCTGGCTCTACCTGCCCTGGCTGTGGGTGCTACCCCTGGCCGCCGTATGGGGTTATCTGCTTGACGGCGTTTTTATTGGTGCCACCCGCACCCGGGACATGCAGAACACCATGCTGTTTTCGGCGCTTGTGGTATTTCTGCCGGTGTGGTGGCTGACCACTGGCTGGGGGAACCATGGGCTCTGGTTTTCGCTGATCTGCCTGATGCTGGCACGTGCCGCCACCATGGGATTGCTTTTTCTGAGCCATTCTCGACACGATCGCTGGTTTTCGCAACAATAGACCAGTGCGCGCAATGATTCATGAACATCGTGTTCAGGTTTTAATGTGGATGCCAGAGCAGCCTGCCAAAACTCGTCTACACTTGTGAGAAAAGGCAGGCATGTTGCGGTGGCCAGCCGCTTTCCGTGCCCCCTGACGACCCTATGCGTACAACGGGAGGCGCCTTGCGACCCCATTCCGTTCAGAGACCGGCATCTCCTGAAATGACACCTAAGGCTGTTCTCGACATCATTGATCAGGCACGCAGGCAGGAAGCCCGCTCCGGCACCTTCCTCGAGCAGATGCGGGAGAGGGCGTCGTCTTTGCCTGCTACAATCACTATCGACGGCTATCAGCCTGCCACCTGCCTGTTTCAGTTTGCCATCGAATACATTGAAATGGCGCCGCGACTGATCGAATGCGTGGAAGCCTGCGCCCGGGAAGCCGGCAAGGCAGAGCTGTTTGAACCATTCGTGAATGCGGCGACCGGTTATTTTACCCAGCCGTCTGTCCTTCTGGTCCGCTACGACGGCCTCGACGGCCTTCTCATACGAGCCTACCTCTGCCACCGCCTGATGGAGGAAATGTGCGAAAACAACCGTTCCACCCGAGCCAGTGAACTGGTCGACGTGGAGGCAACACGGGCCAACCTGCTTGCCCATCAACTGATCGGCGAACCCTTTGCCAACGAGCTGGACCAGTCAATCACCGTTACTGTCCTGCAGATTGCCGGCACACCCGATTATTACGAACTGAATCTGGATCCGTTCGTAGAACAGACAAGGAACGCGGCGTGGGACTGGATGAAACACTACTGGGAAAACCTGCTGGTACGTAACCACATACGCTTGTCGTTAGGCGCGGGCATATGACGATGACCTGGATGGCTCAAAGCAATGTACAGACCAATCATTACCCTGCTAATCGCGCTGACCGGCCCCCTTTGCCATGGCGCCGAGCCCACTGGCTTGACACTGGAGCTGACCGATAGCACCACCGGCCAGCCGGTGGTGGACGCGGTTATCATTCTCGACAGTGGTTCTGAAAACCAGCCCGCTGAAGCGGAAATCATCCAGAAGAACCGGGAATTCCAACCCCACAGCCTGGTCATTGCACGACATTCAAAGGTAGATTTCCCTAATCGTGACAACACCCAGCATCACGTCTATTCCTTCTCGCCAGCCAAGGTATTCGATCTTGAACTCTATGCTGGCCGACCGGAGAAGCCCATCACCTTCGACCAGACCGGCGTGGTAGAAATTGGCTGCAACATCCATGACAACATGCAGGGTTTCATCCTTGTGACCGACGTAAACCCCGCCGGTTACACCGATGACCAGGGCCGATTGGACCTGCGCCTGCCGGCATCCGCCAACGGCAACGCGGAATCCGGCCTGCGAATCTGGCATCCACGTATGACCGATAACACCCGTATGGCCCGTTTTACGGTGAACCAGCCCTACCCCGAGTTCCTTGAGCTATCCGTTGAGCTATCACCTGAGCCTGCCGGCGATGACAGGCTGGACGGCCTGCAGAAACGGTTCCGGGAGCTTTGATGGCTGTTGCTCACCGGATAGGGTTTCGCGGGCGTCTGGTAACCGTCATGGTTGCGCTGGTTGCCGTTGTCAGCCTCAGTATCGGTGGCTTGCTGATGCTGTATCTGTTCGAGGACGAAAAGGCTCGGGCCATGGAACAATTGCGCCTGGGGGAACGGGTCGCAGACGAAGTACTGGATCGCCGGACCAGCCTGATTCTGTCACGGCTGGACGTGGTGGTAAGAGACTTCGGCTTCCGCTCAGCCGTTGCCAGTGGCGACCGCCCGACTGCAGACAGCGCCCTGGCCAATCAGGCCCGCCGTGTTGGTGCCAGGTTCGCCGTGCTACTGGACAACGACAGTATTGCGCTCGCAGAATCCGGCACCCCGCCAGATCGACTCCAGTCCGGCCAGTTGCTGGCCGAAGCCCGGCAGTCAGGCTATGCCAGCCGTATGGCTGTTTTTGGGGATAAAGGCGTCGAGCTGATCGCCATCCCTGTTGAAGCGCCAGGACTGCGAGCCTGGCTGATTGCCGGTTTCAGCCTGGGTGCCGAACTGAGTGACGTGATTGGTCGCCTCAGTGGCACCGAGGCGCAATTCAGAACCGGTGCCAACAGCGAAGCCCGCTTCCTCGAGAGCACCCAATATTTCACCCGCATCGTCAAGCTGACCGAAAACGGTCCCTCTGCCCTGCAATTGCTGCTGCAGATCAACCGTGAGGCCAGCCTGGCCAATTACTACCGCCGTGCTGTGGAAATCATTCTGCTGGTCAGCACAGTTCTTGTACTGGCAGCTCTGATCGCGCTGATGATAGCCCGCAACATGGGCCGCCCGGTGCTGCAACTGGCGGATTATGCCAAAGCGATCGGTGACGGCCGCACCCCGTTGCCTCCGCCCATCCGTGCTGGTGGCGAACTGGCACAACTGCGACAGGCGCTGGGCGACATGCTGACCAAGCTGCGGGACCGCGAGGACCAGATCCGCCATGCCGCCAGCCACGATGAAATCACCGGGCTGCCCAATCGCAATGCCTTCCTGTCGCAATTGCGTGAGCAATTCTCCAGTGGCAAACCCTGCTGCCTGCTTGGGCTTCGCATCAATGACCTGTCGGACGTAAACGACACCCTCGGGCTGGAATTCGGAGACAAGGTACTTCGGGCCGTATCCGCGAGGCTTGCAGACCAGCTCCCCGACATGTCCGCACTGGCGAGGACCGGGGGTGGCGAATTCCTGATGATGACGCCACAGCAGTCGGAGGAAGAACTGGAAGCCCAGGCAAACGGGCTTCGCCTGGCGGTGGAGTCACCGCTCATGGTCGAAACCACCCCGTTTTCCCTCCGTTGCACGATGGTGACGCTTCAACTGCCAGCGGATGCCATGAACACCGACCAGGTCCGCAGGCGGCTGAACCTGACCTTCGAGCAGGCCCAGAAATCCCGGCAGGCAGTGACCCATTACCAGCCGGGCGACGATGAAAATCATCTGCGGGAACTGCAGATCATTTCTGACCTGAACGCCGCCCTAACGGATAACAGCCTTTACATGAACTATCAGCCCAAGCTGGAGATGGTCTGCGCCAGTTTTCACCAGGTCGAAGCGCTGGTGCGCTGGATTCACCCGGAGCTGGGCTTTGTTTCCCCGGAAGAATTCATTCTCCTGGCCGAAAAATCGGGCCAGATCAACGAACTCACCCGGCATATCCTCCACCGGGTTGCCGAAGACGCCGGCGAGTGGCATGCAGCCGGCCTGAATATCGGCGTTGCCATCAATCTCTCTGCCCTGGATCTTACCCGCCCGGATCTTCCCGACGATGTGGCCGAAGCCTTCTCACGGTGGCAGTTGCCGATGTCCAGAATCACTCTGGAAGTGACCGAAAGCGCGCTGATGGACGACCCCGAAACCGCCCTGGAAACCTTGCGGCGGCTGCGACAACTGGGCGTAACCCTGTCGGTGGATGATTTCGGTACCGGCTATTCTTCTTTATCGCAATTACGCAAGTTGCCGGTACAGGAGTTGAAGATCGACAAGTCCTTTGTTCTTCATCTGGACGCCGAACCCCAGGACCAGTTAATTGTGCGTTCCACCATCGATATGGCCCATGGACTGGGACTGCGGGTTGTGGCGGAAGGTATCGAGAATGTCGAAAGCTGGAACCTGCTGCGGAACTGGGGTTGTGAACTGGGACAGGGGTTCTTCCTGAGCCGGCCTGTCGCGGCATCCGACCTGCAAGCCACGGAACAGTTGCTGTCGAATCGACAACGGGATCTCACACACACAGGAGAGACATTGTCATGAAACGCGTGGGCCGGGCACTCAGTGCAGGGATGCTGGTGGTATTGGTATCCGCAAACCTGCAGGCAGACACCGGCAGCCGGCTGTGGGCCACCGGTGGTGTCACTTCCGTCGAGGGCAGTGCCGGCGGCGGGCTGTCCCCCTGGGCCCTGCTGGGCGGCTATGCCAGTGACGGGGAGTGGGGCGGTACCCTGACACTGTCCCATGCTGAAACTGACGATTACACCCTGTCCGTGGTCGGAGCCGGCGTTACCTGGAACAACCGGATTGAACTCACCCTGGCGCGCCAGACTCTGGACCTGGACAGCCTGGTGTTCACCCTGAAGGACGGATTCGGCCTCGAGGAAGACGAACTGGTACAGGATGTTCTTGGGCTCAAAGTCAGACTCTTCGGAGACGCGCTCTTCAGCCCCTGGGGGCAATGGTCTGCAGGCCTGCAGCACAAGCGCAACCGGGAATTCACGGTACCCGACGCCATTGGTGCCAAAGACGACACCGGCACTGATGTCTATGTCGGCGGCAGCAAACTCTTCTTCGCAGCTGTGATGGATCGCAACCTGCTGGTCAGCGCCACTCTTCGTGGCACCCGGGCAAATCAGGGCGGCCTGCTGGGATTTGGCGGCGACCGCAACGACAGCTATGACGCCATGTTGGAGGGCAGCGTTGGGCTGTTTATTACGCGGCAGTGGCTGGTGGGCACCGAGTACCGCCAGAAGCCCGACAACCTGGGCTTCGCCACAGAGGATGACTGGTGGGACGTGTTCATCGCCTGGGTACCCGACAGACGGTTGTCGGTCACGGCCGCTTTCGTCAACCTGGGGGATGTCGCCACCCTGGAAGACCAACGTGGCGCCTACCTTTCACTACAGGCCAGCTTCTGACAACCCGGGAGACCCCCATGAGATACCCCGCCATTGCCGTAGCTCTGGTTACAATGCTGGCACTTGCCGGCTGCCAGTCGATGGCTGAAAAAACCGACCGCCCGGAGTCTCTGTATCTACAGCTTGGTGAACGATCCGGTATCGCCAGCATTGTGGAAGACCTGCTCTATCTGATCGTTGAGGATGAACGCATCAATGAGCAGTTCAGCGGCGTTGACGTGCGGCAGTTCCATAGCAACCTGACGGACCAGCTCTGCGAGCTCAGCGGCGGCCCCTGCACCTATTCCGGCAGGGAGATGCGAGAAAGCCATGCCGACATGAACGTTACGGACACCCAGTTCAACGCCCTTGCCGAAAACCTGATTCTCGCCATGGAACAGAACAATATCCCCACGGGTGCCCAGAACCGGCTGATCAAACGACTGGTGCCCCTGTACCCGCAGATCCGTAACCTTTGAGACTGGCGGCAAACCGTTTAAGCTTGCCCGCTTATCCATGATCCTTATCTGACGGGAGAAAGACGTTGCTGGAAAATGCAGACCTCGGAAAACTGATTGTTCGCCTCACCCTTGGTGGCCTGCTGCTGTTTCATGGCATCGCAAAGCTGTTCCACGGGGTAGGATTTATTGAAGGCCAACTGGCCAGCCACGGTATACCGGCATTTTTCGCCTGGGGCGTTTTCATCGGAGAGTTACTGGCACCACTGATGGTCATCCTCGGTTACCAGACCCGCATTGGCGCACTGCTGATTGTCTTCAACATGCTGGTGGCTATAGCGCTGGTACACAGCCACGAGCTGATGGCCCTGGGGAACAACGGCGGCTGGGCGCTGGAACTGCAGGGCTTCTTCCTGTTTATTGCCGTTGCAGTGATATTTCTCGGCCCGGGTCGCTACAAGTTGAAGAACTGACGCTAGGAGCCGGGAACCGTCTCGGCGCCGCTCTCCCGGAACACCATCACCCGGTTGCGACCGGCGTTCTTGGCCGCGTAGAGGGCTTCGTCGGCGCGGGCTATAAGGTCTGAAGGGCGGTTCCCCGGCTCCGGGATGATTGTCGCGACACCAACACTGACCGACAGGTTCACCGGACCAGCCTGATCATCCACAGGCACCGGCGTCGCTGCGACGGCTACCCGCAAACGCTCTGCCACACTGATGGCCCCGGCCTCCGGTGTCGCAGGCAGCAAAACACTGAACTCCTCACCACCGTACCGTGCCAGCAAGTCACCCGAGCGCTGGATTTCATCCGCACAAGCCCTGGCAATGCTGATCAGGCAATCATCTCCCGCCAGATGACCAAGGTCGTCGTTTACCCGCTTGAAATGGTCAATATCCAACATGATCAGGCTCAGGGGATGCCCCTGGCGCAGGGCACGGTTCCACTCGGCTTCCAGTTTCTCGTCGAAGCGACGGCGATTGGCCACCTGGGTCAGGCCATCGGTAATGGAAACGGCCTTGAGCTGTTCATTGGCCTGCTCCAGTTCTTCCGTTCGGGCCTGCACCCGGGCTTCCAGCGTCTGATTGGCCTTGCGCTGGATTTCCAGGGCGTGTTCCTGGGCCCGAATCCGGCGCTGTCGCTCCAGGTTAATGCGATAGGCCAGGGCGAATGACAACAGGATCACCTCCAGCGCTACTCCAATCTGCGGCGCAGTCTCGGTCAGGGCATTGGTCGGAATCAGGCCGATCTTGCTGACAGCCATCACCAGGTGCCCCAGCAACAGGGGCGTCCAGGCCACCACATAGAAGCCAGCGAGCACCTGCCCCCGGTACCAGACAACCAGGCCTATTAACCAGGTCAGCGGAGTAGCGACCGCAGCCACCACACTGATGAGGACTGTGGCACTCTGATAGCTGCCAAACAGGCCATAGATGAAGCAGCCAATGCTCGTCAGCACAATCAGCTGTAGGAATCGGTGAGCCCCCGGGCTGTATCGTCGCACTGCCAGAAAACTCAGCGTAAACATAGCAGCGAAGAACATATTGGCGGAGATAGCCGGGACCGTAAAATACCGGTTAATGATCGGCAGGTCCGGCCACAGCCACTGGAACACCAGACCATTGAAGTTGAGCAACACCAGGGCCGAGGCAACAACGGTGAGCACATACCACAAGTACGCCAGGTGCCGGACGATCACGAAAATGAACAGGTTGTACAGGGCCATGGAAATCATGATGCCCAGAAACAGTGCCTGCCAGCCGAAATCCAGCTGCTCAACCTCCAGGAAGTCCGACGAGGCAATGACCTGCACGGGTATCTGCACTGACCCCTCACTCCGAACCCGGACATACGCGGTGGCCGGCTCAGTATTGGAGGGCACCAGGAAGACAAAATTCCGGTGGTGGATGGGGCGAGAACTGAACACACGGCGGTCACCGGTGGCGTGGCGTTCCACCTGGTTGCCACCCACAAACCAGTAGACCCGGACATCGTCCAGCAGGGGATAGCCAATTTCCAGCACGCGATTGAACGGTTCCGCCGGCACCTTGACCCGGAGCCAGAAACTGCTGTTGCTGAAGCCGAAACTCAGGGTTTCATCACCGGCCGCTGGCTGCCATTGCGATTCCGGTAACGCCCGGATATCCTCGATTCCGGTTTCCGGTTCCGCAGCTTCGACCCAGGCCACGGTAGCATCCTGTGCAAGCGCCGGGACAGGCGCAAGCAGCAGTGCCAACAGCAGTAAGCGCCACAATTGGCAAGCAACAGGAAATTTCATAGTGTCTGTTTTACCCGGAACAAGAAAACTCAACTAGACTGACGAAGCCAACAATCCGTTACGATGCCTCCCTGCGCTCAATCAGTCTCAGTCTATACGTTTACGGGAAGCACGTCCGCCTTGCAAAAACACGTAGCCGTGGGCTACGCGTGGAGAAGCATACAATGACCACCAGGAAACCGGAACTCCGCCCTGGCCGCTATCGCCACTACAAGGGCATGGATTACGAGGTCATCGGCGTTGCCCGCCACAGTGAAACCGACGAGCAGATGGTGGTCTATCGTTGCCTTTACGGCGACTACAGCCTGTGGGTAAGGCCATTGTCGATGTTCCGCGAAACCGTGGAATTGGCCGGCGAGCAGGTTCCCCGGTTTGCCTACGTGGGCGACAAGTAACGGTTATCACGGTTTTGACTGCAGCACCCGTTTCCGGCACATTAGCGCGCTTTCCTGAACTGCCCCCTGCTTCAGGGCGCTGAAAGCCATCCCGAAATCCCGGAGTCTGCCATGAATGCCGTTGTTGCTGCGGTAGCTATCATGCTCGTCCTGAGTCTGTGCCGCATCCACGTTGTCGTTGCCCTGATCATAGGCGCCGTTGCCGGAGGCCTGATCAGCGGCCTGTCACTGGACGCCACCATTGCCGCGTTCAACGAAGGGCTCGGAGGCGGGGCAACCGTCGCGCTGTCCTACGCCACCCTGGGTGCCTTCGCCGTCGCCATCGGCAAATCCGGCCTTGCCCATGCCCTTGCCGACAAGGCTCTGGCCCTGGTGGGCCGGCAGGATGACGGCAAGGCCGCTGGCGGTATACGCCTGCTGATTATCGGCCTGCTACTGGCCATCGCCATGTCGTCCCAGAATATCCTGCCGATCCACATCGCCTTCATCCCCCTGGTGGTGCCGCCGTTGCTGTACGTGATGGCAAAACTGAACATGGACCGCCGCCTGGTTGCCTGTGTACTGACATTCGGCCTGATTACTCCCTACATGTTCCTGCCCGTGGGCTTTGGCGGCATCTATCTGAATGAAATCCTGCTGGCGAACATAGGCGAAAACGGCATCGACGCCACCGGCCTCAACGTCATGTCCGCCATGGCCCTGCCGGCCCTGGGCATGCTCTGTGGCTTGCTGGTGGCGGTCTTCTTCAGCTACCGCGGCGAACGGCACTACAACCTGGACGCCATCGCCCGCACTGAACGGGTGGATGTGAACTACAACGGCGGTACATTGCTCATGGCCGTGGTCGCCATTGTGGCGGCCTTCGTGGTGCAGCTGTGGCTGGGTTCGATGATTCTCGGCGCGCTGGCGGGCTTCGTGTTGTTCAACCTGTCCGGCGTGGTGAAATGGAAGGAGGCCGATGACCTGTTCACCGAAGGCATGAAGATGCTGGCGATGATCGGCTTCATCATGATCGCCGCCTCAGGCTTTGCGGAAGTGATGCGCGAAACCGGCGAAATCGCCACCCTGGTGGAAGGTTCTGTTGCTACTATCGGCGACAACAAGGCCCTGGCAGCATTGCTGATGTTGGTCGTCGGCCTTCTGATCACCATGGGCATCGGTTCGTCGTTCTCCACCATCCCCATCATCGCGGCCCTGTACGTGCCTCTGGCACTGGACCTGGGCTTCACCCCCCTGGCCATCGTGGCCCTGGTAGGCACCGCCGGCGCCCTGGGCGACGCCGGTTCCCCGGCCTCCGATTCCACCCTCGGCCCCACCGCCGGCCTCAACGTCGACGGCCAGCACAACCACATCTGGGATACGGTGGTGCCTACGTTCCTGCACTACAACCTTCCCCTGTTGGGCTTTGGTTGGGTGGCGGCTATGGTTCTTTAGGGTTGGGAGTTGCCTGCCTTTTTGTAGCCTGGTTGGATTGGGGGCTGCGAGGGGGCAGGGGGAGTTTTTTCTCTTGAAATGGAACTCGCTGCGCTCAGACACCCATTTCTGGCGAGAAAAAATCCCCCTGCCCCCTCACGAATGAACACCCAGGATATCGCCAAGGACACACATCTCGTGACTGTCCTTTCCAGCGATATCTTTTTGGTTCAAACCGGAGGGTGTTGGGGTGCTTTCTGCCGGGAAAAAGGTGTCTGAGCGACAGCGAGTTCTTTTTCCCAGAAGAAAGCACCACGACGCCCTCCAGGCCTCCGAAACCAGCAGGCTACAAAGGAGGGCAAACTCCAAAAGTATCAGTCCTCCTCCCCAGACTTGAAAAACACCACCTGTTTGACCGTATGGTCGTCCTCGTTGCCGCGCTTGTTGACGCGAGTTTCCAGCTCCGGATTGGCCGGAGCCGGGGGTGCGTCGGACACCGCATCGGTGAAGCCGCAGGCCACACATTCGCGGACCTGGTCATCGTCGTCGGTGGTGAACATCATGATCTTGTCCATCTCCGCACAGCGGGGGCAGACAGCGCCGGCGATGAAGCGTTTTGGGGTTGGCATATAATGCTCCGAATTCTGATCCGGTTGTCGGATTACGGCCTTTGGCCTAATCCGACCTACGGGCTACAAAAGGCTCGAGTTCACGGTAGGTCGGATTAGGCAAAGCCGTAATCCGACAACCCAGCTTCGAGTCAAATCACGCAGCATCATCCGTAATGCCATTCTGCTTCAGCAACGCATCCACTTGCGGCTCACGGCCGCGGAAGGCCTTGAACAGCGCCATGGGTTCCTGGGAACCACCTTTCTCGAGAATATTCTCCAGGAACGCCTTGCCGGTCTCCGGGTCGAAGATGCCTCGCTCTTCAAACAGAGAGAAGGCATCAGCCGCCAATACTTCCGCCCACTTGTAACTGTAATAGCCCGCGGCATAGCCGCCAGAAAACACATGGGAGAAGCTGTTGGGGAAGCGGTTGAACTCTGGTGCTTCCACCACCGCGATTTCGCTGCGTATCTTGCGGTGCATGTCCAGCGGGTTGGTGGGAGCTTCCTCGGTGAATTCCGCGTGCAGGCGGAAATCGAACAACGAGAATTCCAGCTGCCGCACCATCGCCATGCCGGACTGGAAGTTCTTGGCCGCCAGCATTTTCTGAAGCAGATCCTCAGGCAACGGTTCACCGGTTTCGTGGTGCGAAGCGATCAGGGCCAGGGAATCCGGGTTCCAGCACCAGTTTTCCAGGAACTGGCTGGGCAGTTCCACCGCGTCCCAGGCCACACCGTTGATACCGGACACATCCAGCACGTCCACCTGGGTCAGCATATGGTGCAGGCCATGGCCGAATTCGTGGAACATGGTGGTCACTTCGTCGTGGGTCAGCAGCGACGGCTTGCCGTTGACCGGTGGCGTGAAGTTACAGGTCAGGAAGGCGACCGGCAGCTGCAACTGGCCACGGAGGTTGCGCCAGCGTACCCGGCAGTCGGCCATCCAGGCGCCGCCGCGTTTGCCCTGGCGGGCGAACAGGTCGAGGTAGAACCAGGCCAGCGGCTCGCCATTACGGCTGATGCAGTACGCGGTGGCGTCCGGGTGCCAGGTTTCCACTTCCGGTCTGGCCTCAATCTGGATATCAAACAGCTTTTCAGCAACCGCAAACAGCCCAGGCACCACCTTGTCGACGGGGAACCAGGGGCGCAGGGTTTCCGGTGAGATATCGTAGCGGTCATGGCGCAGCTTTTCGCTGTAGTAGCCGATATCCCAGGCCTGCAGGTCGTCAACGCCATGAGTGTCTTTGGCAAACGCCTTCAGCTCGGCAAACTCCCGCTCGGCGATGGGCTTCGATTTCGCTGCCAGCTGGTTCAGAAACTCCAGAACCTCGTCCACACTGCGGGCCATCTTGGTGGCCAGGGAGCGTTCGGCGTAGTTGTTGAACCCCAATAGCTTCGCCATGGCATGGCGGCGTTTGAGAATTTCCGCCATCACCGGGGTATTGTCCCAGGTACCGGCGTCCGGCCCCATGTCGGAAGCCCGGGTCACAAAAGCCTCGTAGACTTCGCGGCGAAGATCCCGGTTGTCACAGTAGGTCATCACCGGATAAAAGCTGGGGAAGTCCAGGGTGATGACGTAGCCGTCGAGATCTTTCTGCTGCGCTGCCTGTTTCGCACCGTCCAACGCGGACTCAGGGACACCAGCCAGGTCTTCCACATCGGTGATGTGCTTGAACCAGTGCTGGGTGGCATCCAGAACGTTATCGCTGAAGCGGTTGGACAGTTCCGAAATCTCCATGGAAAGATCGGCATAACGCTTTTTCTGTTCCGGCGGCAGGTCGACACCACCAAGATGGAAATCCCGCAGGGTGTTCTCCACAGACTTGCGCTGGGCTTCGCTCAGCTCTTTGAACTCGTCGCTGGCCGCCAGTTTCTTGTAGGCGTCGCAGAGTTCGGCGTTCTGGCTCAGCTCGGTGCTGTACTCGGTGAGCTTTTCCAGACAGGTCTTGTAGACTTTCCGGAGTTCGTCACTGTTCATGACACCGTTAAGATGGGAAATCACCGACCAGGCGCGCTCCAGCCGGTCCTCGGTTGCCTGCATGGGTTGCGCCAGGGTTTCCCACGTGGGATCGTCCTGCTGCGCTATTTGAGAGATTTTCATGCGATTTTCGCTGAGAATCTGGTCGATTGCGGGTTCCATGTGTTCAGTGCGAACATGGTCAAACCTTGGCAACAGGTCGTCGGTCAGTAACGGGTTATTCATAAGTCCTCTTCCCAGCTACGGGTGTCTACGGTAATTTGAGTTAACTCCCATGCTTGGGGAGTCTCTGGGGGAGGCCTTTCCGAAACTGTGCGGAGCCATGGATGGCGGAGCTCAAGCGCCACAGGGACGTGCTTGAGCGTGTTTCGGAAAGGCCTCCCCCAGAGACTCCTTCCTCACAAGCATCAATCCATTCTAATGGTGTATGTAATGTCGAATGTACGAACAAACAAGGGTAACACGCCACAATTTGGAGAACGCACATGGATAGACCCAAGTGCAGTGGTGATTGGTGACGTGCAGACGGGTGATGACGTTTCCATTTGGCCGATGACGGTGGTTCGCGGTGACATGCACAGAATCCGCATCGGTGACCGTTGCAGCATTCAGGATGGGTCTGTGTTGCACATAACCCATGCCAGTGACTTTAATCCGGGCGGTTACCCGCTAACGATCGGTGACGATGTCACGGTTGGACACAAGGCACTGCTACACGGCTGCACCATCGGTAGCCGGGTGCTGGTGGGTATGGGCTGTATTATTATGGATGGAGCCGTGGTGGAAGATGAGGTGATTGTCGCCGCCGGTTGTCTGGTGCCGCCGGGGAAAACCCTGGAATCGGGGTTTCTGTATGTGGGCTCACCCGCCCGCCAGGCTCGGGCACTGTCGGACGAAGAAAAAACCTTTTTCCGCTACACCGCCAGTAATTACGTGAAGCTCAAAGACGAATACCTGAATGAGGTTTGATCCGGCCATTTAATCTGAAACCGACAGTGCCAGCGTATTAGCCTGTGTTGTTCTATTAAGGAGCAGAGGCGTCGATATGAAACGGCTGATAGTCACCACGCTACTGCTCAACGGGCTGTTCCTGGCACTGCTGCTACCGCGCTATCCCTGGATACCGTGGATTGCCGCTGATGCACTGCTGCTGACCGGACTGTTCACGGTGTTGCCGGGCGGGAGAAGCAAGCAACTGCTGGCCGGCACCATTGGTGTGCTGTATGCGGTACTGGCTTTCTTTGCCCTGAGCGATGTGCTGGTGCGGCAGAGCATCGGAAGGTCGTTCAATCTCTATCTGGAGCTGGGCGTAGCAGGCTCGGTGTTCGACCTGATGGAGAGCAACCTGGGGCTTGGTCTGTCGCTACTGGTCATTCTGGCACTGGCCATCGCCTTTGCCGGCCTCGGTGGCTTTGTCGGCAGGCTGCTGTCACAGCTTGGTGCCGGTACTCCGGCCAGAGCTGGCCGCGTGGTGGCAGTGGCAGGCGCTATCGCGGTAGCCGTATCGTGGCTGCCCCAGTCCACTGTGGGTTTGAGCGCCTCCCGGCTGGCAGCGACACAGATTCAGCTGGCGGCAGATACCCACCAGTCGACGCTGGCTTTCCGACAACACCTTGAAGACACTCCGGATGCCGCCCAGGCCACACCCCTGACGGGACTGGCGGAAACCGATGTAATCCTCGGCTTTATCGAATCCTACGGTATTTCGGCCTTCACCGACCCCCGCTACCGGCCACTGATCAGCCTTCGCCTGGATCAGATGGAGGAAGCGCTGGAGGAGGACGGCCTGCACATCGTAACCGGTCGCCTGCGCTCGCCGGTTCAGGGCGGCCAGTCCTGGCTGGCACACACCACCCTGCTCAGCGGCCAATGGATCAAAACCCAGCTGGACTACGAGATATTCCTGGCCAGCGACTTCCCCACACTGATAGACGACCTGGACACCACCGGCCACGACACGGTAGCTGTGATGCCGGCCATTACCGAAGCCTGGCCAGAAGGCCAGGCATTCGGTTACAACCGTATCTATGAGTCCTCCACCATGGATTACCGGGGGCCCGCCCTTAACTGGGTTACCATGCCGGACCAGTACACCTGGTCCTGGTTCCAGCGTAGCGTTCGCGACCGGGCGGAAACGCCGCTGTTTGCCGAAATTGCACTGATCAGCAGCCATGCCCCCTGGGTACCGGTGCTGCCGGTTCTGAAAGACTGGGACAGCATCGGCGACGGTGAAACCTTCAATCAATGGAAAGACAGCGGCGAGGCACCGGCCAGTCTGTGGCGCGATCCGCAACGGGTGCGTGAGCATTATGGCCGTGCGCTCGATTACGCCCTGAATGTAGCCACGGAGTACGCCATCCGGCATGTCGACAACCAGACTCTGCTGGTGCTGATCGGCGACCATCAACCCGCGCCGTTGATCACCGGCGAAAGTGCCAGCCGGGATGTGATTGTGCACATCATCAGTGCCGATCCGGAGCTGGTGGCTCCCTTTGTCGCCAACGACAGGCTGCCGGGATTCCGTTGGGGGGCACAACCCGACAGGGACCGGGAAGGCCCGGCCATGGCCCGTTTCCGGCCCTTCCTTCAGCAACAGTTTGGCTCATCCTCCAGAGCAGTGGAAATTTCTAACAGCCGACCTATTGAAAACTGACCAATTGCTCCAACATTGAGAGATAGCAGAACTTCACGGATAACCATCCGGCTGGCGCCGCCGGTATGGAGCTGTTCCGCGATTGAAGCTGACATCAACGTGTTATTTCAATTTCGTAGGAGGAGTTTCGTATGGCTAACATAACCCGCTGGAATCCGGTCAACGAATTCGATGACCTGATGAACCGTTATAACCGGTTGTTTGGCCTGGCACGCGGCAATGGAGAACGGGAAGGCAAAGACCTGTTCAGCCGCAGCGACTGGGCCCCGGCCGTGGATATCAAGGAAACCCCGGAGGCCTTCAACATTGAGGCCGAACTACCGGGTATGTCCAAGGATGACGTGAAAGTCACGGTGCAGGACGGCGTGTTGAGCATTCAGGGTGAACGCAAGCATGAGGAAGAGACCGACGACAAGAAACATCACCGCATTGAGCGCTTCTATGGCAGTTTCCTGCGCCGGTTTACCCTGCCGGAAAATGTGGACGAAAACAGCATCCGGGCCAATTTCAAGGATGGCGTGTTGTCCCTGACGCTGACCAAGGCCGAGCCGGCGGAACCCAAGGCCATTGAGGTAGACGTTCAGTAATCCGGCACGGCTGGAAAGGGCAGAGCCGGGGCTCAGTTCCCGGCCTCTGCTGCTGTTCTCGCTCCGGCCTTTTTGAGTGTCTCTGCGTATGCGGTGCTGCGGCGGTGCCGGGAAACCAGATCCAGAATCGTCTCGCCGTTTTCGTCCACGGCGTTGATATCCCGCCCCGCTTCCACAAAGAAACCGACAAAGCGCTCGAAATCTTCGGCAATCATGGCCTGGTAGGCCTTGATCAGGGCATTGAAGTCAGCGTTGACAGTGCTGTCGTAAGGAGTAATCGCCAGAAAGCTCTTTACCCGCTCATCACTCCATTCCTCACCAATAACTTTCGGTTTGTCTGGTCCGCTCATAATCTCTCTGGCCTTTGTGTATCGACAAATTGAATCAGTAAATGTGTTCGTTTGGGGCCGCACAGTATAAAGCACGGTCAGGGCATGATTTCCACCGGCAATTGCCCGGTATCGATCTTGTCACTGCACTCCGGGTCCCGAATGGCGATCTCCACACGCCGGTTTTTCGCCCGGTTCTCAGCGCTGTCGTTCGGCGCCAGCGGGTTGGTTTCCGCACGGCCGGCAGCCACGACCCGTTCCGCCGGTACCTGCCGGTTCAGTACCAGCTCATGGACCACGGAAACCGCCCGTGCCGCAGACAGGTCCCAGTTGGAGCGATAACGGCCGCTGGAGATGGGGCGGTCGTCCGTGTAACCGGCTACCAGCACGTCGCCGCTGCAACCGGACAGCACATCCACCACCCGCTCGATGATCGGAATCATCTCTGACTTGATGGTGGCGTCACCGGAACGGAAAGTGGCCTCCTCGGAGAAACGGATGACCACCCGGGTTTCATCATAAGTGACGGTCAATGCCTCGGAAGCCACTTCCGCTTCCAGTTCCTCAATCATGCGGCTGGCCAGCTCGATGATCCCGGCAGAAATCCTGGTGGGCGCCTCTCCTTCGGCACGCTCGTCGATAAACTCAGGCTCCCTGGCGGCGGTATCGGTGGGTTGCGGCAGGGACACCGAATCGGACTCGATCAGGGTCAAGGGTGACCCACCCACGCCATCCGACAGCACCTGGTTGCTACCGAAGGCCACAGCCATGGAGTTGGCCATGGCGCGGTACTTTTCGACATCCATCTCCGCGAAGGACAACAGCAGGATAAAGAAGGTCAGCAACAGCGTCGCCAGGTCGGCAAAGGTCACAATCCAGGCCGGAGAACCCCGGCCATGCTTCTTCTTTTTGACTGGCTGGCGCAACATCAAAACCTACGCCTCCCGCTCCGGCGCAAGGTTGGTGCGCTGTTCCGGGGTCACAAACGAAGACAGTAGCTCAGTCATTACCCGTGGGTTTTCTCCACGCATGATATTGCGTATCGACGTGGTAATCAGCACCTGATTGCGGGCCTCGTCTTCCGCCTTGAGCTGGAGTTTGTCCGCCAGGGGCAGGGCGATCAACTGGGCGATAAAGGCGCCATAGAGCGTGGTCAGCAGGGCAATGGCCATGGCCGGGCCAATGGAAGCGGGGTCATCGAGGGTATTGAGCATCTGTACCAGACCCACAAGGGTGCCCAGCATACCAATGGCCGGCGCGGATTCACCGATACCACGAAACACCCGCTCGGCAACGTCATAGCGTTCTGCCGTCTGCTGGGTTTCCTGGGCCAGCGCTTCCTCGACCAGTTCTGGCGGGTGTCCGTCGACGCACAGGTTGATGGCCTTGCGCAGGAATTCGTTGCGGGTGTCGTGGTTCTCCAGGCCCAGGATACCTTCCTTGCGCACCACCAGTGCCAGCGCGCCTGCCTCCCGGATCAGGTCCGCTGGCCGTTCCACGCGGTCGGTAAACGCAGCCGCAAACGCCATTCGGAATGCACCCAGGACCGAGGGCAGGCGAAACTTGATCAGCGTAACGGCAAAGGTACCGCCCAATACGATCGCCAGCCCGGGAAGATTGAGAAAGGTAAGAATCGACGCGTTGGCCAGCATGGCGAGCACTACAATCAGAACGCCTGCCACCAGCCCCACAAGGGTGAGAATATCCATCAGAGACCTTACATCAGAAACCTTTGGGAATCTTGTACACCTGTACACACTTGCTGAGCATAGCCCATGCACCCGGATCGAGCTCAGTCGTTTCGCAGTTCGTCGATCACCGACCGTGTTTCGGGACTGACGCCACGCCATATCCGGAACGACTCGGCCGCCTGCTCCACCAGCATGCCCAGGCCGTCAAATACCAGCGTCGCTCCGTGATCCAGCGCCCACTGATTGAAAGTCGTGGTCTGCAGAGAATACATCATGTCGTAGACCACCGTGCCGGTACCGATCACATTTGCCGAAATCGGTGGCAGATCACCCTGCAGGCTGGCACTGGTGCCATTGATGATCAGGTCATACGGTTCCTTGAGCTCCTCGAATCCACACGCCTCCAGCAGGGTCTGCTCAGCAAGGGGTTCAAACAGCGTCACCAGCCCCTCGGCCTTAGCAACGGTGCGATTGGCGATGACCAGGGCCGACGGTTTCTCCGCCAACAAAGGCCCCAGAACACCCCGTACCGCTCCGCCTGCACCCAGCACCAGGATGCGTTTACCCGCCAGGGTGATGCAGTGGTTTTCGGTAAGGTCCATTACCAGACCCTTGCCATCCGTATTATCCGCGGTCAGTAAGCCTTCACTGTCCTGATACAGCGTATTGGCGGCTCCGGCCAGTTCCGCCCTTTCAGTGCGCCGGTCGGCCAGCTTCCAGGCCTGTTCCTTGAAGGGCACGGTGACATTCAGCCCCTGGCCACCACGCTGGAAGAATCCGGTGACGGTGCCGGCAAAATCATCCTCCGGGGCCTGGATGGCGGTGTATTCCAGATTTTCACCCGTCTGGCTGGCAAACAGGCTGTGAATACGGGGGGATTTGCTGTGGCTGATGGGATTACCCACCACAGCGTATAGATCGTTATTCATTGGCAGTCTCCAGCCAGTCCCGCCCGGTGAGGAAATGCTCGGTCAGCCGTGCTTCTTCCGAGCCCGGCTCCGGCGTATACCGGTATTCCCAGCGCACCAGCGGGGGTAATGACATCAGGATGGATTCGGTACGGCCGCCGGACTGCAGGCCAAACAGGGTGCCGCGGTCATACACCAGGTTGAATTCCACGTAGCGGCCACGGCGATACAGCTGAAACTCCCGCTCGCGGTCTCCCCAGGGCGTATCTTTGCGCCGCTGAACGATAGGTTCATAGGCCTCAATGAAACTATCGCCCACGGATTGCATCAGTGCAAAGTCACGGCCGAAATCCCCGGTATTGTGATCATCAAAAAACAGCCCGCCAACGCCCCGGGGCTCGTCCCGGTGCTTGAGGTAAAAGTAGTCGTCACACCAGTGCTTGTATTGGCGATAGATCTGCTCACCGAAGGGATCGCAGGCTGCCTTCGCCACCCGGTGCCACGCCACGCAGTCCTCATCGAAGCCGTAATAGGGGGTGAGATCATAGCCACCGCCGAACCAGTACACCGGTTCGGCATTTTCCGGTGTCGCCACGAAAAACCGCACGTTCGCGTGGGATGTCGGCACGTAGGGATTGAAAGGATGCATCACCAGGGACACGCCCATGGCCTGCCAGGGTGCACCTGCGAGATGGGGCCGGTGCGCGGTGGCAGAGGCGGGCATGGTTTCGCCCATGACGTGGGAGAAATTAACCCCACCCTTCTCGAAGACCGCACCCTCCGTGATAACCCGGCTGATGCCGCCGCCACCCTCGGGCCGGTCCCAGGCGTCGGTTTCGAAACTGCCCTTGCCATCAACCTCGGCCAGCCGTTGGCAGATCTGCTCCTGTAGTCCCAGCAGGTACTGTTTGACGGCATTGCTGTCGGGTTGCTGTGGCATGAGAACTCCTAACGCAGTTGTTTTCCGCTGACGATATCGATAATTCGGCTGGGTTGGCGGTTACCGCCCAATTGCCCCGGCACCAGCCAGTCCAGTTGCCCTTCGAAGTACCGTCGCACCTGCCAGGAGGTTCGCGCCGGCTGACGACCAGCAGGGTTGCAGGACGTGGACACCAGAGGGAAGCCCGCAGTCTCGCACAAAGCGCGCACGACCGGGTGATCACTGACACGTACCGCAATGGAGCTGTGGCGCCCCCTTACCTGTTCCGGGACCTGTTTCAGGACATCCGGCAACAGACAGGTCACCGGGCCCGGCCAGTTGGCCACGGCTTTTTCCTGCAGCTCCCGTGGCAACGGATCCAGCAGGAACCGTATCTGATCGACAGAGGCGGCCACAAGGATCACGCCTTTCTCGACCGGGCGCTGCTTCAGCTCAAGAATCCGCTCGACTGCATCCGGATCCCAGGGGTCGCAGCCCAGGCCCCAGACAGCTTCGGTAGGGTAAGCAATAACACCACCACCAAGAAGGGTGCGGCGGGCACAATGAAGGTGCCAGTCAGACAAAGGTTGCTGTGGTTTTTTCATCGGATCGTCAGGTCACTGAATGCTGTTCAGGCAATCCGCTGAAAGCCTCCGGGTGCAGAGTCCACCAGCCCCTGGAGCTCCAGAAGCAGCAGCGACTGCATCAACTGGTCGGCGGGAAGGCCCGTCACTGAGCATAAATCATCGGTTGATTGCGGATCATACCCTAAAGCCTCCAGAACCGCGATTTCCCGCGAGTCCAGGCCTGCCGTCACCAGACTCTTCGGGGCTGGAGACTCTTCCTGTCCCTGAGTGCTCCACCAGGCGCCCAGTTCCTCACAGATATCGTCCACGGTTTCCACCAGCTTCGCACCTTGCCGTATCAGGTCATGGCAGCCACGCGCCAGGGGATTGTGCACGGAGCCGGGAATGGCAAAGACCTCGCGCCCCTGTTCCAGCGCCAGGCGAGCGGTGATCAGGGAGCCGCTTTTCAGCCCTGCTTCCACCACCAGGATGCCGCGGCTGAGGCCACTGATAATTCGGTTTCGCCGGGGGAAATGGCCCGCTCTGGCGGAGGTGCCCGGTGGGTATTCGGACACAATGACGCCATTTGCGACGATGCGTTCGCTGAGGCTGCGGTGGCGATAGGGGTAGGGCTGGTCCACGCCATTGCCAATCACCGCCACTGTCGGAAAACCCGCATCCAGCGCGCCGGAGTGGGCAGCACCATCCACACCCAGGGCCATCCCGCTGGTTACCAGCAGGCCTTTCCTGCCCAGCGCAGCAGCGAAGGCGCGGGCATGTTCCAGCCCGGCCCGGGTAGCGTTTCGGCTGCCAACGATACCGATCTGCTCCCGCCCAAGCAGGTTGCGGTCACCGCGCAGATAGAGCACCAGCGGAGGATCCTGGATATGCTTCAATGGTTCGGGGTAGTCCGCATCCGCCAGAGTCAGGATCTCGGTGCCGGTTCTGACGCAATCCCCGTGAATGGCGAGGGTGCTGGCCACTACCGGATGGACGGCATCCCGGCGACGCCACGCCTCCAGGGCTTCGATGGTTTCTGATACCAGCCCGATGGCTTTTAATGTGGCGGCATTACTGGTCAGCAGGCCATGGAAGTCCGGAAAGTGTTCGCGTATGGCCTGCTGACGGCGGGCGCCGAATCCGGGCAGGCAGGACAGCAGTAACCAGAATCCGGTTTCTGACTGAAACAGGTCAGGATTTGATGGGGCAAGAGTCGTTAATGGCATGGCACATCCTTCCGTGGATCAGGTACTGGTGGTGGAGCTCGCCTTCCTGGCGGGACCGGTCGGAATTATGCCACAAAAAAAGGAGCCGGCGATGCGGCTCCCTTTTCAAACTCTCTCAAGATCTCTCAACGTCAGCCAACATCGTTTGATGTTGGCGGTCAGTTCATCAGGGGTTGGTCACCTTGTCACCAACCGACAACGGGCGTGTGGCCTGCAGAATCAGACCATAGCTCATTTTCTCGTAGGTCTGGAACACCATCATCAGCCCGGCACGCTCGGACGGCAGCTCAATGGTTTCATTGGTAACCGGATCACGCACCAGGTTACCACTCTTGAGGACCGCCATAACGTTACCCGGCTTCAGGCCCTCGCGTTCACCGCGGTTAATGGCAACCACGTCAAACTGGCCAATCTGGTTGACACCACCGTCGACCGAAATCATCTCCGCTTCAATGTCACTATCCGGCGAACTGGGCACGAAGCTGGTGGTTATGCGGCGTTCTTCACCCACCAGCAGGCGGTCACCAATACGCACTTCCTCACTGGATTGTTTCAGGCGAAGGGTGAGAACGTCGCTGTTTTCAGCGATGACTTCACCCTTGGCGATACTACGGGCTTCAAGGCCGAGGAATTCACCGGTTTCCGGGTCGCGAAACTCCTTGCTACGGCGGAAAACGCCCAGATTATCTGCGGGTTTTTGCCCACGGGCATAAATGCGGTCACCGGCGCCGGTAATGATGCGGCCGTCCTCGCCTTCCAGTACGTAAGGCGCACCGTTAAGCTCTTCAGCACTCACAATGCGGGTATCCGTCAGGAAACTGCTGATCGCGTCCAGTGGTATGGCAGGAATCGGCGTATCGATGGCTTCGGAACGAACTTTCGGCGACAACTTCACCACCCGGTCGCTGGACACCTTGGTTACGCGGGGTTCGCCGTCAATATAAACCAGCGCCAGTTCGTCGCCCGGATAGATCAGGTGAGGGTTCTGAACCTGTGGATTCACGTGCCAGATTTCCGGCCAGTACCAGGGGTTGTTCAGAAAACGTGCGGAAATATCCCACAGGGTGTCACCCTTCACGACCGTGTAACGCTCGGGATGATCGGACCTCAGATCCGGGGCGGCGTGGGCCCAGGAGGTTAGCAGCAACATGCTTGCTGCCAGAGCGTACAGCAGTTTCCTCATTGTTTATGTCCTTGATCGCGTGCCTTGAATCGCTAGATTCTGTTCTTGGTATGCAGCCGGTACTCTGCCTTTTATACCACTACTATAGAAGATGTCTCGCAAATTGTGATGTTATCTTTTGTTCTTCCAGTAAATTCTACGTTACTGTCGAAAGCTTTTAACTATCAGCTGATCAGTTTGTACTCAATGACCGAGTTGGGGGATAATAGACCCATAAACGGCAGCAAGCCGTTGAAACTGGCTCTTTCATCCCGATCATAATAGCTACGGGATGGGATAATGCGCAGTACGCTGTCGCATTTCGGAGACAGTATTCACACCGTTACAAAACATAACGGTGGAAACCAGACACAGAGGCCAAAAGTACCAGCGCTATGATACTAGATATTCTCGAATACCCGGATCCACGCTTGCGCACGATAGCCAAGCCGGTGGACAAGGTGACAGACGAGACCCGCAAGCTGATCGACGACATGTTCGAGACCATGTACGATGCGCCCGGCATTGGCCTTGCGGCCACCCAGGTCAACGTGCACAGGCAGATCATCGTGATGGACCTGTCCGAAGACAAGAGCGAGCCACGGGTGTTCATTAACCCGGAAGTGGACGTACTGGACGGCGAGCTTGAAGAGATGCAGGAAGGCTGCCTCTCGGTGCCGGGCTTCTATGAAGACGTGTCGCGGATTGAGCATTGCATGATCAGGGCCATCGATCGGGACGGTAACCCGTTTGAAATCGAGGCCCGCGGCCTGCTCGCCGTGTGTATCCAGCACGAGATGGATCATCTCAATGGCAAGCTGTTTGTGGACTATCTCAGCTCACTGAAACGCACCCGAATTCGCAAGAAGCTGGAAAAGCTCCACAAGAAAAGTGCCTGAGACAGCTTTAACGGAATGAACCGGGACCGGGTGCAAGCCCGGTCTTTTTGTATTCAACGGACCAGGGAACGACAACCCGTGCGACTTGTTTTTGCCGGCACCCCCGATTTCGCAGCCACCGCACTCAAGGCACTGCTTGCAACCCGCCATCAGGTGGTTGGCGTCTACTCCCAGCCCGACCGGCCCGCTGGCCGCGGCCGCAAGCTGACACCCGGCCCGGTCAAACAGGTGGCCATGGCGGCGGGCATTCCCGTGTTCCAGCCCCAGTCCCTGAAAACCGCAGAGGCCCAGGAAGAACTGCGGGCACTGGATGCCGATGTCATGATCGTGGCCGCTTACGGGCTGATCCTGCCCCAGGCCGTGTTGGACATCCCACGCCACGGGTGCCTGAATATCCACGCCTCACTGTTACCCCGCTGGCGTGGTGCCGCCCCGATCCAACGGGCCATTGCCGCTGGCGACCGTGAGACCGGCATCACCATCATGCAGATGGACGCCGGCCTCGACACCGGTGCCATGCTGCTGAAAGCCATTACCCCGATCGCCGAAGACGACACCGGCGGCAGCCTTCACGATCGCCTGGCCGATATGGGTGGTGGCGCCATCGTCAAGGCGCTGGAGCACCTCGAAAAAGGTGAGCTGCGTGGCGAAGCCCAGGATGAAGCCAGGGCCTGTTACGCCAGCAAGCTCAGTAAAGAGGAAGGCCATATCGACTGGACCCAGGACGCTCCCGCCATTGACCGGCTGGTTCGTGCCTTCAATCCGTGGCCAGGCACCTACACCGATCTGGACGACCTGCGCATCCGCATTCACCAGGCCGAAATCCTGGACGACACCAGTGACAAACATCCCGGCACGGTGATTCGCCGCGGCCGCGAGGGCATCGACGTTGCCTGTGGCCTGGAATCCCTGAGGATCACCCGGCTGCAACTGTCCGGCTCTCGCCCGCAGTCAGCCAACGACCTGATCAACGGCGGCAAGGAAATACTGATGCCCGGCCAGGAGCTGCACTGAATGAATGACCGGGGTCAGCCAATGCGTGCGGTGGCCGCCCGGGTTCTGCAATCCGTGGAGAATGGCCAGTCACTGACCCAATGCCTGGCCCTGGCCCTGAATGACGTGGCAGACAACGAGCGCCCGCAACTCCAGGCCTTGTGCTATGGCAGCTGCCGCTGGTTCCACCGGCTTGATGCCGAACTGCAGGCCCGCCTGAAAAAACCGCTGCGAAAACCGGACCGGATTGTTCACCACCTGATGCTGGTGGCGCTGTTCCAGCTACGATTCAGCCAGCAGGCCACCTACGCAGTACTGAATGAAACCGTGGAAGCCTGCCGTGCGCTCGACAAGCCCCACCTGACCGGACTGGTCAACGGCGTACTGCGGGCGGCGGAACGGGAAGGGGAGCCCGCCTGGCCCGACGACAGCGCCCGCTTCAGCCATCCCCGCTGGATGCTGGAGAAGCTGCGTCACAACTGGCCCAATGACTGGCAGGCCATTCTTGATGCCAACAACGCCCAAGCCCCCATGACCCTGCGGGTCAATGCCCGCCGCTTCAGCCGCAACGACTATCTGCAGTTGCTGGCGGACGACGGCATTGAAGCGACCGCCACCCGGTTTGCTCCCTATGGCATTCAACTGGCAGCCCCCGTACCGGTAGACCGCCTGCCCTGGTTCGCCGATGGCGCGGTCAGTGTCCAGGATGAAGCGGCCCAACTGTGCACCACCCTGATGGACCTGGCTCCCGGCCAGCGGGTGCTGGATGCCTGCGCCGCGCCAGGGGGAAAGACCTGCGCTATTCTTGAAAGCTGTGGCGAACTGGACGAAGTGGTCGCCATTGATGAGTCTGCCGACCGGTTGCCCCGGGTTCAGGAAAACCTGGACCGGCTGGACCTCGTGGCCACCCTGAAACAGGCGGATGCAGCGGATATTGAGCAATGGTGGGATCAGCGGCCGTTTGACCGCATCCTGCTGGATGTTCCCTGCAGTGCCACTGGCGTGATCCGCAGGCACCCGGACATCAAACTGCTGCGCCGGGAATCGGACATTGTGCCATTGGCCAGCCTCCAGCTGGGCCTGCTGGCGGCCATGTGGCAGGTACTCGCCCCGGAAGGGCGTTTGGTCTACGCCACCTGCTCCGTGTTCCCGCAGGAAAATCACCGTATAATTCGTCGATTCCTGAAGCAGCAGGATGACGCGACCCTGGTCAAGCCGGAGGTGCTGTGGGGCCGCGACATGGAAACAGGCCGTCAGCTGCTGCCTGCTGCCGAAAGCCACGATGGGTTCTTTTACGCCGTGCTGGAGAAAACACAACCATGAAAATCCTGATTCTCGGCGCCGGCCAGGTGGGTGGAACCCTGGCAGAAAACCTCGCCAACGAAGCCAATGACATCACCGTGATCGACAGCGACAGTACCCGTCTGCGGGAACTTCAGGATCGCCTGGATATTCGTACGGTCCAGGGCAAGGCGTCCTATCCTACGGTGCTGAGGCAGGCCGGTGCAGAAGATGGCGACATGCTCATCGCCGTTACCAACAGTGATGAGGTCAACATGGTGGCCTGCCAGGTGGCGAAGCTGATGTACAAGACGCCAACCACCATCTGTCGGGTCAGGGCCAATGCCTATCTGGCAAAACCGGAACTGTTCTATCAACGGGAACAGAAAAAGGACCTGGACAGTCTGCGCGGCTTCCCCATTGACGTTCTGATCAGCCCCGAACATCTGGTTACCAAACACATCACCCGGCTGATCGAATATCCGGGCGCCCTGCAGGTGCTGGAATTTTCCAAAGGCCTGGTCCAGCTGGTCGCCATCCGCGCCACCCAGGGCGGGCCGCTGGTGGGGCATGAGCTGTCCTACCTGCGCGCCCACATGCCCAAGATCGAAACCCGGGTGGCTGCCATCTTCAGAAAAGGCCGGGCGATCATGCCCAAGGGCGACACGGTGATTGAGGATGGCGATGAGGTGTTCTTTATTGCCGCCTCCGACCACATCCGCTCAGTAATGAGTGAGCTGCAGCCACTGGAGAAAGCGTACAAACGCATTTTCATCTGTGGTGGGGGCAACATCGGCCAGCGACTGGCCCACACCCTGGAATCACGCTACCAGGTGAAGCTGCTGGAGCGGGACCATGAACGCTGCGTGATGCTGTCGGAAAGCCTGCGCAAAACCGTCGTGCTGGAAGGGGATGCCGCCAACAAGGACATTCTGCTGGAAGAAAACATCGAGAACACCGATGTGTTCTGCGCCGTCACCAACGATGACGAGGCCAACATCATGGCCTCGCTGCTGGCCAAGCGCCTGGGTGCCCGCAAGGTGCTGACCCTGATCAACAACCCGGACTATGTCGATCTGATCCAGGGCGGCGATATCGATGTCGCCATCTCGCCCCAGCAAACCACCATTGGCAGCCTGCTCACTCATGTGCGCCGAGGTGACGTAGTAAACGTTCACTCACTGCGCAGGGGCGCTGCCGAGGCCATCGAAGCCATCGCCCATGGCGATCACCGGTCCTCCAAGGTGGTAGGCAAGCGGCTTGATGAGATCAACCTGCCGGAAGGCACCACCATCGGCGCCATCGTTCGCCATAACGAGGTGCTCATCGCCCACGACCACCTGCGGATCCAGCCCGATGACCACGTCATCCTGTTCCTGGTGGACAAAACCCGGATCCGGGATGTGGAGAAACTTTTCCAGGTTGGGCTCACCTTCTTCTAGCGCAAAATCAGGCCAGTGAAGCTGACTTAGAAATACGCGATTGGCAGGCGTATAATGCCCCTTTTTTCCAGCGTGCCCCGGCCAGACGCCCGGGCGCCACACACAGACTGACCAGCAGGCAAACGTCGTGACAGACAAGGCAACTTCCGAAAATACGCCGGATATCAAAACCTTCCAGGGCCTGATTCTGGCCCTGCAGAATTTCTGGGCGCAGCACGGCTGCGTGGTACTCCAGCCACTGGACATGGAAGTCGGGGCCGGCACTTTCCATCCTGCCACCTTCCTGCGCTCCATCGGCCCGGAAACCTGGAACGCCGCCTACGTTCAGCCCAGCCGCCGCCCCACCGACGGCCGCTACGGGGAAAACCCCAACCGCCTGCAACACTACTACCAGTTCCAGGTGGTACTGAAGCCGTCGCCGGACAACATCCAGGAGCTGTATCTGGATTCCCTGAAGGCGCTGGGCCTGGACCCACTGGTTCATGATATCCGCTTTGTGGAAGACAACTGGGAATCGCCCACCCTCGGGGCCTGGGGCCTGGGCTGGGAAATCTGGCTCAACGGTATGGAAGTCACCCAGTTCACCTACTTCCAGCAGGTCGGTGGCCTGGAATGCTACCCGGTGACCGGCGAGCTTACCTACGGCCTTGAGCGCATTGCCATGTACCTGCAGGGCGTCGACAGCGTGTACGACCTGGTATGGACCGAAGGCCCGGATGGCGTAGTGACCTATGGTGACGTGTTCCACCAGCAGGAAGTGGAAATGTCCACCTACAACTTCGAACATGCCGATACCGAATTTCTGTTCCACAGCTTTGATGTGTACGAACGAGAGAGCGCTCGCCTGATCGAAGCCGGCCTGGCACTGCCTGCCTACGAGCAGGTACTCAAGGCCTCCCACACATTCAACCTCCTGGACGCCCGGCACGCCATCTCCGTGACCGAGCGCCAACGGTTCATCCTGCGGGTTCGCACGCTCGCCCGCTCTGTTGCCCAGGCGTACTTCGAAAGCCGCCGCAAGCTTGGCTTCCCGATGGCACCGGAAGCGTTGCGCAAGGAAGTACTGGCAGCCGCCGACGCCGCCGATGAAAAAGGCAAGAAGGGCAAGAAAGCGAAAAAAGCTCAGCAGGAACAGGGGAACGCATAATCATGGCAACACAGGATTTTCTGGTCGAACTGGGCACCGAAGAACTGCCCCCCAAGGCCCTCAAGCCGCTGTCTGACGCTTTTACCCGTGGTATTACCAGGGGCCTGGGAGAAGCCGGTATCGACTTTGGCAAGGTAGAAGCCTTTGCCGCTCCACGCCGGCTTGCGGTGCGGATTCGCGGCCTGGAAGACGCCCAGCCGGACAAGCCAGTGGAAAAGCGCGGCCCGGCCGTCAAAGCTGCGTTTGACGATTCCGGCAATCCCACCCGTGCCCTGACCGGTTTTGCTACCTCCCTGGGCGTAACCCCGGACCAGCTGGACACCCTGGAAACCGACAAGGGTGCCTGGGTGGTTTACCGCACCATCGAAAAAGGCCGCCCCACCGTGGAACTGATGCCGGAACTGGTGGATCAGTCCCTGGCAGCGCTGCCCATCCCCAAGCGTATGCGCTGGGGCGCCCACCGTACCGAATTCGTGAGGCCGGTCCACTGGGCCATCATGCTGTTCGGCAGCAAGGTGATTGAAACCCCGATCATGGGACTGACACCGGGCAACACCACCCGGGGCCACCGCTTCCATTGCCCCAGGTCACTGATTGTTCCCAAGCCCGGTGACTACGAAGTGGTGCTGCGCCAGGAAGGCTACGTCATCGCCGACTTTGCCGAACGCCGTGAGCAGATCCGCGACGGCGTGATGGCCATCGCCAGGAACGAAGCCGGCGGCCAGGCCGTCATTGATGAAGACCTGCTGGACGAAGTCACCGCCCTCAACGAATGGCCAGTGCCGCTGATGGGCCGCTTCGAGGAACGCTTCCTGGATGTGCCTGCCGAGGCACTGATTTCCTCCATGAAGGAGCACCAGAAGTATTTCCACGTGGTTTCCGCCGACGGCAAGATGCTACCGCTGTTCATCACCGTCGCCAATCTGGAAAGCAAGGACCCGAGCCAGGTGATCTCCGGTAACGAGAAGGTTATCCGCCCACGCCTGGCCGATGCCGCCTTCTTCTACGACACCGATCGCAAGACCAGACTGGAAGACCGTATCGACCAGCTCAAACCGATCGTGTTCCAGGACAAGCTGGGCAGCATCTACGACAAATCCGTGCGCGTTGCCGCCCTGGCCAGCAAAATTGCCGATGCCATCGGCAGCGATCCGGTGCTGGCCGAGCGTGCCGCCATGCTGGCCAAGACCGACCTGGTCACCGAGATGGTGCTGGAATTCACCGATCTTCAGGGCATCATGGGCCAGTACTACGCCGCCAATGACGGCGAAAACGAAGAAGTGGCCAGCGCCCTGAACGAGCAGTACATGCCCCGCTTTGCCGGTGATGACCTGCCCGCCACACTGACCGGCTGCGCTGTGGCCATTGCCGACCGCATTGATTCGCTGGTGGGCCTGTTCGGCATCAACCAGCCGCCGTCCGGCACCCGCGACCCCTTCGGCCTGCGCCGGGCCTCCCTGGGGGTACTGCGCATCATCATCGAACGGGAGCTGCCACTGGACCTGCAGACCCTGTGCGAATGGGCAGAAGCAGAACACAGCAGCATCACCGAGCCGAACGTCGCCAGCACTGTGGTGGATTACATGCTGGAGCGCTTCCGCGCCCACTATGAAGAGCAGGGCATCAGTGCCGAAGTCTACCTGGCCGTACACGCCCGCCGTCCCACCCGCCCGCTGGACTTCGACCGCCGGGTAAAAGCCGTGGAAGCCTTCCGCCAGCTGCCGGAAGCTCTGGCCCTGGCCGGTGCCAACAAGCGGGTCTCCAACATTCTCACCAAGCAGGGCGGTGACAGCATCGGTGAAACCATCGATACCGATCTGCTGCAGGACAACGCCGAGAAAGCCCTGGCAGAGCAGATCCGCCAGCAGGCTGAGAAAGTGCGGCCTCTGTTCGAGAAAGGCGACTACGCCACCGCTCTGAGCTCCCTGGCGAGTCTGCGGGAACCGGTGGATAACTTCTTCGACGAAGTGATGGTCATGGCAGACGACGAGGCCGTGCGCAACAACCGCCTGGCCATGCTCAACCTGCTGCGGAACCTGTTCCTGCGGGTGGCGGATATTTCTGTCCTGCCTACTGCCGGTTAACAGAAATCAGGGGCGCCGGCCAATCGGCCGGCTAACTCCAGGGATGCCGTTTTATTGGCCGGGGGCTGGTAAATAACCACTTAATCCGTATAATACCGGCCGTTGATCGGCGTGTGGCGCAGCTTGGTAGCGCACTTCGTTCGGGACGAAGGGGTCGCAGGTTCGAATCCTGCCACGCCGACCACTTTCCCGCTTTCCATTGTCATACTTCCCTTATTTCCAAGCCTATCCCGGCACGATTTCGTTTCTGTCAGAGCCCGGCGATGAAACGCTACGGTTCATTCTTGTCTGGTTTTATGTCCAGCCACTGACATCAAGCTTTCATATTGGACGTGTACAACGATGCTCTCATTCCAACGGAGCAGCAGTAATGTCCGACCAATCCTCCCTACTGGTAGAAAAACTCTGGCGATTAAAACGCCGTATCGATAAAGGTCAATGCCCTGGCGTGGATTTCGTCCACCTCAACGTTCTTCTCCGGGAGCCGGGTTACCGGACGGATGTGCTCCGGCGCGTTGAAGCTAACGGCTCACCGGAACTCCAGGCATTGGCCCGCGAGATCATGGCAAATGACGACGGGGCGCCTCTGATGGCCAAATCGCCGGACCAAAAATTGTCTGCCAGCTCGGTCAAGCCCACTAAAAGCCGAGGATGGTTCCAGCGTAATGCGCTTGTGCTGATTCCCGTTATCGGCGTTACCGTTGCAACAGTTGCCGGCTTTACCGCTTTTGAGAACCGCAGCGTGCGTATCAGCACTGATATCACCTCGGATACTGTCTGGGAGACGGGGCGTCGCTATGTGCTCGAAGATACGATTTTTGTCGAAAGCGCTCAGCTGACCATCGAGCCCGGCGTAACCGTTGAAGGCGAATCCGGGTCTGCATTGATCGTAACGCCCAGCGCCAAACTGTTTGCCCGCGGCAGCCGAAACCAGCCCGTGGTATTCACAAGCAGTAAGCAACCAGGCCAGCGGGCCCGTGGCGACTGGGGCGGGGTGGTCCTTCTGGGCAACGCCCCGGTTAACCAGCCGAACGCCGCAATCGAGGGCGTACCCGAGAGCGACTCACGCGGGCAATTCGGTGGCAATGACGAACACCACAGCTGTGGCGTGATGCAATACACCCGCATTGAGTTTGCCGGGTTTGAGGTCTATCAGAACAATGAACTGAACGGGCTTACTCTGGGCGGTTGCGGATCCAACACCATTATTCAGCACGTCCAGGTACATCGGGCGCTGGACGACGGCATCGAGATGTTCGGCGGTACCGTCGACCTGAAAAACATCCTGGTGACCGGTGCCGCTGATGACAGTATCGACTGGGACTGGGGCTGGCGGGGCCGGGTTCAGTTCGCCATTATCCAGCAGCACCGTGATGCGGGCGACAACGCCTTTGAAGGTGACAACAACGGGTCCAGTCACTCCGCCGTGCCCCGCTCCGAACCCACGTTCTACAACGTCACACTCTACGGCAATGGCCGCTCCGCAAAGGAACACCGGGCCATTCTGCTGCGTGAGGGCTCCGGCGGGCATTTCCACAACATGATTATCGACAGCTTCGCCATTGAAGCACTGGATACCCGGGACGAGGTCACGGCTCTGATAGGCACGGGCGCACTGACCTTCAGTCACAATCTGCTTGCCAACAATGGCCGCCTTGGCAATCTGACGATCGTTAACGAAACAGACGATGATGACTTCGGGTTCAATGAGGAACTGTGGATGCGAAGCCCGGAACACCGGAACACCATCCAGGTCGAAACGAGCCTGCAACCCTCAGTCAACAGCGAATCCTCACCCCACTTCCGCCCCAGGGGGTCGGCACAGTCCATGACGGCGAGACGCCCCCCCAAAAGCGAGTTTTTCGATGAATCGGCCATGTATCCTGGTGCTGTAAACCCCAGGGCCACGTCAACATGGCTTGAAGGCTGGGTAGCCTACCCGGAAGCCTGAGGGCTAGATCAGCACCCCCGGGTTCAACAGACCATCAGGGTCCAACGTCCGTTTGGCTGAACGCAACACATCAGCAAACAGGTCCGGCCGCTGGCGATCATAGCCGGGCCGATGGTCACGGCCTACGGCGTGGTGGTGGGTGATGGTGCCGCCCAGGTCGATCAGGGTTTCCATCACCGCCAGTTTGATCTCGTCCCACTGTTTTAACTGGTCGCCACGCCGGCCCGGGGCAATCACGGTGTAGTAGGGCGCCGGGCCGTCCGGATACACGTGGGTGAAACGGCAGGTGACGAAGGCCTTGCCGCAGATCTCGCGGGTGACCCTGTTCACTGTCTCGCTGACGCCCTGGTGGAAGCCTTCGAACCTGTCCCAGGTAATGGCAGTTTCGAAGGTTTCCGCCACCAGCCCGAGGCGAATCAGCGCATCCCGCATGTAGGGTGCGCGGATAAACTGCTGGCGCCAGTCACCGGCCTGGCCTTTATCAGGTGTCTGTTCCCGGCTGGCCTGAACCGATCCGCCGGCGTCAGCCACGATTTCCAGCGCCCGTTCCATCCAGACATCCACCGGATGGTCGGCAGATTCAAAGCCGATAATAAGTAAGTGCTTACTACCGTTTCCAATGCCGTTTATCATGGCTTCCCGGGCATCAATCAGCCGGCAATTGGTCGGGTACAGGCCAGACTGGGACAGCCTGCGAACGGCTTCCGCTCCCCTGATAAAGTCGTCAAAATGAACCGTTCGGGCGGCCCGGAACTCCGGCCTGGCCTGCAAACGCATCCACGCGGACGTCACGAAACCGAGAATGCCTTCGGAGCCCAGGAACAGTCGGTCCGGCGAAGGGCCGGCGCCCGAGCCGGGCAGCCGCCGGGTTTCCAGGGAGCCGCTGGGTGTTACCACACGGGTGGCTTCCACCAGGTCGTCAATGTGGGTATAGAGGGTGGCGAAGTGGCCGCCAGAGCGGGTGGCGATCCAGCCACCCAGGGTCGAGAACTCGAACGACTGGGGGAAATGCCGCAGGGTAAAACCATGGGGGCGCAAACCGTCCTCGAGGGCAGGCCCGTAGATGCCACCCTCTATATGGGCTGCCCGGGACGTCTGGTCCACCTCGATGATGCGGCTGAAACGCTCCATGTCGACGGTAATGGTGCCCGCCCAGTCGCCCTCGTAGCGCGGCTCGGTTCCACCCACCACACTGGAGCCGCCGCCGTAGGGAATCACGGCAGCGCCGCAGCGGCTGGCGTAGTCCAGCACGTCCAGCAGTTCCTGTTCGGTGGACGGGCGGGCAATCAGGTCCGGCGCGCAGCGGTAATCCCCGTCCAGGCCCCGCACAATGTCCCGGAAGGATTTGCCGTAGGTGTGGCCGGCCCGGTCCCGACGGTCCGTGGAAATAATGGGCAGCAATGATTGCGGAGGCTGCAACCGGGGTTCCGGCATTATAAGGTCGGCCAATGCCGGCGGGGCCTGAGGCGTGAACTCTATGCCACCAAACTGCATACCCACCAGTTGACGCAATTGATCAATCTGCTGGTCGTCAAATGCACTGTCTTCATTACCCCAACCCCAGTAATTGCGTATTGTCATGGACATTACCTGTTTATTGTTTTGCATTCAGTCTAGTTCAAGGCAATAGTGGGTGATATACCAGAGCTCATCTGGACTTCGGGTAAAGCGGCCCCTTGCGGAGACCGATTGATGACCACTCCGAACATCGAAAAACGCAGGCTTGCCGCTCTCGATCGCCTGGGTATTCTTGACACTCCGCCGGAGGAACGCTTTGAGCGGCTGACGCGAATTGCGCGACAGTACTATCAGGTCAAAATCGCGCTTTTCACGATCGTCGACAGCGAACGGCAGTGGTTCAAATCCCGGCAGGGCCTGGAGACGCCGGAAACGCCGCGATCCGTTGCCTTCTGTGACTACGCCATACAACAGGACAAGGTCTTTCTGGTGGCAGACGCCGCCGTGGACCCCCGCTTCAGTAAAAACCCCCTGGTGACCGGGGAGCCTTTCATCCGTTTCTATGCCGGTATGCCGGTGCGAGAGCCCAGCGGTTTCAAGATTGGCACCCTTTGCATCATTGACGACAAGCCCCGCCAGCTCAACGAGATTGACCTGGATGTGCTACGGAGCCTCGCCAGTATTGTCGAGGATGAACTGGAGCGCGCCTATCTGGCAGCGACAGACCATGATTATGTGCATGTGTCTCACCTCAGCCGGGCCATCCACAGGGCGCAGAACGTTTTCCTGACCAGCGACAACGAGCGCGCGGCGTTCGAGCAGATGCTGAGCGACCTGCTTTCCTTGACTGGCAGCCAGTTCGGCTTCATCGGCGAAGTGCTTCGCCATGAGGATCAGATCCCTTATCTGAAAATCGGGGCCATCACCAATATCGCCTGGAGCCCGGAAACCCAGGCGTTGTATCAGGAAGTTGAGCGGCGGGGACTGATCTTTGATCGTCTCGACAATATTCTGGGGAAACCCATGGTGACAGGGGAAGTCATCGTCGCCAACGACCTTGAGACCGATCCCCGCCGGGGAGGTTTGCCCAGCGGCCATCCACCCATCACTGCGTATATCGGCATCCCGGTGTTTTCCGGAGACAGACAGATCGGCCTCATTGGTCTTGCCAACCGCCTGGATGGTTACACCGCCAGGCTCGCCGAAGAGCTTGAACCTCTGCTGCAAACCGTCGGCAACCTGATTGAGCGCAAACGGCTCTACCAGGAAAAACGCGAACACCAGAAGAGTCTCGAGCAGGCTGCCAATTACGACTCACTGACCGGGCTACCAAACCGGCGCAGACTGACAGCCCTGTTTGAGCAGGAGCTGTTCGAGGCCAAACAGCGAAAGGGCCTGGTATCGGTCTGTTTTATTGATCTGGACGGTTTCAAGGAAATCAACGACGAACACGGCCATGCGGTGGGTGATGCAGTACTTAAGTCCATCGCCCAGAGGCTGCTATCGAGCGTTCGCGCCCACGATATCGTTGCCCGTCTGGGAGGTGACGAATTTGTGGCCATACTTCGGGATGTGGAGGATGAGCGGGTTTATGCCCGGCTTCTGGAAGCCATCCGCCAGCCCATCAACTACCGGCATTATATTCTGAACCTTTCAGGCAGCATGGGTGTGACTGTCTATCCCAGCGACGATGCCGATGCCGACCTGCTGATACGCCATGCTGACCAGGCCATGTATGCGGCCAAGGAAGCAGGAAAGAACACTTACACCCTGTTCGATCTGGACTCCCATTTCTCACGCAAGGAGCGGGTAAAAGTCATCGAGCAGATCGGCGATGCCATCAGACTGGGCCAGCTCGAGCTCTACTATCAGCCCAAGGTGAATTTCACCAGACAATGCCTGGAAGGTTTCGAGGCGCTGATACGCTGGAACCATCCCGTGCTAGGGCTCCTGAGTCCCGGTTATTTCCTTGAACACATTGAATACACGGAATACGCCCGCAGTGTCGGGAACGTCGTTATTCGCGAAGCCATCACGCGCCTGCAGGAGTTCGCAGACAGCGGGCTGCCGTACACCCTGAGCGTTAACCTCAGCCCCTCCCATTTTCTGGGCCCCGACTTCCGTGATGACCTTGCCAGCGCCCTGGGCGAATGCCCCCGCGACATCCGCTCTCACCTGATTCTCGAAATTCTCGAAACCACCGCGCTGGACGACACCCACAAGGTTCTGAAAAACCTCCAGGCCTGCCGTGATCTGGGCGTGGACATTTCCCTCGACGATTTTGGCACTGGCTACTCCTCGCTGGATCTTTTCCGCCGTTTGCCCGCGCAGGAAATCAAGATTGACCAGTCCTTCGTTATGGACATGCTGGACAACAACGACAATTACAGGATCGTCAGTGCCATTGTCAGTTTGTCGCAGAGTTTCCAGCGCCGTCTCGTCGCGGAAGGCATTGAATCCTCTGCCGTAGAGACCAAACTGATTGAACTGGGATGCGAGCTGGGGCAGGGTTTTTTCTACAGCAGGCCAATGCCGCTGGAAAAAACACTGGAATGGGCCAGCGGATTTACCTGGGATACTCGAGCCAACAGTCCCGAACCTTAATGGGCACCCGACCCTGATGGAGGGTTTGTCATCAGGACATGTCGCCCGAATATGATATTGTTTCAGCCCGACGGTTTGTATTGTGTTAGCGTGATGTACTTATTAACGAAGGCTCCGCCATGGAGGTGGTATGCCCGAAGCTTCAGCCTTTCACGAACAGAATCATTTGCTGGCCGCCTTGCCGGACAGCGCCAAGGCGCGGATTTTCCCAAAGCTCAAACTGGTGGAAATGAACCTGGGGGATGTGATTTACGAATCCGGCCAGCCCATTGAGTTTGTCTACTTTCCGACCAATTGCATCATTTCCCTGCTTTACGTCATGATCAACGGCTCGTCTGCCGAAATCTCGGTGGTCGGAAACGAGGGAATGGCCGGCATTGCCGTCTTCATGGGAGGAGACAGCACCCCCAGCCGAACGGTTGTGCAGAGTAAGGGGTTCGCCTATCGAATGCATTCTCGGGAACTCAAGGATGAGTTCGATAACAGCCCCGAGGTACGGGTCCTGACCCTGCGTTACACCCAGGCGCTGATCACCCAGATGTCCCAGACGGCAGTGTGTAATCGCCACCACTCGATTGACCAGCAACTGTGTCGCTGGTTGCTGTTATCCCTCGATCGCCTTCATGACAATCATCTAACGATGACCCAGGAACTCATCGCCAACATGCTGGGTGTCCGCCGTGAGGGCGTCACCGAGGCGGCTGGCAAACTGCAGGATCTGGGGATTATCGAATATCATCGCGGCCACATTAACGTGATTGACCGTCCAGGGCTCGAGGCACTGAGCTGCGAATGCTACGCCGTGGTCAAGCGGGAAACTGACCGCCTGACCTCGGGCTACGTCAATTACTGAGTCGGCACCCGTCGACTCGCTGCTGGCTTTGGTGTCCGCGGCCAGTGGGAAGAAATCCCGATACCTCAGCATGTGCTACTCCCTGTTCTCGATAACCACTTCCACTCGGCGGTTCTGCTGGCGACCCATTGCACTGTCATTGCTGGCAACCGGACGTTCAAAGCCGAACCCGGACACGGTCAATCTGCCGCCGTCGATACCACGGCCGGTCAGATAGCGGCGGACAGACTCTGCCCGCTGTCGTGAGAGGGTTTCATTGAACATGGCGCTGCCTACATTGTCGGTATGGCCTTCTATTTGCACCTGGCGTTCAGGGTATTGTTGCAGGAAGCTCACCAGTTTCTCCAGGTTCTGGTTAGTACCACCCTGAATCTCCGCGCTGCCGCTGGCAAAAAGTACATCACCCAGGGTTAATACCAGCCCCCGTTCTGTCTTTTCGGCCTGGAGAGCGTCGATCTGCCGTTGCATTTCCGCAGCCTCACTGGCTGAGAGAGCGGCGGCGTCTTCTTGTGAGCTACGCGCACGCTCGGCCTCGGCGTGTGCCCGATCCGCTTCCAGGGTTCGTGCTGCCAGCCTGGCGGCATCGCGCTCCTCGCCCAACTGCTCCCGTTCTGCTTCCAGCAGCCGGGTCCGGCCTTTGGCGCGGGCAATTTCGACCATCCGGTCAGCCATGTAGATCCGGTAGTCCGCCAGCGCCGCTTCGTCGTTATCCAGCGGCTGTTCAGCAAGCGCCACGGCCGCTTCCGCATCACGCAATTCGACTCTGGCATGAGTCATCATGTCCGGGTTCTGTTGCAGCTGTGTCAGCTTGGTGCGCACCTCCTCCGAGCCATCAGGGCTGGTTGGTCCCGTGGCACATGCACTCAGCAGTAGCGACGACAGTACCACTGCCATGGTCGCTTTTTTACCCGAAACCGGTTTCAGGAACGATAAAATAGTCATTGCTGATCTCCCTGGCGCTGCATCTCTTCATCCAGAGCCTCGGCACCACGCCCCATTTCACGATTGATTTCCGCGGCCTTGGCCGCTTCTGTTCTCGCTATTGCCAGTTCTGCAGCAACCCGGGCCTGTTGCGCCAGGCGGTCGGCTTCAGTCATCCGCTCCGCTGCCACTGCCTTGTTAGCCTCGGCCAGATGACGGTTGGCCTCTTCCAGTTCGGCGCCGGCATAACGCCGGGCCTCTGCCTGCTCGGCATTGGCAATCGCATCACTGGCCATGTTCAGCGATTCCGTCGGTGGTAGCGGCGCAGACGCACAGGCAACGAGAGTCAGTGCTGCGAGCAATAATGTGGTACAAAGGCCGGTGCGTTCAGCGGCCCGCCGGATCAGGTGCGTTTTCATGGCGTGTTTCCTTTTTTACGTTGTATAACATTAGGGCCTGACCCGGATGCCGTCCGTTCGCCAACGCACACAACACTGGCATCTTTGGATATACACTCGACGCTGGCTATTCGGCTACGCCAAGGTGGAGTAAACTGGATTGAGGTCACTCAGGCGCCAGTTTTGGATAGGCACGTTTTGAGGCATCTAAAAGGAGTCTAGATGGAAGACACACACAAATACCCGAATGCCGAAAGTCATGATCGGCTGCGACGCAGCGCCAGGGACCTGATCGACCACGGAGTCCCGCCACCCAACCGGGGCGGCGCGCTGAGTGTGGATACACTGAAACTGCTGTACGAGCGTGCCAGCAACCCCGAATCCGCCGCCGACGCCTCGAAGTTGCTCCATGAGCTGCAGACCTATCAGGTGGAGCTTGATCTTCTCTATGAGCAGGTTCAGGCCAACGAACATGAACTCAGCGAAGAGCTGGCCCACTACAGATCGCTCTATGAGCAGGCACCGGCCGCCTATCTGATCCTGGCCAATGACGGTGACATCATTGAGGGCAACGAGGCTGCCAGCGTACTTTTCGGCAATTCCACCATGGATCTTGCCGGCATGGCACTGGGCGCACTTCTGGCACCCGGACAGGACGCTGTTGTGAACCCACTGTTCAGGAATCCCGGGGCACAGGACTCAGCAAATGCAACGGTTGAACTCCCGGATCACAGGCACGTGACAATCTGCGCAAAGCCTGCGGCGGCTGGTGACAGCGTTCTGATGATTCTGACTGAAGCCCCGAATAACTCCGACAGCTTCTGATGCGTATCGTAGGTATCGGCGCCTCCGCTGGTGGTCTGGCGTCCTTCGAAGACTTTTTCCGCAATACGCCTTGCGATACCGGCATGGCATTTCTGGTGGTGCAACACCTGGACCCGACCCAGAAAGCGCTGCTGCCAGAACTGCTGCAGCGCTATACCGAAATGCCTGTATTTGAAGCGCAGCAGAACATGCCCGTTCGCGCGGATTCAGTTTATGTCATCCCGCCGAACCGGGAACTGCGAGTGTTTGATGAGACCCTGAAGCTGGAGCAGCCAGAGGAATCCCGGGGACTGCGCCTGCCTATCAATGTGTTGTTTTCCTCCTTGGCCAGCGCCCAGAACGAGCGGGCCATTGCCGTTGTGCTTTCCGGCATGGGCTCAGACGGCACCCTGGGTCTGCAGGCCATAAAGGCCACTGGCGGGCTAACCGTGGTTGAGAGTCCCGACTCGGCCCAGTTCGATGCCATGCCCAGGAGTGCGATAGCCGCAGGCTGTGCCGATATTGTGGCACCGGCTGAGGAATTACCGGATCGCATTCTGGCGTATGTCCGGCGTGTGCCCGAACCGGGTGAAAGCCTCCATCATGACCACCGGAATCTCAGGTCTCTGACACGACTGGACCCAATCATCCGCGTGCTGCAAAAGCACACCCGGCATGACTTTTCGCTCTACAAACCCTCGACCCTTCACCGTCGGATCGAGCGCCGCATGGCCATCCACAGAATTGCGGACCTGGCCGATTACAGCCACTTTCTTGCCGACAACAAACAGGAAGTTCAGCTGTTATTCCGGGAACTGTTGATCGGCGTTACCCAGTTTTTCCGGGATCCGGAAACCTGGGACTACCTCATAAAAATTGGCCTGCCAGAACTGCTCACTGCGCAACCCCCGGACCACACGCTGAGAGCCTGGGTGGTGGGCTGCTCAACCGGGGAAGAGGCCTATTCGCTGGCCATAGCGTTCACCGAGGCGCTGGAACCCATCGAATCCAGGCGAAAGCTGAATCTGCAGATTTTTGCCTCCGACATCAGTCCCGAAGCCATTACCCTGGCACGGCGAGGGCAGTATCCGCTCTGTATTGAAGACGATGTATCGGGAGACCGGTTGGCGCGTTTTTTCACCAGACACAACAATTATTACCAGATAAGCCCGTCGATTCGTGACAAGGTATTGTTTGCCCTGCACGATGTCATCCTCGATCCGCCATTCACCAAGCTGGATATGATTGCCTGCCGCAACCTGCTGATTTATTTCGACGTGGCGTTGCAACGGCGGATACTGCCCCTGTTCCACTACAGCCTCCGCCCCAACGGATTGTTGATGCTGGGCAGTTCGGAAACCATTGGCCGGCTGAATCATCTGTTTTCACCGCTGAAGCCCAAAATGCGCCTGTACCGATGCAAACCCTTCGATTCCTTTCGCCACTCTGACTTCCTGTTAAAATCCTATCCACCGATGTCCACCCTGCACAAGGAGCAGCCCGTGCGATCCAACCAGGTTCTCCCTCAGGAGGTTACCAACACCCTGCAATCTGCTGCGGATCATGTCCTGCTACAGGTCTATGCACCGGCTGCTGTGGTGCTCAACGCGGATGCGGATATTGTTTATATCAGCGGGCGTACCGGAAAGTATCTGGAACCGGCTGCGGGCAAGGCCAACTGGAACATCCACGCCATGGCCCGGGAGGGTCTGCGCGAACCCCTGTGCACTGCCCTGCACCAGGCGATGGAGCAAAAGGAACCGCTTGAGCTTACGGGAGTGCTGGTTCAGAGCGAATCCGGCACTCACGCCGTTGACGTAACCATTCAGGCCTTGAGCGAACCCGATGCCCTGAAGGGCATGACCATGGTCGTATTCCGCGAGGCACCCACACCAGCGCCGTCCCGGCGCCGCAAACCTGCCTCGGCCGCGGAATCGGATCACGCTGAGGAAATCCAGCGGTATCAGAGGGAAATTGAAAGTCTGCGGCAGCAGGCAAAACAGACCCGGGAAGAACTGCAGGCGTCCAACGAAGAGCTTCAGTCCACCAACGAAGAGTTGCAGTCTGCCAATGAGGAGCTGACGACGTCCAAAGAAGAAATGCAGTCCATGAACGAAGAACTGCAAACCATCAACACCGAGCTGCAAACCAAGCTGGATGACCTCGCGCTCGCCCAGAGCGATATGCAGAACGTGCTCAACAGCATCGAAATTGCGGTTCTGTTCCTGGATCAGGACCTGAACGTACGGCGCTATACCGAGCGGACCGCCGCCATTATCAGCCTGCGTGAAAGCGACATAGGCCGCCCGATCAGCGACCTGACCACCAGTCTCCGGTATCCGGACCTGCAGGAAGACGCCCGCCGGACCCTGAATACCCTGGCGGTCAGCGAAAAGCAGATTACCACCAACGATGACCGCTGGTTTTCGGTCAGGATCATCCCCTACCGGCGTCTGGACAATATGATTGATGGCGTGGTCATCACGCTGGTGGATATTACTGAAACCAAGAACCTGGAATCCTCACTGCGCAAACACTCCCAGACCTGACCTGGCGGACTTCGCTAGCCAGACTGACTCAGATACTGAGTTCGGCGGGTTCCAGGCGAACGCCTGCAATTTTCCAGGCGCCCTCCGTCATCACCATGCGGTAGTACGCATCCCAGCGTTTACCCTCGGGGCCCTGCAATTTCACCACCTGGATTTCAAAGCTGCCGTGGGGTACACGCTCGGTAAATTCTATCGCGGTAGCACTGTGCACGGCGGGATAGGCTTCCCGCACCATGTCAATAAACACCTGCGAGGATCCGAAGCGGCGTTTGATCCCCTCGGAAGCATGGGCCCAGGCCTGTTCCTGGTCGTTGTTGGCGAAGGCTTCGATCTGGCGGAGTATGGTGTCCTGGATCTCCTCATCGGTATCACCGGCCAGGGGCTGCGATGACCAAAGTATCACCAGAGCCAGGCTGGCCAGCAGCGTGGCGGTGACTCTCTTGCTGATGCCCATGCGATTATGGCCCATGACACCCCCTTATTGATCATATTTTAGACAATACGGACGTCTGGGCATAGCAGATTCTTCCTGGAGCTCCGGGACATCAGGGTTGAGTCAGCGGTCAGGCTTCATGGTCATCGTCGCCGCTTCGATGTTGCTGCGCCCAGAGATGGGCGTAGTGGCCATTGCGGGCAAGCAGGTCACTGTGGTGCCCGCTTTCGACGATGCGGCCGCCGTCCATCACCAGAATGGTATCGGCATCACGGGTGGTGGACAGACGGTGGGCAATCACCAGGGAGGTGCGCTGACGGCTGACTTCCTTTAGCGCTCCCAGGATGGCCTGCTCAGATAGCGAGTCCAGGGAGGACGTGGCCTCATCCAGAATCAACACCGGGGGGTTCTTGAGGATGACCCGGGCAATGGCTACCCGTTGTTTCTCACCCCCGGAGAGCTTCAGCCCACGCTCGCCGACCTGGGTTTCGTAGCCATCGGGCAGGCTTTGAATAAAGGCGTCCAGATGCGCCATACGGGCCGCCCGGTAGACCTCTTCTTCACTGGCCTCGGGGCGGCCATAGGCCAGATTGCGGTAAAGGGTATCGTTGAACAGTACCGTGTCCTGGGGCACCACGCCGATGGCGGCGCGCAGGCTATCCTGGGTAACGCTGCGAATATCCTGGCCATCGATGGAGATACTGCCCTGATCGACATCGTAGAACCGGAACAACAGGCGGGCGAGCGTGGACTTGCCCGCGCCACTGGCACCCACCACAGCTACCGTGTGCCCGGCCGGGATCGAAAAACTCACATCCCGGAGGATCTGGCGATCCTGTCGATAGGCAAAGTGCACATGGTCAAAACGAACCTCGCCTTTATCCACCACCAGGGCTCTGGCACCGGGAGCGTCCTCAATCACCGGTTCGTCACCCAACAATCCGAACAACCGCTCCACGTTCACCAGCGCCTGACGGATCTCCCGGTACACAAAACCCAGCGCGTTCAGGGGGATAAACAGCTGCAACAGGTAGGCGTTGATCATGGTGAAATCACCCAGGGTAATCTCACCACTGGCCACTTCCCGCACCGCCATGGCCATGATGACAATCATCGCCAGGCCAATGATAAGGGCCTGGCCAGCGTTCAGGGCCGCCAGGGACAACCGGTTTTTCAGGCGGGCCTGCTCCCAGTCGTGCAGATCCTCGTCGTACAGCCTGGCTTCGAACTTCTCGTTGTTGAAGTACTTGACCGTCTCGTAGTTGAGCAGGCTGTCTATCGCCCGGGAGTTGGACTGGTTGTCCCTGGCGTTGGCCTCACGGACATATTTGGTACGCCACTCGGTGACTTTGATGGAAAACACCACATACACCACTACGGCTACCAGGATAGCCAGCACGTAGCCCACATTGAACACCACGAACAGAATGCCGGCGACCAGCAGGATTTCCAGTAGTGTGGGCACGATGTTGAACAGGGTAAAACGCAGCAGGAAGCTGATGCCATTGGTGCCGCGCTCGATATCCCGGGCCAGGCCACCGGTTTTCCGGTCCAGATGGAACGCCAGTTCCCGATTATGCAGGTGTTCGAAAACCCGCAGGGACACCCGCCGCATGGCCCGTTCCGCCACCCGGGCGAACACCGCATCCCTCAGCTCACTGAACAGGGTGCTGCCGAATCGGAGCAGGCCATAGGCGACGACCAGGAGCACAGGAATCCACAGAAGCACCTCACCACCGCGGTTCTCATCCAGGTAGTCGACGATGTACTTCAAGGCGACCGGTGTGGCAACGGTCGCCAACTTGGAAATTATGAGAAATGCCAGTGCCAGAACAACACGGCCCCGGAATTCCGCCAGATAGGGCCAGAGGCCGGCGATGACTTTCCAGTCCGGTTTATGGTCTGCGGGGTAATCGTTATCGGCGTAGGCTCGCACTCGGGTTCCTTTCGACGGCGGAGTAGTCGAGCGCACGGGGTGGGACTTGTCTGCCAGGACACGCTGTAAATACGTCCCTGTACGCTCGACAAAAGCCATCCCTGGCTTTTGACGGTCCTGGCAGACAAGTCCCACCCCGCACGCTCTTACGTAGCTGTATGATAGGTCTTGTTTTGAGTAAAAACCGTATGGATGCCAGAGTTTACCTCACCCGCGACCCAGGAGGCACATCATTAACGCCCGTCACCGCAAAGCATTAAAGCTGGTTATCGATTTTATCAGCCCTTACAAGAGGGCTGTTGCGGGTGCCCTGATTGCTCTGGTTATTACGGCTGGTATCACGCTTGGACTTGGTCAAGGGCTAAGGATTCTGGTGGATCAGGGCCTCGCCACTCAATCGCCAGCCATGCTATCTCGAGCTGTGGGACTGTTTTTTATATTGGTTATCGGACTAGCTATTGGTTCCTTTGCCCGCTTCTATCTGGTGTCCTGGATAGGAGAACGGGTAGTGGCCGATATTCGCAAACAGGTGTTCAACCATCTGATCGACCTTCACCCCGGCTTTTACGAAAAAAACCGAAGCCTGGAGATTCAATCCCGCTTTACGGCCGATACCACCGTGCTGCAGTCGGTGATTGGCTCAACAGTATCGATTGCGCTGCGTAATGCGCTAATGCTGGTGGGTGGCCTGATTCTATTGTTTGTTACCAATGCCAAACTGGCCAGCATCATTATCCTCGGCTTTCCGCTGGTGATCGTTCCCATACTGGTTTACGGGCGTCGTGTCAGGCAGCTTTCCAGGCTGAGCCAGGACCGGGTTGCGGAAGTGGGCAGCTACGTGGGTGAGAACCTTACCCAGATCAAGACCGTGCAGGCGTTCAATCATCAGCCTCACGACCGCCGGTTTTTCGCACGAGTGGCTGAGAATGCCTTTGACATAGCGCGGGTGAGGATTCGCCAGCGGGCCTGGCTGACCACCATCGCCATTACTCTGGTGATGGGCGCCATCGGGGTGGTGATCTGGATTGGCGGCCTGGATGTGATTTCCGGGCGTACCAGCCCCGGGGAACTGGCGGCGTTTGTGTTCTACAGCCTGCTGGTGGGGCTGGCGGCAGGGGCAATCACCGAGGTGATTGGCGAGTTGCAGCGAGCGGCCGGGGCGGCGGCGCGGATCTTTGAACTGTTACAGACTCCCAGTGAGATCCCCATGGAAATCACCGCTTCCCTGGCGTTGCCCGAGAGGATTCGAGGCGACATCGAATTCAACAATCTGAGTTTTTCCTATCCCTCCCGGCCCGATATCCAGGTTCTGAAGGATCTCTCGCTCAGCATCCGCGCCGGGGAAACCGTTGCGCTGGTCGGTCCTTCAGGGGCAGGCAAGTCGACGCTGTTTGATCTGTTGTTGCGGTTCTACGATCCTGACACGGGACAGATCCTGATCGACGGATCCGACAGCCGCCAGGTAGCGCTTGATGACCTGCGACGATGCTTTGCCCTGGTGCCCCAGAACCCGGCACTGTTCCACGGCACCATTGCCGACAACATTCGCTACGCCCGCCCCGATGCCAGCGAAGATGCCATGGTGGAAGCCGCCCGTATCGCCCATGCCGATGAATTCATTCGCAAACTCCCCCAAGGTTATGAAACACCTCTGGGAGACACTGGGCTGGGGCTCTCCGGCGGGCAGAAACAGCGGCTTGCAATTGCCCGGGCATTGCTCGCGGATGCGCCTATACTGTTACTGGATGAGGCCACCAGCGCACTGGATGCTGAAAGCGAACACCTGATTCAGCAGGCAATGCCGGGGTTGATGTCTGACCGCACAACACTGGTCATTGCTCACCGGCTGGCCACCGTGAGACACGCCGATCGTATCATTGTCCTGGAAGCCGGCATTCTTCAGGATATTGGCAAACACGACGACCTGGTGGCACGGAATCCCCTGTATCGGCGCCTGGCGGAACTTCAGTTCCGGGAAGACATGGGGAGCCGGAGTACGTAGAAACATCAGGGTCGGGTTTTCAAACCGGGCCGTCATTTCGTGTATGCTGACAGGACTAAACCGAATTCGAGGAGAGCAAAGTGACGAACAAAGAACTGCAGGCACTCAAAGAACGTTATGTCGCGGCCGGTGCAGCCAGCCCCAACGAGCAGTTTGCCGACCATGCGACCAATGCCGAGCTCTGGGATGCCGACGGCAAGCGAATGATCGACTTCGCCGGCGGCATCGGTGTACTGAACATCGGCCATCGTCACCCCAAAGTGGTTGAGGCAGTGAAAGGGCAGCTGGACAAGCTGATGCACACCTGCCAGACCGTGATGCCCTATGAGGGCTATGTCAGGCTCGCTGAGAAGCTGAGCGGCATTGCCCCGGTCCGTGGCCACGCCAAGGTCATGCTGGCCAACAGTGGTGCTGAGGCGCTCGAGAACGCCGTTAAAATCGCCCGTGCCGCTACGGGTCGCAGTAATGTGATCTGTTTTGATGGTGGTTACCACGGCCGCACCCTGTACACCATGGCCATGAACGGCAAGGCAGCGCCCTATCAGACAGACTTCGGCCCGATGCCGGGAACCGTCTTCCGCGCGCCTTATCCGGTGCCGTACCACGGTGTCAGTGAAGACGAAGCACTTCGCGGCCTCAAGATGACCATGAAAGCGGATTCTCCGGGCAAGGACACGGCTGCGATCATTATTGAGCCGGTGCTGGGCGAGGGCGGTTTCTACTCCGCACCGCCAAGCTTCCTGAAAGCCATTCGCGAGATCTGCGATGAGCACGGCATCCTTATGATTGTCGACGAAGTCCAGAGTGGCTTCGGACGTACCGGCAAAATGTTTGCCATTGAACACAGCGGTGTTGAGCCGGACATGATGACCATGGCCAAGAGCATGGCTGACGGCATGCCGATCTCCGCCATTGTGGGCACCGACAAGCACATGGATGCCTCCGGCCCCAACTCTCTGGGCGGTACCTACACCGGCAGCCCCAGTGCCTGTGCAGCCGCCCTGGCGGTACTGGAAGTGTTCGAGGAGGATGACATCCTGGGCAAGAGCCAGCGCCTGGGTGACACGCTGCGCAAGCGTTTTGACCAGTGGCAGGAGCAGTTCCCCCATGTGGACAACGTCCGCAACCTGGGCCCCATGGCTGCCATTGAGCTGGTGACAGACAAGACCAGCAAGGAGCCAAGAGCTGACTTTGCTGGTGCAGTGACCAAGAAATGCAAGGAAAACGGCCTGATTCTGCTCAGCTGCGGTATGTATGGCAATACCATCCGCTTCCTGATGCCGGTAACCATCGAGGACAACATTCTCGGGGAAGGCCTGGGCATCGTTGAGCAGGCGTTGAAAGAAATAGGCTAAAGCAGCTTACGGATTTCCTTCCAAAGCCGACGATAGGCGTCAGCGGCAGCCGAGGACCGGTCCATCAGTTCAACCGGCTGGCCGCTTTCGCCCATTTTCTCCACCACACTGGCATTGGGAATGATTGCGTTCATTCCGCCCTCCAAATGCTTCTTACGGTTGATGACCATTTCCCGGTGCAGGTTCTTGCGCCGGTCCACCATGGAGAAAAACGGATGCAAACGGCCGGGTTTGAGTTTCTTGTCCTTCGCGAAGGCCTGAAGCTGATGCCAGCTGTTCAGCGCAAGCCAGGTGGGCACGACCGGTACAAATACGCCATCGGCGGTCTTTAACACCTGCTCGGATAACCGCGACATGGACGGTGGACAGTCCAGCACCACCAGGCTGGTTTCCTCCGACAGCGGTGCCAGCCAGTTCTTCAGGGTATTGTTACTGTCATCCTTGTCCAGGCGGACATCCAGGTTGCGGAAACTGTTGTGGGCGGGAATAAAGTCCAGGTCAGGATAGGCGCTCTCGCGAATGAACTGGCCAATCGGGGTTTTTCCATCCATCAGTGCGGCCAGTTTCCGGCCCTTGATCTCGTCGGTACCGGCCAGGTACCAGCTTGCGGCCCCCTGGGGGTCCAGGTCCCATAACAGGGTACGGATACCGGCCTGACTGGCCAGGTAAGCAATGTTTACAGCCGCCGCGGTTTTACCGACGCCGCCTTTCAAGCTGTAAAAAGCAATGATCTTCATTCTCTCTCCTGAAGTCTATCCCTGAAGCCTCACAGTGCAACGGCTGTCAGCTTAACCGATCCCGTCAGAAAGCGTGTTGCAGTTACATGACAGGTCGTTATCAGCGACATAAAAGTTGCAACTCCTCGGCCTGACACTCTTGGCAGGCTGGTTCGACTGGCCTTCGGTTAGTGGTGGTTTCATCGTATACTGCCTGAAGACTTTTTCGGTATGCTGGATTCTTACCGGCATCATTCCTCCGAACCATCAGGCTGATCTATGAACTCCCCGGAAACCCCTTCTAAACCGACCCACAAACCCAGGCCCTGGGTAGACCTGCTTGTCAGCATCATCATTCCCTCTGTCATTCTTATGAAGTTGAGCGGGGATGAATACCTGGGAAGTGTCATGGCACTGGTGATCGGGCTGGCTTTCCCCCTGGGCTGGGGCCTGTTCGAGCTGGTGCGCTACCGCAAGTACAACTTTATCGCGGTGCTGGGCGTCATCAGTGTCGGCCTTACCGGCGGTATCGGGCTGATGGAACTGGATGCCGGCTGGCTGGCGATCAAGGAAGCCGCCGTTCCTGCGGTGATCGGTATTGCCGTACTTGTCTCCACCCGCACCAAATACCCGCTGGTGAAAACGCTGCTGTACAACCCCACCGTACTGGACGTCGAAAAGATTCAGGCAGTGCTGAAGGAGAGGGGAAGCGAGGCCGAGTTTGAAGCACGGTTGCTCAAGGCCAGCTACTTCTTCAGCCTGACGTTTCTGTTCTCGTCGATCATGAACTTCGTACTGGCCAAGTGGATAGTGACCAGCCCCTCCGGCACTCAGGCCTTCAATGAAGAACTGGGGCGTATGACGCTGGTGAGTTATCCGATGATTGCCATTCCGTCGATGATCATGATGATCGCCATTTTCTATTACTTATGGCGCTCCATTCGTCGGCTCACCGGCTACACCCTTGAAGAAGTCATGGCGCCGCATCTTGCGGCCCAGCATGACAGCAAATCCTCGGATTCGGCGTCCAGTCGTCAAGACCCGTAACAGATAACGTATGCTCTCCAACCTATTGATTACAATAAAAAAGGCGGCCACCTGGCCGCCTTTTTTATGACCCTGACCAAAGCTCAGGGTACCTTGATATCCTGGCTTCGTAGCATCAGATATCCAGATTGGTCACTTCCAGTGCGTTGTTCTGGATGAACAACCGTCGCGGCTCCACATCGTCGCCCATAAGGGTCGTGAAAATCTGGTCTGCGGCAATGGCATCCTCGATGGTCACCTTCATCATGCGACGTGTTTCCGGGTCCATGGTGGTCTCCCACAACTGCTCCGGGTTCATTTCGCCCAACCCCTTGTAGCGCTGGATGTTCAGGCCGCGCTGGGCTTCCTTCATCAACCACTCCAGGGCACCGGCGAAGGACAATACCGCCTGTTTGCGCTCGCCACGCTGGATATAGGCACCTTCTTCGATCAGGCCATCAAGCGTTTCGCCCATCCGCGCGATGGCGCCATAGGAGGAAGACTCGAAGAAGTCATGGCTGAAGACGTGGTTGTGGGGAATACCATGCACATAGATAACCACCTTCGGCAGGTAGAGATTCCGTTCGGAATCCTTTTCCACCGAGAAGGTGTACTTGGTGCCCGTGCGGGTATCCAGCTGCAGGCCATCGCCCAGGCGCGCGACCCAGCGGGCAACCGCTTCTTCGTTCTTCAGGTCTTCCGGCTTCAGGGTGACGTTATCCAGCATCTGCTGAAGCACTTTGGCAGGGTAAGCCCGGGACAGGCGATCAATCATCGCCATCACGGCCTGGTAATCCTTGACCATGGTTTCCAGTGCAGAATCCTTGAGCGCCGGTGCTTCCGGGTTCACATAAAGCTGGGCGCCTTCCAGTGCGGTCTGGGTCAGGTAGGCTTCCTTGGCCTTTTCATCCTTCAGATACTGCTCCTGCTTGCCCCGCTTGACCTTGTAAAGCGGCGGCATGGCAATAAATACGTGGCCACGCTCGATGATTTCCCGCATCTGGCGGAACAGGAAGGTGAGCAGCAACGTACGGATGTGAGAGCCATCCACGTCCGCATCGGTCATGATAATCAGGGAGTGATAGCGGAGTTTCTCCGGATTGAACTCTTCCCGGCCGATACCACAGCCCAGGGCGGTGATCAGTGTACCCACCTCGACGGACGACAGCATCTTGTCAAAACGTGCTTTCTCCACGTTCAGGATTTTGCCTTTGAGCGGCAGGATAGCCTGGGTTTTGCGGTCACGACCCTGCTTGGCACTGCCGCCGGCAGAGTCACCCTCCACAATGAACAGTTCGGAGAGAGCAGGGTCTTTTTCCTGACAGTCTGCCAGCTTGCCGGGCAGCCCCGCGATATCCAGGGCGCCCTTGCGACGGGTCATGTCCCGTGCCTTGCGTGCGGCTTCACGAGCACGGGCAGCGTCGATCATCTTGTTGACGATCAGCCTGGCTTCGTTAGGCTGCTCCTGCAGGTATTCTGCAAACGACTGGTATAGCTCCTGCTCGACGGCCGTTTTTACCTCGGAAGAGACCAGTTTGTCCTTGGTCTGTGAGGAAAACTTGGGGTCCGGCACCTTGACGCTGATAATCGCAGTCAGGCCTTCCCGGGCATCGTCACCGGAGGTGCTGACCTTTGCCTTCTTGCCCAGGCCTTCATGCTCGATGTAGTTATTCAGCGAACGGGTCAGGGCAGCACGGAAGCCCGCCAGGTGAGTACCACCGTCCCGCTGGGGGATATTGTTGGTGAACGTGTAGATGTTCTCCTGGAAGGCGTCGTTCCACTGCATGGCGACTTCAACAGCGATGCCGTCGTCGCGCTCCTTGATAAAGTGGAACACCCGGTTGATCGGAGTCTTGTTTGAGTTCAGGTGCTCAACAAACGCTCGCAGACCGCCCTCATATTCGAACACTTCCTCTTTACCGGAACGTTCATCCTGAAGGCGGATACGCACGCCACTGTTCAGAAACGCCAGTTCCCGCAAGCGCTTGGCCAGAATATCCCAATGGAATTCGATGCTGGTGAAGGTCTCAGGCGAGGGAATGAAGTGAACCTTGGTACCACTGGCATCGGTATCGCCCACCACACCCAGAGGTGCCTTCGGGACGCCGCCGTTGTAGACCTGCTCATACACCTTGCCGTCACGACGGATGGTGAGGGTAAGCGAAGAGGACAGGGCGTTTACCACGGAGACACCAACACCGTGGAGGCCGCCGGAGACCTTATAGCTGTTGTCGTCGAACTTACCGCCGGCATGGAGAACGGTCATGATGACTTCCGCGGCCGACACTCCCTCTTCCTCGTGAAGGTCAACAGGAATACCACGGCCGTTATCCTTCACCGTGACTGACTCGTCCGGATGAATGATCACTCCGATTTCAGAACAGTGCCCGGCCAGCGCTTCGTCAATGGAGTTATCCACCAACTCAAAGACCATGTGGTGCAGTCCGGTACCGTCATCGGTATCACCAATGTACATGCCGGGCCGTTTCCGCACCGCGTCCAGTCCTTTCAATACCTTGATACTGGAGGAATTGTAAATCGATTCGCTCATTAGGGCACTCCTGAAGGGTGATTTCCCGGGCTGAAACCATTGTCTCTGGTTCAGAGGAATGAAGATGGATCATCCGGGCCTTATTCTATTCTTCCGTCAATTTTCCATGTTCCACGTGGAACAATCGGTATTCCGGCATGGTGTTCTGCCATAGCTCTTCAGGTCGGGGCGACTCTATCGATGTCAGAAACACCTGACATCGTAATTCGTAGAGCTTCTGGGCAAGCATGGCCCGGTGCCCCACATCCAGTTCTGCATTGATGTCGTCCAGCAGAAATGTGACCTGTTTACCGAGATTGCTCAGTACCATGCCCTGAGCAATCTTCATCAATATGACCAGTGTCTTTTGTTGACCCCGGGAGAAGGTTTCTGACACCGGGCGACCCTGGAATCGCAACCGTATATCGGCACGATTGGGACCATACAACGTATGACCCATTTTCCGTTCCTGTTCGCGATGGGCCTTTAACACATCAAACAGGGATTGCGATGAATCCCAACCCGCATAAAAGTCGAGCTTAAGCCCATCTACCCACGGCGCGTCTATCTCGCCGAGCAAGCTATCAAAGGCCGTTGTGAACAGACGAAAGGTTTCTTTCCGTGCTTTTGTCAGACGCTCTGCCAACTCCGTGTACTGTGAGTCCCAGACCTTCATCAGAGCATCGTCTATTCTACCAGTTCTGAGGATTTGATTCCGCTGTGATGTGACTCTTTGACACTGCTGCCAGACCGACGCAAAGGAATGTTCCACGTGGAACACCGCCCAATCAAGAAACTGTCGTCGTTTGCCGGGCCCACCTGCCACAATATCGAATACACCTGGATCGATCACCGACACCGGAAGGTGCATTGCCAGCGATGAAAGATTCCTCACCGCCTCACCATCCACACGAAGCGTTGTCTCCTTCGCCAACACATCCCGGGAGATGCCTACGCGATGGCTGAGCTCGCCAGGCACCGAACGACCGCCATCAGCCATTCCCATATCCAGGCCACCGAAAACCGTGAGCTTCTGCTGACCATGACTGACCACCGCCTGGTGCCGGCCCACACGAAATGATCGCCCAAGACCAAGATAACCAATGGCCTCCAGCACACTGGTTTTTCCACTGCCGTTTTCGCCATACAGAAGATTGATCGAAGGAGAGAAGCTGGCCGGCGCGGGAGAGAGGTTGCGGAAATGTTCCGTTTGCAGTTTAACGAGCGCCATAAGTCACGATAAGTTATCAGCCTGGAGACGGAACAAAAAAGGCAGCGTGCCATTCGGCGACGCTGCCCCAGTGTACAAAACCTTGTTGACGAACGCGATTAATGCAACATCGTCAGCCGCTCGTCCATGAAGACGTCCATTTCCGGCGCCAGTATGTGAACGTAACGGTCGAAGTACAGGAACTGTTTCAGCAGCAAGGCGAATTCCCTTGGGAAATGCAGCCCGTGGCCTTCGCCGATACGCACCATATCCATCAGGATATTGTTGACGTCGTCTTCGGCCTGATCAGGCTGATACGGGACTTCGTCCGGCACCATCGTGTCCATTTGCTGGTAGAGGCGACGAAGGTCGTTAGCCAGTTCGCTGGCCTGAACCTTCTGATGGGTAATACCGATACGGATCATGGCGTCTGCCATGCCGTCAAAGTTTCCGACCATCACAGATGAAATAAAATCGCTGACCGCCTGCCAGGTATCCGGACGAATCCGGCCAACAATGCCGAAGTCGATAAAGCCGACCCTGCCGTCCTTCAATACCATCAGGTTGCCGGCATGGACATCGGCGTGAAAAAACTCACATTGGGTCAGGCTTGAGAACCAGGTATTCATGGCGGTGATCAGGGTTCGCTCCGGGTCACGCGCGTAACCGCGAATGCTTTCCAGATCAGTCAGCGGAACACCATGGAATCGCTCCATGGTGAGAACCCGTCGCGTGCTACAGCTTTCATACACCAGCGGAACAGTGGCGTCCTCGTTGTGGGTATTGAGCAGGAATTCCCGGAACACCTTGAGGTTATTGGCTTCCTTGATGAAGTCACACTCTTCCATCATGGTGCGCTGAATTTCCTCGACAATGCCGGACAACGACGTCCAGGACAGTTTTGGAGCCAGCGTTTCCAGAATCCTCGCGGACAGGTACAGGAAATTCAGATCCGTAAGCAGAATATTTTCCACACCGGGTTTCTGTACCTTGATCACCACGTCTTCGCCGGTAACCAGCTTTGCAGCGTGGACCTGCGCTATGGAAGCCGAGGCCAGCGCCACCGGATCAATATCGGAATACACCTCTTCAAGGGGACGCCCGAGTTCGTCCCTGATGATCTTTCTGATCACGCTGAACGGCAGATTAGGCGTGCGGTCCAGGCAATGCTGGAATTCCTCTACGTATTCCTTGGGAAAGAAAGTGGGGGAACTGGCAATGAACTGACCCAGTTTGATATAGGTCGCCCCCAGAGATTCAAACGTCTGCCTGAGTAACCGCGGAGCTGGCGGACGGTCGCCACGAACCCAATTCGCACCGGCTCGCCCGAGTACGGACATGGTCTGACCGATTCGAAAGGCACCCTTGAGACTGTTCGTCACCGTTCCCATGTTTTCTTCCTTCCTTATTCCGTAAACATTGTCTGCTAGAGCCGCATCGGCATCACAACGTAAAGGCAGCGGTTGTCATTCTGCGCTTCTATCAACGCGCTGCTGTTGGGGTTTGCCAGGGTAATCTTCACCTGGTCTTCCTCCAGCGCGTTCATAACATCCACCAGGTAGCCTACATTAAATCCGATCTGCAGTGATTCGCCCTGATACTCCACCGGCAATGCATCTTCGGCCTGTTCCTGATCCGGGTTGTTGGCGAACACCTGCAACTCATTGGGAGCAAGGTTCAGCCGCACACCGCGGATATTTTCATGGGAAAGAATCCCGGCGCGCTGCAGGGTATTCTTGAGTGTGGCCCGATCCGCCAATACGACCTTGTCGCCACCACGGGGAATGACCCGGTTGTAGTCGGGAAATTTGCCCTCGATCAGCTTGGAGGTAAACGTGTAGGAGCCGACCGTCGCTCGCAGATGGTTATCCCCGATCACCAGGGTAACCGGCGTTTCCACATCGTCCAGCAGTCGGGAGAGCTCCAGCACACCCTTACGGGGCACAATCACCTGCCTGGGTTCGGGGCACCCGGTAGGCAGGTCGAAATGCGCCATGGCAAGGCGATGGCCATCTGTCGCTACCGTGCGGACATGATCCTTGTCCACTTCCAGCAACAGGCCGTTGAGATAGTAACGGACATCCTGTTGCGCCATGGCAAAGGCCGTTGCATCAAACATACGGCTGAGTTCCTTCTGGGGGAGCTCAAGCCGGAAGCTTTCGGCTTCATCCTCGACATTGGGAAAATGCTCTGCAGGCAGCGTCGACAGGGTGAAATGACTGGCCCCACATCGCAGGTGCAGCCGGTCACCTTCCAGTGCCAGTTCGATGGGAGACTCCTCGCCCAGCGCTCGGCAGATGTCGGACAACTTCCGCGCCGGAACGGTAATACGCCCCGGCTGGTCCACATGCACCGGGGACACACGTCCCACCAGTTCCACTTCCATATTGGTTCCGGTAAGGGTCAGGGAATTGTCTTCCGCCACCAGCAACACGTTGGACAGTACCGGCATTGTCTGTTTTCGTTCCACCACACCAGCTATGGACTGCAGCGGGGTAAGCAGGGATTCTCGGCTGATCGTCAGTTTCATGGCACTCAGCATTCTTTTATTGGAAGGTGAATGTTTATTGGTTGTTCACAGAACCGGTCAGGTTGTAAGCAACCGCATAAAGTTCTGATAATCCTCGCGGATACCGGGATCTGTCTCCTGGAGTTCCACAATCTTCTTGCAGGCGTGCAGCACCGTAGTGTGATCACGGCCACCAAACGCATCACCTATTTCCGGCAGACTGTGATTGGTGAGCTCTTTGGAAAGAGACATGGCAACCTGCCGTGGGCGGGTGATCGTACGAGTGCGTCGTTTCGACAACAGATCGGACACCTTGATCTTGTAGTACTCTGCCACCGTGCGTTGAATATTATCGATACTCACCTGTTTTTCGTGCAGCGCCAGCAAGTCCTTGAGGCTCTCACGAATAAACGGCGGGGTGATTTCCGAACCAGTGAAGTGAGCATTCGCTATCACCAAACGTAGCGCCCCCTCTAGCTCCCGAACATTTGACCGGATCTTCTGGGCAATAAAGAAGGCCGCTTCGCTACTGAGTTTCACGTTTACCTGCTCAGCCTTTTTCATCAGTATCGCAACCCGGGTTTCCAGTTCCGGCGGCTCGACCATTACCGTCAGGCCCCAGCCAAATCGGGACTTGAGCCGCTCTTCCATATCCACGATTTCTTTCGGAAAACGGTCACAGGTAACGATGACTTGCTGCCCGCCTTCAAGCAACGCATTAAAGGTATGGAAAAATTCTTCCTGGGAACGCTCCTTGCGGGCAAAAAACTGGATATCATCAATCAGCAGGGCATCCACAGACCGGTAATACCGCTTGAACTCATTGATCGCGTTAAGCTGCAGCGCCTTGACCATATCCGCCACAAACCGCTCCGATCGCAGATACGCTACCTTTGCCCTGGGATTGCGGCGCACGATATCGTTGCCAATGGCATGCATCAGGTGGGTTTTACCGAGGCCCACGCCACCATAGAGAAACAACGGGTTATAGGCGCCACCGGGATTTTCCGCAACCTGCATAGATGCCGCCCTGGCCAGCTGGTTGGATTTGCCCTCCACGAAGGTATCAAAGGTAAAACCTTCATTGAGAAAGCTCTGGTGCTTGATATCCCCTTCCACCTGCACCGAGCGGCGATTATCCCCGCTTTTTAGCTTTGCAGACCGAGGGTTTGCCGTGGCCGCAATGCCCCTTTCCTCTTCCGTCACCGTACTGGAGCCTTCCTGTTCGGACGCCGCCCCGCTAGCCGCTGTTTCCGAACGAACCACCAGGTCCGCCATTTTAGGTGCCGAACCCACTTTCATATTCACCAGCGGAGCCTGGCCACCGTGCAGATCTTTCAATACTTCTTCAATTCGTCTGAGGTATTTCTCGTTAACCCAGTCCATCACGAAGCGGTTTGGCGCAAACAGCATCAACTGGCCCTCGCGGTGATCAGACTGCAAGGGCCTGAGCCAGGTGTTGAATTGCTGAGCGGGAAACTCGTCCCGGAGTACTTCCAGACACTGATGCCAGATATTATTCGGCACGACAGCATTGCCTCCGATGCCTCAGAAATTACTCGTAACGGATCTCCAGGACCCGATGAGAGAGATGACCAAGGATTCTAACCTGAGCCCCCCTCAAGTGAAAGGGTCAAAACAATTTAATAAACAGCCTGTGGAAATTTAAATTGTTTATTTTCAATTTTTTACAGACTTACCTACAGGCTTGTGTACAGAAAACAATGCACCGAAAGTTACCCACAGCCCTTTGTTGGCAAACCGGCCCCAACCCTGTGCACAACCCCCAATCAGACAGTGGATAACTCACCCGTATGACAGGCACCGATCTTACCCACATTTCCTGCCAGGCTTATCCACAGGGCTCAGTGGTACTTGTCAACCGTCTTATGAATCGCCCAATTGACTATTACCCCTACCATTTCCAGCCTTGTCCACAGAAAACAGCTTGTGTAATAACAGTAATAATAATCCTTAAAGAGATTAAAAAAGACCTACTGAATCTATTACACGACCGCCCCGCTCGATCCCAATCCGGATAAGCAAATGGCGCATTCGATAAGCATTGAATTCCTCTCCCACATTGCATAGAATGCCGCTCCTGTTTTGGCTGATCATTTTCCAGTCAATCATTGAATTTCCAATACCCCGTAATGTGAGATCGACACCATGAAAAGAACGTTTCAACCAAGCGTACTGAAGCGTAAGCGCGTTCACGGTTTCCGTGCCCGCATGGCGACTGCCAACGGCCGCAAGGTTATCTCCCGCCGCCGTGCAAAGGGCCGTGCCCGTCTGTCTGCGTAAGACATTGACCGCCTGATGAAGGCTTTGACCTTTCCAAAATCGTCCCGGCTGCTCAAACCAGGTGATTACGGCAAAGTCTTCGATGACGTTCAAATCAGGGTTCCGCATCGGAATTTTCTGATCCTGGCGACACCCAATACTCTGGGACACGCCAGGATCGGTCTGGTGTTTTCAAAGAAGAATCTTAAACTCGCTGTGCAGCGCAATCGCGTCAAGCGCCGGGTTCGGGAAACCTTCAGGCACCAGACTGACTACCCTGCGATGGACATCGTGGTACTGGGGCGGCGAGGGCTGGCAGAGCTTGATAACGCAACGCTCAATGCTACCCTGACGGAGCTCTGGTCGCGTCTCAGAAGAAAAGGAACGGGTTAATGCGCAAACTGTTGCTCCTGCCCATCCGAGTCTACCAGTACGCAATCAGCCCGATGATGGCCAGCCACTGCCGTCACTATCCAACCTGTTCGCAATATGCTGTCGAAGCCATAACCGCCCATGGCGCTGTTAAAGGCCTTTTTCTTGCCGTGAAACGCCTTCTGAGGTGTCATCCGTGGGCAAAAGGCGGGTATGATCCCGTTCCGGGCACTGAAGTCTGCAGCGAGGTAATGCCTACCACCTGCTGCGGGCCGGCCAGCCAAACCCATAACACTAACCAGACCAAACAGTAAGTTTATGGATATTCAACGCGTTGTATTATTTGCCGGCCTTGCCATTGTCAGTTATATGATGGTGCTTGCCTGGAACGAAGACTATAACCAGCCGCAAACAGAGCAGGTTGCCGAACAGACCAGTGCCGGCACCCCATCCGGTGATGGCGATGACATGACACTGCCGGCAGAAGCGGCAAGCGGGTCTGACGTCTCCGATGAAGAGTTCACCACACCGGAAGGTGAGAGCCAGGCTATTGGAGCGACCGACAATGGTTCGGTTGATGTCAGTGACCAACTGATTACGGTTCGCACCGACGTCTATGAACTGAAAATAGACCGGGTAGGCGGTAACCTGATCGAGAGTTCCCTGCTCCAGTATGATCGTTCTCTGGATAGTAAAGAGTCCCTGCGGATCCTGACCAATACCAATAGACGCACCTACATCATGGAAAGCGGTCTCATTGGCCGCGATGGCATCGACAGCAAACGTAACGGTGGTGCACCGGTCTACGATGTCTCTGCAACCGAATACCAGCTCCAGGATGGCGAAGACTCGCTGACGGTAGATCTGACCTACTCCACCGATAACAATGTGGAAATTACCAAACAGTACCGGTTTGCCCGTGACAGCTATGAGATCGATGTACGCTATCTGATCAATAACCAGTCAGACGATGTCTGGAAAGCCAACATGACCGGCAAGATCGTCAGGGATCAGGCTCCGGATCCGACAGCACAGAACAGCCTGGGTATCAGGGCGTTTCTGGGTATGGTTGTCAGCACCCCGGAAGACCCCTATGAGAAGTACGATTTTGATGATCTGACAGAAGAACCGGTTAATCAGTCAGTCACCAATGGCTGGCTGGCATTCCTCCAGCACTACTTTCTGGCCGCCTGGATACCGGAACGGGATCAACCCGCACAGTTCCAGTCCACGCAACGCGGGCAACTTCATGTAATGGGGTTTGTCTATCCCGCCACACAGGTCGGGCCCGGAGAAACCGCGGAGGTATCTGCCCGCGCCTATGTCGGACCCAAGATCATTGAACGACTGGAGAACGTGGCTCCGAACCTGGACCGCACGGTCGATTTCGGTTTCCTGTTCTTCATCGCATTACCACTGTTCATCATTCTTGACTGGTTCTATGGCCTGGTGGGCAACTGGGGTGTAGCGATCATACTGCTGACGGTTCTGGTCAAGGCGGTGTTCTTCAAGCTCTCGGCCACCAGCTATCGCTCGATGGCAAGAATGCGGGCAGTCGCCCCGCAGCTGACCCGATTGAAAGAACTCTACGGTGACGACCGGCAACGGATGTCCCAGGAAATGATGGCTCTGTACAAACGGGAAAAGATAAATCCCCTTGGCGGCTGCCTGCCGATACTGGTACAGATGCCGGTGTTCATTTCCCTGTACTGGGTTCTGTTCGAGAGCGTGCAACTGCGCCACGCGCCCTTTATGCTGTGGATTCACGATCTGTCAGTGATGGACCCCTACTTCATCCTGCCGATCCTGATGGGTGCCAGCATGATGCTGCAGATGAGCCTGAACCCGACACCGCCGGACCCGATGCAGGCCAAGATCATGAAGATGATGCCGCTGGTGTTTACGGTCTTCTTCCTCTGGTTCCCGGCAGGTCTGGTACTGTACTGGCTGGTTAACAACATCCTGTCCATCAGCCAGCAGTGGTACATTACCCGCAAGATTGAAGCGGAAATGGCCACCAAGAAGAGCTGATCAGGCGCAATCCAGACCAGTAATCACAGAGGCTCCTTCAAGGGGCCTCTGTTGTTTCAGGGGACAACAAGATGTTCAATGCCACCGATACCATTGCCGCCATTGCTACTGCGCCGGGCCAGTCCGGTGTGGGAATTGTGCGTGTGTCCGGTCCGGAGGCAGCGGCCATTGCCCGCCGAATGCTGGGCTTCAAACCGAAGCCCCGCTATGCCCACTACGGGCCGTTCCTGGATTCCGATGGTGAGTTGATTGATGAGGGTATAGGGCTGTTTTTCCCCAACCCGCATTCGTTTACCGGCGAGGATGTGTTTGAGCTCCAGGGACACGGCGGTACCGTTATCCTGGACCTGCTATTGAGAACCGTCTGTGAACTGGGTGCCCGCCTGGCCCGGCCCGGTGAGTTTTCCGAAAGGGCCTTCCTCAATGACAAACTCGACCTGACTCAGGCAGAAGCCATCGCCGACCTGATCGAAAGCAGTTCCGAACAGGCGGCGCGCTGCGCTGTCCGGTCATTACAGGGCGTGTTTTCCCGTCGCATCGACGCCCTGGTGGAAGCGGTTACCCACCTCCGTATCTACGTTGAAGCCGCCATTGATTTTCCCGAAGAAGAAATCGATTTCCTGGCCGATGGCAAGGTCGCCAAGGATCTGCAGACGATTATTCAGGATTTACAGGTTATTCTGGCGGAAGCCCAGCAAGGCACTATTCTCAGGGATGGCATGAAAGTGGTGATTGCCGGCCGCCCCAACGCCGGTAAATCCAGCCTGCTTAATGCCCTGGCAGGGCGAGAAGCGGCCATTGTTACGGCGGTGGAAGGCACAACCCGGGATGTTCTGCGGGAACACATTCATATCGATGGCATGCCCCTGCACATTATTGATACCGCTGGCCTGCGGGACAGCCCTGATGAAGTGGAACAGATCGGTATTGCCCGGGCCTGGGAAGAAATCCGTCAGGCCGACCGCATACTGCTGATGGTGGACGCCACCACCACACCGGAAACCGAACCTCACCGGTTATGGCCAGACTTCATTGACCAGCTGCCACAGAGTGCTCCCCTGACAGTGATCCGGAACAAGGTGGATCTGACAGGTGAACCTGTCGGTTTTGAGCAGCCAGATGCGGAGGCGGCACCCGTCATCCGCATCGCCGCCCGATCCGCCGATGGGCTTGAGGTTTTGCGGGACCACCTGAAGCAGTGTATGGGGTTTGCCAGTACCACAGAGGGGGGCTTTATTGCCCGGCGCCGTCATCTGGATGCGTTGGAACGGGCACAGGACTTCATGCGCCAGGGCGAAGCGCAGTTGCAGGGCTTCGGCGCCGGCGAGCTGCTGGCAGAGGACCTGCGGGCCGCCCAGGATGCCCTGGGTGAAATTACCGGTGCGATGACACCGGATGAGTTGCTTGGTAAGATCTTCAGTAGCTTTTGTATAGGTAAATAAGCACAGGGAAACCTTTGAGTCAGTGCTCCTCCACATGAGACTGGACGCTCCATTGCCGAAAACGGCTAAAAGGTTTCAATGCATCGTTGGTATATTTCTGTTCTGACCCTATTGATCCTGTCGGGATGCGCTGGCTTCGATAGCGAACGTTTGTTCGAAGCCTGGCCGGATGATCAGACCCGGGCTGAGGAACCGGTAGAGACGATCGTTACCCAACCTGACGAAGAGCCCTACGAGCAGCAGCGTCAGGCACTGTTTGCCCAGCCCTATATCGACCCGCTTACGGACTACCTGAAAGCGCATGGTGATAACGCCGATCATGAACCAGTGATCACGCAAATCCGGCATGAACGGGATCGCCGCTGCCAGGTTATTGCCGAAGATTATGCCGGTGAACCAGCGACGGAACAGATACTTTCCCGCTATCGTGCCGGATATAACTATTCCTGCCCGGCCGACGTGAACGCGTTTGCCCAGCGGGTAAAGCAGAATCAGCAAAACGAACCACCGCCAGCGGTCGTTGTTGCCGATGACAACGAAGAAAGCGCCAGGCCCGACCCCCAGCCCGAAAAAGTGCGCGAACAGTCACTCAGTGACTGTTACCTGCTGACCACCATTCGCAACTTCAGTGCTGCGAAGGTAGCCTGCCGCGAATTTGCCGAGAACGGAGATCCACGCTCCCAGGCCAATATGGCAATGATTGCCCACGCCTTTGAAGATTACGCCAGTGCCCTGGAATGGGCGCAGAAAGCGGCCCCTGTCTCGGGCCCGGCATCCTATCTTCTGGGCCAGATGTATGCGTCCGGCCGTGGAGTCGAGCAAAATCCGGAGCAGGCCGTATACTGGTATGACAAGGCAGCTGACCTGGGGCATAAGGACGCCCGCCTAGCGCTTGAGCGTTACCGGGAACAAAAACCCGCCGACGGTACCTGATTCTCCGCCGAAGGATATCTTTTCATGCCGGGAACGTTTCCCCGCCGCCCGTCTTACTGGAAAAACCCGTCTTCCCGACAGTCGGTCATGTGGTTATTGGGCCTGTTGATACTGGTCTTTGTGGCCGGCATGATGCTGCTGTCCCGCCTGAACCTCAATTACTCCCAGGAAGCGCTGTCCGAGCTCCGGCGTCAGCAGATTCATGAAGTTGTCAGTGCCGGTCTGATGCGCATCAACGCACGTCAGTCAGCACTGGCCGGTTATACAACGACCCTGGCAAATGTTGGAGAGAGCTTTCATTCACTGGCGCAGAGCGATCTGTCCGAGACTGACCGTTCCATTCTCCGCGCCCGTCTGGAAAACGCCCTCAGAGACCATTTGCAGGATTTTGAGGGGGCTGCCGGCGGCGGCTTGTGGTTTGAACCCGGTGTCTTTTCCGGCCCCGACGAGGGTTATATGCCGTACTTTATCCGGGACGCTGATGACCCGGCGCTGAAGCGGCTGGCTATGGAAAGCCGGCTCCGGAACTACCGTAATGCAGCCTGGTTCAGTCGCACCCTCGGGTCAGAATGGACACCGACCCCGGACAACACGGGTGAAGTCTACTGGTCCCCGATCTATTACGATCTCAACACCGAACGCGCAGTACTGACCCTGGCAAGCCCGATGTACGACCAGCGGAGCAATCTGCTGGGTTTGGCAACAACGGCCTGGACAGCGGAACAGATCATAGAGGTTGTCAGTCGCATCACCGTCACCGAACACAGCTTTACTTTCCTCAACGACAGGAACAACCGCAATCTGTCGAGCCTCAGCAAAGGTGAGGATACCCGGGAGGAGCAGGCTTTGATTGATGCCATTCTTGCGCTTGAACTGGCAGGCGATACCGATTCCGATTCCGGAGCCAGAGTCCTTACCACCCGCAAGCTCACGGTCGGTGATGATGCCTACGAGCTGTATTACGCAGCCACGGCCGGTGGCATGGTCTACGGCGCCGGCGTGCCAGTGGATGAGATCAATGCCGTACTGCGGCCCATGGAGCGGACCAACCAGCGTATTCTCGTAGGTACGGTTTCAGCGATGCTGCTTCTGAGCCTGTACCTGCTGTACCGGATTATCCAGCTGATCCGGGAATTGCAGGCTTCCTACACCGACGAACTCACCGGATTGCCCAATCGGGTACGCCTGTTACGGGATTTGCAGACCCGCGGTGGTGCCTCACTGTTGATCATCAATCTGGACCGTTTTAACGAAATCAACAGCCTGTTCGGTAATGTCTGTGGTGACCATGTATTGCTGGCAATTGCCACGCGTTTGACGGCCTTCAATCATGAGCAGGCACGGGATGTGTTGCGGGTTTACCGGCTACCGGGTGACGAGTTCGCCATTCTCGCCCCGTTGCTTGAAGAGCATGCCATCCACGAGTTGGCCGGGCAACTACGCCACCTGGTTAATGGAGAGCGGATATATTGGCAGCAACAGCCACTGACCCTGGACGTCACGATCGGAATGGCCGTCAGAAGAAACCGGAAGAGTGGGGATGCCGCCGACCAACTGGTCAGTCAGGCCAAGGTGGCGGTGCTGCAGGCGCGGGAGCAGAACCGTCATCATCTGTTATACGACCCGTCAGTGGGTATTGAAGAGAATTATGAGGCCAACCTCTACTGGGCCAACCGGCTGAAAGCGGCTATTGACGATGACCGCCTGGTGCCCTGGTTCCAGCCAATTCACGACAATCAGCAGCAGCGCGTCACCAAATACGAATGTCTGGTGCGGATGATAGAGCCGGACGGACGTGTGATCAGTGCTGGCCAGTTCGTGAAAATTGCCGACCGTTTGCGTCTGAATCGCAGAATCACGGTGTTAATGATCGAGAAGTGTTTCGCGTGTTTTTGCCATCGGGATGAGGAGTTTTCCATCAATCTCTCGTACGGCGACATTGCCGATCCGGAAACTGTGAGCCGGATACTGGAGGCACTGGATCGTTACGGTATCGGTAACCGGGTGATATTCGAGATTCTGGAATCCGACGGTATTACCAATTACGATGAAATCCGTCACTTTATTGAACAGGTAAAGCCCTTCGGATGTCACATTGCCATTGACGATTTTGGCACCGGCTACTCCAATTTTGCCCATCTGCTGAGCCTGAATGTCGACTACATAAAAATCGATGGCAGCCTGATCCGCAACCTTCATGAGGATCACACCGCGTTTCTTGTGACCAGCGGCATTGTCCAGTTTGCCCGCAGCCTCAACATCCGCACGGTGGCTGAATTTGTCCACAATGGGGCCGTTCAGGAGCGGGTATGCGATTTGGGCATCGACTTTTCTCAGGGAGATTATTTCGGCATGCCCAAAACGTTTAGCCGATAAAGCTCATATCCTCCGCAACCAGCTGCATCAGGTTCCTGCTTGGGCTGAGCATACTGGTGGCATGGGCCTGGGCTCTGGGTAACAGGCGCTCATAGTAGAATTCCGCCGTCGCAAGCTTGGCGCGATAGAACTCTTCCGAGTCGGCCCCGCCCTTGTCGAGTTTGTCGGAGGCGACGGCAGCCATGCGAGCCCACATGTAAGCCATGGTGACGTAACCACTGTACATCAGGAAGTCATTGGCGGCCGAGCTCACCATGTCGCGATCCTTGCGGGCGGCCAGCATCAGGCGAACCGTCAACAGATTCCACTGAGCCGTCAGTTTGAGCAACTCTACGGCGAAAGGGCGCACCCGTTTGTCGGTCAGGTTCTTGCGGGCAAAGTTGGCCACCCGGAGGGTGAACTCCCTGACAGCCCCGCCCTGTGTCATCAGCAATACCTTGCGCCCCAACAGGTCCAGTGCCTGGATACCGGTGGTGCCCTCATAAAGTGTGGCAATGCGGGTATCCCGGACAATCTGCTCCATACCGTGTTCACGGATGTAACCATGGCCGCCGAAAACCTGTACGCCCAGGTTGGCGGCTTCATTACCCAGTTCGGTCAGGAAACCTTTCAGTATCGGTGTCAGGAAGCCCAGCTTATCGTCGTAGGCGTCGGCCTTTTTGGCATCGCCGGTGGTGTGGCCTTCCACCATATGGTCCGCCAGGCGGGCCGCGTAATACAGCATTGCCCGGCCTCCTTCGGCAACGGCTTTCTGGGTCAGCAACATACGGCGAACGTCGGCGTGGTGAATCAGTGCGTCTGCTGCCTGGTCCGATTCTTTCTTACCCGACAGCGCCCGCATGGAGCGACGCTCTTTGGCGTAGTCCAGAGCCCACTGGTAAGACAGCTCCGCAGGCCCCACACCCTGGATGGCGGTACCGATACGGGCGGTGTTCATAAAGGTGAACATGCAGTTCAGGCCTTCGTTCTCCGGCCCGATCAGAAAGCCGGTGGCGTCGTCGAAATTCAGTACACAGGTAGCCGAGGCCTTGATGCCCATTTTCTTTTCCAGGCTGCCGCAGGTCACACCGTTGCGTTCACCAACGCCACCGTTACCGTCGGGCAGGAATTTGGGCACGATAAACAGGCTGATACCCCGGGTGCCCTTGGGGGCATCGGGCAAACGGGCGAGCACAATATGGACAATGTTCTCGGTCAGGTCGTGATCCCCGGAGGAGATGAAAATCTTGGTGCCGGAGAGCTTGTAGCTACCGTCTGCCTGAGGCTCTGCTTTGGCCTTGACCTGTCCCAGGTCGGTACCACACTGGGGTTCCGTGAGGCACATGGTGCCACCCCAGCGGCCTTCGGTGAGCGGTGTCAGGTAGGCCTGTTTCTGTTCTTCACTGCCGTGCAGGAAGATAGTGTTCATGGCGCCCATGGACAGGCCAGGGTACATGGAGAAAGGCCAGTTGGCGGTTCCCATCATTTCCTGTTTCAGCAGCCCCATGGAAGCCGGGAGACCCTGACCTCCGTATTCCTCCGGTGCTGAGAGACCCTGCCACCCGCCCATGCCGTATTGCTGATAGGCCTCGGGATAGCCTTTCGGGGTGGTAACTTCACCATTTTCCAGCTTACAGCCTTCTTCGTCACCGCTCTGGTAGAGTGGGCTCAGCACCTCTTCACAAAACCGGCCGCACTCGTTGAGTATGGCGTCAACGATATCGGGGGTGGCGTTTTCGCCACTCTGGAGCCGGGTATAGTGTCCGGGGTAGTCGAACACCTCGTTGAGCAGAAATTTCATGTCGCGCAGGGGCGCCTTGTAAACCGGCATGGCAATACCTCTGTGGTTCTGTTTGCAGCGTTGGCGAAGGCCGGCAGCCTTCCGTTGCCTTATGTTTTACGGCATTGCCGGCAACCTGCCATTGACGGAAATCGCTATTGCCGGTGTCAGAATGGACAATTGGCTGAAATGACGGAGCGGGTCAGGACGGGTTCGGTAATGATCGATAACGGTGCGGCTGGCGTATTTGTGGAGCCCGTAACCGATTCCGAACCGCCCAGGAGTGTAAAAGTCATGCAAAGTTCAGCCGGATTGATGGCCATTACTGGTTTGCCCCGCTGTCTGTGGTTATTGTTATCCACAGCCCTGCTCGTTGGCTGTGCCGGGCCAGCGCTGGAAGACTACAAGGATCGTGAGCCGGTACTGACGCCCCAGGAATTCTTCACCGGCGAACTGTACGCCCGAGGGGTGGTCAAGAATTTCTCAGGCGAGGTGATCCGTACCTTTGATGCGGATATTTCCGCCAGCTGGGACAGCGACGGTGTTGGCACGCTGGATGAAGAATTCCGGTTTGACGACGGCGAGGTGCAGACCCGGGTCTGGACGCTGACACCGGACAACGGTGCCCTGCACGCAGATGCCGGGGATGTGGTGGAGCCAGGCACCATGCGATGGCAGGGTAACGCCATCAATATGAATTATGTCCTGCGGGTGGCCTACGGTGACGACACCATTGATGTCCGTATGGATGACTGGATGTACCTGATCACACCCGACACATTGATTAACCAGACCACCATGAGCAAGTGGGGAATTGAAGTGGGGGAAATTGTGCTGGTGATCAGCAGGAAGTAACAACACTCTGAACGAGACGATTATGGTTAAGCAATGGCTGATCGCCCTGGTACTGGTAGTCCTGGCCGCTGGAGGCGCTTTTTCCTGGCACTACTTTGCCCAGGAAGACTCTGAGAGTGCACAGATGGAGCGCCCCGCAAGCAAGGTGAACGCGATCAGCCCCGGTATGGAGCTGGTACGGGATTCCGTCAACGCCGTCGGTAACCTGCGGGCCCTCGAGCAGGTTGAACTGACCACCGAGGTCAGCGGCCGCGTGGTGGAAATGAACCTCGACAGCAGCAAGCGAGTCAGTCGCGGCCAGTTGTTGCTTCGCCTTGATGATCGTCAGGCCAGGGCCGATCTGCAGGTGGCGGAAGCCACCCTGGCGGATGCACGGCGTCAGTTTGAACGGGCACAACGGCTGCAGGCCAACAACAGTATTTCCCGGTCCCAGGTGGATGAGCTCCGCACGGCCATGGCTGTGGCTGAGGCCCAGCGGGAATCAGCCCGGATCCGTCTCGACAACCACCGGATTGAAGCGCCTTTTGAGGGTGTGATCGGTCTCAGCGATATCAGCCTCGGTACCTACCTCGCTTCCGGAACCTCGGTTACCACGCTCGATTCAACGGATCGCATGGAGCTGGGCTTTTCCATACCCGAGCGCTTTCTCGGCCAGATACAGATCGGGCAGAGGGTTCGTGGAACCTCGCCGGCCTATCCAGAGGAAAGTTTTCAGGGTGAACTGGTGGAACTGGGCACGCGGATCAACGAACTCAGCCGTACGTTACCGGTGCGGGCGGTGATCGACAATCCCGATGGCAAACTGCGCCCGGGGCAGTTCATGTCCGCCAATCTGACCCTGCGGAAACGGGAAGCGCTGGTGATCCCCGAGCAGGCGGTGATGATTCGCGGTGCTGACAAGTACGTCTTTATTGCAGAGGATGGTGTTGCCCGCCGGGTCTCGGTTTCCCTGGGCTCCAGGTCCCCGGGCTGGGTGGAAGTGTCCGAGGGGCTGTCCCGGGAGGACCGGGTGATAATCACCGGCCAGGACCGTCTCAGCAGTGGCGACCGTATTGATGTGGTGGATGACGACAAGGCGATTCCGGATAATCGCTTCGCCAATTCCCGGGAGTCCTGATCCATGATTCTCTCGGACATTTCCATCAAACGGCCGGTTTTCGCCACCGTTATCAGCCTCTTGATCCTGGTTTTCGGTCTTGCCGCCTTGCGGGGCCTGCCGGTGCGGGAATACCCGGACATTGATCCGCCGGTGGTTTCGATTTCTACCGATTACATCGGTGCGGCGGCAGAAGTGGTGGATACCCAGATCACCCAGGTGGTTGAGGGGGCCATCAGTGGCATTGAGGGCATTCGTTCCATCGAGTCCAGCACCGAACAGGGTGAGTCCCGCACCTCCATCGAATTCAATACCTCCCGCAATGTGGATATTGCTGCCAATGATGTCCGGGATGCGGTTGCCCGGGTGGCCAATACTCTTCCCGAGGAAGCAGACCCACCGGTGGTGAGCAAGGCGGATTCTGATGCCCGCCCGATGATGTGGATCACCCTGCGCAGTGATGTCTGGGACAGTGCCGAGCTCAGCGATTTCGCCGACCGGGTACTGGCGGACCGGCTGTCCGTGCTTGATGGCGTGGCCGATGTTCGTATTGGCGGTGAGCGCCGTTATGCCATCCGGGTGTGGCTGGACCGGGAGCGGCTGGCGGCACGGGACATGACCGTCTCGGAAGTGGAGCAGGCGCTGCGATCAAACAACGTGGAACTGCCCGCCGGCTCGGTGGAATCCGCCACCCGCGACTTCACGGTGCGCGCCAAGGGGCGCCTGTCGGAGGTGGAGGAATTCCGCAATCTGGTGATTCGTCGTGACGGCAACGATCTGCTGCGACTGGGCGAGGTGGCCAATGTGCAGATGGGCGTTGAGTCTGACACCAGCCGCTTGCGGGCCAACGGTCAGACAGCCATTGGTATGGGTGTTATTCGCCAGTCCAAGTCCAACACCGTGGCGGTCTCGGATCTGGTCAGGGCGGAACTGGACCGGATCCGCGATACCCTCCCTCCCGAAGTGACTATCGCCGAAAGCTACGACGAATCCATCTTTATCCGTGCCTCGATCAAGGAGGTTATCTTCACCCTGGCCATTGCCGTGTCTCTGGTCATCCTTGTTATCTTCATGTTCCTGCGTTCCTGGCGAGCGACACTGATTCCGGCGGTGACCATACCGGTTGCTGTCATCGGGGCGTTTATCGGCCTGGGTGCGCTCGGGTTTTCCATCAACGTGCTGACCCTGCTGGCGGTGATTCTTGCCATCGGTCTGGTGGTGGACGATGCCATCGTTATGCTGGAGAACATCCAGCGGCGCATAGATGACGGTGAACCGCCCCTGTTGGCGGCCTATCGCGGTGCGCGGCAGGTGGCGTTTGCGGTTATTGCCACCACCCTGACGCTGATTGCCGTGTTCGTGCCTATCTCTTTCATGGGGGGCAATGTTGGCCGTCTGTTTGCCGAATTCGGATTTACGCTGGCGGCGGCCGTGGTGGTGTCCAGCATCGTGGCGCTTACCCTGACACCGATGCTGTGTTCCAAGTGGCTGAAACACAGTCCCGAAACCGAAGAAGGTCATCGCCTGTGGGCTGCCAGCGAGCGGGCTCTCAACGGGCTCACCAATGGTTACGCCCGCATGCTGCGGTTCTCCCTGCGCCAGCCGGGACTGTTGCTGGGCCTCGGTATGGTGGGGCTGATCATGGCGGTGGTGGTATTCCCGCAATTACCCCAGGAACTGGCTCCTACCGAAGACCGCGGCGTCATTATCATGCCTACCAGCGCGCCTCGGGGTTCCACGGTGCAATACACCGACCACCATGTCCTCAAGGCCGAAAAGCTGTTGCTGCCCTACCTGGAGGACGGCAGTGCCAACCGGCTGCTCTCCATCGTCGGGTTCCGCAACGAAGCGGACAATGCCTTCATGATCATGGGTCTGGCGCCCTGGGACGAACGGGAGATCAAGCAGCAGGAAATTACCAGCGAGTTGCGCGGAAAACTGGAGAGTATTCCCGGCGTGCGGTCTGTGGCGGTCAATCCGCCGGGCCTGGGCCAGCGCGGCTTCAATCAGCCGGTGGAGTTTGTCATTGGTGGCCCGGATTACGAATCCGTGCAGGCCTGGAGTGAGGAGATCGTTGAACGGGCGAAGGAAAATCCCAACCTCCTCAGCCTGGAAACCGACTTCGAGCTCACCCGCCCGGAACTGAATGTCACCATTGATCGGGAGCGGGCCGCGGATCTTGACGTAACGGTGGAAGACGTGGGTCTGACCCTGCAAACCATGCTGGCTTCACGGCAGGTAACGACCTATCTGGATCGTGGCCGGGAGTACGATGTTATCGTGCAGGCGGCGGAAATCGACCGGGCCACCCCCAACGATCTCGGGCGCGTATTTGTGCGTCCACGACAGGGTGGCGACCTGATTCCCCTGGAAGCATTGGTGACCATTGAAGAAGTGGGTGCAAATCCTGACCTGCGGCGGATTGACCGTTTGCCTGCGGTGGTTATCAGCGGCTCCCTTGCAGACGGCTATGATCTGGGCTCGGCACTGACCTACCTCAACAACCTGGCGGTGGATAACCTGCCGCCTGAGGCACGGGTCAGTTACAAAGGCCTGAGCCGGGAGTTCCAGGATTCCTCGGCGGCGATCTACGTTACTTTCGGGCTGGCTTTCGTGATTGTCTTCCTGGTGCTGGCGGCGCAGTTTGAAAGCTGGATTCACCCGATGATCATCATGCTCTCGGTGCCGCTGGCGGTGACCGGCGCGCTCTATGCGCTGTTTTTCTCCGGTATTACTCTGAATATCTACAGCCAGATAGGCATTATCATGTTGCTGGGGCTGATGGCCAAGAACGGGATATTGATTGTGGAGTTCGCCAACCAGCTGCGGGATAAGGGCTACGAAGTGCGTGAGGCCATTCTGGAAGGGGCAATACTGCGCTTCCGTCCGGTCCTGATGACAACAATATCCACTGTCTTCGGGGCCGTGCCGCTTGTGCTGGCAACCGGTGCAGGCGCTGAAAGCCGCGCCTCCATCGGCATTGTCATCCTTGGCGGGCTGATCTTTGCCACCACCCTGACCCTGTTCATTATTCCCGTGCTCTATAACTTGCTGGCACGGTTCGCCAAGTCCACCAATGCCGTTGAGCTCGAACTCGAGAAACAGGCCAGTCATTCCGCTGGCGGTCGCGGGGTGGCTGCCGCACCGCAAGCCAAGGAGATGGATAAATTCTGAGTATGCCGGGCCGGAAGCGGGACAGGTTGTGGATAAATTATTGGATAACCTTCGGATAAGCTCTGGCTAAAACTATAACACGCTTTTAAAAACAAGCGCTTAATTGGTGTTTCAGGCCCTCTGACGGCACTCCGGGAATGTGGATAACTTTCTTGAAAAGTTTTCTGAGAAGACATCTACAAGCCGCTGAAATTTTTCGGATTTCGCATTTTCCCTATCTGTGAAACCTGACGTGGAACCCTCGAACCTATCTGAGGGGGCGGGTCAGGGTTTTCCCTGCCATCCAGTCTGGTTAAAATTTGCACATTCTGACTGCAATTTACCGGGTGAGGCGTTATACTCCCCGCCCTGATTTTCAGGCTGTTTTTTATACTTGGAATTTTTTGATACCCCGTTTGCCGAGGTGATGTAGTGGATTATCCAACCCGTTTCGATGTGATTGTCATTGGTGGTGGCCATGCCGGTACCGAAGCCGCACTGGCAGCTGCGCGCATGGGTTCACAGACCCTGCTGCTGACCCACAATATTGAAACCCTGGGCCAGATGTCCTGTAATCCGGCCATTGGCGGTATTGGTAAGAGCCACCTGGTGAAGGAAATCGACGCCCTGGGCGGTGCCATGGCCATGGCCACCGACAAGGCCGGCATCCAGTTCCGGGTGCTGAACTCCCGCAAGGGTCCGGCCGTTCGCGCCACCCGTGCCCAGGCGGACCGGGTACTGTATAAGGCAGCCATCCGCGAAATCCTGGAGAACCAACCCAACCTGACCCTGTTCCAGCAGGCTGCGGACGACCTGATTGTCGAAGGCGAGCGCATTACCGGTGTGGTCACCCAGTCCGGCATTCGGTTCCGTGCACCGACCGTTGTGCTGACCACCGGTACTTTCCTGGGCGGTGTTATCCACATCGGTATGCAGCAACACTCCGGTGGTCGCGCCGGCGATGCGCCTGCCAACGCCCTTGCCCAGCGCCTGCGGGAGCTGCCGTTCAATGTCGGGCGCCTGAAAACCGGTACCCCGCCCCGTATCGACGCCCGCAGTGTGGATTTTTCCGTGATGCAGGAGCAATGGGGCGATGACCCGGCACCGGTGATGTCATTCCTGGGGTCCCGCGAGCAGCACCCCGAGCAGGTGTGCTGCTATGTCACCCGAACCACCGAGCAGACTCACGACATCATCCGCAGCGGCTTTGACCGCTCGCCCATGTTTGCCGGCAACATCGAAGGCATCGGGCCCCGTTACTGCCCGTCCATCGAAGACAAGGTCAACCGCTTTGCCGACAAGGACTCGCACCAGATATTCGTGGAGCCGGAAGGCCTGACCACCAACGAGCTGTACCCCAACGGTATCTCCACCAGCCTGCCGTTTGATATCCAGCTGGCGGCCGTGCGTACCATTCCCGGTTTCGAGAATGCCCACATTACCCGGCCCGGTTACGCCATCGAGTACGATTTCCTGAACCCGCAGGACCTGCGCCATACCCTGGAAACCAAGTTCATCCGGGGGCTGTACTTTGCCGGCCAGATCAACGGCACCACCGGCTACGAAGAAGCCGGCGCCCAGGGCCTGCTGGCAGGTATCAACGCGGCACTGCGTGCCCAGGAGCGGGACGAATGGTATCCCCGTCGTGACGAAGCCTATCTGGGTGTGCTGGTGGATGACCTGATCACCATGGGTACCTCCGAGCCCTACCGCATGTTTACCAGCCGTGCTGAATACCGGCTGATTCTGCGGGAAGACAATGCCGACCTGCGCCTGACCGAAACCGGCCACAGGCTGGGGCTGGTGGATGAGCATCGCTGGCAGGCATTCAACACCAAGCGCGACGCCATTGCCGCCGAACGCAACCGCCTGGAAACCACGCGAATCCATCCCGGTACCCCCGGTGGCGATGCAGCCAACAACCATCTGCGCCAGCCCATGAACCGGGACCAGACCCTGGCGGAACTGCTGCGTCGCCCGGAAATCAACTACAGCCATATTGCCCGGATGGCAGACGGCATTGCCGACGATCCCGTTGTTGCGGACCAGGTGGAAATCGAGATCAAGTACGAGGGTTACATCTCTCGTCAGACCGATGAAATCGAGCGCCTGCGCAGGAATGAGAACACCCGCCTGCCGGACGACATCGATTTTGACGCGATTGGCGGCCTGTCCAATGAGATCAGACAGAAGCTCAAGGAAGTCCGGCCGGAAACCGTGGCGCAGGCTTCACGCATCCAGGGTGTGACCCCGGCGGCGATTTCCCAGGTTCTGGTTCATCTCAAGAAGCGTGATCTTCTGCGCAAGCAATCCGCCTGAGTGCGCCCATGAACGATGTACTCTGGCAACGCCAGCTTGCCCAGGGCCTGGCAGATCTTGAACTGGAGCTTGATGACGCCAGCCAGCAACAGCTGCTGGCGTTTCTGGCATTGCTGAACAAGTGGAACCGCGCCTACAACCTGACCGCGGTACGGGAGTCGCGGGAGATGGTGTCGCGCCAGTTGCTGGACAGCCTGAGCATCCTGCCCTTTGTAACCGCCGAACATTTGCTGGATGTGGGCGCCGGTGGCGGGCTGCCGGGCATTCCCCTGGCCATTGCCTTGCCCCATAAGCGATTTACCCTGCTGGACAGTAACAGCAAGAAAACCCGGTTCCTGACCCAGTGCGTTCTGGAACTGGGCCTGAAGAACGTGGATATTATTCATGGTCGGGCAGAAAGCTGTGATCCCGCCATTCAGTACCGCCAGATCAGCAGCCGGGCGTTCACGGCACTGGACAACCTGGTCGCCTGGTGCGGCCATTTGCTTGCGGATGAGGGCGAGTTCCTTGCCATGAAAGGCCAGTTTCCGGATGATGAGGTGGCTGCACTGCCATCGGGTTGGCAGGTAAAGTCCCGGCATCCGTTGTCGGTACCCGGCTCGGACGGAGACCGGCATCTGCTGGTGATCGGGCGGGATTCCGGCCACAAGAATTTCAAGACAGGAGGCTAGTCATGGCGCGTGTGATTGCAGTGACCAATCAGAAAGGCGGTGTTGGGAAAACCACCACCTGCGTCAACCTGGCTGCCTCCCTGGCCGCAACCAAGCGCCGCGTGCTGCTGGTGGATATGGATCCCCAGGGCAATGCCACCATGGGCAGCGGAGTGGACAAGAATGCCCTGGAGCGCTCCGGTTATGACATGCTCACCAAGCGGGCCACCGCCGCCGAGGTGATTTTCCGGGCGGAAGCCTCTGGTTTTGATATCCTCCCCGCCAACGGCGATCTCACTGCCGCGGAGGTGGAGCTGATGAACGAAATCGGCCGCGAACACCGTTTGCGTCTGGCTCTGAACAAAGTGCGGGAGAACTACGATTACATCCTTATTGATTGCCCGCCTTCCCTCAGCCTGCTGACCGTCAACGCGCTCTCGGCGGCAGACACCGTGCTGATCCCCATGCAGTGTGAGTACTATGCTCTGGAAGGCCTGGCGGCGTTGATGAACACGGTTGAACAGATTCAGGAAACCGTTAATCCGGACCTGCAGGTGGAAGGCATATTGCGGACCATGTATGACCCGCGTAACAGCCTGACCCTCGACGTATCCGGTCAGCTCAGCGAGTTTTTCGGCGACAAGGTCTACAAGGCGGTGATTCCCCGCAACGTACGGCTGGCTGAAGCACCCAGTTACGGCCTGCCGGCGCTGAAATACGACCGCACCTCCAAGGGCGCGATAGCTTACCTCGCCCTGGCCGGGGAAATGGTTCGACGGCACGGTTCACAAAAGACATCCGCGGCCGTTGCCGTGTAAACTACCCCTCCTTTGCACACAGATTTTTCATCGGGAAGAATGACAAACACCATGGCGGCGAAGAAACGAGGACTGGGTGAGCGCGGACTGGGCGCCCTGTTACAGGGCTCCAGGGTCAATCTGGACCAGGAGCTGAAGGACCACGACGGCGAGCTGCGGGACGTTCCGATTGACCTGATCCAGCGTGGCCGGTTCCAGCCGCGCCGGGATATGGACCCGGCGGCCCTGCAGGAACTGGCGGACTCCATTCGTCAACAGGGTGTGATGCAACCGGTCGTCGTGCGCCCGATCGCCGAAGGCCGGTTCGAACTGATCGCCGGCGAACGCCGCTGGCGTGCCACCCAGATGGCCGAACTCGACAGCATCCCCGCCATCATTCGTGACGTGCCGGATGATGCCGCCATCGCCATGGCGCTGATCGAGAACATCCAGCGCGAGAATCTCAATCCCATCGAAGAAGCTTTTGCACTTCAGCGCCTGCAGGACGAATTCGGCCTGACCCAGGCCCAGGTGGCGGAGGCAGTAGGCAAGTCCAGAACCACCATCACCAATCTGCTGCGGCTGATCAGCCTGTCCGAAGATGTGCGGGTGATGCTGGAACACGGCGACCTGGAAATGGGCCATGGCCGTGCCATGCTGACCCTGCAGCCGGAACAGCAGATGCACGTGGCGAAACAGGTGGTGGCCAAATCCCTGTCTGTTCGCCAGACCGAAGCCCTGGTTCGCCGGGTTCAGCAGGAAACCCCGGGCAGCAAGAAAGCCAAGGGCGAGGTGGACCCCAATATCCGTGCACTGCAGGATGACCTTGCTGAACGTCTGGGAGCCCGGGTGTCTATCGACCATGGTCAGCGTGGAAAAGGCAAGCTGGTGATTGAATACACCTCACTGGACGAGCTGGATGGTATCCTGGGGCACATCAAGTAGTGTCATTGGTCGATAGTGCGAAAGTACTGACACGGCCCTAAAACACCACATGTCGTGATCGGAATTGTTTAAAAACACAACTTGTGTGATATTGATGGGATCTGCCGTGAAAACTGGCTATTTTTCCATCAAATTTTCCCGCCGCTTCTGTTGAACACCCATCGGTTAACACATATAATTTCGCGCGCTTGCATTAACTCCGGACAGGGTGTGACAGGAAGCAGGTTTCACGTACTCAGGTACATTTTTCAGGCTGGTTCCATGTCCCCGACCAGAAAGCGTATCAACCGGTTGCCGTTTTTGCAGTGGCTGGCAATCGAGGGCGGGCTCATTATCGTATTGAGCCTTGTCTGGTTTACAGAAAGTCGTTTGGCAGGTTATTCCGCTTTTGTCGGCGGTCTTATTTATGTCATACCAAACGCGTATTTTGCCCACCGGATGTACCGGTTTGAGGGAGCGCAGCACGCGCACCTGGTGGTGGGCAACATGTTCAGGGCCGAGACCGTCAAACTGGCCCTGACTGCCGTCTTTTTCGCGGCCGTTTTCATCTTAATAGAGCCTGTACATGTGCCGGCTCTGTTATTCACTTTTGCTGTGATGGTTGCGTTGAGCCCGCTTCTGCGTTGGTTCATCCGGCCACAACCACAGCGATGACTGGACGAGAGCAGTATGGCAGCTGATACCCCAGTAGAGTATATAAAGCACCACCTAACGAACCTGACCTATGGCAAATTGCCTGAAGGTTATGAGCGGGCGGATGGCACGGTTGTGGAAGAAGCCACCTGGACCATGGCCCGTACCGGGCAGGAAGCGGCAGATATGGGCTTCATGGCGATCCACGTGGATTCCATGGGCTGGTCCATCGCCATGGGTCTGTTATTCCTTGGCCTGTTCCGCTATGTGGCTAAAAGGGCTACAACGGATACGCCCTCTGGCCTGCAGAACTTTGTCGAAATGACAGTCGAATTCATACAGAACATCGTGCGCGACGTATTCCATGGCAAGAACCCGCTCATTGCGCCACTGGCCCTGACCCTGTTCGTCTGGATTTTCCTGATGAACAGCCTGAAGCTGATTCCGGTGGATTACATACCTTCCATTGCCCATGCAATGGGGCTGGAATACTTCAAGATCGTGCCCACCACTGATCCTAATGGCACTTTCGGTATTGCTCTGGGCGTTTTCATACTCATTCTATTTTACAGCTTCAAGGTTAAAGGTGCGGGTGGTTTCGCCAAAGAGCTGTCGTTTACACCCTTCAATCACTGGTCTCTGATACCCTTCAACCTGGTGCTTGAGCTGCTGGCGCTGATTATCAAACCGATCAGCCTGGCACTGCGTCTGTTCGGTAATATGTACGCTGGCGAAGTCATATTTATCCTGATTGCGCTGTTACCATTGTGGATTCAGTGGTCCCTGAACGTACCCTGGGCCATCTTCCACCTTTTGGTAATTACGCTGCAGGCCTTTATCTTTACAACGCTGGCTGTGGTTTACCTCAGCGCCGCGCACGAAGATCACTGATAACCGAAAATAAACCCTTAACTATCTGAGAAAACTGAGGAGTCTTCAATGGAAATGGTATTTATTGCAGCAGCACTGATCATCGGACTGGGCGCCCTGGGCGCTGGCATTGGTTTCGGTCTGCTTGGTGGCAAGCTGCTCGAGTCTACCGCTCGCCAGCCAGAGCTTGGCAACCAGCTTCAGACCAAGGCCTTCATCATGGCCGGTCTTCTGGACGCTGTTCCCATGATCGGTGTTGGTATCGCTATGTACCTGATCTTCGTTGTAGCTGGTTAATCAGCCGGAAGGGTTGTCGGGCGCTGCTCTGTTAAATTGCAGCGGCGCCCCGCTCTAACGGACACCGGGACGCAACGAATAGCAAGAGGTACACCGCCGTGAATATAAACCTTACGTTAATAGGGCAAACGATTGCCTTCGCTATTTTCGTCTGGTTCTGCGTCAAATATGTATGGCCTCCGATTACCGATGCCATGAGTGCGCGCCAGAAGAAAATTGCCGACGGCCTCTCTGCCGCAGATCGGGCTTCCCTCGATCTGGAACTTGCGCAGGAAAAAGCCTCCAAGGAACTGCAAAAGGCGAAGGAAGAATCCGCAGCTCTGATTGACCAGGCTAACAAGCGTGCCGCCCAGATCGTTGAGGCCTCCAAGGATGACGCTCGCAAAGAAGGCGAGAAACTCATCGAGCAGGCCCGGGCGGAAATTCAACAGGAGCGTGTTCAGGCTCGCGATGCACTCAGGGCAGAAGTGGCAGCCATTGCCATTGCCGGTGCCGAGAAGATCCTGGAAACCTCTGTAGACGCCAAAGCTCACAGCGAGATGCTGGACAAGCTGGCCGCAGAACTCTAAGCGAGGGTCACCATGGCAGAACTGACTACGTTAGCCCGACCCTACGCGAAAGCCGTTTTTGCTGCTGCGAAGGACCATGACGCTGTTGATCTGTGGGATCAGGCTCTGGCTTTTGCCGCTCAGGTTGCGGCCAACGAACAGGTGAAGGTCATCCTGGCCAAACCGGGCCTGGCTGAGCAACGCAAGGCGCAGCTTCTCGCTGACTGTTTTGAAGAGCAGCTACCCGAGTCGCTCAGCAACTTCCTGTCAATTCTTGCTGAAAACAATCGCCTTGCCCTGCTGCCAGCCATATCTGAGCTGTTCAGCCTCTACCGAGCTGATCTTGAGCGCACGGTGAAGATGCAGGTGAGCACAGCGTTCGAAATGACAGCCGAGCAGCAGCAGAAATTGATCGACGCCCTGTCCAGGAAACTGGAGCGCAAGGTCGAACTTGAATCCTCGGTTGATCAGTCTCTGATCGGCGGGGTGGTTATACGCACGGGCGACCTGGTTATTGACGCTTCGGTTCGTGGCAAGTTGGCAAGAATGGCCAACGCCGTGGGCTCCTGATTTCAGCACAAGGTTTGAGGACAAAGGCATGCAGCAACTGAATCCATCCGAGATCAGTGACATCATCAAGAAGAGAATCGAAAAGCTCGATATCTCTTCAGAAGCAAAAAACGAAGGTACCATTCTGTCCGTTTCGGACGGCATCGTGCGGATTCACGGTCTCGCCGATGTTATGTACGGCGAGATGATCGAATTCGCCAATGGCATTTACGGTATGGCACTGAACCTGGAGCGTGACTCCGTTGGTTCAGTGGTACTGGGTGACTACGAAGATCTGGCCGAAGGTCAGAAAGTTCGTTGTACCGGCCGTATCCTGGAAGTTCCGGTTGGCCCGGAACTGCTGGGTCGCGTTGTTGACGGTCTGGGTAATCCGATCGACGGCAAGGGTGAGCTTGGCAATACCCTGACTTCACCGGTCGAGAAGGTCGCGCCCGGCGTTATTGCCCGTCAGTCTGTTGATGAGCCGGTACAAACCGGCCTGAAAGCCATCGACACCATGGTGCCGATAGGCCGTGGCCAGCGTGAGCTGATCATCGGTGACCGTCAGATTGGTAAGACCGCGGTTGCCATCGACGCGATCATCAACCAGAAGAACACTGGCATCAAGTGTATCTACGTGGCCATTGGCCAGAAGCAGTCTTCTATCGCGGGCGTGGTCCGCAAGCTGGAAGAGCATGGCGCCATGGACCACACCATTGTGGTCGCTGCCGGTGCCGCCGATCCTGCTGCGATGCAGTTCCTGGCTCCGTATTCCGGCACGTCCATGGGTGAGTACTTCCGTGACCGTGGCGAAGACGCGCTAATCATCTATGATGATCTGTCCAAGCAGGCTGTGGCCTATCGCCAGATTTCCCTGCTGCTGCGCCGTCCGCCGGGCCGCGAAGCCTATCCGGGTGACGTATTCTACCTGCACTCCCGCCTGCTGGAGCGTGCCTCCCGGATTAATGCCGACGAGGTTGAAAAGCTCACTAACGGCGAAGTGAAAGGCAAGACCGGCTCACTGACCGCTTTGCCGATCATTGAAACCCAGGCCGGCGACGTGTCTGCATTCGTACCGACCAACGTAATCTCCATTACCGACGGTCAGATCTTCCTGGAAACCAACCTGTTCAACTCCGGTATCCGTCCGGCGATGAACGCCGGTATCTCCGTATCCCGGGTTGGTGGTTCCGCCCAGACCAAGATCATGAAGAAGCTCGGCGGTAATATCCGTCTGGCCCTCGCCCAGTACCGTGAGCTGGCAGCATTCGCACAGTTCGCATCGGACCTGGACGAAGCCACCCGGAACCAGCTGGAGCACGGTCAGCGCGTTACCGAGCTGATGAAACAGAACCAGTACAGCCCCATGACCGTTGCGGAAATGGGTACCGTGCTGTTCGCAGCTAACGAAGGCTTCCTGGATGATGTCGAAGTTAACAACGTCGTTAAATTCGAAGCGCAACTGCTTGACTGGATGCGTGCCGAACAGAAAGACGTGCTCGACAAGATCGGTGAAGAAGGCAAGTACGATGACGACGTTGCCGCCAGCCTGAAAGCTGCTCTGGAGAAATTCAAGACCACTCAAAGCTGGTAAGCCCGAGGCCCGCTACGGCGGGCCCGTTGGTCCACATGAGTGTCTAACTTGAAAAGGCAGTGACTTATGGCCGTCGGAAAAGAAATACGTAATCAGATCGGAAGCATCAAGAGCACGCAGAAGATCACCAGCGCCATGGAAATGGTGGCTGCGAGTAAAATGCGTAAGGCTCAGGAACGCATGAAGGCCACGCGGCCCTATGCGGAAAAGATGCGTCAGGCAATCGGACATATTGCCAAATCCAACAAGGATTACGTGCATCCCTTCATGAAGGAGCGTGACGTCAAGCGTGTCGGTTACATCGTGGTGTCCTCTGATCGGGGCCTCTGTGGTGGTCTGAATACCAATGCGTTCAAGCTGCTCGTTCGTGAAATGCGTGCATGGAAAGAAGAAGGTGTAGAGACCGATATCTGCGCCATCGGGCAGAAAGGCGCCTCGTTTTTCCGCAGTTATGGCGGAAACGTGGTGGCAGCACTGACTCATATCGGTGACAGCCCGAGTGCGGAGAAGCTGATCGGTAACGTCAAGGTTATGCTGGATTCGTTTGAGGAAGGCAAGATTGATCGCCTTTATGTGATCTATAACGAGTTCGTGAACACCATGACCCAGAAGCCGATCGCAGAGCAGCTTCTGCCTTTGCCGGAAGGCACTGATGAGGACATCGGTCACCAGTGGGATTACATCTACGAGCCGGATTCACGCCCCATTCTGGACGGGTTGCTACCACGTTATATCGAATCCCAGGTATATCAGGGAGTGGTAGAGAATCTGGCCTGCGAACAGGCTGCGCGGATGATTGCCATGAAGAGTGCGACAGATAACGCTGGCGAAATCATCAACGAGTTGCAGCTGGCGTACAACAAGGCCCGTCAGGCAGCCATTACGCAAGAAATTTCGGAGATTGTGAGCGGCGCGGCTTCGGTCTGATCCGGCGCACAATCCTACTGGTTTTATTGACTATCAAGATAACGAGGAACCGAGCATGAGTAGCGGACACATCGTTCAGATCATAGGCGCGGTTATCGACGTGGAATTTCCACGTGACTCCGTTCCGGGCGTTTACGACGCACTGCTGCTTGAAGGTGGTGAGACAACTCTGGAAGTCCAGCAGCAGCTGGGCGACGGCATTGTACGTACCATCGCAATGGGCAGCACCGAAGGCCTCAAGCGTGGCCTGAAAGCAGACAATACCGGTAAGCCGATTTCAGTACCCGTGGGTACCCAGACTCTGGGTCGTATCATGGACGTACTGGGCCGCCCCATCGACGAACAGGGCGAGATTGGCGAAGAAGAGCAATGGGCGATTCACCGTAAGGCCCCCAGCTACGCGGACCAGGCAGCTTCTGCCGACCTGCTGGAAACCGGCATCAAGGTCATCGACCTGATCTGCCCGTTCGCCAAGGGTGGTAAGGTTGGCCTGTTCGGCGGCGCCGGCGTTGGTAAGACCGTTAACATGATGGAACTTATCAACAACATCGCCAAAGAGCACTCCGGTCTGTCCGTATTCGCCGGTGTAGGCGAGCGTACCCGTGAGGGTAACGACTTCTACTACGAGATGAAGGACTCCAACGTACTGGACAAGGTTGCCATGGTTTACGGGCAGATGAACGAGCCTCCCGGAAACCGTCTGCGTGTTGCTCTGACCGGCCTCACCATGGCCGAGAAGTTCCGGGACGAAGGCCGTGACGTACTGTTGTTCGTTGACAACATCTACCGTTACACCCTGGCCGGTACCGAGGTATCTGCACTATTGGGCCGTATGCCGTCAGCGGTAGGTTATCAGCCTACTCTGGCCCAGGAAATGGGTGAGCTGCAGGAGCGTATTACCTCCACCAAGACCGGTTCCATCACGTCTATCCAGGCGGTCTACGTACCGGCGGACGACCTGACTGACCCGTCACCGGCCACCACCTTCTCGCACCTTGACGCAACCGTGGTACTGAGCCGTGACATCGCTTCCAAGGGTATCTACCCGGCGATCGACCCGCTTGACTCCACTTCACGTCAGCTGGATCCGCTGGTGATCGGTGAGCAGCACTATAATGTGGCCCGTGGCGTACAGAACGTTCTGCAGCGCTACAAAGAGCTGAAAGACATCATCGCCATTCTGGGCATGGACGAACTGTCAGAAGAAGACAAGCTGACAGTATCCCGCGCCCGTAAAATCGAGCGTTTCCTGTCACAGCCGTTCCACGTTGCCGAGGTATTTACCGGTTCCCCCGGTAAATATGTGTCTCTGAAAGAGACCATCGCCAGCTTTGAAGGTATCCTGAACGGTGAGTACGACGATATGCCTGAGCAGGCTTTCTACATGTGCGGTGGCATTGAGGAAGTTATCGAGAAGGCGAAGGCAATGAAAGAGAAGGAAAGCAAGAAATAAGGCTTCCTTCACTTTCAGACCCAAGAGGCATCAGAAATGGCTATGACAGTACATTGTGACGTCGTAAGTGCCGAGGAAAAAATCTACTCCGGACTGGTAGAGATGCTTATCGCTACCGGTACCGAGGGTGAGATGGGTATCCAGCTGGGCCATGCTCCGCTGCTGACCGAGCTCAAGCCCGGTTCAGTGCGGATCATCAAGCAGGACGGGAAAGAGGAAATTCTTTACGTTTCAGGTGGTTACCTGGAAGTTCAGCCCAACCTCGTGACCCTGATGGCTGATACGGCTATCCGCGCCAAGGATGTGGACGAAGCAGCGGCACTGGAAGCCCAGAAAGAAGCTGAAAAGGCACTGGCAAACAAGACAGGCGAGTTTGAATACTCCCGTGCCGCAGCCGAGCTGGCAGAAGCCGCCGCCCAGTTGCGCACGATTCAGAAGCTGCGCAAGAACGTTCGCTGAGGCCGGATTTTCCGGAAACAGCGTATCGGCAGCCGTTCGCCTGACAAAAGCCGCGTCCTGAAACGGATGACTCACCGGAATCTTTCCGGAACGTCATTTGCCAGGGAGGCGGCTTTTTTTGTTCAATACACCCAAACTCGCCATCAGCCCGGAGTGTGGTACATCTATGACATCCCTGCACGTTGTAATTCTGGCCGCAGGCCAGGGCTCGCGCATGAAATCCGCCCTGCCGAAGGTTCTCCACAGCATTGCCGGCAAACCCATGCTTCACCATGTCATGGACACCGCCCGAAAACTGGGTGCCGCTGGTATCCATGGCGTTATCGGACACGGTGCGGAGCAGGTAAAAGCCATCACCCCGGCTGAAGATGTGCAATGGGCGTTGCAGGAACAGCAACTGGGCACCGGCCACGCCGTGGCCCAGGCACTGCCGGCATTGCCGGACGATGCACGGGTGCTGATTCTCTATGGCGATGTTCCGCTCACGCGGCCGGAAACCCTTGAAGCGCTGGTTTCACAGGTAAGTGAGGATTCACTCGGCCTGTTAACGGTGACTCTGGATAACCCGGCTGGATACGGCCGCATCCTCCGCAATGATGCCGGGGATGTGACAGCCATTGTAGAGCAGAAAGACGCCACCGATGCCCAGAAAGCAGTCACCGAAGTGAATACCGGAATCCTTGCAGTATCCGCACGCCACCTCAAAGACTGGTTGCCACAGTTGTCCAACAGCAATGCCCAGGGTGAATACTACCTGACAGATATCATTGCCATGGCGGCTGATAGGGGCGTGCGTATTTCAGTGGCGCAGCCTGCCAACGAATACGAAGTACAGGGTGTGAATAACCGCCTGCAACTGGCGGAACTGGAGCGGTGGTACCAGCTTCAGGAGGCGAATCGACTGATGACCGAGGGTGCCACCCTGGCAGATCCTTCCAGGATCGACGTACGGGGCAGTCTGTCGATAGGCCAGGATGTGCTGATCGATATCAACGCGGTGTTTGAAGGCAATGTTTCCCTCGCAAACGATGTCAGCATTGGTCCCAACTGTGTGATTCGCGATGCCACGATTGGCGAGGGGACACGGATCGAGGCCAATTCGGTTATTGATGGCGCGGATATAGGCCGCGGCGCCCAGGTTGGCCCATTTGCGCGGTTAAGGCCTGGAACAAAGCTGGCGGACAGCACCAAGGTAGGCAACTTTGTGGAAACCAAGAAGGCCGACGTTGGCGAGGGCAGCAAGATCAATCACCTCAGCTATGTGGGCGATGCCATACTGGGACGTAATGTGAATGTGGGTGCAGGAACCATTACGTGCAATTATGATGGGGTGAACAAGTACAAAACGGTGTTGGGCGATGGTGTTTTCGTGGGCTCCAATACCTCCCTGGTAGCACCCGTGTCATTGGCGGACAATGTCACCATTGGTGCCGGCTCCACCATTACCCGCAACGTGGAGGAAGGCGAGCTCGCCGTCGCCCGCGGACGTCAGCGGAATATCGATAACTGGGAACGCCCGGTCAAAAAAGACTGATTCAAAAGCCGCAACAGGCTTCAGTACATTCGGAACAGGTGACAGGTATATGTGTGGAATTGTAGGTGCAGTATCGGAAAGGGACGTTCAGGGTATTTTGCTGGAAGGACTGCGCCGCCTGGAGTACCGGGGTTATGATTCAGCGGGGATGGCCGTTATTGACAGCAATCACGCCATTAACCGGGCGCGGGAAGTGGGCAAGGTTGCCGCACTGGCCGACGTCATTAGCGGCGAGGGCCTGGAAGGTGTTGCCGGCATTGCCCATACCCGTTGGGCCACCCATGGTGAGCCTTCACAGGTCAATGCCCATCCGCACATGTCTGGCGAGCGGTTGGCCATCGTCCACAACGGTATTATCGAGAACTACCAGGAGCTGCGAGAAGAGCTCAAAGCCGAGGGCTTTGAGTTCACGTCCCAGACCGATACCGAAGTGGTCGCCCACCTGATCGAAAAACAGTACCGCCTGAGCAATAGTCTTTACCAGGCAGTGAGCTCCGCCATCGAACATTTACGCGGCGCCTTCGCCCTGGCGGTGATCCATGCTGACGAGCCGGATCACATGGTGGTTTGCCGTGAGGGCAGCCCGCTGGTAGTCGGTGTGGGCATTGGCGAAAACTTCATTGCCTCTGATCAGTTGGCACTGCTGCCGGTGACCGATCGCTTCATGTTCCTGGAAGAAGGCGACATTGCGGATATCAGTCGTGACCGCATCGAGATTCACGACCGCGACAAGCAACGGGTGGAGCGGGCGATCACCCGTTTCGAGCACAGCTCGGACGCCGCCGAAAAAGGCGAGTACCGTCACTTCATGCTCAAGGAGATCCACGAGCAGCCACGGGTCATCCGTGCCACCACCGAAGGCCGGGTAACCAACACCCGCGTGCTGGAGCAGGCTCTTGGTACCCAGGCCGGCAACCTGCTGGAAAATGTACGGCATGTCCAGATCATCGCTTGTGGTACCAGTTATCATGCCGGCATGGTGGCGCGCTACTGGATAGAAGATCTGGCAGGCGTGCCCTGCTCCGTGGAAGTGGCCTCCGAATTCCGTTACCGGAAGCACGTTATCCAGCCCGATACCCTGTTCCTGTGCATCTCCCAGTCCGGCGAAACGGCTGATACCCTGGCAGCGCTGCGGCAGGCCAAGAAGGCCGGTTTCCGTGCTGCCATGGCCATCTGCAACGTGCCCGGCAGTTCCCTGGTGCGGGAATCCGATCTGGTGATCATGACCCAGGCCGGCCCTGAAATCGGTGTGGCTTCCACCAAGGCGTTTACCACCCAGTTGACCGCGCTGCTGATCTTTACGCTGGCACTGGCACGTCATAACGGCCTTGAAGAAGCGCGGGAGGCCGAAATTGTTGAAGCCATCCGTCTGATTCCCGGGCAGGTGGAACAGGTGCTGGCCCTGGATGCCGAGATCGTCGAGCTGTCGAAATCGTTCATGGACAAGTTCCACAGCCTGTTCCTGGGCCGTGGTGCCATGTTCCCCGTTGCCCTCGAGGGCGCCCTGAAGCTCAAGGAAATCTCCTACATTCATGCGGAAGCCTATCCGGCCGGTGAGCTCAAGCATGGCCCGCTCGCCCTGGTGGACGGGGATATGCCGGTCGTTACGGTGGCTCCCAACAACGAATTGCTGGAAAAGCTGAAGTCCAATCTCGAGGAGGTCCGTGCCAGGGGTGGCGAGTTGTTTGTATTTGCCGACCAGGGGGCGGACGTCAAAGCCCAGGACGGCATCCACGTGATGTCGCTGCCGTCGGTGCACCCTATCACCTCCCCAATTGTCTATACGGTGCCGCTGCAGCTGCTGTCGTATCACGTGGCGGTATTGAAAGGCACCGACGTGGACCAGCCCCGCAACCTGGCGAAAAGTGTCACAGTCGAGTAGCTGGCCGGGGTAAGAGTGTTCAAACCGCCGGAGTTTTGCTATTTTCTGTAGCAGACTCGCATTGATTGCAAAACAGAGGTGTTAGCGGGAGAGACCGAGCCACATCACAGTGTGCTCGGCGCCGAAGGAGCAACTGCCCCGGAAACTCTCAGGCAAAAGGACCGCTAACATGAAGACTTTCCGAAGAGCTGTCGACGACTGCGTCCGTTGGCACACCGAAGGAGCAAGCGGCCGATTTCGCTGAAACGGCGCGTGAATCTCTCAGGTCCAGAGACGGAAGGGGTGCTTTCTATCATTCTGTGTAGAAAGGAAACCCTGGGCGCCCCTGGAGATCGCTATGAAGCGAATTGCTGTTATTGGCGGTGGTATCACCGGTATCACAACCGCTTACACTCTGGCCAAGCGTGGCCTGGATGTCACCGTTTACGAAAAACACCGTTATGCAGCGATGGAAACCTCCTTCGCTAACGGTGGCCAGCTGTCGGCCTCCAATGCCGAGGTCTGGAACAACTGGCAGACCCTGATCAAGGGTATGAAGTGGATGTTCCGCCGTGATGCGCCGTTATTGGTGAACCCCAAACCTTCCTGGCACAAACTGAGCTGGTTTGCCGAGTTTATTGCCGCGATTCCCCAGTACGAGAAGAACACCACCGAAACGGCTCGCATGGCGATCGCCGCCCGTGATTACCTGTTTGCATGGGCGCAAGAGGAAGGTATCGACTTTGACCTGAAAAAGCAGGGAATCCTGCATATCTATCGGGACAAGGCCGGCTTCGACCACGCTGCCAATGTCTCGAAACTGCTGGCCGCCGGCGGCCTTGAACGCCGGGCGGTCACTCCTGATGAGATGAGCTCGATCGAACCGACGCTGGCGGGCCGCTATTACGGTGGTTTTTTTACCGAGAGCGATTCAACCGGTGATATCCACAAGTTTACCAACGGGCTGGCAGATGCGATCCAGCGCCTCGGGGTCAAGACCTTCTATGGGCACTCCGTGACCGAACTCAGTGCCGATCAATCCAGTGCCTGGGTAACCTCCCATGACGGCGAACAGCAAACCCGTGACACCTACGATGGCGTGGTGATCTGTGCCGGTGTGGGCAGTCGGGCGCTGGCGGCGAAGCTGGGTGATCGCGTCAATATTTACCCGGTCAAAGGCTATTCCATTACCGTTGAGCTGGACGACGAGGCCTCTCAGGCTGCGGCACCGAGCGTCAGTCTGCTGGATGACGCCACCAAGATCGTCACCAGCCGGCTGGGTGATGACCGTTTTCGTGTCGCGGGTACAGCAGAATTCAGTGGTTATAATCGCGATATCCGGGATGACCGGATTCGGCCGCTCACCCGCTGGGTAGAGCAGTGTTTCCCCGGCGTCTGTACCCGGCGCGTGGTGCCCTGGGCGGGGTTGCGCCCCATGCTTCCCAACATGATGCCACGGGTCGGGCCAGGCCGGTTGCCTACGGTATTCTATAACACCGGACACGGCCACCTGGGTTGGACCCTCTCGGCGATTACAGCCGAGATGCTGGCCGAAGCCGTTGCTGGAAAATAAAGTCGCTCAAGGCTCTGTCTTTTAGTAATATTACGAAACTTTTTGGGGTGGTCGTTCGGCTGCTCTTCCTTGTCGCGTGTAAGACCAAATAGTCACCTACCCGGTACCTTAGATGGATTACCGGGTACGTAAATATCAAGGAAGATAGGGGCCGGTTACCACATACTGTCACTCGCCCGTTGACTCAGAAGATTCCTGCAATGCCCACTACCGTTTTCTCTGGTTTTACCCACAACTTCCTGGGTAATGCACCCGCCTGGTACAAACAGGTCATCATCCTTTTCCTGATTGCCAATCCCCTGATTCTATGGACTCTTGGACCAGCCGTAGCTGGCTGGCTTCTGGTGGGCGAATTCATATTTACCCTGGCCATGGCGCTGAAGTGCTATCCCCTGTTACCGGGTGGCCTGCTGGCGACCGAAGCCCTGCTGATCGGTATGACCACGGCGGACGCGGTGTACCACGAAGTACTGGTGAACTTCCCGGTTATCCTGCTGCTGATGTTCATGGTGGCGGGTATCTACTTCATGAAAGAGCTGCTGCTGGTGACCTTTACCCAGATATTGGTGGGCGTGCGCTCGAAATCTGCGCTTTCATTGCTGTTCTGTGCCGCTGCCGCCCTGCTTTCGGCATTCCTGGACGCGCTGACCGTTACCGCCGTGATCATCAGCGTCGCCGTCGGCTTCTATTCGGTGTACCACAAGGTAGCATCGGGCAAGGGCTACCAACACAAGGACCATAACGCCAACAGCGATGAACAGGTGATTGAGCTGCATCGCGAAGACCTGGACAGGTTCCGGGCATTCCTGCGCAGTCTGCTGATGCACGGTGCCATCGGCACCGCGCTGGGCGGGGTGGCCACCATGGTGGGCGAGCCCCAGAACCTGTTGATCGCCAAGGTAGTGGGCTGGGACTTTGCCAGCTTCTTTTTGCATATGGCGCCGGTCAGCCTGCCGGTGCTGGCTGCAGGTCTGACTACTTGCTGGGCGCTGGAAAAACTGCGCTGGTTTGGCTATGGCGCCCGCCTGCCGAAACCGGTGCGCCAGGTGCTGGAGGAATTTGCCGACAACGAACGTACCAAGCGGACCAAGGCCGACCAGGCTGCATTGTGGGTGCAGGCAATGGCTGCACTGATTCTGGTTATCGGCCTGGCCTTCCACCTGGCGGAGGTGGGGCTGATTGGTCTTCTGGTGATCATCCTTATCACCTCGTTCACCGGTGTTACCGACGAGCATCAGATCGGCAAGGCATTCCAGGAATCCCTGCCCTTTACCTCGCTGCTGGTGGTGTTTTTTGCCATCGTCGCCGTCATTCACGAACAGCACCTGTTCAAGCCGATCATCGATTTTGTACTCAGCCTGCCAAAGGATCAGCAGCCGGGCATGTTCTTTATTGCCAACGGATTGCTGTCGATGATCAGCGACAACGTGTTCGTGGCTACGGTGTACATCAGTGAAATCAAACAGGCACTGGATGCCGGCAGTATCGACTACGAGCACTTCCAGGAACTGGCCATTGCTATTAACACGGGTACCAATCTGCCCAGTGTCGCCACGCCTAACGGACAGGCGGCGTTCCTGTTCCTGCTGACGTCTGCCATTGCGCCTCTGGTGCGTTTATCCTACGGGCGGATGGTGATCATGGCATTTCCCTACACGATAGTGATGGGTGCTGTAGGCCTGTTCAGCGTTGTCAACCTGGTTTAGAGTCAGCCGACGCTCGTGCTGGCGGAAATTGTTGCCTTGCGGACAGTGCATTCCTGTGCAGGTCTGTTACTCTTTTTAGAGTGGTAACAAGACAATGGCCAGCGGCAACGATGACAATAACAGCCAGAATTCGGACCAGGCTTTCCTGCGATTTCCTGTATTGCGGGGAGGATTCGATTGTCCGCCCATTGGCCTTTGCATTATTGGTTTCCCTTTGCCTCGCTGTTCTTGCCGGCCCTGCTCAGGCCCAGCCGACCCGCGACACCCTGATAGTGGGTTACGTGGATGTGCCTCCCCTGGCTTATGAGGGTATCGATGGCCGTGCCGAAGGCGTGTTTATCGATCTGACTCGCCGTGTGGCCGACGAAGCAGGATACGATGTGAATTTCCGGTACCTTCCGGTGAGTCGCGCCTATTATTACCTGCGCACGGGCGGCATCGACATCTGGCCCGGCGTTACCGACGTTCCTGCCCTTGAAGGCGAAGTTCTGGAGAGTTTTGTAAGCCCGCTGCCGTTCCAGCTCAGCGCCTGGGGAATAGGAAGTATGCCGCCGGTTTCGCACTTCAATGATCTGAAGGACAAGACCCTGATTCTTATTTCCGGCTACACCTATGGTGGCCTTGCTGACCGTCTGGCACGCACTCCTGGAATATCGATCACCGAGGCCCCCAACCACCAGGCTGCCGTGGCAATGCTGAACCGCGGGCGGGGCGACTATCTGCTGGATTATCAGGACCCGGTAAACGTCGTGCTGGAGGAGTTCCCGATCCGTGGTATTCGCGAGTATCCTGTGCGCACCCGGAATGCTGCCTGGGTGTTCTCGCTGGCTAATCCGAGAAGCGCTCAGTTGCGGAACGAGTTTGACGATGCTTACCTGCGCCTTGCAGAACGCGGTGAGGTACCGCAACCCAGGGTTTTGAGCGAAGGGTTTCTGCTTCCGGGACTGGCCGATCTGCTTTAGGGCCTGACTAACTGAACGTCGCCGTACCTGGCAGTAGCGGATCCCCCGGTGTTGTCGGAATCCGACATGATGGCGACCCCCACCAGCTTGGGTGGTTTGCGGCCAAAGGCAGCTTTATAATCCGCCACAATATCCCGCTCCACGGTGACCCAACTGCCGGTAGTGTCCGCCCCGGAACTCACCGCCACCATCATCGTGGTATCGGTGAAGGGGTTGGCGACGATCTCTCCCACCGGCAACCGATTGGCCCAGATATAGTTCAGGGCGTTGCCCGGTAGTTCCTCACCGAACACCACCTCCACCGCCTTGCGCCTGGCGCGCTCAAAAAAGCCGGCTTCTTCGGGCTCGAATTCAAACGCCACGTAGATGCGGGCGGGGTAGTCATCACCGTCCTTTCTGCGGGCGTCGCCCTGCTCAAACACATTCGACACCTTCCAGCGCCAGCGCAGGATCAGCGAGTCCCCGGGTTCCACCGATACGCGAGCAATGAGCCCGGAGGCGCTGTTATCGGTGGTCGCTTCGACAACCTGTTTGCCGTTGTCGTCAACCAGCTGGTAGCGGCTGTGGCGGTCGATATTGGGAAATTCCAGCGGCTCCCAGCCATCCTCCAGAGACGTCATCTCAGAAAATGGTGTTATCAGCGAGTTGTCCGCGTTGTCCGCGTGCACCTGCGCCAGCGACATGGACAGGATCAGGGATGCCAGTAAGTATCTGCATGCGTGGTTCATGGTGCCCTCCCGAGGTTCCGATTACTGACCGGCAACCGGTAAAAAAGTGCCTTGTCGTCATTGATATTACTGTATATAGTGTTTTTGTCCTTGGTTAAGTACCAGATATGGTACCGGGAATCCGGTGAGAATCCGGAACTGACGCGCAGCGGTATTGGGGAACAAGCGTGGCACAAAGACACTGGTTAACACCGGGAAGTCGCCACGCAAGGCCGAACCACACGGTTCACGCCCCTGAGTCCGAAGACCTGCCAGGGATACAACTGCACCTTCGCGTATAGGGTGAGCAGAATCGTAAAACCGTAGGTCGCCCCTGTAGGTCGGATTAGCGAAGCGTAATCCGACAATGAAACAAGCGTTTACCAGGTTGTCGGATTACGGCTTCGCCTAATCCGACCTACGTTGTCATGGGTTTACGGCCGGACCCTCCGATTCTCTCTGCCTGCGCGAAGGACATGGAAACAACGCGTATTCAGGAGAACCGACATGTCCACCTCCCTGGCCGAGCCCGGCCAATCAGCCACATCCAGCACCGCCTCCCTGCAGGTTATTAAACGCAACGGAACCCTGGTTGGATTTGATCCTGCCAAAATCAGCGTGGCCGTCACCAAGGCTTTCCTTGCCGTGGAAGGTGACGAAGCCGCCGGCTCAGCCCGTATCCACGATGCCGTGGAGCGTGTCACCCGGCAGGTTATCCAGGCCATCAGCCGCCGCCTGAAAGCGGGCGGCAAGGTGCACATCGAAGACATCCAGGACCAGGTAGAACTGGCATTGATGCGGGCGGAGGAACAGAAAGTTGCCCGCGCCTACGTACTCTACCGCGAAGCCCATGCCCAGGAGCGTGCCAGCCTGGCACCGGTGGAAGCCCACCCCACGTTGACGGTAAAAAAAGCCAACGGGGAAGTGGCAGCGCTGGACCTGGGGCTGATGAAAGCCCAGGTGAAACACGCCAGCCGGGGATTGGAGGGTATTAACGGCGAATCCCTGGTGGAAGGAGCGCTGCGGAACCTGTACGACGGCATTGCCGAGAAAGAAGTCATCTCCGCCCTGATCATGACCGCCCGCGGCCGCATTGAGCAGGAGCCGGACTACAGCACGGTGACCGCTCGCCTGCTGCTGGAACAACTGCGGCTGGAAACTGCCACCGTCCTGGACCTGCCTGCCAGTCTGCCGCTGGCAGAGATTTATCCACAGGCCCTGAGCGCGTTTATCGACCAGGGCATCCGCTATGAGCTGCTGGACGAGGCCATGGCGACGTTTGATCTGAAACGACTGGGCGCTGCCCTCCAGCCGGAGCGGGACGACCAGTTCGGTTTCCTTGGTCTGCAGACCCTCTACGACCGCTACTTCGTGAAACGGAACGACGCCCGGCTGGAACTGCCCCAGGTGTTCTTCATGCGCGTTGCCATGGGCCTGGCCCTGAAGGAGGACGATCCGAATGCCCGCGCCATCGACTTCTATGACCTGTTGTCTTCCTTTGATTACATGGCTTCCACGCCAACCCTGTTCAACAGCGGCACACAGCATTCCCAGCTTTCCTCCTGTTATCTCACCACCGTGCAGGACGACCTGGAAGATATCTACGGCGCCATCCGCGACAACGCCATGCTGTCGAAATGGGCCGGCGGCCTTGGCAATGACTGGACTCCGGTTCGCGCCATGGGCTCCCACATCAAAGGCACCAACGGCAGCAGCCAGGGCGTGGTGCCATTCCTGAAAGTGGTCAACGACACTGCCGTGGCGGTGAACCAGGGCGGCAAACGCAAGGGCGCGGTGTGCGCCTATCTGGAAAGCTGGCACCTGGATATCGAGGAGTTCCTGGAGCTGCGCAAGAACACCGGCGACGAACGCCGCCGTACCCACGACATGAACACCGCCAACTGGGTGCCAGACCTGCTCATCGAGCGCATGCGCGAAGACAAAGACTGGACCCTGTTCTCCCCCAGCGACGTGCCGGATCTTCACGATCTGTATGGCAACGCCTTCCGCGAGCGCTACGAGCACTACGAAGCGCTGGCGGAGCAGGGCAGAATCAAACTGTTCAAGACCATTCCCGCCAAACAGCTCTGGCGCAAGATGCTGACCGTGCTGTTCGAGACCGGCCACCCCTGGATCACCTTCAAAGACCCCTGCAACCTGCGCTCGCCCCAGCAGCATCAGGGTGTGGTACACAGCTCGAACCTGTGTACCGAAATCACCCTGAACACCAGCGCTGACGAAATCGCCGTGTGCAACCTGGGCTCCATCAACCTCGCCGCCCATATCCGTGATGGCGAGCTGGACGTGCAGCGCCTGGAACGCACGGTGAACACCGCGGTGCGCATGCTCGACAACGTTGTCGACATCAACTACTACGCCGTACCCCAGGCCAGGAACTCCAACCTCAAGCACCGCCCGGTGGGCCTGGGGCTGATGGGCTTCCAGGACGCGCTTTATCAGCTCAACCTGCCCTACACCAGCCCGGAAGCGGTGGAATTTGCCGACGTGGCCATGGAACAGATCAGTTACTTCGCCATTCGCGCCTCCGCAACCCTGGCGGGCGAACGTGGTGCCTATGAGACCTACGAAGGCTCGCTCTGGCAACAAGGCATCCTGCCCATCGATTCCATCAACCTGCTGAAACAAAACCGCCGTGACGGGGATCTGAGTCTTAACACCGACAGCCGCCTGGACTGGGCCCCGGTGCGGGAGCTGATTGCCAGGAACGGCATGCGCAACAGCAATGTCATGGCCATTGCACCGACGGCGACCATCTCCAACATCGTGGGGGTGTCCCAGTCGATCGAACCGGCGTACCAGAACCTGTTCGTGAAATCGAACCTCTCCGGCGAGTTCACCGTGGTGAACCCTTCCCTGGTGCGTGACCTCAAGGCCGGAGACCTGTGGGACAACGTGATGGTCAACGACCTCAAATACTTCGACGGCAGCGTGCAGCAGATCGACCGCATTCCCGATGAACTGAAAGCCCGCTACGCCACCGCGTTCGAAATCGACCCCCGATGGCTGGTGGAAGCCGCCGCAAGACGCCAGAAATGGCTCGACCAGGCCCAGAGCCTGAATCTCTACATGGCCGAACCCAGTGGCAGGAAGCTGGATGCGCTGTATCAGCTGGCCTGGGAAAGGGGCCTGAAGACCACCTATTACCTGCGCTCGTTGGGCGCCACCGGCGCAGAAAAGACCGCCCCGGTAGCGGCGCCGCAGCCGCAGGTGTGCAGTATTGACGAGCCGGATTGCGAAGCCTGCCAGTAACCCACAGGGCGCACCCGTAGGTCGGATTAGCGAAGCGTAATCCGACAACAGAGCCAGCGCATATTCCAGTGTCGGATTACGCTTTGCTAATCTGACCTACGAAAACCAAATTCAGAGGTAATCACATGCTCAACTGGGACGACGAACCAACCACCCAAACCACCCCCCAAGGCCCGGCCCCCGTCAATGCCGACGACAAACGAGTGGTCAACGGCGAAACCGACATCAACCAACTGGCGCCGTTCAAGTACCCCTGGGCCTGGGAGTACTTCATGAACGCCAACAAGAACCACTGGACGCCGCTGGACGTCAACATGGCCCAGGACGTCCACGACTATCACCACCGCCTGTCCGCGCCGGAGAAGCACGTGTATGAAAACGTGCTGGCCTACCTCACCACCTCCGACATCCTCGCCATGCGCAACATCGGCCTGGCGGTGATGGAGAAAATGAGCGCGCCGGAGCTGCAGATCTACCAGGCGCGGCAGGTGTATGAGGAAGCCATGCACACCTGGGCCTACCAGCACTGCATCGAAACTCTCAACCTCGACCAGAGCGAAATCTACAATCGCTACCGCGTGGTGCCCGCCATCAACGGCAAGATCCAGATGGCCAACCGCCGCCTGGACGCCGCCATGCGCTCCGACCTGAACCTGCGCAACCGGGACGACCTGCAGGAATTCATCATGTCTTACCTGTTCTTCGCAGCGGTCTTCGAAGGCGCCTGGTTCTACAACGGCTTCAGCCCCATCTTCGCCCTGCAGCGCCGGGGCCTGATGCGGGGCACTGGCGAGCAGCTGCAGTACATCCTGCGGGACGAGGCCATGCACTTTTCCTTCGGTCTGAAAGTGGTCAACCAGATCCTCGAAGAGGAAAACATCACACTCGATCCGAAAGCCGTCAGAGACATGTGGGACGAGTCCGATGCCGCCGAAACCGCCTACGCCAACTACATTCTGCGCGACCCCATCCTCGGCTACTCCGCCGAGTACCACAGCGAACAGTTCCGCTTCGTGGCCAACCGCCGTGCCAGAACGGTGGGCCTGGAGGAGCCGTTCCCGGGGGCAAAGAACGTGTCGCCCTGGCTGGATGAGCAGGCTACCATGCGTAAGGAGAAGAACTTCTTTGAAACCCGGGTGATCGAGTACCAGACCGGGGCGCAACTGGAGTGGTAGCCGGTAAGGGTCCGGCCAGAATGGTATGAAGTTGATTGAAGGCAGCTTGTGTTCGCTGGCGCCATTGCGCTTTCTGTGTGACGAGATGTTGATCAACGTGGCGCAGTGGCTGCGGGTAGCCGGGTACGACACCTCCTTGCCAGCCCCGGGCTCGCCAGACAGGCATTTGGTGGATCGCTCCCGCGCTGAGCAGCGATGGCTGGTAACCGCGGATGCGGACCTGCTGGAGTTTGTCTGCGCGCCTTTCTATGTGCTGTATCTGTCGGGTCCGGATGACCAGGCCCGGCTGAAGGAGCTGACTCTGCGGCTGAATCTGGATTGGTGTTTGGCTCCGTTCAGCCGCTGTAAAACTTGCAATACCCCGCTGCACACCGCCAGCGAGCTGGAGAGACAGCTCTTTCACCCGGGGGTGCGCGGGGTAAGCAACGAGGTGGTTTGGGCATGTGCCACCTGCCGTCAGCTTTACTGGGAAGGAAGTCACGTGCGGCGTATGCGCAGCAGGCTGGAAGCGATGAACTCCTGGCGGGACGCACATTGATCATACGTAAGGACGAAGCGGAATGACTGAATACTTTATCCAGGCGTTTATCTATCTGACCGCTGCGGTTATTGCCGTGCCGATGGCAAAACGTCTGGGGCTCGGGTCTGTGCTTGGCTATCTGGTCGCTGGTGTGGTGATTGGGCCTGTGACCGGGCTGGTGGGGCAGGAAACCGCCACCATTCAGCACTTCGCCGAGTTTGGCGTGGTGATGATGCTGTTTCTGGTGGGTATGGAGCTGGACCCGAAATCCCTCTGGGCCATGCGTGTCCGTTTGCTCGGGCTTGGTGGCCTGCAAGTGGTGCTGACTTCTGGCGCCGGTATGGCCATCGCCTGGTGGTTGGGGTTGCCCTGGCAAACCACCATTGCAGTGGGCCTGATCTTTTCCCTGTCTTCCACCGCCATTGTCCTGCAAACCCTGAACGAGAAGGGTCTCAGCAAGACAGAGGGAGGCCGTGGCGCCTTCTCGGTGCTGTTGTTCCAGGATATCGCCGTTATTCCCATGCTCGCCGTCATTCCCCTGCTGGCGGTGACCGGCCTGGCGGCAGTTGGCGCATCCGAAGCGGATTCCCACAGCGCTTTCAGCCTGGTGGCGGACCTGCCGGGCTGGGCCCATGCGTTGGTGGTGATCAGCGCAGTGGCCACGGTAATCGTCGGTGGTCACTACCTGAGTCGACCGCTGTTCCGTTACGTGGTGCAGTCCGGTATGCGTGAGGTGTTTACGGCCACAGCCCTGATGCTGGTGATTGGCATCGCTGCGTTAATGAGTGTGGTCAACCTGTCGCCAGCCCTCGGCGCTTTCCTGGCAGGTGTGGTGCTGGCGAACAGCGAATTCCGTCACGAGCTGGAGGCCAACATCGAACCCTTCAAGGGACTGTTGCTGGGGTTGTTCTTTATCACCGTGGGTGCCGGTATCAATTTCGAGGTGCTGGCGGCGCAGTGGGGCACGGTTCTGACCCTCGGGCTGGTGGTGATCGTGGTGAAGGCCGCCGTGCTGTTGATTCTGGCGCTGCTGTTCGGGCTACGCGGCCGGGATGGCTGGCTGTTTACCCTGGGCCTTGCCCAGGCCGGCGAATTCGGTTTTGTGTTGCTGACCTACAGTATGCAGAACCGGGTTATCCCGGCGGATATCGCCCAGGTACTGGCCCTGGTGGTGGCGCTGTCCATGTTCCTCACGCCGCTATTGTTCATCGCCTATGACCGGCTGGTTTTGCCACGATACCGTGACGCCCGGAATGAGCAGCGGGAAGCGGATACCATCGAGGAACAGGCCCCGGTAATCATCGCTGGTGTCGGGCGTTTTGGGCAGATCGTATGCCGGTTGTTGCGTGCCAGTAAGGTACCTATCGTGGCCCTGGACCTGGCCCTTGACCAGATTGAAAACCTGCGCCGCATCAATATCAAGAGTTACTTCGGTGATGCCAGCCGAGTGGGGCTGCTTGAGACCGCGGGCATCGCCAATGCGCGCCTGCTGGTAGTGGCCATAGACGACCGGGACCGGGCAGTGGCTCTTGTTCACCACGTCAAGCAACACTACCCCGGTGTCTGGGTGCTGGCCCGGGCCTTTGACAGAGGCCATGGCTATCAGTTGCGCCAGGCCGGCGCCGATGATGTGGTCAGCGAAACCTATCATTCCGCCCTGGAGCTGGGCGGCCATGCCCTGACCGCGTTCGGCGTGCACCCGTTGCGGGCACGGCAGATGACCTGGGCCTTTATCAATAATGAAAAGGCCCACGAGGATGATTTGTTCGATGCCTGGAAGGACATTGAAGAGGGAATCCGTTTCAGTCCCCGTTACAGCGAATTGTTCATGAAACTGGAAGATACCCTGGGTCACGTCATGCAACAGGACTGGCAGCCACCAAGTAAGGAGGACGTTCCGCTGTGGTCGCCTCCGAAGACCGGAGAATAAATCCAGGGATCAGCAAGGAATAAATCCCGTCCCCAACCGTCCTCCTGATGAAAGCCACCCGAAACGGGTAACAACAGGAGGACGTAACCATGAAAAAGCAGCTACTGACTCTCGCAATCTGCTCCATTCTTTCCACTGGCGCCCTGGCCGCTGAAGGCTCCGCCAATGCAAATGCGGAGGCCGAAGCCAACATGAGCGCCGAGGCCAGCACCCGCAATGGTGTTTCGGCCAATGGCGGTGCGTCGGCGAACGCTCGAGGCAGCGCCAACGGTGAGGCGGCCCGTGACGAGGCCACTGACCAGGGCGAGGCAGTGAGTGCCGAGGCCCGCCAGAATGCTGACAAGGCGGTGAGCGCCGGTGTTGAAACCGGCCAGAAGGTGCGTGGTACCGCTACTGCCTCCGCTGAAGCGGCCGCTGACAGGGCTGGTGAAAAGCGCCAGCAGGCGCAGGAGCGCATGAACAAGGCCCGAAATGCCGAGGTTCGGGCTGAAACCAATCAGCAAATCGGCACGTCTGTTTCTGACAGCGTCAGGAGTGAAGTGCAGAACACCGTCAGGGGAACCGTACGGGGTTCCAGTGGTGGTGCGCTGTAACAATTCACGCCAGACCGGCCGGGCCACAGCGCCCGGCCTTCTTTTGCAGCCAACAAGGAGCAGACATGCATTCGATTCCACGCATTTTGACGTTACCGCTGGCACTGGGTCTGGCCATGCCATCCCTGGTGGCACAGGCGGCAGAAGATGCCCGGGTGAACGGCCACCTTGAAGGCGGTTTCGAACACGACAGCAATGTGACCGTGGATGAACTCAACACTTCTACTGATAAAAGCGATGAGGCCCGGGTTTTTGATGCCGGCCTGGAAGGAGTGCTGAAACCCACGGAGCCCCTGAACATCACCCTGGGTTATTCCCTGTCGGGCAGGCGATACCAGAGCCTCGACCAGTTCGACCAGGATATTCATCTGCTATCGGCAGACATCAGTTATGACTTTGACCCGGTCACCATTGGCACCAGTTATCACTATTCCCACGCCACACTTGGGTCAGACCCGTTCCTGGATTTCAGCCGCGCCAGCGTCTACCTGGGCAGTCTGATCGGGGAGGACGTTTATCTGCTGGCCAGCCTGCAGGACAAGCGCAAGGACTTTGATGACAGCGATGCGCGGGACGCCGACATTCGTGGTGTCAGCCTGGATTCGTTTTTCTTCTTCAACCAGGCCCAAAGCCACCTGGTGGTCGGGCTCGATGCAGACCGCGAAGATGCAGAGGCAGATGCCTACAACAATGACCTGATGCGTGTCCGGGTTGCACTGGTGCACACATTCACCCTGGCTGGCGAGGATAACCGGCTACGGTTCGGCGGGCGCTACGAAGACCGCGAGTACGACGAGCTGACGGTAACCAGCTCGGACCCGCTGTTTAACGACCCCCTGACCGGTGACCTGACAGAGCGTTCGACCAGCCAACGGGCGGACAAGGCGCGTATTCTGGAGGCGAGCTGGCGGATCGGCCTCAATGACGTGTTCAGCGTTGAGCCCAGCATCTCGTGGGGCAAGTACACCTCCAATGTGGACTCCGCAGACTACGACAAGGCCGTGGCCGGGGTTACGCTCAGGGCGGGATTCTGACCACAACCTTACAAGTCGATAAAGCCATGACCAAAACGGGAGTCATGGCCCCGTTCGCCAAGATCCCGGGCTTCGTCGATCAGGGCTTCTATAGCCTGGTCGTCCGGGTAATCGACACGCCGGCAGGCAAGCGCAGCCGCAATGACCGGTGCCGCCAGCGAGGTGCCACTGTCGGCCGCCATGCCGCGTTCAGGATGCGCAACCGGAACGGAAACCCCGGGGCCGGCAAACATCACCTGTTTTCCCCTGTTGGCCCATCGGTACAGTTCACCTGACGCGTCCACCGCCGTCACGCCGACCACACCCCCATAAGCAGCCGGATATAACGGCGGGGTGGCAGGCCCCTGATTGCCCACGGCCGCCACCAGCAGGATGCCCTGATTCCGCAGGCTGTTGACTGCCGTCGCAAGAAGCCGGTTTTCCGGGCCTGTGAGGCTGATGTTGATGACCGATAGATCCTGACCGGCCAGCCAGTTCAGACCTTCCAGCAGATGCCCGAGGGTGGCACCGGAGAGGCTACGGTTGCGATCATAGAATACCGAGGCGTTGTAGACCGTTGCCCCTGGCAGCCTGGCGGGCCATTGATCCTTACGGCTACCCACCATCAGGCTGGCGACGGCGGTGCCATGAGCATTCGGCTCGTTGAGTTGCCCGTCCGACTCCGCCAGTTCCAGAAAGCGCTGCTGTATTATCCGCGCATTGCTGAACACCGGATGGTCTGTGGCAATCGCGGTGTCCACCATGCCAACGCGAACCGGAGTGGTACAGAGACTGCGCCACTGCGGAATTCCCGTCTTTGAAGCGATTGCCCCGTTTTCAGCCTGAGGCGCGAAAACATGGTTCCGGTCCAGCCGGTCTGCCAGTTGCGGTAATGCGGTTTCCAGGGCGGTACGGGAATCCAGCTCGGTTGTGACCTGAAAGCGGACGACGGTCATCCCCAATCCGGACAGCTCGCGACGTTCCAGAATCGTGATTCCCCGCCGGCCGAGACTTGCGAGTTCCGAACGGGTTCCTGTGACCAGCCACTGGCGCTCCACAGCGCGAAAGCCATCGTCCAGGACGACATCATTGAACGCTTTGTGCCCAACGGTCGTGTGTACTGGGAGTGCCGCGGGCAGTTCTGCAAGTTGTTGCCTGGTGGTGTCGGCCCGTGCCTCGACCTGTTTCTCAAGGTGCCGGTCCATGGCCCGCTCTATCATCCGCCCGGCTTTCTGCTCCACCTGGCGGGTGATGGGGGCTGCCGGGTGGTCTGCGAGGCCGCCGCCCAGCGCCATTACCGGTGACGAGAGTGAGCACAGGGCGAGAACAGGGAACAAGCGTGTCTTGAAAAAAGGTTTCATCGTGCCAGTCCGGATTCAGGTGTGTTTCATACGATATAACGGCCGGGTTGGGAAAAAATTCCTCTGTTCATGGAATAAACCGGTTGCCAGCCCGTTTGACTGGTAACACGTCTTGAAAAAGAAGGCTATGCAACAGGAAATTACCGAACTTTTACCCAGGCTCCGTCGGTTTGCCTACTCACTGACCGGCTCCATGGCCGACGCTGACGATCTGCTACAGAACACGGTAGAGCGGTTGCTGACCCGGGACATGCCGGACGATGCCGACCTCACCAGGTGGGCATTCAGGGTTTGCCGCAATGTCTGGATAGACGAATGTCGGGCCCGAAAGGTTCGGCGCGAGGCGGCCGAACATCCGGAACTGACCGATGGCCAGGTGGTGAATGGCGAACACCGGACCACCAAAGAGATTGAATGGCACCGGGTGGATGCCGCCATGGCCCGGTTGCCGGAGGATCAGCGCCAGATCATTTCCCTGGTGGCGATCCAGGGCATGCCCTACAAGATCGTGTCAGAAATCCTGGATGTGCCCAGAGGCACGGTAATGAGCCGGCTGGCACGTGCCAGGGTGGCACTGAGTGAGGCGCTGGCGCCTGTAACCATGAGGACCGATTCATGAACATAACTGACGAAACTCTGTCGGCATTCCTCGATAACGAACTGGCCGAAGCGGAGATGGAAGCGGTTCGGGACCAGCTGGAGGCAGACCCTTCTCTGGCGGACCGTCTGGCGGGGCTGGCCGCGGTGGACGCTGAGCTGCAGTCGCACTACGGCTCGATCGACGACCGCCCCATGCCAGAATCGGTGACCCGAATGCTTGCGGCTGAAACTTCGGACGATGCCGACCCTGCGCAGGATAATGTGGTCACCTTTCCATGGTGGCGCAGGATGCGTGGGCACACCGGAAAGGCCGTCGCTGCGGCAGTGATTGCGGGGGTGGCGCTGACGCAGTGGCTGACCCTGCCTTCAAATGGAGAAACGGCGTGGCCAGCGGTGGTGAGCGTACTGGATAGCCAACCCAGTGGTGAAGTGTATCAGCTTGATAATCACGCCTCCCTCACGCCGAGGTTGACGTTCCGGAGCCAGGCCGGCGAATGGTGCCGTCAGTTCCGGCTGGAGACAGATGATGTCGCGTCGGAACAGATTGCCTGCCGCAGTGAAGGGGGCGCCTGGGAACAGGCTGCCCGGGTGGAAGCCCGGCCGTCACCGGAACCTGAGAGCTATCAGACGGCCAGCGGGGGGAGCGTGCTAGACGAGACTCTGGACCAGATGATGGATGGTTCTCCAATCGGGCCCGATGCGGAGCGTGCCTTGCTACAGCACCGGTGGGGTGACCGGTAGACGCCATGCTCTGGCTCTTCCCGAATGCCCTGGTGTTGGTTAATCTGAGATACCATCGAACAAGGCCAGCACCCCCGCCTGCGAACAGGTTTTGCGTCCGATCAAACAGTGAGTAATATCAGAAATGGATAACCTGAACCTTCGCCACCTCTATTATTTCTGGGTCATTGCCCGTGAGGGGGCCATTGTCCGGGCGGCGGAAAGCCTTGAGCTGACCCCCCAGACCCTGAGCGGCCAACTGGCGACTTTTGAATCCGCTCTGGGTAACGCTCTGTTTCGCCGAGCCAACCGGGCTCTGCAACTGACGGATTTCGGGCAGACGGTATTCGGTTACGCAGACGACATGTTCCAGACTGCCCAGGCACTGACGGATGTGCTGCGTCAACCGCCGGAAAACCGGCCCCTGAGCCTGTCTGTCGGCATTGCCGCGTCGATTCACAAGCTGATTGCCTACCATCTGACGGAACCTGCCCTGTCCCTCTCCCGAGAGGTGCGGCTGAACTGCCGTACCGGTGATACCACGGAGCTGTTGAAGCGTCTTGGCCAGCGGGAGCTGGACATCGTTCTGACCGACCGCCAGCCGGCTTCGGGCGAGGCTGGCCATTACCGCAGCCATCAGCTGGCGAGCTCTTCCATGTCGCTGTTTGCGGCCCCGGAACTGGCGGAAACGCTGTCTGCGGATTTTCCCGCCAGTCTCGACCGGCAACCGTTTCTGGCGACATCCCTTGATGCTCCTTATATCAGCGCCCTGATGAACTGGTTTTCCAGCCAGGATATCCGGGTGAAAGTGGTTGCCGAGGTGGATGACAGTGCCCTGATCAAGGTATTCGGTCGGGAAGGCCTGGGTTATTTCGCGGCACCCACCGCAATCCGTGATGAGGTGTGTCGCCAGTATCAGGTGGTGCATGTGGCCAGCATCCATGAGGTCAGGGACACCCTGTATGCGGTGACACGGGCCCGGGGAAGCCATAATGCAGCGGTGACGGAGTTACTGCGGGAGCGCCCGGAGCTGGATGACAAGATCGAAAAAATCGAACAGTAAACCAGAAAAAACCATGTTCCTTTCGATTTATGGTTTGTGGATGATGGCATTGTGTCCCTCAGAAGGAGAACCGGCCATGAAAACCATTCACAAGTTCCGTCTCGAATGCGGCAAAGAGCCCAACACGCTGAAGTTGCGGGAAGGTTACCGCGTGGTTCGCTGCGAATACGTTGTACCCCAGAAGGGCGTCTACCTGTGGGTCGAGCAGCCATTGAATGTTGCCATTCCGGTGGTGGAACGGCAATTTGTGGTGGTGTATTCGGGTGACCCGGTCCCAACCAGTTATCAATACCTGGATACCGCCCTCGACCCGTTCGGCCCAGAGGCCTACCATATCTTTGAGGTGGCAGTGACACCGGCGGGTAAAGTGGCTGCTCCACACCAGCAGGCAAGCCCGATGCTGTTCCGGCCGGCCATGCGACAGGTGGGGACGGCCTAGCTTTCATTGCAGTTTCAGGGGCCCTGCGGGGCCCTTTTGTTTTACCGGAGTTTATAAATGCCAGACATCATCGTGATGTTCTTCCTGCTTGGAGTTATCGCGGGAACCCTTCGCTCGGACCTGACGATTCCCAAAGCTGCTTACGACATTCTCAGCCTGCTGCTGATGCTGACTATCGGCCTCAAGGGCGGTATGGCCCTGCATGGCAATCTTCACTGGGGACTGGTCACGCAAGTGCTGGCGATCATGGCACTGGGCTTTGTCATTCCCCTGGTGCTGTTTCCGATGCTCCGTCACCTGGTTAAATTGAACGTGGCGGATGCCGCCAGCTTTTGTGCTCACTACGGATCGGTCAGTGCGGGTACCTTCGCCGTTGCCCTGGCCTGGGTGGAGTCCCGGGGAATGGCCACGGGTGGGCAGGTTACCCTGTACCTGGTGCTATTGGAGTTGCCGGCCATTCTTACCGGCTTGTGGCTGTATCGACGCTATACCCGGGGCACGGCCCAGACAAACACCAGCGGCACACCCCTTTGGCAGGAAACCCTGACCAACCGGAGCGTGGTATTGCTGGTTGGCGGTGTGGTTATCGGCATCCTCTACGGGCCGGACCAGGGTGATGGTGTTACCGCGCCGCTGACAGGGGCTTTCTCCCTGGTACTGTCACTGTTTTTGCTGGAGATGGGTCTGGTGGCTGCCGAAACCCTGCGCAAGATCCAGCTGCGCCACTGGCGGCTGATTGTCTTTGCCCTGTGCATGCCACCAATCCTGTCCCTGCCGGGGTTGGTAACCGGCCTGTGGCTGGGGCTCGAACCCGGCACTATTGTCATCCTTGGCGCCCTTACCGCCAGTGCCTCTTATATTGCAGCGCCGGTGGCGGTACGACACGCGATTCCCGAGGCGGATATCGGGCTGGCCATGCTGGCCTCACTCGGTGTGACGTTCCCATTCAACGTGTTGATTGGTATAGGGTTATACAGTTACTTCCTGGAATTATTGTGATTTACCCCGATAGGGCTATGATGGTCGGACAGCTCTAACAGGGAGGGCACAGCTTTGGTACAGCAAAGGGATGTCACCGTATTTTACGATGAGCGGGTACTGGCGCATGCCCCGGACACCAATGTGGATTTTTTGCCCGGCCGCCTGGATAAGCGGATTCGCACCATTCTTTCGGACCTGGAGGTGCAATGGAAGTACCCGGAGCACCCCGGCCGCATGACGGCAATCATGGACCTTCTGGCCAGGGAACCTATCCCCGGTGTGCGGATAGAGCCTGGCAAGGCGGCGACCAAGGATGAGTTGAGCCGGGTTCACACCCGGTCCTTCCTGGATGACATATTTTCCCTGCGAAATGAAAGCGCCTGGCTGGATGTGGATACCACGGCTGTTTCACCGGGCAGTGTCCAGGCCGCCGAAGTGGCCGCCGGCACGGCAATTGCGGCCGTGGAAGCGGTTGTTGAAGGCCGCACCGGCAGTGCGTTTGCGGTAGTACGGCCGCCCGGCCACCATGCCGACCCGGCGCGCGCGAGGGGCTTCTGTCTGTTCAACAATGTGGCTGTTGCCGCAGCCCATGCCCATGCCGCTCTGGGCTGCAAGCGGGTGTTGATTGTCGACTGGGATGCGCACCATGGCAATGGTACCCAGGATATCTTCTGGGCCGACCCGGACGTCATGTTTTTCGATATGCACCGCGCCGCGCCATTCTATCCGGGCACCGGCTCGCTGACGGATGTCGGGGCAGGCCGGGGTGAAGGCACCACCGTAAACGTACCCATGCCCGGTGGCGCGGGGGATGTTGCCTACCTGAAGGCCATGCGCGATATCCTGGTGCCGGCTGCGGACTTCTTCAAACCGGACCTGGTGCTGGTATCCGCCGGCTTCGATGCCCACTGGTTCGACCTGGCACTCAACGTGTCCTACGAGGGTTTCGCCGCGATGACCGGAATTGTCCAGCAAATTGCAGACAAGCACTGTAAGGGCCGGTTGGCCATGATCCTTGAGGGCGGTTACAATACCGAATCATTGTCTTACGGCGTACACGCGGTGCTCAAGGCGCTGGCCGGTGGCGTGGTGATAGAGCCCAAGGACTGCGGCGTAGAGGAAGTAGAGGCCGCCACCGAATTTCACAAGGGTGCCTTTCAACCCGGTAACACGGATTAGTCCTTCGCTATTGCCCGCCCAAGAATAAAATAGTAGTTACCTATCGAACAACTAAAAACAATCAATTTGAATGTTTTTGATCGGACCAATATATTGTGCCGCTCAAGTTAGCCAATGCCTCAATGAACCAAATGGAGATAATTCTTATGGGTATGATTAACAGCGAAATTCAACCGTTCAACGCAACTGCCTTCAAACAGGGCGAGTTCGTTGAAATTTCCGAAGCCGATGTAAAAGGCAAGTGGTCGGTATTTTTCTTCTACCCGGCCGACTTCACGTTCGTATGCCCGACCGAGCTGGGTGACGTTGCAGACAAGTATGAAGAGCTGCAGAAGCTGGGCGTGGAAGTATTCTCCGTGTCTACCGACACCCACTTCACCCACAAAGCGTGGCACGACAGCTCCGAGACCATCGGCAAGATCAACTACTTCATGGTAGGAGACCAGACCGGCACCATCACCAACAACTTCGGTGTCATGCGTGAAGGCCAGGGCCTGGCAGATCGCGCTACCTTCCTGATCGACCCGGATGGCGTTATCCAGGCGATGGAAATCACTGCCGAAGGTATCGGCCGTGACGCAGACGACCTGCTGCGCAAGGTTAAAGCGGCCCAGTACGTTCGCAACCATCCCGGCGAAGTTTGCCCGGCCAAGTGGAAAGAAGGCGAAGCGACTCTGTCTCCGTCACTGGACCTGGTTGGCAAAATCTAAGGTTTCAGCAACACTGAAACCTGTAAGAGGGCCCGCTTTGCGGGCCTTCTTTGTTTCTATCTGGTTGATTTTCAGAGTCGAATAGCAAAGGCCTATCAAATACTTTAGATCAATTAATTTGAGCTCTGCCTGGCTGGACCGTATCGTACTCGCATATTCGATTCACGACTCAACCTGAGTTCGCACATTCAGTTTTACGATATCCGAAGGGGAACAGAGAGCATGTTGGATGCCAGTATCAAGGAGCAGTTGAAAGCCTACATGGAAAAGCTGCAGCAGCCGATCGAGCTGGTTGCCGCTTACGATGACAGCCCGAAATCCCAGGAGCTGAAGCAGCTGCTGGATGAAATCGAGCCGATGTCAGACAAGATCAGCCAGCGCACAGAAGAATCCGACGATGTGCGTCGTCCCTCCTTTGCCATCAACCGGATTGGCAGTGACATTGGCGTTCGCTTCGCCGGTATTCCCATGGGCCATGAGTTCACCTCACTGGTGCTGGCGCTGTTGCAGGTCGGGGGCCACCCGCCCAAGGCCAGTGATGAGGTTATCGAGCAGGTAAAAGAGCTGGACGGCGAATTCGAGTTCGAAACCTACTTCTCGCTGTCGTGCCAGAACTGTCCGGACGTGGTTCAGGCCCTGAACCTGATGAGTGTGCTGAACCCCAGGATCAAGCACACCGCCATCGACGGTGCCCTGTTCCAGGACGAAGTGGAGCAGCGCGAAGTCATGGCCGTGCCCAGCGTCTACCTCAACGGCAAGCCGTTCGGCCAGGGCCGCATGACTCTGGAGCAGATCATCGCCAAGGTGGATACCGGTGCCGAAGCCCGCGAAGCCGAGAAGCTGAAGCACAAGGACCCGTTCGAAGTATTGGTGGTCGGTGGCGGCCCTGCCGGTTCCTCCGCCGCTATCTATGCAGCGCGTAAGGGCATTTCCACAGGCATTGTAGCCGAGCGTTTTGGTGGCCAGGTAGCTGACACCATGGGCATCGAAAACCTGATTTCCGTGCCCTATACCGAAGGCCCCAAACTGGTGGCGGCCATGGAGCAGCACGTCAAAGAATACGACGTCGATATCATGAACCTGCAGCATGCCGAAAAGTTGATTCCGGCGGCCAGCAAGGGCGGCCTTCATGAGGTACGCCTGGCCAATGGCGCGTCACTGAAGTCCCGTACTCTGGTGCTGTCCACCGGTGCCCGCTGGCGCCAGCTGGGTGTACCCGGCGAAGAGGAATACCGTAACAAGGGCGTCGCCTACTGCCCGCACTGTGACGGCCCGCTGTTCAAGGGCAAGCGTGTAGCGGTGATCGGCGGAGGCAACTCCGGCGTGGAAGCGGCCATTGACCTGGCCGGTATCGTCGGCCACGTCACCCTGCTGGAATTCGCCTCTGAAATGAAGGCGGACGATGTACTGCAGAAGAAGCTGCGCAGCCTGAAGAACGTGGAAATCCTGACCTCGGCCCAGACCACTGAAGTCACCGGTGAAGGCGGCAAGGTAAACGGACTGCAATACACCGACCGCGCTACCGGAGAGAGCCATCACGTATCGCTGGAAGGCGTATTCATCCAGATCGGTCTGATCCCGAACACCGAATGGCTGAAGGGAGATATCGAACTGAGCCAGCACGGCGAGATCATTGTCGACGCCCGTGGCGAGACGTCAATTCCGGGTGTCTTTGCCGCCGGCGATGCCACCACAGTGCCTTACAAGCAGATCGTAATTTCCATGGGGGAAGGTTCCAAGGCTGCCCTGAGCGCCTTTGACTTCCTGATCCGCAACTCCGCTGATGAGAGTGAAGAAGAGGCGGCCTGAATCACCGCCTGAAAACAGGTTTACACACGGCTGACCCCTGAACCGTTCGTGTTTTCAGCCCCGTTGTCCGGCTTCCGGATAGCGGGGCTTTTTTATGGGTGTGTGTCCCCGGCTTGAACAGTCCGATTACATTCTGTACACTTTATTTTAATTGAACGTTCAATTAACAAACGATCAGGTCAGGAACGCGATGCCGATTGTCGGAGTTAAAGACACCCGAAAGCAGCAGCTGATTGATGCCACCATGGCATCCATTGCCGAGCTGGGCCTGCAGAACACCACCATCATCTCCATCAGCCGTCGTGCCGGTATGTCGTCCGGGATTATCAGCCACTATTTCGGTGGTAAGCAGGGGCTGATCGAGGCGGCACTGCGCTATCTGCTGGACCAGCTTGGCAAGGAACTGCGGGAACGCATGGCCCGCACGGATGGTTCGCCGGAGCAGCGCCTACAGTGCATCGTGGAAGCCAACTTTTCCGAGTTCCAGCGCACTGACCTGGCGGCAAAGACCTGGCTCAGCTTCTGGGCCCGTTCCATGCACGAGCCCGGCCTGCAGCGCCTGCAGCAGATCAACAATGCCAGGCTGTACAGCAATCTGCGGTATTCCTTTGCCCAGCGTTTGCCAAAACAGGCCGCCACCGAAGCGGCCCGCCAGATGGCCGCAATGATCGACGGCTTCTGGCTGCGCAGTGCTCTTGGCACGGACCCCCAGGAAGGCTTTGCCGCAGCGGAAACGCTGTGCAAGCGATTTGCATTGAACGCGCTCAATCCGACAACGAATTCATCAGCTCAGGTTTGAATCCCATGACTGCATTGCCCCGTTATCAGAACTTCATCAATGGCCGGCCCATGGCCAACGCTTCCGGCGAGACCTTCCCCGTGGTGAACCCGGCCACCGGCGAGGTGGTTTATGAAATGGAAATTGCCGATGACAGCATCCGGAAGGCGGCTATCGAAAGTGCCCAGGCGGGCTTCAAGGTCTGGTCCGCCATGACCGGCGCCGAGCGCGGTCGAATCCTGCAGCGTGCCGTGGCCCTGCTGCGGGAACGCAACGATGAACTGGCAGCACTGGAAGTACAGGACACCGGCAAACCCTGGCAGGAAGCCCAGGTGGTGGATGTGGTGACCGGCGCCGACACCCTGGAATACTTCGCCGGCCTGGCCGCGTCCGTTGAGGGCAACCAGCAGGATCTGGGTGGCGACTTCTACTACACCCGCCGCGAACCCCTGGGTGTGTGTGCCGGTATCGGTGCCTGGAACTACCCGCTGCAGATTGCCTGCTGGAAGTCCGCCCCGGCCCTGGCCACCGGTAACAGCATGATCTTCAAGCCGTCAGAGGAAACTCCCATGGGGGCCCTGAAGCTGGCGGAGATATTTGCAGAAGCCGGCGTTCCGGCCGGCGTGTTCAACGTGGTTCAGGGCGCGGGTAACGTAGGCGCCTGGCTGACCCACCACCCGGGCATCGCCAAGGTGTCGTTTACCGGGGAAGTGGGCACCGGCAAGAAGGTGATGACAGCCGCGGCTTCTACCCTGAAAGATGTGACCATGGAGCTGGGTGGCAAATCACCGTTGATTATTTTTGAAGACGCAGATGTTGAAAACGCCGTTTCGGCGGCGATGCTGGGTAACTTCTATACCCAGGGCGAAGTCTGCACCAACGGCACCCGGGTATTCGTCCACGAGGCAATTTATTCGCAATTCATGGACCGGTTGCTGGAGCGCACGCTGAACAACATCCGCATGGGCGACCCCACCGATCCGGAGACCAATTTCGGCGCACTGATCTCCAGCAAGCACCAACAGCTGGTCCTCGACTACATCGACAAAGGCATCGCCGAAGGCGCCACCCTCAGCCACGGTGGCAAGGCCGCAAAACCGGCGTCTGCCCCCGGTGGTTATTTCGTGGAGCCCACCATCTTCACCGACTGCACCGACGACATGACCATCTGCCGCGAGGAAATCTTCGGGCCGGTGATGTCGGTGCTGACTTTCTCCGATGAGGAAGAAGTGATCGACCGGGCCAACAGTACCGACACCGGCCTGGCAGCCGGCGTGTTCACCAACGATATCCGTCGCGCCCACAGAGTTATCCACCGCATCGAAGCCGGCATCTGCTGGGTCAACAGCTACGGTGCCTCGCCTGCCGAAATGCCCGTGGGAGGTTACAAACTCTCCGGCGTTGGCCGCGAAAACGGCCGTGTCACGCTCGACCACTACACCCAGCTGAAAGCGGTGTACGTGGGAATGGAGGACATAGACAGCCCTTTCTGATTGGGCTGCCGGGAGCTGCGTATGAAAGAAGCAATCTACGATTACATCATTGTCGGGGCCGGGTCTGCCGGTTGTGTGCTGGCCAACCGGCTTACCGAGGATGGCCGCCACCGGGTGCTGCTGCTGGAGACCGGTGGCAGCGACAAGAGCATCTTCATCCAGATGCCCACCGCGCTGTCCATCCCCATGAACACCAAAAAATACGCCTGGCAGTTCGAGACCGAGCCGGAACCCTATCTGGATAACCGCCGCATGCACTGCCCCCGGGGCAAGGTGCTGGGCGGTTCGTCCTCCATCAACGGTATGGTCTACGTGCGTGGCCATGCCCGTGACTTTGACGAATGGCAGGAACAGGGGGCCGATGGCTGGGACTATCGCCACTGCCTGCCCTATTTCAAGAAGGCGGAAACCTGGGCGTTCGGCGGGGATGACTACCGGGGCGATCAGGGCCCGCTGGGCGTGAACAACGGCAACAATATGCAGAACCCGCTCTACAAGGCCTTTGTGGACGCGGGCGTGGATGCGGGCTACTTTGCCACCGCGGACTACAACGGCGAGCGTCAGGAAGGTTTCGGGGCCATGCATATGACCGTTAAAAACGGTCGCCGCTGGTCCACCGCCAACGCCTATCTGCGCCCGGCCATGGCGCGGGACAACCTGACCGTGGTTACCCATGCGCTGGTCCACAGGGTATTGCTCGATGGCAAGCGGGCCACCGGCGTGCGCTATGAGAAAGATGGCAAACTGGTGGATGTGACCGCTTCTGAGGAAGTGATCCTCTCTGCGGGTTCGATTGGGTCACCCCATCTGTTGCAGCTCTCGGGTATTGGTAACCGTGAGGTGCTGGAGCAAGCGGACATCCCCGTCAATCACGAGCTGCCCGGTGTGGGTCGCAATCTGCAGGATCACCTGGAATTCTACTTCCAGTTCCGCTGCAAAGAGCCCGTGTCCCTTAATGGCAAGCTCGACTGGTGGAACAAGCTCAAGATCGGTGTGCGCTGGCTGCTGAAGAAGGATGGCCTGGGTGCCACCAACCACTTTGAATCCTGCGGTTTTATCCGATCGAAGGCGGGTGTCGAGTGGCCGGACCTGCAATACCACTTCCTGCCGGCGGCCATGCGTTACGACGGGAAGGAAGCTTTCAATGGCGACGGCTTCCAGCTGCATGTCGGCCACAACAAGCCCAAGAGCCGTGGTTCGGTGTGCGTGCAGTCGGCTGACCCCAGGCAGGCACCGCGTATCCTCTTCAATTACCTCCAGCACGATGATGACCGCGCGGGCTTCCGTGACTGCGTGCGCCTGACCCGCGAAATCGTCAGCCAGCCGGCAATGGACGCCTACCGGGGCCCGGAAATTCAGCCGGGCATCGATGTGCAGAGCGACGAGGAAATCGATGCCTTTGTCCGTCAGGCGGTGGAAAGCGCCTATCACCCCTCCTGTACCTGCAAGATGGGTGTGGACGACCAGGCCGTGGTGGGCCCGGATACCCGGGTGCACGGACTGAGCGGATTGCGGGTGGTGGACTCGTCCGTCTTTCCCACCATTCCCAACGGCAATCTCAATGCCCCCACCATCATGGTGGCGGAGCGTGCCGCTGACCTTATTCGTGGCGTGGTGCCACTGAAGCCGTCCGATGCCCCCGTGGCGATAGACGAGCAATGGCGGGATCGCCAGCGCCCCGGAGGGGCCAGACGCGAGATCGCCTGAGCATTTCCCGGCGGCTCAACACCGCCGGTTTTTTTACGCAAGCCATCAGGATTTACCTATCGCCACTGCGGTAACCACACCGTTGTGAGTGCGCGATAGTTAAGTGTTGACCCGTCAACGCGGGGGTTTGTGTCCGATTCGAATGAACATTTGCTTCAAAGTAGAGGAGGAACACCCATGTTGTCCGATAAAATAGCGATTTCCTGTACCCGGAGGTGTGTATGACACTCTGGTTATCCACAGGCCTGATTTTCACCTTCGCGGCCATCGCGTTGATCCTGTTCAAATGGTGGGACCTGCAAGTCATCGGTGTGACGCCGGTGCGCACGTTCACGTTCATTGCCATCCTGTTTACCTCCGGCCTGGATGTGGGCCTGATCATGTTCCCGCTGACCGAGTTCGCCGGCTACGGCAACCTGGCGGAGAGCCCGGAATACGGCTTTGCCAACCCGCTGGCCATTGAGTTTGGCTTCTGGGCTTTCCTGATATGGGGCTTTTACTTCCTTACGTGCTTTTATTTCTGCGTCATCGAGCCGCGAGTGAAATTCTTTGATATCCCGCTGGTGAGAGTGGTCAACAATGTGGTGATCATCGGCACCTGTGCCTTTACCGCCTTCCTGCTGCTGGTTAACCTGCCCTGGTACCTGCCGGAGATCGGTGACGGTGAAACCGTGGTGCCCACTTTTTATCTGATTGTCTTTGCAGCGATTGCAGCGGCGGTGCATTCCAGCAGTAAAATCAAATACGTGCGCATACTCAGCCTGGGTTCGAGCTGGCTGTTCATTGCCCTGATTGCAGTAATGTGGGGCCGCGCATTCCTTACCGGCAACGGCAGCGTGGGGGACTTTTTCGGCACCGCGGGCCTGATTGGTGAGTACTTCACCAACCTGCACCACTTCATGCTACCGCTGAACGACTACCACGAGTTTTACCTGTTCTGGTGGTTCTCCTGGAGCATCATGATCGGCCAGTTCACCGCCCGCTTCGTCAGCGGCCTGCGTACCTGGCAGCTGATGATTGCCATGCTGGTGTTCCCCTCCATTGCCATCGGTACCTGGTTCTCGGTGTTGTACCACTATCACGCCGAGGGGCTGAACATTGCCGCGTTTATCAACATCGCGATGATCACGGTCGGTATCCTGATGGTAGTCAACTCACTGGATTCGTTGATCCGGCTTTATACCGACAACCTGAACCTGACGGCAAAGCGGCTGGGCCAGGGCAAGTACTATCTGGGCAACCTGGTTGCCATGTGCGGCCTGACACTGCTGTTCCAGCTTGATTTCCTGCGTATCCAATGGGTAGGTGCCCTGGTGATTGCGTTGTACTTCAGCTGCTTCGTCTACATTGTAATGAAGCGGCGCTCCGAGGTGATGGGCATTGAAGCCTCGCCCAAAGAGAATACACTCGACTTCAGGAAGATTGAGTTAGCGAGCTAGATCGTTTCACACACCATCAGGAAAATCCGGGAGGGATTTATGTTTCTCGCCGAAAAATCGACCGGTCACATGATAGAAGTGCTGGACACCCAGGCGCTGTTTGATCCCCATGAATCGACGGTGAAGGGCAGCCTGCACTTCGGTGAGGAGGCCCAGGATCCGGAGGCTTTTGAGAAGGCAAGCCTGAATTTCCCGTCCGGGGAATCCCTGCCGCTTTGCTGGACGGACCCGGATTATCGCAGAAAGTGATCCGGGCCCGGCAAAGCCACTCCCTGTTGTTGCTGATGGACCCCCATGCTTGAGGGGATAAGCTATACCGACCTGGCGGGCCAGGTCGTCAGCCTGATTGCACTGGGGTTCTGCATTGTTGGCTTCGCCAGCAAGCGGGACGACCGCCTGATGGTGCTGCTGATCTCCGCGAACGTGGCCTTTGCGCTGCAGTTCGCGCTGTTCGGCAGCTGGACGGCGGCGGTGCTGAGTTTGCTGGTGATCGGCCGTATCATGCTGGCCCGGAAGTATCTGGGCAGCTGGAAAGTGATGCTGGCGGTGCTGGCGGTGAACCTGGTGGCGGCTGCGCTGACCTGGCGCAGCCCGGTGGATTACTTCGCCATTGCCGCTGCCATCTTCGGTACCGTGGGCATGTTCATGCTCCGGGGCATCCCCATGCGCTTGATGCTGATGGCCGCCGCCATTGCCTGGATGCTGAATAATATCGTCATCGGCTCTGTGGGTGGCACCCTGGCGGAGGGCATGGTGGTGGTCACCAATTTCATCACCATCTGCCGGCTTGCCCGGATGAAACGCCGGTACCCGGAAGCGTTTGAAAATCTGAAGGAGCCCGGTTCATAGCCGGGCTCGTTCGAACCCTTTCAGCACGTTCACCACATTCACACCAATGGCATCCACATCGTAACCGCCTTCCATGGTGAACAGCGTTGGCAGGTTCAGTTTGCCCAGCCGCTCCCCCATCAACAGGTAGTCTGCGGATGTCAGTTTGAAGAAAGAAATCGGGTCGTCCTCGAAGGTGTCCACGCCCAGGGCAATCACCAGGGCATCTGGCTGCCAGGCTGCGATCCTGGCACAGGCGGTCTCCAGCCCCTCGCGCCAGACACTGAAGGGCGTGCCGGGCGGATAGACAAGGTTGAGGTTGAAGCCCTCGCCAGGACCTTCGCCGGTTTCATCTTCAAACCCCAGAAAATGAGGAAACACCAGATCCGGGTCGCCGTGCAGGCTGATGGTCATCACGTCGTCACGCTGGTAGAAAATGCTTTGGGTGCCATTGCCGTGGTGGAAGTCCACATCCAGCACCGCCACCCGGCGGGCACCCTGATCCCGAAAGGCCTGGGCGGTTATGGCGGCGTTGTTGAAGAAGCAGTAGCCGCCGAACAGATCCGCGTGGGCATGGTGCCCGGGGGGCCGGCACAGTGCGAAGGCGGCGGGTTCGCCGTTGGCCACCAGCGCCTGTGCGGTCAGCGCGACATTGGCAGAAGCACAGGCGGCATCCCAGGTGCCTTCGGTAATGGAGGTTTCGGCGGCGAAGCTGTAGTAACCCAGGCGGCCATCGATGTCTTTCGGTACCCGGTGCCGCATGCCGCGGCCGGGCCAGACCGCTGGAATGGCTTCACCGGGCTTGCCCTCGGCCGTCCAGTCTGCCCAGCTCGTCCTGAGGAAGTCCACGTAGTCTTGGGTATGCACGCGGAGTACCGGGGCCAGGCCGAACTCCTGGGTTTGCAGAACCTCTCCCAGCTGTTCCTGTATCACCCGGCTCAGTATGGTCTCGGCGCGCGACGGCTTCTCATGGGGCGCGATCAGAATGCCGCCGTCGAGCTCTGTTGTGGCCGTGCGGCGGTTGTGCAACGGCGAAAAAACGGTTTTCATGGGAAGATAACCCGTGTTGATGTCAGTGAGTCAGGCACTTTGGGCTGCTGACAGTATATTGCCCAACACGCCAAACAACGAATCAGGTTGCAGGTATCCGTTATGAAAATCGCTGTCTTTTGTGGCTCCAGCCGGGGCAACGATGAACGTTTTGCCGAAGCCGCCGCTGAGTTTGCCGGCTACATGGCAAGCCAGGGCATTGACCTGGTTTTCGGGGGCGGCAATGTAGGCCTGATGGGCGTGGTTGCCGACGCCGTGCTGGCCGGCGGCCGCGAAGTGTATGGTGTTATCCCCGAATCGCTGCGCGACCGCGAACTGGCCCACCAGGGCCTGACCAGGCTGGACGTGGTGGCCTCGATGCACGAGCGCAAGGCGCTGATGGCGGACATGGCCGACGCCTTCGTGGCCCTGCCCGGTGGCCCGGGCACCATGGACGAAATTTTCGAAGCCTGGACCTGGGGCCAGCTGGGCTATCACAACAAGCCCTGTGCCTTCTATAACGTGGATGGCTATTACGACGAGCTGCTGGCCTTCATCCGCAAGATGTCCGGCGCCGGATTCCTCAAGCCCGAATACGCGGATATGGTGATTGTGGAGCAACAGCCGGAAGCGCTGATCTCTGCCCTGAAGAACTATGAGCCACCAGCCCGCAAATGGTCGTAAAGCTTCTGGAGGCTCAGGTTTTCGGCCGCCAGTGAGCGCGAAGTAACACAGAGTGCGCCGCACGCGGCAGCAAGTTGAAGGCAGGTCTGCAGGCTTTGGCCTTCCAGGTAACCGACCAGAAAACCACTGAAGAAGGCATCGCCGGCCCCATTGGTGTCCCGCACCTCATCGACCGGAAACGCCGGCTGCTCCAGCCAACCCCCGTTCCGGTCGAGCAGGGTTGCGCCGTCAGCGCCATGGGTGCACACCACCAGCTCCTTGCCCTCATCGATCATCTCCTCCATAAACCCGCGATAGTCCGCCAGGTTGTCACTGGACAGGAAAATAACGCTGGCGGCATCAATAAACGGTTGATGATGGGGGTTCTGGCCATCGTAATCGTGCAGGTCGGTCCACACGGGTTTGCCCGCGTTCTGGGCTAATGCCAGGGCCGGCTTTGCATAGCCCAGGATATTGACCACTACCAGCTCACCGTTCTCCATGGCAGACCTCACGGGGGCCCAATCAACCGTTGCCGGCTCTCCAGGTGGCTGAACAAAAATGGACACCCGCCCTCCGTGCGGGTCCATCAGGTTCACGTGCTGCTCGGTGGGGGTATCGGTTGTTTCAACCAACAACTCGATTCCCGGCAGGCCCAGGGCACTGCCGGCAAAGCCCGCCTCCTGGTCCCGCCCCAGGAGGGAGTGCAGTATGACGGGACGCCCCAGAGCTGACAGGTTAAGTGCCTTGCCGGCGCCGGTACTGCCGAGGGCTCTATAACTGTCGTTGGGCCAGATCGTCTGCGGTACAGGCTGTGGCAGCGCATCAAGCTGGATCACGGTGTCCACGGAGACACCACCGATGATCAGTATGGGTTTGTTCATGAGTCCGGAACCTTAACGGAAAGATCAGATAATCCTACCCACTATTCCATCGACCCGGCTCCTCCCCGTGGCTACGCCCCTGGGTGTACTTGTACCCGGAGTTATACGAACCGGTTCGCAAAACTCCAGGGAAAGGGCGGGAAACCCTTGTAAGTATCTGATACTGTTGAAGGTGAATTCGAGCGTTGTGGAGTTATACGCCCTTATGGAAGGGAATTCGGCAGGCCAGGGAGGGCGTATAACTCCGACGTTAGCGGTAGTGATCTCCGATTAGTTTTTGGTTTTAAAGAGATTTTCTGGAATCAGAGGAGCCGCTGAAATTGGAGTTATACGAACGGGTGATATACGAACGCGTTCGTATAATACGCAGTTATACAGGGAGGTGTAACCTAAATGAGAGCTCTCCAGCTTAAGGGACCCCAGAAATTAGATCTCGAAAATATTCCTCCGCCGGAGCCACGTCGGGGTGAGATGCTCGTCGACGTTGAGATCACAGGACTGGGCGGAAGCGAAATAGCGGCACTTCAGAGCCCTGGACTCCGGCCTTTGCCAAACATAATGGGGCACGGCTTGTGCGGCCTAACGAGCACTGGCCAGCGGGTGGCAATTTTTCCATTATCAGGCTGTGTGGCATGCCACTACTGCAACGCCGGTCAGCATCAGCTTTGCAACGAATGGAATCTGATCGGCGTTCAAAAGCCTGGGGGCTTTGCCGAACAGGTATCAGTCCCCGAGGGTGCTCTCGTCCCTCTACCTGCAACACTAAGTTGGGAGCAAGCAACGTTTATTGAGCCTTTTGCAAACGCTGTGAATGCTTGGGAGCGAGCTCAACCAAAGTCAACCGACTCTGTGTTGGTAATAGGGGCAGGCTCACTGGGTTTAGGTGTAACAGCCATGGCCCGGGATCAGGGCTGCAAATCAATCTTCGTTTCAGACTTATCGGCCAAACGTTTGCAGGCCGCTTTGTCACTTGGTGCTCGTGAGGCGGCTAGGATCTTCAACCGAGAATTCGACATTGTGTTCGACACTGTAGGCACAGAGGAAACCCGCACTCAGTGCATAAACCAGACAAAGAAAAATGGAAGAAGCGTTTTCCTGGGTTTTTCCGAACAATCACTGACGATTGATTTCACTCGCATGATTCGGGAGCAGAAAACGTTTATTGGCTCCTTTGTTTTTTCTAGGCAACAGTTCGGGAAAGCGATGAAACTGGCACATGGGTGTTGCTCTGAGTGGGTGAGGAATCTGAGCTTTGATGAGATTGAGCGTGAGCTAATGGCATACGCAGACGGCAACTTTAATCCGATCAAATCCGCGCTGCGACCACGTAAAATCGTATAACCAACCGCGTAAGTCGGACGGCTTTCAGCCACCGCTTCGCTCGGCGTTAAAGGCCTTACTCTGGTGTTCTTTGGCTGGGTGTTTAGCCGCAACTTTGGCTGTTGCCGGCAGGCAGAAAACAGTCCTCAGTTTGGCAACAGTTTTGGCCTGTAATTGGGTGTTCAGGTCGCGGGGCAATCCAGCGCATTCGCTTGCAAAATCTGCCCATTCGGTGCTCTGGTTCCTGGCGCCATGGGTCGAGTTGCTGCAAGGTATCGGGAGAGGGCATTCGGGATTGAGTGCCAATACAAAACAATGGGTAACCGGCCCTTAACCAGGCGGTCAACCGGACGCCAAAAGCGTACCGCTTTTGGTTCCCTCCGCTGCGCTCCGGCGCCGGTTACCGCTAGCGTTAAATGGGCAATGGAGGCTCAGATAGGTGATTGAATATTCTTTGGTGTTGGCTGCGGTACTATTTGCTTTTGAGAGAGTAAAGCCTGGCAGTGAAGTGGACAGTAACGCTGGGTGGTATGTGCGAGCCATTTTGATCAATCTTTTACAGCTTGTAGTTCTGGTAGCAGGCTCTCTTACATGGAATGCATGGTTCGAAAGCTTTTCGCTTATTTCACTAGATGAAGGACTGCCTCCTTATGTCTCTGGATTCTTGGCCTATTTCATTTTTACCTTTCTCTTTTACTGGTGGCATCGGCTCAAGCACAACAGCAATATTTTATGGCGGGTTTTTCATCAGCTTCACCATAGCCCCCGTCGCATAGAGGTCCTTGCCGCTAATTATCTGCATCCTCTCGATACCGCGAGCGGTCTGATTCTTGGTTCCTTTATTTGCAGCACTCTGCTCGGACTCGGAGTGGAGGGAATAGCCTGGTATAGCTTGTACCTGAGTTGCATGAGCTATCTCCTCCACGCCAACATTACGGTGCCACGCTGGATCGGATATATCGTCCAAACACCTCAGATGCATCGTCGACACCATGAGTTTGGCAAACATGATTCCAACTACAGCGACATTGTGTGGTGGGATATGTTGTTCGGTACGTATGAAAATCCAAAGCACCCATGCAAGGATTGTGGTTTCACCAAAGAACGTGAGATCAAGGTTTGGGATATGCTGGCGTGCAAAGATGTCCACTCAACCCCATTTAACCAGGCGCTGCAGCCGACCGCTAAAGCGGCGGCTGAGCGCTAGCGTTAGGCACCGAAACACATCGATATCTGTTGTACAAAGGGAGAGAAGGACATGGAAGAAGTCAATTTGCTGGTGTTCATTGAAGTGAAGCCAGGCAAACGTAATGAGCAGATCGAAGCCTATAGAAAACTTAAGCCTACCGTCTTGGCGGAGCAGGGTTGCCTTCGGTATGAATTACTCAGTGATGATACCGATGAGAACAAATTCATCCTTGTCGAAAAATGGGAATCGCAAGCTGCTCTTGATGCACACGATGAATCGGCGCACATGGTAGCTGCTGACGCCCACAGTCCTACGTTTCGCGCAGGGCCAGCAGTCGTGAAGCGCGCAAGCGCAGCGAATTAATGCCGAACAAGCCGCTTAAGTTTGTTCTGCACTTCCCAAAACGCTAGGGTCCCGTTTAGCGCGATAAAAAGTTCATAACGTTAGCTGAAACTCTCATACTGGTTACGACCTACGCTGCTGCGGTCACGAAATTCCCACCTTATTTGGAACACCCATGCCCGATCTGACCTACCTACGACCATTCGATCCCGCCCGTTTCAACATTCGCGGCCACCAACCGGTGATGAAAGCGGTGGTGATCACTGGCACCGGCGGGTACGACCGGCTCGACTACCGCGATGTCCCCATCCCGGTGCCGGGGCCGGGGGAAGTTTTGCTGAGGGTCTTGGCGGCCGGGGTCAACAACACAGAAATCAATACACGGCTTGGTTGGTATTCCTCGTCGGTTCAAGGCGGCACCGAGCAATTATCGGAAACGAACGATGCGCCAACAATTGAGGACGGTGGGTGGAATGCCTCAACACCGTTTCCCTTCATTCAGGGAACAGACTGTTGTGGCGAAGTGGTCGCCTGGGGTGAAGGTACAAAAGGGCCGGATATTGGGAAGCGGGTTCTTGTCAGGGCCTGTATGCGTCTGAACGGGTTCGATTCCCTGGATAATCTCTGGATGGCATCGGATTTTGACGGCGCTTTTGCTCAATACGTCACCGTACCGGCCAGCGAGGTATTTGAAATCCAGAGCGACTGGAGTGACGTTGAGCTTGCCACTATCCCCTGTGCCTATGGAACGGCGGAAAATATGTTGCATCGAGCAGGCGTTAACAGCGCAGACCGCGTGCTGGTTACCGGGGCCTCGGGCGGGGTCGGATCAGCGGTTGTCCAGTTGGCCAAGCGCCGGGGTGCCTATGTGATCGCGGTAGCCGGCGAGAGTAAGCTGGAATCTGTCAGGGGTCTGGGGGCCGACCAGGTGATAGCCCGGGGCCTGGACTTGTCGACCGAGGTTCAGGACTCTTCAGTGGATGTTGTGATCGACAATGTCGCCGGTGATCAGGTCGGGAAGCTGTTGAAGTTGATGGCTCGTGGTGGCCGATATGCGTCGTCTGGCGCGATTGCCGGTCCGATCACCACCATCGATATGCGCGATTTTTATCTCAAGGACCTGACGCTGATCGGTTGCACAGCCTGGGACGAACCGGTCTTTTCAAATCTTATCGACTACATTGAAAAGGGTGAGATACGACCTCTGGTCGCAAAAACGTTTGAGCTGAAAGACATAGCGATTGCGCAACAGGAATTTCTCAAGAAGACGCATTTTGGAAACTTTGTATTGGTGCCGCCACAATGAGAGCTTCTCCTTGTAGGCAATAAGTGGAAGGGCTTTTCCAAATCCAAAGGCTTTAACAATGCAATCCACGCGATAAGCGCGTGATTGCTGGCGGTATGAGTTGGATCCGAGATACCTATGATTACGAAAAGCCGTACGAAAAACCGGGACTTATTTTATGCACACTGGTTTTTTGCCTTGGGCTGGCTTTGTCGATAATGGTCTTCAGCAATCTGTTAGGGCTTCTGTTTTTTGGCGTTATCAGCCCATTTCGAAAAATATCTATCAAACAAGAGCCATCAAACAGCTATGACGAGAAAGACATTAGGCTTAACCCGGAAACCAAATAAAGACGCTAAACCAGTGGCTAAGGAAGCCGAAGCTATGGTTGAGGTTGACGGTGAGGCTGATCCACAAAAACGTTTTTTAAACGGTGTGGCTATCAATCCAACGCCGGGGATTCGCCTGGAGTCAGGTTCCGAAAAACTCACGGTGCGCGCGATGGATTTGATCACGCCGATTGGAATGGGGCAGCGGGGTTTGATAGTTGCACCGCCGGGGTCTGGAAAGTCGACGATTTTAAAAGATATTTGCCAGGCGGTGGGAAAGGCGTATCCCGACATTAAACTTTACGCGTTATTGATCGATGAGCGACCCGAAGAGGTGACTGATTTCAAGCGTAGCGTCCCGGCTGAGGTACACGCTTCTTCTTCGGATGAAAGCTATGCTCATCACGCTCGCGTTGCCGATGAGCTTCTTGATATCGCTCGCCAACAAGCTGGCGAGGGTCACAACGTCATGATTGTGATTGATTCTCTCACGAGGCTTGCGCGTGTGCACAATGCGGAGCGAAAGAGTAGCGGTCGTACTATGTCTGGCGGGGTTGATGCTCGAGCGATGGAGATCCCGCGCAGGTTGTTTGGCGCTGCACGAAACATTGAAAATGGCGGCTCGCTTACCATTTTGGCAACCGTTTTGGTTGATACCGGCAGCCGTATGGACCAGGTTATATTTGAGGAATTCAAGGGCACGGGGAACATGGAGCTGGTTTTATCAAGAGAGGTTGCGAATCAGCGAATCTTCCCCGCGCTGGACATTTCGAAAAGCAGTACACGCCGTGAAGAGCTGCTGTTGGATCCGAAAAATTTGGACAAAATAAGAGCGTTGCGCCGGGCGCTTAGCGGTCTCAAACCGCTAGAGGGCACAAAAAAGCTGGTTGATCTGCTCGAGAAGTACCCTACAAATTCCGAGCTTCTGGAAAACATCCCCGGGACGCCCATCGATTGATTCCGTGGTGCCTGCTGGCGTTATACCTCAAAGGAGGATTCTGAATGAAGCCAAGGATCAGCATGATTACGCTGCGCTCCGGCACGCCGCAAAGCCGCGCCAGGCGCTATAGGAGCAATCGATGCCTACGGTAGTCGCTTTAAAGGCATTGGTGATCTGGGCCAGCATTCTTGTTCTGGCTGTTGCCAATGGAGCACTTCGCGAGTCCGTACTTATACCGGGGGTCGGAACTCCGGCCGCACTCGTGGTGAGCGGGTTGCTACTTTCAACCTTGATCATTGGCGTGGCGTACTTATCGCTTCCCTGGCTGCAAATTAGCCGCCCCGTTCAGCTCTGGGCCGTTGGGTTGGGCTGGCTAGCACTCACACTCGTTTTTGAGTTTTCATTGGGGCTCTGGCAGGGCAAGTCGTGGCCCGAGTTGCTTGAGGCGTATACATTCAAGAACGGCAACATCTGGCCTGTTGTTCTCGCGGCAACGGCCCTTGCACCGTACATTGCCGCGCGGCTGAGGGGTTGGGCCTAGTGTGCCTAACCAGCTGCTGCACTCGGAAAATTACTCGCTGCGCTCCCAATTTACCGGTGAGCATAGGTGTTATTGACCTGGCCAATACCATTGCGATCAAGTCCATTCTGGATTTCCCACAAACTCATTTGTCATAGCCAGCTATTTGGTATATCAGTGGGGTCGGTACACCACTTTTTTATGGCATGTACGCGAAACCGGGCATCCAAATCGTTCCCATCGTAGAAGTGGAGTTTATCAATGCAGCCAAAAGACATCGTGGCGCAGTTCATCGCCGATATTAGTGCCCAGCGTTTTGATGAGGCAAAGTCCTTGCTGGTTGCTGAGGGGTTTGAATATGTAGGGCCGAATATGCGCTTCCTTAGTCGGGATGACATGCTGTCTTACCAGTTCGGAATGGTTGCCATTCAGAAAGACCTGGTCCTCCGGCAGCTCAGCGCCGAAGGTGAGCACGTGTTCGCAATTCTGGATTACCTGACCAACTATGAACCGATCGGAGATGTACGGCTTGCCGTCTGGTTTCGTGTCCAGAACGACAAGATACAGAAAGTTGAAGCCTTCTATAATGCGGCAGTGGTTGAAAACATGCTGGGAGGCAACCTGCCTTCAGCTGGCAGTAAAGATCCATGACTATTCCCGTTAAAAATATTACTGACCCAGAGATCTCTTGCTCAAATTGCCAGGCTTGCTGCTGCCGTCTGGAAGTCATGATAATTTCTGACACCGGCGTTCCAGAGCGACATATTGCTGTCGACGAATGGGGCGGTGAAACCATGTTGCGGTTGGCGGATGGCTGGTGCTCGGCGATCGATCGGGATACCTTCATGTGTACAATTTATGAGAATCGCCCCTGGATCTGTCGGGAATTTGAAATGGGTTCCGATGAATGTCTTGATGAACGAGCAGAGTTCATGTGAGCTCGGATCTTTGAGGAACTACCACGGCAAGAGGTAGAGACAATTGACTTATTACATTACGAAAGTCGCCGTTACCGCTGTCCTGGTTGTCCTGATTTCTGAAATCTCCAAACGCAGCTCCTTTATCGGGGCGGTGCTGGCGTCAGTGCCGCTGACCTCAGTTCTGGCGATGCTCTGGCTCTACATAGACACGGGAGACATTGGCAAAGTCAGCGAGCTTGCAGGCAGCGTGTTCTGGCTGGTTCTGCCATCCCTGGCACTGTTTGTTGCGCTGCCGGTCCTGCTGACACATGGGGTCAACTTTTACCTCAGTCTTGCCGTGTCCATCGGAATCACCGCGATCTGCTACTGGTTAATGGTGGTTGCTCTGCGCCACTATGGCGTAGAGCTTTGAAGTTCGTATAACCGGACATGTCAGAACCGTGAATCGGTAAGAACCACATCAGCGTGTTGCCAGGCGTCCAGAAAGCGGCGCTGTACCTCTTCGGCCTCATAGCCATTCCCCTGCTGTCGAAGCGCCTTCATCAGCCCGAACAGCGACCAGCCATTGTCTGGAAACTCCTGCAGGTCTTGCCGGTACACCTGCTCCGCACGACCGGGCTGGCTGGCTTTCAGTAATACAGCGCCAAGGGCCTGGCGTGTCGGATAGTGCCAGCTTGGAGGTTCGTCGTAGTTCAGCGCATCTTCGCGTTCTACTGCTTGCTCAAGCCTGTCGATGGCGACGTCAAACTCCCCCTCGGTGGCGGCGATTTCTCCTGCAAGCGAGTGGGAGGCGATTTCCAGAATGTGACGGCTCTTGTTGATGTCCCAGACAGTGACCCATTTGAGGCGGGGATCGGCCCGTAGCTGATCGAGTCGTGCCAGTTCGGCCCGGGCGGCTTTGTAATTGCCCTGGCGTGCATAGGCCATGCCCCTGGCATAGTGGTACACCGCCCGCGGGTAGACCAGGTCTTCGGCGGGTTCCTCCAGGTTCAGTATCCGGTCCCATTTACCAAACCGGACATAGGCGTAAACCGGTGTTATCCAGTAGTGCTGGAGCGTGGTCAGCGGGCGCAGGCGCATGGTTTCGGTGTCGACCATGCCCGCCATTTCCTGTGCCAGACGGATTGCCAGCTCACTGCGTCCTTCAAGCGTGGCAGTGGACCAGCCAAAGTGGTAGTTGTGGGGCACGTAACCCAGCCGGTACACACTCTGTGGGTCCACCTGTTCCAGGTAATTCTGGTCGGCCTCGATGGCATCCAGGTTGGCTTGCGTGGCATTGTGGTAACGGCCCACCCGAATGTATATGTGAGCTGGCATGTGTACCAGGTGGCCGGCAGCGGGCACCAGATCCTCAAGCCGCCTGGCTGCGTCCAGCCCCTGGCTCGGGTCACCCGCCTCCACCGTGTGGATAAGTAGATGGTTCGCGTGAGGATGGTCGGGCTTACGCTGCAAGACACTCTTCAAGGTTTTCAGAAGGGTTTCCGTTCTCGCTTTCGGCGCACCATTCTCCCGCCAGTAGTCCCACGGCGTCAGGTTCATCAGCGATTCGGCGTGAATGACCTGGGCGTCGAGATCATCGGGGTGGTCTGCGGCAACCTGCCCCATTGCCCTGGCAAAGGCTTCATCCCGTGAGGATCGGTCCTCCACTGCCTCGGGCCCATAGCGCTTTGTCAGAGCCTTGATATAGGCCTGCTCCCGGGCACTGGCTTTGCTCGCCGCGGCTTGGGCTTTTTGCAGTAATTCCCAGGCTTTCGTCGCGTTCTCCGGGTTCATGGCAGTGTTAATGTTGGGGCCCAGCACCCAGGCGGCGCCCCACCAGGCCATGGCGGCATCCGGGTCCAGCTCGGCGGCCTGCAGGAAGGACCGGTGAGCCTCGGGATGGTTAAAACCAAAGGCCAGAACCAGGCCCTGGTCAAAATAACGTTGCGCTAATTCGGAGTCGGTGGTGATGGGGTGGTGGTGATCGCCCAGCCCTTCAAAGAGTGGCGCGCGACTGGCGTCGCTTTGGGCAAGTGTATTGAGCGGTGCGGTGAGGATAAGCACTACTATGAGTGCTATCGCTTTGGTCGGTGTCATGAGTCCCTCCTTTCAGGCAGCACCTGAACAGGCATGTTGGACAATCTTTCAGGTTAGTACCTATAAGTGGATGCTGCAAAGACTGACCGAAACGGCACCCAGGCCCCCGCTTCGGGCCAATTTCCAGGTGTCCTTTCCTGGGGTATTCTCAAACTGTCGGCGTGGGCCACCACGTTGAAATATTGATAAAAACAACAACAGTCGCGGCAAGGATGGGTATGAGCAAGCAGCATGTAGACCTACTGATTATCGGGGCCGGTGTATCCGGCATTGGTATGGCCTGTCACCTCAAGCGGGAATGTCCGGGCAAGTCTTTCACCATTCTTGAGCGCCGGAAATCCCTGGGCGGTACCTGGGACCTTTTCCGTTACCCTGGCATCCGTTCCGATTCAGACATGTACACCTTTGGCTATAACTTCCGCCCCTGGACCAGTGGCAAGGTTCTCGCGGATGGCCCATCCATCAAGCGGTACGTGAGTGACACCGCTGCGGAAAACGACATCGAAAAACATATCCGCTACGGGGTGGCGGTGACACACGCGGAATGGTCCGCCACTGACAAGTGCTGGACGCTGACGGCGGTGAAAGAGGCGACCGGTGAAATACTCACCTTCACCGCCAGCTTCCTGATCGGCTGCACGGGTTATTACAATTATGACGCCGGCTACAAGCCCGACTTTCCCGGTGAGGACAGCTTCAAGGGCCAGATTGTGCACCCCCAGCACTGGCCGGAGCACCTGGATTACGCCGGTAAGCGCGTGGTGGTTATTGGCAGCGGCGCCACGGCCATAACCCTGGTGCCCACCATGGCGCAAGAAGCCGAACACGTCACCATGCTGCAGCGCTCGCCCTCCTATCTGATGCCGCTGCCGTCAAACGACAAGTTGGCGATGTTCTTCCAGCGAATGCTGCCGGCGAAATCCGCCTATCGCCTGACACGGGCGCGGAATGTGGCGGTTGCCCGTTTTCTGTATAACCGCTCCCGCAAGAACCCGGGAATCATGCGGCGGCTGATGCTGGGCCTGGTGCGTCGGCAACTGGATGGCAAGGCTGATATGAGCCACTTTTCGCCCAGCTACAATCCCTGGGACCAGCGGCTGTGCGTGGTCAAGGATGGTGATCTGTTCGGGGCTATCCGCTCTGGCAAGGCGTCGGTTGTGACGGATCATATCGAGAGCTTCACGGAGCAGGGTATTCGCCTGAAATCCGGCGAGGAACTGGCGGCCGATATCATCATTCCGGCCACGGGGCTGGATATCCAGATGCTGGGGGGCATGGATCTGGTGGTTGATGGTCAGCCTGTGGTTTTGCGGGACAAGATTATCTACAAGAATGTGATGGTCGAGGGTGTGCCCAACGCCGGCATGATCTTCGGTTACACCAATATTTCCTGGACCTTGAAGGTAGACATTGCTGCAGAATACCTGTGTCGGCTGTTGAACCATATGGATGCCCACGGCAATCGCGTCTGTGTGCCCAGGGATACCGGCGACAGCCGCGGTGAGGGCACCGTGATGGGCGGGCTGGACTCCGGATACATTCGCCGCGCGGATGATCGCCTGCCACGCCAGGGTTCCCATGGGCCCTGGAAGGTTACCCAGGACTACGTGGCAGACGTAAAAACCCTGAGGTTTGGTCCGATTGAAGACGGTTATCTGGAATTCGATGGTATTCGGCCAGTGGAAAACACAGCGCCCCGGAGCGGTTTTCTGCGGCCGCTGAAGTCGGCCCTGTTCGGTTCCTGAGGCCCGGCCGCCAGCTTTCCGGACACATTTGGAAGTACACTTTGCCCGGATTCTGTGGCAGGCTCGTTGCTCGTCTTCGAACAGGCAAAGATGTATGTCCGGCAGTAAGAACAAGAACAGCAGGCCCTTGTGGCACCCCGCATTCTGGCCCTCGTGGCTTCTGGTATTCACGCTGTATTTGCTTTCCCTGTTGCCGATGACGGCCAAGCAACGCCTTGGCCGTCGGCTGGGCTATGTGCTGGAGCGCAAACTGAAGTCCAGGTCCCGCGTGGCCCATACCAACCTTGCTACCTGTTTTCCCGAACTCGACGAAGCGGCCCGTAAACAGCTGGTGCGCGATAATTTCGTGGCCTGTACCCGCGGTTTTCTGGAGAGCATCCACGCCTGGTGGCGGGATATGTCGGGGTATTGCGAGGCGGCTGAAGTCCACGGCCTGGAGCACCTGAAGGAAGCTCAGGCCAGGGGCAAAGGCGTACTGCTGATTGGCGGGCACTACAGCATTTTCGATTTTGCGCTACCGTTGATTGCCTGCCACCTGAGAAAACCGGGTTACATGTACCGCCCAAACAACAACCCGGTGATTGACCGCATGATCGAAAATGGCCGTCGGCGCCATTTCGGTATCCGGCCTTTCACCAAGCGCGAGTTGCGGCCACTGGTGTCGTTCCTGAAAAAAGGCGGCGAAGTCTGGTTTGCCTGCGACCAGGATTTCGGCAAGAAGACCGAGCTTTTCGTGCCGTTCTTCGGCACTGAGGCCGGGTGTATTACCTCGCCCAGCTATATTGCCAGGGTTTCCGGTGCGTCGGTTATCTGTGTGAGCCACCTTCGGATGCCGGATGGGCGCTATCGCGTCATCTTTTCACCAATCCAGGAGAGTTTCGGCGCGGATGCGCAGAGCGACACCCAGGCCTGGAGCCGCTACATTGAAGACACCATCCGCGAACAGCCAGACCAGTACCTGTGGTTGCACAAACGCTTCAAGACCCGTCCCGAGGGCGCTGAAAAAGTATACTGAGGCAGCGGCTACTCGAAAGATGCGCTGATCACATCCCGGTAGTTACGGATGCGTTGCACATAGTGCACCGGCTCATAGCCGCGGGCATAACCGTAACGGGTGCTCGGGTAGTAGCGCTTGTCGGCTTTCAGCGGCAGAACCTCTTTCATGTCGTCCCAGGAATCAGGGTTCTTGCCCAGCTCCCGCGCCAGTTGGCGGGCGTCCAGCAGGTGGCCGCGGCCGATGTTGTAGCTGGCCAGTGCCAGGAAGGTGCGATCCGGCTCGGGAATGGTGTCTGGTAACCGGCGATGGCGATCGGCCAGGTAGCGTGCTCCGCCATCAATGGCGGCCGCCGGGTCCAGGCGATTGGTGACGCCCAGGGATTCTGCCGTGTTCCGGGTGAGCATCATGATGCCGCGTACGCCGGTGGGGGACACAGCTGCCGGGTCCCAGTGGGATTCCTGGTAAGAGAGCGCCGCCAGGAGATCAGCGGGCATGCCGGTGTTGGCTTCGGCGTCAGAAAATCGCTTGATGAAGTTCGGCAACCGGTCATCAATGCGGCGGTTCAGTGCTCTCAGGTCGACGAAGTCAAATTCACCGATGTAAGCGTAGTACCGGCTTTCCATGTAGCCGATGGCCTCATCGCCGGCGGTGCTGTTCATCCACTCGCGGGCAGTGCCGGCCAGACTTTCAGAACCAGCCGGAAGATACCACCCGAGATTGTTTCCGGTGTTCAGGTTCATCGCCACTTCCAGGTGTGGGAAGTGGCGGCGCATTACCTGGACAATGTTCGAGTCGGCCACCGTACAGTCAATGGACTGTTCGGCTACTGCAGCCAGCAGGATTTCTGTCGTCCGGTTTTTGTCCTCACTGAACTCAATCCCCTCATGCTCACTGGCTAGCCGCTCCAGTGTTTCCACGTAACTGGCCTCTGCGGTGACAGTAATGCCGACACCGGCCATGGCATCGGGGGTGCGTGGCATGGGCCGCATGTCCCGGTGGCAGACCAGTTGCTCGATTATTTCAGTATGAGCCGGGCCGCGAACGAAGTGCTCGGTTCTGGAGGGCAGGTGGGTCAGCCCGGCTGCGGCAATGTGGGTGTTTCCTGACTCCAATGCGTCGAGCACAGCCGAGGTGGACTCGTGCATTGTCCAGTTGACCTCCCAGCCCTTGCTCTGTGCAAATCGTGTAATCAGGCTGTGTTCAGGGCCGGAAGGATTTTCATGACGGTCCAGATAGTAAGTGGTGGAGCCGTTGCGGGTGGCGACTTCCAGCACTCCGGTTTCTTCCGGCGGTGCGAGTGCTTCTGCTGCTTCGTCGTTGTTCATGGATTTTGCGTCACCCTGGCTGCAACCAGCGATAACGAACAAAAAAGGAAACAGCGCACCAATAAGCTTCGGAGTCATCAAGGACCTCTTAAATCTGGATTCACTTCTTCATTACGGGCCTTTAACCAGTATGTATCACTATAGTCCATTACTGATGCGGGCAGTGCATTGCAGACTGGCCTATGCTGTAGGCACGGTTTCAAACAAGAGGAGACACCGATGCTTTCCATATTCAGGCGCCTGGCAGGCATTGTCATGCTGGCTCTTCCCCTGTCTGTGTTGGCAGCAGAGGGTATGGTGACCGTTAAAAGCAACCACAGCGCCGACGCCACCGCCGACAAGCTGGAGGCCGTGCTTGAAGAAAAGGGTATGACGGTGATGAACCGTATCAACCACACTACCGGAGCCGACAAGGCGGGCCTGGAATTGCGACCCACGGAAGTGGTGATCTTCGGCAATCCGAAGGTAGGCACGCCGCTGATGCAGTGCGCCCAGAGTGTGGCCATTGATTTGCCACAGAAAGCGCTGATATGGGAAGACAGTGAGGGCGTTGTCTGGCTTGGCTATAACGACCCTGAGTACCTCAAGCAACGCCACAGCATTGAGGGTTGTGATGGGGTTATCGAGAAAGTGAAGGGAGCGCTTGCCGGCTTTGCCAAAGCTGCCACGGAGTGAGTCCCGCCGTACTGGCTGGCGGGACATCATCCGGTGGAATCAGGGGCGAGGGCCCATCATGCGTTTGAGTGCCTGTGGATTGGGAAGGCCCTGTACCATGGTGATTTTTCCATCCTCTCCTTTGTAGAGGGTGCTGGGCGTGGCCTGTAAGCCCATTTCCTGCATCAGGCTGTTGTTGGCTTTTACCTCCAGATGAGCCGCGCTCACGCGCTTGCGGTCCACCTCTATACCACCCTGCTCGAAGGACGTCTGATGCTCATGCATCGCCGCTTCGGGGTTTTCGCTGCCGAGAATGGTGGCGGCTTTGGTCAGGCTGTCTTCTTTGAGAATGCCCACCATGATGTGGCGCAACTGGACCTTGCCGGCGTCGATCCAGGGCTCGGCCTGCTGGCGGAAGCGATAGCAGTAAGGGCAATTGGGATCGGTGAAGGTGTAAATGACGGTGTTTGCGTCTTTGTCACCATCCCGTACCCAGTGGCTGTCTTCCAGTTCCGGCCAGGCATTTTCGAACTTCGGGCCCACGACAAGTTTCTGGATGCTGGCCTCGCTCAGGTTGTTGCCTTCTTTGTCCAGCATTGTGCCCACGATCACGTGATCGCCGTCGGGGGTCAGATAGAAGGCCAGGGAACGGCCCCGCATTTCTCCGACATAGCCGGTCATTCCACCGGGGGCGTCAAAACTCTCTAGAACCTCGACACCCTGTTGCTCCAGTTGCTGGATCGCCGGTGGGTTCTCCTCGGCCTGGACACTGGTTGCAATAACAGCTGTTGATAGCAGGGCGCCGTGCATTAAACGTTGCAGTGGGGTCATCGTGATGCGGTCTCCTTCGACGGTGATGGTTCGAGATGGCTGGCGTCGAAGCGTTCAAGGCCCCGCGCCAGGCTGGCTTTGGAGAGTTCGCCCATGTGGCTGTCCACCAGCTTGCCGTGGGCGTTATAGAACAGGGTGGTTGGCAGGCCCTGACTGCCGATGGCGCGGCCGAAGCCACCCTGCCGATCGCTGAGCACATGGTCGAGCGTCAGGTTTTGCTTGCTGAGAAACTGGCTGATGGTTTCGGGGTGCTCGCCCTGGTTGGCAAAGACAAAGTTGACCCCGGGGTAGTGGTCCTGGGCTTGCTCCAGCACCGGCATTTCGCGAATGCAGGGCGGGCACCAGGTGGCCCAGAGGTTGACCACCGTGGGCTGCCCCCGGGTAAGGGCGTCCAGATTGACCGGTTGCTCGTTCAGGTCGGTCAGGGCGACGTCGGGCAGGCCCTGGGTCTGATTGTCGATCATGGCAATCACGCCGGTGGTGAAGCCCCAGGTCATCAGGCCAGCGGCCACGGCAAACCCCAGTGGACGTCGGATGTTGGTGCGCCGCCAGAGCAGGTAGCCGGTGAACACCAGTGCCACTACCAGGCCAGACACCACGTCGAAGCCGCCATCGCGAATGTCGATGATGCCCAGCCAGTCGTCCTGGTAGTGCTCAAAGTACCGGACTACAAAGCCGATCCGTGCGCCCAACATGGCTGCGAGGAAAATATCAGCCAGGGCGCCGGATATCGGAAGGTTTTCCTTGCGGCCGGCCAATGCCCCTACAATCAGGGCAATGATAAAAGCCAGCACCAGCAACAGATGTCCTATGGAAAGGCTGAAGGGACCAACGCCTACACTGAGCATGACTTCTCCGGTCATCGGGGGTTTTGTTTAGGGTACGGCGCCTAGTGACCCGTAATAGGGATCGGAGTTCCATCTTTCTGCGCCGGGTTCAGAATCTGACGGCAACGCTGGCGGTGGCAGTATGGCGGTCATAACGGTAGCGATCGATGTTGCTGTCATTGTCTGTGCGGTCAAGATCCACACTCAGGGAGGTGCGGGCTGAGAAGCGGTAGGTGGTGCCAACAGAGAGGGTGTAACGCTTGTCTTCGCGGCGTATGGTCAGCGTGCCTTCGGGAATCCGCAGCTGGTGAGGCGTGCGGTAGTAACTGAAGCGAAAGCCGGCCCCAGCTTCAACGGTCAGTTTATTGGTGAGACCGTACCCGACGCTCGCATCAAGGCCATGTCGTTCCGGTGACACACTGAAGAACTCATTTTCGGTGTCCAGATTGTCACGATCATTGTACTCGGCGCGATACCTCAGTTTTCCGGACCAGTTTCCGGGCCGGATCCGGTATTGGGCGTCAAGCCGATACATCTGCCCTTGATAGGCTTCGAATCCGGGCTCGGGGAATATTTCGGCAGCTTCAGCTTTAATCACGCACCGAGAGCCCGGTCCCGGGCAGCTGCGGGTGGTGATGCCGGCCGTCAGCCGCGCGCGGAGCTCCCTTGTTCGCCGGTCACGCCAGATATAGTCGCCGCCAAGACCGACACTGATCTGCCCCGGTGCAGTTTGCTGTAGCCATCTTGTTTCGGCCTGAATCACCTGCAGATCAAAGTCATGTTCGGAAGGGTACTGGCGCGAAAACAACTTGAGATCCGAGCGAAGCCCGGCCATGGCATCGCCGTAAAGGTAGTAGGAGGCGGCGGCAAGCGCTTCGATAAAACCACTGTCCAGTTGCTCCGGAGCGGTATCCGGAAACAGTGCGACATTGTCCTCATAACCCCCACCCACGGATATCAGGCCCGCCCAACGTTTTCCGGCCACTGGCCGGGCTGCTTTCAGGTCGAGTCGTTCGAGCTGTCGGGTGGCAAGTGATATCAGGTTATCGTCCGGGTCTGAGGCAAGTACTTCCCGGAACGCTGCTGCTGCTTCAGGCTGGTTCTCCCGTGCCAGTGCCGTAAGTCCGATGTTGTAATAGGCCAGTGCTTTTTGCCGGGTCGGGATGAGCTGTCGGAAGGTTTTTTCGGCTTTTTCGTACAGTCCGAGCTTGTAATAGACAACACCAAGGTTGTAACTGAGCGAGCGGGAGCTCAATCCCTGCTCGGCTGCGGACTCGAGATAGCGGCGCGCCTTGTCCAGTTCGCCTTCATTGAAAGCCTGAACGCCGGCACGGAAGTGGGCTTTTGCCTCTGGTGTCTTTCCCTGAGCACTGGCTGTCGAAAGGGCTACACACACAGCGAGAACGACTGGCAGAAACCTGCGCAAATACTCTCTCCGGATAATCTGAACTGGAACTCAGAGTATAACAGCGATTGGCCAGGCCAGCGCCAGTCCGGAGGTTAGTAACTGTGACGCCTGTATCTACTGCTGTTCGGTGCCCTCCACGTTCAGTGGGTCGTCGTTCAGCAGGTTCAGGTCTGTATCAAGGTTCAGGTCGGTATCACCAGTACCCGGGAGTTCCAGCTCTGGCTCATCCAGGCCGGGCAAATCCAGTTCGGGTTCTTCCTCGATGATCTCGCCGGGGAGCTCGATGCCAAGTGCATCACGCGATTCCCGTGACTCCTCGGCAAGGGTGTCTTCAATATCCAGCATGTCTTCGCGGGTTTCAGCCGCGAAATCGTCCGAATCCATCTGCATGTCACCAAAGTCTTCTGCCCCGGCAGGCGAATCCACAGACTCCGGAAGCTCGAGCTGCTGAACGAAGGAGTCGTCCAGCTCCTGATCGTCTGTGACCATTCTCATGGTCACATCAAGGTCATCCTGAGCCTGGGAGAGGCCCGGCGCTGCAAGCAGAGCACAGAAGGTGGCCGGAGCGAGCCAGTGTGTAAGGATGTTGCTGTTCATGATGAGGGCTCCGTGTTTCCTGGTATGGCGGTACTGAATGTCTTGCGCCGGGTTCCATCATCCAGGTGAGCAACCAGCTCTCCGGAGCCCGGAAACAGTACGTTTATCGGCAAAGCCAGTACGTTGTCGCCTTCCTTGAGATTAACCTTCCAGCTGATGGTTTGGCGGCCCGGGAACGGCGCCAGTTCGGCATTGGGTGGCAGTTCCAGTGTCAACCTAACGTTTTCCATGGCCCGCCGGGAATTGAATGCCAGCCTGACGGTTCTCACTTCAGGGCTGCTTTGGATCTGAGTGGCCGGCTCCGCCGTGTTCCGCTCTGATGTCTCAGCCAGATCGTTGCCGGATGGCCCCACGTCCACAGGGCCAATCTGCATGCCAATGAAAATGCCGAGGGCAAGCACGGCGGCAACCGCAGAAGCCCAGAGCGGGGCTTTTGGTAAGTCCGAGCGGTGGCGGGCGCTGCCAGACAGTGCTTTTGCACGAACCCGTGCTTCGAAATCGGCATTCGGCTCGGGAATGGTCTGGGCCATGATGCCTTTCTGCAAGCGTCGTTCATCCTCCCAGAGTTCTGAGCAGTCGGGGCATACGGATGCATGGGCTTGGAGGGCTTCCTGTTCCTGCGGCGGGAGTTCACCGCGAACCAGGCTGTCGACCTCTTGATGGAACTGACGACACGTCATGGCATTCACCTCTTCATCCCTCACGTTGTTGCCTTTCGAAAGGTTCCAGTTGTTTTTTCAGCCGCTCGCGCATGAAGGCCCTGCACCGGTGCAACCGTGATTTTATCGTACCCACCGGGACGTCCAGAACCAGTGCTATGTCTTCCTGTCGCCAGCCATCGGCATCGTGAAGCAGAAGCAGGGTTCTCTGGTCCGGGGGTAGGGTGTTGAGCAGGCGTTTTACAGTGTCGTCAATGCGTGTCTGGTCAATGCCACTGGACGCATCCGGACTTGCTTCGCCAAGGGATTCCATAAAGGCGGTCTGGTTCTCAGCAGCAACCAGTGTACTTGCACTGATTTCTCTCTGGCTGGACTGCTTGCGGGTGAGGTCAACAAAGTGGCGGTAAAGAACACGATTGAGCCAGGGCTGTGGCTGTTGCACCTTCTCCAGTTCGTCCAGCCGGGGATACAGTTTGACGATCACGTCCTGAACCAGATCTTCTGCATCCTGTTGCTGGCCGGTCAGTCGGTAGGCGAAGTTATACATGCCTCGCATGTAGGGCAGAACAAGCCGGTCAAAACGCTTTGACTGCGATGATCGAAACGGGAGCAATGCCAATCTGTTTCCTCGGTCCGTAGTCGGGACGGGTTGCCAAATGATGAACATACCATCCTTCTCTGCCTCTGTTCGAGACAAATTTCGCGTTGCAAGAACCAGTTAGCCCCCGTTTTCGTGCCGGCTCCCGACGCAGCGAAAAAATTTTTGGAACCACTGCAATTAGACTTCCGTGTAAGGCCGAAAGACACAGGACGTGCTCCGAAATACAAAAAACGAACAGAGGTATGCAAGTATGTTCACTCGCCAAGCATCGCTACTGACGCTGGCTATCGCGTCAATCGGCCTGACAGGTTGTTTTGAAAGCAGTAGCGAAACCACGAAAAACGCGGACCCGACTTACACCATTACCAACCCGGGGTTAGAGCGTGGCACCCACCCGCTTTTCGATCCGCTGGAAACCGAATTCCCCATTCCCAGTGACGCGCTCTTCTATCTGAGCGAAGTTGATGACGGCACCATGCTCAACGGCAGTGACCCGGCAAACCCGGTAACCACTGGCATTGGTTTCCTTGACGGTAATTCTGTTCTCGCCCCCATAGACATCAAGATCAGCGCCAGTATCGACAGCCAGCAGGCACTGGACGCACGGGATTTTATTTCGGTGGATGGCGAGGTTGTTCCCAATCCTGACCAGAACGTATTCCTGGTTCCCCTGGAGTACGCCAGTGGTGACAGTCTGCGGCAAGCCACCGGAGAAGTGGCGGGAATCGTTCCAGAGAGCCGCTACCGGAGGGCGTTAGCACTGGAGAAGAGCGGTAATAACGCCGAAGCGGACGCCATCTTCGAATCCCTGGTCGAGGAAAAGCTCAGGGTAGAGCTGCTGGATATCGATGGTGGCCAGAACAACATGATTCGCGTACTGCCGCTTCAGCCCCTGGCGCCCAAGACCCGTTACGCACTGGCTATCACCAACGATATTGTCGACTCGGAGGGAGAGCCGCTGGTGGGAGCACCCACCTACCAGTCGGTGGCTGATCCGGAAGCGATACTTTCCAACGCCGCCTTCGAGCCATTCCGCGAAGCGCTGTTGCCCGCCCGCCGGCTGGTTTCCGACTACTTCGATTTCAAGCGGGAAGCTGATGCGGCCTCCGGGTTTCCGGCCACCTTTGACGATGTGGTGTTCTCCACCACCATCACCACCACGGCAATCGATGACGTGCTGCTGGCCAATGCCGCTCCGGTAACGTTTTTCCGCTCCAGCCTCCGTATCCAGGCCCGCCAGCAAGGGCTGGAGCAACTGACAGCAGGTTTCTACAATCTGAGCCAGCAACCCCTGGATGACTCGGCGACAGCAGAGCAGCAGAGCATCAATGACCGGATCTTTACGATTCTGACCGACACCGGTTTCCGTTTTTACGATGCGGAGCTGGCGAATTTGCTGAGTGATGCGCGGGACCAGGGTATGGCGATCGGCTACGGGGATATTGTCGGCGACAGCCAGGTTGACCGGCGCGTAGCCTTTGCCCTGCAGACGGCGGCAGCAATGGCGGTGGACAACGTGACGGATCAGGAGAGTGAAGCCCAGGCCCTTGCTACCGCCGCAGAGGATGTTCTTGACACCCCGAAACCGCGGGCTGTACGCATCTTCAGTCAGCGGGATGGCGGCGACGTCAATCCGGCGCTGGCGCAGGAAGTCGCCGGCACACCGCTGAATATCCATGTGTATGAGGGCGAGATCTCACTGCCGTATTACCAGGGTATTCCGGAAGAAGCCGATGGCTCGGCCATACAGTCTGCCAGCTGGACGCCGACAGACTTCAGCGAGAACGACTCCCTGGAAGCTGCACCTTCAGACCGCATCAGCTACCGCTTTCCGTTTGTCGAGAAAACCGGAGAGACCACGGTCCCGGTAGTCGTGGCAGCACCTGACACAAACCAGCTGGTGATTGCTGGCCAGGCCCCGGTGAATGGCTATCCGGTCATCATCTACCAGCATGCCATTACCACAGACCGCTCCGCGATTCTGCCGCTGGCAACCGCCGCCGGTCTGTCCTGTGCTGACCCGAACAACAGCTTCGATTGTTTCGTGACCATCGGTATCGACCAGCCCCTGCACGGGATCTTCGGTGAAGGTGTTGTTGGTCTGAACCCCATCACAACCCAGACCGGGGCCTCGGCGGAGGCGACCGAGCGCCATTTCGGGTTTGCCGCCAACGATGCGATGAATGCCGTCCCCGCTGCGGAACTGCAGGAACCGGAATCGGGTGGTTTGTTCCTGAACTTTACCAATTACGCCAACACCCGGGACAACATGCGCCAGGGCGCGCTGGACCTGCTCAATGTCAACGCCTCACTGCAGGCCATAGAGGATGCCATCGACGCCTGTCAGGCGGCGGGCAACTGTGCGCAGACTCTGAATATCGACCCCAGCCGTGTTTATTTCCTCAGCCACTCGCTCAGTGGCATGGGCGGCGCAGCGTTTCCTCCAGTCAACAACGCCGCCGCCCAGGCCGGCAACAGCAACCTGGGTGAAGTTCAGGCTTCAAACCTGCTGAACACCGGTGGCCAGTTCACCCGTCTGCTGGAAAACTCGCAGTCACTGGCGCCACAGCTTCTGCCAGGGCTGGATGCAGCCTCCGATGGCCTGTTGGCCCAGGGGCGCACGGAACTCAACATCTACTTCAATGTGTTCCAGGGCCTGCTGGATTCTGCAGACCCGGTCGCCTACGCCGGTTTCTACCGGGATACCAACACCCTGTTAACCGAAATCGTTGGGGTGGATGGTGACCCGGAGCGCCCGACTGACGATACCGTTCCCAACTCGGCCGACGAGCTGCTGTATTCAATGGGAGCACTTGAAACCACGGTTGCTGAAACCGGATTCGTGATCAGCAGTGAAAATGCCCCTCTCGCCGGCACTGACCCATTGGCAGCAGGCATGGGCGCGGTATCAACCCCCCTGGCGAATGGACTTCCAGCTATCACCCGTTACCTGGAAGGCTCCCACGGCAACCCCGTCTCTGCGGGTCAGAAAAGCGCCGATGGCTTCTCATCACGGGCGGTATTCGACGAGATGATTGCCCAGATGCTGGAGCTGTTCAGTAACGGCACGGTTTCGGTGACCAACCCCTGTGTCGTCCAGGACGCCGACACCTCTGGGACCGATTGTTCCGCTGATGGCAATACCGATGCCGGTGATGAGCCAGGCAGCGGTACAGACGACGGCAGCGGAGACGGCGGTGACGGTCTGCTGGATGGTGGCCTTCTCTAGAGCACCCGGACCCTGAAGACAGCGTCGCCGTTTCCCGGCGGCGCATTCCCGATCAAACCTCGATTATCGATGGCGAAAAATTCCATCCACGGGGATGGCTACGCCTTCAGAAAATGTGGAGTCACGAACCAATGACAACAACAAACCTGCATCGCACGCGCCTGGCACTGGCTGTCAGCGCATTTTTCGCCGCTGCCCCGGCTACGGCCTTTGATTTCGACTTCTATGAAATCGATGCGTCTTTTTCCACCACGCTGACGGCGGGGATCGGCTACCGGCTGCAGGATCAGGACAAGGACCTGATCTCACAAGGCAACCTGGGGCCGGAATTCGCGTTCAGCAATACCGGTGCCTCGTCCAACAATTTCGACGATGGCAACCTCAATTTCGAGCAATACGAGCCCTACTCCCAGCGGGTTCAGGGCCGCAGCGAGCTGTTCCTCGACTACGCGCCGGACAGCGACTATCTGACAAGGATCGGGGCGCTGTTACGGGGCACCTACTACTACGATTATGAACTGCGTGATAACCCCCGCGCCGAGGACCCGGTGGGCCAGCGCAGAACCCTCAATGATGAAGCGAGGGATAACGCAGCCGGTGCCGACCTGCTGGACGCCTATGTTTTTACCGACTGGTATTTCGGCAATACGCCGGTTTCGGTTCGCTATGGCCGCCAGGTGGTTAACTGGGGCGAAAGCACCTTTATTCTTGGGGGTATCAATGCGGTCAACCCCATTGATGTGCCGGCCTTCCGGGCGCCTGGTGCTGAACTGAAGGACGTTCTGTTGCCGGTGGAATTGCTCTACACATCCGTCGGGATTACGCCGGAAGTGACGGTGGAAGGCTTTGTTCAGACTGACTGGGAAAGCTTCCGGATTGATGACTGCGGCACGTTCTTCTCTTCGGCGGATGTTGCCGCGGATGGATGTGGCCCGGTACTGCTTGCAGGTCAGGTACCGGATTCCCAGGCCCTCGAGGAAGGGTTTGTGTCGCCGCGCCTGGGTGACAGGGAGCCCGGTGACAAGGATCAGTTTGGTGCCGCTGTGCGCTGGTATCTTACAGACTTGGGCGCCGAGCTCGGTTTCTACTACACCCGTTATCACAGCCGGCTGCCCTACATCAGTGGCGTGGTGAATAATCCTTCGGATCCGCAGGGCAACCAGAAAAGCGACCCGAACCTGCCACATTCGAGATTCCCGAGCTACTTCATTGAATACCCCGGCGACATCGATCTCTACGGCGTCAGCTTCAACACCACCTTGCCAACCGGCACGTCGCTGGGTGCCGAATACAGCTTCCGCCCCAACATGCCGATTCAGTGGAATACCTTTGAGCTGATCTATGGCGGGTTGCAGCAGCGGGGCCCTGATGGCCAGGTCATCAGCAAACTGGAACAGCAACAAAGGGACCAGGATCCTGACTTCAACTATGCCGGCAAGGCGGTGGACGGTTACGACCGTTACAACGTTTCCCAGGCCCAGGCCACGGCGATCCACTTCATCGACCGGGTTATGGGTGCAGCGCGATTCATCATTGTGGCGGAAGTCGGCGCCACCTACGTTCACGACCTGCCCGGCACATCGGAAGCCCGTTACGGACGTTCTGGCATCTATGGTGTGGGGCCGGTACCGCTGGACGGTGATAGCTTCACCGGTGATTTCTGCAGTGAGGGTACCGATGATGACCCCCGCCTGAACATCAACGCCAGTAATTGTGGCAGTGATGGCTTCACCACCTCATTTTCGTGGGGTTACCGCGCCCTGTTTGCCTGGGATTACCCCAGTGCCTTTGCCGGCGTGAATCTTCTGCCGAAAGTCTTCCTCTCCCATGACGTGAAAGGTTATGCCCCCGATCCCGGTGGCAATTTCAACGAGGGTAACAAGTCGGTGGGTCTTGGCATCGATGCCAATTACCAGAACGCCTACAAGGCAACCCTGAGCTACACCACTTATTTCGGAGGCGAATACAACGTTATCAACGATCGCGATTTCATCGCGGCCTCTGTTTCTTACTCATTCTGAGCCCATTACAACCACCAAGGAGAATCTGATGATGAACTCTTCCAGAAACGTGTTATACGGGGCAATTGCCTGGAGCCTATTGCTCTCAAGCCATTCGATGGCTGCGGTGTCGCAGGAAGAAGCCGCCAGACTTGGCGAGACTCTGACTCCCATCGGTGCCGAAAAAGCCGGCAACGGGGATAAGATTCCCGAGTGGACGGGAGGGCTGACCGAGGCGCCCGCCAGCTACAAGGGTGATGGGCGCTATACAGACCCGTTCCCGCAGGATAAAGAGCTTTTTCGGATCGACCAGAGCAATGTCGACGAGTACTCGGATAATCTGTCACCTGGGCAGATAGCCACCATCAAGAACTATGATGATTACTTTATTCCGGTCTACCAGACCCGCCGCACGGGTACTTATCCTGAAGATGTTCAGCAAAAGACCATTGAGAATGCGACTACGGTCGAGCTGATTGAAAGTGGAAATGGCCTTGAGAACTATAAGACTGCAACAGCGTTCCCGATTCCGCAGAATGGCCTTGAGGTTATCTTCAACCATATTACCCGTTATCGCGGTGGCTCCTTTACCCGCAATGTGGCTCAGGTGACACCTCAGCCCAACGGGGATTTCAGCCCTGTGCGGTTTACCGAGTCGTTCACCGAACGGGTGGCACTGGAAGACTACGAGCCGGGGCAGGATGACAACGTGATGTTCTACTTCAAGCAGGCCATTACCGCACCGTCCCGGCTCGCGGGTAATGTGTTGCTGGTTCATGAAACCATCAACCAGGTTGAAGAGCCACGCCGGGCATGGCTGTACAATTCCGGTCAGCGCCGGGTGCGCAGGGCGCCGAATGTGGCCTATGACGGACCAGGCACCGCAGCAGACGGCCAGCGCACGTCCGATAACCTCGACCTGTACAATGGCGCCCCTGACCGCTACAACTGGGAGCTCAAAGGGAAGAAGGAACTCTACATTCCCTATAACTCCTACCGTCTGGCAAGCGAAGAGCTGAGTTACGGGGACATCATCAAGCCGGGGCATATTGACCAGAACCTCGCCCGTTATGAACTTCATCGGGTCTGGCACGTAACGGCCACCCTCAAGGATGGTGAGCGCCACGTGTATGGCAAGCGGGATTTCTATATTGATGAGGATACCTGGCAGATCGCAGTGGTGGATCATTACGATGGCCGTGGAAACCTCTGGCGGGTCGCTGAGGCGCACAATATGCAGATCTACGATGCCAATATCCCTGCCTACGCTTTCGAGACACTGTATGACCTGCTGTCCGGCCGATATCTGGTCATGGGGCTGACCAACGAAGAGAGTGAGCCTTATACATACGGCACCGAGCGTCGCTCCAGAGAGTACACGCCGGCCGCCCTGCGCCGGGATGGTGTGCGATAAAGAGGAAGATAGAGCGTGCGCTGATTATCAATCCACCAACCCTGCCCTTCGGGGCGGGGTGTGGTCGTACCCTATAGCTATTCCCGAAACACTCTGTTAGTGTGCTCACCATCCTGCCTCTAGGGATTTCCGCAGTTCAAGGCATTAAGCCCCGTGCGAACCATCCATACGACCTGTCAGAGGACGTCGCCCCGTTAACGGAGTGTGACCGTAGTCGTTTTTTATTCCATGAATCTTCATGGCATCTGCCCGCATTCGCCCAGAGTGGTGTTCGTGGAGGCAGACTAATCAAGAGTTATCCAATATGAGTTTTTCTTCACTCGGTCTGTCCGAGCAACTGGTCCGTGCCACTACCGACCAGGGTTATGAAACCCCGTCTCCTATTCAGGCCAAGGCCATTCCCGCCGTACTTTCTGGCAGGGACGTAATGGCAGCCGCCCAGACGGGCACCGGTAAAACCGCAGGGTTTACCCTGCCGTTGTTGCAGCGCCTGGCGGAAAATCCCCGCACCGGCAAGGGCCCGCGTGTACTGATTCTGGCTCCCACCCGCGAGCTGGCGGCCCAGGTACACGACAGTGTGGCCCTGTACAGCAAGTACATGCCCACCAAATCCGCCGTGGTTTTCGGTGGCGTAAAAATCAATCCGCAGATGATGAAGCTGCGCAAGGGCCTGGACGTGCTGGTGGCGACACCCGGTCGTCTGATGGACCTGTACCAGCAGAACGCAGTTCGCTTTAACGAAGTGGAAATCCTGGTTCTGGACGAAGCCGACAGAATGCTGGACATGGGCTTTATTCGCGACATACGCAAGATTCTTGCGCTGTTGCCGGCCAAGCGTCAGAACCTGCTGTTCTCAGCCACCTTCTCCAAAGAAATCCGTACGCTGGCAGAGGGCTTGCTGGATAACCCGGTTCAGGTGGAAGTAGCGGCCCGTAATACGGCTGCCGAGAGCATCGTTCAGTCTGTCTACCCGGTAGACCAGAGCCAGAAAACCGCCCTGTTGAGCAAACTGGTGCGTGATAACGCCTGGGAGCAGGTGCTGGTATTTACCCGCACCAAGCATGGCGCCAATCGCCTGACCCAGAAGCTGGAGCGCGACGGTATTACCGCGGCTGCGATCCACGGCAACAAGTCGCAGGGTGCCCGTACCCGTGCCCTGGCCGACTTCAAGCAGGGCGAAGTGCGCGTTCTGGTAGCAACCGATATTGCGGCCCGTGGCCTGGACATCAAACAGTTGCCCCAGGTAGTGAACTTCGAGCTGCCCAACGTGCCGGAAGATTATGTTCACCGCATTGGCCGTACCGGCCGTGCTGGTGAGAGCGGCCACGCATTGTCGCTGGTCAGTGCTGATGAGGGTTCGATGCTGGCGGGCATTGAAAGGCTGCTGAAGAAGCAGCTGCCGCGTAAATCGGTAGAAGGCTTTGAGCCGACCAACAACCTGCCGCTGAAACCCAAGGGTAAGCCGGATCCCAGCCGCGCCCGTGGTCGCACCGGTAACGGTGGTGGCAATGGTAAACCGGCTGGTAATGGTCGCAGCTTTGGCGGCAAGCCGGGCGGTCGCAGTGGTGGCCGTAGCCAGAATGGCAGCGGTGGCCAGGCAAGGCGCTCACCCCAGCGCGAAACTGCCTGATTCGGTTTTCTCCATAAAAAAGCGGGGCCCGCAGGCCCCGCACTGGAGGACGTACCTTCCGGAAACCCACAGACCGTGAGGTTTCCGGCGGGCACGGGGCTCAGAATTTCAGGGTAAAGCCCACCATGTAAACCAGCGGGTCGATTTCCACATCCGTGGTGATTTCTCCCACTTCGGTATTTCCGGACAGCGCCGTAATGGTGGCGTCAGTATCAAGATCAACCCACCAGACAGCCGCATTCAGGCCAAAATTCTCGCTCAACATGTAGTCCGCGCCCAACTCCAGGGCCACGCCAACACTGTCATCCAGATCCAGTTTCGAGCCGTCAACAGTGCCCGCAGGGGTGCCGAAATTTGCCTGTGCGACGGAATCAAGCACCGTATTCAGCCTGCCGGTGGTCTTTTCCTCAAAGAAGGTCGTGTAGTTGACGCCCAGGCCGGCATAGGGCTGGAAGCGGGAGGCACTTTCCATGGGGTAGTACTGGAGAGTCAGCGTTGGCGGCAGGTGTTTGGTTTCGGCGAACTTGCCAAAGCCACTCAGGCCGTCAGCACCGTTGATATCATGTTTGAACGGAGTAGCCGCCAGAAGACCAACGCCAATGTTGGACGTGATCATATAGGTAGCGGTGATCCCGAACTGGGTGTTGGAATCGACAGCCACACCGGTGCCGGGCAGCGCCAGATTCTGACCGGCGAGCGGGCCTCTGCCCGAGAAGGCCAGGTCGCTACTGGAATCATCCGGGGCGACGTGTGCGGGCCCGACCCGCAACATGAAATCACCGGCTTCATACGCCTGCGCAAAGGGGGCAGCAGCCAGGATACCGGCAGCCAGAACGCTGAGGGTGAAAGTACGGGACATTGTCATCTCCTTGAACCTGAATAATCGATGACTACAGGTTAATGACTGTGGAGACTCGAAACTTGATTTAGCGCAAGTGCGATGGGCCCGGCAGGCCGAGTTCACCGGGAGATTGATTCAACTCAAGAAATTGAAAGAAGGGGGTAGTTCCACGGCTTGTCAGCCGACTTTCTTTCTGCTTTCCGGCACAAACACATCACGAACCGTAAGCGGGTGACCGTCGGCATCCTGAACTTCCACCTGGCGAATTGTTCGCCCGGTGTCACGATCCCGCAAGTCCAGCTCTGCCTGGTCCGGCGCCGGGTTCCACTTGTCGCCCCACTGGCGCAGGGCAATCACGATGGGGAAGAGGTCGCGGCCTTTTTCGGTCAGGCGGTATTCAAAGCGGGAGCCATGCTCGCCCACTTCCACCTTTTTGAGCACTTCGTTGTCCACCAGCCGTGCCAGCCGGTCGCAAAGAATATTGCGGGCGATACCCAGTTCCTGCTGGAAGTCCACAAAGCGGCGCGTGCCATACATGGCGTGCAGCACCACGAGCAGTGACCACCAGTCCCCTACTTCATTCAGGGCACGGGCGACGGAGCAACTGGAATCATCAAAACGTTTTCTGGCCATGTCTGGCAGTGTACCTAATAGGGTTGCATTTTAAAACCAGATTGAATAAGGTTGCTTAAAGAAACCAGATTAGTGAGGTTGCGATCTATTATGAGCATGAACCTTGGTCCCCTGTTTGAGCCTTTCGAAATCCATAACCTGACCCTGCGCAACCGCGTTGCCATGGCTCCGATGACCCGCAACTTCTCGCCGGGCAATGCGCCGAACCACGAGGTGGTGGACTACTACCGCCGCCGCGCCGAAGGTGGCGTCGGGCTGCTGATCACCGAGGGCACCACGGTGAACCACCCCGGCGCCAATGGTTATCCCAACGTGCCGTTTTTCCACGGTGACACAGCCCTTGCCGGCTGGAAGGATGTTGTGGACGCGGTGCATGACGCCGGTGGCGCTATCTTCCCCCAGCTGTGGCATGTAGGCGCGGTACGAAAGGAAGGAACGGAGCCGGACCCGGCAGTGCCCGGCTACAGCCCTTCCGGTCTTTTCGCGCCGGGTAAGCCCAATGGCAAGGCCATGAGCAAGGAAGATATTGACGATGTTATCAATGCCTTCGCCGACGCGGCTCAGGATGCCAAGGCGTTGGGATTCGATGGCGTGGAGATTCACGGCGCCCACGGCTACCTGCTGGACCAGTTTCTGTGGGAAGGCACTAACCAGCGTGACGACGAGTACGGTGGCAGCATGGAAAACCGTCTGCGCTTTGTGGTGGAAATCATCGAAGCCGTACGCTACCGCGTGGGCCCGGATTTCCCGATCATGCTGCGTTTTTCCCAGTGGAAGCAGCAGGACTATGAAGCGAAGCTGGTGAATAGCCCGGAAGAGCTCGAGCAGTTTCTGAAGCCATTGGTTGAAGCCGGTGTCGATATCTTCCACGCCTCCACGCGTCGCTTCTGGGAGCCGGAATTTGAAGGTTCCAACCTGAACCTGGCGGGCTGGACCCAGAAGCTGTCCGGTAAGCCGACCATGTCAGTGGGCAGCGTGGGACTGACCGAAGACTTCATCAGCGGCACCTTTGCCAGCAAGAAGGAAGCGGTGGAGCAGTCCGGCATCGACGAACTGGTTGAGCGTATGAACAACAACGAATTCGAGCTCATCGCAGTAGGCCGCGCCCTGCTGCAGGACCCGGAATGGCTGGTGAAAGTAAAGGAAGGCCGCATCGGTGAAGTGGCGCCCTTTGCGAAGAAGTCGCTGGCGAAGCTTTACTGAATACACCATGCGTTGACGATGAGCCCCGGCCAACCGCCGGGGCTTTTTTTGTCTGTCCGTGCTGTAATTTAACCGTCCTTCAAAACCCGTATGATTGATGTACTGATTAACAACAGAAGGGATACACCATGAAGTCTGTTACATCTTTTTCTGCCATTGTCCTGCTAGCCTTGTCGTTAACCCTTGTCGGCTGCGCCACAGTGGGCCAGGACTTCGCCACCCACAATGTGGACCAGATTGAAATCGGGGAAACCACCCGTTCGGAGATTCAGGAGATGTTCGGCGAACCCTGGCGCACGGGTGTTGAAGACGGCAAGCGCACCTGGACTTATGGCAAATACCGCTGGTCCGCCTTTGGTGATGCTGAAACCACGGACCTGGTGGTACGCTTCAATCAGGATGGAACCGTGTCGTCCTACGTGTACAACACCACCGAGTAAATGCTGGACTATCCGGAGACAGTGGCCATGGACTCTCACGGCGATCCTGCTGATATCGAGGACCTACTGGACCGGATAGAAGCCGGAGCGGCCAACCGGTCTCACGTTTCCATCGGAGAAATGATGGACTCGGTGGGTCGCAGAAGTTTTGGCCCGGTGGTGCTCCTGGTGGGGCTGATTCTGGTAACCCCCCTGAGCGGAATGCCGGGGATGCCGACGCTGATGGGGCTGCTTACCCTGTTGACCCTGAGCCAGGTTCTGATGGGGCGAAAGCACTTCTGGCTGCCCGGCTGGCTGGCGCAGCGGGAAATTCCCCGCAAGAAACTTGTGCAGGGGCTGGAACTGTTGCGCCCGCCTGCCCGGCGCATTGACCGCTTGATTCGCCCGCGCTTGACCCCGTTGGTCAGGGGGCTCGGGCTGTATGTGATGGCGCTGGCCTGCATGTTCATTTCGGTGGCTTTGCCGGCAACCGAGATTGTTCCGTTCAGTGCCAGTATTGCCGGCCTGGCACTGATGACTTTTGGTCTCGCGATGATTTCGAAGGATGGGTTTATTGCCCTGTTTGCCTGGGGGATTGCACTTGCGGGCCCGGTCATGCTGATCCAGATTACGTAAAACCGGAGATTTTGAACTAGATTGTCATAAGAAGAACGCCTTATTGATTGGCGGAGAAGGAGCAAGACCATGATACGTTTATTCTATCTGGTATCTTCGATTGACAGTGCAAAGGAAATTTCCGACGACCTTCATGAGCATGGCGTCACCGACTGGCGTTTCCACGTTGTCAGCAAGGACGAGGCCGGCCTGTATACCCACCAGCTACACACAGCGTCCATCCTGGACCGCACGGATCTGCCCAGGTATGTGGAACGCGGTGCCATAGCCGGTTTTGTACTGGCGCTCGCATTTCTGGTTCCGATGGCACTGCTGGATGTGCTGCAAATGCCGGCAGCTGCCTGGATTGCCCTGTTCATCTTTGTTGTGGTCGCCGGTGGCTGGGTTGGTGGTTTTGGCGGTATACAGGGTGAAAACTACCGTATCGAGCCATTTCACCAGGACATAGAGGCAGGTAAGTACCTGATCATGGTGGATGCGCCGAAGGAGCATATTCCCAAGGTCAAGGAGCTGATGACGAAGAACCACCCCGAAGCCAGATTGCAGGGGCATGACTCCAGCTTCAACAATCCGTTTGCCAGAAAGCGCCGGCGGATCAGGCAGGCGTGACTGATAGCAGGCCTATGGACGGGGCAACATCATGAGCAAAACCGGTGTGGTGCTCACTGGGGGTGGCGCGCGGGCGGCCTATCAGGTCGGTGTGCTGCGGGCGATCGCCGATATGTATCCGGACTGGAGTCACCCGTTCAGTGTCATTATCGGTACGTCCGCCGGTGCCATTAATGCCATGGCAGTGGCGGGTAATCGCGGGCTTTTCCGCCACAATATCGATCACCTGGAAAAGATGTGGTCGGAACTGACCATGGATCGCGTGTTCCGGGCGGATACCATCAGCCTGATGCGCAGCTTCAGCAACGTTGCCCGCAAGATGATCAGCCAACCGGTCGGGGGTGGGCCGGTATCATTCCTCGATAGCGCGCCGTTGCGAAAGATGCTGGAGCAGGAAATTGACTTTCAAAGCATTCGCAACACCATCCGCGAAGGCCATATCGACGCTGTGGGCCTCAATGCCTGCGGTTATGCCTCTGGCCAGAATATCTGTTTCTTCGAGGGTGCTGATGGGCTTGAGGGTTGGTCAGTGGGCCAGCGTGGCGGTGCCCGCACAGAGCTGACGATAGACCATATTTTGGCGTCCTCTGCGATTCCCACGCTGTTCAGGCCGGTAAAAATCAACCGTGAGTTTTTTGGCGACGGCGTTACCCGGCAGATGGCTCACATCAGCCCGGTATTGCGTCTGGGGGCCCGCAAGGTACTGGTCATTGGCGTCAGTGCCAACGCCATGTGCCCGTCAAAACGCCCGGAAAAGCCCGGCATGCCAACGCTGACCCAGGTGCTGGCTCAGGTGTTCAACGGCATGTTCCTGGATACGCTGGATTACGACATCGACCGCTCGCGGGTGATTAACCAGTTACTGGAGCTGATACCAGAGGAACGGCTGAAGGAATCCGGGCTTGACCTGAGTCCGGTGGATATCCTGGAAATTTCACCGTCAGAACCCATCAACGACCTTGCGATGAAGTACATCGATGCCATGCCGCTGGTGCTTCGCCGGCTTACCGGCGCGTCGGATTCGGCGCCGGTTTCCAGCGCCAACCTGGCCAGTTTCCTGCTGTTCGACAAGCGTTTCTCTCGTGATCTGATCGAACTGGGCTACCGGGATGGCCAGAGCCATGCCCGGCAGATCGAGCGGTTCTTCGCAAAAGAGGCCTGAGCTATCAGGCCCCGCTAGCATCAATCCCTTAACCCGCTCACCACCTTGTCGATGCTCTCCTTGGCATCACCAAACAGCATGCGGGTGTTGTCCTTGAAGAACAGCGGGTTTTCGACACCGGAATAACCGGTAGCCATGCCCCGCTTGAGGACAACCACTTGCCTGGCCTTCCATACCTCCAGTACCGGCATACCGGCGATGGGGCTGCCGGGGTCTTCGGCAGCAGCCGGGTTCACCGTGTCGTTGGCACCGATCACCAGGACCACATCGGTTTCCGGGAAATCGGCGTTGATCTCGTCCATTTCCAGCACGATGTCGTAGGGTACGTGGGCTTCCGCCAGCAGTACGTTCATGTGCCCGGGCAGGCGACCGGCCACCGGATGGATGCCGAAACGTACGTTCACGCCCCGCTCCCGCAGTATCTTCGTCATATCACTGACGCCATTCTGGGCCTGGGCCACTGCCATGCCGTAACCGGGGACAATGATCACCGAGTCGGCATTGCGCAATTCTTCACACACATCGTCGACGCTGGATTCGTACACCGTCTGGTCGGAATCAGTGGCACTGGCGCTGCTGGTTGTCTGACCAAAGCCGCCAAGAATGACGCTGATGAAGGACCGGTTCATGGCCTTGCACATGATGTAACTGAGGATGGCACCGCTGCTGCCCACCAGGGCACCAACGACAATCAACAGGTCATTGCCCAGCATGAAGCCGATGGAGGCAGCAGCCCACCCTGAATAGCTGTTGAGCATCGACACCACTACCGGCATATCGGCGCCGCCGATCGCCATGATCAGGTGAATGCCGAGCACCGACGCAATGATTGTCATCAGCACCAGGGCAATGATGCCCAGCGCCATGCTGTCAGTGCCCAGGAACCAGGCGCCCAGGAATACGCAGGCAATGATCGCCACCAGGTTCATCAGGTGCCGGCCGGGCAGGGTCAGGGCCTTGCTGTCGATTCGGCCATCCAGCTTGCCGCAGGCCACCAGCGACCCGGTAAAGGTCACCGCACCGATAAAGATGCCTACAAATACTTCCACCAGTTTGATGGTGTGTTCCGCTCCGGCAGTTGCAATCAGTGGTTCGATGTAGCCGGAGAAGCCAACCAACACCGCCGCCAGGCCCACAAAGCTGTGGAGCAGGGCGACCAGTTGCGGCATCTGGGTCATTTCCACCTTGTTGGCGATGGGAATGCCGATGCCGGCGCCGAGAAGCACCGCAATCACAATAGCAGTGACGCCGCCGTCCACGCTGGCAAGGGTCGCCCCCACCGCGATGATGATGCCGGCTACGCCATAGAGGTTGCCGCGCCGCGCCGACTCCTGGTGGCTGAGGCCACCCAGGCTGAGAATAAAGCAGATACTTGCGACCACGTAGGCCACGCTCACCAGTCCTGTACTCATATCGGGCGTCTCCTACCTGCGGAACATTTTGAGCATACGATGGGTGACCCGGAAGCCGCCCCCCACGTTGATGCTGGCAATCAGCACCGCGACAAAGGCCATGATGCCGACGGCAAGGTTCTCCGCCTGGGCCAGATGCAGAATGGCACCGATCACGATGATGCCGCTGATGGCATTGGTCACGCTCATCAGGGGGGTGTGCAGGGAGGGGGTCACGTTCCAGATCACCTGCCAGCCGATAAAGCAGGCCAGCACAAACACCGTAAAGTGTTGCAGGAAGCTTTCCGGTGCGTGGGCACCGACCCCGTAAAGCGCCAATGCCGTCACCACCAGCAGGGCGCCTTTGCCAATCAGGCTGCGGCGGTCGGCGTCTTTCTTCGCCGCAGCTTTGTCTGCAGCAGAGGGTTCCTCGGTACCCGGCGCCGGTTTCGGGCTGACCGGGGCCTCCGGCTGGGGTGGCGGCCAGGTAACCTCGGCCTCGTGCACCACCGTCAGGCCACGGATAACATCGTCTTCCATATTGACCTGTGGCGTGCCGTCCTTCTCCGGAGTCAGCTCTGTGAGCAGGTGCATCAGGTTGGTGGCGTAAAGATCACTGGCGACCTTGGCCATGCGGCTTGGCAGATCGGTGTAGCCAATCAGCGTCACGCCATGGTGGTGGGCCACCTTGCCGGGTTCGGTCAGCTCGCAGTTACCGCCGCGCTCGGACGCCAGGTCGACAATCACGCTGCCGGGTTTCATGGATTTCACCATGTCGGCGGTGATCAGCTTCGGAGCCGGCTTGCCGGGAATCAGCGCAGTGGTAATGATGATATCCACTTCCTCGGCCTGCTCGGCAAACAGTGCCATCTCTGCCTTGATGAACTCGTCGCTCATCTGCTTGGCGTAGCCGCCACCACCGCTGCCTTCCTCGTCACCGAAATCCAGCTCCAGGAACTCGGCGCCCATGCTTTCGACCTGTTCCTTCACCTCCAGCCGGGTATCGAAAGCCCTCACGATGGCGCCCATGCTGTTGGCAGCGCCGATCGCAGCCAGACCAGCCACGCCGGCACCGATCACCATAATCTTCGCTGGCGGCACCTTGCCAGCCGCCGTCACCTGCCCGGTAAAGAAACGCCCGAAATTATTGGCTGCCTCAATCACCGCGCGATAGCCGGCAATATTGGCCATGGCGCTGAGAGCATCCATCTTCTGGGCACGGCTGATGCGTGGCAGGCTGTCGATGGCGAAAGCGGTAATCTTTCTGGCTGCCAGCTTCTCCAGCAACTCCGGATTCTGCGCCGGCCAGATATAGCTGACCAGAAACGCCCCTTCCTTCATCAGATCCACTTCGTGTTTGCCGAGGGCGGGATTTTCCATGGGCGCCCGGACCTTCAGAATAAAGTCCGCTTCCCGCCATAGTGAAGTGGTATCAGCTGCTATGGCTGCGCCCACTTTTTCATAGGCCTCATCCGAGTAGTTCGCGGCTTCGCCAGCGCCGCCTTCAACGACCACCTCGTAACCAAGACCAATGAGTTTGTGAACGGAGGGTGGCGTGGCTGCTACCCGCCGTTCATCCTTGAAAATTTCCCTGGGGATACCGATTTTCATGGTTGGTGCGTCCTCCGGATTGCCCGATGAACCAGTTGTCTGGATACCTACATACTAGTGCAAGTTCCCAGATTTGCTCGGTTTAGCCCGAAGAGGAGGGGTGGAGCGGTTTCAGGCGTACTTCTGGGCAAGGCTCTCGACTTCCGTCTGGGGCAGATGGTCGAGCATCGCACCTCTGAATTGGCGATTGATAAAGCGCTCGGTTTCCTGCTGTATGGCTTCCCGCTGACCCGGTTTCTCGATGTAATCCATGGCCCGGAACAGGATGTAGCGGATGGTCATCCGTGAAATCTCGTGAATCGTCTCCGGCGCCACAGCACTGACCAGCTGCCGCTCAATAATATCCTCCGCCATCTCCTTCGCACTGGCATCCAGCTGGGACTCAAGCGCTCTTCGTAACAACGGCGACGGCCCATGAAGTTCCCTCACCGCCACAGTAGTCGCCGCCGGATTGGCCAGGAAGTAGTGGTAAACAAAGGTGACAGTATCGTGGGACGCCTGCTCGGACGATTCCGCCATCCGCCGCAACTCGCGTACCCCTGATTTCATGTCTTCGGCGATGTATCCCAGCACCTGCAGCCCGAACTCGTCGAGGTTCTTGAAGTGACGGTAAAAGGTATTCGGGTTCAACCCGGCCTCACGGGCAAGTTCCCGTAATCCTAACGACGTCAGACTGCGGCTCTGGTTGATTAACCGTAGCGCTGCCTGAATCAACTTGAGTTTTCCACCCGTCAAAACAGTCATGAAGTATCACCTAGGTTAGAAAGGGGTAATTGGGGAGACCCTTCCGAAACTGTGCGGAGCCAAGGATGGCGGAGCTCAAGCCGCACAGGGACGTCTTGAGGCGTGTTTCGGAAGGGTCTCCCCAATTTCCCCAAACTCCCAAGCAGTAGGTCAAAGAGGACGGTCACTTACCAAGCCAGGCCAATAACCCATTTCAGAACGAATCAAAGTATACAGCTGTCTACCTCGTTATGTATACATGTGTATACCGCCAGACATCATGGCGAAACACACAACAACAGGCAAGGCCATATGGCCAGCGAACAGCGAGGTGGAAGTATGAGTCAGAACGCACAGATCGCCATAATCGGCACCGGTTTCTCCGGCCTGGGCATGGGCATCAAACTCAAAGAAGCCGGGTACGACAACTTCGTCATCCTCGAACAGAGCGACGACGTCGGCGGTACCTGGCACGAAAACCATTACCCCGGCTGCGCCTGTGACGTCCAGTCTGCACTTTACTCCTTCTCGTTCGAACAGAACCCCAACTGGACCCGCATGTTCGCCCAGCAGAAAGAAATCCAGGCCTACCTGCGGGGCTGCGCTGAAAAATACGACCTGATGAAACATGTGCGCCTGAAAACCCACGTGGCCGGCGCCCGATTCGATGAAAAGACCCGAAGCTGGACTGTAGAAACCTGTGACAGCCCCAAACTCTGGGCCTACATGCAGAAGAAAGGCCTGAACCCCGGCGACAAACTGGACCGTAAGGACAAGGATCTGCCCGAGTTCAGCTCCTTCAAGGCGGATGTCGTCGTTTCCGGTATGGGGGGGCTCAGCACTCCGGCCTACCCCAATATCAAGGGCATTGAGACCTTCACCGGTAAAAGCTTCCACTCCCAGGATTGGGACCATAGTTACGATTTCATAGGCAAGCGCGTTGCGGTGATCGGCACCGGCGCCTCAGCCATCCAGTTCGTCCCGGAAGTGGCCAAAGACGCTGCCCACCTGGATCTATACCAGCGCACTCCACCATGGATTGTGCCGAAGCCAGACCGCGAGATTCGCCCGCTGGAAAGGATGATGTTCCGCAAGTTCCCACAGACCCTGAATGCTTTCCGCCAGAGCATCTACTGGATGCTCGAGGCCCGGGTGCTGGGCTTTGTAGGCAATCCACGCATCCTCAAGATCGGTGAGTTGCAGGCACGCCGCCACATCCGCAACCAGATCAAGGACAAAGAACTGCGCAGGAAGGTCACCCCCGATTTCCACTTCGGTTGCAAGCGGGTGCTGATCTCCAACAACTACTATCCAGCGCTGGCCCAGGACAACGTCGACGTGCTGACCGACGGCATCCGCGAGGTGCGCGGTAATGTGATCGTGGATAACAACGGCAATAAGCGGGAAGTGGACTGCATCATCTACGGCACCGGCTTCAAGGCCCAGGACCCGATCCCCGCCGGCATGGTGCGCGGCCGTAACGGCCAGGACCTGCTGGATGCCTGGAAAGGCGGCGCAGAAGCCTACAAGGGCAGCACCATTGCCGGCTTCCCCAACTTCTTCATGCTGATGGGCCCCAACACCGGTCTGGGCCACAGCTCCATGGTCTACATGATCGAAAGCCAGATCCAGTACGTGCTGGATGCCCTGATGAAAATGCAGAAGCACGGCTGGAAGAGTGTGGAAGTGAAGGAAGACGCTCTGAGCAAATATAACGCCTCAATTCACGCCAAACTCGGCGACTCTGTGTGGCAGACCGGCTGCAAGAGCTGGTATGTGAATGAAAATGGCAAGAACACCACACTTTGGCCGGGCTTCACCTGGCAGTTCCGGCAGCAGACGCGGCGGTTTGATGCGGGGCAGTATGTGTGTGAGCCAGAGGCTGTAGAAGTGGGCGAAGCCGCGCCGGCCACTTGATCGTCTGCCTGGATGGAGCCATGGTTTGGTTAAGGGAATAAAAGGAGACAGTGCCATGGCCAAACCAACCCTTCCTGACATATCCGGGATTCTGGAAGCGGAGCAGCGCATTCGGCCACACCTGGGCGAAACGCCACTTCTGAATGTGCCTGACCTGGATGCTGCCATGGGCCAGTCGCTTGGGCTGAAGTGCGAGAGTTTTCAGCGCACCGGCAGCTTCAAGGCCCGTGGCGCCCTGAACTGGCTGCTGACTGCCAGTGCTGATGAGCTCAGGGCCGGCCTGGTGACGGTCTCTGCCGGGAATCACGCCATCGCCCTGGCCTGGGCGGCGGCCATGCAGGATGTGCCGCTCACGGTGGTGATGCCCGAGGGCTCCAGCCCGTTGAAGATTCGTCGTACCCGGGCGCTGGGTGCCGAGGTGATTGTGCGCGGCACAATCCAGCAGGCGGTGGCCCTGTGCCATGAATTGCGGGATGAGAAAGGGCTGACCCTGGTTCACCCCTATAACGATGTCCGCATCATGGCCGGGCAGGGCACCGTTGGGCTGGAACTGCTGCGCCAGCGCCCGGATGTGGATCGGGTACTGTGCCCCATTGGCGGGGGTGGGCTGATTTCCGGGCTCGGGCTGGCCATCAAGGCGCAGCGGCCGGAGGTGGAGCTGATTGGCGTAGAGCCGGAAGGTGCGGCCACCATGTTCCATGCCTGGCAAAAGCAGGATGCGGGCGCCAGTCTGGATTCGGTGGATACCTGGGCTGCCAGCCTGGCCCCGGCGGTGGTGGGGGACTGCACCTATGCTGCGTCCCGCCAGGTGGTGGACCGGATTGTGACGGTTACCGAGGCAGGTATCCGGGAGGCCACGCGGCGGCTGCTGACCGAGGCCAGGCTCTATGTCGAGCCCGGCGCCAGCGTAGGCCTGGCAGCGTTACTGGAAAACCAGGCTGCGCCTGAACCAGAGAAGACCACGGTTCTGATCATTACCGGCGGCAACCTGGATCCGGAACAGGTCAGTCAGTGCCTGTGACCAATTATTGGAACACGCTTAACTGACCAGCGTGCCGCCATCCACGGCCAGGCATTGCCCGGTAATATGCCGCCCGGCCTCGGAGGCCAGCAGTACGGCGGCGCCCTTGAAATCTTCCTCGCCACCAAAGCGATTCAGCGGAATACGCTCCAGCATTTTGTCACCCTGGGCATCCAGCAGCCCCTGGGACATTTTCGACGGGAAGAAGCCCGGGCAGAGGGCGTTCACATTGATGTTGTGATGCCCCCACTCGGACGCCAGCGCGCGGGTGAAATTCACCATGGCGCCCTTGCTGGTGTTGTAGGCGATGGTTTTCATGCCTTCCGGGTTGCCGGACAGGCCTGCGATGGAGGCGATGTTGATCACCTTGCCGGTGTTGCGGGGAATCATGCAGCGCTTGCCCACGGTCTGGGTGAGGAAGAAGGCGGCGTTCACGTTCAGGTTCATCACCTTCATCCAGCCTTCCGCCGGGTAGTCTTCCGCTGGCGCACCCCAGGTGGCACCGGCGTTGTTGACCAGGATGTCGATATCGCCAAGCTGGCTGACCACCTGATCCACCACCGCGGGAATGCCCTCCAGATCGGACAGGTCCGCAGCAATGGTCACCACCTCAACGTCCTGGGCTTCGAGGTGTGTTTTGGCATCGTCCAGTTCATGCTGCTTGCGGGCGCTGATCGCAATTCGGGCGCCCAGCTCGCCCAGAGCCTCGGCCATCTGCAGCCCGAGGCCGCGGGAGCCGCCGGTGATGAAAGCGACCTTGCCGGTCAGGTCCAGTAATTGTTTTACACTCATGGCTCTCTCCTTGTTGGTTCAGGCGGTCCTGGCCAGCAGGCCGTCGCTGACCTGTGCCAGGTGATGATCGGCATCGCCGAACAGCAGGTTGATCAGGGTCAGGCGCTTGAACAGGTGAGCGGCGAACATTTCGTCGGTCACGCCCATACCGCCGTGTAGCTGCACCCCTTGCTGTCCCACATAACGCGCGGCCTGCCCGACCAGGGTCTTGGCCATGGAGATGGCGTCCCGGCGGCTGGCGCGGTCATCGGAGTCCGCTTCGCTGGCAGCCAGGATGGCCATGGTTCTGGCTTGTTCGGTCTGGATGAACATGTCTGCCATGCGGTGCTGCAATACCTGGAATTTGCCGATGGGTACCCCGAACTGCTTGCGGGTCTTGATGTACTCAAGGGTAGCAGCGTTCATGGCTTCCATGGCACCAACCGCTTCCGCGCAAAGGGCGGCAATGCCCAGATCCACGGCTTTTTCGATGGCCGGGAAAGCCTCATCAATGGTGCCAATCAGGTTGTCGGCGCTGACGATGACGTTGCTGAAGCTGATTTCGGCGGTACGGTGGCCATCGTGGGTGGCGAAGTCCTCCACTTTGACGCCTTTGGCGCTGCTGTCCATCAGGAACAGGGACAGGCCGGATTCATCGTTCACGTTGCCACTGGTGCGCGCGGATACAATCAACTGGTTGGCCTGGCCGCCATGGAGCACAGCGGTTTTCTGGCCGCTGATCTGGAAATGATCGCCATCCTTGCGGGCGGTCGTCTGCACCTGGCTCAGGTTGTAGCGGGCGCCCGGCTCGAAGTGAGCGAGGGCCAGAAGCCTTTCGCCGCTGGCAATGCCGGGAAGGATGTCCGCTTTCTGGGCATCGTTCCCGGCATCCCGGATCAGCCCGCCGGCGAGAACCACTGTGGCCAGATAGGGTTCCACCACCAGGCCACGGCCAAAGTTTTCCATCACCACCATGGTGTCGACGGCGTTGCCGCCCAGCCCGTCGTAGTCTTCCGGAAAGCTGAAACCAAGCAGGCCCATATCGGCGAAATTCGACCAGGTCGCCTTGTCGATGCCTGCTCCGGAACTGATAATCTCCCCGCGCTTTTCAAAGCCGTACTCGTTGGTTACGAAGCGGCGCAGGGAATCGTTCAGCATTTGCTGTTCTTCGGTCAGATCAAAATTCATAGACGTCTCTCCAAACTTCCAAAGCTGATGGCTCTTTACAGACCAAGCACGAGTTGGGCAATGATATTGCGCTGGATCTCGTTGGACCCGCCGAAGATCGACAGCTTGCGCATGTTGAAGTAATCGCCGGCAGACGGCGTGGCATCGATAGAACCCGCACGTGGCCCGTTGTAATCCAGCTCCAGCGCTTCCGGAATGTGCGCAATGGCATCCTGGCCGCCCGCTTCCATCAACATCTCGAACAGCTGCTGACCGATTTCGGTGCCGCGGATTTTCAGGATCGACGCCTGGGGGCCGGGACCACGCTTGTCGGTGAGCACCCGCAAAACGGTCAGCTCAAGAGCACGCAGCTCGGCGTCCAGCTGCGCCAGCCGGTCACGGAAACGGGTGTTCTCAATCAGTGGCCGCTGGCCGTCCTGTTCCTGGTACGCCACCTCTTTCAGGCGCTTCATCAAGGCTTTCCACTGCCCCACGTTGGCGAGGCCGGTGCGCTCATGGCCCAGCAGGAACTTGGCGTAGGTCCAGCCCTGATTCTCCTCACCAATCAGGTTCCCGGCAGGCACTTTCACATTGTCGAAGTAGACCTCGTTAATCTCATGCTCACCGTCCAGCATGATGATAGGGCGTACTTCGATGCCCGGGGTGTTCATATCAATCAGCAGGAACGAAATGCCCTGCTGTGGTTTTCCCTCGGTGCTGGTCCGCACCAGACAGAAGATCCAGTCGGCGTGCTGACCGAGCGTGGTCCAGGTTTTCTGGCCGTTGACCACGTAGTGATCGCCTTCGAGTTTCGCACTGGTGCGCAGAGAGGCCAGATCCGAACCGGCGCCGGGTTCAGAATAGCCCTGGCACCACCAGTCTTCGCCACTGAGGATGCCCGGCAGGAAGCGCTGTTTCTGTTCATCGCTACCAAACGTCATGATCACGGGTGCAACCATGCGCAGCCCGAAATCCAGCTGGCGGGGCGCACCGGAAAGGGCACATTCTTCCTCAAAGATTATCTGCTGAATCGGATCCCATCCGGTCCCGCCAAATTCTTTTGGCCATGTGGATGCACCCCAGCCCTTATCAAACAGAATCTTCTGCCAGCGTTCGGTCATCGCTTTGTCCGGGCGCAGTCGCTTCTGGACCCGTTCGCGAATGTCGTCTGGCAGGTTGTCTTCAAGAAACTGGCGAACTTCAGCGCGGAACGCCTCTTGTTCGGGGGTGTAATTCAGGTCCATTTTGCACCTCTTGTCTGGTGGCTGAGGTTGACGGTTTTGACTTCTGAGTTGCCTGTTGGTTTTTAATGCCGGGCCTATAAACTCTGGGGTGGCGCCGAATGGGTATCCCCTTTCAAAACACGCTCCTTCGGCCCATCCTTGGGGCGCTTGGACTCCGCCATCCATGGCTCCGTACAGTTTTGAAAGGGGATACCCATCCGACGCTTCGAGTCTGTTCGTGCCTGCTTTTGCACTTGGCCCTGGGCAATGCATGACTTGCGTTCAGAGTCTGCGCAGGTTTGACCTTGCACAAAGCTCGGGGCGGCTGGCCGGTAGGGGTGTCCAAAAACGTGCGGAGCCATGGATGGCGGAGCTCGAGCGTCACATGGACGTGCCGAAGGAGCGTGTTTTGGACACCCCTACCGGCCAGCCGCTTCTCCCCAGGCTTTAGGCAACCTCAAACAACCCGGCAGCACCCATACCCGTACCGACGCACATGGTAACGACGACGTATTTAACGCCACGGCGCTTGCCTTCGATCAGGGCGTGGCCGACCAGGCGGGAGCCGGTGGTGCCGTAGGGGTGGCCGACGGCAATGGCGCCGCCGTTGACGTTCAGGCGGTCCATCGGGATGCCCAGTTTGCGCTGGCAGTAGAGCACCTGAACGGCGAAGGCTTCGTTGAGTTCCCACAGGCCGATGTCGTCAACCGTCAGGCCGGCCCGCTTGAGCAGCTTGGGAACGGCGAATACCGGACCAATGCCCATTTCGTCGGGCTCACAACCGGCAACGGCGAAACCACGGAAGATACCCAGCGGGGTGGCACCGCGCTGTTCGGCCACCTTGCTGTCCATCAGGACACAGGCCGAAGCACCGTCGGAGAACTGGCTGGCGTTGCCGGCGGTGACTACGCCGCCTTCCTTCGCGGAGCGGATTTTGCTGACGCCTTCCAGGTTGGTGTCCGGGCGGATCCCTTCATCCTGGCTGACGGTGACTTCCTGGCTGCTGAGCTGGCCGGTGGCCTTGTCGGCGACGCCCATGGTGGTGGTGATGGGCACGATTTCATCGTCGAACTTACCGTCTTCGCGGGCCTTGGCGGCCAGGGTCTGACTGCGGACGCCGTATTCGTCCATGTCTTCTTTCTTGATGCCGTAGCGCTTGGCTACGGTTTCGGCGGTGTCCAGCATGGACCAGTACAGCTCCGGCTTGTTCTTCGCCAGCCAGGGTTCCATGAAGTAGTTCTGGTTGACGTTGGCCTGGACGGTGGAGATGGATTCCACGCCGCCGGCGACCATCACCGGTACCCGGTCCACGGCAATGTGGTGGGCCGCCATGGCGATGGCCTGCAGGCCCGACGAGCAGAAACGGTTGATGGTGGCGCCGGCCACGGAGACCGGCAGGCCGGCACGGATGGCGCCCATGCGGGCGACGTCGTTACCGGTGGAGCCTTCGGGCAGGGCGCAGCCCATCAGCACATCTTCAATTTCGTTGGGGTCGACTTTCGAGCGCTCGACCGCGTGCTGGATGGCGTGGCCCGCCAAAGTAGCACCGTGGGTCATGTTCAGGCCGCCGCGCCAGGATTTGGCCAGGGGCGTGCGGGCAGTGGATACGATGACAACATCATTGGACATAACAATTCTCCAGATAAATTCGTAGACCGGTTATTTGGCGTCGAAACCCTTGCCTTCCTCTGCGCGCCTGGCGAGCAGCGCTGCGGGCTCCCAGAAGCCCGGCTGGGTGTGGCGGTCTTCGGTAAAGGCCTGCATGGCGCGAACCACGTTGGGCAGCCCGACTTCCTCGGCGTAATGCATGGGGCCACCGCGGAATACCGGGAAGCCGTAGCCGGTCAGGTACACCATGTCGATGTCGGAGGCGCGCTGGGCGATGCCCTCGTCCAGAATCTGCGCGCCTTCGTTGACCAGGGCATAGACACAACGCTCGACGATTTCCTGGTTGCTGATCTTGCGGGGGGTGATGCCCAGCTCGGCGCGGACTTCGTCCACCACCTTGTCCACTTCCGGGTCGTGCAGGGCGTTGCGGTTGCCCGGCTCGTAGCGGTAGAAACCGGCGCCTGTCTTCTGGCCGTAGCGGCCCATCTCGCACAGGCGGTCCGCTACAACCATCTTCACCATGTCCGGGTTTTCTTCGTACTGGCGCTTGCGGATGGCCCAGCCGATGTCGCCGCCGGCCAGGTCGGCCATGCGCAGTGGGCCCATGGCAAAGCCGAATTTCTCGATGGCCTTGTCGATCTGTTGCACGCTGGCGCCTTCTTCCAGCATCAGCAGGGCTTCGCGCTGGTACTGGTTGATCATGCGGTTGCCGATAAAGCCGTCGCAGACGCCGGAAACCACGGCGGTCTTCTTGATGGTCTTGGCCAGTTTCATGGCGGTGGCCAGTACGTCCTTGGCGGTCTTGTCACCACGGACCACTTCCAGCAGCTTCATGATGTTGGCCGGGCTGAAGAAGTGCAGGCCGATGACGTCTTCCGGGCGTTTGGTGAAGCTGGCGATCTTGTTGAGATCCAGGGTGGAGGTGTTGGAGGCCAGGATGGCGCCTTGCTTGCACACTTCATCCAGCTTCTCGAACACGGACTGTTTCACGCCCATCTCCTCGAAGACGGCTTCGATCACCAGGTCGGCGTTGCCCAGGTCGTCATAGGACAGAGACGGCGACAGCAGGGCCATCTTGGCCTTGGCGTCGTCTTCGCTCATGCGGCCTTTCTTGACCCGACCTTCATAGACTTTCTGGATGGCGGCGACGCCGCGGTCCAGGCCTTCCTGCTTCATTTCCACGATAGTCACCGGGATGCCGGCGTTGAGGAAGTTGATGCTGATGCCGGTGCCCATAGTGCCGCCGCCGATGACGCCCACGGATTTGATGTCGCGAACCGGGGTGTCAGAAGGCACATCGGCAACTTTGCTGGTCAGCCGTTCGGAGAAGAACGCATGGCGCAGGGCGCGGGATTCCGGGGTCTGCATCAGGTTCACAAAGGCTTCGCGCTCGACCTGCATGCCCTTGTCAAAAGGCATGGTCACAGCGGCTTTTACCGCGTCCACGCACTTCAGCGGGGCCGGGTAGTTCTTCGTCATGGCACCCACGGTGTTGCGGGTGAACATGAAGAAGCCTTCCGGGTTGGGGTGTTTGGCCTTCAGGTCACGCACTTTTTTCAGTGGCAGGTTTTCATTGGCAACCTTGGTGGCGTAGGCGATGGCGGCGTCCAGTAGGTCGCCGTCCACGATTTCATCGAACAGCGCACTGCCCTTGAACTGTTTTGCGGGTACGGCACTGCCGGACACGATCATGTTGAGGGCGTGCTCAGCCCCAATCACCCGGGGCAGGCGCTGGGTGCCGCCGGCACCGGGCAGCAGGCCCAGCTTTACTTCCGGCAGGGCGATCTGGGCGTCGGGTTTGGCGATACGGTAGTTGCACCCCAGGGCCAGTTCCAGACCGCCGCCCATGCAGGCACCGCTGATGGCGGCAATGACCGGCTTGCGACTGCTTTCCACGTAGTTAATCACGGTGTTCAGGTTGGGTTCGGCGGTGGCTTTTCCGGTACCGAACTCACTGATGTCGGCACCACCGGAGAAAGCGCGGTCGGAGCCAATCAGGACAACGGCCTTGACTGCATCATCAGCTTCCGCCTGGAGGATGCCATTCACAATGCCCTGGCGCACGGCCAGACCGAGACCGTTAACCGGCGGATTGTCGAGTCGGATAACGGCAATAGCGCCGGTTAAATCGTAATGGGCGGTACTCATTGGGCAGCTCCCCTGATACTGGAATCGGGTTGATCGTCGGCATGAAGACTCGCATTGAAATCTCCATACACTGGTGTATTGTTGGTCCATACACTAATGTATGTTCTGGGCAGGGTCAACGGTTTCAAATTCGTTCGCCCTGTTCATGTAGAATGCACCCGCAGGTTTTCCAAACCGCCAGCAGCAGGATCTGACCACCGAATGACTGACACCCGACAGACCAGACGCAAAACCCCGGAAAAAGCACAACTGACCCGCGACGACTGGCTGGATGCCGCCGCCGGGGAAGTGGCGGCTGGCGGTTTCGGCCACTTGCGGGTGCTGACGTTGGCGAAGAAACTCGGTGTTACCCGGGGCAGTTTCTACTGGCACTTCAAGGACCACGAGGACCTGGTGGTCAGCTTTCTTGATCGCTGGCGGGACCGGCGGCTCCATGAACTTCAGTACTGGAAACCCAAAGGCGGCGATGTGGAGACCGAGCTGCGGCAGATCCTTGAGTTGCTGCTCACCGATGCGTCCCGCAACATCCGCCGCCTGCAGGTGGAGCTGGCGGTGCGGGATTTCGCTCGTCGGAACGATTATGCGGCAGACCTGGTGACCGAAGTGGACGAAGCCCGCATCAACCAGAACTGCGAACTCTACGAACGCCTGAGCAGTGACCCCCAGCGCATCCGGGATCTGTCACTGCTGATGTATGTGGCTACTATCGGCTCCCAGGTGGTGCTTACGGGGAAAAAGGGCGATGCCGAGACCATCCGCCGGGTTGAAGACCTGATGGCACGCCTGGCATTGGGGCAGCGTGATGACAACTAGATGGCTGGCCCTGGTCGTGCTTGGCGCCTGCGTTGGCTCTGCCCAGGCCGCCCCTGCCGATGATGCCTGTATGGAAGGCGCGAAAACCGAACTGGAAGAGCTGTACTGCACCATCGTCAGCGAAGGACAGGGCGCCGGCTTACCGTCGCCAACGGATTTCAAACGCAACGATCCGGGTGTTCAGGCGTTGCTTTTACGCCGCCCTGCCGGTCGCCTGGGTCTGGAGGTACCGCAGGTCAGTGGTACCTCGGCGAAGTCGCAGCCGCCACACGCAAAACCAGAACCCGCACCTGCCGAAACGGAAGACGATCCTGATCCAACAGGCCGGTTGACTGAGTGCCGCCTGGAAGGCAAGCGCATTACCTGCCCACAACGCCGTTTCGAGCTTGTTGCAAACCAACCGAACAGCAAGCTGGCGGAGGGTGTGCTTGAGCCGCACAATCGCCTGGGGCTGAGCGCGTTCAAGGACAACCGGAATGACGAGGAGGAGGTCCGGCGTTACCTGTCAGACGCCTATGACCGATACATCCCCAAAATGGTGGACATCGGCCTGGGCGCCAATACCATGAGTTTTACCGCGTTCCACAATGCCTTCCATACCATGGAGGAAGGCGGGGTCGACTTTGCCCGGCGCATGGAGCAGACATTCGCGCTGCTCAAACAGGACAAGAAAACCCTGGCGGTAAAAGCCCGTTATCACGATGAGTTGCCGCAGGACCTCTCCCTGTGCACGGTGATCAACCGCGACATCGTTGTGTGCGATAACGTGGGTACCAACTGGGTGTTCGTCAGCCCCTCCCGTTAGCCGTTCAATCGTTATCCAGGAAATCGTTGAGGTAGCCCGCCACCGCAGCCGGCTGCTCTTCCTGCAGGAAATGCCCCAACCAGGTTTCTTCCGCACCGGGAATCATTGCCTCGGGCAGCCCCGGTGTCTGCATGAAATGCTGGTACCAGTAGGCAGCCCCGCTACCGGCGCGAACTTTCTCGATCACTTCCTGGTTGCCTTTCAGATTGTTGATGATGGCAATGTTCATGATCACCATCCGGGGCAATGATACGAAACCCCGGTTTCAGGTGTGCGGCCACGTGCTCCCAACAGTAGGAGCTCTCCGGCCAGCCGTGGATCATCACCAGCGGCTGGTCCTCGGGATCGCCGCCTTCCCGCCAGGCGAACCGGCCCCGGGACGTTTGTTGCTGTTTTGGATCGGACAGTTGCATTGCGGGACTCCGTGTCTGTTAGCGGTTCTGCTGCAAAACCATAAACCGCTCAACGCGAGGTCGCAATCAGACGGTGTCCACCGGACGACCCAGATCCCGAAGTACGGTTTCCACAACCATGGGGCTCCACAGCAATCGATGGTGTCCCAACCCCCGGGTGCGCAACACGTTGGCGTTTGCCCAGTTGTTGTAAACCCGCTCACTTTCCTCGGGTGAGATGGAGGTGTCGTCGTCATCAACCACAAGCAGGCCCCGCTGGGTGAGTGACTGTGACAGGGTTTCCAGATTCAGCTGCTCCCACACCGTTGCTCCGAAACGCTCTTCCATCAGTTGCAGGTGAACCGCCAGAACCTCTGGGCTCAGCCCGAGTTGCCGGCCCAGATTTTCCATCACAGCCGCGAGACTGACCGGCGGCGCCAGCATCACCAGGTAGTTGGTCTGAAGGCCGTCCGCGATGGCCCGGGCAACAGCAATGCAGCCAATGGAGTGGGCCAGCACACTGTGCACCCTGCCGACACTGGCCGCCACTTTTGCGGCGACTTCGGCGATTTCAAACAAATCCGTGCTTTCGCCCTGGGCGCGTCCGTGGGCCGGGGCATCGAACAGCACCACACGATAGCCCGCCTCCACCAGGGGATTTACCCAGGCGCCGAATTGGATGCCGGCTCCGGCCCAGCCATGGACGCCGAGAATGGCCGGCCCCTGGCCCCAGGAGTAAACCGGGATGGTGCGGGCGCCATGCTGGAGCTGGGTATAGCTGTCGGCGCTGTCCAGCAGGTATTCATAGCGGATTGGCACAGGCAGGCGGGAGGGCCTGAAGGCCATGCGGTTGACCAGTCGGCCGGCTTTCTGCGGTGAAACCTTGCCATACAGCTGCAGGGCCAGCCGGGTGGCGGAGAACCCGGCATCGCGTGGAGCCTTCTGGATCGCCGGGCGTTGAAAGATCTCTGATTGGGTGTTCAATTGTGAGGTCATGGTGAAAGTCCTTCTTCCTGCGTTGGTGAATGACAGGTTCAGGTTAGGGCTTGCAGCTTGTCAGCAGGAGTGTCATATTTGACATATAAAGTGCGAAAAGGGCCAATTCATGTTCAACATTGCCATCGTTGCCTTGCCCAACTGCCATGCCTCCGGCGTGCACGGTGTGATGGATTTCTTTACCGTTGCCAATTACTGTGGCCGCGCCCCAGCTGGCCACAGCGAGCCGTTGTTCAACTGCCAGGTGGTAACGGTGGACGACGAACCTGTGCGTGGCTACAGCGGCGCCTTGGTCACACCGACCATTGAACGGGGGCGCTTCCAGGCGGATCTGATCGTGGTCGGCTCTGCTGTTGAAGCCGCCGTTGGTGTGGAACGCCTTGAGCAAACCCTGGCCCCGTCAAAACCCCTGTTTGGCTGGCTGCAGGGAGCCTTGGAGCGGGGCGCGGTGCTTGCCAGTGTCTGTACCGGCAGTTTTGTGCTGGCGGAAGCGGGGCTGCTGGATGACCAGGTGGCCACCACCCACTGGCGGGCCGCCCCGCTTTTCCGCAGCCGCTACCCGCATCTGCGTCTGGAAGAGGATCAACTGCTGGTGGATAACGGCCAGGTCATCTGTGCCGGCGGTGCCACCGCGTTTATGGACATGTGCATTTATCTGGTGGAGCGTTTCGCGTCACCCGCTGTTGCCCTGGCCTGCAGCAAGATGCTGGTACTGGATGGCCGCCGCACGGAGCAGACACCCTACATGGCGTTCTACAGCCAGAAAGCCCATCAGGATGACGCTATCCGGAAGGCCCAAGGATGGCTTGAACAGCATTACGCAGACGCGCTGACCATCGATGAGGTGGCTGCTGTAGCCGGCCTTGGCACCCGAACCTTCAAGCGACGTTTCAAGGAAGCCACCGGGGAAACCCCCCTCGGCTACCTGCAGCATCTGCGCATTGAGGCAGCGAAACATTTGCTGGAATCCAGCCGGGAACAGACGGCTCGCATTATCTGGAGCGTGGGTTACGAAGACGCCAGTTCGTTCCGAAGGCTGTTCAAACGCACGGTAGGTTGTACCATGGAGCACTATCGCAAGCGTTTCAGCTATGTATCCCCACATGCAGCGTAGACCGTAAACGACCCTGACCAGACTCTTTATAGGAACTCCATGCCCGGTAAACACTCGACCCGCCTCAACAAATACATCAGTGAGAGTGGCATGTGTTCCCGGCGGGAGGCAGACCGCTACATCGAGAACGGCAACGTCGCCATCAATGGCAAGGCCGCCCAGGTTGGGGACCAGGTCCTGCCCGGGGATAAAGTCACGGTTAACGGACAGCTGATCGAGCCACGGGATGAAGAAGACCTGATCTTTATCGCCCTGAACAAACCCGTAGGCGTGGTCAGCACCACCGACCCGGCGGAGCCCAGGAACATCGTCAATCATGTGGGCCATGGCGAGCGGATATTTCCCATCGGCCGCCTCGACAAGGACTCCCAGGGGCTGATCTTTCTTACCAGCAACGGCGACCTGGTCAACAAGATCCTGCGGGCCGGTAACAACCACGAGAAAGAGTACCTGGTCACCGTCAACAAGCCGGTGACTGCGGAGTTTGTGCAGGGCATGAGTGCCGGCGTGCCGATCCTGGGCACGGTCACCAAGCGCTGCAAGGTAGAGAAGGTCTCCCGGTTCGTGTTCCGAATCGTCCTGGTGCAGGGCCTGAACCGACAAATCCGCCGCATGTGCGAGTTCTTTGATTACGATGTCACCAGGCTCGAGCGGGTACGCATCATGAACATCAGCCTGAAGGGATTGCCGGTTGGCGAGTGGCGTGACCTGGGTGAAAAGGAGTTGAAGGGCCTGTTTGACATGATCCGGGATTCGTCGTCGGAGGCCAGTCCGGATACCCGCAGCGAAACGAAGAAGCCGGCGGCGAAAAAACCGGGCAAAAAGGCCGGCAAACCGCCCCAGGGCGCTCGCGGTAAGAATGCAAAAGGCGGGTTGCCTGGAAAATCGCCTGGGAAACCGGCCGGAAAACGCGGTAAACCCCCGCGGCCGGGAAAACCCGCAAAACCGGTGAAGCCACGTAAACCCCGGAAATCCAGCGTTAAACGGTAGAGTAGGTTCACTTCCGTACGGCACTCAGGCACCACTGCCGTTATGCTATACCGTTTTCACTTCTGGCCGGATATTCTGAATGTTTGAAGCGTTTGTCAGTACCTACATCAGCAGCACGATTCGATTTCTGTTCCTGCTGGCCCCGTTCTTTGTGGTAACCATGTTCCTGGCGCTTACCCGGGGCTTGCCGGCGGCGGAAAAGAGCTCGATTATCCGCCGCTCGACCGTGTCGGCGCTGATCCTGGGGCTGATACTGTTTTTTGCCGGCCCGCTGCTGTTCAGCGCCATCGGTATTACCCTGAACTCGTTCCGGATTGGCGCCGGCAGTCTGCTGTTTCTCACCGCTATCAGCCTGGTCACCAGTGGCACCCGCAACCACGCCACCGGTCTGCCGGATGAGGACCGTGACGACATCGCCGTGGTTCCCCTGGCCATTCCGGTGATGATCGGCCCGGCCACCATCGGTGCCATCCTGGTCTACGGCGCCGAGCTGAGTAGCGTTCCGGAAGTGGCAGGCGGTCTGCTGGGGCTGGTGTCAGGGTTGGTCATATTGGGAGTATTGCTGCACCTGTCCGGTTATCTTGAAAAGGTTCTGGGCAAAACCGGGCTGAACATACTCTCCAAGATCAGCGGGCTGATCCTGTCTGCCATGGCGGCAGAAATTGTACTGACGGGCATCGCCGGATTTATCGCGTCGACGGCGGCCACCTGATGGTCTCAACCAGCGTTCGTGAGAGAGGGGCAGTACCACAATGTCATTTGATACCGTAGAGCATAACCGCAGCCGCCAGCAGTTCGACGGGGTGTCTTCCGTATGGCTATTTGGCTATGGCTCTCTGATCTACAAGGTGGATTTCCCGTTCCTTGAGCAGCGCCCCGCAACCATTGAGGGTTGGGCCAGGCGGTTCTGGCAGGGCTCCCACGATCACCGCGGTACACCAGAAGCACCGGGCCGGGTAGTCACGCTGATCGAGCAGTCTGGCGCGGTGTGCAAGGGCATGGCCTATCGGGTGTCACCGGAGGTGTTCGAACATCTGGACGTACGCGAGAAAAATGGCTACCTGCGTTTCAGCACCCCCATGGCGTTTGACGATGGCAGCAGCGCAGAAGGCCTTGTGTACATCGCCACCGAAGACAATGCCGCTTTCCTGGGGCCAGCCCCTGTCCTGGACATCGCCCGCCAGATTGCTCGTTCGTCCGGCCCCAGCGGCCCCAACAGTGAATATCTGTTGAAACTGGCTGAGGCCCTCAGAGCCCTCGGAGATCACGACCCACACGTATTTGAACTGGAATCCCACCTGATCTGATCCAGTTGCGCGTCAACCGGCGGCAGCAACTGTAAAGACTGTCAGCGCCAACGTAAAAGAAGTGCAAAGCGGCTCCTGATCGCCTGACATTAACCGGTAATTCCGTAACCTGAACTCAGGGAGCACACACATCGTGTCGGTGAGTGCTGGTATCCGGGATCTGAAAAGATCGGGAGATGAACGATGAAAAAGTTTCTGATCGGAAGTTGTCTTATCGGCCTGATGATGGCCACCGCTCCTGCCATGGCGGACTCTTACAAACGCGAAGATCACAAGGCGGGATACCATCAGAGGGTGGACCACGGCAAGGGCGCCCCCCACCACAAGAAGTTTTTGACGTCCCAGCACCGTGACAGGTACGCCGACCACGGCTACCGGGACCGCAAGCACGGCTGGAAACACAAAAAGCACAGCAAGCGTCATCACGGCTGGAAGCACAAGCAGTTCCAGCAGCGTAAACACGGCTACCATGGCCACAAACGCCACTGGAACAAGAGCCGGTACGACCGCCACTATGATCACGGCACCCGTTACCGATTCCGCTATAACAGTGGCTCTTATCCGGTAGAGCATCAGGTTTTACAGGGAGCTCAGCTGCTCATTGATGTTACCCGCTGAGTATCCGGATTAAAGCCTCTGGCCGGCGCCCTTGTGCGGCGCCGGTGTTGCTGCAGGCCTATCAGTATCAGTGGCACCACGATCATGGTGCTGCCAGCCAGGAACCACAGGTCCGGCACTTCGGAGAACCAGATCCAGCCAATTCCCACAGCCCAGATCAGCCCGGTGTATTCGGCGGCAGTCACCTGGTTGGCATCCACCTGCCGGTAGGCCAGCAATACGGTGATGTTGTAGCCCAGGATAAACAGGGCGGAACCCAGGGCGCTGACCAGTATCGAGCTGTCCCAGGCGGCACCTTCCCAGAGTGCCAGAGCGCCGGCGGCCGGTATGATCAGCACGTAATTCAGTAGCAGCTTGTGCACGGTGGTCTGTTCTTTCGGTAGCTTGCGGACCATGACGGCGTTGATGGCCAGGGCAAAGGCGGAGGCCAGGGCGGCGATGGCCGCCCAGTTGAATTCCACCGGCCGCAGGATAACGATGATGCCGCCGAACCCGCTGAACACGGCAAATACGCTCAGCGGGGTGAGTTTTTCCCGGAACAGGAAGACGGACAGCACCATGACCAGGATGGGGGCGGCGTAGAACACGGCGTTGGCGGTGGCCAGCGGCAGGTTTGCCAGGGCAACGACCATGCAGAGAATGCCTGCCAGGTGTATATGGGCGCGAACGGCGTGGATCTTGAAGCCGGAGAACAGGTGCTTCCTGTTGAGCTGTCCTGCCAGGGGTAATAGAAGCAGCAGGGTGATGACGCAGCGCAGGAAGGCAAACTGGAAAATCGGCGCACCGGGCTCCATCAGTTTGATGAACACGTCGCTGATCAATGCCATGGCGTTGCCGATCACCAGCAGAAGGATTGCGCTGTTTACGGTTTTGCCTGACATAGGATTCCCCTCGAACTCTTAGATATCCAGCTTCGGAGCATTCGCCGGGCGGGTAGGCCTCTCCGAAACACGCCTCAAGACGTCCCTGTTCGGCTCGGGCTCCGCCATCCATGGCTCCGCACGGTTTCGGAGAGGCCTACCCGCCCGGCTCCCTCAACTTTGTGATGGCATTCTATGCCTGTGCTAATATCCGATAAAATGATCTTTACTCCATCGGTATTAGAAAAGTAGATAATGAAGCTTCCACCCCTGAAATCTCTGCCCGTATTCGAAGCCGTTGCCCGGTTGAACAGTTTTTCGCTGGCGGCGGAAGAACTGGCTGTGAGCCAGAGTGCGGTCAGTCATCAGATCAAGCAGCTGGAGACCTATCTGGGTGAGAAGCTGTTCTGGCGTAGTGGGCGAACGCTCGCGCTGACGGACGAGGGGCGGCAGTATCTGGATGGAGTCGGGTCGGCACTGTTGCAGATCGAGCGGGTAAGTGAGCAATTGCTGGGGCATGAAGAGTCGCGGTTGCGGCTGTCGGTGTTCAGTTCGTTTGCGGTGCGCTGGCTGGTGCCGCGGTTGCCGGATTTGCAGCGGGAGTATCCGCAGCTGGAGCTGTCGCTGGAGATGAGCAGTGAGAATCCGGTGTTGTCAGACCGGGTGGCGGATTGTTTTATTACCATCAAGCCAGCGTCGGCGGCGTTCAGTTATGAGTTGTTGTATACCGAGCGGTTGTTTCCGGTGTGCAGTCAGGATTACTGGCAGCGTATCCGCCGTGAGCTGGGGCGGGATGCGGAGGTTGAGGGGCGGGATGAGCCGGAGTTATCTCCGGACGAAGTGTCCCGGTTTCCGCTGCTTTCAACACACAGCATTTTCGACAAGGCTGCCGGTGACTGGGAAGCCTGGTATCGGGGGGTGGATCTGAAGGTTCCCGCTACGGCCCGGATCCAGCATTTCAGTCACATGCTGCTGGCGCTGGAGGCGGCGCGCTACCATCAGGGTATCGCCCTGACCAACGATTACATGCTCAGTACCCGGAAGGACTCAGGGGACTTTGTGCGGTTGCCCTGTCACTCGGTGATGACCGGGGACAAATTCTACTTCGCCTGGAAAACCAGCCGCAGGCGTGAAAAGGGCATTCAACTACTCCGGCGATGGCTGGTGAGTCAGGCCATTGAGGGCGGGCTCCGCAGTGAGGCAGACTAAGTTTCCCGGACACCTTCCAGGGTTTCCCAGACTTCGATGGCGGCGGCGAGGTCTTCCAGCGAGGCTCCTACGGATTTGAAGAGGGTGATGGCCTCATCGTCTGTGCGCCCGGGTTTGTCGCCCCTCAGTAATTCCGCCAGTTCGGCCCGCAGGTTGGCCTTGCTGAAAACCCCTGCGTCGATGGCCTGAAGAATATCGCCGGCCTCACCCAGGGCGCCGGCGTAGGTGTCCACAAAGACCTCGCTGCGAGCCAGGCAGTGGCTGTCGGTTTCACGCATGGACGGCCGGAATGCCCCCACAAGATCCAGGTGGCTGCCAGGTTGCAGCCATTCACCCCGGATCAGCGGTTCGGTCGACAGGGTTGCGCAGCTGATGATATCTGCCTCCGGCACTGCGGTTTCCAGATCCGTTACCGCCTGGCAGTCGAACCGGTCCCGGAATCTGTCGGCGAGGGCGTCTGCCTTGTCCGGATTGCGGCCCCAGACCCGCACCGTGCGGATGGGGCGAACAGCCGCGTGAGCCTCGATCAGCATTGGCGCCAGCTTGCCGGTGCCAACCACCAGCAACGATGCAGCATCCTGCCGTGCCAGCTCGCGGGCAGCCAGGGCTGAAGCTGCTGCGGTCCGCCGGCTGGTCAGGGCGCTGCCGTCGATACAGGCGAGCGGAGTGCCATGTTGTCCTTCGCAAAGAATGTACAGACCCGAGATGGCGGGCAGGCCGGCGTTGGCGTTCTGGGGAAAAACGTTGACCATCTTCATGCCGATGTAACCTGCCTGTTCCCAGGCGGGCATCAGAAGCATGGTGGCCTCCCCATCCGGGCGGTGCATGGCGTGATGATGCCGTGGTGGGGCTTCCACGCCGTCGCGAAAGGTAGTTGCTAGACGCTCGATCAGTGCCGGCCACGCCAGTGCGCCGGCCACTTCCTTTGCAGAGATAACGCGCATAGACCTCAACCCCCCTTACGACTGATCAGTCGCTGGAGTTCACCAATGATGCCGCGACGGAATACCATGACGCAGACCACGAATATGGTACCGAGTATCACCTGTACCCAGGAGCCGTAGGCGGACAATTCGTGGCTGAGGGCACCCACGGTGATGGCGCCAACGACCGGGCCGAAGATGGTGCCCAGTCCGCCGACCAGTGTCATCAGAATGACCTCACCGGAAGTTTGCCAGTGAGCGCTGGTGAGCGCGGCAAACTGAAAAATGATTGCTTTGGTGGCACCGGCCAGCCCGGCCAGGGTGGCAGATATGACGAAGGCCAGCAGTTTGAAGTGATCCACGTCGTAGCCCAGGGACAGGGCCCGGGATTCATTTTCACGGATCGCTTGCAGCACTTCACCAAACGGCGAGTTGATGGTTCGATAGATAATGCCGAAGCCGAGTAGGAAAATGGCAAAGACGAAGTAGTACATGGCGAGGGAGTTGTTCAGGTCAATCAGGCCGAACAGGTGTCCCCGCGGAATACCCTGCAGACCATTTTCGCCGCCGGTGAATGGCATCTGCAGTGCCAGGAAGTAAATGATCTGGGCCAGTGCCAGGGTCACCATGGCGAAGTAAATGCCCTGGCGGCGTATGGCCAGGAAACCGAAGGCCGCCCCGAGCACCATGGCAAACCCCGCGCCGGCGAGTATGCCAAGCAGCGGGCTAAAGCCCCATTCCTTGGTGACGTAGCCGGTAACGTAAGCGGCGCCGCCGAAGAACGCGGCGTGACCGAAAGATAACAGGCCGGCGTACCCCAGCAACAAGTTGAAGGCACAGGCGAACAGTGCGAAGCACAGCAGGTCCATGACGAACACAGGGTAGGCAAACAGGGGCGCGGTCAGACCTGCCACCAGCATGAGGATAAAGAGTATGCGATTGGTCATGGCGCTTACTTCTCCTTACCAAACAGGCCGGCGGGACGGAACAACAGGACCAGCACCATAAGGAAGAAAATAACGGTACTGGCGGCGGGCGGGTAGAACACCTTGGTCAGCCCCTCAACCAGTCCCAGGGCTAGTCCTGAGAGGATGGCGCCCATGATCGAGCCCATGCCGCCGATGACCACCACGGCAAACACCACGATGATCAGGTCCGCCCCCATCAGCGGGCTGACGGAGTAGATGGGAGCCGCCAGCACCCCGGCCAGGCCGGCCAGCCCGGCGCCGAAGGCGAAGGTCAGGGTGACCATGAGGGGGACATTCAGGCCGAAGGCCTGGGTCAGGTCGGGGTTCTCCACGCCGGCTCGCAGCCTGGAGCCGAGTTTGGTGTGTTCGATGGCCCACCAGGTGGCGAAACAGACCACCAGGGAAAACACGATGGCAAACAGACGGTAGGTCGGGAAGTACATGAACCCGAGGTTTACCACGCCACTGAGCGCTTCTGGCTGGCCCGGGTAGGGCGTGCCGGAAACATTGAAATAGTTGGCGAACAGACCCTGAAGGATGAGCGTGATGCCAAAGGTGAGCAGCAGGCCGTAAATATGGTCGAGCTCGTACAGCCGTTTGAGCATCAGACGTTCAATCAGCACTCCGAGAATGCCGACGATAACCGGTGCCACCAGCAGTGACGCCCAGAAACCGATCTGAAGGCTGATGCCGAACCATTGTTCCAGGAGAGAGTAGCCGATGAGGGCAATGAACGCCCCCAGCATGTACATGGCGCCATGGGCAAAGTTGATGATATTCAGCAAGCCGAATATCACCGCAAGCCCCAGGCTCAACATGGCATAAAACACACCCACGTTCAGCCCAAGCAGCGCCTGGGCCATTATGACCTGCATTGACACGTTGGCTATCTCCCCGGAAGCAGTGGTCAGTTCTACCGTTAGTTAACTAATGAACACTTGGATTCGGACAGCGGAATATACGCCTGTTCCGCCGGAATCTTCGATACCACTCTCAGCAGGTCCCATTCGCTTTCGGACTCCTCGGGCTTCTTCACTTCCACCAGGTACATATCGTGCAGCATGGAGCCGTTCGCCATGATAGAGCCGTTCTTCACGAACATGTCGTTCAGGGTCATCTCGCCGAGCTTGGCACGAACGGTGTCGCTGTCGTCGGTACCGGTTTCTTCAACCGCTTTCAGGTAGTTTGTAACGGCGGAGTAAACGCCGGCGTGTACCATGGTGGGCATGGCACCGTGGCGCTCAAAGAAGCGCTCTGACCAGGCTCGGGCTTCGTCGTTCTGGTTCCACACAAAGGCAGTAGTGAACTGCAGCCCCTGGGCAATGTCGAGGCCCATGCTATGCACGTCGGTGATGAACACCAGCATACCCGCCAGTTTCTGCCCGCTTTGCACGATCCGGAACTGGTTGGCCTGTTTGATCGCGTTCACCGTGTCTTGCCCGGCGTTGGCCAGGCCAATGACGTCGGCGCCGGAGGACTGTGCCTGCAGCAGATAGGAAGAGAAATCGTTGGTGGACAGCGGCGCGTTGACGTTGCCAACCACCTCACCACCCAGGCTTTCCACTACCGCGCCGGTGTTGTCTCGCAGGGAGTGGCCAAAGGCATAGTCTGCGGTGATAAAGAACCAGCTCTCGCCGCCATTCTTGACCATGGCTGTGGCTGTGCCCACAGGTAATGCGTGAGTGTCGTAGACATAGTGGATGCCATAGGGCGTGCACTGTTCCTCGGTAAGGGCCGTGGTGCCGGCCCCGGTGTTCATGGTGATGATCTTCTTGTCGTTGGCCAGTCCCTGCACTGACAGGGCCACCGAGGAGTTGTCCAGGGCGGTGATCATGTCGACTTCCTTGGCGTCGATCCACTCCCGGGCGGTGCTGGCGCCGATGTCCGGCTTGTTCTGGTGATCGGCGGAGATGATTTCCACCGGCTGGTCGAGGACGGAACCTCCAAAGTCTTCGACGGCCATTTCGGCAGCAATCACCGCGCCGGGACCTTCCAGGGCCTTGTAAACCCCGGACATATCGCTGAGTACACCAATCTTGAGCTTACCGTCTGTCAGTTCGGCGGTTGCAGTGAGCGGCATTGCCAATGTGGTTATTGCAATGGCGCTTGCCAGACCTTGTTTCCAGAGCTTGAACATAGTGGGATTCCTTTTCTTGTTAGATTCACGGTCTTATCAGATTCAGGGTCGGTGCGCTTGCGGCGAACCTGGCCCACAGGCTCAGACACTCAGGTGCCTGTTCAACTGCTCTTTTTTGGCCTCCAGGTCAGCGGCGTCAATCTGTTCCACCACCTGGCCGTGCTCAATGACGTAATGGCGGTCCGCCAGAGGCGCGGCAAACCGGAAGTTCTGCTCTACGAGGATGATGGTGAACCCCTTCTCCCGCAGTTTGCGAATCACCTGATCCAGGGATTTCAGGATCACCGGCGCTAACCCTTCGGTAATTTCGTCCAGCAGCAGCAGGTTGGCGCCTGTGCGCAGAATGCGGGCAATGGCGAGCATTTGCTGTTCGCCGCCAGAGAGCTTGGAGCCCTGGCTTTTCCGCCGTTCCTTGAGGTTCGGGAACATGGTGTAGATGTCGTCCACCGTCAGACCGCCCTCTGCGACCACTGGGGGCAGCTCCAGGTTTTCGTCGACATTGAGGGAAGCAAAAATGCCACGCTCTTCCGGGCAATAACCGAGCTTGCCGACATGGGCAATCCGGTGCGTGGGCATATTGATGATTTCAGTGCCGCGAATCTTGATCGAGCCGGTGCGCCGACCCACCAGGCCAAGAATGGCCTTCAGGGTAGTGGTGCGCCCGGATCCGTTGCGGCCCAGCAGTGTAATCACCTCGCCTTCGTGCAGGGTCAGGTTCATGCCGTGGAGAATGTGGGACTCGCCGTACCAGGCGTGCAGGTTTTCGATTCGGAGCAACTCCGGACGTTGATCAGGCGACATCGGTGGTTCCCATGTAGGCTTCCATCACGGCAGGGTTGGTGGATACGGTCTCGTAATCGCCCTCGGCAAGGACCTCACCCCGGTTAAGTACGGTGATGGTGTCGGCCAGGGTGGAAACTACGTTGAGGTTGTGTTCCACCATCACGATGGTCCGGCCTTCGACTACCCGTCTGATCAGATCGGTGACCGTGCCGACGTCCTCGGAACTCATGCCCTGGGTGGGCTCGTCCAGTAGCATAAGCCTGGGCTTGAGGGCGATAGTGGTGGCAATTTCCAGGGCCCGTTTTTGACCGTAGGGCAGCTCGACCGCCTTCGTGTCGGCAAAGGGACCAAGCTCCACGAGTTCCAGCGTAGCCTGGGCTTCTTCATTCAATTGGTCCAGCACCCGCTTGGAACGCCAGAACTGGTAGGACACCCCCAGTGTGCGCTGCAGGGCAATGCGCACATTTTCACGGGCGGACAGATGCGGAAACACCGCCGAGATCTGGAATGACCGAATCAGGCCTTGCTGGGCGATGGCAGCCGGCCGGGCGTGGGTGATGTCTTTACCGTCATAGATAATCTCGCCGGCGCTGGCTTTGAGAAACCTGGTCAGCAGATTGAAAAAAGTGGTTTTGCCGGCCCCATTGGGACCAATCAGGGCATGGATGCTACCCGTCTCCACTTTCAAATTGACGTTATTGATAGCGGTAAAGCCCTTGAAATCTTTCTGCAGATTACGGGTTTCGAGGATGATCGGGGACGATGTTGGTTGTTCGCCCGCAGCCTGGTCGTTCACGGAAATACACCCCTTCGTTTCGAGTCGGCGACCGGTGCGCCACAGTTCGTTATTATTTGTTATTCAGTCTTTTTTTTTTGAAAAGGTAGTAGATACTGCCAATTGAACTGAGTTCAGTAATAGTCGGAGGGTGTGGAGTCTGTCAAGAAAAGAGGGGAGGCAGATCGCCTCCCGGAAAGCGGTAACAGGTTTTACAGATACTGGTAGCGCAGCAACCGGTGTTTGATGCGTTCCAGGATCACCTGATCGATCACCGCAGCCAGGATGGCAATCACCAGGATGTTGGTCATGACGCCGGTCATGTCCGCAATCTCGCCGGAATAGGCCAGGGACTTGCCCAGGCCGGCGCTGAAGCCAACGATCATCTCGGCAGAGATCAGGGCGCGCCAGGCGTTGCCGAAGGCCAGCTGGGCGCCGGTGATCAGTTCCGGGGTAACCGCAGGGAAGTAGACCCGTTTGAGCATCTGCAACCTGGATGCCCCCATTACCCGGGCCGCAGAAATATGCACTTTCTCGACGCTCTCGGTGGCGTTCATTACGCTCAGGGCGGTGGGGAAGAACGCACCGATGGCCACTACGACAATGATCGGCATATTGCCGAAGCCCATCAGGATCAGGAACAGCGGCACCCAGGCAATGGACGGGATGGACTGCAGGATGATGATGGCCGCTTTCAGGGTGCTGCGCACCAGGTCCAGGGTGCCACCCACCAGGCCAAGAATGATGCCGAAGAACAGGGCAGCCCCGTATCCGATGCCAAGGCGACTCATGCTGTTGCCGAGCCCTTCGTAGAAGTCGCCGCTGTTAAGCTCCTCCCACAATCGTTGCAGTGCCACCGGTACATCCGGCATCAGGAAGTCCGGCAGGAACCAGGCCGCCACCTGCCAGAAAAACAGGATAATGGCGATAGCGGCCACATAGGCCCGTTTGCTGGCAACGCCGGTTGACTGAGTATTGCTCATGCTTACAGCTCGCGCGCCTGCTGCCAGGACAGGTCCAGCAAGGCATCGACATCAAACTCGCCTTCCACCTGAAGAATATCCTGTTCCTGCATGATGGCTGCCAGTTCCTTCATGCGGTTGATATCGTCTTCGGTCAGTTTGGCACTGAAGTCGTTGGTCTTGATGGCCTCGGTGATCACCTGCTCGCTGGGCACATCGCCCTGGTTGCGGGATTTCACCACCGGTTCGCGGATAAAGTAGTCGGTGATATAGGGTGCTGCTTCTGCCGGATTGCTCTCAAGCATATCAATGGCGTCGCGTTGGGCATCCAGTGCCGCCCAGAGTACATCCTTGCGGTTTTTCAGGGTTTCACCGGAGGTAATCACGACCATGCAGGGGAATGGCCACACCTCGCCAATTTCATAGATCTGCTTGACCGGAGCCACCAGCTGCGCGATGCGGTCGTACGGCTCGAACAGGAAGGCGGCATCCACACGACCACCAACCAGCGACTGTACGGCCACGGAAGGGGCTACGCCCATGATGTTCAGGTCTGACGGGGTCAGCCCGGCATTGTCGAGCATCACACCCTTGAGCACGATGTCTGCGGTGCTGCCCTGTTTCTGGGAGGCGAGGTTCTTGCCCTTCAGGTCTTCCACCGACTCAATGCCGGAGTCTTCACGCACCAACAGTGAGTGATAGCCGCGCTGCGCACCGCCGACAATTTTCAGGTCTGCACCCTTGGACGCCCAGGTAAAGGCATTGGAGAAGCCCAGTACGCCGATATCCAGCTGGCCGCCAACGATGCCCTTGATCAGGTCGGTGCCGGAAGTGAATTCGATCAGTTCTGCGTCGAGGCCATACTTCTCATAGAGTCCTGCCTCATAGGCCAACATGGCCTGGGCATCGTCCATAACGCGGACATAACCGACACGGAATTCTTCTGCTGCCATTGCCGGGCTGGCGATAGCCAGGGCCAGCAGGAAGGCAAAGAGGGGAGCCAGTAAAGAGCGGTTCATGCCGTTTCTCCTTCGGAATGTGTGGGTTCGTGTTCGTCAGTGTCAATGCCCAGCAGGTTCAGGACTTCCCGGCGGACATCGGCGAAAGCAGACAGGTCATGAGTCTTGGGGATGTGTCCCAGTTCGACTTCCCGCAACACCGTTGCCGGCCGCTGGCTGAAAACCATGACACGGTCTGCCAGGTAGAGGGCTTCATCCACGTCATGGGTGACCAGAACCACGGTGGGGCGCTCTTCTTCAATCAGGTCTTTGAGGACACTTTGCAGGGTCATCCGGGTCAGCGCATCCAGGGCGCCGAAAGGCTCGTCCAGCAGCAGTACCTTGGGGCGGGCAATAAAGGCCCTGGCCAGGGCGCAACGCTGCCGCATGCCCCCGGAAACCTGATGGGGGTAATAATCTTCAAAACCGACAAGCCTGACCCTGGACAGCCATTTACGGGCCTCTTCCAGGGAGGCTTTGCGGGGCTGATCCTGAAACTCCAGTGCCAGGGCCACGTTGTCCAGCAAGGTCATCCAGGGGTAGAGGGCGTGCTCCTGGAATACCAGGGTGCGCTCAGGGGACGGTTTGGCAACCGAGGCGCCGCCCGCCGTCAAGGTACCGGTAGAGGGCTGTTGAAGTCCGGCCAGCATGTGTAACAGCGTGGATTTGCCGCAACCGGACGGGCCAACCAGGGCAACGATTTCGCCGTTCCTGATGGTGGTGTCGAATTGCTTGATAACGTTCAGGTCGCCAAAAGATTTGGTTACCTGGCTGAATTGGAGTTCCATATAGCCTGCCGGAATATCTATATATTCTCAAATGAAATATCTATTCAATATTTTATAACTAAAAGTTCATCATAAAAAGTGCTTTTTGAATCTACTTTCATAGGATGTGTCAATCACAGGGAAAGGCTGAGGCAATAGTGGCGTGCGAGTGGAGGTCGGAATCTAGCGGGACTGCAGCCGCACCCGGTCCATCGAGTGCGGCTGAAGGAAATCATTCTTCTTCTTTGGGGGCACGTTCTACCACTTTCCGTTTGCCCTTGGCGCAGCGCGCCAGGGCTTTCAGGCCGTCGGGTTCGAAGGCATCAACCCGGATAACGTCGTAGAGTGCTTCCAGCGCCTCCAGCAGCTTGTCACACTCTTCGCCCTTCACGACGCCCTGGTCACAGGCCCAGTCCACCAGCTCCTTGCGTTCGTGGCCCATCAGCAGGTCAATGCCCCCGAGTTCATCCTCATCACGGTTGCGCAGAGCTTCATGAAGGCGCTCGCGCATTTCACGGGTTTCATTGGCCAGCCGGTAGGCGTTGAGTACCCGGCCCAGTGGATCATCCGGATCGGTATTGACGTAACTGCCACGGCTGATGCGCTGGCGCAACGGGGTGTCCCTGACGATGCTGGCGGCAACCTCGGTACCCAATGTATCGTCCGGTCCGTTCAGGCCGGTGGCACCCAACGGGAACACCAGTACCCGCATCGGCCAACGCAGCAAGGGGACCGGAAAGTTGATGATCAGCTTGCGCATGGACGTCTTGAGGTCCCGCAGGCTGGTTTGCAGACACCAGTCCACCAGTGGGCGCTGGTCATCCGGGTAGCCTTCCTCATGCCACTGCTTGATCACCGCGGTGGCGTAATACAGGTGCACCAGGCAGTCCGCCATGCGGCCGGACAGGCGCTGGCGGGCCTTGAGGCCGCCGCCGACCGTGAGCAGGGTCACGTCGGTCATCAATGCGAAGGCCGCCGAGAACCGGGCCAGCTGACGATAGCTGGACTGGATATTACCCTGGCGCGGTACGGGCTCCAGCAAACCGCCGGTCAGGGCGAGCACAAAGGATCGCAGCGCATTGCGGGTGGTGTGGGCGATATGGCGGTAGAAGATGCCATCGAATTTTTCGACGGCCGCTTTCTTGTCTTCCATACCAGCCGCTTCAATTTCCTCCACAATGAACGGATGACAGCGGATCGCCCCCTGGCCGAACACCATCAGGCTGCGGGTGAGGATATTGGCGCCCTCAACCGTAATGCCGATGGGCACCGCCTGATAGGCCCGGGCCAGGAAGTTGCGAGGGCCGGTGATGACACCCCGGCCGGCCACCACGTCCATGGCATGGTTGATCACAATGCGCATCAGATCGGTATTGCGGTACTTCAGCACCGCCGAAGGCACGGATGGTCGTACCCCGCGGTCCAGCATACCGGAGGTCAGCAATCGCGCGGCGTCCATCATGTAGGTGTAGCCGGCGATCGGTTCGAGGGCTTCCTGGACCCCTTCAAACTGGCTGATGGAACGGCCGAACTGTTCCCGGGTCAGGGCATAGGAGCCGGTTGCCAGGCTGGCGACCTTGCCGGCACCGGTGCCCAACGCGGGCAGGGAGATGGAACGCCCAATGGACAGGCATTCCAGCAACATCTTCCAGCCCTTGCCCAGCATGTCCTGGCCACCGATGACCTGGTCCATGGGAATGAAAACGTCATTACCCCAGGTCGGGCCGTTCATGAACACGGTGTTCATCGGCAGGTGACGGGCGCCGGAGTGAACACCTTCAAGGTCCTGCGGAATCATCACGCAGGTCACGCCGATGTCATCGGAGTCACCGAGCAGCCTGTCAGGGTCGTACACCTTGATGGCCAGACCAATCAGTGTGGCGACCGGGGCCAGGGTGATGTAGCGCTTGTTCCAGGTCACTTTCAGACCGAGCACTTCCTTGCCATCCCATTGGCCCTTACAGACGATGCCCTTGTCCGGGATTGCGCCTGCGTCGGAACCGGCTACCGGGGAGGTCAGGGCAAAGCAGGGAATTTCCTCGCCGCCGGCGAGCCGGGGCAGGTAGTATTCTTTCTGGCTATCGGTGCCGTACTCCATCAGCAACTCGCCCGGGCCCAGGGAGTTGGGCACCATTACGGTGACGGCGGCGGAAACGCTGCGAGTGGAGATTTTCATCACGATTTCGGAGTGGGCGGTATGGGAGAAGCCTTTACCGCCCTGTTCCTTGGGGATCATCAGCCCGAAGAACCCATTCTCGCGAATGAATTTCCAGACCTTGTTGGGAAGGTCGAACTCTTCGTGGGTGATTTTCCAGTCATCCAGCATGCCACAGAGCTTTTCCACCGGCCCGTCCAGGAACGCCTGCTCTTCACTGGAGAGATGGGCGGGTTTGGCATCCAGTAATTTTGACCACTCGGGCTGGCCGGAAAACAGCTCACCGTCCCAGTCCACCGTGCCCGAGCGCAGTGCTTCCTCCTCGGTATCCGAGAGTTTGGGTAAGCGGCCCCGTACCCAGCCCAGTAAAGGGGCGCTGAATTTTTCTCGACGCAGCTCGCCCGGAAACAACAGAACCAGGCCCAGGGCAAGCAGGCCGCCGCCGAATAAAATACTGAGGATGTGCCAGCCATCCTGAAACAGACCAACAATCGTTGCGATCACCAGAACAGCGGCAGCAGTGGTGCCACCAATGCCGAGGTATATCAGTACCAGTGCACTGAGGAGGAGAAGCAGAACACTCATGGGCGGATCTCCGTATCAAAATGAAATTCAACCTGAATAGTCTTACCTTCGGTCAAAGCCTGGGTGGTTGCAAGCGCATCCGGCGGTTATGGCGGCTAATTGCCACGGAGTGTAACAATACGTAGCAATGCAAATAATTGTAAAAGATCCGCCTTCTCTGGCATCTCCATTGATCTGATTTTGCGAAACCGGTGAATAGATAGATTCGATTTATGGTTATGAGCAGCCGGAGCAGATCATGTTCAACAAATTCACTGTCGCTAAACGACTCACCCTGGGTTTTGGCCTTATTCTTTCCCTGATGATTCTCGTCAGTCTTATCAGCAATCATCGGGTTGGTTTCATTGACCGGACCCTCACCGAAGTAGGCGATGACGCGGCCGTCAAGCAGCGCTATGCCATCAACTTTCGCGGCAGCGTTCATGACCGTGCAATTGCCATCCGCGATGCTGTGCTGGTGCGGGAAGACCGGGCGCTGAGAACGCATCTCCAGGATATTGAACGATTGAAGGCTTTCTACGTAGACTCAGCCAGGCCCATGGACCAGCTGTTCCGGTCAGCCGGAGCCACAGATCGGGAGCAGCAACTGCTGGCGGATATCAAGGAGATTGAGCGCAGCACCCTGGCGCTGACCGGGGAGTTACTGGAAATACGCCAGGACGGCCGCATCGATGAAGCCCGGGAATTTTTGCTGGAGGACGTGTCCCCCGCCTATACCACTTGGCTGAACCGCATCAATGCGTTCATCGACCACCAGGAAGGCTTCATTACCACCAATGTGGACGCGGTGAGGGAAGCGGCCGGCAACTTCAACAAAGTCATATTCCTGGTCACCGGAATTGCGGTGTTGCTGAGTATTGTGGTGGCGGTGCTTATCATCCGCAGACTTCGTTCAACGCTGGGCGCAGAGCCGGATGAAGTAGCCGACGCCATTCGTCGGCTCTCGGACGGCATACTTGACCAGGACATTCAGACGAAGTATCCGGACAGTGTGATGGGTGCTCTCAGGGACACCGTGGAGCAACTCGCCGGGATTATTCGCGAAGTTCGTCAGTCAGCCAAGGAGCTTTCCAGGAGTTCCTCGGAGTTGCTGTCTACCTCGGATAGCAACAATCGCCAGATCCGCATCCAGTCCGAGGAAGCGGAGCAGATGGCAACGGCCATCAACCAGATGGCGGCAACAGTTAATGAAGTGGCGGGATTTGCGTCCAGTGCGGCCACAGCCACTGGCAAAGCGGATCTGGAAGTGGAGACCGGTAATCGGGTGGTTCAGGAAACGGCTGTTTCCATTGGTGAACTGGCAGACACCCTCGAGAAAGCGGCCGTAACCGTGCACCGGGTTTCCGACGACAGCGCCAATATCGAAAAAATCATCGAAGTGATCAACGCCATCGCCGAACAGACCAATCTGCTGGCCTTGAATGCGGCCATTGAAGCGGCCCGCGCTGGTACCCACGGCCGTGGCTTTGCGGTAGTGGCCGATGAAGTGCGCTCACTGGCGACCCGCACCCAGGATTCCACCCGTGAAATCCAGGAGATGATCGGAAAACTCCAGACTGGCGCCTCGGAAGCGGCGGCGGTAATGGAAACCAGCCGCGATCTCGCCAAAACCACGGTGGAAAAAACCCGCTCTGCGGAGCAGGCCCTGGCGCAAATCCGTCAGGAAGTGGGTGAAATCAATGACATGAACGCCCAGATTGCCAGCGCTGCAGAAGAGCAGAGCAGCGTAGCGGAGGAAGTGAACCGCAACATCAGCCGTATTCATGACTCCACCGTGGAAACCTCCGCTGGTTCCGAACAGGTGGCGGGCGCCAGCCGCGATCTTGCCACGCTGGCGGAACAGTTGAGCGGAAGGGTCAGTGTGTTCCGGCTTAAAGACTGAGGCCGCAGATCAGTAGCGTCAGCGTGGCCAGCAGTATGACTATATTGATGCCAAGCAGGTTATTGAGCCTTCGGGAATCGGCAAGAGCTCCCGGCAGCCGGAGGCTTAACCAAAGGGCCGCTGGTGCCGGGGCCAGGGCAAGAGCGCTCCAGGTCGGCAGCCAGCCTGCCAGTAGTCCCGCTGCCAGCACGCCGTAACTCGCCAGCAACATGACTCCAGCCAGTCGGGCTGCCGCCGGTTTTCCATGTGTGATGACCAGATGGCGGCGGCCGACTTTGCGATCTGCGTCGGCATCGGGAATCTGATTGATCAGCAGAAGCTCGCTGACCAGCAGCAAGCTGATCAGCGAAACGGTGAGAGCCGTTGCGTCCAGAGTGGCACCGAGGGCAATCAGGCTGCCCAGAACCATCACCGGGCCAAAGCCCAGCCCCGGCGCCAACAGGCAGAGGAGCGGCGAACGGGTAATCCAGCGGGTGTAAGTCACTACCAGCACAACACCGGCAACACCGAGCACCAGCATTGGTAGCCCACGAAGCCAGAGAAAGTACAACCCGATGCCAATCACCAGTGCGAGGGTACCGCCAGCGGCAAGTAGCACCCGCTTGGCAGCGGAAGGTCTCTCTGGCAGAGCTCCGCTGCCACCGGAGAAAGGGGTCCGCCGGGTGATCAGGTCGAGGCCGGAGACAAAGTCTTCATATTCGTTGAGCAGATTCACTGCAGCATGGGCCAGCACGGCACCTATCAGCACCAGAAGGGTATCCGGTATTGCTGGCGGTGTGCTCTGCTGCCAGGCCACCGCTACGCCAAGCCCCGCGCACAGGGGCGCGAGCACCAGGAAGTTGGGGCGGGAGGCACGAACGACCGCAATGGCCTCAGACATAGCCTGCCGCAAACACCAGGCCCAGCACGATGGGCATCACCACAATGCTGCCGAGGTTGCTGATCAGAACCAGTGACGCAACTTTTTCTGGCTCCTGCTGGTATTGTTCCGCCAACATGTAGTTCAGCACGGCGGATGGCATGGCGGCAAAGACCCAGAGGGCGGCCACCTGCAGGCCGGGGAGATCGAGTATCGCAATCATCGGCCAGGCCAGGATCAGCCCGGAGGCGGGGCAGGCAATGGCGCCGAGGATGCCCAGTTTCCAGTCGCCGAAATCCACATCCAGCATGCGCACCCCGAGGGTAAACAGCATCAGGGGGATACAGACACCGCCAAGCATGTTCAGGGTTTCCAGCAACCACTGGGGCATGGGTACGCCGCCGAAATTGACGGCAAGGCCGGCGATACTCGCCATAATAACGGGCAGGCGAAGCCTTCTGATGATGGAGGTGTGCGGATCGAGCATATAGATGCCCACGGTAAAGTGCAGCAGCATCTCCACAACAAACAGCACAACGGCCGCCGGCAGGGCTGCCTCGCCGAACGCCAACACCAGTATCGGGATACCCATGTTGCCGGAGTTGTTGAACATCATCGGCGGCAGGAAAGTTTTCAGATTCAGGTTCAGGACCCTGGCCACAGGGTAGAGGACAATGCCTGAGCCCAGAACCACAACCGTAGCCGCCAGCGCCAGGCTGGTGTATTCCTGCAGCGGTGCCTGCTGGTCTGCCAACACCGCAAACACCAGCATGGGCACAAACAGCTCCATGTTAAGGGTGTTCAGGCCCTGGATATCGGGGGTGCGGTAGCGACCGTAAACCGCACCACAGCCGGCAATCAGGAATACCGGCAACATCGTGGACAGGATCTGGGCAAGCATTCAAAGGCTCCGAATACAAATCGGGATGAGCAGTTAATCCGTTAGGTTCGCAAGTATTGGCGGTGCCAGGCAAGCAAAACCTGTGTCTTTGCGACCAAAGACGGACCCGGCGGTTGCGGCTGTTATCACTCCTGCCCCAGAATGACGTCGATATCGACTACTCTGACCTCAACACCCTAACAACGGAGGGCTTTCGTGCCTGACTCTTTCGACCGACACCTTCAGCGGGAGAATACCTGCTCGGTAAAATTCGATGCCCGCAAGGCAGTGTTCGGCCGCGAGGATGTTATTCCGCTCTGGGTGGCGGACATGGATTTTGCGGCACCGGCGGCGGTCACGCAAGCTCTGGAGGAGCGGGCGAGGCACCCGGTGTACGGTTATACACTGTTCCCGGAAAGCCTCTACACCTCCATTATTGACTGGTTCCGGAGCCGCCATGGCTGGACCATCGAGCGGGACTGGTTAGTGATGGCTCCGGGAGTGGTTCCTTCCCTCCATGCTGCGGCACTGGCGTTTGCAAAGGAAGGCGAGGGCGTGATTATCCAGCCGCCGGTCTATCCGCCCTTTTTCAGCGCCATTCGAAAAACCGGCCGGGTAGTGATCGAGAATCCGCTGGAGCAGGTGGATGGACTATATCAAATGAATCTTGGACACCTGGAGGCCTGCGCGGCACGGGAAGATGCCAGGGTGCTATTGCTGTGTTCACCCCATAATCCGGTGGGCCGTGTATGGACCGAAAGTGAGCTAACGGCGGTCCTGGCGATTGCCCGGCGGCATAACCTGATAGTGCTGTCGGATGAGATTCACTGTGACCTGACCTATCCCGACAAGCCTGCTCACCAGGTACTGGCTCGCCTGGCCGGGGAGGAGGACGCCCTGGTTACCGCTGTAGCGCCCAGCAAAACCTTCAACATGCCCGGTCTGGGGCTGTCGGCACTGGTGGTGGCCAATGCCGAGCATCGCAAGGCATTGAAAGAGGGTTTCGATGCCATGCACATGAACCAGTGCAACCCGTTCAGCATCGCCGGATTTGAAGCCGGTTACCGCCACGGAGGCCAGTGGCTCGATGAACTCATGGTCTACCTGCAAGGCAATCGTGACTTCGTGATGGACTACGTTGAGCAGCACTTGCCCGCCATTCAGGTGACCGAACCGGAGGGCACCTACCTGTTATGGCTGGATTGCCGTGCTCTGGAGATGGATGATTCAGAGCTGAAGCGATTCTTCGTGCATCAGGCCGGCATCGGCATGAACCCGGGCATTACCTTCGGGGAAGCGGGGCGTGGATTCATGCGGATGAACATTGGTTGCCCTCGGCAGGTATTGCAGACGGCTCTGGAACAAATCCGGCAGGCGATGGCGTCCGTGTCCGGTTAATCCCCGCTAGCCGGTTCGCTCCTGCAGGGATGGTCAACCGGCTGCCAGTGGGGAGGCTGACTCATGCCCGGCATCTGGCCATTGCTGGGACGTATGGCGCGATAGGCCTGGCCTTCATGGATGGCCACCTGACCGACGGTGTAGCTGGCGCCAAAGCTCCAGGGCCCGGTTTCATCACAGGCCTGCCTGGTTTTATTGCGGGTATCCACCGCGGGTTCCTGCGGATCCCGGCCCCGTGCCCGCGGTTGTTGAGGATCATCCTTCCTCATGCTGTCGGCATGGGGGCTGTCTTCCCTTTGGTGGCAGTCCGGTGCGGATTCCAGCTTTTTCCACTCGAAATCCGCCCCTGGCGTTTTGCCTTCGTGGTGTTGGCGGGATTCGTACCATTGGCCCTTATGAAACACGGCTGAGCCAGGAGGGTAATAGCGGCTCGGGACCCAGGTGTTTTCTTCCGGGTCACAGGGGGCGGCAGAAACCACCGTGCTGATTGCCGCGAACACCATTGCGGCCTTCCATTTCAAGACTCTTGCCAAGCGATTATCCATGAATCCCTGCCTGTTCAGCGTTTCCGGTTTTGCATGTTCAGCGGTATTTGCGGCGAAGCTCGTTGGTGCGGGTCGCCAGGAAAAGCCCAGCGAGGATCAGCAGGCCACCGACAATGTGGAACAGGCCAAGCCGTTCACCGAGGAATATTCCCGCCATTACCGAAGCGAACACCGGGGTCAGGTACATGAAGATGGCCGCCCTGGCCGGGCCAATCCGGTGTACCCCGTGGTTCCAGAACCCGTAGGCCAGAATACCGGGGAAGATGGCAAAATACATCATCGGCAGAGCGGTCGACTGGTTCAGTTCAAACCCGCCCGAGAAAAACACCAGGTCCACCAGGAAAAACGGCAGTATCACCAGGGTGCCGCAGGCGATCTGCACGGTCAGGAATGTCAGCGGTGGCAGCGGTACGGCCTGGCGGCGAAGCAGCACCGAGAACAGGCCCCAACTGAACACCGCCAGCACCATGATCAGGTCGCCGGGCTGTGCCTGCAGGCCGGTAAGCACCGAAAGGTCTCCCCTGGCAACAACCGCCAGAATGCCCAGTACAGCCAGCCCGATACCCAGCGCCTGCACCGGGCGGGTGCGGTCTCCCAGCAACACCCAGGCCAGCAATGCCACCATGATGGGGATGGTGGCATTAATCAGTGCGATATTGGTGGCGCTGGTGGTCACCGCGGCAAAGTAGAGCAGTGAATTGAAGGCCGCGACGCTGAAGGTAGACAGGGCCAGTATCGACAGCCAGTACTGCCGAATCAGCTGGCGCTGACGCCATACCCCCGGCAATCCAAAGGGTAACAGAATCACCAGAGCGATCACCCAGCGCCAGAACGACATGGACAGCGGCGGAATCTCTCCCACCACGCCTTTGGCGACAACGGCGTTGCCGGCCCAGAACAATGGGGTCAGAACCAGGCCGACATAGGCCAGCCACAACGATTTGGGGGTATCTGAAGACACTCCGGCTCCTGTCAGGATTTCTGGCCCTGATGAAACTCAGGGACCCGACAGGATACTACTCTCCGGGCACTTCTGCCTCCGTACCAACGTGGTAGGCGGCAAAGCCTGCCATGACAACCTGATCCACGGCCATTCCGATAATCCGGCCATCGATTCTGGCGCGGATGGGGTGTTGTTCATTGGTAATAGGGTCTGAAACGTAACCAAGGATCTCACCTTCACCAACTTTGGCACCGAGCTTGATCTCACTGAACAGTATACCGCCGTGCTCAGCGCGTACCCATTCCGAGTCGTAGTACACCGGCTCCGGGTCACCCCAGACGAACATCCTCGAAATCATACCTTCCTTGTCCATCAGACTGGTCAGGCTGTTGACGCCGGCTTTGATCTGGTGCTCCTGTATCCGCAGGGATTCGCCCGCCTCCATGGTGACAGCGCGGATACCGGCTTCAATCGCGGCATAGCGAAGCATGCCGGGACTGCCGGTGCTGTGGACCACGGCCATGCGGTCAAACCCGCGGGTCAGTTCGGCCACGTCAGGGTTGTTCATATCAGCCCTCAACTGGGGCAGATTGGTGCGCTTGAGCGATCCGGTGTGGATATCCACCAGCATGTCGCAGTGGCGAATCACGCTTTCGAACAGCGAATGGGCAATGCGGTCTGCCAGGCTGCCATGGGTACTGCCGGGAAAATGCCGGTTAAGGTCACGGCGATCCGGCAGGTAGCGGCTGCCTTGCTGAAAACCGGGCAGATTGACGATGGGGACCCCGACAACGCTGCCCGACAGCTTGTTCGGCTCCAGGTCGTACATGGTACGACGAATGATTTCTATACCGTTGAGTTCATCACCGTGCACCGCACCGGTCAGGCACAGGGTGGGGCCGGGCTTGGCGCCGTTAACCACCAGTACGGGGGTTGGCTGAGACAACCCGGCACCCTGGATAGCGGGTGACCAGGACAGCCGCGTGGCTGTTCCGGGAGGGACATTTGCCCCGAGCATCTCAAGGCTGGAAGCTTCTTCCTGTTGTTCAGGTTGTTTCGTTTGTTCGCTCTGATCTTCCGCTACCGGCTCTTGCGGTTCTGCTGCGTCAGCCTGTTCCGGTGCTTCTTTGGCGCTCTTTTCTTCAGCGGAAGTTTCAGCCGGAGCTGGAGCAGGTTCATTGTCCTTAGGCTCCGACGGCCGCAGGGGTTCGGAGTGCTCCACATCCTCAACACTCTCGTCTTCGGCAAGCTCTGCGACAAGGACTTCCTGTGTATCGGATTCAGCGGTTTGCTCCGCGTGGGCAGCCGGCAGGGCTACCAGGCTGCCGCAGAATGTGGAAATCAGGCCAGCGCGAAACAGATGTGTCAGCCAGCGGTACGGCATAGTTCCTCTCGGGTTGTCAGCCAGTGGGGGCCTGGCGTCCGGAATTTGTGGGACGGGACAAGGATAGAGGCCCCAAAGTTCCATGAATACGGCTGTGACAAAGGTTTAATGCCCCTTTCATGAACTCTTTGTGTATTTCCGCAAAATGGCCTATTCATGAGACTACAGGATGCCTATTACGGTTCTGTATCCGTTATACGTCTGAAAGGGAGCTCACTCTATGGATCTTTTGCGAATTCTTATTGCGATTTTGTTACCGCCGTTGGGGGTATTTTTACAAGTGGGAATCGGAAAGCACTTCTGGATCAACATTGTGTTGACCCTTCTTGGCTATATTCCGGGTATCGTCCACGCGGTGTGGATTATCGCAAAGAAATAACATGACCCCGGGGCGGGGCCATGACGAAGGAGGCAAGGCCGTGGCTCAGGTGTGGGAAGTGGCATGCCAGATCTCGCCTTCCTTTGCTGCCCTGCCATCCCTCTCCAGCTTCAACAGATGGGCTAGCGCCGAACGGGCTGCAACACCATGGATGGCAGCCGGGACGTCGTCGTAAGCGTCCGCCGTCAACGCCTTCAGGCTTGCTGTTTTCAGGTCTTTCAGCACCCGAGCCACCTTGTGCTCCCGGGCCAACCGGTGGGTAATCAGGTAATCGATAACCGCTTCCGGGTGCCCCATCAGAAAACCGTGCGCCGGGGCAATGTAGCGTACCGGCTCGTCCAGCAGATCGTACAGGGACTCCAGGTAGGCTCCCATATCGCCATCCGGGGGATTGATCACCACCGTCGAGCCCTGCATAACGTGATCACCGGAAAACAGAAGTTCCTGCTCCATCAGCAGGTAACACAGGTGGTTGGAGGCATGGCCCGGCGTGTGAAGCACTCTCAGCGTGCCCGCGTCGGTTAAAATCGCATCTCCGTGGACCGGTTCCTCATCGGGAGCAAAGGTCGGGTCCTGGGCGGCCCCTTCCGGCGCCGGCTGACCATAAACACGGCACCCGGTCCTGGCTTTCAGCGCGACGGTGCCGGGCGAATGGTCCTGGTGGGTGTGGGTCACCACCACCTGATCGATCGCCCCGCCGGTGATTTCCAGAATCCGTTCAATATGGGTGGCATTGTCCGGCCCCGGGTCCAGTACCGTGAATCGTTTGTGCCCCAGTATATAGGTATTGGTGCCGGGCCCGGTCATCATCCCCGGATTCGGGGCCGTCAGCCGCACCACACCGGCTGCGACTTCCACCGGTTCACCGGGCACTATCTCCGCGCGGGTCGAGCCTTCCCCCTCTGGATCCAGCTTGGCGGCTTCGTCATACGCCGGCGCCCCAGGCTCCAGCATCACCGACTTCCCCTTCTTCACCGCCGGCCATGACTTGCTGGGATAGGGCTCGGGCGGATTGGCATGAGCGTAACGCATCACCTCGCCCGTGGTATCGAAATCGCTCAGTATCCGCAGCGTGCGGATGGTGGGCAGGCCCAGCAACCGAAGGCCACAGCGGTGATCCTCCAGTGCCTGCGCAGGGCTCAGCCAGACATGATCAATCGTCTCCACCCCGTCATGGCTCGCAAGCTGGTCCTCCGGCGCCACTGCCACGAAAAACCGGGTATCAAACCGGCGGGGCGGTCCGGGTGGCGTAATCCAGTGCCCCAGGTAGGCCAGCCGGTCCAGCGGAATCGTTAGTTTGTGCCGCTGGCACAGCTCCGCGACGGTCAATTCACCCTGGAAGAGAGCATCGCGGTCCTCATGAACCGGGTGCTTCGGAGTTACCTCCTTCCCATTCTCATCCAGCGCCAACAAAACACCGGCTTCTTCAAAACATTCCCGAACCGCAGCCAGCATAAAGTCAGCACCACCTTCATCCAGACTCATGGTCTGGCTGATGTCACTATCACCTCGCCCCACGGCATGCTGTCGCCCGCCGATATCCTGGTCGTCTACGGATCCACCGGGGAAGACAAAAAAGCCCGGCATAAAGACCGCTTCCCAAGTGCGCTGGAGCAGCAATACTTGTAGACCCTCGGCCGTATCTTTTGTCAGAACCAGCGTTGCAGCAGGGCGAATTTCCATAAAATGTCCGTTGTCTTTTTTTATGTAGATGCGCGTCAAAGTTTGAAGCGGAGATTGGGAGAGCGCCTTCAAAACTGTGCGGAGCCATGGATGGCGGAGCTCAAGCGTCACAGGGATGTGCTTGAGCGTGTTTTGAAAGCGCTCTCCCAATCTCCGCCGCCCCCAAAACCCGAATGCGCCGAGGCCTGGCTACCAAGATAACCAATGTTGGACCTGTTGTCCCGGGATGAAGGCAGGCCGACAACCAAGTATCATTGGCTTCCTCCGAAAATCTTCCCCTACAGGAACTCAACCTTGGCCCGTATCAAGCTCTCTTTCCCGGATGATGCCTTCTATTTTGAAACCAGGATGCCGGTACGCATCACCGATATCAATGGTGCCAACCACCTGGGCAACGATGCGCTCATATCCATGTTGTCGGAAGCCAGGGCCCAGTTTCTGGTGAACTATGGCGTTCAGGAGGCCGACAAAGACGGCGTGGGCATCATCGTCACCGACCTGGCGACCATGTACCAGTCCGAATCCTTCTTTCCGGAAATGCTCAGGTTTGAAGTGGGGCTGATGGACTTCAACAAATACGGGGGCGATTTCGTCTTTCGGGTCACGAAGGCTGAAAGCGGGCAACCAGTGGCCCTGGCCAAATACGGCTTTGTGTTCTTCAACTATCAGCGCAAGTCCGTCGTGCCGATGCCCGAAAGCTTCCGGGCACGGTTTTCCGATCACTGATCCGGCGGCCCACTGCGGGTCTGGGGGGAGCACTTCAGCTTCCGGTGCAGCGCCGCCTTCGCCATCATATGGGCGCTGACCGGCGCCGTCACAAACAGGAACAGGGTCACCAGCGCCTCCTGGACCGACAACCCGCCTTTCAGAAAACTGAAATACAGCAAGGACGCCACCAGGATACAGCCCACGCCGAGGGTGCTGGCCTTGGTGGGCCCATGCAGTCGCATGTAGACGTCCTTCAGTCGCGCCAGACCAATGGAGCCGATCAGCGCTACAATGGCGCCCGCCACCAGGAAGAAGGTAATAACCAGCTCCAGAAGCAGGGGCATCTCTGAACCGTTCATTCGATTACATCCCCCCTCAGCAGGTACTTGGTCATGGCCACGGTACCGACGAACCCCATCAGCGCAATCAGCAGGGCCGCCTCGAACAGAATGCCCAGCGACATCTGGATGTCCGCCAGCACAATCAGGGCAATGCTGTTGATCATCAGAGTGTCCAGGGCAAGAATCCGGTCGACAATGTCGGGCCCGATCGCCAGCCGGTAAAGGTTGAGCAGCACAGCGATGCAGAACACTCCGATGACAAATGGAATCACGGTAGCAATCACTGGAAAATCTCCTTCAACGGCCGCTCATACTGGTCCTTGATCTGCCGCACCAGCGCATCTTCATCAGTAACATGCAGGGCGTGAATCAGCAGGGTGCCGGCATCGCTGTCGTAGTGGGCAGTTACAGTGCCCGGTGTCAGGGAAATGGTACTGGCCAGAATGGTGATGGCGAAGTCGTCATCCAGTTCCAGGGGAAAGATGACAAAGCCCGGCGTTAACTGGTTGGGGTACCAGAGGATACGCCTTGCCACGATCAGGTTTGAGCGCACGATGTCTACCATCAATACCAGGAAGTACCGCAGAAGCGGCAGCAGATAGCGCACCTTGGCCTGTTCCGGCCAGAATGACCGGGTTACGAAAGGAATGAAAACACCCAGGACCAGCCCCAGCAGCATGTGAGCGACCGAAAAACTGTTGACCATCAACAACCAGAGCAGCGCCAGGAACAGAGAGAACAGCGGTCTTGGCAGCCAGAATTCGCGACGGTTCATTCGGTCACCTCCCCACCCTGGCGGACGTAATCACCCAACACCGCATCGACGTAGCCGGATGGCTGGTAAACAAGCTGGGCGGCTGCCGCCAGGTAATCCATCACCGGTTGGGCAAAAAGCGCAAGAAGGAAGCTGATGGTAACCATCACACACACGGTGGCAGTGCGGGCGCTGTCCAGTGCCGGGACGGTTTTACCAGTGTGTTCCTCCGGCCGCCAGAACCAACCGGACCCGGCCCTGCTCAGGGCTGCGATGATTAACAGTCCGGAAATGAGAATGGCCCCCCACAGCCAGAGATAGTCTGGCAGGTGGGAGGAGGATTGCAGAATCCATGCTTTGCTGACGAACCCGCTGAAGGGCGGCAGACTGGCCATACTGACGGCGGCAACCAGAAACACACTGCCCAGAATCCAGCGGTGGGACAGCGGCGAGATGATGGAGAAACGGTCGTAACCGTTGTCACGGTAACGCCCGATCAGGTCTGCCAGCAGGAAAAACACCGCCGTCATACAGGTGCTGTGCAGCAGGTAGAACAGGCTGGCGGCCAGAAGCTGTTCGTCGTTGCGGGACAAAGTTGCCAGCAGTATCCCCACGGAGACTATGACCATGTAGGCGGTCAGAGTTCGCAGGCTGGCGGCGCCCAGTACGCCAATGGCTCCCAGTGCCAGCGTTACCAGGGCCATGGGCCACAGCCACGCCAATACCGTATCGTTGGCAGGTGCGGCTTGATCCAGGCCAAATACCAGCAGAAACACCCGCACCATGGCGTAAAAACCTACTTTGGTCATGATGGCGAACAGCGCCGCGACGGGTGCACTGGCCGCTGAATAGGCCCGCGGTAGCCAGAACAGCAGCGGTAGCAGGGCGGCCTTGATACCGAATACCACCATCAGCAGGAGCGAAGCAGCTTTCAGCAAGGGCAGGTCCGCCTCCGGGGCATTGGCAATCACATGGGCCAGGTCAGCCATGTTCAGTGTGCCGGCAATGCCATAGAGGATGCCAAGCGCCAGCAGGAAAAGCGCCGAACCAGCCAGGTTGATGATGACGTAGTGCAGGCCGGCCCGGCTGCGCGCGCGCCCACCACCATGAAGCAGCAGTGCGTAGGAGGCGATGAGCAGCACCTCGAAGAACACGAACAGATTGAACAGGTCCCCGGTGAGGAACGCACCGTTGATACCCATGAGCTGAAACTGCAGCAGGGCATGGAAGTGGGAGCCCTCGCGGTCCGAGCCACGGCTGGCATAGAGAACGCAGAACAGGCTCAGCAGAGCGGTCAGTAGCAGCATGATGGCGGTGAGCCGGTCCAGCACCAGCACAATCCCGAAGGGTGGCTGCCAGTTGCCAAGACGGTACAGGGTGTAATCCGTGACACCCGCCTGGAGAACAGCCCACACCGCGAACACCACCAGCAAAAGGGTGGACCCGATACTCAGTGACCGTTGGCGGCCAATGTTGTAGCGGTACATCACCAGCAGGAAGGCGCCCGTCAGCAGGGGTATCACGATGGGCATGATCATCAGGTGGTTCATTGGCGGTCCTCATTCGGATCTTCGCCATCCACATGATCACTGCGCAGTTCCACCGCCGCTTTCAGGGCCAGTACCACGACAAACGCCGTCATCGAAAAACTGATCACAATGGCGGTGAGTACAAGGGCCTGGGGGAGTGGATCGGTATAGTTCTCCACCAGCCCGATCACGGCCGGAGAAGCAGTGGTCAGCCGGCCCATGCTGAACAGGAACAGGTTTACGCCATGTGATAGGAGCGTCAGACCCAGCACCACGGAGAAGGTGCGGGCCCGTAGCATCAGGTACACACCGGTGCTGGTCAGCACGCCCAGGGTAATGGCAACCACCAGCTCCATCAGCCCACCTCCTGGCCGGGCCCGGCCACGGTCATCAGTTTGCCCAGGTTTGCCAGGATCAGCAGGGTTGCCCCCACTACCGTGGTGTAAACCCCCAGATCAAACAGCAACGCCGTCGCCAGCTCGAACTCGCCGATCAGCGGCCAGTCCATGTGGCTGAAAGCCGAGGTCAGGAACGGGTAGCCGACAAACCAGCTGCCCAATCCGGTGGCCGTGGCAATCAGCAAGCCGGCGCCAATCAGCGGGCGGAAATGCGTAAGCATCCGTTCCTGCGCCCATACCAGACCACCGGCCATGTACTGCAGTGTGAGAGCAACCGCGGTCACCAGTCCGGCAATGAACCCCCCTCCCGGCATGTTGTGCCCCCGCAGGAAAATATAGGCGGACACCAGCAGGGCAATGGGCAGGGCCATGCGGGAGACCATCTGCAGGATCACCGGATGTGGCTCGGCATATCCTTTAGCAGTGCCGGCACTGGCTACCCGTTCCTTCAGGTGCAGGTCACGGGTAAATGCGAATACCGCAACGGCCGCGATACCCAGCACGGTGATTTCCCCCAGGGTGTCGAAGCCCCGGAAATCCACCAGAATGACGTTGACGACGTTGGTGCCGCCGCCACCGGGAACGCTGTTGGCGAGGAAATATCCGGAAATGGTCTCAGCCGGCCGGGTCAGCACTGCGTACGCGAAGAGCGCAATGCCGGTCCCTGCCAGCCCGGCCAGGCTCAGGTCACGGACAATCCTGCCGGCTCCGGATTCCCTGGGTGAGGTCTGGGGCAGGAACGACAGCGCCAGCATCATGATGACCACCGCCATGACTTCTACGGAGAGCTGGGTAAGTGCCAGGTCAGGGGCCGAGAACTGGGCGAACGCGAGGGTGACGAACAGGCCGGTGACCGAAAGAAGAAGCAGCGCCGGCAGGCGCTGATGGTGAAACAGCGCGACGCCAATGGCTGACAGGCACAGGATGACGGCACCGAAAACCACCATCGGGTTAACCTCTGTCAATTCCGACGGGCCCCGCCACCCGGTGTAGCCACCGAGCATCCACAGCGCCGGTGCGATGGCGGCCACCAGAATAAAGGCGAGGTAACGCTGCAGCGAACCATTCTCCAGGCGATACACCAGCGACTGGGCGAAGCGGATACTCTGCTGCATGATTTGCTCAAAGATGTTCTTGGCATCCACGTCCGGTAACTGGCGATGGATGGCAAACAGCGGGCCGCGGGCGAGATAGAAAACGACGCCACCAAGCATTGCAATCATGCTCATCATGGCCGGCGCCTGGGCGTTGGACAGTTCCGAGAAGTCGTATAGCGGCAGCTGGGTCATGGAGGTAGCCATGACTGCCAGGTGAATCACGCTGTCGTAGGTGGCCTGCGGAGCCAGCCCCACCAGCAGTGAGGCAGCGGCAAGAATGAACAGTGGTACCAGCATGCCGGCCGGTTTTTTGCGGGGCGGCCAGTGGGGCAGGTCCACCGGCTGACCGTTGAAAAACACGTTGTGGAAGATTCGTACGGAATAAGCCACGGAAAACAGGCCGGCAACGGTAACCCATACCGGAATCAGGGTATTGGCCCAGTGGGGTGCGGTCACCAGCAGGCTTTCCGAGAACAGCATCTTCTTGCTCAGGTAGCCGCTCATCAGTGGCAGGCCGGCCATGGCGGCCGCCGGTATGGCGGTAATGAGCATCAGCACCGGCATGGTTTTCCACAGGCCATTGATATTGCGCATGTCCCGGCTGCCCGTAGCCTGATCGACAATGCCTGCCATCATGAACAGGGGCGCCTTGAACAGGGCGTGGATCGTCAGATGAAACAGGGCCGCCGCCATGGCCATCTCGCTGCCCATGCCAATCAGCAGAGTGATCAGGCCCAGGTGGGAAATGGTGGAATAGGCCAGCAGGCCCTTGATGTCGTGCATGAACATGGCCACAAAGGCACCGACCATCAGGGTGACCATGCCGGTAATGGTAATCAGGCTGAACCAGAGCTCGGTGTCGCCCATGGCCGGATGCAGTCGGGCCATCAGGAACAGACCGGCTTTCACCATGGTGGCCGAATGCAGATAGGCGGACACCGGCGTTGGCGCCGCCATGGCATGGGGTAGCCAGAGATGGAACGGCGCCTGGGCCGACTTGGTAAAGGCACCGAGCAGAATCAGCGACAGGGTCAGAGGATAGCGGTCATCGCTGATGATGGTGTCGGTGGCGGCCAGCACATCGCTGATCTGGTAGCTGCCAACAATTTGCCCTAAAAGCAGAATGCCACCCAGCAGGGCGAGGCCACCCCCGCCGGTAATCACCAGCGACATGCGCGCCCCCCGGCGGGCATTGCGACTGGACCAGGTAAAACCGATCAGCAGGAAGGACACCAGGCTGGTGAGCTCCCAGAACACCAGCATGAACAGCAGGTTCTCGGACAGCACAATGCCCAGCATGGCGGTCATGAACAGCTGAATCAGAACGAAAAAGCGCCCTGCGGTGTCTTTACCGGCAAAATAATACCGGGCGTAGAGAATGATGAGGCAGCCAATGCCGGTAATCAGGGTGGCAAATAGCCAGCTGAGGCCATCCAGCCGGAACGCCAGGCCAAGGCCAATTTCGGGCACCCAGGAAAGGGAATAGACAAGGGCTTCGCCGGACTGGATCCGGGGAAGATAACTGAGCAAAAGCAGCAGGCAAATGGCCGGGGCAATCAGTGCGACCAGCGCGTGGGTCTGCACATGATCCGGGCCGGGCCGCTTCAACCTTGAGAGGAGCGAAGCAATGGCTCCCAGTACGGGCAAAAAGACGAGAAGCCCAATGTCCATAACGGAATTCAGCCGGTCAGGAGTGAGTTCTGCAAAGCACTCAGCTTATTAGCATTCTTCATGTATAGCCAATGTTTGAGACTTTTTCATTCTTATAAGTCAAGAACCGGCGGGCCTGTCCGCCAGTTTCCGGATGCCCTGGCGGTAGAATGCATAAGCCATGACACCCGCCAACAGGTTACCAGCTAAGGCACCACTCATCAGCCCGTTGATGCCGCCAATCTGGGCGCCAATCCAGAGAAAGGGCAGAAAACAGAGGAACAGGCGAAGGGTGGACACCAGCAGTGCCCGTAATGCCAGCCCAAGGGCGTTGCAGACAGACACCATCAGCATGCAGATGCCCAGGCCGCTGTAGCTGAGTGGCACCCGGACCAGATAGCTGCCAAGGACATCGCTGACTTCCCGGTCACTGGTGAACAACTCAGACACCAGCCCGGAGGCCACCAGCCAGATCAGGCCAATGGCCAGTTGCCACACCACCACAAACCGGACCGCCAGCCGGACCAGTTTGCGGATCTGGCCGAGTTCGCCGGCGCCCAGCATGCGGCCCACCATTGGGGGCATGGACATGGTCAGTGCCAGTACCACCACGATGGAGAAAAATTCCAGGCGCGTTCCCAGGCCCCAGGCGGCCACAGCGGCCGAGCCGAAACCGGCCACCAGTGCCGTAGCCACCATGGCCGAGACGGGTGGCATCAATTGGCTGACCATGGCGGGGGCCATGATGTTATTCAACTGCTTGAGTGCTTTCCCCAGAGCCAGTTGCTTCAGGTCAAAGCGCAACCAGCCGCAGCGGAGCAGTTTCGGGTAGATAAACAGGCAGCCGATGCCGAAGGCGGTAATCGTGGCCAGAGCGGCACCAGGCAAGCCCCAGCCGAAGACGAAGATGTAAAGCGGGTCCAGGGCGATGTTGAGCAGGCTGGTGGCTACCATCATGTAGCCGGGCAGTCTGGTATCGCCATGGGAGCGGCACACGCTGTAGCCAAAATACAGCATGGCGCCGGTCCAGGCGGACATCAGCCAGGGGATCCAGTAACTGCGGATCAGTGGTAACAGGCTCGGTTCCGCGCCAAGCGCCGACATGATTCGGGTCTGCAATAGCCACAGGCCGATGCACAGGATAATCACCAGGGTGGCGCCCACGGTAACCACCAGGCCGCCCAGTCGCTCTGCCCGGAGCTGGTCGCCAGCCCCCAGGGTGCGGGAGATGATGGCGGTGGTAGCGATGCCGAGGCCCACCTGCAGCCCGATGATCAGCTGCTGCATAGGCAGGGTAAAGCCCAGCGCTGCCAGTGGGTCACGCCCTAACTGGCCAATAAAGGCACTGTCCACCAGTTGGAAGGTCATCAGTGAAAGCACGCCGAAAAGCATGGGCCAGGTCATGGTAAACAACTGGCGCGGCAGGTTGGCTTGGGGTTCGGCGTTGGTCACGTTGAGGGCTTCGGTTCCTGGTCTTTTGTTGGGGGGCGATTCTAGCATTATCCGTAGGTCGGATTAGCGAAGCGTAATCCGACGCATAGTCTGCGGGGTATGGTGGCTGGGCCAGGGGTGGGGTGTCTTTTCTTATGGGAAAAGAACTCGCTTTGCTCAGACACCTTTTCCCGCCAGAAAAGACACCCCACCCCTGGCCCGATCCGACAACACCGTTATCTCCCGTAGGTCGGATTAGGCGAAGCCGTAATCCGACAACAATAGTTAACGGACCAAAAAATCAAAGCACCGAAAGCGCCTTCTCATAATCCGGCTCATGCTTGATGTCATCCACCAACTCACTGTGAAGAACCTTGTTGTCCTCATCCAGAACCACCACCGCGCGGGCACAAAGGCCGGCAAGTGGCCCATCCTGAATGGCAACGCCGTAATCCTGCTGAAAGCTGTAGTTGCGGAAGCTGGACAGGGTGATAACGTTTTTCAGGCCTTCTGCACCACAGAACCGGCTGGCTGCAGGGGGCAGGTCAGCCGAGACAACCAGCACGACGGTGTTGTCCAGGTTACTGGCTTTCTCGTTGAATTTGCGGGTGGAAGTGGCGCAGGTCGGGGTGTCGATGCTGGGGATGATGTTGAGGATCTTGCGCTTGCCAGCCCACTTGTCGAGGGTGACGTCTTCCAGACCCTGAGTGGTGAGGGTGAAGTCGGGGACGGTGTCGCCCGGTTGCGGGAAGGTGCCGCTGACGGTAATCGGGTCGCCGCCCAGTGTTACGTTGCTCATTTGAAACTCCCTTTGCTGGCCTGATGGATTTGTGTTTAACAACTTACTCTGTGTAGTTCATTTTGGATGCTTTTTCATCCATCAGCCTGGTTAAATGGGTGTCATGCGGGCTCGAATCCAGGAGCCGGGTGCCGTTGTACCAGCAGCAGGTAACTGGCCAGCGCTGCGACGGCACAGACAGATATGGTGGCCGCCATCACCAGAGAGGTGCCGTCGTGGTAGTGCCCAACCAGCATGCCGATAGCGGCTGCCACTGCCATCTGGGTAAAGCCGAAAAGCGCCGAGGCAGCGCCGGCCATGTGGGGGAAATTGGCCAGGGCGCCGGCCATGGTCTGGGGCAGGACCATGCCAACGCCGATCATGAACAGGGTCTGGGGCAGGATCACAGTCCAGACACTGTAGACCTGTGCGACCGCCAGCGCAGCCATCAACCCGCCACCGGCAACGGAAACAATCAGGCCCCTGACCAGAATCTGGTCTGGTACAAGCTGGCGGCCCAGGCGAATGGCGACCAGGTTGCCGACGATGTAACCGGCGACGATACAGGCGAAGAACAGGCCAAAGTGCTGGGGCTCAACACCCAGAAAATCGATCAGCACAAACGACGATCCTGACAGAAACGCAAACAGGCCGGCGAACGCGAGGGAATTGGTCAGTGTGTAGCCCAGGAAGCTGATATCGGAGGCAATCGCCCGGTAATTCCTCAACAGGCTGCCAATGCGCAGGGACTGCCGGTGTTCCGGATGCATAGGCTCGGGAATACCAACGGCAACCACCACCGCCATCAACAGCGCATAGCCACCCAGTGCCAGGAAAATCGACGGCCATCCCAGCCCGACCACCATAAACCCGCCAATGGTCGGGGCGATGGCCGGCGCCAGGGCCATGATGCTGGCGAGGATCGCCATGATTTTTGCGGCCTCTCGCGGCGAATAGATATCCCGCACAGCCGCACGGCCCAGCACAGGCCCGGCAGAGCCACCAAGGGCCTGCAGGAAGCGGGACAGAATCAGCGTTTCAATGTTGGTGGCGAGGGCACAGATAACACTGGCCACTGCAAACAGCAGAAAACCGCCAATCATGATGGGCTTGCGGCCAAAGCGGTCCGCCAGTGGGCCACAGATCAACTGGGCAAAGGCGAAACCTGCCATGTAGATGCTCAACGTGAGTTGAACCTGCCCGGTACCGGCTGAGAGGGATTCGCCCATACTGGGCAGTGCAGGCAGATACATATCGATTGCCAGAGGCCCGAGGGCCACGGCGGCTGCCAATAATATCGTTGTCCATACACTGGTGAGTGCGAGCATTTCCGTTCCTGCTTAACTCTCGAAACGCAGCGGGTGGGCCGCCCCTCTGAAACACGCTGTGAATACATCCCTGTACGCTCGGCTCCGCCATCCCTGGCTCCGCACGGTTTCAGAGGGGCGGCCCACCCGCTGCTCCCTGAATCTATGGTGCAAGTCTACGCGTTAACTGAAGGAGGATAACGGCTGCTGTTTTCATACAATGTATGAACAAAACAGATGGGTCAGGTGTTGAGGTCGTTCATTGTCGCGGCTACGCCATTAACGTGATTGCGGATCCAGCGGTGGGCAGGGTCATTCTGGTTGCGCTTATGCCAGAGCATCAGCAGCGTAAAAGGCTTGTAGTCAAAGGGCAGGGGTACGGAGGCAAAATCTTGCAGTAAGTGTTCACTCATGCGTTTCGGTGCAGTGGCGAGCATGTCGGTTCCGCGCAGGAATCCGGGCAGGCCGGAGAAGTTGGACACGGTGACTGCCGTACGCCGGGTAAGGCCGCGGGCGGAAAGGGAGTCTTCAAACGCTGTTTTCTCACCGGTGCCGAACAGGATGCCGATGTGATCAGCCTTCAGGTAATCTGCCAGGGATTCAGGTGCTTGCCTGTGAACCGGGTCGTAGAAGACCACCATGTGATCCGCCATCAGCCCTCGTTGCATGATGTCTGTTGCTTCCGGTGCATGGGGCGAAATAATCAGGTCGCACAGGTCCTTGCGCAGCATGTCGGCAGTGGGTATGCCGGACGGGATTACCTGCAGGCGGATGCCCTGCGCTTCACGCCGGAGGACCGACAGCAAGCCGGGCAGCAACAGGTCACGCTGGTAGTCGTTGGCGGCAATGGTGAAGGTGAATTCGGCGCTGGCCGGGGTGAAGGGCGGGCCGGAGGACAGGGAGTGGAGGTCGTCCAGTATCTGGCGTATGTGAGGGCCAGCTTGGACGGCGTAGCGGGTAGGCACAATGCCGCGGCCGGATTTCACGAACAGGGCATCGCCCAGGGCCTGGCGCAAGCGGTCCAGGGTATGGCTGACCGCCGACTGGCTCACTCCGAGGCGTACGGCTGCCCTGGACACACTGCCTTCGTCCAGCACGGCAATGAAGGTGCTGAGGGAGCGGATGTCCAGGTTGAATGTATCAATGGGGTTCATGAATGGGAGTGTACTTCAGAACCGGGGGTTCCCAATAGGGCTATCGCAGAGTCGTTATTATTGAATGTACATTCAGGTTTCCTTTAGGCATGGTCTAGGCTGTGACTAAGCGGACGGCATAACAAAGGAGAGCCCGATGAAACCAATACTGGCGTTTGATGTTTACGGAACCCTGGTGGACCCGATGGGGATGGCTGAACTGCTGGCGCCGGACGCGGGCGAGGCGGCGGAATCGGTGAGCTCTCAGTGGCGGGAAAAACAGCTGGAGTTTTCCTTTCGCAAGGGCCTGATGCGGATGTACGAGGATTTCGGAGCCTGTACCCGCCAGGCTCTGCGCTACGCGATGGCCAGCCATGGGCTAGCGCTGAGTCGGGAGCGGGAGGATGAGCTGATGGGGGCCTATCTTTCCCTGCCCGCTTTTGACGATTCGTTGCCGGCGCTGAAGTCACTGGAGGGGGATTATCTGATGTATGCGTTCTCAAACGGCACCTATCCGGCGCTGGAGAAGGTGCTGGGGCACAATGATTTGCTGGCGATGTTTGATGGGCTGGTGTCGGTGGATGATATCAAGAGCTTCAAGCCGGACCCGGCGGTGTATGCCTATGCCCGGCGGGCGACGGGGGCGATGGATCAGCCGTTGTGTCTGGTGTCGAGCAATGCCTGGGATGTGATCGGGGCCCGGGCGGCGGGGTTGATGGCGATCTGGGTGCAGCGGGATCCTGGTAAGGTGTTTGAGGACTGGGGGATTCAGCCTAATGCGGTGGTTCGCAGTCTTTCGGAGTTGCCTGAGACCTTGGCCAGCCTCTGATTTTCTGGTGGCTGCACGGCTCGGGAAGGGTTATCCAAAACACGCTCCTTCGGCACATCCATGTGGCGCTTGGGCTCCGCCATCCATGGCTCCGCACAGTTTTGGATAACCCTTCCCGAGCCGCGCGTTCAACTCTTGTGATGGCCGTCCGATGTTTGGCGGTCAGGTGATTCAGTCCGATCTTTCAGCCAGCCACTCCGCCATTTCCAGCCAGCTTTCCTTTGGCGCCTTGCTACCGGCAAGAATACCCATGTGGCCGCCGGGGGTGACCCGGAAGGTGACGTCCTTTGAGCTGACGTGGTCTTCAATGCGCCTGACCGCGCCCGGTGTTGCCAGGGTGTCGCTGTCGCCGGCGATGGCGAGTAAGTTGGCGTTTACGTTTTCCAGGCGGGCAACGTCTTCGCCGATCTGGATCTGGCCGCGGGAGAGGTCGTTGTCGATCCACAGGCGCACCACCGCGTCCTGAACGATGCCGCCGGGGTAGGCGACCATGCGGTCGAGGAAGGCGGAGGTGGTGGCGTGGCTGGAGACGAATTCGCGGTCGCCCAGGCGGACGATGAGTTCCCAGTAGCCCATGACGCTGCCGATGGGGTTGGTGAGTTTGAAGCCGATAGTGTTGGCCCAGCCGGGGGTGTGGAACCAGTAGGGTTTGACGTCGTGCAGGCGGAAGCCGGTGCGTTTGCGGATGAACTCGGCAACGTCGGATACCCGTTGGTACATCAGCCCCATCAGGCCGGAGGCGTGGCTGTCGATGGGGGAGCCCAGCACAATGGCGTTGCGGATGTGCTGGTCGCGGCTGAGGGCGGAGTAAAACAGGGTAAACATTCCGCCCAGGCTCCAGCCGTGCAGCGAGAGCTCCTGCTCCCCGCTGTGCTCCCGCACCCGGTTCAGATACGCCGGTAGCAACTCCGCCACGTAGGTGTGAAGGTTGTAGTGACTGTGCTGCCGTGTGGGCACGCCCCAGTCGATCAGGTATACCTCAAACCCCTTTGCCCGCAGGAATCGCACCAGGCTGCGCTGGGGAAACAGGTCGTAGATCAGCATGTTGACCGCCAGTGGCGGCACGATCACGATCGGTGTTCTGTGGGGCGTGCGCTCCACATCGATCATCTCGCCATCCAGCTCAATAAAATCCTCGGCCAGTGGCGGATAATAACGAAGGCTCACCAGGCCATCGGTGTGCAGTGTCTCGAAGGGCGTCTGCCCCGCCTGGACCAGACTGGCGGCGCGGAACACTCGGTCAAAGGCGTTACCGGCGTAAAGCGCCGTCTGTCGGGTCAGCCCCGAGGCTTTGTTGATGGCGTATTTCAACGGGTCGGGCATAGAGGTTTCCATAAAAAATCATTCGCTAACGTGTTCTGAATAAAGATGGGCGGTTGGCACGCAAGTCTGATCGTGCAGGTATGAAAGCCCTTTCCCGGACCGTGCATTGCCATGGATGGCAATGCCGAGCCCCCATGGATGGGTTCACGGCGTGTCCGGGCAAGGGCTTTCATACCTGCGCAGCCACCAGTGTCGGATAAGACTAGACTATTCGCCCGGGCCATAACTATGGCAAGAACGTCCACCCCCAATGGCAAACCGGTCACTTAAGGCCACTGCCCAAACGCGCCAACCATTGGTATCATTCGCCCATTGCAAAAAAACCAACAACAGGACAACCATGCTCAGCTTCCTGCCAGCCCCGGTCATCGGCGTACTCAGCTCCATTCTTCTTGGTCTCAACACCCTGTTCTGGTGTCTGCTCCTCTACATCCCGGCCATCTTCAAGCTCATCATCCCCCACAAAGGCTTCCGCGTGCTCTGCACCAAGGCGATCATCTGGATTTCCGAATCCTGGGTGGCCTGCAACACTGGCTGGATGAAGCTCACCCAGAGTACCAGGTGGACGGTGCACGGTGATGAGAAACTCAAACGGGAAAGCTGGTACCTGGTTCTCAGCAACCACCAGAGCTGGGTCGACATCTTCGCCATGCAACGGGTATTCAACCGCCGGGCGCCGTTTCTCAAGTTCTTTCTCAAGCAACAGCTGATCTGGGTGCCGGTGATTGGCCTGGCGTGGTGGGGGCTGGATTTCCCGTTCATGAAACGCTACACCCGTGAATACCTGATCAAGCATCCCGAAAAGCGCGGTGAAGACCTGAAAGCCACCCGCCAGGCTTGCGAGAAGTTCCGCTATACCCCGGTCAGCATCATGAATTTCGTGGAAGGCACCCGCTTTACCCAGGCCAAGCATGACCAGCAGAAATCAAAATACACCCATTTGCTGACGCCCAAAGCCGGCGGTGCAGCCTTTGTGCTGGATGCCATGGGCGACACCATTGAAACCCTGGTGGATGTAACGATTGCCTACCCGGGCGGTGCTCCCAGTTTCTGGGATTTCATGTGCGGGAGGGTCCGCGAAGTGAAAATGGAGATTGACACCGTCGCTATTCCCGACCACCTCAAGGGGCGGGATTACGCGACCGATGCCGAGCATCGCAAGAACGTGAAAAACTGGCTGGCGGAACAGTGGCGGGCCAAAGACGAACGCCTGTCGAGGCTGCTTGAGCAGAGCTAGCTGTTGTCGTCGTCCTCAACCTCATCGGGGTGCTCTTTCTTGTAGCGCTCCCACTCTTCCCAGTCGTGTGGCGTACCGGCATGGGGCCGCTTCAGATGCTTCGCGTGTTCTATGGCATTGTGGCGCAGGCTGTGGTCCCGCTCCTCGTCTTCCTCTTCGAAGCCGTACTTCTTCAGGAATTCCGTTGGGCTGATAGGCATCCGGATTCACCTCCGTAACGAGTAAGTGCCCGTCTAACTATTACTACGATGGTGCTCCGGCGCCGGATTTTCAAGCGTCGTCTTTGCTGTCAGGCCCGCTGCCTGAAGCGGAAGCGTCGGCTGACGGTTCCACCAGTTTGAACAGGATCTGTTTGCGCTCGTCATCCACGCCGGCAAAGGTGACGGTCGCGGGCTGCTCAAGCTGGAAGGTTCGGCCATTCTTGTTGTGAACCAGCCGCAGGGTGACCGGGTCGAAGCTGAACTTGCCTTCCAGGGTCTTGCAGCTGACGAATCCTTCCAGCCCGTTGGCGTCGAGCCTGACGAAAAAGCCCGAGGGGGTTGTGCGGCTGATGACTCCTGTCATCGCGTCCTCGCCCAGGGTCCGGGCAAAATCACTCTTCAGCCAGCTCTCAAGACTGTTGGCGGCCTGCCGCGCCCGGAACTGGGTCAGTTGCAGTTCGGCCAGTTGTTCGTCACTCAGATCGCTCAGTGGCTCCTGCCACAGGATCGACTTGATCAGCCGGTGCACGTGAAAGTCGCTGAACTTGCGCAGCGGTGAGGTAAAGGTGGTGTAGGCGGCCAGCCCCATGCCCTGGTGGGGCGCGGGGGTAAACGACAGCTCGGCACGGGCGAGCTGGCGGGAAATGATGGCCTTGACCGGCACTTCCGCGTCCAGCCCTTCGGTCTGTTTCATCAGGTCGCGGAAACCTTCGGCGCTGGTGGCGTCCACCCCGGCGAGATCAGGCGCATAGCCTTCCAGCAGCGCCCGAATGTTATCGGCGCGGTCGTCACGTAAGCCGGGATGCTGGATGAACAGGCCCTTGTCCTGCTGGCCCAGGAAGTCCGCCGCGCAGCGATTGGCTGCAATCATGCACTCCTCCACCAGCCGATGGGCCTCGTTCTGCACGGAAGGCTCAATCAGGCGTACCCGGCGGTTTTCATCCAGGCGCAGACGGAACTCCGGGCGGTCGCCGTTCACCAGCGCGTGTTCACTGCGCCATTTGCGCAGGGACATGGCAACCTGATGGAGCTGATCAAGGCTGTTGGAAACGGTGTCCGGTAACGCCTTGACGTCATCGGCTTCACGGCCTTCGATCAGGTTGGACACCAGTTCGTAACTGAGCTTGCCGTGGGAGCGGATCACCGCCTGGTGAAAGCTGTACTCGCCCAGGCTGCCATCGTTGTTGACCTGAAGATCACAGACCAGGGCAAGGCGCTTTACATCCGGCATCAACGAGCACAGGCGGGTGCTGAGGGTGTCCGGCAGCATCGGCAGCGGCTCACCAGGGAAGTAGATCGCGGTGGCGCGGCGGAAGGCTTCCTGCTCCGCCGGGCTGCCTGGCTCAACGACCGCGGTGGGGTCGGCGATGGCAATAGACAGTCTCCAGCCGGTAGCGTTGGGTTCGGCCAGCAGGGCGTCGTCCATGTCCTGGGTGCCGGGGCTGTCGATGGTAACATAGGGCTGATCGGTGCGGTCTTCACGGCCCTCACCCCTGGCTTCGATGACCGATTCGTCCAGCGCCTCGGCCTGTTTGCTGACAGCTTCCGGCCAGGCATCCGGCAGGTTGAAGGTGGCAACCGTGAAGGAGCGCTCGATGCCGGCCTCGCCGGCCTTGCCGATTACTTTCAGGATCTTGGCCTGGCCCTTGCCGTCCTTGATCGGGTGTTTGTGGATGCGGCAGTAGATGTAGTCATCGGGCTCGGCGTTCTGGCGCTCTTTCGGCGGGATGAAAATCCAGCGGTTGATGCCCGGTGTTTCCGGCACCACGAAGTGCCCCTTGCCTCTCACCAGGTAGCGGCCCACGAAGGTGTCCAGGTTGGTTTCCAGCAGTTCGTCCACCACGCCCTGGGTCTTGCCCTTGTCGCCTTCCTGCTCGGCAACGGTAACCCGGTCGCCCGGCAGAACTTTCTGCATCTCTTCCGGCGGCAGGAAGACATCCCGGCCTTCATCCAGTGCTACAAAGCCGAAACGCCCGTTGGTGGCTTTGACAGTGCCGGGAAACACCACCTTGTTTTCTTCAATATCGGACTTCAGCTGGCGCAACTGGCTGAGGGCGTCGGCGTTGAGCATGAACAGAACCTGACTGGATAAAATTTGAATGTTGTTGCGGAGTATACCGGTTATGACGGTATGAGTCAGACCTGTTACGCGTGGTTAATATCCCGGCTCGATTCATCGGCCGGGATAGTCGCGGGGCAACGTGCAGACTTCAAGGCACAGACTAGTTGTGTTCTGCGAAAACCCGGGTCTGGCCGCTTTCGTTGAACATCAGCACCTGGTAATGATCCTTGCGGTCACCCATTTCCATACCCGGTGATCCCGCCGGCATTCCCGGTACCGACACGCCTTTTGCCTTCGGTGCCTCGGCAATCAGTCGATGAATGTCGTTGGCCGGAACATGGCCTTCGATCACGTAGTCACCGATAAATGCCGTGTGGCAACTGGCCAGTGCTGGTGTCAGGCCGGCGTCGATCTTGATGGGGTTCATATCGTTGGTTTCAGTCACTTCCACCTTGAAACCGTTGTCCTTCAGGTGATCTACCCAGTCGGTGCAACAGCCGCAGGTCGGTGACTTGTAGACATGAATGTCTTTGAGCCCCTCTTCGGCTTGCAATTGGCCGTTCAAACCGACGGTGGCGATGAGGCCCAGGGCCAGCATGTGTTTTTTCATGATGTTACCTCAATGGTGATGGCTATGATCGTTGTCCGTTTTGCTACCTTCAGAGGGCGACAGCCAGAACCACCAGACGATGGCGGCCATCAGGGCCAGTCCTCCCGCATTGACCACAAGTGTGCTCATTCGTTCCCCTCCTTGCCGGCTTTATTACTGGTTTTGAACAGACGCAGCCGGTTGGCGTTGGTGACCACCGTAACCGAGGACAGCGACATGGCAGCGCCGGCCAGTATCGGGCTCATCAACATGCCCCACAGAGGGTATAACAGCCCGGCTGCCACCGGTATACCCATGGAGTTGTATATAAAAGCACCAAACAGGTTCTGGTGGATATTACGAACAGTCGCCCGTGATATCTCAATGGCATCGGCTACGCCGTGAAGCGAGCCGCGCATCAGCGTGATGCCGGCGCTTTCGATGGCCACATCGGTTCCGGTGCCAATGGCAAAGCCGACGTCCGCTGCGGCCAGGGCAGGGGCGTCGTTAATACCGTCGCCGACCATGGCCACGGTATAGCCCTTGCCACGCATCTCGCTGACGATGGTGGCCTTGTCTTCCGGCAGCACCTCGGCGCGGTATTCATCAATCCCGGTTTTTTGCGCGATGGCTTTGGCGGTGGCGTCCACGTCGCCGGTGACCATCATGACCCGTATGCCGGCATCGTGCAGGCGGCGGATGGCATCCCGGGAGTCCTGTTTGACCGCATCGGCAACACCGATGACACCCACCGCTTCGTTACCCAGGGCCAGGAACAGCGGAGTTCCGGCCTCGGAGGTAATGGCATCCGCTTCCTGCTGAAGATCTGCCAGATTCACACCCTCGCCTTCCAGCCAGCGGCGATTGCCCAGGCGCACAGGCTGGCCGTCCAGCTCGCCCTTCACGCCTTTGCCGTTGAGGGCCTCGAAGCCAGTGATGTTCTCCGGGCTGGCATTTTCATCCTTGGCTTTCGCCATAATGGCTTCCGCCAGCGGGTGTTCCGAGTGCTGTTCCAGGCCAGCGGCCAGGGCCAGCAATCTGCCCGTATTGTCGTCCGTTGCATGAAAACGGGTAACGGCCGGATGGCCTTCGGTAATGGTGCCGGTCTTGTCCAGTATCACCAGATCCAGCTTGCCTGCGGTTTGCAGAGCATCGCCCTGACGGATCAAGGCGCCGTATTCTGCGGCCTTGCCGACACCCACCATGACCGACATGGGAGTAGCAAGGCCCAGAGCACAGGGACAGGCAATAATCAGCACCGTGGTAGCCGCTACCATCATGTGAACCACCGCCGGTTCCGGCCCGACGTTGTACCAGACCAGGGCGGACACCACGGCAATCAGCATCACGCTGGGCACAAACACCGAGGAAATCTTGTCTGCCAGGCGCCCGATGGCGGGCTTGGAGCCCTGGGCTTTCTTCACCAGGCGAATGATCTGGGCGAGGGCGGTTTCGCTGCCCACGTGGGTGGCCTTGTAGATAATCGAACCATGGGTATTCAGGGTGCCGGCAGACACCTCGTCACCTTCGCGCTTGCTGACGGGCATGGGTTCACCGGTGAGCATGCTCTCATCGATGCGGGTACTGCCCTCGATGATCTCCCCGTCCACCGGCAGGCTTTCACCGGGGCGCACACGGATATGATCGCCGGCCCTGACCTGCTCTACCGGCAGATCCTGCTCCTCGCCGTCACGGATAACCCGGGCGGTTTTTGCCCGCAGATCCAGCAGCCGTCGCACGGCTTCCGAGGTCTTGCCTTTGGCTCGCAGCTCCAGCGCCTGGCCCAGATTGATCAGGCCGATAATCATCGCCGAGGCTTCAAAATACACATGCCGCGCCATTTCCGGCAGCGCTTCGGGGATACTGGCTACCACAATGGAATAGGCCCAGGCCGTGCCGGTACCCAGGGCAATCAGGGTATCCATGTTGGCATTATGATGGCGGAACGCTTTCCAGGCCCCGGTGAAAAAGTGGCCGCCGGTACCGATCATCACACCGAGGGTAAGGACACCCAGGACAAGCCAGGTCATCTGGTTGTCGGCGGTGACCATCATGGAACCAAAGCCCATGCCCCAGATCATCAGGCCCAGGCCGAGACTCAGACTGATAGCCATCTTCACCAGCAGTGTCTTGTACTGCCTGCGATCCTCTTGCTGCTTGCGGTCATCTGCCGCATCCGGGTCTTCGATCACGCTGGCCCCGTAGCCGGAGCTTTCCACTGCTTTAATCAGTACCTGGGGGTCAGCATGTCCGGTGGCCGTGGCGGTATTGTCCGCCAGGTTCATATGGGCACCGGTAATGCCATCGACCGATTTCAGGGCCTTTTCAATGGTGTTCACACAGGAAGCACAGGTAGCACCCGTAACCGCCAGATGAATCTGATCGTCATTCCCGGCGCTCTCCCCTTTACCCGTGTCCTGATCGGACTGCTGCCGGGTTTCGGTTTGAGCCTGTTTACTGTCGACATGGCAATGGTCATCCTCCGACGCCGGTTCAGCGGCAGAGGAGGCCTCCAGAGGTGAGGCGGGATAACCGGCTTCCGTGACAATGCCGGCTGCCTCGGCAGTATCAATGCCATCGGGCAGGGCAACCGTCTGCTCCTCCAGGTTCACCTCAACCCGGTCGGCACTGCCGGTCAACGGCTCCAGCGCCTCACGAATCTTGCGAACACAGCCCTGGCAGGACGCGCCGGAAATAGACAGCGCCGGGTGTAGTGCGACTTTCTCATTCATGGAGCATCACTCCTTGTTACCTGTTTCCGGGACCGGTTCGTCCCAGTGTTCAATCAGCTGGCAAATCGTATGGCCGTCCGGCGTGCCATCCGGCATGTTCTGCCAGGCGGATAAAGCAGCCGTCATTCGTCCACGCAATTGCTGCAGTTCCGCAATCTCACGCTCCACCTCCGCCAGCCGCTGCTGAAACACGTCCCGGACCATGGGGCAGGGCGAATGATGATCCTCCGCCTGATCCAGAATCTGCCGGATTTCCGGCAGTGAAAAACCGAGTTGCCGTGCTTTGCGGGCAAAACGTAATCGCCGCAGGTCTTCTGCGTCGTACAGCTGATAGTTGTTGTCCGGATTCCGGGTGGGCTTCAGCAACCCTTCCCGGGTATAAAACCGGACGGTATCGGGGTTGACCCCCGCACCTATAGCAATCTCTTTAACTTTCATAGCGTAGACCGCCATCCCCAATGTTGATCGAGTGGTTGGGTGAACCTTCTTCCGAAACTGTGCGGAGCCATGGATGGCGGAGCCCAAGCGTCACATGGATGTGCCGAAGGAGCGTGTTTCGGAAGAAGGTTCACCCAACCGCGAACGGCACCCAACTTGAACGCCACGTGGTATCAGGTTAAGGATAGCCTAAAACCTGTGAGCAACTCACAGGTCAAAGGTTTTTTTCAGGAAGTGGAATCTTTTGAACGAAGGAAGGTGCCACAGGCCTTGCATTGGTCCGGGGCCATCAACTTGGCTTGCCAGCCGATTTTCTGCCCACAGGCGGGGCATTCCAGTCGCAATTGCAGGATGATGATGGGGGTGATTAACACAGCAATGAGAACACCCAGCGGCCCCCAGCTGTCGCCACTGGACAGACCAAGCTGGCTGCTGAAGACCAGAATCACGATCAGCGAAAAGAACGCAAAAATGAAATAACGCTTGTTCCAGGTTTCCCACCGCCGCAATCGGCCGTCCTGTTCCCTGGTCAGATAGTTTGCACTCATAAGTCGGTACCTTGAAAGCTGATACCGGAATAGTGGTGATTCAAAGCGCTCATTTCAATCAGGTACCGACCGGCGTATCCACATTCAGCACGCCAGAGCTCAATGCCTTTTCCAGTTCGGCGGCGGGAATCGGACGGCTGATCAGGTAGCCCTGGATCAGATCGCAGCGGTGATTCTTCAGGAAATTGAGCTGTTCCCGGGTTTCCACCCCCTCGGCCACCACCTGGATGCCCAGGTTGTGGGCCAGGTTGATCACTGCCCGGGTAATCACCGCGTCGTCGTGGCGCTCGGTGACATCGGTAATAAAGGAGCGGTCGATTTTCAGCAGGTCAACCGGGAAATCCCGCAGGTAACCCAGCGAGGAATAGCCAACGCCAAAGTCATCGATGGCCAGGTGCACACCCAGTTTGTGGAGCTTGGAGAGCTGGTTGAGATTGTGCTCGATGTTCTGGATAAAGATCTCTTCAGTCAGCTCCACTTCCAGTCGATCCGCGGGAACACCATGGGATTCCAGCGTCTCCTGAATATGGTCAACAATACTCTCATCATCCAGTTCCCGGCCTGACAGATTAACCGCGATGCGCAGGTTGGCGTAAGGGCCATTCTGCCATTTCGCCAGCTGCCGGCAGGCCGCCCTGACCACCCAGCGGCCGATATCGGTAATGCGCCCGCTTTCCTCGGCCAGTGGTATGAAGTCGATCGGCGGTAACAGGCCGCGGCGGGGATGCTGCCACCGAATCAGGGCTTCCACGCTGTTGATGGAAGAGTCGTTAAGATCCAGCTGGGGCTGGAAGTAAAGCACGAATTCGTCGTTGGCCAGGGCGTGGTCCAGGTCCTTGTCCAGCTCCAGGCGCATGACCTCCCGGTCCTGCATGCCCTCGGTATAGAACTGATAGGTGTTGCGGCCCTGCTCCTTGGCCCGGTACAGCGCCACGTCCGCATTGCGCATCAGGGTGTCGGCGTCCAGCCCGCTCTGGGGATATACTGCCACCCCCATGGTAGCGGTGATGCCATGCCTTTCGCCCTGAACATCAAAGGGCGCTTCAAAGCATTGCTTGATCTGACCCAGCAGGTTGATAACGTCGTCGATGTCTTCCAAGTGCTGCTGGCAGATCATGAACTCGTCGCCGCCAGAGTAGGCAACCATGATCCTTTCGTCGCTGAGGGCGTTGAGGCGTTCGGACACCTTGATCAGCAATTCGTCTCCGAACTGGTGACCGAGGGAGTCGTTGAGCATCTGGAAGCGGTCGAGGTCGATCATCACCAGGGCCACCTGGCGCATCTGCCGATCAGCGATGCTCAGGGTGTGGGTCAGGTCTTCCATGAAAAAGCGGCGGTTGGCCAGGCCAGTCAGTGTGTCAGTGGTCTCAAGCCGCGCCAGGTCCTGCTGTACCGCCTGGCGCTGACTGATTTCTGCATCCAGCTCCCGACGGGTTTTCAGCAATGCCTGATTGCGTTTGAGAATCTGCTGTACCAGCAAGGTGGTGAGACTGGTCAACACCCCCATACACAGCATGATGATAAACGTCACGAACGGCCAGTTGCTGCGCTGGTCCTCAACCCAGGACACAGAGGGGGTGACGGTCAGTGTCCAGTCGATGGTTGGCAGGTCGATGTCCAGAGTACGGGAAAAGCCGGGATCGGTGTTGGTTGAACCGTTGAGCTCATAAGCCGGTTTGCCGCCGTCCCTGATGTCGATCCGGAAAGAGTCCAGGGTGCGGCTGGTAACAAGGTGCCTGGCCAGGGTTTCCATGCGGAATACACCGGCGATGAAGCCGTTGTTGGCCTCGCTGCTGAAAATCGGAGCGTAGATAACCATGCCCTTGCCGCCCTGCTTCAGGTCTATGACGCCGGAAATATCGAGATTTCCGGTGGCCTGGGCTTCTTGCAGGGATGCCAGTCGGTCAGGGGAGAAGGCCACGTTGTAGCCAATGGCCTCTTCGTTGCCCTCGTATGGCTCCAGCCAGCGGACCGTGTAATTCCGGTCAATCCACTCAATTGCCTGGTAGACACCGAAATCAGACAGGTAGTTGCGGGCGTCCTGCTCCCAGACTTCCCGGGATACATTCGGTGTAGCCTCAAAGCGCTTGGCCATGCGGTTTATGGCTTCTGCGTGAACCAGGAATTCCCGCTCAAGGCGGTTGGCCATGGAGCTGGCTTCGTTGTTCAGGTTGGCCTGAATCTGCGTGCGATCCTGCTGTTCAATGCCATACTGAAGAATCAGGGCAATACCCAGGAAAATCAGAAAAATCAGCGCTGGAAACGCCGGGTTCAGCAATCCCCTGACAAGCAGGGTTAGCGCTGATGCAGGTTTGTCCACAAAGTGCTCCGGTTACTTCATTCACTGAACAGCGTATCGGCCGAATCCACCCGATTATGAGGGATAAACGCGATGATCTGTTACTAATTGTTGGATCCGCGCCTGTAATGATATCCCGAAAGCGCCATCCGGTAGTGGGCGGATGATTTCAGGACGTTCCCCCGGCGTCGGATTCGCCAGGTCAATCGTTCTCGGCGTAACTGCTTTTTTCTCGGTATCCAGAAGTACTTCAACCCTGGGTTTGAGCTTCTTGCCAGGATGTACGGCAACAATCAAGGCTACTTCTCCGGTGGTGAGCTCTACCAGGGTTCCCGGCGGGTATATACCAATCATGCGGATAAACGCTTCCACCATGTCGGCATCAAACTGCCTGCCACGGTTCCGGTACAAAATGCGGATGGCGTCAGAAGCGGGAATGCCGTCCCGGTAGCAACGGTCGCTGGTCATTGCATCAAAGGCGTCGACAATCGACACCAGGCGAGCGAAGCGGCTGATCTGCCACTCCTGCAGTTGTTGCGGGTAGCCAGAGCCGTCGACGCGTTCGTGATGATGGCGGGTGACATCGCGAATGATCGGGTCGAGCGTGGTGTCTGCGCGTAACAGCTCATAGCCGAAGGTGGTGTGTTTCTGCATGATCGCGAACTCTTCGCGGCTAAGCGCACCCGGCTTGTTGAGTATCTCTGGTGGGACTTTCAGTTTGCCGAGATCGTGAAGCAGGCCACACATGCCGGCAATTTCCAGGTCTTCGTCCGGCATGCCCAGAAAACGGGCAAATGCCACGGTAAAAATGGCAACGCGCAGGCAGTGCTCGGCTGTGTATGCGTCCCGGGACTTGATGCGGTTCATCCAGAACATCGCGCTGGCATTGGCCTTGATGCTTTCAACGCAATCACGGATGACGGGGCGGGCATCCTGCAGGTTCAGGTCATTGCCCTGCTCGATGTCACGGGTCACCCGTTCCACAAACGTTTGTGTTTTGCTCCATGCCTCGCGGGCGCGCGGCATTTCCTCCGCCAACGTCCGGGTTTCAGGCATCGGGATGGAGGTACGCTGCTTGTGCAACATGACCTTGTCCAATGCCTCGGACAATACCTTTTCCTCGCCTTCGACCAGCACCCATTCACAGTACTGGCGAAGGATACGGGCCTGATCGGTGTTTTCGATGGTAAAGCCCTGGAACAACACGGGAACTTCTGTCCAGGGGCGGTCCAGTTTGACCACACGCATTCCGGCGGTGAGCAGGTCGACCGGCAGCCGGACCCGCTGAATGTTGGACATGGTATCGGGCGCCAACGACCCCGGCCGGGCGCGGGCTATTGGCTTTCGCGATGGCGTTGTGCTGGTTTTACGTCGGAACCACATGGCTCTGCCAGTCTTCTGATTGTCTGACCCGAGTATGTCAGAAATCCCGTGCCTGGAACAGGTGCGCGGTTAACGGCGCCCGGCGGCAACCTGGGTTATGTCGCCGGTTGTGTCACAGGAGGTATGCCAAGGCGTGGTATTTCCTGCTTGGGGCATTTGTCCATAACCACGGTGACACCCGCCTCTTCCGCTCGCACCGCGCCCTCTTCATTGATAACGCCGAGCTGCATCCATATTACCGGAATCTGCTGTTTGATGGCGGCGTCTATGACCGGGTCGGTGCGATCAGGCGCAAGGAAAAGATCTACCATGTCCACGGGCTTGTTGACGGAAGCAAGATCGGGATAGACGGTTTCGCCGAGCACCGTTTTACCAGCGAGCCTGGGATTGACCGGTATCACCCGGTACCCCCGACCCTGGAGATAGGCCATCACTTCATGGCTGGGGCGGTTGGACTTGTCGCTGGCGCCGACCAGCGCAATGGTGCGGACGGTTTCGAGTATTCTGCGTAGCTGTTCGGGATTATTACGGGACATGGAGGTACCGGTTCGTCAGGTGGCCCGGTGTGCCTCGAGACAGACGGACACCGATTCCGCGTAGCGTAACGCATGGGGCTTGTCGATTTCCACTGCCGCCCAGCGGACTGCCTCATGCTCCATAACAATACTGAGCACTTCATGGGTCAGTCGCTCCAGAAGGGCAAAGCGGTTGCCGTCTACATGGCTGATGATCTGCTTGGTAATGGTGCGGTAGTTCAGTGCTGCACGGATATCGTTCTGGTTGATGGCGTCCGCGGCATTGTAGGTCAGCCGGACATTGATCAGTACATCCTGCCGATTGTTGATTTCCTCGTCCTTGATACCGATATAGGCGCGTAGCAGCAGGTCCTTTATACGCACGGTTGCCTGGTGATCTCCGGTTACTGCAGTCATCTGGTCTCCCGATTAGCCATGGAATGTTCAGCGATCCCGAATCAGCGTGAGGAATTCAGTCCGTGTGGCCTGTGACTTCCGGAACTGGCCCAGCATCATCGACGTCTTCATGCGGGAGTTCTGCTTTTCCACACCACGCATCATCATGCACATGTGCTGGGCCTCGATAACCACAGCGACGCCCTTGGCACCGGTGACCATTTCCACGGCCTCGGCAATTTCACGGGTCAGATTCTCCTGGATCTGAAGCCGCCGGGCATACATGTCAACAATGCGCGCGAATTTGGACAGCCCCAGCACCTTGCCCTGAGGCAGGTAGGCAATGTGGCACTTCCCGATAAACGGCAGCATGTGGTGCTCACACATGCTGTAAAGCTCGATGTCCTGAACCACCACCATTTCATCCATGGCGGACTCGAAAACGGCATCGTTGACCAGGTCCGCAAGGCTTTGCCTGTATCCCTGGGTGAGAAACTGCATCGCCTTTGCTGCCCTCAGCGGTGTGTTTTGCAGGCCCTCGCGGCCGGGATCTTCACCCAGGCCGGCGATAATCTGCTGGAAATGGCTGGCCAGGTCGTCAAGCTTGTTGGTCATAGAGGCTTCCGGAGTTAAAAGTCGGTTCAAAGGCGAAAGCTTAAGGGAATTTGCCAATGTCCTCCAGATTTACGGCTACCGAGTTGAAAAAGACCACCCTGACCGACCCGGTTCGCAAAATGCCAGACCAGATATGGCAGGGTTGGGTGGATTGATTTAGAGTTTCATACTCAGGCAGGTTTCAGGAAACCGGAATGGAACAGGTGATACCAGGAGCTCATGGCCAGCCACCCAAGGGCGCAGGGGAAGGGACTCTGGAAGGGTGGCAGCAAGAGGGGAAATGGTTCTCTTACGGCGGGCATGCCATATTCAGCCGCATGGCAGGGCAGGGCGATGCCCTGATACTGCTTCATGGCTTTCCCACTGCGAGCTGGGACTGGCACCGGCTGTGGCCGATGCTGGCACAACATCATGCGGTATTCGCGCTGGATATGCTGGGCTTCGGCTTCTCTGACAAGCCGGCGCTGTACGATTACAGTATTGAAGACCAGGCAGACATGATTGAGGGATGGATTGCTGGCCTCGGGTTAAAAGAGGTCAGCATCCTGGCCCACGATTATGGCTGTAGTGTGGCTCAGGAAATACTGGCTCGTGACCAGGAAGGTTTGTTGCCATTTGCCATCACCCGCGTCGGTTTTCTCAACGGGGCGCTGTTCCCGGAGGTACACAACCCCTTACTGATACAGAAACTGCTTCGCAGTCCTCTGGGTGGATTGATCAGCCGGGGACTGTCCCGTCGTACCTTTGAGCGGAATTTCCGGCGTCTGTTTGGCGAGGTTAACGCGCCTGTTTCGAAAGACATGGATGATTTCTGGTATCTTCTGACCTACAACAATGGCCGGGGCATCCTGCACAAACTGATTCATTTCATGGAAGAGCGCCGTTGCCACCGCCATCGCTGGGTAGGCGCGCTACAGAATGCAAAGCAACCGATGAGGCTGATCTCGGGCGTGGCGGATCCGGTATCAGGCGCGGCAATGGCAAGGCGTTATCGCGAGCTCATACCGCATGCTGATGTTGTCAGCCTGCGCAATGTCGGCCACTACCCGCACTTCGAGAGTGCCGCCGAGGTCTACCGGGCCTGGCGGGACTTTTGCCGGCAAACGAAATAGCCAGACGGGACACTAGGCATCGGCTAACTGTGGGTCTGCGTCTTCGGGTGGGGTGACTTCCTGACGTCTGACGGCGTTGGCTACCTGATTCCGCCCCCTGGCCTTGGCTTCATAGAGTGCCTGGTCCGCCCGGTTCAGCCACACGGACCAGGTTTCGCCCTTGTCCACTTCCGCCACGCTGGCGCTGGCGGTAATCTGGATACCTTCAACGAAGGGGCGGGCGCTGATGTTTGTAAGCAGCTCCCTGGCGACCTTGTCAGCGTCTTTCTGGCGTGTTTCCGGCAGCACCAGCATGAACTCCTCGCCGCCAATGCGGAACAACTGGTCGTTCTCCCTCAGCCGCTTGCGCAGCCTGGCTGACAGCTCCTGCAGAACCCTGTCGCCGGCCAGGTGCCCCCACCGGTCGTTGATCGTCTTGAAATAGTCCATGTCCAGCAAAATCAGGCTGGATACCCGCTCATAGCGTTCGCGCATCTGAATCTGGCTATTGAGGATGTCTGCCAGCTGTGACCGGTTAAGACAACCTGTAAGAGGGTCAGTGGTGGCCAGCCGGGTCAGCTCTGCCTGCAGTCGCCCTACCAGCCAGGCAAAGATCATCACGAAAAGGCAAGTCAGGCCCAGGGAAAAGGTGATGCGCCAGAAGTCAGCCTCCGGAAAGGTGATAAAAGACACGACCGACATGCTGATCACAAACACAATATTGCTGACGGTGGCCTCCTTCAGAGGAAGCAGGAAAAACAGCGCCGCAGCGGCGGGGTACGCCCAGTAAAGCCCGGCATGCCCATTGATCATGGTGGAATAAGCAGCGGAGATTACCGCGAGGATGGGGAACAGTCGCCCCTGCAGAAAATAGGTACCGCGGAACCGCAGAAACGCTATGACAGCAACCGCATTCAGGCAGAACAGGATCAGCAGTAACGCCAACACCACATTGCCCTGTTGCCACTGCACCATCACCAGAGGAGCAACGGCTATAAAAGCCCAGAAATAAAGGTGGTAAACGATCCGACGTTTGAAGCCAAGTACCGCAAGGGTGGGATTTGTAGCCAGTTTGTTGGTGGCGGCAAGTGGATTCACAGCATACTCCGGCTGTCTGTGGTAGGGCCAAACTGCCTGAATCAGGCTTTTCCGAAGTCTAGCATGACCTTCCCGGGAAGAAAGTCGGTTTTCAGTGCCGGTATGAATGCCGCCACCGCTATGGCTGCCCGGCCTGCAGTTCGATAAACTTGCGGGCTCTGAGCAAGGAGCCGTTATGACCGCTGTCCACACCCGCCCGCCAGTGTTGACCATCCGCGCTGGCAGCCGTGCCTTTGAACGGTTGCAGGAAAAGCCGTTTACCGCAGGCGATGTGCATGTGGTTCCCGGAGCGGCAGGAGGCCCCAAAGCGCTGGGTATTTCCGGCCTGGACAAGGCCATATTCGGAGATTTTCTACCCGCTGTACCCCAGGTGCGCTCGCTGATCGGTTCCTCCATCGGTAGCTGGCGGTTTGCCGCGGTAGCGTCAACGGACGACCCCAAGGAACAACTGGCCCGCCTGGCCGACCTGTACACCTCCCAGCGCTTCGCCAAGGGCGTCAGCATGGCGGAAGTCAGCCGCAAGAGCGTGTTGTTCCTGGAGGAGCTGCTGGCCGGCTGTGAAGACCATATCCTCAACCATCCCTGGTACCGCCTGAACATTGTCGTTGTTCGCAGCCGCGGCATGCTGGAGCACGATACCAGGGGGCGCCTCAGCCTGGGCCTGATGAATGCCATCAGTGCCAACATGGTCAGCCGCCGCCACCTGGGCCGCTTTATGGAGCGCGGTATCATCCACGACGCCCGGGTTAAAGCACCGCTGGCCAAACTGGTGGATTTCCCCAGCCACGAAGTAGCCCTGAGCCGCGACAACCTGATGCCGGCCCTGCTGGCGTCCGCCTCTATTCCCATGGTGATGTCAGGGGTGCGTAACATCCCCGGCGCTCCGGATGGTCTCTACCGCGACGGCGGCCTGCTGGATTACCACCTGGATCTGCCCTACGAACAGCCTGGCGTTATCCTCTATTCCCATTTCACCGACAAGGTGGTTCCGGGCTGGTTCGACAAAACCCTGCCCTGGCGCCGCGGCGACGCCACCCGGTTGCAGGATGTTCTGCTGGTGTCGCCGTCACCGGAATACCTGGAGTCGCTGTCGGACAAAAAACTGCCGGACCGCAAGGATTTCGAGCGTTACCTCGGCGACGACGCCGGCCGCGAGCGCGCCTGGCGCAAGGCCATCGCCGAGAGCGACCGCCTGGGCGACGAGTTCCTGGAACTGGTGGAATCCGGCCGCCTTAAAGACGTTATGCGGCCTCTGGACGGTAAGCGCTAACGTTTGAGTTGCCTTTGGCTGGGTCCCAGCATGCAACCGGCAAAGCAGGCTGGGAGCGCAGGCAACAGGCTATACGTTAACTATACCGCCTGAGTACAGGGCTGAAGACTGAGACGGTAGCCGCTGAAACCGTGCAACGTATCCCGCAATGCCAGAACCCGCAGGGTTACCGGAACCCGCTGGTCATCGGCATCCAGCAGTTTCAGGTCAATACGCTGTATCTGCTGCTCCTGCCGCGAGGCCTGGAGTGTCCTGCGGAAATTGTCCAGACAATCCGGGGCCACCAGTTGTTCGAAGGGCCGCCCGGCGAGATCAGCCGGGGCCTTTTGTAACAGGTCAGCCACCTGGGGGGAGATGTATCCGGTGGTGGCCTCCTCATCCAGCTCGCAGATTGTCGCTCCGGAGAGCCCTACCAGGTCGCGACTGCGCTGTTCGCTATCATTCAACGCCTGCCGCAGAATCGATTTTTCAATTTGCATGTTGTTGATCTGCTCCTGGTATTCCTCGCGCGCCCTGTCGGCAGTGTGGTAGCGGGTCTGCCATCGCCGTAATCGCAGGCATAGCAGGACCAGAACTACCGTTGCCAGAAGGGTTATTACCAGGCCCGCCAGCCACACGAATCGAAAAGACTGTTGCGCCGGGTGTTCCAGAAACCGGGTATCAGGTAGCGTCGTCAGCAGCCACCGATGTTCCCCGATGGCAATTTCCGAACGCAGTGATCGGGATCGGTCCGGGTTTGCGGTATGAATGGTCTGAAACAGCGGCGTCTTGCTATGCCGTTCAAGAGTATCAATCCGCAGGTTCAGCATGCCTGGCACAGAGTTTTTGAACACGGCTGCGAGCCAGAGACCGACGGATGCCAAGTCGTTCACTGGCTGCTCCGGTACAGGCACATCGGTAGCCAAGGGCGGGAGCTCCTTGTAGCCGCTCAGTCGGGCAACAAGGGTGTTGTGCTGCCGGTGATAGACCTCTTCGGCCAGGGCGCGGGCCTGCGTTTCCAGAGCCTGGGCCGTGAAGCCGGTAATTGCCAGGCCGGCGGCGAGGACCAGCAGTGGTGCCCACAGGTGTGGCAGCGCCAGAAGGTGTCCTTTCCCTGTCAGTTCGGGGTTTTCCATAGGTTGATCCGTAACCGTTGGCGAGATTTTGGGGTGACTGCGTGCCCTATACCTTAGTCTACACTTTGGATCATGGCCACAGCGCCCGGAAGCCCGGCCTGTAGTACCCGGCGTCAGGCCTGGGTCTGTCGCGCCGAGCCATAAACCAGTAGGAAAACGGAAAAGGCGGTGACCACCACGGAAGGGCCGGCCGGGGTGTCAAGGTGCCAGGACAGTGTCAGCCCCCCGGTAACGGCCACAAAACCGAAGACGATCGCCAGTCCCACCATGTGCTCCGGATTGGTTGCCAGGCGGCGGGCGGTAGCAGCAGGAATAATCAGCAAGGCAGTGATCAACAGTACCCCGACGATTTTCATGGCTACGGCGATGACTATGGAAAACATCAGCATCAGTGCCAGTCGCAGGCGTTCTACCGGCACACCTTCAACCCTGGCCAGTTCTTCGTGAATCGTACTCATCAGCAGCCCCCGCCACAGCACGGTCAGCAACCCCAGAATCAACAGGGCACCACCGTAGATCCACAGCAGGTCATGGCGGCTCATGGCCAGCAGGTCGCCAAACAGCAGGCCGGTCAGGTCCACGCGTATGTCGGGCATAAAGCTCAGTGTCACCAGGCCGATAGCCAGCGCACTGTGGGCCAGAATTCCCAGCAGGGTATCGGTGGCCAGAGTCTTGCTGCGGGAAAACAGAACCAGGGCCACTGCCAGTACCACGCAGGTGATGATTACCCCCAGGTTGATGGGAACGCTGATCAGAAAACTCAGGGCAATGCCCAGCAGTGCGGAATGGGCCAGGGTATCGCCGAAGTAGGCCATACGCCGCCAGACCACGAAACAGCCGAGCGGTCCTGCCACCAGGGCCACGCCAAGGCCGCCGATCAGTGCACGCCAGAAAAAATCCCCGAGGACGGCATCAATGATGGGCATGGGAGCACTCTCCATGGGCATCATCGTGGTCGCCGGAGACCACATCGCCGTGCAGGTCGTGGCTGTGGTTGTGGCGGTGATGGTAAACGGCCAGGCTTTCCGCTACCGGACGCCCGAAGGTTTCAATGAAAGCCGGGTCGTGGGAGATATCCGCAGGGTATCCGCTGCAGCACACGTGCTGGTTGAGGCAGATAACCTTGTCAGTAGCCGCCATGACCAGGTGCAGGTCATGGGAGATCATGATTACGCCACAGTTCAGATCATCCCTGAGGCTTCTGATCAGGTCGTAAAGGGCTGCCTGCCCATTTATATCAACGCCTTGTGCGGGTTCGTCCAGTACCAGCAGGTCCGGCCTGCGGGCCAGCGCCCGGGCCAGCAACAACCGCTGCTTTTCGCCGCCTGACAGGTGGTGGACAGAGGCATCAAGCAGGTGATCCACGCCCGTCTTGGCCAGTGCCTCCCGACATTCCTGGTGGGAGCGGCCACTGAGCAGCATGAATCGTTTTACGCTGAGCGGTAAGGTGGACTCCAGCGTCAGGTGCTGGGGCACATAACCGATGGTGAGCCCCGGGGCCATGGTCAGGGCGCCGTCGGAGATGGGTTGTATGCCGAGCACCGCCTTGATCAGCGTGGTCTTGCCGGCGCCGTTGGGGCCGATAATGGTAATGATATCTCCGCGCTGAACCCGCAGATCCACATGATCCACCACTGGCCGGTTGTCAAAGTTGATGGTAACCCGTCGGAGTTCTACCAGTGCTTCAGTCATGGGCATTATCCGATGCGCAACGGGGGCAGTAGCCGGAAACCTCAATGGTGACATCCTCCGGCCGGAAGGCTTCTTCCGCGGCGGCCGTATGGACGGCACTGGAAACGGCGGGCGCTGTCAGTTCCAGCACGTTCCCGCAGGAACGGCAGATCAGGAACATGCCATTGTGGCTCTTGCCAGCGTGGGTACAGCCTGTAAAGGCATTCAGCGAGGCAATGCGGTGCACCAGCCCGTATTGCTGGAGGAAGTCCAGGGCACGATAAACGGTGGGTGGCGCGGCATTGTGGCCATCTTCTGCCAGCACTGCGAGAACGTCATAGGCACCGAGAGGCTTGTGGGACTGCCAGATCAACTCCAGTACCCGCTCGCGGGTTGGCGTCAGGCGGGCATTATGCTGCTGACAGATGGTTCTGGCGTCAGCCAGTGCCTGGGTAACACAGGCTTCGTGATTGTGGGGGCGATAGGGAAGAGCGCTGGATGACATGGGCACTGTCCTGCGAAATTTGCAACATTATAACATTAGCAAATCACAGTGCCACGTCTGCGTTGACTGTCACAGTGGTGGTTCGGCTAGCGGGATGCTTCCAGCGCGAGGGACTCAAGGTAGCCAAGATCCGGAATGATGGCGGTTTCCCCCTCAACTTCAACCACCATCAGGTCGGCGGGGCCGGCCTCGCCGTCAATCTGTTTGATCTGATCCTCAGTCAGGCGGTTCTGGCTGGGAATACCCTGGGTGACCAGGGCCATGAAGGGCACCGAATTATGGTGATCGCCAATGGTGTTCAGCACCACAATGCGCCCCCGATTGCCCCCGGGAACCGTGAGCTTGCCGCCATTGGCTGCATCGTAGGATATAACCGGCAGGTTCAGACCGCGCCATTCCAGCTCACCTACCAGCCATTCCGGCGTATTGGCTGCCGGATCGGAACTGACAAAATCCACGACTTCCGCTATCGAAACGTTCGGTAACAGCAGTTGTTTTCCGCTCATGGGGATCATTACACAGGGCAGGGTTTGGCTGTTGTCGTTCATTACTCATTTCCTCAGGCGGAATCCCGTTTTTGCCGGCCCTTGAGCAGGCAGGATTCTTCAATCGTTTTGACGAGTTCTCGGGCCAGCTGTTCCGGCGTGCCACAGAACACAGAGCAGCCGGTGGCTGCCACAGAATCGGGCATCGAACTGTTGCCACAACTGGAGCTTTCCTGCACCCAGATGCGGCTACCATAAGCCTTCAGCAACGGCGCGGCAATGGCGCCGTCATTGCCCATGCCGGAAAACACGATGGCGTGGCAACGGGCACCGTAATGGTCGCCGATATTCAGCAGCACTTGGTCGATGGACGGGCCGTAGGGTCCCGGCCAGGGTGTATCCCGCTGCAGGAGTGCACCGCTGTCGTCCAGCGACCATTCATGCTCCACAGGCATCAGGATAACGTCACCGTTGTGGATCCGATAGCCGTTCTCTGCCGGTTTCAGCTGGTAGTGAGCGTGGCGCCCCAGAACCCGGGTGAGCACCTCGGTAAAATTGTTATCGATGTGCTGGGCATAGACAAAACCCACCGGTAAGCCGGGTGGGAGGTTGTCGAGAAAGGTTTTAACCGCGGCAGGGCCACCGAGTGATGCGCCCAGAATCCAGATTTCTTCGGCCGGCAGATCTGCCGATGCGGGCGGAATCCAGTGGGGCAGTGTGGGTGAGGTCGCCGTTTGTGGCTGCTCGTTGGCCAGCTCCTCGATAGCCGCTGCGGAATCCAGCTTCTCTATGTGTCCGAGGGACTGCTCCAGCTTGTCCAGCAACCGGCGTTCCCAGCGAAAATAGTCGGTGCTGCCGGGCTTCGGGGCCGGGTCCAGGCCAAAAAGAACCGGTGCCTCGGTATTCTCCAGCAGATGATCAAACAGGACCGGATGGTCCGCCTCGTCTTCCAGGGTGATCAGCCACAGGCTGGCGTCCGGAAATTCCGGGTAACCCTGGAGACGATCCGGGTCGCCAGAAAAGCAAACGTCCAGGCCGAACCTGGACGTGGCTTCCTGCAGCCGGTGGCGCTGCAGGACGATGTCCGAGACGATACCGACCGCTGGCCGTCCTGGCTGGCCGGCCATCACTGATTCCCGGTCAGCCGCGTGATGGTGTCAAGCAGTTCGGTCTCCTGGAAAGGCTTGCCGAGGTATTCGTTGACACCGATGGCCAACGCCCGCTCACGGTGCTTCTCCCCGGTACGGGAAGTGATCATGCAGATCGGCGTATCCTTGAGGTTTTCATCATGGCGCACAAAACTGGCCACTTCGAAACCGTCCATGCGGGGCATCTCGATGTCCAGCAGGATGATGTCCGGCTTGTGATCCTGCAGCTGTGCCACCGCATCCAGGCCGTCTTTGGCCGTGATCACTTCCATGCCATTACGCTCCAGCAGGCGGGAGGTAACCTTGCGCACGGTGACCGAGTCGTCCACCACCATAACCACGGTGGACTGTTCCACGCGGCGTGAGGCTTCCCTGGCCTTCTCGAGGTTGGCAATTCGCTGGCGCTCGGAAAGGATGTCGGAACGAATCATTGCCGGCAGGTCGAGGATCACCACCACATTACCATCACCAAGGATGGTGGCACCGGACACACCCCGTACGGTACTGAACTGCGGGCCAAGAGACTTGACCACGATTTCGCGACTGCCCATCAGGCTGTCTACCTGCAGAGCCATGGGCTGCTCGGCACCACGCACCAGGATGACCGGCAGTGGCAGCGCCTGGCCCTGAAGCTTGGGATGGTGATCACTGTTCAGCAGGCTGCCCAGGTACTGCAGGCGGTACTGCTGGCCGGCGTATTCGTAAAGGGGCGCTTCCGGCTTGTAATATTCCTCAAGCTCATAGGTGCTGACCCGTACGATACCTTCAATGGTGTTCAGCGGGATGGCGTAGAAATCCTCGCCGGTAGAGACCATCAATGCCCGGTTGACGGATACCGTGAATGGCAGGCGAACGGTGAATACGGTGCCCTTGCCGACCGTTGAGTCGATATCCAGGCTGCCGCCAAGCTGTTTGATCTCGCTGGCCACCACGTCCATGCCGACACCACGGCCGGAAATCTGGGTGACCTGCTGGGCGGTTGAGAAGCCCGGCTGCAGGATGAACTGCAGGACTTCGCGCTCGCTCAGGTCTTCATCCGCCGACATCATGCCCTGGCGAATGGCCTTGTCACGAATGACCTGGGCCGGTATGCCGGCGCCGTCGTCGATCATCCGCAGCACCACATCGCCACCTTCACGGGTCAGCGACAGGGTAACCTCACCGGTTTCCGGCTTGCCGGCTTTCTTGCGGTCTGCCGGAGTCTCGATACCGTGGTCCAGCGCGTTACGCAGCATGTGTTCCAGCGGCGCAATCATGCGTTCAAGGATATTGCGGTCCATTTCCCCTTCCGGGTTACGGACATCAAACTCGACCCTCTTGCTGAGTTCACCACTGATCTGGCGAACGATACGGCGCAGCCTGGGCACCATGGAGGAAAATGGAATCATTCGGGTCTTCATCAGACCTTCCTGGAGTTCCGTGTTGATCCGCGACTGCTGTACCAGCAGGGTCTCGGTGTCCCGTACCCGATCGGACAGAGTTTCCCGCAGGTCCGCAAGGTCAGAGGAGGATTCCGTCAGTGCACGCGACAGCTGCTGAATGGCGGAATAGCGGTCCATTTCCAGCGGGTCGAAGTCATCACCATAGTCCGGGCCGTGCTCTTTCTCTGCGCGGAAAAGGATCTGGGTCTCTGTCTCGATTTCCATCCGGCGCAGCTGTTCACGCAGACGCTCGATGGTGGCGGCCATTTCGTCGAGGTTGTGGCTGAAGTCACTGGTCTGCTGTTCCAGGCGGCCACGGGTAATACTGGTTTCACCGGCCAGGTTGACCAGTTCGTCCAGCAGCGGTGCGGATACCCGAATGGTTTCCTGTGGCGCGCGCTGGGCGGCAGCCCCTTTTGCCGGTGGCTTGGAGGGCACTTTGTTGGGCTTGGGCGCTGGCGCCACCGGTTTTTCCGGCTCGGCAGGCTTTTCGGCCGCCGGCTCGGGCGCTTTTGGTGTTTCCGGTGCTTTCGCTTCCGGTTTGGCGGGTTCGGGAACCGCGCCAGTATTCTCGAACCGGTTACGGATATCGGCAACCAGCGCCACGATGCCATCGTGGTCTTTGGTAATGGCCTGCCAGGCATCGTCGCCCGGGGTGTTGCCACCCAGGTCGATCAGCCGTGTCTCCAGGCCATGGGCCTTGTCTCCCAGCTCGCCAAGCTGCGACAGCCTTGCCCCACCCTTGAGGGTGTGCAGTGCACGCTGGGCTTCCTGGTTGAAATGGTGGTTGGCCGGGTCTTTGCGCCAGTCGTCCAGTAACTGTTCCAACTGGTCAAGGATCTCGCCGGCCTCTTCCAGGAAGATCTCCAGGACTTCGGCGTCAACAGCATCTTCTTCGCTGGAGGCTTCGGCAGCCGCAGCACCCTCGGAGAGCTCATCGCCAGACACTTTGTGGGCATCTTTCAATGCCTCGATGAGCGTCTTGTCGGCAGCCGGCTTGCTGCTGTCTTCCAGGTTGGCGAGCATGTTCCGCAAGGAGCCATGGGCTTTCTCGCTGAGCTCCAGCAGAGTCGACTGGTTGCTGGCACCAGCAATCAGTGGATCCAGGGCGTCTGACCAGGCTTCGGCCAGATCGGCAATGGGGTCAACGTCGGACAGGCGCGCGCCACCCTTGAGGGTGTGCAGTTCCTGTTGAAGCTGGGTTACACCGACGAGTTCTTCCGGTTCATCGCGCCACTGGGCAAGACATTCGCCAATGGCTTCGTGAATCTCCAGACCTTCATCAAGGAAGATGCCTACCAGATCATCATCGGAGGCCTGTGCTATGGCGTCTGCGACGGACGTCGGCTGTTCGTCGGTTGCTTCTGTTTCGTCGGACGTTTCGGTTGCTGCTTCCGGCTCTTCCGCAGGTTCTTCAGGCTCTGCCGACGGCATCGGCTTGCCGGAGAGAATGGCTTGCACCTGTGCAACCAGTGCTGTTGCCGGCGGACACGGTTTTTGCGTGGCAACCTGCTCAACCATCTGTGCCAGCCTGTCGTGACAGGCGAACAGCAGATCGTTCATCTCGTCACTGGCGCTGAGCTGGCCTTCCGCCACTTTCTCGAACAGGTCTTCCAGCACATGGGTCAGGTCGCCAATGGCGTCGACACCGGCCATGCGGGCGCCGCCCTTGAGGGTGTGCACGTCACGCTGCAGCTCTGCCGCAACGTCGCGGTTGGAGGTGTCTTCGCTCCAGGTATGCAGGGCGCTGCCGGTGGAGTTGATCAGGTCGTAGGCTTCTTCGAGGAAGATGCCGGTCAGCTCCGGGTCGAGGTGGGAGAGATCGGTGTCGTGTTCCTCTTCAGGAGCGTCTTCGGGAGCGTCCGCCGGGGTTTCCGGTTCCGGGCTATCGTCCTCGTCCAGGTCGGCCAGAGGAATGTCTTCATCCGCTTCGGTTTCGAGGTCATCGTGGTTCACGTCCGTCACCGGGCGAGAGCCAGTGGCACTGTCCATGTAGGCGTGGATTTCACTGATGAGGTCCGGTGCCGGCCGGGGTTGCTCATTCTGTTCCAGGGCATCCACCATGCCCGCCAAACGGTCGTGGCAGCGGAACAGCAAATCGGACAGTTCACCGGTAACGGCAAGCCGCTGTTCGGTCAGGCCTTCGAACAGGTTTTCCAGTTCGTGGGACAGGTCACCGATGGACGGGATATCGGCAAGACGCGCACCACCCTTGAGTGTGTGCAGGTCCCTTTGTAGCAGGCGCAGCAGATCCAGATTGCCGGTATTGTCGCTCCAGTTCTGCAGGGCGTCTGCGGTGCTGTCGATCAGGTCGCGGGCTTCCTCCAGGAAAATCTCCGCAAGCTCCTGATCCATATCTTCATCGGTTTCCGCCAGCGGTGGCAGTTCGTCACTTTCTTCTTCCGGGGTCTCCTCGGCCTCAAGCTCAAAGCTGCGGTCGATTTCCTCCAGGTCACCGGTGAATTCCTGTTCAAAGGCATCCGGTGTCTCATCCGGTGCTTCTTCGGAAATATCCACGGCCAGCGCATCCAGGCCGGCAATCAGCTCGTCACCGCTCTCAGTGGCAAGCCCGGCAGCGACCTGGTCCATCATGTTGATCAGGTGTTCATGGCCAGCGCGGATGGTCTCGAAGAAGGACGGGTCTGGCTGGAATCCCGGTTTCGCAGCGCGCTCGTAGACGTCTGTAAGCGCCCCCGAGAGTTCGGCGACGTCGGCCAGGCCAGCCTGTTGTGCGCCCTCCGTCAACTGGCGCAATTCCGTGCGCAGGGTATCCAGTGCAGAGGTCTGTTCAGGGTGCTCTGCCCACTCGTCAAGAATCCGGTCGGCATCCAGCAGGATGTCCAGGCCTTCGTTGAGGAATAGCTGAACCAGCTGCGGCCGGTTATCCTCGTCGGATTCATCATCACGGGAACGGGCGCTGCGCAATGTGGCATTGCTGATCTGTTCCAGCCGATCCAGGAAGCTGTCCGTGCCGGGAAGGTCTCCCTGCGGATTCTCGCGGATCTGGCTCAGGCCCTGGGTCAGGAAGTGACAGGCATCGCCAATCAGGCCGATAACCTCCTGGTCTGCCCGCTTGTTCTGGGCGCGGGATTCTTTTACAAACCGTTCCAGCGGAGTAATGACAGCGGCGATCGGGCCGATACCGGCGGTATGCGCGCTGCCTTTCAGGGTGTGAAGGGCGCGGGAAAGGTCGTCGGTATAGGCAACGCTGGCCTTGTCGCCAGCGGCGTGAATAAAGTCCTGCAGGGTTTGCAGGTGGGTCTCGGTCTCGCTCTCGAAGATATCCAGCAGTACCGGGTCGACTGCAGCGTCTTCGTCGTCATCGGTCAGCAGCGCTTCCGCCGTGGGTTGTTCTTCAGCAGAGGCCTGTGGCTCTGAAGGCGGCATGGTGCTGGCATCAGGGATCTCACCGTTCGCCAGGGCCTTGGCACGGGCTTCGAGCGTCGAGATATCACGGGACGGAGCGCGCCGCTTCTCGAAGTCTTCGACCAGCTCAGGAAGGACAGCCGTGACTTCGTCCAGCAAACCGGCGATGTCATCATTCATGAAGATGCTGCCGTCGATCACGCGGTTGAGCATGTTTTCGACGGACCACGCCAGCTCGCCAACAACCAGCGCGCCAACCATACGGCCACTGCCCTTCAGGGTGTGGAACGCCCGTCGGACTTCAGACAGCGCGGTGCGGTCGTCGTGCTGCCGCAGCAGCATGGGCAGGAATTCGCGGATGGTATCCAGAACCTCACCGGCTTCCTCGATAAAGATTTCGAGAATTTCGTCGTCGATGAGATCGTCATCAGAGCTGTCTTCGACAGTGGTCAGCTCCTGGGCAGCCGGAGTTTCTGTCAGGTCTTCTGATGGTGCTTCTGCACCGGACTCGTCGCTGTCGGATTCCGCTTCAGGCCCAGCAGTAGCGCTGTCACTGTCAGTTTTTCGGGTAGTGGACATGGCTTCGGCGCGCTCGATGAGCTCTGCGACGTCGCCATCAGACCGGCCACTACGGAAATCATTGATCAGCGCCGGAATTCGAGCGTTGACGTCGTCGATCAGGCTGAACATGTCGTCGTTGGGGCGAAGCGTCTGGTCGATCACCCGGTTCAGCAGATTCTCCACCGACCAGGCTACCTCACCAATACTGGTAGCGCCTACCAGTCGACCGCTGCCCTTGAGGGTATGGAACGCACGACGAACTTCGGTCAGTGCTTCGCGGTCGTCATGGTTCTGGCGCAGGCGGGGATAGAACTCGTTGATGGTTTCCAGGACTTCTTCGGCTTCCTCAACAAAGATGCCGAGTATTTCGTCATCCAGCAGCTCTTCGTCCGAGCCTTTGGAGTCGGTCGCTTCTGATGCTGTGGGCACTTCCGCATCGACCAGCGGTACCTCTTCTTCCGACGGATGCCGCCAGGTGGGTTCGGCGCCAACCGGGAAGCCAAGAGAGGTCAGGCTGGCTTCGGCAACACTGAGAACACTGTCGTTATCCTCGATGCCTTCGGCCAGTCGCTCCAGGTAATACTCGATGCTGGTGATGGCATCGGCCAGGGTGTCCAGTTGTTTCCAGTCCGGAACCTGCCTGCCGCCAAGCAGCACATCGGTGATGTAACGCTCGGCTGACGCCAGCATATCGGCAACACGGTCCAGCGGGATCAGGCTCAGGCCACCGCGAATGCTGTGGAGCAACCCGGGAACATGCTCGATTTCACCGGTTTCCCACTGGGAGGCAATAAAATTGACAATGGCGGTCTTGACCTGCTCGAGGGTATTGCGTGATTCCCTCAGCAGGGCGCTGCTGGCGTCACCCAGTTCCCGCGAGCCCATGTTAACGGACTGCTGATCGTCCTCAGTACGGCTGCTCTCGGATTGCCGGTCGCTGTCGAGGCCTGCAAGACTGGCTTCCACATACAGCAGGGCACCGGCGATATCCATCAGGGTGCCATCATCCACTGTTTCCGGCTGGGCGGAGAGCTTCTCCACCAGTTCCAGCTGTTCAGTAATGACCTTGCGGGGTATTCCCAGTCCCAGAACCGCCAGGGTATTGGCCACCTGGCGCAAGCCCGGTTGCAGCTCTTCCAGTTCGTCGTTCTGGCGCAGCTCGGACCGTACGAACAGATCCAGCTGGTCCTTGAGCTTGGCAAGCTCTTCGTTCAGTGCACTGACCACCGAGTGAATGGCATCGCGGCCGGGGCCGGATACCCGGCTTTTGGCGGCGTCGACATCATCGTCGGACGGTAGCGCCTGTTCCAGCCGGTAATCGTTGCGCAGTTCCTGCACCAGTGGAGTATCCAGTTCCCGGGCGCGGGCAACGTAATACAGCAGGTGCTTGAGCAGGGCTTCGGGGGCTTGCTGTTGCAGAATATCCACATGCTCGTCTGTCAGGCGACGGATTTCTGCGTCCAGTTCCCGCAACAGTGCCTTGACGGCGGTATTGACCGGATTGACGTGTTCCTGAAGGGTTTCCACAAACGCGCCGGCCGCTTTCCAGAGTTGACCCCGGGGGGTTTTCTGGCACAACCGGATCAGCCGCTGGATGACCTTCTGCATGTAATCGAAGTGGGCGTCCAGATCGGCTTCGCGAACCACACCGGCGAGTGCGAACTGGTACATCTGGCGAAGTTTGCGGATATGGCCGAGAACTTTCGGATCCTGCAGGCGCTGGGAGACATTGGCAGCCGCGGCAACCTTCGAGGGGGCCAGGTCTGGCTTGAACAGCGATGTGTCTGACAGCAGGGATTCGCCCCGCGCAGCCCGGAGATCGTTCAGCAGTGGCAGCAGCACCATCGGAAAATCATCCTTGCTGCTGGCAAGGTGTTCCAGGTACTGGGGAAGCTGCAGGATAGCCTGCATCAACACTTCCACCGCGTCGTCCACACTGGCGACGGTTTCGTTCAGGACCGCCTGGGTGAGCTTCTCCATTTCCTCGGTCAACAGGGCTGCGCCGTAAAGCTCAACCATCTGCAGAGTACCGTGAACCTGGTGGAGATAGTTCAGGCAGAAGCGCAGGCGCGCGGTGTCGTCTCGATTCTCGACATACGCTTCCAGTGCTTGCTGACCCTGGGTCAGCGTGTCCTGTATTTCGCCACGAACCCAGTCCAGGGCGATGCTGTCATGGTGATTGCCCATAACCACTCCGGTTATTCTTCGTCAGTCTGGCGTTTGATCCACGCCAGCACATGTTCCGAGGGTACCCTCTGTAAGCCAGGGGGCTGCCAGTCGGTCAGTTCTCCCTGGCCCAGGACCAGCAACCCCCCGGGCGCCAGCCGCTCTGCAAGCCGTTTTACGATTTCCCGCCGGCGCCAGCGCCGGAAATAAATCAGCAGATTCTGGCAGAAGATAATGTTCATTCCGTGCATGGGAGCGTGTTTCAGGTCCAGCACATTCAGCCTTGTGAAACACACCCGCTCCCGGATGCTTTTTACAATTTCGACGTTGTTCCGCTCTGCCGGCCGGAAGTACCTGGCCTTCATGGCTTCGTCCATGCCCATCAGCTTGCGCGCACTGAACAGGCCGGACTGGGCCTTGTCGATGGCGGGCTTGCTGATGTCGGAGCCGGTAACTCCGAACAGTGGCTGTAGCGACAAGCCTTCCATACACTCGTTCAGCAGCATCGCCAGCGTGTAGGGCTCTTCGCCAGTGGAGCAACCCACACTCCAGGCCTCCAGGGGGCGCTTTTTCAGCGCTTCACGGGGCCGGGTAAGCACATAGTCAGACACCAGCCTGAAAGCATCCGGATCCCGGAAAAACCGGGTTTCCTGTACCGTCAGCCGGTCCACCAGGGTGGACCACTCCATAATGGCATCCGGGCCGGATACGATCTGTTCGTAGTAGGCCTGGTAGCTGCTGCATCCGATCTCCCGCATGCGGATCCCGAGGTTGGTTTCGAGAAACGACTTGCGGCCAGATGACAGGGTAATGCCGGTACGGTGCTCAAGCAGTGTCTGCCACTGGCTGAACTGCGCCTCATCCATATCGGGGAGTCGGCGCAGTGACCAGATGCCGTCGGCAGGTGACAGATGGTTGCGTGTTTCAGCCATAAACTGTCAGCAGCCTCGGAGCGATAATCAGCTCACCACCGGAACGTCGCTGTCTTCCTCTTCTTCCTGGTCGACTGACTCCTCTTCGGGCAGTGTGAAGCCCGCAACCGAGGACCGCAGCTCAGACGCCATTTCTGCCAGGTTACCGATGGACTTCGCAGTCGCGTTGGTACCGGAGGAGGTCTGCGAGGTGATTTCCTGGATGACGTTCATGGTGTTGGAAATGTGAGCCGCAGAAGAAGACTGCTGACGCGCTGCGTTGGAGATGTTCTGGATCAGTTCCGCCAGACTCATGGATACGTTCTCGATTTCCTCGAGGGCGATACCCGCATCCTGGGCCAGACGGGCACCACGGACCACCTCGGCGGTGGTGTGCTCCATGGAGATAACCGCTTCGTTGGTGTCCGACTGGATCGTCTTGACCAGCGCTTCAATCTGCTTGGTCGCCGCAGAGGAACGTTCCGCAAGGCGCTGAACCTCGTCCGCAACCACCGCGAAGCCCCGGCCCGCGTCACCGGCCATGGAGGCCTGGATGGCTGCGTTCAGGGACAGGATGTTGGTCTGGTCGGCGATGTCGTTGATCAGCGATACGATGTCACCGATTTCCTGGGAAGACTCACCCAGGCGCTTGATCCGTTTGGAGGTTTCCTGGATCTGCTCACGGATGTTGTCCATGCCGCGGATGGTGTTCTGTACCACTTCCGCGCCTTTCTTCGCGATCGCAACCGACCGCTCCGCAACCGCGGAGGATTCTGCAGCGTTCGAAGATACCTGGTCGATGGACACCGCCATCTCGTTGACCGCTGCAGAGGCGCCGGCAATTTCCTGGGCCTGGTGTTCGGACGCATCCGCCAGGTGCATGGCTGTGGCCTGGGTTTCCTGGGCGGCTGACGCTACCCGTACCGCCGTACCACGAATGGCCTGTACCAGGCCGCGCATCTGGTCGATCGCGTAGTTGATGGAGTCGGCGATGGCACCGGTGAAGTCCTCGGTTACCGTGGCCTCGGTTGTCAGGTCACCATCGGCCAGGTCAGCCAGTTCGTCCAGCAGTCGCAGGATCGCGTTCTGGTTCTGCTCGTTCTGCTCCTGGGTCGTCGCCAGACGCTCCTGAGCTTCGCGGTAGAGAACCACACCGATCATCACCACGATACCAACCATGGCAGCCAGAATGATAAAGGCGAGAGTCGGGCTGATGAAGCGGGAGCCGGCCTGGCCGGTAAACTTCGTGGCAAGAACCGACAGCTCGTCCAGCAGAACCTGAGAGTTCTGGAAGATGTCGCTGGCCGCAGTACGCACCTTGAAGAGGTCGGGAGAGGCTTCAAGGATGGCGTCTACGTTCTGGGATACGAATTCAAACAGCTCACCGACGGCTTCGAGGCCGTAGATGGCATCTTCGTCGTTAACCTGGGAGATGCCCATGGCCGGGTTGCCGTTTACCTGACCGTCAAGAACGCGGCCGAACAGGCTGGCGTCACGACCGAAACGGTCGGCGGCGATAACCGCGTCTTCATCACCGGACAGAACGTTGTTGACTGAGCGAACAATCCGCTCTGCCAGCAGCGACTGGCGCTGGGCCAGGGCGATCTGTTCGGCAGGGGCGTTGTTATCCAGCAGGATCTGAACGATGTCGTCGTACTCCACCTGGAGCTGCGGGATGGTTTCGTTCAGGGTCCGGGCCACTTCGTGAAGGCCGAGTACCGCGTCCCGGGTGGACAGGATGCTGTCAGCGTTGTTCCGTACTTCCTGCCAGGTTTCCTGCACGCCGCTTTCCTGGGCAAGCTGGCTCGGGGGCAGGCCGGTTTCCGGGTTGCCATCAACCACATAACCCCACAGGCGCTCGAATTCGTCACGGGAACGTCGCAGAGCGTCGAAGGCTGAGGCGGTACCGCCCGCTGCTTCCGTCGCGTTCTTTGCGATTTCCTGTGACAGTACCCGCAGCTCCGAAGCGTGGGCGATGTAGGCCTGGTCGTTTTGGCTGTCCTTGTTGATAATGAACAGCACTGCAACGAGCAGGACGGTCAATGCGATCAGTGCGGCGATCAGGCCGGCAACAAGCTTGTTGCCTCCCTGTCCCATACTGAGTCTTCCGGCTCTATTTTTCATTTTCTGGCTCCCGGCCTCTTCTTCGTAATATTGGCAAGTTTGATTCTGCGGGCGTTGGGCAGGCGGGAAGGAGTTCCTGCCGTTGTCACCGCCCTTACCATTGCGCTACATCCAGGAAGCGTTCGTCCCCGAGCAGCTCGGCGGCGGAAAACACTTTCCAGACTTCCTCGTTACGCTCGTAACCGCCATTTACAAACGGCTGAACGTTTGCAGGCACATCCTGTGGCGATGCCACGAAGCTGTCCACTGCGAAATACTGCATGCCCGAGACACTGTCGACTACCAGGCCACTGAATACGTCGCCCTGCTCCACAACCAGCACCCGGCGCTCACGCTGGCTGCGGGAAGAGCGGGGGATTTCAAAAAAGCCGGCAAGGTCGACCAGTGGCAGGAGGCGGCCCCGCACGTTGGCGGCACCCAACATAAACTGATGAACCCCCGGTATATGGGTATAGCGGGGGACATGGAGGATTTCAGTGACTTCACCCATGGGCGCAACGTAGCGCTCGCCCGCCAGAACAAAGCCGATCCCGTTCCAGAGCTCGACGGCTTGCTGTTGTTCCGGCAGACCGGCAGCCATGGTGCGACTGCGTCGGGCGATATCCGTCAGAACGGCAAAGGGGGCGGCCTGTGCGGACATGCTTACTCCACGGTTGGGGATCAGGCAATCAGGCTGTTGATTGTTTTGATCAGGTCGTCTTCGTTGACGGGTTTTACAAGGTAGCCCTTGGCACCCTGACGAGTACCCCATACCCGGTCCGTTTCCTGATCCTTGGTGGTCACGATAACCACCGGGATGGACGCGGTTTCCGGGGCGCGGGTCAGCTGGCGGGTGGCCTGGAAGCCGTTCAGGCCGGGCATTACCACGTCCATCAGAACCAGGTCCGGAGTTTCTGCGCGGGCCTTGGCAACGCCGTCGGCGCCATTGTCGGCCGTCAGCACTTCGTGCTTGTGCTTTTCCAGAATGGTCGAGATTTTCTTAACCTCGGTCGGGGAATCATCAACAATCAGAATGCGGGCCATGGTGTCCTCAATAGTTCTTTGCTTCAGCAGGTTTACTGTTCCGCTTGGGGAACGTACTGGCGAATAGTGTTAAGAAGCTCGTCCTTGCTGAACGGTTTGGTCAGATACTGGTCTGATCCGACAATTCGGCCTTTGGCCTTGTCGAACAGTCCGTCTTTGCTGGAGAGCATGATAACCGGCGTCTTTTTGAAAGAGGAATTGTTCTTGATGAGTGCGCAGGTCTGATAGCCGTCCAGCCGGGGCATCATGATATCTACAAAAATGATGTTGGGCTGGGAATCGGCAATTTTCGCCAGAGCGTCAAAGCCGTCTGTTGCCGTAATGACTTCGCAACCGACCTTCTTCAGAAGGGTCTCAGCGGTGCGACGAATGGTCTTGCTGTCGTCGATCACCATAATCTTCAGATTCTCGAAGTTGTCATCCATTGTCCAACTGCCTTGCGCTCTGCGACTGTCGTTATTTTTCAACCGGGGGTTTTAACACAAACGTTAACGTTGTTCTATAAATCCCGCTCATTTATAGAGTATTGGGGGCCGGATAAAAAGTATAACTTTGTGACCAAATGTACTTCTGCCCGGAAAGTCACGTATTTGATACGGGATTTCTCCGGATGCATTCGCGGCTCGGGTACAATACCATCTGTGTTCACAGCATAGCACTTATTGCTGACAGCGCTCTGCAGACCGGTTCGTGTTTTCAACCTTTTACCTGACGAGGCATTATGACAGTCCGACTCGGAATTGTGATGGACCCCATCGAGAAGATCCATTTCAAGAAAGACAGCTCACTGGCGATGCTGCTGGCCGCCCAGAAGCGGGGCTGGCAAATTGAGTACATGGAGCTGCCGGACCTTTACCTGAAGGGTGGGCAGGCCAGAGCACGAACCCGTGACCTGACGGTGCACATGAACCCGGACGACTGGTTCAGCTTCGGTGGCTCCCAGGAGAGGGCGCTGGGTGATCTGGACGTTATCCTGATGCGCCAGGACCCGCCGGTGGACCGCGAGTTCCTGATGGCGACCTTCATACTGGAGATTGCCGAGCAACAGGGCGCCCTGGTGGTCAATCCCGCATCGACGCTTCGTGACTGTAACGAAAAGTTGTTCGCAGCCCAGTTTGAAGACTGCACCCCACCGCTGATCGTGACCCGCTCTGCCAAGCGGCTGAAGGATTTCTACGCCGAGCATGGTGATGTCATCATGAAGCCGGTGGATGGCATGGGCGGGCGTTCGATCTTCCGCGTCAAGGAAAACGACGACAACCTCGGGGTGATCATCGAAACCCTGACCAACCATGGTGCCCACCAGGCCATGGCACAGAAATACATTCCCGAGATCAAACAGGGCGACAAGCGCATTCTGCTGATTGATGGCGAGCCGGTTCCCTACGCACTTGCGCGTATCCCCTCCCACGGGGAAAATCGCGGTAACCTGGCGGCGGGTGGCCGGGGCGAAGGCCGCGAACTGACTGCCCGGGACCGGGAAATCTGTGATCGTGTGGCGCCGGTGATCAAGGAAAAAGGGCTCATTTTTGTCGGTATCGACGTGATCGGTGACTACCTGACCGAGATCAACGTCACCAGTCCCACCTGCATCCGGGAACTTGACGCCGCATTCGGAATCGATATCTCCAGCCAGTTGATGGATGCCATAGAGCGGCGTCTGAAATAATGGTCCCCAGCCGGGTCTAACCGAAGGTATACAGTAGTAATGGCAGTACAGGTCAGCGACTTCGATCGGTTTTCTTTTACGCTTTTCATGGCGCTGGCGCTCCATGCCATTGTGGTGCTGGGCATTACCTTTGCGCCGGAATCGCCTCGTTCCTCGGCCCAGACCATGGAAATCACCCTGTCGCAGTTTGATGACGAGACCGATCCCGAGGAAGCCGATTTCCTCGCCCAGACCAGCCAGAAAGGCAGCGGTACCGAGGAAGAGGCGGTGGAGATGACCTCGCCGCAGCCCACGGACATCAGCCAGCAGAAGATTGCCGAGGTTCAGCCGGAACCGCCCTCGAAGGTTGAACCGGTGAGCCAGCAGGAACAACCTGTGGTGCAGACCGAGGCAAGTAGTGAACGCCAGGTGTCGAAGCCGGATACCTCGGAACCGGCATCGGAAGAGCCGTTGCCGGTGAAGGAAAAGAAAAGCCTGATGGAGCGCAGCCTGGAAATCGCCAGCCTGGAGGCCAGGTTTGACCAGCAGCGGCAGGCCTATGCCAAGAAGCCCAGAGTCATGCGTGTTACGGCGGCCTCTACCCTGAAATCGACCAACGCCTGGTACGTGCAGAACTGGGTCAGCAAGGTGACGCGGGTCGGGAACATCAACTATCCTAAACAGGCTAGGCAGGCCGGCATCTATGGCAACTTGCGTATGCTGGTTTCCCTGAAGAAGGATGGCACAATCAAGGAACTGGCTATACTCGAATCATCCGGGAGTACCGTGCTTGACGATGCGGCAATACGCATCGTTCGAATGGCAGCACCCTTCGCGCCTTTCCCGGAAGATATGCGCGAGAATGTCGACGAACTGGAAATTATCCGCACCTGGGTATTCGAACGGCGGGGGCTGACATCAGGATGACAGCATCGAAACACTCTCCACACAGTCTGCGACACCAGTTTCTGGTGGCGTCTCCCTATTTGCAGGACCCCCGTTTCCACGGTGCGTTGATCTACCTGTGCGAGCACTCCGATGAAGGCGCCCTGGGACTGACGGTGAACCACCCCCTGGACATTCATCTCGGTGAAATCCTCGAACAATTGGACATGGAAGGTGGCGAACTGGACGTGCCCGTATACGGTGGTGGCCCGGTGCAGCCGGAACGCGGCTTCGTGCTGCATTCCCCCGATGTCGGCTGGCAGAATACAGCGCGGGTGTCTGACGATGTCCTGCTGACCACTTCCCGGGATGTGCTCTCCGACATTGGCGCCGGCAACGGGCCCGAAAACTATCTGGTGTGTCTGGGCTACGCAGGCTGGAGTGAAGGGCAGCTGGAAGACGAGCTGGCCAGTAACGCCTGGCTGACCTGCCCCGCCACCCCCGACATCCTGTTCCGCACCCCCTGGGAAGACCGCTACCAGGCTGTACTGAAACTGATCGGTATTGACCTCAACCAGCTCAGCGAGTTTGTTGGCCATGCCTGAGGCCGGAAACCGCCGGGTAATGGCCTTTGATTTCGGCACCCGGCGAATTGGTGTTGCCAGTGGCCAGGAGTTGCTCGGTACTGGCAAACCCCTGATCATGCTGACGGCCCGGGATGGCGTCCCGGACTGGGATCAGATTGGCCGCCTGTTGGAAGAATGGAAGCCGGATTGCGTGCTGGTAGGCCTGCCCCTGAACATGGACGATACCGAGAACGACATGTGTGCCCGGGCCCGTAAATTCGGTAAACGTTTGCACGGCCGCTTTCATGTCGAAGTGGAAATGGTGGACGAGCGCTTGACCAGTTTCGAGGCCAAAGGCGATGTCATGGCCGCCGGTGGCAGCCGTGATTTTGGCCGTGACGGGGTGGATGATCGCGCCGCCGTACTGATTCTGGAAACCTGGTTTCATCAGCAGGAATCCCGTTCTGCCTGAGCAGGCTCAGGCTGTTGTATGAGAGGACTCAAATGACTGCATTGCTTGATATGGACCGACTGCTGGACGACCTGGAAGCGGGCCTGCGCAGGAAGCTGGAAGAGCGGGGAGTGACAGCTCCGGCATTGATCGGCATTCGCACGGGCGGTGTCTGGCTTGCGGATGTCATGAGCAAGCGCCTGGGCCTGAAAGAACCCTGGGGCGAGCTGGATATCTCTTTTTACCGGGATGACTTCAGCCGCATCGGCCTGAACCCGAAAGTGAAACCGTCCAGCTTGCCTTTCAGCACCGAAGACCGGGACATTATCCTGATTGACGACGTCATCATGAGTGGCCGCACCATCCGCGCGGCGATGAATGAAATTTTCGATTATGGCCGGCCGGCGAGTATTATCCTCGCCACACTGGTGGATCTGGGCGCACGGGAGCTGCCGGTGCAGCCGGACGTAACCGGCCGGGTGCTGGCCCTGCAGTCTCACCAGCGGGTGAAATTGCGTGGCCCGGACCCTCTGCACATAGAATTACAGGAAACGGGCAAGTAATCAGCGAACGCATAACATCAACAGGCGACACATGACGGCAAACGACCCTTCCTCGACATCCCTTCAACTTACCGCCGACGGCCAGCTTCGGCATTTCCTGACTCTTGATGGCCTGAACCGGACGCTATTGACTGAAATTCTCGATACTGCAGATTCCTTTATTGAAGTGGGTGAGCGCAGCATCAAGAAAGTGCCGTTACTGCGGGGCCGTACCGTTGTGAACCTGTTCTTCGAATCCAGCACCCGCACCCGCAGCACCTTCGAGCTGGCGGCCAAGCGCCTGTCGGCGGACGTGCTCAACCTGGACATCAACACCTCCGCCACCTCCAAGGGTGAGTCCCTGTCCGACACCCTCCTGAACCTTGAGGCCATGGCCAGTGACATGTTCGTGGTACGCCATTCCCAGAGCGGTGCTCCTCACTTTATTGCCGAAAGCGTGACCCCGGGCGTGGCCATTATCAACGCCGGTGACGGCCGCCACGCCCACCCTACCCAGGCCATGCTGGATATGCTCACCATCCGTCAGCACAAGGGGCGTTTCGAGGGCCTGAAAGTTGCGATCGTGGGCGACGTGCTGCACTCGCGGGTGGCCCGTTCCCAGATCCGCGCCCTGAACGAACTGGGCGCCGCCGAAGTGCGGGTGATTGCACCGGCCACCCTGCTGCCAAGAGACGTGGAAAGCCTGGGCTGCACTGTGGAATACGACATGGCCCGGGGCATGAAGGATCTGGATGTGGTGATCATGTTGCGGCTGCAGAAGGAACGTATGGAAGGGGCGTTGCTGCCCAGCGAACGGGAGTTCTACCGGCTCTATGGCCTCAATCGGGAGAAACTGGCCCTGGCCGACCCCGGCTGCATCGTAATGCACCCGGGCCCCATCAACCGGGGTGTGGAGATAGAATCGGCGGTGGCCGATGGGCCGCAATCGGTGATCCTTAACCAGGTTACCAACGGCATCGCCATCCGCATGGCGGTGATGTCCATGGCCATGGGCGGCCAGATGGCAGAGCGCAATCGCAAGCTGGCAGGGAGGGCCGAGGGATGAGCAGCCTGAAGATTACCAGTGGCCGCCTGGCGAATACCGATGCTGAAACCACAGTCCTGATTCGCGATGGCCATATTGCCGCGCTAGGCGAGGCTGCTGAAAGAGAGTCTGCCGATCGCGACTTTGATGCTGCCGGCTGTATTCTGGCGCCCGGCTTTGTGGATCTGTGCTGCAACCTGCGTGAACCGGGCAATGGCCAGAAAGGTAATATTGCCTCGGAAAGCCTGGCCGCCGCTCACGGCGGATTCACAACCCTGTGTGCGTCTCCGGACACGTCGCCCGTGAACGATTCCGGGGCAGTCACCAATCTGATACTCGACGTCGCTGCCAAGCGTTCGGCGGTGCGGATACTGCCCGTGGGCGCTATCACCCGCGGCCTGGAAGGCGACCTGCTCAGCGATATGGCGGGCCTGGCCAGCGCTGGCTGTATTGCCCTGGGCAACGGTGCCCGTCCGGTGAAGAATGCGCGGGTGCTGCGCCGCTGCATGGCCTATGCCCAGACCTTCGGACTCACCGTGATGTTCAGCCCCGAGAACCAGGCCCTGGCGGCTGACGGTTACGCCCACGATGGCCTGGTGGCCTCCAGGCTGGGGCTGCTGGGTATTCCGGAAGTGGCGGAAACCGCTGCGGTCATGGAAATGCTGCTGCTGGCAGAAGAAACCGGCGTGCGGCTGCACCTGAGCCAGTTGTCCTGTGCCCGTAGCGTGGAAATGCTGGCCGATGCCCGCAAGCGCGGTATTGCAGTGACCGCTGATGTCGCCATGCACCAGTTGCTGTTTACCGAAGAGGCATTGGCCGGTTTCGACAGCCGCTACCATGTGCGGCCACCGCTGCGCTCGGAGCAAGACCGGCAGGCTCTGCTTGCCGGCGTACGTGACGGCGTGATCGATGCCATCACCAGCCAGCACCAGCCCCACGACTCCGCTGCCAAACAGGCACCCATGGCGGCCACTGAGCCAGGACTCTCTACCATCGAGAGCACTCTGTCGATGGGCCTGCTGCTGGTGGAGCGAGGGGAGCTGGACAGGGCAAGCCTGGTCCGGGCGCTAACCACTGGCCCGGCTTCGGTCATTGGTCGTTCTGCTGAACTGCGGGAAGGCGCGGTGGCAGACCTGTGCGTGTTTGACCCCGCTGCCAGCTGGAGGCAGGGCGACACCAACCTCTGTTCCGTGGGGCGCCACGTTCCTTTGCCCGGTAAAGATCTGCCAGGTGTGGTTCGGCTCACCCTGTGCAATGGACGACAGGCCTGGCCCCACAATAACCTGTAGCTCGAGCTTTCATGTCGACAAAATGTGGCAGAGGTTGCGAAACCTCTGTCGAGCCCGTCACAGATCCTTACCTTTTTGCTTCAGAGCCCTTGATGACAGGCACCTGTGCCAACGTATTCTTGTCGTGGCCGACCTAATCTCGGCCAGACAATAATAATTCAGGAGTCATCCCCGTGAAACTAATCAACCTACCGCGAAAGGCCACAGCGGTTGCCGCCCTGTGTGCCAGTCTTGCGTTGTCGCCGTTCGCTCAGGCGGAATCGGACCTCATGGAGCGAAGCTTCTGTGTGTTTGATCCGGTCGGAGCCAACGGTCCGCTGTTCGCCATCACCAAAACCTTCCAGCCCATTGCCCTCAAGGAAGGTATAAAGCTGAACCTGCGTGCCTATACCGACGAGAAAGTCGCGGCCGAAGACTTCAAGGCCGGTCAGTGTGACGCAGTGCTGCTAACCGGCACCCGAGCCCGCGAGTTCAACAAATTCACCGGTACCCTGGAGGCTATGGGTGCTGTGCCCGGTGAGGAGGAAATGCGGCTGCTGTACAACACCCTCAGCCAGGAAAAGGCGCGGCCGTTCCTGATCGACGGCGACTACGAAGTGGCCGGCGTTTTCCCCGGTGGTGCGGTGTACCTCCATACCCGTGACCGGGCGATCGATTCCGTGGAAAAGCTGCAGGGCAAACGCATTGCCACCCTGGATTTCGACACCGCCTCCGTACGCATGGTGCGCCATGTGGGTGCTTCCGTGGTGGGCTCCAACTCCGCCAATTTTGCCGGCAAGTTCAACAATGGCAGTGTCGACCTGGCCTACGCGCCGGCAGTCGCCTATTCCCCCCTGGAACTCTACAAAGGCGTTACCCCGAACGGGGGTGTTTTCAAGTACGCACTGGCCTACATGAACTTCCAGGTGATTATCCATCGCGACCGCTTCCCGGATAGTGCTGGCCAGATGGTGCGCGACCAGGCCATCAAGCGCATTGATGAGGCCTACGGCATTATTGCTGAAGCGGAAGCCGGGATACCAGAGGATGTGTGGATGCATCCGCCACAGGAGGACGTGGCTGAATACGACAAGATGCTCCGCAAGGTGCGGTTGTCGTTACTGGAGGACGGCGTTTATGACGAACGAGCCATCAGCCTGATGAAGGCGATCCGTTGCCGGGTGGATGGTTCCCGTTCCGAATGTGCGTCCTGAGCCGGTAATACCCAGGGGCCCGGCGGCCCCTGGTTGCTGCTTTAGCGGATCGAGTCCTTCAGCGCCTTGCCTGCCTTGAAGCCGACAGTCTTGCTGGCGGGGATCCGGATGGTTGCCCCGGTTTGAGGGTTACGGCCATCGCGAGCGTCACGGCTGCGGATGTTGAAGGTACCGAAACCGATCAGGGTAGTATCTTCGCCCCGGGCAGCGGCTGCGGAGATCTGGTCGGTGAATGCGGTGATCACTTCGCTGGCTTTGTCACGGGTCAATCCGGTCTGGTCTGCAACAGCAGCGGCAAGTTCAGGTTTGCGCATTGAGTACTCCTTGTTGTCGTTTTTGGTTGTTGGCCGGCAGCTGCGTAACCGCCGGCTGACCAAATCTATAGCGGTTTGCGACCCATTGTGCAAACCGGTAGTCCAGATACATTTGAATCTCCGCCGTCATTTGCGGGCGGAGTCGCATAAAAACAGGGAGTTGTCGGCGATAATGCCGTTTCGGTTACAAACTGTAACTGAACAGGTGCGCGGCCCCGGCCGGACCATGTTCCGGTCGCCCTATAAGAAAAAGGTACGAAGTTATGACACATATTCTGAAACCTGCCAGCCGGCTCCCTCACGGGCTTGTCCGGTTTCGCGGTGCCGTATCGGCTGTGTTTGCCGGTGTGATTCTCAGTGGTTGTGGTGTCGTCAACAACATGATCTACAAAACCACCGGCGACGTGATGCAGGGCTTCTCCCGCAATCACACTGTGCCCTATCTTCTGGAAAGCGAAGATCTGGCCATGGGCTGCGCCATGAGTGAGGCCACTGCACCTTTGCTGATGTCCTTCGGACGCGTAACCAGTGAACCGGACCAGCTGGCAGTGATGCTCTACCTGTCCGCCGGTGGCTGCGCCGAAGAACAGGCCCGAGAGCACGAGCTGGCCAGCCTGGGTGCATTGCGTGCCAGGAACGCGGAACAGGCCGAAGATGCCATGATCCGCCAGAAGCGTGCGCTGTCACTGGCCGCCAAGCGTTATCACCGGGGCTGGAAACACCACAACGCTTTCTACGGCAAGCCGGATGCGGGCGAATGTCCCGGATTTGATGATGACCTGGGCGAGTTTATCTATCTGGCGGGCCTGCTTTCGGGCCTGCAGGCACTGAATTCAGAGATTCAGTCGACCTCGTCCATCGGGGTCCCCAAGAATATTGGTTCCACGGTTGCCCGGGCCACCAGCTGCCTTGAGAACGACAAGTGGTGGGGTGCGCCCATGGCTTTGCGTGCCACGGTCTGGTCGATGATCCCCGGTGCGCTGCCTGATGGTGAGGATCCCTTCCAGCGCCTGGACATTGCGGATGAGCAGGGTGAAGAGGCCGGCGTAAGAATCAGCCATGTTTTCCACGCTATTGCCGCCCAGAACAAGGGTGACCACGAGCGCCTGCGTTCTGTTATTCGCAGCCATGCCGACGCCATCGCCGAAACACCGGCGAATGAAGAATGGAAGTTCGTGGACGCCATGGCCACCCAGATGATTGTCGCTATATCCGACCGCATGTGGATGGAAAATACCGGGCATCGTACGCCGACCGGCAAGCTGGGAACCTTCTGGGATGACGAGAAGGAAACCGTCGAAACCATGGATCTGGATGATCTGCTGTAAATCAACATTCCCAGAGTGAGTTGTTATGTTCCAGGGTGGTTTTCACCGTAGTGGCAGGGAATGGTTCTCTTCCCTGCCGGCCTGTCTGCTTCTGCTGGCGGTGGTGCTGTTTTCCACCAGCAGTGATATTCACAACCAGATGCTGCGCGGTGGCGAGCAGCTGTGGAGTGGCTATTACAAACTGAGGGCAGACCCGGTACAGCCATCCTGTGATCCCAACGTGGATATCGAAGCCGCGGTGCAGGAAGAGCTGGCGAAAGAGGGCAGCGACAATCCAATGGCCGCGTTGTTGGGCGAGGCCGAGAAAGATCCTGACGAGGTTCGCCTGGCCATTGAACGCTCGGTGGAAAACTGCCGCCAGAGTTACCGGAGCTACGAAAACCTCAAGGACAAGCTCACCCCGGGTGTGAAAGCCTACCGGACGGTTGAGCTGTTCGTGGCAGACCTGATTGCTTTCGGCCTGGAATCCCAGCGCTATATCCTGGTTATCCTCGTCATGCTGTGTGCGGTAACCGCCACCCTGACCCGCCACCACATCGCCATGCGGGCCATGGAAACACGCCTCGACTACACCGTTTCCCATACCCTGCAGACAGTGGCCAATGCCATGTTGCTGGGGTCCAGCGTAATCTTCAGGCAGTCCAGTTTCGGCTCAGACAACACCATGTCCTCCGCGGAGCTGTTGCTCCACAACCTGTGGGTTATCGGGTTCGCTGCGTTGACCCTGGCCAGCCTCTATCGACTGATACGGGTGCCGGACGACCTGCAAGAGGGTGGTGAGCTGAACAAGGCCTTCCTGGCTGTCCCTCTTTATACCGTTATGTGCCTGATATCAGGTACCTACTTTGCCCTGATCGGTCATGCCTCCGGTATCGGTATCTACCTGGGCAAGATGATGGAACTGTCGGACATGTTCCTCAACGTTGGCCTGTATGTGTGGGTAGGCATGATGCTCAAGCAGACCCGCCTCGCCACCCTGGTGTTCAATGTGTTCCGGCCCTGGCGGATGCCGCCGGAGCTTCTTGCGGTTGTGGCGGTGCTGGTCGCAGCCGTACCTACCGCCTACACCGGTGCTTCCGGTATCTTCGTCATTGCTGCCGGTGCCGTCATCTACAGCGAATTACGCGCCGCCGGAGCCCGCCGCCATCTGGCGCTGGCCGCTACCGCCATGTCCGGCTCACTCGGTGTGGTGTTGCGGCCCTGCCTGCTGGTGGTGGTCATCGCTTACCTCAACCGGGAAGTTACCACCGACGAGCTGTTTGGCTGGGGTATCTGGGTGTTCGTACTGACTGCGGCCATGTTTACTGCCGTGGCACTGACGGTTAACCGCCAGAGCAAGTTCGACCTGGCGCCGGCATCGGTCGCCTTTGCACCGATGATGTCGGCATTGAAGCAACTGATTCCCTACGTCCTGGTGATCACAGCCGTGGTACTGCTGTACCGCTATGCCCTGGATGTGAAAATGGATGAGTTCTCGGCACCCCGGCTGCTGCCGGTGATCATGCTGGCCATTCTGCTGTATGAGCACATCAGCCTGAAGAACCGCAAGGGCCGGGCCAGTGGCGAGATCAATCACCAGGGCCTGGAGCGCAGCCTGCGCTCCGCCACCAATGACACCACCGCTGAAATTGGCGCACTGCTGTTGCTACTGGGGTTGTCGGTAAGCATCGGCGGCGTGATCGAGCGTTCCCACATCATGGGGGCCTTCCCCCAGGCCTTCGACAGCGCCTGGTCCGCCATGCTGCTGATGGTGGTGATCCTGGTCATTCTGGGCATGATCATGGACGCTTTCGGCGCCGTTATTCTGGTGACCGCCACCGTAGCGACCATTGCCTACAGCAGTGGAGTTCATCCAATTCACTTCTGGATGGTGACCCTGGTGGCCTTCGAGCTGGGCTACCTCAGCCCGCCGGTGGCACTGAACCACCTGTTGACCAGGCAAGTGGTCGGCGAAGCGGAAGTGCTGGCGGCTCAACAGGAAGACGGTACCTTCTACCAGCGCCACGAACGTATCATCATGCCACTGATTGCCATGGGCTTATCGCTGGTGCTGGTGGCATTCGTGCCGTTGCTTTTCTACGCCTGAGCCGGGAAAGTCAAACCGGCTCAGGCGTTCTCCGTTCACCACGCAGAAGGGTCACATCCGCCTTGGGCGGCGCACCAAACAGCCGGCTGTATTCGCGGCTGAAGTGTGATGGGCTTTCGTAACCCACGCGGTAGCTGGCGGTAGCGGCCTCAAGCCCCTCGGTCAGCATCAGCCTCCGGGCTTCATGCAGCCGTAGTTTTTTCTGGAACTGCAGCGGCGACATCCGGGTTACCTGTTTGAAACTGTGGTACAGGGTGGACTCGCTCATGTTGGCCGCTTCCGCCAGTTCGCGGATTCGCAGCGGTTCCGCGTAGTGATCTTTCAGTGCCGAGATTACGGTAGAAATCCGGTGAGACTGGGACTCGGCAGAGGCAAACTTCCGCATGCGCGATCCCATGTCACCGATCAGAGTCCGGTAGATGATTTCCCGCCGTGCCAGGGGCGCCAGAATGGCAATATCCTCAGGAGTGTCCAGCAGGCTGAGCAGCCGGTAAAGCGCCCCTTGCATCAGTTCGTCCATGGATGAAATGCACAGACCGCACTGGACCTCCGGGCAGGCTCCGTATGGGTCCAGCGGAGGCGCCTTGTCGCCCAGTTCCAGCACCAGGTCCGCCACTTCCTGTGGTTCCACTTTGAGTTTTGCCGCCAGGTAGGGTTGCTCCTCGGAAGCATGGGTAATTCGACCCAGCACCGGCAGGTGAACCGAGCTGGCCAAATAGGAAAGTGGTTTGTAGGTGATTTCGCGGTCGCCCAGCTGGATGGTTTTGGTGCCCTGAATCACGAAACACAGCGAAGGCTCATAGACACTGGAACCACAGCTGGAGGGCTGGTCGCAACGAATCAGTTCCACACCATTAATGGCTGAACCCTGAATGCCCTGTTGAGTCGTCCATTGACCGACTACCCGGGCGAGCTGTTGCTGCAGGTTGAGGGTGAGATTTCCGGAAATCTCAGGAATGGTGGCAGTCATCGGTGGGTCTCCCTTTCGGGGCAGTATAGTACTTCGCACCCTGAATCGTATGGGTGTTCATGTAGGTTCTGCAGGATCAGGCAATGACCGCGCAGAAATCGGCAACCGTGTATCTCCGGCTATTGAGCGCCGACAGAATCAGGCAAGCTTCCCGCAGTAACCCGCTACCGTCTTCATCCCTGCATTCCTTATCTTAGCCCATATCGCGACTCCGGCTGACTCTCCTCAGATTAACTTGAGGAAACAGGCCGAGTGTCGAATTCGTCTGACCCCAACCGACTTAACAAGCAATCCAACCGATTACTTGGCAAACGGGAATGCTCACAAGGCGGTCCCGACAGTGGAGCGAGAAACCATGGAAAGTCTGACAACAAAGAATTTCAGCGGATCCGGCCGGATACTGGGCCTGGCCATTGCACTGACGGCATTGTTGACCGGCTGCGAGGCACAGAGCGACGAGGCAATGGCAATGCCTCCCCCGCCGGAGGTGGATGTTGCAGAAGTGATCGTGGAACCGGTCACCCTTTGGGAGTCGTTTACCGGCCGGGTGGCGTCACCGGAAACGGTGGATCTGCGGCCCCGGGTCAGCGGCTATATCGACGAGGTGGCGTTTGAGGAAGGCGAACTGGTGCAAGCCGGTGACCTGTTGTTCCAGATCGACCCTCGCCCTTACAGGGCCCGTGAACAGGCGGCCCGTGCTGAACTGGCGCTGGCCAACAGTCAGTTGGCACTGGCCCGGAGTGAAGCGGGCCGCGCGAAGACACTGCTGGAAAGCCGGGCTATTTCCCGCGAGGAGTACGACCAGCGCAATGCCGCGTTGATGAGTGCCCGCGCCCGGGTACAGGCCGCCCAGGCGGCGCTGGATGCCGCCGAGCTGGATCTGCAGTACACCCGCGTAACCGCACCGGTCAGTGGCCGTGCCGGTCGGGCACTGGTCACCCGTGGCAACCTCGCCAACGCGGACCAGAGCCTGCTGACCACCGTGGTATCGGTGGACCCGGTACACGTCTATTTCGAAGCCGATGAGAAAGCCGCATTCAGTAGCCAGCAGTTGCCTGCCACTGGCCAACCCCGGAGCGTACGTATCGCACTGGGGGATGACGACGATCAGCAGTATCAGGGCAAACTGGATTTCGTCGACAATCACCTGAACCCGGGAACCGGCACACTGCAGTACCGTGCGGTGCTCAACAACCCGGACGGCCTGATTAAACCCGGCCAGTTTGCCCGTGTAGAAATGCCCGTGGCCAGGGTGGACCGGGCACTGTTGGTGAACCGCAAGGCGGTGCTGACTGATCAGGACCGTCGTTATGTCTACGTGGTGGATGAAAACAACCTGGTCGCGCCCAGGCATGTGACCACCGGTCGCCAGGTGGACGATTTACTGGTGATTCGCGACGGCCTCAAAAGCGGTGACCTGGTGATCATCAACGGCGTACAGAAGGTGTTTGGTGCTGGCATGGAGGTCAAGCCGCAACTGGTTGCCATGAAAGAGTCTGACCAGGACCAGGGCGCAGTTGCCGTTGCCCGGGAGATGTCGCAATGAACGTCTCCCGTTTCTTTGTCGACCGGCCGATATTCGCGGCGGTGCTATCCATCATCATTTTTGCTATCGGTTTGATTTCCATCCCCAACCTCCCGGTCAGCGAGTACCCGGAAGTGGTGCCGCCATCGGTGGTGGTGCGTACCGTCTATCCCGGTGCCAACCCCAAGGAAATCGCAGAAACGGTGGCAACGCCCCTGGAAGAAGCCATCAGCGGTGTCGAGGACATGATGTACTTCAAGTCGGTGGCGGGCTCGGATGGTGTTCTGCAGATGACGGTCACTTTCCGGCCCGGCACCGACGCCGAGGACGCCACGGTGCGGGTGCAAAACCGGGTCAGCCAGGCGCTGGCCCGGCTGCCGGAGGAAGTTCGGCGCCAGGGGGTGACCACCCAGAAGCAGTCACCCACTTTCCTGATGGTGGTCCACCTGACATCACCGAATGGTACCTACAACACGCTCTATTTGCGCAATTATGCCCGGTTGCACGTGCGGGACCGGCTGGCCCGTATCCAGGGAGTGGGGGACGCGCAGATATTCGGTGGTGGTGATTACGCCATGCGCGCCTGGCTGGACCCGGAGCGGATTGCCGCCCGTGGCCTGACCGCCAGCGATGTGGTCCGTGCCATGCGTGAGCAGAACGTGCAGGTGTCCGCTGGTCAGATCGGCGCCGAACCGGTGCCGGACAGCGACTTCCTCACTCTGATCAATGCCCGGGGCCGGCTGGAAACCGTGGAAGCGTTCGGCGACATCGTGCTCAAACGTGGCGACAACGGCGAAATCCTGCGGCTACAAGACGTGGCCCGGCTGGAGATGGGAGCCGGCGACTACACCCTGCGCTCCCAACTCGATGGCAAGGACGCCGTGGCCATTGGTGTGTTCCAGGCACCGGAGGCCAACGCCCTGAACATCCGTGACGAGGTCATTGACACCATGGATGAGCTGGCTACCCGCTTTCCTGAGGACGTGAAGTACGAAGCGGTGTACGACACCACCATCTTTGTCAGCGACTCCATCAAGGCCGTGGTGGCCACCCTGCTGGAAGCCGTCTTGCTGGTGGTACTGGTGGTCACTCTGTTCCTGCAGACCTGGCGGGCCTCCATCATCCCGTTGCTGGCGGTACCGGTGTCGGTCATCGGTACGTTCGGCGCACTCTACCTGCTGGGCTATTCCATCAACACCCTGACCCTGTTCGGGCTGGTATTGGCCATCGGCATCGTGGTGGACGACGCCATCGTGGTGGTGGAAAACGTCGAACGCAACATCGAGGAAGGCCGGACCCCATTGGCAGCGGCTCACCAGGCCATGAAGGAGGTGTCTGGCCCCATCATCGCCATCGGCCTGGTGCTGTGCGCGGTGTTTATCCCCATGGCTTTTCTCTCCGGTGTAACCGGCCAGTTCTACCGCCAGTTTGCGGTGACGATCGCCATTTCCACGGTGATCTCCACCATCAACTCGCTGACCCTGTCGCCGGCGCTGGCAGCCATGCTGCTCAAGCCCCACGACGCACCCAAGGACCGGGTACAACGGGTCATCGACGCCCTGTTTGGCTGGGTTTTCCGGCCATTCAACCGCTTCTTCAATGCCAGCGCGGAGAAATACCAGGGTGGGGTTTCCCGCTCCCTGCGACGGCGTGGCGCGGTGTTTGTGGTGTATGCGCTGTTGCTGACCGGCACCGGGCTGATGTTCAAGGTGGTCCCACCGGGGTTCATCCCGACCCAGGACAAGCTGTACCTGATCGCCGGGGTGAAACTGCCGGAAGGTGCGTCCCTGGAGCGTACCGACCAGCTGCTGCAACAGGTAACCGATATCGCCATGGAGACCGAAGGTGTGGCCAACGCAGTGGCCTTTCCCGGCCTGAACGCGTTGCAGTTCACCAATACCTCCAACACCGGCGTGGTGTTCTTTCCACTCAAGCCGTTTGATGAACGCAGCCTGAGCGCGGCGGAGATCAACGCCCGCATCAGCCAGCAAATTGCCGGGCTGAAGGACGGTTTCGCGTTTTCCTTCATGCCGCCGCCAATCCTGGGGCTGGGCAATGGCTCGGGCTATCAGCTGTTCATCGAAGACCGAGCCAACCTGGGCTACGGGGCCCTGCAGAACGCGGTGAACCAGTTCCAGGGCGCCATCAGCCAGACGCCCGGCATGGGCTACCCCATCAGCAGCTACCAGGCCAACGTGCCGCAACTGGATGCGGAAGTGGACAGGCTCAAGGCCAAGGCCCAGGGCGTTCCGCTGACGGAGTTGTTCGACACTCTGCAGACTTACCTTGGGTCTACCTATGTCAATGACTTCAACCGGTTTGGCCGTACCTGGCAGGTAATCGCCCAGGCCGATGCCCCCTACCGCGACAGCGTGGAGGACATTGCCCGCCTGCGTACCCGCAATGAGCAGGGTGAAATGGTGCCCATCGGCTCCATGGTGGATATCCGCCAGAGCTTCGGGCCGGATCCTGTATTGCGCTACAACGGCTATCCTGCCGCGGACATCGCCGGTGAGGCAGACCCGCGCATGCTGTCATCGGCCCAGGCCATGGATGCGCTGACGGCGCTGGCCGATGAGACACTGCCCGCCGGCATGGACTTCGAGTGGACCGACCTGAGCTTCCAGCAGGCCACCCAGGGCGATGCGGCGCTGGTGGTGTTCCCGCTTGCCATCCTGCTTGTGTTCCTGGTGCTGGCGGCATTGTATGAAAGCTGGACACTGCCGCTGGCGGTGATCCTCATCGTGCCCATGTGCATGCTCTCGGCGCTGATCGGTGTGTGGTTTGGCGGTGGGGACAACAACATCTTCGTCCAGGTGGGGCTGGTGGTGTTGATTGGCCTGGCCTGCAAGAACGCCATCCTGATTGTGGAATTCGCCCGTGAGCTGGAACTGCAGGGCCGGGGCGTTGTGGAGGCCGCACTGGAAGCCTGCCGGTTGCGGCTACGGCCCATCATCATGACCTCTATCACCTTTACCGCGGCCGTGGTACCGCTGGTGCTGGCAACGGGTGCCGGCGCCGAGGTCCGCCAGGCCCTGGGCACCGCCGTGTTTGCCGGGATGATCGGCGTAACCCTGTTTGGGCTGTTCCTCACCCCGGTGTTCTATGTGGCGTTGCGCAAGCTGTCTGGCAGCCATCGCCTGAAGAGCCACCACACATCCACGCTGACCTGCGAGGACGACCAGAATGAAGATGCACTTCCGGGAGGAAGCCATGCTTAAAGCAATTACCATGGCCGGGGCACTGTTTTTGCTGGCCGGTTGCGCCGTGGGGCCGGATTACCAGGCCCCGGCCATACCGAAACCGGAAGCCTTCTCGGAAGGGCGGACGATGGTGGCGGGCGATAGCGACCAGCAGCGTTTCTGGCAGGGGTTTGACGACCCCTTGCTGGAACAGTTGATTGACCAGACCCTGACAGCCAACCACACCCTGGAAGGGGCGGTGGCCCGTTACGAGCGCGCAGCTGCACTGCTCTACGGTGCCGAAAGGGACCAATGGCCCAGCGTGACTGCCAGTGCTACTGCTGCCGAGCAGTACCTGGCCGACATTGAGCAGTCTCCCCCCGGTACAGGACCGGACCGGGTGCAACGTTACCAGGCTGGTATTGCTGCCACCTGGGAGCTGGACCTGTTCGGACGCCTGCGGCGCGCGACAGAAGCCCAAAGGGCAGAGCTGGAAGCTGCCGGTGCGGATCTTGGTACTGTGCAGGTAGCGCTGGCGGGGCAGCTGGCCAGCAGCTACTTTGAGCTGCGGGGGCTGCAACAGCAGTACCAGGTGGCGCAGCAGAGTGTGGCGTTACAACAGCAATCCCTGGACATTGTAGAAGCCCGGGTTGAGGCAGGCCGGGGCACCGAGTTTGACCAGGTGCGCGCCCGCGCCCAGCTGGAACGAACCCGTGCTGAACTGCCCACTCTGCAGGCGGATATCCGGGCTGCCATGCACCGTATGGCTGTGCTGACGGGGCAGCCACCAATGGCGCTGGTGGAAACTCTGTCACCCCAGGGCGCATTGCCAGAAACCCTGCCGGTGATTCCCGTGGACAGCCCGGGAGATGTACTTCGCCGCCGCCCGGACATCGCCGCTGCAGAGCGCCGCCTGGCTGCCGCCACCGCTCGCATTGGTGTCGCGACCGCGGACCTGTTTCCCCGCTTTACCCTGAGCGGGCTGATAGGTTCCGCTGCCGCCGACACCAGTGACCTGTTCACCGGCCCGGCGGAAACCCGCCGCGTTGCCCTGGGCATCGACTGGACCTTCCTGGACCAGGACAGGGTCAAGGCCCGGATTGAAGCGGCAGGTGCTGACAGCCGTGCGGCGCTGGCCAGCTACCAGCAGACGGTACTGGAAGCCCTGGAAGAAACGGAGACGCGGCTGGTGCGTTACCAGCGCGCGCAACAGCGGGAACAGCGGCTTGAACGGGCCATGAACAATGCCCGGAAAGCCGTTGAGCTGGCTCGCGCCCGCTATCAAGAGGGGTTTATTGGCTACTTCGAGGTACTGACGGCGGAACAGGAGTTCACCGCCATCCGGGACACGGCCGTCCGTAGCCGTACGGCCGTGACTCTGGCGATGGTGGACGTATACCGGTCATTGGCAGGAATGCCTGGGTAAATATCCCTGCTATTTCATCTCGAAACCCTTGCCACGCAGGAAGTCCCGCATGTGGGGACGCAGTTTGGAGGTGAATAGCGGCTTGAGCTGCTCCGACCAGTTGGTGTCCTTGTTGCCTCCGCTACGGGCCTGGTAATAGGTATGCATGGTGGCGTCGAACTCCGCCACCAGTTCCGCGTCTTGCTCGTCCTGGTAATAGTCCTCCTTGAGGATCGAGGCCAGCGGCAGGCGCGGTTTGACTTCCGGGTTCTGGTCCGGATACCCCAGGCACATGCCGAACACCGGGTAGACATGGTCCGGCAGACGCAGCAATTCGCTCACTTTGGCGGGATTGTTGCGGATGCCACCGATGTAACAAAGGCCCAGCCCTGCGGACTCTGCCGCCGTAGCGACGTTCTGGGCGACCAGAGCGGCATCGATACTGGCCACCAGCAACTGTTCGGTCATCCCACGAACCACCTCGGCACCAGCCCGCTCGGCGGCATCTGTGGCGCGCTTCATGTCCGCGCAGAACACCAGGAAATCCGAGCATTCCGCTACATAGCGCTGGCCTCCACTCAACTCCGCCAGGGTCTCCCGATTTTGTGGGTTGACTACGTGGATGATGGAATAGGCCTGCACATGACTGGACGTGGCAGCGCTCTGGCCGGCACGGATCAGCTCTTCGAACAGCTCGCGGGGAATCTTCCGATCCTGGAATTTGCGGATCGAGCGGTGTGATTTGAGCAGTTCAATGGTCGGGTTCATCGCGCCTTCCGGTACATTCTGAGGAAGCGATTATCCTGCCATTGACCCGCGCTTTTAGCAAAAAAGCCTCGCGAAATGCATCGCGAGGCTCCTTCAAACCTGTACAGGTTCCAGGGAGTGATTACTGGCGGCGACGGAAGCTCAGGCCCAGCAGTCCAAGCCCCATCAGGGCCAGTGTGCCAGGTTCAGGGACCTTGGCGGTCACTTTAACGTCGTCGAGGAAGTTGCCGATGGTACCGTCAGGGCTTACAGAGGTGAACTTGACGGTCGTTGTTGTAGAGGTGGCCTCAAACATGCCGTTGAACAAGCTCCACTCTCCCGTCACGTGATCCGTCAGCGTCCAGTCGGTGCTGATGCTGTCGGAAATCAGCGACAGCATAAAACTTTCGGAATTGCTCTGGCGGGCGCGGTAGGCAAAACTCAGGTTGTAGTTCTGCCCGACAACGGTGTTAATTTCCTGGTAAATGCCAAATGGGCCGTCCATGTCCGGGTGGGCGTTCAGTTCGGCAAACTGGCTGCCTTCGTAGGCATTTACACCATTGAAACCGCTCTCCCAGATTTCAATGTTGCTGCCGTTCCAGCCATCCACATCATCTGCGTTGAAGAATTCCCAGGTGCCAGTGGAAACGTTAGGGTCTTCGAAACTTCCGTTTTCGATCAGATTCGCGCTTGCGGGGGTGACAACTGCAAGGCTGGCGCCAAGAATACCCAGAGCGGCGAGGCGATTGATGGTCATCATATTGTTGTTCCTTACATCTTTAGATTTGGCTTTGTGTCAAAAAGGTGCAGATTGCGGGCCATGGTTGGAAATAAAAATTAAAATCAGATAGTTGAAGAAATATGGCATCTAAGGCGATAGGTTATATGTAAATTATTCTGACATACGAAGAGCGCGTGAATCTCCGTGTGAGTGGTTGTAGGAGCGAAGCCGCCGGTCCACTATTAAAGGTACCGTATTTCAGGGTTTCATAACCTATGCCAAAGAATGACAAACCTGTCAGTACCCGCTCGGATAAACAGTCGATAGACCAGTTTATTCACCAGGTTCGCAAGACACCGCAACAAGCAGGCGGGCAGGGCCGGCTGATTTTTGCCCTGGACGCTACCGCCAGCCGCGAAGCGACCTGGGATCAGGCCTGTGACCTGCAAAGCGAGTTGTTCCTGGCAACCCGTGATCTCGGCGGTTTGGCAATACAGCTTTGCTACTATCGGGGCTTTCGCGAATTCAGATCCACGGCATTTGTCACCCAGACCAGTCAATTGCTGAAGCTGATGAACGGTGTGTCCTGCCTGGGCGGGCGAACCCAGATCAGCCGGGTTCTGGCACATGCCGTCAAGGAAACCCGGACACAACCGGTCAAGGCTGTGGTGTTTATCGGCGATTGTTGCGAAGAGCCAGTCGACGAGCTCTGCCATACCGCCGGCGAGTTGGGCATGCTCAGAACCCCGGTTTTCATGTTCCATGAGGGCAGTGATGCCCATGCCAGAGCGGTTTTCCAGCAGGTAAGCAAACTCTCGGGCGGCGCCTATGCACCGTTTGATCGCAACAGCCCCCAGGTACTGAGGGATCTTATGGCGGCCGTTGCGGTCTATGCATCCGGGGGCGCCAAGGCATTGCAGGATTATTCCAGCCGTAGCTCCCCGGAAGTGAAGCGGTTGACTCAACAGCTCAGGTAGCGCTCATTGTGCCATTAACGTTTCTGGTTATTATTCTGGCGGTTGTTGCATGGTTCTGGCTGCGCAGCCAACCGGCCAGCCAGCGTAAACCTGCCATTATCAAACTGGTGTTGTTTTCCGGCATCCTGATGGTGGTTGTTATGGCGCTGACGGGCCGCTTGCACTTCCTGTTTGCCCTGCTGGGCTTCCTGTTTCCGCTGCTGCGCCGTTTCCTGCCAGGTTTGCTGGGCGGCAGCAGACCCGGGGGCTTCGGAGGCGGAGCCGGTGGCACGGAGGGTGCCGAAGCCCAAACGGGCAACCAGTCTAACGTTGCCAGTGACATCCTCAACATGACACTGGATCACGACTCCGGAGACATGACCGGCGAGATACTGAAAGGCCCCATGGCAGGTCGGGCGCTGGCGGATCTGGGCGAAGGCGAGTTTATCGAACTACTGCAGTACTGCAGGCAGCATGATGACGATTCCGCCCGGCTGCTGGAAACTTACCTGGACCGCCGCTTTGGTGACTCCTGGCGTGCAGATGACCCCCACAATGGTGATGACAGCGAACGCGGGGAAAGCGAAGAAAGGTACCGTGGCGGCTCACTGTCTGAAAGTGAAGCCCGGGATATCCTGGGGGTGGAGCCTGATGCCTCTCGCAACGACATCATCCAGGCGCACCGCCGCATGATGCAGAAGATGCACCCGGACCGTGGCGGCAGTAACTATTTTGCCGCCCGCATCAACGAGGCGAAGGAGCTCCTGCTCGGCGAATAAAGTCAGTCCCCCACCGAACAGGACAGAATCCGCGATAAATGACTGTAGGGCAGGCCAGTTTCCCAGTGCCAGTCATTGAACGCCTGTTGGGCCTGCACCAGGGCTTTTTTGCTGCCCGGCGTCGCGTCCAGCCGTTCTTCACGGTGCAGCCCGGCGACCACATCCGAGGACAAAATAAAGCCATCCCAGCCAACCCGGCGCAGGAAATACTGGGCGGTATTGCCACCCAGCCGGGCGCCGTTGCGTTTGAGCCACATCAGCAGGCCAACCTGATCATCCGAGGGCCAGTGGCTGAGGAAAGCCCCGAAGCTGCCGTGCTCACGGCCGCCATCCACAATCATCCTGGCGTTATCCGGTACGGTTCGGATTTTCTGCATGTTGCGCACAATGCGCTCGTCCTGCGCCAGGTCCTCCAGCACTTCTGGAGGTACCTGCTGCCAGTAGAGCGGTACGAAGCCCTTGAACGCAGCCTCGAAACCCGGCCATTTATTCTCGATGACCCGCCACACGAATCCGGCCTTGAACACACAGCGGGTAACCTCCGACAGGTAGCGGTCGTCGCTCCGGGCTTCCAGCTCGTCAGGCCCGGCGACCCAGGGTAGCAGTGCCCGCAATTCGGCGTCTCCTCCCTTGCGGGCGGCTGCCTGGCTGTAAATTCTGGCAAAGGACATGGAGTAATATCCGAAATCTGGTTGTAGGTTTGAAGGTGTGTGGTCCACTATAAAGGAAACCAATCCGGTCAGGGAGTCATGCGAATGCCAACTATAGGATGGGTCTTTCTTCTGGGTGCCATTGCCTTGGTGCTTGGCGGACTGTTCATGCTGCGTGACAGCGGCAAGATGCCGATTTCAAAGGAAAAAATGAAGAAAATACAGGCGCGGAAAGCAGAAATCGAAGCTGAGGAAAGCGCGGAGGACAGAGAGCAGTGGTGACCCCTTCAACCCGCCCGTAATTTCCTCTCCAGCTGTCATGTTCTTCCAGATAACATGTGTAGCCTCAATGTGCGTGTTACAAAATAACACATTTTTCCCAAGCCAACATGGCTCGTTTGCCCGTACTTGAAATTTCTCGGTCCGCTTTGACTTTGCCTGGCGAAAACGCCTTGCGGACAGGTCTTATTCAAGTAAACGGGTCTCAAAATGACAGGATATTATGATTACACGCTGGTCGTTGCATCCTTTGTGGTGGCGGTCCTCGCATCCTATAGCGCATTGTATTTTGGTGCTCAACTGGCGAATCTCGAAGGGGGTAAGGCCAGGCTCTGGCTGACACTCGGTGCCCTGTCCATGGGCACAGGGGTCTGGGTCATGCATTTCGTTGGTATGCAGGCTTACGTAATGCCTGTGGAAACAAGCTACGACCTCACCATAACCGTCGTCTCCTGGCTCGCCGCAGTGGGTGCATCAGGGCTTGCCTTGTACATCATTGGCAAGGAACGTATTGGAAATGTGCAGTTCGCGATCGGCAGCCTCTTCATGGCAGGCGGAATTGTCTCTATGCACTATGTCGGCATGGCTGCGCTGCAAATGGAGCCCGGCATGAGCTACGATCCCGTGCTTTTCACCGCCTCATTGGCCATCGCGCTTGTGGCCTCTGCCGTCGCGCTGCTTATCTGTCGGTGTTTGCAGTCGGTTGATGGGCTGAAAGGAATGGCCTTCCAGTTCGGTGCTGCCCTGATCATGGGTGTGGCGATTTGTGGCATGCACTACACCGGCATGGCCGCGATGATCTATCCCGACAACGCCATGCCCGCCGCAGACAATCTTTTGTCGGGTGATTGGTTGGGTGCACCACTTGCCCTGGTTAGCGGTGCGCTCATCTTTGTGGCTCTGGTTATTTCGGGCAACGATGTAAAGCATCGTCGGAACGCAGAATTGCTGGCTCAGGCGGAATCGGAGCGTGTCGAGCGCAAGGCACTTTATGATGCGGCCACCGGGCTGCCAAACCGAGCCAGTCTGGCGAACCATCTGGTCGGAGAGTTGGCCGGAAGTGAATCCGATGACAATACATTTGCCGTGCTTTACCTGGACGTTGCCAACCACCGGGAGATACCTGCAAAGCAGGCTGAAGATGCCATGGCGACACTTGCCAGCGCAATTACGGCTGCAATCGACCAGGGCGTCTATCTTGCCCGCTATTCATCCAGTTCATTTGTGGTGATTGTGAACGATCCGGGGCACCGAAAGCATAAAGGTATGTACCAGCGCCTTCGCAACCTGCCGACTCAAACGGAAGACGGTGGCGTGGCGTTGACCTGGCGGACCGGCCATAGCGTTTTCCCGAATTCAGGCCGCAACAGCCGGATGTTGTTGCGGAAGGCGATGAAAACGGCAGAACTTTCTACGCTGGGGAATTCCAGTGTGTCAGAGCAGGCCGACTCACTGGATCACTTCGGGCCACGCTCTGCGCTGCCTGAGGCATAACGGAGGTTTGCCCTGTGGCGGAAGACAACCAACCCGGATCTACCGATGAACCCGGGACTGATAGTCCCGGTATACCCGGCCGAATACGGCGACCCTCAGCTTTTTATCGCGCAATTGCTGACCTGGCACTCCAGATCTACTCAACTGTGAACCGGTTACATTTAATTACAATCCAGATGTTTATGATGAATGACAAATAATATCCTCTTGTCTCCATAAAAAGGACTTTGTATGTCGTTTCGTCAGTTGTTCTCGACTGTCCTGCTGGTAAGCGCAGCCACCGGCGTTTCAGCCGCCCCGATAACCGTTCAGTGGACAGGCACGCTCGGCGGCAATCCAGATTATGAACCTGCCTCCATCGCATCGAGAATTGCTAACGGGGATACTATTTCCGGTCAGTTTTCCTTCGACACAAACGCTGCATTCGTTCCGTCGATGTCTTTTGGCGCCAATTACTCCGGAGATGGTGACACCATCGGGCACTACCTGCACGACGCATCAATTGGCAGCTACTCCGCTACCATCAATAACGATGTGACCTTCGGTTCAGACCCTTCTGACACTCAAATCTATTACCAGGTGCTCAACGACCATACGCTTGGTATTGATCCGGATGGAATGGATCGCTTTGGTTTCTGGAGCCGGGATGTTAACACCAACTTCAGCGGTACCAGTGTCGCGCCACGAAACTTTCAGATGTTCTTTAATGACCACTCTGGCACCCTCCTGGATGACATTTCGCTTGCGGGAAGTGCCGACAATCTCTCCGCTTTCAGCGATATCAGGGGAGAAATTTCGACCTCCTCGAGTGACGCCGATGAGTCCTTTTTCATGACTTTTTCAGTCGACAGCTTTTCAGTCATCCGTCACGACAATCAGCCGGTAGCTGTGCCCGAACCCGCGACGCTTTCTTTATTCATGCTCGGGCTTGCGGGCCTTGTCGCCCGTCACAGGCGCCGCTGATCGCGCCTTGCGCGCCTATAAAGTGAAGCCGAGGCCGTTCCCTGCCGGGTTGACGGGCACTTCTCCCAGAGTGTGCCCTCAACACCTTATGGCGGTGCCTGAAAACCAACCGGTAAACAGGCGCCAGAACGTTTGCCAACGGGGGCAACCACCTACCGGGCCAGGGTCACGCCCAGAGTCACAGCGCCGGCCAACACCAACAAGATACCGATGAATGAACCCAAGACACGAATGGGCGGAAGGACCTTTTCCAACAGCACGTAGATTGCGATAGCTGCCATCCAGGTCAGGTTCATCACCCCGCCCACAAACATCAGCAACATCAAGACCCAACAACAGCCCACACAGTACAGTCCGTGGCGCAAGCCCATGATCAGGGCGCCCCGGCTGCCCGGGCGCCATTCGTTGAGCAGGAAGTTGAGCGGCGACCGACATTTGGTCAGGCACGCGTTCTTCAGACCGCTCCACTGAAACAGGCCCGCCGCCACCAGGAGTCCGCCTGCTAACAGCGGCGTGGTGCTGCCCATGGCTGAAGTCATCAATTCCCTACTGTAAAGGACCCATTGGGCGAGGGCCGCCGTCAGGCCGAAGGCGAACCAGGCCACCAGATATCCCGTGATAAACCAGGTTGTCAACCGAACGGCTTTTGGCCTGGCCTCGCGCTGGTGTTGAAGACGGGTGAAGCTCAGGACCATGGGCGTAGCGGTGGGCGACATCATGGCGATCATCATTACGCCCCACATGACCATGTTGAGCACCAGCAGACCGCCGTCCCAGGCGGTCATAGCTGGTTGCATCACCGTATGCTCTGGCGAGTGGGCGGCCTGGTCGGGAGTGGCGAGGGCAACCAAATAGATCCAGCTCAACAGACTGATCAGGATAATGCCCGCAACCACTACGCGACGATCCCGCCGGTACGCCTGGGCGCTTGTCTGAATCATGGCCATATCCTCACGGGCCTGTGTAGCTGAATTCCGAATAGGCCGCACTGCGCCGGGCGGTGTCCAGCTCAAGGCCGTATGCCTGATGCCGCAGTGACTCAGAAGTCGCCAGGGTCGCGGGAAACCCGGGCGCAACCGCAAACGGATGGTTGTGCAGCGTCACCGGTTTGCCTTCCTGGCCCTCATTGGCATGAACCACCGCACTGGCGGTCTTCCCCACGCTCAAACGCACTTCGCCCTCGGTGGTTTCATAGTGAATCGGGACATGCTCCACACCCAGCACCTCAGAAATAAACGAGGTCAACACGGCCGGATGGCCCCCGGCCTCACCACCGAATATTTTTGCCAGGGCTTCCCGCTGGGGCTCGCTACCCGCTTCATCCAGGTAAAGCACCACCTTCCAGTTGCCGTCCGCCATGGCGCCGGGCGTTTGCAGAGCCACCACAACATTAAGGCCGTCCAGAGACGTATCCTCATACACGCCCTTATCGATGTGCCAGGCCACCAGGCCGGTGCAGTCGCCTTCGGTAGGGTTGCCCAGATGCAGACAGGGGCAGACTTCCTTGCAGGTACAGCTTTCGAGGTAATGGCCATTCAGTTTCCAGTTGTTTGTATTCATGGTTTTGCTCCTCGGTTATTGGGGTTACTTGAAACACCTCGTTGGTTCGGGGCTCAATTGCCCCATGGCATGATTCACTATAGGTCGGTCGGAGGCACCGGGAGTGATAGGGGCGTGAGAATATGATGAGGATTTGCTCTCTGCGTGGAATCCTGCCGCCAGCGCGGTAACATGGGATTATTCACAGGGGGTGGTTTATGCAGCGACAAACCGATCGGTTGCATCCCGTGGAGCAGGATTTTGTCGGGCGGGGCGAAGAACTCAAGGCCCTGGGCACGCTGCTCGAGCCCGATGGACCCGGGGTCACTCATGTCTACGGCATTGCCGGTATTGGCAAGAGCCGCCTGCTGGCCGTGTTTGCCAATCGGGCGAGGGCGGAGGGCGCCACCATCGTACGGCTCGATTGCCGCACCATGGAACCCACCACCGAGGGCTTCCTCCGGGAGCTGGGGGAGGCCGTGGGTCGCAGGATTGGCGATGTTGAACAAGCCTGCCTGCGCCTTGGCGAACTGGGCGCCCGGGTAATTCTGGTGCTCGATACCTACGAGGTGTATCGGTTGATGGATACCTGGTTGCGCCAGACGCTGGTACCTGCGTTGCCCGACAATGTTCGTCTACTGTGCCTGGGGCGGGAGAGCCCCCTGGCGGCCTGGCGAACGGCCCCCGGCCGTCCTGTTCGCGCCCTGTCACTGGGGGCCCTGGAAGACGCTGAAGCTGCCCGGCTTTTAACCCGGGCCGGCGTGCCCGCCAAGTCCGCCGCCCGCGTTGTCCATGCCACCCATGGCCACCCGCTGGCTCTGCAGCTCGCGGCCTCGGCCTATGCCGAGCGACCCGATCTGGCGTTTGAAGAGCTGAGTTTGCAGCAGGCCCTGGAGGCGCTCACCGAGATGTTTCTGGCCGATGTGCGCGACCCCGCCACCCGCCGCGCCCTGGAGGCCTGCTCTGTGGTGCGGCGGGTAACCGTGTCCCTGCTCCGGGCACTGTTGCCGGATCTGGCCCCGCGCGATGCCTATGACCGCCTGCGGGCGCTGCCCTTCGTGGAACCGGCCGACGATGGGCTGCTGATTCACGACGCGGTGCGCGAGGCCATGGCGCGCTCCCTGCGGGCTAGGGACCCCTGCGCGTTTCTCGGATACCAAAAAGCCGCCTGGCAACAACTGGTGGAGGAAACCCGAGGCACCGGCCGGGGCGAACTGTGGCGCTATACTGCTGACCGGCTCTACCTGATTGAAAACCCGGTGGTGCGTGAGGCCTTTTTCCCCAGCGGTACCCAGAGCCTGGCAGTGGAACCGGCAACCAGCGACGACGGTGAGGCCATTGTAGACATTATCCAACGCTGGGAGGGCCCCGAGGCGGCGGCATACCTACAGCGTTGGTGGCGACGGCGGCCGGATACCTTTGCCGTTGCGCGCGGCCGGGAGGGGCAGGTTCTGGGTCTGTGCTGCAAATTCGTCAGCGACCGTGTGGAGCCTGGCTGGCTTCGGGACGATTCCGTTACCGACCAGTGGTGCCAGCACCTGGAAGCCCACCCGCTACCGGAGAATCAACGGGCACTGTTCTGTCGGCGCTGGCTGAGCGTCGAAAAGGGCGAGGCTCCCTCCTCGGTGCAGGCGGCTCTTTGGCTGGACCTGAAACGCACCTATATGGAACTGCGCCCGCAGCTTCGGCGGGTCTATCTCACCGTTCAGGACCTGGCGGCCTATGCCCCCGTGGCCACGCGTCTGGGATTCGAGGTGTTGGAAGATCGAGAGCAAAAGCTGGACGGCGACAGCTACCATAGCGCGGTGCTGGATTTTGGGCCGGGTTCGGTGGATGGCTGGCTGGCGGAACTGGCAGCAGGGGAACTGGGTATAGAAGGCGAATCACTGCTGGACACCCAGGCCCGGGAGCTGGTGGTGGACGGCGAGCGGCTTTCCCTGACGCCTCTGGAGTTCGGGGTAATCAAGTACCTGAGTGACCATGAAAGCGAGGCAGTCTCCCGCACCGATCTGCTCCGCCATGTCTGGGACACCCGCTACTATGGCGGCAGCAATGTGGTGGACACAGTAGTGCGTAGCCTGCGCCGAAAATTGGGCCACTATGCCCGGCGCATAGAAACCGTTACTGGAGTGGGCTATCGCTTTCGATCACACCGGTAGGGCGTCCACGAGCGGGTTCGTTCCAGCTCCGGCGCCCGGAGGGTGCGAACTGATGCGCCTGATTACCTGATTGCTCAGTGTCCCGGCTCCCATTCGGAATATGCCACGATGTGAGAGCCATATTCCAGCCACGGAACTTCGTGTGAACTCCAGATCTGGCGCTCGGGCCTGCTGATGGGGTCTTCGTCTAAAGTCGCCACCCGCAAAACCACGCGAGGATTCCCCTGTTTCATTGCAACAAGTTGGGAGCCACAGTTCGAGCAGAAGTAACGCAGCTTGCCAGGTGAAGACTCATAGCTCTTGAGCATATCCTCGCCCCTGGTCCAGCGAAAGTGTTCACGGAGTACCCCTGCTCCGGTATTGAAGGCCGCCGAATGCGCTTTCCGGCATGTTCTGCAAGAGCAGTGCTGAATGGGCGTATCTAGCCGATCCACCTCATACCCGAGACCACCACAAAGGCAACTTCCTTTCATTTCCCACCCTCTGAATGCCTAAACATATAATATTTGTATATGAGTCGACGACCATTTATCCACTGTTTATCGAGTTTATCCATGCGAAAAGGCACAAAAAAAGCGCCGTACTCAAAGAGCAGGGCGCTTTTCTCAGTAAAGGCGGGCTTATGATTTCGGCCCGGCCTCCACAATGGCGTCGGAAACATCAAACTTCTTGAAGTTTTCAACAAACTGGCCAATCAGTTCGGCGGCCTTGGCGTCGTAGTCTTCTTTGCTGGCCCAGGTGTTGCGGGGGTTCAGCAGGTTGTTGTCTACGCCAGGTACGTCTACCGGTACCTCCAGGTTCAGGGTCGGCAGGTGCTCGGTTTCGGCATCGTCCAGGTCGCCATTCTGGATGGCGGCGATGATGCCACGGGTGGTGGGGATGCTGAAGCGCTCACCCACGCCGTGGGGGCCGCCGGTCCAGCCGGTGTTGACCAGGAAGACCTTGCTGCCAAACTCGTCCATGCGCTTCATCAGCAGCTCGGCGTATACGCCGGCGGGGCGCGGGAAGAACGGTGCGCCGAAGCAGGTGGAGAAGGTGGCTTTCAGTTTGGAAGAGGAGCCCATTTCCGTAGAGCCCACCAATGCGGTGTAGCCACTGAGGAAGTGGTAGGCCGCAGCTTCTTTGCTGAGGACGGACACGGGCGGCAGTACGCCGGTCATGTCGCAGGTCAGGAAAACAATGTGTGACGGCTCGCCGGCGCGATTTTCAACCACGCGCTTCTCAACGTGCTCCAGCGGGTAAGCGCAGCGGGAGTTCTCGGTGAGGGAGACGTCGGTGTAGTCCGGCTCGCGGGTCTCCGGGTCGATGGTGACGTTTTCAACCAGGGCACCAAAGCGGATAGCGTCCCAGATAATGGGTTCGTTCTTCCGGCTCAGGTCGATACACTTGGCGTAGCAGCCACCTTCGATGTTGAAGACGGTGCCTGGGCCCCAGCCGTGCTCGTCGTCACCGATCAGGAAGCGCTCGGGGTCGGCGGAGAGGGTGGTTTTTCCGGTGCCGGAGAGGCCGAAGAACAGGCAGGTTTCGCCGTCTTCGCCCACGTTGGCGGAGCAGTGCATGGGCAGCACGTCTTTTTCCGGCAGCAGGAAGTTCTGCACCGAGAACATGGCCTTTTTCATCTCGCCAGCGTAGTGCATGCCCGCCAGCAGTACCTTGCGCTTGGCAAAGTTAATGATGACGCAGCCGTTGCTATTGGTGCCGTCACGCTCGGGCACACATTCGAAGTTGGCAACGTTGAGTATCTGCCATTCCTGCTTGTCCGCCGGGTTGAAATTGTCAGGACGGATGAACAGGTTCTGGCCAAACAGGTTCTGCCAGGCAGTTTCGGTGGTCATGCGCACCGGCAGGTAGTGTTCCGGGTCAGAGCCGACGTGTACGTGGCTTACAAAGCTGTCTTTCTCGGCAATGTTGGCTTCAACGCGATCCCAGAGGGCATCAAATTTTTCCGCGTCGAACGGGCGGTTGATGGGGCCCCAGTGGATGTCGTCAGAGGTGCTTGGCTCCTCCACGATGTACCGGTCCATCGGGGACCGGCCGGTGCGTTCGCCGGTTTTTACCACCAGTGAACCGTTTGCGGCCAGCTGGCCTTCACGTCTTTCCAGTGCCAGCTCGACCAGTCGTGCTGCACACAGATCATTATAAGTGTTACTCACTTCGACCTCGCCCTCGGGATGTGATCGTAATTGCTCAGGCCGTCCCCCCTGAAAATTGACGGAAATCTGAGCAATCGGGTCAATTCAGGCGCGCTATTATGCCAGAGACGCCGGTAAAAAACGACTGCCCCGGAAGCCGCACTGTGACTGGCTTTCGGGCCGATCAGCCGGGTGTTCAGTGTAACGTATGATCGGTGAAAAGGTGATCAATATCATTTCTATCGAAGCGATAGTGAGCGTGACAGAATTGGCAATCCATCTCGATGGAGCCCTGTTCCTCCAGAATACTGTAGCACTCTTCCTGGCCGATGGCCTCCAGTGCGCCCAGGGTGCGTTCCCGTGAACAACTGCAGCGAAAGGCGACAGGTTCAGCATCGAACAGGCGCACAGTTTCTTCGTGGAACAGTCGGTGGAGTAAGGTTTCGCTGTCCAGTCCCAACAGTTCTTCGGCTTCCACGGTGCTGGCCAGGTGGTTCAGGCGGTCCCACAGGTCGGAATCCTGTGCGGTGTCGCCGGGCATTTTCTGCAACATCAGGCCGGCGCTGCAGGTTTCGTCGGCAAACAGGAAGAAGCTGGTGGGAATCTGTTCCGAGCGCTCGAAGTATTCTTCCAGGCAGCCGGCCAGGTTTTCTTCTTCCCGCGGCACCACACCCTGGTAACGCTGCCCTTTGTCTGGCGAGATGGTGATGGCCATACTTCCTTCGCCGAGCAGTGCGTCCAGGGATTCCTCGGTGACGGCGTGTTCGTCGTAACGGGCCAGCCCGCGAATAAAGTGGTCGTGGCTGCATTCAGCCATCAGGGTACGCAGCGGCCCTTTGCCCTGGGCCTGCAAGGAGAGGGTGCCTTCAAACTTGAGGGTGCTGCTCATCAGTACGCTGGCGGCCAGGGATTCCCCGAGAATGCGCCGTACAGACGCAGGGTAGGGCGCCTGGTTGCCGATTTCGCTGTAGCTGTCGCTGAGATTCACCCAGGCTCCCCGGACCTGGCTGTCTTCAAAAATAAATCGCTGGAACTGGTCCCGGGATGCCATGGTTTTTTCTCCTGAGCGTTAAAGTCGGAATCGGTAATCTGTGAGGTGGGAAACTAGAGCCCGTTCTGTTCCCGGAAGCGCTGGATGTCCCGGCGGTCTTTTTTGGAGGGCCGTCGAGCCGGTGGCAACTGCGCCGCCTGCATGGTTTTGCGCTGCCACGAGAGCTCTTCCCTGCGTTTCACGCTGTCTTCCGTTTCGTGGTAGAGCTGTTGTGCCTCCGGAGCCCCCCGGCGACGTTCACTGATGTCGTCCACGACAATGATGCGCTCCTGCCATCCCTGCCGCAGGGTGACCTTGGCGCCGGGTTCCACCAGTTTGCCGGGTTTGGTTCGCTGGCTGTTGTAGTGAACCTTGCCCCCCTCGATGGCCTGCTTGGCGAGGTTGCGGGTTTTGTAGAAGCGTGCCGCCCACAGCCATTTGTCGAGTCTTACGCGGGTGTCGTCAGTGGTGGTTGCCGTCATGTCTCCTCACCTGATGAGCGTATAGCCATAGTATAGCTGGCTCACTGGCCTGATGGCAGGGGTTGGCGCTGACGCAGGGCCGGCAGGATTTCATCAAAGTGATGGATCGAGGGGATGTCCGGGTGTTTGTCCCGGGCGGCCTGTTTGCTGTCCGGTGCCAGGATGGCCAGACACTGGGCGATGCCGGCAGTTCGGGCGCTTTCCAGTACCGGGAAGCTGTCGTCGACCATCAGGGTGGTGGTGAGCCGGTAGGGTTCAAGTCGGGCAAGGTCATGCCAGAAGGCTGGGTCTTCCTTGGGTTTTCCCAGTTGGTGGCTGGAAATGATGTTGTCCACCCGACTGTCCAGACCAGTGCGCTGCAGTTTCAGGCTGAGTGGGTCCGGATGGCAGTTGGTAACGATCACCGAACGCAGGCCGGTGCTTTTCACCGCATCAAGAAAATCCGTGACATGGGGCCGATAGCCGATGCGCTCGCCCACCTCGGCCTTGAGTCCGGTGATATCCAGGTTCAGGCGTTCACTCCAGTAGTCGGTGCAGTACCAGTTCAGGGAGCCACGTTCGGCCATGATCATGGGGATGACGGTATCGCGGGCTTCTTCAGGGCTGAGGTTGTTGTACTCGGCATAACGCCTGGGCAGGTGTTCGAGCCAGAAGTGGTTGTCGAAATGCAGGTCGAGCAGCGTTCCGTCCATATCCAGGAACACGGTATCGAGGGAGTGCCAGTTCACCATAAACAAAAACAGCCTGAAGTTGATTAGTCTTCAGGCTGCCGAATAATGCCTAAATTGGCAAGGCGGGATTCTACGGATCAGTTGGCGCCCTGCTCAACGGTCTCGGGCTTTTTGCCGGTCCGGGTGCAGCCGAGGCAGCGAACAAAGGTAGCCTTGGCCGGGCCGACAACCAGCACTTCACCGGCTTCAGCGGCATTGCCGCCGAGTGCGGAGAAAGGCAGGGACACCAGGTAAACGGCGCTTCCGATAATGGTGGTGGCAAACAGGGCCGGACGAACAAACAGGGCATCGCCGGTCATTGCCAGTGCGGAGGGCTCTTCATCAATAGCCTGGGCATGGCCGACAGAGGAAAACGCCAGCAGGCAAACCGCTACGGCTGTAATAACGATGTGGGAGATCTTACCGGTCATTTCTTGTTACTCCTGGCGATAAATCTACAGCTTATTGTAGCTGACAATTATGGATACTCTGTTAACTATGAATCATATTTGCGTATTTTCAAACGATTTTTCTGTTTCAATAGTTGTCTGACAGCGGTCTATCGCTGGCATATGCTGCAATAAACCGTCGAGCGCTGGCTCATCCGGATTTCCTTCAGCGTGTGCCCGCATTCCTTGCAGGGCTCGCCGGTGCGGCCGTATACCAGAAGCGACTGGGCGAAATAGCCGGGCTTTCCGTCGCTGTTCACGAAGTCCCTCAGGGTGGTTCCGCCCATCAGGATGGCGGCGCTGAGGGTCTCGCGGATGGCTTCCACCAGTCGGTTGTAACGGTCCAGGCTGATACGGCCGGCGGCTCGGCGGGGGTGGATGCCGGCCTTGAACAGGGCTTCGTTGGCGTAGATGTTGCCAACACCCACCACCACGTGGTTATCCATAATGAAGGACTTGACCGGTGTTTTCTTGCCACGTGACAGGTGATAGAGCAGGCGGCCATTGAATTCCGGCGCCAGGGGTTCCGGTCCCAGGCTGGCAATCAGCGGGTGCTGGTCCGGGGTTTCCGACCACAGCCAGCAGCCGAACCGGCGTGGATCGTTAAAACGCAGGCGAATGCCGTTGTCCAGCTCCAGTTCAATATGGTCATGTAGCAGAGGCTCGCTCTGGTCGGTGATCACCCGCAGGCTGCCAGACATGCCCAGGTGCACAATGAGCGTGCCCGCTACGGTGGCCGAGCTTACACGAATAAGCAGGTATTTTGCCCGGCGGTCCACGGTGTGGATCACGGCGCCTTCCAGCAATTCCGCCAGATTGCCCGGTACCGGCCAGCGCAGGCGTCCATCACGCACGGTGACGCGAGTGATGGTCCGGTCTTCACAATGCGGCGCGATGCCTCGGCGGGTGGTTTCCACTTCCGGTAGTTCTGGCAAGGCTATTTACTCCAATCGTATAAGCGGGAACGGACATGAGTGATCAGTAACAAATTGAAAGCCAAATACGGTTGTTTCGGCTAACAACTGTACGCTAGAGTGGCTGAATACGGTTGTTGGGCGGTGCCGGATCCGCCAGGCTGCAGGCTTTTTGTCTATCCCTGTCATGCACTTTGCAACCTCATGATTTCGAACGAGGAAACTCCTATGTGGTACAACGGTCTCCTGGACCTTTCGGTGATGCAGCTGATTCTGGTTACGCTGGGGCTTACCCACATCACCATTATCAGCGTGACGCTTTACCTGCATCGCCATTCTGCCCATAACTCACTGGATCTGCATCCGGTGCTGGCGCATTTCTTCCGTTTCTGGTTATGGCTGACCACAGCGCAGAACACCAAACAGTGGACTGCGATCCACCGAAAGCACCACGCCAAGTGCGAAACCGAGGAAGATCCTCACAGCCCTGTGGTTCTGGGTATTCGCAAGGTGCTGTTTGAAGGGGCTGAGTTGTACGACGAGGCCGGCACTCCGGAAACTCTCGAACGATACGGCCAGCGCACTCCGGAAGACTGGGTGGAGAACAGGGTGTACAGCCGCTACCGCATGCTGGGCATCCAGTTGATGGCCGTTATCGACCTGTTGCTGTTTGGTGTTCACGGTATCTGGATCTGGGCGGTGCAGATGATGTGGATTCCGGTGTGGGCCGCAGGTGTGGTCAACGGCATCGGCCACTTCATGGGGTATCGCAATTTTGAATGTGCGGACAACGCCCGCAATATTTCGCCGTGGGGCATCCTGATTGGTGGCGAAGAGCTGCACAACAATCACCATACCTATCCCAATTCGTCCAAGCTGTCGCGTCGCTGGTATGAAGTGGATATTGGTTGGGGCTACATTCGCCTGTTCCAGTTCTTCGGGCTGGCAAAACCCAAGGGCTTCAGGCCGATTGCACATTATGTTCCCGGTAAGCAGGAAGTGGATGTGGAAACCGTGCAGGCGATTACCAACAGCCGGTTTGACATTATGCGCCAGTACCGTAAGCGGGTGATGGAGCCGGTGTTGCGCCAGCAGAAGGCGCTGATGGATGAGGAAATTCGTCCCCGTTACCGCAGTCTGAAGCGCTTGCTGTCCCGTGAGGTGACGTTGATTAAGCCGAAGGAGAAGGAGCACCTGGACACTGTGCTGGAGCGCAATGCGACGCTGCGTCAGATCTATGAGAAGAGCAATGAATTGCAGGAGTTGTGGCGTCGCCGTGGGCTGAAGCCGCAGGAGAAGCTTCAGGCTTTGATGCAGTGGTGCCGGGAGGCGGAGGCCAGCGGTATTCGCTACCTTGAGGACTTTGCGGCGCATTTGCGGGCTTATTCTTTGCGGCCCTCTCCGTAGCCTTTCTGTTCCGGGGGCTGGTCTCTGGGTGGGGGAGCCTTTTCTTCTGGGAAAAGAACTCGCTTTGCTCAGACACCTTTTCCCGGCAGAAAAGGCTCCCCCACCCACAGACCGATTTGACCGTAGTGGGATATCCGCTGCGGTTAGTCAGGTAGTTTCTGATCCTTCCACTCTGAACAAACAATAGGTCACCTGGCCTGCTGTTTTTTGTCGGTGCAGGGTCCAGTTGGCGGGTGCTGTGGGTGTCGGCATCTCGCTTTCGTGCTCTGCGTAGATCCAGCCTCCCGGTTTTACCCAGTCATTGTCCGCGATCATCGGGAACAGTTTTTCCAGCCAGCCCTGTCTGAAAGGCGGGTCCATGAACAGGATGTCGAAGGGTTCGGGCGGTGGCTGGGCCAGGTAGGTGTCGACGTTCTGGCAGGTCACTTCGCCCTTTTCCGATTTCAATAGTCGCAGGTTGCTGCGCAGGGCCTGGGCCAGTTCCGGGGTGTGGTCGACGAAGACGGTTGTGCCGGCGCCTCGGGAGAGGGCTTCCAGGCCGAGGGCGCCGGAGCCGGAGAAGAGGTCCAGGCAGCGGCTGCCGGCAAGATGAAACGACAGCCAGTTGAACAGGGTTTCGCGGGTGCGTGCGGGTGTTGGGCGCACGCCGCCGGCTTCGGGGAAGCGTAGTTTGCGGCTGCGCCAGTCGCCGCCGATGATGCGGAGTTCGCCGCCGCTGGTTGGTCGGGATTTCTGGTTGCGTGCCATTCTCGACAAGGCCTTTTGATCGCTGATGTGGTGCGCCTTTAAGTGCAGGTGGCGCCATGTTACGAAGGTTTATCGGGCGAGTCACCTGCGGCCATCACTTAGGGCAAGCAGTCTGCTAGAATACCGGCGTTCTTCTATCCCGCGAATCGACAACCAATGGTATGACTATGACGGCAGAGTGGATTGATATCGGCCTTCTGGCCCTTCTTGTCCTTGTGTTTGTTCTGGATGTGGCCGCCAACCGTCGGCGCGTGCCCCGGCCGAAGCCGGTGCCCCAGAAAAAACCGGAAGCCCCGGAAGGTGCCACCCCCAAGGCAGGGGCGGAGGAAAAAGCAGAGGCTGATAGTGTACCGGCTGCCGAAGCACCCGAAGAGGCTGCTGTTGTTGAAGAACCACCTGTGGAGATTCCGGCAGCGCCTGAACCGGAACCCGAAGCCCCGCAGGTCAGCGTTTTTGAGCGCATCCGCCAGGGGCTGGGTAAAACCCGGGCCAACCTGACCGGCGGCCTTGCCGACCTGTTCTCGGTCGGCAAGAAGGTGGATGAGGACCTGCTGGAGGAAATTGAAACCACGCTGCTGATGGCAGATGTGGGCGTTACCGCTACCTCGGAAATCATCGAGTCGCTGACCGACAAGCTTGAGCGTAACCAGCTCAAGGATGGTGAGGCACTGCGCAAGGCTCTGCGCGATGAGCTCTACGGTCTGCTGGCGGATGTCACCAGACCCCTGGAAATCGACACGGCCAAAAAGCCCTACGTGATCCTGATGGTGGGTGTGAATGGTGTGGGCAAAACCACCACCATCGGCAAGCTCACCAAACTGTTCCAGCGCGATGGCAAGTCGGTAATGCTGGCGGCGGGGGATACGTTCCGGGCGGCTGCGGTTGAGCAGTTGCAGGTATGGGGCGACCGCAACAATGTACCGGTGGTGGCACAGCATACCGGTGCCGACAGCGCTTCCGTCATCTTCGATGCGGTCCAGTCGGCCCAGTCCCGCGGTGTGGATGTGGTGATTGCCGATACCGCTGGCCGGCTGCAGAACAAAGACAATCTGATGAGCGAGCTGGAAAAGGTCGTGCGGGTGATCAAGAAGCTGGACGACACCGCACCCCACGAAGTCATGCTGGTGCTGGACGCCGGTACCGGCCAGAACGCCCTTAGCCAGGCCCAGGTTTTCCAGCAGGCGGTGGGTGTCAGCGGTATTACCCTGACCAAACTGGACGGCACTGCCAAGGGTGGTATTGTGTTCGCCATCGCCCGGCAGTTGCAGTTGCCCATCCGCTACATTGGTGTGGGTGAGCAGGTGGACGACCTGCGCAGCTTCGATGCCCGCACCTTTGTGGATGCGCTGTTTGATGAGAACGCTTAATTACACCCCAGAGAAGTAACCCTCGATGATCGAGTTCCGCCAGGTCACCAAGCGCTACGACAGCGACCATACTGCGCTGCGTCAGGTCAATTTCGGTTTGCAGCGTGGGGAGCTGGCGTTTCTCACCGGTCACTCCGGTGCCGGTAAAAGTACCCTGCTCAAGCTGATCATGGTGATGGAACGCCCCAGTGCCGGTGAAGTGATTGTGGGTGGCCAGGTGCTCAATACGCTGCCGCGCCGCCAGGTGCCCTATATCCGCCGCCACATCGGGGTGGTCTTCCAGAATCACCAGCTACTGTTTGACCGCACCGTGTTCGATAACGTCGCCATGCCCCTGGAAGTGATGGGCACGCCGGCCCGTGATATTGGCAGGCGCGTTCGGGCTGCGCTGGACAAGGTCGGTCTGCTGAGCAAGGAAAAGATGAACCCGTTGCAGCTTTCCGGCGGTGAGCAGCAGCGGGTAGGCATTGCCCGGGCAGTGGTGAACAAGCCGCCGGTGCTGCTGGCGGATGAGCCCACGGGTAACCTGGACCCGGAACTGTCTGCCGACATCATGCGGCTGTTTGCGGAGTTCAGCCAGGTAGGGGTCACGGTACTGATTGCCACCCACGATATTGCTCTGATCAATGATCTCGGACGCCGCACGCTCACGCTGGAGCAGGGCAGGCTGGTGTCCGGCGTTGGGGCAGGGGGAGGTCGGCATGGCTAACGATCCCCGCAGGCAACAGAGCCGGGGCGCGAAAAGTGCCCGTTCTCCCTGGCGCGAGCAGGCGGAGAGCTATCTCAACCATCATCGCAAAGTCGCCCGGGACAGCGCCCAAAGGCTGTGGCATTCGCCGATTGCCAGCATGATGACCTGGACGGTGATGGGTGTGGCCCTGGCGTTGCCGGTGGCGCTGATGCTGTTGCTTGCCAGCCTCGAAGGTGTCAGTGCCGGCTGGGAAAGCTCGGCACGGGTGACCGCCTACCTGAACGATTCGGTTTCTATCGAAGAGGCCCGGGCCCTGAAAGCTGAAGTGGCGGATGACAGCCGCGTGGCTGAAGTGGAGCTGATCGACCGGGACACGGCGCTGAGTGAATTCCGCGCCTCTTCCGGCCTTGAGGATGCCCTGGACTACCTGGACGAGAACCCGCTGCCCCATACCCTGCTGGTTACGCCCAGTGAAAGTTCCCGTACCGCCGACGGTGTGGAAATGCTGCTGACCGTTATTGAAGGGATTGATGGTGTGGAGCGTGTGCAGGTGGATCTTGGCTGGTTGCAGCGCCTGAACGCCATGACCGATCTTCTGGGCCGGGCGGTGTGGGCGCTGGCCCTGTTGCTGGCGGCCGCTGTAGTGCTTGTCATTGGCAATACGGTGCGCCTCTCCATTGAAAACCGTCGTGATGAGATTCTGGTGGCAAAGCTGGTAGGGGGCACCGATGCCTTCGTGCGCCGGCCGTTTCTCTACACCGGTGCCTGGTTTGGCCTTGGCGGTGGTATAGTGGCTTGGGTACTGTTGCAGCTATCGCTCTGGTGGCTGAGCGGGCCGATTGAGCGCCTGGCGGGGCTGTACCGCAGCGAATTTTCCCTTAATGGCCTGACCTTCGACGGCGCGCTGGCGTTGATAATTGCCGCCATGCTGTTAGGCTGGTTGGGTGCCTGGGTGGCCGTCAAACGTCATCTTGATGATATCGAACCCGGTGAAATTGCGGGCGGGTGATCTTCGGTCTCGGAAATACCGTATTGAAAACTCAGCTGTTTCCGGAGTAGCTTGAATACATACAACAGAATTTGGCAGATTCCCAGCTTGTTGATTTAAAACGTTTTAGTGGGAATTAAAGGAACTTTCAGAGTACTTGGCGGTCAAAGCTTCAGTTGGTATATTTATTGACCGCTTGGTTCGGAGGATACGATATGGGTACGAATTTACAGGTGATCGACAGACTGGTTCCCGGCGCTAATCTGGAAGCCTATATCCAGGCGGCCAGCCGTATTCCGGTACTTTCTGTCGAGGAAGAGCGCAAGCTCTCAGAGCGGCTGCATTACGAAGGTGATGTTGAGGCTGCCCGTGAGCTGGTTCTTTCGCATCTGCGCTTCGTCATCCATATTGCGCGCAGTTATGCCGGTTATGGCCTGTCCCAGTCCGACCTGATCCAGGAAGGCAACGTGGGCCTGATGAAAGCCGTCAAACGCTTCAATCCGGAATATGGCGTGCGCCTGGTGTCCTTTGCGGTGCACTGGATCAAGGCCGAGATTCACGAATTTATTCTGCGTAACTGGCGCATCGTCAAAGTGGCAACCACCAAGGCCCAGCGCAAGCTGTTCTTTAATCTGCGCAGCCAGAAGAAGCGTCTGGCGTGGTTGAGTCACGATGAGGTCAATGCGGTGGCCAGTGATCTGGGTGTTGAGCCCAAAGTGGTCCGCGAAATGGAGGGCCGCCTGGCTTCCCACGATACGGCATTCGACGGGCCCCAGGACGATGACGACGACAATGCCTATCAGGCACCGCAATATTACCTGGAAGATCATCGCAGCAATCCGGCTACTCAGCTTGAGCAGTCGGACTGGACGGATGACTCCAACGGTCGCCTGATGGCGGCGCTGGAGCTGTTGGACGAACGCAGCCAGGATATCCTGCGTGAACGTTGGTTGTCTGACAGCAAGTCCACGTTGCATGAGCTGGCTGATCGGTATGGTGTTTCCGCTGAGCGTATTCGTCAGTTGGAGAAGAATGCCATGAAGAAGATCCGTACCCAGATGACGACGGAAGAAGTCGCCGCTTAAGCCCGAAAGAATACCGGGCTTGGTCAGAACGCCACCACCCTTTGCCGGGTTGGTGGCGTTTTTGTTTGTATAATCGGACTTTGTGAGTTAACTCAACCTTTCAGGCGGAAGTAAGTGGGCAGGCACTTCCAAAACGCGCCTCAAGACGTCCCTGTGCGGCTCGAGCTCCGCCATCCATGGCTCCGCACGGTTTTGGAAGGGCCTGCCCACTCACTTCTTCCGGCATATGAATTAGGGACTGAATAGTCATGACTACGAGACAGTTGCATATCGCCTTTTTGGGTATTGGCTTAATGGGCACGCCCATGGTTCGGAATCTTCTGAGCGCGGGTTATCCAATGACGTTGTGGAACCGGACCGCGAGCAAATGCGAGCCTTTTGCCACTGAGGCCACCATTGCCGATTCACCAGAAGACGCTGTTCGAGACGCCGACATCGTGATCACCATGCTGGAGAATGGCGATGTGGTGGATGACGTGATGGTGGCCCAACGCGGTATCGCGGCGCTCAAGGCCGGGGCGGTGTATATTGATATGAGTTCGGTGCAGCCGTCATTGGCCCGACGCCATGCGGAACTGGCCCGGGAACAGGGCGCCGGGTATGTGGATGCGCCCGTATCGGGTGGAACCGTCGGTGCTGAGCAGGCGAGGCTAAGTATTATGGCCGGGGGCTCTGAGGCGGATATCGAGCGGGTGCGGCCGGTTTTTGAAGCGCTGGGGAAGTGCACGCCTATTGGTCCGGTGGGGGCCGGGCAACTGGCGAAGCTGGCTAATCAGGCGATTGTAGGGATTACCATCGGTGCGGTTTCGGAGGCGTTATTACTGGCTGCGAAGGGCGGTGCGGACCCGGCCGCTGTGCGGGAGGCGCTGATGGGTGGTTTTGCGGGCAGCCGGATTCTGGAACTGCACGGTCAACGCATGATTGACCGGGATTTTTCTCCCGGTGCCCCGGCGCGGATTCAGCTCAAGGATCTGCGCATGATTCTCGATGAAGCCCGTTCCGAGGGGTTGACGCTGCCGCTGGCGCAGCAGGTGCATAATGAATATCAGAGCCTGGTCGCCAATGGGCATAGTGACGTGGACCACAGTGGCCTGTTGCTGGAGCTGGAGCATCTCAATGGCGCCCTGTTGGGTTCCTCGCCCGCCATCAAACGTAAGGGATAAACCATGCCTGTATTCGCTGCGAACCTCTCCATGCTGTATACCGAAGCGGATTTTATGGATCGTTTCCGGCTGGCGCGGGAGGCGGGGTTTTGCGGTGTCGAGTATCTGTTTCCCTACGACTGGCCGGAAGAGAATCTGAAGCGGGCGCTTGAGGAAAACGGGCTGACTCAGGTGCTGTTCAACCTGCCTCCCGGCAACTGGAGCGCCGGTGAACGCGGTATTGCCTGCCTGCCGGACCGGGTGCAGGAGTTCAGGGCGGGGGTGGATCAGGCCATTCGCTACGCCCGGGCGCTGAACTGCAGGCAGATCAATTGCCTGGCCGGTATCCGGCCGGATACGCTGGAGGAGTCGCTGGCCTGGCAAACGCTTGTGGACAACGTGAACTATGCTGCCGGGAGGCTTGAAGATGAAGGTATCACCCTGTGCCTGGAAGCCATCAACTCGCGGGTGGATATACCGGGCTTTTTCCTGGATACCTCCGCCCGGGTGATGCAGGTAATCGAGGCGGTTGATGCTGGCAATGTGAAGCTGCAGTACGACATTTACCACATGCAGATCATGGAGGGGGATCTGATCCGCACCGTGGAGTGTCTCTTGCCCTGGATTGGCCACGTCCAGTTTGCCGATAATCCCGGCCGCCACGAGCCCGGTACCGGGGAGATTAACTTTTGGAATGTTTTCGCAGCCCTTGATCGCTTGGGGTATGGTGGCTGGGTGAGTGCGGAATATCGCCCCAGTGGCGCCACGGTGGATAGTCTGGGCTGGTTTCGGCTGGGAGCGTGACCGTCGCCAATAGCGACACCCTCTTACAAGATCGTAACTGGCCGGCAACCGATGTTCTTCGTACCCTAGCTGTTAATGTAATCCGCTATTCAGGAGGATAACCGGTGAAAGCACTGGTAATTGAAGACGATCAGGACGTGGCAAACTACCTTGTTAAAGGGCTGAAAGAGTCTGATTTTGTCGTGGATCATGCGGCGGATGGCAAGGACGGAATGATGATGGCCGCCAGCGAAGATTACGACATCATGATTGTTGACCGCATGCTTCCGGGTATGGACGGCCTGTCGATTATCAAAACGGTGCGAGCCACCGGAAACCAGGTGCCTGTGCTGATTCTCAGCGCCCTGGGCGACGTGGATGATCGGGTGGAAGGCCTGCGTGGTGGCGGCGACGACTACCTGACCAAGCCCTTCTCCTTTACCGAGTTGCTGGCCCGGATTGAATCCCTGGTTCGCCGCAATCGCCAGTCCGCTGAAACCGAGACGGTATTGAAGGTGGCGGATCTGGAAATGGACCTGCTGGCCAGAACGGTCAAGCGGGCAGGGCACAATATCGACGTTCAGCCCCGGGAATTCCGTCTGCTGGAATACCTGATGCGCAATGCAGGGCAGGTGGTCACCCGAACCATGCTGCTTGAAAAGGTCTGGGATTATCATTTTGATCCCCAGACCAACGTCATTGATGTGCATATCAGCCGCCTGAGGGCAAAAATCGACAAGGAATTCGATACCCCACTGCTGCAGACCATCCGGGGTGCAGGGTACATGTTGCGTGAAACTGCTTAGCCAGCTCAGAACCTCATCGTTCCAGTTAGCACTGCTGTATATGGTGGTGTTCGCCACCTCGGTTTTTTTGTTGTTGGCGTTTATCTACTGGCGCACAGCAGGGTTCATGACTGCCCAGACTGATGAAACCATCGAGGCCGAGATTGCCGGCCTCGCTGAGCAATACCGCGGCAGCGGTATCAATGGCCTGATATCCATTATCCGCGAGCGTGTCGCTCGCGACCCTAACGCCAAGTCCATTTACCTGCTTACTACCGACGATTTCCTCAAGCTTGCCGGCAATATCGAAACCTGGCCCAAGGGTTCACGCTCGGAAAGTGGCTGGATCAATTTCACGCTGGACGAATCCGTAGGCTGGACGGGGCCAGAGCGCCTCGCCCGTGCCCGGATATTCGAGGTGCAGGGTGGCCTACGCTTGCTGGTCGGTCGAGATGTGGAGGAGCTTACCAATCTCAAGCGGGTGATAGAAACCGCCATCAACTGGGGCATGGGGATTACGCTCGCCCTGGCCCTGCTTGGCGGTTTTCTGATGAGCCGGAGTACCACCCGGCGTATCGAGGTGATCAATAATACCTCCCGACGAATCATGAACGGGCATCTTTCCCTTCGCATACCCACCCGGGGTACCGATGACGATTTCGACCAGCTGGCGGAAAATCTCAACCAGATGCTGGACCGGATTGTGTACCTGATGGAAGGTATCCGGCATGTTTCCGACAGTATTGCCCATGACCTGAGAACCCCGCTGACCCGGCTGCGCAACCAGCTGGAGAATACCCTGATGTCCGTGGACAACGACGAAGCTCGAGACCAGGCGGGCAAAGCCGTGGCGGAGGCGGATCAGTTGCTGGCTACCTTCAATGCCCTGCTACGGATCGCGCGCCTGGAAACCCGTGGCAATGCTGCGGATATGAAGCAGGTCTCTCTGGGGGAGCTGGTCAGCGATGCCTGCGAACTGTACGAGGCGCTGGCGGAAGACAAGGAGCAGGATTTCGAGCAGTCGCTGGAAGACCAGGTGGTGGTCGAGGGGGATCGGGATCTGTTGTTCCAGATGGTCAGCAACCTGATCGACAACGCCATCAAGTACACCCCCGAACAAGGCAAGATCCGTGTCAATGTTCGCAAGGAAGGGAACGATGCGATTTTCGAGGTGGGGGATAGCGGTATCGGCATCCCCGACGAAGAGAAAGACCAGGTGTTCCAACGTTTCTACCGGGTTGGCAAGAGCCGGTCATTGCCGGGTAATGGTCTTGGGCTCAGTCTTGTCAGTGCCGTGGCCGAGATACACCAGGGAACCATTTCCCTGAGCGATCACCATCCCGGGGACGAGTACCCGGGGCTGATGGTGACCGTTCGTATGCCGGCGTACTCCCCGAACCGGAAACGCCTCAAGGACACCCAGACGCTTACGGCCCCGGAAACCGGAGAGCAAGCGTCTCCGAGCGAGCTCAAAGGTGCCTGATCAGTGGCCGGCAACACCACGGAATTGGTTTACACGGCTGATCAGAGGCTTGATCAGCGGATCGGTACGGGTTTCGATGGCGGTCAGCAGGCCATCGAACTGTGAACGGCGGCGATCAAACTTCGCCTGAATGCTGTCCCATTCACCTTCCAGATGTTTCTGTTCCAGCATGATGAAAGCGGCCAGGTTGTGGCGGTTCAGTTTGCCGGTAATGCCGTATTGGTCCAGCCGGTAGCCGATGCTGTCCAGACCGTTCAGCGCCGTGTTGATGAGTTTTTGCGTGTTCATGTTGGTGCCCCGTTTGCTCGAAAAGTGTCGGTCGATGAAAGCTTCAAGTTAGTAATACGGTTATTTGAGTAAGACACTAACGCCGCTCTCTAGAGTGAACAACCTAATCCCTGCTCTGAAAAAAACGTAATCGAGCGGCCACTGCTGTGTAACCTCGACTATGCACAATGGAGGATGTAGTTATGGAAGCCGGCGGAAACTCCGCTTGCTTCTCCCTCCAGCACAGCGCTAGCCTTACCCCGTTTTTACGGGGTTTTTTTATTTCTAACGATGATTTTCATATGGCCAGAACCCGCTACATAACAGCCCGGGGCGAAAGGGCCCTGCGCGATGAGTTGCACCACCTGTGGAAGGAGAAGCGCCCGGAGGTCACCCAGTCCGTGCGGGAAGCGGCTGCCCAGGGTGACCGCTCAGAGAATGCCGAGTACATCTACGGCAAGAAACAATTGAGGGAAATCGACCGCCGCGTCCGTTTCCTGAGCAAGAGACTGGACGAACTGACGGTGGTGGACCGGCTGCCGGATGACCGGAACAAGGTGTTCTTCGGTGCCTGGGTAACCATCGAGAACGAGGAGGGCACCGAAAGCATCTATCGTCTGGTTGGGCCGGATGAGTTCGACCTGTCCCGCGGTTATCTGAGCATCGATTCTCCCATGGCCCGGGCACTGCTGGGCAAGCGTGTTGATGACGAAGTTGGTGTGCGCACTCCTGACGGCTGGAGCCATGTGGTTATCACCGATATCCGATACGAGCCGCTGACTCCTGACTAGTGAGGAGTGTCACAAAACTGGCGAACGCACGGGTTTTTTGTCGTGTTTGGCGATAGACTGATCAAAAATTGTCAGTCGTTGCACGACAGGGAACAAAAAAGGCAAGGGTTATGGGCGGATTCGATTCAGTCAGGACAACAATGGGGTTTGTAGCGCTGGTGGCGGCGCTGTCACCGCTGGTGTGGGCGCAAACCGGCGAAGAGCCTGTCGAGGGTGGCGCATTCAACTACGAAGAGCGCTCAACCCTCGAGACCATCCCCTTCAGTTCCATGGAGGAGGAGTCCCTGGCCAATACGGTGATTGAAGGCGGGCTGGAAGCTCCCGCGGCCGGTGTGCCGGTGCAGCCGCGAACAGACGAGGATTTCTACCTTGACCCGCTCGCCCTACAACCCCGTGATCCGCGCACAGACCTCGGACGCAGCGAAATCCCGGTGGAATTCCGTTTCAGCAATCCCAAGTCCATTCCGGGGCAGACCCACGGAGACAACTATATTATCCGGCCACCGACCAATCGGAACTACGGTGCGTTCAATACCACAACCACTGAGCGCTGATCCCCGGGTTCAGGCGGCTACGGTCCCTTCCGGCTCGGTTCTGCCCAGTACATCCTCGTAAAAGAATGCCAGTGCCTGTTTTGCCTGATTCAGGCGTGCCCGTGAGACTTGCAGGCGTTCAGTCAGATAGGACAGGAACAGCTGCCGGTCATCGGGCTGCAGCGTCTCAGGATTTTTCAGGTTATGGAAAAGCACAAACCGGGAGATCCAGTGGAGGTAGGTCTGCTCTGCCCGATGGTTAAGCTGGTGTTTGCGGATGGCGCCAGTCACTCGACTGACGAGGCCGGGCTGCGACTGTTCGAGCGCCTCGGTAGTATCCATAATGTGTCTTCCCTGTGAATCGTTGTTCTTATATTGCGCGCATCTTATGACAATCGTTTGACCGCCGCAAAAACTTTCACTGGAAGAATTGACCAAGAGCAACAACCGCCAGGACTGCTGCTCCGGTGAATGGCAGGCTGCCCGTTTACTTCAGGGCCTCCAGCTTGTCGATGTACTGTTGCATGGCGTCCTCGGCAGACGTGCCCTTGACCTTCTCCCAGGCGTCGTACTTGGCGCGGCCAACGAAATCCATCATGCCCGGGCGCTTGCCGCTGACATCACCTTCAGTGGCTTGCTTGTAGAGGGCATAGAACTCCAGTTTCAGTTCGTTGGACGGCTTGAAGTCGCCCTCGGCGTTCTGGATATAGTTTACGGCTTCGTCGAAACGGGATTTCAGGTCGCTCATGTGGGGTTCCTTTTTTCTGGTGTTGAATCCGTTACTCACGGTGGTTGAGAGTATATCCAGACGCAATGGTGCCGTCATTGGCAGATCGTTCCAAACCGTCCTGCGTAATCGTCACTCGCAGTGCCTTCTGGCGAAAACCTCGACGGCTTGGCAATTCCTTGCCCGGGAACGGGTTTTTGCCAGAAGCTGGCCAGTTTTTGCTTGAGTGACTGATTAATTCTGTGTAAAGTTTTGCCCGTAGCGTGCCAGGAAGGCGCGCACAAAGGACTGTAATACAGCAACTGAGTTTGCACATGGACCACAGGGAGCAAGCGCATGTCTTCAAAAGACGGTTCCGTCGCGCCTAAAGAGCGCATCAATATCAAGTATGTCCCCGCCACCGGTGATCAGCAGGCTGAAACAGAGCTTCCGCTGAAAATGTTTGTCGTTGGTGATTTCAAGGGGCAGGCAGAAGAAACCCCGATCGAAGACCGTAAGGCGATTTCCGTCGACAAGAACAACTTCCGTTCTGTGATGTCGGAAGCCGGTCTCACCCTTTCTACGACGGTCACCAACAAGCTGGATGAAGAGGCTGAAGAACTGCCGGTTAACCTCGAATTCCAGACCCTCGATGACTTTTCCCCGGACAGTATCTCCCGCCAGGTACCGGAGCTGAAGAAGCTGATCGAGCTTCGTGAAGCACTGGTTGCCCTCAAGGGCCCGCTGGGTAACGTGCCATCGTTCCGGTCCAAGCTGCAGGAACTGCTGGACAACGATGATGCCCGCGACAAACTCCTCCAGGAGCTTGAGCTGGCCACGGACGAAAGCGGCGAATAATCCGGACTCTGCCATTGCTGGCAGATTTCACTTTTCTATTAAAACGTACTGAAGGGATGTGGTATGTCTGATACTGCTGAGCAGCAATCTGCTGCCTCCGAATCCGTTGCGGATGACCGTCAATCAGGAGCTGAAGGCTCTTTGTTGGACCAGGTAATGGCCAACAGTCGCATGGCACCCGCCGATGAAGGCTACGATGTGGCGCGCCGCGGTGTGGCGACGTTTATCTCCAACCTGCTGAAAAGCGACGAGAAAGGCCAGCCGGTCAACAAGGCTCTGGTGGACCAGATGGTGGTCGAGCTGGACCGCAAGATCAGCGCCCAGATGGATGAAATCCTGCACGCACCGAAATTGCAGGAACTGGAGTCCTCCTGGCGTGGCCTGAAACTGATGGTTGATCGCACGGATTTCCGCGAGAACATCAAGGTGGATATCCTCCACGCCACCAAGACCGAACTGCTGGAAGACTTCGAGTTTGCGCCCGACGTGACCCAGACTGGTTTCTACAAGCACATCTACTCCACCGAATACGGCCAGTTTGGCGGCGAGCCCGTGGGCGCCGTGGTTGGCAACTACGCGTTCACGCCTTCCACTCCGGACATGAAGCTGCTGCAGTACGTGTCTTCCGTGGGCGCCATGGCCCATGCGCCGTTCCTGTCCTCCGTTGCACCCTCCTTCTTTGGTGTCGACAGCTATCAGGAACTGCCCGCCATCAAGGAACTGAAAGCCGTTTTCGAAGGCCCGAAATACGCCAAGTGGCGCTCTCTTCGGGAGTCTGAAGACGCCCGTTACCTGGGCCTGACATCACCACGCTTCCTGCTGCGGGTGCCTTACGACCCCACCGAAAACCCGGTGCGCAGCTTCAACTACAAGGAAGAGGTGTCCGGTGACCATGAGCATTACCTGTGGGGCAATACCGCCTACCTGCTGGCCACGCGCCTGACCGAAAGCTTCGCCAAGTACCGCTGGTGCCCGAACATCATCGGTCCGCAAAGCGGTGGCTCGGTGGAAGACCTGCCGGTTCACACCTTTGAATCCTTCGGCCAGTTGGAAGCCAAGATTCCGACCGAGGTGCTGATCACCGACCGTCGCGAATACGAAATGGCCGACGAAGGTTTCATCGCCCTGACCATGCGCAAGGGCAGCGACAACGCGGCCTTCTTCTCCGCCAACTCCGTGCAGAAGCCCAAGCAGTTCCCCAACACCAAGGAAGGCAAGGAAGCGGAAACCAATTACAAGCTGGGTACACAACTGCCTTACATGATGATCGTCAACCGCCTGGCACACTACATCAAGGTGCTGCAGCGGGAGCAGATCGGTTCCTGGAAAGAACGTCAGGATCTTGAGCGGGAGCTGAACACCTGGATTCGCCAGTACGTGGCCGACCAGGAAAACCCGCCGGCGGATGTTCGCAGCCGTCGTCCGCTGCGTGCTGCCAAGGTGATTGTTTCCGATGTGGAAGGCGATCCTGGCTGGTACTCGGTGTCCCTGGCGGTTCGTCCGCACTTCAAGTACATGGGTGCGAACTTCGAGCTGTCACTCGTCGGCCGTCTGGACAAGGATTGATCCGTGTTCAGCAACACCGGCGCTGACGGTGTTCAGGCTTCGGGCGGCAGCCTGTTCGAGCGCCTGGAACAGGCTGCCGAACCCGAGGGGCAGGGCATGGGGGAAGTGACCCATGTGGTGGATTCCATCAAGCGCCATCTGGTTCGCCTGCTGAATGCCCATCCGGGCAACAGTGAGAGCGTGCCGGACCTGGGGCTGGTGGATTTCAACGACGCCACCCTCGGTACCCATGACCTGAGCATTCGTATTCGCAGCGCGATACGGCAGTGTATTGAGAAGTTCGAACCCAGGGTGAACCGGGTGGATGTGATGGCAATGCCCCAGGGGCCGGACCCATTGCAGCTGCGGTTCCAGGTGACGGTCTACCTGAAGGTGGGTTCGGAAGACGATAAGACGACCATCGATTTGTTATTGGATGACAAGCGCTATTACAGAGTTGTGTAAATAGCTGGCAGACACGGATGAGAGTGGGGGTGCAGGCAGGCTTTTCAAAAGTGTGCGGAGCCATGGATGGCGGAGCTCAAGCGCCCCATGGATGGGCTTGAGCGTCTTTTGGAAAGCCTGCCTGCACCCCCGCTCGGAGTCAGCGGGGACGGCGATACCTTTTCCTCTGGGAAAAAGAACTCGCTTCGCTCAGACACCTTTTTCCCGGCGGAAAAGGCATCCCCATCCCCTCGGCCGAACTTTGGTGCAGTAGTTTTATGAAGCTAAATCGATTTTACAGGGATGAGTTGAGCTTTTTGCGCTTGCAGGGACGGGAGTTCGCGGATGCGCATCCGCAACTGACTCGCTTCCTGTCTGAGCAGAGCACAGACCCGGATGTCGAACGGTTGCTCGAGGGCTTTGCGTTTCTGACCGGGAAGCTTCGGGAGAAGGTCGAAGACGAGTTTCCGGAGTTGACGCATTCGTTGTTGAACATGTTGTGGCCGAACTATCTGCGGCCGGTGCCCAGTTGCACCATCATGCGGTTTGATCCGCAGTTGCATGCCATCAGTGAGCGCCAGCGGGTTGAGCGGCATACCGAGATCAAGAGCCGGCCGCTCGGCGATGCGACGCGGCAGACCCAGTGCCGGTTCCGCACCTGCCGGGCGGTGGATGTGTTTCCGGTGAGTGTGGCGGATGCCCATGCGGAGCATTCCCGGGAAGTGTCTTCGGTGACTGTGGACCTGGCTCTGCATACCGACCAGCCGCTGTCTTCCCTCGGCCTGGATAACCTGCGGTTTTACCTGGGTGGCGAGAGTCATATTTCCGAGACGCTGTACCTGTGGCTGAATCACTACCTGAAGCGCATGGAACTGGTGGTGGGGGATTCGGTGTTTTCCATTCCGGCCAGCCATCTGAAGCCGGTGGGATTTGCCAGTGATGAAGCCCTGTTGCCGTATCCCAAGAACGCCTATCCCGGCTACCGGATTCTGCAGGAATACCTGAGTTTTCCCGAAGCCTTCCGGTTTGTGGATATCCAGGGCCTGAAAGCGCGGTTGCCGGCGGTTCAGGCGGATGAGGTCAGCCTGCGTTTCCACTTCAGCCGCATTCTGCCGCCGGATGCGAAGATCCGGGCGGAGAACTTTCAGCTTTACTGCACGCCGGCCATCAATCTGTTCAGCCACGAGGCCGATCCGGTGGACCTGAACGGTCGCCAGACGGAGTACCGGATTGCGCCGTCCAGCCGCTCGCCAGAGCACTACGAAGTGTTCAGCATCGAGCAGGTGGAAGGCTGGCTGGAAGGCCGGTCGGGGCGGGGGGAGCCGCGGTTGTACACGGCTTTTGAGAGTTTTCAGCATGAAGTGGAGCGCGATCGTGGTCGCACCGCCCTGTATTACCGGGTAAAGGCCCGGGAGAGTGTGCGTGGGGATGGGTTTGATCACTACATTTCCTTCGTGCGCGGGGATGAGTCCGAGTGCATGAACCGCCAGGAAGCGGTATCGCTGACGCTCACCTGTACCAACCGGCAGTTGCCCCATCAACTGGCGGTGGGGGAAATCTGCATGGCGACAGAGACCACGCCGGCGTTTGCGTCGTTCAGCAATATTACCCGGCCCACCCATACCCTGCGGCCGACGCTGGATGGCAGCCTGTTATGGACGCTGATCTCCAACCTGTCGCTGAACTATCTGTCGCTGCTGGACGTGGACGCCCTGCGAACGGTGCTAAGGGTCTATGATTTTCGCGCGCTGGTGGACCGCCAGGCGGAGCGGGTGTCCCAGAAGCGGCTGGCCGGCATCCTGGATATCGAAACTACGCCGGTGGACCGTATGGTGCGAGGGTTGCCAGTGCGGGGTATCCGTTCGGTGATGCGCCTGGACCAGCAGTCGTTTGCCTCGGAAGGCGATCTTTATCTGTTCGGCACCGTACTCAGCCAGTTCTTTGCGCTCTATGCCAGTATTAACGCATTTCACCAACTGGAAGTGGTGAACACAGACAACCAGGAACGGTACACATGGACGTTACAGCAAGGGCAGCAGCCTCTGATGTAGCCGAGCTGCAGCCCGTTCTGGGCAATGCACGGCGTTACAGTTTTTTTCAGCTGGTGGATCTGATCCATCGTCACCACGGTGATGATCTGGAGCGGTCCCAGGACGAACAGCCCCAACGGGAGCGTATCCGCTTCTCGGCATCGGCCGGGTTGGGGTTTCCGGGCAGTGATGTGGTGTCGGCGGCGTCGCCGGAGCACGAACATGCGCCCTACCAGCTGGAAGTCAGTTTCCTGGGCCTGCACGGTTCCCAGTCGCCCCTGCCCGGTTACTACCTGGAGGACCTGGCCTGGGAAGCCGGCCAGAACCTTGGCATCCGGCGCCACTTCCTGGATTTCTTCAATCACCGGCTGGTGACCCTGTTTCACCGGGCGTGGCGCAAGTATCGCTATTACGTGCGCTTTCAGCCGGAAGCCTCGGATGGCTTTTCCGAGCATATCTTTTCCCTGGTGGGCCTGGGAGACCCGCAGGTCCGGGCGGCCACACCGGTCAACTGGTCCAAGATGCTGGCCTACGCCGGGATGATGGCAGGCCGCAGCCGCTCGCCGGAGGTGGTCAGCGGCATCATCGGTCACTGTTTTGATCTCGACGACGTGGGCATTGAGCAGTGGGTACTGAGGAGGGTGGAGATTCCCCAGGACCAGCAAACCCGCCTGGGGCAGGCCAATGCCTCCCTGGGTGAGGACACATTGGTTGGCTCCGGCATTCGCGACCGCAGTGGCAAGTTCATCTTGCGTATCCGTAACCTGGACCGGCAGCGGTTCGCGGACTTCCTGCCCAATGGCTCAGACCACGACCGATTGGTGAAGCTGGTGGAGTTTGTCACCCGGGAACAACTCGCCTACGACCTGGAGTTGCAGATGCGCCCCAGGGACGTGAAACCGATGCAAATGGGCGCCGATGTGCGTCTGGGTTGGAATTCGTTTGTGACACCGGAAAAGGCCAGGAAGCTGCCCGCGGTGCGACTGCAGATACGCCGCTGATCTCAACGAACTGAGTGAATGGATTCAGTAAAAGGAAACCGGATATGGAACATCAACAAAGCCGCAGCCTGAAACTGGTGGTGAGCAACCCCACCCAGGTTGCCAGTGGTCTCGCCCGGGAGCATGTATTCGGGGTCAGGGGTGGGTCCATTGGCAGTGCCGGCAGCGACACCTGGCAATTGTCCTCTCACCGTACCGGCGCCATGGCGGGCCACGCCGAAGTGCGTTTTATGGACGGTGTGTTCTGCCTGATCGACCGTAGTGGCCGCACCTACATCAACAGCGGCACCCAGCCGGTGGGGCGTGGACGCCGGGCCCGCCTGAAGAGTGGCGACACCATCACCATAGGTCGTTATCAGCTCAGGGCGGAGGTGCTCAATGGCCAGCGCCAGCCTGGCATCCTGCCGGAAGAAGCGGAGGACGACACCCTGGTGAATGTGGACGAAGGCGAGCTGATGCGAGCCGAAGAGCGGGAGCCGGAAACCGTTGGTGATGAACCGCTGCACGGCTTGCGGCCAGCCCCGGGAGAAGTTTTCAGCGACGATCCTCTACAGGCATGGACCGACACCCGCGAGCAAAGCCGGAGCACTGAAGACGATTTCAGCCGTGAACAGGATTCCCTGCTGGCAGACAAGCCGGAGTGGTATGCCCGCGACGGCGCCGTCACCGACGAGTACCGCGAAAACCGGGATGTGGCCATGGGGTTACCCGTGCAACAAGGAGAGCGTGACAGGATGTCTGAGACCACCAAACCGGCACGCCGCCGGGAAAGCAACGACCAGAGCCGACAGCACATCAGCGGTGCGCCGCTGTTGCGTGGTATGGAGATTGACCTGGGTTTTGCCGACAGCGATGAAATGCGCCTGTTCCTGGAAGAGGCCGGCCAGACCCTGAAAGCCACCGTGGAAGGTTTGCTGACCCTGCATCAGGGCGAGGACAGCCGCCATCAGGCCCTGCGTACCCGCCTGCAGCCTATCGAGGACAATCCGCTGCGCCTGGGCGAGGACTACAAGGATACCGTGCAGACCCTGTTCGCCAGTCAGCGCAGCCCGGTACACCTGTCGGCGCCGGCGGCAGTCAGCGAAAGCCTGCAAAGCCTGCATCATCATCAGGTCGCCACCCAGACTGCCATCCGCGAAGGACTGGACGCCATTCTCCACGCCTTTTCCCCCGAAGCGTTACTGCGCCGGTTCCACGGCTATCGCCGCGGACTGAAAACCGACGAAGACGAAAGCAACTGGGCATGGGAGATGTACCAACACTATTACCGGGAACTGAGTTCCAGCCGTCAGCAGGGATTCGAGCGCCTTTTTCAGGAGGTGTTTGACCAGGCTTACGATCAACAACTGCGCCAATTACAGAGGGAGAACCTGTCGTGAAGTACTGCAAATGGAGTTTGCTGGTCGCCATTCTCGTTTTGGTGGGGTGTAGCACCCCCTATAACGCCGTTACCAAAACCGCCAAGGTGATATGGGACCCGGACATCCCCGTGGGCTATCCGGAAGACCTGCCAAGCCGCGTGGACCTGACCATGCTGGCGGAGCCGGATGTGAACCCCAACGAATCCCTGGCGCCCACGCCGATTGCCTTCCAGATCATCCAGATGCGGGACAGCTCGCGGCTGATGGCAGCGGATTTCGATCAGTTGCTGGGTGAGCTGGAGCCATCCCTGGGCCGCAACTACGTGGACCACAGCGATTACACCCTGGTGCCGGGACAGTTCAAATTTATTGAACCGTTCGAGATCGCCGAAGACACCCGTTTTATTGGGGTGATCGCCTTCTATGCTTACCCCAACCTGTCCCAGTGGAAGAAGGTGGTAAAGGTCGATCCCATCGGTGGTCGGTACCACCTGCTGGTCAACCTGCGTGAGCGTGAAGTCAAACTCAGAAGGTCGGATGAGTCCTGATGTCTGCAACCAATCGAGTCGTCTGGAGTGATGGGCTGTTTATCAAACCCCAGCACTTCCAGCAGCAACAGAGATACCTGGAACACCAGATCAACGAACGGGCCCTGGCGGTTTCCGATTACCTTTATGGTTTCAGCGACCTGGAGCTCAACGCGGAATACCTGAGTTTTGGCCGCGTGGGCCTGGTCAGGGCGAGTGGGCTGTTTCCGGACGGTACCCGTTTCTGCCTGCCCCAGGACGACGTGATGCCAGAGCCCCTGGAAATCACCGATGCCTCCGTGGCCAATCAGGTGGTGTACCTGGCCCTGCCCCTGGGCAGTGAGAGCCTGGCAGAAGTGGAGTGGCCCGATGCTGCCATCGCCGGCCGTTTCCGCGCCCAGAGCGAGGAAATCCGGGACCTGCATTCCATTGATGGCGATTCCCACACCATCGACGTGGCCCGGGTGGCCCCGAAACTGATGCTGGAACGGGACGATCGCAGTGCCTACGCGGCTCTGGCCATCGGCCGGATCCTGGAGAAACGCCCGGATGGCAGCCTGGTGATGGATCCGAACTTCATTCCCACCATGCTCAGTGTGCGTTCAGCGCCCCGGCTGCAGCGTTTCGTGGGGGAAATGGCCGGGCTGATGCGGGAGCGGGCCAAGAATATAGCCGAGCGCGTGGGTGCCCCCGGGCAGGGTGGCGTGGCGGATGTGGCGGATTTCATGCTGCTGCAGATGCTCAATCGGGCCCATCCGCGTTTCCTGCACCTGGCACGGCTGCGGCAGTTACACCCGGAGCGTCTCTACGAGGCGTTACTGGAATTGTGCGGCGAGCTGGTGACCTTCACCGATGAGAACCGCTTGCCCCAGGAATACACCGCCTACGATCACGACTTGCCGGAGGATTCCTTTACACCGCTGATGCAGGTACTGAGGCAGTCCCTCAGCACGGTGCTGGAGCCGCGGGCGCTAGCCATCCAGCTGCAGCAGCGCCAGTACGGCCTCACAGTGGCGCCGATCCAGGATGCACAGCTGATCGGCCAGGCAGAGTTCATTCTGGCAGTGAAGGCGGATATGCCGCTGGATGACCTGCGCAAGCAGTTCACCCAGCAGTGCAAGGTGGCGTCGGTGGAGAAAATCCGCGATCTCATCAGTCTGCAATTGCCGGGGATTCCGCTGTCGGCCCTGCCGGTGGCTCCCCGTCAGTTGCCGTATCACGCCGGGTTCGTGTACTTCCGCCTGGACGACCAGAGCCAGGCCTGGCAGATGCTCGACAACGCCAGCGGCTTTGCGTTCCACGTGGCTGGCAGTTTCCCGGGAATGGAAATGCAGTTCTGGGCAATCAGGAGCTAGATCATGGCAGATGCACCGGTGATGGATTCACCCAATGGCAACACGGAAGCAGGTGGCAGTGCGTTTGATGACCTGATGTTCGGGGACAGTAACCCCGAGGGTCGCGTCGGCGATCAGGGCTTCGGCAATGAGCAATTCCAGCTGCGGGGACTGGAGGATAACCGGCTGATCGATGCCGCTACACCTCTGCTGGGGCTGGTTATCCGGGTGCGCCGGCTGGCGGATTTTCACGGCGTGGAAAACCTGTACCAGCAGGTAGTGGATGAGGTGGCCACCATCGACCGGGAACTGGTGGAGCAGGGTTACGAACGCCCCACCGTGGTGGCCTATCGCTATGTGTTATGTGCCTTTATTGACGAGGCCGTACTGGGCACCGACTGGGGCGCCCACAGCGTATGGTCCCAGCATTCCCTGCTGTCCCGCTTCCACAACGAAACCTGGGGTGGCGAAAAGGTATTTGCCATCACTGCCCGCATGGAGCAGGAACCAGCACGATACCGCGACATGCTGGAGTTCATCTATCTGTGCCTGTGCCTGGGATTCGAGGGCCGCTACAAGGTGATGACCAACGGCCGGGACGAATACGAACAGATTATCCGCGGGCTGTACGAACAGATCCGCGGGTTGCGACGGGACGAGGAACCACCGCCGCTGACCAGCGCACTGGACAATGTTACCCCCGCCCGCAACCGGCTTCGCACCGGCCTGCCCCTGTGGGGTATCGGCGGGCTGTTTGTGGCGGCCATGGCCGGGGTTTACACGCTTTACAACATAGCGCTGAACGAACGCATCAGGGATGTGCTCAGCGTACTGGAACAACTCCCGAAATAAGGAGATCACTGTGATTCGGGTAGAACTGCCGGCGCTGATAGGGCGCCTCAACGAGATCTGTCGCCAGGGCCTGGAAAGCTCGGCGGCGTTGTGTATCAGCCGCCAGGGCGCGGAGATCACTCCCGCCCACCTGCTTTTCAAGCTACTGGAAACACCGTTTACCGATGTGCGCCAGATCCTGGAAAGCACCGGTATTGATCACCACATCCTGCAACCGGTTGTGGGGGACAGCCTCAACGGCGAGCCCCGGTCCGCCGAACCGTACCCGTCGTTCTCGCCGCTTTTGATTGAGTTATTGCAGGACGCCTGGCTCATCGCCTCCACCGAACTGGGCCACACCGACCTGCGTTCCGGTGCCATCATGCTGGCGCTGTTGATGAACGCAGACCGCTACCTGATGCCCCAGGTCAGTCAGCGCCTGAAAGACATCAATCGGGAACAGCTGCGCCGGCAGTTCGATTCCATGACCCGGGGTTCTGTGGAACAGCCCCGTGCCGAAGACAAACCTGGTGCGGCCAACCAGTTGCAGGTGGACATGGACCCGCTCAAGCGCTATGCCACGGACTTCACCAGGCTGGCCCGTGATAAAAAGCTGGACCCGGTGGTCTGCCGCGACACCGAAATCGACCAGATGATCGACATCCTCTGTCGTCGCCGCAAGAACAACCCCATTGTTGTCGGTGACGCCGGTGTGGGCAAAAGCGCCGTTGTTGAAGGCCTGGCCCTGCGCATCGTCAACGGGGATGTGCCCGAACGCCTGACCGGCGTGGAACTGTGGACCCTGGACATGGGTGCACTGCAGGCCGGCGCCTCGGTAAAAGGCGAGTTCGAAAAGCGCCTGAAGGGCGTGATCGAAGCGGTGAAAAGCTCCGCGACCCCGATCATCCTGTTTATCGACGAAGCCCACACCCTGATCGGTGCCGGCAACAGCGAAGGCGGCTCCGACGCCGCCAACCTGCTCAAGCCGGCCCTGGCCCGCGGTGAATTGCGGACGATCGCGGCCACCACCTGGCGCGAGTACAAGAAATACTTCGAGAAAGACCCGGCCCTGAGCCGCCGTTTCCAGCCGGTCGCGCTGGACGAGCCCACCCCGGCCCAGGCAGTTCATATCCTTCGTGGTTTGCGCACCGTCTATGAAAAGGCGCATCAGGTACTGATCGCCGACAGTGCCCTGAAAGCGGCCGCCGACATGTCCGCCCGTTACCTGGCCGGCCGCCAGCTCCCGGACAAGGCCATCGACGTACTGGACACTGCCTGCGCCCGGGTCAGCCTCAACCTGAGCACACCCCCGCGCCGTCTCAGCCACGTGCGCAGCGAACTGCACCAACTGAGCATGGAGCAGGAACTGATGACCCGGGAACAGACCCTGGGGCAGGCCGTCGACCACGTGCGCGAGGACGAGCTGACTCAGCGTCTGGAAACCCTGCGTGCGGAAGCGGAAGAACTGGAACAGCGCTGGAACGACCAGCGTGAACTGGTGGCGCGCCTGGTGGACATCCGCGAGCAACTGCTGAGCGAAGAGGCTACCGACGTCGAAGCATCGGCGGAAGCAACCACCCCTGAAACCGACGAAGAGCGCCCGGACCTGAAAAGCGAAGCCGCCGCCATCGAACAGGAACTGGCGGAACTGCAGGCCGACGAGCCACTGGTACATGCCCGTGTCGACGCCCGCCAGGTGGCCGAAGTCATCGCCGACTGGACCGGTATCCCGGTCAACCGCATGACCGCCGACGAACTGGAAAAAATCACCCACCTGCCGGAGTACCTGCAGTCCCACATCAAGGGTCAGGACACCGCCATCGGCGCACTGCACCAACACCTGCTCACCGCCCGTGCCGACCTGCGCCGTCCGGGCCGCCCCATGGGTGCTTTCCTGCTGGCCGGTCCCAGCGGTGTGGGTAAGACCGAAACCGTGGTGCAACTGGCCGAACTGCTCTACGGCGGCCGCCAGTTCCTCACCACCATCAACATGTCCGAATACCAGGAGAAGCACACCGTCTCCCGCCTCATCGGTTCACCACCGGGCTACGTCGGATTCGGCGAAGGCGGCATCCTCACCGAAGCCATCCGCCAGAAGCCCTATTCGGTCGTGCTGCTCGACGAAGTCGAAAAAGCCCACCCGGAAGTCCTCAACCTGTTCTACCAGGCCTTCGACAAGGGCGAACTGGCCGACGGCGAAGGCCGCCTGATCGACTGCAAGAACGTGGTGTTCTTCCTCACCTCGAACCTGGGCTACCAGACCATCGTCAGACACGCAGACGAGCCGGAGAAGATCGAAGAAGCCCTGTATCCGGAACTGGCCGACTTCTTCAAACCGGCATTGCTGGCACGCATGGAAGTTGTGCCCTACCTGCCGTTGGGCGAGGAAACCCTCAACCGCATCGTCGCCGACAAACTCGACCGCCTGGCCACCCAGATCAGCGACCGTTACCACACCACAGTGGAACTGGAAGATGGCCTGGTGGAAGCCATCCGCAGCCGTGCCACCCGAAGCGAAAACGGCGCACGGATGCTGGAGTCGATCATCGAGGGTGAACTGCTGCCGCCGGTATCGCTGGCGTTGCTAGAGAAGCTGGCTGCTCGGGAGCCAGTCACCAAAGTGACCCTCGGCGTCAAAGACCATCAATTCACCGGGGTGGTTGCCTAAGGCAATCGGGAGGTAGCGGGCCCTGTGGTTCGGCTTTCCAAATACCCTGCGGAGCCATGGATGGCGGAGCGGAGCGTACAAGGATGTATTCACAGCGTGTTTTGGAAAGCCGAACCACAGGGTACGCGGTCGGCGAACAACCAACTCAGGGAAGAAAAAGAATGGGACGGATGCAGATGGAGTTGCACACCGGCATAGACCTGGCGGTTGAACTGCTCCGGCAGGATAACCTGCCAACCCTGCTAAAAGTCGCCTCACGGCAACTGGAAAACACCTTCGGTATCAACTGTTGCTGGACACTGGAACTCGACCTCAGCGGCCGCACACTCCACTGTGCGGCACTGGGCGACCAGGGCGAATTCGATTGCGGCGACTTCAGCCACCCCTTTGCCCACCTGCTGCAACAGGGCAAACCCAGGGAACTGTCACGGGCCGCCAGCTACCGCCTCGACCACGAAGGCTTCCAGGCCATGGTCGAAGCCAGCAACCGGCCCCGGTCATTCTGGCTCGAACCCATCAAAGGCGAAGACGGCCGCACACTCGGCATCCTCGTGCTTTGCAACGAAGAACCTGAGTGGGAAGGCATCACCGCCCAGCCACTGTACCGGGGCCTGCTGACCCTGCTGTCCCACCAATGGGTCAGCCAGCTCAGAACCAGCGACCAGGTATGGCAGCGGCGCATGCTCAAACGCTCGCTGGACCACCTCCACGATGCCGAAGCCGTGCGTCAGCGCTGTGAACAACTGGCGAATACTCTGGTTGGCAGCTCCGCAGCCATGACCGACCTGCGCGCCCAGATCGTACGGGCCGCCGGCAGCCAGCTTTCGGTACTGGTACAGGGCGAAACCGGATGCGGCAAGGACCTGGTGGCCCAGGGCATACACCGCTTCTCCGACCGGGCCGCAGGGCCCCTGGTCGTGGTCAACTGCGCCGCCATTCCGGACTCACTGCTGGAAAGCGAACTCTTCGGCCACACCAAGGGGGCCTTTTCCGGTGCCGATCGGGCCAAGGAAGGTCTGCTGGCCCAGGCGGACGGCGGCACCCTGTTTCTGGACGAAATCGGCGACATGCCCATGGCCCTGCAGTCGAAATTGCTGCGTGTGCTGGAAAGCCGTCGTTTCCGCCCACTCGGCGCTCAGCAGGAACAGCATTCAGACTTCCGCCTGGTGGCGGCCACCCATCAACCACTGAGCAGTTGCATTGAAGAAGGCCGCTTCCGGCGTGACCTCTTCTACCGCCTCAGCCAGTTCCCGTTGCGGGTTCTGCCACTGAGGGAGCGACCGCAAGACCTGGAACCCCTGTGCCGGCATTTCATTCGTGAATACACCGCCCGGGAGGGCGCAGGCCCAATGGGCATCAGCAGCCATGCCCTGAGCATGTTGACCGGCTACCGCTTCCCTGGGAATGCCCGCGAATTGCGGAATATTGTTGAGTTTGCGTGCCTGCAGACACCGGTAGGCGACGATATCCAGCCGGAAGTGTTGCGCCTGGATGACCTGTTTCCGGACCAGGAAACCTGTATAGCCAGCGATTTCCAGGCGCAGATGGTTCCGGGCGTTCCCCAGGCGGAGGACGTGGACGACCTCAGGGCTGCGGCCCAGGCGTTCGAAGCTGCCATTATACGTGAGCGCTTACGCCAGTATGGCGGCAACCGTGCCCAGGCGGCAGAGAGCCTGGGCCTGCCCAAGCGAACCCTGGCCCACAAATGTCTGAAGTATCAGGTGACTGAAGCGTGAAACTGTTTTATCGAAGTAACTACCCTCTTGCTGCCGCATTCTGTGCCCTCGGCCTGACATTTTCTCTGACTGCCAGTGGCGACACCCGCCAGCAACTGTCGGCCGCCCGGGACTGCACCACTGAAAGCCAGCGCCTGGAACGCCTTGCCTGTTTCGATGAAGTGTTCGGCACGCCCGTCGAAGTAGCGATCGAAGATGTCATCAGCGGCAACCAGCCGGAACGCTGGCGTCAGGCCTTTGCCCAGGAGCAGCGTCGCCAGCCGGGAGATGGCCCGCTTTATGGTGACACCTCGGAGCAGGCGGGACACCTGGTAACGCTCAGCGCGCTGGGAGTACACCCTCCCCGGCCGTTACTCGCGGTGCAGTGCCACAACAACATCACCGAGCTCACGCTGATGTTGCCCGAAGCAGTAAAAGAGGAACGGGTGACGGTTGATTTTGGCCAGGGCCGGCAGATCTGGCGGGTGCGGGACGAGGGCTTTGTCATCAGTGGCGGCCGGGGCCTGCCAGCCATTCGCACGGTGCGGGAAATGTCTGCAGGTTCGGGTGTCACCGTTGCCTCGTCCAGTGGCGCTATCGACGGGCTGATGTTTGATCTGCAGGGATTCCGGGAAACACTGAAGCCGCTGCGGGAAGCCTGTGGCTGGTAGACGTTGAGAGTTTGACACGCGATTTGTAAAGACAGGGATTGGACATGCAGGCAGTAGAGCAGCATCCATACGTTGAACAGGTGTTGAGTGCCTTTCCTGGTGAGAGCGCCACGGGTGAAAACCTGATGGACGACGTCACCATGGAATACCTCGAGAACGAAATCATGAAGGTGGGCTCGCTGGCTCACACGGGTGTTGAATGGGGCAAGGTGGAAAGCGAATCGCTCCGCCTGCTGTCGGACACCAGCAAGGACCTCAAGGTATTGGGGTTTTTGATGCTGTGCCTGCAGCGCGGCGGCAACGGCGAACGTTTTGCCCTGTCGCTGTACCTGTTGCACCGGGTACTGGACAGCTGGTGGGACGACGCCTGGCCCTATCCGGGGGAAAAGGGCAAGCGCGCCCGCAAGATGCTGATGACCCAGATTCTGCAACGCTCCCTCAAGGAGGTGTCGGCGCTGAGTTTTGACGGCGGCGTCGGCGATGGCCGCGAATTCTGCCTCACCACCCTGGGTAAACTGCTGGAGCAGGCTGGCGCCCGCGAACTACCCGATGACGGGCTGCTCGATTTGCGCCGGGCGGTGGAGAAGCTGCCTTCCCCATCGGACGCGCCGGGGCCGTCCGAAGCCGCCAACAAAACCGAAACCGCAACACCGTCTGCTTCCGGTACGTCGTCATCCCATGGCAGCAGCGCGTCTTCCGCTTCCCTCGGTGACCTGACCCTGGACCCGGCGAACGAGCGGGCCACCCGCCAGAGCCTGCTGAAAGTCGCCGACATGCTGACTGAAACCACACCTGCTGATGCGCTTGGTTACCAGCTTCGTCGTTACGCCATCTGGCAGACCATCACTTCGGTTCCCCCGGCCCGGGACGGCATCAAGAGTGACCTGGCGGCTGTCAGTACCGACCGTGTGGCTGACTATCGGGAAAGCCTGTCGAAATCGCCGGACCTGGCCCTGTGGCAACGAATCGAACAGAGCCTGTCGGTCAGTCCGTTCTGGCTGGAAGGCCACTGGCTGAGTGCGCAGGTGGCCTCCGCGCTGGGGCACGAGGCCTGTGCCGAAGCTATCCGCACGGCGGTTAAAGCCTTCGTTGAGCGGTTGCCGGAACTGACGGACATGACGTTTAACGACGGCACGCCCTTCCTGCCCAAGGCGGTTGCGGACTGGATGCTCAGTGGCCCGGCAAAAGGTGGTTCCGCTGGTGGTGCGAGCTCCTGGGAGCAAGCCTACGACGACGCCCGCGGCGTCATGGATCAGAAGGGCCTGGCGGCGGCCATGCAACTGCTGGAAGAAGGCCTGGAAGCGGCCCGCGAACCCAGGGACCGGTTCTACTGGCGGCTGATGAGCAGCCAGCTGATGAAAGACAGCGGCATGAAAAGCCTGGCAAAACAGCAGGTGCAGGATCTGCGTGAGCAGACCCGTGGAATGAGCCTTGAAGACTGGGAGCCTGGCCTGGTGGCCCGGCTGGACAGACTTGCGTAAACACAGACGGACTAATTAACAGGAATGGACACCATGTGGAGACAAGCCCTACTCATTGGACGACGGATACTGCCCTATGTGCGCAGTGCGGCGCCGATTACCCTGGCACTGGGTGTGGTGGTACTGCTGGCCGCAACCTGGTGGCTGGGGCCGCGCCTGGAAATCAACGGTGAATATCCACTGGCAGCCTGGCAGATGCGCGCCCTGGTCACGCTGGTGGTTGTGCTGCTGGTGGCGATGGCCTGGGGCATGGTACTGGCCCGCAAGTTGCGCAAGGTAAACGTTGCCAAGGCACAGGAGCAGAAGGAAGAGGAAGACCCGATCCTGCCGCTGGAACGCCGCCAGCAACGCCTGCTTGATCGCCGCCTGGCAGAACTCAAGAGCAACCTGCCGGGGCGCAAGGGCGTCTACCGTTTGCCCTGGTACCTGGTTATGGGCCTGGAGGATGCCGGCAAGACCAGCCTGATCCAGCGCTCCGGGCAGACCTATACGCTAACCAACGTGACCCGCAACCCCCGCACGGAGCGTAATCCTTTCGGTTTCGAATGGTGGGTGGGCGATAACGGTGTACTGATAGATCCGGACGGCGAACTGCTCAGCCAGAACGACGGTCAGGGTGCCGGCAGCGAGATTCAGCAACGGCTGTGGACCCATTTCATCAACTGGCTGGAAAAAAACCGACCCCAGCGCCCGCTGAACGGTGTGGTGCTGGCTGTGGATCTTGCGCGTCTGAGCACGGCCAACGAGCAGCAACGTCAGGCCCAGGCAATCCTGCTTCGAACCCGTCTGCGGGAACTGATGGAGCAACTGGGGTCCCGGTTACCGGTGTACATCAGTTTTACCAAGATGGATCTGCTCTACGGTTTTGCGCCCTTTGCACGAACTCTGTCTAAAGCTGAACGTGAGCAACCCCTCGGCTTTACGTTTCAACTGGACGGCCAGCAAGATCCGGACGACTGGCTGGGTGAGTTTGACCAGAGTTTCAGCAAGCTCGCAGAACAACTGGGTGAGCGGCTTCCGGACGTATTGTCCGCCACCCGGGATGCCGAAGAACGTGCGGCAGCCTATTCCTTTACCCGCCAACTGGCGGGGCTGAAGCCGGTGCTGGAACAGTTCCTCGCGGACCTGCTTTCTGCGGATGCGTTTTCAACGCCGGCCCTGGTCCGTGGCACCTACTTTACTTCCGTGGTCCAGGAAGGTGTGCCGGAAGATGCTTTTGTATCTGCCGCTGCCGCCAGCTATGGTCTTGCCGGCCCGATACAGCCGGCACAACGTGGCGGGCAGTCATCCAGCCTGTTCACCGAAAAGTTGTTTCCCAATATCATCTATCGCGAAGCCGGCCTGGCCGGTGATAACCAGAAGGTGGTTGGTCGCCGGCGGCGTCAGGTTGCGGTGGCGGCGATAGTGGCCGTCGTTGCCGGCCTGGGCATGACGGCCGGATGGCAGCATTACTTTATTCAGAACGCCGAAGCCGCCATGGCCGTTGAGGAACGGGTGCGCAGTTTCATCGATAACTGGCGCCCGATTGGCTACGAGCCGGATACCACCGGCCGCAATTTGCTGGAACCCCTGGACCAGCTACAGGAAGCCACGCTGGCGTTCGGAGATTACCGTGCGGAGCCGGCAGTCGTGGCGGATATGGGCCTTTATAAGGGCCACAAGATTGGCCCGGAAGTCGAAGAGTCCTATCTGGACATGTTGGCCTATCAATTCATGCCGGCCTTGATGCTGGGCGTAATGGGAGAGATGAGCGATGCTCCGGACCTCAGTTCCGAGCGCCTCGATCACCTGCGCGTATTGCGCATGCTCTACGATGCCAGCGGCCGCCGCAGGGATATTGTCCACCGTTATATGAGTGAGTATTGGCAGCGTGCCTACCCGGCGCAACGGAATCTGCAGCAGCGGCTGCTCAGCCATCTGGACTATGCCCTGCTGCACACGGACCTGAACCAGCGTGTAGCGGAGGGTGACAAAACCGCCGATATGGCGCTGGCGCCGTTCCGCAGCAGCGTCCAGTGGGCCCAGCATGAGCTCGGGCGTATCGCGACCCCGGAACGGGTCTATCGTGACCTGGAAAAGGAAGCCGAGCAGAATTTCCAATCGCCCCTGGACCTGGCGCGGGAATCCGGCCCGGCCTTCAGCACCGTGTTTGTGCGCCTGGATGAATTCGGTGAGCCGCTGGATGATGAGAATACGGAACAGGATGACCCGGCCGTGATTCCGTCGCTGCTGACCCGGCAGGGCCTGGATTCCTGGTTCCTGCGCAAGTCCGGCTCCGTCACGGAGCTGGCCCTGGTGGATGCCTGGGTGCTCGGCCGCCGGGATGATGTGGACTTCAGTGAGGCCGATGAAGCCCGGTTGCAGGCGCAACTGCAGTCCCTGTATGCGGAAAACTATGTCGCCAACTGGCGCCGGGCTTTGAGCCGGCTGGACATCCAGAGCTTCAGCGACCTCAATCACGGTGTGCGTGTCCTGGAAAGCCTGACCAGTGGCCACGAACCGCTGAACCAGTTGCTGGCCCACGTAACCGCCAATACCCGTCTGATTCCGGGTGGCAGCGAAGAGGCCGAGGCGGCCCGCAAGGTAATGGAGCAGTCTGCCCATTTCCAGATGGTGCAGGAAATTGAGCGTCAGTTTACTGACCTGAACGAACTGATGGACAAGCAGGGTGATGACCCGAGTGATATGGAGCAGGTAATGGAGGTGGTTCATAGCCTTCATACCTACCTGCGCGGTATTCAGGAAGCGCCGGATCGCGGTAAGGCCGCCCTTTCAGCCGCCCGCGCCCGTATGGGCCTGAGAGGGGCAGACCCGATTTTTACTCTGCAGCGGGTGGCTTCCAACCAGCCAGCGCCCCTGGATCGCATGCTGGAAAAACTGGCTTCCGAAAGCTGGCGTGTGGTGCTCGACCAGGCCGTGGCGCAACTTGAGCGTCAGTGGTATCGGGAAGTGTATCAGCCATTCCAGCAGAGTCTGGCCAGGCATTACCCGTTCAGTCCGGGGGCCGGCCGTGACGCGGCACTGCAGGATTTCGAGCGCTTTTTTGCGCCGGACGGCGTACTGGATCAGTTCTATAACGAGAACCTGAAACTGTTCCTGGAAGATCATCCGGAGCACATTGCCGGTTCCAAACGCGCCAGTCTGGTTCGTCGCGACGTGTTGGCGTCGCTGGAGAAGGCTGAAAATATCCGCCGCGCCTTCTTCACACGAAGCGGCTCGCTGGATGTCGAGTTTGCGATGGAGCCGTTGCACCTGTCTTCCAACAAGCGTCGCAGCGTCATGAACGTGGACGGGCAACTGGTGGAGTTCAGTCACGGTCCGAGCCAGAGCATTCCACTAGTGTGGCCCAATACCTTGCGGGATTCGGTCGAAAGCCGGGTCACTCTGGTGCCCACGGAGGTGAACCGCTCCCCCCGAAGTATCTCGGAAAACGGCCCATGGGCCCTGTTTCGCCTGCTGGATGAGGCAGATATCACCGGCGTGAGCAACAGTGCCGTGGACGTACGGTTTGCGCTGGATGAAGGCGAGATGCGTTATCGCCTGCATGCGGGCAGTAATACCAACCCGTTCACGCAGAAGTTACTGGCGGGGTACCGGATTCCACGTAGTCTGTATTAGGCTAGCGGGTATTGATAGGGAAGGATAACCAATGAATGGACTGCTGATACTCGTTTGTTTGCTGATCACCCCCATCGCCCAGGCCGGCACTTACCGCTGGGTCGATGAGAATGGCCAGACCCATTTCGGTGACCGGCCACCGGCGAACACTGCCGCAGACGAAGTGACCCTGAAGGCCACTACCCCGTCCCCGGACGAGGCCGTTCGTCAACGCAAACAGCGGATGAACGAGTTTCTGGAACAGACTGAGCAGGAGCGTGCTGAGCGTAACAAGGCTGAGGCCGAACAGCAGGCAAAGGCCACTAAGCATGCCGCCCGTTGCCAGGCCCTCCGGGCGCGATTGAAATTTCTCAAGAGTGTCTCGGGGATTTACCGGCTCAACAGCGAAGGTGAGCGCGTTTTCGTCGACGATGAAGAAAACGAGCGCCTTCGTCGTGAGTTTCGGGCCAGGGTTCAGAGCGAATGTGGTGGCTGATAGCGGGACTGGAATAATGAGCCGGGCAGGCACTGAACCGCCACGTTCAATCGAGTGAACGTCACGTTAGCCCACCAGGTCCGGTTCCGTGTGCTACATTAATAATAACCATGGTCATTTTTTACCATTCCATGGTTCCTGAATGCGGTCGGGAAATAATCAGGCTTTATTTTTCAGGAATTCAGTCAATAGTTCTTATCGTTACCAAAAGCCGAAATAGCAGTATGTTTTACTGACAAGGAGGCAACAAATGGAAGCGAAATCCAACCAGAACGATTATGAACAGGTCAAAGCGGATCTTCAGAAGCTCCGCGAGGATCTCTCCCAACTCACCAAAAACGTGGCCGAAGGGCAAAAGAGCAATATCAGCAGTCTCCGTGACGAAATTCGCCGGGAAAGCCGCGAGGCCTTTGACCAGGTGAAGCAGCGGGGGGATGAGGCCATCCATCGTGCCCGTGATGCCGGCAGCAAGGCCGTCGATGATGTCGAGCACAAAATTGAGGAGCGGCCATTCCTCAGCATTATTATCATGTTCCTCGCCGGGCTACTTGTCGGTCGGTTGCTGGACCGCTGATAATGCCTGATTCAGCCTGGCTACAGGGCGTCCTGCGCAAGGCAGTCGCAGCCATTATCGGATTCATGTTGGCTCTGGTGCTGCTGGTCGCCCTGTTGATTACCGGTTTTTACCTGCTCGTTAATGCCGCCACACTGGCGTTGTCCCCCACGCTGGGTGAGGCCGGTGCTTTGGCGGTGACGGGTTTGTCCTGTCTGTTGTTACTGGCTCTGTTTTTCTATCGGATGACCCGTCCGGTTGCCTCGAAGAAGTCTGCTCATGGAGGCAAAGAACAGTCTGCGTCACCGATTGACACGATCAGGGAGCTTGTCCGCAATAATCCCCTGGAAGCCGTTGCTGCGGCGTTCACTCTTGGCGTGGTGGAGCAGAGCGACCCGCGCCTGAAGTCGCTGCTGTTGCAGGGCGGCATGGTGCTGATGAAAGAAGCGGAAGCTGAACAGGCCCGAGGGCAGGAAACATCGGACGCACCTGCCAGCAACACGGGCGCGCCAGTCACCTGATCGTCACCACAACGTAACCCGCCCCATTGATAATGGCTGTGCAGTTTCATTCATCGCACAGGGAGCTTGTTATGAAGTTACGCACGTTGCTGGTTATGGCATTGCTGATGTCATTGGTCTCCGTCGCCAATGCCAGCCCGGGTGGGCAAGGCAAGGGCGAGGTGCATCTCGGGCCCAGGCCGTTCTGGCTGGTGCAGGACATGGATGAGGGGCCACTCAAAGACGCTTTGCAGTCCTGCCATGCCAGAAAACCCAGACCTACGGATTTCTCGATAGGGCACCGGGGTGCGCCCTTGCAGTTTCCGGAACACACACTGGAATCCTACGTGGCGGCCGCTCAGATGGGAGCCGGTATCCTGGAGTGCGATGTCGCCTTCACCAGGGACCGGGAACTGGTCTGCCGCCATGCCCAGAACGATCTTCACACCACCACCAATATCGTGACCATTCCGGAACTGAACGCCAAGTGCACACAGCCATTTGTGCCGGCGGATCCGCAAAGCGGCACCGAGGCTCAGGCAGAATGCCGCACCAGCGATATTACGCTGGAGGAGTTCAAGTCCCTGGAGGGCAAGATGGACGCGTTCAACCCCATGGCGACGACGCCCGAAGAATACCTGGGGGGAACGGCGGACTGGCGTACTGACCTGTACAGCAGTCGCGGCACCCTGTTGACCCATCAGGAAAGTATCGAGCTGTTCAAGGCGCTGGGTGTGAAGTTCACTCCGGAGCTGAAAACACCGGTGGTAGAGATGCCGTTCGAAGGAGATTACAGCCAGCAGGATTATGCCCGCCAGATGATCCAGGACTACATCGATGCTGGTGTAAACCCGAGGGATGTCTGGCCGCAATCGTTCCTGCTGGACGATGTGCTGTTCTGGATCAGTGATATGCCCCGGTTTGGAAAGCAGGCCGTGTTCCTGGACCAGCAGCCGATGACGGCGGAAAACTCGTCCCTGGCGTGGATGGAGAGCCTGTCCGCACAAGGGGTGAATGTCCTGGCACCGGCGCTGTGGAAGATGCTGACCCTGGATGGCCATCAGCAAATCGTGCCGTCGGAGTATGCGGAAAATGCCAGGGCCGCTGGGCTGGACCTGATTGCCTGGACGGTTGAACGCAGCGGCCCGCTGGCTGATGGCGGTGGCTGGTATCACCAGACCATAACCGATGCCATCAATAACGACGGTGACGTGTTCAAGGTCATTGACGTGCTGGCGCGGGAGGTCGGGGTCATCGGCATCTTCTCCGACTGGCCGGCGACCACCACCTACTATGCCAACTGCATGGGATTCGCAGGTCGGGGCCATTAGACAGCGGTTGCCTCGCAGCCGGAATCTGGTGGAAATTCAGCCAATCGTTAAAGCGCTTTTCAGAGTAGACTGGTGGTTACATCATCAGACGGTAACGGTTGTGCATGGATACAGATACCAGCCCGGCATGGCAAAGACATGCCTCAGCCATTCTCAGCGGGTTTTTCGGGGACTGGCTTGAGGCGCGCAATAACCCCCTGGCGATGCCCATGACGTTTTTCCATGGGCATGAGCCGGTTAATCCGGGCTCTCCTGATCTGGAGAACCCTGGCTCCACGTTGTGCCTGTCGATTCACGGCCTGATGGAACTGGAGTCGGTATGGGCTATCCCGGGCCGGGATGGGGCTCATTACGGCTCGCTGCTAGCGGCTGAGAACAGCGACATTACACCGCTTACCCTCCGGTACAATAGCGGTCGGTCTATCTGCCACAACGGAGAAACGCTCGCCGACATGCTTGATACCCTGGTCAGCCACTGGCCCGTGCCCGTTGAGCGGATAATCCTGATCGGGCACAGCATGGGCGGGTTGCTGATTCGCAGTGCCAGCCACTTTGGTCAACGCCATGGTCATCACTGGGTGGAACAGCTCAGGGACTGCGTCTACGTCGGCTCCCCCCACGATGGCTCCTGGCTGGCAAGGGGTGCGATGGCGACGGCTGACCGGATGAATAAGGCGCCGAGGGACTATTTGCGGGTGCTGGGCGAAGTGATAGATCTGCGCAGCGAGGGTATTCGCAACCTGTCCCGCGGCGAAGTGTTGAGCAGCGAAGATGGCGAGCCGCCTTTGCTGCCAGGTGCCCGACATTACGTTGTCTGTGGTTTGCTGGCGCGTACCCGTGCACATCCGGTGAATGCGCTGTTCGGTGATGCGCTGGTACAGGAATCCAGTGCCCGCGGCCGCGAGCGCAAAGGCTGGACACTCACTGGTGAAGCCAGCTTTCCAGGTGTAGACCATATCCGCCTGGCTCATCATCCCGATGTCGCTGACCAACTGAGGAGGTGGTTGTTATGAACAAGCAGGATCTCAACTGGTGGGCCGGGGTTGCCGATGTGGCCGCCAGTGGTATCGATCATGGTGCACGCAAGCTCGAACGGGTGCATCTGGGCATTGCGGACGAAACGTTCAACCTTCTGCGGCAGGTGCCGGTGACCAGGCCCTGGAGTGATGGCATTCGCACGATCCATCACGGCATTTCCCGTCTGTCGTACCGCAGTGTATCGCTAGCCGCCAGTGGCCTGGGCGGATTGGCCAGGCGGGCAAATGTCACGAAAAGTTGTGAATCTGACATTAAATAGCATGAAACATATGTGAACAGACCGTATTGCGCATTTAATGCACATCCTGCCTGTTTGTAGGTAGCCTGAGATCAGGTAATCGGTACGAAGCTTTACCGGTTAAACCATTGGGAACTTATCAATGACTGAACTCAGAAGGATGGATGCTATGAGTTACAAATCCGGTTTTGCATGTGTAACCGTTCTGACCTCGGCCATGCTGGTGGCGCCGGTTGTCTGGGCACAGGACAATACCGACAGGGACAGTTCCGGTGTCTATGTCAGTGGTAGTTACGGTGGCTACAAGTCACATGGCGGCGAGTTCGATGATGAGAATGACCTGTTTGGCGTGGGGCTGGGTTACCAGTTCAACGAGTTCTTCGCCGTGGAGGCGGAATACATTGATTTTGGCAACTTCGGCGATGACGACGTCGATGGCAAGTTGAAGGGAACATCGCTCGGCTTGCGTGGACGGTTGCCGCTGACGGATACCTTTGGTGTCTACGCCAAGGCGGGTGCGTTTGCATCGTCGTTTGATGTCGATGCGTTCGATGAAAGTGAGACCTACGATGAGGTCAATCCGTTCGTGGGCGCCGGTGTTGATTTCCGGGTCACCGAGAAACTGACGGCATTCGCAGAATATAACCGCTACAACGTTGATATTGACGAGGACGATTTCAATGGTCAGGTCACTAACGATGGGCCGGACTTTGATACCGGCCGCGTTGGTATGCGTTTCCAGTTCTGATGTGCGAGCGTAATGGCCCGGGGCAATACGCCCCGGAGCCCGCTCATTACTGCACGTTTTCCAGCTCGCCGAATCGGTCTGTAAACAAGGCGGATGACAGGTAACGCTCTGCGGAGTCCGGCAGGACCACCACGATATTCTTGCCCTTGAATTCCGGCAGCTTGCCAATCCTTACCGCCGCGACAACCGCTGCACCGCAGGAAATTCCGCACAGAATACCTTCTTCCTGCATCAGCCGGTGCGCCATGTCCATCGCCTCCTGATTACTGACGGTTTCCACCCGGTCCACCAGATCCATGTCCAGGTTGCCCGGAATGAAGCCTGCGCCAATGCCTTGAATCTTGTGGGGTGCAGGCGTCAGGTCCTGACCGCCAAGGGACTGGGTGATGATGGGTGAGTCTTCCGGTTCCACAGCAACGGTGGTTATGGCTTTACCCCGGGTGTTGCGGATGTAGCGGACAACGCCGGTCAGGGTGCCGCCGGTACCAACACCGGATACAAAGATATCAACGGCGCCATCGGTGTCGTTCCAGATTTCCGGGCCGGTGGTGTCCTCGTGAATCCGGGGGTTTGCCGGATTCTCGAATTGCTGCGGCATAAAGTGCTGGTCCGGGTCTTCGGCAACAATTTCCTCGGCTTTGGCGATTGCACCCTTCATGCCCTTGGGTGGTTCCGTCAGCACCAGCTCTGCCCCCAAAGCCTTCAGTACCTTCCGCCGCTCCAGGCTCATTGAGGAAGGCATGGTCAGCAGCAGCTTATAGCCTCGCGCCGCTGCGACAAAGGCCAGGGCGATGCCGGTATTGCCACTGGTGGGTTCAACGATGGTCATGCCGGGCTTGAGGACACCGCGTTTTTCAGCATCCCAGATCATGGCGGCGCCAATCCGGCATTTTACCGAGTAGGCCGGGTTGCGACCTTCAATCTTGGCCCAGATGGTAGCGCCTTCGTTAACCCGGTTAAGCGCCACCAGCGGTGTGTTGCCGATCGACAGAGAGTTATCCTGGTAAATCTTGGCCATGGTGGTCTCCTTTTTGCGTCGTGAGTATCGCAAAGGATAGCATCACGTGGCCCGACCTGGATGCCAGTTAATCGCTGTCCTCGATAGTCAGGGCTTCCAGCCGGTTGCGGCCGTTCTGTTTGGCAATATAGAGCGCTTTGTCGGCCAGGCGAAGGAATTCCGCCGGCGAGGTATCCTTGCGGGGAGTACCAGTGGCCAGGCCAATGCTGACGGTAAAACAGATCTGTTGGTCGTTGCAGGTGGACGTCTGTTCGGCCAGGGCTTCGCGGAAACTCTCCAGGCGCGAAATCAGCTCGTCGCGGTCGCTGAAGCTGGTAAAAATCACGAATTCCTCACCGCCGAACCGGGTGAGGCGGTCGGTGTCGCGGCGGAAATGATCGCGCATGGTATCGGCCAGTGCCACAAGGCACTTGTCACCGGCGGCGTGGCCATAGGTATCGTTAATGGTCTTGAAATGATCAGCGTCCACCATGGCAACCGCAAACCCCGCCTGGTGTCGCTGGCACCAGTGAAAGCTTTTGCTGAATTCCTGGTCAAAATAGCTGCGGTTGCCAATCTGGGTCAGGTCGTCGGTGACACTGAGGTAAGCAAGGCGCTCATTGGCAGCAGCGAGTTCCCTGTTCAGCCGGTTGAGTTTGCGATTCCAGTAAAACAGCAGGCCCAGGATCACTATGGCAGCGATGACTAACTGGAAAACCAGGGTGTAATCCACCGTTTGCTCCAGCCTGATGCCGGCCCATTGCTGCTCGATGGCTTTGCGCTCCTCCGCTGTCAGGCTGGCGACCAGCTTTTGCATGATGCTGAGCAGTTCAGGTTCGTCATTTCGGGTGGCCACGGCAAGGGACCAGTCCGCGGGGACTCTCCCGAGAACTTTCAGGTCGGCCAGACCCAGTTCCTGCATGTTATGGCTGGCGGTGGACAGGGTGCCGACATAGCCCGCCAGCTCCCGCTCCTGAACCATGCGCAGCCCTTCTTTTTCGTTGCGGACTTGAACCAGGTTGAGATTCGGGTGTGTTGTTTTCAGCAGTTCCATGAAGGCGTAATCCTCCACGATACCGATCGGCCGGTCTCCCATATCGTTCAGTGTATTGATAAACGGCGCCTCCACCCGGCCCAACAGCACACTTGGAACCTGGATATAGGGTTCCGTGAAGCTCATGTACTCGAGCCGTTCCGGTGTCTCCATGGCCATGGAGAAAAGGTCGCATTCACGCTTCTTAGCTGCCTCGATGGCGTCAGCCCAGGTGTCCGCGGGAAGGGCAGTGAACTCAATGCCTGAGCGCTCAGAGAACAGGGCGAAGATGTCGGCTGACGTCCCGATGTGTTGGTTGTCGTCATTGAGCGCTTCCAGTGGCAGCCAGTCAGGATCAACGCAAAGCGTCAATTGCCGGTCGCGCGCTGCCAGCCAGGCATTTTCGGCATCGCTGAAGGTCAGGGGCCCTTCGGCAGGCGGTAAGCGGCGATTATCAGAAGCACCGAGCCAGCGGTTTTCAATGGTTCGCATTTCTGTCGGGCTGATGGCGGCCAGTGCTGCATCCATAATGGAAGCGAGCGGCTCAAGCGCAGGCCGAACACCAAAACGGAGATCTTCGCCGGAGGTGCCATCAAGCTCGATTTCCCCGGCGATGGTCACGCCGGCAATCCGTAATTCCCTGACCCAATAGTTGCCGTTGGGCAAGGCTGCCAGGGCGACATCCACGGATTTCTCGGCCAGTGCCCGGAACATGGCGCGCTGGGAGGTGAACGAAAAGACGTTGTCGCCCAGCTGCTCGCGGAAGACGCTTTCGTAGTAGATACCCGCGCCGATGGCCACCTTGAGCCCTTCCAGGTCGGCGGGGGTATTGAACGTGAGGCTTTCATCCAGGGTAAAGGCAACGTTAGGGATGATATGGTACGGACGGGTAAACCGTGTGCTCTTCAGTCGTTCAGCGGTTCTCGACATATTGGCCATGACGTCGATTTCACCCGCCAGGAACATCGGGTACAGCTCGGACCATTGCCCGACCACAGGCACAACATGCAGGCCGGTGAGATCGGATATCCGGTTCACCGTATCAATGCTCAGACCCTGCAGGGTTCCTGCATCCTGAAAACTGAAAGGAGCGTAGTCCGGCATGAAGCCAACCCTGACCGGGCCAATTTCACTGATATAGCGCTGGCGTGCATCGCTGAGACGGAATCCCTGTGACTCGGCAATGCCGGCGCCGCCGTATTCCTGCCAGCGCTCAAACAGTTCGGTAATGCGGGCTTCGGGAACGGCGTTCAGTCCGTCCCTGATTACCTCAAACAGCTCATCGTTCCCTTTCAGAACGCCAAGACGTAAGTCTTCCCGGGCCAGCTCCCCCAGGGGTGCGGGACCGGCGATGTCCAGGAACCTGAAGCCGGCCTGGTTGGCGTAGTATTCCAGCGTCAGTTCCGGCCCGATGATACCGTCCACCCAGCCGAAGGCGAGGGCCCGTACCAGTCTGGGAATGGAATCGTAGGTGTAGAGCTCAATGCCGGCTTCGGTGAGAGCGTCACGGTAATAGATGTCCCCGACAACCCCGATGCGGGCAGTGGCGAGTGCTTTCAGGGAACTGACATCCGTCAGCGGGTTCGCCGGATCATGCATCACGTAGGTCTGGCGAATGTGGTAGGGCTCGGTGAACTGAACCGTTTTGGCCCGCTCTTCGCGGTAGGAGATGCCTTCGATTATATCAATGTCACCGCGCAGGAAGGCCCCGTAGATTTCCGGCCAGGTGCCAGCGCGAAATTCCAGGGTCAGGCCGGCGTTGTGGGCCACCTCCCGGAGAACGTCGATGGAGAAACCGGAGGGGCTGCGCCCCTCCATATTGGAGTAGGGCTTGTTGTCGGAAACGATGCCTACGAATACGTTCTGACTGGCGGCTGACCAGGCGGGAAACGACAGGAAAGTGAGCACCAGTAAAGCATAAACGGCATAGAACAAAGTGTTCAGAGACGGCCTTTGCCAGGCGATTCCAGCGCTCATTGAGTGGTTCACACGTCTGTGTTGGCTGAGTCCAGAGTGTAGTTGTCCGTGGCTGTTTTTCCCAACGAAAAGTTGGTTTCCTGCCTGCGATCCGCGACCCGCGGTGATAGGATAAGGCCTCGTCAGTAGTGTGCAGGGAATATCATGGGCCTTTTGTTTGAACAGATCGACAGTCAGCCATCAGCACTGGGGGACATCACCCTCCGTCGGCGCCGTATTCCCGCGCTGGGTAACCGCGATATCTACGAGGTGAAACTGGGTGATGAATTCCTCATGTCCAGCATGTTTGTGGATGCGGAAGTGGCACTGGCGGACCTGGGCCTGAACGCAGTGGAGGGCGACGCGCTCCGGGTAGTGGTTGGCGGCCTCGGACTGGGGTACACCGCGGAAGCGGCTCTGAAGTATGAGCGGGTGAGCGAACTGCTCGTTGTGGATGCCCTGGATACGGTGATCCACTGGCACCAGCAGGAGAAAGTGCCTTTGGGCAAGGTGTTGAATGAGGACCCGCGTTGTCGCTATGTGCTGGGCAGTTTCTTTGACCTGGCAGTGTCCGGCGCCGGTTTTGACCCCGAGGCGCCAGGCAAGGTCTTCGACGCCATTCTGCTGGACATCGACCATTCCCCCAGGGCTCTGCTGAACGATTCCAACGCCAGTTTCTACAGCGCAGAAGGCCTGGGCCGGATGGCGACGCACCTGCGGCCCGGCGGCGTCTTTGCCATGTGGTCCAACGAGCCGCCCGATGAGGCCTTCATGAAGGTCCTGAGTACGCTGTTTACCGATGTGGACGCGAAGGTGGTGTCTTTCTACAACCCGTTCCAGAACCGGGAGTCGTCCAACACCGTGTTCCTGGCCAGAAAGCCGATCAGTTAACCGGGCGACCGGTGTAGCTTGAGAAATCCGGCTTTTTCGGCTGGTGCTGGTCATCGGTCATATAGGCGGACGTCAATATGAACTCGGCGGTGGCACGATTGCAGGCCACGGGAATATTCCACAGCGCCGCGATGCGCAGCAGGGCCTTGATATCCGGGTCATGGGGCTGGGGTTCCAGCGGGTCCCAGAAGAACACCAGCAGGTCGATTTCCCCTTCCGCGATCTTGGCGCCTATCTGCTGGTCGCCTCCCAGCGGGCCGCTGAGCAGGCACACAATATCGTCCCTCCCCAGGTCCTCTTTCAGCAGCCGGCCTGTGGTGCCGGAGGCATAAAGACGAAGGGCGGCGAAGCGAGTGCGGTTTTCGGATACCCAGTCCACCAGTTCTCTCTTCTTGTTGTCGTGGGCGACGAGGGCGACGGATTTGACGGCCATTTGCGGTAAGGTCTCCTGTTGGGGGTAGTGTCCGGTATCGGACTCCAGTGTTTCATATTCACGATAGACGCGGAACAGGAAATAAGTGTTATGGCGACAGATCAATCCATTGACTGGGCAGAGACGCCCGCCGCCGTTTGGCGCCGCCATCGCCAGGGGTTGCGGGCCATCCGGCGGCTGGATCCGGTGGGTTGGAGCGAGCTGACCGGCATCGGCCGACAACAGGAAGCACTGGCCCGTAATACCGAACGCTTCCTCGCGGGCGAGCCCTCCAACAACGCCCTGCTCTGGGGCGCCCGGGGTACCGGCAAGTCATCGCTGATCAAGGCGCTGCTGAACCGCTACCAGGGCCAGGGGCTGCGCATGATCGAGGTGGACAAGGACGACCTGGTGAACCTGCCGGAAATTGTCGACGACATTGCCGAGTTGTCGTGGCGATTCGTGATTTTCTGCGACGATCTGTCCTTCGAGGTGGGTGAGTCCGGCTACAAGGCCCTGAAAAGTGTGCTGGAAGGCTCGCTGGAATTACCGCCAGAGAACGTGCGGGTGTATGCCACTTCCAACCGCCGCCACCTGATGCCTGAATTCATGGACGATAACGTCAAGAGTGAGATGCGTGGCGGCGAACTGCACCCGGCCGAAGCCATTGAAGAGCAGGTGTCCCTGGCGGACCGGTTTGGCCTGCAACTGTCGTTCTACGGGTTCCCCCAGGACGTGTACCTGCAGGCGATTGATGCGCTGTTTCCCCAGGTGGGCGACAGGGAATCCCTGCACCGGGAGGCCATCCGTTTCGCCACCAGCCGGGGTGCCCGCAATGGCCGCACCGCGCAACAATTCTACCGGCAGTTTGCAGGGGACACCGACGGCTTCGGTCGTTAGCGGTCTGTCTGCTACTGTCGTCGGGCGAGCTTTATAAAGCGGTGATGCAACAGCCGGATGCCGAAGAACACCAGGGCCATCACTACCGGTATGGCAATGCCAAGCACCAGCGATTTATTGAAATCCAGACCCGCATCGTGGGCGGAGTCCAGTGCCAGTTTCAGTAGCCCGATCAGGTAATAGCTGATGGCCACCACGGACAGCCCCTCCACGGTATGCTGCATCATCAGCTGGATTTTGGAGCGCCGGTCCATGGAACTTAACAGCTGTTGGTTCTGGCTCTGGATAGCGAGTTCAACCCGTGTACGTACCATATCCGATGCCCGGTCCACCCGGCGGGACAGGTCTTCCAGTCGGTCCCTGACCGATTCGCAGGTTTCCACGGCGGGCGTCAGCCGACGGGTCATGAACTCGGTGATGGTGAGGTGCCCGGACAGTTCGTCTTCCCGCAATTCTTCCAGTCGTGTCAGCACCAGTTGGTGATAGGCGCGGGTGGCGGAAAAGCGAAAGGTGAAGTGGGCGCGGAAGGCCTCGATCCGCGCTGCGATATTGGTCAGGTCCGCCAGTACCTCGCGCTCGTCAATGTCCCGGTTATCAGCCAGGGACTGGGTAATAACCGCCAGTTGCTGGTCCATGTCGTTCAGTGAGGGTGTGGTTTCCCGGGCCAGCGGCAGTGCCAGCAAGGACATCAGACGATAGGTCTCTATTTCCATCAGGCGCTGGGTCAGACGGCCCAGCTGGCTGTCTGACATGTCACGGTTGAGCACCATGAAGCGGCCGAAGCCATCGCTGTGGAGCCTGAAGGTTCCCCATACCCGGGCCTTGCCCTCCCAGGGGCTGCTGCCCACCAGCCGCTCACCCTCGAACCAGTGGCGGATTTGTGCCAGATCGGTTTCCGTGCCTTCGCCCGCTTGCTGCAAGTCGATATGAAAGGCCGCCACCACGGTGCCGGTGAGTTTTTCAAGCCAGCCTTTGGGCAATGGCGAGATGCCGGTGTCATGGAAGGGCTGGTGATCGTTACCGGCACCCAGGTTGATAAAGGTGTAGGACGCGAACTCCATATGCATTTCACGCCGGATACGCAGGGAGCCAAAGGTAGCCTCGTAGCAGCTCACATCTTCCACCGGCTCGGGCACCCCCAGCATGATATGAAGGTCCTGCCAGTGCCGGAACTGGGCTGCCCGCTGTGCTGGCGTGGTAAGCAGGGCAATATGGGTGACCTGCGCCGGGCAGGGCAGAACGTGGAACGGCCGGGAGTGGAGTTCGTTGTAGAGCTCTGCTCTCAGGGGATGCAGATCAAGCTGGTCAAGCGGGAGGTTCAAGGTTCATTCCTCTGACGGCGATAGGGCCGACGATTGCTGTACTGTCAGGGTAAAGGGTTGTGGGGTATCCCGAAAGGCGACTTGTGGCTTACGACTCTCGTCGGAGCTCAAGGGGCCGATGGCAATACTACTGTAAAACGCACACCACCCTCTTCGTTGACAGCCTGTACCTGGCCATTGTGATGCTCGGCGATCAAACGCACGATCAGCAGGCCCTGGCCCAGGTGACCTTCCTGTTTACCGGTTCTCACGGAAACAAAGGGGCTGAAAATATCACTGGTGAGGTTCTCCGGTAATGATGAGCCTTCATTGAACACGCTCAGTTCCAGTTGCCCCTGACTGCGACGAAGACGTACTTCAATCCGGCCCTGTGCCGGCGTGAAATCCCGGGCATTGTCCACCAGCTTGTCCAGAAGCTGCACCAGCAATTCCGGTGAACCATGGCAAGAATACCCGCTGGCGGGGCCGGAATAGTAGATGCGGTGGTCGGCGTCCAGTTCTTGGTAGGCGAGGGTGGTCTGGGCGGCTACGTCGGCAAGGTCAAAGCTTTCCTTCTCCGCGTGATCGAGGCTTTGCTCCAGTCGCGCAGCCTCGCTCATGCCATGCAGTATCTGGCTCAGGCGGTCGGTAGCTGAGCGGGCACGGTCAATGTAGCTGGCCTGGTCGGCCGGGTCTGTGGTGTGGCTCAGGTTCTCCAGGGAGGAGCGCACCACCGCCACTGGCGTTTTCAATTCGTGGGACAGCCGCCGGGAAAAGCTTTCCAGGTAGTCCGTGTAGCCCTGAAGGCGATCCACCATATGGCTGAACTGTCGTGACAGGTCACCCAGTTCGTCCTTTGCCCTGGCAGGAGGCAGGGCGCCCAGAATACGGCCATCGTCATCAATGCTGGCACTCACGGCCCGTTGCAGACGGGTGATGCGCCAGGACAGCCAACTGGCGTAGCCCAGTAACACCAGCATCAGCCCGATGATCAGTAGCACGCTACGGGCAATCACCGAGCCAAGGGTACTGCCAGACAGAGCCAGCAACTGGTCCAGGGATTCTTCAAGCACCAGCACGCGGCCATCGGGAAGGGGCTGCTTCACCAGCATGTGGGTGTCGCCGTCGCGATGACGCACCAGGCCTCGGGCGGGCAAGTCCCCGGCCTTCAGGCGATGGGTCTGGTCGTCCAGTGGTACTGGTTCGGGCTGGTAGAAACGCACCAGCGCGCGCAGGCCGTTCAGGCTGATGCGCTCGAGAATCTGCAGCGGGCTCAGGCTGTCAAATTCCGGCTCGTCGGCTTCCGATTTCCTGGTCTGGCGTGCAATCACCCAGCCATCGGGCTCCAGAACCCAGGCATCCTGGCCCGGAGCGATCATGGCCCCCAGTCGGTTTTCCAGTTGTGGCAGCCGGGTAACGAGCTTTGCTGAGGCGGGGCCGGCAACGTCCTGTTCTCCCGGCCATGTCACCTGAAAGCCAAAACGGTCCTCTGGCGCCGGCAGTGGGATTCTCAGTTCAGCCTGGTAACCGTTGCTGACGGCCTGCCAGTATCCGCTGATGCGGTAGTCTGTCGAGTCTTCGCGAGCGGGATCAGTGGCGTTGATGGCGCCGGGTGCCTGGGTGCGAATTAGGCGCTGGCTGGTCTGGTTGCCGTCAATGAAATGAAGCTGGATCCGGTCATGGGGCTGGTCCGGATTGCCGGGATTGAAAAAGGCTGCTGTCCGGCCACTGATCTGGATAAGAAGATAAAGGTGATTGCGATTGACGGCCGCCTGCCAGGATACTTCCGCGTCATTGCTGTCACTGACTTGCCGGGTGCTTTGCCATTGCTGGCGGGATTCTTCCTCATCGTAGCCCGGCCAGTCATCGCCGTAACCGTCCAGGTTGGGTGCGCGGGCGAGGAGATCGGCATATATTACCGGTGCTCCGGCTTCAATGGCCGGGCTCTCCTCCAGTTGCTCCGCCGCCAAGCCGGCAACGCGCTCAGCCTGGCCCTGAAGCTGCCTGGCGGCTTGGTCCCGCAGTGCCTGATCCAGTTCCAGTACGAACTGCAGGCCGGCCCAGGGGATCAGCAACATCAGCAGGCTGGCAATGAAAAGTTGGCGCTTGAGGGTCAAAGCTCAGGCCTCATGGGCATTCCAGCGGTACCCCATGCCATAGGCAGTATGAATGCCGTCGAAAGCCTCATCAATCTGCAGGAACTTGCGGCGTATCCGCTTGATGTGAGAGGTCACCGTGTTGTCGTCGAGGACCGTACTGGCGGCTTCCATCAGCTGGTCACGGCTGCGCACATGGCCCGGGTGCTGAACCAGCGAATGCAGCATCCAGAACTCGGTTACCGTCAGGTCGATGGGCTGGGCGTTCCATTCCGCCGTCATTCGGTCCACATTCAGTGCCAGCCGGCCCCGGTGCACCACTTCGTCCGGCTGCTTCAGGGCCTCGGCCCAGGCGTCTGCCCGCCGCAGCAGGGCGGTGACGCGGGCCAGCAGGTGGTCCATGCTCATGTCCTTGGTGACGTAGTCGTCTGCGCCCAACCGCAGGCCGTGTACTGAATCGATGTCGCTGTCTCGGGCGGTGAGGAAAATGATCGGCAGGGTTTTCGACAGGCTTCGCAGATCCTGGCATAGGGTAAAACCGCCCTCGGGCTCGTCGCCCAGGCCGACATCGATGATGGCCAGGTCCGGCAGGGCGGTGCGAAGCACCTGGAAGGCGCTGGTGCGGTCACCATAGGCGGACACCCGGTAACCCCGGCGCTCAAAAGCATCACGGTAGTTTTCCCGGATAGCGGGCTCATCTTCGATCAGCACGATGTGTCGCTTCATAAACTGCAGCCATCTACCTGTTAATACGGGGTCCTATTTAACCATGGCCTGAGGCCAGAACAAGGTAAAGCGGTCGGTTTGCCATAATTCATCATTTTTTCAATGCCGGATCGCCAGATTGTGACACCGGATCGCCGTTTCCAGGGGCTCAAATAGACACCAGTTGCCAACAGGCGTGTGTTTACCCTATTTGAGACAAGGAAGCGGAACAATGCTGCTCACCCATGTACTGCCATCTTCACCCGCAATCATGAAGCCCGGGCGTCGGACCCCGGGGTTTACAGCAAGCAGGGTATCCCCACGCCTACGGCGATGGCTGGAAGGGATTTCCCTTTGGCTGGCCGTGTTGCTGTTCCTGTTTGTGCAACCGTTGTACGCCGAGGCTTCCGAAACCCGCCCTGAGGGCACCGGAGAGTTCCATTTTATCGATAATGCCGGGCAACACCAGGCGTCTGCGACGCTGCTTGATACCGATTACAGGGTCACTGTCAGCGGCCTGATTGCCGATACCCGGCTGCGCCAGAGTTTTCGCAACACCAGCCAGCAGTGGCGCGAAGGCGTGTTTGTGTTTCCGCTGCCGGAGAACGCCAGTGTTTATGGCATGACCCTGACCGCCGGTGAGCGGGTGATTGTGGGCGAAGTCCATGAGAAGGAGGAAACAAAGCGCCAGTACACCAAGGCGAAGAAGGAAGGTCGCAAGGTGGCCCGAGTGGATCAGCAACGGCCCAATCTGTTTACCACCCGCATGGCGAATATCCCGCCCGGTGAAACTATCGTCGTTGAGATTAGCTACCAGCAGGCGGTGCGCTACCAGTCCGGTGAGTTCGAGCTGCGCCTGCCTACCACCCTGACACCGCGCTATATGCCTGGTCAGGCGGTGGACAACCGGCCGGCCCGGTGGACCGGAGGCTGGGCGATGCCCACCACCGAAGTCTCGGATGCAGACCAGATCAGCCCGTTCACGGTGCTGCCGGGGGATGTGGGGCCTGACAGCCACCGGGCAACCATTACTCTGACTATCAACGCAGGCTTGCCGGTCAGCCGGGTATCCAGCCCGAGCCACCGTATTACGAGCACCTGGAATGGCAATGCCGTTGAGGTGGCCCCGGAATCCGATGCCGTGCTGATGGACCGCGATCTGGTGGTGCGATGGGCCCCGGCCCGTGGCATGGAACCCGCCGCGGCTGTCTTCCATGAGCAGTGGCAGGGTGAGGATTATCTGCTGGCGCTGGTGGTGCCGGGGCTGAACCGTGACCAACAACTGCCACGGGAGCTGGTGTTCGTCATCGACACGTCCGGTTCCATGGCCGGCGAATCCATCCGCCAGGCCCGTCAGGCCTTGTTGCGTGGGCTGGAGACTGTTGGCCCGGAAGACCGTTTCAACGTCATCCAGTTCAACAGCCAGACCCACGCCCTGTTTATGGAATCGGTGCCGGCCAGTGCCAACAACATCGCCCGGGCCCGTCGCTATGTGCAGGACCTTAACGCGAATGGTGGCACCGAAATGGCTTCTGCGCTGGATGCAGCCCTGGACGACAGGCACAGCGGCGATGAGGAGTCACCCGCAAGGGTTCGGCAGGTTGTGTTCATTACCGACGGATCCGTCGGTAATGAAGCTGCCCTGTTCGGAAGAATCCGCAGCCAGTTGGGTCGCAGTCGCTTGTTTACCGTAGGCATAGGATCGGCCCCGAACATGCATTTTATGCGGGAAGCGGCGCGCTACGGCCGTGGCACCTATACCGCCATCAGCGATCTCTCTGACGTGGAGCGGCCGCTGGATGAACTGTTCGGCAAGATGGAATCGCCGGTGCTGACAGACATCACGGTCAACTGGCCCGGTCAGACATCCACAACCGAGGCCTTCCCGGACCGCATTGGCGACCTGTTCCGTGGCGAACCGATGGTGCAGGTGGTGCGCGGGCTGCCGGATGAAGGCGAGCTTGACGTCTCCGGGCGGCTGCCGGATGGCAGCCAGTGGCAGCAGTCACTGCGTCTGGATCAGGCTGCTCCGGGTAAGGGCCTGCATCGCCACTGGGCAACACAGAAGATTAATGGCCTGATGGACAGCGGGCTTACGGGCCAGATCGATGACGATGCGCGTGGGGAAGTGACCGATCTGGGGCTGAAGCACCAGCTGATGACCAAATACACCAGTTTCCTTGCGCAGGAAAAAACGCCGTCCAGGCCGGCGGAGGAGACCCTGACCACTGACAGTGTACCCACACTGCTGCCTGCCGGAGCCCAGGGCACCATGTTGCGGTATCCCCAGACCGCCACCCTGTCCCCGCTTCTGATTGCCATCGGCCTGGTGGGGCTGATGTTCTCGGCCGCCATAACCCTGCTGCAGCGGAGGGTGTTCGCATGAACCGTCTGATTCTTTTGCTGGCAACAACGTTTGCAACCGTCCTTGCGGTGGGGTTGTGGATTCCCTTCAAGGCCCTTGCCGCCCAGGAACTGCTGGAACTGGCCTGGGCCGAAAGCCAGGCCCGGCAGCAGGAAACCCGCCCCTGGCCCTGGGCGGATACCTGGCCGGTGGCCCGCCTGACGTTGCCGGAAACCGGCCAGTCACTGATCGTGCTGGACGGCGCTCACGGCGAAAGCCTGGCCTTCGGGCCGGGGCAGGTGCTGGGCAATGATGACCGGGCGGGGCCGGTGGTGATTGCCGGTCACAGGGACACCCATTTCCGCGGGCTGCAGCATCTGGAAACCGGTAGCCGGGTTCAGTTGCAGAGTCGGGATGGAGACTGGCGCACCTTCCGGGTCGATCGCATCCGGGTTGTTGATAGCCGCCATGAGCAGATCAATACCGCACAGTTGCCACGGGATTCGCTGTTGCTGGTGACCTGTTACCCCTTCAATGGCCTGGAGAACAATGGTCCGCTACGCTATGTGGTGGAGGCAACGGCCGAGTCCCTGATGACCGCAGATGAGGCCAATAATGTGCTTTCCGTGGAGGCTGTTGCCGGAACCTGATTTTGGCGTACACTTGTGCGCCAAAAAACTGCGTCAGGGTTTTGTATTCGATGGGATTGATCAGAAAATTTCTGGCCTGGCTGACGGTGCCGGTCATTTGTTTGCTTGCGCTGGTGGTGTATGTAGCCAGGCCCTTTAATCCGGACAATAACCGGTTGCTGGGATGGGCCGTCGCCCGGGTTGGCCGCTTCTTTCTTGGCATGGAGCGCCCGCTGGAAGGCGCTGATCACATGCCGCAGGACCGGCCTGTCGTGGTTATCGCCAACCACCAGCATAACGACGACCTGTTCGTGATGGGCGACCTGTTGCCACCCCGCACGGTCACGGTTGGCAAGGCCTCACTGATCTGGGTTCCGTTTTTTGGTCAGGTGTTCTGGCTGGGCGGCAATGTCATTCTGAACCGTGGCCGGTCCCATAAAGCCATTGCGGTAATGCAGGCCACCAGCGAAGCCATCCGTCGTGACCGCAAGAGCCTCTGGGTGTTTCCCGAGGGTACCCGCAGCCGTGGCCGCGGCCTGCAGAGCTTCAAGAAAGGCGCCTTTCATGCAGCTGTTGCTGCGGGTGCGCCGATTACCATGGTCTGTGCCAGCCAGTACCATGATCGCACCCTGGGCTGGTCCGGTCGCCGGGAGCCGGTTGCGATCCGGATTCTCCCGCCGGTGGAAACGGCGGGGCTCACCGTCGAGGATATTCCGCAGTTGATGGCTCAATGTCATCAGCAAATGGAAACTGCCATTGCGTCCCTTGCTCCGGGTTAACGGAAGTGCTTGAAGCGGCTGGCAAAACAGGGCAGTCTTTCGGGGACTGTTCCGCTGCGGGGAGATGCATGCAATGAATCTGATTCTTTTTCTGATTATTGGTGGTGTGGCCGGCTGGCTTGCGGGCCTGATCATGAAGGGCCGTGGCTTTGGCGTGCTGGCGAACATCGGTATCGGTATCGTCGGCTCTGTTCTGGGCGGCTTTGTTTTCCGGCTGCTGGGACTCGCCGCTCAGGGTGCTGTGGGTGAGCTGGTCACCGCCACCGTGGGCGCCGTGTTGTTACTGGCGGTGGTCAGCGCCATCAAGAAGGCCTAACGATGATCGTACCTGTTTCCGCAGTTTTCGCCGCCGTTCTCGGCCTGTTGTTGCTGGTGTTGTCGGGAATGGTGTCCCGCTTTCGCCTGAAGTACCAGAAAAGCCTGGGGGTGACTGACGACCGGGACTTCGAGGCAGCCGTCCGCGCCCAGGCCAACCTGGTGGAGTACGCGCCCCTGGGCCTGGTGATGCTGGCCATTGCCGAATTGAACGGGGTTCCCAGTGGCATGGTGTACTGGACGGGGATGGCTTTCGTTGTGGGGCGGGTGCTCCATGCTTTTGGCATGATCAATGGCCGGGGTGGCCCTCACATTGCCAGAATGACGGGCATTCTTCTGACCTGGGCCGGCATCCTTGCCATCGCCCTACTGCTGCTCTGGAACGTGTTCCAGGTATACGGCTGAGATCCTTACAGCGCCTGGGCCATGTCCATGGTGAGGTATTCCAGTTCCAGACGGCGGTTGGCGGCATGGTCTTCCGGGCGCGCCAGCGGGCGCTCACTACCCCAGCCACTTACCAAAATCTGGCTTTCCCTGACCCCTTCCCGGATCAGCATTTTGGCGGCACTGCTGGCCCGCAGGCGGGACAGGAATTCGTTGTATTCACCAACACCGAAATTGTCGGCATGGCCATGGATGCGTACGGTCACCCCCGGGTTGTGCCTCAGGTAGTCGGCGTGCTGGCGCAGAATGGCGAGGTCCTGCTCATCCAGGCGATGCTTGTTGAATCCGTAATGAAAACGCATGCGATGTGGCTTCCGCGGGGCGCCGTCCGGAGCCAGTGCAGGCATCGCCAGGCCGGATTCGATGGCCGCTCTGGCAAGCAGTTCCGGGTTGTCCAGTATGAGTACAGTCATGGCAGTTTCCTTGTTTGCACGTCCGTTTTTTTTGTTGTCCCGGTAACTATTGGCTGTGGCCGGGACAACGGCAATTGGCGATTGGTCGAAACCCCTGAGAAATGCTCCTTTTGAGCATTCTGCGATTCGCCCCATTTGCGGCTGCCCTGATTGAATGTCATTTGTATGACCTTCGTGTGACAACCGCAGAGTAGCCTGTATTGAGGCGCCACGCACAGTTTGTTTTGCCCGAGGTACCGCAAATCGCTTCAGGGTTCATTACAGCGCGAAAAACTGGCCATGCTGTGGTAAAAAGCACATCTCCCGGGACAAATTATGATGAATTGTGATCGCCCATGCTGATTATCCCCGCAGAAAACTCCGTTAACTGGAAGCGCCCGCCCTGGGTGACCCTGGGTTTGATGCTGGCCTGTGTGTTGGTATTCACGTTTTACCAGGGCGGCGACAGCCGTTTGACCGAGCAGGCGATCAAGGAGTATCTGGAGTCGGATCTGCAGGCGCTCGAGGCACCGTTGTACGAAGACTATCTGCAGCGCCAGATTCGCTTCGAGGGGGATGAGGAGCGGGTTTACGAGCTCCAGAATTTCCAGCAGCTGCGCCAGGAGGGTGGTGATCTGTGGGTGGCCTACAGCCTGCTGTCGGATCGTGAATTCTACCAGTACATGCTGGAAAACCGGGATGTGCTGCTGGCGCCCGCGGAACGTCGGCGCTGGGTGGAGCAGCGGGGCGAGATCCAGACCCGGCTGATGGACAGCCTCAGCGCCAACCAACTGGGCCTGGTGCCAGCGGAGTTTTCGCTCTACACCCTGATTACCTACCAGTTTCTCCACGGTGGTTGGGGACACATCATTGGCAACCTGGTGTTCCTGTTCCTGCTGGGTTTTACCGTTGAGAAGGCCCTGGGGCCCGGTCGATTCCTGTTGGCTTACCTGCTTTGCGGGGCAATTTCCGGCGTGGTGTTTACCGCATTCTCCATGGGTAGCCATATTCCCCTGGTGGGCGCATCCGGCTCGATATCAGGGCTGATGGGTATGTACGTGGCCATTTACGGGCTGCAGAAAATCCGCTTCTTCTATTTCGTGGGCGTGTATTTCAATTATTTCCGGGCGCCGGCACTTGCGATCCTGCCGGTGTGGCTGGGTAAGGAAATCTACGATTACTGGTTCGCCGGTGCCACCGGCATTGCTTACATGGCCCACGCCGGCGGACTGGTGGCAGGCGCTGGCATGGTGTGGTTGTTGGGCAAGAGCTGGCTGCAGGTAAAGGAAGAGTTCTTCGAGCCGGAAGAGGATGAGCAGGACGAGCGCTTTACCACCGGCTACAGCCAGGCCATGGCCAGCCTGGGGCGACTGGAGTTTGACCTGGCCCGGCGCCAGTTTGAGGCGCTGCGGGAACATTACCCTGATCGCACCGTTCTGCTGGAGCATCTGTACCAGCTGGCGAAACTGCGCCCGGATCTGCCGGAATACCGGGAGCGGGCACGGGAATTGATGAATGAGTCCCTCAGCCGTCGTCAGCCGGAACAGATGATTGAAATATGGCAGGAATACCTGGGTAAAGGCGAGGGTCATCAGCCGCTGAGTGCCGAAGACCACAACCGGGTTTTGTTCACCAGCCTGAAACAACACGATCTCAAAGCTGCAGAAAAGGCCTTCGAGAGACTCAAGAGCACCGGTGATGAGCTTCTGACGGCGGAGGCCTGTCGATTGCTGGTAGAAGAGTTCGAAAAGCTCCAGATGACGCCAAAGGCTCGCCACTACCGGCAGTTGCTATAACAAGGCCTACTCCTGAACCGAAAACGACGCTTTGGGGCCCTTCACCGGCTCCCGGTTTTCAACCTGCTGCAGGAAGACGTCGATCTGTTCATGCAGCGGATGGTTCAGGCATCGTTTCTTGATGAAATTCAGGAACGCCGAGGCTTTTTCCCACTGCCCCAGGCCGTTCGCCAGGGCTTGAGCCACCAGCAGGTAAGCTGGCGCCAGCTCATTGCTGTCCGGGAAACGCTTGTGGAAGTCCTGCAGAAGCTTCAGTGCCGGCTTGTAATGCCCACGCTGATAGAGACAGCGGGCACAACGCACTGACAGCTCGGGCTCCTCCAGCCGGAATCCCGGCTCAATAGTTTCAATGGCTGCCACAAGTTCCGCGATACCGTCACCGTCATTCCGGTCAGCCAGCATGTTCAGCAAGCGGGGATGGTACCGGTACAGCTCCGGGATATCGTTACGAGCGGTCAGCAACTGGTGTAACTGGCCCAGCCGTAGCGTGTTCTGTGAGTCCCGCTTCAGGGCCTCTTTCAGCATGGACTGAACCCGGTCGTAGTTGCCGTCCTTCAGGTTCATATCGATGTCGGCATCAAACCGCCGGGTACGGTCGCGGTTCTGTACCTCCCCGGTCTGTTCATCGTCCTGCAGGTCACTGGCAAACCCGAGCTCCTCCTGATACTGGAACAGCAGATAGCCAAGCATGTGAAACAGCATGAGGGTAAACGTACTGTTGAGGAAACCCGCCAGGGTGCGGGCGATGCCCGGTGTAAAATGGGTGAGTGCGAACTCCTGGGCAGCGCCGGAAGCCAGCGTGAGCAGGATCAGATAACCGTAGAGCAGGAAATACGGTGCGCCAATCCGCGAGATCAATACCGCAAGATTCATCGGATTGACGGCAGCCATGACTGAATGCTCCATCGCCAGCACCATGATGCTGGCGGGCAGCGCCAGTATCACAAACGCCAGCGCCAGAAACATCAGCAGGGGCCCGCCCACCATGGCGGCGGCGGCCACCATGCCGCCCATCAGTGCAAACACCAGCAGTTGCAGGATGACAATATCGAAGCCACTGCCGCTGAAGGCCACTGCCACGGGCGGTGGTTTCATGTGGCCCTCGGCTGTATGACGGATCACCGCATAGGTATATTTCAGCAGCGCCAGTGCCAGCACCAGGGTGATAATCAGCCCGATGAGATTACCGCTGAGCAGCAACGGCACCAGGGTACAGATGGCAATCACCAACAGCGGGTCAGTGTGGAACGGATAGCGAAAAAATGCGCCAATCCGGTTCCAGAAAGGCACAGCCTCGGTGGCCGCACCCAGATACCGCATGGCGCGGCTGCAATGGGGGCACAGTGCGTGTTGCTTGCGGGTGTCCGCATCGGGCATGCAGCGGGTGCAATAATGGATCTGGCAGTCCCCGCAGTGCCATTTTGCGGGTTCGCCGGGGTGGTAATGGCAGTCGTGTTTCACAGTCGGCCCGGTTCTGGTGGCTCAGAGGATCAAAGGGCAATGATGGCAGAAGGCCGGCCATCTCACCAGTTGGCTGTGTCGCAAATGCCGGTATTTATTGGGATGTTGCTCCCTTGTGTCCAACAAGGGAGTGAGCTTCGGTAGACTGTAACCGCAGAGGTTGCGTATCAGTACGGAGACACACAGGGTTAACGGGGGACTTTTGGAACAGGCATCAGACCTGAGCACACCGGGTGAGGATACGACAGGCCGGAATGATCACCGGTATACCTGGAAGGGCATTCTGTCTCTCGCACTCAAGCACAAACCGAGACTGGTGCGGGCCAACGTGCTGGCCATCCTGGCTACGGTGGTCAGTGTGCCTATCCCGCTGTTGTTGCCGGTGCTGGTGGACGAAGTCCTGCTGGATGAGGCCGGCCCCGTATTGCCTGTCATGCAGGCCATGCTGCCCCAGGCCTGGCACATGCCGGTGGTGTATATCGGCCTGATGGTGGTGACCGCGTTTCTGCTGAGGCTGCTGTCGCTCGCCTTTAACGTGCTCCAGTCCCGGGAATTCTCCAAGATTTCCAAGGATGTGGTGTTCCGGGTCCGCTCGCGGCTGCTGGGCCGGCTGCAGCGGGTGGCCATGTCGGAGTATGAAACCCGGGGATCCGGGGGGATCACCAGTCACTTCATTACCGACCTGGACACCATCGACCAGTTTCTCGGTACCAGCATCAGCCGTTTTATCGTGGCGAGCCTGACGGTCACCGGAACCGCCATCGTGCTGATGTGGGTGCATTGGCAACTGGGGCTGTTGATCCTGTTGTTCAATCCGCTGGTGATCTTCGCCACCATGCTTATCGGCAAACGGGTCAAGGAACTCAAGCGTCAGGAAAACAGCGCCTATGAGGACTTCCAGGGTGACCTGACCGAAACCCTGGACGCCATTCATCAGCTCCGGGCGGCCAACCGCGAACAGCATTACCTGCGTCAGCTGATCAGCCGTGCCCGCACGGTCCGCGATCACGCCATCCAGTTCGAGTGGCGCAGTGATGCCGCCACCCGGGCCAGCTTTGCACTGTTCCAGTTTGGTGTGGACACCTTTCGCGCAGCCGCCATGGTGACGGTACTGTTCAGCGACCTGAGTATCGGCATGATGTTCGCGATCTTCGGCTACCTGTGGTTCATGCTGACGCCGGTACAGGAAATGCTCAACATGCAGTACGCCTGGTTTGCAGCCAATGCTGCTCTCGGACGCATTAACCGGTTGCTGGAACTGGAAGAGGAACCCCGTTACCCCGCCCTGGAGAATCCTTTCAAAGGCCGGCACACCGTCGGCCTTACCCTGAAGAACATCCACTTCAGCTATGGTGAGGAAGCTGTTCTCAAGGGCATCAACCTGCATCTGGAGCCGGGTGAAAAAGTCGCGGTTGTGGGGGCCAGCGGTGGCGGTAAATCCACTCTGGTGCAGGTGATACTGGGCATGTATACCCCGCAACAGGGGGAAGTGCTTCTGGGGGGAGTTCCGGTTCAGCGCATCGGGCTTCCCTGCGTTCGAGAGCATGTGGCCACAGTGCTGCAGCACCCCGCCCTGTTCAACGATACCGTGCGCCAGAACCTGACCCTCGGCCGGGACAGGACCGACGCCGAGATGTGGCAGGCGCTGGAAATCGCCCAACTGGATAAAACCGTGGCGGATATGCCCCGCCAGCTGGACACCATGATCGGCCGCCAGGGCGTGCGCCTGTCCGGTGGTCAGCGCCAGCGGCTGGCCATTGCCCGGATGGTGTTGTCAGATCCCTCGGTGGTCATCCTTGACGAAGCTACCTCTGCGCTGGATGCGGAAACCGAGTTCCAGTTACACCAGGATCTGGAGGATTTTCTGCGCCAACGCACCACCCTGATCATTGCCCACCGGCTCAGTGCAGTGAAACAGGCAAACCGGGTGTATGTCTTTGAGGATGGCTACATCACCGAGGAAGGGCACCACGATGAGCTGATTGCCCGGCAGGGCCTCTATTCGCAGCTATACGGGGACCGGCAGGCCTGAGGCGAGGCAGGATATTCACAACCGCTATACCGAACATTCACGGAACCGCGGTTGAAGTCTCGCTAATCAGTGCAATAGTTATAGATGACTTCCATCGCTGGAGTCTTTGAGTCAGTGTATTCACCAATCGGGGAGTGCATTGATGCAAAGGCTCCCGCACAGCCTTCCGGAATTTTCGGATAATGAAAAAGGAGGCACCTCATGTCGAAACAAAGTCTTAGCAAAGACAGTCTCAATACCCTTTCCAGCCTTGAAGCTGGCGGTAAAACCTACCATTACTACAGCCTGCCGAAAGCCGCTGACACCCTGGGCAATATAGACAAGCTGCCATTTTCCCTCAAGGTGCTGCTGGAGAACCTGCTGCGCAACGAGGATGACATTACCGTGGACCGCGGCCACATAGACGCCATGGTCCAGTGGATGAAAGACCGCAAGTCCGACACCGAAATCCAGTTTCGTCCCGCCCGTGTGCTGATGCAGGACTTTACCGGCGTTCCGGGTGTGGTGGATCTGGCGGCCATGCGTGAGGCGGTCAAGGCTGCCGGCAAGGACCCGGCAATGATCAATCCGCTGTCACCGGTGGATCTGGTGATCGACCATTCTGTCATGGTGGACAATTTTGGTGATGCGTCGGCGTTCAAAGACAACGTCACCATCGAGATGGAACGTAACCAGGAGCGTTACGAGTTCCTGCGCTGGGGCCAGCAGGCCTTTGACAACTTCCGGGTGGTGCCGCCAGGCACGGGTATCTGTCACCAGGTGAACCTGGAGTATCTGGGCCGGACGGTCTGGAGCAAGGATCAGGATGGCAAGACCATCGCCTACCCGGACACCCTGGTAGGGACAGACTCACACACCACCATGATCAACGGCCTTGGCATTCTCGGCTGGGGTGTAGGTGGTATTGAAGCGGAAGCGGCGATGCTCGGCCAACCGGTGTCCATGCTGATACCGGAAGTGGTGGGTTTCAAGGTGACCGGCAAGCTGCGGGAAGGCATTACCGCCACGGATCTGGTGCTTACCGTTACGGAAATGCTGCGCAAGAAAGGCGTGGTGGGCAAATTCGTGGAATTCTACGGCGATGGCCTTAAAGACATGCCCGTTGCCGACCGGGCGACTATTGCCAATATGGCGCCCGAATACGGTGCCACTTGCGGCTTCTTCCCGGTGGACGAGCAGACCATCAAATACATGAAGCTGACCGGCCGTGAAGATGACCAGCTCGAACTGGTCGAGGCCTATGCCAAGGCCCAGGGGCTGTGGCGTCAGCCTGGCCAGGAGCCGGTGTACACCGACAACCTGGAACTGGACATGGGCGAAGTAGAGGCCAGCCTGGCCGGCCCCAAACGCCCCCAGGACCGGGTCGCGCTGAAAAACATGAAGGCCTCGTTCGAGCTGCTGATGGAAACCGCGGAAGGCTCGGCGGACGAATCCCGTAAGAGCAACCTCGAATCCGAGGGCGGTGGAACAGCCGTTGGAGCTCAGGACGCGTACTTTGAACATCCCTCCAGCCAGCCACTTCACATGAACGGGGAAAAGTCCCGGCTTGATCCCGGCGCAGTGGTGATTGCCGCTATTACCTCCTGTACCAATACGTCCAATCCAAGCGTCATGATGGCCGCAGGCCTTATCGCTCAGAAGGCCGTTGAGAAAGGTCTGAGCACCAAGCCCTGGGTGAAGACCTCACTGGCGCCGGGTTCCAAGGTGGTCACCGACTACCTTCGGGTAGGTGGCTTTCAGGACGACCTGGATAAACTTGGCTTTAACCTCGTGGGTTATGGTTGTACCACCTGTATCGGTAATTCAGGGCCGCTGCCCGAAGAGGTGGAGCAGGCGATCACCGATGGTGATATGACGGTGGCCTCGGTGTTGTCCGGAAACCGCAACTTCGAAGGCCGCGTGCATCCGCTGGTGAAAACCAACTGGCTGGCGTCACCACCCCTGGTAGTGGCCTATGCACTGGCCGGAAACGTACGCCTGGATCTGTTCAAGGATCCTCTGGGTGAAGATAAGGATGGCAACCCGGTTTACCTGAAAGATCTATGGCCAAGCCAGCAGGAAATTGCTGAAGCGGTAGAGAAAGTGAAAACCGACATGTTCCACAAGGAATACGCCGAGGTGTTCGACGGCGACGCCACCTGGAAGGCCCTCAAAGTGCCGGAAAGCAAGGTGTACGAATGGTCCGACAAGTCCACCTACATCCAGCATCCGCCCTTCTTCCAGGGCCTGAAGGAAGAGCCGGATGCCATTGAAGATATCAAGGATGCCAACATCCTGGCCATGCTCGGGGATTCCGTCACCACGGACCACATCTCCCCCGCCGGGTCGTTCAAGGCTGACAGCCCTGCCGGTAAATACCTGCAGGAGCACGGCGTGGAGCCGAAAGACTTCAACTCCTATGGCTCCCGGCGCGGTAACCATGAGGTGATGATGCGCGGGACCTTCGCCAACGTCCGAATCAGGAACGAGATGCTGGACGGCGTCGAAGGCGGGTTCACCAGGCACATACCCAGTGGCGAGCAGATGCCCATCTATGATGCGGCGATGAAGTACCAGGAAGAGGGCACACCGCTGGTGGTTATCGCCGGCAAGGAATACGGCACAGGCTCCAGCCGGGACTGGGCCGCCAAAGGCACCCGTTTGCTGGGTGTGAAGGCGGTGGTTGCCGAGTCCTACGAGCGTATCCACCGCTCCAACCTGATCGGCATGGGTGTCATGCCGCTGCAGTTCCAGGATGGCGTGGACCGCAAGAGCCTGAAGCTGACGGGTGAGGAGACCATCAGCATCAAGGGCCTGTCCGGTGACATCAAGCCGGGTCAGAAGCTGGAGATGACGGTGTCCTATCCGGATGGCAACACGGAAACCTGCGAACTGCTGTCACGGATCGACACCGCCAACGAAGCGGTGTATTACCGCCACGGTGGCATCCTGCACTATGTGGTGCGGGAAATGCTGAAGTCAGCTTGAGACGGCCGCCTGAGAAATCAGCCTGATCAGGTCAGGAATGGTTCCGGCCCCGGTGGGCCGGAACCCCTGCAACAGGTGCTCGGTCTCTGGTTTTGAGGTAAGCTGAAGCATTACAAAAGCGTGTTTCAAAGCCGAATGAAAACAGGAGTTGCCGCGAGCTGACCATGTCCTCTTCCCCCAGATCCCCCGATGACATCAAGGCAAAACTGAACCTGGAAACCTCCAGGATCAACTGGCACGATCTGCAGGTTTACTATGCCCGTGGGCACGTGGTGAAGGTCTCCCCGGAACTGGACCTGCTGGATGTGGCAGCCGAGCTGGCGGCTGACAACACCGCCCGTTTCCAGCAATGGATGAACGGTGGACAGGTAGGTGACGTTGCTCCGGACCTTGCACGGTACTGGTACGATGAAAATACCGAACTCTGGGCGGTGGTTATCGCGCCCTGGGTTCTGGTGCAGGACAGGTCCGGCCATGTGCTGCACTGAACCGGTCGGAGCTGTGTCGTGAAACTGCATTATTTCCACGGTCGTGGCCCGCTACGGGCACTGGTAATGATCCGGGACCAGCGGCGGGTAGAGCTATTCATCAAGCCGGTTGGCGATGACATATGGGCGCTGGTAGCACTCAGTGGCGCGGTAGACGGCCAGCCCGAGAAACACCGCTGCCAGGGCCCCTACCGCTCAATTGCCCAGGCAGAAGCGGTGCTGCGCAGTGTTGCGGGTGCCTTGATGGGGCAGAACTACCAGCCCCAGCCCCAGGACTACGTGGTCTGGTCGGTGATGGCGCAGCGGCTCGCGCGCACCATACGCACCGACCGTGACGCCAGTGCCGGCAAGTTCCATTTTGATCCGGACCAGTACGAGCCCATTGGCTGAGCTGTCCCGCCCACCCAAACAACCCGAGGATTCCATGCTCACCGGCGCATTGCTGATTCTGGCACCGCTTTTTCTGGGATTTGCCCTGTTACTGCAGAATCGTCACCTGATGACGGTGATTCACTACAGCGTGGAGGGGCTGGTCTATTTTATCCTGGCCCTGCTGGGCCTTGGCCTTGGCCAGATGGAAGGGCTGGGTGCCCAGCTTGGCGGCATGGCCGTTCAGGTGCTGATCCTGGTGGTTGCCTTGCTGGTCGCCAACATGGTGGGCTTATGGCTGTTTCACCGCTGGCAGCCGATGACGGTCGAACGCCCGGATGGCACTGTCAGCCCCGGCTATCGACGGCTGTTTCTCGCCGGTCTGAAGCCGTTACTGGCGGTTATGGCCGGCCTGTTTGCCGGTTTTTATCTGTTGCCGGATATGCCAATGGCCGAACAGGTGGCCACCTGGGCATTGATGTTGCTGCTTTTTCTGATCGGAATCCAGCTACGCAATGCGGGCCTGTCGCTGCGCAAGCTGCTGATGAATCGCCAGGGTCTGGGCATTGCCCTCTCCCTCACACTCAGCTCCCTGGTGGCGGGGGTTGCGTTGATTCCCTGGCTGGCCTTGCCCTGGCACGATGTGCTCGCCCTGGCATCCGGCTTTGGTTGGTATTCCCTCTCGGGTATTGTGATCGGCGATGCTCTGGGTCCAGCCTGGGGTGGTGTTGCCTTTCTGAACGATGTCTTGCGGGAAATCATAGCGCTGGCCATCATTCCGCTGCTGATCGCCAGCCGGCCGGCCATGGCCATAGGCTACGGCGGCGCTACCGCCATGGATTTCACCCTGCCTGTGATCCGCAGCAGCGGCGGCCTGGCCTGTGTACCGGTCGCCATTGCGTCCGGATTTCTGTTGTCCTTCCTGTCACCGGTGTTGATGGCGGTGTTTCTGTCGTTGGGATAAATTGACACGGTGCAATGCACGTTGCAGTTGTGCCGGTAAACTGTCTCACAGTAAGCTGGCTTTATTGACAAAAGTTAATTAACACCAATTTGCCCGGACACCCGATGCAGCGCCGTGATTTTCTTGGTTTTTCGATAGCCGCTGGTCTCTCTATGGCCGGATTGGCCGGCTGCAGCAAATCCGGGCCCCTGGCTTTCGGGATTCACCCCTGGATTGGTTATGAACCGCTCTATCTGGCCGAGGAGTTTGGCTGGATGCCGAAGTCGGTTGTGCTCAGGTCCGGTAGCTCATCCAGAGACTCGATGGACGGTTTGCTGTCCGGTGAGCTGGGCGGCGCAGCGTTAACTCTCGATGAAACCATCAGGGTCTGGTCGCAGGGCGCAGAGCTGGTGGTTGTGGCGGTTGCCGATGTATCTGCCGGCGCGGATGTTCTGGTTGTCCGTCCGCATATTGAAGAGCTGGCGGATCTGAGGGGCCAGCGGATAGCCGTTGAGCTGAGTGGGGTCTCCGGCATCCTGTTGCTGAAAATTCTCGAAGTTGCGGGCCTTGCACGGGACGATATTGTCACCGTGGACCTGCCGGTCAACCAGCATTCAGCAGCCTGGTCACGCGGTGAGATCGATGCCTCTGTCGGCTACGAGCCCACGGTATCGGCGATTGAGAGAGAGGGCGGATTCCGGCTCTTTGACAGCAGCGAGATGCCGGAGACCATTTTCGATGTTCTCGTGGTGACCCGTGACACAGCGGACAGAAATCCGGGTGCGGTTCGTGACCTCGTTGCGGCTCATTTTGCCGGCCTTCGGCATCTTGTCCGGAGCATGCACGATGCCATTTACCGGGTTGCGAACCGTCAGGGGGTTCTGCCAGAGAACGTGAAGAGTGCTCTGGGCACGGTGATGCTACCGGACCTGGCCGCCAACCAACGCTACCTGGCAGCATCGGGACGGGTGGAGTCCATGGCGCGATCGCTTTCCCGCCTGATGGTCAATGAGGGCCTGATTTCCAGCACCCCCGATTTTCAGCACCTGTGCGATCCGGCCTTCCTGCCCCGGAGGAATACTTGAGCACGCGCGGGCATGCCTATTTACTGGTCATTCTTTTTGCCACCAGCTGTCTGACAGCCACCGCTGCCCCTGCCCGCGAAACATTGACGTTCGGCGTGTTCGCCTATCGGCCCGAGAACATCATGCGCGAACGGTATGAGCCCCTGGTGCGCTACCTCGCCGATGAACTCGGTGCGGAAGTGAAACTTGAAGTGCTCAGTCAGGAGAATATGAGCCGCGCGATTGCCGCGAACAGGCTCGATTTCTTTCTCACCAACCCCAGCCATTTTCTATTGATACGTAGCGAGCGGAGCCTGACCGGTGTGCTCGCGACTCTGGTCAGGCGCTCTGGAGACACCTCCACCGCCAGTCTGGGTGGCGTCATTTTTACCGTGAAGGGGCGGGAGGACATTCGCGGCCTGGAAGACCTTCGGGGTAAGAGTATTGCCTCGCCAGGGGTGCATTTTCTCGGTGGTTTCCAGGCACAGGCTCTGGAGCTGCTGGACGCAGGCATCGATATCCGCCGGATGAATCGGGTCCGCTTTGTGGACACCCATGACCGGGTTGTCCGCTCGGTACTGTCGGGGGATTCGGACGTCGGCTTCATCCGCACCAGTATTCTGGAAGAGATGGCTCAGGCCGATCCTGCCATCCTTACCCAGGTAAAGGTAGTGAACCGACAGGCGCTGGCCGGCTTTCCCTATGTCGTGTCCAGCCGGCTTTATCCCGAGTGGCCACTGGTGGCTTTGCCCCATGTTAATGAGCGAGACGTCCGCCGGGTTGCATCGGCGCTGTTTGCCATTGAGCCGGAAGATGAAGCGGCCATAGCGGCGGGTATTACCGGGTTCTCACCAGCTGCCGATTACCAGTCGGTCGAGTACCTGGCCCGAACACTGCGTGTGCCGCCTTACGACCAGGTGCCACAGGTGACCTGGGTGGATGTCCTGCACCAGTATCGGGTCTGGGTCTTTACCATTGTCGTTCTGGTTATGTTGCTGTTTGGCAGTTCCCTTTGGCTTGGCAGGAGTATGCGCCAGTTGGCGACTCAGCAGAAACGGCTCAGGCGGCTGATTGGTGACTGGCCACAACCGGCGCTGCTGATCCGGGATGGCGTCTTTGTAAATACCAATCGCGCCGCAGTCGACCTGCTCAGATACGCCTCAAATGCGTCACTCTATGGCAAGAGTCTTGAAGCCTTTTCACCGGAAGTGCAACCCGACGGAAAGATTTCCCGGCAGAAGCTGGAGCAGATTCTGGTTCGGGTGAGAGGTGGTTTTGTAGAGCAGTGTGAGTGGGTATTGCAACGCTCCGATCGATCCGAGGTGTGGGTTGATATGACCCTGGCACCGGTTCAGGGGGACGATGAAATCGAGCCCGTTATTCTCTGTTCCCTGTACGACATCACAAAGCGGAAACGGGCTGAACAGCGCCAACGCCTGGCGGCGAGTGTTTTCGATCATGCCCGGGAGGCGATTTTCATTACCGATAGCCACGGCATCTTGATCGATGCGAACGACGCGTACCAGCAGATCACCGGCAGGCCCCAGAGCCGGGCCATTGGTCGTTTGCCACCGCTGCCGCTGGAAGAGGGCAGCGGTGTCTTTTCCAGCGCCCGAACCCAGGGCTTCTGGACGGGGGAGTTCTCCTGTAAGCACCACAATGGCGACCCCCTGGTTCTGGCAATGACCATCAGCAGTGTGTGCGGGGATCATGGTGAGGTTTCCCACTTTGTGGGTGTTTTCAGCGACATCAGCCGGCTCAAGGAACAGGAGCAGAAGCTGCGGGTCATGGCTCATTATGATGCTCTGACGGGGCTGCCGAACCGGGTCCTGTTCTCTGATCGGCTGCAACAGGCCATGGCCTTGAGCCGCCGCCAGGGTGGCAAGTTGGCTGTGGTGTACATTGATCTGGACGAGTTCAAGCCGGTGAATGATGCGTTCGGTCACGAGGCGGGCGATCAGTTGCTGATTGAAATTGCCTCACGGATGCGGGCCGTACTCCGGGAAGAAGACACTCTGGCCAGGCTGGGGGGTGACGAGTTTGCGGCTATCGTAATCAACGTCCAGCAAGAGGATGCACTGGAGGGCCTACTGGTACGCCTGCTGGCCCGGGTAGCAGAACCGGTCTGGGTTGCCAATCACAGCGTGGAAGTCTCGGCCAGCATTGGCTACACCCTGTTCCCGCAAGCCGACGATCTGGATGGTGACCAGCTGCTGCGCCAGGCGGATCAGGCCATGTACCAGGCCAAGCATCAGGGCCGTAACCGCTACGTCGGGTTTTCCACTCCCTCTGCCTGAGAGCCGTTGAGCAGCTCCGTGGCTGGCTGCCAGGCAAGGGATTTAGACCACTGGTCGCAGAGCCGCCGCACCGAGCTCAGGGTGTCCAGGGTTCGCTCTCCGGCAATTGGCGAGAGCTCTCCTTTGACGATCATGGCGAGCATGCGTGATTTGAGCATGTGATAGGTCTTCTCGGTATCGTTATAGGTTACCGGTGCGGCTTTTTTTGCCGACACCAGTGCTCTCAGCAATTCCACATACTCTTCAAGCTGCCCGGAAAGGCAGGCCAGTTGGGGCAATTTCCGGGCTTCTCTCAACTGCAACAGGGCGGGCGCCAGACCCGTGGCTTCGGCCAGATAGCGACAGGTAAGAATCGACCGGGTCAGGGCCTCGACCGTGGCCGGATGCATTTTCTCCGCACGGAGCCTGGAGATGTAGTCGGTAATTGACTGGTTGAGGTTCAGGCAACTATCGGATTTCGGGCGTATTTGCGCCGGCTTCAGATCCTCGCGATCAAGGCATACGCGCAGGAGCCCGCGGTTGAGGTCGATAAGTCGTTTCATCTCCTGATCAACAGCACCCACCGCAAGCTCTGGCGTGGTAATCAGTGTGTTATCCAGAAACCGCGGCTCAGCGACATCTTCTTCCTTGCTGCGAAACAGCCGCCCCAGAAAGCGGGCAAAGCCAGGGGTAAACGGCAGCATGATAAAGGCCCCTAGTACATTGAACAGGGTGTGGAACAGCGCCAGGGAAACCGCAACATTGGCATCAAGCGACAACCAGTCTGCCAGTAATGCCACGGTCCAGAGCATCAGCGGCAGAATGAGGAGCGCAATAAGACCGGTCACCGCATTAAACAGGATATGCCCGACGGCGAGGCGGCGGGCATTGGCTGTGGCTTTCAGAGCTGACAGGGCGGCCGTTGAGGTGGAACCAAGGTTTGCACCGATAACGGCTGCCGCGGCATTGTTCAGGGGTATCAGGCCGCCGGCTGCGGCCGTCAGGACGATGGCCAGAGCAGCACTCGAGGACTGGGTCACGACTGTCGCCAGAAAGCCGATCAACATGAACGCGGGCAAACCGTAATCGTTTTGCAGCAGGATGCTGTTGTCCAGCCCCCCGGTGAAGGATTCCAGGGAGGACTTGAGGATAGACAGGCCAAGGAAAAACAGGGCGAATCCGGCCAGTGCTTCGCCGAGGGACTGACTGCGTGGATTGCTTGAGACCAGCTTGAGTCCCACGCCTGCGGCGAGAATCGGAAGAGCAATGGCTTCAATGTTGAAGCCGAATCCTACCAGACTGACAAGCCAGGCGGTCATGGTAGTCCCGATATTGGAACCAAAAATGACCCCCAGGGACTGGCTGAGGTTCAGCAGACCTGCGTTCACAAAACCAATCGTGGCCACGGTTACCGCACCCGATGACTGGACCAGACCGGTGATCAGAAAGCCGGCTGCGAGGCCGCGCAGCGGGGTTTTGGTCCAATGCCCCAGCATGTGGCGAAGATGATGCCCGGCAGCGCTTTTGAGACCGTTGGTCATCATTTCCATGGCCAGCAGGAAGAGGGCCAGGCCGCCCAGAATCTGGAAAAGGGTCGCTATCATTTACTGGTTTATGAGTCTCGAAGTGGAGTTACTGTGAGCTTAGCAGAGACCCGGTGCAGGCAAGGGTTCGTCAGGCAAGAAACTTCCGCACATCGATCCTGTACTCTTCTGGATCGACGGATCGCACAATTCGGTCCTGAGTGCCGGGCTTTGCCAGATCAATGCTCTCAACGGTAATCGGCAAGCGGAAGCGCGTGTTGTACATCACCCGGACCACAGGCAGCCGTTGGTCGTCATCATTGGTTTCCACAACAACCCCGAGGCGCCCGCTTTCCAGAAGTACCAGGGAGCCAATGGGGTAGAGGCCCACACAGCGGATGAATTCTTTCACCAGGGCCGGGTCCAGGTGCCCGTTGCTCCACTCCAGCAGCTTCTTGAGGCCCTGGGTTGGCGTCATGCCTTTGTGGTAGACCCGGTCCGAGGTGATGGCGTCGTAGACATCGGTGATGGCCACCATGCGCCCGTATTCTGAGATTTCCTCCCCTTTGAGTCCTTCCGGGTAGCCGCTTCCATCGAGCCGCTCGTGGTGCTCTGCTGCCGTCATGATGGCCAGTTCGCCGATGCCTTCGGTAGCTGTCAGGATATCCCGGGAGTGTCGGGCGTGGGCTTTCATAACCTCGAATTCTTCCGGGGTCAGCCGGCCCGGTTTGTGAAGAATTTCGTCCGGGGTGAGTATCTTGCCAATATCGTGTAGCAGGGCGCCGACAATGGTCTGGTGCAACGCATCTGCCGAAAGTTTGCGGTAGTTGCCGAACAGGGACATCAGCACACTCAGATTGACAGAGTGCTCCAGCAGATAGTTGTCCTTTGCACGGATGCGACCCAGGCAACTGAGGGCATTGGCATTGCGGAAAATGGAGCTCTGGAGTTCGTCGGCCAGCTGATGAATGGGGGCTATGTCGATGGCTCCGCCAATCTTCACATTGTTCATCAGGTTGCCTACCAGGCCCTGGGCGTGACTGTGCACCTGCTGGGCAAACACCATTTCCTCGCTTACGGAGACCCGCTTGTAGACGCCAGGGCTCAGTTCTCCCGCCTTCTGCAGGGCCATTTCATTGCGGCGGTCCACTTCATGGGCCGGTTCCGAATCCTGGGCATCCAGGCCCCTGGAAACGTCGATATAAACGTAGTCCACACCAAGCCGGCGTATTGTCTCGATGGTTTCTTCTTTTTTGATCACACCCCGGCGCCGCTGGGTATTGTGAGGAATCCAGTCGTTGTTCAGGTCGGTGATGTACATGCCAACCCTGAGGGCCGAAACGGGGATGCGTTTGATCATTGGCGGGGAAAGAATGTTCTCAGGCTGTTGTCGTAGGTTTTAGCCAATACGTCCTCCAGCGGAAGTTCTTTCACTTCGGCGATTTTCTCGGCAACAAAAGGAATATAGAAAGGCGCATTTTCCTTGCCACGGTAGGGAACCGGGGTCAGGAACGGAGAGTCGGTTTCCAGCAGGATCTGTTCGATCGGTGCCATACGTACGATGTCCCGCACGTTTTCTGCCTTGTTGAAGGTGGTGATGCCGTTAAAACCAAGGCACCAGCCTTGATCCAGCGCATACTGTGCCAGCCCGGGGCCGGATGTGAAGCTGTGGATCACGCCCCGACGCTTGAGGGTGCTCTCGAACTCTTTCAGGATAGCGATGGTATCGTCGTCGGCGTCACGGCTGTGGATAACAACGGGGCGATCAGTGTCGCAGGCGATCTGGAGCTGGCGGCGGAAAACCTCACGTTGAACATCGCGGTCCGCATTGTCGTAAAAGTAATCCAGGCCGATCTCGCCCACTGCCACGATCTTGTGGTCGCAGGCGTGGGCGCGGATCTCCGCTTCCGCGGCATCGGAATATTTTTCGGCATCGTGGGGATGAACCCCTTGCGTGCCATACACCCATGGCGCTGCCTGGCTCAGTTCACGCACTGTAGCCAGGTTTTCCGGTGATACGGCGATGGTGATCACCCGCTCGATATTGACCCGCTGCGCCTCGGCCAGGGTTTCTTCCAGGGGGCGATCCCTGAGGTAATCCAGGTGGCAGTGGGTTTCGATGATCGGATGGTCAAATACGGGAATCTCGCGACGTTTTTTACTCATTTCCTGCTACTACACTCCAACGCAACCGCAGTAATGGCTGCTATTCTGAACATTTGGTTTTACGAGTCTATCAGTTAGTCCGATTGTTGGCCTGTATTACCGCCATAGGAAGTTGCACGGAGCCACTGATGAAATTGTCGGCGTTTGCCAGTTCGTTTCTTTTCGACCCGAAGAAACCCGGGTTCCGGGATTACCCGACCCTGCTGCACGATGACCAGAAACTGCCAGGGCTGGAAGCCAGTCTGGAACAGATTGGTGAATACCAGCGCCGGTTGTGGGCAAACCGGGCCAGAGCCGTGCTGCTGGTCGTCCACGGACCGGATACCAGTGGCAAGGACAGCCTGATCCGCACATTGGCAACCTACGCTGATCCGGCCGGCTTCCATGCCTGGTCCTTCAGCCGGCCCCAGGGTGCCGAAACCCGCCATGACTTTCTCTGGCGGGTAACGCCGTTTTTGCCGGGCTTTGGCGAAATGGTGGCGTTCAACCGCAGCCATCATGAGGCGGTGATTGCCGAGCGGGTATGGCCGGTTCACGAGCCTGAGAGCTATAACTGGAAGAACCGTTACCAGTCCATCCGGAACTTCGAGAGCCACCTGGTGGAAGAGGGCACGACGGTGATCAAGATCTGGCTCAACCTGTCCGAGGACGAGCATCGTGAGCGCCTTCTCAAACGTCTCGACAAGCCCCGCAAGCGCTGGAAGTTCGATCAATCCGATATCGATGGCTGGGAAAAACGCGATCAGTACCAGGAATTCGCCGAAGAGGCCCTGGCAGCGACCCACACGGAAGAGGCACCCTGGTTCATTGTGCCCGGTGACCGGAAACCCCAGGCCCGGGCCATTGTTGCAGCTGTGCTGGCGGAGCAGCTGGAACGGCTGGCTCCCGAGTACCCGAATGAGGACAAGGGCGTGCTGAAGGAGTATCGGCGCCTGTTAGCCAAAAATGGCGTGAAGTAAAGCAAATGGAGAGGCAAATGCACATTATTGTAATTGGTGGCGGCGTAGTGGGTATGACCACGGCGTATGAGCTGAATCGCAGGGGCCACCAGGTCACGGTGCTGGAGCGCCACGGGATTGCCGGAAACGAGACCAGCAAGGGCAATGCCGCCCAGCGCTCCTACGGTGTGGTCTATCCCTGGGCTGACCCGGCCATGGTTCTCAAGGCTCTGCCCTGGATCTTCAAGCGGGATGGCCCCCTGAAGCTACGGGTGCCGCCCTCCGTGGAAACCTTCAAGTTCGTCATTGCCAGCCTGCGCTATGCCAGGTCGCCCGGCCTGTTCGGCCTCAACAAGCGCGCAATGCTCCGCCTGGGCATCCACAGTCGCCAACGCTTTCTGGCACTTGAACAGGAACTGGATCTGAACTTCGATGGTGATCACAAGGGGCTCCTCCATCTGGCCAGTACACCGGAAGCTCTCGAAAGTTACCGTCAGACTCACCAGCTGCTTAACGAACTCGGCATTGCGTCCCGGATACTGACACCCGAGCAGGTTCGCGAAGCCGAACCCGGAATGACCGGTAATGGCCCTCTCTATGGCGCCCTGAGCTACGATACCGACGGTACCGGCGACTGCCATCTCTTTTCCCGCGACCTGGCCGAAGCCTGCGAGTCCAGGGGGGTAAGCCTGCGCTACAACACCGAGACCGAACATCTGCTCTCCGATGAAAACCGGGTAACGGGCGTTGTCGCCCGCAACAAGGACGGGAAAGCAGAAACCCTGGAGGCGGACGCCGTGGTGATCTGTGCCGGCTGCTGGTCAGGCCAACTGACCCGCCAGCTGGGACTGAAGCTGCCTATTTACCCGGTCAAAGGCTACAGCTTCACGGTGCCTCTGGCAGACCCTGAAAAGGCGCCGGTTTCCACCGTCCATGACGACAATTACAAGGTGGTCTCTACCCGCCTGGGCGATCGCCTGCGCGCCTCGGGCTTTGTGGAACTGGCTGACTTCAACCGTGATATTCCCAAGGCCCGGCTGGCCACCATCCGCAAATCCGTGGAATCCCGCTTTCCGGGCTGCGCCGACCTTATGGCTGCCGAAACCTGGACCGGCTTTCGCCCCATGACGCCGGATGGGCCCCCGATTATCGGCCGCGGGCCGCGGGAGAACCTGTTTCTTAATACCGGTCACGGTACCTTTGGCTGGACCCTGTCGGCGGGCAGTGCGGATGTGGTTGCCCAACTGATCGATGGCGAGGAGCCTGCTGTGTGTCTGGATGCTTTTCGGCCCGGGAGGTTTGCCGAGTGATTTTTGTTCTTTGACCTTGGAGGAAGAGCCGTTCCGGGGGCCTCTCCCAAGATACGCTGTGAATACGTCCCTGTACGCTCGACGAAAACATCCATGTTTTCGACGATCTTGGGAGAGGCCCCCGGAACGGCTCCCGGAGTTCACAGTTGTCTAGGACTGGAGGAGCCTGATCGAAACCCGAAGGTAATCATCGACTGGAGCTGGCAGAGTCTGCGGCATCCAGGTACCAAGGAAACAAATTACGCATTTAGATCTCAATGCTCTCAGCGATCTCCAGAGCATCCTCTACCTCGACACCAAGGTATCTCACGGTACTGGACATATTTGTGTGCCCCAATAGCAACTGGACTGCTCGAAGATTTTTGGTCTTCTTGTAGATCAATGTTGCCTTGCTTCGTCTCATTGAGTGAGTGGCGTAGACGGAAGAATCAAGCCCAATGCTGGCAATCCACTTTTTGACGATACGGGCATATTGATGAGTAGTGATGTGGTCAAACTTTCTCATCCGGCTCGGCCATAAATAATCCATACCTGATAGTCCGCGAAATTCGATCCACGCCTCGACCGATTCGCGAGTCTTTTTGGTTATCTCAAACTGAACAGGCTGACTGGTTTTCTGCTGGATGACTTGCGCCCGATCCAAAACCTCACCGTTTCTGGAAATATCTCGAACCAAGAGCTTTACCATATCGCAGGATCGGAGTTTGCAATCAATCGCCATGTTGAACATCGCCAGCTCTCGGATGTTCTTAGCAATCTCCAACCGAATGCGGATAGCCTATATTTGTTCGAGTTTGAGCGGTAACTTCTGGCCAACGAGCTTTCCCTTGTTCCAGGGAGCTTTGGTGATTGGAAATGTCATGGCGTGGCCCTCTTTGGAGGGTAAGGGCCTTTAAGTATGGTTCAGAAAATTGTTTTCTGTTGGCCAACGATCGCAAAGCGAACGTTCAGGCGGATAAACCAACACTTCCCCCGGGAGAAATTCCGTCTCTTTTTAGAAAGATCCGCAGTAACGGGGCAGAACCCGACTACCGTCCACTTGTCTGTGAGAGTTCAACGGCTTCGAGACATTGTTCAAAAGGTAGCCAAAGAGCTAAGGAGTCACCCTCAACGGCATCAATAGCAACGAATCCAAACTTTTCGTAGAATCTTTTTGAGTCGCCGTCTTTGGCATCTACCGCACAGCCTATACCTCCAACTGAAATCGACGCATCAACAACCCGCCTCAGGCACTCGATCAGCAGGTATGCTCCTAATCCATATCCTTTCACAGAGTTATCAACCGCAAGCCGTGCCAGCCGGTAAACCGGCGGATCCGACGGAAACCGCTTTTGCAGCGGATGCCCCTGGGGGAAGACAACGGTGCTGGGAAGAAGAGTGTAATAACCTAGGATCTCCGTCGGGTCGACCTCATCTTCAATCAGTACATAAGTCCGTGTCGCCATCTTCTGGCTGCTTTGCCGGGCAATTTTCTTTAAGAACTCGTTGAGTGCAGGTTTACCGCAGTCAAACTTTCGCCGATTGTGTTTTTTACTGATTTCTTCGGTTCTTAAAGTCACCAGCCAACTTCCTGTGGTTGAATGCAGCTTCCCGAAGCTTTGGGTTAATCGGCTCAGGGTTATCCAGCAGCTCCAGCATAAGATCAGCACTTTGCCGGGAAACCTGAATTTGTAGCGCCTGACGCTCGGCCTCTTGTGCTTCTTTCTTTGCAGCGTAGATCAGGAACTGACTCAAGCTGCGGCCTGTTAACTCTGCTGCATGAGCAATAAGTCTCTGCGTTTCTTCATCAACACGGGCGACCAAGCGAGTGTCTTTACCTTGTGTGTTCATCATATTCTTCACCGATGGTGGGATAGGCTCGACTGGAACCCAAGAAAACCCTCTTCCTTGATAAAAAGTGATTCGACGGACCCAATCTACGTGTGCCATGTTGGCATACTTAATTGCCCTGATCAACTTGGTGTGCCAATTTGGCACATGCAATTCATAAGGTGCTCAGCTGCACAGGTCGCAAAGCGGACGTTCAGAACCGACTCGCAAATCCCCGTTTGAGGCCGTCGTACGCCATGCGTATCGGGGCAAATCCAATAGCCGCGCACCTCGACTTCATCAGTTTTACGCCCTCAGTCGGGGTGCTGCAGCGAGTCATTGAAGCCCCCCTCGTCCAGATTCCTGAACAGAAACCAGGACTGTAGAAACTCAATGCAACTGAGTAATTTCGGCGGCGTAAACTGCCGGTTTGGATAGAGCGCATACAGCGTAAGGTCCGGGCGGCCTACCTCTGGCAGCACTTCCACCAGCTTGCCCTGTTCGATGCCCTCCCTGGCCACAAAGCTGGGGAGAAAGCCGATGCCCAGCCCATCCTCAATCACCTGTTTCATGAACAATGTGCTGTTCACCTTTAGGGAGCCTGCGACGGTGATACCCTGATTAAGCGGCCAGAAATTTCCCGACTTGAAATAGCTGTACACAAAGCAGTTATGGGCGGCCAGGTCCTCCACCTCCCGGATGGGCGGGTGGCTTTCAAGATAGCTGGCTGACGCGCACACCTTGTAGGTAAAACTGACCAGTGGTTTGCCCACATAATTCGAATCAAGCATCTGGCTGGACGCCCGGAATCCCAGATCGAAGCCATGCTCGATCAGATCCAGACTTTCGTCTCCCAGCTGTATGTCCAGCTCCACGTCCGGGTATTGTTTCATGTACGCAGAGAACAGTTGGGACAGGTCGGTAATGCCCAACGCCATGGGCGCGTTGATGCGCAATTTACCGCGCGGGTTTTCCTGCATGTGCTGCACGTAGGCGTCTGCGTCGTCTACCTGAACCAGCAATTCCCGGCAGCGTTTCAGGTAGCCCTCGCCGATTGACGTCAGCTGTTGGCCCCGGGTCGAGCGGTGCAGCAGCCTCACCCCCAAGTCCTCTTCCAGTCGTCCGATCTCCTTGCTGATCATCGACGTGGTCACGTTCAGCTCGTTGGCCACGCTGGTGAAGCTACCGGCATCTACCACACGAACGAACATTCGCATTGCCCGCAATTTATCCATAACGATCAGTCTATCAGTTTCCAATTTGTTGAAGGTGTAAGAACATTATTGCCATTTAAGACCCATGAAGAAAGCCCCACACTTTCCCTGCACTCAAGCAATCAACCAACAAGCGAGACTTTATGATGTACACCCTCTATTTCCTTCCAGGCGCTTGCTCACTGGCGACGCAGGCGATTCTTAACGAACTCGACCAGGAGAGCACGCTGGTTCATAAACTGAACGCCGACCACTTTGAAACGCTCAATCCCGCCGGCACCGTGCCCGTGCTGGTGGACGGCGATAAGGTGCTGAACGAAGGCGTGGCGATCATTCTGCATCTGCTCAACAAGCATGAGAACAACCTGATCTCCGAAAGCGGGGACGCACGGCACCGAGCCATCGAAAACATGATGTTTGCCAACGCCACCATGCACCCCGCCTATGGACGACTGTTCTTTGCCCAGGCGAACGTGACGGACCCTGCGGGGAGGCAGCAGATCTTCGGTTTCGCGGCTGTGGCCATCAACAAGCTGTGGCAGGTGGTGGAAGCGAAACTGGAACACGCGCCCTATCTTGGGGGGCACGATATCTCCCCTGCCGACATTCTGCTGGCCGTGTACTCCCGCTGGGGAGACTTCTTCCCCGTGGATATCGTGCTCGGCCCCCACAGCCGCCAGATGGTGGATGCCGTATTGCAGCGCGACAGCATGCAGCGGGCGATTCAGCGGGAACAGGATTACAACTCGGGGGCCGTGGCATAAATGGACACCGAAAAGCCCCAACTGGAAGCCATGGTGAACGAATATTTTCAGGGCCTGCACACGGGCGATACCAACCGACTGGCACCGTTGTTTCACCGGGACTGTGTGCTCAAGGCACCTGACCTGCGGCGCACACTGGATGAATGGCTAGCCGATGTCGCAACGCGACCAATACCCGCGCACATCGGCCACCCGGAGAATTACCGCATCCTCCGGCTGGAACTGGCAGGCAGCCAGGCCATGGTGAAAGTGGCGTGCCCGCTTCCCCACGGCAACTTTATCGACTATCTGGGCTTCCTGAAGGAAGACGGAGTTTGGAAGATCGTCAACAAGATGTATGCGCCAGTCACCACCTAAGTGAATATCTCCAACATGAAGTGCCTGCTGCAAGGCAGGCCATCCAACCAATGAACAAGAGGAATTTCGAATGCCTTATGTCAACATTAAAGTCACCGACGACAACGTATCCGTCGAGCAGAAGCGCCGGTTGATTCAGGGAACAACGCAGCTACTGGTTGATGTTCTGAACAAGAACCCTGACGCCACCCACGTAGTCATTGACGAAGTGTCGACCGACAATTGGGGTGTGAAAGGGGAAACCGTCACCAATCTGCGAAAGCGATAACCAACCATCAGGGGAGCAACACTTATCATGACCACCCTCAGGGAATTACTGAACGTGGACTACCCAGTGATTCAGGCACCGATGGCCGGCGTGCAGGACAGCGCATTGACCATCGCGGTTTCCAAAGCGGGTGGGTTGGGTTCGCTCCCCTGTGGCATGCTCACAGGCGAAAAAATACGCGAAGAAGTCGCCAGTATCCGGGCCGCTACAGACCGGACCTTCAATCTGAATTTCTTCTGCCACATCCAGCCACCGGAAGACCCGGGTAAGGAAGCCGCCTGGCGGCAAAGCCTGCAACCTTACTACGAAGAGCTGGGGCTGGAGGTAAACAAAGACGACGGCGGCGCAAGTCGTCGACCCTTTGATGAGCAGACGGCCGAGTTGGTGGCTGAATTGAAGCCCGAGGTCGTCAGCTTTCATTTCGGCTTACCAGCCCCCGACTTGCTGGCCTACATCAAATCCAACGGTGTGAAGGTGCTGGCCAGTGCCACTACATTGGCCGAAGCCTTGTGGCTGGAGCAGCGAGGTGCAGACGCCATCATCGCCCAGGGCCTGGAAGCTGGGGGGCACCGCGGGCACTTTCTGTCTGACGGCCTTGGCCTGCAAATGGGCACCTTTGCGTTACTTCCCCAAATTGTATCCAAAGTGAAGCTCCCCGTGATTGCAGCAGGCGGTATTGCCTCCGCCGAAGGCGTCAAAGCAGCCATACAACTCGGAGCCGTCGCCGCCCAGGTCGGCACCGCTTACCTGCTATGTACCGAAGCCAAAACCAGCGCCATCCACCGAGACGCCCTCCAGTCCGAGCGAGCTTCCCACACCGAGATCACTAACGTATTTTCCGGCCGCCCAGCGCGAGGCATCGTCAATCGGCTAATGAGAGACCAGGGCGCCATCAGTTCGAGCGTACCTGACTTTCCCAATGCGGCAGCCGCGTTGGCACCTTTAAGATCGGAGGCGGAAAAACTCGGCAAAGGAGACTTTTCGCCACTTTGGGCGGGGCAGAACACGATGGGGTGCGAAGAAATCTCAGCTGGCAAAATGACGTTGAGGTTGGCGAGTGTTCAGTAGTGCTTGCTGTCACATCAATTCCCTTGTGAATATCCTTGTTTTAACTGCACCTCTGATTAGAATTTTCGGCTGGCGCTAAAGCCTCGCCAAGGTCGCAAAGCGGACATTCAGACCAAAGGCCGAAGGGCTCGGCTGGAGCGCATGGTTATAAGTGCTTGATAGCCTCACCGGGTGCCAGGGGCAAAGTTCCAATGTTGAGATGTTTGTAAATCGCCTCAGCTTTTTTGAGGAAGGCTACGTCTTGCGAGATGAGGAGTGAACAACGTGCCCCGCTTTGAACATGCGCTAAATCGTTGTTTGAAGCATTAAACCTGTCCTTTCCCTTTTTCGTGCTTGTAAAATCATCCGCACAGTAGCCAGCCCAGTTTAGAAGAGAATAACAAACAGCAATCTTGTTCTCGGGAGTATCGTCAATATAGTTACGCCAATGGAAATCCGGGTTCGACTCACGAAAAAGCTCTTCTATCAGGCCGATGACATGGGCTGCTGGGCACTCTTCAATTCCCTTGATCTTTTCTAGCTGCCGAAACGGCCTAGGGCCTAACTCCTGGTCATCTGGTACGTCGAGTCCTGGGAGATTCTTCAAATTCGACAATTGATCGCTAATTTGAATTTTTAATGATTCAATCTGATCCTTGTGGATTTCAGTTGTCGATACGCTCTCCATCTGAGCCAAGCTATCCTCCAAGATCGAACGCAAACTTGCTCGAAGCCTTGAGTTTAAATCATGAAACGTTTGGTCTACTGGGAGCCCGCACAATTTTCGATTTATAAGGTCTTGGGCCTCCATGGAAGAATTTATTCCAGCTGCAATGTTTTGAGATTCATTCTCAATAAAGTCATCCCAGACTTTTTCCGGATGATTCCACACGAGCATGTTTGTCACTGGAGTTAAGTAAGCGGCTCCAAGTCCGTGTAGAAGCCTTAGATGTTCCAATCGAAACTTTTCATGAGGAATCTGTTGGACTTCACGCAAGTGAGTCGCTGTGTACAGCACCTTAACGTCTCTGGGAGTGCAAAGAGTTTTGAGAGCACGCAGATCTTCATCATGAGATTCGGAAAGAACTCGCTCTCTCATATCAGATAACACGTTTTGATCCAAATAAACGTAAGGCATAGCAATTATTTATAGCGCTTGCAGCGTACGCGCCCACTGAATGGAGCCAAAGGCGCAATGTAGTGGGCGCTGCCGCGCCTGCACTTGTTATATTTCACTTGGCGTTGGACCCAGATGGCTTGTTGGTCGCCTGGGCATCTATCAAAACCAATTCCTTACCTTCTTTTAGATCCAATTCCTTCATTATTTTTTGAACCCTCGATAGTTCGCTATCGCTGAAGTATAAAATCACTTTAATAGCTTTCTTGGTTTGGTTTGCACCCTTATATACTTCCACCTGCTTTGCCAAATTCTGCTTCAACTTGGAGTTGCCAGCCAGCTTGAATTCTACAAGGGTGCTATCTTTTGACCCTCTTGAAATTTTATAGTCTACTGGCCCCCGCCCATTATTTACTTCAGCATTAACATCATCTTGCGAAGCGTACCATGTAAGCCGAAACATAAGTTGAAGATCCGACTCACGTTTTATCGGCTGGCCATAAGAATAAAAAATCCGATAGCCGTCATTGTTTTCAATAACTTGTTTCAAGTAAACAACTCGATTGTAGGCTTCATCATGTGTGTCATCAGGCGTTTCGTAAAATCTACTTTCGTCCTTTAGCTCCTCAATTAAGCTAGCTACTTGTCGTATAAAAATATTCTCTGTTTCTTTAACCTTTTGCTCACTTAAAGCGACGGCTTGATCTCCGGTGTCTTCCTTCAGCCGAATATAACGGTCAATAAGCTCTGGGAAATTACGTAGTGTCTTAGCTATGGCTTCGTTGATTTCTCGCTGCCTCGCGTCTTCTGGAACCCTGCGAAGAAAATATTCATTCACCTGGGCTCTCAATTCAACGTTGGGGATTGCTGCGATGATGTCATCGAAATCTCCAATGATGTCATGTTTGTTAATCCAAGCTTCATCTTTGGTAAGGATGTCCTTTGGCGTCAATAGGACAAAATCTCCATCTATATAAGGTAGCGTATACTTTTTTGAAACCCAGCGCCGAGTCTTATAATTGAACTCTGCGTGAGGAACCATAACCGACTTGGTTCTAGGAGCCTCCATATATCTATTTGCAAAATCTTGTGTGTATTCGCACAAATATGACTTTATAAGATTCGTTGTGAAATCACTTATACTGTCTTTTCCAACTCCATCTTTAATAAGGCACAATTTTTCTAAGTGACTGCTTTTCGTGATCTTCTCTGAGCCAAAATCACTGAATATATTACTCAAATTCTCATTTAGCGCATTTGCAAAGTCTGGCCCTAGGCCAGAACCACCATTTCCTACCTTACTGAAGCCTAGCCAGTTCTGCTTTACTTCTGGAAATAAAAACCAATGCCTCACTAGACCTCTAGAGATCTCGCCTGCCTCTGACATGTCACGAAGGAACCTAATATATTCTATGATCTCGTCGTGTAATTTTTGATATTCCTCGTTCTCACTATTGAATAGTAAAAACGGGTCTATAAATACGGGCAGGTCATTAATCAAGGAAACATTGAACGCACCATATTCTTCGAGGTCGTCCTTAGAAACTGCGAAATAGTCCGAAAAATAGACGTTCATTTAACTCCTCCTGAGAAATCTAACGCAGAGCACTGCGGGGCCACGAAAGTGGCGTCCAGCGGCCATCGAACGCATACTGATGCGGTTAGTTAGGCAGTTTTTTCATGCTCAACCTTATCAGTTTTGGTTAATTCTTCTGATGCCCTGATAATTTCTGCGGCCTGCGACAGAGCAGCTTTGTCGTCTTGCTCACCTCTAAGTGTATTTTCGAATGCCAAAAGCATGAATGACTCAAGTTCATCAAGCAAATGGTAGTAGGCCTCAGAATCTACTTTTTCTAAGTATTCTTTCTGGTGAGGCAATGCTGAAACAATGACTTTTTTCAAGTTCTTGCTATCGATTATGTCAGGGTAGTCCAAACCCTTTTTAAGCATATGAAGTTTTAGCGCAGCATGACCGAGTATAGCTGTATATGCAGAAAAATAAGCCCAAGCTACCCTAGATATAAATGGACGGCATTTATATGTATCTCTGGTATCCACAGAGCCAGGACCCACATCAGGCCCTATCATCTCGAATACTTCCCTTGCCCGGATATCCTTTGCCGCCATTTTAACAGCACTATCGAATTCTATTATGGATAAGCTTTGAGCAGCATTTTTTACAAAACGTAGATCAACAACTTGAGCCCAGAGTGTTTCAATGGCCTGAACTTGTTTTTCGAATAGCGCAGATCGACGCTGAGAAATCCCGCTCAGGGCTGTTGCTTTTAGTGACTCTAGTTGCCGCTCTTTTGCACGCAAATCAGCTTTTAAAAGATCTTGCTTCGCAGTCAATTCGGCCTTTAAATTGGCGAGCTTTTTGTCGTATTCATAGCGTACAGCGTTAGTTAGCCTTGCCATAATTAAATTACGAGCTAACCACAGGCAGCCTGCCAGAAGCACTGTCGTTGATACCGCAGGAATCCAATCCATCAAGTTCTCCATAAAATGCCTATCGCCCGGCTCGCGCGCCGGTTTGGAGCCGCGAAGCGGCGAATAATCAATCGCTTTGCAGCCGTTTGTTAAGCATTTGCAGACGCCAGTTTGAAATCCTCATCAATTGCTAGGTTGGTGTCTAGCTTAATGCGTTTACACATGTGATTTGGTACTTCATCGCTTAAAGGCTCTATACGAAAAAGGGTTTCGGAACACCAAGATTCCACATCAAGATTTGTAGACATTACACAGTGCGAGATTCCGAGGTCCTTTTCATCGTTTTTGACCGTGACCGTACCCAGAACGGATAGTGTGCCGAATGTCTCATGATGCTCAACAGGGTTTCCTTGCACATCTACGAACTGCACATTGTGTGATATAAAACTTTTTTCAGCAGCGATTTCACAATGTGCTTTTTTATGGCTCCGGATATCAAACTCTGACTGATGGAAGAGCAGAAGCGTGCACAGCGTTATCTTGTCCGATAGAGAAAAGATAACGTCGGGCTCGAATCTTAAGTGATTAGAGCCTAGGACGCCTACGAACTCTTGAATCAGCTGATCTTGAGTAAAAGCGGCATTGCCACTAATGAAGCTCATGACATGCTGAATTGCTTCGAAAGTCTTTTCCGATAGCTTCCCGTCTTTATACTGAGCGATATTTTCCTTTTTATCGCTTTTAAATCCATTCTCTATCCTGCTTTTTAACCGAGAGGCAGTTACGTTAAATCTTTCCTTTAGAACTTCTTCTTCGCACTTCTCAACCTGAAATATCATCAGTCGTTTAATCCAAATCGGAAACGGCTGCGACAAATCAAGTGTCTTTTTAGGTGAATTGTATTCTAGAAAGAACCTCATCCTGAGGTACATGGTTTCAAGAGCTTGATTTGCCAATCCCTTATTCCGATTATCGTTATGAGCTACAAAGTCGGCTATCTCTCTGAAGACCTTGTGACCGGAGGCATAAGCGCGCAACTTCATGAAGATATTATCAATATCGTTTTCATTAAAATCGCCAGCCTCAATCTTATCAATAATCTTTTGGGTTTTGATTTTTTCTGCTGGCTTCACTCCGACACCCTAGTCTGACTGATCCTTTACAGCGATTATGCAGCGCGCTTTGTCATTGCAGAAATTTTACTGCGCCATTATGACTGACTTTGAACCATCAACCACGCTGCACATGAATCCATAAAACAATAGCTTAGCCGAGCACGGACAGCTCTGCCATGTAACAATTCAGCGTTTGCAATTTTCTCTGCCAGTCATACTGGATGAAATGGCTGTGATAGCTTGGGTCTCTGGAGAAAAGCCCTGACTCGAATGTTCGCTTTTGTTTATTGCCAATGTCCCAAGGCTCTCCATTCCCTCTGAACAGAATGGGGAAGTTTCGGATCATGCCGTCCTATTTCTCTTCGGATACTGCGTAAGGGTCACGAAAACGGTACGGATGATTTCCCTGTTTCATAACTTGCTAGAATATCCCGTGAAGTACACATACATTCGCAGACCCAGTAGCATGTCAACAAGCCGTGTGCACCGTACTGCCATGGGCCAGCCAGTGGGCTTCCAGGCGGGTGTGCAGGTCCGAGTTGACCAGCCACAGCTCGCTGAAGCCCAAAGTGCAAAGTGCGCGGGCGGCTGCCCCCACGTTTTCGGGAACCTTCGGTTCAACAAGTACAAAGGCCAGTTGCATGACGTTACCTCCGGCGGTGAGTTTATCTCACGGCGCTGACTCTTTTCACCAACGATGGCAACAGCTGAATGACTGGCTGGTGCAGCATCGTGCCCTGTGGCAACCGGCGCCGTTTACCGACCCGAAACCCGCCTGGATCCGACAATGGCCAGCATTGGCGGAGCGGGTGGCAATGCTGTCTGAGGAGGACTGCCAGCAACTGGACGATGCTCCCGGCAAACTTGCCGGGTTGCTGGAGCAGGAGCTGCCGTCACTGCAGGGTTTTGACGAGTTGACCTCTGTCCCGCCCATGTCGTCTGAATCATCAGATCAGAGTACTCTGCCGGAAGTAAGGGCCACTGATATGCCCGGGCGCAAGCGGCTGCAATCCGGGGCTTTCGCTGCTGCTGTTCAGCCGTTGGCGTACGATGTGCTGGACTGGTGTTGCGGCAAGGGACATCTGGCCAGAACCCTGGCGCCTTTTTGCGATGGCACGGTGACAGGATTCGAGTGGGACCAGGCCCTGGTCGATGACGGTAACCGTCTGGCAGGGAAGTTCGGTGATGCGGTCACTTTGCTCTGCCAGGATGTCATGGCGGAAGAGCTGGTGATGCCGAAGGCCCTCCATGGCGTTGCCCTGCATGCCTGTGGTGATCTGCATCGCAATCTGATGCGCCGGGTGGCAGACACCGGGCAACCACGGCTGAGCTTCTCACCCTGTTGTTACCATCTGACTGCAAAGCCGGACTACCAGCCAATGTCCCGACGGGCCGGGCGTTGGGGAAACACCCTTCAGGTTAGCCGGGATGATTTGCGACTGGCGGTGCGGGAAACCGTTACCGCCCCGCAAAGGGTGCGGGAGCAATCCCGTCAGCTACGCCGCTTGCGGTTGGGTTTTGACGGTCTGCAACGGTTTCTGCGAGGTGTGGATGCCTATTTGCCAGTGCCGTCCCATTCGGCCGGGTTGATGAGTGGTGATTTTGCCGGTTTCTGTCGCTGGGCGGCGATGAAAAAGGGCCTGGATTTGCCAAAGCAAACGGATTTCGGCTATTGGCAACGTCATGGTGAACGGCGCTTTCAGGAGGTGCGCCGCCATGAGCTGGTCCGTCATCTGTTCCGGAGGCCCCTGGAGCTCTGGCTGGTGCTGGACTACGTGTTATTTCTGGAAGAGCAGGGTTACGACGTCCGGCTGGGCACTTTCTGTGAGCGACAGCTGACGCCCCGCAATCTGCTGATTGATGCTGTGAACACCGGGCGCAACCAGGGCGCTCAGGGTTTGCGGTAGACCACGTCCTCCACGCAGCCATCGCGGAAATACACGTAGGTCAGCTCGTAGAGGTTGCCGTAGTATTTGGTCTGGTAGACCCAGGTTTCCTGGGGAGTGGGGTAGGTTTCAGGAGGCCGGCCAAAGGCTTTGCGAACGTGTTCCCTGGTCATGCCTTTTACCACTTGTTCCCGCACCAGGTATCGTCTCAGGTCGGTAGAGTTAATAAAGCGGCAAGTGCCTTCGGCCTGTTGCTGCTCGCGCTTGTCCTGTTCCGTTTCGGTTTTCTCCGGCTTTGGCTCCGGTGGCAGGTTCTGGCCAAAACTGCCGCCGATCCGGTTGTCCCGAATGGTGATTCTCTCCGAGTCTTCCCCGCAGGGCTGGTCAGAAAAGCGGGTCTCGCCGCCGGTGTCGCAACGATAAACCTGGGGCCAGGTCGTAGCGGGGACTGCCAGCATGAGAATACCGATTAGCAGGGTTTGCTTCATATCACTCTCCCCTGGTCTGAAAACCACGCCTCATGCGCCGGCAATGAAAAAAGGCGCCCGAAGGCGCCTTCTCAGTTGGTTGATTCGAACGGACTCAACTCCGACGCTTAGCGGCGAACCTGGATGCGGGCTTCCACCCGGCGGTTCTCGGCGCGGCCCGCTGCAGTGTCGTTGCTGGCAATCGGCTCGGCTTCACCATAGCCAACGGCTTCCACGCGATCAGCACTGATGCCCAGGGCATCGGTCAGACGGGTGGCAACGGCTTCGGCGCGGCGCTGGGACAGGAAGCGGTTGTAGTCCGCTTCGCCCATGCTGTCACTGTGACCGGCGATCTCCACGGTAGTTTCCGGGTATTCGCGCATGAAATCGGCAACACGACGGATTTCATTGTCATAGGCATTGCCGATGACAGAGCTGTTGGTGGGGAACTGCACGTTCAGCTCGATGGTTTCGATCGTCTCGGAAACGCCTTCGCAACCGGTATCATCCACATCAGCGCCGGCAGTGGTGTTCGGGCACTGATCCTGGCTATCGACGACGCCATCGTTATCGCTGTCCAGTTCACAGCCGCGATTGTTCACGCTGGCACCGGCCGGTGTCTCGGGGCATTGGTCCTTGCTGTTGGCAACCCCGTCACCGTCGTTGTCACGCTCGCAGCCGTTATTATCTACGTTGGCGCCGGCCGGGGTACCCTGGCACTGGTCGCGGCTGTCCGGAACGCCGTCGTTGTCGGCATCTGCGGGCTGGGGGCTGGATTCCGATACGGTGCGATTGAAAGCAAAGCTCAGGCCGAGGGATGCCTGAGTATCAAAGGTGCTCTCGTCGATACCGTGGAATTCACGCAGTTCGGCACGGATCGATACGTTGTCACTGACGTTGTAGCGGAAACCGGCACCCACGTTTACGCGGGTCTCCTGGTGGTCGGATCCGGCGGTCTGGTCCATCAGCACGTCGTCGCCGAAGTCAGCGTGGCCGGCACCGGCCGATACATAGGGATTCCAGGCCTGATCCTGCCCGGCGAAGTAGTAGATGCCGTCGAGCCGGTATTCGTTGAAGTCGCTGTTGCCGTCCACATACTTGCGATCAGCGTCGGCATTGGAGTAAACCGCCTCAACGGCCCAGTTAGGGTGGAAGCGGTATTCCGCGCCTATGCCGAAAGTGGCGGTTTCGCTGAGATCCCGTTTGTCATCAAACAGTTGAAATCCTACGAAGGGGTTCAGGTAGATGGTCTCTTCGCGATCGGCAAGGGCCGGGGTGGCAAGGGATGCGGTCAGGACCGCAATGGTCAATGGACGCATGATGTTCATGCAGAACCTCCTGTTCGATTATCGTTATGGCGTAAATTCGGGTGCGATTCTCTCGTAAAGCACTGTAAATGCCTAATTACGCGAAAGTTACGTGACAGGATCAGGAATAACAAAGAAAGAGTGCCAATGAGGGGTCGGCAATTGTACTCAGGCCCCTGATGACAAGGTGGTGAAATACAGGTGGGCGCTTTTTTTGCTGAAATTCAGGGTGTCGCCGTTATCAAAGCGGACTTCGAATGAACGGTCGTCTTCGCCAACAACCGAGCCGGCGCCGAAAATGGCGTGGTTGAGGCGGGGTTTAGCCCACAACGGCGCTGTCTGATCGTCCGGGGTTTCGCGGCTACCGTTCAGGGTCACGGCTTCACGGGAAGCATAGCGACTACCGGTGGCTGTCACGGGTGCGGTCGTTGTCATGGTATTCTCTGCGTCGGCATTTCGGTTATCCAGCCACAGTCCGAATTCCTGCGACAGGGGAAAGCAGAGCTCGTCCACGAACCGGCTGGGGCCCTGGTCGCCGTCCAGGTGCCGTTTCTCGCCGAAGGGGCGGGTGATCAGGTGAAGCTGTTCCCGGGTGCGGGTCATGGCGACATAGAGCAGCCGGCGCTCACTTTCCAGAAAGGCTTTGGGATCGTCCTGGGCCCGGGGGGAGTAGGGCAGGTACTTCTCCTGCAACCCGGGCAGGATAACGGTCGACCACTCCAGCCCTTTGGTACGGTGAATGGTGGATAGCAGGGCGCCGCCGCGACTATTCTCCCCCGCCTGCTTCTTCAGATCTTTCAGGTGCTCAAGCGCCCCCTCGATGCTGACATCCAGCCCTGCCAGGTACAGCCGGAAGCCACGAACGGTCTCGATACGCTCGTCGGCGGTTTCATGGGTGAGTGCGAGGCTACGGATACCCTCGTAGAGCTCGGTTTCATCCGCATAACGGGTAATCACATCCGCCACTGAGCCTTTGATGTTGCCCAGTTGTGCCAGTGTCTCGCCCAGTTTGCGGAGTTTTTTGGCGGCCATGGGAGCCAGGGCGTCGAAGTCCATGGCCAGCAGCCGCTCATGCCAGCCGTCGCCAAATCCTGCCAGAAAACGCGCCAGTTGCTCCAGTTCTGGCTCCTTCAGACCCACATGGGGGAATCGAAGCAGCTGCCGGGCAATATCGAGCCGGTCATCGTCCGGCAGGTTGCGAATACGCCCGGACACCACCATCAGCAGGCTGGTGATGGACTGGACCTCGCGGCTGAACAGTGCGCCCTTGCCGGCGTCGATGCGATAGGGCACCTGCCGCGCCAGCAGTTTCAGTTCAATAGGCACGCTCTGGCTCCACACCCGGAACAGGATGGCGGTGTTGCCGAGGGCTGTTTCGTCCATGGGCTGGAGCAGCTCGAGAACAACGTCGCTGTCGTTTTCCTGCTGGTGCAGGGTGATCCCGGTCGGTGGCGTGGACGGGTGGGAATGACACAGCACATCCTTGCGCCCGGTGTTGTGGCAGATCAGGTGGTTGGCCAGCAACGCTACCTGGTGGCCATAGCGAAAGGTGTAACTCAGGGTCTGTTCCAGCGGGCTTTCGAATTCTTCGCTGAAGCGCCTGAGGATAAAGTCGGGTTTGGCGCCGCGGAACTCGTAGATAGTCTGGTCCGGGTCGCCCACCACGGTTACCCGGGCCCGGTCGCCCGCTACGTATCGCAGCAGCAGGTGCTGGATCTCGTTGGTGTCCTGGTACTCATCCACCAGGATCAGGTCCATCTTGTTACCCACTAACCGCTGCAGCGGCGGGTTCTGGTGGATGGCCATCACCGGCTCGTAGAGCATGTCGGCGTAGCTGATCCGGCTCTGGGACTTGCGCCACTGTTCGAAGCTGTGGAACAGGTCGATCAGGTAACGGTGCTTGTCGGAATAGCCCAGCTCTTCGAATACGATTTCCACTGGGGACAGAGTGGTTTTGACCAGATCGATGAAGTTGATTGCGGTTTCGACAAAGTCTTTCTTGTTGCGGCGAATTTCGTCCGCCAGGTCTTCCGGCGCCAGCCGGCGGGTGAGTTGCCAGGCCTGATAGCTGATTTCCTGGTCGGTGAGGATCTTGTCGGAGAACCCGGGCAGGAAACCTTCCCGCACAAAGCGTTTGTAGAGTCGCAGTCCCATGGCGTGGTAGGTGCGAATTTCCGGCAGGGCTAGGCCGGTGTCGCGGCTGACGTCCCGCAGCTTGCGTTCGAAATCCACCCTTGCGCTGCGGTTAAACATCAGTACCAGCATCCGGTTCGGGTCGTGCCCCTGTTCCAGCAGGTAACGGATGCGCCAGGCCAGCGTTGACGTTTTCCCGCTGCCTGCAACGGCGGTTATCACCACATGCTCGAAACCTGCGGTGATAATGGCCCGTTGCTCGTCGGTGAGGTAATCCGGTAGCTCGGTCATGGTCTGCGTTTGGTGTGGGGTCGGCATGGGCGGTATTGTACCCGGCGGCTGGTAGTGCTGATATGGGTGCCGCATAATCCCTCTGGTTTTATGCTTTGTATCCGGGAGATATCGCTTATCGGGTGCAGGAGGGTTTGGATGGTCTCTTCCAAAACACGCTCAAGCACGTCCCTGTGGCGCTTGAGCTCCGCCATCCATGGCTCCGCACAGTTTTGGAAGAGACCATCCAAACCCTCACTCTGAATTAGGAGAATGATGTTATGGCTACAACTGCTGAAGCAGTGAATGTATTGGGCGAAGCCCTTGAGGTGTGTGGTACGGATCCGGAAACCGGATTTTATCGCGATGGATGTTGTAACACCGGACCGGATGACTTGGGCGCTCATGTGGTTTGCACTGTTGTTACCGATGACTTTCTCGAGTTTTCCAGTGCGAAGGGCAATGATCTCAGTACCCCACGGCCGGAGTTTGGTTTTCCCGGGTTGAAAGAAGGCGATTCCTGGTGCCTGTGTGCGTCCCGTTGGCAGGAGGCGTTTGAGGCCGATTGTGCGCCACGGGTTAAATTGAGAGCGACCCACCGTTCGGCGCTCAAGTATTCCAAACTGGAAGATCTCAAGCGTCATTCTGTGGATTTGAGCTGAATGGATGGCGCAGAGAGCCTGCATGAACAAGCCTGACCTGCTCCAGTGGCAAAAGCTGCAAGCCGAGCTTCGTGCAGCCGGGCATCGGCGGCTGGTGGTTGTCGAGGGTGATCGTGATGCCTCTCTTGCGTGGTTGGGTTCGCTCCTTCCTGTCTTGACGGTTACGCCAGGGGTCTGGACCGGGCCGGTTGAGGATCAGCCCGAACCCTCGCTGACATCCATAAAACCGGTCGACGGACGCCGCTGGCTGGGGCAGGAGTTGGCCTGTGTGGTCTGGGATGGCTGGCAGGGCAATCCACCGGACAGTTTTGCGGCGTTGTCAGGAACATTGTCCGCTGGCGGGTTGTTTTTCTGGCTGATGCCGCCGCTCGCGGAGTGGGGCAGTTTTGAAGATCCGGATTATCGGCGTACCGGGCTGGATGGAGCTGCCGGGCATCCGTTTGCTGCCCGTCTTGCCCGTATTGTGGCCGGGGATTCTGATGTTATTCGTGTTAATCCGTCGGTAAATCCGCAGCCGCGTTTACCGGAGATTCCTGTTGCGGGTGAGGCCTTTCAGGTGGGTGCCACGGCAGACCAGTGTGCACTTGTGGAAGATCTTGTCCGGACGGGGCTGGGCCGGCGTCGGCGGCCGCTGGTGGTGACGGCCGACCGGGGGCGGGGCAAGTCGGCGGCACTGGGGATGGCGGCGGTTCGTCTGTTGCAGGAGGGGCGGCAGCGGGTGGTGGTGACGGCCCCGGAACAGGGTGCCGTGAAGACGCTTTTCCATCATGCCCGCATTGCTGCCGGGCAGGCGTCAGGACCGGAGATGGGCACGGAGGATGTAGCGGTCGGCGATCAGGGCCGGCTGCAGTATTGGTCCCTGGAGCGGCTGCTTGCCGAGCAGCCGGATGCCGAAGTGGTGATGGTGGATGAAGCCGCCGGAATTCCGGCAGACCTGTTGAAGCAGGTATTGCTGGGTTGGCCAAGGGTGATCTTTTCCACCACCGTGCATGGTTACGAAGGTTCAGGCCGGGGCTTTGCCATTCGCTTTCGTTCGGTGCTGGATACCGAAACGCCGCATTGGCGCGGAGCCTCGCTCACGGCACCGATCCGGTGGTCGACGTCTGACCCCCTGGAGCCATTGACCCGGCAGATGTTTCTGCTGGATGCAGAGGCACCAGCTGCGGAGGGTGATAGTTCCGGTGTGGTGGTAGAACGCTGGAACCCCGCCATAGCCGGGGATCAGGAGCTGAAGGAAGCTTTTGGTTTGCTGGTGGACGCCCATTACCGCACGTCGCCCGGTGATCTGCGCCAATGGATGGATGATCCGGCGGCGGTGAGCTGGCGCCTGACTTGCAACGGGGTCTTGGTCGGTGTGCTGTGGGCAACGGCAGAAGGTGGCCTGGAGTCGGAGCTGGCCGAGCAGGTGATGATGGGCAAGCGTCGCTTGCGGGGGCATCTGTTGCCCCAGTCGCTGGCGACTCACAGCGGGTTTGCTGAAGCAGCGAGCCAGCGTCTGCTGCGGGTAGTCCGGGTTGCCGTGAGTGCGGATGTACGCCACCGGGGGCTGGGGCAGAAGCTGGTGGCGGCGGCGCGGGACCACGCCCGAAGTGGGGGGCTGGATGCTATTGGTACCAGTTTTGGTGGCAACGCCGGGCTGGTCTCCTTCTGGCAGCAGTGTGGGCTGGAGCCTGTGCGCCTGGGCCTGAAACGGGAGGCCAGCAGTGGCGAGTATCCGATGCAGATGCTCAGCGGGGTGTCTTCCGATGGCACGGCGCTGGCCCGTCATTTGCGCATCAGGTTGGCGGAACACTGGCTCATCCTGTTGCCTCGGAACTGGTCTGACCTGGAGCCGGGCCTGGCTCTGCAATTGACTGGCGGTCTGCCGCCGGTTGGTCCCCTCAACGAGGACGACCGCAGAGATCTGCGCAGTTTTGCCGAGGGCTACCGGGGCTTTGATCTTGCAGTGCCAGTGCTGGCAAAGCTGTCAATGCAGCCGGAGGTCATCGGACTGGTTCTGGCTTCAGGGTCACAGTCCCTGTGGGCGAGAGCAGTGCTTCAGGGCTGGTCATGGCAAGGTTTACAGGTGACGAAAGACTGTCTGGGCCGGGAGCAGGGAGAAACCGCCTTGCGTAAGGTGGTTCATAATATTCTGCAAAACCGGCCCGACTTGTGAACAGCTCGATTTAATTCCGCCCGGTTACTGACCAGAATACCTGCAAAAATGCATCAACAGAGACCCAATCATCATGGCCCAGGGAACCGGCTTCATCCTTCCGAAACTCCTGCTTTTGCTGCTCGCCAGTCTGCTTGTTACTGCCTGCGCTTCGGGTGGCGACCCTTCCAATCTTGAACAGCGACAGTCCTCAGTGGCCGATACGCCGCTAATGGCCGCTGTCAGCAGCGGTGATCTCGATAAAGTGGAGTCCCTGGCCTCATCGGGCGCATCGCTGAATACGCTGACTGAACAAGGCACGCCTCTGGCCGCTGCGGTGAAAGCGGGCGAAGACCGCATTGCCCTGTTCCTGCTCAGCGAAGGGGCTGACCCGGATCGCGCATCGGCAGATGGTGTGACGCCGCTGATGGTTGCGGCGGAAGAGGGGCACCGCCGTCTGGTCCGCCTGCTGTTGTCTGCCGGCGCCAGGGTGAATGCCAGGGACAGCGAAGGCACAACGCCGGTAATCCGGGCAGCGCGCAACGGACATTTGTCAGTGGTCAAGGTATTGCTGGCGGCCGGAGCCAACGTTAATGTCAGCCAGGGTGGGCGTTCATTGCTGATGCATATTGTGGAAGGCGGGGACTTGCTGACCGCCGAGATGCTGCTGGCCGCCGGTGCCGATGTGAATTACCGGGGCACGAACGGAACAACCGCGCTGGATCTCGCCCGGGCCAGCAACAACCGGGATCTGGAAATGCTGCTGATCCAGGCCGGCGCTGAAATCTGACGGCTGGTTCTTTCAGTCCAGATTCATGGGGTCGTTGCTGTCGTCCAGCTCTGGCAGGAAGTGTTCCTCGACAACACTTTCAGGCACGTCGGCCACCGTCTTGAACGACCATTGGGGCGAATTGTCCTTTTCGATCAGCCTGGCCCTGATACCTTCCCGCAAGTCCGGCCGCAGGGTGCACCGGCTAGCCATGGTCAGCTCCATTCTGAAAATGTCTTTCAGGGACATCTGTTGCGCCTTTTTGAGCTGGGTCCACACCAGCCAGGCTGTGACCGGGCAGCCACCACGGAGATTGTCCATGCAGGCTTTCCACCAGTCACTGTCGACATCCGCAGCCAACAGATTCTCAACGATCGCCGGTAACTCGTCGCCGGCGCTGAGTCTGGCGATGCTCTGTTCATGGCGGGCCAGTTCGCTGGCTGGCAAGGCGCGGTAGTCCGGATGCTCCAGCTGTTTGATCAGACGGAACAGGCGGTTGTCGTCAGCGGCGGACTCACCGGTCCAGCGCTCATCCTGCAGGCGGGCAATCAGCGAATCGATCTGCTCGGGGAGAATGGCCATGTCCGCAAGCCCCACTCTCAGGGCATCCGTGGCATTCAGCCGGGCGCCGGTCAGACCCATAAAAAGTCCGAGCCGGCCGGGCAAGCGGTTGAGAAACCAGCTGGCGGCGACGTCGGGAAACAGGCCAATGGAGATTTCGGGCATCGCCATTTTGATATCAGGAGTAATGACCCGGTAGCGGGAGGCGGAAAGAATACCCATGCCTCCACCCATAACGGCGCCGTGGGCAAGGGTGATGACAGGCTTGGGATAGCGGTGAATGGTGTAGTCCATTCGATACTCCCGGGCGAAATAGCCTGCCGCCACGTTGTTGTCTTTCGTGCCGGACAGCTCTCCAAAGAGTTCGCGTATATCCCCACCGGCGCAAAACGCGCGGTCGCCTGCACCCCGGAAGATGACCATGCAGATATGGCTGGCCTCGGCCCACTGGTCCAGCGTAGCCTGGATCTCACGAATCATTGAGCCCGAAAGCGCATTCAGGCTGCCGGGAGCGTCCAGAGTAATCTGGCCAATGGTGCCTTCCCGGCATTCAAGTTCCTGGACCTGGATGGGCATGGTCACTTCTCCGCTGAAAAATACGTTGGCGTGTATGGCGTGATGCTACGTATCTGAGTAAGGTGCATTGATTTATCGCATTTGAGCTTTGTATTGTCTGTGCTATAAGTTTGACCAAAGATTTCACCCTTCAGATAACTGTCGGGTTCTATAACGATGAGAGGGTAAAACCAATGAATCTGAAATACCACACCATTGCTGTTCTGTTTACTCTGGGCGCGGCAGTTCCTGCTGTTGCAACGGCTGCCGATGCCGAGGCAGGCAAGGCCAAAGCGGCTGTGTGCGCTGCCTGTCATGGCAAGGATGGCATCGCAGCCATTCCCGGTTACCCGAACCTGGCGGGGCAGAACGAGCAATACCTTGTGTCTGCGCTCAAGGCCTATAAGAACAAACAGCGCAGCGGTGGGCAGTCTGCGGTAATGCAGGGTCAGGCAATGGGCCTCAGTGATGAAGACATTGCCAATCTTGCAGCCTACTACGCAAGCCTGCCGGCAGACGGCGGGAAATAATCCCCGCCATCGTCAGCCTCTTTATTTCAGGGGAGTGGCCTGTGCCGCTCCGCTGACAATCCGGTAACTGGGCTCGTAAGCACTCGAACCCGGCAGCTTCATCCGGTTCTGCGCGACGAATTCCTTGAGCATGGCTCCCAACGGTGTCAGCAGTGCCGGATCGCCGGCAATTTCGAAGGGGCCGTGTTCCTGGACTTGCCGAATACCACTTTCCTTGACGTTACCGGCGACAATGCCGCTGAATGCTTTGCGCAGGTTAGCCGCTATCAGGTGAGCCGGCTGGTCGCGATGCAACTCCAGGGCCCGCATGCTTTCGTGGGTGGGCTCGAATGGCATCTGAAACACCGGGTCGATTTTCAGCATCCAGTTGAAATAGTAGGCGTCCTGCATGGCACGGCGGAAGGTCTCCACGTCTTTCATGCCCTGCTTCATGGTGCGTGCCACCCTTGCTGGATCGTCAATAATGATCTCGTATTTTTTGGTAGCCTCGTCCCCCAGCGAGTTGCGGATAAACTGGTCAATCATCTCGAAGTATTCAGCGTTTTCCGGCTGACCGGTGAAGACCACCGGGAAGGGCAGGTCCGCGTTGTCCGGATGAAGCAGGATGCCCAGCAGGTAGAGGATTTCCTCGGCGGTGCCCACGCCACCAGGGAATACTATTACGCCATGGCCGGTGCGGACAAAGGCCTCAAGGCGCTTCTCGATGTCTGGCATGATAACCAGTTCGTTAACGATGGGGTTCGGTGCCTCGGCGCCGATGATGCCCGGCTCCGTAAGCCCGATGTAACGGCCGTTCTTGACCCGCTGCTTGGCATGGCCGATGGTGGCGCCCTTCATCGGGCCCTTCATGGCGCCAGGGCCACACCCGGTGCAGATGCTCAGCCCCCTCAGCCCCAGCTGATGGCCTACTTCCTTGCTGTACTGGTATTCCCGTTCATTGATCGAATGCCCGCCCCAGCACACCACCAGGTCCGGATGGCGGCCAGCCTGCAGGACACGGGCGTTGCGCAGTATGTGGAAAATCAGGTTAGTAATGCCTTCCGGATCGTCCCGGCGCAGTCCCGATGCGGACTGGGGGATGGAATAGGAATAGATGATATCCCGTAATACCGAGAACAGGTGTTCGCGGATAGCGCGCAGCATTTGCCCATCCACAAACGCGTGGGCGGGCGCATTGACCAGCTCCAGTTTAAGGCCCCTTGGCTGGGGCACCAGGCGCACGTCGAAATCGGCATGGGCTTCCATCAGGGTTTTACAGTCATCGGTTTCTACGCCGGTGTTGAGAACGGCCAGTGCGCATTGCCGGAACAAGCGGTAGAGGCCGCCTTCACTTTTGTCCTTGAGTCGGTTGACCTCGAAAGTGGACAGGATTTCCAGACTGCCCTCTGGGGACACCAGGGCATTGATGGTGGATTCGGTCATGAACGGTGAAACTCCTGAATATTTCGCTGGCACCCTGGAATCATGCTGATGCCTTTTTGTCTGATTATAACCAGCTTCGGGAATGCCTGATTTTGAGGCATGCAGTGAAACCGTTACACTAAGCACTTTAACGTAATTACGCTACCCGACAGACGTCCGATTTATGAAACTTCTTATTCGTCCCGCCCCTGAAGTGGCCATCAAGAGCAAACCCGTTCGCAGACAGCAGATGCGGCACCTGCGCCAGAATATTCGCAAGCTGCTCACGCGCCTTGATAATGACATCCATGTGGAGGGAGCCTGGGACAGGGTGGATGTGGATATTCCCGATGGGCGTGGCCTGGCGGGCCCGGTTATCGAAGAACTCCAGCGCATCCCCGGCATTTCCACCATCCAGGAGATCGGTATCTTTCCATGGGTGAGCATGGAAGACGTGGCGGAAAAGGCCGTTGCAGCCTTTTCCGAACGCATCCAGGGCAAGACCTTTGCGGTCCGGGTTCGCCGCCATGGAAACCATTCGTTCCGGTCCATCGATCTCGAGCGATTTGTTGGCGCAGCGCTTTTCGCGGCCTCAGCGCCTAAAGGGGTTGACCTGGGCAAGCCCGAGGTTGAGGTGCGTATTGAAATCCAGGATGACAACTATCACATCGCTCACCGCAAACACCGTGGTGCCGGCGGCTATCCTTTAGGGGCCGTAGAAACCGTGATGACACTGGTTTCCGGTGGATACGACTCTTCCGTGGCGGCCTACCTGATGATGCGCCGTGGGCTCAGGTCCCATTTCCTGTTTTTCAGGCTGGGTGGCCCGGCTCACGAAGTTGGTGTGCGTCAGGTGGTCCACTATATCTGGGACCGCTATGGTGCCTCGCATGGTGCCAAGTTCATTTCCGTGCCCTTTGAAGGGGTGGTGGAAGAGATCATGCGGTCGGTCAATCAGCGCCACTGGGGTGTGGTGCTCAAGCGCCAGATGCTGAAGGCAGCCTCGGAAATTGCGGCCATTAACAACGCCTCTGGCCTGGTGACCGGCGATGCAGTGGCACAGGTTTCCAGCCAGACCCTGTCAAACCTCAATGTAGTGGATAGGGCCAGTAGTGAGGTGGTGTTGCGCCCGCTGATTTCCATGGACAAGGAAGCCATTATCAACATCGCACGGGAAATCGGCACCGAGCCCTTCGCCCGCACCATGCCGGAATACTGTGGTGTGATCTCCCGCAAACCGGCAACCCGGGCAAAGCTTCATCGTGTTGAGGAGGATGAAGCCGCCATGGATGCACAGGTGCTGGAGCAGGCCATTGCAAGCCGCCAGGATACGCCGGTCAACCGTCTGCTGGAAACCACGCAGACCCCGGAAGAGGTGGAACTGGTGCATACGCCGGATGTGAACGACATCATTATTGATGTTCGCCATCCCTCGGAAGGCGAGCAGTCACCGTTGCACCTCACCAGCAACCAGGTGGTGGAAATTCCCTTCTACGAGCTGAGCGAGCGCATCCCGTCGCTTCCGGCCGACAGGCAGTACCTGCTGTATTGCGACCGCGGTACCATGAGCCGGATGCACGCCTGTAACCTGAAAGCCGAGGGCCACACCAACATCAAGGTGTACGCCCCCGCGCATTGACCGCTTAGCCTTCCAGCCCCTTGAAGAACTGCTGCACGTTCTCGCTCAGGGTTTCCAGATCATAGCCGCCTTCCTGCACAACCAGTGTAGGCAGGCCGGTCTGACGGATATGGGTAGCCAGACGGCAGAACCCTTCCGAGGAGACTGACACTTTGGCCTGGGGATCGTTGTGATAGATGTCGAACCCCAGAGGAAGTATCAGCGCGTCTGGCTGGAACAGGCGAATGGCGGCCAGTGCCTCCTCCAGTTTTACGAAGAAGTCATCCTCTGACGAGCCGTGGGGCATGGGCAGGTTAATGTTGTAACCGAAGCCTTCGCCTTCGCCACGTTCATCCTCGTAACCGCTGACCACCGGGTAGAAATTGGTGGGGTCGCCGTGAATGGAGACGTAAAGGACATCGCTGCGGTCGTAGAAGATTTCCTGGATGCCCTGGCCGTGGTGCATGTCGGTATCCAGTATTGCGATCCGGGGGAAGCGGGTTTTCATGTGTTCTGCAGCAATGGCTGCGTTATTGAGGTAGCAGAAGCCGCCGGCTGCGTCCTTGCGGGCATGATGCCCCGGTGGGCGGCAGACTGCATAGGCAGTGCGTTCACCGGCAATCAGGGCATCGGCGGCACCGAGAGCCGTCTGGGCGGACCAGTAGGCGGCAGCCCAGGTATTCGCGCCGATCGGGCAGCTGCCATCCGCCTGGTAGCGAGCAGCTTCAGCAAGGATGCCTTTCAGGGCGTTCGGGGAGCGTACAAAGATGTTGGACATGACCTCGTCACCCCAGTCCTCCATTTCTGACCAGCGCCGGTGTGCAGACTCCAGAAAGCGCAGATAGCTCAGGTCGTGAACCTTCGAAATCGCTCCTGCGCCCTGATCCGCCGGCTGCAGCACCGGGATACCCATGGCTTTCAGCCCCTCCAGCATTTGTCCGGTACGATCGGGTACTTCCTGGGGCTGGCGCATCTGGCCTCGGGTAAAGTACGTCTTGGGAAGATGCTGATCCTGTGAGGGATGAAAAAACGCCTTCATATTCCGGCCTCCTGATAATGACATTGTTCGAGTATAGGCGCCTGCGGGTGTGGGTCAAAACACCTTTGTCTGACTTTACAGTAGCGGTTTCTGCATCCACTATGAGAGACATATCACACTGACGCAAACCCGAATGTATACATTTTGAAAAGGAGCCGAGATGATCGAGTCACCATTGCTTCCCAAGCTGACTGGCTATGTCGGCGGTCGCTGGACTGAATCCCCGGACGGTAACACCTTCGATGTCTACAACCCGGCCACGGGCAAGGTGATTGCCAGTGTGGCGTCGATGTCGGAAAGCGAGGTGAAGGATGCCGTTGAAGCCGGCAAATCGGCACTTCGCCTGACCAGCCCGTACAGCATCGAAACCCGGCGCAAGTGGCTGGAAGATATCCGCGACGCTCTCAAGGCCAACAAAGAAGAAGTGGGCCGCATCCTGTGCATGGAACACGGCAAACCCCTCAAGGAAGCACAGGGCGAAGTGGACTATGCCGCCGGTTTCTTTGACTACTGCTCCAAACATATCCAGGCGCTGGATGCCCACACCCTGACAGAGAAGCCTAAGGATTGTACCTGGACCGTGCATTATCGCCCCATTGGCGTTACCGGTCTGATTACGCCCTGGAACTTCCCTATCGGGATGATTGCCAAGAAGCTGTCCGCTGCGCTGGCGGCGGGTTGCCCCTCGGTGATCAAGCCGGCCAGCGAAACACCGCTGACGATGATTGCCCTGTTCAGCCTGATGGACAAGCATGTGGACCTGCCCGATGGCATGGTGAACCTGGTGATGGGCAAGGCCAGCGTGATCGGCAAGGTGCTCTGCGAGAGCCCCGACGTCCCCATGCTCAGCTTTACCGGTTCCACGGAAGTGGGTCGCAAGCTGATTCTGGACACGGCAGACCAGGTGAAGAAGCTGGCGCTGGAGCTTGGCGGTAACGCGCCCTATATCGTCTTTGACGATGCCGACCTGGATGCCGCTGCCGATAACCTGATAGCCAACAAGTTCCGTGGCGGTGGCCAGACCTGTGTCTGCGCCAACCGGATTTTCGTCCACGAGAAAGTGGCCGATGCCTTTGGTGAGAAACTCGCCGAGCGAGTGAACAAGATGACGGTGGGTGACGGCATCAACGGCGATGTGGATCTCGGCCCGCTGATCAACAAGGCCGGCTTCGACAAAGTCAGACGCCACCTTGAAGATGCGCTCGAGAAAGGCGCTGGTCTCGTTGCCGGTAAACAGCCGAAGGAACTGGGCGATGGTCTTTTCTTTCCGCCAACGGTGATCACCGGTGTTAATCGGGATATGGAGTGTTATCGCGAAGAGACCTTTGGTCCACTGGTGCCCATGGCCCTGTTCCGTACCGAAGAGGAAGTCATAGAAGCCGGTAACGACACTGAATTCGGTCTGGCATCCTATGTGTTCACCGCAGACGCGGAACGCGCCCAGCGGGTGGCTGCCGGGCTACGTTTTGGCCATTGCGGCTGGAATACCGGCACCGGCCCCACACCGGAAGCGCCGTTCGGTGGCATGAAGGCCTCCGGCATCGGCCGCGAAGGCGGCCTGGAAGGGTTGTTTGAATTTGTAGAAGCACAAACAGTGCCCAGGGGCTTTTAACAGATAAGCTTTCTCTGCAGCGCGATAAGCTCGGGGGTGGGCCCCTGTTCAGGACTGTGTGTGGCCAGGGATGGCCACACTCAAGCGCACATGGATGTGCTCGTAGCGTGTCCTGAACAGGGGCCCACCCTCGTGCGTTTCCCCCCAGAAACAGGGCTGACCCGGGCCCGACAGAAATCCCTGTTTTCTCCTGTTATAATCCAACTCCTGTTCATTTAACCAGTAGCGACCGGATCTCTATGGATGTCTCCCACATAATCGACGCCCTCAACGACGCCCAGCGCGAGGCTGTTACGGCCCAGAATGACCATTTGCTGGTGCTGGCGGGTGCGGGCAGCGGCAAGACCCGGGTACTGGTTCACCGGATTGCCTGGCTGATGCAGGTGGACAAGGTGCCGCCCACAGGCATCCTGGCGGTGACCTTCACCAACAAGGCGGCGAAGGAGATGCGTTATCGCATCGAGCAGATGATGAACATCCCTGCCCGCGGACTGTGGTTTGGCACCTTTCACGGCATTGCCCATCGGTTGCTGCGGGCCCATTACCGGGACGCCGGCCTGCCGGAGAATTTCCAGGTGCTGGACAGCGATGACCAGCTGCGCCTGATCAAGCGGGTAATGCGTGAGATGCAGATCGACGAGAGTCGCTGGCCGCCAAAACAGGCTCAGTGGTTCATCAACGGCCAGAAAGACGAGGGGCTGCGTGCGGAGCACATCCAGGAAAACGCTGGCGATCAATTCACGTCCACCATGCTCACGGTTTACCGCCAGTACGAGAAGCTCTGCAACCTGGGTGGGCTGGTGGACTTCGGCGAGCTGTTGTTGCGCTCCCACGAGCTGTGGCTCCACCGCCCGGAACTGTTGAGCCATTACCAGAGTCGTTTCCAGCAGATCCTGGTGGACGAGTTTCAGGACACCAACACCATTCAATACGCCTGGCTAAGGCTACTGGCCGGTAACCGGGTACCGATGACGGTGGTGGGGGACGACGACCAGTCAATCTATGGCTGGCGCGGTGCCAAGGTCGAAAACATCCAGGAGTACCAGCGGGACTTCCCCAATGCCCGGCTGGTGCGGCTGGAGCAGAACTACCGGTCCACGCAACTGATCCTGAAAGCGGCCAACGCCGTGATTGCCAATAACCAGGGCCGGCTGGGCAAGGAACTCTGGACCGATGGCCCGGACGGAGAACCTATCAACCTTTACGCCGCCTTCAATGAGCAGGATGAGGCCAACTACATCGCCGACACCATCAGCACCTGGGTCAGCGAGGGCAACCTGCGCAGCGAGTCCGCTATTCTGTACCGTTCCAACGCCCAGTCCCGGGTGCTGGAGGAATCCCTGATCCGTCAGGGCATTCCCTACCGGGTCTACGGTGGCCTGCGATTCTACGACCGCCAGGAAATCCGCAACGCGATCGCCTACCTGCGCCTGGTGCATTATCGCCGGGATGACGCGGCATTCGAGCGGGTGGTGAACATCCCGGCCCGGGGTATCGGTGCGAAAAGTCTTGCTGATATGCGTGCCTATGCCACCGAACGCAGTATCTCCCTGTGGGAGTCTGCCGAACGGCTGCTGGAAGCGGGCCAGGTCAAAGGTCGCGCCAAGACGGGCCTGCAAACCTTTATGGGCATTATCGAAACCCTGACGGAGATGGTGGACGACGCCTCCCTGCACGGGCTGATGAAGAAAACCCTGGAGCTGAGCGGGCTCAGAGATTACCACGCCAACGAAAAGGGCGAGAAAGGTCAGGCGCGGGCAGAGAACCTGGACGAACTGGTGAGCGCCCTGTCGGACTTCGAAGCGGAGGAGGGCGTTGATCCGTTGTCCGAATTTATCGCCCAGGCAGCGCTGGACGCCGGCGAGGCACAAGCAGAGGTCAACGAAGACTGTGTACAGTTGATGACCCTGCACTCCGCCAAGGGCCTGGAATTCCCGCTGGTGTTCCTGGCGGGCGTAGAGGAGGGTCTTTTCCCCCACAGCATGTCACTGGAAGAACCGGGGCGAATGGAAGAGGAGCGCCGCCTAGCCTACGTGGGTATTACACGGGCCATGAAAAAGCTGGTGCTTACTTACGCCGAATCCCGCCGCTTGTACGGCCAGGAAAAATTCCACGCCCTGTCCCGCTTCGTCCGCGAGATCCCCGGCGACTGCATCCAGGAAGTGCGACTGCGCAACACCGTCACTCGCCCGGCCATGGTATCCCGGCCCAACGAAGGCCTGTTCGATTCCGCCCCCATGGAGGAGGCGGGTTTCAGCCTGGGGCAGCGGGTGCGCCACCCCAAGTTCGGCGAGGGTATCGTGATGAACAGCGAGGGCAGTGGCCACCACACCCGGGTGCAGGTGAATTTTGATGAGGGTGCGAAGTGGCTGGTGCTGGCCTATGCGCCTTTGGAGGCCTGCTGATTTTTGGTGCAGGCACAGGTGCAGCCTACGGTTATTTCAGACTCAGAGCCAACCCTTGCGCTTGAAGTACCAGTAAGGCGCAAACCCGGCGGATACCATCAGGGCAATTGCCCCCGGATAACCCAATAGCCACTCCAGTTCCGGCATGTGCTCGAAGTTCATGCCGTAAATGCTGGCTATCAGTGTCGGTGGCAGGAAAACCACCGCGGCAATCGAAAAGGTCTTGATGATCTGGTTCTGCTCGATGTTGATGAAACCCTGGGTAGAGTCCATCAGGAAGTTGATCTTGTCAAACAGGAACGTGGTGTGGGACATCAGGGTTTCGATATCGCGATTGATTTCCCGGAGCGTCTCCCGTTGCTCGCTGTCCTTGCGCAAGTGACGTAACAGAAACGAGATATTGCGCTGGGTATCCATCAGGCACAGACGGGTCTTGCCGTTGCTGTCTTCGAGCCTGGCGAGGCGATTGATGGCCTCGTCCAGCTCGGCCTCTTCATCCTCAAGCACCAGGTAGCTGACTTCCTCTAGCTGCCGGTGCAGATCCTCAAGCCCGTCGGCGTGGTTCTCAACCTTCTGTTCCAGCAGTGTGACCAGCATTTCGGCCACATCCCGGGCCTCGACCTGTTCACGGCGCGCACGCATTCTGAGTAACCGGAAGTCCGCAAGCTCGCTTTCGCGGATGGTAATCAGGCGGTTCCGCTGCAGTATGAACGCGACAGATACCGTATTGTGACGTCCTTCCGCCAGGTTGAGAAAAAGGGAGTGCACGTGCACGCCGGCCTGATCGACAAAGCAGCGCGCTGACGCCTCGATCTCCTCCACGTCATCGAACTCCGGGATATCGGTTTTCAGCAATTCCTGGAGTATCTGTCGTTCCTTTTCGTCGGGTTCGCAGGCGTCGATCCAGTCCGCCTGTTTTACCCGGGTTGCCGGGTCCTCTGCGGAACTGCCCATTTCCTTGATCAAACCATCCACGATCCTGAAGAACCTAAGCATGCGTGTGCTCCAAACAGTCTGAGTGGCCTCATTAAGGAGCCTAGCTCATCAGGAGCTTGCGGGGGAGCGGGCTCCGTTGCCCCCGTGGCCCTCAGGCCGGGAACCGGTCCCGGGTCTTGTTGGCGATGCGCACCAATACCAGCATCAGGGGAACTTCCACCAGCACGCCAACCACCGTTGCCAGAGCTGCGCCGGATTGTAGGCCGAACAGAGCGATGGCGGCGGCGACGGCCAGTTCGAAGAAGTTGCTGGCACCGATCATGGCGCCGGGTGCCGCAATGCAATGGCGTACTTTCCACAGTCTCGCCCAGCCGTAGGCCAGGAAGAAGATCAGGAAGGTCTGAACGATCAACGGCACGGCGATCAGCAGGATGTGCAGGGGATTGTTCAGAATCACTTCACCCTGGAAGGCGAACAGCAGCACGAGAGTGACGATCAGCGCCGCCGGGGTAACCGGGCTGAGTCGCTTCATGAAGACGTCGTCATACCATTGCTGACCGTGGCGCGAGATCAGGGTGCGGCGCGTCAGGTAGCCGGCAGTTAGCGGGATGACGATGTAAAGGACTACGGACAGAAGCACGGTATCCCAGGGCACCTGGATGTCGGAAATGCCCAGCAGGAAGACGACAATCGGTGCGAAGGCAAACAGCATGATGATGTCATTCAGCGACACCTGCACCAGTGTGTAGGCCGCATCGCCTTTGGTCAGATAGCTCCAGACAAAGACCATGGCGGTACAGGGTGCAGCACCAAGCAGGATAGCGCCAGCGAGGTATTCGCTTGCCAATTGTGGGGCGATCAACGGTTCGAACACTACCATCAGGAAAAACCAGGCAATGGCGAACATGGTGAACGGCTTGATCAGCCAGTTCACGATGGTGGTGATGGCCAGGCCTTTCGGTTCTTTTCTCACGCCCAGGACGGCACTGAAATCAATCTGGGCCATCATCGGGAAGATCATGGCCCAGATCAGAATCGCAATGGGAATGGACACCTGGGCATACTCAAAGCGCGACAGGGTCTCCGGCACCACGGGCGCAAACTGTCCCACGGCCACGCCGGCAACGATGGCCAGGGCCACCCAGACCGACAGGTACTTGCCGAAAAGATCCATGCCGCCGCTGGTGTCTTCATTTGAAGTGCTTTCTGCATTGCTGGTCATGGCCTGCCTCTCACATGGATCGCTGATTGACACGTTTTGATACTTCCTCGGCGCTTTCCACCCGCTCGGAATAGCGGTCCGTCAGATGCGGAAAACAGCGCCCGGTCAACGTTTGGAAGGTCTGGGTAACTCATAGCACTCTTTATTTCACCCCGCAGAATTCATGGAAATGGATCGAGTTGTGAAGCATAGCTGTCTGGTCGACGAATAACCTGCCGAAAAGATGCCGGCGATTTTGTGAAGGGTTTACTTTGTCGCTACACCATTTTAATATCCAGATAATCATATATCCACAAATAAATATATATGGATAAACGAATATGAAGCGTCGCGTTTTATTCGTCTGTACGGCTAACAGCGCCCGGTCCCTCATGGCAGAAGCCCTGCTCAAGCATATGGCGGGGGATCGCTTTGACGTGGCGAGTGCCGGCACCGAGCCGACCAGGCCACACCCCATGGCACTGCAGGTTTTACAGGAGTCAGGTATTGCCGTTGAAGGGTTGCACAGTAAGCAGCTGGCGGATATGCAGGATGAACGTTGGGATTACGTGATTACCCTGTGCGAGAAAGCCGCCGATGAGTGTGGCGCCGTCTGTCAGCCGGCCCAGCAGATTGCCTGGGATTTTCCCGATCCCGTGTTGACTGAGCGACACGCCACCTTTGCACTGACGCTCAAAGAGCTCAAGGAGCGTATTGGCCTGTTCACCCTGGTGCATCAGAAGGAAACCGGCCTGAAGCCACTGGAATACAACCCGGTCTCTGTTTTTCGTTCCCTTGGGGATGAGTTGCGGCTGGCGATCCTGATGCTGATTCGCGACCAGAAAAAACTCTGTGTGTATGAACTGACCACAGCACTTGATTCCTCCCAGCCCAAAGTGAGCCGGCACCTGGCGAACCTGAAAGAAGCGGGACTCCTGGAAACGGAGCGCCAGGGCCAATGGATCTATTATTTTCTCCACACCCAGATGCCGCAATGGTTAATCAGAGTGCTGGATGAGACTTCGGAAAGTAACAACACACTGGTAGAACAGGAGATGAAACGGCTGCGTGCCATGACCGACCGACCTGTTGTACGTTTACTGTGAAGGCAGTTTGACTGGAAAGCGTGAAGACCTTATTCAGGAGCAACAGAGATGAGCAAGATCAAGGTAGGAATAAACGGTTTTGGTCGCATCGGCCGCCTGGCCCTTAGGGCTGCGTGGGGATGGCCGGAAATGGAATTCGTAGCCATCAACGATCCGGGTGCAGATGCCCGTACCCTGGCGCACCTTTTGAATTTCGACAGCGTACATGGCCACTGGGACCATGAGGCCAGTCCCGATGGCGACGATATTGTTATCGGGGGTCAGCGCATTCACGTAACCCACAACAAGGCCATCGGAGAGACCGACTGGTCGGGCTGTGACCTGGTGATCGAAGCCAGCGGTGTGAACAAGAAAGTGGCGGTTCTGCAGGATTATCTGGACCAGGGCGTGAAGCGGGTGGTTGTCACCGCCCCGGTCAAAGAAGCAGGTGCGAAGAACATCGTCATCGGCGTGAACGACGACATTTTTGATCCGGCCAACGACCGCATCGTTACTGCCGCTTCCTGCACCACCAACTGCCTGGCACCGGTGGTGAAGGTCATCCACGAAAAACTGGGCATCAAGCATGGCTCGATTACTACAATTCACAGCCTGACCAACTCCCAGGTCATCATCGATGCACCCCACAAGGATCTACGCCGGGCACGGGCCTGTGGCAGTTCACTGATTCCGACCAGCACCGGTTCTGCGACGGCAATCATCGAGATCTTCCCGGAACTGAAAGGGCGGCTGGATGGCCACGCGGTGCGAGTGCCGTTGACCAACGCTTCTCTGACCGATTGCGTGTTTGAAGTGGAAACACCCACGGATCGGGATACCGTAAATCAGCTGTTGAAAGAAGCCGCCGAGGGCGAGCTGAAAGACATTATGGGCTACGAAGAGCGCCCGCTGGTGTCCATCGATTACAAGACAGACCCGCGTTCGTCCGTCGTCGATGCCCTGTCCACAATCGTGGTCAACGGCACCCAGGTGAAAATCTACGCCTGGTACGATAACGAATGGGGCTATGCCAACCGCACCGTTGAGCTGGCGCGAAGGGTAGGCTCTGCCTGATATGACCGCCGCCATCCGACAGTACCTGGTCATTACCGGCAACTATTGGGCCTTCACCCTCACGGATGGGGCCCTGCGGATGCTGGTAGTGCTGCATTTCCACCAGCTGGGTTACTCACCGCTGGAAATTGCCCTGTTGTTCATCTTTTACGAGTTCTTCGGAGTGGTGACCAACCTGGTGGGCGGCTACCTGGGTGCCCGCATGGGCCTGAACCGCACCATGAATATCGGGCTGTTCCTGCAGATCGTGGCGCTGGCCATGCTGGCGGTGCCCGCGGCGATGCTCACCGTGCCCTGGGTGATGGCGGCCCAGGCGATGTCCGGCATTGCCAAGGACCTGAACAAGATGTCCGCCAAGAGCGGCATCAAGTTGCTGGTGCCTGATGAGCAGCAGGGCACACTCTATAAGTGGGTGGCAATCCTGACCGGCTCCAAGAACACCCTCAAGGGCGTAGGTTTCTTCCTTGGCGGCGTCCTGCTGATGGCCGCCGGCTTCACGGGCGCGGTCATTATTATGGCTGTTGCCCTCGCCGTGGTCTGGCTGGCGAGCCTGTTCCTGCTCAAGCAGGAACTGGGCAAGAGCAAGGCCAAACCGAAGTTCAGTGAGATCCTGTCGAAGAGCCGGGCCATCAATGTGCTCTCAGCGGCACGAATGTTCCTTTTCGGCGCCCGGGATGTGTGGTTTGTGGTGGCGCTGCCGGTGTATCTGCACACGGTGTTTGGCTGGGATTTCTGGAAAGTGGGCGGCTTCATGGCCACCTGGATCATTGGCTACGGTTTTATTCAGACCATTGCGCCGCGTATTACCGGCAATATGGAAGGCAAGCAACCCGCTGTGCTCTGGGCGGCAGCGCTGGCGGTGGTTCCTGCGGCCATTGCCGGTGGCCTGATGGCAGGCGGGCCGCCACAGATGGTGGTTGTGGGTGGATTACTGCTGTTTGGTGTGCTGTTTGCGATCAACTCCTCTCTCCACAGCTATCTGATCGTCAGCTATGCCCGGGGTGATGGCGTTTCCCTGGATGTGGGCTTCTACTACATGTCCAATGCTGCCGGCCGGCTTCTTGGCACCATTCTCTCCGGCTGGGTCTACCAGGCCTACGGGCTGGAAGCCTGTCTGTGGATATCATCGGCATTGGTGGCCATGGCATCGCTACTGTCTTTGTTATTGCCCGAGAGGCGGCACGCAGTGGCGTGAGCCGGCGTCAGAACCGCATGACCAATCCTGCGCCGGCTTCCACCTGCAAGTAGCCGTTGCTGCGCAACCTGAACTCGCATCCGCCGGAGCAGAACACCGAGCCTCCCGAGTTCAGGGCGGTGTAAATGCCGCGAAGATCCAGCCTCAGGCGCAGTTGTTCGGTCAGGAAAAACTGATAGCCGCCACCGAGCGACAGTGCTGCCCGGTGGTGGTTATCGTATCTCGAGTCCTCCGGCTCCAGGCGGGTAACGCCCAGCACGCCGGAGACAAACCCTCCGTAGCTGTTTCCACCCGGAAAATAGAGCCCTCCGAACTGGAGTTGGTAAATCGTAAGATCAATGGACCTGATGCCCGGGGTGAACAGGACGTTGTCAAGCCTGGCAGAGGTGCTTTGCCGGCTGAAGTAAACTTCCCCCTGCTTGCCAGGTTCGGCCAGGTCAAAATTGAGTGCCAGCCCCTGGCTCGGGGAATCCCGGAAATGGATCTGATCGTCGGCGCTGGCAGCGGCCGTCTCGATATCCACCGAACTGCTCATACGAAAGCCTGCAAACGGCGACAAACCAACCTCTGCCACCGCCGGCGACGCTGGCAGGGTAAGGGCAAACAGGACCGCTGTGAGGGTTCGGAAGTGCATACATACCTGCTCTGTGTGGCTGGTTGCTGGCAAAATCCTGTGCAATGGTGTCACCATTATGGATTCCGCAGGCCCTGGTGAACCTATTTTGACAGAACTTCTACTGGAAAACGTCAGTGTTGGCACCCTGAGTGAGGTATCACTGGTGGTGCCTGCCGGGCAGGTCGTTTGCCTGTCCGGCCCCTCCGGCAGTGGTAAAAGTCGCCTGCTGAGGGCAGTGGCCGATCTGGAGCCTCATGGTGGCGGCATTTCTCTGGGGGCGACCCGTCAGCAGGACACGCCTGCCCACCAGTGGCGGAGCCGGGTGGTGATGGTGCCGGCAGACAGTCAGTGGTGGTTTGATGAGGTGGGAGGGCACTTTCCAGAGGATGCCGGTTCGCGACTGCCGTCGGCTCTGGGCTTTCCGTCCGAGGTGATGGGCTGGTCGGTCAGTCGGCTGTCCTCCGGCGAGCGTCAGCGGTTGGCCCTCTGGCGGGCGCTTTCTCTCCAGCCGGAGGCCCTTTTGCTGGATGAACCGACTGCCAATCTGGATGGCAGCAGCACGGAAACCCTGGAAACCTGGTTGCTTGAGGAGATTCGGCGGCGGCATATCGCTACCCTTTGGGTGGCCCATGACCCCGGCCAGATTCATCGTGTGGCAGATGCCCACTACCGGATTCACGGGACCAGACTGGAGCCTGTCCATGGAAGTGATTGACCTTGCCTGGTGGAAACTGGGGTTGGCGGCCCTGCTGGTGCTGGCGTTGGGTGTATCCGGATACATTGCCCGGCTTGGGATTACCCGCAGCCTGCTGATTGCCGCCATCCGCACGGTACTCCAGTTGGCGCTGATCGGGTTGGTACTTGAAGCCCTGTTTGCGTCCTCTGCGTTTTACTGGATTGCCCTGATGGCGGTGGTGATGCTGCTGATCGCGGGCCGTGAGGTGGTGGCACGCCAGGGTCGGCGTTTGCAGGGCTGGTGGGCTTTCGGTATTGGCACCGGTGCCATGTTGGTGTCGTCGTTCACGGTCACGGTTCTGGCCCTGACCGTGGTGATTGGACCCGACCCCTGGTATGCCCCCCAATATGCCATCCCCTTGCTGGGCATGATGCTTGGCAACACCATGACAGGCGTCAGCCTGGCTCTGGACCGGCTCAATGAATCGGTCTGGCGACAAAGAGGCGTGATCGAGAACCGGCTGATGCTGGGGCAGACCTGGCAGCAGGCGCTGGAAGATATCCGCAGGGACGCCATGCGCAGCGGTATGATGCCCTCGATCAATGCCATGGCGGCGGCCGGTATTGTCAGCCTGCCGGGCATGATGACCGGCCAGATTCTGGCGGGCAGCCCGCCTGCGGTGGCCGTGAAATACCAGATCCTGGTGATGCTCATTATTACGGCAGCCACCGGTTTTGGTGCAGTGATGGCGGTCTCCTGGGGTGGCCGCAGGCTGTTTGATGATCGTGAGCGCTTGCGTCTGGACCGGCTGGTAAAGTCTTGAGCCAGCGATCGGTCAGGAACTTTCGGGCCGGGTTGGCAGGCGCACCGGTGCGTTGACATCCGCTTGCGGCTGCCAAAAGCCCCGCCTAGACTGAACGGAGCCTGACGACTCTGGCAGGTTTTGACATGGAGGGGTGGTAATGGTGTTCCAGACCCTGGATGGCAATGAAGCCGTGGCCTCAGTGGCCTATCGATTGAGTGAAACCATTGCCATCTACCCGATTACCCCGGCGTCGGTGATGGGTGAGCACGCGGATGACTGGGCTGCCCAGGGCAAGCCCAATCTCTGGGGCCAGGTGCCGGGCGTGGTGGAAATGCAGTCCGAAGCCGGTGCGGCCGGGGCCATGCATGGTGCACTGCAGTCGGGTTCGCTGGTGACCACGTTTACCGCCTCCCAGGGGCTGCTGTTGATGCTGCCCAACCTGTTCAAGATCGCCGGCGAGCTCTCGCCGTTCTGCATGCACGTTGCTGCCCGCAGTGTGGCCACTCATGCCTTGTCTATTTTCTGTGACCACTCCGATGTAATGAGCGCCCGGGGTACCGGCTTTGCCCTGCTGGCCTCGGGCTCGGTGCAGGAAGCCCAGGACCTCGCCGCCATAGGCCATGCGGTGACCCTGGAAAGCCGGATACCGGTCATGCACTTCTTCGATGGCTTCCGCACTTCCCACGAAATCGACAAGATTGTGGCGCTGAGCGACGAGGACTTGCAGGCACTGGTGTCCCACGATGGGGTGGAAGCACACCGTAACCGCAGGATGACGCCTGACCGGCCGGTGATAAGGGGCACTTCCCAGAACCCGGATGCCTTCTTCCAGTCCCGGGAAGCCACCAATCCATTTTATCAGGCGTTTCCGGAGCGATTGGAAGCCGTCATGGCGCGGTTTGGCGATATCACCGGGCGCCAGTACCAGCTGTTCGATTACGTCGGCCATCCGGAAGCCGAGCGAGTGGTTATTCTGATGGGTTCGGGCGCTGAGTGCGCCCATGAAACCGTGGAATGGCTGATGGAGCAGGGGCAAAAGGTCGGCGTCCTCAAGGTGCGCCTGTTCCGGCCCTTCGCAGGTGACCGCTTCCTGCAAGCGCTGCCGGATACCGTGAAACACCTGGCGGTGCTGGACCGGACCAAGGAGCCCGGAGCCCAGGGTGAGCCGCTATTGCTGGAAGTCAGCGGCGCACTGATGGAGGCTTATAGCAGGGGCGACCGGCAAGTGTTGCCCCGGGTGATCGGCGGGCGCTACGGCTTGTCCTCCCGGGAGTTCACCCCGGCCATGGTCTGTGCGGTCTTTGACCAGTTAGACGAGCCGTCACCGAAAACCCGCTTTACCGTCGGGGTTCGCGATGATGTGACGCACCTGTCACTGGACGTCAACAGCGAACTGGATATCGAATCACCGAAAACCCGCAGGGCGCTGTTCTTTGGTCTCGGCGCCGACGGTACGGTCAGCAGCAACAAATCCAGCATCAAGATCCTCGGCGAGGGCACGGACCTGTTTGCCCAGGGCCATTTTGTCTACGATTCCAAAAAATCCGGCGCCACCACCGTATCGCATTTGCGCTTCGGCCCACTGCCGATCCGCTCCAGTTACCAGATTCGCCAGGCCCAGTTTGTAGCCGTCCATGCGCCACAGTTCCTGGAACGGTTTGATGTTCTGGAACATGCGGCCCCGGGCGCCACGGTGTTGCTCAACGTACCCTGGCCACCGGATCAGGTATGGGACCGGTTATCCGTGGAAGCCCAGCGGGTATTGGTCGAGCGCAAGGCCCACCTGTTTGTGATTGATGCCGCCGAGGTGGCAGAGAGGGCCGGTCTGGAGCGACGTATCAACACCGTCATGCAGGTGTGTTTCTTCGCCCTGGCTGACATCCTGCCCCGTGACGAGGCCATTGCCCACATCAAGGAGTCAATACGCCAGACCTGGGGCCGTCGCGGGCCGGAGGTAGTTCGCCGCAATGTGGAGGCGGTGGATTCCGCCCTGGCGAACCTGCACGAAGTGACGGTGCCGGGCGAGGTAACGGCGACCCGTAGTCGTCCGCCAAGAGTCCCTGAGGACGCGCCGGACTTCGTCCAGAAGGTCACCCGCCTGCTGATGGACGGCCAGGGTGAAAAGCTTCCAGTCAGCGCCTTTCCGCCGGACGGTACCTGGCCCACCGGCACCAGCCAGTATGAAAAGCGAAGTATCGCCCTGGAAATCCCGATCTGGGAATCTGACCTTTGCGTGCAGTGCAACTTCTGCGCAATGATCTGCCCACATACTGCGATTACCAGCAAGGTCTTCGAACCGGAAGCGGCCAAGGGGGCCCCGGATACCTTCGAGGCGGTACCCGAAACCCACACCCGGGAACTGGAAGGGCTGGATTACCGGATTCAGGTGGCGCCGGAAGACTGCACCGGTTGCGGTTTGTGTGTGGAGGTGTGCCCCGCCAAGGACCGCAGCCAGCCCAAGCGCAAGGCGATCAACATGAGGCCACTGGAGGAACATCGGGAAGTGGAGGCGGAGAATCTGGCGTTCCTGCGTAGCTTGCCGGATGTGCCCCGGGACCGCATTCCCCGGGACTTCAAGTCGCTGCCGCTGCTGATTCCCCTGTTCGAGTATTCCGGCGCCTGCGCCGGCTGTGGCGAGACGCCTTACATTCGGCTGCTCACCCAGTTACTGGGGGACCGGCTGCTGATTGCCAATGCCACCGGCTGTTCCTCCATCTATGGCGGCAACCTCCCCACTACGCCTTACACGGTGAATGCAGATGGGCGAGGGCCGACCTGGAACAACTCGCTGTTTGAAGACGCTGCTGAACTGGGTCTGGGCATGCGGATGGGGCTGAACAAACTGGTGGGCCGGGCCCGGCAGTTGTTGGAGGACATGAAAGATAAGCTTCCTCCGGAGCTATACCTCGATCTGACCAGCCCCTGTGCGACCCTGGATGAGACGGCCATGATGACAAGGCGTCAGGCGGTGGAACGGCTGCGTGACTGGCTGTCGGACCAGCAAGGACCCGAAGCGCGGGAGCTGGCCAGCCTGGCCGATGAGCTGTGCCCCAAGAGCGTGTGGGTGATTGGCGGTGACGGCTGGGCCTATGACATCGGCTATGGCGGCCTGGACCATGCCCTGGCCTCGGGCCAGAACATAAAACTGCTGGTGCTGGATACGGAAGTGTATTCCAACACCGGCGGTCAGCAGTCCAAGGCCACGCCCATGGGAGCGATTGCCAAGTTTGCTGCCGCCGGCAAGGAAACCCGCAAGAAAGACCTTGGCCTGCTGGCCATGAGTTATGGCCACGTTTACGTCGCCCAGATTGCCATGCAGTCCCACAGCAACCAGACCACCAAAGCCCTGCAGGAAGCCGAAAACTTTGACGGTCCGGCGCTGATCATTGCCCACAGCCCCTGCATTGCCCATGGCTATGACCTGGTGCATTCCCCGGCGCAACAGAAGCGGGCAGTGGACAGCTGGGCCTGGCCGATCTATCGATTCGACCCCCGCCGGATCCACCAGGGCCTGCCGCCCCTGCAACTGGACTCCGTGCGCCAGAAAGTGCCCATGAAAACCTACATGCAGGAGGAAGCTCGCTTCCGCATGCTGGAGTTGCGGGATCCACAGCGCTACGAGCAGCTGGCGAGCGCAGCCAGTGACGCGGCAACGGAGCAGCGGGAGCTGTATATGCAGCTGGCGGGTATCCACTTTGAGCCCCATGAATCACCTGCCGATCCGGCCAAGGGAGCAGACCATCATGACTGACCTGACAACCCGGTGGCTCGGGCTGGACCTGAGATCGCCCCTGGTGGTTGGCGCCAGCCCGCTGACCGATGATCTGGACGCACTCAAAGCCTGTGTAGAGGCCGGCGCCGGTGCCATCGTGATGCATTCACTGTTCGAGGAACAGCTGGTCGCGGAGCAGATGGCCGCCCATCGGTTTATTGATTCCCGAATCAATACCGATGCGGAGGCGCGCTCCTTCTTCCCGGAATCCGAAGTGTTTGAAATGGGCTCCAGCAGCTACCTCAAACGTCTGGGACTTCTGCAAACCGCGCTGGATGTGCCGGTGATTGCGTCGCTCAACGGCATTTCCCCTGGTGGCTGGACCCAGCATGCCCGGGAGCTGGAAGAGGCCGGTGCGGCGGCCATCGAGCTCAATCTTTACGATCTGACCACCGACCCGTCCGACACGGCCGTTTCCCTGGAACAGCGCCAGCTTGAGGTGGTGCGCTCGGTGGTGGAGCAGGTCACCATCCCGGTCAGCGTCAAACTGTCGCCCTTCTATTCCGCGTTACCTGCTTTTGTGGCAGGCGTGGAAGCTGCGGGGGCCCGGGGGCTGGTGCTGTTCAACCGCTTCTATCAGCCGGATATGGATCTTGAGGAACTGGAGCTGAGCCGGGAAGTGGTGCTGTCCACCAGTGCCGAACTGCCCCTGAGGCTGCACGGACTGGCGATGCTGTTCAACCGTACCACGCTGGAAATGGCGGCCTCCGGCGGCGTTCACAGCGGCGATGATGCTGCCAAAGCCATCCTGTCCGGCGCAACGGTGGTGCAAGTGGTGTCGGCGCTGTTGGGCGAGGGGCCAACGGCGCTGGCCAGAATCACCGACGAACTGAACCAGCGCCTGTCGACCATGGGCTATACCACCCTCACCGAAGCGCGCGGCGCCCTGTCACTGGAGAATGCACCCAATGCCCAGACCTGGGAGCGATTGAATTACGCCCGCCTGTTGCATGGCTGGCAATCGTCTCAGTGAGCTGAAATCGATTGGTCGGGTTTGCTGATCAAGCGCGGTAACCATTTCAGGTAGGCTGTCATCCCGAACAATTCCACCAACGACTGGAATACAATCACCACCACCGCCGGCGCCCATGACTCTGGTAATGCGATGGCAAAAGGCAGCACCACGAAGGAGTTGCGGGTGCCGAAGCTGAACGCCAGGGTTCGCCCTTGTGCGCCCGGTAAATGGAAGCTCCTGCTCAGCACTTTGCCGACCAGTGCAGCGGCCACCAGATAGAGCGAAAAAATCACCAGCAACTGGGGCAGCATGCGCCCGGTCTGCATGACCAGGGTGATCTGTGATGCTGCAATCATGAACACCACCAGAGCCAGGACCGGCACCGGCAGCCAGCCAAGGGCCCGGATATAACCTGTAAAGGCTGGCCTTTGTTCACCGGCTTTCTCTGTCAGCCAGGCCAGTAGCAACGGGGTCAGGATCAGCCCGAAAAACACCGGCACAAAATGCCCGGTCAGGTTGGTGCTGACCATGTCGTCTCCGAGAAACAGCCAGAGATAGATCGGTAATGTCAGGATCTGCAGAACCAGCAGGATCGGACTGGCGGCAATGGCCCGGGCGCCGTCACCGCCGCCCAGATGGGTAAAGCTGATAAACCAGTCTGTGCAGGGCACCAGCAGGACCAGCAGAATGCCAAGCCGGATGGCAGGGTCTGCAGGCGCAATGAACAGCAGCAGCCACACGATGGCGGGCATGATAAGAAAGTTGCCCAAGACCAGGGCGGTATTGAACCGCCTGTCGCGGAAAGCGGCAGCCAGGTGGGTCAGTGGCACCTGGGTAAAGGTGGTATACAGGAGCACCCCGAGCACCGGCCAGAGCAGGGTCTCAAAGGTCACTGTGACCGCTGGCCAAAACCAGCCGGTCACCATGCCGAAGATGATTGCCGCCAGATAAAGCCAGACCTGATGGCGCTCCAGCGAATCTTTCATTATGGCGCTGACTCAGCCGTTTTGTGACGGTACTTCGCGAATACGGCCGTGTTCATCAATGGCCACATACACAAAGAGCCCCTCCGTTACCTTGCGAGGCGCTTGTGCCGTGCGGTCCAGGGTCCAGACTTCAATGTTGATCTTCATTGAGCTGCGGCCCACTTCGACCAACTCTCCGTAACAACCAACCTGGGAACCAACCCGCAGCGGTGACAGGAACTCCATTCGATCCATGGCAACCGTGGCGTTGCGGCCCTGGGAGATTCGCCCCGCCATGGTGGCGGCGGCAATGTCCATCTGTTTGACCAGCCAGCCGGCGAACACATCACCGTTGGGGTTGGTGTCGGAGGGCAGGGGGATTATCTGGATTATCAGTTCACCCCGGGGCATGGGTTTGTCGTCATCGAGCGCGGTCATGAATTAACCTTTCTGGTCTGGAATTGTTTTAGTACCACGCATGGTAGCGGCCTTTGCGGGGTCTGCAAGAAAAATTGAACGACCTGTTCTATATTGCAGGTGTTGTAACAAAGTTGTCACAGAGTGCCTTTATCGTTCACACATCGGTGAAGCAAACCCGACATAAAAGTCAAAGTGACAAATGGAGACTCAACGTGATCAAACTTAAAACAGCCCTTACAACTCTGGCACTGGCAGGCAGCATCGCCGCCGTGTCAACTCCGGCCATGGCTCGCGACACCATCAACATTGTCGGATCCTCTACCGTTTATCCGTTTGCTACTGTAGTAGCCGAGCGTTTTGGTCGTAACACCGACTTCCCGACTCCGAAGCTGGAATCCACAGGCTCCGGCGGCGGGCTGAAGCTGTTCTGTGAAGGTGTTGGTACCCAGCACCCGGACATCACCAATGCTTCACGTCGCATGAAGAAGAGTGAGTTTGACAACTGCCAGGCCAACGGCGTCAAGGAAATCACCGAGGTACGTATCGGCGCTGATGGTATTGTCATGGCCAACTCCAAGGATGCGGAAAAGCTTGATCTGACCCTGGAGCAGGTTTTCCTTGCCCTCGCCAAAGATGTGCCGAACCCGGACGGTGGTGACGAACTGGTCGCCAACCCTTACATGAACTGGAGTGACATCGACTCCAGCTTGCCGGATTATGAAATCAGCGTAATGGGTCCTCCTCCGACTTCAGGTACTCGCGACGCATTTGTTGAGCTCGCCATGGAGAGCGGCTGCAAACAGTTCGACATGATTGCACAGATGGAAGACGCGAACGAAGACAAGTTCAAGAGCGTGTGTCACAGCATGCGTGAAGACGGTCCGTTCATTGAAGCTGGCGAAAACGACAACCTGATTGTGCAGCGCCTGGCACAGGATCCGGAAACACTGGGTATCTTCGGTTACAGCTTCCTGATGGAAAACTCAGGCCAGATCCAGGCCGCGACTGTAAACGGTGTTGAGCCGACTCCGGAGAATATTTCCAGCGATAAATACCCGGTCGCCCGTTCACTTTGGTTCTACGTCAAGAACGCTCACGTGGGTGTGGTCCCGGGAATAAAGGAATACATTGCCGAGTTTACCAGCGAAGGCGCCTGGGGCGACAATGGCTATCTGGTTGATGTAGGGCTGATCCCACTCCCGCGTAACCAGCGTATGGCAACGGCTAAGAGAGTAAAAGATCTGGAGCCGATGACTGGTAACGAGCTGTAAGGCTTCATCAGTCAGTGTCAGGGATGACTGATAAGGAACGCGGGCTGAAGGCTCGCGTTCCTTTATTGCTTTAGTATGAATATTTTTGCGCGGCAAGCTGGCAAAATAGACGTCCAGTTAACTCAAAGCCATCAAAACAGAGACTGATATGCAGACGGCTAATCTTCTGCCCCTGGTTCTGGTTCTCGCCGTGGTTGCCTATGGCCTCGCGTACATGCGGTCCAGGGCTGTGGCGGCGCCGCTGGGCGGCATCCGGAATCTCAAGGCACTTCCTTTCTATTATGCGGCACGAGCAGCACTCTGGTGTGCGATTCCCGCATTGATTGTGCTGGCAGCCTGGGCCGGTTTCGAAGGCAAAGTTATTCAGGGCATCGTGATCGCATCGCTGCCTCAGGATACCTGGCCCGAATCTGCAGGGCAGGCCAGCCTGATACTCTCGCAAATCAGCAACGTTGCAGCAGGTAAGCTCAATCCTGAATTTGTGCCCGAGCATATTGCCGGGGCAGCGTCGCTACTGGAAGCGATGGAAAGCAAGAGCGAAAACTTCAAGGCTGCGCTGGTGATACTGATCGCAGTATTAGGGGGCACGTTTGCGTGGACCCGAGTCGCGCCCCATATCAACGCCCGGAAAAACGTAGAAACAACGTTGCGCAGAATTTTCTTTGTATGCGCCGCATTGGCAGTGTTGACCACAGCGGGCATCGTATTCTCGGTGATTCTGGAGACCGTACGTTTCTTCGGCCGAGTGCCGATTACCGAGTTCCTGTTTGGCACCACCTGGAGCCCTCAGACCGCCTTGCGTGCCGATCAGGTAGGTTCCGACGGTGCCTTTGGCGTTATCCCGCTATTTACCGGCACCCTGTTGATTTCCGCCATTGCTTTGCTGGTTGCCGTGCCTGTCGGCCTGCTTTCTGCCATTTACCTGTCCGAGTATGCCAGCAAACGGATGCGCTCAACGGTGAAGCCGATACTGGAGATGCTCGCGGGCATCCCCACCGTGGTTTACGGTTTTTTTGCCGCTTTGACGGTAGCCCCGTTTATCCGTGATCTTGCTCAAATAGTGGGGCTGGAAGCCTCTTCACAGAGCGCACTTGCCGCCGGCCTGGTGATGGGAATCATGATCGTGCCATTTGTGTCTTCGTTGTCGGATGACGTGATCAATGCGGTACCTCAGACCATGAGAGATGGATCCCTGGCGCTCGGTGCAACACAGTCCGAAACCATGAAGAAGGTGATTTTTCCGGCGGCCCTGCCCGGAATCATCGGCGGTATCCTGTTGGCAGCATCCCGCGCCATTGGCGAAACCATGATCGTGGTGATGGCGGCAGGACTGGCAGCCAACCTGACGGCCAATCCGTTGGAGTCGGTAACGACAGTAACCGTTCAGATTGCAACATTGCTGGTGGGTGATCAGGAGTTTGACAGCGCCAAGACCCTGTCTGCCTTTGCATTGGGTATGTTGTTGTTCATAGTGACGCTGCTGCTCAACGTGGTTGCCCTCAAGATCGTACGCAAATATAGGGAACAGTATGAGTGATCAACGTTCTCAGGCGGAGATAGTCCGCAACTCGCTGAAACGCCGGTACCGCAAGGAACGTAGATTTCGCCTGTACGGAATTCTGGCAATTTTCATCGCCCTCGCGTCCCTGGTAATCCTGTTTGCCGATATTATCGGTAAGGGACATACAGGGTTCATAAAAACCACTATAACCCTGAATGTAACCCTCGATTCCGAAATGATGTACCTGGATGATCCGACCGACGAAGATCAGCGGTCTATGGCAGATTTCACTGCGCCTATTATTGCTGCATTGCAAGAGCAGATTCCGGAAGCAGAAGGCGCTGCGGATAAGCGTGCCCTGGGCGGCTTCCTCGGGACTTATGCATCCAGTGAGATTCGCGACCTTTTGATAAAGAATCCGGACCTTCTTGATACCACCCAGACAATCGAGTTCCCGGCCCATGACCGGGTGTCGGTATACGTCAAACACGCGGGGAATCCCCGGTACAGCATTAAGCTGTCCGAGCAGCAACAACGCTGGGTGGATGAATTGTTGGAGAAAGGGATTATCGATACCAGCTTTAACGACGTGCTGTTCAGTCGAGGCGACTCCAGGGAGCCTGCCAATGCTGGCGTTCTTGGTGCGATAGTCGGCTCCCTGCTGACCATGCTGGTGACCCTGGCGATCTCGTTTCCAGTGGGCATTGCGGCCGCAGTGTATCTGGAAGAATTCGCGCCCCAGAACAAGATCACCGATTTCATCGAGGTCAATATCAACAACCTGGCCGCAGTGCCATCGATCATCTTCGGTCTGCTGGGCCTTGCGGTCTTCATTGGTCTGTTCGGCATGCCGCGGTCAGTGCCCGTGGTGGGCGGCATGGTATTGGCACTGATGACGCTGCCAACGATCATCATTTCCAGCCGCGCGGCCATCAAGAGCGTGCCGCCCTCTATACGTGAGGCGGCCGAAGGTGTCGGTGCCTCCAAGATGCAGGTGGTGCTCCATCACGTGATACCCCTGGCGATGCCCGGCATGCTGACCGGTTCCATCATCGGTATGGCCCAGGCCCTGGGGGAGACGGCACCGTTGCTATTGATCGGCATGGTGGCCTTTATCGTGGACGTACCGGGCGGCTTTTTTGATTCAGCCACCGTACTGCCGGTACAGATATACCTGTGGGCAAGCAGCTCCGAGCAGGGTTTTGTCGAGCTGGCATCCGCCGCCATTATGGTGCTGCTCACCTTCATGATCAGTATGAACGCACTGGCGATCTGGCTGCGCAAGCGGCTTGAGCGTCGCTGGTAAGGAGAACGAAATGAACACGATGAATCCGAGCATTTCCACGGAAGCCAACATGCGAGACCAGGACGCAGAGATTCCGGTGCCCCAGGACAAGCCAGAAGACACGGTAATCGAAGAAGGCAAGACGGTTGGGGAGCCCTTTTCTGACGACCCCAAGTTCAAGTTGCGTAACGTGAGCGTTTCATACGGTAGTGACCGCGCGATTAAGGATATCAGCCTCGATATTGGTCGGAATGAGGTGATCTCGTTTATCGGCCCCTCTGGTTGCGGCAAGTCGACTTTCCTGCGCTGCCTCAATCGCATGAATGACAGCATTGATATCTGTCGCGTCAAGGGCCAGCTGATGCTGGACAACGAGGACATCTACAGCTCGAAACGGGATGTGGTCGAACTGAGGGCCCGTGTAGGCATGGTGTTCCAGAAGCCGAATCCCTTTCCAAAATCTATCTACGACAACGTGGCCTACGGCGCGAGAATTCACGGTTTGGCAAACCGAAAGTCCGATCTGGACGACATCGTCGAAAACAGCCTTCGCAAAGCCGGGTTGTGGGAAGAGGCGAAGGATCGTCTCGATGCAGTCGCGACCGGCATGTCCGGTGGTCAGCAGCAGCGACTTTGCATCGCAAGAGCCATCGCCGTGAGCCCGGAAGTGATCCTGATGGACGAGCCCTGTTCTGCGCTGGACCCGATTGCGACTGCAAGAGTCGAGGAACTGATCGCCGACATGTCTGAGAGCTATACTATCGTAATCGTGACTCACTCCATGCAACAGGCAGCGAGGGTGTCTAATCGCACCGCGTATTTCCATCTGGGGCATCTGGTTGAAGTAAACGAGACCAACAAGGTATTTACCTCACCGGAGCACGAGCTTACCGAATCCTACATCACTGGCCGTTTTGGTTAAGCCCGGTACGGTTGAACACTGGAGAACAGAGTTATGCCAGATAAAAAGGACGATGTTTACGGCGATCATATATCGCACAAGTTCAATGACGAACTGATGGCCCTGAAGAGCGAATTTCTCGAAATGGGCGGTCTGGTGGAATCCCAGGTGGATCGGGCCATCACAGCGTTGGTGGAGAACGACGGCCACCTGGCTGACGAAGTCCGTGCCACCGACAAGAAAGTCGACCAGATGGAAATCGAGATGGACGAGGAGGCCACTCTGATCCTGGCTCGTCGCCAACCCACGGCGCGGGACCTGCGACTGGTGGTTGCAGTGATCAAGATGGTCTCAGACCTGGAGCGTGTCGGTGACGAGGCCAAGAAAATCGCCAAGTTCGCCATCAAGCTGTCAGAGGAAGGCCAGGCGCCGCGTGGCTACGTGGAAGTGCGTCACATCGGCAATCATGTCCTGGCTATGTTGCACGACGCCCTGGACGCCTTCGCACGCCTGGATTCTGAGCAGGCGCTGCGAATCATGAAGGAAGACAAGCGGGTGGACGAGGAGTACCAGGCGGCCACGCGCACGTTGTTGACCTTCATGATGGAAGACACCCGCAACATTTCCCGATGCATGTCGGTAATGTGGATTCTCCGTGCCCTGGAGCGGGTGGGGGACCATGCCTGTAACATCGCCGAGAACGTGATCTTCATGGTCAAAGGCGAGGATGTTCGGCATACCCCTGTGGAAGAAGCCGAAAAAGTCGTTGGCCGCTGAAGGCTAGGCACCAGGTTGCCAGCAAGTGGGCCGGTCATGCTGTTTGGGATCTATCTTTGGCCATGGATGGCCAAAGTTAAGCGCGCATGGATGCCTTGAGCGTGTCCCAAACAGCATGACCGGCCCGCTTGCTTCCCCGAGGCTGAAAAATCAGCCCTGCTTCATCTTGTCGGTATACGGCGGCCACCCCATGGGCTTGCCTGCCAGTACGTGCAGGTGGATATGGAAGACCGTCTGCCCCGAGTTTTCTCCACAGTTCATCACGGTTCGATAGCCATCGTCCGCAAACCCCATTTCCTTTGCCAGTTTGGCGGCAACCCAGTACAGGTGGCCTACCAGTTCGCGGTCGCCTTCCTGGATATCGTTGATGGTTGCGATTTCCTTTTTCGGGATAATCAGCAGGTGCACCGGCGCCTGTGGATTGATGTCCCGGAAGGCCAGGCTGGCATCGTCTTCATAAACGATATCGGCCGGAATTTCGCGGTTGATGATCTTGGTAAAGATGGTCTCCGACATAGTGGTTCCTTGTTAAAGTTGTTTGAACCCGGGTAACCGCTCCGCCAGTTGACGGATGACCGGGGGTAGTTCGTCGTCGATACCCATAGCGTATTTGGCCACCCGGTTTCTGGCAAATGGCATGGCTTTCGCCGCCCCCAGGCCCAGGTTGCGCAGCAGGTGCAGAGGTGGCGTGCGGTTGCTGAACAGGTGGTAGAAAACATCCATGGCCAGCATCATGCGGCGGTTGGCCGGGCGGCGTTGCTGCTCGTATTGATCAAGTCGGGCAGGGTTGGCCAGGTCACAGCCGGCGCGCCTGGCTTCGCGGAGGACCGACTGCAGGCAGCGGGCGTCCTGGAAGCCCAGGTTTACGCCCTGGCCTGCCAGCGGATTGATGGTATGGGCAGCGTCGCCTACCAGTACCACGCGGTTGTTTACATAGTTTTTGGCATGCTGGCGCGCAATCGGGAAGCTGGCCCTGGCATCAATGTGGGTAAGCAGCGGCAGCTCCGGCGGGAAAGCGTTCTGTATTTCCGCCATCAATACGCTGTTATCCAGTGATTTGAGGCGCGCCAGCTCTTCCGGTGAGTCGTACCACACCAGCGAGGCCCAGCTTTCGCCGTTACCGGCGGCATGCAGTGGCAGGAAGGCCCGTGGGCCGCTTGGGTAGAAGCCCTGCCAGGTGATGTCCTGCACCGGGCCCTGGTAGCGCACGGAGATTACCATCGCCTGTTGCTGGTACTGGTCACGGGTGACGCCGATGCCGGCCAGGTTGCGGGTGCCGGAGTTGGCACCGTCTGCGCCGACCACCAGTTCGCCAGTCAGTTCCGTGCCATCGTCCAGCATTACGGTTGCGTTGTCGTCGCTATTGCTGAGGCTGGTGACGGCATGGCCCGAAAACAGGGTGACGGACGGCTGTGCGGAAGCGCTGCTCCAGAGTGCCTGCTGGGTGATGCAGTTCTCCACAATATGGCCCAGATGGCGGGCGGACAGATTACGGGCGTCAAAAACCACCTCGGCGATCTTGCGGGGCAAAACATTGCTCAATGGATGGTCGGTTTCATCCCATACCGCCAGGCGGGTATAGCGGGTGGCGCGCATGGCGAGGATATCTGGCCAGGCGCCCAGTTCGGTCAGATAGCGCTCACTGCCGGCACTCAGGGCTGATACCCGGATGTCGGGAGGCTGAGCGGCATCGTAGGAGGGCGCGGCACCCTGATCCACAAGGCCAACGCGAAAGCCGCTGCGGCCAAGACCGGTGGCGAGGGCAGCGCCGACCATGCCGGCACCAACAATAACAACATCAAAGGCTTGGGTCATAACGGGTTCCTGTCTGATACGCCCAGTTTACGCGATGGGCGCGTTCAGACAAGCGGCCCGGAGCAAGCCTGCACCGAGGGGTGCTTTCAGTAGCCAGCCAGGTTGGCAGTGTGGCTGTCTGTCAGCGACTCTGCCCGGCGGGGGCGACCTTTCAGCCAGGCGGGTTTTTGCGCCCCCGGCTTGACGAAACCCTGCTCCAGAACCATGGGGTGAACCAGGTTCAGGAAGTCCTCGGTTTTCATATGGATGGACTCGGTATGGCTGCCAGCGGCAAAGGCCAGTTCCGGTTGCCGGGTCAGGGCTTCAGCGCAGTACACCGACATATCAAAGAGGTTGCCGAACGGCGGCATGGCGCCCACTTCGCATTCCGGGAAGCGGTCCTGAAATTCCTGTTCGTCCGCCAGGTCAACAAAGTCGGTATCGAGAATCCGGCTTAACCGGTCCCAGCGAATACGCCAGGTGGCAGGCATGACCAGCATGGCCATTTTGCCGTCCAGTTCAATAATCACGGTTTTTACCACCCGGTCACCAGCGATCTTGACGTGGTGCGCCAGCTGTTGGGCAGTAAAGGCAGGGGGGTGAGACAGGCACATGTACTCCACGCCTGCCTGATCAAGGAATTCCTTCAACTGCTGTACCGGCATAGTGACAACCTCCTACCAGCAAGTCTGGAACCGGTGGTTTTTGTGGGCCCGGCTCACGTGGCCTGGCGGTGGTGCCGTTGTTACCGGCGCCACCGCCATTATTGGTCAGCTTAGTTGAGGCTGCTCAGAAAGCGAGTTACAAAGTGTATTGTTGAGATACCAATCACTCGGTTTTGTAGACGTGCACATCCCGCTGTGGGAAGGGGATGGTGATGCCCTCGGCATCAAACGCCTTCTTTACCTTCTCGTGCATGTCCCAGTAGTACGGCCAGAGGTCGTCAGTGGGCACCCAGGCGCGAAACATAAGATTGACCGAATTATCGCCCAGGCTGCCGACACAGATCCGCGGCTCCGGGTCCTTCAGGGAACGCTCGTCTTCATCGAACAGGCGCTGGAGAATGGCCTTGGCCTTGTCGACGTCGTCGTCGTAATGGATGCCGAAAGTCATATCGCAGCGGCGCTTTTCGTAGATACTGACGTTCACCAGGGTGGAGTTGGACAGGTTGCCATTGGGGATGACGATACGGCGGTTGTCGAAGGTGTTCACCACCGTATAAAGAATCTGAATTTCAGCGACAGCGCCAAGGAAACCCTCGGCTTCGATGGTGTCACCCACCTTGAAGGGCTTGAAGATCAGGATCAGCACGCCACCGGCAAAGTTGGCAAGGCTACCCTGCAGCGCCAGGCCGATGGCCAGGCCGGCGGCACCAATGACGGCAATGAACGAGGTGGTTGCAATACCGATCATGGAGGCGACCGAGATCAGCAGCATGACCTTGAAAACGGCGCTGATCAGGCCACAGAGGAACTTGTTCAGGGTGGGGTCTTTCGCGCCGAGCTTCTTGTCGAGAACCGCGATGAAGCGGTTAATCAGCCAGAGACCGATAACCAGTGTAACAATGGCCAGCACGAATTTCGGGGCGTAGGCCATAACCAGTGCCAGGGCCTCGTCCCACAGCTCTGTGGCGTTGATATTCGTTCCCAGAAGATCTTCCATTCACTGACTCCTTGATCGGTTTTGGTTACTTGTCTGTCGCATACGATGCTTACCTGTGCCTGGCCCACTCGATAATGGCTTCTGGCCCACCCTGCATGACAATCCTGCCTTTTTTCTGGTCCAGCTGGTAGTCATACATGGGATCGTAATAGTTTTCCAGCAGGGCCTGAATCCACTGATGATGCGCGGCGACATCCGCCGTCCGCTGCTGTATATCGAGGGCGTCTTCCATCAGCTGTCGCAGCCTGCTGTGGCGTTCACCACCGAGGCGCTTGCGGATCCGGTCCAGAGCGCTGAGCAGATAATCGCGGAAATTGAGCCAGCCGGCCTCTTCGCCGTCCCGTTCAGCATAGTCCGCAGCCATCTGGTCGACATAGTCTTCACGGATGATGTGTATTCGCTCCTCCATAGGCTGATCAAGCACCATCAAAGATGCTTCCGTCATTCGTTCGCGCAGACTTTCCGGCAACGCGCAACGGCCGACCATCCTGCTTTCATCTTCCAGATAAACCGGCCCGCCGACATGGTGGTGTGCCTTGAGCATGGCAACTGCCAGGCGGTTTTCAAAGTCGATCTGTGACGGCTGGGGAGTGACCTGGCGGCCAAAGCTGGAGCCCCGGTGATTGGCCAGGCCCTCCAGGTCCACCGGATTGGGCAGCTGTTGCAGGACACGGGTTTTGCCGGTGCCGGTGCGGCCGCTCAGAATGACAAACTCCGAGGATTCAACCAGTGCTTCCAGGCTGTCGATGAGGAAGCGTCGCATCGCCTTGTAGCCACCGGTAACCAGCGGGTAGTCGAGGCCGGCCTCACGGATCCACTCCTGGCTCAGCCGCGAACGCAGGCCGCCGCGAAAACAGAACAGGTAACCGTCCGGATGGTCTGCGGTGAAGCGCCGCCAGGCTTCAATGCGCTGTGCCTTGAGGTCGCCGGCAACCAGTTGATGGCCGAGTCTGATCGCTTCATCCTGGCCCTTTTCCTTGTAACAGATACCTACCCGGTGGCGTTCTTCGTCGTTCATCAGGGGAGCATTGATGGCACCGGGGAAACTGCCTTTACTGAACTCGACGGGGGCCCGCACGTCCATCAACGGCGCGTCGTTGAGGAACAGGGCAAGGTAGTCGCTGGTATCGGGTCTGGACGGCATGACGGGGACTGGTTCGTGCTGAAAATGAGGCAGCAGTATAACGGACGTGACGGTTTTTTGCTCGCCGGCAGATGCCGGTCACCCTTGCTGCCGTTACAATGCATCCCTTGCCAGACCCGTACTCCGGAGTAGCCATGACCCCCGACATTCTGAACCAGCACCTCGCGAAAACTCTCAGCCGTGGGCGGGTGGCGGCCACTGCACCGGCGGGCTGCCCTGACATTTCCCTGTATCTGTTCGATCCTTCAGTCCTGGAGGGACCGATCAGCCATGCCGAAGCCCAGGCCGTGGTGGCGGAGCCAGCGTATTGGTCATTCTGCTGGGCCAGCGGGCAGGTGCTTGCGGCTTATATCCTGGCCAACCCTCACCTGGTGAAGGGCGAGACGGTACTGGATTTTGGTTCCGGGTCGGGCATTGTTGCCATTGCCGCTGCTATGGCCGGGGCGCGGGAGGCCATTGCCTGTGACATCGACCCGGCCGCGCTGGATGCTGCCGGAGCCAATGCCAGGCTGAACGGCGTGACGGTGTCTTTGTGTGATGACTGGAGCACACGGCCAGATAATGTGGGCGTTGTGACGGCAGCGGATGTGCTGTACGACCCCGATAATCGGCCCTTGTTGTCGGTGTTCAGGCTGGCTGCACCACGGGTGTTGCTGGCGGACTCAAGGATGAGGGATCTGGGAGATGATCGTTACCGGCAGCAAGTGGTCATTGAGGCCCGCACCTGGCCAGACCTGCACGAGTTCGAGGAGTTCAACCGGGTACGGATCTATCGGGCGGGAGAGGGGCGGGCCGGATAGATAAACAAAAAAAAAGGGCAGCCTCTCGGCTACCCTTTTTCGGAACAGATGTCGCATCCTTGCGCTGTTGGCAACCATCCCGTTGCCGTTTTCCCTTGTCATTCCCTTGTGCCAGCGTCCGAGCCAGCGATCCGATTAGTTGTCCCTTAAGCGAGGCGTCCCTGTGTCCTTGCCTCTCCCTGCATCCAGTTGCCGGGGTGCATCCAGTGCGTCGTCCTTTTCCCTGTCATCCTTGATGTGATCACTATAGCAATTGAAATCTTACAAACACGTGAATTATGCACCCCTTTAAAGTTACGATCTCTTTAATTGTTCAATAAGTAACTGAAAATCAATAACTTGACATTTCTTACGCGAGAGCTGCTCGGTAAGCGTACGTAACAGAGAAGCGAGATCTCACGCTCTTGTAGGATATATCTCACAAGCGACCAGGCTCTTCTCTCACATCTGTTTTCTTGCGCGATGGTTTGGCTCGCCGTCTGATGAAATCCGGGCAGGGCAGCAGCCCGACGGCAATGCCCGCGGCATCGGCCACAATGTCGGCAACGGCGAAGGTGCGATAGGGCAACTGGGCTTGCACGATTTCAATCGACGCACCAAAGGCGATCAGGCCAGAGGCAATCCAGAGCCGGCTGAGCCCGGGCCAGGCCAGGCGTGTCACAATCGTCAATTGCAGGAAGGCCAGCACATGATTCAGCTTGTCGTTATCGGACGAAGGCACCGGGTAGGGCTCGCTTGTGGTTGCGAGATAGAGAATGGCTGTCGCGGATATCACCAGCATTGCCCGCCAGAACGGCTGATAATCAAGCAGAAAACGAATGCGCTGTGTCAGAAATGCCATGTACACCGTCGGGCTGTGGTGGAGTTTGCAACATGATATGCTTTGCGCCCCGTCACTGTCATTGAAGCTGAGGTGCTGCGAGGTATGTTGAAAGGTAACTTTTTCCGTGGCCTGGGATATCTCGGAGAGGGATTCCGGCTGATACGGCAGCCGGGGCTGAGGCTGTTTGTTGTTATTCCCCTCGTCATCAATATTCTGTTATTCGGTCTTCTGTTCTATTTCCTGGCCGAACTTTTCACTGCCATGATCGCGACCGCCATGGGCTGGCTGCCGGACTGGGCCTGGTTGCAAAGCCTGGACTGGTTGTTCTGGCTGCTCTATGGCGCTGTGATCCTGCTCATGCTCGCCTACGGCTTCGTTATTGTGGCTAACCTCATCGGCTCCCCGTTCTATGGCTATCTGGCGGAATTGACTGAAAAACACCTGACCGGTCAGGAAGTCAGCACCGAGGAGGGCTGGAGCCAGATCGTCCGCGATATCCCGCGCGCGCTCTGGCGCGAAGTTCAGAAAATTGTCTATTACCTGCCTCGTGCGGTTGGCCTGTTTATTATCGGTGTTATCCCGGTGGTCAACCTGGTGGCGGCCGTGCTCTGGTTCCTGTTCAATAGCTGGATGATGGCGCTGCAGTATGTGGACTACCCGGCGGACAACCACCGGGTCAGCTTTCCTGCCTTGCGACGCCTGTTGGGAGATACCCGCCTGTCGGCTCTGGGGTTCGGGCTTCCGGTGGCCCTGGCAGCGATGGTGCCGGTATTGAACCTGGTGGTGGTTCCTGCAGCGGTTTGCGGGGCAACCGCCTATTGGGTGCGGGAGAACGGGCCATCGAACAAAGACGTATAAAACCGCAAAAGTCAGCTAAATCCGTCGGAGGTTTCTTGGATACATCGGAATTTGTAATCGGCCAGCGTTGGGTCAGCCACAGTGATACTGCGCTGGGTCTGGGCATCGTCACGGATATTTCCGGTCGCCGGGTGACGCTGGGCTTTCCCGCCGCAGACGAAGAGCGTACCTACGCCATCGACAATGCCCCTCTGTCGCGAATCATCTATCAGATTGGCGAAGAAATAGAGACCTTTGATGGCGACCGTTATGTGGTCCGGGCGGTTGACGATCTGGGCGGCGTGCTGATGTATCACGCCGACGATGGTAGCGATAACCTGACCCAGATCTCCGAAGTGAAGCTCAGTAGTCTGGTGGATTTCTCAGCCCCCCACCAGCGCCTGTTTGCCGGGCAGTTCGACCGCAATGGCGCGTTCCGTTTGCGAATGGCAACGGCACAGCACCAGGACCGGCTGCGGGCATCGTCTGCCCAGGGCCTGATTGGTGCGCGTACCCAACACCTGCCGCACCAGATCTATATTGCCCACGAAGTGGCCAAACGCTATGCACCCCGGGTTCTGCTGGCGGACGAAGTGGGCCTGGGCAAAACCATTGAGGCGGGCCTGATTCTGCATTACCAGCTGCACACCAGCCGAGCTCGACGGGTGCTGATCGTGGTGCCGGATTCGCTGATTCACCAGTGGCTGGTGGAAATGCTGCGGCGGTTTAATCTGCGATTCTCGATCATTGACCAGGGGCGTTACGAGGCCATGGAGGACTTCGCCGAGCTGCCGGAAGAGGAGGACGACCTGGCCGACGCCGATGAGAATCCGTTCGAGAGTGAACAGCTGGCCCTGTGCAGTCTGGACTTCCTGATGTCCAGCGAGCAGGCCCAGGCGGATGCCGTTGCCGCGGGGTGGGACCTGATGGTGGTGGACGAGGCTCATCACCTGGCTTGGAGCCCGCAAGCGGCCAGCCCGGAATACCGTCTGGTTGAACAGCTTTCGGCAACCAGCAAGGGCTTGTTGCTGTTGACGGCAACACCGGAGCAGGTGGGGGTGGCCAGCCACTTCGCACGCCTGCGTCTGCTGGACCCTGCGCGGTTCCACGACCTGGAGGCCTTCAAGGAAGAAGAAAAGCAGTACGAAGTCATCAACCGTGTGGTGTCTCAGATCAGTGAGCAGGGGGTGACGGCGCTTTCCAGCGATGATCGCAATTCCCTCAAGGACTGGCTGGGTGATGAACTGGACGCGCTAATGTCCGCCCAGCAACCGGAACAGGCGGTGATTGATGCGCTGCTGGACCGTCATGGCACCGGACGCGTGCTTTTCCGCAATACCCGTGCGGCGATCAAGGGTTTCCCGGAACGCCATCCGTTGCCGGCTGCACTGCCCTGCCCCGGGATTTATCAGCACAACGACATTGTCCATGGTATTGGCGGATTGACCCCGGAAACCGCGGTGGAGGAAGAACAGTGGCTGGCGGAAGACCCTCGCGTTGCCTGGCTGGAAAAGACCCTGAGCGGTCTGAAACCGGCCAAGGTGGTGGTGATCTGTGCCCATGCCTCGACGGCCATGGCGCTGGAACACTACCTGCAACTTCGCGCAGGTATCCGCAGTGCCGCGTTCCATGAACACCTGAGCCTGATCGAGCGGGACCGGGCAGCCGCCTACTTCTCCGACACCGAGCAGGGCGCCCAGGCGTTGATCTGTTCGGAAATCGGCAGTGAGGGCCGCAATTTCCAGTTCGCCCATCACCTGATCCTGTTTGATCTGCCCGCTAACCCAGATTTGCTGGAGCAGCGGATCGGTCGGCTGGACCGAATCGGCCAGACCGACACCATCGACATACACATCCCCTACCTGCAGGGGACGGCCCAGGAAAGCCAGTATCGCTGGTTCGAGGAGGGCCTGAATGCCTTCGGCGAAAGCTGCTCGGTGGGCGTTGCGGTGCACGAACAGGTTGCGGACCAGTGGCAGGCCGCCATTGATGGCCAGGTCGATGAGCTGCCGGCCCTGCTTGAGGCCTCACAGAAAGAGGCGGAGCGCTTGCGTACCCTGCTGCGCAACGGCCGGGATGCGCTGATTGAGCTCAATTCCTGCCGGCCCGAGGTCGCAGATGCACTGATCAGCCAGATCGAAACCGAGGAAGAATCGGCCCGGGTACGGGACTACATGATCGAGGCCTGCGACATCCTTGGCGTGGACGTGGAGGACCACTCCGAATATGCCGATGTGCTGCGCCCGGGGGAGCAATACCAGGCCGGGCACGTGACGGAACTGCCGGAAGACGGCATGACTGTTACCTGGAGCCGCGACCAGGCCCTTGAGCGCGAAGACATGGCGTTCATGAGCTGGGAACATCCACTGGTCACCGGGGTGATGGAATCGGTTACCAGTTCCGGGCTGGGCAAGGCGGCCCTGGCCAGTATGACGGTCAAGGCCCTGCCTCCGGGTACGCTGTTGCTGGAGGCTCTTTTCACCGTGCATTGCCCGGCCCCGGAATCACTGCAACTGTCCCGCTATCTGCCGGTCTCACCGTTACGGCTGCTGGTGGATGTGAACGGACGGAATCTGTCGGCAACCCTGCCTCACGACCGGCTCAACGACATGTGTTCCAACATTCGCCGGCGCACTGCGCAGGCCATCGTGCCCCAGATTCGCCCTCAGGTGGAAACCATGGTTGATCATGCGGAAGCACTGGCAGAGCCGCACCTGGAGCCTCTGCGAACGTCTGCTCTGGCCCGGGTCAGGGAAGTGTTTGGCCCGGAAATCCGTCGTCTGGAGGCAATGAAAAAGGTGAATCCGGCCATTCGTGATGACGAAATCGGGTTTTTCCGGGAACAGCTGACGGCAGCGGAGACGGCGCTGGGCCAGGCCAGCCTGTCACTTGAAGGTATTCGGGTGATTGTAACTGCCTGATGGTGAACCAGTTGCTGGTCAGAATTCATCTGATCAGGTAGGTTGAACGTAACAAATTGTAGTTTTTGACATTCAAAACCACGGACGACAGAGAGTATCCATGATGACTTTCATACTGTTTCTTGTTGCTGTTGCCGGGCTCCTTGTTGTAATGCGCAACGAATCCGGTGCCAGGCCCGCTATCGGGGTGTTGGTAGTGACAGGCCTGCTTTCGCTGTTCTTCGCGTCGGGCCTGTTGGCGTTGATCCTGTTTATTGGTGCTGCCGTCACAGCGGCCGCCGGCCTGCCCGGGTTCCGCCAGAGCTGGCTGACACCAAGGGTGTTCGCCATGTTCAAGAAGGTGGCTCCCAAGGTTTCCGACACCGAAAAAGTGGCCCTGGAAGCGGGCACCGTCAGTTGGGACGGTGAACTTTTCACCGGTCGTCCGGACTGGCACAACCTGCTGATCAATCGCAACACCGGCCTGTCTGAAAAGGAGCAGGCCTTTGTCGATAACCAGTGCAACCAGGCCATCTCCATGTGTAACTCCTGGGACGTGGCGGTTGAGCGTGCCGACCTGCCGGAAGAGCTGTGGGACTTTCTCAAGAAAGAAGGCTTCTTCGGGATGATCATCCCCGAAGAATACGGTGGCCTGCACTTCTCCGCCAAGGCACAGACAGCCGTGTTGCAGAAACTGGCAGGCAACGAAATGCTGATGGTTTCCGTCGGCGTGCCCAACTCCCTCGGCCCCGGTGAGTTGCTGGTCAAATACGGCACCGAAGAGCAGAAGAACCATTATCTGCCTCGCCTGGCGGATGGTCGCGAAATTCCCTGCTTCGGCCTCACGGGTCCCCGCGCCGGTTCCGATGCCACCTCGCTGCCGGACACCGGTATCGTCTGCAAGGGCGAATTCGAAGGCAAGGAAGTGCTCGGCCTGCGACTGAACTTCGAGAAGCGCTGGATCACCCTGGCGCCCATTGCCACTGTGGTGGGCCTGGCCTTCCGCATGTTCGACCCGGACGGACTGCTGGGTGACACCAAGGACTATGGCATTACCTGCGCGCTGATTCCCCGCAACACCAAGGGGATGGAAATCGGTCGCCGTCACTGCCCCATTGGCACACCGTTCATGAACGGCCCCATCAAGGGTAACGACGTGTTTATTCCGCTGGACTACATCATTGGTGGTCAGGAAATGGCAGGTCAGGGCTGGCGCATGCTGGTTGAGTGCCTCTCTGTTGGCCGTTGTATCACACTGCCATCCGGTGCGGCGGGCGCTGCAGCCTATGCCGTCGGTACCGCCGGTGGCTTTACCCGCATACGCCGCCAGTTCAATACGCCGGTGGCGGATATGGAAGGCGTTCAGGAGCCTCTGGCCCGCATCGCCGCGCAAACCTACATCGCCCAGTCAGCGGTGAACCAGACCGCCAACATGATTGATAAGGGCGAGAAGCCGGCCGTACCTTCGGCGATTCTGAAATACCACCTGACCGAAATGCAGCGTGCAGTGCTTACCGACGCCATGGACGTCCACGGCGGCAAGACTGTCACCCTCGGCCCACGTAACTACCTGGGCATCGGTTTCAGCGGTGCGGCAGTATCCATTACCGTTGAGGGTGCCAACATCATGACCCGCAGCCTGATGATCTTCGGGCAGGGCGCGATTCGGTGTCATCCCTATGTGCTCAAGGAGCTGGCGGCCAAAGACAACGACGACATCGACGCCTTCGACGATGCCTTCTTCAGCCATGCCGGCCTGATCTTCGGCAACGCAGCCCGTGCCTTCACCCAGGCGCTGGGCATTGGCAAGGCCGACGTGCCGTTCGATCATCATGCCCGCAAATACGCCCAGGGCGTGGCCCGCTTCAGCGCCGCCTTCGGCCTGTGCGCGGATGCCGCCATGACGACGCTGGGCTCCGAGCTGAAAATGCGCGAACTCATCTCGGCCCGCCTTGGCGATGTGTTGGCAAACCTTTACCTGGCCTCCATGGTGCTCAAGAACTGGCACGAATCCCAGCCGGTCGACGGCGAACGGGACCTGATGGAATACAGCATGGCGCTGTTGCTGTACCGCGCGGAAAACGCCATGGATGAATTCCTCCAGAACCTGCCCAACCGTCCGGTGGCCCTGGCTCTGCGTGCCATCACCATGCCCCTGGGCCGTCGCTGGGACAAACCCCACGACGACCTGTCCCGCAAGCTGGCCCGGGCTATCTCGACCGACAGCCCGGTACGTGAAAAACTGCTGGCCGGCGCCTGGACCACCGCAGGGGAAGGCAAGGGCGCGGTTGAAAACCCGGTCGCCCAATACAATGGCTTGCTGAAAGACTACGACAAGGCCGAACAGCTCTATCGCAAGGCAACCAAAGCTTATGCCAAAGGACAGCTGCCAATGGAAGCCCTGCATCCTGAGGAGCGTTTCGAGGCTGCCCTGGAAGCGGATATCTATACCAGGGAAGAGGCTGACTTCATGCGCCAGTATGAAGCCACAGTCCTGGAAATGTTGACCGTCGACGACTTCCCATTCGACGAGTTTGCCCGCAACAAGGACACGCTGATCGACCACAACCCGGCCTGATCAGGGACTAATCGCCGCCCAGGATCCAGCGGGCGGCTTTTTCCGCAATCATCAGGGTGGGCGAGTTGGTGTTGCCACTGGTAATGGTGGGCATCACGCTGGCATCGACCACCCGCAGACCTGCCACACCCCTCACCCGCAGGTGGGGGTCTACTACGGCGAGCTCATCGTCGGCGCGCCCCATTCGGGTGGTGCCTACCGGATGGAAAATGGTGGTACCGATATCTCCCGCCAGTTTGGTGAGTTCCTCATCGGTCTGGTACTGCAGGCCTGGTTTGTACTCTTCAGGCTGGTACTGCATGAAAGCAGGCTGTTCCGCAATGCGTCGGGTCACCCGCAGTGAATCCGCGGCCACTTTCCGGTCTTCCGGTGTGCTCAGGTAATTGGGGGCGATGGCCGGTGCCTGTTTCGGATCTTTGCTGCGAATACGTACCGTGCCGCGGCTGGTCGGATTCAGGTTACAGACACTGGCGGTAATGGCCGGGAAGTCATGCAGCGGCTGGCCGAAGGCATCCAGGCTCAGGGGCTGGACGTGATACTCGATGTTGGCGTAGTCGTACTCCGCGGAACTGCGGGTGAACAGGCACAACTGAGACGGTGCCATGCTCATGGGGCCGGAGCGGGTGAGCAGATATTCCAGCCCAATGCGGGCCTTGCCGACCAGTGAATTGACCATGGTGTTCAGGGTAGTGACCCCCTTTACCTTGTACACAGAGCGGATCTGAAGATGATCCTGCAAGTTCTCGCCAACCCCGGGCAGGTCTTTCACCACTTCGATTCCATGCTCTTTCAACAGGTCAGCCGGGCCGATGCCGGAAAGCTGCAGCAGCTGCGGTGAGCCAATGGCGCCGGCTGAGAGGATGACCTCCCGTTTTGCCCTGGCAATGACCTCACCGTCAACCGGCCGGTCAACCCGCACGCCCGTGCAACGGGGCCCGGACCCGGAGGTTTCCGTTTCCAGGCCGAGCACGTGGGTGGAATGCCAGAGGGTGAGATTGGCGCGTTTCCGGGCTCCGCGGAGGAAGGCCTTGGCGGTATTCCAGCGCCAACCCGAGCGCTGGTTCACTTCGAAATAATCGACACCTTCGTTGTCGCCCCGGTTGAAGTCCCGGGTCCGGGGTATTCCGGCCTCGACGCAGGCGGTGGCAAAGTCTTCCAGCACTTTCCATTTCAGGCGCTGATGCTCCACGCGCCATTCGCCGCCGTGGCCGTGATACTTGTCGTGTTCCGGGTCGGCGTCGCCACCGTCATCCAGGCGGTAGTGATCTTCATGGCGCATAAAGTCGGGCAGGCAGTTGTCCCAGTTCCAGTTTTCTTCGTCGGTGATCTCCGCCCATTGGTTGTAATCCCGGGCCTGGCCGCGAATGTAGAGCATGCCGTTGATGCTGGAACAGCCTCCCAGGGTTTTACCCCGGGGATAGATCAGCGTGCGCCCGTTAAGTCCGGGGTCCGGATCCGTGCGGAAGCACCAGTCAGTGCGGGGGTTGTTGATGCAGTACAGGTAGCCCACCGGAATGTGAATCCAGTGGTAATTGTCCCGGCCGCCGGCTTCGATCAGCAATACCCGGTTGGCCGGATCTGCACTCAGCCGGTTGGCCAGCAGGCAGCCGGCAGTACCAGCGCCTATCACGATGTAGTCGAACTCGAGATGTCCCGGTGCTTTGTTGTTGTCGGACATGGCGCTTTCCCCGAAGCTGGTTAAGCCGTTATTTGGCAGTCGGCATGACAAATTCTGCGCCGGCGTCAATGGAGTCGGACCAGCGTTGCATGATGGATTTCTGGCGTGTGTAGAACTTCACGCCTTCTTCACCATAGGCGTGGGTATCGCCGAACAGCGAGCGCTTCCAGCCACCGAAACCGTGCCAGGCCATGGGAACCGGAATCGGAACGTTAATGCCCACCATGCCCACCTGGATGCGACGGCCGAATTCCCGGGCCACGGTGCCGCTTTCGGTGAAGCAGCTGACGCCGTTGCCGAATTCATGGTCGTTGATCAGTCGGATGGCGGTGGCGATATCCGGAACCCGCACACAGGCCAGTACCGGGCCAAAAATCTCTTCCCGGTAAATGGTCATCTCCGGGGTTACGTGATCGAACAGCGAGCCGCCCATCCAGAAACCGTCTTCACAGCCTTCGCCGGTGCCTGAGGCGTCAAACTCACGGCCATCAACCACCAGTTCAGCACCCTCGGCCACACCCTTGTCAATGTAGCCGGTAATGCGCTGATGTGCGGCGGCCGTGACGATGGGGCCCATCTCGGCGTCGAGCTGCTCGCCGTTTTTCACTTTCAGTGTGCGGGCCCGTTCAGCCAACTGCGGCATGATCTTGTCGGCCACATCGCCAACCAGCACAGCCACGCTGATGGCCATGCAGCGCTCACCGGCACTGCCGTAGGCAGCGCCGATCAGGGCGTCTACTGCCTTGTCCAGGTCAGCGTCGGGCATCACCACCATGTGGTTCTTGGCGCCACCAAGGGCCTGGATACGCTTGCCGTGTTTCGCGCCTTTCTCGTAGAGAAGGTTGGCTATCGGGGTGGAGCCAACAAAGCTCAGCGCCTGAACATTGGGGTGCTCGATCAGTGCTTCTACCGCTTCCTTGTCGCCCTGGACAACGTTAAACACGCCGTCGGGCAGCCCCGCCTGGCGGAGCAGGTCGGCAATCATCAGTGAGGCGCTGGGGTCCAGCGGGCTCGGCTTCAGTACAAAGGTGTTGCCCGCCGCGATGGCGACCGGAAACATCCACATGGGCACCATGACCGGGAAGTTGAACGGCGTGACCCCGGCCACCACGCCCAAGGGCTGCCGCATGGTCCAGTTGTCGATGCCGGTGCTGACCTGCTCGGTGTAATCCCCTTTCAGCAACTGAGGAATGCCGCAGGCGAATTCCACGATGTCGATGCCGCGGGCTACTTCGCCCTGGGCATCGGTGAAGACCTTGCCATGCTCGGCAGTGATGGCCCGGGCCAGGTCATCCTTGTGCCGGTTCAGCAGTTCCAGGAATTTGAACATCACCCGTGCGCGGCGGATCGGCGGGGTATCGGCCCACGCCGGGAAGGCCGCATCGGCCGCCGCGACGGCGGCATCCACATCCGCACGATTGGCAAGGGCAACCTGACCGGTGATCTGGCCAGTGGCCGGATTGGACACGTCCTGGGACTGGCTGGACGTGCCTGCAGATATTTCGCCATTGATATAATGTTGGATGGTTGCCGTGGTCATGGTTGCCTCTGTATTTTTCGCGTGAAACCATTTGGAAGTGCCAGAAAATGGGCTCTGTCCGGATTCTTGTCGATATTGGTGGAATTTTAACCATAAGGCTAGAGTGGATCAGGGGCTAAAGCAATTGAGATTTCTAAAAGCGTGATATAAGTTATTCTTATATTAACTTGGTGCCAATGAGGCGTTCTATGCATCCCCTCCAGAGCCTGCGGGCTTTCGTTATGGTTGCTCGGGAAGGAAGTGTCTCCCGCGCTGCGGCCCGCCTTCACCTGACACAGCCGGCGGTAAGCCTGAAACTCAAGCAACTGCAGGATGAGCTGGACCTGAAGTTGTTCCTGCGCAAACCCCAGGGTCTGGTTCTCACACCAGACGGCCAAGCCCTGCTGCCTTCGGCAGAAAAAGCACTGGCAACCATGTCGGCGTTCGAACAGAGCGCCCGGGCATTGCACTGCACCCTGCGAGGACGACTCAGGATCGGCACCATTGTCGACCCCGAATTCATTCGCCTGGGCGCATTCCTGCACCGGCTGGTGGAGCGCGCGCCCCAACTGGAAACGGAACTGCGGCAGGGGATGAGTGGCAGTGTTCTGGAGCAGGTCCGGGATGGCCGGCTGGACGTGGGGTTTTTCCTGGCCCCGCCCGGAGCCGGCCCGGGTATGCTGGCACCTGAAGTCGCCCATCGGGAGCTGACCGGCTTTCACTATTATGTCATTGCTCCGGCAGGCTGGGGGCAACGGATTGTGTCGAACGAATGGCCCGAGCTGGCCGCCATGCCCTGGATCGTCACACCCGAGAACTCCGTTCATCACCGGTTGCTCAAGGGCATCCTGGATCCGCTGGGCCTGACGCCCCACGGTGTCGCCCAGGTTGACCAGGAGGCCTGCATGCTGGACCTGGTCCGGGCCGGAGTAGGCCTCAGCCTCGCCAGGGACGCACTGGCCATGGCCGAGCGCCAGGAAAGGGGCCTGGTGGTCGTGGAAGGGGTTCAGCTGCCCTGTGCCCTGAGTTTCATCTGGCATCGCGATCGGCGGGATGAACCGCTGATAGCCGAGGCGCTGGAGGCTCTGGCAGGAGTCTGGGGCCTAAGTGGAACAACAGCTTAAGGTGGAGCGACTGCTTAACTTGTAGGCTGTTTGACGGCATACTCAGCATAACGCGGCTGGGCGTCGGAGGCCTTCCCCGGGATTGTGTGAAGCCATGGAAGGCTTCACTCAAGCGCACATGGATGTGCTCGTAGCGTATCCCGGGGAAGGCCTCCGACGTCCGGCCAGACTCCCAAGCAAGAAGTATGGAACCGCAGAATGTGGCTATCAATCCTGGCCGTAAGCGCCGGAGCCGTCATAGGCGCTAACCTGAGATGGGCCCTGGGCCTCTGGCTCAACAGCAGTTATCACGCTATCCCCTACGGCACCCTGGTGGCAAACCTCTCGGGCGGCTGGCTCGTCGGCCTGCTGATGGGCTATTTCGTACACGGCAGCTCCCTCGCACCCGAATGGCGATTGTTCGCCATTACCGGCCTTTGTGGCGCCCTTACCACCTTCTCTACCTTCTCCCTGGAAATGTTCTCCGCCATCCAGGAAGGCAAATGGAGCATGGCCCTGGCCGGCATATTGGCCCATGTTGTTGGCTCTATCCTTATGACTGCACTAGGAATTTACACCTTTGGCCTGGTCCGCGGATGATGGGTATCACTACTTATGCAATAAATTCAAAATAGGGTTGGCAATTCTGGTAACAAAGAGTAAAGTTATTTTCGTAGGAAAGATTCAGCAAAGCTTTCATGAATAGAACGTATCTCCGCAGTTAGTAGTGACCGTCCTGTTTTTGATTCCGCGAGTTCTGTATTTCCGTAAACGCTGATCGGGCATCATGACGATGGCCTGGCGGCAAGATAAAATGATTGATTTCAGGAATGTTTAAGTATGTCTACTACTACCGGTACTGTTAAGTTCTTCAACGAAGCTAAAGGTTTTGGCTTTATCACTCGTGAAGGCGGCCCGGACGTATTCGTTCACTACAGCGCAATTCAGGGCAGCGGTTTCAAGACTCTGGCAGAAGGCCAGCAGGTCGAGTTCACCGTTACCCAGGGCCAGAAAGGTCCTCAGGCGGAAAACGTAACTGCTATCTAACCGATAGTCGTTATCGCCAGAAAGGCAGCTTCGGCTGCCTTTTTTTGTGCCCGGATTTTGTGATTTCTGCCCGAATGTGACATCTTTTATACCCTGCCGTTTGCGATAGCCGCGTCGTTATCTTGCCCAGGGGCCCACATGTTGAAAATCCTGAAAGCTGTCTGGATACTGTTCTGGGCCGCACTGCTCACACTGATTCTTTTCCTGCCCATCGTCATTGCTGCCCTGGCGGGCCGAAGTGGCAATGCCGCTTTTTTCGGCACTCAGGTCTATGCCTGGTGCATCCTCAAACTGACAGGCATTCGCCTGCGGATTTCCGGGCGCGAAAACATCGACCCGACCGAGCGCTACGTTATCCTCAGCAATCATGCTTCCTACTATGATCCACCGGCCCTGGTTCTGGCGCTCGGGCTGCAGTTCCGCTGGGTAATCAAGAAGGAACTGAGAAAGGTGCCGCTGTTTGGCCTGGCACTGGAAACCTCGCGCAACCTGTTTATCGACCGATCCAGAGGCAGCGATGCGCTGGAGAGTATCAAGCGGGGCGTGGCGCAACTGCCGGAGGGTACCAGTATTCTGATATTCCCCGAGGGCACCCGGTCCTGGGACGGCAAGTTGCTGCCTTTCAAGAAAGGCGGGTTTGTAATCGCCCGCGATGGGAAGTTACCTATTCTGCCGGTGACGATACGGGGTTCCCACGAACGTTTACCCAAAGGTACAGCGGCGTTCTCGCCGGGAATTATAGAGATCATCATTCACCCCCCGGTCGCGACTGCCGGGCGTGAGGTAGAAAACGTACGGGAAGAAGTAAAGGGCACCATAGCTGGTGCCCTCTGACGCGTCAGTCTTTGAAAACTTCGTCGTAGAGCCGCATGGTGCCGCTCCAGGAACGGTTGGCAGCATCCTCATTATAGGCAATAGGCATATTGAACTCCTCGGCGACCTTGTCCGCGCCGGGGTTAGTGAAGGAGTGCATTACGCCCGGGAAGCTGACCAGGGTCAGGTCGGCTTCCGCGTCCTGCATTTCCTTCACCAGGCCAGCCACCTGATCTGATGGCACCATCTGGTCCGCGCCACCGGTGTAGACGTGAATCCGGGGCTGGACCTTGCCGGCTTCGGCTTTTATCGGGCTGCCCAGGGCGCCGTGGTAGCTGACTGCGGCGTCGAGGTCTACGCCCAGGCGGGCCATATTCAGCACGACGGCGCCGCCGAAACAGTACCCCTGGGCCGCAATCTTGCTGCCGTCGACGCTGTCGTGCTGTTGCAGCAATTCCTTGGCGGCCATAAACCGGGCCTTCACCTGATCCATGTCTTTGGTGGCTTCCTTCATGAATTGCTGGGCATCCTCAGGATGTTCCGCCAGTTTTCCCGAACCGTACATGTCCAGGGCGAATGCGGTGTAGCCAGCCGCGGCAAGCTTCTCAGCCTGCTCCCTGGCAAATTCGTTATGTCCCCACCATTCATGGACCACGAGAACACCGGGGCGTTTGCCGTCGGCTTCGTCGTCATAGGCCATGTAGCCGGTGAAGGTCTCACCATTGACTTCATATTCCACGGTTTCTGTCTGCATTTCTGCTGATACCTGCCCACTGTTCAGGGTGAGTGCTACGGCCAGGGAAAGCGCCGCGGGCTTCGAGAAGGAGGATGCCACTGGGGCATGCTTGTGTTTATTCATAGGTTCCTGCTCCATTTGGGTCGATTGTCTGGCTGGTCCGGTGTTTTACGCCGGAATCCATTGAACCGATGCAATCAATTGCTACTGCCGGTGTCAGACCTTTTTACTACACTTTAGCGGATGACACATTGTTTACTCCATGGATTCAAGGGGCAGCGGATGAAGATCGGTGTACCGAAGGAAATCAAGAATCATGAATACCGGGTAGGAATGACGCCTGCGGCCGTGCATGAACTATGCGAACATGGCCACAGCGTTTATGTTCAGGCTGGCGCAGGTTCGGCGATCGGATTCAGCAACGAGGATTACCAGAAAGCGGGTGCGGAGATACTGGACGATGGTCCGGCCGTGTATGCCGCTGCAGAGATGATCGTAAAGGTCAAGGAGCCCCAGGCCAATGAAAGAGCGTTGCTGACGCCGGGCCACACCCTGTTTACCTATCTGCACCTGGCGCCGGACCAGGCCCAGACGGACGACCTGGTGAAGTCCGGTGCCACCTGCATCGCCTATGAAACGGTGACTGACAGCCATGGGCGACTGCCGTTGCTGGCGCCCATGTCGGAAGTGGCGGGGCGAATGTCGATTCAGGCCGGTGCCCATTGCCTGGAGAAATCCATGGGGGGCCGCGGTGTGCTGCTGGGTGGTGTGCCCGGAGTCAGCCCGGCACGGGTGACGGTGATTGGCGGCGGCGTGGTCGGGCAGAATGCGGTGGCCATGGCTATCGGGCTGGGGGCCCAGGTGACCGTGCTGGACCGGAACATGGACGTACTGAGAAACCTCGACCATCTTTACGGCAACCGCATCAGCACCCTGTTTTCCACGGCCGCAACCCTGGATGAGGCAGTGACCGAATCGGACCTGGTGATTGGCGGTGTGCTGATTCCGGGAGCGTCTGCGCCCAAACTGGTCAGTCGTGATATGGTCAGCCGCATGCCGGAGGGCAGTGTTATCGTGGATGTGGCCATTGATCAGGGCGGTTGTACCGAAACCTCCAGGCCCACGACACACGATGCCCCGACCTATGTGGTGGATGGTGTGGTGCATTATTGCGTAGCCAATATGCCGGGCGCCGTTGCCAGAACCTCTACACTGGCGTTGAATAATGTAACCTTGCCGTTTATTGCCGCCCTGGCTAACAAGGGCCCTGAGCAGGCGATAAAAGACGACCACCACTTGCGCAATGGCCTGAATGTCTATCAGGGCAGGGTGACCTATCGCGAGGTGGCGGAGGCCACCGGCTACGAGTTTGCCGACCCCGAAGCGCTGCTCGGTCAGTAACTCCATTCCAATCCAACGAGGAGATTTCATGAAACTGATTGGCTCTACCACATCCCCCTACGTCCGTCGTATCCGGCTGCTGCTGGCTGACAATGACTATGAGTTCGTGAATCTCGACATTTATGGCGAGGGCAGGGACGAGCTCAGGCGCAACAACCCGGCGTTGAAAATTCCCATGCTGATTGACGGTGACCAGGAGGTTTACGATTCCAGAGTGATTGCCCGCTACATCAGTGAAAAACAGGGCCTTGCCCCGTTGACCTGGGATCAGGAGAACCAGCTGACGCTGATCGATGCCGCCAACGATTCGGCCGTTATCCTGCTGCTGGCGTCCCGGTCGGGCATCGACACCAGCGAGAACCTGATGTTTTTCAACCTCCAGCGTGAACGCATCATGACGACGATGCGAACCCTGGCAGCCATGGTTGATGATGGCCAGTTCACCCAGTGGAACTACCCGGCCATTTGCCTGTACAGCCTGGTGGATTGGGTGGATTTCCGGGACCTGGTGGATTTTACCGGTGTTGAAAGCCTGATCAGCTTCCGGAATCACCATCGCAACGATGAATGGGTTGGCGCCACGGACCCGAGAAAATCGTAACGCTTTCGCAGGCCGGGCCCCGCCTGGCCTGCTTTCCCGCCTGAAAAATTAAGTTAAAATTAAGTTCCCCTCAAGGTTGCAGAACCTATCTGCCAAAATTATCTTGGTCATTACTTAATCATTTAAGTTCGTGTGCATTCAAAGTGCAGCCGGCAAATATGATTGAGAAACGACGATAGCTTGGGGCGCATGTGAAGCCTCTGATTCATTAACATTGTGGTAGCCGTTACAAACGCGGGAGTTTTTTATCACATAACTTAATGCATTAAGTTCCAGCTCAAAGCTGTATGGACATCAGACCTTACAAAAACAAGATGAGGTTCCAACAATGAGTTTTCGCATTTCATCGTGCCACCGCCCAGTGGCAACGGCAGCAACCGTGGCCGTATTCGCAGGCCTTTCCGTTGGCGTACAGGCCCAGGAGAGCGTGGAAGACCGCCTCTTGGCTCTGGAGCAACAGCTGGCGGACGTCGAACCCCATGCCCGGGGCGACGAAGGTTTTTCCTTCAACACCTACGCCCGTTCCGGCCTTCTTCTCAACGGTGATGGCAAGAGTGCGCCTGGCGGCCCTTACCTGACACCGGCCGGTTCGGTAGGCGGCGCCGTTGGCCGGTTGGGCAACGAGCCGGACACCTACCTGGAAGCCATCCTTAACTACAAGAGCGTGGCTGAGAATGGCACAAAGGCCCATTACCGCCTGATGCTTGCCGATTCCACCACCTCCAGTAACGACTGGACGTCGGACGATGGCGCCCTGAACGTGCGCCAGGCCTATGTGGAGTTCAGCAATCTGGCTGGTTTTACCGGCATCTTCGAGGATGCGTCCATCTGGGCCGGTAAGCGCTTCGACCGGGACAACTTCGACATCCATTGGCTCGACAGCGACTTTGTGTTCCTTGCGGGCACCGGTGCCGGTCTCTACGACGTCACCTTCAGCGACTCGGTGACGTCCAATTTCTCACTCTACGGCCGCAGCTTCCTGGATTTTCCCTCCGACCCCGACACCACTGATGGCACCTCGGACACAGACAACCTGATCCTCACCGCCAACAACTACTTCGGCAACGTGCAGTGGATGATCAATGGCATGTCCGCCGCGGATAACGATGAGCGAGTGGTTGGTGGATTGACCGAAGCGGCCGACACCGGTGTGAACACCATGCTGGCCTACCACGGCGACAGCTTCTTCGGACTGTCCGACGGTAATTTCAAGGTGGCACTGCTACACGGCCAGGGCCTGGGGGCGGAGGTCAAGAACATCGGCGCCGATGGCAACCTGCATGAAGATGCCGCCAGTACCCGTGTCGCTGTTTACGGCACCACCCGTCTGAGTGATACCTGGCGTCTTGCCCCGATGATCATGGCGGAAACCAGCACGGACCGTTATGTGGAAGGAGACGACTATCAATGGCTGACCTTCAACACGCGGCTGGCCAATGAGCTGGGCGCCAACTTTGAAATGCAGTACGAGGCTTCCTGGCAGATGATGGATTTGCAAACCGAAGGCTACGAGGGGCGCAGTGATGTCGATGGTGACTACGCCCGCTTTACCATTGCACCGACCTTCAAACCGCAGGTGGGGGGATTCTGGAACCGCCCCGAAATCCGTGTTTTTGCCAGCTATTCTACCTGGGACGACGAGCTCAACCGTTATGACGGCGGCGATGCCCTCGGCCAGGAAGACTTTGGCGGCAGCCAGTGGACCTTCGGTACCCAGATGGAAATCTGGTTCTGATACTGACAACAACAAGATGAGGTAAGCACCATGTTCAGATCCAATGGATTTCAGTGGATTCTAGGCGGCCTGGCCGTCAGCATGCTGGCCGGTGGCCTGCAGGCCAAGACCATCACCATCTCCTGTGGTGCCGTCGGAGCAGAGAAGCAGCTTTGTGAGGAGGGCACCCGGGCGTGGTCGGAGAAATCCGGCCATGAGGTCAAGGTGGTGTCCACGCCGAATTCGGCCACCGAGCGCCTGTCGCTCTACCAGCAGCTGTTCGCCGCCCGTTCCGGCGATGTGGACGTGTTCCAGATCGACGTGGTCTGGCCCGGCATGCTGGCCAGTCACCTGGTGGACCTGACGGAGTACACCGACGGCGCGGAAAGCGCGCACTTTGAAGCACTGGTAAAAAACAACACCGTGGATGGCAGCCTGGTTGCCATGCCCTGGTTTACTGACGCCGGTGTTCTGTACTACCGCAAGGACTTGCTGGAAAAGTACGACATGGAGGTACCGGAAACCTGGCAGCAGCTGACCGATACCGCCACAACCGTGATGGCGGAAGAGCGGGAAGCCGGCAATGACCGTTTCTGGGGTTACGTCTGGCAGGGCCGGGCATACGAGGGCCTGACCTGTAACGCCCTGGAATGGGTTGCCAGCTTTAACGGAGGCACCATCGTTGATGCAAACGGTGACGTGACCATCAATAATGAACAGGCGGCCGAGGCTCTGTCACTGGCCAGCACCTGGATTGATGGCATCTCTCCCCGCAGCGTATTGAATTACACCGAGGAAGAAGCCAGGGGTGTGTTCCAGTCCGGCAATGCCCTGTTCATGCGCAACTGGCCTTACGCCTGGAGCCTGGCCCAGAATGAGGACAGTCCGGTCAGGAACAAGGTTGGCGTTTCGGCGCTGCCACGGGGTGGCGACGATGGTCGGCACGCCGGCACCCTGGGTGGCTGGCAACTGGCCGTGTCGAAATACTCGGATAACGTGGACGAGGCAGCCGATCTGGTGAGGTTTCTGACCAGTTATGAGGAACAGAAGCGCCGCGCTATCGAAGGCAGTTATAACCCCACCATCCCTGATCTGTACCGTGATGAGGAAGTGCTCTCGGCGGTGCCGTTCTTCGGTGAGCTGTTCGAAACCTTCAAGAATGGTGTGCCACGCCCGTCCTCGGCGACCGGCGACCAGTATAACCGTGTCAGCAATGCCTTCTTCAATGCCGCCCACGAGGTGCTTGCGGGCAAGGCGGAGCCTGAACAGGCACTGAGCGAGCTTGATGCTCAACTGAAGCGGCTCGGACGTCGCGGCTGGTAATGACCATGGCTGATCCGACCGTCACCTCAGCAAACGCGGACGCGGGCGAGCAGTCACTCGCCCGGCCCGCTCCCCCTAAACACCGGCACAACACAGTGCATCGTCAGCGCCTCCGTGCGGCCTGGATGTTCCTGATACCGATGCTGGTGGTACTGGCGGCGGTAGCCGGCTGGCCCCTGATGCGTACCATCTGGTTCAGCTTTACCGACGCCAGTTTCTCGGATATCAGCACCTACAGCATGATCGGGTTCGAAAATTACCTGGTGTACGACAATGGTGCCTGGTATGGCGTGCTGGCGGACCCGAGCTGGTGGCGTGCGGTCTGGAATACGCTGTTCTTCACGGTGGTTTCCGTGGGGGCTGAAACGGTGTTGGGGCTGATCATCGCCCTGACCCTGAATGCCCAGTTCCGGGGCCGCGGACTTATCCGGGCAGCGACCCTGATCCCCTGGGCCATTCCCACCATTGTGTCGGCAAAGATGTGGGGCTGGATGCTCCATGACCAGTTCGGGATTATCAATGACCTGTTGATGACCCTGGGCATCATTGCCGAACCCTTGAACTGGACGGCCAACTCGGACCTGTCCATGTGGGCGGTGATTATGGTGGATGTGTGGAAAACCACGCCTTTTATGGCGCTGCTGACACTGGCGGCACTGCAGATGCTGCCATCGGACTGCTACGAGGCCGCAAAGGTGGATGGCATCCACCCGGTGCGGGTGTTTTTCCGCGTCACCCTGCCTTTGATCTATCCGGCGCTTATGGTGGCGATCATCTTCCGCGTGCTGGATGCGTTGCGGGTGTTCGACGTGATCTACGTGCTCACCTCCAACAGCGAGGACACCATGTCCATGTCCGTCTATGCCCGCCAGCAGCTGGTGGAATTCCAGGATGTGGGTTACGGCTCGGCAGCATCCACCGTGCTGTTCCTGATCATTGCCCTGCTGACCATTTCCTATCTCTACCTGGGGCGCAAACAGTTCGGAGGTGATGCATGAACCGCAAACTGCTCAGGAAAATAGTGGCGAAAACCGGGTTTGGTCTGCTTCTGGCGGCGATCATGCTGTTCACGGTGTTCCCCTTCTATTACGCGATCCTGACGTCGTTCAAGAGTGGCTCCGAGCTGTTCAACATCAATTACTGGATCACCAGCTTTAATCTTGAGAATTACCAGGCAGTACTGGGGCAGAGTTCGTTTGTATCCAGCATCTGGAATTCGATTCTGGTCGCCACCTCCGCCGTTGCCATTGCCATGGTGTTTGGTCTGACGGCTGCCTATGCCCTTGGGCGGGTGCATTTCCGTGGGCGGGGAACGGTGCTGATGATTGTGCTGGGGGTTTCCATGTTTCCCCAGGTGGCGGTTCTGTCGGGCCTTTTCGAGGTAATCCGGGCGTTCAATCTGTATAACGATCCGCTGTCCCTGGTGTTCTCCTACACCATTTTCACATTGCCATTCACCGTCTGGGTGTTGACCACCTTCATGCGGCAGCTACCAAAAGAACTGGAAGAAGCCGCCATTGTGGATGGCGCTTCGCCACTGGTCACCTTGTTCAAGGTGTTTATACCGTTGATGGGGCCGGCCATGGCCACCACCGGGCTGTTGGCGTTTATTGCCGCCTGGAACGAATTCCTGTTTGCGCTGACCTTCACGCTGACAGACGACCAGCGCACGGTTCCGGTGGCCATCGCCCTGATTACCGGCGGATCCCAGCACGAACTGCCCTGGGGTCACCTGATGGCGGCATCGGTAGTTGTCACCGTGCCACTGGTAGTCCTGGTACTGATTTTTCAACGTCGAATCGTGTCCGGCCTGACGGCAGGCGCGGTCAAAGGTTAACTGAGGAGTTATGTGTATGAGCCAGTCACAGCCCTGGTGGAAGGGTGGCATTATCTACCAGATCTATCCCCGCAGTTTCATGGACAGCAACGGGGACGGCATTGGTGACCTCAAGGGGGCAACCGAAAAGCTGCCCTATGTGGCATCACTGGGTGTAGACGCCATCTGGCTGTCGCCCTTCTTTACCTCGCCGATGAAGGACTTTGGCTACGATGTGTCCGATTACCGGGGCGTTGATCCTCTTTTTGGCACCATGGCGGATTTCCGGGCTCTGGTCAGCGAGGCTCACCGGCTGAATCTGAAAGTCATCATTGACCAGGTGATCAGCCACACCTCCGATGCCCATCCCTGGTTCGAGGAAAGCCGCCGCAGCCGCGACAACCCCAAAGCGGACTGGTTTGTCTGGGCTGATCCCAAGCCGGATGGCACGCCACCCAACAACTGGTTGTCCATCTTCGGCGGCAGCGCCTGGGCCTGGGATACCCGGCGGGGGCAGTATTACCTGCACAATTTCCTGGCGAGTCAGCCGGATCTCAATTTCCATAATCCGGAGGTGCGCCAGGCTCAGCTGGATAACATGCGCTTCTGGCTGGATCTGGGAGCGGACGGTTTCCGGCTGGATACGGTCAACTTCTATTTCCACAACCAGAGCCTGGCGGATAACCCGGCGGTGCCGGCAGGGGAGAACAAGACCTTTGTGGCCCAGGGCATGAACCCCTATACCTACCAGCGCCATGTAAACGACCTGAGCCAGCCGGAAAACATCGGGTTCCTCAACGACCTGAGAGCGCTGATGGATGAGTACCCGGAAACCACCCTGGTGGGTGAGATTGGTGACGACAAGCCTCTGGAGCGAATGGCCGAATATACTGCCGGCAATGACCGCCTGCATATGGCCTATTCTTTTGATTTGTTGTCTGACCGGCATGGCCCGGAGTATGTGCGTGATGTGGTGCGCCGCTACCAGGAAGGGCTGGGGGACGGCTGGCCCTGCTGGGCCCTGAGCAACCATGACGTGGTGCGCGTGGTGTCGCGCTGGGCTGATGGCGGTGAGGATCTGCGGCTGTATCCGCGGGTGTTGATGGCGCTACTACTCTCTTTGCGGGGCAGTGTGTCCATGTACCAGGGCGAGGAACTTGGCCTTCCGGAAGCGTCGGTGCCCTACGAGGAGCTACAGGACCCATACGGAATCAGCTTCTGGCCGGAATTCCGGGGTCGTGACGGGTGCCGCACGCCGATCGTGTGGGAGCCGGTACCAAAGGGCGGATTTACCTCCGGAAAACCCTGGTTGCCGGTGGACCGTGATCACCTGGAGTTCGCCGTCAGCCAACAGGAAGCTGACCCGGGCTCCACGCTTAATGCGGTGCGCAAGCTGATCCACTGGCGCCAGCAGCAGCCTGCGCTGGTTCGGGGTGATATGAGGGTGCTTGATAACACCGGTGATGCCTTGTGCTGGATCCGCGAAGCCAGCGAGCAGTCCTTGCTGGTGGCACTGAACCTGACCGGTGAGGAACTGCGGTTGGCGTTACCCTGCACGATATCCGGGCTGCTTGAGGGCCATGGCTTCCATGGCTATCTGGACGGTAACGAACTTGTGCTGCCGCCATACCAGGCATTTTTCGCAGAAACGTAAAACATCCGGGCCCGGCCCTTGAGCCGGGTCCAACAGAGGAGTCTCCACCATGGCTTGTGTGGAACTGAAAAAAATCAACAAAACCTTTGGCAACATAGAAATTATTCAGTGTGTGGACCTGCGGGTTGAAGACGGTGAGTTCGTGGTATTCGTCGGACCCTCGGGCTGCGGCAAGTCCACGCTGCTACGTCTTATCGCCGGACTGGAGGAGCCCACGGCGGGAGATATCGAGATCGCCGGCGAGGTGGTCACTGACCTGTCCCCGAAGGAGCGTGGCGTGGGCATGGTGTTTCAGTCCTACGCGCTATACCCGCATATGTCGGTGTACGAGAACATTGCCTTCGGGCTGAAACTGGACAAGGCCAACAGGGGCAAGGTCCGGGAGTGGGTGGAGAAAACCGCAGAGATACTCCAGCTCACCAGCCTGCTACAACGCAAGCCCCGTGAATTGTCTGGCGGCCAGCGCCAGCGGGTGGCCATTGGTCGCTCCATGGCCCGGGAACCGCAGATCATGCTGTTCGATGAGCCCCTGTCCAACCTGGACGCCAGCCTGCGTGTGCAAATGCGTACCGAAATTGCGAAGCTGCACGACCGGCTGCAGTCCACCATGATCTATGTCACCCATGATCAGGTGGAGGCCATGACCCTGGCGGACAAGATCGTGGTGCTTAACGGTGGCCATATCGAGCAGGTAGGTACGCCCTATGAGCTTTATGAAACGCCCGCCAGCCTGTTCGTGGCGGGGTTTATCGGCTCCCCGAAAATGAACCTGATGCCTTCCGCCATCAAGGCTACAAGCCCGGGGCGGTCTGTTGATGTTGACGTGTGTGGCATGGGAACGGTGACCGTGGAGCGGGATGCTTCGCACATGGCAGATGGTGCCGCGATGACCGTCGGGCTGAGGCCCGAACACATCCGGCTTTCGCTTTCGGGGCCGGATTCCGGGCTGGAAGTGGTGAACGTGGAGTACCTGGGCAATGAGGCTTATGTGTACCTGGAAATGCCCGGGATGGACGATCTGGTAGTGGTTCGTGAATCTGTTCCCTGTCAGATTCGGCCAGGCCAGAGGGTTGCCCTGGACGCCGAGCCGGAGCGCCTCCATGTTTTCGACGCCGACGGCCACAGTCTGCCACGCGTGGACCCGCGCACCAGGGAAGATTCGGTTCAGCAAGCCGCAACTAACTGACATACGGGCCAGTACGCATGGAAACATCAACCCCGGAAAACCGGCCAAAACGATTGACCGTCAAGCTGATGGCAGAGAAGCTCAATGTCTCCACAGCGACCATCTCGAATGCGTTCAACCGCCCGGATCAACTCTCGGAGGCGCGTCGCCGGTGGATCCTGGAGGAATGCAAGCGCCATGGTTACCTGGGCCCCAATGCCGCTGCACGCAGCCTTCGCACCGGGAGAACGGGGAATGTCGGGGTGATGCTGGCAGACAACCTGGCCTACAGTCTGACCGACCCGGTGGCCAGCGAGTTTCTCCACGGCCTGGCGGAAGTGTTCGATCAGAAGCAGATGAACATGCTGTTGCTGTCCAGCAAGGAAGACGACGAGCATCGAAGCCGGGTGCAGGAAGCGATGGTGGATGGCTTCATCGTGTATGGCTGGCTGAAGAAGGGCCGCACTTACGACCGGCTGTTGCAGCATGGCAAGCAGATGGTTGCCGTGGATTTTGATCTGGAGGGCTGTACCTGGGTCAACATCGACAACTATGAAGGGGCGCGGTGCAGCGCCGAACATGCCCTGAAAACGCCGCCCACCAACGTCGCCATCATGGGCTTGCGGCTGGTGGATACCGATCGGGTCTGCCGCATCCGTGACCATGAGCTGTTCAGCGAATCACGGGCCATTTCCGTGCGCCGGCTGCGGGGCTACCTGGATGCGCTGGAGGCTGCCGGCCATCATGTTTCCTCCGACAGGATCTGGTCCACCCCCACCAACACCCATCAGGACGCCTACCAGGCCGCCCGCGAGGCGCTCACCAGCAACCCGCGCCCGGATCTGATGCTGTGTATGAGTGACCGGATTGCCCTGGCGGCTATTCAGGCAGCGTTGCAAATGGGTCTGAGGGTGCCGGAAGACGTTCGCATCGTCGGCTTTGACGGCATTCCGGAGGGGGCCAACCTGCACCCGTCGCTGACCACGGTTTACCAGCAGAGTGCGGAGAAAGGACGCACCGCCGCGCGGATCTTTCTCGGCGAGAAGGAGGATCGCAACGTATTGTTGCCTACTTGTTTGCTGGTGCGGGAGAGCTGTCCATGACCGATGTACTGTGTTTTGGCGAGGCCCTGATTGATATGCGCGGTGAAGCGGTATCAGGCCGGCAGGTCTATATCCCGCAGCCTGGCGGCGCGCCTGCCAACGTGGCGGTGGGGGTCGCCAGGCTCGGCGGCCGCTCCGGATTCATCGGCCAGGTCGGCGCGGATGTTTTTGGCAGCGACATAGTAAGCGCGCTGGTGGAATACGGTGTGGACGTCTCGCTCACCCGCCGGACCTCCCAAGCCATGACGGCGCTGGCATTCGTCACCCTCGACCAGGATGGTGAGCGCAGTTTTGCCTTTTACCGCACCGGAACCGCCGATCTGCTCTACGAGTCCCGAATGTGCCCGGATGAAGCACTGAAGCGGGCACGTATTGTCCATTTCTGCTCCAACACCCTGACGGCGCCGGCTATCCGGGAGACTACCTTTACAATGATGCGGCGCGCCAGAGAGCATGACTGCCTGGTCAGCTTTGACGTGAACTATCGGCAACCGCTCTGGCCAGCCGATGAAGGGCCGGCACCTCATATCCTGAAAGCGGCCGGTATGGCGGACATCGTCAAGTTCAGCCGCGAGGAGCTGGAGGCGCTGTTCGGGAAAAGCGCCGGGCTGGCCGATGATTTGCTGGCCGAGGCGGTGCAGCTCGTGCTGATATCAGACGGCGCAAACCCGTTGCAGGCCTGTTGCCCGGGGCAGACACTGACCCTGCAACCGCCACAGGTGGAGGCGAAAGATACCACCGCCGCCGGTGATTCCTTTGTTGCCGGCCTGCTGTATGGGCTTGGTACGCAAGCCATTGGAAGCGCAGCCTTCGGTGACTGGCTGGCAGTGCCGGGAAACCTCGAGGCGGCACTGGCATTTGCCGCTCGTTGCGGCGCCTACACGGCCATGCACTACGGTGCATTTGATGCTTTGCCAACGATTGACCGTTTGCAGGATCTCGTGCCGGAAACAGGCAGGGTCTGATCTGTTGAAACCCCCAGAACGTAATTATCCGAGCCAACAACAATTTCAACCCAAGGGGATCGAGCTATGCTTCTGAGTCATGCGTTTGGTCTGTTTACCCGTCCTGATAGTGAGTGGGCAGAAATCCGCAAGGAACATGCGCCCCCCAGAAGACTCTATGTTGCCTACGTACTGGTTCTTGCAGCCATAGCGCCGATCTGTGCGTACATCTCCACGGCGCACTTTGGCTGGACCGTCGGCAGTGACCGACTGATCAAACTGACAGAAATAAGCGCGTTCCAGATGAGTCTGCTCACCTACCTGGCCATGCTGGTGGGTGTGTTTGCCCTGGGATATGCAATCAACTGGATGGCCAGGACTTACGGTGCCGATGAGGAGCCGGTTCCTTCCAACGCCCTTGCACTGGCAGCGTACTCCTGCACGCCGCTGTTCCTGGCCGGGTTCGCTCTGCTGTATCCGGTACCCTGGTTCAATGCTCTCGTCTTTCTGGCAGCGGCCGGCTATGGCGCCTGGCTGATGTACGAAGGCCTGCCCATTGTCATGGGCATCCCCAAAGATCAGGCGGTTATGTATGTCGGTGCACTGCTGACGGTGGCGCTGGTGATTCTGGTCTCCACCCGTGTAGGCTCCGTTATCCTCTGGAACTACGGTTTTGGCCCGGTGTTTGTGCAAGGCTAGAGCGCGAATGGTTGCTGAAAAGGCGAATCAAAGGCCGGCGATCCCGGCCTTTCCGGGCTACTCTTGACCTGAAGCAACCCTTCGGAGCCTGCCTCCGGTTTCAATAGCGGCAGGTATATGGCCAGGGAGTCCGGCAATGTCATCTTCTGAATCCACCCTATCGAAAGCGGGTCAATCTGCAGGTCTCCATGGTGTGCACTGGCAGGCCATGGAAATCGATAAAGCCCGTTCGGAGCTGTCTGTTACCGGGCCATTGTCGGCACAGGAGGTGGCCGAGAGACTGACTGAATATGGTCACAATCGGCTGCCGGAAGCACGTCGCCGTGGCCCTCTTGCCCGCCTTGGCAACCAGCTTAAAAACTTCCTGATCTACGTTCTGATTACCGCCGCGGTAATTACCGCCCTGCTGGGCCATTGGGTGGACACCACGGTAATTATGGCAGTGGTGGTTATCCAGACCCTGGTTGGGTTTATACAGGAAGGCAAGGCCGAACAGGCACTCTCGGCAATTCGGCACATGCTGGCACCCAAGGCCGTTGTGGTTCGCGAAGGAGGGCAGCAGAAGATCGACGCCGCCGACCTGGTGCCCGGTGATACGGTAGTCCTGGAACCCGGTGATCGGGTGCCAGCCGATCTCCGGCTGGAACGTTGCCATAACCTGAAAATCGAAGAGGCGGTGCTGACCGGAGAATCCGAACCGGTCGACAAAACAACCGATGTGCAGCCAGCAGATGCAGTCCTCGGTGATCAGCTCAATATGGCGTTTTCGGGCACCATGGTGGCAACAGGTACCGGCCGTGGGGTGGTCGTCAGGACAGGAGAAAGCACTGAAATCGGCCGGATTTCCGGCTTGTTGCAGGAAACCACTACCCTGAAAACGCCCCTGCTTGAGCAGATTGACCGCTTTGCCCGTTACCTGTCAGTGATCATTATTGTTGCCGGTATCGCGATATTCGGTGGTGGCCTCGCGCTGAGCGGTCTACCGGTTCGTGAGCTGTTCATGGCGGTTGTGGGCCTGACCGTGGCGGCTATTCCCGAGGGGCTGCCGGCGATCCTCACCATAACCCTGGCCATTGGTGTTCGACGGATGGCAACCCGTCACGCGGTTGTGCGCAGAATGCCGGTGATTGAAACCCTGGGTGCGGTATCAGTGATCTGCTCCGACAAAACCGGAACCCTGACCCGCAATGAAATGATGGTGACTGCCGCGGTGGTGGCCGGGAAGCGTCTGGAAATCGAGGGCGAAGGTTACGAGCCGGAGGGGGATATTCGTCACGGCAGTGATGTGGTCTCCGACAGTCCGCTGCTGGATGAATTGGCGAGAGCCGCCGCGCTGTGCAACGACGCCCACCTGGAGCGGCATGAGGGAACAATCCGGATCGCCGGTGACCCCATGGAGGGAGCCCTGAAGGTTTTCGCCCAGAAAGCGGGGTTTCATCCGGAGACAGATGGCCGACAGTGGCCACGGACGGATGAAGTGCCCTTTGACGCTGAATACCGCTTCATGGCGACACTCAACCATGATCATCATCGCCATGGCGTGGTCTACGTAAAGGGGGCCCCTGAACGGATCCTGGAAATGTGCGCCAGCATGGTGACCGACAATGGCGAAACCGCGTCACTGGACCGGGAGGAATGGAGCAATGCGGTTTCCGAACTGGCCTCCGAAGGGCTGCGGGTGCTGGCCCTGGCACGCAGGCCGGCCGAGGCGTCGCAAAATACCCTGGCCGTGGAGGACGTTGAGGACGGGCTGGAACTGCTGGGCCTCGTGGGTCTTCTGGACCCGCCGCGGCAGGAGGCTATCCAGGCCATTCAGGACTGCCATGACGCCGGTATCCGGGTAAAGATGATCACTGGCGACCATGCCATGACCGCCAGTGCCATTGGTGCACGGCTGGGATTGCAGAATACGGCCCCGGTGATCACTGGCAGGGAGCTTGACCAACTGAATGAGGAGGAGCTGAAGCAGGTTGCTGGAGAAGTGGATATCTTTGCCCGTACCAGTCCTGAACACAAGTTGCGACTGGTAGAGGCATTGCAGGCGTTGCATGGCGTAGTGGCCATGACCGGTGACGGCGTGAACGATGCACCCGCCCTCAAGCGTGCCGATGTTGGCATCGCCATGGGAGTAAAAGGCTCCGAGGCCGCCCGGGAGGCAGCTTCGGTGGTGCTGTTGGATGATAACTTTGCCAGTATTGCCGCTGCCGTGCGGGAGGGGCGCACGGTCTATACCAATCTCAAGAAGGGCATTGCCTTTATGCTGCCAATTAATGGTGGCGAGTCCGTCAGCCTGATCACGGCGCTGTTGCTGGGGCTGGCGCTGCCGATTTCGGCGCTGCAGATTCTCTGGGTCAACCTGGTCAGCTCGGTAATCCTGGCAATGACCCTGGCGTTCGAGCCCACCGAACCAGATGTCATGAAGCGGCCTCCTCGGCCAAGAGACGAGTCACTGCTGGCAGGGTTTGTGGTCTGGCGGGTCGCTTTTGTGTCGCTGTTGTTCCTGATCGGCATCTTCGCCGCCTGGTACTGGGCCATGTACCGGTTTGACGATGAATCGGTTGCCCGTACGCTGGCGGTGAACACCCTTGTGGCGATGGAGGTTTTTTACCTGTTCGCCGTGCGCTACCTGGACAGCGCGTCCATAACCCTGAGGGGGGTTCTGGGCACCCCCATTGTATTGATGGCGGTGGGCGCGGTAATTCTGCTGCAATTGCTATTCACCTATTTACCATTGTTTCACCAGACCTTTGCCAGTGCTCCGCTTACCCTTGGGGCGCTGGTCTTTGCGGCCAGTGCCGGGGTGATCGTGCTGGTGGTGCTGGAGCTGGAAACCTGGCTCAGGCGTCGATGGGGCAAGGGCGCCGGGGGCGCCCTCAGTTCTGGCTCCGGGTGACGATGGCGGCATCGCCTCGTCCCTCGACCGCAGCCAGTTCCGCACTGGAGAGCCACTCCCCGGGCGGCCGTTCCAGGATATCTGCGCAGGCGGCCAGGGCATGAGCCCAGGAGCTGCGGTTTGTAAACAGCATGCCTGCCTCGTTCAGAGTGCCACCGCGGTTGATGTACCCCAGGACCCGGGATTTCGACGGCTCCGGGAACAGCGGCGAAAGATGGCCGCGGAATACTTCAGGGCGCATGTGGGTGAGGGCGACTCGACGTATCATCCTCCTGGGGAACAGGCGCTCCTGTTCCAGATCACGAATACACTGCGCCGCTTCCAGGGTATCCCTGGGTTCGCGGAAACGGCCGGGCTCCTGCACATACACCAGCCGGAAGGGGGTGCCGGTTTCCCGCAGCCGCTCGCTGGCACGGATCATTTCGGAAAGCTGGTACGCGCCATTGGCGATCAGCATGACAGGTTCGCCGGGGGAGGTGTCCTCATCCACCACCAGGGCGCCGGTTTTTGCCAGCGCCTGTGCCTCATCCCGATTGAACACCACCGGTCGATCACGCTTCGGTATCACCATGCAGGTCAGTTGTCCCCGCCCCAGGTAGACACCGGGCAGCGCCGCCAGAGTGCTGTTGTAGTCGGCAGGAAAGAGCACACGGCTGACATCGCTCATTTCCCCTAACAGGCTTTCGCAAAAGGTGGTGTCCTGATGGGACTGCTGGTTCTTGCCATTTTCCCAGGTGTGGGAGGTGGCAATGACCGGGAAACCGAGCCAGCGGGCGGGCCTGCCGACTTCCTTCTGCTGGCGGGCAAAGATCAGCGCCTGGCGGATTGCCCCCAGCATTTTCACGCAGAATGCCTCGTAGCTGGCCACCAGGTTCAGCCCTGCCTTGTTGGCCAGACAGGCCGACACTACGGCTTCCTCGTTGAGCGCGGTGATGATCTTCCCGTGCACAGACTCCTGTTCGCTTTCCGGGTCATTTACCCGGTGCTTGAGGGCATTGAGTACACCCTCCAGACGATTACTGGCCAGTTCATCCGGGTTGCCCACGCGCGCCCTTAATTCCGGGTTTGCCTCGACCAGCGCCTTGAAAAAATCGTCCACTGCCAGCATCGGTGAGCCCGAATCATGGGAGGGAGGCAGTATCGGTATGACAGGATCTGGCGGATTGCGTGTCGCCAGCGCGTGGTCCCGTTCCAGAGGACGCTGCTGCTGCCAGTGCTGGTTGAGTTCGCTGACCGCACTGGCCAGTTGTTCGGGTGGAACCCATAGCAAACCGGCATGATGATGGAACAGCTCCCTGGCCCTGGTGTCGATTTTGGGGTTCCCGGGCAGTGGCAGGTTATGGGCGGAATTGCTGCCGGCGCCATAAAATCCGTATCCCTTGGAGGTTTCGGCGATACCGTAGGGAATCGGGACCGGGTAGGGCCGTTCTCCGTTCATCGCCTGCTGACGATAGTCATCCAGTTTTCGCTCCATATTGAACAGGGCGCAAACGAAGGCGGCCGGATCACGGCCATCAAAACGCAGCGGCTCGAAACCGCAATGCGCCAGGTGTTCGCCAAATCGTTCCAGGCCCGCGCGGGTTCCCAGTTCCGTGCGTTGCTCTATCCGTCGGCCATTGGCAATCATGACGGGCAGTACCGAGCCGCAATCTTCTGCCCGCCACCAGCGTGGCACCCAGTCACTGCCGCGCTGTTCTTCTGCGGCGCCATCAGACAGGAAGGCTACCAGTGACTCATCCGGTAGTGGCATGTGGGCGTACTGGAGTTCTGCGAAACCGAGATAGCCACCTTCGATGACACCGCCGGCTGTGTGGGGGCTGACGTGACTGCCCAGGGGGGCCTCCATGCCACCGTCCGGCCTTTGGCGGTAGCTGTAGAAATCGGAAACCAGGCGGGAGAGCCCGTCCTTGCCCTGGTAGCGGTCCTGCTGTTCCGGGTGCAGGTTTCCCGTCAGCACGTTCAGCGCGTCAATCGCGGCGACGCAATGCCCCTGGCCCATCAGCCAGCTTCTGGTCTGGCCGGTCAGGTTGTTCAGCGCCAGGTAGCCGGCATAGGCAGGAACCATGTTCAACGCCCCACCCGTATGGCCCTCGGGGTTGGTTTTGAAGTCATTGGGCTGCAGGGGCTTGCCGCTGGTGTCTACCCGTCTGGTGTAGGTCATGTGCGCCACCAGCCAGAGGCCGGCACTGGCCAGACGATCCAGGCTGGCCAGCTTGCGATAGACGGAGTCGGTGTCGGGTTGAAGCCCTTCAGCAACCAGATCGCTGGCCATTTGCCGGGCCTGGTTGCAGGTGGTTTCGGAGTGCTGGATGACGCCATAGCCCCGCCGCCAGCGCTGGTAATCAGAAACGGCGCGCTCGACGAACTCCGGGTTTTCAGGGGATGACATGACGGGCCTCCATGGCTTCAAGGTATGGAGCGATTATAGAAGCCAGAACCTGAAAAACCGTTGATGCAGATCATTCGGACCTGCATCTTGTTCTACCGTTTGTTCACCTGACTGCTCAAGGGAGGTCAGATGCCGGCCGGTTCAAACCGTTGCTGCAGCCATGACCTGATGTCGTCAGACTCGTACAGCCATTGCTCGTTGCCATCATCCTCCCGAATTAACAGGCAGGGTACCTTCACGCGCCCACCACCGGCAGCAAGGGCCGCACGATGACTGTCGTCATGCTGGGCATCCCGGGTTTCGATGTTCAGCCCCAGGCGAGCCATTTCCTTGCGGACCTTGATGCAGAACGGGCAGGCACTGAACTGGTAAAGCGCCAGGTTTTCGCAGGCGTTATCCACGCGGCCCTGCTCTTCGGGAGACCGCTCGACGCTCTTCGGGGTGCTGAGCTTTTCGCTGATCAACATAAATGGTGTCAGAATCAGGCGAAGGGTGCGGAAAAAATAACGGATGATAAGTCTCATGGACGGGGTAAGGCTCCGGTTAATAAAGGGGTGGGCCGGTGCAGGGCCTCACCAGATACAGGAGCGCGTACAGTATCATTCCGCCGGGTTCCGAGCCAGGCCCGGCGTGCCCTGGGGGCCTGGGTGTGTTGCTGTCAGGGGGTGTTTCTGCCAATCTCGGGGTCAAAACAGGAACAAGGCCGGAAATACCGGTGGTTAACAGGAGAACAATGCGATGACAGAAGACAAGCGCCGCCGCTACTCATCCCCGGTTGTGGATGGTCTGGGTAAATCGGCAAGCCGCGCCATGTTGCGGGCCGTGGGCTTTACCGATGAGGATTTCCGCAAGCCCCAGATCGGTATTGCCTCCACCTGGAGCAACCTGACGCCCTGCAACATGCACATCAACCAGCTTGCGGAAGAATCCGCTGCGGGAGCCGATGAAGCCGGTGGCAAGAGCCTGACGTTCAATACCATTACCGTGTCCGATGGCATCGCCAATGGTACCGAGGGCATGAAGTACTCGCTGGTCTCGCGGGAAGTGATTGCCGACTCCATTGAAACCGTGGCCGGTTGCGAAGGGTTTGACGGCCTGGTGGCCATTGGCGGCTGCGACAAGAACATGCCCGGCTGCATGATGGGCCTTGCGCGGTTGAACCGGCCCTCGGTGTTTGTCTACGGCGGCACCATCATGCCTGGTGAAAATCATACCGATATTATCTCGGTATTCGAGGCGGTGGGAGCCCATGCCCGTGGCGATCTCGACCTGATCCAGGTGAAGCAGATCGAGGAGACCGCCATCCCCGGCCCCGGGTCCTGTGGTGGCATGTACACCGCCAACACCATGGCCTCGGCCATTGAGGCCATGGGCATGAGCCTGCCGGGCAGCTCGGCCCAGAATGCCATTTCCGATACCAAGGCCGCGGACTGTCGGGCCGCAGGTGCGGCTGTGCTCAATCTGCTGGACAGGGACATCAAGCCTTCCGATATCATGACCCGGGAAGCCTTTGAAAACGCCATTACAGTGGTCATTGCCCTGGGTGGCTCCACCAATGCGGTACTTCATTTGCTGGCCATGGCCAGTACCGTCGGGGTCGAACTGTCTCTGGATGATTTCGTGGACATCGGCAAGCGGGTACCTGTGCTTGCGGACCTGCGTCCCAGCGGCCATTACATGATGTCGGAGCTGGTGGCCATTGGTGGTATCCAGCCACTGATGAAAATGCTGCTGGACAAGGGCATGCTGCACGGGGACTGCATGACCGTAACGGGGCAGACTCTGGCCGAAAACCTGAGGGATGTGGCGCCCTATCCGGAAAGCCAGGACATCATTCATGCCTTTGACAATCCCATCAAGGCGGACAGTCACCTGCGCATTCTCTACGGCAACCTCGCACCTACCGGAGCAGTGGCCAAGATTACCGGCAAGGAGGGTACCCACTTCACGGGCCAGGCCCGGGTGTTCCACTCCGAGGAAGAAGCCCAGGAGCGGATCATGGATGGCACCGTGGTAGCCGGGGATGTTCTGGTGATCCGTTATGAGGGGCCGAAAGGTGGCCCGGGCATGCGGGAGATGCTGACACCCACCTCGGCCATCATGGGTAAGGGCCTGGGCAGCGATGTGGCGCTGATTACCGATGGGCGCTTCTCCGGTGGCAGCCACGGCTTTGTGGTGGGCCATATCACGCCGGAAGCCGCCGAGGGCGGGCCGCTTGCACTGGTCGAGAACGGCGATACCATCACCATTGACGCTGTCGCCAACCGTATCGAGCTGGATATTTCCGACGAGGAGATGGAGCGCCGCCGTAAGGCCTGGTCAGAGCCGGCCCCGAGGTTTACCCGCGGGGTGCTGGCCAAGTATGCGCGAACGGTAGGTTCGGCCTCGGAAGGCGCGGTGACGGACAAACCCTGACCGTTTCAGGGGCAGGCCGGTTCCGGCCGGCCCCAGAAATAGCCCTGTCCGAAGAGGCCGGGGAATTGCTGTAACCAGCAGACCACGGCCTCGTCCTCCACGCCCTCGACCACCACATCCAGGTCCAGTGCCTCGCCCAGTTCCAGGGCGGCGCGAAAGATACGTTGGCGGGTCGGATGGGCGAGGATATCCTTGAGGAAGCTGCGGTCGATCTTGAGCTCGTCCAGATCAAAACTTGCCAGCGTTCCCAGTGAGGAATGGCCAGTACCGAAGTCATCCATTGCGATCCTGAATCCTTTGCGGCTGAGGGCATGGATGATTTTTCCGGAATCTTCCGGGTCGGTCATCATAGCGGTTTCGGTAATTTCCAGGATCAGATCCCCGGTCTTCATGCCGTGGCGGGTAACGATGTCGGCAATCTCGTCTTCGAAACCGGCGTGAATCAGGTCGACGGCGGAAATATTGACGGCCACGGACAGGCCTGGGCCATAGCGGGAGACCAGATGACGGTATTCACTGCAAGCCCGCTCGATGACCCAGAGTGTTACCGGATGGATCACCCCTACCTGTTCGGCCAGCGGTATCCACTGGTCAGGCGCAACGATGCCGAACTCCGGATGACGCCAACGGATCAGGGCCTCCACAGAGCGAACTTTCGAGTCGCGAATGCTTACCTTGGGCTGGTATTCCAGCCACATGGCGTTGCTGGCCAATCCATCTTCCACGTCCAGCATCAGAACCTGCTGGCGATACTGCCACTCGGCAATGGCCGGATCATAGACGGTAAGTAGCTGCCCGGCATTCAGTGACGCCAGACCGGCTGAAGAAAGGATTCCGGCTGCATCGGCCCCGTGCTCCGGTGCATGGGCGATGCCCAGTGAAGGGCCCCAGGAGAAGGAGAACCGGCCCTCGCGGAAGTTGTCGGCCAGCCAGTCCCGTATCTCGAAGAGCAGATCCTGAACCTGATCAGTATGGTCCTCGCGGTACAGTGCGAAGGCGTGGTTGATGGTGTCTATCGTCGCCAGCCCATAACCATTGATGATCACCAGCCGGGCGCTGGCGAGGCGTTTGAGATAACTGTTCAGCTGGCGCAGATAACTCCTGAGTAGCTCCTCGGCAGCACGGTATCCCAATGCCTGTTCAATCTCGTTGAACCGGCTGAGCCGGATCATACACAGCGTGTAGGGGATCTGGCCGGTGTCGATGTTGTCGAGGGTTTCTTCCAGTATGGCCCGGTTGGGCTTACCGGTGACCCGGTGGGATTTCAGCAGGCGGTCATAATCCTGCTCGATCTGTGAGCGAACCTGTTGTTCCTGGCGAACCAGCCTGTCAGCGCTCAGTCGTTTACGGCGTTCCTGCCGGCTGACGGCCCTGAGGACATAACTGCCCCCCGCCAGAAGCAGCAGTGCGAACATCAGGACGCCGCCGATAAACGCTTTGCGGATCAGTTCGTGGCTCGCTTCAAGGGCCTGGCCCTGAAGGACTTGCGGCAATAAGCCAATGAGCAGTACGGCGTAGGCGATGGCAAGCAGTATCAGGATCAGGGGCAACCATCGCCAGAACACACCGGCCACGCCTGGGTTGGCATCTTTTCGTATTGGAGTTCTGTCTGACGAGGTTGTGGGAGATTCCATTCTGTCCGTGTCCTGCCGGCTTGCCGGCACGCCTGTTACAGTCTGGTTACTTTATGAATCATTAAGTAACATTATGATTTATATGTAATTTTACGGGATTTAAAGAAATTTTGCATTTACTGTTTAAAACGCTTTGGTAGGGCCGGGCCGAGACGGATTAATGAGGCGGACAACGGTAGAACTGACAAACTGGTAACGCTTTTACCGCCCCGGGCCGGAGTCAGCGGGCGTTTTGGCTGGTATAGTTGTAACCTTGTCAGATAAGGCAGGCGTGTGCAGGCAAATACAAGAAGGGTTGAAATGATGATCCGATCGGCCGGTTTACTGGCGCTGACAGTGCTGCTGGTAGTGACGTTTTCTCCTGCCAGTGCAGCGGAAAGGGCAGAGTTGCAGCTGGCTTCGGTCAACGCAGCGGTCGCTTATGCGGATGCAGATGAGCTGGTCTATGGCAAGAATGCCCACCGCCCGGTGCCCATTGCTTCCATTACCAAACTGATGACAGCCCTGGTAGTGATGGAGTCCGGGGAACCACTGACGGAATGGCTGGAGTTCAGGGAGCGCCATATTCCGGCGCCCGCAAATGCCTATACCCGTATTCGCGAAGGCTCTGAGCTGCGGCGTGCTGATGTGCTGAGGATTGCATTGATGTCGTCGGAGAACTTTGCCGCCTATACCCTTGCCCGTCATCATCCGGGCGGCTATGACGCCTTTGTCAAAGCCATGAATACCCGTGCCAGCGAACTGGGCATGGTCAATACCACGTTTGTGGACCCGACCGGGCTGTCGGTAAAAAACCGTTCGACTGCGGCAGATCTGGTGCGCCTGGTCAGGGCCGCCAGCAAGTATCCACAGATCCGGGAATACTCCACCACCCGCTACTTCACAGGGCGCTTCCGGCAGCCCCGCTACCGCCTTGCGTACGGAAACACCAATGTCCTTGTGCACCGTGAGAGCTGGGGTGTGGGTATCAGCAAAACCGGTTATCTCTCCGAGGCAGGGCGCTGCCTGGTTATGCTGTCCGAGATGGACGGCAGGCCAGTGGTTACCGTACTGCTGGACTCCCTGGGCACCCGGTCGCCAATGGGCGATGCCGGGCGTATCAAGCGCTGGCTGACCACCGGAGTGGGCGGCAGTGTAGCCGCAGCGGCACGGGCCTATGAGCGGAAAAAGAACGCTGCCTATGCGTCCTCTGCCAGCACCTCTGCCAGTGTGAACTGACGTCGAATTTATCAGGATCCTTGGCCAATGATCGAGATCTTCACCACCGGTGGCACTATCGACAAGGTGTACTTCGACGCCAACAGCGAGTTTGAAATCGGGGACAGTCCGGTTGCAGAACTGCTTGCGGAATCCAATATTCGCGACGGATTCTCGGTCACGGGCCTGATGCGCAAGGATAGCCTGGAGATGAAAGACGAGGACCGCGAGGCGGTCAGAGCCGCGGTCAGCCGTTGTTCCGCAGAACGGATTCTGATCACCCACGGCACTGACACCATGCCGGACACGGCAAGAGCGCTATTGTCAGTCAGGGACAAAACCATCGTGCTTACCGGTGCCATGCAGCCTGCCCGCATGCGCCGCAGTGATGCTGTGTTCAACATTGGTTTTGCCTGGGCCGCGGTGAAGCTGCTGCCCCACGGTGTCTATATCGCCATGAACGGAGAGGTGTTCGAAGCGGGCTCCGTTCGCAAGAACCTGAAGGCCCAGCGCTTCGAGCGAACCTGATCACGCCAGGCAGCCCACTTCATCAACGGTAAGCTCGCGGTATTGGCCTGGAGCCAGTTCGGGGTCCAGAACGATGTCTCCAATCCGCCATCGGTGCAGCCCGACCACATGATTGCCTACCGCAGCCAGCATTCGCCGGACCTGGTGGTAACGCCCTTCAGAAATGGTCAGATCAATCAGCCGCTCATCCAGTTTGTGGACCCCGGCGGGGGAGGTAGGCGTGGGTTCGTTGCGCAGGGTCACCCCCTGTTCCAGCCGCAGGATCGCGGTAGGATCGATGCGCTCACTGAGGGTTACGCGGTAGGTCTTGGGGCAGCTCACCCGAGGGGAGGTTATCCTGTGGGACCACTGGCCATCCGTGGTCAGTAGTAACAGCCCGGTGGTATCCGCATCCAGTCGTCCGGCGATGTGCAGTCCCCGCCTTATATCAGCAGGCAGCAGGTCAAGGGCGGTTGGTTGCTGGCTGTCAGTGGTGGCACTGATGACTCCTTCGGGTTTGTGCAGCATGAGGTAGCGCTCGCCCGGCAGAGCCAGGGTTTGCCCCTCAAGGGTGATTCTGGACTCGGGAGTTACCAGGGTGCCGGCTTTGCGGCAGGTTTGATCGTCCACCTGCACCAGGCCAGCGCTGATGGCCTTTTTTGTATCCCGGCGCGACAGGGTCGTGGCGTTGGCTATGAAATAATCCAGACGCATGTTCAGGTACAGCCTTCTCCCGGCGGTGGCAAGGTCAGGCTGGCAAGGCACAGAACTTCGGCCGAGCCGGTCATCCGGCTCCATAATAGCCCCAGCAGCTCACCGGCGACAGCCGGGCGTTCCGTACGGGAACTGGGCAGGGGCTTCAGGCCGTCGCCATTGTCCGTTGCCAGAATGAACGTGAACGGATGGGCACCTGGAATGCCGAGGCGTATATCCGTGGCTGTCAGCCTGCCATTGGCTCTTTCGTAATGCAGAAAACCGTTCGTAAACCACTCCAGGCGCCGGCCCTCGGCCAGCGTCGCTGCAACTTCCGCCAGTTGCGGATCGCGTGGGAAGCTTTCCAGGGTGACCGGTCCGTCGCCATCCAGAAACCCGGTGACGATTTCCACCCGCCGGTCCTCACCCATGACGGTCACACGCCACAATACGGTGTTGAAGGGCATGGGCTGAACCATTCTCGGCGCATCCTGAAGACCTTCCTGTGCCAGGGCGGGCTGCACGCGGTCTGAAATGATCTGCTGGGCGGTGACGCTCCAGCCAAGATACAGCGTCGATAACACCAGCCCTGCCATGACAGCCCTGGTATCCGGCCCACGGAACAGGAACGCCAAGATCCCCGCCAGCAAGGGCAAGGTGTAGAGGGGGTCGATAATAAAGATACTGCTGATCGCAATCGGCGGGCCGAAGGGCCAGAACAACTGGGTGCCGTAGGTGGTGAAAGCGTCCAGCAAGGGGTGTGTCAGCAATATCAGGGCTGTGACCGCGAGCCAGCGCCTGTAACTGAGAACCGGGCGCCAGCGGTGCAGTGCCCAGGCAATAAGAAACGACAATGGAAACAGGATAAACAGGGAGTGGCTGAAGCCCCGGTGCTGGGTAAAGTTGGCCACGGCGGTGCCGTAATCGATAACCACATCCAGGTCCGGCAGGGTGCCGAGGGCCGCGCCAATCAGCAGTGCCGAGCGGCCAAGGGTTTTGCCGGCAACCGCGCCGGCGAGCGAGGCGCCCAGTGCAGCCTGGGTTATCGAGTCCATCGGTATTGAAGCCTTGTCAGAGCACTACGCCAAGCGATTCCAGAACCGCATCGCCAGGATACCCATCGGCCACAAGGCCATTTTTGGCCTGATAGGTTCGAATGGCAGAGCGGGTATCAGGGCCCATGATACCGTCCGGTTCGCCGGTGTCGAAGCCCTTTTCATTCAGTGCCTCCTGGATAGCCAGAATGTTGTCCCGGGACAAGGCCGGCAGATCTTCCGGGGGCGGATTCTGCAGTTCTCCGGCACCGGCAATACGGTCTGCCAGGTGTCCCACGGCAATGGCATAGAATTCAGAGCGATTCCAGCCCATGATCACGCCAAAGTTGTGGTAGGCCAGGAAGGCTGGTCCGCGGTGGCCGGAGGGAACGACCACAGAGGCCTTGATGGGCTCATTGGCCAGGGCATTGCCGAAAGCGTCGGTGACGCCCAGTTTTCGCCATTCCTCGAGTGCAAGTTTGCGGCCATCTGCCAGTTCATAATCGAAGTTTTCTGGCAGCAAGACCTCCCGCCCCCAACGGTAGTCGCCGTTCCAGCCAAGGTCTTCCAGGAAGTTACCGGCGGACATCATGGCATCCGGCAGACTGTTCCAGAGGTCCCGCTTGCCATCCCCGTCACCATCCACGGCGTGACGGAGGAAGACGGTGGGCATGAACTGGACGTGGCCCATGGCTCCCGCCCAGGAGCCTTCCATCTGTTCGGCGGGTATCGCGCCCTCGTCAATGATACGCAGTGCTGCGATCAACTGCTCGGTAAAGAAATTACTGCGGCGCGGGTCACAGGCCAGCGTGGCCAGGGAACTGGGTACCGGCATCTTGCCAAAATAAGCACCAAAGTTGGTTTCCAGGCCCCAGAAGGACACCAGGTAGGGGGCAGGTACACCGGTTTCACGGGTGACACGGTCGAGCAGTTCCCGGTGCTCCTGAAGCAGCTCCCGCCCCTTGCTGACGCGCTGGTCATTGACCCGGCGGTTCAGGTAGTCGGCAAAGGTGGTGGTGAATTCCGGCTGGCGCCGGTCCAGCTCGATAACCCGCTCCAGGTACTCGGCACTGGCCAGCACGTTTTTGGCGGTCTGCGATGACACACCAGCCTCAATCGCCTGGCCTTCCAGCCTTTCGATGCACAGGGGGAAGTCTTCTGCAGCATCGCTGTAGGCGATGCCGGGCAAGCTTCCCAATGCCAACGCCCCTGCCAGTGACAGATGGCGAATCGTCCGTTTGCCTGCAAAAGTCCCTGTGAAAATGATCGGCACGCTGAACCTCGGTCTGGAGTGGATGTTTCAGGCTCATGGTAGCCTGTTTTCACTACCCTTAAATACCGTTGTTGGCCGCTTTCGGTGACAATTCTTTAACCTGGGGTTTCCTGCGGCCATCCGTGTGTCGTCTTTTTGTAGCCCGGCTATTCCCGGGTTACGGCTTGTTCTATAGTTTGGGCTGATAACCAACAAATTTCTGAATGAAAAGGTCCGAATCATGGCAGCACTGAAGGCGCTGGTGGTGGATGATGCCAGTTTTGTCAGGGATCTGGTCAAGCGGACAGTACGCCAGCGCTTCCCGGTCATCGAAACCACCGACGCCCAGAACGGTCGCAGGGCCCAGTCCTTGATGTCGAGAACGGTGTTCGACCTGATCCTGTGTGACTGGGAGATGCCGGAGATGTCGGGCCTGGAGCTGTTGCAATGGATGCGCCAGCAGCCCCAGTACGAGAAAGTACCGTTTATCATGATTACCAGTCGAGGCGACAAGGATCATGTGGTGGAAGCCGTCAAGGGCGGGGTGTCCGAGTACCTGGGCAAACCCTTCAGCCCCGAAGGGCTGAGCAACAAGATCATCAAGGTTATGGGCCGGCGGCTCAAGGACGCCATGGACCGCAGTGGCAAGTCCATGGGCGGCCCCGCCGATGCCTTCAAGGAGTCTGCCACCCTGTTGACGCAGAAACGGGAACCGGCGGCACCGGCGTCGCCTGCTCCGGGCAAACCACCCGCCGGGCCAGCTGCTTCAGGCAGGCCAGCGATGAGTGTGGCTTCGGTGCGCTTTGCAGACAGCACGCTGCGTTCGGTGGTCAAGGATATTACTCTCACCGAAGTCCGGGTCATCGCCAGGCGGGACCAGCAGTTTCCGGGCATCCTTGATCAGGCAGTGGTGGATATCGAGGTGGCGGAGGACCAGGTGGCACGGTTAAACGGCTACGTTCACCAGTTGCAGGCCGTTGAAAAGCGGCAGGACACGGATTTTGTCAGTGTAACGATTCGCTTCGTTGACGAAGATCCCCAGAAACTGGAGGACCTTTCCCGTTTTATTGCCCGCTTTCGAAGCGGAGGCTAGTGCCCTCAGGAGGCGGTTTCAGGGAGCTGTTCCGCCAGTCGCTCCCGCGGAAAGTGGCAGATGAACTCGCTGCCATCGCCAATACGGCTGCGTATGTCCAGCTTGCCGTCATGGTTCAGCAGAACATGCTTTACGATTGCCAGTCCCAGGCCTGTACCGCCGGTTTCCTTGTGCCGGCTCGGGTCGGCGCGGTAGAAACGCTCGGTGAGCCGCGGGATGTGGACCGGATCAATACCGATCCCGGTATCTTTCACTGACAGGTGCGCGCCTTCACGATCCGTATTCCAGGTAACGGTAATCTGTCCACCCGCCGGGGTGTATTTTACCGCATTGAAAATCAGGTTGGAGAAGGCGCTTCGCAGCTGGCTTTCGTCGCCCCGGAGAAGATGGCGTTCCGAGATGTTGACGGTGAACTCGTGGCCCTTTTCACCACTGAGGGCCCTGGCGTCGTGGCAGATCTGGTTGATCATTCCCTTCACATCTGTCACTGCATCGCTGATGGTCTGTTCGCCGGTTTCAATCTTTGACAACAGTATCAGGTCGGTAATCAGTGCTTCCATGCGGGAGGACTGCTGGGCCATGGTATTGATGGCCCGGCGCCATTTGGGCGGCAGATCATCCGCGTTGTCCACCAGGGTTTCCAGGTATCCGCTGATCACCGTCAGTGGCGTTCGCATTTCGTGGGAGACGTTGCCGACAAAGTCACGCCGCATCTGCTCAAGCTGATAGAGACGGGTAACGTCCTTGGCCACAATCAGGCGGTCGTCTTCGCCAAACAGGCTGATCTGTATCTGTAAATGTATATGGGGCCGTGCCGGCGAGTTAAGGTCCAGAGGTTCACGGTAGTCCCTGGAATCAAAATAGGCCTTGAAGGCCGGGTTGCGGATAAGGTTATGGATGAACTGGCCCTGGTCCGAGCTGCGGCGAAAACCAAGCAGGTGTTCCGCCGAACCGTTCCACCACTCCATGGCGCCCCGCGAGTCGGTCATGATGACGCCATCACGCATGGCGTTGGTGGATTCCTGGACCCGGTTGATCTGGGCGCGAAGTTTGTCCTGGGTTCGGAGGTGAGTCTGGTGGAGCTTGTGGAGGCCGTCGAAGATATCGCCCCAGAGGCCAACGCTCTGCGGTGCTTCATCACTGGCGCCGGGATTGCCGAGCCAGTGGTAAAGGCGCCTGGCCTGGGCGAGGGTCCACCAGAGGTAGGCCAGCAGCCCCACCGTCAGCCCGTATAGCGGCTCGCCAAAGAACAGCCCGACCGCGGTGCAGGCGATCAGGAATGCGATGATCCATCGCACGTACCTTGACCAGTTATGTTGCATTGGTGCTGCCCCTGAGTCAGTTCCGGGCCCTTGCGGGGTTGAGGGCGCCGCTGTGGTTATGCCGCCCTGGTAGAGAACCGGTAGCCGGTGCCACGTACTGTCTGGATCAGGTGATCGTACTGGTCGCCTAGGGCTTTGCGCAGGCGGCGTATGTGCACATCGACCGTTCGCTCCTCAACGTAGACGTTTCCACCCCACACCTGGTCCAACAGTTGGGAGCGAGTATAAACCCGTTCCTGGTGTGTCATGAAGAACTGAAGCAGCCGATATTCAGTCGGGCCGATGTTCAGTTCGGCGGTTGCCGTTGTTACCCGGTGGCCGATCGGGTCCAGAGTCAGGCCATCCACTTCAATGGGGGTTTCCACACCGGGCGGCGTAGCACGGCGCAGCACTGCCTTGAGCCGGGCTACCAGCTCCCTGGGCGAGAAAGGCTTGGTGATGTAATCGTCCGCGCCCACTTCCAGGCCCTGGATCTTGTTGTCTTCCTCGACCTTGGCGGTGAGCATGATGATGGGGATTTCAGCCGTGGCCTCTTCTTTCTTGAGGCGACGGGCCAGTTCAACACCGCTGGTGCCGGGAAGCATCCAGTCCAGCAGGATGAGGTCGGGCTGTTTATCGACAATCAGGGCATGTGCTTCGCGGGCATCCGCTGCCTCGAGGTAGTCGTAGTCGGCCATTTCGAGGGCAACAGCAATCATCTCGCGGATCGGTGCCTCGTCATCGACGATCAGGACAGTTTTTCCAGTCATGAGCATTAACCTGTGTCAGACCTTGTATTGTTGCTGCCTTATTACAACCGGGTAGTGTTACAAGTATATGACAGGATCCGCCTGTGTCGGAATTTGTCGGGTTAATGAATGATCAAGTCCAGCAGTAAGCCAGTGAAGACCGCAAAGCCCGCCCAGTTATTGTTGAGGAATGCCTTGAAGCAGCCAGCCCTTTCCCGGTAACGGGCAAGGTGTTGCTGGAACACGAATAGGCAGGCCATAGCCACGAGCCCCAGGTAGTAGAAAACACCCAGCTCGGCCTGCTGGCCTACCATTATAAGGATCAGCACCACCAATGCCTGAAGAATGGCAATAACCGCCCGGTCTGCCTCGCCGAAAAGAATGGCCGTGGACTTGATGCCAATCTTTTTGTCGTCGTCGCGGTCGACCATGGCGTAAAGGGTGTCATAGGCGACGGTCCAGAGCACGTTGGCGGTGAACAGCAGCCAGGCTATGCGGGTAACCTCGCCGGCTTCAGCAGCCCAGGCCATGGGAATGGCCCAGGAGAAGGCGGCACCGAGAAACAGCTGTGGCAGGTGGGTGTAGCGCTTCATGAACGGATAAATAAACGCCAGTATCACGCCGCCGAAGGAGAGGTACAGCGTCAAGGTGTTGGTGAAAAGAAGCACCATCAGGAAGGCCACCAGGCAAATGCCGGTAAACAGCGCAACAGCTTCCCAGGCTTGGATCCGGCCGGAGGTCAGCGGGCGGTCTTTGGTGCGTTTTACGTGGCGGTCCACCTTGCGGTCGGCAAAATCGTTGATGGCACAGCCGGCAGCCCTCATCAGGAAAACACCCAGGGTGAACACGATAAAGTTGCCGATGCCGGGAAAGCCGTCTGCCGCCAGCCATAGCGCCCAGTAGGTCGGCCATAGCAGAAGCAGGCTGCCAATCGGGCGATCGAGTCGCAACAGGTGGGCGTAATCTGTCAGGCGGGCCTGAACATGTGCGGGCACGGCATTGGGCAGCATGGGCTTGGTCCGTATCGGATGAAGTTCGGGGAACTGAGCGGGGATTATAGCCAGCCGTGGTGCCTGGATTAAAGGGGCCCGGGTTAAGGGGTGCCGGGGTCACCGGCGATCAGTGTGGGCAGGAAGTATTCGCCGACCAGCAGTGAGTGGCTGCCACTGAAGAACCGGGACCGGCGTGCTGCCAAAGGCTGGGCGTTGCAGCTGCGGTGGCAAAGACCTGTCTCGAACGGCCCCCTTTGCCATTCCGGGTTGCTGAACAGGTAAGCGCCCAGCGGTCTGCGGCCCAGGTTGCGCAGGCGCCGGCCACGCCCTGCCAGAGTGGCCAGGGGAATGATGGTGCGGGCAAGCACCCAGGGCGTGTCATCGCCCTTGAGGCAGACCTCGCGCACCCAGGCATTCTGGCGCACCGGGATGCTCAAGGTGCGGGCTTCTTCCAGGGTAGGGCGGGCAAAGCCTTCCTGGAGAATGTCGACACGGAAGCTTTCACGGCACTTGAGCTGCAGTGCACGGGTCAGTGAGCCTTCCAGCTTCAGCCAGTGGCCAAGGGGACCATGAACCGCCGGGTGTCTCAACCCGGCAGCCGAAAACGAGCGGTACCAGTCCGTTGGGGGAATGCGAACAGGGTTACAGTCCCTTGACGGCATAAATTCCCGGGGCGTTGCGCCAGTAGCCTTTATAATCCATTCCGTAGCCAAACAGGAAGCGGTCTTCCACCTCCAGCCCGGTGAAATCGGCCTTCAGATCCGGCCTTGCCTTGCGGTCGTGCTGTTTATCCACCAGCACCGCCGTCAGAACTTCTTTGGCACCGTGGGCGAGGCAGTAATCTGCAATGGCACAGAGGGTCGTACCTTCGTCGAGGATATCGTCGACAATCAGTACCGTGCGGCCATTCATGTCGGCATCGGGCCGCAGTTTCCATTCCAGTATGCCGCCGGTGGTTTCCTGACGGTAGCGGGTGGCGTGGAGGTATTCCGCCTGTACCGGAAACTTCAGCCGCGGTAACAGCTGGCCGGTAAGAATCAGGCCGCCGTTCATGACGCAGAACAGCAGCGGGTTGGTGTCTTTCAGGCGCCCGGTAATAGTGTCCGCGAGGGACTGAACGGCAGCCTGAACCTGCTGCTCGCTTACCAGGCAGTCGGCTTCGGCCATTACCTGGTTAAGTTCGGCGACGGTATCGGTCATAAAGGTCGGGTCCTGTCGTAAAACGGGGGATTATACCGGAGGAGGGGCGTCGAAGGGAGGGGGCCTTTGGGTTGCGGCAGGTCGGTATTTGTGGCTATTGGCACAAAAGCGGTTAAACGCCCGTCGGCACCGGCATTGGTCAATGCGGCAGCGGTGGGTATGATGGTTGACCGTTTGAATAGTGTCAGAAAGGCACAAGAAAGACTTGCGTGCATGATTGTCTGACAATTATTATCGCGCCCTGATGAGTTTCGGAGGAATGGCATGAAGAAGTGGCAATGCGTTGTGTGCGGTTTTATTTACGATGAAGCGGAAGGCTGGCCGGACGACGGTATCGCGCCCGGAACCGCCTGGGAAGATGTGCCCGAGGACTGGGAATGCCCTGACTGCGGTGTGGGTAAGGAAGATTTTGAGATGATCGAAATCGGCTGATGATGCCGGTACGGAAAACAGAGTCGGAGAGCAGGTAATGAGCACAGATGCACCCATCGTGATTGTGGGAACCGGGCTGTCGGGTTACACCCTGGCAAAGGAGATCCGTAAACAGGACGAAAGTACACCCATCGTCATGGTCACGGCGGATGACGGCTTCAGTTATTCCAAGCCCATGCTCTCTACCGGCTTTACCAAGGGCAAGGAGGCCGATGAGCTGGCCCAGGCATCCGCCGACGCCATGGTCGAGCAACTGAACCTGGAGCTACGCACCTACACGACTGTTACCGGTATTGATCCGCACGCCCATGAACTGGTGCTGGGGGATGAACGGCTGGTTTACAGCAAGCTGGTGCTGGCCTGGGGTGCTGATGTGATTCGTCTGTCCATTGCTGGCGATGGCCAGGAACACGTGTACTCGATTAACGATCTGGTGGACTACCGCGCCTTTCGCAATGCCCTGCAGGGTAAAAAACGGGTAGCCATCATGGGTGCCGGCCTGATCGGCTGTGAGTTCGCCAATGACCTGCGCAATGGTGACTACGAGGTGGACGTGATCGCCCCCTCCGATACCGTAATGCCGGGGCTGTTGCCACTGCCCGCCGCAGAAGCGGTGCGCAGCAGTCTTGAAAAGCTCGGTGTCCGGTTTCACCTGGAAACGGTGGTGGAACATATTGCTGCCAGGGGTAATGGCGTGAACCTGACGCTGGCCAATGGCGAAACGCTGGATGCGGATCTGGTGATTTCCGCCGTAGGGCTGAGGCCCCGTACAGAGCTTGCTGCTGCAGCCGGCCTGGACACCAACCGGGGAATTATGGTGAACCGTGCCCTGGAAACATCCGCAGCGGATATCTATGCCCTGGGTGACTGCGCGGAGGTGGACGGCCACGTGTTGCTCTATGTGATGCCGTTGATGGCCTGTGCCCGTGCGCTGGCGAAAACCCTGGCGGGTGAAAGAACCGAAGTGAAGTACGGCACCATGCCGGTGATGATCAAGACACCCTGTTGCCCGACAGCGGTCTGTCCGCCACCACCCGATGCCTCGGGCAACTGGGATGTGGATGCAGACGGCCAGGATGTCCGGGCCCTGTTCAAGAGTGATTCCGGCGAAGTCCTCGGGTTTGCCGTCACTGGCCGTTACGCCATGGAGAAACAGGCCCTGTCAAAAGAAGTGCCACCAATCCACAATTGATCAATGGCATCGGGATTGCGAAAATCGCCGGCTTGCGGTAGAAAGTGATTCGTGAGCTAACTAAATTGACAGGAGCGGGCATGCTGGAAGTAACCAGAAAACTGGTGGATCTGCTGGATCTTTCCCCGATGGGTGACGACCACTTCCAGGGTGACAGCGAAGATCTTGGCTTTCCCAATGTGTTTGGTGGCCAGGTCCTGGGCCAGGCACTGATGGCCGCCAGCCGCACTGTGGAAGGGCGTCTGCCCCATTCCCTGCATGCCTACTTCCTGCGGCCGGGCAATCACAGCATGCCCATCGACTATGAAGTCCAGCGGGTTCGTGACGGCGGCAGTTTTTCCGTCCGCCGGGTGATTGCGCGCCAGGATGGCAAGGAGATCCTGACCGGTTCCATGTCGTTTCAGGTCGCCGAGGAGGGTTTCGAGCATCAGTTGGACATGCCGTCTGCCCCGGATCCTGACAGCCTCAAGTCAGAACAGGACTATGGCAAGATGCTTGCGCCCCACGTGCCGGAGCACCTGCGAGATACCCTGGTCCGGGATCGCCCCATCGAAATCCGGCCGGTGGATCCGGTCAACCCGTTAAAGCCGGAGCCCCGCCCTCCCTATAAACAAAGCTGGTTCCGCACCCAGGGGCATCTGCCAGACGACCCGGTACTGCACCGGTGCCTGCTGACCTACGCCTCGGACTTCTCGTTCCTGGGAACCGCACTGAATCCCCATGGTGTGACTTTCATGAGCAAGAAGATGCAGATAGCCAGCCTGGACCATTCCATCTGGTTCCATCGTGAGTTCCGCATGGACGATTGGCTGCTGTACGACAAGGACAGCCCCAGTGCGTCCGGCGGGCGCGGCTTCAATCGTGGCAATTTCTTTGACCAGCAGGGAAGGCTGGTGGCGTCAACAACACAGGAAGCGTTGATTCGCCACCGGGGCTAGCCGATCTTGCGGCTTTTGCCCTGGCGGGCCCGTTCATCCAGCCATGCGGTCATGTCGTCGAATGGCAGCGGCGGAGTCAGGAAGTAACCCTGAATCATATCGCAGCCGATTTGCTCCAGCAGTTCCAGTGTTTCCTGCTTTTCCACACCTTCGGCAACCACGCTGTAGCCAAGGCTGTGACACATTTCGATGGTGGTTTTGACAATGACACGGTCACCGGCTTCAGTGGCCAGATCAGTGACCAGGGACCGGTCGATCTTGATTTCGCTGGCAGGCAACTGCTTGATATAGGACAGCGACGAGTAACCGGAGCCGAAGTCGTCAATGGACAGGGGAATGCCGGTGGCGTGCAATGATTTGAGTGCCGCCAGGGAGTTGACCGGGTCCTGCATCATGGAGGTTTCCGTAACCTCCAGGGTAATGGCGCCATGGTGGGAGTGGTAACTGCTCATCAAGCGTTGCACAAACAGCGGAAAGTCTTTTTCCCTCAGGTTGTTGGGCGAGATGTTTACCGACAGGCCGAGCGTGTAGCCCTGTTCAAGCAGCCGGCTTCTCACCGCCAGCGATTCTTCCAGCACCCAGCGCGTCAGCGGTTTGATCAGTCCTGTCTGTTCCGCCAGGGCAATGATTTCATCTGCGGGAACCGGATTTTTATGATCCGGCCAACGAATCAGTGCCTCAAGCCCGACCACCTCCCCGGTTTTCAGTAACAGCTTTGGCTGCAGATAGAGTGCAAGCCTGTCGTTCTTCAGGGCGTGCCTCAGGTCAGAAGCCAGTGTCAGGCGGTCGGCACTGTAGGAATCCCTCGCTGGGTGGTAAAAGGCCAGGCCCCGGTCTCTGGCATCTTCCGAACCCTGGGCAATGAAGGCCCGACGGATCAATGTGTTGGCATCTGTGGCGTGATCAGGGCAGATGGCTGTGCCGGTGCGCGGGTCCAGGGGCAGTTGCATGCCCAGGTAATCCAGCGGTTCGCGGAGTTCCTGCAGGGCATGGGCCACGGCCCGTGGAACCTCTGCCAACAGGTCGGTCTCTACCACAAAACCAAAGGTGGACGATTCCAGCGAGGCGAGATAGAACGACTGTTGTTCTGTGGTCTCCACCGGGCAGATGCCGGGCAGTTCTGCCACGATGCTGTTGAAACGTCGGGCGGCCAGCTCGATCAGGCGATCGGTATTGCGGTGTCCCAGGGTTTTGGTGATGGACGGAAGATTGGTGAGATGGATCACCGATATGGAAAACCGTTTGCCCGCTTCACGGGTTATCAGCTCATTGATTATCATTTCCAGGCAGGCGCGATTGGGCAATCCGGTCAGTGGGTTGTGCAACGCCTGATCGATCAGCCGCAATTCTGCCGACCGCCTTGCCGCCATGGCTGCAATTTCCGCTTCCCGTGCCCGTACCTTGTCTTCCCGCTCCTGGTAAAGCCTGGCGGCGAGGGCAATGGTCAACAGGATGGCTTCCAGGGCCGAGCCGATTTCCATGCCGTAAACCGTTACAAAATTGGTGGGTATAAGCCCGTACTTATTGGCTGCGGTCATTGCGCTGCCCACCGTCAGCAGTACCCATGCAATGGTGTAATAGCTGGCCTGGGGGTTTCCCCGGATCCATTGCAGCGGGCCAATCACGGTCAACAGAAGACAGCTGGGAATGGCCAGGGCCACGGTGAGTCGGCTGGCAATGCTGTAGTCGGTAATGAAGGTGACCACGGCAACCGCCAGATTGATGATCACGGTATACCAGACCAGCTTGTCCATTTTCGGGCTGGTGGACTTGAGGTCAAGAAACGCACGGGAGAACAGCAGGGTGAAGATCAGGGCAACCGGTACCGTCAGCATCATCGCCTGGTTGTGAAGCCAGGGCAGCCCTGGCCAGAGTAACTGGTAGGTGCTGCCGTTCAGGCTACCGACCAGCAACAGATACCCCAGGGTGGAAAGCACATACAGCAAATACATGCGCTCGCGGAGGGCCAGGAAGATGAACAGGTTGAAGAAGATCACCATGATCAGGATGCCGTAATAAATCGCGTGCATCTGATCCTCGACCGAAGCCGCCTCAAAAAAAGCGGCGGGATTCCATAGCCGTACAGGTATCTGCATCGCCCCCTGGGTTCGCACCCTCAGAAGTATCTGGTAGTCGCTGTCCGGATCGACGTCGAATGCAAACAGGAAGTTGCGGTGCTTTATCGGGCGCTGGTCAAACGGGTAATGATCGCCGGTCAGAATGCGCTGGCGGATAACGCCGTTTTCGAGGAGGTAGAAGGTAATCTGGTCCAGTTGCGGGTAGCGTATTTCAAGCAGCTGCCGGCTGCCAAGTTGAGTCGGCATTGCCGGTACAGGAATACGGAGCCACACGGTATCGCGGATGTAGCCGAAGTTCGGACTTTCGCCTTCCAGTGACTGCCAGCTATCGGAAGCAAGTGCTTCCCTGAGATCCAACTCTTCTGAAGGAGTCACCCGGATGTAGTCCATATCCGGCTCTGCAAACCCGGATTCCGGGGGGGTCGCCTGGGTTCCGAAAGCCATGATGATCAATGCGCCCACAAGGGCGAAAATCTGAGCAATATGGCGCACGTAGTTCCAATCGTGTTGTGATTGTCCAGGTCAGTATGGCTTCAACCACTGGTGTGCTCAAGGGAGAAACAACGGGTTTTTCAGTTCCCGCACAACGTACTTTCCAGGTTTTCCACCCACTGTCGTGCCCAGGGCCCCGCTTCCACTTCCGGTTCCGTGGTTTCCAGGGCGTCGATCCGCAGCGTGTCACCGACTTTTCGCGCCGAGGTTTCGTAAAAGGCTTCTTCCATCAGCTCGCCGGCACCGCAGAACGTATCCCCGTACGAGCTGTCACCCAGTACGATGAGACCGAAAGGACGCCCCGGCTGCTGGGGCAGCTCCTCGCGGAGCCTCAGGTAGAATGGCAGCAGGTTTGGCGGAACCTCGCCCTGTCCCGTGGTGGATGTACAGATCAACACTGGATCGGTGTTTCCGGATATATCCTCCAGCTGCGGATCTTCCAGGACAGTAATCTGGTGCCCTTGCTGTTCCAGGTCTTTTTTCAGTGCGCGCGCGGTCAGTAATGCGCCACCGTAGACGCTGCCAACCAGAATCCGGATTGATGCCATAACTCGTCCTGTTCGTTGAATTGCGGCACGATCATAGCGAGTGCGTGCCTGTGCCTCAAGCACGGGCGCCGGGTGGAGTCTGCCCGTTGGAGGTGGTGCGTACCCGCGGGGCAATGCGGTTGCGGCCGTCTTCCTTGGCGTTGTATAGATGGATGTCGGCCTGTTTCAGTAGTTCGTTCACGGAGCCGGCCTTGGCAATGGAGCAGATACCGGCACTGATGGTAATAGGAAGGCGCTTTCCGGCAAAAGTGAACTCGGTGTTGGCTACTTCGAAACGTAAACGCTCGGCGAGGGTCAGAGCCTGGAGTAGAGATGTGTCGGGCAGCAGGATCAGGAATTCCTCGCCACCCCAGCGCGCCGCCACGTCAGTCTGTCGGATAACAGCCTGCATAAGTTCCGAGAATTTGCGAAGGACCTCGTCACCAGCGTCATGGCCGTGATCGTCGTTAACGTGTTTGAACAGGTCCAGGTCTATAAGGACGATCGAAAAGTGGTGGCCTGAGCGCTGATACCGGGAGTATTCCGCGTTCAAACGATGTTGCATCTCCCTGCGGTTGGACAAGCCCGTCAGTTCGTCGGTTTGGGCAGCGTAGGCGTGGGCCCGGGCCAGGTCCATCAGTTCATTGCGGGCCTTCAGCCGGCTGGCTTCCAGCACATAACAGAAAATGGATTCGAACGTCAGCGTGGCGAAGAAGCGAATCTTGAAGTCGGTGGTGTATTCCGCGGTGACCAATGGCAGTTGCGGAAACTGGAATACCACCACCGCCAGCAGGCAGCAGAACAGCAGCACCGCAGTCCCGGTCTTCAGGTCGGTGAGGTAGAACAGCAAGGGCGGGAAGACATAGAACCAGAGCGGTCCGGTGTTGCTCTCTCCACCCGTGACAATCAGGTATCCGAACAGCAGCCCCACGATGAATATCATGCCGCCTTTCTGCCGCTGGCGATGGCCGGTGCGGGCGAAGACCAGCATGTTCAGTGCCACCAGTGATGCAAAAAAAGCCAGAGCACCGGCGTGGGTGGTATGGGTTGCGAACCAGGCCTTGGCGCCAATCCCCAACAGGAACAGGATAGCCATGGCCGAAAGGCCAGTCAGCAGGCGGGAAATCCGCTCTTCTTCACTTTCGTCGGCGATCGTCTGGCTCGGATCCGGGAGTCGGGTCATGGCGCTCTTGTTGTTTTTGGTGATGTGCGCTATCTGCACAATTAGGCGTCAGATTAGTCAAAAGTGGCAATCTGTACAGCGACTTGGGTCAAGCAATCGAGATTATGACGGTTTAGTTTCATTTTTATGGCAAAAAATTTATAGTTGCCGCCGTACAAATGCTGAATCACAGCGCCCCCGTGTTCCCTGTTGCGAGACCTGATGTGTTATGGCGAGCAAAAACGGATACCTTGATAATCTCCTGACCAGCCCCTCCACTGAGCGCTATCGCGTTGGCATCAGTTTCCTGTTCCTGTTCGTTGTCTTCCTTGCGGTAGGCCAGATCAGCAGTGGTATGCCCAACAGCATGCTGTTGATGGCGGCAGCGGTCATTGGCGGTTATATGGCCATCAATATTGGCGCCAACGACGTGGCTAACAATGTCGGGCCCGCTGTAGGCTCGGGGGCACTGTCCCTGGGGGGCGCGGTTGTTATTGCCGCTGTGTTCGAGGCTGCCGGTGCCATTATTGCTGGCGGTGACGTGGTTTCCACCATCAAGGGTGGCATTATTGCCGCTGACCGGCTGGAGGATGTGAGCACCTTTGTCTGGCTGATGACAGCGGCACTGCTGGCCGGTGCCCTTTGGCTCAACCTGGCCACATGGATGGGTGCACCGGTCTCCACTACCCATTCCATCGTCGGTGGCGTTCTGGGTGCTGGTGTCGCAGCTGGCGGCTGGGGCATTGCTGACTGGGCCGTGATGAGCAAGATTGTCGCGAGCTGGGTGATTTCTCCAGTGATGGGCGGCGTGCTGGCGGCTCTGTTCCTGTATGCCATCAAGAAGACCGTGCTTTACCGGCAGGACGTCGTACCAGCCGCCCGAACCTTCGTACCCTGGCTGGTGGCCATCATGGCGTGGGCGTTCGGTACCTACCTGATGGTCAAAGGGGTCAAGAAGATTGTCAGCGTCGACTTCCTGGGTGCCTCCCTGGTGGGACTTGGACTGGCGATCGTTGTTTTCATCGCCATGAGGGTTCTGGTCGGGCGCCGCGCAGCCACCATGGAAAACAGCTCTGCCGGCGTGAACGAGCTTTTTGTCTGGCCCATGATTTTTGCTGCGGCACTGCTCAGCTTTGCCCACGGTGCCAATGACGTGGCCAACGCCATCGGCCCACTGGCTGCGATCAACGATGCGCTTTCTTCCGAAGCAGTGGTCACTTCTGCTGCCATTCCTCTCTGGGTGATGCTGGTGGGTGCCGTCGGTCTGGCGGTGGGCCTGATGCTGTTCGGGCCGCGGCTGATCAAGACCGTTGGCAGCGAAATTACCGAGCTGGATAAAACCCGGGCCTTCTGTATTGCCCTGTCAGCGGCGCTGACGGTCATCATTGCCTCACAGCTGGGGCTGCCCGTCAGTTCAACCCACATTGCCGTAGGTGGCGTGTTTGGCGTGGGCTTCCTCCGGGAATACCTGAAGTCCAACTACGCAACCCAGCTCCACAACATCATGGACAGCCATGAGGAAGAGGAACGCGAGCGTCTGCGTCCGTTCCTTGAGGACTTCCGCAATGCCTCGGTTGAGGAAATGGAAAACCTGCTCAAGCAGGCCAAGCAGAAGAAGCAGGTCCCCCTGTCCAAGAAAGAGCGTAAGCGCCTGAAGAAGATCTACCGCGAGGAGATGGTCAAGCGTTCTCACCTGACCCGGATCATCGCCGCCTGGATCATCACCGTTCCTGTGTCTGCATGCCTGGCAGCCATTCTGTTCTTCACCCTGCGCGGTTTCCTGATGTAAGGATCACCCGCGCTGGTTGTCAGCTGCCGGTTTGGCCCATACTATTCTTTATACGGGGGCGTTTGCCCCCTCCATTATTGCCAACCTGTCCGGGGATTGAGTCATGAGTTCAGCAGAAGAAAGCCGTCAGTCAAAGGTCATTGGCGAGCTCAGGGTGTTTATCAAGAAGGTCCTCAGTGATCCTACGATCGCCGTAAAATCGGTGGAAATTGCGCGTAAGTACCGCAATGAGCCCAATGCCAACGAGCTCATCGCCCGGGAAATAAGCGCCAACACCACCATCCGCATTCCGGAGAATTGGAGCAGCGCGGACCATATGTTTTTAGAGATTCTGGACGAAGTGCTTGATGATGAAGAGGCGCTTTACTAGGTCTTGAGCCTAGGCTTGCACTGAGCGGGGGTCGGGGGCACTCTTCCAAAACCGTGCGGAGCCATGGATGGCGGAGCCGAGCGTACAGGGACGTATTCACAGCGTGTTTTGGAAGAGTGCCCCCGACCCTCGCGGTTTCTGACTAGGCAAGGTGAAATCAGGCCTGCTGGGCTCCAGTCTCATGCAGTTTAAGTACCGCGTCCGCCATCTGATCCAGAATTTCTATTTCGTCCTGAATTCCCTCATCTGCTGACAATTCTCGTTGTTCCTTCAGAATGTCTGCCAGGATTTCCTTCGTGGTTAACGGATTGGCCAGCACTACCCGGAAAACGATACACGGGAAGTTGAAGTAACGTGACGGTTCCAGGCGGGTCCGGGAGACAAACGCCTTGCCCCGTTCACGCTGGGTTTTCTGCAGGAACTTGGTAATGCGGTTCAGGGACGTGTTCAGCCGTTCGACCTGCAGGGGGTCAGCCACAGAGAGCGCTTGTTGTACCTTCTCCGGGCAATAGCGGTAAGTCAGGATATTGAGTTCCGGCCTGGTGATCAGTTCGAAATCCGACTCTGCATTGATCATTTCCGCGAAGGTTTTGGCCTTGTCGATGCCCTGGTCGATAAGGATTTCATAGCCTTCCCGCGCCAGAATTCTTAATCCTGACTGGATCAGCATGGACATGCCGGGCCTTGAGCCTTCCAGGGTGGTGCTGCCCAGATCCCTCGAGCCCTTGCGGATAATGTACTGGGCGTGGTGCTCAACGGCGCTTGCCAGGCCCGGGTCACGGAATACTACCAGGCCTGCGCCCATGGGCACGTAGAGCTGTTTATGGGCGTCGAAGGTGACCGAATCCGCCTTTTCGATGCCCCTCATCAGGTGCCGGTGAGTGCGGGAGAACAGGGTTGGTCCGCCCCAGGCGGCGTCGACGTGGAAGTGGGCGCCAAATTCCCGGGCGATGTCTGCCATGGCGTCCAGGGGGTCGACGTTGCCGGTTTCGGTGGTGCCGGCAATACCGCAAATGGCCATTACCCGGATTTTCTGGCGGTGCAGTTCCAGGCATTTTTCCCGCAGGGCGTCGGTGTTGATGCGGTTGTCGTCATCGGTGTCGACGGGCACCAGGAAGTCGCGGCCCAGGCCCAGTACATCGGCGGCTTTACGCAGGGAATAGTGGCCACGGCGGGAGACCAGTATGGCTGCCCCTTCGCAGCCGTAATAACGCAGGGCGCGGAACAGCCCTTCCTGGTGAATGCCACGGAAGCTGCCTTCGGCGGGGAAGGCGTTGTTGCGTGCCACCCAGAGTGCCGTGAGGTTGGCGACAGTGCCGCCTGAGCACATGGCACCCAGGGCATAACGGGGATCGTGCATCCACTTGCGGTAGAAGGCGCCATCCTGTTCGTAGACCAGCCGGTGGATCATGCCCAGCACCTGGCGCTCCATGGGGGTGAAGGCCTTGGAGGTTTCGGTTTTGACCAGGTTCTGGTTGAGGGCAATCATGATCTTGGACAGCGGCAGCATGAAGTAGGGCAGCGCCGATGTCATATGGCCGATAAAGCTGGGGGAAGCGGTGTGTACGGAGTTGGCCACCAGCTTGTCGAGCAGGAACTGGGCCTGCTCCGAGACGAAAATGGGTTTTTCGGGAATGGCGTAGTCCGAGAAATCTTTCTCAACGTCGGAAAGATCCCGTTCGACCGCAACGATGTGTTCCTGCAGGAATCCGGCAAGGTTACGGGATATGTTCTGGTCAATCCGGCTCAGGGTGGATTCCGGTGCCTCGGGCACGGTGAATACACGATACATTGCCTCTACCGAGGCCTGGGCGGATTTCTTCTTTCCGGTCATAGGTGCCACACACTTTCAGTGGTCATTCGCAAAGCCTGTCCCGGGCGTTCCGTTCTCCCTGAGGGGGCGTAGTATACGGTGTCGTGAAACCATACGCTACAGCATGGCCCCTGCTCGCCAGGAGGGTCAAAGTATCTCCCGGTGTACGTCCAGTATGGCAGCGTCTATGCGATCCTGTATGGCTTTTTCGATCTGGTCCAGGCGCTGGGATATCTGCTGGGAGGACCCACCTAGTGCGGCGATGGTCCAGGTGGCGCAGTCGAGAGCGTCCTGGTCGGCGGTTTCGGCAACGGCCAGGTCGGGTTCTCTGCCCCACACCGCTTTCATGGCGGTGAAGGCTTTGCGTTTGGCTTTCAGGTCTTCGCAGGCGTAGAGCTGGAAGTGCAGGGTCAGGATGCCCACATGGGGCGTGATGACCGGCTGCTGGGGGTTGCCTTGGTTAAGGAGTTTTCTCAGGGCTTCGGACATAGATCTTCCGGCTTTTGTGCGGGAACCGATGGGGGAGGACTCTCCAAAACACGCTCCTTCGGCACGTCCATGTGACGCTTGAGCTTCGCCATCCATGGCTCCGCACAGTTTTGGAGAGTCCTCCCCCCACCGGTTCTCGAGCTATTCAGGTGGAGTCCACCAAGTCTACCATCATGACAGACTGGTGGAGATCCAAATTAGCCTACTACAGGCGTCGCCCGTTTGATAATGGCCACCGGGTCGGTGCCGGAGGGCAGGTTGCCGTAGTTCTGGCCGCCGTTGTGTTCCAGTCGTGAGGCGCAGAAGGCGTCGGCTACCGCCGGATCTGAGTTTCTGATCAGCAGGGACGCCTGCATCAGCAGGGCCAGGCGGTCCACCAGGTTGCGGGCGCGGTATTCGAAGTCGCTGATGTCGGCGAAGTCGTTCTGCAGTTGCGCCAGGAAGCGGTCGAAACGGGCGTCGCTGCCGCGGGCTTCGGCGGCTTCGCTGAAGAAGGCGTCGAGGGTGTCCAGTTCTTTCTGCAGGGCGCGGAGGGTGTCCAGGCACTGGACGTTACCACTGCCTTCCCAGATGGCGTTGACCGGGGATTCGCGTAGCAGGCGGGGCATGATGCAGTCTTCCATGACGCCGCTGCCGCCGATGCATTCCATGGCCTCGTAGGCGTGGTTGGGGGTGCGTTTGCAGATCCAGTATTTGCCAACGGGCGTGGCCAGTCGGGCCAGCAGGCGTTCGTGTTCCAGGTGCTGGTTGTCCAGTGAGCGGGCGATGCGCATGGTGTAGGCCAGCGCAGCTTCGCTTTCCAGGGCCAGGTCGGCCAGTACATTCTGCATCAGGGGCTGGTCGCTGAGGCGGTTGCCGAAGGCGCTGCGGTGATGGCAGTGGTGGCTGGCCTGGGCGAGGGCCTGGCGCATGCCGGCGGAGCTGCCGATCATGCAGTCGAAGCGGGTCATGGCGACCATTTCGATAATGGTAGGAACGCCTCGGCCTTCTTCACCGACCATCCAGGCCAGGGCGCCGCGAAGCTCGGCTTCACTGGAAGCATTGGCGATGTTACCCATCTTGTTTTTCAGCTGCTGGACCTGCCAGGGGTTCTTGCTGCCATCGGGGCGCCAGCGTGGCATCAGGAAGCAGGACAGCCCGCTTTTGGTCTGGGCCAATACCAGGAAGGCGTCGCACATGGGGGCCGACACGAACCATTTGTGGCCGACCAGTTCATAGGCCTGGCCGGGGCCTTCGGCGCCGACGGCGTAGGCACGTGTGGAGTTGGCCCTGACATCACTGCCGCCCTGTTTTTCGGTCATCGCCATGCCGATGGTGACGGACTGTTTTTCGCTGTCTGGCAGGTTGCGGGGGTCGTAGCTGTTGGCGAGGATCTTGTTTTCCCAGATAGCGGCCAGTTCCGGCTGCTTGCGAATCGACGGGATGGCGGCAAAGGTCATGGTAATGGGACAGCAATGGGCTGCTTCGACCTGGGAATGCATGTAGTACCTGGCTGTCCTCGCAACATGGGCGCCTGCTCCGGGGCTGGTCCAGGGGCTGCTGTGGAGGCCGTTTTCCATGGCGGTCGTCATGAGCTGGTGGTAGGCGGGGTGGAAGTCCACCTGGTCAATCCGGTGGCCGAAACGGTCGTGGGTGTTGAACACCGGTTTGTTCTCGTTGGCCTGGAATCCCAGTTCGATGGTTTCCGCCGCGCCGGCCAGGGCGCCGAACTGTTTCAGGTCACTGGTGGCTGCCGCCGCGCCTTCCCGGGCCACGGCTTCCTGCAGGGCCCTGTCCTGCTCGAACAGGTTGTAGTTCTCCAGGGCCGGGGGCTGGTTGACGACCTCGTGGGTTACGGCCAGGTAGCGGTCGTCACCGGAGGGGCTTGTGTTGTCCTGTGGCAGGGGCTGGCGGGCGTTCATGTTTATCTCCTGGCGCCGGTCAACCCCTGCATGCAAAAGCAAATGATGGAGTCGACCAGCGGATCATGGTCGTTGTTGTCGGCCTGGTCTGCGCCGCCTGTCTGGGCCGGTGAAAGTGGTCCCACCAGGCTTTCGGCAATGGCGCCTACAAGGCAGGTACTGCTTTGTCTGGCGTTCTGGTCAGGAAGGCTGTTTTCTCCGATACCTTCTTTTATCGCCTGCTCAAACAGTTCGGCGTAGGCCCTGCGAAACTTCAGGCGTTCTTCTTCTACTTTCGGGTCCACCGGTTCGGCGATCAGTGACCACGCCATCACCGGACCTCTCAGGGCACGTTCTGCAAACTGGCGCAGGGCCGCTTCCAGCCGGGCTATCGCGTTGCCTTCTATAGCCAGCGCTTCGGCGACCTTGTCCACTTCCCGCTGTGTTGCAATCCTGAATATCTCTGCAAACAGGTCTTCCTTGGACTCGAAGTGCCGGTAGATGGTTCCTGTGGCGACACCGGCGCAGGCTGCAATACGAGTGATCTGAGCGCTGCGGAAGCCGCCACCGGCGACACATTCGTAGGTACATTCGATGATGCGCTTGCGGGCCTCGGCCTTGCGGTTGCGCATTTTCTCCGTTTCCCGGTATGCCATGCGGGTTCCTTATAAGTAGTGAATCATTATTCATTCTTTGTGTCAATCAATTAGCTTGCGCAGTTTGATACATATTATTGTTCTAAAACAGTGTCTTGAAATTGGTTACAAAAAATTACAAAAAAGCCGTTGTGAAGAAATAGCGTTGCAGCCGAAAGCGGATTATAAAGACGCCAAGGCGGGTCGCAAGGCGTATCCGTCGAGACGGGGCGGCCCGCCGGAACAGGCTTGGTACGCTCGTTGTGATGTTTTCGTTGATGGAGAAAATCATGAGTGAATTCGACGAAAGCAATCTGGAGCAATCCGGTAGCTGGACACATGACAGTGATGATACACATTCCATAGCAGGCCGAGCACGGATTCGTGCCCAGCTCCAGCAGGATATTGAATCGTTTCTGAACCAGGGTGGCAGAATTCAGGAAGTGGATACGGCGTTCCGCTCGGATTCCCCCCGAAAGGTGGATGTCGGTTTTAATAATCGCTCCCTCTGAATTTCCAGGCCGCAGCCTCCGGGGCTGCGGCCTGTTCGGTTCTGTTGTTTTTTGGTTGTTTTGACGCTGGTCTCACCGCAGTGCCCTTCGATCCTCTATGCTGCCTTCAGCAGAATAGTTCTTAATCCCTGAACAGGCCGCATTAATGAGAGAATTCCTTCGTTTTGCGACTTTGGCACTCCTTGTCATGGTGGCACTCTTTGCTGGCACGGTCATATTCCTCAGTGATGAGCCGGCAACCGCTGACGATACTGCAGTTGCTGTTGATGCCGGCAGCTCTGCGGAGCAGACGGGAAGCCCCGGACAGGGGAGCGAGGCGCCGTCAAAGCTGGTCGCAAATGCCCGTGTCCCGGTACCGGATGGGTTGCCAGCCTCGCTGGAAGGAACCAGCCTCCCTGGCGGCTGGGCCAAAACCGATAGCAATGGTTCTTTGGTTCCCACGCCCCAGTTGCGGCAGTTGTTTGAGTATTACCTCGCCGCGCTGGGGGAGGAGACCCTGCCCCAGTTGGTCGCACGGATAGAGCAGGCGCTTGCACGGCTGGAGGAGCCGGCCCGTTCTGAGGCCATGGCCACTCTGGGGAATTACCTGGACTACAAGCTGGCGTTAGGGGATCTCGAAGTCACCTATGGCAATGCCACGTCCCTGGATGCCAATGAAATGCAGCAGCGTATGGCAGAAATCCGCGCCTTACGGCGCACCTGGATGGATGCGCAGACCGCCGAGGCTTTTTTTGCGAGCGACGAAGCCGTGGATCAGTTCCAGATAGAACAATTGCGCATACGGACTGACGAATCCCTTTCCGACGAGGAGCGTGAGCAGGCACTGGAGCGGGCCGAACAGGCACTGCCGGCGCCTATACGCGAAGCCCGCCGGGAAACCCGGAAGTTCACCGATTACCAGAAGGCCCGTTCGCAATTTGCGGACGACCCGGAGGCGCTGCGTGCCTGGAGGGAAGAGCGTTTTGGTGACGAGGCCGCCCGGCAACTGGAAAAGGTGGAAGCAGAGCAGCGAGCCTGGGACAACAAGTGGCAATCGTATAGCGCGGCACTCAGGGGGCTTGATGACCTGGGGCTTGCCGGCCCTGAGCGTGAAGCCGCTGTCGATTCCCTCAGGGATGAGTATTTTGAAGGTGCTGAAAAGTTGCGCGCGGAAGCCCTCGACTCAATCCGGTAACATTCCATTCATCTGGTGCTGGTAGTCTGACCTGCGGATCCGTGGCGGGTCCTGCCACCGCTGCTTGCGGGCGTGTATGATGGGGCAGTGTTTTGCGCCATTTTCCACAGGAGGTGTTCCGTGAGCTCTTCGGTCAACCGTGTTTTCCCTGCCACCCGTCTGCGTCGTAATCGGGTTGACAGTTTTTCCCGCCGGCTGGTGCGGGAGCATCAGCTCAGTGCCGATAACCTGATTTTTCCGGTGTTTGTGCTGGAGGGTGAGGGCCAGCGTGAAGCCGTGCCTTCCATGCCCGGTGTCGAGCGCCTGAGCATTGATTTGCTGGTAGAGCAGGCGGCGGAACTGGTTGACCTGGGTATTCCGGCGGTAGCGCTGTTTCCGGTTGTGCCGGCCGAGCACAAGAATCTATCCGGCTCCGGTGCCTGGGATTCCGATGGCCTGGCCCAGCGTGCCGTGCGAGCACTGAAAAAAGCCCGGCCAGAGCTGGGTGTCATTACCGACGTAGCGCTGGACCCGTTCACCACACACGGCCAGGACGGCATCATCGATAACGATGGTTACGTGCTGAATGATGTGACCGTGGAGGCGCTGGTGAACCAGGCGTTATCCCATGCGGATGCCGGTGCCGATATTGTGGCGCCGTCTGACATGATGGATGGTCGGGTTGCCGCCATCCGGGAGGCCCTGGAGTCTGCCGGCTATGTGAACACCAGGATTCTGGCCTATTCTGCAAAGTATGCCTCCAGCTACTACGGGCCTTTCCGGGATGCCGTCGGCTCGGCCGGCAATCTGGGCAAGGGCAACAAGGCCACCTATCAGATGGACCCGGCCAACAGTGATGAAGCGCTGCACGAAGTGGCCATGGATATTGCCGAGGGTGCGGACATGGTGATGATAAAGCCGGGTATGCCGTATCTGGATATCGTCCACCGGGTCAAGCACGAGCTGCAGGTGCCAACGTTCGTTTACCAGGTCAGTGGTGAATATGCCATGCATATGGCCGCCGCGGAAAACGGCTGGCTCGATGGCGATGCCGTGATGATGGAAAGCCTGATGGCCATGCGCCGTGCGGGTGCCGATGCCATCCTCACCTATTTTGCCGTCAGGGCGGCCCGGCTGATGCGCAGCAGCCGTACCTGACAGGCCACAGTCACAATCAGGGTGCTGTACCGGCACCCTGACAATGGAAGCAGTCAGCAATGAGTACCGAATCTGCAAAAAACCTGAAGGCTGTTGATGCCACGAATGTTCCGGCTCCGGTGGAAGTGCCGGCCCCGGGCACCGACGTTGACGTGGCCGCCCAGGAAAACTACTTCAACCGTGAACTGAGCCAGCTCCAGTTCAACTACCGTGTGCTCAAGCAGGCCCTGGATACGACCCATCCGCTGATCAACCGGCTGATGTTCTGCTGTATTTTCAGCAGCAACATGGACGAGTTTTTCGAGATTCGTGTTGCCGGCCTGCGCCAGCAGATCAAGTATGGCCGCGAAACCCTGGGCTCCGATGGCATGATGCCGGAACAGGTACTGGGCGAAATCAGCCGCGTGGCACACGAATACATCCGGGAACAGTACGACATCATCAATAACGTGCTGATTCCCGAGATGGAGCAGGAAAATATCCATTTTGTTCGCCGCCGCGAGTGGACCGAGGCCCAGGCAGACTGGGTGCGCCGGTATTTCGATGAGGAAATCCTGCCTGTTGTCAGCCCGATTGGTCTCGACCCGTCACACCCGTTTCCGCGCCTGGTGAACAAGAGCCTGAACTTTATCGTCGAGCTCGACGGCAAGGACGCCTTTGGTCGGGAAACCGGTATGGCCATCGTGCCGGCACCGCGATCGCTACCGCGTCTGGTGCGACTGCCGGACGACGTCTGTAGTGGCGGCGATAACCTGGTGTTCCTGTCGTCAATGATTCACGCCCACGCCGATGAGCTGTTCCCGGGGATGGAAGTGAAAGGCTGTTACCAGTTCCGCCTGACCCGCAACGCCGACCTTGAGCTGGAGGATGACCTTGAAGACCTGGCTTCCGCCCTGCGTGGCGAGCTGCTCAGTCGTCGCTTTGGTGATGGTGTGCGGCTGGAAGTGGCGGACAATTGCCCGGAAGAACTGGTCCATTTCCTGCTGCGGGAGTTTGGTCTTACGGATCGGGACCTGTACCAGGTACACGGGCCGGTTAACCTTACCCGCCTGATGGCTGTGGGTGGACTGGTAGACCGCCAGGACCTGACCTACTCAGGCTTTTCGCCATCGATTCCACGCCAGATCCGCAGCAAAGAGACCATGTTCGATGCCATCCGCAAGCGTCCGCTGTTGCTGTTGCATCCGTTTGAAAACTTCAGCCCGGTGGTTGATCTGTTGCGACAGGCCGCCAAGGATCCCCAGGTGCTGGCCATTCGTCAGACCCTGTACCGCACCGGCGCCGATTCGGAAATTGTGGAAGCACTGATGGACGCGGCCCGTCGTGGCAAGGAAGTGACTGCCATTATCGAACTGCGTGCCCGCTTCAGCGAAGCGGAAAACCTGGAGCTGGCGAGTCGCTTGCAGGAGGCCGGAGTCATCGTGGTGTATGGTGTAGTGGGTTACAAGACCCACGCCAAGATGATCCTGATTGTGCGGCGGGAGGAAGGAAAGCTGCGGCGCTATGTTCATCTGGGCACCGGTAACTACCACGCCGGGAACGCTCGCCTGTACACCGATTACAGCTTCATGACCTGTGACGAGTCCATAGGTGACGACGTCAACAAGCTGTTCCAGCAGCTTACCGGCATGGGCAAGGCACTGAAGATCAAGAAGCTCTTCCATTCTCCGTTTACCCTGCACAGCCGTTTGCTGGGGCTGGTAGACCGGGAGGCGGAACTGGGTGAGAAAGGCCGCATCATCCTCAAATTCAATGCCCTGACCGAGCGTGAACTGATCAAGGCGCTGTACCGGGCGTCCCGCGCAGGGGTGAAAATAGACCTGATCATCCGCGGCATCTGTTGCCTGCGCCCGGAAGTGCCGGGGCTGTCGGACAACATCCGGGTGCGATCCATCATCGGGCGGTTCCTGGAGCATACCCGGGTTTACTACTTCGGCAATAATGGCCGGCCGGAAGTCTATGGCTCCAGTGCCGACGGTATGGAACGCAACCTGCTGAGCCGCGTGGAAACCGCTTTTCCTCTGGAAGATCCGGCCCTGATCGCGCGGGTGCGTGAAGACCTGGATACCTACCTGGCGGACAATTGCCAGTCCTGGGTGTTGCAGCCGGACGGCAGTTACATCCAGAATCAGCCGGCAGAAGGCGAAGACCGTCTGGCATCGCAACTGGTTCTGCTGGAACGCCTGACCGGTAAATAATGATAACCCGTGCCTGCCTGCAGCTTTTGTGCAGGGGGCGGGCGCAGTAATGGAGAACAGGCAGTTGAAAAAACAATGGATGGTTGCCGGTGCGGCAGTGCTGGCGGTTGGTGTGGTTGCGCCCTGGGCTGTGGGTTACGTAACCGAGCAGCAGTGGCAGAGCGTGACCACGGAAGTGAATCAGGCTCAGCCACTGTTCCAGCTGGAAACGCGGGATTACAACCGGGGCTACCTGGGTGCTGATTTTACCGGCACCCTTTCGGTTCAGAACCCGGATACCGGCGAAGAGCATGAGTTCGAGTACCAGGCCCGGGTGAGCCATGGTGTTACTGGCAGCTTGCTGGACTTTTCTCCACCCGATGAGCTTGGCTCCGACGTTAACAAAATCTTTCCGGATGAAAAGCCGAAACTGACTCTGGAAACCCGCCTCTGGGGCACGGCAATCGTTGAGCTGTCCGTTCCGGCGATCAGCGTGATCAACGAGGAAACCGGCGAATCCTTTGATATGTCGGAAAGCTACAGCCGCGCCGAAATCAGTGACAATGGCTCCCATGCCGATATTGTCATGCTCTGGCCAGGGGCTGTCATCCGGGCACCAGATCTTCGCATCAGTATCGAAGATTTTCGTTTCGAGCAGACCATGGAGCATCTCACCGGGGGTGTCTGGCTGGGTGACGGCGATATGTCGTTGAGCGGCTTTGAGTTGGCTGCCCGCGACGAGCCCTCGCTCCGGTTTGACGATCTGGCGATCCGCAGCGAGACCTTCACTGAGGATGATGGCGAGAGCCTTGGCTCAGAGACCCTCATGACCCTGGAGACAGTGACCGCAGACGACGAGAGCTTTGGGCCGCATCGCATGGAATTCGTATTCAGCGGCCTGGATGTGCAGAACTGGAATAACCTCACTGAGGCACTGACGGAGATGCAGACGGCTGCCCTGACGGCCCCCGGTGGCGACTCCCGTGCGGTAATGCAGCAACAGATGGAATCCATGAACCGGATCAATCAGGCCCTGTTGGGTCTGGCGGGTGAAGGGTTCTCATTCGGTTTTCCGGAGCTTTCCTTTGCCACGCCATATGGCCCGATTGATGGTGAGATCATGGTGCAACACCCGTCGCTGTCGGATGAGGAGAAGGATCAGATGATGATGGTGATGCAGCGGTTGACCGGCAACCTGGACCTGAGCATGCCACTGGCGCTGGTGGAGCAGTACCCCGAGCTGGGGATGCAGGTAGCACCGCTGATCAAGCAGGGAATGGTGGTGCAGGAGGGGGATCGTGTGCGGGTTCAGGGCAAACTGGAAGACCTTGCCCTGGATATCAATGGAAATCTGATTCCGTTGCCGCCGCTGTTCTGATCTTGCTGTGGACTGCTGCCTGCAGGCAGCAGTCTCCCCCGCCTCTTCTTCAGTCTTTGCCAAACTTCTCTTTCAGTGCCGCTTCCACAGCCGGATCGACAAATTCCGATACATCTCCGCCCAGGGAGGCGATTTCCCGGATAAGGGTGGAGGAGATATAGGACAGGTGGTTGGCCGGTGTCAGGAACACGCTCTCCACTTCCGGTGCCAGGCGGCGGTTCATGTCGGCAAGCTGGAACTCGTATTCGAAGTCGGAGACGGCTCTCAGGCCACGAAGGATAACGGTGGCGCCCTGTTCCCGTACGAAGTCTGCCAGCAGGTTGCTGAAGCCGGTGACGCTGACATTGGGCAGGTGGGCGGTGGCCTGGGCGACCAGGTCGCAGCGCTCCTGGAGGGTCAGCAGCGGTGACTTCTTGGGGTTGTAGGCGATGGCAACGACGACTTCATCGAAGAGGCGGCCGGCACGTTCGATGAGGTCGGTGTGGCCGTTGGTGATCGGGTCAAATGTACCCGGGTAGATGACTTTTGGCATTCGTAGCTCCTTTTCACCACAAGCGGACAGGATAGCAGCCTTCCCGCCTATGATGAACTCAACCTGTGGGCCAGCCTTGTGCTGTTCCTCGCCGCCAGTGCATACACCGACAACTGCGGATTCGCCCCGATGCTGGTGGGGAAGATCGAGGCGTCGTGGATGCTCAGGTTGGGCACCTGGTGGTGCTCACCGAAGCCGTTGACCACGGATTCTTCCGGGTTGCTGCCCATGCCGCAGCCGCCCATCTGGTGGGCGGTGAACAGGCGGACGCGGTGAGGTTCCATGGGAAGCCTGTCGATGCCGACTTTGGCGTCGGCCCAGGAGCTGTACCAGGGGGAGTCCAGGTGCATGAGGCGGACTTTGCGGGCGCCGGCAGCGAACTGGATTTCGGCCATTTTGTAGAAGGCGTCTTTCAGGCCCTGCCAGAGGTAGTCGGTAACGGGGTAGTCCAGTGTCGGGCTGCCATCGTCGCGAAGACTGACAGTGCCGCCGGGGCTGTCGGGATGAAAGCCGTCCCGCAGCAGGGCGATGACGGAGTTCATGCGGGGCAGTTTCGAGAGATCATTGACCTGCTGTTTGCCATGGCCGGGGACCACGCCGGCGGACATGGCCGGGTGCAGGGGTGGCACTTCCAGCTTGAACCCGGCGGGGCCTTCGACCCCCTGGGAGAAATTGAATTCATCCGAGTAGATCGACTGGGGCGCACCATAGTAGGGCTCGACGGTGTGCGGCATTTCTGCCACTGTGGCGTTAACCGGGTGCAGAAAGGTGCGTTTGCCGATGCGGTCGTGGGGGTCGGGGATATCGGAGCGTAACAGCAGGCCGGGGGAGCCGATGGCGCTGGCGGCGACGACGAAATGCTTCGCTTTCAGTGTCACGGTGATGCCGGAAGGCGTTACACCGTCCGCAGCCATGGCAGAGGCCTGCAAGTGGTCGATCCGGTCCTGTTTCATCACCAGCTTGTCAGCCCTCAGGCCATGGAACAGGTGTGCGTTATTGTCCAGGGCACCGGGGATAGTGGTGGTCAGCGCCCCCTGCTTGGCGTTGGTGGGGCAGCCCACGCCACAATAGCCCAGGTTCCAGCAGCCTTTGACGTTGCGTGGAATCACTTCCCAGGACCAGCCCAGGGCCTCACAGCCCTGGCGCAGGATGTCGTTATTGACGTTGGGGTCGGTTACCCAGGGTTCGATATTGTGCCGCTGCTCGCGGCTATCGAACCAGGGTCTCATGGCCGCAGGGCTGAGATCATCCAGCCCGAACCGGCTGGCCCAATGGTTGAGGGTCGGCTCCGGCGTGCGGAAGCTCGAGGTCCAGTTCACCGTGGTGGAGCCCCCCACACAGCGGCCCTGCAGAATGGCAATGGCACCGTCACTGGTAACCCGGCTCATACCTTCCTGATAAAGGGAGGCATAGGCGTCCAGCTCATTCATCTTGAAATCTTTCTGGTAATAAAGCCGGCCTTCCTCAACAAGAATCACCGACAACCCGGCCCTGGCCAGTATCTCCGCCGTGGTGCCACCACCGGCACCGGTGCCGATGATCACCACATCCGCTTCCTGGGTCTGGTTCTGTGACAGAGTGGCGCCGTCGGTGACCTTCCAGCCAGCTTCGAGCCCACGGGCGATACGATCCGTTAATGACATTGCAATACTCCGATACGCAGGTGGGTCGTTCAGGCGTTGTTCTTGAACTGGGGCAGGGCGTCCACAGCAAATGTGGGAGGCCCGGGATACCCGGAAAGATGCCAATGGTCCGGATGGCCATAAAACGCCACATTGCTGACCTTGGTCAGCGCAATATAGCCGTTGTTGAACAGGCCAATGCCACTGGTACGCCAGCGCTCGAGGAAGGCATGGGCGCTTTCCCTGCTGACGTTCTCCCAACTGGACCAGACCCGCGCCACCGTTACCCGCGTCAGCCCGAAGTTGAGCAGATCAAACAGACCGCGAAGTTCCTTCTGATTGGCCGGACCAAACTGGTGAATGCCGGCATCGATACGCTCAATGGTGGCCTGAATCTGCTGCCGCCGCACAACCGGCTCCTCGGGCAGCCCCGGCCCGACCATGGCCGGCAACAGGGCCTCGAACAGCACAATGTCGTCACGGGTCAGGAACCGGAACTCATAGCTCTGGTCCATCGCCCCCGGCATCGGATAGTCCCGCCCCGCCGGCGCGGTCGCACACCCGGACAAACCGGCCGTTACACTCACCGTGCCCAGAAACATCGCACCACCAAGCCCCGTCCGAAGAAAACTCCGGCGGTCCATGGCAGCAGTGGGGGATTCCGTTTGCACGGAATGAGGAATCACATCAGACATAACCACTCTCTTGTTTTTATTGTCTTTTCTTTCTTGCCAGGCAGCTCGAAGCTAGCAGGAACCGGAGGGAACGACCGTCCGGGACCCTAAAAAACAAGGATGTTTTTTAGGAGCCTACATGGACGTATTCACGACGTGTCCCGGACGGTCGTTCTCTCCGGTTCCCAGCACCCAAGCTATCAGGCGTTGGGAGAAATTACCGAATAAACAGTTTATATACCATCTTGTGCGCCGCCGTACCGTGAGGCGCATACACAAACTTGCCACTATTGAACTTCTGCTTGCTGAATATTGCCCGATGATGGGAGAAGGTCAGGAAACCCTCCTTGCCGTGATAATGGCCCATACCGGAATCGCCCACGCCACCAAATGGCAAATCGTCCTGGGCAACATGCATCAGCGCATCATTGATACACATGCCACCGGAATGGGTATTGTCGACCACATGCTCCTGCATCGACTTGTCATAACCGAAGAAATACAACGCCAGCGGGCGCGGACGGTCATTGATGTAATGAATGGCCTCATCGAGCTTGCCATAACTGACCACCGGCAGAATCGGCCCGAAAATCTCATCCTGCATGATCTTCATGTCCGGCGTGGTATTCAGTGCCAGTGTAATCGGCATCTTGCGAGTGCCATCCTTCATGTTCTCACTGGCCGGATTGATCTCAACCAGCTCTGCGCCCTTCTCCCGTGCATCGTCAAGATACCCTTGCAGCCGTGCGTATTGGCGCTCATTGATAATCGCTGTGTAATCGTCATTGTCCCGCAGGCTCGGGTACATTTTGGCAAACTGGTTACGGTACTCATCCACAAACGCCTGCACACGGTCCGCCGGGCACAGCACATAGTCCGGTGCCACACAGGTCTGGCCCGCATTCAAGGCCTTGCCGAAGGCAATGCGCTGGGCGGCATCCTCCATGGGCACATCCGGGGAAACGATGGCCGGTGACTTGCCGCCCAGTTCCAGGGTGACCGGTGTCAGATTTTCCGCCGCCGCGCGCATCACCAGCTTGCCCACCGACGTGGAACCGGTAAACAGCAGGTGGTCAAAGGGCCGGCTGGAGAAGTCGGCCGCCACGTCGGCCTCACCGTTAATCACACTGACCAGGTCCTCCGGGAACGCCGACTCGATGATCTCCCGGAACAGGGCAGAGGTATGGGGGGTGTATTCGGACATCTTGATCATGGTGCGGTTGCCTGCCGCCAATGACGCCACCAGCGGGCCGACCGCCAGATACAGCGGGTAGTTCCAGGGCACGATCACCCCCACAACGCCCTTGGGCTGGTAGTGCACACGATTGCTGGCCGGTTGGAACAACACCGACACATGCCGCTTGGACGGCTTCATCCAGCCTTCAAGATTTTTCAGGGCGTAGTTGATGCCCTGAATCGATGGCATTACCTCGGCAATCAGGGATTCATCCTTTGAGCGACAGCTGAAATCCCGATCAATGGCGTCCAGCAATTTGTCCTGGTTGGTCATCAACACACGCTTTAGCCGTTTCAGATTCTCCTTGCGCTCGGTCAACGACGGCATCGGGTTGTTGCGGAATGCCTTCTTCTGATCGTCGAACACCCGGTGGGTATGCTGGATCTGTTTCTTGCTTTCGGTCAGCTGGACAACGGTGGCAACCATATCGCTCTCTCCTCGCGACGCCGGGCTCGTGGCCGGGCCGTCTTGTTCATTGTCAACGGCCCTGTTGGTCGGGCCGGAAATAGCATTGGCGAAAAAGTATTCAGTTTGCGCTTGGGGCTATTATTAGAGTATATACTCTAGTGAGTCAAGGCGACCGGATGGCGAATCGGGCCATCCCACATACAACAACGCATTGCAGAGCCTATGAAAACCCGAGACAAGATTCTTCTTTCGAGCCTGGAGCTTTTTAACGAAAGGGGAGAGCGCAATATCACCACCAATCACATTGCCGCTCACCTGGCGATCTCGCCAGGCAACCTCTATTACCACTTTCGCAACAAGTCCGACATCATCTACGAGATTTTTCTCGAGTATGAAAAGTTGGTGGACTTCTACCTGGATATCCCGGAAGACCGGCCTATCACCCTGGAAGACCTGACGTTCTATCTTGAGTCGGTGTTTGACGGGCTCTGGAGCTACCGCTTCTTTCACCGCGACCTGGAATACCTGCTCGACAGTGACCGTCGCCTGCGGCAGGACTACCGCGAATTCACCAATCGTTGCCTGGTAGCGATCAGCCGGATTTTCGAGAAGCTGGCAGACGCCGGGATTATCCAGCCCCAGCCTGAAGAGCTGCGTTCGGCGATGTCACTGAACGTATGGCTGGTCATCACCAACTGGATGGCGTTCCTGAAAACTGCCCATGCCCTTGAGGAGTCCACCAGCCTGACCCTGACGGAGTTGAAGCAGGGTATCTATCAGGTGTTGACGCTGGAAATCCCTTATCTGACCGCGGATTATCGGGACCAGGTGATGGCGTTGCGGGAAAAATATCGCCCCTGTCTGCCAGAGTCGGCCGACGCTTGAGGTGACACTTCTCGATAGCGTCGGAGATTGCGGAACTTTTGATCAACTGGCGTGTCACTAATTACGACATCGGGAATTCGGACATTCACGGTGTCGCCTGAGTGAGTTCTCAGGTTTTAGCACGTCGCAAACCCTGACGTTTCACCGGCCTGTCATGCAGGCCGGTTTTTTTATTGCCTTTATCCCTCGAAAAAAGCTCTACATGGCATCCTTGTCAACGCATTTTAATTCCCCTAGACTTGTATATGTTACCGGTAACATATGCCGGCACAAAAACAATCAGGAGATACCAATATGTTCCCGACAAGGCTCGCAACCGGTTTGCTGTCAGCCTCCCTGGCTTTCAATGCTTTTGCTGCTGATTTCAACTTCAAGCTTCAGTCTTCAGACCCTTCCGGTGTCAAGAACTTCGAGATCCAACAGGCCTGGGCCGATCGCGTGGAAGCGATGACCGGTGGCCGCGTTGAAATTGACCTGTTGCCCGTGGGCAGTGTGGTCAGTCATACCGAAACCCTCGGTGCCATGAAAATGGGCGTTCTGGACGGTCATATCTCGGTGACCGGGTATTTTTCCGGCAAAGACCCGGCATTCGGACTGATCGGCAACACGGTCGGTGCCTGGTCCAGTCCTGATCAGCTTATTGATTACATCAATTACGGCGGTGGCTATGAGCTGATGAATGAGCTGTATCAGCCGTACGGCGTTAAGTTTGTCGGCGGCGGTGGCACCGGACTTGAATCCTTCGTGTCGAAGAAGCCGCTGGATGGCGTGGAGGATCTTGAAGGGCTGAAAATGCGTGCGCCGGAGGGGCTGGTGCAGTCGGTATTTGCGGCTGCTGGCGCCTCACCGGTGAACCTGCCGGGTTCCGAGGTTTACACCGCGCTGAGCAAGGGCGTGATTGATGCGGCTGATTACACGGTCTTCTCCACCAACCACGAAGCAGGTCTCAACGACATTGCCGCCCACCCGGTCTATCCGGGGTTCCATTCCCTGCCACTCATCGAAATTGCCATGGACCTCAAGGAATGGGAGAAGCTGCCAGAGGACATCCAGTCCATCATGACAGTTTCTGCCAGGGACTTCGCCCAGGACATCAGCACGCAACTGGCAATGGCGGACAGGGAAGCGGTGAATGAAGCACGTGCCAATCCGGACATCACCATTCACGACTGGTCCGCCGAGGAACGTCGTAAGTTCCGTGCCATTGCCCGCGACCAGTGGAAAGCTTACGCCGAACAGTCGCCCAACGCCGGGAAGGTTTACCAGTCGGTGACCGGCTACCTCGAGTCCCAGGGCCTCCTTTAAACAAGTAGCCGCTTCCCTCGATATCAGCCTTCGGGTACCTGTCCGGTACCCGGAGCGAGGAGTTCGTTATGTCTGTTGAAGAAAATACATCCGGTCAGGGCGCTGGCCCCGAGGGTGGGGTTGTCCTGCCTGACAAGGACGAAGACGTGGGCTTTACCTGGCTGGACCGGGCTATCGTCTGGCTGGGCAAGAAACTGAGCCTGGTATTTGCGTTGATCGTGCTGGTGTCTTTCTACGAGATCATCCGGCGCTACGTATTCGATGCTCCAACACTCTGGGTGCACGAAACCGTCACCTTTGCGGGAGCCACGCTGTTCGTGATTGGCGGGCTTTATGCGCTGGCGACTGATCGGCACGTTCGCATCGTGCTGATTTACGATGCGGTTTCGCCCCGTGTCCAGCGCTGGCTGCGGGTGGTACATCATCTGCTGGGCCTCGCTTTTTCCGCCATGCTGCTGTTTGCCAGTTGGTCGATGACCAAGGGCGCGGTTCTGGCCCCCTGGGGTGACATTCGCCTGGAAACCTCCGGCTCGGCCTGGAATCCGCCGTTCCCCGCGCTGCTCAAGGTGATCATCCTCGTTGCAGTGGCCACCATGACGCTCCAGTTTGTGTTGCACCTTATCCGCGATCTTCGTGGCAAGGGAGATAACTAATGTTTGAACTTGCCTCCATGGGTATTGGTTACGGCAGCCTGTTGATGCTGGTCATGCTGATTGTCCTGTTGCTGACCGGTATGCAGCTGGCATTTGCCACCGGCCTGGTTGCTCTTGTTTTCGCACTGGGCTGGTTCGGCCCGGATGCCTTGCCTATTGTCAGCAGTCGCCTTTACAGCTTTATCGGCAACTATGTGTTCCTGGCCGTGCCCATGTTCGTATTAATGGCGTCGCTGCTGGACCATTCCGGTATTGCCAAAGACCTGTTCGATGCCATGGCTCGCCTGGGGCGCAAACTTCGCGGTGGCGTAGCCGTCCAGACGCTGGTTGTAGCCGTGATCCTGGCTTCCATGTCCGGTGTCATTGGCGGCGAAACGGTGTTGCTGGGCATCCTGGCACTGCCGCAGATGCTGCGCCTGGGGTACGACCGTAAACTGGCTATTGGCACCACCTGTGCTGGCGGCGCACTTGGCACCATGCTGCCACCCAGTATCGTGCTGATTATTTACGGGTTGACCGCCAACGTATCCATTGGTGACCTGTTCAAGGGTGCCTTCCTGCCTGCGCTGATCCTGGCGCTGCTCTATATGGGGTATGTATTGATCCGGGTCTGGCTGAACCCGAAGATGGCACCGCTCCCTTCGGATCAGGATGCGCCCGAAACGCCGATGCCGAACTTCTTCAAGGCGCTGCTGTTTCCCCTGTTGTCGGTGGTTGTGGTACTGGGCAGTATCTATGGTGGCGTGGCGTCGGTAACGGAAGCCTCCGCCCTGGGTGTGATGGGGATTGCCATCAGTACCTGGATTCGCGGTGAGCTGTCCCTTGCCATGGTACGTAAGGCGACCATCAGCACACTGCGGGTGTGCGGCATGATCATCTGGATCGGTATCGGTGCAACGGCGCTGGTCGGCGTCTACAACCTTATGGGCGGTATCGATTTCGTCCGCGACATGGTCTTCGCTGTCAGTGGTGGCCATGGACTGACCACGATCCTGTTCATGATGTTGATACTGCTGATCCTGGGCATGTTCCTGGACTGGGTTGGTGTTGCGCTGCTGACCATGCCCATCTTCGTACCGATTGTGACAGAGCTGGGCTACAGTCCGATCTGGTTCGGGGTGGTGTTCTGCATGAACATGCAGGTGTCCTTCCTGTCGCCTCCATTTGGCCCTGCCGCCTTCTATCTCAAGACCGTGACGCCGAAAGACATTTCCCTGGGCGAGATTTTCCATGCCCTGTTGCCGTTTATCGCGCTCCAGGTGGTGGCTCTGGGTCTGCTGATCGCCTTCCCCCAGTTGGCTCTATGGTGGCAGTGACATGAGTGACGTAAACAATGTGCGTGAGACGAGGGGAACAAAGGTGCCCAAAGTCGTTGTAATGGGTGTGTCCGGGTGCGGCAAGAGCGTCACCGGAACCCTGCTGGCGAGCGAGTTGGGGGTTCCGTTCTACGATGCGGACGATTATCACAGTCGCGCCAACGTTGAAAAAATGGCGGCTGGTATTCCGCTGACCGATGCGGACCGCCTCGGCTGGCTGGATGACCTGGCGAAGCTGATGCGAAGGGAGGAGGGCGGGCTGGTTCTGGCCTGTTCGGCCCTTAAACGTGCCTACCGCGAGCGCTTGCGGAATGGCAACCCACAAGCTTGCTTTGTCTATCTCAAGGGGGATTTTGAAACCATTTGGGCGCGGCATTCCAGGCGCACGGACCATTACTTCAATGGCCGCGCGATGCTGGAGAGCCAGTTTCAGCTATTGGAAGAGCCAGGGGCGGATGAAAATGCCGTTGTCGTCGATGTATCCGGCACGCCGGAACAGGTGATCGGCCACTGCCTGGCCCGGCTCGGGTATGATAGACACCTTTGACCATTTTGGAGCAGTAGATGGTAAAGAATAAACGCCCCACGTTGCAGGATATTGCAGACCGGGTTGGTGCCACCAAGATGACGGTCAGTCGTTGTCTGCGTGGCGCCGACAATGTCTCCGAGCCCATGCGGGAGCGAATCTTTGCCGAGGCGGAAGTGCTGGGGTACATCCCCAACCGCGCGCCGGACCTGCTTTCCAGGTCCACCAGCCATGCCATCGGTGTCCTGCTTCCGTCCCTGACCAACCAGGTGTTTGCGGATGTCATCAAGGGCGTGGAATCGGTCACCGAGCCTGCCGGTTATCACCTGATGCTGTCCCACTACGGGTACAGCCCCGAGATCGAGGAACGCAGCCTGTCTTCCCTGTTGTCGTACAACGTGGACGGTGTGATTCTCTCCGAAAGCCAGCACACCGAGCGTACGCTGCGGATGCTGCAGACCGCCGGGGTGCCAACGGTGGAAATCATGGACACGCATTCGGCGCCGTTCGAGCAGGCTGTCGGGTTTGACAACGTCAGCGCCGCCCGGGACATGGTGCGGGAAATGATCCGGCTCGGGCGAAGGCGGGTGGTCTATCTTGCGGTGCGGCTGGATGCCCGTACTCTGCAGCGCCAGGAAGGGTACAGTCAGGCCATGGATGAGGAAGGGCTGACACCGGTAACCCTGCGCAGCGAACAGCGTTCCTCTTTCAGTGTCGGCGCCACCCTGATGGCGAGAATACTGGAGGAGAACCCCGACACCGACGGCATCTTCTGCACCAACGACGACGTTGCCATCGGTGCGTTTTTCGAATGCCAGCGCCGGGGTATCCCGGTGCCGGAGCGGATCGCGATTGCCGGCTTTCATGGTCATGACGTTGGCCGCGTCATGGTGCCGCCACTGGCAAGCGTGATCACGCCACGGGAAGCGGTGGGGCAGCGAGCCGCCGAAGAGTTGCTTGCTCGCCTGGGTGGTGCCGGCATCAGCCAGCAGCGTATCGACCTGGGTTACCGGATAGAGCGTGGAGGCACCCTTTAGCCATTAGCCGTCGGTTTCCAGCCAGGCCGTCAGCGCCTCACGACACTCCTCAACTCCCCGCTTTGACGTTGCCGAGAACATGACCAGGTGTTCCAGGCATTGAAACGCTTCCAGCTTTTTGGCGATGCCCATCATGGCCGTCTTGGCCTGCCCGAATTTCAGTTTGTCGGCCTTGGTGGCCAGAATCATCAATGGAAGCTTGTTATGTTCGCACCATTCCACCATCATTTGGTCGAAATCGGTCAGCGGGTGCCGGATATCCATGACCAGAATCAGCCCCCGCAGGCAGCGGCGGTCGTTCAGGTAGTGGCCGAGGTGCTTCTGCCAGTCGTCTTTCATGTCCCGTGAGACCTTGGCATAGCCATAACCGGGCAAGTCCACCAGCCGGCAGTTTTCCCGGTTGAGGGAAAAGAAGTTGATCAGGCGGGTGCGCCCGGGGGTTTTGCTGGTTCGGGCCAGTTTGCCATTGGTGGTAATGCAATTGATGGCGCTGGACTTGCCCGCGTTCGAGCGGCCGGCAAAGGCGACTTCAGCGCCATGGTCGGGAGGGCATTCCTCCAGGCGCGAGGCGCTGGTCAGGAAGCGGGCGCTGTTAAAAGAGATGCTTTTTTGAGTCAGGTCAGATGACACGGGTGTTGATATTCCTATTGGATTTCAGTTGTCAGGGATTAATGTATAATGCTACACCAAATCCGGGCAGCACGCTGCGCGTTGCTGCTGATCAGCCCCGGTTTGTGCCTTTCTGGCCAGTGCCTGCCGGCTGCATAACGAAGAATACTTTTGGATGAGAGAAGCGGAGCGAGCATGAAAAAACTGATCGCAGGAGTTGTTCTCGGTGTTGGCCTCACAGCGATGGCTCACGGGGCAGGAGATCCTGAAGCAGGCGAAGCAAATGCAGCGGTGTGTGCCGGGTGTCATGGCGAAGGCGGAGCAAAGCCGGTGATGGCTGTGTACCCGAAGCTTTCGGGCATTGGAGAAAAATACCTTTACCAGCAGCTGGTGCTGATCAAGGACAAGGAGCGCGAAATTCCGGAGATGACGGGTCTGCTGGATAGCATGTCCGATCAGGACTTGCAGGACCTTGCCGCGTACTTCAATGAGCAGGACATTGGTATTGCCCAGGCCAACCCTGATCTGGTGGATGAAGGGCAGGCGCTCTACCGCGGCGGCAACATGGCCTCTGGTGTTCCGGCCTGCGCCGGATGCCACAGCCCCCGGGGCATTGGTAACGAACCGGCGGGCTACCCCAGGCTCAGCGGTCAGACTGCCGAATATGTTGGCAAGCAGCTCAAGGCCTACCGTGACGGCGATCGCGATGGCGGCCGTAACGCCACAATCATGATGGACGTTGCAGCCAAATTGACCGACGCCGAGATCGAAGCAGTGGCCAGTTACGTTTCCGGCCTTAACTGATCGGTTCCGGTTATTCCGAAACCCCGCTCTGGCGGGGTTTTTTATTGGTTGCCACTCTTTAATCCCTGCCCGGTGGAACTTTTCAGGTCTGCTGGGTCATAATCCTCTTGAATCGTTCAACTTGATAACCGGAGATAATGAATGATCACAATAGTCCGGAACGCCGCATTGTCCATTCTGGCCATGTCCTTCGTGGTTCAGGCCAGCGCTGCCACCTGGGAAGAGGGCAAGCATTACCAGGAACTGGATAACCCGGTCAGAACGGCCAGTGACAGTGGTATCGAGGTGGCTGAAGTGTTCTGGTATGGCTGCCCTCATTGCTATACCTTCAAGCCCCTGATTGAAAGCTGGGTTGAGAACAGCCCTGAATACGTCAATTACGTGAACATACCCGCTGCCCTGGGTAAATCCTGGGAGCCCCATGCCAAGGCATTTTACGCCTTGCAGACGATGGGCGAGCTGGACAAGGTGCATGATGCCCTGTTTGAGGCATTGGCGGGGGAGCGTCGCCCGCTCAACTCAGGTGAAGCCCTGGCAGACTTCGTGGCTGATCACGGTGTCGATGGCGAAGAATTCCTCAAGAATTACAACAGCTTTGGCGTGAATGCCAAAATGCAGCAGGCTCAGGCCAAAATTCGCGGTGCGCGAGTGACCGGTACACCGACTATGATAGTTAATGGTAAGTATCGGATCACCGCCTCAATGGCCGGTGGCCATGAAGCGGTACTGGAGGTTGTTGATTACCTGGTTGAAAAGGAACGCGAAGGCCAGGACCAGTAAATGCCCGGGCCCGGTTATTACTTTTAACCGGGCCGTGCCCTGATTCAGAGCTGCCATCACAATGTATAACCGTATTCGCAAGCAGCTGAATGGTATTCTCAAGACAACGAATGGTCCCCGCGGGACCTGTTCTGGTGATGCGCACGTTCCTGAATTTGAGGCCCATCGCCATATCCGGCTGCTGACGTTTAATATCCAGGTCGGCATCAATACCTCCTCTTACCGTCACTACCTTACCCGCAGCTGGCAGCACTTTCTCCCCCATAGCAAGCGAAACCAGAATCTGGATCGCATTGCCACGCTGCTCAGCAACTACGATGTGATCGCGCTGCAGGAATGCGACGGCGGCAGCCTGCGCAGTGGTTATATCAATCAGGTGCAGTACCTGGCCGAGGCGTCGGGCATCCCCTACTGGCATCAACAGCTCAATCGCAACCTGGGGCAGCTGGCTCAGCACAGTAATGGCCTGCTCAGTCGTTTTCGGCCTCTGGATGTTACCGAGCACCGGTTGCCGGGGCTGATTCCGGGGCGGGGGGCTATCGTTGCCCGCTACGGGGTGAAGGAAGATCCGCTGGTGCTGGTGATGATGCATCTGTCCCTGAGCAAGGCGGCCCAGCAGCGTCAACTGGCCTACATTCAGGAGTTGATTTCCGAGTACCAGCACGTGGTTCTGATGGGTGATCTCAACAATCACGCGGAAGAGCTGCTCAACAATACCCCGTTGAAGCACTCCAATCTGGTCCCTCTGCCGAATACTGCTCACAGCTTCCCGAGCTGGCGCCCGGAGCGGGCGCTGGATCATATCCTGGTGAGCCCGAGCCTGGAGATACGGCGCGCTGAGGTTGTCAGTTACCCGGTGTCGGATCACCTGCCGATCGCTATGGACATCAGGCTGCCAAAGGGCTACCTGGAAACCTTCTAGCATTTTTTGTCCTGGCGACAGGCATAAAAAAACCCGGCCGTGGCCGGGTTTTTTGTGGTCGCCATGATCTTACTTGATCTTGGCTTCCTTATACGCAACGTGCTTGCGGACAACCGGATCGTACTTTTTGATCTCGATTTTTTCCGGGGTGTTACGCTTGTTCTTGTTGGTCGTGTAGAAGTGACCAGTACCTGCTGATGAAACCAGCTTGATTTTCTCGCGCATGATGCGGCTCCTTAAAATTTCTCGCCGCGGGCACGAAGATCGGCCAGCACAGCGTCAATGCCTTTTTTGTCGATAACACGCATACCCTTGGTGGATACGCGCAGCTTTACGAAGCGCTTCTCTGATTCAACCCAGAAGCGATGGTTCTGCAGGTTGGGCAGAAAACGACGACGTGAGTGGTTCATCGCGTGAGAAACGTTGTTACCGGTGACCGGCCGCTTACCGGTAACCTGACAGACTCTGGACATACTTGCCTCCGACCTGAGCTTTGGTCCTGAAAATGCGTATTTGATTCGTTTAATTGCGTCTCTGGTCGCTACCTGCGCCGCAAAATTGCACGCTGCCCGCCAGACGCCGCCAGTAAAGGGACGCTTTTATACCAGAACTGCTGCCCCAACGCAAAAAATTGTTGGGAATTTGGCCAGTTTTCCGGTGGAATCCGGGCCGCCTTACATCAGCCCCCGTTCAGCCAGAGATATTACCTCACCATGGCCGACAACCATATGGTCAAGAACCCTGATATCCACCAGGCCCAACGCTTCCTTCAGCCGTCTGGTCAGGGAAATATCGGCCTGGCTGGGTTCTGCCACGCCGGAGGGATGATTATGGGCGAATATGACTGCCGCCGCATTGAACTCCAGGGCCTGCCTGACCACCTCCCTGGGATAGACCGCAGCGCCGTCTATGGTGCCCCGGAACAGTTCCCGGTATTGAATCACCCGGTGACGATTGTCGAGGAAGAGCCCCGAGAATACCTCATGGGGGTAAGTGCCAAGCCGGCTGCACAGAAAGCGGCGGGTGTCCTCCGGCGAGCGTAACGGGTCACCCTGGCGCAGAGGCTCATCCATCACCCGGCGGGCCATTTCCATGGCCGCCTGTACCTGGGCGTATTTTGCCGTACCCAGCCCTTTCACGTCGCAGAATTGCCGCCTGGAGGCCGTCATCAGACCCCGCAGGCCGCCGAAATTCTCTGTTAAATGACGGGCCAGTGCCATAACCGGCATGCCGGGAGTGCCGGTGCGTAGAAAAATCGCCAGCAGTTCGGCATCGGACAGGCTTCCGGCACCGTGGGCCATCAGTCGTTCCCGTGGGCGTTCGTCGCATGGCCAGTCGATATTGGGCATGAGTTGAGTCCTTTCCATGGTTGTTTGCGCTTCCTGCGCTTGCACGTGCAGGAGAATTCTACCACGCCGGACAGGCTGCCGGCAGCGCTCTGGCATGGTATCTTATAAGCCTTTCATTTTGTGATGGATACGGAGCCGTTATGGCCGCTAAACGAATCCTGTTGGGTGTGACCGGTGGTATTGCTGCCTATAAGAGTGCGGAGCTGGTCCGGCTGTTGAAAAAATCCGGCCATGAGGTACGGGTGGTAATGACCCGGGGTGCCGAGGCCTTTGTCACACCGCTGACCTTCCAGGCGCTCAGCGGCGAGCCGGTCCGGACGTCTCTGCTGGATCCGGAAGCGGAGTCCGGCATGGGGCACATAGAGCTGGCGAAATGGGCGGATCAGGTTGTGATTGCACCTGCTTCTGCCGATTTCATCGCCCGCCTGGCCCAGGGTATGGCGGATGATTTGCTGACCACCCTGTGTTGCGCCACTGAAGCACCGATTGCCGTGGCCCCGGCAATGAACCAGGCAATGTGGAGTAATGGCCGCACCCAGCGCAATATTGCTTTGCTGGAATCGGACCCGCAGGTCAGCCTCTGGGGCCCGGATCAGGGCGCGCAGGCCTGTGGTGATACAGGCCCGGGCAGAATGCTGGAACCTTCGGCACTGCATGACCTGGTTGCCGGCACCGCCTTCGGCGTGCTGACCGGGAAGCGTGTGGTCATTACCGCGGGGCCCACCCGTGAGCCCATCGATCCGGTGCGTTACATCAGCAATCACAGTTCCGGCAAAATGGGTTATGCCCTCGCTGCCGCTGCCCGGGCAGCCGGTGCAGAGGTGATTCTGGTCAGTGGCCCGGTGTCCTTGGTCGCACCTGCCGGTGTGGAGGTTCGCGGCGCGGTGACCGCACAGGATATGCTGGACGAGGCCGGCAGGGCAGTCGACGAAGGCTGTGATCTGTTTATTGCCACCGCGGCGGTAGCCGACTATCGGCCGGACACCTGCGCCGGTGACAAGATCAAGAAATCGAACGAAAATATGAGCCTGTCACTGGTGCGCAACCCTGATACCCTCGCAACCATAGCTGCCCGGGGCGATGCCCCGTTTACCGTTGGCTTCGCGGCAGAAACTCGCGACGTTGAGCACTACGCCCTCGACAAACTGACACGGAAAAAGCTCAATATGATCGTGGCGAACGACGTCTCGGCGCCGGGGATCGGATTCAATAGTGACAACAATGCCGTTACCGTCTTCTGGCCCCAGGGGCGTGAGGCGATTGGCCCCGGCCCGAAGGCTGTCCTTGCACAGCGGCTGATTGCCCTGATTGCAGACCAACTCACTGAAAAGGCTGGCCCGACCGGCGCTTTCTGACAAGGAATATCGATGACCCGCAAAACTTTTCAGGTACGCATTCTGGATGACCGGATTGGCAATACGGTGCCTTTCCCCCACTACGCCACCGAAGGCTCAGCCGGCCTGGATCTGCGTGCCTGCCTTGATTCGCCTCTTACCCTGAAGCCGGGCCAGACTGAACTGATCAAAACCGGCCTCTCAATACATATCGCCGACCCGTCGCTGGCGGCAATGATTCTTCCCCGCAGCGGACTGGGGCACAAGCATGGCATTGTCCTGGGCAACCTGGTGGGCCTGATTGACTCGGATTACCAGGGCGAGCTGATGGTGTCCTGCTGGAATCGCGGGCAAACCGAATTCACCGTTGAGGTGGGTGAGCGCATTGCCCAACTGGTTCTGGTGCCCGTGGTACAGGCAGACTTTGAGGTGGTGTCTTCGTTTGATGCCAGCCTGCGCGGTGACGGTGGGTTCGGCTCAACAGGTACGCGCTGAGGCTGCAGGCGCAGAACCGTGTTCAGGGTCTATACTTCCCTGATAAATGAAGAATCCGGGCGAAAAAATACCTTCAGGATGGACTATGAAGCTTGGCAAAAAGAAGAACTCTGACGAGGCTGCACCTGACAAGAATCCAGACAGGAAATCGGCAAAAAAACAGAGCAAAGACAAGAAATCGGCAAATGGCCCGCGTCATAAACGGCTAAGTTCTGTTTCTGTCAGCCAGGCTCTGGTTGTTGTCTTAGCGGGGGCGATATCGGCTGCCCTGCTTTATTTTCTGTTTGCCGCTCCTTCCGAGGCCCGTCGCTATGACATGCAGGCCGCCCTGGAGGCCGACACGGCTGCGGTCAGGATTAACCAACAGCTTTCGCTGCTTCAGTCTGCGGTGGAGGGCATAGCCGCCCAGGATCATGTGCGGGCTGCACTGCGTGGTGAGGCATCCACTGAAGAGACGGCTGCGGATCTTGTCGGGACCTTGCCGGCGATCGAGGCGGTGTACCTGTTTGCTTATGGGGAGATTCCCCGCAGTGCCAGCGAACCTACCCTGGGTTTTGCCGGCCTGGATCTTGCCCGGCGGGCGGAAACCGGCCAGAGGCTCTATCCGGATGCCTTCCCGCGGGACGGGCAATGGTACCTGCAGATGGCCGCCCCGGTTCGCAACCCCCAGAGCCGTGCTGTTGTCGGCAGTGTGCTGGTGGTTTTCAGTACCGCGCAGTTGCAACCACTGATGACGGGCATCAACCAGGAACTGGGCGGGCAGTTCTCGCTGATACAGTCCGTTAACGGTTCGAACCGCACCATTGTGAGTCAGGGTAGCGGCAATGGTCCGGTCCAGACCCGTGAGCTCACCAACCCGGACTGGGAGCTCCAGTACCGGCCCGCCTCAGCCCCGGCTCCGCTGTTCAACAGCACGCTGGCGATAATCCTTGCGCTGGTTCCTGCGGTGATTGCAGCGATTGTGGTCTGGCTGCTCCTGGGTAGTGCCCAGAGAGGGCTGCGGCAGGATGTTACCGTGCTGATCCAGTGGGCCCACAAGGTATTTGGTGGCGAAAGGATAAAACCACCCACGCTGAAGTGGGACATGGTGGCGTCGACCGCTGAAGTGCTTCACCGGCTTTCCCAGGTGGTGGAAAAACGTGTGGCCAAGGCCGGCGAATCGGCGCGTCCGAAGCCGGGCAGTGGCGGGCAGGCGACAAAGCCCGCCGCCGACGAGCCACTGTTCCAGGACAAGGATATGCTCGATATCGATATGCTGGACGGTGACGACGACGTACTGGGGTTTGGTGGTTCCGGTGGCGCGGAAGACACGCCGGACGTAGAAGAGGTGCAATTACCGGAAGCAGAGGTTTCCGACACCATATTCCGGGCTTACGACATCCGCGGCATTGTTGATGAAACCCTGACGCCCGATATCGTAACGGTCATCGGGCGCGCCATAGGCAGTGAGGCCATAGCGCGCGGCATGGACAGCCTGTGTATCGGCTACGATGGCCGTCATTCCAGCCCCGAACTGGCCGACGCCCTGGCCAGGGGGGTCATGGCGACCGGATGCAATGTCGTTCACGTAGGCGCGGTGCCAACCCCCGTGCTCTATTTTGCCACCCATGAACTGGGTACCGGTTCCGGCGTCATGGTCACCGGCAGCCACAACCCGGCCAACTACAACGGCCTTAAAATCATGCTGGGGGGCGAAACCCTGTCCGGTGACGCCATCCAGAAACTGTTGCAGCGAATCCGTACCGGTGATTTCGCCAGCGGTCATGGCAGCCAGTCTTCGGAAGATGTGCGCCGTGCGTACCTGGATCGCATCGTTGGTGATATTGCGGTGGCCGCTCCCCTCAAGGTGGTGCTGGATGCCGGCAATGGCATTGCCGGTGAACTCGGGCCGCTGCTGATCGAAGAGCTGGGCTGTGAGGTAATTCCACTTCACTGCGACGTGGATGGCAACTTCCCCAATCATCATCCCGACCCGGGCAAGCCCGAAAACCTGGTAGATCTGATCGAGCGTGTGAAGGCCGAAGGCGCAGACATCGGCCTTGCCTTCGACGGCGATGGCGACCGCCTGGGTGTGGTGACCAACACCGGCAAGATCATCTGGCCCGACCGGCTGCTGATGCTCTTTGCCCGGGATGTGGTATCACGTAATCCGGGTGCCGACGTGCTTTACGACGTGAAATGCAGCCGCCGTCTGGCCGGGGTGATTTCCGAGGCGGGTGGACGGCCGATCATGTGGAAATCCGGCCACTCCCTGATGAAAGCGAAGATGAAGGAAACGGGAGCCCTGTTGGCCGGCGAGATGAGTGGCCATATCTTCTTCGGTGAGCGCTGGTATGGCTTTGACGATGGCCTGTACTCGGCTGCCAGGCTGCTGGAAATCCTGGGTATCGAGGACCGTCATTGTGATGAGGTCTTTGAGGATTTTCCCGAGGACATCAGTACGCCGGAGCTGAATGTGGCTGTATCGGAAGACACCAAGTTCGCGTTAATGGAGCGCCTGGGCAAGGAAGGCAACTTTGGTGAGGCGAACATCAGCACGATTGACGGTATTCGTGTGGAATATACCGATGGCTGGGGCCTGTGCCGTGCTTCCAATACCACACCGGCGCTGGTCCTTCGTTTTGAGGCAGAGACGGAGCAAGCTCTGGAGCGCATCAAGGCCGTTTTCCGGGAACAGCTACAGAAAGTGGCGCCGGATCTTGTCGCGGATTTCTGACGGCTCTGGAATAATCGCAAAACCCATGATGAGATTTCTGACCAACAAGGCAATGTGAATGGCTCTGGATCGTGAAACAGCAATGCAGGTGTCGGCAGTACTGAGTAAGGGCCTGCCCTATATTCAGCGGTTTACCGGCAAAACAGTCGTGATCAAATACGGCGGCAACGCCATGGAAAACGAGGAGCTGAAAAGCAGCTTCGCCCGGGATGTAGTGCTGATGAAGCTCGTGGGGATCAATCCCATTGTGGTCCACGGCGGCGGGCCACAGATAGGCGAGTTGCTGGAGCGCCTCAACATCAAGTCCAACTTCGTGAACGGCATGCGGGTCACCGACAGCCAGACCATGGACGTGGTGGAAATGGTGCTGGGCGGCCAGGTGAACAAGCAGATTGTTTCCCTGATCAATTCACACGGCGGCACCGCCGTGGGCCTGACGGGCAAGGATGCGAATCTGATCCGCGCCCGCAAGCTGGAAGTCATGAACCGCTCTCCCGAACTCGAGCGCCCGGAAATCATCGATATTGGCCATGTGGGCGAAGTGGACAGCGTCAACGTCGACGTTATTGAAATGCTCACCCGCAGCAATGTGATTCCGGTGATTGCACCTATTGGTGTTGGCCCCGACGGCGCGTCTTACAACATCAACGCAGATCTGGTGGCGGGTAAGGTGGCTGAAGCCATGAAGGCTGAAAAGCTGATCCTGCTGACCAACGTCTCGGGCCTCAAGAGCAAGGACGGCAAGGTACTGACCGGATTGACAGCGAAACAGGTCAACGAACTGATCGAAGACGGCACCATCCACGGTGGCATGCTGCCGAAGATTCGCTGCGCCCTGAGTGCGGTGGAGAACGGCGTTCGTACCTCCCATATCATTGATGGCCGTGTGGCCCATGCCACGTTGCTGGAGATCTTCACGGATGAAGGTGTGGGTACGCTGATATCCCGTAACTGATGACGCCCGAGAGGAACGATTCATGAAGCGCCTGTTCACCTTTCTGGTTGTCCTGGCCCTGATCGGCTACCTGTCATTCAAAGGTGCGGTCTGGTGGCTGGCGGATCAGCGGCTTGCCGAGGCCCGCAAGGCAGTGGAAGACGCCGGTGTGATTGACCGGGGTGAGATCCGTTCCGGTATTGAGGGTCGGCTGGTGCTGGGTAACGGCGGTTATCAGCACTTCCGCCTGACCCAACCCGTTGAGTTTGACCGTTTGATGTTTGACGCCGGCTCCCCACTGGCGCTGCTAAGCGCGTTGCTGGATCCGGCAGATCTTCCAGGACACTGGTCCCTGCAAGCGGAAAATCTGCGCCTGAAACTGGATACCAACATGTTCCGCAACTGGGTGACTGCCGGCAGTGAGGTGACTCCGGCGCTGTTTTCTCCGGTTTGCGGTCCCGACCATCGTCAGCACCTGGGGAGCGGTGACCTGCTTCGGCTGGGGATCTCCGGGGTGTCTGGTGAAGCGCTGGTTATCCAGCGTGTGGACGGTGTTTACGGTGAACTGACAACTGTCAATGCCGGCAGCGTAGACGTGGACTGGCCAGGGGCAAGGCTCAATCCGCTGGACCTGCCCGGCATTGCGGAGTCCACCACCTCGGCAATGACGGTGACGCTGCGTGACGGCGGCCTGATGCGCCGGGTGGCAGCCTATTGTTCCCGGGAATCCGGAGTAGAGACCGGCGAATGGACCAGCATTGTTATGGATGCCTTCAGCGAAGCGCTCAGGGCCCGTGGTTTCAGTGCCAGTGACCAGCTGCTGGCACTGTATCGACAGTGGCTGACCGAAGGTGGTGAGCTGACCCTGGATGTGGATCCGTCGGCCCCGGTGTGGGGTGTGCCCGTGAGGGGCGGCGGGGAAGCGGAAGGCGCCAGTCTGGATGTCCGCTATAACCGCTCGCAAGTGCCGGACGTCTATCTGACCAGCGTGGAACCGGAATTGCCGGAGCGGCCGGACGCCATGCTGGAGCCGGTAGTCACCGATGGGGGTATGGATGGCAGCGCCGACATTGTCGCCGGTTGGAACGTCAGGGACAAAGACGATGCTGAATCCTGGATCGGACAGACGGTGAGAGTCACCCTGGAGAATGGTAACGTTGTAGAAGGCCGCCTGGTGAGTGTCGGCGACTCGCGGATGGAAATCGCGCGGCTGACCGATGGTGGCGAGGTTGCCTATCCCCTTGCCATTCGACTGATTGCAACTTTTGAGGTCTGGCGTCGCGGCCAGACCCGCTAGCCCGGAGACGGGGCGGAGATTTATCTATGTCCGGATCCACACAACATTTGCCTGGCGTTCGCGAGATGCTGACGAAGCTGATCTCTCAGCCCTCAATCAGCAGTGCCTCTGCAGAATGGGACCAGAGCAACGAGCCGGTGGTGCGCACCCTGGCCGAATGGCTGGAGCCCATGGGCTTTAACGTCGAGCTGCTTGAAGTTCCGGGTATGCCCGGCAAATACAACATGATCGCCACCCTCGGCAGCGGCCCCGGTGGCCTGGTGCTCTCCGGTCACACGGATACCGTGCCCTATGACGACAAACGCTGGCAGAGTGACCCGTTTACCCTGACCGAGCGGGACGACCGCTGGTACGGTCTGGGCACCTGTGACATGAAAGGTTTTTTCCCGCTGGCCATCGAAGCGGCGCGGGCCTTTGTGGATGAGGAACTGAAGCAGCCGCTGATCATCCTTGCCACTGCCGACGAAGAAAGCTCCATGAACGGCGCCCGCGCGCTCGCCGAAGCCGGCCGCCCCAAGGCCCGCTATGCCGTTATTGGCGAGCCTACCGGCCTCAAACCCGTGCGCATGCACAAGGGCATCATGATGGAGCGGCTGGTATTCGAAGGCCAATCCGGCCACTCCTCAGACCCCTCCCTGGGCCGCAATGCCATGGAAGGCATGCACGAGGCACTCGGCGAACTGCTGGCCCTGCGTTCGGGTTGGCAGGCACAGTACAGCAACCCCAATTTCAAGGTGCAGGTGCCCACCATGAACCTGGGCTGCATTCACGGCGGCGACAACCCCAACCGCATTTGTGGCCGTTGCGAGTTGCACTTTGACCTGCGGCCGTTGCCGGGCATGGACATGAATGCATTGCGCCAGGAGATTCTCCACAAGCTGCAGCCGCTGGCGAAAAAGCGTGAGCTCTCGATGGAGTTCGAGCCATTGTTTGACGGCGTACCACCCTTCGAAACCCCGGCCGACGCCCAACTGGTCCGGGCCTGCGAAAAACTCACAGGCCACACGGCAGAGGCGGTAGCTTTTGCCACTGAAGCCCCCTGGTTACAGAAACTGGGATTGGAAACCCTGGTCATGGGCCCCGGCTATATCGACCAGGCCCACCAACCGGACGAGTTTCTGGAGCTGTCACAACTGGACCCGGCTGTAAGAATCCTCAAGGGACTCATCAAAGAATTCTGCCTTTAACGCTCGCAGGAGAAGAGTTTGAAATCGAACGAATGGTTGCATGGATTCCGCCACTCATCGCCTTATATAAACGCTCACCGTGGTCGCACAGTGGTGTTGACCATTGGGGGCGATGCGATTGCTCATGGCAACCTGATCAATATCATTCATGACATAGCATTGCTCAGTAGCTTAGGTATCAAGCTGGTGGTAGCTTTTGGTGCCAGGCCACAGATTCAAACGCGATTGGATGACGCCAGTGAGGAATCCAACTTTCACCGTGGGTTGCGGGTAACGCCAGAGCAGCAATTACCGCTGGTGCTGGAGGCAATCGGTGGTTTGCGGGCGTTTCTGGAAAGCCGGCTCTCCATGGGGCTGGTGAATTCGCCCATGCATAATGCCCGGATACGGGTAAGTAGTGGTAATTACGTTACTGCCAGGCCTGTGGGAGTGCTGGATGGCATTGATTTTGGTCATACAGGCCGGGTGCGTCGGGTGGATGTGGCCGGCATCGAGAAGCTGCTGGAGCTCGGGCATATTGTGCTGTTGCCGCCGCTCGGTTATTCGCCTACGGGGGATGCGTTCAACCTGTCCTACGAAGATGTCGGGGGCCAGGTCGCCGCTGCATTGCAGGCCGAGAAGCTGATCATGTATACCGAGAATCAGGGGTTGCTGGATGATGACGGCCAGCTGATGCGGGAACTGTCTGCCCGGCAGGCCTCCGACCGGCTGGCGGCCGGCATGGTCCATGGACACGACGGCGATCTGTTGCGGGCGGCCTGTGATGCCTGTGTGAGGGGCGTGCGCAGGGCCCATATCATCAGCTATGCCGATGATGGTGCATTGCTGGAAGAGCTGTTCACCCGTGATGGCTCCGGCACCCTGGTCAGCAGTGACAACTATGAGCAGATCCGCCAGGCCCGGGTGGAGGATATCGGCGGTATCCTGGAGCTGATCCAGCCGCTTGAGGAACAGGGCATCCTGGTTCGTCGCTCACGGGAAATGCTGGAGACGGAAATTGGCAGCTTTGTGGTGGCCGAGCGGGACGGCACGATTGTGGGGTGTGCGGCGCTTTATCACTACCCGGATGAAAGCGCCGGTGAGCTGTCCTGTTTCGCGGTGGACCAGGCCTATCGCCGGGCAGGTCGCGGAGACGAGATTCTGGCGATGATCGAGAAGCTGGCGAAGGGGCAGGGTATCCAGCGGCTGTTCGCACTCACCACCCAGACCGAGCACTGGTTCCGGGAGCGCGGTTTTCAGCCATCGACCGTGCGTGAGCTGCCCGGGCTCAAGCTGGCGTCATACAATGCCCAGCGTAATTCAAAGGTTTTCGTGAAAGTGCTGGCGTAGCTGGGCGAGGATTTTCAGGCGCTCGTCCTGTGGCTGTTCGGAGAGGCGCTCCACCGCCGCATAGAAGGCTCTGAAATCACCATCCTGCTCCCGCAGTAGTTGCCGGAAGGCGGGCACATGCTGGTTGTACTGGCTGAACAGGGCGAGGTTGGCGTTGTTCAGCTCCGCCGGATCCTCTCCGAAGGGGCCGGGTTGATCCCAGTCGGCTGACAATGCCCGATAGTTGTCCCCGAGTGTCTGGAATATCCGCGCCTTTTGCTGTCGAAGCCTGGCGGTGGTCAGTGTGTCCTGCTGCCTGTAGAGTGCCTCCAGTTGCCCGGAAGCGGTCTCAACCAGGGTGAGCGTCTGGTTGCGTTGGCGCAGGCGCGCCAGGGCTCGCTGGAAGCCCTGGTCGTCACCCTGCTGATCCAGCCACAATCGCAGGCCTTCCAGTTCCACTGCAGTTGCAAAGCTCTCATTGAAGGCCGTATCGTCGTTGATGTAAACCACGCGGTGGGCCAGTTCGTGGAACATGAGGGCGACCATGCGGTTGTCGGGTAGAGAGGTGAAGCCGGTATGCAGAGGGTCATCAAACCAGCCCAGGGTAGAGTAGGCAGTGACACCACCGATAAAGGTATCGTAGCCCCTGGCAAGGAATGACTGTTCCTCCTTTTTCGCCTTCTCCAACTGGTAATACCCCCGGTAGGCCTGGCAGCCAACGACCGGATAGCACCAGCGATGGGCCTCGAGGGAAAATTCCGGCGCCGCCACCAGGTTGACGACAACCCACGGGCGTCCAAGTTCGGCATAGCTGGAAAAGGCATCGCCGACCGGCAGTGCAAGCCGGTTTGCGGCAAATCTGCGAGCCTCGTGTGCCACGCTGAGTTTCTGCTGCAGAGCTGTCGGCGTTGATGGCGCGTCGAGCAATTGCGACACCGGTTGCGTGGACATCATCAGTGACAGGTGGCCACTGACTGCCTGGCTGTAATAGCCTAATGTCGTACACCCGGAAAGTGTCGTTATCAGTAGCATAACAAGATATATCTGACTAAGCTGTGTCATGGTTCAGGCTGTTATTTTGTTGCTGGCTGGCGAGTGGGTCAGGGGTTATATTACAGCTATGTTCCCCCAAGTAGCAGGCGGCTGTCGCTGCCTTTCAGGGATACCGGCCGGTGATCGGAACAGTTTGCATAACCGGTTCACCAGGCTTCGCCAGATATCAGGTAGTTCATGGATCCGAAAGATCGTCGTTCTAGTCCCCGCCAACCGATCAAACTCGCAGCACAGCTGGACGTTGGCAGTGGTGAAAATCTGCCCTGTCAGATCGCGGATTTCTGCGCTGAGGGCCTGTTTGTGCGGTATTCCGGGGAGACGTCCAGAAAACTGGATCAGGTGCTTGCGCGGGGCGCACCGGAACTGGTGGTCCGTTTTCGCAGCCCTGACGGCCGTAAACGTCACGAATTGTATGTCAATGTCATGCGCCGAATTGAAGGCGCCATGGGCGTGGGGTTTACACGTTCGAATCCGGAGGCTGTCAATGCCATGCTGGAACAGTGTGGCGGCAATCGTCATCAGGACCGGGCCTCGTTACGGGCGCCCAGTGACAAGGTCCAGTTCGTCCTGCACCAATCAGCAAAGGCGGTTATCCAGTACATCGAGCCGCTGATGGATGCGTGTTTTGTGCAGATGGTTGCCGCCCTGCGTGAAGCGGCCCATAAGGCGGGCAATGATCAGCAGGCGAATGAATTCATGGATGCTTCCGGCCAGCTTCAGGCGCGCCAACGGGTTATCTGGCACCAGATGGCGCGGAGCCTGGAATCGCCCCTCAAACCGGCACCCAGGGGTGCTCCCGGGGCTGAACTGTCGGTGGTGGACAAAGGCGAGTTTGAAGACTGGCTGACGATCCGCGTGATGGTTACCAAGGCGGACACCCAGTATCGAGGTGATCTGCTGCAGCTGAAGCTCCGCCTCGACAAGCTTGGCATCGCCAATTCCACCGGACACCACAACCCGCTGGGCCCGTCTTTGATCTGCGAATCCTTCCATTCCGGCCTGAACCTGCTCAAGGCCGGCCGGGAGGTGGAGAAGGTCTGTCTCAAGGCGTTTGAAAAGTCTGTACTGATGCATCTTGGCCCCCTCTACCGGGAGTTGAATAATATTCTGGTGCGTCATGGCGTGTTACCGGATCTGGACCTGAGCAAGTATCTGAGCGAACAGGCACCCGCGGAGAGCGTGGATAGCAAAAAGAAGTCGCCGGTCCCGCCCAGACCGGAGGTGCCGGCGCAGGAGACGACCGCGACCGCCAGCGAGACGCCGACCCCCGAGCGCAAAATGACCCGCTTTCCGGGCCGGAAAGCGTCCTCTGAATTCCGTGGTTATGCATCGGCCGCCCAGACGGCCTTTGCAACTGTGAAGAATCTGCTTGGTACTCTGACGGCCAGCCGCCTGGCCCGGGGCGATATGGCACCGGTGGAGTTTTCCCCCGGGGCCAGAGAGCTTTCCGCCGGCGAATTGCAGAAGCAGCTGCAGGAGCTTCAGTTGCAGGCAGCGAACGCCAGTCCTGAACAGCCGTCCCTTCGCGAACGTGTTGTGGAACGGGTCAGGGAGAGTGGAGAGCACGCACTGGGGGAAGAGGAGCAAAGCACCCTGGACGTGGTAGACCGATTCTTCAGCAGTGTGGTGGAAAGCCCCAAACTCAGTGAATATGCCCAGTCACGGATGCGCCAGCTGGAAGTGCCGGTGCTGAAAGTGGTCATGCGGGATCCGGAGTTTTTTGACGATCAGGACAGCCCGGTACGCGGTGTAATGAACCGGCTGGCGCAACTGGGTGTGAAGGGCGGCCGCATCAATCCGGTAGTGCAGCGGCGGATTGATGAACTGATTCAGCGTATTGCCACTGATTTTGAGCAGGACACCGGAGTCTTCGAGAGCGCGGTACAGGAACTGGATGGCCTGATAGATCGCCAGAATCTGGTGTATCGACGCAACGTGGAGCGCGTAACGGCCGCCGCCGAGGGCGCCCAGAAGGTGTCCGAATCCAAGAAGGCAGTGGCGGCCGTGCTGGAACAGAAACTGGCGGGCCGGAAAGTACCGAAGGCGGTGGTCAGCCTGTTGGACGGTGGCTGGCGCGATCTGCTATCGCTGACCTGGATTCGCCAGGGACAGGACAGCCCCCTGTGGCAGGACTATCTTTCGGTCATTGATTCACTGATGACCTTTGCGGATGACCCCGAGAATACCATCAACCTGCCGGAGTTATTGCGGGTAATCCAGGACGGCCTGGCCTCAATCTCCAGTAACCATATGCCGTCTTCCCAGATTCGTGACGAGCTCAAGCAGTTCCTGGTGCGCCGTCCTGGCAGCCCGCCCGACATGGTGGAAATCCCGCCGGCGAAGAGTGAAGACGACAAGAAACAGGCCCTCTCCGAGCGCGAGCAGCGCAGCCTGCAGCGCTGGGTCAACCGTGCCCAGCAATTGCGCACCGGGGACTGGCTCAAGGATCAGGAGAAGCCGGACGAGCCCCAGTACATTCGCCTGGTGTGGGTGGCCAGGGGGTTCAGCCGCTTTGTGTTTGTTAACCACCAGGGTATGCGGGTAGTGGAGCTGGAGCTGGAGGCACTGGCCCAGCATATGCGCAAAGGGATTATCGTTCCCGACAGTCAGTACGAGCGTCCACTGGTGGATGAAAGCATCGACCGGATGGTGCGCAAGGTCTATGACCAGCTGTCCTGGGCGTCCACCCACGATGAGCTGACCGGCCTGCTGGGGCGCCGTGAGTTTGAGCGTATGCTGGAGCAGCAGCTGGCCCGGCGTGAGGATGAGCGCGCACTGGTCCGGCTTGATCTGCGCCAGTTTCGCCTTCTCAACGATACCGCCGGCTATCAGGCCGGGGATGAAGCCTTGCGCATGGTCGCCGATGTGCTTCGCAGCCATGTGGGGGATGGCATGCCACTGGCACGGCTGTCCGGTAACGAATTTGCACTGATGCTGCCGGCGGAAACTGCCCTGGAGGCTTCCCGGGGGATCGTGGCGGCCATCGAGGCCATGGAATTCCGTTTTGACAGTGGCAGTTATCACCTTTCAGCCAGTGCCGGGCTGGCGCAGGAAATGCCTGCACTGGCCAATGCCGAACGCTGGCTGAAGGCATCAGAAGAAGCCATGAAAGCGGCCAAGAAACGGGGCCATGGCAAGGTGATGGAATATTCCCTGGACGCCCACGACCACGCACGCCAGGAGCAGATTGCCGCCAAGGTGGCCAACCTGGGGGATCTGAATGAAGAACGCATGCTGCTGCGATGCCAGAAGATTATTCCACTTCACCCACACACCACGATGTCGCCACAGTATGAGATTCTTATCAGCATGTATGACGACACCGGCAACCTGATTACCGGCAAGGATTTTGTCCGTATGGCGGAGCGCTATGACCGTATGCAGGCAGTTGATCGCTGGGTGGTGGGCCAGATGCTGGACTGGCTGCGGGACAAGGCACCCGATCCGGAGCACATGGGTGGAATTTGCATAAACCTGTCCGGGCATTCGCTGAACGATCAGCTGTTGATGGAGTTCATCTACGACAAGCTGAGCCAGAAAGACGCCCCCATTGAAAGAATCTGGTTCGAGATTACCGAAGCCTCGGCCATCAACGATCTTCAGGGCATTTCCGAGTTCATCGAGGAAATGAAGGAGCTTGGATGCCGGTTCTGTCTGGGCGATTTCGGTAGCGGGCCAACGTCGTTCCAGTTCATGCGCAGCCTTCCTGTGGACTTTATCAAGCTGGACAGAGCCTTCACCAATCAACTGGATACCAGTGAAACGGATCAGGCCATGGTGAAGTCGATGGTCGACATGGCTCACTACATGAAACGGGAAGTCATTGCCTCACAGGTTGAAACCCGCGGGGTTCTCGATATGCTGGCCAGTCTGGGTGTGGATTATGCTCAGGGTTTCATCATCGAAAAGCCGCGGCTGCTCACCAGCCTGGACTGACTTTCCGGACCCCCTGTTATGTCAAAGCGCCATCCGATTATCGCGGTTACCGGCTCCTCAGGTGCCGGAACCACCACCACGGGCGAGATCTTCAGCCGGCTGTTTTCCAGCGAAGGGCTTCGGGCCGCCATGGTCAGTGGCGACAGCTTTCACCGCTACAATCGTGAGCAAATGGCTCGTCTTGCCGCCAAGGGCCAGTTTGGTGAGCGCAACCATTTTGCACTGGCCGCAAACCATATCGACAAGCTGGAAGCTCTGTTCTACGACTATGGCCACACCGGCAGCGGCCAGTTCCGTCAGTACGTTCACGACGAAGACAGGAAGCTGATCGAGGCGGGCCACAAGGCGGGTACGTTCACACCGTGGGGGCCACTTGCACCGGAAACGGATTTACTCTTCTACGAGGGACTCCATGGCGGGGTGGTCAGCGAGGCCTATAACATTGCCCAATATGTGGACCTGCTGGTAGGCGTGGTGCCTATCGTCAATCTGGAGTGGATCCAGAAGATCCATCGCGACACCAACAAGCGCGGGTATTCACAGGATGCGGTGGTGGAAACCATCATCAACCGCATGGACGATTATGTGCATGATATTGTCCCACAATTTACCCACACCCATGTGAACTTCCAGCGCATCCCCCTGGTGGATACGTCCAACCCCTTTGTTGTCCGGGATGTTCCCACCGAAGATGAGAGCCTGATCGTTATTCATTTCCGTGACCCGACGGATGTGGACTTTCCCTATCTGCTGCAGATGATTGCCGGCAGCAGCCTGTCCCGTCACGACACGCTGGTCATTCCCGGGACCAAGCTGTCCCTGGCCATGGATCTGATCATGCGGCCGCTGGTGTCAGAGTTGATGGCCCGCAAACCCTTCGCGTGATCAGGCGGTCAGGCGTCCGTCACGATAATCCCGCAGCGTCTGCTCAATCTCTTCCCGGCTGTTCATAACGAACGGGCCGTACTGAACCACGGGTTCGCCAATCGGTTTTCCGGCGATCAGCAGCAGACGCGCGCCGTTCTCACCGGCGCCGATCCGGATGCTGTCACCCGCCGACAGGACGCTGGCGGCCGAGGCCTGTAGAGCCTGCGTGCCCTTGTCCGATACCAGTGACGCGTCACCGGCGTAGAGATACAGCATGCCATCCAGCTCCGGGTTGACCGGCAGCAGAGCTTCTTTCCCCGGGGCCAGGTGAATATCCGCATACAGGGGGCGGGTACTGCCTCCGCTGACAGCTCCCTGATGCTCTTGCCCGTCAACGGTTACCGTGCCGGCAATCAGTTTTACCAGGCCGCCGTCAACGGTAATGGCCGGTATGTCCTCAGGCTGGATATCTCGGTAACCCGCTGGTTTCATCTTTTCTGCAGCCGGCAAATTGAGCCACAGCTGGAAGCCGCGCATCTGTCCGGATTCCTGCTGGGGCATTTCCGAGTGCACAATGCCGCGCCCGGCGGTCATCCACTGCACGCCTCCGTTTTTGAGATTGCCACGGTTGCCCAGATGATCTTCGTGGAGCATGTGGCCCTCGATCATGTAGGTAACCGTCTCAAACCCTCGGTGAGGGTGGGACGGGAAGCCGGCAATGTAGTCCTGGGGCTGGTCGGAACCGAATTCATCCAGCATCAGGAAGGGGTCAAGACGGATGTTCTGATGTTGTCCGATGGAGCGCTTGATGCGCACACCGGCACCGTCAGAGGTTTCCAGGGCAGGGATGGTTTGTTTTACAGCTCGCAGGGACATGGTTTGCTCCTCCTCAAGGGGTATAGCGTCTATTAGACGCCCTCGAAGGCAGAGGAATAAACCGGAGAATTCTGGAAGGAGACATCAAAAAAACTGAAGATCCGGTGATGGCAGGCCATCACCGGCACCAGATGAGGCTATTCCACGTTGCGGGAGTAGAAAATCTCCAGCATCTCCCGCCTCAGGCGGTCTTCAATGGACTGCGCTTCCTGTGGGTCCAGATCGCTGGCATTGACTCCGAACACGTAGTTATCCAGTTTGAAGTTCTTGAGCATCATCTTGGTGTGGAACATGTTCTCCTGGTACACGTTGACGTCAATTATCTGGTAGGCATTCTGGGTGTCTTCAGTCAGGTAGTTCTGGATCGAGTTGATGTCGTGATCAATATAGTGCTTGGTGCCGTCCACGTCGCGGGTAAAGCCCCGCACACGGTAGTCCACGGTGACCACGTCGGAATCAAAGCTGTGGATCAGGTAGTTCAGCACCTTCAGCGGCGAAATCAGGCCGCAGGTGGATACGTCGATGTCGGCGCGGAAAGTGCTCACGCCGTCGTGGGGGTGGCTCTCGGGATAGGTATGTACCGTCACATGGCTCTTGTCCAGGTGTGCCACGATGGCATCCGGCAGCGGGCCTGGAGACTCTTCGTTATCCGGCTCGCCGTTGCTGAGCTCGTGCTCGGCAATCAGCATGGTCACCGAGGCGCCGTGAGGCTCGTAGTCCTGGCGTGCAATATTGAGCACATTGGCCCCGATAATCTTGACCACATCCGTGAGGATCTGGGTCAGACGCTCGGCATTGTACATCTCGTCGATGTAGTCAATATAGGCTTCAGTTTGCTCTTCGGTCTGCGCAAAACAGATGTCGTAGATGTTGAAGCTCAACGATTTGGTCAGGTTGTTGAAACCATGCAGCTGTAGTTTGGTTTCCATGTTCTGCCCCCCCAAGTGACTGGAGATGAGTGTCAGTGGTCATGCCTGCCTGTTACAAGAATGCCACCAAGTCCGCCACCGATAACTGACCGGGTTGTTTACCTTTTGCGCAGACCGGCGGAGAGGGTGCGTATTATGCACACCGACCCTCGATTTTGGTAGAGTTCGGGGCAATATTGTAGCACCCGAATTTGTCCCGATTCAGGACGCCTCGCGGATCTCGTGGCTGTGGGTGATTTCCACTCCGGCTTTTTCCAGCATGATGGAAGCGGAACAGTACTTTTCCGCAGAAAGGCTGACCGCTCTTTTCACCAGGTTTTCCTTCAGCTTGCGCCCGGTGACCACAAAGTGCAGATGAATGCGGGTGAACACGGCTGGCACCGCGTCAGCGCGTTCTGCTTCCAGTTCGGCGTGGCAGGCAGTCACATCCTGACGGCTTTTCTGCAGGATGCTCATGACGTCAAAGGAGGAGCAACCGCCCAGCCCCATCAGCATCATCTCCATCGGCCTTGGCCCCAGATCCTTACCGCCATGGTCAGGAGGCCCGTCCATCTGTATCGCGTGGCCGCTGCCACTGGTTGCCCTGAAGCTGGCATCGCCGGTCCAGTCAATGGTTGCTTTCATCTGTTTTCGTGCTCCGGATGGGATATAACGTACAATTGGCAGGGATGCTAGCATATCCGGGTTGGCCCGGCAGCCTCGTAAAAGGCAGTGCCACTGATGTGGTCTATACTGTTTCAGGTTGCCGAAAGGGTGCCTTCTTGTTATAAGTTGCGTTCATAATGAATAAACCCGCACGGAAAGCAGGGTGAATAAAAACATTGGGATCCCGCCAGTAATCAGGAGGCATGACTCGCACTATGGCCACTATCGTCAAGCCGGTTGAGCAGAAAACCAAACACCTCGACTATTTTCTTTCGCAATGCCATCGCCGGCGTTACCCTGCCAAGAGCACCATCATCTATGCGGGGGATAAAAGCGATTCCCTGTTCTATATCGTCAAAGGGTCCGTTACCGTCATTATCGAGGATGACGATGGCCGCGAGATGATCATGGCTTACCTGAACGCCGGGGACTTCTTCGGTGAGATGGGGCTGTTCGACAACATGGACTCCCGCAGTGCCTGGGTAAAGGCCAAGACCGAGTGTGAAGTTGCCGAAATCAGTTACACCAAGTTCCGCGAAATCGCCCAGCAGGACCCCAGGGTGCTGTATTTCATTGGTGAGCAGATGGCCTCGCGCCTGCGCCAGACCACGCGCAAGGTGGGCGACCTGGCCTTCCTGGACGTGACCGGCCGTGTTGCCCGTACCCTGCTGGACCTGTGCAAGGAACCGGATGCCATGACCCACCCGGATGGCATGCAGATCAAGATCACCCGCCAGGAGATCGGCCGTATTGTGGGCTGTTCCCGCGAGATGGTTGGCCGAGTACTCAAAACTCTGGAAGACCAGGGCCTGGTCCGCGTCAAGGGCAAGACCATGGTGGTTTACGGAACCCGCTAGGCGGGCCTTGTATTACTCAACAATGGCCACGCTCTTGATCTGCAGGCAGACATCCATGCCGGGGCTGAGCCCCAGCTGATGCGCCGAGCGGCTGGTGATCCGGGACAGGAACGAGGTCTTGCCCGCCTGGAGTCGCACCGTTGTCATGCCGGGGCGATGTTCCGCAGCCATATCCATCACCCTGGCCGGAAGCAGGTTCTGGATGCTCTGGTCGTGATTGGCGGCCAGGGCGATGCTCACGTCACGCGCCAGTATCTGCAGTCTGACCCGGGTGCCGGTTTCGGACTGGCGGTCATCCCGCAGCCACAGGCTGCCCCCCTCGAATTCGGCGCGACAGAGGTGCCACTGCAGGTCCCGCTCCCGGATGATCGCAGGAACGATCACGGCGGCATCGTGCTCAAGAGCAAATGGCTGGTCAGGGCGGGCCAGTGTCTCTTGCAGTCCACCTTCGGCGACCACCCGGCCCTGATCCATCATCACAATGTTATCCGCAAGCCTGGCTACCTCTGCGGCTGAGTGGGATACATAGATGATCGGGATGTCCAGGCTGTCCCGCAGGGTTTCCAGGTAGGGCAGGATGTCCCGCTTGCTGGCCTGGTCCAGTGCCGACAGGGGTTCGTCCATCAGCAACAGTCGGGGGCTGGTCAGCAGGGCACGGGCGATAGCCACGCGCTGGCGTTCGCCGCCGGAGAGCCGTTCCGGCCGTCGGTCCAGTAAATGCGAGAGCCCCAGCCAGTCAATAACCTGCTGTGGATGAATCCGGCGCTGTGCTGCCGGAGTTCGGCGGTAGCCAAAATTCAGATTGCCGTTGACCGACAGATGGGGGAACAGGCTGGTTTCCTGAAATACGTAGGCCAGCGGGCGTTGATGGACTGGCAGGCAGCTGGTGCCGTCCTGCCACACATCTCCGTTGACGGACAGGTGGCCAGCGCATTCCTGCAGACCGGCAATGCATCGTAGCAGCGTGGTTTTGCCGCAGCCGGAATGGCCGAACAGGGCAGTCACACCGTTGCCCGGCAGTTGCAGGTCGACATCCAGCCGGAAACGGTCAAAACCAATTGCGACGCGGGCAAGGATTCCGGGCTCATTCATGATTTCAGGTTCCCGTTATTCAGGCGCCCGTTGATCAGGTAGAGAGTCAGCAACACGAGGAATGAAAACACCAGCATGCCCCCGGCCAGCAGGTGGGCTTTGGCGTATTCAAGGGTTTCCACATGGTCGTAGATAGCCACAGACAGCACCCGGGTTTCGCCGGGAATATTGCCGCCGATCATCAATACCACGCCGAATTCACCCAGGGTGTGGGCGAAAGTCAGCACCGCTGCGGTGAGGAACCCGGGGCGGGCCAGAGGAATCACCACTGAGAAGAACCGATCCAGCGGCGATGCCCGCAGTGTGGCTGCAACCTCCAGCATCCGTTCGTTGACGGTGGAAAACACATTCTGCAATGGCTGCACCGTGAAGGGCAGGGAATAGATCACAGAGGCAATCACCAGCCCGGCAAAGGTGAAGGGCAGGGTGCCAAGCCCGAGGGTCTTCGTCAGCGTGCCTACTATGCCCTCCGGGCCCATCAGTAACAGCAGGTAAAAACCCAGTACGGTAGGTGGGAGTACCAGTGGCAGCGCCACAATCGCGGCGACGGGTTGCCGGAGCCAATGGTTACTGCGGGCGAGCCACCAGGCAATGGGGGTTCCGATAACCATCAACAGGGCGGTGGTGATGCCGGCAAGTTTCAGGGTCAGCCAGACGGTCTGCCATTCCGGGCTCATTGATACTCCATGGGTTATTCGGCCGATTGCGGGATATCGTAGCCGTATTGGCGAATAATGTCCTGTGCTTCACGGCTGGCGAGGAACTCCAGCCATGCCCTGGCGGCCTCATTGTCCCGGCCTCGCTCCAGCAGGATGGCCTGCTGTGCGATGGGGTCGTGGTAGGTGTCGGGCACTTCCCAGCTGGCCCCGCCGCCCCGGGCGTCACGGAGCTGGGCCAGTGCCACAAATCCCGCGCTTGCATTGCCGGTGGCCACGAACTGGAAGGTCTGGGCAATGGATTCTCCCCTGACCAGCTTGCCTTCCAGAGCTGCCCGGAGGCCGAGGTTTTCCAGGGTTTGCCGGGCAGCCAGTCCGTAGGGTGCTGTTTTGGGGTTGGCGATAGCAAGGCGGCGAAAGTTACCCTCGCGCAGGAACGCCACTGGATCCGTGAACGCTTCCGGGTCGGGGCTCCAGAGCACCAGCTTACCCACTGCATAGGTGAAACGGGTGCCGGGTACTGCGGAACCGTTCTGCTCCATCAGGTGTGGTCGCTCCTGGTCAGCGGCAAGAAATACATCAAACGGCGCACCGTGACGAATCTGGGCGTAAAGCTTACCGGTGGAGCCGTAACTGATTCGGCTGCTGTGGCCTGTTGCCTCTGTAAACTGCGCAGCAAGGCGCTCGGAAGCTTCGTGAAAATTGGTGGCAACGGCCAGCCTGACCTCTCCTGCCAGCGCAGCTCCGGTTGCCATTAGCAGACTCAGGGTCAGCAATAAACGGATGGTGGCCGTCATGAAGGGGCTACTCCGGTGATTCAACAGTTGGTCGTGATCATACCTTCCCTGAGCGGGTAGCGTCATGCCTCAGTTGTCGGAATCAGTCTGCCGGGGAATACAGCCGAGTAGATGCTCCCGGAGCTCGTCGGCATTGGTTTCGTTGACCAGCTCGTGCCGGGCTCCCGCAAACAGCCGCTCGGACGCGACGTTCAGCCCCGCTGCCTTCAGGTTGGCCACGTGCCGGCCGAAACCCCTCCCCATTTCTCCCACCGGGTCGCGGTCTCCCGCCATCAGATGCACTGGAAGGTCTTTGCGCCAGGCAGCCGGGTTGATGTCCAGCATGCCGCCAATAAAGTCTGACCACAGGCCTACGGTACAGGAAAAGCCGCATAACGGGTCTTTCAGGTAGCGGTCGACCTGCTGTGGGTCGCGGCTGAGCCAGTCATGGCTGGTGCGATTGGGGGCAAAAGCCTTGTTGAAGGCACCGAACGTCATGTTGTCGACCAGTGGGCTGTGATGCCGTTTCCCCCGCAGCGCCCTGATCAGTCTTACCAGTGCCAGGGAGATCAGGAGTTTCGGTTTGTCGATGCGATTGGTGGCGCAGAGGATCAGGTTGTCGATCTGGTCACCGTACTGCTGGGTGAACGCCTGGGCGATGAACGAGCCCATGCTGTGCCCGAACAGGGTCAGCGGAAGGTCGGGAAACTGCTTTCGGGCATGGACCACCACCTGCTGCAGGTCATCCACCACCTTCTGCCAGCCCCGGTTGTCGGCGTAGTGGCCAAGTTCGGTATCAGGGCAGTGTGGCCCATGGCCCCGGTGCTGGACAGCCATTACAGCCACCCCTTGCCGGTTGAGCCATTGGGCCAGTGGCTGGTAACGGGCGGCATGTTCGGCCATGCCGTGGGCAATGACCATCACTGCAGTGGGGTTCTCCGGTACCCACGACAGCAACGGAATCCGGTGGTGATCCGGACTGTTGATAAAACTTTCCTGCAGGTCCATGTCAGCTGAATCCGGGCTTGTTGTTGGCGTAAACCGGAGTCTAGCGGTAAAACGCGTCTGAAATTGAGACAGGTGCTTAAAATCCGTGGTTTGCGCTCTTATTCCACGTCCCTTTCCCATTCCGGAGGTTTCCACAGGTGCTTCAGCCGCAAAAGCAGGCTGCCGCCGGGCCGGGCCATGGCCCGGAACAGGTCAACATATTCATGGGTCCACAACACCAGCAGGTTGTTGGAGTGTACCGGGCGGGTAATGCCGTATTCCGGCGGTGCCTGCTCATCTTCGGCCACAAAAGTGCCGAACAGCCGGTCCCAGAGGATCAGCGTGCCACCGTAGTTACGATCAATATAGCCCGGGTTGCGACCGTGGTGAACCCGGTGATGGCTGGGGGTGTTGAACACCAGTTCCACCCAGAGTGGCAGTTTGCCGACCAGGGTGGTGTGGACGAAAAACTGGTAAACCAGTGACAGGGCGTAGGCAGTGCCGATCCACACCGGATTGAAACCGATAAGCGCCAGAGGCAGGTAGAAGATCCACATGCCGTTGAAGATGTTGGTGGCATTCTGGCGCATGGCGGTGGAGAAATTCATTCGCTCCGAGGAATGATGCACCACGTGCGCGGCCCAGAACCAGCGTATGCGATGGCTGGAGCGATGCATCCAGTAGAAGCAGAAGTCCACACCCACAAAGGTCAGGAACCCTGTCGTCCAGCTCAGTTCCAGGTCCAGAATCCGGTGGTGATAGAGAAAGGCGTAAACGGGAAAAGCGATCAGGCCGGCGAATAACAGTTCTGTGACCTGGTAGCCGGCACCCAGGGCAAAGTTGCGGAGGGCTTCCGGCACATCCATCCGTGCAGGGTCATGGCGAATGCGCAGGTATTCCCAGAGGGTGACGGCTATAAACACCGGTGTGGCCACCACAAAGATCAGTTGGCGTTCATCCAGTGCCAGCCAGGGGGTGAGAGTGTTCCAGAGTGGCAGCAGCCCGCTGCCTTCCAGTACTGACACCATCATGTCCATCAAAGCCATGCTCTATCCGTATTTTATTTGTTGGTATGAATTTATTCTGCGCCGATCGCTTTTGTAAAAATTGACAATCCACGACACAAAATTGATCATCGACGCCAATGCAGTGGAGGCTGTCGGTATGATGGAGAATGAACAGTGGCCAGGGTAATCCGGGTAACCGGTGCCTGGACCGGACTGCTTTCTGACTGGCTGGACCAGGAGGGGCTGGATGCCGGCCCGTTGCGGATGGCACTGGCCCGGTGGGCATCACGTGACAATGTGCCGGTACCGGTGTGGCGCGATCTGCTGTCGCAGGGGCTGGCATTGGTGCCTGGCCGCATTGCGCCGGAGCTGGGGGTGGGCGCCTGCGTGCTTCCCGGCCATGTCGGCGTTCTGGGTTACCTGGTGCTGGCCTCGGATACGCTGGGGGAAGCCATGCTGGCCTATCAGCGCTATGAAACCCTGTTCTACGGCGCCAGCCTTGCAGAGATAGAGGTGGTCGGTGACCAGGCCGAGATGCGGTGGCCACCGTCGGAGAACGAACTGGGCCAGCAGGCAGATGGCGCAGCCATTGCGGCGTTGGTGACATTCATGCGTCGCCAGATTGACCAGCCACCTCCACCCTCCACCGTGAGTTTCCTTGAGAGCGTCGATGGCGAAACGGCCAGGGCTTACGAATCGTTCTTTGATTGCCCGGTGACCTGGAATGACAGTCATGTGCGGGTGCGGTTTCCGCTGCATTACCTGAGTTTGCCCATGCCCCGGCGTGACCCTACCTTGCGGGAGTTGCTGGACCGGCAGGCGAGGGCGTTGGTGCGGGCACTGCCGGAAGACTCCGGGGGCAGCTCCAGCACCGACCGCCAGTTACAGCAGGTGCTGCTCAAGCTGCTTTCCGACGGCGAGCCCACCCTTGCGCGAGCAGCGAGTGCCATGCACATGGCACCGCGCACCCTGCAGCGGCGGCTGGCCCGGCACCAGCTGAGTTGGCAACAATGGCTGGACCGTAGCCGCGAGCAACTGGCCCGGCAGTATCTGGCGGACCCGTCGCTGACTCTGACGGACATCGCTCTCTTGCTGGGCTTCTCCGAGCAGAGTGCGTTTACCCGCGCCTACCGCCGCTGGACCGGCAATTCCCCGGGCAAGGCGCGCCCGCACCAGCTCAGCGATTAGCCGCGTAGACCCTCTCCAGGGGCTGGATTTGCGGTTGCCACTGGTCCAGCCAGACCTTGATATCCTTGGGGATTTTTGCCGGTTTGGGCCAGGGCACCGGGTATTGCTCGGGCTGGAACATGGGCGCGAACAGCGCGGCGGCGGCGAGGTCGGCGCGGGAGAAGCTGTCACCGGCCAGATAAGGTTTCTTCTGGTACGCCTCGGCCAGTTCCGTCAGGTAGGCTTCCATGGTTTCCCTTGACTGCTCCGCCGTTTTCTCATTGATTTTCATCCATTTGCGCATGATCTCATCGACCCGGCTGAAAGCCAGCTTCAGCAGAATTCGATTGTAAAAGGGTGTGCCCGCCGCCAACAGGGGAACCACCACTTTGGGGCGCTGCAGGAAGTGGTGGTAGGAGTAGCAGCGCACTGCTGGACCTGCTTCCTCATCCAGCCGCCGCTCCCAGGCCAGTGCTTCCTCGCGGGCCTGCGGGTCGGCTGGTGTTAACGGGTTCTCGGGGAAGGCCTCATCCAGGTAGTCGATGATTTCCTTTGAGCCCTGAACCCGGTGGCCATCATGGTCCAGTACCGGCACTGATGAATCCTTGCCGGTGAGTTTGCGGATGGTTTTGACGTGCTGGCCGGGTAGCAGGCTGATCGCCTCGTAGCTAAGCCCCTTGTAATCCAGCGCCCAGCGAACCTTTTCGCAGTAATGGGATATCGCAAACTGGTAAAGTCTGATGGCCATGGTGCAGTGTTCTCCAGCGTTATAAATGGCTTAAGCGTAATGCTTTGAGGCGGGAAATGGTAACCGCTGTGCATTAAAATCGGCAGTGTTCGACATAAGCTGCCGTGATGGCAACACCCCCAAAGGAACAGGAAACCGACAATGAATGGATTCACTCGCTGTATAGCGCCTGCAATGGCTACGCTCGCCCTGGTGGCAGGTTGCTCGTCCACACCCGAAAACAGTCATCCCTCCCAGGTCAATGGCCCGGCTTCCGGAGCCGTTGAGCTGCCCTTTACCGCCAGGGGCAATGAGCCCTTCTGGCGCGCCATCGTGGAGCCGGGTCAGCTGGTACTCGAGCGGATGGGCGAAAGCCCGGTCGAGCTGCGATACGAAACCACCCACAGCAGCGCCACCAGCCGTACTTTTCGTGCTGAAGGAGAAGGTATCCGGATAACTCTGGTTGCCGCCCATCAGCTGTGCCGTGACTCTATGACCGGCATGCCCTATCCCAATCAGGTTCGCCTGGACATCAACGGTGAAGCATTTCGTGGTTGTGGCGGAGAGCCGGATCGGTTGCTGCAGAGTACCGAATGGCTGGTCGAAGATATCGCCGGTGCCGGCATCATCGACAGTTCACGGGTAACGATAAACTTCATGGCGGAGAACCGGGTGTCGGGGAGCGCCTCCTGCAACAACTTCACTGGTGGCTGGAAACTGACCGGCGAAGGGCTCGGGCTTAATCGGATGGCCTCTACCAGGAAGGCCTGCTCGCCCGCGTTGATGAATCAGGAAAGCCGCTTCCTGTCATTGCTGTCGGACATTACCCGGTTTGATATCGGCCGGCATGGCGAACTGTTGCTGATATCATCGGATGGCCGGGTGATCACGGCGCTTCCGTCCACAGAGTGAGCCCGTATTTGTCGAGGATCTGCTGGGCGCGGCCATCAGCGATACGCTGGCGGGTGCCCTCCGAAAGCAGTTGTGCCAGCTCCTTTGCGTCTTCCCTCACCGGGGAGAATGCTACAAAGGCGTCGGTCACCCCAACCAGCCCCGAATCACGGGGCTGGTTGGCGGCCTTTCCGGTGCTCTTGGCCCACCAGGCCATGACGTACTCGTCTTCAACAAAAATGTCCGTACGATTCTGCTCCAGCAGACCGATGGCCCGGTTCAGGGGGGAGGGGCCGGAGATCACCCAGACCTTTTCCTGGTCGGCCTGATGCTCTTCGATGTAGCGATCCAGCGTTTCGGTATAGGAGTAACCGTTGATCACCAGCAGTTGCTGGTCATGCAGGGATTCAATGCCGCCGTAATGCCAGGTGTTGTCCGGGTGGGTGAACAGTGCAATGGATGAATGGCCCTGGGGGGTATCGGGGAAAACAAAGTCCGGGGCATCGGTAATGAAGGCGCCGACCACCGCGTCCAGTTGGCCTTCCCGGGTCATCTGTAGCGCTCTTGCCCAACTGAGGTTGACGTAATCCACGGTGTAACCGGCCTCACCAAGGATGTCGCGGGCAAGGTCGACCATGTAACCTTCGTGATCACTTCCCGCCTCGCAATTGTGGGGGCACCAGGGGTCTGCAGCAATGACAATGGTGTCGGGCTGGCCCTGGTTTTCGGTAATGCCGGAAGCAGGTGCTTTGCGGGCGGCGGTTTCCGTGCCGGTTTTCGCAACCGCTTCGGAAATGTCGTTATCCTGAGGCGAACAGCCCATGAAAAGGATGAACAAAAACGCCAAGACGACAAGTCGGGACATGATCATTGTCCAGGGCGCCGCGAAGCTGCGGCAATACCCCATCATAGCGCCCGGATCATCAACCTGTCATCTGCCTGTGCGGGGCCACGCACAGCGTCAGTAACGGCTCCTGGCGTCGCCTTCAGAGGCTTCGGTGGGCACCAGTGCCTTGACGAGTTCCTTCATATCGAGAATGCCAACCTGTCTGCCTCTTTTCACCACACGATAGGTGAGATCGGTATTGCCATCCGATCGGGCGATGACCGACTCCAGATTATCGCGGTCGGAGATATCGCCGGCACAGTCTTCCGGTGCTTCCGTGGTTTTCTTCATGATCGAGCGCACCCGCAGCACCCGGGCCCGGTTGATGTCACTGATGAAGTCGGTGATGTAAGGGTCGTTGGGCGACATCAGGATTTCCTGGGGCTCTCCCTGCTGAACAACGTGTCCGTCCTTGAGGATAACCAGGTGGTCCGCCAGCTTCAGGGACTCGTCCAGATCGTGGGTGATGAATACCACGGTTTTCTGCAACTCGTCCTGCAACTCCAGCAACAGGTCCTGCATATCGGAACGAATCAGCGGGTCGAGAGCCGAGAAGGCCTCGTCCATCAGCATAATGGGTGAGTTCGATGCCAGTGCCCGGGCAATACCCACCCTTTGCTGCATACCACCGGAGAGCTGGTGTGGGTACTGGTACTCATTGCCTTCCAGGCCTACACGAGCCAGCCACTTTTTCGCGTCGGCTTCGAATTCCTCCACGGAATAACCCCTTACCAACAGCGCCATGCCGGCATTTTCCAGCACCGTTTTGTGGGGCAGCAGCGCAAACTTCTGGAACACCATCGACATCCGTTCGCGGCGGAGTTTCCTCAGCTGATCCTCGTTGAATCGCAGGACGTCCTCACCATCCACCTGGACCTCACCGGCGGTGGGCTCGATGAGCCGGTTGAGATGACGTATCAAGGTGGACTTTCCGGAACCGGAGAGCCCCATAATGACGGTAATTTCGCCCTCATGCATGTCCACATTGATGTCCTGGAGGCCAAGCACATGGTTGTGTTTTTCCAGCAGTTCGGCTTTGCCCATGCCGCCGCGTACATGCTCCAGAGCACCTACAGAGTCCGGGCCGAAGATCTTGTACAGGTTCCGGATGGAAATCTTGATATTCCGGTCCACAATTCGCTCCCTTACTGTTTTTGTGAGGCGTTAATACGCGCCAGCGAGGCCTTGGTAACCCGGTCGAGGATGACCGCCAGGATCACGATGCCGAGGCCGGCAACCAGGCCAACGCCCAGCTCAAGGTTGCGGATACCCTGGAGTACGAGAACCCCGAGGCCGGGTGCCGACACCAGGGAAGCGATAACAACCATGGCCAGGCTCATCATGATGGTCTGGTTCACGCCCGCCATGATGTTTGGCAATGCCAGCGGAATCTGCACCTTGAACAGTTTTTGCTGGCTGGTCATGCCAAAGGCGTCAGCGGCTTCGATCACGTCCTTGTCCACCAGCCGTATGCCCAGATTGGTAAGGCGGATGACCGGCACAATGGCGTAGAGAATAATGGCGATGCCATAGAGTTTGGATTCGGTCACGCTGAACAGGAAGATCAGCGGGATCAGGTACACAAACGGTGGCAATGTCTGCAGCATGTCCAGCACCGGTACCGTCAGGCGCTGCATCATGTTGCTGCGGGACATGGCTATCCCGATGGGCACACCGAACAGCACGCAGATAAGAGCGCAGACAAAGATGATCGACAGCGTTTCCATGGCGTATCGGTAGTAGTCGATAAAGGCCAGCAGGAACAGGCTCCCTGCTACAAAGCCGACCAGTTTCCAGGACTTGGTAACAAAGAAGACCACCGCGAGCAACAACGGTATGACGATCCACCAGGGTGTGTTCAGCATGCCGTAGAGTGTGCCGTCGAGAGCCCAGCTGAGGGGCTGGGTTAAAGGATCCAGAACAACGCTCAGATTGTCCTTTATGGACAGAAAGCCCTCTTCAAGACCCTTTGTGAGATCACGGGACTGCGGAAAAGCCGCGCAGGATTCGTTAAGCGCGTCCATGGACGGAAAGGGGGTGTCCCAGAGAGACTCGGGTTCGCCGGTTGTTCCCTTGGTTTTCTGCAGTAACGCGGCCATCGACATGGGGGCATCACTCTGGCCTTCGGAACACCACTCCTCCAGTCCCAGTGATGAAAATATAAAATCGTAGGTAGCCATTGGCGGTCAGTTCCCCGTCACAGTCAATTGGTAAGGCTCGTTTCGAGTTCCCCGGTATCGGAGTTGACAGGGCCGGAAGGACCGGCCCTGTCAGGGTAGGCAGGAGATTACTCTCCCATCACCGAAGCAAGGCGTTCCCTCGCTGAATCGTTCAGCCAGGATGACCACTCATCGCTGTTGTTACTCAGGTAATAGACGGCTGCTTCTTCAGCAGAGGCATTGTTGGAATCCATCCAGGCCAACAGAGAGCTCATGGTGGACGTCTTGAAGGTCATGTGGCTGAGCATTTCCGCCACTTCCGGCTCTCGCTCCTTGAAGTCGGTGGTGATGGAGGTGAGGATCGTTGCCGCAGGGAACTCAGATACGCCTGGATTCTCCGCGTTCTGGGTCTGATTGCGGGTGTGGACCTCGGGCTTGTACTCACCGAGCTCAACCCGAGTCATATCGTACTTGCCGAGAGGTACGGTGGGCCCCCAGTAATAGCCAAACCAGGGCTCTTCCGACTGAACCGCCGATGCCATGGATGAAGCCAGGGTCTCGCCGGAACCGTGGTTGAACACCTCAATGCCGGAGCTTTCCAGATCGAGTGCTCTGATCAGGTTGTCACTGACCACGCGGCAGCCCCAGCCGGTCGGGCAGTTGTTAAAGCGGTTGCCCACCAGCTCCGGATTTTCCATGACCCCTTCTATGGTGGTCAGTTCCGGGTGCTTCTCGGCCAGATAGGCAGGAATCCACCAGCCTTCAACACCACCCGGGTCCAGTACTTCGGCTACGCGCTCGATTTTGCCCTGTTCTTCCAGTTCCAGATAGGCTTCACCGGCGGAGTTGAGCCATAGTTCGGTAACAATGTCCGGCTCTCCATTTTCCGCAACTGAGGTAACGGCCGGAACGGTATCAGAAGGAACCACCGTTACATCGCAACCGTAACCCTGCTCCATGATGAATTTGGCAACACCGGTCACAACGGCGTTCGACGCCCAGCCCATCTCGGTGATCGATACTTCACCGCAATCGGCCTGGGCAAGTGCAGGAACGGACATCGCGCAAAGCAGCGCGACTGGCGTTAGCTTTCGCATGATTGGTTCTCCTTGTTGATTTTAAAAATACGCGGAAAAACTCCCGCTTGAGTGGTCCGGATGACCTCTCGAGAAGTGAAGACGCCTGATTGATACAGCGCTTTCAAAGGACAAGACAAGTGCTATGACCTCGGTTACTACGTATATGTAAGAGTAACGCCCTGAGCGTGAGTTACAAGGCATTCATGTAAAATGTCGCCTCAAGTTGAACACGCCGTCAGGTTTTCCGGCCGCTCTGTCAACGAACTGAAGCAATTCTGCAGTAGCTTGAAAGGTTGTCCGAGATCGGAGAGCCCCATGACTGAATTGCGCGAATTGACCCCCCATTCTGCGGTTCCCACTGAACAGTCCCGCCGCAATAGCCGCCAGCGACACCTGCTGAGAACCTTTCTGCCGGAGATGGTTCGCCTGGAACGTATACTGGCAGAGGCGCCGGGTGGGGTTTCAGTGAGCACGCTCGCGCGAGTTGGCCTGAAAGAGCTCGACCTGCCGATCTACCGGGTTGATCTCGGCAGTGATTCGCCAGCCGCGCCGGTGGTCTTGCTGGTTGGGGGCGTGCACGGCCTCGAGCGTATCGGGAGTGAAGTGGTGATGGCCTGGCTGCGTAACCTGCTCGCGCGGATTTCCTGGGACAGCCACCTTCAGGCTTTGCTGCAGAAAGTCCGGGTCACTCTGCTACCGATACTGAACCCGGGTGGCATGTACCTGAACCAGCGCAGCAATCCCAATGGGGTCGACCTGATGCGCAACGCGCCCATCACGGCCCAGGATCGCAGCGCCTTCCTGTTGGGCGGACAGCGGTTTTCACCGCGCCTGCCATGGTTCATCGGGGACCCCGAGCAGGGCATGGAAGCAGAAAACCAGGCACTGGAATCCGTGATCTCGGAACTCCTGCCTGGCCGTCCCTTCAGTGTTGCACTGGACTGCCACTCAGGCTTCGGCTGGCAGGATCAGATCTGGTTTCCCTATGCCTATCGCCGGCGGCCCATGCGACGGCTTGCATCGGTGATGGCCCTGAAGTTGATCTGGGAACAGGCGTGGCCGGAACACAACTATCGCTTCGAGCCACAGTCCCGTCACTACCTGACCCACGGTGATCTATGGGATTACTTCTATAAAAAGATAAACCGCAGCGGCGAAGGGGCGTTTATTCCCCTGACTCTCGAGTTGGGCTCCTGGCGCTGGATCAAGAAACGTCCGAGACAGTTACTGCGCCTGGACGGATTCTTCAATCCCCTGGTTCCTCACCGGCATCGCCAGGTATTGAGAAGTCACCTGACCTTTATCGATTTCCTCCTCAGTGCCGCAGCCAATCACGAAAACTGGTTGCCGCAGGGAGAAGCCGAGTCCATGCTTAGGGAAGCCGCTATCGCACACTGGTACAGGGACCATTACTGACAATGCACTGGATTCTGTTGCGTGGACTCACCCGGGAGCAGTCACACTGGGGAGCGTTTCCACGGCTACTTGCAGATGCTTTTCCGGGACAGCAGTTTCATCTGGTGGACCTTCCCGGTACTGGCGTGCACTTCAATGACCCCTGTCCGGAGAGCATCGCGGCCATTCGTGAGAAAATCCGACACAGTGTCGAACATATTCCTGGCCCCTACAGCTTGCTGGCACTTTCCATGGGCGGAATGGTCGCGCTGGACTGGGCCCAGCATGTATCGGCGGGAGAAATCCAGAACCTGGTATTGATCAACACCAGCTCCGGGTTCAGCAGGCCCTGGCACAGGATGAGGCCGGGGGCATGGCCCCGCATTGCGCGATTGCTGTGCCGGCGTGAACTGTTTGATCGCGAGGCGGATATCCTGCGGCTGAGCTGCAACCGGCCAGTCGGCCTGGACACCATGAAGCACTGGTACAGCATACAACGCCAGCGCCCGGTCAGTTTCCGCACTGCCTGGGCCCAACTGAAAGCCGCCGCCCGGTTCAGGCTGCAACCGGAACGGCCCCTGCCAGACGCTTTGTTGCTGGCCAGCAAGGGTGATCGCGTTGTTCACTGGAAATGCAGTGAAGCGCTCGAGCAGCGCTGGCAGTGGACCCTGAAAGTGCATCCCACAGCCGGCCATGACCTGCCCCTGGATGACCCGGAATGGATCATTCGCCAGATGAAAAGCTGGTTGCCGCGATAATTACGGTTGCTTGACGCAACTGTTCTTCCGCGTCACTCTCCTATACGATTTATCGCTGTTTACCCATGATGATGTATGGAGCCCGGAACAATGAAAATTCTTGAGACCAAAACCGCCCCGAACCCGCGCAGGGTACGTATGTTCATGTCTGAAAAGGGATTGCTGGACAAGGCGGACTTCGTTGAGATCGATCTCCTGAAAGGCGAGAACCTGACACCGGAGTACGCGGCCAGGAACCCGATGAAGAAAGTACCGGTATTGGAGCTGGATGACGGTACCTGTATCTCCGAAACCATGGCCATCTGCCGTTACTTTGAGGAAAGTTATCCGGACACGCCGAGCCTGCTGGGTGATACGCCATTGGAAAAAGCGTTGGTGGAACAGTGGCTGCGCTGGATCGAGTTCTCCCTCTCCATGCCTACGGGTATGTGTTTCCAGCACACCACCGGTTATTTCAAGGACCGTATGAACCCCATCAAGGAATGGGGTGAGGAGTGCCGAACCAGTGTGGAAAAGTTCCTGCACTTCCTTGATAAGCAGCTGGACGGCAGGGAATACATCTGTTGCGACCGATTCACCGCCGCCGACATCAATGCCTTTACCTCGGTGGCTTTTGCCCGCGTGGTGGATATCCGCATCAAGCCTGAGCAGACCAATCTCCAGGCCTGGTACGATCGCATCAAGCAGCGCCCTTCCGCCCAAGTTTAATAACTGACAGGAGGCATTGCATTACCCGATCCGGCGACTTCGACCCGGTTTCGCCCTTTATGCTTGGCACGGTAAAGGGCTTCATCAGCCCGGCTGACAACGGCGTCGATGTCATCGCCATGCTGAAAACTGGCGACCCCCAGGCTGATGGTCTGATGAATACGGTGGTCGCCTGCTGTAATGGCTGAATCCGCCATGGACGCCCGGAGCTTTTCCGCAGCTTCCAGGGCGCCAGTGCTATCGGTATCCGGCAACAATATCAGCAGTTCCTCTCCGCCCCAGCGGCAGAGTGCATCCTGCCGTCTTAGCGCACCTTCAAGTCTTCTTGCGGTCTCCTGGAGCACCAGGTCCCCGGCATCATGCCCATAGGTATCATTCACCTTTTTGAACAGATCAAGGTCACCGAGTATCAGGCTGAACGGTGTGCCGGCCCGCTGTGCATGTTGCAGCTCGTGGTTCAGCAGTGGCCATATCGCCCGCCGGTTCAGTAGCCCGGTTAACTGGTCTGTTGCTGCCATTTCGCCAAGCGTCTGACGGGCTTCGAATTCACTGGTAAGCACTCTGCGCAGGGCTTCCATCACGATAATGCCGATCACCATCATCACCAGTGGATCGAAGAACAATGGCAGGACATCCGTGAAGGCTATGCCCAGAGATACGGCTGCAATGGCAAACAGCCCCAGGGGAAGCAGGAACAGCAGGATCCACTCCCTGAGTCCCCGCACGGCCAGTACTGAAACGCCAAAGAAACTGATCACCAGGCCATTGCTGATCTGATATAGCCCTGCGGAATTGGATGTCAGGTATAGCATCAGCATCGACAGAATCATTGCCATAACTGACAGCCCCATTGCTCGCAAAAAATACCGGCTTGGCCACCGGAAACTGCCAGAATAATGCCCGAGCAGGGTTACTATCGATGCCAGAATAACGGGGGACCGGAAAAGGAATTCGAAACCCAGTAAATCGGAGCTGTGGATGTTACGCAGAGGATGGGAAAACTGGTAAATGAACACGGTGATCAGGAGCAGCCAGGCGGCCACCACGGCAACTTTACTTTCCAGGGCCTGCAGGTGAGCTTCGTAGGCAGGTTGCCACTTCTCCGGTATCGCTGGCCCTGAAAGTTTCATATTGGAACGACTCTTTCGATTCTTGATTGTTCTTTACAGAGATCTTTAAGGAAGTGGTTGCATAAAGCAATGACGTAAAGGGTGTACCTACATTGAGTAGGGTAATAAACCGGAGGAGGATCATCGGTGGTAGAGAGGGTGTCTCCGGCACGCTAGAATGAAGCCCGTCTTTTCAACAACCCCGGCAATTCACGCTTAAGGAACAGGTTACTGGCCCATGACACAGCTCTCGCCATTACAGTGCGCCCTGGAGGCAATCGACCAGGCCAACCAGGCAGACCCTAACCAGGAGCAGGTTGGTAACGATCTGCTCCCGAAAGAGTACGCCTACAGCCTGCATATGACCCGATGGTTGCATGAGCTTGAGCCGGAGCCCTCCGAACGCATGCAGATCGCCTGCCGTGCCCAGCATATCGAGCGCTGGACCATGCCTCGCAGCGACTTCCCGGAAGGGCGCAAGGCCTACTATGAATGGCGCCAGGCCTGTGGCCGGATGCACGGCCGCCGGGCTGCGGAGATCATGGCGGAGTGCGGATACCCGAAACCGGAGTGTGAGCGGGTAGAAACCATTCTCACCAAACGGGAGTTGCGTAGGGATGCAGACACCCAGTTGCTGGAAGACGTGGCGTGCATGGTGTTCCTCGAACGTTATTTTGCGGATTTCTACGAACAGAAAGCCGATTATGACCGGGAAAAGTGGCTCCGTATTGTCCGCCGGACCTGGGCCAAGATGTCCCCGCGAGGGCATGAGGCGGCGCTGAAGCTGGCCAGCGGGATGCCGGCTCACTTGCTGGAACTGCTGCAGGAGGCGTTGGCTGAAGATTAAGCTGTACTCAACCCATGCCCGCTGACATGTTTGAGCTTTGCGGTAAGCCCTCCTTAAAAAAACAGCTCTTGCAGTTTGTTACCAGGCTCTTCGGCACGCATGAAGGACTCGCCCACCAGGAAGCCGTAGATACCGCGATCAGTCATGGCAGTGACATCGTCACGGGTCATGATGCCGCTTTCGGTGATGGTCAGGCGATCTGTGGAAATCCGCTCGTGCAGGTCAAACGTGGTGTCGAGCGATACGTCGAAGGTGTGCAGGTTACGGTTATTGATACCCACCAACGGCGTGGAGAGGGTCAGGGCATCGTCCAGTTCCTCACCGTCGTGAACCTCCACCAACACGTCCAGACCGATTTCATGGGCAATTCCCTCAAGTTCCTGCATCTGGTCTCTGGTCAGGCAGGCGGCGATCAGCAGGATACAGTCGGCACCAATGGCCCGGCTTTCGTAGACCTGATACGGCGCCACCATGAAGTCCTTGCGGATTACCGGCAGGCTGCAGGCAGCGCGCGCGGCTTTCAGATAGTCTTCGTGGCCCTGAAAGAAGTCTTTGTCAGTGAGCACGGACAGGCAGGCCGCGCCGCCCTTTTCGTAGCTTTCGGCGATAGCTTCAGGAACGAACGGGTCCCTGAGAATGCCTTTGCTGGGTGAGGCTTTCTTGATTTCGGCAATGACCGCGGGCGTACGCTGTTCAATGCGGGCGCGAAGGGCGTTAGCAAAGCCTCTTGCCGGCGGTTGATCACCGGCCATGGCTTTCAGGTCGCCAATCGAAACCGTGCGCTTGCGCTCGTCAATTTCCTCCCATTTCCGGTCAACGATTTTCCGCAGGATGGTGGGAGTCTTATCCAAATGTCTGTCAGTCATATCAGGCCCGTTTCAGAAACACTGGGAAAAGTCAGCAAGCTCGGACATCTTGCCGGCAGCCAGGCCGGAGCCCATGGCATCCAGGGCCATCTCCACGCCTTCCCGGGGAGTTCTGGCCAACCCGGCAACGTAGATGGCCGCGCCAGCATTCAGGGCGATCAGGTCGCGGGCCTTTTCGGCCATTTCATCGTGACCACGGCCGAAGGCGGCCCGGATCAGTTTCAGTGAATCCTCGGCCGTATCCACGGTCAGGCCGACAAGAGCCTGGCTCTTGATACCAAGATCTTCCGGGGTGATTTCGTACTCGGTGATCTCGCCGTTTTTAAGCTCCGCCACGTGCGTGGAACTGGCCAGGCTGATTTCGTCCAGGCCGTCTTTCGAGTGCACAACCATGATGTGTTCGGCACCCAGGCGCTGCAGAACCTCTGCCATGGGGCGGCACAGCTCTTTGGTGAACACACCGATCAACTGGCGCTTGACGCTGGCCGGGTTGGTCATGGGGCCGAGGATATTGAAAATGGTACGGCAACCCAGCTCCTTGCGCGGGCCGATGGCGTGTTTCATCGCGCCGTGGTGAGCCGGGGCGAACATGAAGCCGACGCCGATCTCTTCCACACAGCGTGCGACTTCTTCGGGTTTCATCTGCAGGTTGATGCCGAGATTCTCCAGCAGATCCGCGCTGCCGCTCTTGGAAGAGACCGCACGATTACCATGCTTGGCCACAAACCCGCCAGCGGCAGCCACCACGAAAGAAGCGGCAGTGGAAACGTTGAACAGGTTGGCTCCGTCACCACCGGTACCGACAATGTCCACCAGTGGCTCGGCGTTGACGGTCACTCTGGTTGCCAGCTCGCGCATGACTTCGGTGGCACCGGTAATTTCGTCGATGGTTTCACTCTTCAGGCGCAGGCCCATCAGAAAAGCTCCGATCTGCGCATCGGAGGCTTCGCCTTTCATGACGATGCGCATAACGTCCTTCATTTCCTCGGTGGACAGGTCCAGGTTCGAGGCAATGCGGTTGAGTGCTTCTTTCATGTCCATTCTTGGGCCCCTTGGGTCAATCTGCTTATTGTCTTCTGTGTTTGGGTCTAGCTTAGCAATTTCCTTTGTGGTGTAGGACCTGTTGTTGGGCTAACTCTCTGGCTGGGAGTTTGGTCGATGGCCGGGGTGGCCACTTCCCAAAAGCGCCTCAAGACATCCCTGTGCGGCTCGAGCTCCGCCATCCATGGCTCCGCACGTTTTGTGAAGTGGCCACCCCAGCCATTTCCCCTTTGAGCCTGGGTGAGGGCTTATGCACTGCTCAGTTCCCTTAAACTCCAGTTGTCCCAGTATGAGTGGCGAACGCACTCGAACAACCCGCCAAGAGGGCGTTGATGGGGAGAGGGTTCTCCAAACCGTGCGGAGCCATGGATGGCGGAGCCCGAGCCGAACAGGGACGTCCTGAGGCGTGTTTGGGGAACCCTCTCCCCATCAACGTCCGGAGTCAGAACCACGCTCCAGAGGCCACCAAAACAAAACTAGCTTCTAAGGAAATTCCGCAACAACTCATGCCCCTGCTCAGTCATAATAGACTCAGGGTGAAACTGCACACCCTCAATGGGCAACGTCTTGTGCCGAATGCCCATGATTTCCTCAACAGAGCCGTCATCATTCCGGGTCCAGGCTGTCACTTCCAGGCAATCTGGCAAGGTTTCCTTGTCGATCACCAGGCTGTGATAGCGGGTCGCCTGCAGCGGGTTGCTCAGGCCACGGAACACGCCCTGGTCCTTGTGATACACCGGTGACACCTTGCCGTGCATCACCCGCCCGGCGCGGATCACATCGCCACCGTAAACCTGGCCAATGGCCTGGTGGCCCAGGCACACGCCCAGGATCGGCAGCTTGCCGGCAAAGTGGCGGATGGCCGCCATGGAGATGCCCGCCTCGTTGGGCGTGCAGGGCCCCGGGGAGATCACCAGGCGCTCCGGCTTCAGGGCTTCGATTTCCTCTACCGTGATTTCATCATTGCGGTACACCTGAACATCCGCACCCAGCTCGGCCAGGTATTGCACCACGTTGTAGGTGAAGGAATCGTAGTTATCGATCATCAGCAACATAATCTGTTCCTCCGCCTCAGTGGTCGAAATCGTTGTAGGTCATGGCCACCGCGCGGAAGATCGCGCGGCCCTTGTTCATGGTTTCCTTCCACTCGAGGCGGGGCACCGAATCGGCCACCACGCCAGCGCCGGCCTGGATATGCAGGGTGTTATCCTTGATCACGGCGGTGCGGATGGCAATGGCGGTATCCATGTTGCCGTTGAACGACAGGTAGCCCACGGCACCGCCGTACACGCCACGCTTGACCGGCTCCAATTCATCTATGATTTCCATGGCGCGGATTTTCGGTGCGCCACTCAGGGTGCCGGCGGGCAGGGTGGCCCGCAGGACATCCAGGCAGCTGGTGTTCTCTTTCAAGCGGCCGGTGACGTTGGAGACAATGTGCATCACGTGGGAGTAACGCTCCACGATCATCTTGTCGGTCAGTTTCACGGTGCCGGTTTCCGATACTCGGCCCGCGTCGTTGCGGCCCAGGTCGATCAACATCAGGTGCTCGGCAATTTCCTTGGGGTCGGCCAGCAACTCGGCTTCCAGGGCCTTGTCCTCGGCATCGGTGGCGCCGCGCTTGCGGGTGCCGGCGATGGGGCGCACGGTGACTTCCTCGTCTTCCACCCGGGCCAGGATTTCCGGCGAGGAGCCGACGATGTGGAAGTCCTCCAGGTCCAGGAAATACATGTAGGGAGAAGGGTTCAGCACCCGCAGTGAGCGATAAAGGTTCAGCGGTGGCGCCTCGAACGGAATCGACATGCGCTGGGAGATGACGGTCTGCATCACATCGCCGTCCAGCACGTATTCCTTGATCTTGCCGACAGCCGCTTCGAACTTCTCCTGGTTGAAGCCGGAGATGAAGTCGCTCTCGTCCACCGTCTTGCCGCGCAGGTGCTCCGGGGTGCGAGGTGCGTTGGCAGTCTGGCGGTGCAGTCGCGATTCCAGTTCATCAATGCGTTGCATGGCCTGTTTATAGGCGCCTTCCTGGCTGGGGTCGGCATGGACGATCAGATGCAGCTTGCCGCGCAGGTTGTCGAACACGACCACCTCGTCGGATACCATCAGCAGGATATCGGGCGTACCGATCTTGTCCGGAGGGCAGGTCTTGCGCAGTCGCTTTTCAATATAGCGCACGGTGTCGTAGCCGAAGTAGCCCACCAGACCGCCATTGAAGCGCGGCAACTCGTCCAGGTCCGGCGCGTTGAAGCGGGCCTGGTAGTCTTCCACGAAGGCGAGTGGATCGTCCGCCGTCGTCTCCTCCACTACCTTGCCGTCGCGGGTAATGGTGATGTCGTGGTCAAAGACCTTGAGGATTTCGCGACTGGGCAAGCCGATGATGGAGTAGCGGCCCCACTTCTCGCCACCCTGCACGGACTCGAACAGGTAGGAGTACGGGCCGCTGGCCAGTTTGAAATAGGTGCTAAGGGGCGTGTCCAGGTCAGCGAGGACTTCGCGGTATACAGGGATACGGTTAAAGCCGGCCTCGGCGAGCTCGGCAAAATGCTCGGGTGTCATGGTAACGATTCCTGAAATCTGATCTGTATGGTGGTTTTTCGGGCGGCATTCAGCCGGTACGCCATCGCCACCATCGTGTTGCGCGGGTTGTCAGTATGCCTCGCGCTGTCATCAGACTCAGTCCCTGCACGGCAGGAATCTCCCGAATTGAAGGTTTCAAAATCAATATCCTGTGAGATTACAAAAGCTGCGCCAGGGAATCAACAACTGCGTCCGCCCCCAGTGAATCCACCGGTGCCCCGTAATTGTAACCATAACGTACCGCTACAGAGGGTATGCCCGCCGCCAGGGCGGCGCTGATGTCGGTGACCGAGTCCCCGACCATAACCGTGGTGCCCCGGGTGCCGCCGAGTTCGGTCATGGCGTGGATCAGTGGCTGTGGGTCCGGCTTGCGCACCGGCAGGGTGTCACCGCCAATGCTGATGTCGAACCAGTGCTCAATGCCCATCTGCTCAAGCAACGGCGCCACGAACTGTTCCGGCTTGTTGGTAACAATGCCCATGCGGCAACCGTAGTCAGCCAGCCTGGTCAGGCATTCTTCCACACCGTCGTAGAGCACGGAATGCTGGCCGTTCAGGTTTCCGTAGGCGTGGTAGAACATGGCCAGTGCATCGTTGAACAGCGCATCGTCCTTTTCAGTGGCCGGTTCCCAGTCCGCCCGTCCGGCAAGGGAGCGGCGTACCAGAACACCGGCGCCATTGCCGACCCACTGGCGAACGTTGTCGATGCCGACTTTGCGGCGACCTAGCTGTTCCAGCATGGAATCAATGGCGGCCGCCAGATCGGGGGCGCTGTCCACCAGCGTGCCGTCCAGATCGAACAGTGCAACCCCTGGCCAGCGCTGGCTGAACAGTCCTGCGAGGCTCATTGGTTCGAGCCCAGTTTGGCCAGTTCCAGTTCCGCCCGCATTCTGTCGATGGTGGCTTTGTAGTCGTCGGTATTGAAGATGGCAGAGCCGGCGACAAAAGTATCGGCACCCGCCTCGGCGATCTCGCGGATGTTGTCGGTTTTCACGCCACCGTCGATTTCCAGGCGGATATTGCGACCACTGGCGTCAATGCGCTTGCGGGCTTCCCGCAGCTTGTCGAGGGTGCCGGGAATGAATTTCTGGCCACCAAAGCCGGGGTTCACGGACATCAGCAGGATCATGTCCAGCTTGTCCATGACGTGGTCAGTGTAGTGCAGCGGCGTGGCCGGGTTGAACACCAGGCCTGCCTTGCAGCCGCCCTCGCGAATCAGCTGCAGCGAGCGGTCAATGTGGTTCGATGCTTCCGGATGGAAGGTGATGTAGCTGGCACCAGCATCGATAAACATGCGGATCAGGTCGTCCACCGGGGACACCATCAGGTGAACATCGATGGGTGCGGTCACGCCATGCTTGCGCAGGGCTTCACAGACCATGGGGCCGATGGTCAGGTTGGGCACATAGTGGTTGTCCATGACATCGAAATGGACAATATCGGCACCGGCGGCCAGTACGTTATCGACTTCCTCGCCCAGTCGGGCAAAATCGGCTGACAGGATGGACGGGGCAATCTGGTAAGGGTTCATGACGGCTCTCTCGAACTATTGATAAAAATATCGATGATGGCGTGTGCAGCGGTCCCTGCTTCAGAGCGTGCTAGTCTATCAGTTCGATGGTGATTTTTCGCACGGAATGAGTGACAGCCTGTGAGCAAATGGTTTGAAAGAGTGGTTATTCCTCCTTTGATAATCCTTGCCAGCATTTTTATCGCTGGTGCACCGGCAGTGGTGGCTCAGGACGATGGGGAACCGCAGGGCGAAGAGGCGGAAGCCTCTGCTGCCAACCGCGAAAGGGCGATGATCTCATCGGGGCTGGACTCAGACACAATCGCGGCAAAGTGGCCGGACGCTGCCGTCTGGCTGGGGCTACCGGAAGAAGAGCGGGTGCTGGCACTGTTTGCGCCGGAAGCAGACACCCCCGCGCAGGGCGCCCTGGTGATTCTTGCCGATGAGGGCCAGTCGGCAGCCTCCGGGCTGGCGGGGGCCCTGCGCCAGCCCATGGCGCGAGCTGGCTGGGCGGTAATGACGCTGGGGCTGGAGCCACCGCCTTTTGCGCTTCAGCAGGCGCACAGGCAGCAAGCGGCAGCCGCCCCTGAGCAATCGCAGGAAGGCGACGACGTCGGGTCGGTCATGATTGACGTGATGGACAGTGTCGACGTGGAAGAGCTGGAAGATCAGTACCGAACCCGGATCCAGAAAGCCCTGGCAATGTCGGTAGGACACCTTGAGGACCGCGGCTATGAGCGGGTGGCTGTCGCCGGCATTGGCCTGGCAGCGGGCCATGTTGCGCGGATGACAGGCACCGAGGGTGGTGATGTGTCCGAGCTGATCTGGATTGCGCCGGTGTTTGACCACAACGATTCGGCTACCCTGACGGAATGGCTTTCGGGTGGCGGGCAGATCAGGGTGCTGGAGCTTCACAATTCCCGTGCACCGAAGACAATGGCGGGCGCGGGGTTCAGGTCGCCGAAGCAGCGTGAGGCAGCATTCCGGCGGGAAGGAATTGCTACCTATACCCGGCAACCGGTTGCGATGGCGGAGCGCCCGGAGCCCCGGGATGCACCCGCGCTGGCCAACCGGATATCCGCCTGGCTGGCGTCAGACCGATAAAGGTGGTCAGCCACCCACGGCACTGGACGACCCGATAACCACCCCGCCACAACTGATGCCATCACCGGTCAAAGCCGCAGGTTTGCCTTCAATCATCACCGTCGGGCTGCCGGCCGCAATCGCACGGGGGTGCGGGGGGTGTTTGGGCTTGGAGTGCATGGCGAGCTGGTCACCAAGACGCGCGACGGGCTTGCCGTCAATCAGGACAGTGGCGCTGCCGGTAATGACCGGGGTGGGAGGGAAGCCGTTGTGGTCGGTTCCGATGTCTCCGAGGAGGACGAGTTTCTTGCCCATGGGAATGCTCCTTTTCGATGGGTCACTCAGGCCGCTGTTCCGTGGGCCCGTTCTGGATATACGTTCAACGGCGGAAGTCTAGCAAGCCTGGCTTTGAATTCAAAACCCAGAGCTCAAACCGACAGACGCTTACTGATCAGCTCCCACGCCTGCTGGTATCTCAACAACCGGTCCTTGGCTTTGGCGAGTTCCGCAGGGCTGAGATCCTGCTGCGCCAGCTTGTCCGGATGGCACTCCGATACTTTTTTGCGGTAGGCCCGTTTGATGATCTCACGCGAATCCCGGCGGGTAACCCCCAGAAGCTGGCACGCCTGCTCAAAGGTAGAAGGGCGTGGCTGGGCTTCCGGTTCGGTGATCCAGACCTTGCAGGCGTAGCTCTCCAGGATGTCGTCACTGACCCGGATGGGCAATCCGATCTGGTCGATGGCGTCCTCGCAGCGATAGCGCCTGGATTTCTCAGGCCGCCCCTGCAGTTGTGCCGCATGGCACAGGCAGATGGCGACACGCAGCGCGGGAGACGGCCAGATCCAGTGGGTCAGCTTGAGGCCAAGGGCTTTCATGGCGGGGATGCGTTCGGCTGTCTTACCTTTGCGAAAATGGCCAATCGCCTTTCGGCGCTGGCGTGGGGACAGTTTCAGGGCTTTCATCAGCGCTTCGGCAAAGCCGACGTCTTTCTCTGTCACCCGGCCTTGCGACTTGGCGATGTAGCCGAGGAAAAAGAACAGGCTGCGGCGACACCAGCGCGGCAATTGCGTTCTGATCAGCAGCTCGTTGGCCTGATGGCCGCAGGCTGCCAGCTCCCCGAGCAGTTCGCTGAACTCGGCTTCCATGCGTGCCGGAAGGCTGCTATCCCTGGAGTCGGAGGTCATGGCTCAGCTCTCGCTTCCTTTGAGTTTGCGGTCCAGCTCGCGGAGCCGTTCCGGCGTGCCGATATCCATCCACTGTCCGGTGTGGTGCAGGCCCCTGACCTGTTTTCGCGCCATGGCGTTTCGCAATAGGGGAGCAAGCTTCCGGGCGCCGGGCAGAAGCCCTTCGAACAGTCGGCGATTAAGCAGACTGATGCCGGTAAAGGTCAGCATCTCTGGCCCGTTTTCGGTAACTGTACCGTCCTGGTGCAGGCAGAAATCCCCGGCCGGGTTGTGATCCGGGTTGTTGGTCATCACCAGCAGGGCCTCGGCATTTTCGGGCGGAGTGAGCTGCGCGAGGTCGAAGTCGCACCAGATGTCGCCATTGATCACCGCGAACCATTCATCCCCGGCGCTGGTCAGCAAGGGCAGGGCCTGGATGATGCCGCCGGCGGTTTCCAGCGGTTCGCGTTCCCTTGAATACTCGATGGACACGCCCAGCGCGTCGCCATTGCCCAGTTCGTCCTCAATCTGCATGCCCAGCCAGGCGTGGTTGATCACCAGTTGCCGGAAGCCCGCCGTTTTCAGTCGTTCCAGGTGATGCACGATCAGCGGCTTGTCACCGGCGGGAAGGAGCGGCTTGGGTGTTGTCAGAGTCAGCGGCCGCATGCGCTCGCCCTTGCCGGCCGCGAGGATCATGGCTTTCACTGGCCGGATGTCTCCACTGGGCCGATCTGTTGTTCGATGGCGGGCACCACGGTGTCGGTCAGCCACTCATGGAAGTGGCGCAGGGCGGCCTGCCTGCTGCTGGCCTCCACCAGGTAGCCTACGGTACGGGGAACGTCCTTCAGGAATCCGGTCTTGCCATCACGGATTGCCAGCCTGGCGAAGATGCCGGCGGCTTTGAGATGGCGCTGCATTCCCATGAGCTCCAGCCATTGGCGGAAGCTCGCCTGATCGGCCTTGTGCAGGCCGGCATCCTTACTGAGCAGTCGAAACTGTTCTGTCCATTGGCGGATGCGCTCCTCCGGCCAGCGGATGTAGCAGTCTTTCAGCAGTGATACCAGGTCATAGGTGACCGGGCCGCGCACAGCATCCTGGAAGTCGATCACGCCGGGTCTGTCGGTACCCGTACGGACCAGCAGGTTGCGGGAATGATAGTCCCTGTGCACGGCCACTTCCGGCTGGGCCAGGGCGCTTTCACGCAGGAAAGCAAAGGTGGTCTCTAACAGGGCCCGCTCTCCGTTGCCAAGTGTCAGCCCCAGCTGTCGGGTCAGCAGCCAGTCCGGGAACAGGTTCATCTCGCGCTCCAGCAGAGCGGTGTCGTAGGCTGGCAACGGATAATCCGGTGTGTCGCCGGCGCTCTGGATGCGAACCAGCTCCTCCATCGCAGCCCCGTAAAGCCGGTCGGCATTGTCGGTATTCAGCGCGCTGAGCATCAGTTGGTCACCGAAATCCTCCAGCAGCAGGAAACCACGGGTCAGGTCCTCATAAACCACGTCCGGCACCGCTATGTCCAGGCTGCGCCAGTGATGGGCAATGGCGACAAAGGGTTTGCAGTCCTCATGTTCAGGGGGGGCGTCCATCACAATGTAATGTTGTGATCCGGTGCCATGGGGGTCGCCGCTGACCCTGAAATAACGCCGGAAGCTCGCATCCCCGGATACCGGCTGGGGTGTTGCCTGGTCAAAACCGGGAAGGCTTCTGACCCACTGGGTGAGCATTGTCAGGCGGGTATCCATGGGTTGGCTGGTTTCCTGGCTCAGAAATGAGTGACGTATGAACCTTCCGGTTCATTGCGGAAAGTTAGCAGATCAGTATAGAGACGGTAAAACGGTTTTGCAGCAATGGCTGGTTTCGGCCGGTTTCCGTTAACAAGGCAAAGGGTGGCGTGTAAACTAGGCCGCTGTTGAATTGTCTCTGACATCTGCAAACCCATTCACGACAGGAACCTTCTCATCGTGCCAGCCCTACCAAGGAAGCTGCGAACAAAGACGCACCGAATGTGGCACTGGTCAGGGTGTGTGACTGTTTTTGTGGCGGGCTGTTTGGCGTTGGCGCTTTCACCAGCGGTAGTGGCTCAGTCATCGCCGTCTGCGGCAGAGATCGACTGGCGGCCCAGATCGGAGTTGCCTGAGGAGGTTCGCCGCTCCCTGCCGGATTTCTGTGAAGGAGGCTACCTGCCTTCGGTTGTGCCTTCGATTGCGCCGACGGGTGCGAACGCAGAGGCAGTGGCTGACAGCAGGCAGGCCCCTCTGCGGGCCAGTGGCCTCAACGCCAGGTACGAGATTGACAACGAGCTCTATCTTCGTGGGGATGTTCGTCTGCAACAGGCAGGCTTCAGGGTCACCGGGTCAGAGGCGCGTTACAACCAGGCTGCGGGCTCTGTCGCTATTGAGGGGCCGCTGACCAGTCGTGGTGAAGGGTTTCTGCTGACCGGTGAACGCGCGAACTACGATGTAAACAGCGGCAGGGTGGACATCAACACGGCCACCTTCCTTTTGCACGGCCCGGAAATGCGAGGCTCTGCCGGTCAGCTGTCCCGTACAGCGGAAGACCAGGTGCAAATACGCCAGGGCTCGCTGACCACGTGCGCCCCTGACAGCAATGACTGGGCCATTGTGGCCTCTGACATTCAACTGGACCAGGCCGAGGGGGTAGGTACAGCGAAGCATGTGCGCCTGGAAATCAGCGATATTCCGGTGTTTTACTGGCCTTACGCCAGTTTTCCTATCGATGACCGCCGCAAGACCGGCTTCCTTTATCCCTCTTTCGGTACCTCCAATACTGGCAGCGGCGCCTTTCTCTCCGTGCCTTACTATCTGAATCTGGCGCCCCATTACGATGCGACCCTGACACCCCAGTATATCCATGGGCGCGGTCTGTTTACCGAGGCCGAAGGGCGTTATCTGAGCAGCCTGGGGGAGTCTGTGCTGCAGGTGGGCTATGCCGGTAACGATTCCGAGTTTGAGCGTGAATTCCCCGGTGAAGATGGTGAACGCTGGGGCCTGGATTTCAGCACCCGGGCCGCCTTTGGGGGCGGCTGGAATGGCTACGGTGACTATTCCGTGGTCAGTGATGACGACTATCTGAGTGACCTGAACCGCACTCTTGAGATCAACCGCGCGACCCACCTGCTCCGACGTGGTGGTGTGCGCTACCGGGATTCTTCACAGTATTTCGAGACCTATCTCAGCGGTTACCAGACCATCAGTGATTTCATTGCTGATGAAAACATTCCCTATTCGCAATTGCCGGAAGTTATATACGGTGCCGCCTTCGATGCCGGCCCTGCAGAACTGTCACTGGAAAGCCAGTACACCTACTTTTACCGTGATAATGCCGACCTGACCGGTCTGGATCGTGCCAACGGCCAACGCGTCAGGGCCATCCCGGAGGTGGCGCTTCCGGTGCGGGCGCTCTGGGGCTACGCGCGGCCATCGATCAGCGTGGACTATACCCGTTACGAACTGGAAGATTACAACCTGAGGGAGCCGGGGTTTGACCGCACCGTACCGGTGGCGGAATGGGACTCCGGTCTGTACTTTGACCGACAGTCCAGCCTGTTTGATATTCCCTATAACCAGACCCTGGAGCCCCGCCTCTATTACGCCTGGGCGGATGCAGACGCGGACCAGACGTTTATCCCGGATTTCGATACCACCATCCGTTCATTCAGCTTTGATCAACTGTTCCAGCGCAACCGTTTCAGCGGTGGTGACCGTGTTGGTGACACCAACCAGCTTACCGTGGCACTGACCAGCCGCTTCAATGATCTGTTGACAGGCGCCGAGCGGGCGCGGTTCAGCATCGGGCAGGTGCACTATTATGATGACCGGGAAGTGACCCTGGCCGGACAGGGTGGTTCCGACGCCAGCGATTCACCACTGGCCGGTGAGATGATTCTGCGGCCGGTCGATGGGCTGGAAATCCGGACCGCCGGGTTGTGGGAGCCGGATACCCAAAAAACCGAGGAAGGCCGCAGCCAGCTGATATTTCACTCACCTGACTATCGCTATCTGGCCAGTGTGGGTCACAGCTATCGGCGAAATGAATTCGAACAGTCGGATATCGGGGGCGTTGTTCCTGTCACAGACCGTGTTAGTCTGATCGGCCGCTGGGTCTACGATTCGCAGCTTGATCGTACGGTCGGCTCACTGGCCGGGCTGGAATACAACAATTGTTGCTGGAGTGTCCAGCTGGTGCATCAGAACTATCTGACGGACGATCAGGAACTTGAAAGCCGCATGCTGTTCCAGATCCAGCTCAAGGGGTTGGGTGGCAGCGGCGGATCGTCCGACGAAATATCCGAAGCCATATACGGCTTTGATGAAAGGGAACGTCGCCGGTTCGGCGGTCGCTGAGTGTTGATAAGTCCGGGTACGGTGTGTCCGGCGAGAGGCAGTATTTTTCCATACAGAGGTGACTATGAAGGCGAACCTTCGCCATTGTGCACGAATACTACTGGTACTGATGGTTGTGGCCCTGTCTGCAACGGTGCAGGCCGAACGCAAGCTGCTTGATCAGGTGGTTGCGGTGGTCAATGACGATGTCATTCTGCAGTCCGAGCTGGAAGCCCGGATCAACACCATTGTGGGCCGACTGAGTGCCCAGGGCACCGGCCTGCCACCCCGTGACATTCTTGAAGAGCGGGTGCTTGAACAGCTGATTACCGAGTCGATCCAGCTGCAGATGGCCGACAGGGCCGGTATGCGCATCAGCGATAACGAGCTCAACGAGACCATGGCGGCCATTGCCCGGCGCAACGACATGACGCTGGCGCAATTTGAGCAACAGCTGAGCCAGGAAGGGGTCACCTACCGCGAAGCCCGTGAGCAGATCCGCAATGAAATGATCACCAGCCGGGTCCAGCAGCGTCAGGTTGGCAATCGTGTGCGGGTAACGGACCGGGAAGTACAGAATTATCTTGACGCAATGGCGGGCCAGGGCCGCAGTAACGCGGAATACGAGCTTGCGCACATCCTCATCGAGGTGGACGATTTTAATGACGAGGAAGAAGTCAGCGCTGCCCGCGAGAAAGTAGAAGCGCTGCGTGAAGACATATCTTCCGGCAGGGACTTTCGCGAGGTTGCCGTTGCCGAATCCGACGCCAACAATGCCCTCGACGGCGGCAATATGGGCTGGCGAGCGGAGAATCGGCTGCCGTCACTGATTGCTGACGTGGTGCCAGACCTGGAACCGGGGACGGTTTCGCCGGTTCTGAAGAACAACAGTGGTTTTCACCTGGTCATGGTTATGGATCGTCGTGGTGGTGATCAGGCCCAGGTGATCGAGCAGTCCAGGGTTCGCCATATTCTTGTGCGCACCTCGGAAACGGTGTCCGAGAGCCAGGCGGAAGACACGATCCGGGAACTCTATCAACAACTGGAGAACGGCGCTGATTTCGGTGCGCTTGCCCGGGAGTACTCCGACGACCCGGTGTCCGGCTCCGACGGCGGCAACCTTGGCTGGGTCAGCCCGGGACAGATGGTGCCGGAGTTTGAGCAGGCGATGATGGCGGCCGATGTCGGCGAACTGAAAGGGCCCTTCAGGTCACAGTTCGGCTGGCATATTCTGGAAGTGCAGGAGCGCCGTCAGCAGGACATCAGTGGTGATATCCGGGAATCCGAGGCGCGGCAGGCGATCTATCGCCGCAAGTTTGATACCGAGCTTCAGAACTGGCTGCGGGAGATCCGCGACGAAGCCTTTATTGAGTTCAAGAACGGCTATTCCGGAGACACCAGCGAGTCATGAAGCAACCGGTCACCCTTGCACTGACAGCAGGCGAGCCGGCGGGCATCGGCCCGGAACTGTGCCTGCAACTGGCCCTGGAGGAACGTCAGCCGGGGATGGTCGTGGTGGCCTGTAAACACCTGCTGCAAGCCCGGGCACAGTTGCTCGGGCTGGCTGTGGAGCTGGAAGACTGGAAACCCGGAAGCCGGGCAGCCACCGAGCCGGGCCGGCTTTCTGTCATGCATGTCGACGGCCTGGCCTCCACCGCTGCCGGCAAGCTTGACCCGGCCAATAGTGCCTATGTCGTGGAAACGCTGCGAACCGCTGCCCGGGGCTGTCTCGACGGCGTGTTCGATGGCATGGTGACAGCGCCGGTCCACAAGGGCGTTATCAACGATGCCGGCATCGCATTCAGCGGCCACACCGAATTTCTGCAGGAACTCTGTGGCGTTGAGCGGGTGGTGATGATGCTGGCCACCGACGAGCTTCGGGTTGCACTGGTCACCACTCACCTGCCCCTGAAAGACGTCTCCGCGGCTATCACTCCCGAGCGTCTGACCCAGGTCACCCGTATCCTTGACGCTGACCTGCGCAAATACTTCGGCATCGAACACCCGGTAATCCTGGTTGCCGGCCTCAACCCTCACGCCGGCGAAGGCGGCCACCTGGGCAGGGAAGAAATCGATGTTATCGAACCTACCCTGGAAAAACTCCGCCAGGAAGATATCACCCTGACCGGCCCGTTGCCGGCCGATACCCTTTTTACGCCCCATTGGCTGGACAACGCCGATGCGGTACTGGCCATGTACCATGACCAGGGCCTGCCGGTACTCAAGTTCCAGGGCTTCGGCCGGGCCGTTAACATAACCCTCGGCCTGCCCATCGTTCGCACCTCCGTTGATCACGGCACCGCTCTCGACCTGGCTGGCACTGGCAAGGCGGACGCAGGTAGCCTGAAAACCGCGATCAGAGTGGGTGAGAAAATGGCAAAATCCGCAAAAAGAGAAACCTTCGAGTGAGCAACAAACACGGCCATCAGGCCAGAAAACGCTTCGGCCAGAATTTCCTCCACGATCCTGGCGTGATCGAGCGCATCATCCGCGCCATCAACCCCAAGCCGGACGATGCCCTGGTGGAGATCGGCCCCGGCCTTGGCGCCCTCACTGAAGAAATGCTCGCGGTGAATCCCGACCTCCAGGTGGTCGAGCTGGATCGTGACCTGATCCCCGTACTCAGAACCAAATTCTTCAACTACCCCAATTTACGGATCCACCAGGCGGATGCTCTCAAGTTTGATTTTGGTGAGCTTGTGGCCGACAAGCCTCTGAGAATCATCGGCAATCTGCCGTACAATATTTCCACGCCACTGATCTTCCACCTGCTGGGCCATTCGGGCGTGGTGCAGGATATGCACTTCATGCTGCAGAAAGAAGTGGTACAGCGGCTGGCGGCCGTTCCCGGGGACAACAATTACGGCCGGCTGGGTATCATGGCCCAGTATTTCTGCCGCGTGCAGCCTCTGTTCGAGGTGGGTCCGGGGGCCTTCCGCCCGGCGCCGAAAGTGGATTCCGCCATTGTCCGCCTGGTGCCCCACAAGACATTGCCGCACCCTGCCAAGGACTACAAACTGTTGCAGGCGGTCGTGCGTACTGCCTTCAGCGCCCGCCGCAAGACCCTGCGCAAGGCGCTGGCCGGCATGGTGACGGTGGAGCAGCTCAACAGCATTGGCATTGACGATGGCCTGCGCCCGGAAAACCTGGGCCTGGCGGAGTATGTTGCGATTGCCGACCTGCTGGCGGACACTAAACCCGAAAGCCACAGTGCCGACGAGGTAAGCCATGACTGACTACGCCATTGGCGACATCCAGGGCTGCTACGAGCGCCTTCTGGATGTCCTGGCCAAGGTGGATTTTTCCCCCTCCCGGGACCGGCTCTGGGTCGCGGGTGACCTGATCAACCGTGGCCCGTCGTCCCTGGAAACCCTGCGTTACATTGAAGGCCTGGGCAGTTCCGCGGTGGTGGTGCTCGGCAACCACGACCTGCACCTGCTGGCTGTGGCGCTGGGTGGCCATGCTCTCAAGAACAAGGACACCCTCTCGGATATTCTTGACGCGCCAGATCATGAACACCTTTTCGACTGGTTGCGGCAGCAGAACCTGTGTATCCACGACGCCGACCGTAACTTCGTGATGGTTCATGCCGGATTGCCCCATATCTGGTCGGTTGACGAAGCGGTCCGTTACAGTCGGGAAGTTGAAGAGGTTATTCGCGGGCCGGAGGCAAAAACCTATTTTGCGCAGATGTACGGCAACCAGCCTGAACGCTGGGACCCGCAACTCACCGGCATGGATCGCTGGCGCATTATCACCAATTATTTCACCCGCATGCGCTTTATTGCCGAAGACGGCACGCTTGAGCTCGCAGCCAAGGAATCCGCGGCATCGGCACCGGATGGCTTCGCCCCATGGTTTCGCTTTCCGCGCCCGGATGCTGTGCGTGTGGTGTTCGGCCACTGGGCGGCCCTGGAAGGTCAGACCGACAGTAACCGGTTTATCGGGCTGGATACCGGCTGTGTCTGGGGTGGTGTTCTCACGTTGATGAACCTGGATACCGGGGAAAAGATCCATTGTGACTGCTAGACACGTAGAACCCCTGCGGATCGCGCTGGTCTGCGGTGCCCTGTTTGCCCTGCTGGCGGTAATGGCCGGTGCGTTCGGCGCCCATGGTCTGCGGGGTGTACTTGGCGATCGCGGCCTTGAAGTTTTCCAGACTGCCGTCACATATCAGGTATACCACTCACTGGCACTGATTCTGGTTTCGATACTCCCGATGGCGGGGTTGTCACGGCGCCTGCTCGGTATTGCTGCCGGGTTCTTTCTCGCCGGCATCCTGCTGTTCAGCGGGAGCCTGTACCTTCTGGTGCTCACCGACATTCGCTGGGTCGGGCCGGTGACACCGATTGGCGGTGCCAGCTTTATGGTGGGCTGGATACTGGTGGTTATCTCGGGATTCAGGCGCTAAAAAACAGACGTTATGCAGGTAAGGGCTATGCAGGTTCAGGTAAATGGTGATCCCATGGAGCTTCCCGACGAAGCTACGGTGGCAGTGTTGATTGAGCGGTTGGTACTGGCTGGCAAGCGCCTGGCGGTGGAGGTGAACGAAGACATTGTTCCGCGCAGCCAGCACACCGAGTTCAGGCTCAGCGAAGGCGACAGGGTTGAGGTCGTTCACGCCATTGGCGGCGGCTGAGGCTGGTTGTTTTTTTATTCCCGATTTCAATGACAGGTTCAGGTGTTCAGCATGAGTGAAAGTTCCGAAAGACCACTTCCCGAAGACAAGCCACTGGAAATTGCCGGCCGGGTCTACCAGTCCCGCCTGCTGGTGGGCACCGGTAAGTACCGCGACATGATGGAAACCGGCCACGCCATTGAAGCCAGTGGTGCCGAGATCGTGACCTTTGCCGTACGTCGAACCAACCTTGGCCAGAACCCGGATGAGCCCAATCTGCTGGATGTGGTCTCACCCGACCGGTACACCATGCTGCCGAACACGGCCGGATGCTACACCGCCAGGGATGCCGTACGAACCTGCAAGCTGGCCCGTGAACTGCTGGACGGCCATGATCTGGTCAAGCTGGAAGTGCTGGGCGAAGAAAAGACGCTCTACCCGAACATGACAGAAACCCTGGTGGCGGCGGAAGAGCTGATCCGGGACGGTTTCAGGGTGATGGTGTATTGCTCCGACGACCCCTTGTTGGCCAAGCGCCTGGAAGAGATGGGCTGTATCGCCATCATGCCCCTGGGCGCACCCATCGGCTCCGGCCTGGGTATCCAGAACCGCTACAACATCCGCCTGATCGCCGAAAACGCCAATGTACCGGTGTTGGTGGATGCCGGCGTTGGAACGGCTTCGGATGCGACACTGGCCATGGAGCTGGGCTGTGATGGCGTACTGATGAACACTGCCATTGCCCTGGCCCAGGACCCGATCCGCATGGCCAAAGCCATGCGTCTGGCGATAGAGTCCGGCCGCGATGCTTACCTGGCGGGTCGGATGCCGAAGAAGCTCTACGCCAGCGCGTCCTCCCCCATCGATGGCACCTTCTTCTGATCTGGGGCACAATCTCGACTTAAGGTGCCAATACAGGCGGGCGCGTCCATTCAGGACACGCCGTGAATACGTCCCTGTAGGCTCGTAAAAAACGTCCCTGTTTTTTACGGTCCTGAATGGACGCGCCCGCCTGTATCCATACTTCTGAGTTAACCAGAGCGTTGCAGTCCTGTTATGACAGAACAAAAACCAAGTCGTCGAGAAGCGATTCTCCATGCCCTAGTTGAACTCCTGGAAAAAGATCCCGGAGCTCGTATTACTACCGCTGGCTTAGCCAAATCCGTAGGGGTGACCGAGGCGGCCCTGTACCGCCATTTCCCCAGTAAACGGAAAATGTTCGAGGCTCTTATCGAGTTTGCTGAAGAAGCTGTGTTTTCCCGATGCCAGGTGATCCTTCAGGAACAGGAAGAGGTACGGGTCCGTCTTCAGCAACTGGTTCACCTGGTGCTGGTGTTTGCCGAGCGTAATCCCGGATTGTGCACAGTACTGACCGGGGACGCCCTGATGGGTGAGAATGACGCCCTGCGCAAGCGCGCCTCTCAGTTTTTCGAGCGGCTGGAAACCCAGGTGCGGCAGGCACTGAAGGAGGGTGAGATTCGCCAGGGCCTGCGGCCAAGGACCAGTTCGGCCCGCGGTGCGGATTTTGTGCTGGTGTTTGTTGAGGGCAGGGTGCAGCGGTTTATCCGGTCTTCGTTTTCCCGGTTGCCTTCCAATGATTTCGAGGAGGCCTGGGGGCTGGTTGCCGAGGCTGTCTGGGGTGGCAACCCCTGACCCGCGGTAACACGTAGGTCGGATTAGGCGAAGCCGTAATCCGACAATCAGGTGTCGGCTCTGACTCGGTTTGTCGGATTACGCTGCGCTAATCCGACCTACATTCTACAATTCCGAGCAGCTTATTCGTAGCCAGAGGCCTTACGCAGAATCTCCCGCACCGGTTCCCAGACCGCCGGTGCCGAAATCAGGATATCCCGTCCCCACAGGTCAGCCGGGTAACCATCCGGCACTTCACTGAAATGCCCCGCCGTTGCACCTGCTTCCAGGGCTATCAGCCGTGCGGCGGCGAAATCCCAGGGGCTGACGTTTTCGTAGTAGATGTCCAGCCGGCCACAGGCCACCCAGCAGATGTCCAGTGCGGCTGAACCGATGCGGCGAAGGTCGCGGCACTGGTGAATCATGGCGTCCAGGCGGCGTAGCAGTGGTTCCAGGCTGTCCTTGGTGTAGGGGAAGCCGGTAGCGAACAGGGAATCCCTGGGCACGGTGGCTGCGCTGTGTTGTATCGGGCTGCCATTCAGCGTGGCGCCACTGCCGCGAACGGCGCGGAAGGTTTCACCGGCAAACAGCGCATGCACCACGCCCACCTGAACCCGGCCTTTTTCGGCGTAAGCAATAGAAACCGCGACCTGGGGATGACCATAGGCGTAATTCACAGTGCCGTCGATGGGGTCGATAATCCACAACGGAGTGTCCAGCTCCTCAGCCTGGCTCAGGTCGGGCATGGTTTCTTCGGAAAGAATGCGGTGATCGGGGAAGCGCTCGCGAATGGCGCCGGTGATCATCTCGTCCGCCATCACGTCGGCGTGGGTGACCAGTTCCGTCTGTTGCTTGTAGTTCGTGCGCAGGGTGTTTTCGTCACGCTCTCGTTTGACCAGTTCGCCGGCCTTCAGGGCCAGCTCTTCGGCGAAACTCGCAATGGTGGCAATGGTCTCCGGGTCAGACAAGGTTGCGCCCTCCGATCAACAAATGAGGGCGCCAGTCTAACATGATCCGGTTACAGGCTGGTGAGCCACTGTTCCATCTTGTCCATGGCTTTAACCAGCCGCGGGCAGGCCTGGTTGACGAAGTCGTCCTCCAGTTCCTGGTCGGCGTAATCCTCGCCTGCCAGTTTCAGAGCCTCGGCACCGTCGAAATCGACAAACGCCAGGCGTGCTGCCAGGTGGTCCGGAACAAAGCCGAAATCACTGGCTGGAAGAATGGCGACACCGGTATCTTCCAGCAGGGACTGGCACAGTGCCTGGCTGGTCTTGATATCGCGCCGCGCCAGAGCCTCGCGGAAACCGGAGAAATCCGGGAACAGATAGAACGCCCCCTCGGGTTTCTGGACCACCGCCCCCATCGCGGTGAGCCTGCGATGGAGGTACTCACCGACTACTTTCAATATCCGGCGTGACTGCTTCAGGTATTCGTCCAGGTCATCCCCACCGGTAAAGGCAGCAATGGCAGCGTGCTGGATGGGTGCGCTGGTGGCGGTGTAGGTTTCGCTGGCGATGATCGCCATGGCGTTCTGTAGCGGCCGCAGCTCCGGTGGGAAGATAAAGGTGCCCAGGCGCCAGCCACCGGCACCCGCCCATTTGCTCAGCCCGGTACTGATGATGGTGCCTTCGGGATAGTAGCGGGCAATCGACTTATGCTTGCCCTCAAAGTGCACCTCGCCGTAAATCTCGTCCGACAACAAAATCAGCTTGTACTTTCTGGCCACGTTGGCAATGGCCAGCAACTGATCTTCAGTGTAGGTGCAGCCGGTGGGGTTGGACGGGTAGTTCAGGATCAGTATGCGCGGGCGGGACGGGTCGTCACGACAAACGATGTCCAGCTCTTCCGCTGTCAGTTGCCAGTTGTTCTCCGCATGGGTGGGCAACCAGTGAACCGAGCGGCCGATGATCCGCGCCTGGGGGGCGTAGGAAACCCAGCTCGGTCGCGGAATCAGCAGGTCGCCGTAATAGGCCAGCTGCAGCATGAACAGCAGTTCCTTGGAGCCGGGGCCGATCAGTACGTCTTCCCAATTGCAGCGCATGCGTTCACGGCGATTAATGTAACCGGCAATCGCTTCCCGCAGGGACTTCAACCCCTTTACAGGCAGGTAGTCTTTCTCGTGGGCGTGTTCGCGCAGAGCGGCGACTACCCGTTCCGGTACCGGAAACGGCGACTGGCCAAGCCCCAGCTTGACGATATCACGGCCCTCGGAGCGGAGCTGGTTGCTGAGTTCATTGATACGCAGGGTGGCGGAGGGTTGTATGCCCCGAACGTTGAGATTGATGGCGTAGCGATGGTCTGTCTGGATATCCATGGTTCCGGTCTGTTGTCTGGTTGGGTGGTATAAGCCGCAGTATAGGAAACCTCTGGGAATCTGTGTGCATTGTCTGATAGGTGATTGCCGCAGGAGCGACGGAACCCTAGTCTGAATCGGTGGACCGGAGGTTGTTCAGCGCCTGGTTGAATTCATCCCGTAAGGCTGCTCCGCGGGGATGTTGGCGGGAAAATGCGGCACGGAAACCCCGTTTGGCTCCCACCGTTCCGGACAGGGCGGTAATGTCGGACAATTCCGGGTACTCCGAAAGGTGCTCTTCAATAAGATGGTGGCAAACCGTTTCCTCGCAGATAAAGAGGTCGATACGGCCAAAGGCAATCATTCTGAGCCCGGTCAGTTCAGGAGACACCTGGCTGATCTGAGTCACCCGGGCGTTGCCCGCCGCCAGCCACTTCATGAATTCGGGGGCGTAGCTGTAGGCGGCTGACAGTCCTATCCGCAGACCGGCCAGGTCGTCCAGTTCCTGCCACTCAAGGTCGCGACCTTTCAGTGCGAAAAAAACATCGCGGGCCTGGCTGATGGGGTCTGTGAAGTGGTAGTAGCGATTCCGGTCCCGGGAGTACGTCAGGGAATAGATCATGTCCGAGGTGCCAGCCCGGGTGCTCGCTTCTGCGCGGGCCCACGGCAGTATACGGATGTCGGGTAAATAGCCCATGGCAGAAAGCACCTGGCGAACGGTATCGGTGTGGGTGCCTCTGACTACACCATCGTCCAGGTATTCGTAGGGCGGGTATTCGGAGGTGACAACCCTCAGGATATGCGTGTCCGCAAGGGTGAGCGCTGGCAGCAACACTGATAACAGCAAGACAGGTAAACGAAATAACATCAGCGTTTGAATCCGCGGCAGTGCAAAGGGTTTCAGGCAACAAGTATAGCGGCCCGTCGCACTCCCTGCACGAGCTGAAAAAGCGATCCGGCTTTCGATAATAGCCATAATACTGTCAGAAACTGTTAAGCAGCAAACGGTCGGTTGCCAGTTTTCTTCGTATAGTGTTGCTGGCCGCAGTAACAAAAACAGTAATCGTGCGGAGATACCAATGGATACCCGAATGGCTGAAAAGGCCGCTTGCGTAGCATCTTCATCCGGGAGCAATCCGCTGTTGTCCCGGGTTCTTATTGTGGACGATCACCCGTTCTTTCTGTTCGGGCTTACCGCTATTCTCGAACAGGAAAATCTGGTTGAAGATGTTGTTTGTGTAGCCTCGGTTGCTGACGCGGTCGAGGACCTGCGCCAGCACCCACAAACGTCTCTTGTCCTGCTGGACCTGACTCTTCAGGGGGAGGCAGGGCTGTCACTTTTTGCAGAGTTGGGAGGGCTCGGGGTTCCTGTGCCGGTGGTGGTGATTTCCAGCCGTGAAGACGAGACCTCGGTGCGTGCCGCCAGGTCGGCAGGAGCAGTCGGGTTTCTCCCCAAATCCGCCGACCGCCACTCGCTGGTCCGGATGATGCGCCGGGTCTGCAGTGGACAGCTTTTCTATCCGTCGTTGCAGATGCCTGCGCATATGCCCGAATCGCTGACTCCGCGACAGCTGGAGGTACTGGTTCTGCTGGCGGAAGGTCTGCCCAACAAGCGAATCTGTCAGGTGCTGAACCTGACAGAGCACACGGTGAAAACTCACCTCAAGGCCATCTTTGCCCATCTTGATGCCCACAACAGGACGGAATGCGTTGCCCAGGCGCGAGCACTCGGGCTGATCTGACAAACGCGCCATTGTCAGTTTTCGGAGCGGGTCAGGTGCATAATGGCTGCCCGCAGGCGCATCGGTATCAGCGGCTTGTGCAGGATCCAGAGCCGCAGGGCGGGGTCGTAGCCCTGAGGGTGGGCGGTATTGGCGGTCATCAGTATGCCACCGGCAACGGAATGCCTATGCTGTAAAACATCAAAAAGCCCGTGTCCGGACATGCCAGGCAAGTGGATGTCGCTGACAAGAAGGGTGTCTGGCAGATCCGGCCACTGATCAACAGCCTGCTCGGCTGTCGCGAACCCCTGGACCCGGTAACCCCAGGCTGTGAGCGTCTGGCAGACCCAGTGCCTTGCCTCATGGTGATCTTCAACCACCACCAGACAATGATCCCGGTTGCTGTGGCCCGTGTTTCCAGCGTGTTGCATCGTGGCTGTTGCCGGCGCTTTGGCGGCTGGCAGGCTGACCCGGAAGCAGGTGCCGTGCCCCGGTCGGGATGTCACTTCACAGGCGCCCCCCATCAGCCCGGTCAGCTCGCGAACAATGGCCAATCCCAGGCCAAGCCCCGGATCGTTATGCCTGCTGTTGCGATAAAAGGGGGCGAAGATCTGGTCGAGTGTCGCCCCGTCCATACCCTTGCCGTTGTCGCTTACTTCAAAGACCAATTGCTCGCCAACGCGTGTTGAACCAAGCGAGACCCTGGTGGCATTGCTGTGATCCAGCGCATTGACCACCAGATTCTGTAGTACCCGGTGCAGCAGTTCGGGGTCGGCGGTAACCCCGACAGCCTGTCCCGTTGTTTCAGTAGTGAGTTCAACACCCTGGCGCTGAGCCTGTTCAGAGCAGGTTGCCGCGATTTGTTGCATGACTTCCAGGGGCGACAGTTCTTTGGGCTCAGGAATGATCATGCCCTCCTGAAGGCGCGATACATCAAGCACCGAAGCCAACAGATTGTTGAAGTGGGTGACCGAGTGTTTGAGGCGCGACACCAGCCTTGCCTGATGTTCTGGCAGGCCGTTGGCCGTGAGATTTTCCAGCACCAGGCTGATGATGTTCAGTGGCTGGCGGAGGTCATGGCTGGCAACGGTGATCAGGTGTGTCTTGCGCTGGCTCTCCAGTTCTGCCTGGTGCCTGGAGGTTTCCAGCAACTGGCGATCGAGGAAGTGGGCGCGTTGCCGGTGCTCACTGAGCCACGAACCTACCATGCCGATTATATTGGCAGTGATCATGAAAAAACCATTGACCAGAATCTGGCGCAGGCTCATTCCGGTTGCCGCTTCAACCGCCAGATAGGCTGCGATCACCAGCATGGAAAGAATCGATACAGTCCGGAACGGGATACCCATCACGAAGTAGCCGAACATCAGCATCAACAATATGCCCTCGTAGGGCAGAGGGTGGTCAGCAAGCCGCGCAATACCAATGATGGCGACCACGCTCAGGCCACCAATCAGGTAGGCAACGCCATAGAGCGCGACGAAGGTGCCGGGACTGATGTTGCGCCAGGAGAGCCACCACACGCCGGCAATCACCGGGCAGGTGATCAACAACCTGACCGCCATGGTTTCCCCGGCAATGGAGGGCGGCAGTATCAGGGCGTCGAGGAGGGCATAAACCAGGAACAGAAGCAGGGCAGCCGCAGAAACGGGGCGTGCTCGTTCACGAATGCCTTCGTTCCGGATGTTGCGGTAGCAGCGCTCCAGATCGGGCTCGAAGCGCAATCTCCGGAATCCGGAGGATCGCTGCGCCCGCAACTGATCAATGTTCATGGCCAACTGTCCGGCGGTGTTTTTATGGTTTTCTTCAGTTTAACGCCGCCGGGTCATCAGGAATGGCAGTAGAGCACATTACGGCGATTGTGTTTCAAGAGCGCGCAGCTTCGCCCATGTCCGGGACTGTTCGTCCTCGAAATGCTGTTCAAGCAGGCGGGCTTCCATGGTTGCCAGATCCTCTTCGGCAACCCCGGACTGGTTCAGGCTGGCAAGTTCCTGGCGATACTGCTCAAACCGCTGGTCAAACTGCTGCCTTTCTTCCAGGTAGGTCACTACCTCTTCAGTCTGCGCCGGTTCCACACCCAGTGCCTTGAGTTGTTTGCCCGCCTCTTCCGGAGAGCTGGCGTTGGCGAGAACTTCCTGACGCTGCCGGTAGCGCTCCCCGTCAGCCATCATGCGGGTTTCTGTACGACGAATGACGTCAGGAAGCTGCTGGCGATGCCACTCCTGCAGTGTCGCTTTCGCTTGCGGGGAAAGATCGTCTCGTTGCTGGATGTCCATGCTGGCCAGGGTGTAGTCACCGTAGGCTTCCTCCAGTCCGAAAAAGGCGTCACGGGTGTTGGCGTCGAAGGAGTTCCGCCGCAGTTGTTTCAGGTCGGTGAGCGCGCCTTTGAGCATTTGTAGCTGATACTGGGGGTCGTGCTGTCGGCTGGGATCAAGGTTCTGGCTTCCAAGGGCCAGGGCGCTTTCCTTGTAGGTCAGATACTGATCAAGCAGGGCGAGCGCCTGCTCGGCCGCCTTAGGGGGAAGGTTTTCCCGGGCCAGCCTCTCGATTTCAGCGAGAGACCTCTCGGGGGAGACTTCGCCAACGGTGTTGAGGAAGTAATCGAAAAAGTCCCTGGTTTCCAGGTTTACCACCAGATTGCCGCTGCTGTCGGCCTGGAGGCTGCCGTCAATGTGGGTGCCGGCAAGAGAGCTGGCGAAGGGTTTGTCGCCGAGACTGGACGGAGTGCGATAGCGATCAGGCACTTTATCGTCTGCAATGTCAGTTTTACTGGCCGGTGGATCTGTTTCCGGCGCCGGGACGGCAGCGGTTTCGGTGGCCGCGGCGTTTGTGTATTCCGCTTTGCGCTCAGGTTGCTCAGTCAGTATCCAGATGCTGAACACAACCACGGGTATGACCGTGATGACGGGAATAAAGGTTCGTTTGTTGAATGATCTGTGACGGGGCATATCAGGTATCCGGCCGACGCTAATACAGGGGTCACCGGAGCCGGCAAAGCCGGTCCGGTGACGTTTCAGCTCAAGGAGAAACGCTGGCCGGTTATAACCCGCGATTCTTCAGTCGATTGGCGTGGCTGCGATAAAGAGATACCGGATTGGTCCACCAGGAACGGGCACCAAACAGATGGTTAATGGCGTCCACGTGGTTCATGTCGTAATGAGTACCGATGACATTGCCCATCTTGGTGGCGCACTCACCTACCAGACCGTCGTTGGCTTCGTTGCCGAAGGCCAGTGACGTAACGCCGAGGAACGGATCAGTGATGTCTGTCCAGTTGGTCCAGACGGAGGTGCCGGTCCAGGAAAAGAACTTGATCCTGTTGCCATTAATCCAGACATTTTCGTCGGTGCCGGCACAGGACCAGCGGTTGACCCCTTTCCATCCCAGCGCATCATTGAGCTGTGTGGTTCCCCGGGTGGTGAGAGTTTCCAGAGCGGCTACACCATCCTGGGGATTGTCGGACCCTGACAGGGCATTGACCAGGTCACCCAGGGCATTGGCAATGGCATCGGCGCCACCTTCCACGTAGCTGCCGGGGGGGAGAATGCCACGGGCCACGTCGGCGACTTTGGATCCCTTGTTAACCCCGTTGATGGAAGTAATCGAGGCGATCTTGTGGGGAATCAGTGAAGCGGTTACCCGGGAGGTGGGTGCGCCCTGACTGTGAGCCATGATATTGACCTTGGACTGCCCCAGGCCATTGATATAGTTGGCAAGCTGCTGGCCACGCTGTTCGCTGCTGTTGACGAACGACACGCTGGCCGAATACACCCTGGCGCCACTGCGCTCCAGGTTCCAGGGGATGTTGTGGAAGTAGTTGATCAGGCCACCGATGGTGTTGAAGCCGGTGACACCATGAACCAGAACAATGGGATGCTTTGTCTGGGTGTAGCTGGCATGGCTGAGTGTGGGTGCGGCAAGCACGACACAGCCCATAATCACTGCAAAAGTGATGAGTTTACGCATGGTTGACTCCTGTTGTTTTTGTCGATCGGCTACCGGATCTGGCAGCCTTTGTCGCCAATGCGTTGGGGATTATTTGCGATTGCAGGGCGAGTAAGAATCGCCCATTTGGGGGAGGCAGTCTGTTGTAGATTGCAGGGGATGGCTCCGGGGCGTCCTACAGGTCGGGACCGAAGCGGTGGGGTTCCAGCTCCATATGAATAATGCGCTGGCCGAGCATGATGATGCGGCCGTTATAGCGCTCTTCTCCGGTGGACGTAAAGTCAAAGAGAAACCGACGCCAGACTCGAATACGGCCGTTTTCGTCCCGCTTGAACCAGAGGCCGCGGAGATACACGGCATCATCCAGCAGCATCACGTCCATCTTTTTGCAGTAGCTTCTGGCTGCCTGCAGCACAAAGTCCGTTATGGCCTTGGCCCGCCACCAGTACCAGATGGCGAACCCGGCCACAAACAGCCAGAAGAGGTTTCCAAGAGTCACAGTAATGGCAATCTTCCAGTTCAAGATACAGGGCAGATTGCCAGCCTACCCTATTGCGATGGCTCGGGGAATCGCTGCCTGTCTTTTGGAGCTTTAGCAGGGAGCAGCCGTTCGCACAACATCTGAAGGAAGTGACTGGTCAGAAGCTGGGCCTGATCAACATTGCTGCCCAGATGCTCTGATTCTTCCCTTGCGTTCTCGCTGCTTTGCACCGACCGGTTGCCCAGTTCCAAAAGGCGTTCCGCCTGTCGCTCAACCTGAACACTCAGGGCGGCTTGCTCCTCCGTCGCCCCCGCGACCTCGTGGGTACAGGATGTTATGACATCGACATCTCGCAAGGCCGCTTCCAGTGTTTCACTGGCCTCACGTGCGATTCCGGCGGTCTGCTCACAACTAAGGGCACCATTATTGATGACATCGACGACCTCCCGTGTTTCGGTCTGGAGTGCGCCGATCATCTCATCAATCTTGCGTGTTGATTCGTGGGTTCGACGGGCAAGGCCGCGGACCTCGTCCGCGACCACTGCAAAACCACGACCAGACTCCCCAGCTCTGGCGGCTTCAATGGCAGCATTCAGTGCCAGCAGGTTGGTCTGTTCGGCGATGTCCGAGATGACATCGAGCACCATTCCGATGGCATCGCTTCTTTCAGAAAGACTCTTCATGCGCTCGTTGGCCTCAGACAGCTGACTGCTCAGCTCTGAGAGTGACTGGTTCATGGTCGCCATCTGGCCATGACATTGTCCGGCGGACGTTCTGGCATCGTTGGTTGCCTCATCGGTGCGGGTGGTGAGTTCACTGACCCGCCGGACGCTCTCAGCAAGCTCCTCAAATGCCCGGGTGATGTCCTGAATGTCCTCCTGCTGGCTGCGGATACTGGCCACGGAGTTGGACACCCACTCAACCGTTCTCTGTTTCCGGCCATGAAGCTGTCCGATATTGGCATGCATGCGGGCAGAGACGGCCCGGAGGACTGCATCCCGTTTTTGCCGATCGAATTCGATCCAGGCCCCTTCGTCTCTGCGGCCGGTATAGATCCAGGGCATTGCTGGATGCGCCTCGCAGCAGGCAGCTCTGGCGCTGCGCACCATCGGCAGGGTAAGCCAGAATAATACGGCGAATACAGTGAGTACGCCCCCCTGGATAATGAGCATGTGGGGCAGAGCAAGTTCATTCATGCCAAATGCGAGAATGACTGCGGCCAGAATCCCGTAAAGGCCGCCGAGCTTTAAGGACAGGGATGGGCTGATTGCCAGATTCCGCCGGGGTACCTTTCCCTGGTTCCAGGTTCGATAGAGTTTTTCGGCCCTGGCGATCTGGTCGGGTTGAGGGCGTGTGCGTACCGATTGAAATTCGACAATTTCACCGTTCTTGCGAATCGGGGTCACGAAGGCATCTACCCAATAGTGGTCGCCGTTTTTGCATCGATTCTTGACGATGCCGCGCCAGGATTCGCCTGCCCTGATGGTCTCCCAGAGATTTTCAAAGGCGCCCGGGGGCATGTCTGGATGGCGTATAAGGTTATGGGGCTGGCCAACCAACTCCTCCAACGAATAACCGGCAATCTTGGCAAATTCTTCGTTGGCGGCAGTGATTTTTCCGCGAAGGTCGGTTGTGGTGATCAGGTGATAATGTTCCGGATATATCTGCTCTTTCTGGGTGACCGGTTCGTTAACGCGCATTGTAAATCCTGAGCCAGTTTTTATTGTCACCTAACTATCGGTTGCATCTGGCATGTCCGATATCCGGTTATTGCAATAATTGACCATTTTTTCACATATTCTCGTGCTTTCGTCTTAGCTTCGTGGATTTTGCAATATATGGCTAGGTGGGTGACATATAGGCCTTATGCTGATGACTGGAGCTGGTCGGACCAGATTCAGGGACTGCTGAAAGGAGTAATCGGCGTATGCAGGCATTACAACAACAAGACTTCAAGGCTTTGGTGGATGACCATCCCAAGGCGATCATGCTGTCGACAACAGAACCGAGAATTGCTTACGTTAACCGGAAGTTTCGTGCGGTAACCGGGTATCAGACGCATGAAGTTATCGGTCAGGCGCCTTCGTTACTCAGCTCAGGGTTACATTCCTCCGAGTTCTATCAGGCGATGTGGGAGAGCCTTGATCATCAAGGACGCTGGGAAGGCCTGATCTGGAATCGGCGCAAGAATGGTGAGACCTACCCCCAATGGTTAATGATCTACCCGGTAGAGCATGACGACCGCCAGTTTTATGCGGGTGTTTTTATGGACGTCAGCGACGCTGAGGCCAGCGATGAGCGGCTGGCCTCTCTGGCTTACTATGATCCGTTGACAGACCTGCCCAACCGATTGCTGTTCCAGGAGTTCCTCAAAGCGCGGGTATCCCGGCAAGCGCAGGAACGCCGCCGATTTGCAGTGCTGTATGTAGACCTTGATTTTTTCAAATCAGTCAATGACCTGCACGGTCACGATTGCGGTGATCGGATCTTGCAACAGTCTGCCCAGTGTATCCAGAGTGTGCTCAGACGCGGCGACTTGGTCGCCAGGCTTTCCGGTGACGAGTTTGCAGCCCTCATCGAGCTGCAGTCGGATGACGATCTGGAGAGTGTCTGCCAGCGCATGACCCAGATCTTTCAGGCCCCGGTGGTGGTTGATCATCGGGAGTTTTTCCTGTCAGCCTCCGTTGGCGCTGCTGTTTTTCCGGACCACGGTGAATCCGGTAGTAACCTCCTGCAGAATGCGGATCGTGCCATGTATTCCGCCAAACTGGCGGGGCGTGCCTGTTATCGAATCTACAGTGCGGCGGATACCGAACTGGGGCGGTACGAACAGCGTCTCTCGGAGGCCTTGATTGCGTCTTTGAAGACGGCGCCGGAAGAATTCAGCGTTGTCTACCAGCCCCAGTATCAACTGGATACCGGACGAGTCGCCGGGCTGGAGGCGCTAATACGCTGGAATCACCCCGAATTTGGCGCGGTTTCGCCTGCTGATTTCGTTCCCATCGCGGAACAGCGGGGCCACATTCATGAGCTGACTGAACACCTGGTGCGCTGTATTCTTGCGGACTTGCCCGCCGCCCCGGGCGGTTTGCCCGAGGGGCTTTGTCTCGCCATTAATATTTCCGCTCGTCAGATCACTGATAACCGCCTCGAAGGTTTGGTGAACCCGCTTTTCGATCGAATTCGCAGGATTGCCTGGTGGCCTGAAATCGAGATTACCGAAACCCACCTGATGAACCTGTCCGTGCAGTGCCTCAATCGCCTGAGGATATGGGGCGAGGAGGGCGTGATTGTCGCCATCGATGATTTCGGCACGGGATATTCCTCGCTGGCTTATTTGCACACATTACCGGTACAGGTTCTCAAGATTGACCGGCAGTTCATCCGGCGCCTGGGAAGCAAGTCCCGGGATTCCAGGATCGTTTCAGCGATTCTGGGGATTGCCGAGGCGCTTGACCTGGAAGTGGTCGCCGAGGGTATCGAAAGTGAGGAGCAGTATCGGAAACTTTGTGAATTGAAGTGCCATCGAGGCCAGGGGTTCCTGATGGCCAGACCTCAACCCTGGCTGGCGTTAAACACAACGCTTATTGATCAACATCAAAAATAGAGTGAATCAAACATCGATTTCGGGAGATTTTGCAACATCTGGCTAGGTGTCGCGCCTGGATTGTTCTAATAAGGGGGCAACATCGACTTCCTCAGGACCCTATGCCGCATACAGCACCAATACTGGAACTTGACGCCTATCTGAGACTCAACCGGGCGTCGCTCGGAGAGTGGCTTGCGGCCATCCGGGAAATCTCCGGCTGTGAGGACATGGCGTGCAGATTACACCGTGGTGGTGGTCCTGTCGGGGCTTTGTCGGCCCTTGAGTCGGACCAGGGTTTCATTGTCTGCATCTATGCCAGTCAGGGCATGGATATGACTGGATGCCGCACGGCTGCCCCGGTTCTTCTGATGCCGCTGGCCGGGGGCGTCGAGATTGCGCGGCAAGGTGGCTGTTGGCAGCCATTGGCGAAGCTGACAGTTGCCCCTCCCGAAGACCGTTTTCATTTGCGGCTACCGGAATTCAGCCGGGTGATGATCATGAGGCCGCGAACAGACATTTTGGGCAGCCTTGCGACCCCGGACGCAGACAGGCTGATATCGGCCTGTCATGAACTGATCGACTGTTACCTGCGTCGCTCACTGTTCTTTCGGGACCACAATCACGCCAGACAAATGACCAGCGAGCTTTTTTGTCAGCTGGGCCGGATTTCACGGGATGAATCAATTCCAACGTGTGATTGTTCCGGGCCTGACCGTCGGTTACTTCGTGCCCTGGAGCAGATAAGGCGGGAACCGGATTGGGATTTCAATCTGAAGGAATTGGCCAGCCACGCTGGCGTCAGTGAACGCAATCTCTACTACCTGATGAAGCGGGAAGCCGGCATAACACCCTACCGTCTCTATCAGCGCAATCGTCTGATGAGAGTACGGTACCAGTTGGTGGACTGTCAGTGCACGGTGCCGCATATTTCCTGGTATGCGGTCGACGCGGGATTTTCCCATCTTGGCCGGTTTGCTGCCCTATACCGGGAGCACTTCGGGGAATTGCCCAGCGAAACCACTCAATGGAGACGCAACTTGCTTACGGTTGAAAACGAGCAGTCTGAGCACCCCCTGGCCATTTCCTGAACCGGAGAGCCAAAAAGCCCGGCGCACTTGCACGTGGCCGGGCTTTGGTCAGCTGCGGTCAGTGGGCCGTTGCGGGCCTGCCACCGTCGGCCCCACCGGAGTCATCAGCATACTGCTCGGCGGCGGAACCATGATGGTCACGGCCCAGCAGGATGTAGAACGCCGGCAGCACAAAGATGGTGAACAGGGTACCGATGCCGAGGCCGGTGCTGATGGTCAGGCCGATGGCAAAGCGGCTCTCGGCGCCGGGGCCCACGGCGATCAGCAGCGGCACCATGGCGAAGATCAGTGCCAGGGATGTCATGATGATCGGTCGCAGGCGAATGGCTGCGGCCTCGATGACAGCCTCCCGTTTGTTCAGCCCTCTGTCCACCTGAAGCTGATTGGCGAACTCCACAATCAGGATGCCATTCTTCGACACCACCCCGATCAGGGTGATCAGCCCTACCTGGGTATAGATGTTCATGGTGGCGAAGCCGAGCACGATAAACGCCATGGCACCGGCTACCGACATGGGGACGGACACCAGGATGATGAACGGGTCGCGCCAGCTTTCGAACTGCGCCGCCAGCACCAGGTAGATTACCAGCAGTGACAGGAAGAAGGTCACCACCAATGCGCTGCCCTGGTTGGCAAACTGCCTTGATTCGCCGGTGTAGTCGAATGAAAAACCCTGGGGGAAGCTTTCGTCGGCGGCCTTCTCCATAAAGGCCATGGCGTCGCCCACGGTCACGCCCGGGGTTATCACACCTTGCAGTGTCAGCGAGTTCAGCTGATTGAACTGGGTCCTCTGGGACGGTTCTACCGTCTTCTCGAAGCTGATTACACTGGATAGCGGCACCAGTTGGCCGCTGTCTGAACGAATGTAATAGTCATTCAGCGCCTGCTCATCCATGCGGAATTCCTGGTCTACCTGGGGAATGACCTGGTAGGAGCGGCCCTTCATGTTGAACCGGTTTATGTAACCACCGCCCAACATGCTGGACATGGTCTGGCCAACGTCCTGCATGGACAGGCCGAGGTCCGCTACCCGGTCCCGATCTACCTGGATCTGGGTAACAGGGCGATCGAAATCGATGGATTTCTGCAGGAACATGAAGTTGCCGCTTTGCATTGCCTTACCCTGGAGTTCATTGGCAATGTCGTTAAGGCGCTCGTAATCCTCACCGGTAGTAATCACGAACTGGAACGGCAGACCACCACCGGAGCCTGGCAGGGAGGGGCGCGGGAATACCGCGGTTTGCAGCCCGGTCACGTTCTTGAGTTCCTTGTCCAGCAGCGGCTGGGCCTCAAACTGGCTGATGTCGCGGTCACCCCAGGGCTTCATCTTGAAGCCGCCGAATACGGCGTTGGGGGCAGTGATGCCGAGAATCATGAAGTCTTCGTTGTAACCTGGCACCGTCGACATGCGCTGTTGCACTTCGTCGCCGTGCTCCTGCAGGTAATCCAGGGTAGCTGTCTGTGCTGCGGTACCCTGATAGAAAAGAATGCCCTGGTCTTCAGTAGGTGCCAGTTCGTTCTGGCTCATTGCCACCATGAAGTAAATGGAACCCAGAACCACGATGGCGAAGAAGATAACCACCGACTTGGTATCCATCAGAGAGCTGAGGGCACGCTTGTAACCATTGGCCAGCCCACCGAAACTGCGCTCGACCAGTTGTTCAAAGCGGCCCGGGTTGCCATGGGGTTTAAGGATCTTGCCAGACAGCATGGGGGACAGCGTCAGCGCCACGATGCCGGAAATAACAACGGTGCCAGCCAGAGTGAAGGCGAATTCGGTGAACAGGGAGCCTACAAGGCCACCCATGAACCCGATTGGGGCATAGACGGCTACCAGTGTGGTGGTCATGGCAATGATGGGCGTGGCCATTTCCCTTGCACCGTTTATGGCCGCATCGAAACGGGATTCACCGTCCTCGATATGGCGATGAACGTTCTCCACCATGATGATGGCGTCGTCCACCACCAGGCCGATAGCGAGCACCATGGAGAGCAACGTCAGCAGGTTGAGAGAGAAACCCATCATCAGCATGACGAACGCGCCACCGATCAGCGACAAGGGAACTGCAACCGATGGCACCACGGCTGCGCGGACAGATCCGAGGCAAAGGAAGACCACCACCAGAACAATGCCCATTGCCTCCAGCAGCGTCTTTATCACTTCGTTGATGGAGTTGTCGATAAAGTCAGAGGCGTCATAGGCCAGACGCACATTGAGACCCGAAGGCAGCTGGCTCTCGATGCCGGGCAGTTCGTCCTTGACCTTCTCGGCGACGGTGAGTGGATTGGCGCCGGGTGAAAGCTCGATGGCCACATAAGTAGCCGGCTGCCCCTTGTAGAGCGCGAGCTGGTCGTAGGTTTCCGAGCCCAGCTCGACCCGGGCGATGTCACGCAGGCGGATCAGGGTACCGTCAGACTCCTTCACAACCAGATCCTTGAATTGCTCCGGATCGGCCACGTCAGTATCACTCGTCATACTGATCTTGGTGTACTTGCCTTCGGTGTTGCCTACCGCCGCCTGGTAGTTGTTTTTCAGCAGCACATCCACCACTTCCCGGGGCGTCATGTCCACGGCTGACAGTCGCTCCGGATCAAGCCAGACCCGCAAGGCAAACTTGCGCCCCAACAGGTCAGCCTTGCCTACGCCGGAAAGTGCCTGAAGCTTGGGCTGAACAACCCGCGTAAGGTAGTCCGTAATCTGGGGAACTTTCAGTTCATCGCTGTAAAAAGCGATGTACATCAGGGCCGTCGAGTCACCGGTAGTAGAGCTGATGACCGGGTCCTGGGCATCCGCCGGAAGTACGTTGCGTTGGCTGGCAACCTTGGCCTGAATCTCCGCCAACGCGGCGTTGGCGTCGTAGTTCAGTACCATCTTGGCTTCGATGGTGGACCGGCCCTGGGAGCTGGTGGAGGTCAGGTAGTCAATGCCGCTGGCTTCAGCAATAGCCTGCTGCAGGGGGGTGGTAATAAACCCTTTGACCAGGTCGGAACTCGCCCCCGGATAGGCCGTGGTGATCGTTACCGTGGTGCTTTCCAGCTCCGGGTATTGGCGTATTTCCATTTCCATGGCTGCCCGCGCACCCAGCAACAGGATAAGCAGGCTGACCACCGTGGCGAGTACGGGGCGCTGAACAAATATGTCGGTAAAACGCATTACTCGGACGCCTCCGCCGGCTTGTCGTTATCGTCCTGAATCTCGACCCGCTGTTCTGCGCGCAATCTCAGCAGGCCCTTGGAGACAACCTGTTCACCGTCTTGCAGGCCATCGATTATGGCAACCCGGCCATCACGGGTATTGCCCGTCTGTACGGTGCGTCGGTTAACGATCAGCTCACCGTCGTCATTCTCTTCCACAACGAAGACAAAGTCGCCGTAAGTGTTATAGGAAATGGCGGTGCGAGGCACGGTAATAACCTCGCGGTCTTCCGGTTGGCGGGTAGAAATAGTGGCAAACATGCCGGGGCGCAGCAGGTTATCCTCGTTTTCCAGCGTGGCGCGAATGCGCACGGTACGGGTTTCAGGATTTACCGACGTGTTGATGGCGCTTACCTTGCCTTCGAAAGTACGTTCCGGAACTGCAGCTACTGTTGCCACCACGTCGTAGTCGCGGGCAACCCTTGCCAGCTCTTTTTCGGACAGGGTGTAATCCACGTAGATCGGGTTCAGCATGTTGATTTCGACGATGGGTGTACCAGTGCCGATGTATTCGCCCTGGTCAATCAGGCGCAGGCCGAGTTTACCGTCGAAAGGCGCGCGAATGACCTTTTTGCTCAATTGGGCTTCGGCTTCGTTGACGCGGGCCCGGGCGGCATCGAAGTTGGCCTTGGTTTCATCATACTGGGACTGGGACACGGCGCGTTTCGGCAGCAGGTCAGAGACCCGTTTGAATTCCTGCTCGGCCAACTGGGCCTCGGCCCGGCGTGTGCGCAGCGCAGCTTCATCGATGGCCGCATCAAGCCGGATCAGAATATCGCCCTTTTTAACGGTGTCACCAGACTCGAAGTTGATAGTCTCAACAATGCCGGGTACTTCGTTGGCGACCTCAATGCCGTTAATCGCTTCAACGCTGCCTACGGCCTTGAGCTCAGGCGTCCATTTTTCAGCTTTTGCGGTGGTTACAGATATTTGTGCCGGAGGTTGCGGTTGGGAGAACTGCTCTTCCATCTGGCCGAACTGGTAGAATTTGTAACCAAAAATGCCGCCAAGTACGACGCCGAGAAAAATGATTACAATCAGGAAGCGGGAGGCAGTGCGCATAGTTCAGATCCTGGGTCGTCTGTCTGTTGCAGATGATCGTGTCAGTTTCGTAGGCTCGTCCATCCCTCCTGGCGGCCGAAGTGTGCGGCGAGCTGGAAGACGGTGGTCAATGAGACAACATGGGCAAACCGTAAAGAATAGCATCCTATACAACGGTCGGGGGCGTTGTCACCGATTTGTCAGTAAATGTGCGTACAATTACTGCGCCGAATCAGGGGCGCCGGCATCATCTGTATATAGACGTCGGGAACACCTTTTCCGGTAATATTGTCATTCGCCGATGACAGAATTACGACCCGAGTGCCAATAAGGATTATCGAATGCACTGGATTCTTGGTATTGCTCTGACCGCTGGCGCATTCATTGTACTGAAACAGTGGGGGGCTTTGACCCCTGAAAAGAAAAAAGCGGCGACCTGGAAGATTGTACTCGTCGCAGGCGGTGCTCTGCTTCTGTTTATGGTGCTGACCGGCCGGGTTCATGTGCTGACCGCCGCCGTTGCTGCCTTGTTGCCCTTACTGAGAAAGCTGCCCGCATTGCTCAGGTTTGCGCCCATGGTCGGCCGCGTTTTTGGTCAGGGCCCGGGTGGAGACAGCCAGGGTGATAAGGAGAGCGCCACTGGGTATAACCAGGCTCAGGCCAGCTCCGGTAACATGTCGCTCAAGGAAGCGTGCGAGGTGTTGGGTGTCACGCCGGGTTGTACCCGCGAGGAGATCATTCAGGCACATCGGCGGCTGATTCAAAAACTGCATCCTGACCGGGGTGGTAACGATTACCTGGCCGCGAAAATCAATGAAGCCAAGGCGGTATTGCTCAAAGGCCAGGCCTGATCAATCTCAGAATACCTCCACTCTCACCTCAAACGTCTGGTTCTGCCGGCTGTTGCCACTGGTCTGGTAGATGATTCCAGACTGTTTGCCAACCCTTCGCTCGCGGGTGCTGCCAAGCTCTACCCACTCGCCCGGTTCTACCCTGCGGATGGTCATCAGCGCTTCGGTTTCATAGCCTGGCATGTCACTGTCCGGGTCTTCCTCGAACGAGACGATATTCAGCTCGATGGCCTGGTCGGAAATAACCTGGGGGCTCACCAGGAAACCGCTGCGGGTTTCCACCTGATCAAGAAACGCTGCCGGGTTTCGGCCGCCTCTAATGGCAATCGGCACGGTTCGAACCTGCCCGGAGGTGATGTGGGCTGACTGGCCATCCTGAACCACCAGGGTGCGCTCCTGATTGCGTCGCGTGGTAGTGACCTTGCGTTCAGCCTGGACGTTCACCCGGTTATTGTCGCCTGAGATTCCCACACCGCCACTTTTACTGTCGACGCTGTTGCGGGAGCGAACCGTAATGCGCATCTGCACCGGTGCGACGTCCATGGTTTCCACCAGCATGCCGATCTCATCCAGTACCGAAGGCTCGCCCCGCACCACCATCTGCTGGCCACGGGCGGTGATGGAAATCTGGCCATTGGGGTAGAGTTCGCGAATTTGCCGGGCAACATCCTCAGCCGGGCGTTGGCTCATCTCATAGGTGCGGGCTTCGGGTGTCGCAGCGATGGTTCCTGAAAAAAACAGGAATAGTAGCGCCATCAGTAGCGCAAAATGTGTCGAAACGGGCCGGGCAATGTGAATGGGCATTGAAAACTCCGCGACAGGTTTGACCGGAAATTCCGTAAAAACCGGATTTACGGGTTGCAAAGCCGGAATCCGGGGATATATATTGGAAAGCATGAAGACGACACACACGACCTGTCAATTGAATGTTCTGCAAGCTTTCGGCGATAAACCGATGGCTGCGGTCGCTGCTGTGTTTTTCTGGTGGTTTGGTTATGGCTTTTATTTTAGCCAGAGCCGGGGCCGCCCATAAGATCTTCATCGACCGAATAACGAGGAAGGCAGCCCGGCAGAAACCCAGGCTGCCACCGGACTCAAAAAGCCCCGACTGGTAGCCCAGCCGGGGCTTTTTTGATTCTGACACAGGGAAACGGGAACACTGACCATGAACATGTCGCTGAATATCGAGACAGTGAACGAAGCGGGCCGGCCACCCCGGGTGGAGGGCACAAGCGGGGAGGTTCTGCTGCCGACGCCGGCGGAACTTCGCGCCAGCCTGCCACTATCCGCCAAGGTGCAGGCGCAGATAGACCAGCATAGGGAGGCCATACGCCGAGTGTTGCACGGTAAGGACCCGAGAACGCTGGTGGTTATCGGGCCCTGCTCCATACACGACGAAGTGGCAGCACTGGAGTATGGCGAAAAGCTGAAAAAGCTGGCGGACGATGTCAGTGACCGTTTCCTGATTATAATGCGAGCCTACCTCGAAAAACCCCGCACCACCGTCGGCTGGAAAGGCCTGCTCTACGATCCCGAACGCACCGGTACCGGTGACCTTAACGAAGGCCTGCTGCGTTCCCGCCGCTTGCTCCTTAATCTGTCAGACATGGGCCTGCCACTGGCCACGGAAGCGTTGAGCCCGTTTGCCATGGACTACCTCGGCGACCTCGTCAGCTGGACCGCCATTGGCGCCCGCACCACCGAGTCCCAGGTGCACCGGGAATTGGTCAGCGGTCTGCCCATGCCAACGGGTTTCAAGAACGGCACCGACGGCAGTATTGGCGTGGCGATCAACGCCATGAAATCAGCCGCACATCCTCATCACCGGTTTGGCGTGGGCAGCAATGGCTCCCCGGCCATGATCACGACTGATGGTAATCCCGACACTCATCTGGTAATGCGCGGCGGGCGGGGCATAACCAATTACGATGCCGAAAGTATCCGTGCAGCAGTTGAATCGCTAACGGGTGCTGGAGTTTCTGCTTCATTGATGGTCGATTGCAGCCATGACAACGCTCAGAAGCAGGCGTTGAGACAGTTGGAGATTGCCAGAGAAGTGATCGCCCAGAAACGATCGGGCAACCCGAATATTGTGGGTTTGATGTTGGAGAGTTTCCTCGAAGAAGGCCGCCAGAATGACAGCGACGATTTGCTCTACGGATGTTCCCTGACCGATCCCTGCATCAGTTGGAAGCAGACGGAAGAATTACTCAGGTCCTTGTAGCCGGCGAGATCACCCAGTTCCGATGAGTCGGGTGGGTAGCATTGGTCAGGACCGTTGAGCGCCAGGGATGGCGCGATCGAGCCCCACATGGACGTGCTCGTGGGCGTGTCCTGGCCAATGCTACCCGCCCGAGTCCGGCAACCGGCCCTCAGTCCTGACCAGGGTTGGCAGGCCCACTCCCATCCCCTGATACAGTAGAAAACAGCAGCTGTCCTGCAAGCAACAGTAAGACGCCTCCCATCAGCCGGTCCAGCCAGTAGCCGAAGCGGTTAAAGCCCTTGCGGATCTGTGGCAGCGTGAAAAACACTGCTACCGCCATGAACCACAAACCTGTCGCGACAGCCATGTAGATGCCGTAGGCAGACTGGATGGCAATCGGTGTGCCGGGGCTGATAATCACCGAAAAGAGCGAAACGAAGAACAGAGTCGCTTTTGGATTCAGCGTATTGGTGAGAAAGCCCAGCCGATAGGCTGCCAGGCCTGATTGCTGCTCTCCGTTAGCTGTCTCCACGTGAATACTGCCGGCTTTCGAGCGCAGGCACTGGATTGCAATCCAGGTGAGATACAGCGCTCCGACAACTTTTAGAATACTGAACAGCACCAGGGATTGCTGGATGATCAGGCCGATGCCGAGCAGTGAATAACCCACATGAATGAGTATGCCGGTGCCGATGCCAGAGGCAGTCAGCAGGGCGTTGCGGCGGCTCTGGCACAGGGCCTGGCGGAGCATTACGGCGAAGTCCGGACCGGGGCTGGCGACGGCGAGGAAGTGGACGATGGCAACGGTAATGAACTCCGGCCAGTAATCGTGCATGTGTGTTTGTCTCCATGGGGAATTTCGGGGCAGGATGTCAGTCTAGAAGGCCGGGATTGAAAAGTCCTGTGCAGGATGCAACCAATGCATTGATCCGGATCTGAACCATTCCCGGAATTCCCCTCTATACTCAGGCAAGCAATTGAAACATTCCGACGGGCCAGGAGTTGTTGACGTGGACAAGCGTAAGGTAGATGTCGCGATTATCGGAGCAGGCACGGCCGGCATGGGCGCCTATCGTGCCGCCCGCAAGCATACGGATAATCTTGTCATGATTGAAGGGGGCCCCTATGGGACAACCTGTGCCAGGGTTGGTTGCATGCCGAGTAAGCTGCTGATTGCGGCTGCAGACAGTGCCAACCACCTGAAGAAGGCTCCGGTGTTTGGCGTTCATCCCGGTGATGTCCGTATCGACGGCAAGGCAGTGATGGAAAGGGTGCGCAAGGAGCGGGATCGTTTCGTGGACTTCGTATTGGAAGCGGTTGAAGATTTCCCGGAAGCTCATCGCGTTCGTGGCCACGCCCGGTTCCTGTCACCACACCGGATCGTTGTCGGCGATAACCTGGAAATAGAGGCCGGGCGGGTGGTTATTGCCACGGGGTCGCGGCCGAATATCCCCGGTTTTCTCAAGGACGCCAAGGATCGCCTGATCGTTAATGACGATGTGTTTGAGTGGGACGATCTGCCAGGTTCGGTGGCGGTGTTTGGCCCCGGCATTATTGGTCTGGAATTGGGGCAGGCGCTCAGCCGGCTGGGAGTGCGGGTTCGCATGTTTGGCGTTAGCGGTGGTGTCGGTCCGCTCCAGGAAGACGCCATTCGGGAGTATGCGCTCAAGTCGTTCAATGAAGAATTTCCTCTGGATGCAGACGCCAAAGTGAAGTCAGTGGAGAGGACAGACGAAGGTGTCAGCATCCGGTTTACCGATCCTGATCACGGTGAAGTGACGGAAACCTTTGATTACCTGCTGGCGGCTACGGGCCGGCGTCCGAATGTGGATGGGCTGGATGTCCAGAATGCCGATATTGCCCAGGATGACCGGGGCGCTCCGCTGTTTGACCACTACACGCTCCAATGCAGTGGCAGCCACATATTCATTGCCGGCGATGCCAATAACGACGCTCCACTGCTGCACGAGGCTGCCGACGAGGGGCGCATTGCAGGCGACAACGCCGGCCGTTATCCCGACGTACGGGCAGGATTGCGAAGGGTACCGCTGGGTATTGTGTTTACCGACCCGCAGATCGCCACGGTAGGCATGACTCTGAAGGAAGTCAGCGAGCGCTGTAAAGGATGTTACGCCGTTGGCGAAGTCTCGTTTGAAGGGCAGGGGCGTAGCCGGGTCATTGGTGCCAATAAAGGTTTGCTGCATCTATACGGTGAGCGCGGTAGCGGATTGTTTCTTGGCGCAGAGATGTTTGGACCTGCCGCCGAACATATTGGCCACCTGTTGGCCTGGGCCGTACAAAATCGCATGACCGTGAGTGAAATGCTTGATATGCCGTTTTACCACCCGGTCATTGAAGAGGGACTCCGTACCGCCCTGCGGGATCTCAACCGCAACCTTGATATTGGCCCGCAACCGGTTGAGCAATGCCTGGATTGTGGCCCGGGTGGCTAACGCCACAGGGCCCCTGTGTCAAAAGCTCCTGGCAACCGGCCCCGGTGATTTGTTGGCTGCATCCCTTGCAATCAGTTGCTTACGGGCCCATATCTTCTCATGGAAGAAGTAGGCAACCGTATTGATGGCTGGCTCCACCATGGCGATCAGGCTTCCTATGAGCAGGTCGCCGGTCAGGAGGTAGGCGACGGTAAACGCAACGGTGAAGTGGGTTATCGCAAACGTGATGGTTTTCAGCACGGAGTTGTCACCCTTGGCTCGGTGATTATGAACAAACATCTTCAACGTACTCATGATCGGCTCTGCCTGCTCAGTGACTATGAATCCATTCAATAGCAAGTGATAATCATTGTTAAATTGATTGTTTGAACAGATTCTATAGCGTTCTGCTATTGATGTGCGGTTGACGGAATTGCTTTGTACTATAAAAAACATTAAATAACTAAACTTTATCTATCGATCATATTCCGTTAGTGTGTTGATTAAATCATTCGGATAACTGTCAAGGAGACACGTTATGAGCAAGAACTTTATTGGTCTGGATACCGAGAAGACCCAACAATTGGCGAATTCACTGAACGATCTGCTTTCCAACTACCAGATCTTCTATATGAACGTGCGCGGCTATCACTGGAACATCAAGGGTGACAACTTCTTCGAGCTTCACGCCAAGTTCGAGGAGCTGTACGACGACCTGCTGCTGAAAATCGATGAGATTGCAGAGCGGGTACTGACTCTGGGCCATCGCCCGGCACACGCTTACAGCACTTACATCGAGAAGTCGGAAGTACCTGAGCGCAAGGACGTCGCTGATGGTAAGGATGCAGTAGGGAACATCGTTGAGAGTTTTGCCAAGTTGATTGGTAAGCAGCGAGAGTTGCTGCATCTGGCAGGAGAGGCCGATGATGAAGGCACAGTTGCGCTGATGAGCGACTACATTTCGCAGCAGGAAAAAACCGTCTGGATGTATCGCAGCTATCTGGGTCAGTAAGTCCAGACTGCTGTAATTGCCTTGAATGATGGCGGCCGCGTGGTCGCCATTTTTTTGTCATTGCCATGCCAATGAAACATTTATGACTCTGAATGGACGCATTTCTGTCACCTCTTCTCCATAAAGTATGTCGTTGACAACCACACGTGTAACGACAGAAGAGGCAAGCATGAAATTCCAGAAATCGCTCCTTTCAGCAGCAATTCTTACTGCCGCCTTTGGGCTGACTGCCTGTGATGGCGATGACGGCAGCAACGGTAACGACGGTGCACCGGGTACCAGTCAGACCCTGATTGAACTGAACGTTCTGGGCACTTACGCCAGTGGTATTTTTGATGAAAGTGCTGCGGAAATTGTCGCCCACGATCCAGCCAGCCAACGTTTGTTTGTAATCAATGCCAATGATTCCACGGTGGATGTTCTGGACGTTCAGGACCCGGAGCAGCCGGTCAAGCTGGGGACTATTGATGCCACAGCCGAGGGCGCCGCTGCCAATAGCGTGGCGGTTTTCGAGGATCTCGTGGCTGTCGCCATAGAGGCAGAGGCCAAGCAGGATAATGGCAAGGTGGTGTTCTACAACAGCACCGACCTGAACAAGGTGGGCGAGGTAGAAGTGGGCGCCCTGCCGGACATGGTGACCTTCACCCGTGATGGCCAGAAACTGCTTGTGGCCAACGAAGGTGAACCGAACGATGACTATACGGTGGACCCGGAAGGTTCTGTTAGCATTATTGATATCTCCAACGGTGTGGCATCCGCTACCGTCACAACGGCCGGGTTTGTTGATTTCAATGGCCAGCAGGCAGCGCTGACGGAGCAGGGTTTGCGGGTATTCGGACCCGGTGCGTCACTGGCCGAAGACATGGAGCCGGAATACATTGCAGTATCTATCGATGACAAGAAAGCCTGGGTGGCCCTGCAGGAGAACAACGCGGTGGCTGAATTGGACATTGAAGCCGGTGAAATCACCGCCATCGTCCCGCTTGGCTTCAAGGATCACAGCCTGATCGGTAACGAGCTGGATGCCAGCAATGACGACAACGGTATCGCTATCCGCAACTGGCCGGTCAAGGGAATGTATCAGCCTGACGCCATAGCCAGCTATGGCTTTAACGGCAAAACCTATTACATCACCGCGAACGAGGGCGACTCCCGGGATTATGATGGTTTCAGTGAGGAGTTCCGCATTGCCGATCTGACGCTGGATGCCGCGGCATTCCCCAATGCTGCGGAATTGCAGGAAGACGCTAACCTGGGCCGCCTGAATGTCACCTCGACCCTGGGTTTTGGCGCCTCCTGTGATCCCTCTGACCCGGCCAATGTGTCTCTTGTGGATGGCAAATACGACAAGAGCTATGTGGAGAACAACTGCATCTACAGCGAACTCTTCGCTTACGGTGCTCGTTCCTTTTCCATCTGGTCAGAAGACGGCAAGCGTGTCTTCGACAGTGGCAGTGAATTTGAGCGTATCACTGCGAGTCTGATTCCGGATAACTTTAACGGAAACAACGACGAAAACTCGTTCGACAACCGTTCCGACGATAAAGGGCCAGAGCCGGAGGCCGTTACTGTTGGCGTCATCAATGGGCAGACCTTCGCCTTTATCGGCCTCGAGCGCGTAGGTGGCCTGATGGTCTACAACGTGACCAATCCCCAGAACCCTGAGTTCGTTCAATATCTCAACAATCGTGACTTTTCGGTGTCCCAGGCGGATGTTGAAAGCGGAATGGCCGGTGATCTCGGGCCGGAAGGGTTTGCCTTCATAACTGCTGAAGACAGTCCCAATGGCAAGCCGATGCTGGCGGTTGGAAACGAGGTAAGTGGTACCACAACCCTGTTTGGTATTGATGTAATAGAACTGTCTGCTGAATAGACAGACCCTTGATCGGAAAGAAAAGCAGCAGCAGGCGTTCGCCTGCTGCTGCTTTTCTTTTTTTCAGCCTGGGGCAACGGGCTCTAGCGGTGGCACCTGCTGATGGAGAAACCATTTCTCGGTGACCACTTTGCGGGTAAACCAGTGGGATCGCATCAGGGTGCTGGCCAGTGGCATTTTGACCCAGTCTGGCACCTGCCAGCCCTGATCCCGGGATACCGCCCGGTTGCCGAAACGGTGCGCAATCGCTTCACCGTAGGACTGCAGTGACTGGGCGGAATAGTCCTCCCGGTCCCGGATAATGTCTGCTGCAATCAGTGCGGACTCGATGGCGGGACGAATGCCTTCGCCACTCTGGGTATAGGCCAGGCCAGCGGAATCCCCGATCAGCAACAGGCCATCGTCTGCCAGGGGCCTCTCCGCGTGGGCGTATAGGAGATAGGCGTGGCCCTTGAATCGGCCGGGCAGGTCGGAGGGTATGCGTCCTTCTGATTTCATTTCCTCCACAAAGGCATTCAGGTGTTCGCTGAGCTTGTGATTATCCTCTCTGCCAAGGCCAATGTTGAGGTAGTTGCCTTTACGGAACACCCAGGCATACCCTTTCAGGTCACGGCAGAACCAGAGTTCAGGGGTGTCGCCACGGGCCTCACAGACTTCCGCCTGCTCCGGCGTCATTTCGAACTCCACTTCCTTGGCGGCCACCACGGTCTCATGGCTGCCGGGGCCATCGCCGAGCAACCTGGCGACCGGGCAGAAATGGCCTCCCGCCCCCACGATCAGTGGCGCTTCCCAGGTATCGTTGACCACCCAGTTACCGTCTCTGCGAACAATGGACTTGACCGGAGTTTTCAGTTGTTTCGGTGCGGTTACCCGGTCCAGAAGATAGGCATCAAACTCGCAACGCCGGATACCGTAGCTGACAACGTCGCCATGATCATTGACCACCGCGGGTTGCCCCATCATGCCGATACGGAATTGCCGAATGGGTTGCAGGGTGTGCCGGGATCCATACTCGCCCGGATCGATTTCCAGACTTCGCATGACCGCTGGCGTAACCCAGCCGGCGCAGGTCTTGTCCCTGGGGAAGTCCTGTTTGTCGATGATAAGGACTCTCTTGCCACTGTCCCTGAGTGCGTGGGCCAGTGTTGATCCGGCGGGTCCGGCGCCAACGATGATCAGGTCGTAATACTCCATCACCGGGCCTCCGGGGCGGCGGGGAAGGTGTAGATATCCTGTCGGGTCTGGGGCAGCTCATTGTTCTCGCCGTGGGTGAAGACGACCTGGAACAGTTGCAATGCCCCGGCGCGGAACGCCGCTGTGGATCCGGCGAGGTACATCTCCCAGGCACGGGCAAAATGTTCGTCGTACATGTCCGTGACCGTGTCCATGCTGTTCTGGAAGCGTTCCATCCAGTGAGTCAGCGTCTGGGCGTAATGCAGCCTCAGGTTCTCGACGTCGAGCACCGAGAAGCCACCGTGCTCACAGATGCCCATGAACTCGGAGATGCTGGGGGGATAAGCGCCCGGGAAAATGCGTTTTTCGATCCAGGCATTCATCAACATGGGGCGATTGCGGCCAATGCTGTGCAGCAGCGCCAGGCCGCCGGGCTTGAGGGATCGGCGGATGAGTTCTGACAGTGCCTGATAGTTCTCCTTGCCCACATGCTCGAGCATGCCAATGGAGACGAAGGCATCGTACTGCCCACTGATATTGCGGTAGTCGTCCTCGACGTAATCAATCAGATGGTCCAGCTGCTGGCGCCTCGCCTCTTCACGGGCATAGGTGAGCTGTTCTTTCGAGATATTGTAGGAATGTACGTTTACACCGTAGTTGCGGGCCATATAGCGGGCCAGGCCGCCCCAGCCGCAACCGGCCTCCACCACGGTCATGCCGGGCTTCAGGCGCAATTTGCGGCATACGTGTTCCAGTTTGGCCAGTTGGGCCTGTTCCAGGGTCAGATCCTGCCTTTCGTAATAGGCACAGGTGTACTGCATCTCTGCCTGATCCAGCCAGAGCCGGTAGAACTCGTTGCCGAGGTCGTAGTGGTGGTGAATATTTTCCTTGGCCTCCGAGACCCCGGTTGAGCGAGGGTTGTGATTGCGCCACAGGGCTTCCAGCCATTTTGGCCACCGCTGTCTGGCCTGATGGACAGCACGATAAAGCGCCTCCATCAGTTCCGTCAGATCACCATCCACCTGCAGTCTTCCGGCGGCGTACAGGTCCCCAAAAGCGAGGTTGGGATTGGTGACCAGAGCGTATAAAGCCTTGGGGTCGGAGAGCCTGAGGGTGAAGCGTGCATGCCCCTTCTCGGGCTCAATCAACTCATCATTCCATAATTGAAAACGCACCGGCGGGGAACCTGTCATGCGCAGCAGTTTGGCGATCAGCCAGCGTTCGTAGCTGTGGGGTGCTCTGTCAGCCTGCTGGTCTTCAAGTGGCAGCGTCAGAACATGCGGTTTGTGTTCCTGATGATCATCCGTGGCGTCAGTCGCTTTCCGCGCGGTGCTTTCATTCATGGATCCTTGCCTCCCTTTTCCAGCTGGTTAATCACGAATTGAAGTCGACTTGAGCCTGTCGACAGTGATTCAGCGTCAGGGCGTGTCCCGATAACACAACTGAGAATCGCCTGTTTCCCCATTCAGTATAGAAAACAAGCGCGATTTGTCATATCCAGAGGAAATTGGTGGCGCTTATGGCGCCAATAGGAGGGCGTAAAGAGGATGCGTACCGGAGCCGGGCCGCCCCGGTACGCTGAGTTCTATTGCTACTGGTGTTGTTCGGTAGGCGTCGTTGTCAGTAAGAGGCGCTCATTCCAAACCATTCCGGGAAAATGACAATCAGAGCCAGCACGAAAACCTGCATCAGGATAAACGGCAACACCCCTTTGTAGATATCCGTGGTTTGCACCCCGGCGGGCGACACCCCCTTGAGATAGAACAGACTGAACCCGAATGGGGGGGTCAGGAAGCTGGTCTGCAGGTTCATGGCAATCAGAATAGCGAACCAGAGCATATTAATGCCCATGGCTTCCGCCACCGGCGCCAGGATTGGCACGATGATGAACGAGATCTCCACAAAATCGATGAAGAAACCGAGCACCAGAATGACCAGCATGGCCAGGATGATGAAGCCCCATTTCTCGCCAGGAAGTTGCAGCAGCCATTCTTCCAGCAGGTAATCGCCTCCGGTGTAGCTGAAGACCATGGAGAACGCGGTTGCACCCACCAGAATGGCGAACACCATGGCGGTGACCTTGACGGTATCCTTCGATGCGTCCCAAACCATCTTGAATGAGAACTGGCGGTAGATGATTGCCAGCACGATGGCGCCGATACCGCCAAGAGCGGAAGATTCCGTCGGCGTAGCTATGCCGGCGAAGATGGAACCAAGGACAACAACGATCAACGCCAGGGGCGGAATGATCGCCAGCAGGGCCGCGAAAATTTCCTTCTTGCGGGACAGGCCGCTGTCATCCGGCATGGCGGGTGCCATTTGCGGCTGGAAGCGGGTCAGCACCACAATATAGAAAATGTAGAGGCCGACCAGGACTACGCCAGGAATAACAGCAGCCTTGAACAGGTCCCCTACCGGCAAGCCCAGGACATCACCAAGAATGATCAGGATGATCGAGGGCGGAACAATCTGGCCCAGAGTGCCAGCGGCACAGATGGTGCCTGTCGCAAGCCGTTTGTCGTAATCGTGGGCGAGCATGACCGGCAGTGAAATCAGGCCCATTGCAACAACACTGGCACCAACCACGCCTGTTGATGCCGCGAGCAGGGCACCGACCAGAATGGTTGAGATTGCCAGCCCACCTGGCAGCCCGCCGAAGAGGCGGCCCATGGAGGTCAGTAGCTGTTCAGCAAGCCTTGTGCGCTGAAGTACAACACCCATGAAAATAAACAGGGGCACGGCCATCAGCACCGTGTTCTGCATGACGCTCATGATGCGATAGGGCATGAAGGCGAACAGGTCCATGCCTTCGGCAAACACCCCGAAAAACAGGGCAACGCCACCAAAGGTGAAGGCAACCGGGAACCCCAGCATCAGCAGGAAGAGGGCGGCTACGAACATAATCATGCCGATCATGCGAGACCCTCCGCGCCGTGTTTGGCTTCGTAAGTCTTTTCGCCTGAGAAAACCCGCATGGCAAAGGTCACCATATTGACACCGGCTATTGCGGTAAAGACGGCGGAAATCGGAATCACGCTCTTGATGATCCAACGATGGGGCAGGCCGCCAGGGTCGCCACTGCCTTCGCCCATACTGTAAGACTCAACGGCGAAATTATAGCCGTAGTTCCAGATCAGATAGGAGAAGGGTATGACAAAGAGGATCGCCCCGGCGATATTGACCAGGGCCTTGGTCTTGTCGCTCCAATGGGTATAGAAAACGTCGACCCGAACATGACCGTCTGTGCGCAGTGCGTATGGGATGCCGAGCAGGAACACCACCGAATACAGGTGCCATTCCATTTCCTGCATGCCTATTGAAACCTCATTGAATACATAGCGAGACACCACGTCAAAAAAAACGTTGCCTGCCATCAATATCATTGCGACACAGGCCACCCAGCCGCAAAAAATGGACAGCCATGACAGGCCTTCGTCCAGTTTGATAATCCAACGCATTGATTGCCCCCCGCCAGGTGAGCTGGCGACTTTCCAGTTGCTATAAACGACAAAACCGGGACCACCGCTAGAGCGATCCCGGCTCCGTTACAGCCGATATGTTACTCGACTTCTGCCATCGTGTTGAGATAGGCGCGCTCGGAAATGTCCGTGTAGGCCCGGCTCTTCTCAAGATACTCTTGCTGGGACTTCACGATTTTAGCTGCCTGCTCGTTTTCGTTGGCGGCTTCCTCAAGCAGTTTTTCGTTAGCCTCGTACATCGCCTGGAAAATTTCCTGCGGGAACTGCTTGATCTGCACGTTCGGATAATCTTCCTTGATGGTGTCCCAGGCTTCTGCGTTGGCGTGCTGGGAATGAACCAGCATGTCGTAGGACGCTGTGCGCATGGCTATGCGCATGATTTCCTGCAAGTCAGCAGGCAGTTTTTCCCAGACTTTCTTGTTGACCAGGAACTGCAGCTCAGTAGCAGGCTCATGCCAACCGGTGTAGTAGTAATCGGCGATTTGCTGGAAACCAAGGCGCAGGTCCAGCGCCGGACCTACCCATTCCACCGCATCAATGGTGTTGCGCTCCAGCGAGGTGTAGAGCTCGCCAGGGGGAATATTGGTTGGATTGACGCCGACTTCCGCGAAGACTTCGCCAGCGAAGCCGGGAATGCGCATTTTCAGGCCTTCCAGATCTTCCAGCGAATTGATTTCCTTACGGAACCAGCCACCCATCTGAACGCCGGTGTTGCCGCCCGGGAACGACAGCATATTGTGAGGTTCGTAAACCTCCTGCATCAGTTCCATGCCACCACCGTGGTAGAACCAGGCGTATTGTTCCATGGCGTTCATGCCGAAGGGCATGCTGGTGAAAAACAGCGTGTTGGGTACCTTGCCTTTCCAGTAATAGGACGCGGAATGTCCCATGTCGTACTGACCGGCCTTGACCATGTCAAACACACCCAGTGGGGCCTTGTGCTTGTTGGCGGAATCGATGCGTACCTTGAGCCGGCCGTCGGACATTTTCTCGACGCGCTCGGCAAAGTTTTTGGTGGTGTCACCAAATATCGGAAAATTCGGGCCCCAGGTCTCTGCCAGGCGCAGCGTAAAGGTCTCTTGAGCGAGGGCGTGTGTGGAAGCAACGGTAGTTGCTACAGCCAGCACAGCCGCGGATAGAACAGAACGGATCTTCATTGCTCTTCTAGCCTCTTTTGTCATTGTTGTGTTGAGAGCCTCTCCCGTTTTCGGGACGAGTAACTCTGAATTCTAGGCCAAGTTAGCAATAATCGACAGCCAACGGAACGAAAAACCGCTGTCTGTACGACCTAGGTCTTAGGCCTTTTTGTGGGGGTGCGCGGCCATGGTGCAGCGCAATGTCATAAAAGCCGCATTTGTTCACCACCTGGCCGCCGGAACAGGTCGCTGCGCAACGGCTCGGCGCCATGCCGATCGAGGCCAATGCTTCTGGCCTTCCTGTTGAATCGCTGTCGAACCAGCTCTGCATAGGGGCCAGTGCCTGTCATCCTCTCCCCCCAGCGGGCCTGGTAACTCTTGCCCCCTCTGAGATCCCGGATGCGGGACATGACGTGCCCCGCACGCTGAGGAAAATGCCGCTGCAGCCAGTCCTGGAACAGCTCGTCCAGTTCCAGTGGCAGGCGCAGCATGATCCAGCTTGCCCGTTGCGCACCGGCTCCGGCAGCGGCTTCCAGTATCGCCTCGATTTCATGGTCATTGATAAACGGAATCACCGGGGCAAGGATGATGCCGGTCGGCACCCCGGCGGCGCTGAGTTCCCGAATGATTTTCAGGCGTGTGGCTGGCGCCGCCGTTCGCGGTTCCATCTGACGCTTCAGGGTGTTGTCGAGAGTCGTCAGGCTGATACTGACGGAGCAAAGCCCCTGGCCCGCCAGTTCCGATAACAGGTCCAGGTCACGCAGGATCAGCGCTCCTTTGGTGATAACGGACACCGGGTGGCGATATTCGGCCAGCACTTTGAGAATGTCGCGGGTAATTTCCCGCTGTTTTTCAATTGGCTGGTACGCGTCTGTATTCATGCCGAGGGCAATGGGAGACACCCGGTAGCCGGGCTTGTCGAGCTCCCTGCGAAGTTGCTCAGCGGCGTTGGGCTTGGCAATCAGCCGGGTTTCGAAGTCCAGCCCCGGGGACATATCCCAGTATGCGTGGGTGGGGCGGGCGAAACAGTAAATACAGGCGTGCTCGCACCCCCGGTAGGGGTTTATGGACTGATCGAAAGGCACATCCGGGGACTGGTTCCGGCTGATAATCGAGCGTACCTGCTCGTCAGTAACGTCCGTTGCCAGGGAATCGGGGCAGGTGTCGTCAGCCGGGTCCTGATACCAGCCGTCGTCACATTCGCGGTCAGTGACGATGGGCTGGAAGCGGTTCTTTGGGTTAAGCGATGTCGCGCGGGTTTTCATACGGAATCCGAAGCACTGTTTAAATATACAGTACTCCTGACTCTGCAGAATTTCCAGCTTTCGTTATCTCAGGCCGCAGGCCTCAGAGGTCATTCATTCTGCCGATCTGACCGGCCAGCCTCTTGGCTTCGTGTTCCTCCATCGCCCGCATCGATTCCACCAGTTCTTTTGCTTCCGGAATTTCTGCCTTGCCGGCCAGGCTGTCGTAAAGGTCGATCAGCTGGTCATGGAATGCGAATACTTCCCGCTCGATGCCATCAAAGTCGAGGTTAGCGTAATGACCATCGCAGCTTTCGTGTGCGTTGATGCGTTTGTGTTCGTTGTTAAGGTAATCGTAGACTCTTGTCTTCAGTGCCTTCGGGTCCGCCTGTTTCTCGAACTCGGCGGTAATGCGCGCCAGTTCGGATTCATGGCCGGCCAGGTAGGTCAGCAGCGCCTGGGCTCGTTCGTCCGGGTTTTTGGAGGAGCACTCCGACAGACATTGGGCAAGGTTGGTATGAAGCTCGCGGGCCCAGATGATCAGATCTTCAAACGTTGTTATGTCCATTCGCTGCGCTCCTTCGTCGCACATTATTTCGGTGAGGTATAAATGACACACTGATCATGCGAGTTTAGCGAACAATGGGGTGAGTGTGCGATGACCAAAGTCGGCTTGTATGCCAATCTTTGCAATACTTACTCTGTTTCTGCACCTGAATGATGGAAAAACCAATGTCAGATCAACCCCCGCTGGGCATTATTGAAGGCTTCTATGGCCCGTTATGGAGCTGGGAGGAGCGACGGCGGGTCGTGCGGACGCTGGCGCCGCACGGATACCGGAATTACTGGTACGCACCCAAGGCCGATGCCTTTCTGCGCCGCCGTTGGAGTGAGCCCCATCCCGAGCCGGTGGCCACCGAACTGGCTGATTTTGCCCGTTTCTGCGGTGAGCAGGGCGTGCGGTTTGGTGTCGGGCTGAGCCCGTTTGAAGTCTTCAATAACTTTGATGAATCCGCCAAAGCGGCGCTGGCAGAAAAGCTGGCAGCTTTCGATCAACTGGGCATCCGCGAACTGGCCGTCCTGTTCGATGACATGAAAAGCAACACGCCGGACCTGGCTGCCCGCCAGGCGGATATCATTCACTGGGTAGCTGAGCGCAGTGGTGCCGATCAACTGACGGTCTGCCCCAGCTATTACTCTGACGACCCGGTGCTGGACCGGGTGTTTGGCCAGCGTCCCGCCCGCTACCTGGAGGACCTGGGCAGCGCGCTGGATGCGTCAGTGCAGGTGTTCTGGACGGGAGAGGAAGTCTGTTCCCGGGAGATATCGCCGGGACATCTGCAACGTGTATCAGAGGCACTGGGGCGCAAGCCGGTACTCTGGGACAACTACCCGGTGAACGACGGTGATCGAATGTCCCGCCATTTGCATCTGCGTGCGTTTACCGGCAGGTCCGCCGCCAACAGCCAGTACCTGGCGGGCCATGCTATCAACCCTGCTTTGCAGCCAACCCTGACCACCATTCCCGGCATCACCCTGGCCCGAAGTTATGAACTGGGGCCAGGATACCAGTATGGCCAGGCTTTCCATCGCGCCGCGGAAGAGGTGCTGGGTATGGAACTGGCGCGGCAGGTAACCGCCGATCTGCTGGTATTGCAGGATGCGGGGCTCGGAAGGGTCAGCGGTGAGCGGCTCCAGGCAATGACCGAATGTTATCGTCGCTTTGATCACCCGGCCGCACTGGAAATCCTCAGGTGGCTGGCCGGCGAGTATCAGGTGACTGATGAAATGGTGCAGACCCAGTAAACCGGGCTGGCCAGAGGTCAGTTCAGGTAGTACTCGACAGTGGTCACCACCCGAACGGTCTTGGCCGGCTGTTGCCCTTCGCTGATGCCGGGTGCCTGGTCCCTGGCGAGAATCTGGAACACACCCTGGTTGGCCCGACGCAAACCTCCCAGGTCGGTTTTTGCGTCCCTGGCGAATTGTGCGGCGGCCTCACGAGCGGCGGCCGTTGCCTCCGCAATCATCTCCGGCTTTACCTCGTTCAGTCTGTTGAACAGGTAGGTGGGTCCGCTCGGGCCATAATCGGATGACAGGATCACGCCGGAATCCACCAGTTCACCCACGGACTGGGCGGCCTGGCGGATACGGTCGATGCTGTTACTGCGCACCATCAGGGTCTGGTTGATGATGAATTTCTGGCTGTTGCTTTCGCCGTGGTACGGATTGGCGCGGGTATCCGTTACATCTAGGCGCTGCAGTTCCACCGCCTCGGTATCAATGGCCTGAAGCTTGAGAAACGCCATGATGCTCTCGCGACTTTCGCTGGCTTTTACCCGGGCCTCATCCAGACTCTCGCCGGTGGCCACGAAGCGCAGCGGCCACAGTGCCAGGTCTGCCTGTACCTCACGCTCCGCAACACCTTTGACGGTGACAAAACGGTCGCCGGTTCGCAGCCCGGTCAGGCCATCGGCAATCAGTGAGGCCGATATAATGGCGGCAATGGCGAGTATGAGGGTAGGCAGTAGCTTCATCACGGCATCCTTGTGTGTGGGTCTGGCAGACACGATCGCCGCAAATGCCGGAGGCGTCAAGCGCCCCCGGACAGTCGCCTGATCAGGAGGTCGTCGCGGCGACTTCAGCCTTGCCGGTTTTTACCATGGCATACCCGAACCCGATCACCAGCGAGCCAATGGCAATGGCGGCGACATAGGGCAGGACCGCGCTGACGGCATTGGGAATGGCAAGGACAAACAGGCCGCCATGGGGTGCCATCAGCTTGACCGCAAACAACATCGACAGCGCACCGGTGATAGCGCCACCCACCATGCACACCGGAATCACCCGTAGCGGGTCCTTGGCCATGAAGGGGATGGCTCCCTCGGAGATAAAGCACAGGCCCAACACGAACGAGGCCCGCCCCGCCTGCCGTTCGGCCTCGGCGAACTTGGCGCGGGCCACAAAGCTGGCTACACCCATGCCGATGGCTGGCACCATGCCCGCGGCCATGATCGCTGCCATGGGGGCCGAACCCCCGCTGCCTTCTGACAACAGGCCCACTCCGAAGGTGTAGGCGGCCTTGTTCACCGGCCCGCCCAGATCAAAGCACATCATGGCCCCGAGAATGCCTCCCAGGAGTATCGCGTTGGTGGTGCCCATGCCTTCAAGGAAACTTGTCAGCCCGCTCATCAGGGCGGCTGCGGGTTCACCGATCACGTAAATCATGCCCAGGCCGGTCACCAGGCTGGCCAGCAGCGGGATGATCAGGATGGGCTTGAGGGATTCGATGCTCTCCGGCATCGGCAATTTCTGGCTGATGAAGCGGGCCACGTAACCGGCCAGGAAGCCGGCAATGATGCCGCCCAGGAACCCTGCCCCGAGAGTCCCGGCCAGGTAGCCACCGATCATGCCCGGAGCCAGGCCAGGCCGGTCGGCGATGGACCAGGCAATGTAGCCTGCCAGCAGAGGGATCATCAGCTGAAAGGCGGTGCCGCCACCTATCTGCATCAACGCGGCTGCAAGAGTACCTTCTTCTTCGAAGGCATCGATGCCGAAAACGAACGACAGAGCGATCAGCAGGCCGCCAGCCACTACCATAGGTAGCATGAAGGAAACGCCGGTCAGCAGGTGCTTGTAAGGGCCGGGCTTGTCACTGCCCCCCGCTGACGCTGCTTTCTTCTGGCCCTCCTCGACGGTGGCACTGGCAAGCGCTTCGTCAATGGTGGGCCCGGGTTTTTTAAGAGCGTTACCCGTTGAGGTGCGCCACAGTGGTTTGCCGGCAAAGCGGCCCGGGTCCACTTCGATATCGCAGGCCAGTATCACGACATCTGCGGCCTCGATTTCCTCGGCCGTCAACGGGTCCTGGGCGCCTACGGAACCCTGGGTTTCCACGCGTATCTGGTGGCCCGCAGCCTGGGCAGCGCCGGTGAGGGCTTCAGCGGCCATAAAGGTGTGGGCGACACCGGTGGGGCAGGCGGTGACCGCAACAATGCGTTTGCTGGCGGACTCTGTGGCAGCAGCTTCCGGTGGTGATGCTTCCGATGGCTGGTAAGGCTTGGCCTGTTTCTCTGCTTGCTCCAGTACTGCCGCCGGGTCTGGCAGTGCGGCCGTCACCGGGATCTGATAGAGGCGTTTGCCAACGTAGGTGCTCAGGTCCGTTGGCGTTCCTGTGGCTGCAATCACCAGGTCTGCAGACGCGATGACATCGTCGGACAGTGCCGATGACGGTTGCTGTGGATTACGAATGTCAGTACTGGTTTCCCAGCCTTTCTGGTGCGCCGCCCGCTCCAGGGCCCGGGCGGCCAGGAAGCTGGTGGCAACGCCCTGGGGGCAGGCGGTGACGATGATCAGTTTCATAATGGCATTTCCCCATTGTTGTTGTGCCCGGGCCAGGGGGTGACACGGGTTTGCTGGATCAGTTGTGTGAAGTCCTCAGCCATCGGGTCGCCGACGCCTACATGGCGAACGCATTCGGCAGAGAGTGCGGTAGCCACGGACAGGACCTCTTCGGGAGGGTTCTGTTCGAGCAGGCCGTGGATCATGCCGGCCAGCAGGGTGTCACCGGCACAGACCGTGCTGGTCACAGATACGGCTGGTGGTGATGCCTGCCAGTTGCCTCGGGGGGACAGCCAGAGCACACCTTTTCCGCCCATGGAAACCACGACATTGGCAATTCCCTTATCCTGAAGCGAACGGGCTGCTTCGGCGATGTCTTCGAGGCTGTCCAGTGGTCGGCCGGCCCATTCGGCCAGTTCATCCACATTGGGCTTGATGCCGTCAGGCAGGGCCAGAAGACCGACTTTCAGAGCTGGGCCGCTGGTATCCAGCCAGACGGGAATGTTGGCCGCGCGGACGCGGATGACCAGGTCAGCGAGAGCCTCGGGGAGGAAGCCGCCGGGCAGGCTGCCAGTAATGACAACAGCGTCGTACTCACCCCGCAGTGCGCCAATACCGGCTTCAAGATGGCCAGGCGCACCAGAGGGGGCAACAAGTCCCGGGCCATTCACGTCGGTCACTCGGCCACCGTCTTCGGCAATCTTCACATTGATGCGGTTCTGACCGGGCACCCGAATAAAGCGGTCTTTCAGACGCTCCGATTTGAAAAGACGTTCAAAGGGTGCCGCATTGATCTCTCCCAGCAGCCCGGACACCGTCACGGTATGACCGAGTCGGGACAACACCTGCGCCAGGTTGATACCTTTGCCGGCTGCATCCAGGCGGGTGGTCCGCGAGCGGTTCACGCTGCCCAGGTTCACCATGCCGGTTTCAACGTTCAGGTCCAGTGCCGGATTCAGGGTAACAGTGAGGACGCGGGCCATTACATGGCCTCCAGGGCGTCGCGCACCTCGGCTGCAGTGGCTTTGCCCAGGGCCAGCTTCGCCTGGCCTCGTGCATGTTCCCGGCTCAGCCCGCGAATGCAGGCTTTCACCAGTGGCACCCTCCGGCTGGTGACCGACAGCTCGTCCACGTCCAGTCCCAGCAGTACCGGAATGGCCTGGGGGTCGGAAGCCAGCTCGCCGCAGACACCCACCCAGCGTTGGTGGGCGTGGGCGGCTTCCACCGTCATGCGGATCAGTTGCAGTACCGAGGGATGCAGGCCATCGGATTGCGCTGAGAGCTGACCGTGGCCACGGTCAATAGCCAGGGTGTACTGGGTCAGGTCGTTGGTGCCCACGGAAAAGAAGTCCACTTCCGGCGCCAGGGTGTGGGCCAGCAGGGCACAGGAAGGAATCTCGATCATCACGCCCACCTGCAGGCCCTGGCAGGGGATCTCGGCACGGACCCGCTCGACGATGGCCTTGGCGGCGCGGAACTCCTCCAGATCCTTGACCATGGGAAACATGATTCGCAGCGGGCGGTTATCGGCGGCAGTCAGCAGAGCGCGTATCTGGGTTTCCAGGATCTCCGGTCGGGTCAGTGACAGGCGAATGCCCCGCAGTCCCAGGAAGGGGTTGTCCTCGTGGGGCAGGGGCCAGTAATCCAGCGGCTTGTCACCACCCACATCGAGGGTGCGCGCCACCAGTGGCAGGCCGTTGAGGGCATCGAAAGCGTGACGGTATTCCTTCACCTGGGTGTCCAGGTCAGGTGCTTCCGGATGTTCCATGAAAATGAACTCGGTGCGCAGCAGGCCAATACCATCGGCGCCCCGATCCACGGCATCCGGGGTGTGAGCGGTGTTGCCCAGGTTGGCACACACGTCGATGGTGTGGCCATCGGTTGTGGTGGCGGGCTCGTTCCGGCATTCGTGAGCCCGCGCCTGCAGGCGGGTGAGCTGATCCAGGCGGCGGTTGATCCGTTCACGGCGTTCGCGTCCGGGATTGGGCACCAGGCAGCCTCGCTCGCCGTCAACCACCAGGTCCGTGCCATTGACGATGGTCAGAATGCGATTGCCGGCACCGACTACCGCCGGCAGGCCCAGTGCCCGGGCCAGGATTGCACTGTGTGAGGTGGCGCCGCCACGGGCCGTAACCAGTCCGCGAACCCGCTGAGTATCCAGCCTGGCCACATCGGAGGGGCCAAGATCATCTGCCACTAACACATAGGGCTCGTCCGGCGGCGTCGGCATGGCAACACCGCAGAGGTTTGCCAGTACGCGGCGGCCGACATCCCGCAGGTCCGCCGCGCGTTCGGCAAGCAGACGGTCTGCCAGCGCTTCCTGTGCCCTTGCCGCGGTGTCAATGGCCTGCCACCAGCCGGCCTCGGCGGAGGCGCCTTCGTTGATGGCTTCCAGGGCAGCCTGGTAGAGGTCGTCGTCCTGCAACATTTCCACGTGCACCGACAGGATCGGCGCAACTTCACCGCCTTCGGCCTGGCGAATCAATGTACGCAGTTGTCCATCGGCTTCGTCGATAGCACCGCCAAGGCGACTGGTCTGTTCACCGGCATCGCTGGCGGTTGCGGAATAATCCAGGGTGGGCTGGCGCATCACGAAGGCAGGAGCCAGTGCCAGGCCCGGTGAGGCTGCGACGGCTCTCAGGGCCTCGTCATCAGTCAGCGGTTGCGGTTCTGATTCTGACGGTTCCGGCTGGCTTTCCTGATGTCGCAGTGGGGATACTGTCTCACCGAGCCCGTCGGTCACGGCCTGACAAACGGCTTTTACGGCCTGTGCTGCCTCATCGCCGGTGGCAGAGATCACCAGGGTCTGACCGCGTCGTGCGCCGAGGCCGATAATACGCGTGAGGCTGATGGCGGAAACGGAATTACCGTCGCCTTCTTCCAGGCGGATACGAATATCGGCGTTGTGCAGGCGAGCTTCCTGGACCAGTTGTTTGGCGGGTCTGGCGTGAAGGCCGTGGGTGTTCAGGAGCCTTACCCGCTCACTGACTGCATTGGCCTGCTCGCCGGATAGCCGTGAGAGCACGGCGTCCACGGAGTGGCTTTCCAGGGCGGTGTTCTGGGCCAGAAAGTTATCGATACGCTCCAGCAATTCCCGGCAATCGTCGCCCTGGCCGGCGAGGCAGAAAACGCCCGCGAGTTCGTCGGTGGCCTCTTTGGGGGTTGCCAGCGCCAGCGCCGGGCGGTGGCTGCCGATGCTGTGGTGAACCAGCCAGAACCCCTGGCCAAGACCCACAGGCGGCTGACTGACGATCTCTTTCATGAAGGCGGAGTCTACACAGCCGAGGCCCTGGAGCCGGGCGGCGGCACTCATGGCAAGTTCGCTGGTGGCGTGGGTGTTCACACCCAGGCACAGCGTCTGTGCGTCGCATTTCGGTACTATCGGTTCCCGGGACAATAAGGTTGCCAGAACCGCGGTGTCGTCGGCTTCAGCAAGCTTCCGGGAAAGGCCCGGTTTGTCCAGCACGCGGGTCAGATGGCGCAGTATGTCCAGATGCTCGTCAGACTGGGCTGCGATGGCGACCAGCACATACACGGTGGCGTTGTCGTGCCAGGTGATCCCGTCAGGAAACTGCAGCACCCGGATACCGGTACTGATGACCGCGTCGCGGCTTTCTGGAGTGCCGTGGGGAATGGCAATGCCGTTGCCAAGCACCGTTGAGGACTGTTGCTCCCTTGCCAGCATGCCGGCATGGTAGTCGGGCGTCGTGCGGCCTGTGTCCTGCAGGTCCAGGCTTGCCTGTTTCAGGGCATCCTGCCAGTCGGTTGCCGTGCAGCCCAGGCGGATATCGTTGGCTGTGAGCGTCAGCATGGGGGTTAGCCTCGCCTTGTTGTTGTGGTGTAGTGCTGGCATGGGCGCTCGATGTCTGCCACTGCCAGAGAAATCCGGGTTGCTGAATCGTGTCAGCAGGCATAGAATGAATCATGAAACAGATCTGATCAGAAATCAAGCAATCTGTGACCAGGAGGAAATGGCCCCATGACCCTTGCAGAACTTGCCCGCCTGGCCGGGGTATCCCGTACCACGGCCAGCTATGTCATCAATGGCCAGGGGCCGGCCCGCAGAATCAAGCAGCAGACCATCGACAAGGTGCTGGAGGCAGCCCGGAACAATCATTTCCAGATTGATACCCAGGCTGCTGCCCTTCGTGGTGGCGCAAGTCGCACCCTCGGTTTTATCCTGCCGGACCTGGAAAACGCCAGTTATGCCCGTCTCGCAAAGCTTCTGGAGCAGGGCGCCCGCGCCCGGGGGTACCAGTTGTTGATCGCCGGCTCCGGGGACGACCCGGATACCGAGAAAGAGTTGGCCCGTTCCCTGAAGGCAAGACGGTGCGACGCCCTGATTGTCGCCAGCGCCCTGGCCCCCGATGATCCTTTCTATCAGCAACTGCAACAGGATGACTTGCCGGTGATCGCGGTGGACCGGGCCCAGTCGCCCGGTGTGATCAGTTGTATTGTCAGCGACAACCGCAAGGGCGCCGCCGTACTGACCCGTTCCGTGCTGGAGCCAGGGACCGGATCAGTGGTCTGGCTCGATGCCGTGCCAGCTCTGGCGATGACCCGTGAGCGCCGCGAAGGCTTTGAAGACGTGGCGCGAAGCCGCAGTGGAACATGGTCGGTCTACAGCGGCGATCACTACGACCGGGCCTCCGGCGCCGGACTGATGCGGCAGGTGCTCGCAGAACAGGGTCTGCCGGATGCAATGATCACCGCCTCTTACACGCTGTTGCAGGGGGTCCTCGACGTTCTTCTGGAACAGCCGGGCGGCTTGCCGGAGTCGCTTCGAATGGCTACCTTCGGAGATGACCGGTTGCTGGATTTCCTGCCGGTCAGGGTTCACTCGTTACCACAAAAACATGAGGCCATTGCCGAAGCGACGCTGGACCGGGCGCTGGCCGCGATCTCGGGCCACAACGAGCCGCAAACGATCGTTATCAACCGGTCACTCAAACGGCGCCGTTGAGGTGTTGGCTGGGGAGACTCCCATGGCAGAGATTGAACTGAACGGAAAAACCGTAGAATGCGTACGCGGTGACATTACCAGTCAGGACGATATCGAGGCAGTGGTTAATGCGGCCAACGCACAACTGATGCCCGGTGGCGGTGTCGCCGGTGCACTCCATTCTGCGGCAGGTCCCGGGCTGGCGCAGGAATGCCGCCCCATGGCTCCGATACGGCCCGGCGAGGCTGTTATCTCCGGCGCCCATAACCTGCCGAACCAGTTTGTCATTCACTGCCTGGGGCCGGTGTACGGCGTTGATGAGCCCTCTGATTACTGGCTGGCGGAGTGTTACCGGAATTCACTGGAGTTGGCGGACAGTAAAGGCATTGAATCTGTCGCGTTCCCGGCGATATCAGCGGGGGCTTTTGGTTATCCGGTGGAAGGTGCGGCCGAGGTGGCCCTGGCCACGGTAAAGCAGGTCCTCCCGCGGCTGGAGAATGTAAAGCGGGTGCGCTTCGTGCTGTTTGGTGCGTCTGACGAACAGGTCTTTAGTAGTCGTCTGTTATCGACCATTGAGTAATAAGCAGTTTTCCGGGCAGCGCCTACACTGGATAGTTCCGAATCCGTTTGTCCGGGAGTGCTGTCTTGTCTCGATTGCGTACCTTGTTGCTGACCACCGTCGCCATGATGGCCTTTGCCGGCAACTCACTGCTCTGCCGCGCGGCGTTACGTGATACCGATATCGATGCCGCCACCTTTACCAGTGTTCGCCTGGTGTCAGGGGCATTAATGCTCTGGTTGCTACTGAGTGTTCGTGGCAATCGTGCACCAATGAAGCAGGGCTCCTGGGGCTCTGCGCTGGCCCTGTTTGTCTATGCCGCTGCTTTCTCCTACGCCTATGGGGGCTTGTCTGCGGCCATGGGTGCATTGCTGCTGTTTGGCGCGGTTCAGGCCACCATGATCAGCATCGGAATTGTCCGTGGCAATCGCCCGCAGCTGTGGCAGTGGATCGGGTTTGTCGTTGCCTTTTCCGGTCTGGTGGGGCTGTTGTTGCCGGGCCTTACTGCACCCCCGTTGTTCAGTTCCCTGCTAATGATCAGCGCCGGTATTGCCTGGGGTGTCTACTCGCTGCGGGCAAAAGGTGCCGGTGAGCCCACGGCAGTCACCACGGGGAACTTCATCAGGGCCGTGCCCATGGCATTGGTCCTGAGCCTTATCATGATGGCCAGTGCTAGCATCGATATGGCGGGTATGGGCTATGCGATTGCTTCCGGGGCGATTGCTTCGGGCATGGGCTATGCCATCTGGTATATGGCGTTGCCATTGCTGCAGCCAACCTCGGCAGCCACCGTTCAGCTCAGCGTGCCCGTGATCGCTGCAATCGGTGGTGTCCTGTTGCTGAGTGAGCCGTTGACTCTCAGGTTGGTCGTGGCCGGTATCGCCATTCTCGGAGGTATCGCTATTGTGATCCGGGCGGGGCAGAAAAAGACGGTGTGAACGCCACGCGCTGCAACCGCTCAGTCACAGGACAGGTCATCCGCGTTGCGGAATTGCTCCATGATGGCATCGCGACGGCGCTCGTTATCCTTGTACTCTTCCGGCAGCGGCTGCAGGAAATAGAGAAAGTCGCCTTTTCCCCGGTGGGCGTTCAGCAGGCTGTCCAGATCATCTCCCGAGTGCCAGAACACCGGGCTGATAACGGCAACGTCAAGATCCGGGCGCTTCTTTTCCAGCACCGCGACCATGCCCAGGCGATCCTCTGAGTGAAAAGTGCCGGTGAGGTGGATAACCTGGTGCTCAGGGTTCTCTTCAAGCGCCCTGATCACCCGATCTGCCATGGTATTGTCCCGCAACAACTGAGCCTTATAGCTGTTTTCCAGGCGTTTGCCGTTATCGGTCTCGCCATGGCCGCCGCCAAGCGTGTCGAAAAATTTCCTGCGATAATCCGGGGTGTCAAAAAACGGCGCCTCCGGTAGCCGCTGGCGTTGCGAGGCATGGAGTCCGTCAAGATAGGCCTCGCCAGTGCGACCAACGCATCGAACGATATCGGCAGGTGCGTTGGCGGCAATCACCGGGATGTTCCGTTTTTTCGAGAACTCGATAAGGGGGCGGTAGGATGCCTTGTAGTTGGGCCAGGCACCGGTATCGGCAATCAGCTCCTCCTCGCCAGACTTCCCGGAGAGATACCTGTCCAGCTGGGACTGATCATCCAGGGTGAACTGTTCCATGCTCAACACCTGCCGCGGACGCTGCTGGTAAAGTGACGATTGCACCAGCGATTGCAGCAGGTGGGCACCATGGTGGCCGTGAAACTCGCCAATCACCACCACGTCTGCCGGTGTGAGTTTTTCTGCAAGCTGGTTGATGGAGAGCAACCTGCCTTTGTCATCGGCGATGATAGAATCGTACTGGGTTTGTGGCGGCATGACTTTCTGGTTGCTGGCGGGCAGGGAGCTGCAGCCTGCAAAGAGCAGGCAGGCGAGTATTACCAGAGTGTGAGAATATGTCGTCATAATTGCTTATACGACCACGAAACCCGGTTGGCTGTCAGCCCTTTGTTGTTCTGATTCATTGTTCAGGATGTTTAATGCCCCATCGTGCCTACCTGTTTTCCCTGCGACTTGCCCACGCCTTCCGCGAGGCCTGTATCGACGAGCGCTATACCACAAAGCGACTTGGCCGCGATGTGATGGCAGGGGTTACCGTGGGCATTATTGCCATTCCGCTGGCCATGGCGCTGGCCATTGCCAGCGGAGTGCCGCCCCAATATGGTCTCTACACGGCCTTCATTGCCGGATTTGTGATCGCGTTAACCGGCGGCAGCCGTTTCAGTATTTCTGGTCCCACCGCCGCCTTTGTTGTGATCCTGTATCCCATCGCCCAGACCTATGGCCTGGGTGGCTTGCTGCTTGCCTCGCTGATGTCGGGTGTATTGTTGCTGATTATGGCGTTCATGCGTCTGGGGCGATTCATCGAATACATTCCCGAATCGGTTACTCTCGGATTTACCGGCGGCATTGCGGTGGTGATCGCCACCCTGCAGGTGAAGGACTTTTTCGGGCTGAACATTGAGCAAATGCCGGAGCATTACTGGGACAAGCTGGCGGCTGTTGGTGAGGCGATGCCCGGGCTGGATGCCATGACCACACTGGTGGCAATAGCCACCCTGGCGGTGATGCTGCTATGGCCCCGTTTGAAGCCGCCGGTACCACCCCATCTGCCGGCAGTGATTATTGGCAGTCTTCTGGCGATGGCGCTGAATATCAACGGCGCAGCAATAGAAACCATTGGTTCCCGGTTCAGTTACCTGCTGGCGGACGGGTCTCTTGGTGCCGGCATTCCTCCCTTTCTGCCTGAGTTTGCCTGGCCCTGGAGCCAGCCGGACGCCAGTGGTGAGCCCCTGGGCATTAGCTGGACTCTGGTCCGGGACCTGTTGCCGGCTGCTTTTGCCATTGCCATGCTGGGAGCCATTGAATCGCTGCTGTGTGCCGTGGTGCTGGATGGCATGACAGGCAAACGCCACAGCGCTAACAGTGAATTGCTGGGGCAGGGTATCGGCAATGTGATTACGCCGTTTTTTGGTGGCATTACGGCAACAGCCGCCATTGCCCGTTCCGCGGCCAACTACCGCGCGGGGGCGGAATCGCCGGTTTCAGGCATGGTGCACGCACTGGTGGTTCTGCTGGCACTGGTGTCGCTGGCGCCGTTGCTTGCCTACCTGCCGATGGCAGCCATGGCGGCATTGTTGGTAATGGTGGCCTGGAACATGAGTGAGGCCCCCAAATCCGTTCACCTCCTGAAGACTGCCCCGCGAAGCGACATCCTGGTGTTCATTACCTGCTTCTCGTTGACTGTGTTGCTGGACATGGTCATCGCCATCACCACCGGGATTCTGTTGGCGGCGGTCCTGTTCATGCGGGAAATGGCCCAGATGACCCGGGTGACGGACATTACCGGCAGCAGGCGAATGGAAGGGGCTCGCCTGCCTGACGGTTGGCAGGTGTTCAAGATCAATGGCCCCCTGTTTTTCGCCGCGGCCGACCGGATTTTCGGGGAGTTGGCGCAGCTGTCGGCCAGCGCCCGCGGTTTTATTCTCTACATGGATGGGGTGACGATTCTGGATGCCGGCGGGTTGTCTGCCCTTAACAAGCTGATCAGCACCTGCCGGGCAGATGGCACGCAAGTGGTTATCGCAGATCTGCAGTTCCAGCCGTTGCGCACCCTGGCCAGGGCGGGTGTGAAACCGGAAGAGGGCGTGGTCCGGTTCTATCCGACCCTGGATGAAGCGGTCAAAGCTGAAGGCCAGCTTGCCCCTACATAGGCCAGTGCATTTGCAGATTGCCACCTCCGAAGGCCGCCTTGTGCAGATAAAAAGTCGGCGCGAGCGTGAGAATCGCGTTTTCTTTTCGGGACAGCACGATCTCGAAGGGTAAAGCGAATTTACCGGTAAATCCGTGGTGGTCCTCGTCTTCGCTTTTTGAATAGGTCTGCTCTATGTCCGCCACGCTCAAGTAAATCGCCGGCTTCAGGGTAACGGCCGGGGTCAGGGCCAGGCTGACATGCCCGGCCAGAACCGGTTCTCTGCGGCGCAGGTCCGCAATTTCATCCAGAGTTCGCCCCGTATACCCCTTTTCCCTGAGATAGAAATAATGAAGCCCGATGCCGGGTTCCAGGCGATGGTTGTTATAGATGGCTTCCGCGTCAACCCTGAGATGGTCACGCATGGTGGGTATGCCGGCAGCGCGCTCATCCAGGTTGTAATACCGGCGGGTATGCTCTCCGCTCAGGGCCGTCCGGAGTTGCCAGTGGCTGCGCCAGAATTGATGGCTGAGGGCGCCCCGGATGGTTTCGTTTTCCACCAGCAGGCCTTCACTGCGGCTGTCGAAGGTGGAAGCTGGGGAATAAGTGACGGAGGCGGTGGTGCCGCTGTGTTGATGCAGTCCCGTTGGCCGGTGCCACTGGAGGAAGAAACTCTGTGCCGGGTCCTCAAACGCATCGTCGCTGCGGGTTTTGTCGTTGAAGTAGAAATCGGGCAGTATCCAGCTGGCATGTAACCAGGATTCATTGTCAAAGGTGTGGCGGCCGCTGAGATAAACATCGGAGCGGGATTTGTCGGCAAACACATCTCCCTGGAGCCATACTTCGGTTGCATCGGTTAACTGGTGGCGAAATCCTACAAGCTGGCGGTCGTAACTGCCGTCAAAGTCCTCACTGCGCTGGATGTCCAGCAGGAAGCCCTGTCGATCCTCGTTGAAGCCGAAATCCTGGCGGAACCGAAAGTCCAGATAAAGGCGCCGGCTTCCAACGCTGCCACCGGTTCCACGGATGCCGTTTTCGATAGCAGAAGGGGCCGGTTGGCTGTGCCCGAAAGACAATTCATGAAGGTAGCGTTCGACACTGGCCGTGTCGTCCCTGCCCAGAACCACAGCGTCTTGCCGCCACGGTTGAGGTATGTGATTGGGCTCGGCTGCCAGCGTCGCTGGCAGAAGAACAGCAATGGCAATAATGATCTTCAGCTTGCTACCCATGGCAGTTCCCGGCCAGGTTGCTGGTATTGAACAAACTTTTGCCCGTCTCCGTGTTGGCTAATAGGCTATGCTACGGACATTCCGGGCCCACGCAAAAGGATGATCATGCTCCCCTTTCGTTTTGTTGACCGCGTCAAATTCATTGTAGAACGCCAGCTTGTCAAAGGCGCTGGTTTTCAGCTGTTGGTAGTGGGTGTCTTCATCGGGTTGATTTCCCTGATGGGTGGCCTGTTGGTGATTCCCTTCGGTGGCCCTCATGAGGATGTGGGGGGCGCCATCTGGTGGGCCTTTCTGCGGCTCACGGACCCGGGCTACCTGGGGGACGACGTGGGCAACTGGCAACGGCTGGTATCCACCATCCTGACCATCAGCGGCTACGTGGTGTTTATGGGTACTCTGGTGGCTATCCTGACTCGCTGGCTGATTGCCAAGATGACGGATCTGGAACGGGGACTGACGCCGGTCACCCTGAGAAACCATATCGTAGTGCTGGGCTGGACCAACCAGACGCTGCCCCTGCTCGGTGAATTGTTGGGCTCTTCGGGCCGTATGCGGCGGTTTCTGGAAAAGCACGATGCCAGCCGGTTGCGCCTGGTGGTGCTTTCGGAAACGGCCTCTGCCGCCCAGGTGCACGAACTGCGTAATGAGCCCGGAATCGGCCGCAAGGCGCGCCAGATCATTCTGCGTTCCGGTGCCGCCATCCAGCCGGATGCTCTGCAACGGGTGGCTTGCCTGGATGCCTCTGCGGTCATAGTGCCCAGCGCGGCCCATGAGGCGGGCAGCCTGGTAACGTCGGATATAGAAACCGTAAAGGCGCTGCTGTCGATTGCCGCACAGGCGCGGCACCTGGGTGCGCCCCTGCCGTTTGTGGTGGCCGAAATTCAGGACATTCGCAAACACCCGGTTATTGAGCGGGCCTATCCCGGCGAGATGGAGGTGGTTGCCGGTGATGCCACCATCAGCAGGCTGATGGTCCAGAACATCCTGCACCCGGGGCTGTCGGAAATCTATAACGAGCTGCTGAGTGCCGGAGAGGGCTGTGAGCTCTATATCCGGGGTGGTGAGTCCCTGGCGGGGCTGTCTCTCGGCGAACTGGCCTCCCAGCGTTCCAGGGTTATTGTGCTGGGCGTCCTGAAACCGGGAGGCAAGGGCTGGAACGTGCAGATGCCGGCTTCATCGGACACCCTGATAGCTGCCGAAGACCGCGTTGTGATGCTGGCGCGGGACTACGCCGAAACCGAACCCGATCCCAGGGCCCCGCAACTGCCGTTAATCAATCGCGGGCAGGCCGTCAGCCATTCCGTTGCCTTTTCTGAACGCGTCCACCGGGTTCTGGTGCTGGGCTGGAACCGCCGCGTCCCCAGCCTGATCGATGAATTTGCCAGCTACACCAAGATGCGGTTTGAAGTGGATGTCGTCTCCGTGGTGCCCGCCCGGGAGCGTCAGCAGGAGATTGAACGGTATCTGGGCGAGCAGCACGCTGTGACCTGTCGTCATATTGAGGCGGATTACATGGTGGAGGGGGAGCTCAGGCGTGTGGGCCCGCTGAACTACGATTCCATCATGCTGGTCAGCAGTGATCGGCTGGCCTCCGGAGAAGAAGCTGACGCCCGGGCGATGGTGGGCTACCTCCAGCTGGAAGATTTGCTCAGTGAGGGTGGCCAGCGACCGCAGCTGATCATGGAGTTGAGTGATCCTGACAACCGTCATCTGTTAACCGGCCATCAGAGTGAAATGATGATCAGCCCGATGATTGTCAGCCATGTCCTTGCCCAGGTGGCGTTGCGGCGGGAGCTGAGGGTAGTTCTGGACGAGCTGTTTACGGTGGGTGGGGCCGAGATACAGTTCCGGGATCCTCATGACTACCCGCTACCGGCCAGTGCGGACTTCCAGGTGCTGGAGAAAGTGGTGGCGGCAAAAGGGGAGGTGGCGCTGGGTGTCTGGCGTGATCATGCCAATAAGCATGGGCGCCATGTGAGCCTCATTCCACCGAGAGACGAATATCTGGACCTGAATGCGGCCGACCGGCTAATCGTGATGTGCTGTTCCTGAAACAGGGGCCCGGTTTATTCAATCGTATCCAGCAGGGCTGCCATAATATCATCCATGACCACGAAGCCCACCAGATCGTTATCCTGTAGCACCAGCAGGCGCTTTACGCGGTGCTGGCTCATCAGGCTGGCCGCATAGCGAATGCCAAGATGCTCCCCGACGCTGATCACCGGCTTGGCACAGGCGTCGTAGACATTGAGCAGGTCGATATCGCCGTCTTCCGCAATCACGGCCTTGAGAATGTTGGTGTAGGTAATCAGGCCGTAGGCATCGTGCTCATTCTGTTTTTCCACCACCAGTGATTTCACCTCGTGCCTTTTCATCAGCGACAAGGCCTCACGGAGGCTGGCAAACGGGGATACATTGATGGTATCCCGGATCATCACATCCCTTACTAGTTTCATTCCGATGCTCCGCCTAGAGTGAGTCTTTTACGTGTTGTTCGAATTTTTCAACCTGTGTCAGGTCTATGCCTCCAAGGTGTTCCAGAGGCAGAGTGAAAACCAGTCCCCGGGAATCGTTCTTTTCTGGCATGAGCATGTGTTGTATGGCTTTCAGGATATCCAGCGACAGCCCTTTTTCCAGCACCATTACGAGAATACTCTGGCTGCCGTCATAGGTCAGGCCAAAGAAGGTTTTTTTGGCGGTATTGCTGATACCGCGACCGGCCAGGACAGTGACACCGCCCGCGCCGAGGTCCCGGGCGGCATCGATGCAATCCTGTTCCTGATCTTCCGGCACGATAGCGACGAGTACAGAGAATTTCATGTGGACAGTTTCCTTCGTGCAGCGATGTGGTCACCAACAATGGCATAGGCCATTACCGTGATGATGGGAAAGATAGAGGCAAAGGCAATCAGCCCGAAGCCATCGATCAGCACACTGCGCCCCTCGATGTTGCCGGCAAGGCCGATCCCCAGTGCCGTCACCAGTGGCACGGTAACCTCTGATGTGGTCACGCCACCAAGATCATAGGCCAGTGCAATAATATAGCGCGGGGCAATGGCGGTCAGCATGACAACCACCAGGTAGCCCCCCATGATGTAGTAGTGGATGGAGTCACCGACGATGATCCGATGCACACCGACGGTGATGCCGATGGCAACACCCAGGGCGACAAACAGGCGAATGGCATTGCCGTTCAGGGTGCCGGCTGCCGCGTCTTCCGCCTGCTGGCCGATTGCAATGAGAGCCGGCTCCGCCATGGTGGTGGCGAATCCGATCATGAACGCAAACAGATAGATAAACAGGAATCCGTCAAGGCTGATCAGCTGCTCCGCCATGCTGGTGCCAATGGGAAACAGGCCAAGTTTCAGGCCAACGACGAACGCATAGAGACCCAGAATGACCAGGGCAAAACCAAAGAGAATCTTGCGGGGGTTGCTGAAGCGCCGTCGCAATACCAGATACTGGAAGACGAGTATGGTGAGTATGATGGGCAATACGTCCCGCACCATCTCGGCCAGCTCCAGCAGCATTTTCAGGGGTCCGGCCACCGGAGGTCGGCCATGGCCGGTTTCCATCAGTAATTCGCTGTCTGTCTGTTCTCCGGAATAAACCACAATGCCGTATAACTGAACCGTGATCATCGGCACCATCACTGCCAGCGCCACCAGCCCGAAACCGTCGGTGAGCGGATTGCGGCCACGAATCGAGACGGCGAGGCCGATACCCAGCGCGGCCACCAGGGGAACCGTGACCACGTTGGTGGTGACGCCGCCGGAGTCATAGGCCAGACCAACGATTTCCTCAGGCGCAAACCAGGTGACGGCCACGACGATGATGTAGCCGACAATCATGAACCAGTGCAGTGGGTAGCCCATAATCGTTCTGAATACGCCCAACCCGATTACAACGCCCACCGAGGTTGCCACCAGTAATCGCAGGGTGACGGCGTCAATCCTGCCGCCGCTGATTTCCTGTGCCTGTTGTGCCACTGCAATGAGAGCGGGCTCCGCCACCACCGCGGAAAACCCGAGCGCAAACCCGAAGGCCAGCAGGATGGGAACAGAGCCACGGCGGGCAAACTGGTTGGACAGGCTTTTTCCCACCGGAAAAATGCTCAGCTCCAGCCCCTGAAGGAACAGCGCAATACCGACCGCCACGATGAGCAGTCCAAAGGCCATGCCCAGCGTGTTTTCCGGTACCTGTTGCAGAATAGCGAACTGGAAGAACACCACAACCGCCACGATGGGCAAGAGGTTTTTGAGGGCATGTAGAAGAGAGTGGCCGAAAGCTCGAATGTAAAACACCGGGGCCTGGTACCTGTGTCGTGTTCTGAAGCTTATGAAGCGGTTCGCTACCTGAATCAACATAGTAGCACCGGCTGTGCAGGGGTGCCTGATACACCTCAAGTTTGATGCTTATAGGTATTCACACGAAAAATGCCGAATATAGATAATATAAATTTCAATTATAAAATCAAACCCACTAAAGTAACCGTCAATGTCAGCGGACTGAATGTTTTTTGAACGGACGCTGGCTCGCTGAAGTTGCTTTTATGCTTCATAAAAGAGCACCTCAAACCGTAGAAGACAGGACTGAGATCATGCCATACGCAAACGACGTTGACGCCATTGCTTCCATTCTGAAGCAGAACCCCACCTGGAATGCCATCAAGCCTGAGCACGCTGCTCGCATGCGCGCCCAGAACAAATTCAGGACTGGCCTGGACATCGCCAAGTACACCGCGAAAATCATGCGCGAAGACATGGCGAACTACGATAAAGACACCTCCCAGTACACGCAGTCACTGGGTTGCTGGCACGGATTTATCGGCCAGCAAAAGATGATCTCCATCAAGAAGCATTTCGGTAGCACCAAGCGTCGTTACCTGTACCTGTCCGGCTGGATGGTTGCAGCACTGCGTTCCGAGTTCGGCCCGCTGCCTGATCAGTCCATGCACGAGAAGACGGCTGTTTCCGGCCTGATCGAAGAGCTGTACACCTTCCTGCGCCAGGCGGACGCATGGGAACTGAACCACCTGTTCCGTGCCCTGGAAGAAGCCCAGAAGGCTGGCGACAACGCCAAGGCAGACGAGCTGATCAAGCAGATCGATAACCACGAAACCCACATCGTGCCGATCATTGCCGACATCGACGCTGGTTTCGGTAACGCCGAAGCGACTTACCTGCTGGCCAAGCAGATGATCGAAGCCGGTGCCTGCTGCATCCAGATCGAGAATCAGGTATCTGACGAGAAGCAGTGTGGCCACCAGGACGGCAAGGTTACCGTTCCGCACGCCGACTTCCTGTCCAAGATCAACGCCGTTCGCCTGGCGTTCCTGGAGCTGGGTGTGGACGACGGCGTTATCGTTGCCCGTACCGACTCGCTGGGCGCTGGCCTGACCCAGAAGATTGCCGTGACCGACGAGCCGGGCGATCTGGGTGACCAGTACAACAGCTTCATCGATGGTGATGTTATCGACAAGGCCGAAGACATCAACAACGGCGATGTTGTGATCAAGCAGAACGGCCAGCTGGTCAAGCCGAAGCGTCTGGCTTCTGGCCTGTTCCAGTTCAAGCCGGGCACTGGCGAAGATCGTGTGGTTCTGGACTGTATCACCAGCCTGCAGAACGGCGCTGACCTGCTGTGGATCGAAACCGAGAAGCCCCACGTTGGCCAGATCGCTGCCATGGTTAACCGCATCAAGGAAGTGGTGCCCGACGCCAAGCTGGTCTACAACAACAGCCCGTCGTTCAACTGGACCCTGAACTTCCGTCAGCAGGTATTCGATGCCTGGAAGGAAGAAGGCAAGGACGTGTCTGCTTACGAGCGCGCCGACCTGATGAACGCCAAGTATGACGACACTGATCTCGGCAAGCTGGCCGACGAGTGGACCGCCAACTTCCAGCGTGACGGCGCCCGTGAAGCCGGTATCTTCCACCACCTGATCACCCTGCCGACTTACCACACCGCGGCCCTGTCTACCGACAACCTGGCCAAGGGCTACTTCGGTGACGAAGGCATGCTGGCCTACGTTGCCGGTGTTCAGCGCAAGGAAATCCGTCAGGGCATCGCGACGGTGAAGCACCAGGACATGGCCGGTTCCAACATCGGCGATGACCACAAAGAGTTCTTCGCAGGTGACGCAGCCCTGAAGGCTGGCGGTAAAGACAACACCATGAACCAGTTCTAAACAACGGTTCGGTTGTCATTGAAGCGGGCTGTAAGGCCCGCTTCAGAACCCGAAACCCCGCCTTGCGCGGGGTTTTGTTTTTTTACAGTAACGTTTTTAGTCAGGTTGCTGAAATCACGCCATAAACGGTCTGTTTGATCTTTTCCCCCGCCAACTCTGTTTCATTCCTGAAACAGTCTGCTCCCTTCATGAATACGGCTCTGTTTCTAGCTGTGCTCATAAAGCCTAATTAAAACAATCAGATAAAAATTAATTAACGATTCTGGCACGGGAATCGCACCTGTTATCTAGCGGGTCTGAACCTTGGCTTACCGAAGGCTAGCGGTTTGAGTCGGATCCCTCTAAAAGCCAATAATCGAAAAGGAAGCGATATTATGAACACCAAGAAAAGTTTGCTAGCAGCTGCCATTGCGATGAGTCTGGGTGTTTCCGGTTTTGCCTACGCGGACCAGGGCGGTGACGGGGATCCGAATACCAATGCGGATGATACCTCCGTTGCCAACAATGACCAGTCCGGCAACACTAACTCCGGTAACGACAATTCCGACAATTCCGACAACTCGGATAATTCGGATAACAGCACCGATGTTGCTGATTCGTTCAAGATTGCCGAAAGCGGCAACGACAATTCGGACAATACGGACAACTCCGATAACAGTGACAACTCCGATAACAGCGACAACTCGGACAACAGCACCGATGTTGCCGACTCGTTCAAGATTGCCGACAGCGGCAATGACAATTCGGACAATTCGGATAATTCCGATAACAGCGACAACTCGGACAACAGCACCGATGTTGCCGACTCGTTCAAGATTGCCGACAGTGGCAATGACAATTCGGACAATTCGGATAATTCCGACAACAGCGACAATTCCGATAACAGTGACAACTCGGACAACTCCGATAATTCGGACAACAGCACCGATGTGAGTGATTCGTTCAAGATCGCTGACAGCGGTAACGACTCGTCCGATAACTCGGATAACTCGGATAATTCGGACAATTCCGATAATTCGCTGACCCTGGACCTGGAAGTATACCTGAACAACGCCGATCTGGACGGCAACGTTACGGATACCACAGTCACCTACGGTCATGCCAACGGCGAAGGTTCCTACACCGAGGTTCGTAACAGTAACGAAATCTCCGGTGGCTCAGCGAACTACACCGGCGTCGGGGCATTTGCCCAGACTGCAGGCAATGCCAACGTTACACAGGCTAATGTCAGCATACAGTCTAGCCTGAACGCTGGCAGCGGTGGTGCCGGCACTGAATGAGGCATCCAGGCCGCACCTGCTGTTTCGGGTGCGGCCCGGTTATTCCGGGAGAACTGCCATGGGTTGCGTCATCAGATGGAAACTGAAGGCTGCCTTGCTGGCGTTAATGTTCGGGGCAACGGGACTGGTATCGGCCGAGGAGTGGATGGATGCCACCCCGTTGTCGGCGGATGAGCTGGCGGATTCAAGCGGCCGCCAGGGAATTCCGATGCAGTGGCAGATTAACGATAACCAGCAGAATGCAAATGTGTCCGATAACCTGTTGTCGGGGAATGTTGTCACGGGTAATAACAGTATTTCCGACAATGCGTTCGGCAACATGAGCGGGGTTGCCACCGTTATCCAGAACACCGGTAACCAGGTGGTCATTCAGGACAGTACCCAGATCAATATACTTCTTAATCACTGATGGAGGTGGGCCATGGCCAGAAAGGTTCTTGTTGCGATCTGCGCGAGTGCCGGGCTGCTATGGTCCACTGCCTTCGCCGGCTCGGTCATGGTGCCGGGTATTGGTGGTGATTTTCGGTTAGATGTAAAAAGTTTCGAGAACCGGCGCTTTGACAGCGTCATGCGCCAGCAGTATGACTTCAGTTGCGGCTCCGCAGCCGTAGCTTCCTTGTTGTCCTTTCACTACGAAGATCAGGTAACAGAGCACGATGTCTTCATCGAGATGCTCGCGCTGGCAGACGAAAAGAAGGTGCGCCAGGAGGGTTTCTCCATGCTTGATATGAAGCGCTACCTGGAGGCCAGAGGGTACCAGGCCGATGGCTTTCGCATGCCGTTGACCGGCCTCAGGGAGAAAGTGCGATTACCCATGATTGTGTTGTTGAACATTGATGGCTTCCGGCATTTCGTTTTGATCAAGGGGATCAGCGAAGACGAGGTCCTGGTAGGGGATCCGGCGCGGGGGCTGAAGGTTTATTCCTACGCAAAATTCAGCGAGTACTGGAACGGCACCGCCTTTATTATCCGCAGCCATCTTGGGCAAGGGAGAGACGCCTTTCTCGGCGACGGGCATTGGCCTCAGGTTGCCAGGGCGCCGGTACAGAAAGGCCTGAGCGGTCCTTCACTCGGGCACACATTACCCTACTGGCCCTCTTCAAGGGAATGGTGATGATCATGATGGTCCGGATGCCAGCTATCGCTATACTGTTTAGTTCATTTGCAGCGTTATCGCCCTCAGCAGTCCAGGCAGAATTGACGCTGGGGGTTGAACCTCTGAGTGATCCGGAGTTGGCTGATTACCGGGGCGGCTTCCTGATGGATAACCTGGAGATCAGCATCGGGCTGGAGCAGATCGTCGGTATCAACGGTGACACCATGGTGATCAATCGGTTGACCATTCCCAATCTTAACCAGGCCGTCAATGATCGTTTGGTGGACCATCACACGGAAACCGTACTCGAGGTTATCAGCGCGAACCGCAGTGGCGGCGCGCGGGTAGCCAGTAATATGGCAGGGCCCAACGGCTGGATGACCGTGGTCCAGAACAGCCTCGATAGCACGGTGATACAGAATATGCATCAGCTGAACATTGAACTGAACAATCTGGGCGCCGGTGTCGGGAATCAGTTCCCGGCACGGTTCAGCGATCAGCTTGTCCAGTTGCTTGGTCGCTGATAGACCTTTGCTTCCCCCTAGAGACTGATTGGTAGCCTGAGAGTGATCTCGCTGTTGGGCGCGTTTTCCGTAACCCCCACGCTCACCGTCAGGCTCAGGCTTGTGGACTGCGTCAGACGCTGCGACAGGCCGAACGACAGAGACCCGATCTGAATACGTTCGAAGTTGGCTGCAAACACATCGTTATTTCTCTCGAACGTTGTTTTGCGGATGATCGAGTGATCATAGCCCAGACTGAAGGACGTGCGCTCGTTAAAGGCAAACCCCATTCCGAAGCCGAAGCGGACAATGTCACCGGGATCGACCGTGCCCCCGTTTTCGAAGCCCTGCTCTTCCTTGAGAGTCCAGACATAACTCAGGTTCCCGAACAGCACGGCCGGGTCCGTCGGGTAGATGAACGAAAAGCCCGGTTCGAACGCCCAGAAGCCGGAGCCCGTGGGGCGATCACCGAGTTCGACGCCGATGGGAGTGCCATCATCTGCCTCGATTACCCGTCGCTCGACATCGTACGGGCCTTCTCCGGTTGGCGCTTTCACCCGGATTGCGCCAATGACGTAGGGCCAGCCACCCAGGCCATCGGTCAACTGGTAACGGGCTGATAATTCAACATCACCCAGGCCCTCGCCCGAGGACTCGCGCAGCGTATCTACCGGTGTGCCCTGGAAAACCTCCCGCTCTCTCAGGTCCTCATTGATGCTGAGGTAGGGTACTCGCACCGCCGCCTCGAGTTTGCTGGTAAAGCCATACTTGAGTGACATCGCGCCGACAAAAATGTCGCGCTGGATTTCCGAAATATTGATCAGGCCGATGAGCAGGGCTGGTATCACCGTGTAACCTTCCACTGCGACCGCCGTTGCGTTGCTGTGGGCATGGGAGAAGGACGGCTCGATGGTAAACCGGCCTGGCCGGGTAACGATGCCTCGGTCTGCGGTAATTGATGCAATGTCGGTCGCCGGGTCGTTCGCTTCCTCAGAAGCTGTTATCGCCGCGCTACCGGAGTCCGTGTCTGCCTGTGCTGTTTGCGCAAGGGCTGGAGTTGCTACCGCTACCAGCGGGACGAGCCAGAACATTCTTACAGCCATGGAAAATCTCCTTTAGTCATTCTTCGAAGGCGAGACGGAGGTTCTGTGAAGAACCTGATGCTTGTCCATCAGCCGGTAAAACGAGACTCTCGAAATGTTGAGCATTCGTGCCGCAGCGGAAATATTATTCTGAGCCAGTGCCAGGCTGACGGAGATCGCCCGGCGATCCGCCTGGGAACGGAAGGCATCAAGGGATAGCTCCTGGCTCCGGCTTTCAGTGTTGGTAGATGTCTGTCCAAAGCCCATATCGTCAGGCTTGATAACAAGCCCCTCCCCCAGCAGCAAAGCCTGCCGCATCCGGTTCTGGAGCTCTCTGAGATTTCCTGGCCATGGATGTTCGGCCAGGCAGAGGGTTGTGGTATCAGCCAGCCGTCTGGGCCCTAACGATGCCGGTGTTGCTGATAGTATCCGGTTCGCCAGCAGTAGTATGTCTTCTTTGCGCTCCCGCAGTGGTGGCAGCAATACGTTCAGGCTGCCAAGCCGGTAAAAGACATCACTACGGAAACGACCAGATGCCACCAACTGTTCCAGAGGGCTGGTGCTGGTAGCTATCAACCGGGTGTCCACCTCTATGGTGCGATAACCACCGATACGTTCGATCTGGCCTTCCTGAAGAAAACGCAGAATGGCAGATTGTTGCTCCAGGTTGAGCTCATCAACACCGACGAGCAACAGCGTGCCACCGTCGGCGGTTTCAATTCTGCCCTTCTGTGCACTCAGGGCATGAGTGAATGAGCCCTTTTCATGCCCGAAAAGTTCGTTCTGGGTGAGGGAAGGGGGCAGAGCTGCACAGTTGACGACAACCAGAGGCTTGTTTCTGCGTGGGGAGTTGTTATGAATAAATTTTGCGGCTGCTTCTTTGCCAGTGCCATTTTCACCGTAAATCAGCACAGGTTCTTCTGTGTGTGCGAACTTGCCAAGCAGTTCCCTTGTCTGTCTGATGGCGAGGGATTCGCCTTCCAGGGCAATGTCGTGGTAGCTCAGGGGTGCAGCTCGGGAAGCCCTTGCATGGAGTTCAGACATGCCCCACAGATGACCAAGTATCCCGTGGAGCCGCTCATACTGAATGGGTAGGGTGTGGTAATCCTCACAGTAACGGTTGATCAGCCCGCAGATTTCCGGGCTATCAATCTGGCCGGGCTCAAGGACGGCAACCCAGTGTCCGACGCGAAGCGCTTCCAGCCAGCTGCTTGCCACAGCCAACTGGTCGCTGGAAAGTTCGCTGACATCGAATACACCAACCCAGGTGCTGTCGCCGGGGATGTCACCCTGGCGTAGCTCGGCATCAATGGCTATGGGAATCAATCGCCATTCCCGCAATTCTGCAGCTTGCGTTGCAAAGCCGGAGTACTCCGCCGACAACCAAACGAGCGGTCGTTTTTCCTTCATGGCGACTCTCCTTGAGTTCGGGTCGGGAAAACGGACTGCTAGACGTTCATCGGATTCTGCTAAGGCTGGAACGGATTTATCCAGTCACTGCCCTGTGACCACAAACGGCTGGGTGAACAGGCGAAAAATGCTTGTGATAGTTATTCAGATTGTGTGCCAGTTTTAATACTTGCGGTTGTTTCAGAAGGTTAGAAAACGAGAACTGTGTCGCAGAAGGATCCCTGTAAAATATGCCGACACAATTTAGCGCCGGCTCAGTTTCTTGCGGGTTTCCAGACGGCCCTTCCGGCGGATTTCCGCATTCGCGAATCGCCGCTTCTGGTCCTCCGTATCCGGTTTTACCGCGGGCACATCGATGGGTGTGTCGTTCTCGTCCAGGGCCACGAAAGTAAAAAACGCCGATAGGATGTGCCGGCACTCACCGGTGTAGCTGTTTTCGGCTTCCACACGGGCACCGATTTCCATGGACGATCCCCAGCTGCGGTTTAGGGCGAGGTTGAACAGCAGGGTGTCATTGCCTTTGGCGGGTGCGCGGAAGTGAATTGAATCCACAGCAGCTGTTACACAGACATGTCCGGAGTGCCGTTCTGCAACAACCAGCGCCAGGCGGTCACACTTGGCCATGATCATGCCGCCGAACACCGTCTGGTGGGAATTCATGTCATTCGGGAACACCTTGTAGACATGCTTGTCGATGGCGGATGCCGAAACCGGTCTGGCAGGTCTGGGTGGCATTGGTTGAACTCCCCGTAGTGGATGTACCGCTACTATACCGTTCAGGGGTTCTGTTTAAAGCGTTCGATGCGTTCCCCGGTTACCGGGTGGCTCGACAGCATGTCCTGAAGCGCCTCCCACCGGCTGTTTTCGTCCTCCGCGGCCAGCGTCTCTTCCTCGCCGTGGGAGGCCATCAGTCGCTCCATGATGTTGGCAAAGTGGATCGGGTCTATGCCGCGTTCTTCCAGGGTTTCCAGGGCGTAAGTGTCGGCCTCCCGTTCCATGTCACGGGAATAGGACAGGCTCATTAGCACAGCCGGAACCACCACGGTGGCATCAGAAAAAGCAGACAGGTCGCCGGTCATCATCACGATCAGCCAGAAGGTAAGGGATGACTGCACCACTCCCTTCATGCCATGGCGATGGGCTACGTGGCCTATCTCATGGGTGAGTATAGCGGTGAGTTCATTGTCGTGTTCGGCCAGGTTTACCAGCTCGTCGGTGAAAATCAGCGTACCGTCTGGCAGTGCCATGGCATTGGCGCCGATCGCAGGGGAAGACCGGAACAGAACCCTTATGTTGTGGCCCTCAACCGGTTGCAGGAAAGGCTGGAAATGCTCCTGTAATGATTGCTGGCGCTCTGCTGACAGGCTGGAGGGGGCCAACCAGGTGCTATCCAGAGTGTTGAGTGTGGATTCGCCCACCTGCTCTGCAACAGAGTCGGGAAGCGCATTGGCCACGGCCTGGGAAGCCCAGGGCACACCCCAGACAAACGCAATGCCGGTGGTTGCGAGAGTGACCACCACTGCAACCAGAATCAAACCCAGATGAGTCTCCAGCCTGTGCAGCAGGCGGTGGCCACGCCCATGGCGGGACTGCTGCCCAAGTTGGTCCACGCCGTCGTTGTCGTCCGTTTCGAACACACCGTCTTCAGGCAGGTGAAGGTAGCGTGGGGTATTGCCGATCCGTGGTGATATCTCCACATCTGCGGGTGAAAGCTGCAGGCGGGTGTCGCCAGCGTCCAGAATGATCACGCTGTCGGCGGAGCGCAGTACTGCGCTCCGCCGACTGGAATTCCTGCCCGAATAGAACTGGCCTTCGATGGTGACGTCAGATGGCGGCGAAGTCGACATCAAAGGCATCCCCCAGTTCCTGACCCAGAGCGCTGGTACGGTTCTGCTCAGCTGCTACAAAGTGGTTCAGGTCGCCCCGCACTATCATGGCTGTGCAGGCAGCACGGTACCGCGCCATGCGCACCTTGGCCCAGGGAGTGAACAGGCCCAGGGTGATTACCACAAGAAAGCTGTTGGACAGGTAGATCCAGGTCATCTGCAGAGGTTGCAGCCGTGACTCGAAATTGTGGCTGTCGAGATGGACGGCACAGAGAAACAGGTTGGCGATGCCCGCCATGAAGTAACCAAACAGCGTCAGGTAGCCGATAACGGCAATGACGGAGCCGAGGGTAAAACCGACGTGGCGCATGGCCAGGAAGGCAGCAACACCAAAGGCGACGGCAATGAGCAGGCCCTTGCCGAAGAAGCGATAATACTCACCAGTGTCAGCTTTCAGTCGGAATTCCGTGGTTCCATAGCGGCTGCCATTGGCGATGAACTCGTGGGTCTTCTTCATCACCAGCGGGGTGAGCAGCAACAGGGTAAGTATGTTCAGTACCGGCCACACGAACGCGACCATAAAAGCTTCACCGTATTTGCCCTGGAAATCGAAGCGGATGTTGCGGTAGGCGCTGTTGATCGCTTGGAACCTCAGCGAGCGCACCATGATCCAGGGCACCAGCGGGATAAAGGCAATGGCGAAGACCAGGGCGGCTTCCACATACATTTCCGAAAGTACGACGTAGGCGACCAGTACCGCCAGCGCAATGAGGCGGCCCTTGAGAATGGTGACAGGGCTGGCCAGGTACTGAAAGGTGGCACCCTCCATTCGGGTGTTGCCATAAAAGTATTGATTGTTCCGCACCGTGGCCCATGCAGAATAGATGCCCAGAGTAACAATGGTGAGAAGGATATTGACGATCCAGATGCCGAAATACTCGCGGCCGCTGCCGGTAAATTCAAACGGCGCTTCCTGCTGTGGTCCTGCCGGGCGGGGTTCCGGTCGCAGGGTGTCGGTTGAGGCCGGTGGCGGGGTGTTGGCCTCTGCGCTGGGTGCGTTGGTTGCTGTTCGTGGTTGCGCTGAAATCCGCACGGCGGCGCCGGCTTTGGTCAGTCTTTCGTGGTAAATCAGTGCATCGTCGTGGCTGAGGCCCGACTTGAGAGTTGTGCGGGTGCCGGAGAAAAGACTTGCGGTTCGCTGGTCGGATATCCGGAACAGGGCTTTCACATTGTCCCTTACTTCTGTGTCAGTGAATCCTTCGAGAATCTGCCCGGCAAACGTAATCTGGTAGAGTTCAGTGTAAAGTTCCTTGGTCATGACTTCCCTTAAGCCTGTTGTTCCCCGGGGTGTTCATGTCACCCGCTACTGTGTAAAGAGTGCTTCCGTGCACGCACAGGTGCGCCCACAGGGTGAAAGTTACCAGAAATTCATGGAGCATGCGTGACGACAGGCACAAATAAAGTACTTTAAACCGTCAGGAAACCGTCACTTAGAAGATCTGGAGAGGCCGCAATTGACCACCGAGCAGGGAGTTGTATTCGCAGTATTGGCAGCCACGCTGGCACTGTTTGTATGGAACAGGTTGCGGTTTGATGTGGTTGCCATGCTGGCATTGCTGGCGATCGCCATCGCCGGGCTGCTCCCCACCGAGGCGCTGTTTGCGGGGTTCGGACACCCGGCCGTGGTAACGGTGGCGGCGGTTCTTGTGGTCAGCCAGGGCCTGGTTAATGGTGGTGTGGTGGATAACATCGCCCAGTTGCTGGGCAAGGTGGGCCACCGTCCGACACTACAGATCCTTACCCTGACCGGTGTGGTGGCGCTCTGTTCCGGATTCATCAACAACGTGGGCGCCCTGGCGCTGTTGATGCCGGTAGCCGTGTGGATGTCCCGCGAGTCGGGGCGTTCACCCTCACTGCTGTTGATGCCTCTGGCTTTTGGCTCGCTTCTCGGTGGCACCATGACTCTGATAGGTACCCCTCCAAATATCATCATTGCCAGTTACCGGGAAGGTGCAAGCTCGTTCGGGCTGTTTGATTATGCACCGGTGGGTGCTGCTATCACGCTCGCCGGCATTGCTTTTATCACCCTGGTGGGCTGGCGCCTGACCCCCCAGCGAGGTGAAGACAGCGGGGAGGACGACAAGCTCTTCAGCGTCGGTGACTATCTGACCGAACTGAAGGTTCCTGAAGGCTCCTCCTACGCAGGCGCCACCCTGCACAACCTGTTGTCGGACAGCGGTGAAGACAAGGACGTGGTGGTGCTGGCACTGATCCGCGAAGACAAGCGCCAGCTCGCACCCTCGACCTACAAGGTGCTGAAGGAGAATGACTTGCTGCTGGTAGAGTCGGACACGGAGAGCCTGCAGGGGTTTCTCGACAAGACCGGCTTGGAGCTTGGCAGCCAGGATGAGGACGAAGACGAGTCAGAAACCGAAGAGGAGCAGACGGCGCGGAAAAGCCGCAAAAAGGAATTGAACGAAGGCGAAGTGCAACTGACCGAGGCGGTTATCACGCCCGAGTCTTCGCTGGTAGGCCAGACCGCCAATCGCCTGAACCTCCGGGAACGACATGGCCTCAACATTGTGGCTGTGGCCAGGCAGGGGCACCGGCTGAAACGGCGCCTGGGTGACATTCGTTTCAATGCGGGGGATATCCTGCTGGTCCAGGGTTTCGAGGACACGCTGACCAGCGCGCTTTCCGCCATCGGTTGCCTGCCGCTTGCAGAACGGGGCCTCCGCCTCGGGTCACCCCGCAAAACCCTGCTGGCCAGCGGTATCTTTATCGCCAGCATCATAGCCATTGTCAGCGGCTGGTTGCCAGCGCCCGTAGCGCTGGTAGCGGCTGCTGTTGCCATGGTGTTGGCGAAACTGATTGATGCACCCGGTGCCTACAAGGCCATCGACTGGTCAGTGATTGTGCTGCTGGCGGCAATGATCCCGGTGGGGCAGGCGCTGGAAACCACCGGCGGAGCCGAACTGATCGCCGGCCAGATGCTGGCGCTGGGGGGAGGCCTTGCGCCGGCGGGGGTGCTGGCCATGGTGCTGGTGGGCACCATGCTGTTATCGAACGTGGTGAATAATGCAGCGGCAGCGATCCTGGTTGCTCCCATTGCCCTGAGCCTGTCCGCAGAGCTGGGAATGCCCTCTGACGCTATATTAATGGCGGTTGCCGTGGGCGCGTCCTGCGCGTTTCTGACGCCCATTGGCCATCAGTCCAATGCACTGGTTATGGAGCCCGGCGGGTATCAGTTCGGTGATTACTGGAAACTGGGGTTGCCGCTGTCGATCCTGGTGACCGTTGTCGCCGTCCCCATGATCCTGTTGGTGTGGGGATAGGCTTTCAGAATCTATGCGGAATATTCATCCACCCGGCGGTTTGCTATCGTATTCATAGCTCGGGATCGGGGTCAGCAATAAACGGGCAGCTGCTAGAATTCAGTATTGTGACCGACACAGTTGGAGACAGTAGCGTGGACAAGACAACCCTGTTGGCAGAGCTGGAAACCGCCCGGCAAAGAACCCGGGCGCTGATAACCTCGTTGCCGGAAGAAAAACTGGCCGTGCCTTACCACCCCGGCGTTAACCCGCCATTGTGGGAGATGGGGCATGCCGCTTTCTTCTACGAAGTGTTCGTGTTCAACCTGCTGGACGGCACCCCCAGTTACAACCCGGCGATGGATGATCTCTGGGATTCGTTTCATGTGGACCACCGGGATCGCTGGTCCCGGGCGTTGTTTCCCGGGCGCGAGGAAACCCTGGCCTATTTCGATACCATCTACGACCGCGTGGCCGAGCGTATCCGCAGCAAACCGCTCGAGGATGAAGATCTGTACCTCTACCGCTACGGCATCTTTCACCAGAACATGCACATCGAATCCCTGATCTGGTGTCGCCAGACCGTGGGGTATCCACCGGCACCGGATTACACCGAAGAACGCGTGGCTCCCGGTGACCGCATTGACGGAGATGCGGTGATCCCGGCCGGGCGGTGGCTGATAGGGATGCCGGGTGAGTCTGATCACTATGCCACTACCGATTTTGCCTTCGACAACGAGAAACCACGGTTTGAAGTGGAGCTGGAACCGTTTGCCATTTCCCGTATGCCGGTGTCCAACCGGGAGTTTATGGCGTTCGTGGACGATGGCGGTTACCGGCGTCCGGAGCTCTGGTCATTTGGTGGCCGCAAGTGGCTGCAGACGGAGACGGATGTCTCGCTGGTTCACGGCAGCTCCGAGCCCGTTTTGCATGCTCCGAAACACCCGCTGTACTGGCGCTGGCATGAAGGTGCTTGGCAGGAGCGGTTTTTCGATCAATGGCAGACATTGAATCCCGATGCGCCGGTGTGCCATATCACCTATTGGGAAGCGGAAGCCTGGTGCAGGTGGGCTGGCCGGCGACTGCCGACAGAGTATGAGTGGGAAGTGGCTGCCCTGGGTAACCGGGTGGGTGAACCCTTCAAACGGTTCCCCTGGGGCAACGAACCGGTGGGTCCGGAGCACGCTGACATGGGTGGTCGGGCCATGGCGCGGAACCCGGTTCGGGATTTTCCGGCCGGTGACAGTCCCTTTGGTTGTCGCCAGATGATCGGCAGTGTGTGGGAGTGGACCAGCAGCCAGTTCTTCCCCTACGACGGATTCCGGATTGATATGTACCCGTTCATGTCGACGCTGCAATTCGGAGATCACAAGGTCACCCGTGGTGGCAGCTGCGCCACTTCACCGAACCTTATCCGGGGGACCTACCGCCAGGCCTACCTGGCCCAGAGAAACGATGTTTACACCGGGTTTCGCACCTGTGCGCTCCCGCAAACCGGCGCGGATTACCACTGAGGATCAGCCATGAACGTGTACGAAACCGACGAACTGCTCAGCCAGTATCTGGGATTTCATTTCGGTGAGAGCTATTTCGGAATCGGCAATTACCCGGCCCGTTGTGCCGGCATCTGTCAGGAACTGATGGCCGGCCGGGATAAACGCAAGGCTCTGGATCTGGGATGCGCGGTTGGTCGCACAGCGTTCGAGCTTGGCAGGGTGTTTGAGCAGGTTGCTGGTGTGGATCTTTCGAAAAGCTTTGTGGATGCGGCGCAAAACCTCCGGCAAACGGGAGCGATCGATTATTTTCGCCGGGACGAAGGGGAACTGGGAACGCGAGCCACGGTAAGCCTTGAAGAGCTTGGCCTAGCGAGAGCGGCCGAGCGGGTATCCTTCGCCACGGGTGATGCCTGCCGGCTGGGAGAAGAGCACCGGGACTACGACCTGATTTTTGCCGGTAACCTGATTGACCGCCTGCAGGACCCCGGGGCATTCCTGGGGGATATTCACCAGCGCCTCGCCGATGGTGGCACACTGGTGATCAGCTCGCCCTATACCCTGATGGAAGAGTTCACGCCCAGGAACAACTGGATTGGCGGGTTTGAACGTAACGGCCAGCCACGTACAGTTCTGGACGGTATGCGGGAAATCCTGTCGCATCACTTTGAAGAAATACAGCCACCGCAGGATGTGCCCTTCGTGATCCGGGAGACCCGCCGCAAATTCCAGCACACCATTGCAGAACTCAGTGCCTGGCGCAGAACCCGCTGATCAGCCGATGCGAGTGAAAAAGGCGGTCTGGGTGGGGTGCCCGACATCGGGTACAAACTCCCCGATACCGCCGAAACGGACATCGTAGCCATTACGTTCCGCCACCCCCCGGGCCCAGCGCTGGAACTTGAGCCGGTCCCATTCAAACTTGTGATCCTCCTCGCGGAATTCTCCGGGCGCCAGATCGAACAGCGGATTGTATTCCCGGTTGGGGGTAGTCATGAACAGGCAGCCGGGCCGATACTCTCCAAAAACGGCCCGTTCAACCCGTGAAAGTTGCTCCGGATTGACGTGTTCAATGGTTTCCACCATGGCCGCTGCCTCATAGCCTGCAAGCGCCGGATTGCTCTCGGCGTAGGACCCACGGATCAGATGGACTCTGGCAGGTTCTTTGTTCAGGTAATCTGCCAGAACCGAACGTGCCTGGCGCAGGGAAACGCCGGAATCTTCCAGTCCGGTAACCTCATCGAACTGATCGTCTGCCAGTAGTCGGTAAAGCAGGGAGCCTGACCCGCACCCCAGATCCAGCACGCGCCGGGCACCAGTCGTCTTTATCGTTCTGAACACAAAGTCCAGGCGTTCCTCATGCAGGGACGTCATCTGGGTCATGGTGTGTTCGTCGGAACCCCTGGGTTCGTACATCAGGTTGTCCCCGCGGTTTGTGACGGTATGGCGTGCAGTTGATCCTGGAGGTGGCTGGCCAGTGCCACACCGGTTTCGCTCATGGTGAGATAGGCCTCATCAGCACCTGCCTCGCGGATTTTTTTAGCTTCATCGGCGTACATGGTGTGGGCCACGATGTAACCGGTAAACCCCTTGCGGCGCAACATTCGCGCTGCGATCACTTTACCCTCGATGTCATTCATGGCAAGGATAACCGCCTCTACTTGTGGCATGTGCAGTCCCTGCCAGAAGGTATTGTCTTCGGCATCGGCGAAGACCACATTGCGGCCTGCTTCCTGATGTTTCTGTGTTTTCGCCGGGTCTGAATCCAGCCCGATTATCTCCGCTTCGGATTCCCGCAGCCAGTCATAGGCAGCTGTCCCGGTTCTTCCCATGCCCATGACCAGAACCCTGGTATTGCCGAGAGAAATGGGTTGCTCGTCCGGGTGATGGGTCTGGCTTTCAAACTTCACCAGGGAACCGGACCAGCGTTCGTAAAGGGAGTGAGCGTAGCGATTAACCGGTGCGGAAATCACAAAAGACAACGACACCGTAATCGCAAGGGGAACCAGCCATTCTGGCAGGGCAACACTGGCGACAATCAGACCGAACTCACTGTAATTGGTCAGCGACAGAGAGCTGAGGAAACCACTTCGTGCTCGCAGCCGGAACAGTAACAGCAGGAAGAAGAACAGCAGGCCTTTCAGTGGCAGGACGATCGCGGCGACCACCGCGAACACCAGTGCCTCGCCATCAGGCAGACCGCCGATACCAATCTGCAGGAAGAAACCCACCAGGAAAACTTCCTTCACACTCCAGAGTGACTTTGCCAGCTCCTGGGAACGGGGATGACTGGCCAGCATGGCGCCAAACACCAGGGCACCCAGCTCCGAGCTCAGCCCGATCGCTTCGAAGCCCAACCCGCCGATAACCAGTGCCAGTAACAATCCCAGAAGAACAAGCAGCTCATCATGGCCGCTGGCGTCCAGCAGCTTGAACAGCAAGGGTCTCAGCAGCGGCAGGCCAAACACGATCAGCGCCCACTGGGACGGCGTCTGGCCGGCGGCCAGGCTCATCACCACCAGTGCGATCAGGTCCTGCATGATCAGGATGCCGATGGCGACGCGACCATGAAATGCCCGCAGTTCGCGCTTGGTCTCCAGTACCTTGGCTGCCAGCACCGTGCTGGAAAAAGAGAGGGCGATGGCCAGTATGAAGGCCGTTTGCCAGTCCAGCTCCATCAACAGGTAAAGGCCCGGTGTGAAGACCAGACACGTGATGCCAAAGTGCAGCAGGCTTCCGCCGATGACCTCGGCGCTTACAATGGAGCGCAACTTCAGTTTCAGACCGACGGTAAACAGAAGCAGCAGCACGCCCAGGTGGGCGATGTGCGCCAGCACATCGGTTGCTTCAACGGCAATGCCGGTGGCGGCCGCGATACCGCTGAGCACGAAACCCGCGGCCAGGTAGCCTACCAGCGGAGGCAGGCCAACGGCCTTGACCAGCAGGCCGAGGGCAAAGGCAAAAGAGATCCAGATGGCTTCAGGCATGGCTTACGTCACGGTTGAAAAGCAGGGCTTTGGCAAGGCTACCGTGTTTCAACCAGAAACTCACGAAACAGCTGTGCCGATTCCTCCGGAACCTCCACCATGGGTGCATGCCCCACGCCTTCCAGCAGAACTTTGCGGGCATCGGGAATCTGCTCAACGAACACATCGGCGTTACGGTAGTTGATCACCCGGTCTTCCATGCCCCAGATGACCAGCACAGGGACGTCTATTCGGGTGATGGCAGTGCGGAAATCGGGTTCGTATCCGCTGTCGCGGATAGCAGCGAAGATCACCTGATTGACGTCGCGGTTGGCGATGGCCCGTTCCTCCATCACCTCGTAAATCGGCCAGGGAACAAAGGGTTTCTTCTCCAGAGCAAAGTCAATCAGGCGCTTGAAATCGCCCTCTTTGGATGGAATCAGGGGGTTGTCCCCCTCCACTATCAGCTCCACCAGCTCGCTGTCATACTTGAAGATGCCGGCAGGGTCGAACAGAACAGCGGTACGTACCTGGTCCGGAAAGGTGGCTGCGTAGAGCGCGGTAATGGCGCCGCCCATGGAGTTACCCATTATATGGGGTTTATCGATATCCAGGGCTGCAAGGATTTTCGATAGGTGGCCTACCTGATCTTCAAAGCGGTATCCCAGGTCCAGCGCTTTGCTGCTGTCGCCATGGCCGGGCAGGTCGATCGCGTATACGTTGAACTCATCGGTCAGTTCCCCTGCCAGCCGGGTCCAGTTGTCCTTGTTGGCGCCAAAGCCGTGGATAAGTACGATGGTTTCTCCGGCCACCGGTTCCACGTTGCTCAGGTACGCGATGGTCATGTCATCCACCTGAATACGGGATGCCTCAAGTCCGGCTCCGGAGCGCTCCCAACGGATGGCGTTGTCGTACAGGCTGTGACGGGAACAGGCACTGAGCAACAGGGTGCTGATCAGCAGCGCGATCACGGGAAAAACAGGTCTGGCTGTCATCAGGGGCATGCTCCTTGCGGAAGGGTTTCAAACGTCCGTTTGCGGAAGCGGTTACACTACCCCAAAAAAAGACCCGGTCAAGGACCGGGTCGAAGGATTGCTGAGTTAACCCGTTGAGCAACGGGATTTGTCCCTTTCAGACATCAGAAATCAACGCTGATACCGACATAGGCCGTCCGGGGCAGGTTAGGGCGTGCTCCGTGAGGGCTGCGGGAGACAATTTCCTGGTCATCAAGCACGTTATCCACCTTGGCATACACACGGGTAGACGGATTCAGGGCATAGCTGCCGGAGAGGTCCACAACAGTATAGTCGTCGGTTTTGCGGAAAGTGTTGTCAGTACCGGAGCGGCCGCAGGTGTTGTCGGTACAGGTTTCATCAACGTAGGAGACATTGACGTAGGCATCCCAGAGGTCTCCGCCCCTGAGGCCGGCACGTACAGCCGCGACATTCTCCGGCAGGTCCGCCAGGTTGTCGCCCTTCAGCACGCTACCGTCATCGCTGTCTTTGGTGACTTCGGAGTCAGTGTAAGTCCAGGTGGCCTGCAGCGGTGCCGTCAGGCCGTTGGCCAGGGTGAACTCATAGGAAGCCAGAAGCTCAAGGCCCTGGATCTCCGATTCGCCCTCGCTGACGGTTCCGGAATCGATGGTCTGGTTACCAACGCTGCAGGGGTTGGCGATGGAGCAGTTTCTCACGGTGTTTTCATAATTGCTGTAGAAGGCGATGGCTTCGGCACGCAGCGCGCCGTCGTTATACCGGGCTCCGGCCTCGAAGTTGGTGCTCAGTTCCGGCTCCACATTGGTACCGCCAGAGCCGGCTGGCGCCATACCACGATGTACACCACCGATCAGGGTAACCGTCGGGCTCAGGCGATAGGTGGCGCCGAGGCCGGGCAACAGTTCGCTGGTGTCGTTGCTGGCGGTTTCAGTATCACTGGCGGATGTGCGCTGCGTTGTGCTCCAGCGGGTCTGTGAGGTTTCGATATCCTCATAGCGCAGCAGGGCTGTTACTGTCAGGTCCGGGTTAATGGCAATCCGGTCTGCCACAAACAGGTTGAGGGCCTCGGCTTCGTCGATGCGGTTGTCGCCGCCGGTGGGCGCGATCTGTTCAACAAATTCGAAGGCCGGACGGCCGTTGTTGATGACCTGCTCATAGCGGTCCTTGGGCTGGAAGCGGTCCGCTTCATCCTCGTGCACGCGGGCAGCAAGGGTAATGTCGTGGCGCATTCCCGCCAGAGTGAGGCCGTAGTCGGCTTTCACTTCAATGCCCTGGGACAGGTATTCACGGGCGCCATTGGTCAGCGTGAAAGGACCGACCGGTTCGGTTCCCTGAAGCTGGTTGTAGGCGGTCTGGTCGCCATTGTTGGCCGCTTCGATCAGGCTGTTGAAGTTGCCCTTGAACCAGTTGCGCTTGAACTCGTTACGGTAGAGCGTGGTGGTCAATGACAGGTCTTCAGTCAGCTCTACCAGGTGCCTTGCAGAGTAGCCCTTGTGGCGGTTGTCCATGTTGTCGAGCCGGGACAGGAAGTAACGCTTGTTCGGATCGCGCCTGAAATCTTCATCGGTCAGACCGAGATAGGTTTCGTTGCTCAGTTCTTCGCTGTACTGGAACTTCAGGTCGAGCTGGTGGTAGACGTCAGCCGAGGCGTCGGAATTGAAGCGTGCCTTGGCGACATAGTCCTGCTTTTCAAAGCCGGTGTCGCGGTTGGATTGCCGCAGTTCCTTGAAACCGTTGGTTTCTTCCTGGAAGGTTTCGATCACGAAGGCGGCGGTGTCAGTGCTGTTGCCATACCAGCTGTGAATGCGCTTGCCTGCATTTTCCGAGATCTCTGCCGTTACATGGCCGGCTTCGGACGAGGGAATCGGTGTCGACCGCAGGTTGATCGCGCCGCCTACGGTGTACGGGCCGTAACGGAGCAGGTCCGGACCTTTCAGAACCTCGATACCGTTCATTCTGCCGAACGTTGGTGAATAGTAGGCGGCCGGCGCCGAGTAGGGGGCAGGGGCGATCATCACGCTGTCTTCCATCAGGGTGATCTTGGAAGAACGGCCGGACCCGGAACCACGGATGCCGATGTTCGGGCGCAGGCCGTAGCCATCTTCTTCCTTCAGGTAGACACCCGGCACCTCACGTACGGCCTTGTGAATATCCGTATACTTCATGGTTTCCAAGTCATCGTTGGAGACGACGTGAGCGGAACCCGGCAGGGCAGATGCGGACGCATCGTCACCGATAATTACCAGTTCGCTCAGGCTCTGTTCCTGGGCCATGGCGGGAAGCGAGGCGGAAATAACGGCCAGCGCCAGCAGGTTTCGGGAAAAGGGTGTTGGCATATTGCTCTCCTGTTACAGCGTGGTTAGATGAGGAGGGCAACTATACAAATGATAATCATTAACAACAAGTAAATATTATCATTTATGATCAGGTTTTGCTGGCGATGTGGGTGTTTGTGAAATCCGTCAAAGCATCTATTCTGGTTACCGTTTGCCAACAACAATCATCATGAGGTTGCCATGAAACCCAGATTCAGTCTGGTTGGCCGTTATTCTTTCATTTCCCTGACCCTGATGATTGGTTCTGTCGCGGTACTCAGTGCGCTGTACACCGCAGTGTCGGATTCGGTTAACGAACGGCTCGCTGGCGAGCGTCTTGAAGCACAGGTTGCCGGTAACGCTAACCGGCTAACCAATTTCATCGAAAATCGGGTTTATCAGTTGGAAACACTGTCTACCCACCCTTCCATGCCATTGTATCTGGCCTACAGCGAGGGGGTTCCCGAAGGTGTCAGGGAACTGGTGCGGGTAGAGGCCGACTCACCAGATCTTTATGGCATCCTGTTTTTTGATAGTGGCAACAACCTGTTGGAAGTGGTTCCGGGCCAGGCCGCTTCCGGAAGCCCCTACTGGAACCGTGAAGGCTGGTCGCTGGCGGGGCTACCCGTTGTCGATTTCGGTATCAGTGACATTATCGGACCGTGGCTGCCGGATACCGGTGGCCCGGCCTGGCTGCTCATACGCCAGCCACTGCGGACCGGGGCAGAGCAGGCAGTGCAGGGCTCAATTGCCCTGCATGTGCGGCTGGCATCACTGACTGAACTGATGCGTACAGAAAATCTGGCCGGGGTGTTGAGGCCGTTCCTGCGTACGCCCACCGGCGAACTGCTGGATGCCACGGGTAACCTTCAGGCAACGGTGCCCAAAGACCTGCGTACCGGTCCGGAAGTATTGCCCGGCTGGCGTATTGACTATGTGGTTTCTGCGGGCGAGATCCTGAGTCCGTTGCGTAACGCCCAGTTGGGACTATACGCCCTGGCCGGGGTATTGGCCCTGGGAACGGTGCTTCTGTTCTGGGCACTTGCCAGAAGCCTGCGTCGGCGGGTCGCCCGGTTGACGGAGGGGGCCGAAGCCTTTGCCTCCGGCGACCTGCACTTTCGTTTGCAGGCTCCCAAAAATGACAAGGACGAAATCGACGTTTTGGCACACGCCTTCAACGCCATGGCAGACCGCTTACAGGAAATGATTCAGCGCACCGTCCAGGCGGAGAAAATGGCGGTGCTCGGGGAATTCGCCACGGGTGTTGCCCATGAGGTGCGTAATCCGTTGGCCACCATCAAGTTGACAGTTCAGGCTCTGGAGAAGCGCGAGCCGGACAAGCAGCGCCGGGAATTGCTGGTGTCAGTCGAGGATGAAATTGATCGCCTTAATCGTGTCGTCGGAGACCTGCTGGATTATGGCCGGCCAGTGCCGGGGGAAGCCCAGCAGGTGGAGATCCGTAAAATTTTCCGCCATGCCTCGGTACTTACCTCAGGGCTGGCGGACAGTCGTCAGGTGACAGTCAGTGCCACAGGCGATTCAAGCCTTACGATTCATGCCAGTCCGGACCAGATCATTCAATGTCTCGTCAATCTGGTGGCCAATGCGGTTCACGCCTGTAAGCCGGGAGGGGTGGTGCACCTCAGAGCCTGTCGCAATGGTCATCGTCTGACGGTGGAGGTTACCGATAACGGTTGCGGTATGTCCCCGGAAACTCTCAGGCGTGTAACCGAGCCATTCTTTACCACCCGCTCCGACGGTACAGGGCTCGGCCTGAGTATTACCCGTCAGCTTATCGAGATCAATGAAGGGGAAATGGATATTCGCAGCCTGCCGGGCCAGGGAACAACAGTGGTTGTAACCCTGCCTGCCGGCAAGAGTGGTAACCTGACAACAGGCCGATAAAAAGACAGACCAACAAAAAGAGAGAACCTGAAAACCATTATGCGCCTGAACATCCTGATCGTTGATGACGAAAAGAGTTTTGTGCGGTCTTTGACCTTCGCACTGCAAGAGGCCGGATACAGTACTAACTGTGCTCATACCGGGGAGGATGCGCTGGCCATCCTTGAACGGGGTCTCCCCGACCTGATGCTGCTGGATTTGCGGCTGCCAGGTAAGAGTGGCATGGAAATTCTGGACGAAACGGTCCGCCTGTACCCGGATGTGCCGGTGGTGATGATTTCGGCTCATGGTGATACGCGGGCAGCTGTACAGGCAGTGAAGGCCGGCGCCACGGATTACCTGACCAAACCATTTGCCCTGGATGAGTTGCTCCACCTGGTTGACTCGGTCACTGAGCGCAACCGGATGCGTGATGAGCTGGCCTACCATCGCAGCCGGGCTGCCTCGTCTTCCGGCCTGATGGGCGATAGTGACGCCATGCAGCAGCTGTGGCAGAAGGTGCAACGGATAGCGGCCAGCAGCGCTGGCCGTATTCTTTTGCTGGGTGAATCAGGAACCGGTAAAGCCCTTGTGGCGAAGGCCATTCACGAACACAGCCCCCGGGCCTCCGAAGCCTTTGTCGAAATTAACTGCGCGGCCCTGCCAGAGCAGCTCATTGAGGCAGAACTCTTCGGCGCCGAAAAAGGGGCATACACAGGCGCCCACCAGAAACGGGCCGGTCTTGTGGCGCTGGCGCATAACGGCACTTTATTCCTGGATGAGATCGGGGAGCTACCGCTCTCTCTGCAGGCCAAGTTCCTGCATTTCCTTGAAAACGGTGACTACCGCCCTGTGGGCGGCGGCGCCAGCGCAACGTCAGATGTCCGGGTGATTGCGGCGACTAATCGATCGCTGGAAGCGGAGGTCCGTAACGGGCACTTCCGGGAGGACCTGTATTTCCGGTTGAACGTTATCGAGCTTACCATTCCCCCATTGAGGGACCGGGAGGACGATGTTTGTAAGCTGCTGGAAATGTTCATCGAATCCCAGGCGCGGGAAGAGGGCTGCCGACCCATCACCATGCTGCCTGAAACGCTTGCCCGCCTGAGCGCCTACAACTGGCCAGGTAACGTACGGGAGCTGCGAAACCTGATAGAGCGACTCACCATTCTCTATCCGGGGCAGTTGATTCGCCCTCATCAATTGCCCGGTGAATTTCTGGCCGCCAGCACGCCACCGGCCGATCAGCATCACGCCAGTGCATCCTTTGATCAGCAGCTACAGCAGACCGAGCGTCAGCTGTTGCTGGATGCCCTTGAGAAAAACGGCGGCCGCAAGGGAAAAGCCGCTGAACACCTGGGGTTGTCCCGGCACGCCTTCAAGCGTCGTTTGCAGAAGCTGGGCATGGATTGATGAGCGCTATCCGCTCATCCTTGCTGTCATAAATGAGCGGATAGCGCTCATCCTTCCTGTTTTTACCGCTCAGTAGCGAAGTGGAGGGCCTTCCAGGCCAGACTCCGGCCCCGCTTTAGTGCATTGGCCTCACTCTTGCTACACACCCTTGTGAATGGTTTACAACAATAATCCAAAACCATACGCCGGACACAACCGGCTCGGGAGGCTGACTTGCCGGGACTGAACACCCGCCTGTACCAGACAGTACCGACCCTTTTGCACCGCTTCTGGTATTGCCAGCGGCCATGGCAATTCTGGTTGGCAGCAATTGTGTTGCTGGCCAGTGGCGCTCTCCGTGCCGAAGCGCCGGCCCAGCCATCGACTCCACCGGTGGGCAGGGTAGAGCTTGGGGCGGAAGACAGCCATGCCGATGCCACTGTTGCCTGCATGTACCCAATGACAGGCCGTTCCGCCAGCTTTGGCCGGGACAGCATCGTAGCCATCCAGCTTGCTCTCGAAGAACTCTCCTCTGACCCTGATGCTCCGCGCCTGCGGGTGATTGTGGACGATTCCCGCTCCAAGGCATCGTTCGCGGTGCGGATGGCTGAGGACTTCATTCAGAACGACGATGCGAACATTCTCTGCGGCATGGTCAGCTCTGGCGTGGGGATGGCCGTAAGCCGATTGGCGAAACAGCGCAAGATCATAATGGTGGGGACCGACCACGCGTCTTCACGAGCCTCCCTCGAGGAGGGGCATCGCTACTATTTCCGTGTATCGAGTGACACCTGGTATTCACACGCAGCCGGTGCCCGTTACCTGGCAGAACTGCAGGAGAAAAACGGTTGGCGGAAACTTGCCTTCCTGGGGCCGGATTATGAATACGGTCGGGTCGCCTGGCGCGATCTCAGGCAAGCCATGAATCAGAACAACACCCGCTACGAGGTAACCGGTACTTACTGGCCCAAGCTGTATGAACCGGACTATTCGCTTTACATCCAGTCACTATTGGAGTCCCCGCCGGATGTGCTGGTGGTTTCTCTCTGGGGCGGGGATTTCATTGCTTTTCTGGAGCAGGCTCGTACCACGCAATTGTTCAGCCGCATGCGTGTGGCCAATTTTGATGCCGGTGGAGATTACGAAACCCTTGTCAGCCTGAAGGATGATCCACCGGAAGGGCTCATTCTGTCTGCACGCCACCACGTGAACTGGCCGGATACGGAACAGAACCGCCGGTTTGTTACCCGCTTTCATGAGTTATCCGGCCGTTATCCGAGTTATTCCGCCCAAGGCGCTTACGCTGGCATGTTGGCCATCGCAAGGGCGATCAGTATTGCCGGCGATGTCACGGATACCGATGCCATGATCGAGGCTCTGGAAGGGCTCGAAATCCCCCTGCCCAAAGATCCGGAGGGGTACGTTTCCTACATTGATCCGGACACCCATCAGATTGTTCAGGCCCAGGCGATCGGAACACCGGTGGCCAATGATCAATACCCACCGGCCCAGGTCATGTTGGGCAACTGGACCGTTTACGATGCTGAATCCCTGAAACCGTCCCCCGCTTTGGTGAAAAAGCGACGCGGTGAACCCGGTGGCTGACCGTGATAGGTCACTACTCAAACCAATGAAGGCAAAACAAAAGCACAACCTGATGCACGACAGAAAATAACAATCAAGGAGAACAAAATGAAAAATTCCAATCAACGTCCCATCTGGCAAAAAACGCTTCTGGGTACCGCAACGTCTGTGGCCATGGCATCGGTCGGTGTCATGGGTATGGCAGCAACCGCCAGTGCCGAGGAATCCTTTAAAGTGGGTTTCGTGACCTTCCTCTCCGGTGGTGCCTCGGGGCCATTTGGCGTGCCTGCTGCCCAGGGGGCGGACATTGTCATCAAAGCGATCAACGAAGGCAGTCTGCCCGCTCCTTACGACACTAAAGGCGTTAATGGCCTGACGCTCGAATCCGTCGTCGTCGATGAAGCGGGTGGTCCTACCAAGCAGGTTGAAGAGTACCGAAATCTGGTTCAGCGCCAGGACGTCGATGCAGTGATCGGTTATATCTCATCCGGCGACTGCCTGGCGATCGGGCCGGTGGCTGAAGAGATGAAGATGTTCACCATCGCTTTCGACTGCGGTACCTCCCGTCTGTTTCAGGAGATTGAAGATCCACAGTACATGTTCCGTACCGGCCTCGACGCAGTCGCGGATAACGTGGGGGCGGCACGGTATCTGGCGGAAACCCGCCCTGATGCCGTCCGGATTGCTGGTATCCAGCAGAACTACGCCTGGGGCCAGGATTCCTGGCAGGATTTCACCCTCGCCATGGAACAGCTGATGCCCGAAGCCGAAATCGTCAATAACCAGACGCCACAGCTCTTCCAGGGCAGCTATAGCACTGAGATTTCCGCACTCCAGACCCAGCGTCCGGATATTGTCCACTCTTCCATGTGGGGCGGCGATATGGAGTCTTTCACCGCTCAGGCAAACGTCCGTGGTCTGCTGTCGCAGGCAACCGCGATTCTGACCACTGGTGAATCCGGCCTGCACCGTTTTGACGGTCAGGCACCCAACGGCACCATTCTGGGTGGGCGTGGTCCATTCGGTGGTTTCATGCCGGAAAATGACCTGAGCGAATGGTTTACCGAAGCTTATGTCGCCGAGCATGGCACACCTCCAAGCTATCCGGCCTCCAAGGCTGCTCAGGCCGTCCTGGCCCTGAAATTCGCTGCCGATAACTCCGGCGCCGATGGTGTGCCCAGTTCAGAGCAACTGGCAGAAGCGCTGAAAGGCGCCGAGTTCGAATCGGTTAGCGGCACCGTACGCATGGCCCTGGCTGGTGGCCACCAGGCCCTGCAGCCAATGTCTTACGGTGAATACCATTTCGAGAATGGTGAGGCTGAACTGCGCAATGTCCGGTCTTACCCGGGTGAGTGCGTGTCTGCTCCGGATGGGTACAACGCCCAGCAATGGATCAAGGAAGGCTTCCCGGGAGTCGACTGTAACTGATCCATTGATCAACCACCGGCAGCTGAAAGGCGGCCGGTGGTCCGATATTAGGAGTACACACTGATGCTAACGGTCTGGGCAATATTGATCGACGGTTTCATCTACGCATCCTGGTTGTTTCTGGTCGCGGCGGGTTTGACGGTCATCTATGGCGTTATGAGAATTCTGAACATGGCCCACGGCAGCCTCTACGCCCTTGGGGCTTATGCCGCCGCGTCGGCGCTGGGGTGGTATTACTCCGGGGGCGGAGAGAATCTGGTTATGGCTTTTGCCATTATTGCAGCCTCCGCCATATTGATTGGCGCGCTAACCGGGCTGGCCATTGAGCGAGGCATACTGAGGTTTATGTATGGTCGCGATGAGATCCTGATGCTGCTGATTACGTTTGCCGTACTGTTGATTCTCGAAGACGTAATGAAGCTGATCTGGGGCACGACCCCTTACTTTGCGTACCAACCATACGCCGCTCTGGGCCGGATCAACATTGATGTATTGACCGTATCCCGTTACGACCTGCTGGTACTGGTGGTCTCGGTCGTTATTGGCGTGGGCTTGTGGTTCTGGCTTGAGCGCACAAAGATCGGCAAGATCCTGCGTTCCATCATTCACGACCGGGAAGTATCCGAAGCCATGGGCGTTAACGTGCGCCGCATGTTCACTATCACCTTCATGATCGGGGCAACACTGGGCGCCATCGCCGGCGGTATTACAGCTCCCATTATCTCCGTGGTACCGGGACTCGGCATTGAGGTTATTGTACTGGCCTTTGCAGTCGTGGTGACCGGTGGTCTGGGAAGCATCACCGGCGCGGCCGTGGGCGCTGTCATCGTCGGTCTTGCGCGAGCGACGTCTATCCACACCATGCCCGAACTGGAACTGTTCATCATCTATGCCGTGATGGCTGGAGTGTTGATCTTCCGACCCCATGGCCTGTTTGGCCAGGTGATTGCGAGGAAAATCTGATGATCCTGGAAAAAAGCGAAATTTCCCTGATCGGTGCCGCCGTTGCCATTGCCCTGGCATCACTGGTGGTTCCGAACTGGCTTGTTTTTACTGCCACCCTGGCTATTTCTACCGCTCTGGTGGTGATGGGGGTGGTCATGCTTATGCGGGCGGGCCTGGTGTCGTTTGGTCAGGGGCTGTTCTATTGCCTTGGCGGCTACGCTGTGGGCCTGGGTGGCCGTTATCTGGGTATAACGGATGCTCTGGTGTTGATTGTTCTTGGCGTCGCGGTGACGGTTGGTGTTGCCATGATTCTGGGGCTGCTTGTCACGCGCTACCGGGAAATATTCTTCGCTATGTTGTCCCTGGCGTTTTCGATGATTCTGTACGGGCTTCTGGTCAAAAGCCATGGGCTGGGAAGCACGGACGGTTTCGGTGTTGTGGACTGGACTATTCTGGGCTTTTCCCCAGGTTCGGGTGAGAGCAGTTCAAGGATCGCCCTACTACTTGCGCTCGGGTTGGCTCTGGGCATTGCCCTGTTTCTCAATCGTTACTTCCGCTCCAGCCTCGGCCTGGCCTGTGAGGCAATCAGGGAAAACGAAGTGCGGGTTGAGTACATGGGGGTATCGCGCAAGCAGGTGCTCTATATCAACTATGTGATTGCGGCTGCGGTCGGCTCCATTGGCGGTTCCATGACTGCGCTGGCCGCTGGCCATGTCGACCCCACCATGGCCTACTGGACCATTTCCGGTGAGTTCGTGTTCATCGCCATCCTCGGTGGTACAGGACACGTGGCGGCACCCTTTATCGCCGCGTTGATCTTCACCCTGGTAAGAACCTATGCCATTGAATTGGCGCCCAATGCCTGGCAAATGATCCTGGGTATCGTGTTGCTGCTGATCATTCTCTTCCTGCCCAAAGGCATCTGGAGCCTGTTTACCCGCAAGAAAGGGGTGGCCTAATGACCGAGATTCTCAAAACCGTCAGTTTGTCCCGGTATTTTGGTGCGGTGACAGCCGCTGAAGACATCAATGTAACCATCACTGAAGGGGAAATTGTCGGGGTAATTGGGGCGAACGGCGCCGGGAAGACCACCTTCATCAACATGGTGACCGGTTACCTGCCTCCTTCCAGCGGCACCATTGAATTCGGGGGTAAACCCATCAAGGGCCTTGGACCTCGCAAGTTGATGAGAAAGGGATTGACCCGGTCCTTCCAGATTCCGCAATTGTTTCTGGAACTTCCGGTGATCGACAACCTGGCCATCGCCCTGGCGGCGGCTGACCATCAACAGTTCCAGATGATTCGGCCGGTGCACACGACAAAGCGGCTGGAAGCGGCTGAAGAAATTCTGGCCCAGATGAACATCACCCAGTACCGTAATGAAATGGTTACCGCCATGCCTCAGGGGGCACGCAAGCTTCTGGACATTGCCATTGCCATGCTGGGCAGTCCCCGGATGTTGCTGTTGGACGAGCCCACCAGCGGTGTCAGCATGGAAGAGAAGTACACCTTGATGGACACGGTGATGGAGGCGGTTCGTCAGCGGGGCCTGACGGTATTGTTCGTTGAGCATGACATGGAAATTGTTCAGCGATACGTCACGCGGGTACTGGCCTTTGCCAGTGGTATTGTGATCAAGGATGGCCCGGTGGACGAAGTGCTGGCGGATGAGAAGGTCCAGGAACTGGTGACCGGCAAACCGAAGACGCCTAAAACCGAAGGAGGCGCCTGAAATGAGCCTTGAAATTGCTAATCTCGACGTTTCCATTGAGGGTATCAGTATTCTGCGGGACATTAACCTGAGTATTCCGCAGGGCCAGATGGCAGGTCTGATCGGCCATAACGGCGCCGGCAAGACCACGTTGATCCGCGCCATTATGGGTCTTCTGCCTGCGACCCGGGGATCCATTACCTTCAAGGGCCAGGACATCAGCAAACTGCCGTCTCACCGGCGGGCCAATCTGCGCATCAGTTACATGCCGGAGGACCGCAGGCTGATACCTGACCTGACGGTGTCGGAGAACATGCTCATGCCGGCGTGGGCCAATAATATCAAGGATGGTGAAGAACGCCTGAAATGGGTCTATTCGCTGATGCCTGAAATAGCCGACTTCGGTGAGCGCAAGGCCCTGCAGTTGTCCGGCGGCCAGCAGAAACTGGTGGCCCTGGGCCGGGCGCTGATTCCGGGCCGGGAACTGATTTTGCTGGATGAGCCGTTTGAAGGCGTCGCACCGGTACTGGCCAGGCGTTTGTCCGAGGTCATTGCCGACCTGCGCGCAGAAGGCCTGACGGTACTGATCGCGGAATCCGATGATAGCCACTCCTCCGATCTGGTGGACGCGACCTGGCGCATCGAGCGCGGTTCCGTGTCCGCTGGTCGAAAGGATCCGTCTGCGTCGTTGGCCTGACCATAGAACAGAAACCGACTGAGGAAATACGCCATGAAAATTCGAGCCGCAGTTTTGCAAGCCATCGGGGCGGAGCGCCCGTACCAGAATACAAACCCCCTGGTGATCGAAGAACTGGAACTGTCTCCGCCCGGTGACAATGAAGTGTTGGTCCAGATCAAGGCAGCCGGCCTGTGCCATTCGGATCTTTCTGTTATTGATGGCAACCGCCCGCGGCCTGTGCCCATGGCACTGGGCCACGAAGCGGCCGGCATCGTCAAGGCTGTAGGCAACGGTGTCCGCGACCTGAAGGAAGGCGACCACGTGGTTGCGGTATTTGTACCCAGCTGCGGCCACTGTGCACCCTGTGCAGAAGGCCGCCCGGCGCTGTGTGAGCCGGCGGCAAAAACCAACAACGCCGGAACCCTGGTCAGCGGTGAACACCGGCTGCATCGGGCGGATGGCACGCCGGTGAACCACCACCTGGGGGTGTCCGCCTTTGCCGACCACGCGGTGGTGTCGCGGGATTCGCTGGTCAAGATCGATGCTGATCTGCCGCTGCACCACGCGGCCCTGTTCGGTTGCGCTGTACTGACGGGTGTGGGGGCTGCGATTAACTCGGCGAATATCAAGGCGGGCCAGACTGTCGCTGTCATCGGCCTGGGTGGCGTTGGTCTTAACAGCGTGTTGGGGGCGCTGGTGGCCGGCGCCGGTGAGGTGATTGCCATTGATCTGGATGACAGCAAACTGGCATTGGCCAAAGAGCTCGGCGCCACCCACGCCTTTAGCTCCCGTGAAGAAGGTTGTGTCGACAGGATCAAGGCACTGACCAATGGCGGTGTTGACTGTGCCATTGAAATGGCCGGGTCTGAAAAGGCCCTGGAATTCGCCTACCAGATCACTCGGCGCGGCGGAACCACGGTCACGGGCGGTCTGGCCCACCCGGAAAAGAAGGTGTCTATCCAGCAGGTCAGCCTGGTGGCAGAAGAGCGCACGCTCAAGGGGAGCTATGTCGGTAGCTGTGTGCCGGTTCGCGACCTTGCCCGTTATGTCACCCTGTTTCGCCAGGGCAAATTACCGGTGGACAAATTGCTCAGTGACACCCTGACGCTGGATGAGATCAATGACGGATTCGAGAAACTGGCATCCGGTAGGGCCGTTCGTCAGGTTGTGCTGTTTGATTAGGCCATAACGCAATAACACTGATAAACGGAGACATCTGTGGAACGAGATGAGTTCGGTGTTTTTTACCCTATCACCACCCGGTGGATGGATAACGATATCTACGGGCATGTGAATAACGTGACCTACTACTCCTACTTTGACACCACCATCAACCGCTACCTGATCGAGGTTGGCGATCTGGATATCAATAACGCGCCAGTGGTTGGCTACGTGGTCAGCTCCAACTGCCAGTTCAAGAAACCGGTGGCCTATCCGGACGCGCTGGACGCCGGACTGAGGGTCATCAAGATTGGCAACAGCTCAGTGACTTACGAGCTGGGTCTGTTCAGAGACGGTGACGCGGAGCCGGCTGCGCTTGGTCAGGTTGTCCACGTGTTTGTTGACCGTGAACAGAATCGCGCTGTTGCGATTCCTCAAACCATTCGTGGGGCGCTTGAGCGTATTTTGGTTTCCTGATTTGACCCTTCCAGGTATCAACCACCAAAAAAGCCCGGCGAGACCGGACTTTTTTGGTGGCATTCCGCCATCAGGTGCTGGCAGAGTTTTCCCTAGCAACGGCCCGAAAAGCAATATCCTTGCGGCAGAATACGCCTTCCCACTGGATCCTTGCGGCGAGCTCGTAGGCGCGCTGCCGGGCTTCTGTGACAGACTGTCCGAGGGCAGTGGCGCATAGCACGCGGCCGCCGTTGGTAAGAACCTGATCCCCGTTGAGTCGTGTTCCCGCGTGGAATACTTTCTCACCGTCGGTTTCTGTTTCAGGCAATCCCGATATGACATCCCCTTTGTTGTAGCTTCCGGGATAGCCACCCGCTGCCAGCACAATGCCTACGGCGGGGCGCTCGTCCCAGTCCGAGCTGCACTGGTCGAGTTTGCGGTCGATTGCAGCCTGGCAGAGCTCTACCAGGTCCGATTTCATGCGCAGCATGATGGGTTGGGTTTCCGGGTCGCCGAAGCGGCAGTTGAACTCGATCACCTTGGGGGCACCGCTATCATCAATCATCAGGCCGGCATAGAGGAATCCTTTGTAGGGATGACCTTCCGCCGCCATGCCACGAACGGTCGGGTGGATTACCTCGTCCATGATGCGCTTGTGGATATCGCCTGTGACGACCGGGGCGGGAGAGTAGGCGCCCATGCCACCGGTGTTGGGGCCGGTGTCGCCGTCGCCCACGCGCTTGTGGTCCTGAGAGGTGGCCATGGGTAACACATGCTCGCCGTCCACCATAACGATGAAGCTGGCTTCCTCGCCTTCAAGGAACTCCTCGACAACCACGCGGCTGCCTGCATCACCGAAGGCATTACCAGCTAGCATGTCGCGAATGGCGTCTTCGGCTTCTTCCAGGGTCATTGCGACGATGACGCCCTTGCCAGCCGCCAGCCCATCGGCTTTAACAACGATGGGTGCACCCTGCTTGCGAACGTAGGCGAGTGCCTGATCAACATCGGTGAAATTGCTGTAAGCAGCGGTGGGGATTTTCTGACGCTCGAGAAAGTCCTTGGTGAAGGCCTTGGAACCTTCCAGTTGTGCCGCCCCGGCGCTGGGGCCGAATACCCGCAGACCACGTTCTTCGAACAGGTCGACAATGCCTGCCACCAGCGGTGCTTCCGGGCCGACAATAGTCAGGCCGACGTTGTTGGCAGCGGCAAAGTCCGCCAGGCCCTTGAGGTCCATCACGTCAATGTTGATGTTCTCCAGGCCCGGTTCCCGGGCGGTGCCGGCGTTGCCGGGGGCCACGAAGACACGATCCGCATCCGGGGATTGGGCGGCTTTCCAGGCGAGGGCGTGTTCGCGGCCGCCGGAGCCTATGACGAGTATGTTCATAGTTTTCATCCTGTTTGTCGGATTACGCCTTCGGCTAATCCGACCTACATTAGCTTCAGATTCGGACCGTAGGTCGGATTAGCCGAAGGCGTAATCCGACAAGAGCCCGACTCCCGATCAATGCCTGAAATGCCGCATCCCCGTAAACACCATGGCAATGCCATGCTCGTTGGCGGCATCAATCACTTCCTGGTCGCGCATGGAACCGCCCGGCTGGATAACGGCGGTTATGCCGGCTGCTGCGGCGGCATCGATGCCATCCCGGAACGGAAAAAAGGCATCGGAAGCCATGACCGAGCCTTTCACTTCCAGGCCTTCGTCAGCCGCTTTGATGCCAGCAATCCTGGCACTGTACACCCGGCTCATCTGGCCTGCGCCCACGCCGATGGTACGACCGGCCTTGGCGTAAACAATGGCATTGGACTTCACGTACTTGGCGACTTCCCAGGCAAACAGCAGGTCGTTCAGCTCCTGCTCGGATGGCTGGTGTTCGGTGACCACCTTGACGTCTTCCAGGGCTACCATGCCCAGGTCACGATCCTGCACCAGCAGGCCGCCGGTGACGCGCTTGTAGTCCATGGATCTGGCGCGCTCGCCATCGAATTCGCCACAGGCCAGCAGGCGGACGTTCTTCTTGGCGGCGACCAGCTCCACGGCTTCCGGCGCAATGCTGGGGGCGATGATGACTTCCACAAACTGGCGGTCAATGATGGCCTTCGCGGTTCCTGCATCCAGCTCGCGGTTGAAGGCAATGATGCCGCCGAAGGCCGAGGTGGGGTCAGTAGCAAAGGCCAGATCGTAGGCCTGCCGGATATCCGCGCCAATGGCCACGCCGCAGGGGTTGGCGTGTTTGACAATAACGCAGGCAGGGTCTGCGAAGGGTTTGACACATTCCAGCGCGGCGTCAGTATCTGCAACGTTGTTGTAAGACAGTTCCTTGCCCTGCAGCTGTTTTGCGGTGGCAATACAGGCTTCCCGCGGGTTGCGCTCGGTGTAGAAGGCAGCCCGCTGGTGCGGGTTTTCACCATAGCGCATGTCCTGAACCTTCACGAACTGGGAATTGAAGGTGCGGGGGAAGTCGGCGTTGTCGTTGTCAGCAGTGCGCCCGCCCAGGTAGTTGGCAATGGCGCCATCGTAGCCGGCGGTGTGCTCAAAGGCCTTCACGGCAAGATCAAAACGGGTTTTGTGAGTAAGCTGGCCGTCATTGTCGTGCAGTTCTTTAAGAACCCGGCTGTAATCCGATGTGTTCACCACAATGGCGACATCGTTGTGATTCTTGGCGGCGGCGCGAACCATGGTGGGCCCGCCAATATCGATGTTCTCGATCGCTGTGGCCAGGTCACAGTCCGGTTTCGCCACGGTCTCCTCAAAGGGGTAGAGGTTCACGATCACCATGTCGATGGGATCAATGCCGTGCTCTGTCATCACCGCGTCGTCCGTGCCGCGCCGACCAAGAATACCGCCGTGTATTTTCGGGTGCAGGGTTTTTACGCGGCCATCCATCATTTCGGGAAAACCGGTGTGGTCACTTACCTCGGTGACCGGTACCCGGTTTTCCTTCAACAACCGGAAGGTGCCACCGGTAGAGAGCAATTCGATGCCGCGATCAGTCAGCGCGCGGCCGAACTCCACGATGCCTTTTTTATCGGACACGCTGATCAGCGCGCGACGTACGGGGGTATTAGCCTGATTTGCCATGGGTCACTTATTTCTGCTGGGTATGAACGAATGAAGGCCTCGCGAATGTTGTCCGGGAGGCCCTCGTTGCAATCGGGTAGCTGGATTATAGCAGACCGTACTGCTTGAGTTTCTTGCGCAGGGTGCCGCGGTTCAGGCCGAGCATGGTTGACGCCTTGGTCTGGTTGTTGCGGGTGTACTTCATCACCTGCTCCAGCAGCGGTGCCTCCACTTCGGACAACACCAGCTGGTAAACCTCGGTGACCGGTGCGCCATCAAGCTGGGCAAAATAGTTTTTCAGGGCAACTTCCACGCTGTCACGCAGGGTAACGGTGTTGCCGCTGCTGTTCACCGTCTGCAACTGATGAATGTCATCGTTGGCGGGTGCTGTCAGATTGTCATTAACCAAAGTCTCAGCCGTCATGCTGCGAATACCTCTCCATTTCGTAAGCCTGCAAAGTACTGTTGAATACTGTCTTTCTGCTCCAGCGCGCAGTCGATGGCGTTGAAGCGTTTGCGGAATCGCTTGTCTTCGTCGTGGGACTGCAGATACCAGCCCACATGTTTCCTGGCGATGCGCACGCCCATGGTTTCGCCATAAAAGCCGTGCAATGCTTCCAGGTGTTCGCTGAGCACCTGTTCCACCTCGTCTATAGGCGGTTCCGACAGGTGCCTGCCGGTCTCCAGAAAATGCAGGATTTCCCGGAAAATCCAGGGCCGCCCCTGGGCACCGCGACCAATCAACAAACCGTCTGCGCCAGTGTGGCTGAGCACATGCCTTGCCTGTTCTGGTGAGGTGATATCACCGTTGGCAAAGACCGGAATGCCAACCCGGGACTTGACCTCGGCGATGGTGTCGTACTCCGCCTCGCCCTTGTAGGCATCAGCGCGGGTGCGCCCATGGATCGCCAGGGCCTGAATGCCGGCATCTTCCGCCATACGGGCAATAAGCGGTGCGTTGCGGTGCTCCCGGTCCCACCCGGTGCGCATCTTGAGGGTTACCGGAACATCCACAGCGGCCACAACGGCTTCCAGAATCTCCCGCACCAACGCTTCATCTTTCATCAGTGCCGAGCCGGCAGCCTTGTTGCACACTTTCTTGGCCGGGCAGCCCATGTTGATATCGATGATCTGGGCTCCGAACTCGGCATTCAGCCTGGCAGCATTGGCCAGCATGTCAGGATCGCCGCCGGCAATCTGCACCGACCTGGGCTCGGGTTCACCCTGATGGTTCATCCGTGTCTGTGACTTGCGTGTGTTCCAGAGCTTGCTGTCCGCAATGACCATTTCAGAGACCGCCAGCCCGGCACCCATCCGCCGACAGAGCAGGCGAAAAGGACGATCAGTTACACCAGCCATGGGCGCAACGATCAGCGGATTGGGCAGGGTATACGGCCCGATTTTTGCCGTTGGCAGCATGATCTGAGTCCGTGTCACAGCGGGTTAAGCGAACGACGGATCTGAACGATTGCTCAATAAGTAACCGATTCTGATCCGAAGGGCGGTAATGATACCGCCGGGAGAGATGCTATTGAAGGGGAGAAGTCATGAAAAAGTTGATTATTTTTCGTTCTGTCTGGTTGACTTTCAGGCAATTCGATGGCGGTCCCCACTATTCTGCAAGTGAGGACTTGCTTACCCCTGATTGGCTCGGAACGCAATATTGTAGTTCACGGCATCTCTGCCCGGGTCCCTGATATTGATCACAATCCTGACCGGTGTGTCTGAGGGCATGGCCTCCATTTTCCTGCCTTCACCGGCGAGGTATTCGTCCGGTGTGAAGATGCTCTGGGCGACCACGTCACCATTCAGGTTGGAAAAGGTCAGGGCAATGGCGGGAAAAGGCTGCTCGAAGGCCGCCCGGTTAATGATGACAGCGTCGACCACCAGTTGGCTGCGGTTGTCGGGATTGGTTCGTACCACCAGTTTGCGGCTCTGGATGGCCTCGACGTTAACCAGTGGCTTCAACTCGCAGCCTGCAATTTCGCAGCCCTGTTCGTAGAACGGACGCAGTTCCGGTATGGAAGACAGGCGGTCGAACTGGAACCAGGTAACCTGCGCCACCAGAACACCGATCAGGGCCAGCACTACCAGGGTCCATAGGGCTGTTCTCAGGCGGCCGCTGCCGTTGCCGCCAACGGAAACAGGTTCGCGGCGAAGATTGGTATAGGGAGAGCTCGCCGTCATGGGTTCATCGTCCGCTGCCGGTCCGCGATCGTAGTCGCGTGACGACGATGGGGGTTGGTCGACATAGAACCCCTCTGGTTCGTCTGCAGGTTCCAGACTCAGGCCTTCCCGCCCTGGTGGCGCCGCCCTGGTGGGCCCGGACTGTGCTGGCGCCTGTTCTTCCGTGCGATCTGCCGGTTTCGCGGAAGCCTCGGATTCTTGCGGTCGGGCAGGCTCCGGTTTTTGCGCAGGGGCGTCGTCAGAGAGCATGGCCTCCGCCCAGCTTTCATCTATTTTTTCTTGGCTCTCTTCGTCTTCGCTCTCGAAGGTGCCGCTCTTACGTTCATCGACCGTGCGGAAGCTGTCGCTCAGTTCGTCTTCGGAGAACGTCAGTTTGGTGCCGGCGTAAGGGCCTTCGGCGGCATCCTCTTCCGGGTTGTCCGCGAAAATCAGGTCGTCATCGGCCGTAAAGTTCTGGTCTGATGATTTGTCCTGTTTTGCTGCGGTCGGGGAGGTAGTCGCACTTTGGTCGCTGGATGAGCTGCCTTTGACCTGATGCTCCACGGCGTTGAACACGGCCATACAGTTGCCACAGCGCACTTTGCCGCCGGCTACGCTAAGCTGGGCGTCGGTCACCCGAAAGCGGGTATCGCATTTCGGGCATCGAGTCTGCAGGCTGCTCTGGGTCATGCTTGATTCCTGTAAGCGACGTCGCTACGAGTCACGGAGTTTAGTAGGTTCAGCCGTTTCCGTCACCTGTCGGTGCGCCGTCCTGTGAGCCGTATCCACTCTTCACGCTGTTCCGGTTCGTCCATGACAAACCAGGGTTCGTAAGCTTCCATCACTTCCCTGGCCTGGTTGGAGAGTATGCCGGACAACACGATATTGCCACCGGGCTTCACCTTCGCCGCCAGCCTGGGCGCGAGGCCGATCAGGGGTTGGGCAAGGATATTGGCCAGCATGATGTCAGCCATGGTGTCGGGCTCATCGGCAGGCAGGAACAGATCAAGCCGGCCTTCCTCAACCTGGTTGCGGCGCGCATTCTCGCGGCTGGCTTCCAGTGCCTGGGGATCGGTGTCAACGCCGATGACATGGTCAGCGCCCAGTAACAGGGCCGCAAGGCCAAGAATGCCTGAACCACAACCGTAGTCGACCACCTGGCGCGAGGAAACGTCGTGGCCGTCCAGCCATTCCAGGCAAAGTGCAGTAGTGGGATGGGTTCCGGTGCCAAACGCCAGCCCCGGATCCAGCAGAAGATTGGCCGCTTGCGGGTCTGGCGCGTCGTGCCAGCTGGGCACGATCCACAGGCGCTCGCCGAAGCGGAGGGGCTTGAAGTCTTCCATCCACTCCCGTTCCCAGTCCTTGTCTTCCACCAACGTAATGTCGATGTCCGGTAATGACTGCTGTGTCTGCTGGTGCCAGGCATCCTTGACCGCAGCGCACAGTTCGTCAATGTCCCGTTCCGAGCCGAACAGGCCGGTCACGCTGGTCTGGTGCCATAGCGGTGTGGTGCCGGGGTCGGGCTCGTACAGTGGCTGGTCGGCGGCATCTTCCATGGAGACGGCTTCGGCGCCCATCTCCATAAGCAGATCCTCGAGCTGGTCCGCATTGTCGGGATCAGCCGGGATCTGTAATTGTATCCAGGGCATGTTGGTGTCCTGTCGGGTAGACGAATTTGCTGAGCGGGTCAGTCCCGTATCAGCTTCTCCAGATAATGAATGGTGAAGTCTACCTGTTTGAAACCGCCATCGCGTACCAGTTTCCGGTGCAGCGCCTGATTGGTCTTGATGCCCTCGACAAGCAGTTCGTCCAGCGCGTTCTTCATGCGGCGACGGGCAATTTCCCGATCATCGCCCCAGGTGATCAGTTTGGCCACCATGGAGTCGTAGAAGGGTGGCACGGTGTAGCCGCTGTACAGGTGCGAATCTACCCGGATGCCGTTGCCCCCGGGGGCATGGAAGTGCTTGACCGTGCCCGGGCTGGGCACGAAGGTTTTCGGATCCTCGGCATTGATACGGCATTCCAGTGCGTGGCCGGAAATCTTGATGTCGTCCTGGGTGTATTGCAGGGGCAGGCCACTGGCAATGCGCAGCTGCTCGCGAACAATGTCCACGCCAGTCACCATCTCCGACACCGGATGCTCCACCTGTACCCGGGTGTTCATCTCGATGAAGTAGAAGGCGCCGTCCTGATACAGGAACTCGAACGTGCCGGCCCCCACATAGCCGATTTTCTTGCAGGCATCGACGCAGGCCTTCAGTGTTATTTCCCGTGCTTCCGGGTCGATGTTCGGTGCGGGTGCTTCTTCCAGTACTTTCTGGTGCCGGCGCTGCATGGAGCAGTCCCGGTCGCCCAGGTGAATCACGTTGCCATGGGTGTCCGCCAGAACCTGGACCTCCACATGGCGGGGGCGTTCCAGGTATTTCTCGAGGTAAACCGTGGCATCGCCAAAGGTGTTCTTTGCCTCGCTCTGGGTGATCTGCACGCTTTTCAGCAGCGCTGCCTCGGAATGAACCACCTGCATGCCACGGCCGCCGCCACCGGAGGCTGCCTTGATGATCACCGGGTAGCCGATTCTCCTGGCCACTTCCAGAGTGCGCTCGTCATCGTCGGTGATCGGACCATCAGAGCCCGGAACAGTGGGAACACCGGCTTCGATCATGGAATTGATGGCCGAGACCTTGTTACCCATCAGGCGAATGGTTTCAGCCCTGGGGCCGATAAAGCGAAAGCCGCTTTTTTCCACCTGTTCGGCGAAATCGGCGTTTTCCGCAAGAAAGCCATAGCCGGGATGAATACCGACGGAATCCGTCACTTCCGCTGCGCTGATGATCGCGGGGATGTTCAGGTAGCTTTCAGTAGCGCTGTTGGGGCCGATACAGACAGATTCATCCGCCAGGCGCACATGCATCAGCTCGCGGTCAATCTGCGAATGGACGGCCACGGTCTTGATGCCCAGCTCCTTGCAGGCTCGCAGGATGCGCAGGGCGATCTCGCCGCGGTTTGCGATCAGAACTTTTTCTAACATAGCCATGAGGGTATCACCGGGTTCAGGAAATGATGATCAGTGGCTGGTCGAATTCGACCGGCTGCCCGTTCTCTACCAGGATCTCGGCGATGGTACCGCTCTTGTCCGCCTCGATCTGGTTCATCATCTTCATGGCTTCCACAATGCACACCACGTCACCGGCCTTAACCGACTGCCCGACTTCCACGAACGACTTGGCCGTGGGCGAGGGCGAGCGGTAGAAAGTGCCCACCATCGGTGACTTCACGGCATGGCCGGTGGGTTCCGCAGGTTTGGCCGGCTCATCGGCAGCCTGTGTGGACTGCTGCGGGTATGACCCGGGCTGGGGTGCCGGAGACGGATACTGAGCCATGTACTGCGGCGCAGGCAATTGTTCACGACGGCGAGAAATGCGAACGGAATCATCACCCTCGTGAATTTCCAGCTCCTCGACGTCGGATTCCTCCAGCAGCTCTATAAGTTTCTTGATCTTGCGAATGTCCATAGTCAGTCCGATCCCGTTTAATCAGTTCTATCGATGAATTCGTTGCAGGGCCGCTTTGAGTGCGAGGTCGTACCCATGGCTGCCCAGCCCGCAGATAACGCCTTCGGCGATATCAGAAAAATAGGAGTGATGGCGGAACGCTTCCCGCGCATGCACGTTGGAAATATGTACCTCAATAAACGGAATGCCTGATGCCAGCATGGCATCCCGCAGTGCAACACTGGTGTGAGTGAATGCCGCCGGGTTGAAAATGATGAAATCCACCCCTTCTGATCTTGCTTCATGGATCCGCTCAATCAGTTCATATTCCGCGTTTGACTGTAAATGTAGCAGGTGATGACCACTTTCGGCGGCTTTCCGGTGCAATCGTTCATCAATGTCGGACAAAGTCTCATAGCCATAGACCTCCGGCTCGCGGGTTCCGAGCATGTTCAGGTTGGGTCCATGGAGGACGAGTATGGTCGCCATGATTGCATCTGCCTTGCTGACTTATTTACAGGATCGCCGACTTTAGCGACATTTTTCCCCAATAGTGCGTGCTTGAGGCCTTCAGATCAACACTTTTTGACATTCAGGTTTGTGTCAAAAAGTATCCCGGCACCAGGAGCGCCTTGTTACCCGATAACCCGCCTATTGTCGGGAACGATGGGAAAGAGCGCTATAAGACGTTGGTTTCATGTTCGGTTTTTGCCGTATGCGAACAAATCCGATGTCATACCGGCCCGGTACCCCGGATTTACTCCCTAAGTTCAACTGGATCAAGGCGATGGTGGTCTGTCGATACTTGGCAATGCGAGACAGACTGGCGGTCTCAAAGACCTGCAAGTCCAGGGAGGAATCATGCGAGATACCGAGATTTGCCGAAAACTGTTGCAATTGGAGGAGCCGTGGACCGTTGACCGGGTCAAAGTCGACGTTCAGGCGAGGGAGCTTCATGCCTATCTGGTGGCTGGTAAATCCTGGTTCGGCCGGCCCTCCCTTGTCCGCCCCAAAATGCGTTGGCGCCATGCCAATGTTGGCGCTTTCAAGACCTTCATTCACGCAACGCTACCGGACAACCGGGAGCAACAGCAGGGGCCCTCTTTTCTGGGGCAGGTGGATCGCGACTTTACCCACGGTCTGGCCCAGCGTGTGGTCGAGTGCCTGAAGGCCGGCCTGGGCTATCGGCAGGTGTGCAATCTGCTGGAGATCGATGTTTATCTGGCCTGGCAGATACGACACGCCCTCGGCGAGGGACAATTGAGCGCCGAGGAGCAGCCACTCGATCACAACCCGGAGGCGTCCTCGTCACGCCAGATTCCGCCAACCGGCGACCCGGTCTGGTTTCGCCTTTTGGAGTCAGAGGAGTCCATAGACATCCATCTGCTGGGGCTTCGGTTGTTGCTGGCGCGGTGTCGACAGGAGTTCCCCGCCCTTTCCAGCAACGACGCAAAGATCATGAGGGTTAATACAGTGCGTCGATTTTTCATCAAGCATGAAAAGCAGCTCGACCATGAAATTTCCCAATTGCTGGAGCTGAAGCGCGCTAGCCAGGCGGGAGCAGAATCATGAACACGCGGGTAGAAGGTGGATTGATGTCTGTGGCGAGCGCCGCGGAGGTGATTGAGCGCGGAGTGGCACTGACAATCGCCGGTGAGGCGTCACTTCTGAACCAGTTGCCCCGCGGCCGCTGGATCGGCGGCACCACTCCCTATTTCATGACGTCTGAAGGTGGGCAGTGCTGCAGGGAGGCGGTTTTCGTGCAGTGTCTGGATACCGTGGATGTGAGTGTCGCCTGTTATGACAAGGATACCCTTGCACATGTGCTGGAAGATGCACCGGAGAATGGCTACTCAATCATTATCCTGCCGGCAGGCAGTCCTGTGCTGGAAGTATACGCTCACCACGCTCCGGACTTCCCCGATATGTTCATCAAGCCGATTGTCGGATGGGTTTCGGGGGTTCACCTGGATGAGTTGGGGCAGAGCAGTGCAGCCGTTCTCGACGGCCAGAGCGGAGAGCTTCACACCGATCGTGCAGTGGTGTTGCACGTGTCGTTGCCGGAGGGCAGCACAGCCATGGTGCATACGGTCAACCTGTTCGAGGCGGGCTTCGGCCCGGAACTGACGTTCGGCGCCACCAGCGACGTCCTCGACGAGTGTTGTGTGGATGGTGTCGTTGGCAATCTGGCGGACGTTATCGCCGCACAGGAAACTGGCCTCAGGCTGCCCCTGGTGGCGGATTACTGTGGGGCGATGGTCAACGTGAGTATCCAGTCAGTGAACGAGTCGGCAGGCAGGGTCAAACTCTATGCGCCGGTGTTCGAGGGTGTCCGGTACCGGTTCGCGCGACCGGTTGCGGATTATCCCGCCAAGTTCATGGCCGCCATGCCCAGGCACCCCGGCAATCTGGTGTTCGGTTGTAACTGTATCCTGAACTACCTCCACTCCGCTCTGGAGGGCAGGAAAACTGCGCAACTGACGGGCCCCATCACGTTTGGGGAGGTGGCTTATCAGCTACTGAACCAGACGGCCGTTTTTCTCACGGTCGAACATGACGACTGAGCCGGATTGGCTCAGTCGCCAGCGGCCGTAACGCAGTTCCGCCCCTGCTCCTTGGAGCGGTAGAGCGCCCTGTCTGCACGTTCGCACAGAGCTGGGGAGGTGTCACCCTTCCAGGCGGCAACGCCGCAACTGAACGTCACGTTGAACTCCCGGTCACCCGCTGGCTGCAGCAGTTCCGAGAAGCGTTCACGGATTTCGTTCAACACGTTACGGGCGTCGCTCTCGCGGGTGTCGGGCAGGATGATGGCAAATTCCTCGCCACCATACCGGCCTATGTGATCGGTTTTGCGCAGGCGCTGTTTGAGGAACATGGACAGGCTTCGGAGTACACGGTCGCCAATGGGATGCCCGAAGGTGTCATTCACTTTCTTGAAGTAATCGATGTCGATCATCGCAAAGCAAAGCGGCTGATCTTTCTGCCGGCATTTCACGATTTCCTGATCCAGCAGGTGCAGTGTGTGGGTGTGATTGAACAGCCCCGTCAGGCTGTCGCGGATCATCAGCGCCAGCAGCGAGCGGGCGCGCCGGCCGCGGTTGTGGATGGTGGCGATCAGGTGCTTGGGGTCGATGGGTTTGGTAAGAAAGTCATCGCCCCCGAGGCTCATGGCATGGAGTTGCTTGCTGACGTCCTCCTCGGCCGACAGGTAAATGATGGGTACGCTGTGGAATCGGTCCTGCTGGCGAATCACCCGGGCGATTTCCATGCCTGTACAACCGGGCATGTACATATCGAGGATAATGATCTCCGGAGAAAAGTCCTCCAGCGCATGGATGATCTGCATGGGGTCGGTGATGATATGGGCGGTCATCCCGGCCTTTTTGAGCACCGTTTCCATGAACTTGGCCTGGGCGCGGGAGTCATCCAGAACCAGTACCTTGTAGGGTTCTACCGTGTTGCCGTGAGTGTATGTCTCGATCTTTTCGATCAGCTGGCCCGGGTCTACTGCCGGAAAGAAAAATTCCTCGCCACCGCAGCGTGAGGCGCGCAGCCGCGTCTCGATGGTGCCGTCTTCATCGCTCATGAAGATAATGGGAATGGGCGTATCGTGGCGCTCCTGCAGGCGTTCAATAGTGGCAATGCCACTTAACTGTTCGCCACCGTAGTTGACGTCCATGAGGATGGTTTCGGGCTTGTGGAGGGCGCAGGCTTCAATCAGCTTGTCCGAGGTGTGGAAAGCGGACGCGCGGAAGCCGAAGAACTCGAGCTGACGAATGAGCCGGCCTGCCATTTCCTCGCTGGACAGCGCTATGTAGACCGGGGTGCGGCGATACTGCTGTGGGGCTTCGCTCGCCGTCTGGTCAGTGCGCCGCAGGGTGCACCGGGAGAGCTGTTCGATGGCATCCTGCAGTTTGCGGTCCAGGCCGTCCGGCAGCGCCTCGCCTTCGGGCCACTCGCCAATAAGCTCGAACACTTTCTGTCCGGAGTCAGCATGGCTCGCCATCTCGAAGCGTCTGGCGTAGCGAACCAGCTTGTCGGCCGCTCTGGCAAAATCGCCCCTGAACGCGGCAGACTGGCTGGTGTCTTCGTGGACCTTCTGCCACGTATCCAGGACAACCCTGGCCTGGGTTGTGACGCGGCGAGCAAAGTGCTGCCTGAGTTTGTCTTTCTGGCTTTCGTCGTTCATTGTGCTCCGGCCTGTATTTTTTTTCGTTCCTGGCCGCCCGTCTCCAATACAGGCAGATATTTTCAACATTAGTCGTTTTGCAGAGTCTATAGTGTTTAATGTTGTCGGCGTAGGTGACTCTGTGTAAATGTTTGTCAACTCTGCGGTGCAGGTCACATCAGCTCCCCGGTAACCGTTATTCCAGGCAGGGGTTGCCCGTTATGGCACGGATGCAGGAAACATTACAATTTGCCCGGCAGCGGGGTGTGATCACCCTGCGCAGTCTGCTGTTGTTGTTCACCGGGGGGCTGTTATTGCTGGTACTGATTGCTGCCGTCAGTGTGAGCTTCGACCGTTTCCGGGACTACATGACCGACCAGCTGCGTGGCCACTCACAGGATGGCGCCACCGCTATCGGCCTTTCGCTGTCCAACGCCATCGACGGCCGTGACCCGGTAGCCGCCGCCTCCCTAGTTGACGCCGTGTTCGACAGTGGTCGTTACCTGTCTGTGGTTTACATTGATAACCAGGGGGAAGAGGTTGCCGGCAGGGAAACGTCCCTTCGTGAATTAAAGGTGCCTGGCTGGTTCGTATCTCTCGCCGACCTGCCCCTGCCCGTAGGGGAGGCAGAGGTGGTGCGGGGCTGGAGCCGGCTGGGCAAGGTCAGGGTGGTCAGTCATCCTGGTCGTGCCTATGAAGATCTCTGGAAGGTAACGTCCCGTACGGTCGCCGGTTCCGTGCTGGTTGCCGGCGTCGGGTTGATTGGCCTGTTCTGGACGATGACCCGCATCCTGCGGCCGCTGAGGGCTGTAGAGATACAGGCTCAGGCCCTTGGCCGGCGAGATTTCCGGCGCAGGGTGGATATCACTTCTACCCGCGAGCTCAATCAGGTTACCCGTGCCATGAACCAGATGGCGGATGACCTTGGCCAGTTGTTTGAAGGGCAGGCCAAGCTGATCCAGCATTTGCGCAAGGTCAACAACGAAGACAGTGTGACGGGGCTGGCCAGTCGCAGGGCTTTCGAACAGAGGCTCAAGGTAGAGGTGGAGTCTGAGGAGCGCGCTGCACCGGGTGTGTTGTTCCTGATCCAGCTGGCGGATTTTGCCCGGTATAACCAGACCTACGGCCGTGAAGAGGCGGATCGCCTGTTGGTCAGCATTGGCGACGCCATCGGGGGCTTTAGCCGCGGTCACAGTGACTCCTTTGCAGGAAGGCTGACCGGAGCCGGGTTTGCCGTCTTTCTGCCCGGTGTTTCCCGGGCAGACGGCGTCATATGGTGCCGCCAATTGCTGGACCAGCTCGATGGCATCTACTCCGACTTCTCCGCGCCGATGGACGTTTCGGTTCACGCCGGTATCGCCCAGGCTGCCGAGAATCGCAATGTCCGTGACCTGATGGCTGCCGCCGATGAGGCCCTGCGCCAGGCCCAGGCGGACGAGGCTTCCACATGCCATGCCGCCGACGCCGACCGGCTTGAGCACTACAACAGCGAAACCTGGCGAGCGATCATCAAGCAGGCTATACGGGATGGCTGGTTGTCACTCTGGCTGCAGCCCATGGTTGGCAAGGGTGACGGTGACGTGCTGTTCCACCAGGTGTTCTCCCGGATGAAGACGCCCGATGGCTGGGTCAAGGCCAATATCTTCGTGCCCATGGCAGAGCGTTTTGGTATGACCCCTGATATTGACCGCTGGGTTTTGACGCGCTCACTCGCGCTGCTGCGGGAGCAGCCGGATGCTCAACTGGCAATGACCCTGGGAGTGGTGTCCGTGGCCAGCGACAGGTTCCGGACAGATCTTCTGGAGCAATTGGCCATGGCGGGACCGGAACGCCAACGGTTACAGGTAGGCGTATCCGAGCAGGCTATCCACCATCACCGTGTCCAGGTAGGGCTCCTGGTGCGTGCCCTGAACCGCCTGCAGGTGCCGGTGATTGTCGATCGCTTCGGGGTTGGCGGTGTGCCGTTCAGCTACCTGAGGAATCTGAGATTCCAGGCGCTGCGTATCGATAGTAGCTTTATCCACGACATCGACAGTCATGAGGATAACCGCTTCTACCTTGAATCCGTGGCCACCATAGCCCACAGCAGAGGCGTCAGGGTATACGTGACCGGTGTGGAGACCGAGAGCGAGTACTCGGTACTGGGCGGTATCGGTGTTGATGGAGCAATGGGGTACCATCTGGGACGCCCGTTTGAAGCGGGCCAGTGACACCGGCTGCAGAGCCGCAAATTGCATAAAGTTCGCCTATGCGTCATGGTAATTGACGCTCTCGGACGGACTGAGCCAGACAAAACGACAGACAGGGGAAAAACAACCAATGTCAGGAAAAATCAGACAGTATTTCAGTGATCGCAAAGATGACCTTCGGGATTTCTCCGGTGGTGGTGGGGTTATCGGCAAACTCATCCTGGCTGTCCTGGTCGTTTATTTCCTGGTTGCTCTGGTGCTGGGGATGATCTGGAGCAGTGAGCCGGATGTATTTTCAGTTCGGGAGCATACGCGGGCGGTTGCCACCGAAATGCAGCGGGAGCCTGTTACTGGTTTTGCGACCACAGTGACCATGATTCGTGTTGCTGAAACATTGCTGGAAAAGCCCGGGGGGTATGTTTCCAACGACATATTCCCGCCGGGGCTCTGGCTGGATAACATGCCCAACTGGGAATTTGGTGTACTGGTGCAGCTTCGCGACTTCTCCCGCGCCATGCGCAGGGACATCAGCCGTTCCCAGAGCCAGTCGGCTGAAGATCGGGACCTGGTTATTGCCGAGCCGCAGTTGCACTTCGACAGCGGTAGCTGGGCGCTCCCCTCCACCGAGGCGGAATACCGTCGTGGTATCAAGGCCTTGCGCAGCTACCTCGACCGCCTGTCGCGCCCGGATCAGCCCGATGCCCAGTTCTTCGCCAGGGCCGATAACCTGGCAAACTGGCTGGGGGACCTTGAAACCCGTCTGGGCAGTCTCTCCCGTACACTGGGTGAGAGTGTCGGAAAGGCATCGGTGTCCGACGCAGTGTCCAATATCAATCCTGAGGATCCGCTTTCGGAAGACACCATGGGTGAGGAGGTCAAAACCTCCTGGACCAAAATCGATGATGTCTTCTATGAGGCCCGTGGCAGTGCCTGGGCCCTGTTGCACATCTTCCGCGCCATCGAGGTGGACTTTCGCAAGGTGCTGAACGACAAGAACGCGCTCGCCAGCGCCAAGCAGATCATTATCGAACTGGAAGGTAGCCAGGGCGATATGTGGAGCCCGGTGATTCTGAATGGCAGCGGTTTTGGTGTGCTGGCCAACCATTCCCTGACTATGGCGGCGTATCTGTCACGCGCCAGTGCTGCAATCAGCGACATGCGTGACTTGCTGACCCGGGGCTGATGCCGGGAAAAGCTGATGACCTAAAAAAACCGGGCCATTCGAGCCCGGTTTTTTAGGTTCACCTGAAAGCGCTGGTGTCAGCCCTTGTAGGCATTCACGGCGTCTTCAATGGCTTTTTTGGCCTCGGCGGCATTGCCCCAGCCCTGAACCTTGACCCACTTGCCCGGCTCGAGAGTCTTGTAGTTCTCGAAGAAGTGATGGATCTGGTCCCGCAGCAGTTCCGGCAGATCGTCAATTTCCTTCACATTGTGGTAGGAAGTGGTCAGTTTGTCGTGGGGAACCGCCACCAGCTTGGCGTCGCCGCCAGCTTCGTCTTCCATGTTCAGCACGCCAACCGGGCGGCAGCGGATAACCGAACCTGCCTGTATCGGGTAGGGGGTGACGACCAGTACATCAATGGGGTCGCCATCATCGGCCAGGGTATGGGGGATGAAGCCGTAGTTGGCCGGATAGAACATGGGTGTAGCCATGAAGCGGTCTACCAGCAGTGCGCCCATGTCTTTGTCCAGCTCGTACTTGACCGGGGAGCTGTTGGACGGGATTTCGATGGCGACGTAGATGTCTTCTGGCGGGTTTTTGCCAACCGGGATGTTATCGAAGTTCATGAGCGATCCTTCCTGAAGTGCGTTTAACGGCGTTTAAAAAGTGGGCGCAATTATACGGCACAATGGTGCGGATCGAAACTAAACGTTGGTCTCGCTTTGGGGGTTGCAGGTCATCTTCTATGTAGGTCGGATTAGGCGAAGCCGTAATCCGACAAAACCAACCCCCTAAAACCGCATCTGCTTCGCGATCAACTCTTTCATAATCTCATCGGTACCACCACCAATCGACAGAATCTTCCCATCCCGGTACAGCCGCTCCACCACCGATTCCCGCATATACCCCATGCCACCATGAATCTGGACGGCTTCGCGGGTGACCTTCTCACAAACGTCCACCGCAAAGTTCTTCGCCATCGCCACCTGTTTGATCGGGTTCTTGCCCGCCTGCATCAGCGCTGCGCAGCGGTAGGTGTACTCCCGCGCCACATCCACCTGGGTAGCCATGTCCACCAGCTTGTGGCGCGTTACCTGGAAGCCTTTGACCGGGCGACCAAACGCCTCCCGTTGCCCGGCCCAGGCCAAGGCCGCTTCCAGGGCTATTTCGGCGGTCATGTACGCCATAATCGAGAGACTCAGGCGCTCCGCCAGAAAATTGCTCATGATGGCAATAAAGCCGGCGTTTTCGGCGCCGATCAGGCGGTTGACCGGCACCCGGCAGTCTTCAAAGAACAGTTCCGCTGTATCGCTGGCCCACCAGCCCATTTTGCGAAGTTTTTTGCCCCTGAAGAAACCCGGCATGTCGCGGTCAATCAGCAACAGGCTGACACCCCCGTGACCTTCGCCCCCGGTGCGTACTGCAACTGTGTAGTGATCGGCACGAATGCCGCTGGTGATAAAGGTCTTGCTACCGTTGACGATGTAATGATCGCCTTCCCTGACCGCCTTCGTCTTGAGGCTGGCCACATCAGAGCCGCCACCGGGTTCAGTGATCGCCAGTGCTGCGATCTTCTCGCCGCGCAGCACCGGCGGTACGATGGCCTCTTTCACCTCTGGTTGCGCCCATTTCGCCACAGGCGGAAGGCCGATATCCAGCGACCCAAGCCCGGCCACCAGGCCGCCAGAGGTGGAACGCATCAGTTCCTCTGAAACGGCGACCTTCATAAACACATCGCCTTCGCCAATGCCGCCGAGACTTTCCGGAAACCCGACCCCAAGAAGCCCTGCATCTCCAGCCTGTTTATAAAGTTCCCGGGGAAACTCGCCGGCTTCCTCCCAGTCGTCTATGTAAGGCAGAACATGTGTGGTAACAAACTTGCGGGCAGTCTGACGGACCTGCTCATGGGTATCGTTGAAGTAATCGGACACGGAAAGCCTCCCTGTGATCGGAAATCATAGGAGCAGTCTCACTCAAATCAAAAAACCAAGCAAGCGCTTGGTTCAATGAAGGCCCGAAAAGAATTTGGGCCGCGAAGAGGGGAGCTCATCAGGGGACGTCAAAAACATGGGTGTTTTTGTCGAGCGTACAGGGACGTATTCACAGCGTGCCCCTGATGAGCTCCCCTCTTCGTGGCTTTCCCCGAGCTCACGGTCGCCGCAGAAAGTCAGCCGTCCTCGCGGGAAATACTCTTGACGCCATCCTTGGTGCCAAGCAACAACAAATCCGCTGGCCGACGAGCAAACAGGCCGTTGGTAACAATGCCTACGATATTGTTCAGCTTCTCTTCCACCTGGATCGGCCGGGAAATATCCAGGTTATGGATGTCGATAATGATATTGCCGTTGTCCGTCGTGAAACCTTCGCGGTAAACCGGGTCACCGCCCAGCTTCACGATTTCGCGGCCAACATAGCTGCGGGCCATGGGTACCACCTCCACCGGAAGCGGGAACTCACCCAGGATACCCACCTTCTTGGACTCGTCGGCAATGCAGATAAACGTCTTGGATACAGCCGCAACGATCTTCTCGCGGGTCAGGGCGCCACCGCCTCCCTTGATGAGTTCCAGGTGTTCATTGGTCTCATCGGCGCCATCCACATAGAACTCGAGCGGCGCGGCACTGTTCAGGTCGTACACCGGAATACCGTGACTCTTCAGCCGCTCCGCCGTGGTATCGGAACTGGCAACAGCACCGTCGAAGTCATTACGTATGTTGGCCAACAGGTCGATAAAACAGTTGGCAGTGCTGCCGGTACCCACGCCAATAATGCTGTCCTGGTCCAGATGTGGCCTGATGTAGTCCAGCGCGGCCTGGGCGACGGCTTTCTTCAGTTCGTCCTGATTCATTGAAGGAGCTCCGGTTTTTTCGGGAAATGGTCACAGTGTCCGCCATTATAGCGCTTCCGGGCGACCCGCTTATAGACGGAACCCCGCCAAAGTTTCTACACTGTCCGTTTTTCCAACAAAACATCGACCTCCGGACGGAACCATGCCGCAACGCTACATAAAGAAAATCCTTGATGCCCGTGTCTACGACGTGGCCATCGAGACACCGCTGACCGAGGCCCGCAGCCTCTCAAAGCGCTTTGGCAACAACATTCTGCTCAAGCGCGAAGATCTTCAGCCGGTGTTTTCTTTCAAGATTCGTGGCGCCTACAACCGGATTGCCCAGCTTTCGGAGGAGCAAAAAGCCAAGGGCGTGATTTGCGCCTCTGCCGGTAACCATGCCCAGGGCGTGGCCCTGGCTGCGAAGAAGCTGGGTATCAAGGCGGTGATCGTGATGCCCCAGACCACCCCGGAGATCAAGGTACGTTCCGTGCGTGACCATGGCGCCAGGGTGGTTCTCAAGGGCGATGCCTTTGATGAAGCCGCCACGCACGCCCAGGAGCTGATCGAGAAGCACGGTTACACCTACATCCCGCCCTACGATGACCCGGACGTGATTGCCGGGCAGGGCACCGTGGCCATGGAAATCATGTGGCAGTTCGGCAAGCCTATTCACGCCATCTTTATCTGCGTTGGCGGTGGCGGGCTGATTGCCGGCATGGCCGCCTACATCAAGTACCTGCGCCCCGAAATCAAGGTCATCGGAGTGGAGCCGGAAGATTCCAACTGCCTGCAGGCGGCTCTGAAGGCCGGCAAGCGCGTGGTTCTGGATGAGGTAGGCATCTTTGCCGACGGTGTGGCGGTCAAGCAGATCGGCAAATACCCGTGGGAGATCTGCAAGGATCACGTGGACGAGGTAATCACCGTTTCCACCGACGAGATCTGCGCCGCCATCAAGGACGTCTTCGAGGACACCCGTTCCATTGCCGAACCAGCCGGTGCGCTGGGCGTGGCGGGTATCAAGAAGTACATCGAGCGGGAGCAGATCGAGAATGAAAACCTGATCGCCACCCTGAGCGGCGCCAACATGAACTTCGACCGCCTGAGGTATATTTCAGAGCGCACGGAAGTGGGTGAAAAGCGCGAAGCCATCCTGGCGGTGACCATCCCGGAGAAGCCGGGTGCGTTCAAGACCTTCATCAACGCCCTGCACAAGCGCAGCATCACCGAGTTCAATTACCGCTACGCGGATGCCACCAATGCCACCATCTTCGTCGGCATCCAGATCCAGGCCGGCGGCCACGGCCGCGAGGACCTGATCCAGGATCTTCGGGAAACCGGTTACTCGGTGATCGACCTGACCGACAGCGACCTGGCCAAGCAGCACATCCGCCATATGGTGGGCGGCCACGCGCCGAGCATCACCAATGAAAAAGTCTTCCAGTTCGAGTTCCCGGAACGCCCGGGCGCCTTGCTGAAATTCCTGATGTCACTGGGCACCCGCTGGAACATCTCCATGTTCCACTACCGCAACCACGGTGCGGCCTACAGCCGTGTGCTGCTCGGAGCTCAGGTGGAAGATGACGAGGTGAAAGACTTCGAAAAAATGCTCGACAAGGTCGGTTTCCGCTACGAAAACATGACTGATAACGAGGCTTATCAGCTGTTTTTGGGTGCAGGTAATAACAAGTCTGAATAACGCAGATTGGGATTGGGTGCAGGAGGCCTTCCAAAACTGTGCGGAGCCATGGATGGCGGAGCTCAAGCGCCACAGGGATGTGCTTGAGCGTGTTTTGGAAGGCCTCCTGCACCCAATCCGGCAGGCTAACTCCATTCTTACAAAATTTTAACCTGTGAAAAATTGTAAAACTCAGGATAGGTGTTAGTCTTTCGTCTAATTCTTGAAAACAAGAATAGTCCGCTGATTTAGATAGATTTTACTTTTCCGATTCCGGAGACCCTCACCATGGACCGCAAGCCCGATATCATTCGGTCGATTGTGCTGATTTTTGCAGTTGGTCTTGTGATTACCGGCTTTACATCGCTTCAGGCTTCCGAGGATGAGCCCAGGGCCACTTACAGTGCTGATGGCAGCGAAATCGTTATGGTTCCTGCGGTCCGGGACTGAGCTGCCTCACCCCTGTTTCCCGGCTTTTACCCGATAATATCCCCGGTCCGTTACCACACTGTGCAGGGGGATATCCCAGGGCTCCAACGGTAATTCCGATACCTTCTGACATTCATGGGCCAGCCCGATCAGCTTGGGCGCCAACCGTGGCCGGATGCGCGTAAACGCGAAGGTACGGTCATAGAATCCCCCGCCCATTCCAAGCCTGCCACCGAATTCATCAAAACCTACCAATGGAAACAGTACCGCATCCAGTGCCCATGGCGGCCGCCTTAATCCCCTGTGGAAAGGAGGCTCGGGAATGCCGAATCGATTGGCTGTGAGCCCTGTGTCGTCGGTGTAGCGGCTGAATACCAGTCTGCCATGATGAACCGGGTGCAGAACCGGCAGATAGAATCGGACACCCCTCCGGCGGGCGATGTGGGCATAGACCTGGGGGTCGATTTCACCGTCGTTGGGCAGGTAAATGGCCACGTGGCGTGCACGGTAGAGGTCGGGATGTCGCAGCAGGTTCAAGGCAAGCTGGTCGGCCGCTACCTGCTGTTCTTCCACAGAAAGAGCTCGGCGTTTTTGCCTGAGGGTCTTGCGGAGTTTGCTGCGTGATGGTGAATCGGAGTGGTCTTCGAAAGAATGGGGGGAGATAACGTTGGTCAAAATAAGCTTCCCGGGCTGCCGTTATCGGATGTGGCCCTTGAACCCAAAGTTCAAGGTCGGTGGCCGCTGTGACATATTAGGCTTTCCCCGTGAGGGGACGTGCTCACAATGCCCTAGAGTAGCCACCTGGGTAGTGCGCATCGGCTCGAGGACGAATCCGACCAGCGAACAGCCCAGGAAGTTATCTTTATTATACGGGCATTGCCGGGGCTGATTGCAACACCTGAATCGGATCTGTGTGTAATGCTTAGTTACCGGAGGTTTCGCCCAGGGCTGTATCCAGCTTCTCGTCCATGGCGCTGAGAATCGAGCTGGCGGCGCTGGACATGGTGTCCCGTTCAAGCAGGTCGTGGGTGATATTCAGGGCCGCCATCACTGCAATGCGCTCGGTGCCGAAGACCTTGCCACTGGCACGGATCTCCCGCATTTTGATATCGAGGTGCCTGGCGGCCTGTAAGAGGGCGTTCTGCTCTTCTTCAGGGCAGGCGACCAGGTATTCCTTGTCGAGAATCTTGACTTCGACGGTTGTCGGCTGCTTTGGCATCAGTGGTGCTCCAGTGCCCGGAGGCGGCCTATCATGGCTTCGATCTTGTTTTTGGCAAGATCATTCTTGTGCGTAAGCTGCGCCCGCTCGCGGTTCCAGTCGTCCTGCAGCTCGCGCAGCATCGCGTTGTCACGTTCCAGTTTGCGACAGTGTTCGATCAGCCTGTCGAGTTTGTCCGCCAATGCCTGTAGTTCGGACTGTTCCATGAGTCGTCCAACGCCTGTATCAAAGAAGTGAACTAACTATAAGTGTGGACTGCAAGCTGGTCAATTTACAGGGATGTCATGGCCCGCGATGCGTGACGTCCGTCACTCCGGCGCCACGTGCCCCAGCCCCTGTTTGCGGCTGCCACGCCAGGCCTGAAGGGCCGGAATCAGTCCTACAACAAACGCAGCGAAGGGTACGCTGGCAATGATCAGCCATTCCACCCCGTTCAACGGCCGCAAGCCGATCTGAATGCCCCAGGTTTCGAGCAGCCAGGGGCTGAGCCCGGCAATGCCGGCCGCGCCCGCTATCACCGCGAGTATGCAGGCCGCTATCGCCAGAGCCACGCATTCGATCACGTGGAGTGCTGCAATCAGCAGGGGCGAGGCGCCCGTAGCCCGGAGTATGGCGACTTCCTGCCGGCGCTGCACCTGTAGCGTCAGCAATACCGCAATCAGCCCGATCAGGCTGGTGACTACCACAAAACCGGTGATGCCCAGCAGGGCGTTCTCGAATTGTCCCATGATGCGCCATAGCTCGCTGAGGGCGACTCCCGGAAGAATCGCGGACAGGGGTTCCTCCCGGAACTCATTGATTTCCCTCTGCACCTGGAAGGTCAGCACCTTGCGTTCGATCCCGACCAGTGCGGCGGTGATGTTGTCGGGCGTCAGGTCGCGCTCCAGGGCCTGTTCCGGGGTCACGGTGCGCCCGGGAATGGCGACACCGGACTCCCAGCCGATGTGAATGGCTTCCAGGCCTTCCAGGCTGACATAAACCGCCTGGTCTACCGGCGTTCCGGTGGGAGCGAGCACTCCGGCTACTGTGAACGGGGTGTCCTTATGGTTCGAGAAGCTGGTCCGGCCGCCCCCGTGGGAAAGGATGATGTCGTCGCCCAGCTGATGACCATGCTTGCGGGCTACCCGGGCCCCCAGCACCACTTCGAACACATCGCTGAACCACCTGCCCTCGACCAGTTCGGGTTTCTGGTCGCGGCCGTAACGGAAGTACTCAGGAAACTGCTCACTGGTTCCCACCACCCGATGGCCGCGATAACTGTCACCGAGTGATAGGGGTACCAGCCAGTCTATGCGCTGGTCTTCCTGCAGTTTCTGGTAGGTGTTCCAGCGAATGTTATTGGTGGCGTCGCCTATATGAAAAATGGTGTACATCAGAAGGTTCAGCTGGCCACTGCGAGCGCCCACAATCAGGTCAGTGCCGGATATGGTATTGGTGAAGGTCTGTTTGACCTCGGTACGGAGGTACTGAACCCCCAGGAGGAGGGTGATGCTGAGTGTCAGGGTCAGGGTGACCAGTGCCAGCACTTTACGCCGGTACCACAGACTCGCCATCGCCAGTGAAAATGCCAACCGCACAGTCATTGGGCCCTCTCCAGCGTATCCAGCGCAGTCAGCGCAATCTGGTGGTTGAATCGCTCGGCCAGGCTCTGATCGTGGCTGACAAAAATAACGGATGACTGTTTTGCCTCTGCCAGCCCGAGCAACAGTTCGATAAAGCGATCGCGGTTGTCGCTGTCAAGGGCGGAGGTGGGCTCGTCCGCCAGGATCAGTTCCGGTCCACCGGTCAGTGCCCGCGCTGCGGCCACCCGTTGCTGCTGGCCAACGCTCAGCCCCGTCACCCGGCGATGCCAATGGCTCGGGGGGATGTCCAGGGCGGTCAGCAGGGACTCGGCTTCGCTCTCCGGACTAGGCAAGGCACGGGCACGGCGTTTAGGGGAAAGCCGGCATGGCAGCATGACGTTGTCCAGGGTAGTGAGGTAGGGCACCAGATTGAACTGCTGGAAGATCACGCCCATGTGGTCGGCCCTGAACCGGTCCCGCTGGCCGCCGCTCAGGCGGGCCAGGTCGGTTCCGAGCAGGCTCAGTTTGCCGGCGTCGGGGAGAATCAGGCCACCGAGCAGGCTCAGGAGTGTGCTCTTTCCGCTGCCACTGGGGCCACGAAGGAAAAGGTGTTCACCGGCGTTCAGTGTGATGTCCGGGTAGCGTAATGGCGGCTGGGTCTTGTCCCAGCAAAAGGCCAGGTTGCTGATGCTGAGAGCTTGCCGGGGGACTGCGGAACTATCCGCTGACAAGTCTGTCTTGCTGGTCATGTCAGGCATTGGTCATCCGGTGTATGATTCCTGCATTATCTCGGGAGTAACTGGTCTTATGGTTCACAATCTGAAGGCTACTGGACAGCGTAAGCGACTTGCGGTTCCGCTGTCTGTATTTGCCGCCCTGGTATTCACCTCTGCGCTGAGTATGGTCACGACAGCCGGCGCAAAGGAAGCCGCCGCTGAGATCGACTGGCTTGAACTGATGCCGGCAGAGGATCTCAATCTGCTGGAGAATATGCCAGAGGTCAGCCACGACGGTGACGGCCCTGCTGCCTTGCCGGACGAAATCATGACCGGCCGTGTCGTCCCGGAGATGGAAGGCAAATCCGGCCGGATTCCGGGCTTTGTGGTGCCGTTGAAAACAACCCAGGATATGCGGATTCTCGAGTTCTTCCTGGTGCCGTATTATGGCGCCTGTATCCACGTGCCGCCCCCGCCCCCGAACCAGATTATCCATGTGAAGTACAAAAAAGGCTTCAAGCTGGAGGCCCTGTACGATCCGGTATGGATTGAGGGCACCCTGCAAATCGAGAGAACCGAGAACGATGTGGCCTCGTCCTCGTATTCCATCGTTGCCGAAAACGTGACGCCCTACGAGGACGAGGACGTCTACTGATCAGTGGCTGACTGTGAATGCCCGGTTGGACGGCGTGAGCCGGGCGCTGCCCTGACCTGACTGACTCACCCATTCGACAGTGAGTTCCTCCAGGTTCTCGAATTTCTCCATCAGAGCCGACGTAAATTCCCGGTTTGCGCCCATGCCCTGGCACTGCAGTTGTTGGGAAACGTCGTATTCCCGATGACTGGTTTTCTCATCGTCGTCGTGGTGATCATGGCCATGAGTATCGTCGGTATCTTCGCCCCCGAGTTCGACAGCGGCAGCCGTTATTCGACAGCTGGCATCATCCACATTCACCAGTGGCGTGGTATTCAGCCACTGTTTGATCTCCGCAAGCCGGTTTCTTTCCTCGTCTGTGCGGGCTTCGTGTTCAAATCCGGCCAGATTGTAGGCGGGCGAGGTGAACATCAGGTCGATGCTGTTCTTTTCTATCGCTAGCTGAAGCCGGGCGTGGCCATGCTCGTGGGCGCCGGGGTTGTCGGCGGCAAAAGTGACGGCCGGCAGGGTGCAGGTGGCAAGCAGGTAGCCCAGGGCCAGGAACGGTTGCGTTCGGCTTGCCCTTGATGTCAGCACGGTGGATGTCTGAATCGGCATGGACAGGTACTCCGTTTGAATATTGATATGTTATAACATAATTTACGCAATCCGCGCCGGGAATCAAGAGGGCAAGTGCCTTAACATTGCCTGAATGCTAGGATAGAGCCTTCACTCATTGATACAGGATCGTCCCGTTTCATGTCCGAAACCGACACCTCCAACGCCCGCGCTGTGGCATTCGAGCGCTGGGCAAATGTGTTCAGTGCCCACAAGGCCTTCAGCCACCCTTCGGAACTCCACGGCGCTCTTTGTGGCCGACTGGCCGCCGGCTCGCGTATAGACCAAGGAGACTGGCTGGCAATGGTCTGCGAACACATGGGTCTGCCGCCCACTGCAACGGAAGAGTCAGATGAGCTCCGGGAGTTCATGGGGTCTGCCTACGACCAGACCCTGGAACTTATGAAAGCCACCGATATGAGCTTTCAGCCACTGTTGCCGGATGATGACTATGCCATTGAGCAACGCCTGGAAGCACTGACCTCCTGGGTCCGTGGCTTCCTCGAGGGTATGGCGCTGTCGGCGGGCGAATCCCTGGGCGAAGCGCCGGACGAGATTCGCGAGCTGATCGAAGACATGGTCGCCATCAGCCAGGTCGCCGACGATGACGAACCGGATGAAGAGAGCGAGCAGCAGCTGATGGAAATCGTCGAATACGTGCGGCTGGGTGCGCTTGCGGTGTTTACCGAATTCAATCCGCCGGAAAAGCCGTCCCCGAAAACACCGACGCTGCACTGATCCAGGCTACAGAATTGTGGGAGAAATCATGGCCTCACTGATACCCGTCAAAGAATTCAACGATCGTCGTCGCCGGCTGATGGAACGGATGGCGCCGGACAGCATTGCCATTCTGCCTGCTGCCCCGGAGCGGGTACGTAACCGGGATGTACTGCATCCATTTCGGCAGGACAGCGATTTTCACTACCTGACCGGGTTTGGAGAGCCGGATGCCGTTCTGGTACTGATTCCTGGCCGGGAGCATGGCGAGTCGGTGCTGTTCTGCAAGGAGCGGAACCCCGAGAAAGAACTGTGGGACGGTTTCCTGGTCGGCCCCGAAGGCGCCATTGAGACATTCGGCCTGGACGATGCCTTCCCGATCTCCGATATCGATGACATCCTGCCAGGCATGATTGAAGGCCGCAGCCGTGTTTATTACCCGCTGGGGAAGGATCACAACTTTGATGCCAAAGTCATGGACTGGGTCAAGGTTATCCGCAGCAAGGTTCGCTCCGGCGCCCACCCTCCCGGGGAGTTCGTGGCACTGGAGCACCTTCTGCACGACCTGCGTCTGTACAAGAGTGCAGCGGAAATAAAGGTGATGGCCAGGGCCGGCGAAATCAGTTGCGAGGCCCACAAGCGGGCCATGAAACGTGCCCGCAAGGGCGGTTTTGAGTACAACCTCGAGGCCGAACTGATCCACACCTTCATGGAAAACGGCGCCCGCTCCACGGCTTACCCGTCCATTGTTGGCGGCGGACATAACGCCTGCATACTGCACTACATCGAGAACAGCGCCCCTTTGAAGGAAGGCGATCTGGTGCTGATCGATGCCGGCTGCGAACTGGACTGTTACGCCTCTGATATTACCCGTACCTTCCCGGTCAGCGGCAAGTTCAGCGACGAGCAGCGCGCCCTTTACGAGGTGGTGCTGGCGGCGCAGTACGCGGCCATTGAACAGGTACATCCGGGTAATCACTGGGACCATCCTCACCAGGCCGCACTGAAGGTGCTCACCCAGGGGCTGATTGATCTCGGCCTGCTGAAAAACACCACCGTGGAGCGGGCCATCGAGGAGCAGGCGTTCAAGCCCTTCTTCATGCACCGCACCGGCCACTGGCTGGGGATGGACGTGCACGACGTAGGGGATTACAAGGTAGGCGATGCCTGGCGTCAGCTGGAACCGGGCATGGCGCTGACGGTTGAGCCGGGGCTTTACGTTGCACCGGACAACACCGACGTGGACGAAAAATGGCGTGGCATCGGCATCCGTATCGAAGATGATGTGGTGGTTACCAAAGAAGGCTGCCGGGTACTGACCGATACGGTTCCCAAAACCATCCCCGAGATCGAAGCGCTGATGGCCGACTGACCGTGAAACAGCATGATACCGATATCATCATCGCCGGCGGAGGGCTGGCGGGAGCCACGCTGGCACTGGCGCTGGCGAGAACCCTGCCGCAACTGCGGGTGACCGTGGTGGAGGCGTTTCCACTGTCTCCTGAAGCCTTGCCAGAAAGCTATCAGCCCAGCTATGACGCCCGATCCACAGCGCTGGCCTGGGGCTCGCGGCTGATTTTCGAGGAACTGGGGCTCTGGCAGCGGCTTTCGGAGTACGCCACTCCCATTCGCCACATCCATGTCTCGGACCGTGGTCACTTTGGTGCTACACGGCTGAATGCAGCCGACCATCAGCAGGAAGCCCTGGGGTATGTGGCAGACAACCGCTGGATGGGACTGTGTTTGATGCGGGAGTTGCTTCAGACCGGTGTGGTGTGGGAAGCCCCCGCCGAAGTGACGGGCATGCAGCCTTTGCCGGACGGTGTTCGCGTCACCCTTGGCGCCAAAAGTGGCGAACAGGAGCTGACCGCGCAATGCCTGGTGGTGGCAGATGGTGGTCGCTCCGGGCTGCGCGAAAAGCTGGGGTTCCGGGTCGATGAGCAGGCGTACGACCAGCACGCGCTGATCGCCAATGTCTCTACCGCCAACTGTCATCACTACACCGCCTACGAACGCTTTACCGATGCCGGCCCGATGGCATTGTTGCCCCATGGCTCACCAACCCGGGCGGGAAACACCGCGGCTCTGGTATGGACACTGAACAGCGATGCGCTCGAGGAGCTTTTATCCCTCAGCGATGAGGACAAGTGCCATCGCCTGCAGCAACGGTTTGGCTGGCGCCTGGGGCGCTTCACCCGCATCGGCGAATGCAGCCATTACCCGCTGACCCTGAAAACCGTGGACGAGTCGGTTCGCCCTGGCGTTGTATTGGTGGGCAATGCGGCCCACACCCTGCATCCGGTGGCCGGGCAGGGCTTTAACCTGGCCCTGCGCGGGCTGATGGCCCTGGTAGAGCAGTTCCGGATGGCGGCGGACCGGCAGCAAGCCCTGGGTAGCCTGCCGGTACTGAAAAGCTATCAGAACCGCCATCGCCAGGACTGGCAGCAAACGGTGCGGTTTTCCGATTCCCTGATTCAACTCTTCGGCACGGATCTGCCGCTGATAACCACCGCCCGTGATGCCGGCCTGATGGGACTGGATCTTTTGCCCGGCACCAAACGCTGGTTTGCCCGCCAGGCCATGGGCCTGGGCGGTCGCCGTGCCCAGATCCGCACGCCCGGAACCGAATCAACGGAACGCAGCAATCATGAGTGAGCTAACACATTTCGATATCCTGGTGGTTGGCGGCGGCATGGTGGGATCCGCCCTGGCGCTGGGGCTGTCACGGCAGGGCTGGAACGTCGGGCTGGTGGAAGGGAGCGACCGCAAGACGTTGCTACAGGAACCAGCGCCAGCCTCGGATGTGGACGGTTTTGACCCCCGTGTCAGCGCCATTTCAGTCGCCAGTCAGCACCTGCTCCAACAGCTGGACGTGTGGTCGAATATCACCGCCGGTCGCCATTGCCCTTACCAGACCATGACCGTGTGGGACGGCGACGGCACCGGCCGTATTCAGTTTGAGGCCGCAGAGCTCCGGGCTCCCGCGTTGGGCACCATCATCGAGAATCGTCGCATTGTGCGGGCGCTGTTTACGGCCCTGGCTGACAGCAATGTGGAGCTGATCGATGGCGTCAAGGTGACCGGCTGGTGGCAGGACAGGAACACACGCGGCATTCGTCTTGAAGATGACCGCATGCTGGCCGCGCAACTGGTGGTGGCGGCCGATGGTGCCCATTCCCGTCTGCGCCAGTGGGTCGGGTTGCCAACCCGGGAATGGGACTATGACCAGCAGGCGATTGTGTGCACGGTACGAACCGCGCAAAGCCACCGGTTTACCGCCTGGCAACGGTTTTCTCCCACCGGACCGCTGGCGTTCCTGCCGTTGCTGACCGAATCCGGTGACGAGCATTTCTGCTCGATTGTGTGGTCCCAGGATACCGAAGAAGCGCGACGCCTGATGGCACTGGATGACGATGCCTTCAGGGCGGAGCTTGAAAACGCTATTGAGCGCGAACTGGGATCGGTTGAGGTGGTTTCGCGTCGTTACGCGTTCCCGCTGCGCCAGCGCCACGCCAAGGATTACATCGCCACCGGGTTCGCGCTTATGGGTGACGCGGCCCATACCATACACCCCCTTGCGGGGCAGGGCGCGAACCTGGGCTATGGCGATGTCCGGGCCTTGCTGGATGAGCTGCTGCGGGCAAGAAAAGCGGGCATCGACCCTGACAATGATCTGGTGCTGGCTCGTTACCAGCGTCGCCGCAAAGGTGAAAACCTCACGATGATGGCGGCCATGGAGGGTTTCAAGCAGCTGTTTGGCCGTGATGAGCTCTCTGTGCGTTGGCTACGCAATACCGGAATGCGCTGGCTGAACCAGCTTGGCCCCATCAAGAACCGCATTGCGGCCGAGGCCATGGGATTGGACGCCTGATACAGGATTGCACGGTGATCGCCGGAGCAGTTTAACCACAAAGGAATGAACTATGGCTGGCAGCAGTCTTCTCGTACTGATTGATGACATCGCGACAGTTCTGGATGACGTTGCGTTGATGACCAAGGCCGCCACCAAGAAAACCGCCGGCGTACTGGGCGATGACCTTGCCCTCAATGCCCAGCAGGTCACCGGTGTGAAGCCTGCCCGGGAACTGCCCGTGGTCTGGGCAGTGGCCAAGGGTTCCATGATCAACAAAGCCATCCTGGTCCCCGGGGCGCTGGCCATCAGTTTCTTTGTGCCCTGGCTGGTCATCCCCCTGTTGATGTTGGGCGGGGCCTTCCTCTGCTTTGAGGGCTTTGAGAAGCTCGTCCACCGATTCCTGCACAAGCAGGAGGTTGAGAAACACAAGGCAGAACTGCACGAAGCCCTGAAAGATCCTGGTGCAGACCTGAGGTCTGTTGAAAAAGACAAGATCAAAGGTGCGATTCGTACAGACTTTATTCTTTCCGCTGAAATTATTGCGATCACCCTTGGCACTGTCAGTACCCAGGCTTTCGGCACACAGTTTCTGGTGCTGACGGTGGTGGCGGTGATAGTAACCGTCGGCGTCTATGGCTTGGTGGCGGGTATTGTGAAACTGGATGATGGTGGCCTGCACCTGAGCAAAAAAGAAAGCCTGGTTGCTCAGCGGGTGGGAGAGGGTATCCTCTGGCTGGCGCCGTGGATGATGAAAACCCTGTCTGTATTAGGCACCATAGCCATGTTTCTGGTGGGCGGTGGCATTCTGACCCACGGGTTGCCTCCGGTGTATGAGGCCATTCATCGCTTTGCCGAGGGCTTTGGTGGGTATGCCCAGGCCATAGTGCCTGTCATTGCTGATGGACTGTTCGGTGTTGTGGTGGGCGCTGTGCTGGTGGTGGTGATCACGCCTGTTATGAAGTTCTGGAAGGGTCGTTCGGACTGAGTTAGCTGCAGGCATCGAACAGGCGGCTGACCAATACCGGCACCGCCGTTTCCACTTTCAGAATGCGCCTGCCCAGGTGAACCGCTTCGCAGCCAGCCTCAACCAGCTTTTCCACTTCGTAGGGAATGAAGCCCCCTTCGGGGCCGATGCATAGGGTAGCCGGCGCATTGATATGAACCGGGCAGGGCGTGCCGGTGCCGGGATGGGCAACCAGCGCGTGGGTGTTTTTCAGCAGCGCCGGCAGCTCATCTTCCACGAACGGCTTGAACAGCTTACGGATGTGAACCCGGGGCATCAGAGTATCCCGCGCCTGCTCCAGGCCAAGCACCATGTTCTCCCGCAGATTTTCCTCTGACAGCCAGGGTGTCTGCCAGAAGCTTTTCTCAACTTTGTAACTGTTGATCAGCCAGATGTCCTTGACCCCCAGGGTGGCGCAGGTCTGCAGTACCCGGCGGAACATTTTCGGCCGTGGCATCGCCAGAACCATTGTAAGGGGCAGTGGCGAGGGCGGTGGTTCAGTCAGTTCCACCTGTAGAGTTGCCTGGCTGTCGGTGAGCTGCAGAACGCGGCCGGTGCCGATATCGCCATTCACCAGGCCCACCGGCACCAGAGTCCCTTCGGCAACCTTCAGTACCGACTTCAGATGCGCCAGCCGGCGCCCGGTCAGCACTGCTTGCTCAGCGGAGACAAAGTCTTCCCCGAACAGTAACGCCAGGTTCATTCGCCAGAGACTTCCGTGGCGTCCTGGTCTTTCACTTCGCGCCTGGCCAGGCGACCGAACAGAATGCCCAGCTCGAACAGCAGCCACATGGGTACGGCCAGCAGAGTCTGGGAGATGATGTCCGGCGGGGTCAGCAGCATGCCGATCACAAAACAGCCCACCACAATGTACGGCCGCTTTTCAGCAAGATCTTCAGGGGTGGTGGCGCCGGTAAGAATCAGCAGGATGGTGGCAATGGGTATCTCGAAGGCAATGCCGAAGGCAAAGAACATTTTCAGCACGAAATTCAGGTAACTGGTGATATCCGGCAATTCAACAATGCCTTCTGGGCCAATGGCGGTGAAGAAGCCGAACACCAGGGGAAACACGACAAAGTAGGCAAACGCCGCGCCCAGGTAAAACAGGATCACCGAGGTGAATAGCAGTGGAAACGCCAGTTTCTTTTCATGGGCATAAAGTCCCGGTGCGATAAAACTCCAGAGCTGATAGAGAATCACCGGTATGGCCACGAAAACCGCCAGTACCAGGGCGAGCTTCAGCGGTGCGAAGAAAGGCGATGTGATGTCCGTTGCGATCATGGTCTGACCGACCGGAAGCAGGTCCCGTAACGGCTGGGATATCAGCAGGTAGAGTTCATTGGCGAACGGATAGATAGCGGCGAAACAGATGATCACCGCCAGCACCATTTTCAGCAGGCGATTGCGCAGCTCCAGTAAATGCTCGATCAGCGGCATTTCCGGTTGTGCTTCGTCGGAACCTTGGGTGTTTTTGCCGTCAGGCTGGGTGGTCATGAACGGTTTTCCGGCGTGCTGTCCTGTTGTTTCGGGGTGTCTTCCTGTTTCGGGATTTCTTCGCTCTGCTGGATTTCTGGTTCTGCGGGTTCCGCAACCCGCCGGGTGGCGGGGGCGGGCCGGTGCCCGGGTTTCTCGTCGTCCGAAAGGACCATGTGTTCGTACTTCTTGGCTTCATCCAGGGCGCCGCGAACGGACTTCTGGACATCGTCCAGGCCGATGTCGCCGGCCTTGCGCAGCTCTTCCCGCAACTCCTCCGCCTTGAGCTGGCGGTCAAGCTCCGAGGAAAACTGACTGACCATGCGCCGGGCACCGCCAATCCAGCGCCCGGCCGCCCGGGCTGCCGTGGGCAACCGCTCGGGGCCGAGAACCAGTAACGCGATGATGCCGCAGATCAGCAGCTCGACAAAGCCAATATCAAACATTCAGCCGTCTCAGCTGTGGGACTTGTCCCGTGGCTTTTCTTCGGCGCTGGCCTCATAGGGCTTGGCGTCGGCATTCTCGCCTTCGATGGCGTCCGGGTCTGCGTCCTTTTTGTCTTCATCGCTCATGGATTTCTTGAAACCACGAATGGCGCCGCCCAGATCGCTACCGATGTTGCGGAGCTTTTTGGTTCCGAACAAAAGAATAACAATGCCGAGTACGATTAGGAGTTGCCAGATACTGATGCCCATGCCGGGACCCTCGTTTCAATGTTTCTGTTACAGATGATTGTACGCCACATCGGGGGGCATCCGGAAATCCTCTTCAGAGGTATTACCAGTACTATCCCGGGTAGTGGCCCGGTTATTGGCTCCGGGAGGCTTTCTCTTCCAGGCCTGACAGGTCAAAGCGGCTGGCAAGTTCGTCAAGGACATCCTTTGGGCCCAGCCCGAGCCGCGACAGCATCACCATGCTGTGGAACCAGAGGTCGGCGGTTTCATAGACCACGTCCCGGGTATCGCCGGACTGTTCCGCATCCTTGGCAGCGAGCAGCGTCTCGGTGCATTCTTCCCCGACCTTCTCCAGGATTTTGTTGAGTCCCTTGTGGTGCAGGCTGGCAACGTAGGAGGTTTCGGGGTCGGCTTCCTTGCGCGCCTCCAACACCTGGGCCAGTTGTTCCAGAACGTCACTCATTGCTGCTATCTCCCTGCTTGTTGCCATATATTGCGTCCGGGTCACGGAGCACCGGGTCTACGCCTGCCCATTTGCCGTTTTCCAGTCTGCGGTAGAAGCAGCTGCGACGACCGGTATGGCAGGCGATTCCACCCTTCTGCTCGACTTTGAGCAGAATCACGTCTTCATCGCAGTCCAGGCGGATTTCTGCAATCACCTGTTGGTGGCCTGAGGTTTCCCCTTTGCGCCACAATTTCCCCCGTGACCTGGACCAGTACACCGCCTGGCCTTCCTCAGCCGTCAGCCTGAGAGACTCGGGGTTCATCCAGGCCATCATCAGAATATCGCCAGTGGTGGCATCCTGGGCGATGGCGGGCACCAGTCCATCCGCGTTCCAGCGGATTTCGTCTAACCAGTCAGGTGTCTCGACTGTAGCTTTTGAATCTTGCATTTATATGACTTCCATCAGTTTTTTCGTCTGCCGCCAACAATAAGCCAGGTAGCGCCGGCCAGCAGTGCCCAGCCGTGGGCCGGCATGGTCTGGGCGATGGTGGCAAGGTCATGGTCGACACTCAGCCAGGCCACGCCAGCCAGAGCCGCTGCCCCCAGCCCTCTGCGCCAGCGCCGGTCCGCACGGGCACGGTTTTTACGAATGAGTTCCAGTGTAGCGCGGCTGGACTGGTCGTTGGAGCCCGAATTGCGCAGTTGTACCAGGGCATCGTGGACCAGTTGCGGCATCTCGGGCGACTGCTCCAGCCAGGCCGGCAGGTGGGACTGCAGGGACTTGATCAGTCCGGAAGGGCCAATTCGCTTGCGCATCCAGGTTTCCAGGAAAGGTTGCGCTGTGCTCCACAGGTCCAGGTCCGGATAGAGCTGACGACCCAGGCCTTCCACATTGAGCAGGGTTTTCTGCAACAGCACCAGTTGGGGCTGCACCTCCATATTGAAGCGTCGGGCCGTCTGGAACAGCCGTAACAGGAAATGGCCAAAGGAAATATCCTTAAGCGGCTTTTCAAAAATGGGCTCGCAGACGGTACGTATGGCAGCCTCGAATTCGTTGACCCGGGTATCCGGCGGTACCCAGCCAGATTGGATGTGCAGCTCCGCCACCTGGCGGTAGTCACGGCGGAAGAATGCCAGCAGGTTGCGGGCCAGGTAACTCTGGTCATCCGGGGCGAGGGTGCCGACAATGCCGAAATCGATAGCAATGTATTTCGGGTCCGCCGGGTTGCTCACATCCACAAAAATATTGCCCGGGTGCATATCGGCGTGGAAGAAACTGTCGCGAAAGACCTGGGTGAAGAAAATTTCGACGCCTTTTTCCGCCAGCACTTTCAGGTCCACGCCGGCTTCCTTGAGGGCCGGAATATCCGCGATGGGGATGCCGTGGATGCGCTCCATTACCAGCACCGACTTGCGCGTGTAGTCCCAGTCGATGGAGGGAATGTAAATCAGCGACGAATTCTCGAAATTGCGGCGCAACTGACTGGCATTGGCGGCTTCCCGCTGCTGGTCGAGTTCGTCGTGGATGGTGGAGTCGTAATCCGCCACCACTTCCACCGGGTGCAGCCGCCGGCCTTCGGACCAGTAGCGCTCAAGCAGGCCGGCCATCATATACAGCAGAGCAAGGTCCTGGCGAATGACCCGTTCGATGCCCGGGCGGATGACCTTGACCACAACTTCCCGCCCATCCCGCAGGGTGGCGGCATGAACCTGAGCCACCGAGGCGGAGGCCATCGGCTCTTTGGAAAACTGTGCAAACAGCTCCGCCACCGGAGCACCAAGGGATTTCTCGATAATAGCCTGGGCCACCTCACCAGGGAAAGGCGGTACCCGGTCCTGCAGGTTCTTGAGCGAGAGCGCCATGTCGTCCGGCAGCAGGTCCCGGCGGGTGGAGAGAATCTGGCCGAACTTGACGAACACCGGCCCCAGTTCCTCAAAGGCCAGGCGCAGGCGGTCGCCTCTGTCGAGCTTTGGTTGCGGGAACAGGTGCCAGGGGGCCAGAAGGAAGAACAGCTTGAGCGGGAGCGGCAGTTCCGCCAGTGGCAAAAAAATATCCAGCCGGTAACGGCAGAATACCCAGGCAATGCGGAACAGGCGTTGCAGGCGCGTCACGGCGTCTCCGGTTGGTCTTTTTGATTGGATTGTTCCAGCCGCTCGACCCTGGCTTCCAGGCGCTCGGTCTGCAGGTTCAGACGGTCGATATCCGTGAAGGTGGCTTCCAGTTCACGGCGCCCGGGCAAGCTGCGGCTTTCCTCGTGGATGTATTCCTCGATATTGGCATTCAGGGACCTGAACGCCTGCCGGCTCCAGCTTGCGGCGCCGCGAATGCGCTGGCCGATGAAATGCGCCGGCACATCGCCAACATGCGCAGCCATGGCCGCTTCCCAGTCCGGATTGAGCTGATCGATAGCGCGCTGGAACTGATGTGCCAGGGCGGTGTCGCCATTCACCTGAATTCGCCCTTCAGTGAATACCCGGTCGTCGCCGGTAGCGAGGGCGACAAAGGCCATGGGCCGCCCAGACAGCACCAGAGCCGGCATTTCCGCCGGCTGGCTGGCAACCTGGACCCTGCCTCCCGCCTGCTGCAGCACCAGCGTGAGGTTCACTGACTGCAGCGAAAACTGTACGGGCCCTGTTAACGAGGCCATCAGCGCCTGCTTTCCGGCCGGGTCCAGCTCCAGGGCGCGATTGAGGGCGCTCTCGACGATGGCGGTAATAGCGGACAGCAGGGTAGGGCCGGGAAACATCAGGGCTTGATCCCCACGTGCAGCGCGACCACGCCGCCGGTCATGTTGTAGTACTTGCAGTTTACCAGCCCGGCCTCTTCCATCATGGCTTTCAGGGTGTCCTGGTCCGGGTGCATGCGGATGGATTCGGCCAGGTACTGATAGCTGCTGGAGTCACCCGCGATCAGCTGGCCCATGAGCGGGAGGGCGTTGAACGAGTAGGCATCATAGGCTTTGCTGAGCAGCGGGTTAGTGGGTTTGGAAAACTCCAGCACCATCACCTTGCCGCCGGGTTTGAGCACGCGGGTCATGTCCCGCAGGGCCTGGTCCTTGTCGGTGACGTTACGCAGGCCAAAGGCAATGCTCACAGCATTGAAGCTGTTGTCCGGGAACGGCAGGTGTTCGGCATCCGCCTGGAGGTATTCAATGTTGCCGGCGTAGCCGCGATCCATCAGCCGGCTACGGCCAACCTGCAGCATGGAGGCGTTGATATCGGCGAGTACGACCTTGCCGGTCGGGCCCACCAGATCGGAAAATTTCATCGTCAGGTCGCCGGTGCCACCGGCAATGTCCAGCACCTGATGGCCTTTGCGAACGCCGGAGAGCTCAATGGTGAAGCGCTTCCAGAGGCGGTGGATTCCCATGGACATGAGGTCGTTCATCAGGTCGTACTTGCCGGCCACCGAGTGGAACACTTCCGCTACCTGGCCCGCCTTCTGGCTTTTTGGCACATCGCGGAAGCCAAAATGGGTAACGTCGTCTTTCGGGGCCTCCGGCTTCGGCTCGTTGGCAGATGGTTGTTGCTCGCTCATGGCTGGGTCCTGTCAGAATCTGAACCCCGTATTCTAACGCCTGCGGGGGTGGCTACAAGTTTAATGCCGTCTTACACTGTAAAACGTCCCTTAATTCCCGGAGAAACCTGATCCATGTCTGTTATTGATGTTCATCGCGCCCATTCCCTCGATAAAGACCATGCTCGCCAGGCAGCGGAAACCCTGGCCGAGGATCTGTCGAAGCAGTTCGATGTGAATTACCAGTGGGAAGGGGATCATTTGCGGTTTAAACGCAGTGGGGTGAAGGGACAGCTGGAGATTACCGACAGCGATCTCCACATCCACCTGGAGCTGGGGCTGATGCTGCGGCCGTTCAAATCCCGGATCGAGCAGGAAATTCATTCCCAACTGGACCAGATTCTGAAAGCCTGAGTTGGTTTATCGTGCTTAAAGGTCTCCCGGCAGGTCAAACGGTTCCGGGTGGCCTTTGAGGATGTTGTCCATCACCTTTCTCTCCCGTGTCACCAGGCGGTCGATCAGTCGTTCCACATCCTCCATTTTGCGGAAGGCGGAATAGCCCCGGTGGAGGAAACTGTGCAGGTCGCTCAGGTCTGCCATTTCCGCCGGTGCCCGGCTCATGCTCAGCAGCCAGCCGAGGGTGCGGTTGCGCACGTAGCGATCCAGTTGCTGCCCCACCTCTGCGACCAGGGTTATCTGCCGCTCTCTCTGCTCCATGCGCAGGCTGCTGCGAAAAACCTGACAATAGTCGTTGCTGGTGAGGGAGGCGGGGGAGAGTCCCTGGTGCTGGCAGAGTTCGGCCAGTTCCAGGTCCAGTTGTTGGGTGATCAGGTTCAGTTCCACCAGGCCGGCAAAGGTATCCAGCAGGTTGTCTGGCAACCACTTCACCATCTTCGGGAAAACCCGGTCGATATTGTCGTCGCGGCGGGTCATGCCTGCAGGTGCGTACAGGTCTGTCAGCAGGAATTCCAGGCCGGTGTGATACCCGGGGTGCCGGTAGAGGTCCTCATGGGTGGCTTTCAGCCGCTGCGCCTGCCAGTCTGCGATCAGGAAGGTGTGTTCCAGCAGCGGATGGGTGGCTTTGTGCTGGCGGAAATCATGGTAGCCCAGCAACAGTTGCTGCAAGCGGCGGGCGCTGTCGGAATGGACGCTGGTGGCGACAAGGCGCTCACGATACATGCGGGTGTAGCTCCACTGAACCTGCGATAGAAGCGCGCCAGTTTAGCGGAGCTGAAGCCTTTGTGCAGCAACCTCAGCCCTGGGCGGCGGTGGGCAGGGTCTCGAATCCGGGTACCCATTCCTTGCTGTCGAGGGTAATGAAGTGGCTGGGGGCCTCGGTTTCAACGATGCGCATGGTGGTCGGGCTCTGGCGCGCACTGGCCAGCATGGCCTGGCGATCGAGGATACGATCCACGGCGGGGATCAGGAAGGTGCCGTAGCGAATCCGGTCGTAGACACTGGCATCGGTCCGCTCCATCCAGGCCATCAGGTCCTCAATGTTACGAACGATGGTCAGGTGGTCCTTGGTGGCGGAGAACAGTTTGCCCAGTAGCTGCTTCTTGCGTGGATTCATCTTGCCGAAGAACGTCTGGCCATAGGCAGACGATGGGGCACTGTTGATCAGGCGGATCAGCCAGGGCCACATGCCGTGGCTTACCGGTTCCAGAACCGCTGTCACCAGGGCGGAAAGCCGGCCATCGGGGAGGACCGGTGCTTCCAGTACGACTTCTACATTTTCAAACAGTTCCGGCCACTGCTTGATAGCCTCTAGAATGACGGCTCCACCGCGGGAATGGCCGTGTACACGGATGTTATCAGTACCTGGCAGGTTTGCCAGCGCCTGGTTGAGAATGCAGGCATCGTACTCAATGGTGCCATCCAGGTACTTGATGGGCACTTCCCAGTCCGGTGACTCGGGTGTTACGCCATTGACCGGAATGTGGTAGTTGCTGCAGGTAAGCAGTATCAGCTCGGTGGTGGGTGCCTCGTAGGCCTGGGTAAAGTAGCAGTGGTTTTCCAGAAAGCCGTGTACGCCAATAACGGTCTGTTCCGCCTTGCCGCTGTGGTTGCGTACGGAAACTGCGCCAGTACCAACCCGGTAGACGCGCCCCGAGAACATTTCGGAGTAGGCGCTTTCAATCGGTTTTATCAGTTTGCGTACATGGCTCGCTTTCATGACTACTCTCCTCCAGCACCCGGTGTTTGCCTTTTATTCATCGTTGTCGGTGCAGGTGATTCAGTTGTACCGCCTTCTGCTGCTACATATATTGGCACTGGTTACACTGTTTACGCTCAGTTGCGGCCAATAGACTTTTGGCGAAGGGGGCGCAAAGGCACGTCGGCTACCTCATAACCATTTCATCAATCCTTATTCCCAGTATAGAGGGGAAAGGTTACTACCGTGTAACTTTTTGTGAGTGCGAGCTGCGGGACCTTATATGGAGCCATCAGGGCTTGTCTGGCACAATGCGGGGTCATCTATCCATTTCTTGCTGCAATTACCCGGGGACAGACAGGTTTGAGTCAAAAGGAATCGCATCTGCTGTTGCCTGTGGATTCAGCATGGCTGGCCCTGGAGCGCCCGGAAAACCCGATGACCATCACGGTCATGCTGCGGGTGGAAGGCCTGACAGAAGCCCGGTTCCGGGAATTTCTGCGCATCTACTGGATGGCCTGGGAGCGTTTCAGTTTCATGCCCGTGCGCCGCGCACCAGGCTGGTGGTGGGAAGAGGACCCGGTGTTCTCGCTTCATCACCACTTTGAAGTGGTCCGGGGCGAATTTGGCCATCAGTCATTGCAGGACTGGGTATCTGCCCGACTGAACCAACCTTTGCCGGATTACCGTCCACTGTGGAAATTCTGGCTGCTGCCGGATGCCGAGGGCGGCGCCGCGCTGCTGCTGCGCATGCATCACTGCTATGCCGACGGACTCTCCCTGCTTGGCATCTTCGAGCGCCTGTGCCCGCCTTCACCGCAACAGGCACCTGTGCTCTACGGAGCGCCGGAGCAGGCAGATATGGGCCGTTGGAGCCGGGCTGCCAACGCCTGGTTCCGGGAACTGACCGCCAGTGAGGCGCCGCAGGCTGATGCGGCACGGGGAGGGGATATCCCCGGCAACGGCGGTACAGCCGGTCGCAATGCCCTGGAGCGGGCAACCTGGCGAAGCCTGAAACTGGTGAATGAGCTCAGTCAGTTCCTGGTGGAACCGGAAGATACCGACTCATCCCTGAATCGGGCACTGCTGGGCCGTCGCCAGTGCCGCTGGTCGCAGCCGGTTGCGCTGGAACGCTTTCGCCATATTGCCACGGTCACTGGTGTCACCATCAACGATGTGTTGCTCAGTTGCGTGGCCTCGGCCGTCCGCAAGCGGCTTGTTGCTGACAATACCGATACGGATAAGGCGGTGCTCCATGCCGCAGTGCCGGTGGATATTCGCAGCCGCCTGCCAGCGGACATAAAGCCGGAACCCGGCACCCTGGGTAATTACTTCGGCACTGTTTTCGTACCGTTGCCGGTGGACGGTGAAAGTTCGCTGGAGCGGCTATTCCGCATCAAGCATGAAACCCGCAAGCTCAAGAAAAGCTGGCAGCCGGGGCTGGCCTGGGCGCTTGCCGGCAGTGCCTCTGTTATCCCCGAAGCCTGGCGCCAGCCAGTGGCGGATCTGTTTTACCGCAAGGCAAGTACCGTGGTGTCGAACGTCCCCGGCACCCGGGACGAACGCTATCTGGCCGGTTGTCGTATCCTCGAGCAGATGTTCTGGGTACCCCAGGCCGGAGACATCGGGCTGGGAGTCAGCATTGTCAGTTATGCCGGCCATATCCAGTTCGGTGTTGTCGCTGACGAAGCCGTCATGGCAGACCCTGAAACCTTCCTTGAAGACTGCCTGCAAGAGCTCGATCTTTTCCCTTCCTGACGAGTAGTAATCCCAAAGTTCTGTTTTCACAGCCTCCTAAAAGATCAGAAAACCTGCCCCCTTGGCGCATTTCCCACCCCCGCTGCTTCGCCGACCATTGAATTCAGGCGAGAGAATGCGCCTGAGACACGGGTTATCACCCGTTGCTCAATACCCAGATTCAACAAAAACCGGGGGAGTTATGAACAACAACAATTTCAGAAAGTCAGGGTTGGCCTTTGCCATGGCAGCTGCCATGGGAGCAAGTGCTGGCGCCAATGCAGCGATTGAAGTGTACAACGAAGACGGTACCAGCTTTTCTGTGGATGGCTATTTCAACGCGTTCTACGTCAACCGTGATGACAAGCTGAACGATGTTCGCAATTCGGACGTCAAGATGGGTTTCCTGCCCAACACGATCGGTTTTAACTTCAGCAAAGAGATGGGCGACCTGACCCTGGGTGGCCGGTCGTCCTTCTGGTCCACGATCAACGACAGCCTGCAGTCACCGACCGATACTGCCATTGATGTGCGCCAGCTTTATGCCACCGTTGATGGCTCCTTTGGCCAGGTCCTGATTGGCAAGGACTTTGGTCTGTACGCCCGTTCCAACATCTTCCTCGACGAGATCCTCATGGGCTTTGGCTCTCCCGGAGCGGCAACCGGCGTTTCTTTCGGTAATATCCGCACGGGCTACCCGTATCCGAACCCATCGGCCCAGATTACCTACCGTACGCCTGATATGGGCGGCCTGAAGGTGGCTGCGGGTATTTTTGAGCCTGCCAATACCACTCCGGGTGTCCAGTCCGAGCAGTCAGCACCCCGGTTTGAAGCGGAGCTGACCTATGCCGCCGATCTCAACGGCCTGGCGTTGACCGGTTGGGTCAACGGTCGTCATCAGAGTTCCGAAAATGCGACCACGGAAGTGGACAGCCAGGGCCTTGGCTACGGACTCAAAGCATCGGTGGCGGGCTTCTCCTTGACGGCCTCCGGATTTACCTCCGAGGGGGATGTTCCGGTGTTGATCACAGATGCGGCCCTTGCGTCGGAAGAGGATGCCGATGGCTACCTGGTACAGGGGTCATACACTCTGGGTGCCAACCGTTTCGTGGTGTCCTATGGTGAAACGGATTCGGACCAGGGCGATTTTGAGACCGAGAACACCTCCTTTGCGCTATTTCATGACGTGAACAGCAACTTCAAGCTGGTGGGCGAATACAACATGTTCGAGCAGACCACAAAGTCGACCGGTGCTGATGCAGCGGAATTCGACACGCTGGCGCTGGGTGCTGTCATCACGTTCTAAGCGTACTTTGATGGCGGGTACCTCCCGCGCGCCGGCATGGATTCCAGGCGTGCGGGGCCGCTCTTAAGACTAAAGTGCCGGTTTGCTTTGCTGCAGACCGGCTGCGCTGGCAGGCATTGATCAGGGAGGTTTTTAAATCAATGGCTTACGATCATTTTGGCGCGCCCATTAAAAGCACTGAAGTCGCATTGGCTCCGTTTGCAGAAGCCGTAGAATCGGTACAAAGCCACACGGTTGCGGAGCGCCCATTGATGAAGCCAGCCACCATCCTGCCTGCGGTCAGGGTAGCCAGTTCCGACGCACGTGATCCCATGCTGGCCGCTACCAACCTTGCCAGCCAACTCAGCCACGATAATCTGGGCTGTGTCCTGTTTTTCTGTTCTGCTGAATACGATCTCGAACGCCTGGGTATTGCGCTGGAGCAGGTGTTTTCCGGAGTCCGGATCAGCGGTTGCACCTCTGCCGGTGAAATTACTCCAGACGGGTATGGTCGGGGCTGCATTACTGCCATCGGGTTTGATCGCCGATATTTTTCCATCGACTACGCGCTGATCAGCGAACTGGACCGCTTTACGCTGCAGGACGCCCAGAGCGTGATCGACGGCCTGCTGGCCACCTGCCGGGATGCCCGCCTGGCGCCCATCAAGGGCAACACTTTCGCCATCACCCTGCTGGATGGTTTGTCCAGCCGTGAAGAACTGGTGTTGGCAACCCTCAATGCCGCCCTGGGCACCATTCCGCAGTTCGGCGGCTCGGCCGGTGACGACGAACGCCTGGCCAACACCCATGTTTTCTTCGATGGCCAGTTTCACACCGGTGCTGCCACTGTGATGCTGGTGAACACACCGCTGGATTTCAGGGTGTTTTCCACCCACCACATGGAGGCCCGAAGCGAGAAGCTGGTGGTCACCCATGCCGATGCCAAGAGCCGCACGGTTTATGAGTTGAACGCGGAACCGGCGGCGGAAGCCTATGCGCGGGCGGTGGGCGTGACGGTAGAGGAACTGGACCGTAAGGTCTTCGCGCTGCGCCCCATGGGGGTCCGGATTGGCGGCCACTACTTTGTCCGCTCGGTGCAGCGGGTGAACGCTGACCAGAGCCTGACGTTCTACTGCGCCGTGGAAACCGGCATTGTAATGACGGCCATGGAACCGGGGTCGCTGCTGGACAGTGTCCGCACCCAGATTGAGGCCTCTGAACGGGTCGTGGGGCCGCCGCTGGTGACCATCGGCTGTGACTGTTTCTTGCGGCGTCTGGAAGCGGAGCTCACCGGTGTGGCGGACGAGGTGTCCGATTTTCTTCGCCACCATAAAGTCATCGGATTCAACACCTATGGTGAGCAGTTCGACGGCATGCACATTAACCAGACGTTTACGGGGGTGGTGATTGGGCAGCCTGATGCCGGATACGGCCACAACTGACGCCGACCCTGACAGCGGCAGGGAGCAGCGTATTGCGGAACTGGAGTCGGAGAACGAGCGCCTGCGGAAAATCCGCGACGCCCTGATCGTGCGGGTGGAGTCCGGTTCGGCCCACAAACCTGAGCCTTACGCGGTGTTCGAGCACTCGGTGGTGCTGGCGGAGCAGGTGCGTGAGCGTACCGAAGCCCTCAACCAGACAATGGATGAGCTCAAGGGCAGCAACAAGGCCCTAAACCGCGCCCGTGAAGAAGCTGAAACCACCCGTCAGCGCCTGGTAGACGCTATCGAAAGCATCGCTGACGGTTTTGTGCTCTTCGATCACCGGCATCGCCTGATCCAGTGCAATACCCGGTTCCGCAGTTACTGGAAACACTCTGGTCTTGACGTGCCACCAGCCGGCACCTCCATCGCTGAAGTGAAGGAGCGTGCGGTCAGTTCCGGGCTGGTCGTAGAGGAGCATGCGAATGCCTCTTCTGAAGGGTCGGTGTTCCTGCTGTCCAATGGTCGCTGGGTGCAGATGACGGAGAGGCCCACCCGTGAAGGCGGGCTGGTTGTCCTCTACTCCGACATCACGGACGTCAAGAACAGCGAAATGGCACGCCGGATCAAGGCGCTGGAAGAGAGCGAGCGCTGGATACGCGTGGTCACGGACCATGTGCCTGCCCTGATTGCCTACGTCGGTGCCGATATGACGGTGCAGTTCTGCAACAAGGTCTACGAAGCCTGGTACGGTCGTGATGGCGAATCACCGCTGGGCAAGCATCTGCAGGATGTTCACCAGCCGGAGCTTTACCGGCGTCTTATGCCCCATGTCCAGAGAGTGCTGAAAGGCAACAGCGTCAACTTTGAATTCGAGGAAACCAACGACACCGGAGAGACCCGCTACATGCTCCGCGCCTACGTGCCCAACGTAGACACCGAAGGGCAGGTGACGGGTTTCTTTGTACTGATCCGGGACATCACCGACCGCCGCAAAACTGCCCTGGCCCTGGAACAGGCCTACGATGATCTGGAGCGGCGGGTCAAAGAACGTACGGCAGCGTTGACCGGACTCAACAGCCAGTTGCGACAGGAAATCGATGAGCGGGCGGCGGTGGAGGCCCGGCTGCGGGATGCCAAGATGGACGCCGAACGCGCCAACCTGTCCAAGACCAAGTTCCTGGCAGCGGTCAGTCACGACCTGCTGCAACCCCTGAACGCCGCCCGCCTGTTTACCAGTGCCTTGCTGGAGCACTCCTTTGGCCCCAAGGCGGAAGGGCTGGTGCGGTCGGTCAGTACCTCCCTCGACGACGTGGAGAACCTGCTGGGCACCCTGGTGGATATCTCCAAGCTGGATGCCGGCGTGATCAAACCGGACATAATGGCCTTTGACCTGCGGGACCTGCTCAACAACATTGCACGGGAGTTTCGCCAGATGGCTCTTGCAGAAGGGCTGACCCTGGACTTCGTGCCCTCATCGGCCGTTGTGGAGTCAGACTCGCAGCTGCTGGCGCGTATTCTCCGCAACTTCCTCACCAATGCCATCCGTTACACCGGAGCAGGCCGGATCCTGCTGGGCTGCCGCCGGCGTACGGACCATGTGCTGTTGCAGGTTTGGGATACCGGCCCGGGCATTCCCCAGGACAAGCTGACCGAGATTTTCCAGGAGTTCAAACGTATCCGCCCGGCCGGCTCGCAGCCGGACAAGGGGCTTGGTCTGGGACTGGCGATAGTCGACAAGATTTCGCGAATGCTTGGCCACGAGGTGACGGTGTCGTCCATTGAGGGCAAGGGTTCGGTGTTCAGCGTGAAAGTTCCAGTCGGGCGGCTGCAGCCGAAGAGGCGAGTGCAGGATGAAACCCCGGCGGTTTCACACAACAGCGGCCTGGGTGGCGCGAGGATCTGGGTGATTGATAACGACCACGACATTTGCCAGGGCATGCAGACCCTGCTGGAAGGCTGGGACTGCCAGGTGATTGCAGCGGTTTCCCTGGAAGACCTGGAACGCCAGCTGGACCCGGCCTCGAGCGAGGTGGATCTGATTCTGGCGGATTATCACCTGGACAACGACGAAAACGGGGTAGACGTGGTGGCCAACATCAACCGGCGCCGGCATTGCCCCGCGCCGGTGGTGATGATTACCGCCAACTATACCAATGAGTTGAAACAGCACATTCGTGAGCTGGGGTATGTGTTGATGAACAAACCGGTGAAGCCGTTGAAGTTGCGGAGTGCGTTGAATCACCTTTTGAGGGGGTGAAAGGTCTTCGGAGATTGTCGGATTACGGCTTCGCCTAATCCGACCTACAGGGAGTAGAGCCGAGAAACGTAGGTCGGATTAGCCAAAGGCGTAATCCGACAAACCAACTCGCGTAAAGCAAACCCTACCGCTTCAAATACTGACTGAAATCCACATCACTGGCCGAAAGAATCGCCTGCACCCGGTTATGAACCCCAAGCTTGCGCAAGATCGCCGATACATGAGCCTTCACGGTGGTCTCCGCAATATTCAGGTTATAGGCAATCTGCTTGTTGGACTCCCCCTTGGACATACGCTCCAGCACCAGCAACTGCCGGCGGGTGAGGGAGTTCAGCAGTTCCGGTGAAATCGGATTGTCCTCATGGCGGCTGCGGCGGCTGTTGCTTTCCTTGCCAGTACGGATGATGTCCGAGGGCAGGTAGACGTTGCCATTGAGGATCTGCTGGATGGCCTCTGTCATCTGGGCCCGGGGGGAGGATTTGGTAATGAAACCGCAGGCGCCGTAGGTGATGGCCTGGAGCACAACCTGCTTGTCTTCCTCAGCCGACACAATAACCACCGGAATGGTGGGCGCTTCATTGCGCAGGGAAATGAGCCCGTTCAGGCCGTGCATGCCGGGCATGTTCAGGTCCAGCAGAATCAGGTCCAGGTCATCGTTTTGGCGGGTAATCTCCAGGGCACTGTCCAGGTCCGCAGTTTCGATAATCTCGCTGCCGCTGAAGCCGGAGGAAATAACGCTGCTGATGGCTTCACGGAAAAGCGGGTGGTCGTCGGCGATCAGAATCTTGTAAGCCGGCTCCATGGGTGGTTCCACCTGTTTGTTGTCATTATGTGGGGCTGTTTCCGATGCATGATAGCGCTTTTCGGAAGAGAGTGCGGCATCGAGCTCATCAAGCATAGCGGCCTCCTGTGCAGAGAATTTCCGGAATCGGAGGTGATCCTCTGATTATTATTGTGATGGTTTCATTACACGCTATCTGCGCCTCAGGTTGAATGCGACCATCGCACCAAAAAACAGGCACCAAAGTACTATTCTTGCGCGGCGGCGGGCTTCGTATCGTGGAAGGATGAACCTACAACCAATAACAAAGCATGCTCCTGACCCATTTGTAGCCAGTGCCCGGTCCATCCGGCTGACGATGCGGGCTCTGCTACTCGTATTTATGTTGGCGGGACTCGCCCACGCCGGGGACGAAGCTGCCACACCGTTACCCGCGCTTTCCGTCAGCGTGCTGCAGTTCGGCACCGCCCACTGGGAGCTGGACCATATCCTGCACCAGGGCCTGGACCGACAGAACGGCTATCGGCTTGAACTGAAACTGGTGGCCAATCTTCCAGCCTCCCGCCTGGCAGTGACCAGTGGCTCCGTGAATGGCGCGGTGGCCGATCTCCTGTGGGCACAGTCCCGGTTTCAGGCAGGCACCCCCTACCTGTATGTGCCGTTCTCTTCCAGGATTGGGGAAATTGTGGTGGCAGAGGGCTCCGGTATTCGCGCTGTCCCGGATCTTGTCGGCAAACGGATCGGCGTCGCTGGCGGACCAGACAGCAAGGGCTGGATACTGCTCCTGAAGGTTGCCGAGCAGCAAGGGATCAACCTGGATACGTCAGCCAGCGTCCAGTTCGCGGCACCACCCCTGCTGAGCCAGGCATTGAAGCGGGGCCAGGTGGATGTGATCGTCACCTACTGGCATTTTGCGGCCCGCCTGCGGGGTGAGGGCGGGTGGCGCTCCGCGTTCGGCATGGCAGACTTGTTGACCGCGATGGATCTGGACCGCAAGCTACCGGTTCTGGGATATGTGTTTCCGGCTGATTGGGCTGAGGGCCATGGCGCGCTGATTGATCGTTTTGCCGCCTCCTTGAGCCAGGCGAAGATAGAACTGGCGGACGACGAATCTTACTGGCAGCGGCTGCGGCCTCTGATGGCTAATCCCGAAGAGGAGGTGTTTCAGGCGCTGAAGGAAGGATTTATCGCAGGGAAACCCGCTCCACAAACGGATCAGCGGATTGCTGATTTGCATCGATTGCTGATACTGACCGGGGCCGATGCTGACAACCTGATGCCGGCAGACCTGTTCCATCGGAGGCAGCCGTGAGCAATCTCTCCGGCCGCCCGCCGGCCTGGAGCTACTGGGTGGTCCTGCCCTCGTTTGTCCTGCTCTGGGCCCTGGTGGCCTGGCTGCTGGAAACACCTTTGCTACCCACACCCCTCAACGTTCTCGATACCCTGATGGCAGAGGCTGCCTCCGGGGAACTCTGGCACCACCTGGGAGCCACCCTCGGACGCGTCATCGTAGCCTTCATCCTGGCGATGCTGCTGGGCACTGCGATTGGCATCGCCATGGGCCGTTCAAAAACCACCAACGCCCTGTTCGACCCCATGCTGGTGCTGCTGCTCAACCTGCCGGCGCTGGTCACCATCATTCTGATGTACGTCTGGTTCGGCCTGGTGGAGGTGGCCGCCGTGATGGCCGTGGTCATCAATAAGGTGCCCAATGTTGCGGTGACTGTCCGCGAAGGGGCGCGAAGCCTGGATTACCGCCTCGAAGAAATGGCCACCGTCTACGAGTTTACTCGCTGGCAGCGGTTTCGCGAGGTCTGGGTGCCGCAACTGTTTCCCTATCTCATGGCCGCTACCCGCGGTGGTCTGGCACTGATCTGGAAAATTGTTCTGGTGGTGGAACTACTGGGCCGCTCGGATGGCATCGGTTTCCAGCTACACATGGCCTTCCAGGTATTCGATGTAGCCGCCATCCTCGCCTACAGCCTGGCGTTTATTGCCGTGGTCCAGCTCATCGAACTGGCCATCCTGCAGCCCCTTGAGCGCCGCTCCAGCCGCTGGCGTCAGCCGGAGGCCGCCCATGCTTGAACTGCAGATCGCCGGCCGCAGTTTTGGCCAGCCGGTGCTGGGGGAGGTGTTTGCCACCATAGAGCGGGGTGACCGGATTTGTCTGTTGGGGCCATCGGGTATAGGTAAGACAACTCTGCTTAATGCGATTGCGGGGCTGGATAGAACCATTCCGGCGCAAGCCATTATTGGACGCGAAAAACTCCGGGTGGGTTACCTGTTTCAGGAACATCGGCTCCTGCCCTGGCGGACTCTGAATGCCAATCTACGGTTGGCCGGTGCAACTTCGGAGGAAGCGGATGCTCATCTGGCCAGTGTGGGGCTGAAGGGGTATGGCCACTATCTGCCGGACCAGCTGTCTCTCGGTATGGCCCGACGGGCGGCTTTGGCCCGTTGCCTGGCGGTGAAACCTGATCTGCTGTTGCTGGATGAGCCGTTCGCTTCGCTGGATCCGGTGATGGCGGGTGAGCTGAAGATGCTGATTGCGGGGATTCTGGATGCCAATCCGGGGATGGCGATGATCTGTGTGACCCATGACGGGGGGGATGCGGAGATTCTGGCGAATCGGTTGTGGTATCTGGATGGTAAGCCGGCGCGGTTGCAGTGGGATGATGTTGTTGGTGGTGAGCCGGGGTTGATTGATGGTCTGCTAGGCAAGCTTCGTCGGCTGGATCTTGCGGGTTCCTGAGGGGTTGTCTGAATAGGGCTTTGTTGATTGGAGCTGCGATGTCTGAGCTCTAGCTCTGTTGTCGGATTACGCTTCGCTAATCCGACCTACGGGGAGCCATGGATGGCGGAGCTCAAGCGTCACATGGATGTGCTTGAGCGTGTTTTGGAAGCCTCTCCCCCACAACCCACTACCTCCAAATCAAGCAGGCCTGGAGGTGCCAAGTATCTTGGTCCGCTGAGGCCTGAATCCGGTCGTCGCAAGCAGCGCAAAAACAACAGTCACGCCAGCGGTAATGCCAAAGGCCATCGGGTTCCATTCCAGATACAGGGAAAACCGGATGGCCTCTACCGCGTGGGTGAAGGGATTGAACTGGCAGATCCAGTAGAGCCAGGGACTGGCCTCATTCATGCGCCACAGGGGGTAAAGTGCTGATGACATGAAGAACATGGGGAAAATGACGAAATTCATTACCCCGGCAAAGTTCTCAAGTTGCTTGATCCAGGTGGCAATCAGCAACCCCAGCGCTCCCAGCATGAGACTGGTTAATACTAGTGCCGGCAACACTGCAAGGTAGCCCCACAATGGCGGCTCCACATCCACCAGTAAGGCCAGCAGCAGGAACACATATACCTGACCTACCGACACTACGCCCATGGCCAGCAGTTTCGTCACCAGCAAAAACGGTCGTGGCAGGGGACTCATCAGCAGCACCCGCATGCTGCCCAGTTCCCGGTCATACACCATCGAAAGCGCCCCCTGCATGCTGTTGAACAGAATGATCATCCCGCACAGCCCGGGGGCGATGTAGGTCTCGTAGGTGATGTAGGTCTGGTAGGGCGGAATGATGGAAATGCCCAGCACCGCCCGGAAACCGGCGGCGAACACCACCAGCCACAACAGCGGCCGCACCAGGGCGCTGGCAAAACGGGTTCGCTGCTGCCAGAAACGCAGCCATTCCCGGGTCTGGATGCCAGCGAAACAGTGCCAGTAATGCGCAGCTTTCATATCAACCGGCTCCTGTAAGGGTGTGGAAGGTTTCCGCCAGGTCGCGGGTGCCTTCGGCTTCGCAGATGTCATGCCCCGCGCCGTCGGCCAGCAGTTTGCCTTCATGCAGGATCAGCACCCGGTCTTCCGGGCGAACCTCTTCGATCAGGTGGGTGGCCCAGAGCACGGTCAGGCCATCGGAGTCACAGAGCATGCGTACGTGATCGTTCAGCCCCCGGCGGCTGGCCACATCCAGCCCCACCGTGGGTTCATCCAGCAATAACAGGGAGGGCTCATGGAGCAGGGCACGGGCGATCTCCACCCGCCGGCGGTGGCCGCCGTTGAGTTTTCGCACCGGTTCATTCGCCCGTTCAAGCAGTTGGAAACGGGTCAGCTCGCGGTCGCCCCGGAGGCGAGCCTCTTTACGAGAGAGACCATGAAGTGCGGCGTGATAGAGCAGGTTCTGACGCACGGTCAGATCCAGATCCAGGGCATTCTGCTGGAACACCACGCCGATTTTGCGCATGGCCTCGGCCGGTTGATTTTTCAGGGATTGCCCGGCCATCAGGATATCGCCCTGTTGCAGAGCGAGCAGCCGGGTCAGCAGGCCGAACAGCGTCGACTTACCGGCGCCGTTGGGTCCCAGCAAAGCATGAAAACCGCCAGAGGCCAGCACAAAGCTGACCTCCTTGAGCACCGGCTTGTCGCCGTAGCGAAAGCTGAGGTTACGGGCTTCAATGGTCATGAAGTGGGATCGATGACCACGCCCCAGGGGAAGCGGCCCACCTTGATGGACTTGATCACCTTCAGCGCTTCCACATCAATGACCGATACGTCACTGGACACGCCGTTGGTGGTGTAAAGAAACTTCTCGTCTTTGTCCAGATCCAGCTGCCAGACACGGGCGCCCACCAGCAGGTAATCCAGCACTTCATAGGTCTGGGCATTCACCACGGCGACATGGTTGGACGGGCCGAGGGCTACAAAGGCGTACTTACCATCCGAAGTGAGCTCGATGCCCACAGGCTGAACCCGATCCTGGGGCACACCCTTGATCTGGAATTCGATCTGCTTGATTTCCTCTATGTTGTCCACGTCGAAGATGTGCACTGTGCCGCCGATCTCTGCCGAGGCCCAGGCAATCTTGCTGTCGTTGGTGAACTCCACGTGACGCGGGCGCTGGCCCACCACGGTGTTCTTCTCGATCTCGAAGGTTTCGGTGTTGATCCAGTGCAGCATGCTGGAGGTTTCACTGGTGTTCACCGCCCACTTGCCGTCCGGGCTGACCGCCATGCCTTCCGGTTCCACGCCAACATCGATCTGGGCCAGAACGTCCTTGGTTTCCACATCCACCACCGTGACGATGGCATCGTCCTCATTGGCGATGTACAGGTGGCGGTTGTTGGGGTGCAGGGCAAACTGCTCAGGGTCCTCGCCGGAGGGCAGGGTGTCGACGATCTTGCGGGTGGCCAGGTCCAGTACCTGGACGGTGTCGTCGTCACTGGCACAGATGTAGAGTTTGGTGTAGTCCTTGGACAGCAGAATGCCTCTCGGGCGGGCACCTACTTCAATGGTATCCACCACTTCGTTGGTCTCCGTGTCGATGACAGAGAGGGTGTTGTCCTTCTCGTTGGACACGTAGGCCATGCTTGCCAGTGCCGGGGCGGAAAGCCCGATGGCTGCAGCCAGGGTTGCGATTCTGAAAGCATTCTTCATGGTCAGTGTTCCTTGTTGTTCTTCAGTGGGGTCAATGGATCCGGCAGTCACTCTCGGGCCTGTCGTAGCCCAGGGTGTCCAGTTCGGAATCGGGATGCAGGAAGCCTTCCAGTGGTGGCGTCGCAACCAGTCCCTGGGGGTGAACCAGTGGGATTGGCTGGCGGAGTTGCCCGTTCCAGGGGCGGTAAGTCAGCTTGCGGCCTTTGAAGGCGGCGAGCTGGAAATCATCGGAAAACAGATACTCGCGAATGTTCGAGTGGCCTGCCTTACCGAGCCCGGTAACGGTGGTTCCGATGGAGCGTATGGCGGCCCAGGCGGCATAGTCTTCGCTGTTCATTTCGCGCCCGGCCAGTTCCCGGAAGCGGTTCTGCAGCTGTGCCGCACCCCATGCCTCAACCACCCGGTGCCAGGCTTCCGGCCCCATGCCCTGGGTGCCAACCACCGGTCGCGGGAGCCAGGTGTTGAAGGGCACGTATTCCCCGAAATCACCACGCACGTCTGCGACTACCACGGCATCGTAACCACTCGCCTGGGTGAAGGTGGGCAATTCTTTGGAGGCCGTGCGGCGCAAGTCCGAATCGAAAGTCCAGGGTTTGTCAGCAATGATGTCCAGGCCGAACCGTTTGCTGGCGCGGCGGAAGGCATCTGCCCAGGCTTTGTCTTGTTCGGTTGGGCCGGTAATAAGGAACACGTCCTTCCAGCGCCGCATGTTCAGCCACTGGGCAAGGGCATCGGTCAGCATGGCGTAGGAGGGAATGGTATGCAGGAGGTTGGGCCGGCATTCACTGATCCGCAGGCTATCGTCCGAGGCACCGGCGTTGAACAGTAACGCTTTACCGTCAGCCTTTCTGGCCATCGCCAGCAGTGTGTCTGCGGGAACGCGGGTCACCAGCAGATCAATGCCGCTCTCCAGCATGCCATCGAGGGCGGCCAGGGCGCCCTCTTCATCGCTGGCGATGACGGACTCAACAGCATACATCTGGTCCAGAAACTTGCCGGTGGCATTGTTGTCGGCAATCCCCAGCTCGGCCCCGCGCAGGCCGGCGTCTTCCGGTTCCGGAGTGACATTGGAAAGGACCGGGCCCTGGTCGGGCACCCATTGGATGTAGCCAATTCTGACTTCAACAGCTATCGCTGCAGCCGGAGCCAGTAGCCAGCTACAGAGCACTGACGTAACCAATAGCCTGCCTTTTGAAATCATGGTTGCGGCCTTCTCTGTGTGCATTTTTTGTTCTCGCAACCAGCTTAGAGAAGGGAGGTAGCCGTCGAAATATTCAGAAAGTAGGAAACTGGCGGTACTAAAGAACTATTCTTGGGGCCCACCTGCGGTAATCCCTCCTCAACCTACTACCAAGGAACTAGAACGAAGACGCCAAAGTGGCATTCTGATCACTATGGCGTGTTCCTAGACTTGGATGAGGTAGCTGGCAATGCATTCACAACAAACAGCCAGCGCACGGGGATTCAAAACAGAGGTATAACAACATGTCAGTTTCTTTTTCACTAAAGGCCATGGTTACCGCCGGTTTACTGGCGACAGCAGGTTTGGCCATGTCTCACGGGGATGTCACACCCCAGGAAGTGGATACCGGAAGCCTGCCCGATCTGGGGAAGGAAGCCCTGACGGAAAACCCGTTTCGCGAAGGTAATGAACACGGTGACAAGCATGCTGAGGCCGTCAAGGTGGGCAAAAGCGGTTACGCAGGCAACTGCGCGGTTTGTCATGGCATTGAAGCCATGTCTGGAGGTCTGACGCCCGACCTGAGAGAGCTTTCGGAGTGGGACGATGAGTATTTTATCGGACGTGTCATGAACGGCACAGGGCGAGGCATGCCGTCGTTCAAGGATAATCTGGATCAAACCGCTATCTGGGCCATCAAGACGTACATTGAGTCAGTCCCGCCGCCCCGGTAATAAGGGTGCAGGGTGCTTTTTAATGGCTGGAATTTCCGGGAGATGATTTTATGAAGTCAGCATTTTACGCCTTGATGCTGGTACTGCTGCTTGTGGGCATCAGCCAGGTACAGGCTCAGCAGTCCCGCAGCCTGATTCCGGACCGAACGCTGGATATTGTTCAGGATTCCGGCTATCTGAATGTTGGCATGTACAAGGATTTTCCGCCTTATTCCTACGAAGTGAATGGCGAGGCTCGTGGTGTGGACGCGGACCTGGGACGCCGTATTGCAGAGGGGCTGGGCGTGGAATTTCGTCCCTACTGGATTATCCCGGATGAAAGCCTGGGTGACGACCTGCGCAACCATATCTGGAAAGGGCACTATCTGGCGAAAACCCGTATAGCGGACATCATGATGCGGGTGCCTTACGACAGCACCTTCAAGTACATGAGGGACTCCACCGGTGAAATGATCAACGAGCAGGTGGTTTTCTTTGGCCCCTACCAGCAGGAGCGCTGGCAGATTGCCTTTGACAACAGCCGACTGGACGGCGTTGAAACGGTTGCGGTGTTTCAGTATCACCCGATCGGTGTGGAGATCGACACGCTTCCTGCCACCTATCTGACGTCCGCCTTTGGTGGGCGACTGAGGAATCAGGTGCATCATTACAGGAACGTCGGAGAGGCATTCCAGGCTATGGAGCAGGAAGAGGTTGCCGGCGTGATGGGTATGCGGGCGGAAATAGAGCACCAACTGGCGGCCCATACCGGCAATGGTTTTACCAAAGCCGGGAACGGCTTCCCCGGGATGACCAAGCAGGTGTGGGACGTGGGCCTGGCGGTTCGCCATACACATCGAGCCCTCGGATACGCCATCGCAGCGATTGTTGATGGCATGGTCAGATCCGGAGAAATGGCAGAGCTCTACGCCAACCACGGACTCTCTTACAGCCGCCCGGGCTATTACGACGAGATTCTCGGCCCCGATGACAATGGGGAATAAGGCAATACCCGCTGTTCTGGCCCGCCATGTGCGGGCTTTTTTGTGGGGGTCTTACTACCAAGTGATGAGAAAACCTGTTCGGGCGATTAATTGTTGCGATTGCGGGTGAGGCCAAGAATGGAGTTTAGAGGCGGGAACAATTCCCGGTTCGCTGCACACACTGACAACAAGAGACTTTGGAGAGCGCAACCATGAGATCGAATCCGTTCGGTAAACAGTTTGCCGCCAGTGCCCTGGCGCTGGCTGTATCACTGGGGGCCCATGCGGTCACCGATGAAGATATCCTGAATGACCATAACACTGTCGATGACATCGTAAGCTACGGTATGGGCGTTCAGGGCCAGCGTTTCAGCCCGATGACGGCCCTTAACACAGACAACGTCCAGTATCTGCAGCCGGCGTGGGCGTTCTCTTTCGGTGGCGAAAAACAGCGGGGCCAGGAGTCCCAGCCATTGATCAAGGATGGCGTCATGTATGTGACGGCGTCCTATTCACGGGCTTATGCGATTGATGCGCGTACCGGCGAAGAAATCTGGCAATACGATGCCCGTCTTCCGGATGGCATCATGCCCTGTTGTGATGTGGTCAACCGGGGTGGTGCTCTTTACGACGACCTGTTTATTTTCGGCACCCTGGACGCCAAGCTCGTGGCCCTGAACAAGGACACCGGCAAGGTAGTCTGGATCAAGAAAGTTGCGGATTATCAGGCCGGTTACTCAATGACGGCAGCCCCGCTGATTGTCAAAGGCAAGCTGATTACCGGTGTGTCCGGTGGCGAATTCGGCATTGTCGGCAAGGTTGAGGCCCGCGACCCGAACACGGGTGACCTGCTGTGGATGCGTCCGACTGTGGAAGGTCACATGGGTTACGTCTATAAAGACGGCAAGGAGATCGAAAACGGTATCTCCGGTGGCGAAGCCGGCAAGACCTGGCCTGGCGACATGTGGAAGACCGGTGGCGCGGCAACCTGGCTCGGCGGCACCTATGACCCGGATACCGACTCGCTGTTCTTCGGCACCGGTAACCCGGCCCCGTGGAACTCTCACCTGCGTCCGGGTGACAACCTGTTTTCATCCTCACGCGTCGCCATTGATCCGGATGATGGCAGCATCAAGTGGCACTTCCAGACCACACCCAACGACGGCTGGGATTACGACGGCGTCAACGAGCTGATTTCCTTTGACTACGAAGAAAACGGCAAAACCGTCAGGGCAGCCGCCACAGCGGACCGTAACGGCTTCTTCTATGTCCTGAACCGTGAGAACGGCGACTTTATCCGCGGCTTCCCGTTTGTGGACAAGATCACCTGGGCCAAAGGCCTGAATGAAGATGGCAGGCCGATCTACAATACCGAGAACGGCCGCCCGGGCAACCCGGCTGACGCCGATGGTGAGAAAGGTGAAACAGTCGTTGCCTTCCCGGCGTTCCTGGGTGGCAAGAACTGGATGCCCATGGCCTACAGCCAGGACACCGGCCTGTTCTACGTGCCATCCAATGAATGGTCCATGGATATCTGGAACGAGCCGGTTTCCTACAAGAAAGGTGCTGCCTATCTGGGTGCCGGCTTCACCATCAAGCCCGCAAACGATGAATTCATCGGTGTCCTGCGTGCCGTAGACCCGAAAACCGGTGAGGAAGTCTGGCGCTATAACAACCCGGCCCCGCTCTGGGGTGGAGTACTGGCCACAGCAGGCAACCTGGTCTTTACCGGCACGCCGGAAGGCTACCTGAAGGCGTTCGACGCCAAGACGGGTGAAGAGCTCTACAAGTTCAATACCGGTACCGGTGTTGTTGGCACACCCGTAACCTGGGAAATGGACGGCGACCAGTATGTGTCCATTTCCACTGGCTGGGGCGGTGCGGTTCCGCTCTGGGGTGGCGAAGTGGCCAGGGTGGTCAAGGACTTCAACCAGGGCGGCACAGTCTGGACCTTCAAGCTGCCGAGTGACCGGGTTGCCGCCAACTGATCTGGCGCAACGCCGATGCTATCTCGGTTTTTCAGGGGCTGCCTTCGGGCAGCCCCTTTTTTGTTGGCACGATGCCGGGTCCACTCAGGCTGCCTGATGGCGGGCTGTCTGGGCAACCGAGTCATTGATGTCTTCGAACAGTTTGCTGTTGACCTGGCCGATGGGCAGGTCATAGGTAATGGTCGCACCAAATGCTTCGGGGTCGTGCGGGTCGTGACGAACCTTGTCAAAGACCAGTAACCGGGTTCCCAGATAGAAGCCTTCTTTCAGGTCATGGGTGACCATGAAAATGGTGGTACCCGTTTCCTGCCACAGCTTCAGCAGCAGATCGTGCATATCCTTGCGAATACCCGGGTCCAGGGCACCGAACGGCTCATCCAGCAACAGTACACGCGGACGCATGATCAGGGACTGGGCGATGGCCAGGCGCTGTTGCATGCCGCCTGAAAGCTCATGGGGCCATTTGTCGGCCGAGGCTTCCAGGCCAACCGATGTCAGCATCGCGTCCACCTTCTCCAGAGCTGTGCGCCGGGCGCGGCCAAACAGTTTGCCGAGCCAGGGCTTCTGCTCGAGTTCCAGGCTCATCAGAACATTCTGGCGTACGGTCAGGTGCGGGAACACCGAGTAGCGCTGGAACACGATCCCCCGGTTCCGGTCGGGTTCTCCCGGAAAGGCCTCGCCGTCCAGCAGCAACTCGCCGCGGCTCGGGGCTTCCTGCCCCAGCAGCATTTTCAGGAAGGTGGACTTACCGCACCCTGAAGCGCCAACGAGAGTACAGAATTCGCCCTGTTTCACGCTCAGGTTCAGGTTCTCCAGTACCACCAGATCGCCATACTCTTTCCAGAGATTATTTACCGTAATGAAGCTCATCAGTGGCCTCCTGCGTTGTACCATGGGAACAGCCTGCGGTTGGCAAGTCGCAGACACTGATCGATGACAATGGCAAGAATGGTGATCCAGATGACATAGGGCAGAATCACGTCCATGGCGAGATATCGGCGAACCAGAAAGATGCGATAGCCCAGGCCTTCGGTGGAGGCGATGGCTTCTGCGGCAATCAGGAACAACCAGGCCGGGCCCAGGCTCAGACGCACGGAGTCGATCAGGCGTGGCAGAACCTGGGGCAACACCATGCGGGTAATGACCTGCCAGGAGTTGGCACCGAGGGTCTGGATCTTGATCAGTTGCTCGCCGGGAAGTTCCCGCACCCGCTGTGCCACATCCCGCATCATGATGGGTGCTGTGCCGATAACGATCAGCATGACCTTGGAGAGTTCTCCAAGGCCGAATACGATAAACAGGATAGGCAGTATCGCCAGGGGCGGGACCATGGAAAGCGCTGACACCAGTGGTGCGAGGTTTGCTCTTATCAGCGGCAGGGCGCCATTAAGAACGCCCACCACCAATGCCAGAGAAGCGGCAATAGCAACCCCGATTCCCAAACGTTGCAGGCTGGCGGTGGTGTCCTGCCACATCAGGTAGTCACCGCTGCGCCGGTCTTCCTGAAAGGCCATGCGGTCCACTGCGGCGGTCATCTGTTGCAGACCGGGCAACAGTTTGTCGTTGGGGTTCTCCGCCAAGCGCTCCTGGGAGGCAAGGCTGTAGATCAACATGATCAACAGGAAGGGAAGCAGGCCAAGCAGAGTGGCTGAAACACGCCCTGGGTGTCGGTTGATCATTCGCATAGGCTATCTCCTCTGGTCACACAACACGGCACGTTCATCGCGGGCAACAGCCTCCCTTGCGATTCAGTCTCCCGGGCTTTTGTCCCGCCGTGTAACCTCCCAGAGGTCGGTAACTCTCGGACCAGCCATCCGGGCTGATGATGGTCATCTGCCCGGACCGGAACCCTAGTCACCCATTGTGTTCATTATCTTCGCCGCACGCCTCGCGGTGTTGTTGTGAACGGATCCTGGTATTAAACCGTCTGTCCAGAGTAGTGCAGGTGGCGTGCCAGCTTCGTGAAACGGGAATAACCAGCGCTTTCAGGCCGATTACCGGCAAAAATTTGCGCTATAGCGGTGCGTGGCGGTTTCGGGTGCACTGTCATGGATCTCTCTTCGAGAGCAGCGAATGAGCTGCGGCAAGAATTTTTTGATGGCTCTGGCGCTCTCGCCCCGCACCACCGGCAATATGCCCCCACTCTGATGGCAGGGCTTCTAGCGAGCCTCCCGGCATTTGTCGGGCGTCACCCTGGGCATCCTCGGCGGTAAAGTAGAGATCTGTGGTGCTGGGCATTACCCGCGTTGGTACAGTGAGTGTGGCAAGCGCTGCCGTGTAGTCGCCCTGAAACACCGGGTTGTCGCTGATATCGCCTTGCTGCCAGGTGTCCAGCACGGCCAGCAGGTTGTTGGCGTCCTGTGCCAGGTGATCTTCCTCCCAGAACCGCAATAGTGCCTCGACAGAATCGAATCCGAGCTCGCGCCAGCGCTCATGACGGAAGAACGCCTGGGAATAGGCCCAGCCGGCATACACCCGGCCAAACGCCCGGAGCCCCTTTTCCGGTGGCCTCCGATAGTGGCCATCCTGAAAAGCCTGATCACAGGTCAGGGCGGCTTTAACGCCTTCCAGAAACACCCGGTTATGGGGATAGCAGCGCGCCGTGCAGCAGATGGCCAGCACCGCACGAACCTGTTCCGGAAACAGACAGCCCCATTGCAGTGCCTGCATACCGCCCATGGACCAGCCCATCGCCAGGGCAATGCTGGCACCACCGAACACGTCGTCCACCAGGCGTTTCTGCAGCATCACATTGTCGTAAAGACTGACAGTGGGAAAGCCGGGGCCGGCCTGTTGTCCCCAGGTATTCGATGGAGACGAGGATTCCCCGGCCCCCAGCAGGGACGGGATGACGATGCAGTACCTGTCAGGGTCCAGCGGGCTGTCGCCGCCAACCCAGGGTTGGTTGCCCGTCGCTGCACCACCATAGTACGTGGGCAGCAGGATCAGGTTGTCTTTTGGTGCATTCAGTTCCCCGATCTGGTGGTAGTGCAGGCGGGCAGAGTTCAGGGTTTCACCGCTGGAAAGGGGCAGGTCACCCGCTTCAAAATCATCTTTAAGCCACTGCTTTACCGTCATTTCTGGCCTCTCTTCCCGTGCGGTTTCCAGGTTCTGAATCGACCTTTCGTTAATTATATATACACGCTGGCATGTAAGTTGAATGGCAAAGCTCTAGAAAGAAACGTGCCAGAAAAGAGGAATCAAGATGACTGACCTGACCAACAACCAGGCCCTGAAACAGAAGCTCGCGGATGCCGGTGTCAAATACGCCATCGCCAGTTACGTGGATATTCATGGCATCAGCAAGGGCAAGTTTGTACCCATTGCCCACCTTGGCCAGATGATGGAAGGCTCCGAGTTATACACCGGGGCTGCCCTGGACGGCGTGCCCCAGGACATCTCCGACGACGAAGTGGCAGCGATGCCGGATGCCGATGGCGTGGCCATCTGCCCCTGGAATCGAAAGCTCGCCTGGCTCCCAGGAAACCTCTACCTCAACGGCAAGCCTTTTGAAGCCTGTTCCCGCAATATTTTCCGTCGCCAGTTGGATGCAGCTGCCGGCATGGGCTATCGCTTTAACCTGGGCATTGAAACGGAGTTCTTCCTGTTCCGCGACACCGAGGACGGCGGTTTCGCCCCGCTGAGCGATCGCGATACCCTGGGTAAACCCTGCTATGACCCACGCACCCTGATGGACAACTTGCCGGTGGTGGATGAATTGGTGGATGCGATGAATGAACTGGGCTGGGATGTGTACTCGTTCGACCATGAGGATGCCAACGGTCAGTTCGAAACCGACTTCAAGTACGCCGACGGCCTGACCATGGCCGATCGCCTGGTGTTCTTCCGCATGATGGCCAATGAAATCGCCCGCAAGCACGGCGCCTTTGCCAGCTTCATGCCCAAGCCATTTGGTGACCGCACCGGTAGCGGCGCCCACTACAATATGTCTTTGGCGGACATCAAAACCGGCAAGAACCTGTTCGAGCCTGACGGCGATGACCTGCATGACTGCGGTATCAGCAAGATCGCGTATCACTTCACTGCCGGTGTACTGAAACACGGTGCCGCCATCAGCGCCGTCATTGCCCCCACGGTCAACAGCTATAAGCGCCTGGTGCGCCAGGGCAGCATGTCCGGTTCCACCTGGGCGCCGGTGTTCATGTGCTACGGCTCCAACAACCGCACCAATATGATCCGCATCCCCGGTATGGGCGGCCGCATTGAGTGCCGCGCTGCGGATATTGCGTGCAACCCCTACCTCGGCAGCGCCCTGATCCTGGCCGCCGGCCTGGAAGGCATCCGTGATGGCCTCGATGCGGGCGCTCCCCACCACGAAAACATGTACAACTACAGCGACGCGGAAATCGCCGAGCGTGGCATCGAATACCTGCCCCGTAACCTGGGTGAGGCGGTGGAGGCTTTCGAGGCAGATCCGCTGGCCAAAGACGTGTTCGGCGAGGCAATGTTCAACAGCTTTGTGGAGTACAAGAAAGGAGAATGGGAGAGCTACCAGAACCACGTTTCTGAATGGGAGGTGGAGCGGTATCTGAAGATGTTCTGACTCCTGGAGATTGACATGTCGCGCGCCTGGCAGGCTCCTATCCTAACTGGCCTGGTTTACTTCATTGAGCAGGCCTAAAAGCGGTGCCATGGGCATTGGCTTATGGAAGAAGTAGCCCTGCGCGCGACTAACGCCAAGTGACTGGAGCGCAGAGAGCTCCTCCCGATTCTCAATCCCCTCTGCCAGGAGGGTTAGATCGTGGTCCCCGGCGAAGGCGACCAATGCTTTGACCACTGATTGCATCATGGGGTTTCGGTCTATATTCCGGATTAGAGACATGTCTAACTTTATTATGTCGGGGTTCAGTTCCAAGATATGTCGGAAGCCCGCATAGCCCGCACCAAAATCGTCGATGGCCAGTTTCATTCCCTGGTTGCGGAACTCTGATAAACTGGACACCAGCTCTTTGTAGTCTGCAATCGCGTCGTGCTCCGTGATTTCCAGTACGATTTGATCCAGTTCCTGTTGCTTGAGGAATTCCTGAAACTCGGGTTCGAGAAAGGTAGCACCGGAAAGGTTGCAGCTCACATAAACGTCTTTCGGTAAATATTCCCTGATAGCAAAGCCCTTTGCGAATGCATTCTTTTCCAGCTCGGTACCAATTCCAAGCGCCACAGCCTCATCAAACCACTGGTTGGGCGGTCGGTATGGATCCGTCTGAAACCGAGCCAGGGATTCCATACCAACAAGTCTGCCGGTCATTGAATCCACGATGGGCTGCCATACCATCTGTAGCCCCTCGGACTTGACGACACCGCGGATATATTCGCGGCGGCGACAGAAGTCATCAAGTAGATGTTGCTCTTCTTCTAATACTGTGCCGATCAAGTCGGCCATAGCGGACATAAAGCCGATATCACGCTCGTCAAGCTCGTCTTTTTGGCCACAGGAATAACAGCACAGTGTGCCAAAAGCATAGCCTTTCCCAGAGGGAATAGGGACGCTCGCATGAGTTCTCACCTGCAGCGCTCTAACAGCGGCGAGATCTTTCAAGGAAGGGTGCGTTTGGGCATCCAGAACAAGATTCGGCGCATGGTTCCTGGCAACCCTGATACAGGCTGAGTCTTCCAGCAGGTCGCTGCTACCGGGAGATGGCGCCCCCGTAAGCCCATCACTACTGACATGAAGAAATTCCCGGCGCCCTCTCGAAAATCGGGAAACGAAACCAACCTCCATTCCAAGATTGATGCGAACAGCCTCTAGAATGCGGGGAACCAATTGTTGGGCGGCGCTCGCTTCCAGATTTGCTGCAGAATGGATAATCCGACCGATAGAGCCTAGCCCACTATCTTTGGCACTCTTAGGATCTTCACTTTTTACGGACATAAGCTAACTTCCTACTGCCAGGCCGGTTGGTTTGATATATCCGGCGCTGAGGTGGTTGCTTCGGTTAACGCAAAATATTAATCCCCGGAGGGCAAGCATCGCCGGAACGGCAGGATTCGTGCTCTTGCCGGTCCAGACATTTCAGAAGAGTCCGGCTTAACCAGCAAGACACGCTTCAAACGAAGGGCCGAGTCGTACATCATGCCCTGAATATCCAGCAGTGCCTTCATGGGGCTGCGCGCTACCCGCCGCCGGCCCTCAACCATGAATTGACAGCCCCGCAGCCGGCGTTGATTGCAGGCCCGCCTGCGCTCAATGCAGTCGTCAATCAATTCGGCTCGTAATAACTCAAAGCCTTGCGGGTCACGCTGGGCAAGATCCTTGAGCTCATCGAACGTGGGCATATTCATAACTTTCCGCCTTTACAGTGGTCAATTCATCTCAGGCAAGCACCAGGGCCATTCCTCCTGGCCAGGTCTTTTCACTATCTGACTCCCGCTTCAGACCTTGAAGCGGGCAATCTGCGTGTTGAGTCCTTCGGCGAGTCGTGCAAGCTCCTCGCTGGCGGCGGATACCTGTTCGGTGGAAGCCGCAGACTGATCGCCCACATCCCGAATCAGGGTGACATTCTGATTAATCTCCTCCGCCACAGAGCTTTGTTCTTCCGCGGCGGTCGCAATCTGACTGTTGTACTGGCGGATTTCCTCAACCCCTTGTGCCATTTCCTGAATAACCGTACCTGCCAGTCGCGCTCGCTCAAGTGTCTGTTCGGCAAGTTTGTTACCGGCCTCCATACTGGTCACCGATGTGTCAGCGCTGCTGACCAGGTTACTGATCAAGGTCTCGATTTCGGCCGCGGAGCTTTGGGTACGCTGAGCCAGGGATCGGACTTCGTCTGCAACCACGGAAAAACCACGTCCGTGCTCGCCGGCACGGGCGGCTTCTATGGCGGCGTTCAGCGCTAGCAGGTTGGTCTGATCGGCAACGGATTTGATCACGTCTAACACCGTAGCGATGTTGTTGGTTTCCGCTTGCAGTCCGCTAAGCTGTTTCATCACATTGGCGCTCTGTGTGTTCAGGTTAGCGACAAGCTCCAGTGTTTCCCGGACGGCCTTTTCACCATTGCCGGACTTTTCACTGGCATGATTGGCGGCCTCGAACGCGGCTTCAGCACTTTTGGCTACGTCATTGACGGTCGCAACCATCTCATTCATGGCGGTGGCAACCTGGTCAGTCTGGGACTGCTGCTCTGCTACGCCTTTACTTGTCTGATTGGTGACTGTGGAGAGTTCTTCCGATGAGGAGGCAATACTTGAAGCGCCAGTTTCAATTTCCCGAATCAACTCTCTCAGGTTGGTTATCATGGTGGCGAAGGCTGCTAGTAACTGACCGAACTCATCGCCACGCTGGCTGTGAACATTCACAGTCAGGTCACCTGAGGCAACCTTGTTGGCAATCTCAACCGCTTCATTGATTGGGCGGGTGATGGACCGGGTCAATACCCACCCAAGCACGATGGCGATACCGAAGGCGAACACGGTCACAATAAGGATTTCTGCAACTGCAAGGTCATATATTTCCTGCAATTCGGTTTGCTGATCGTACTTCAGCTCCTCCATTGAGTTAATAGTATCGGTTGCGACAGCGTACATTTGCTCTTCCAGGGATCGGGTGATGTCTGCCGGCTCCGAGATACTCGTTTCGTACTTTTTCAGAAGAGCCTCATAAGACTTTGCACCGTCCAGGATCTGTTCTGCCTGTTTCCAGTCGTCGCCACCTCTCTCTTGCATATCCCGCAAAGATATCAACGCGTTTTCAGCCTCAACGACGTATTCGACTGCGTCTTTGATGTATTTTGGGTCCTGTGTAATTACAAAGTTTCTTTCGTCTCTCTCCGCCTCCAGCAGTTTAATTTCTGCAGTGTTGGCATGATTTACGACTGAGGCGCCGCGATTATAGTCACCGAGCGAGAAGTAGCCGACGGTGGATATAGTGATCAGCAGTATGAGAAGGGTGGCAAAGCTGGCCGATAGTTTTTTTCCGACAGCGAGATTTCCAAAAAAACTCTTCAGCAGCATTAGCAGGTTCCTCGAAATTATCAGGGCAGGTTATTTAAGTTACGCACCCGCCAAATTCTAGATCGTCGTTCGACATTTTGCTTGCTCAAAGAATAAAAGCACTAAAAGATAAGGCTTTGTTTTATAACGATATTACCAATTAAAAATTGGAGTTATTTTCCATATATGGATGCTTGAAGAGTAAAATTTGCAATAACTGGATGCTCAGTTGGTTTATTAAAACAGGAGTTGAGCTGGTCCACGTTGGCAATAAATAATTCAGCTTGTTGTTTCTGTAATATCGGTGACCTTAAAGGTTTATTCAGAATGTCCCTGGAGCATTTAAAGTCAATGTGAATATAAGAGCTCTCGACCATCCAGTTAATGAAAAATTTATATCTAGTATCCATAATTGGAAGAATAGTCGAGGTTTCAATTTTGCTATTTATATGACAGTGCACCAGTGCGTATGAGGAAAAGATTTCTGCAATGGGCAGCCCTCTACAACCAAGCCGAAACTGCTAGGCGCTCCCACGCGACATGCCAGGCTAAAGCTGGGCATGATCCTGATCAATGGGAGACATAGTCCTCAAACAGGCTGCCGAGATCGTGGTGAGCCAGAGAGCGCTCAGGAATGCTGCCAGCTTTATTGAGTATGTGTGTCAGGGTTCCTGTTCGTTGAGAGCGGCATTTGTTCTGACTCGGTCCGTCGTGCTCCGTGCGAAGCTGGTTAACCATTGCTGTCTGGTATTTCCATCTCCATCCCGGGAAGCTCTGACCTTTCCAGATAATTGTTTGAGATGATCGAGCGTGCTCAAGGTTTGGCTGGGGTACTCACCGAAATGTTTTTCGTAATAGCCCGAAAACCGTCCTGTGTGTTGAAATCCACTATTCAAAGCGTGTTGAGCAATACTGATGTTTTCGGGGTAGTTCCTGATAATGCTTTCCCGGGCTTTGATCAGTCTCCGACCCCGAAGATATTGGTAGGGAGACTGGCCGATGTACTGCCTCATAAGGTAGTGGAGATTCCTTAAACTGAGGCCAGAACGACTGGCGATAGATTCAATATCGATATCCGTGTCCAGTTCATCATTCATTAATTGAATAGCGCTGCATAGGCGGCGATCACTGCGTACCTGTTTCCGATGGTCGAGCTCTGTAGGCAGCGCTCTGTCTGATTCAGTAAACTCATAGAGTTCTGCGGAAAACTGCTCAAGACGACTCTGGGCGTGTTTGTAGTCACAAAAGAAAGGCGTCTCGAAAAGAAAAGCCGCAATTAACTCTACCAACGGGCCCCGACGACGTCGGAATGAAGGTCGCTCACCAGACACGGTGAGACAAGGCAACTGGATAATCAGTATGTGTGTTTCCTCGGACAGAGTGGCGTGGAAATCCTCGTCCGGTTCCAGCAGGAACGGCATCCATGGACCGCACAAGTAATGGTTGCCCAACACTTTAAAGTCTACTTGGCCCTCGACTGGCATGACAATAGTTGCAAATCCTGCATTGACGCCGGAAATCATGCTGGGATTTCGTAGATAGCAACCCAATACACTCAGATTATCCGACTGAAGAGAAGACAGACGTGCTCTGAATTCGCCCCTGTTTTTCGGGGAAAGGATTTTTCGCGATAGGCGCGGGCTGGTGGTCAGTATCTGTAATGCAGAAAGCCAACCTTCCGGTCGTGAGGTATCAATGCGAAGAAAATGTTCAAGAAGAAAGCGTTGGCTTTTACAGAAATACATTTGTGATGTTTTACCCGAGGTTGGCGCGCAAACATCCTTGTTCAGAACTCCCTGACCTGAGTCTACTCAAAGGCCTCCCCACTACGTGGCCAATTCTTGCAAACTTGTAAGGAATTCTTATAAAGAACCACTAATGCCTTAATAGCGAACTTGGATTAATCTTACACAAGCGTTTAAGGTGACAATTTTTGCGATTAAATATTGTGGCCGAAGGTTGGCGGAGCAGCGCACATAACCATCAGCGTCCTAATAGAGCCCAGAACTGCCGCTTGAAAAACGGCGTTTCCTGTTTCAGCGAAAACAGTTTGGGCGCAAACAGCCACGTCTGGGTGATACCCATGAGATAGGTGTAACTCAGCAAGCCCAGGTCTTCCGGGTCCTCTTGCGTGGTGATCAAATCCCGATCTACCGCTTGCCCAACCAGATCCCGGAACAACCCGATAATCGACTTCGTCAGCGCCCGCTCCCGTTTCAGCGTCCGGCTCATGGCGTCCGTCAATTCAGTCTTGTTCAACAGAATCTCGAACGATTGCCGGTATTGCCGGTTATTCGCCAGCAACCCAAGCCATCGCTCAATAAACCGGTCCATCGCCTCAATCGGCGTCTCTCGCATATCTGCGCACTCGGCCACCAGTGCCTCCAACGGCTCCTGGGAATAAGCCAACACGGCTTCGTACAAGTCGTCCTTGTTCTCAAAATGCCAGTAGATCGGCCCACGGCTACAGCCAGCTTCTTTGGCAATACGGCTCAGCGTAGTGAGGGAATAACCATCCCGACTGAACAGTTTCAACGCGGCTTCAAGAACCGTCTGGCGAGTCTTCTCAGCATCTTCCTTGGTACGACGCATTGGTATTTTATATCTCCGGTTAACTGTGAGGCCCGGGTTGGTGTGGGGAGGCTTTTCCAAAACTGTACGGAGCCATGGATGGCGGAGTCCAAGCGTCACATGGACGTGCCGAAGGAGCGTGTTTTGGAAAAGCCTCCCCACACCAACCTACTCCCAAACCCACAAAAAAGGGCACGAGTAATCGTGCCCTTAGCTGCCAATCAAGGCAAGCAATGACCAGATCTAGATCTCGTTGTCAGCAGCCATCTGCATGAAGCTATCATTAAACCGCAGCTTCACATTACTCGAGTCGCCCATGATGGAACCGTCCGGAAACTCGATACCAACAAAGTCCGGGCTCATGGCACCCTGGCCCAGCAGGCCCTTGTCGAACGAGAACTGGCGAACACTGTCCATCGCCTCACGGGCTTCGCCGCTACGGATAAACTCGACCGAATTCTCCGGCTTCCAGAACATCTTCATGCCAGCCAGCTGAGCTTCATAACCGGCCTGATCGGTGCCTGAAATCTCACCGAGGAACGCCCGAGCTTCCTGACCCTCCTCGGAATCGGATGCCAGGATACTCATGGTCTCGTACCAGGCACCGACCAACGCCTTGCCCAGTTTCGGATTGTCTTCCAGAGTCTCGGTGTTCACCAGTGTCAGATCCTTGATGTGGCCCGGAATCTGGCTGGAATCAAACAGCGGCGTCGCGCCGGGGTAGTTGGTTACTTCCGTCAGCAGCGGGTTCCAGGTTGCGACGTGGCGAACGTCGTCGGTCTGGAATGCGGATACCAGGTCAGCATCGGAAATGTTCACCACACTGATGTCACGCTCTTCCAGCCCAACAGTGTTCAGGGCGCGGACCAACAGATAATGGGAAACGGACAGCTCCACCAGGTGCACGGTTTCGCCTTCCAGCTCTTCAATGGACGTGGCGTCCTTGGAGACAAGGCCATCGTTGGCATTGGAGTAGTCACCTACGATCAGGGCTGTGGTATCTATACCCGAGGCTGCCGGAATCGACAGTCCGTCCATGCTGGTCGCCACCACGCCGTCAAACTGGCCGGCGGTGAACTGGTTGATGGATTCGATGTAGTCGTTGACCTGCACGATGTCCACCTCGATATCGTACTTGTCCGCCCACTTTTCCATGATTCCGTAGTCCTCGGCGTACTGCCAGGGCACCCAGCCGGCGTAGATGGTCCAGGCGATGCTGAAGGAATCTTTTTCTTCGGCGAGTGCGCCCATGGACAGGGACGCGGTCAGCAGGCCGGCCGCCAGACGTTTGTTCAGGTCAGATGTTTTCATGGTGTCTCTCCTCGGGCGTTGCCCGTTTTGGTAGATCTGGTCTTTTATTTCAACGTTGTTGGCATTACTCGGTAATTTCTTCCACGATTACCACTGGCGTTCCCGGTGAGACCGCCTGGCCCGCTTCGCGGCGCACGTCGACCACGCGGCCGGCAACCGGGCTCAGTAGCTCAATCTCCATCTTCATGGATTCGACGACGGCCACCGGGCGCTGGGCTTCTATGGTGTCGCCCGGCTTGACCAGGCATTCCCAAAGGTTGCCAGCCACGTGGCTTTCCACTGCGTGCTGGCCGGCGGGCAGGTTGGCGATGTCGTCCTCGCCGGTGTCCTCGATGGGCGCTTCGGAACTGAAATTGATCTGGCCGGATTCGATCCAGCGCTGCAGTTCCTCATCGAACGCCTGCTTTCGTTTATCAGTGAAGGCCTGGATCTCGTCGTTGTTTTCAGAAAGAAACCGCTCGTACTCCTTCAGGTTGAAGCGGGTTTCCTCGACCTTGATCGGGTAGTCACCGTTGGGGAAGTCCCGACGAATCTGCTGCAGCTCCTCCGCGCTGACCTCGTAGAAACGTACCTGGTCGAAAAACCGCAGCAGCCAGGGCTTGCCGGGCTCGAAGAAGTCTGTGGTGCGGTAACGGTTCCACATCTGCAGGGTGCGACCGACAAACTGGTAGCCGCCCGGGCCTTCCATGCCGTAGATGCACAGATAGGCGCCGCCAATGCCCACGGAGTTTTCCGCGGTCCAGGTGCGGGCGGGGTTGTACTTGGTGGTGACCAGCCGGTGGCGGGGGTCCAGAGGGGTGGCAACCGGGGCGCCCAGATAGACATCACCCAGGCCCATCACCAGATAGCTCGCGTCGAAGACGGTCTTTTTCACGTCGTCGATGCTGTCCAGCCCGTTGATGCGGCGGATGAACTCCAGGTTGCTCGGGCACCAGGGGGCGTCCTTGCGCACCGACTGCATGTATTTGGCGATGGCGGTCTGGCAGGCCTCGTCGTCCCAGGACAGGGGCAGGTGCACGATGCGCGCTGGCACGTCCCATTCGGGCTGCTTTTCAAGTTCCTTTTCGGCACTGATCAGCAGGTCCAGCAAAGTGCGCTGGTTCAGTGTCTGGCTGTCGTAGTGCACCTGCAGGGAGCGGATGCCCGGTGTCAGCTCAAGAATGGCGTCGTGGTTCTGTTCCCGCAGCCACAGCATCAGGGCGTGGGCGCGGAAGCGCAGTCGAATATCCAGCTCCATGGGGCCGTACTCCACCAGCACGTAGTTGTCGCCGGCGGCCCGGTACACCACACCGGTTTCATGGTCGCTGGTGCTCAGCGAATCCAGAATCGGGGTTTCCGGTTTGATAGGCGTGATACGGGCGGTGGCAGGCGTCAGCGTTGCAACGGACTCGTCCATCGCTTCCCTTAGGGCAACGGCCTGGTCCTGGCTGACCGGCACAAACCGCACCTTGTCGCCGGCCTTGAGCTGGCCCAGTTTCCACAGATCGGCGCTGATCACGGTGACCGGGCAGACGAAGCCACCCAGGCTGGGGCCGTCGGGCCCGAGAATCACCGGCATGTCGCCGGTGAAATCCACGGTGCCCACGGCGTAGGCGTTATCGTGAATGTTGGAGGGATGCATACCGGCTTCGCCACCGTCGCTGCGTGCCCACTCTGGTTTCGGGCCGATCAGGCGAACGCCGGTGCGGCTGGAGTTGTAGTGGATTTCCCAGTCGCTGCTGAAAAAGGTGTCGATGTCCTGGCCGGTGAAATAGTCCGGCGCACCGTGGGGGCCATAGGTCACGTGGAGTTTCCAGGTTTTGCCGATGGTCGGTTTCAGCTCGTTGGGCAGGGTAGTGGCAGCAACCGGCTTGTTGTCGCTCAACGCCAGCACATCCCCGGCCCGCAGGGCCCGGCCACAGTGACCGCCAAACTGTCCCAGGGTAAATGTACTGCAGGAGGTGAGGTATTCCGGGCAATCCAGGCCGCCACGGAATAGCACATAGGCCCGTGCACCATCGCCGGTGGTGGCTCCGAGTTTCAGGGTGGAGCCCGCGGGCACGTCAATCACCTGCCAGAAACCGACCGGCTCATCGTTCAGGGTGGCGTCCAGTGGCGCGCCGGCAAGCGCAATCTGGGTGGCCCGGTTAAAGCTGAGCACCGGCCCCTTGAGGGTGATTTCCAGGCCCGGCGCTTTTTCCGGGTTGCCCAGCAGGCGGTTACCGAGCCGGAACGAGTAGCTGTCGAAAGGGCCGGATGGCGGCACACCGACTTCCCAGTAGCCGATCCGTCCGGGGTAATCCTGGATAGTCGTCATTGTGCCGCCACTGAGCACGTCCACGGTGGCCGGTCGGTAGTCGAATTCATTCAGGGTGCGAGTGAACAGGCGGCCTTCCACAAAACGTGGGTCATCCAGCACCTGGCGCACGTACTTGAGGTTGGTTTCAATGCCATACAGCCGACTGTCATCCAGGGCCTGCATCAACCGCTTGCGGGCCGCCTCGCGGTCCTGCTCGTGCACAATGACCTTGGCCAGCATGGGGTCGAACAGGGGCGAGACTTCGGTGCCCGGCTGTATCCAGGTGTCAATCCGCAGGCCTTCCTCATCCGGCCAGGTTACGTTGGTCAGCAAACCTGCGCCGGGCTGGAAATCCTTGTTGGGATCCTCGGCATAGATTCGCGCCTGAATGGCATGTCCGCAAGCAGTGAGGTTGCCACTCAGCCCTTTCAGATCGGGCAGGGTGCCGGCCCCAAGTTCCACCATCCAGCGCACCAGGTCCACACCGTAAACCTTTTCGGTCACGCCGTGCTCTACCTGTAAGCGGGTATTCACTTCCAGGAAGTAGAACTCGGTAGTGTCCGGGTCGTAGATAAACTCCACGGTGCCGGCACTGCGGTAGGCAATGCTTTCGCCCAGCTGGCGGGCGGTGGCATGCATGCGGGTGCGCACATCGTCGGTCAGACCCGGCGCGGGCGCTTCTTCAATGACCTTCTGGTTGCGGCGCTGGGCGGAACAGTCCCGCTCGCCAAGGGCAGCGACGCGGCCTTTGCCGTCGCCGAAAAGCTGCACTTCAATATGGCGGGCATGCTCCACGAATTTCTCGAGAAACACGCCATCGTTGCTGAAGTTGTTCTGGCTGAGGCGCTGTACCGACTCGAAAGTTTTGCCCAGCTCCTCGGCGCTGTAACAGCGGGACATGCCAATGCCACCACCGCCGGCAGTGCTTTTCAGCATCACCGGATAGCCGATTGCCTCAGCCGCCTGTATCGCTTCGTCCAGACCCGTCAGCAGGCCGGTGCCGGGCAGCAGCGGTACGCCAGCTTCCTCGGCCAGGGCCCGGGCGGTGTGCTTGAGGCCGAATTGCTCCATCTGTTCGGGCGTAGGGCCGAGGAACACCACGCCCTCGGCATCACAACGACGGGCAAAATCCGCGTTTTCGCTGAGAAAACCATAGCCCGGATAGATGGCGCCCGCGCCGCTCTCGCGGACGATCTTGAAAAGCTTGTCCTGGTCCAGATAGGTGGCTGCGGCGGAGCCTTCACCCAGCGAGTAAGCTTCGTCGGCCTGTCGTACATGCAGGGAGTCGGCATCCGCCTCGGCGTAGACCACCACCGAAGTGATGCCCATTTCCCGCAGGGTGCGGATCACCCGGCAGGCAATGGCGCCGCGATTGGCAATCAGGACTTTGTCGGGGTTATTGAGGGCGCCGGTCAGCTCCATACCAGCACCTCGATCGGTGTGGGGTTCCAGCCGTTGCAGGGGTTGTTCAGCTGCGGGCAGTTGGAAATCATCACCAGCACATCCATCTTCGCTTCCAGCTCCACGTATTTGCCGGCATCGGAAATGCCGTCGGCAAACGTCAGGCCGCCGTTGGCGGTAACCGGTACGTTCATGAAGAAGTTGATGTTGTGGGTAATGTCCCGTTTGGTCATGCCCAGCTCTTCATGCTCGGTAACCGCCACCAGCCAGCTGTCGCGGCAGGCGTGCATGCATTTTTTTTCCAGGGCATAACGGGTGGTGTTGCTCTCCGCCGCGCAGGCGCCACCCAGGGTGTCATGACGGCCGCAGGTATCGGCGGTGATCTCCAGCATTACGTTGTTTTCCGAGGACATCAGCCTGGAACCGGCGGTCAGGTAAACGTTGCCTTGCTCGCGGATGGTGTCTACGGCGCTGTAACGCTCGGTGGGGTTGTGGGCGTTGTAGAACAGGGTGTCTGCGGCCTGGTTGCCTTCCAGGTCCAGGATGCGGACGGTCTGGCCGGCCTTTACGACTTTGAGGAAATACTCGCCTGCCGGTACGGTTTCGCGGAAGGCGGCGTTGTCGGGTTTCAATGCGCTTTGCTTGATCATGTCCGGCCTCCGTTACTGAAACAGGTGATAAAGGGTAGTGTTGGCGAAGGCGCGGGTGGCCTCCGGTGACGAGAGCTTGCAAGGGTCGGCATCGGTCACGGGGGCCGCCTTGAACAGCTGGTAACGCACGGCATGGCTGGGGTACTCGCTGGCCGGATTCATTGGATGCGGGCAGGTGTGCAGCACCACGATGGTGTCCATCTCGAAACGCAGGTCCACGGTGGCGCCTGCGTGCGAGTGATTGGTGTCGAAGGCCATGTTGCCGTCGTCGTCGGTCTGAACCTTGCTGAACCAGTTCAGGTTGGCGGTCAGGTCTTTCTTGCCCAGGCCGTACTTGGCCAGCTCGTTGAGGAAGCTGGTAAAGCCGTTGCGGTGATAGTGGTTGCGGGCTTCCTGATAGGTCTTTTTGCCCCAGCGCTGTTCGACCAGTTCGGCGTTGCAGGTGCCGCTGACCGTATCATGCCAGCCCAGGTCGTCGCGGGTGACAGAGGCAAACACCCGGCCCATGTCCGAAAGCAATACGTGGCCCCTGGTCAGCAGGAAGGTGTGCTGGTTTTTCAGGGTGTCCGGCATGTTGTACCGCTCGAGGGGATTCTCGGGGTTGTACATCAGCATGCCGACGTTGGCGCCGCCGGTTTCATCAATCAGGCGCAGCACATGGCCACGGCGCATGATGAAAGACCAGTGGGATCCGCCGGGAATCAGATCGTCGTAGAGGGGGGCTGCGCTATTGAGAGAGTCGAGCATCGCCTTTTCCTTCTGGTACGGGGTTCAAAGAAACGAGAGACGTCAGTCACTGAACGATCCTCCCGGGCTTTTGTCCCGCCGTGTAACCTTGGAAAAGGTCGTCAACTCTCGGACCAGTCACCTGTTTTGTCTCGCTTTTTCATCGCTACGAGGAACAGGCCGGAACCCTAGTTGAACTATTTGTCAGATTGTCGCGCTTTGATGCTGGTTTCGGTAACCGACTTCTCGCTGCGTCATATGGGTATTGCAGAGACTATGCCAATTGTTAACCGTCTGGTTTTGTTGGTTTTTTATTTTGACGGCGAAACGCGATTGCTTCCTGTCAGGGCATTCGCACTGTTTTTGTGCGCCAGTGAGGGATTTTACGGTGCACTATTTATTCAGGCAGGTTTGACCAGTACTGGCGCGGCTTTGATGCCATCTACTACTAAGGAACGAGTTTTTCACCTCCATCGAATCATTCACCTATCCGTCGCTGGGGTCTACATTGATTGGGTAAACGCGAAAGGCCGCGTTGCCCTTCGACAAACACAACAAGAGGTCGAGACCATGATCTACGCACAACCAGGAAAGGAAGGCTCCGTCGTCTCCTTCAAACCCCGTTATGAAAACTTTATTGGTGGTGAGTGGGTCGCTCCCGCCAAAGGCCAGTACTTTGAAAACATCACCCCGGTAACCGGTGATGTGATCTGTGAGATTCCGCGTTCCACCGCCGAAGATATCGACCTGGCTCTGGACGCCGCCCACAAGGCCGCGCCGGCCTGGGGCAAGACTTCTACCACCGAACGTTCCAACATTCTGCTGAAAATTGCCGACCGCATTGAGCAGAACATCGAGATGCTGGCGGTTGCTGAAACCTGGGACAACGGCAAGGCGGTGCGTGAAACCATCAACGCCGACCTGCCTCTGGCGGTGGACCACTTCCGTTACTTCGCCGGTTGTATCCGCGCCCAGGAAGACACCTCCAGCGCCATTGACAACAACACCGTGGCTTATCACTACCACGAGCCTCTGGGCGTTGTGGGCCAGATCATTCCCTGGAACTTCCCGCTGTTGATGGCAGTGTGGAAGCTGGCACCCTGCCTGGCTGCCGGTAACTGCACCGTGATGAAGCCGGCCGAGCAGACACCGGCCAGCATCCTGATCCTGATGGACCTGATCGGTGACCTGCTGCCACCGGGCGTGGTCAACATCGTCAACGGTTATGGCATCGAAGCCGGTCAGGCCCTGGCCACCAGCAAGCGCATCGCCAAGATCGCGTTTACCGGCTCTACCCCGGTGGGCGCCCACATCCTCAAGTGCGCAGCCGAGAACATCATTCCGTCTACCGTGGAGCTGGGTGGCAAGTCCCCCAACATCTACTTCTCCGACGTAATGCAGGCTGAGCCGGAGTTCATCGACAAGTGTGTCGAAGGCCTGGTGCTGGCGTTCTTCAACCAGGGCGAAGTGTGTACCTGTCCGTCTCGCGCCCTGGTGCAGGAAGACATGTACGACGAGTTCATGGCCAAGGTTGTTGAGCGCACCAAGTCCATCAAGCGTGGCAACCCGCTGGATACCGACGTGCAGGTAGGTGCGCAGGCGTCCAAGGAACAGTTCGACAAGATCATGTCGTACCTGGAAATCGGCAAGCAGGAAGGCGCGGAAGTGCTGACCGGTGGTGGTCGTGAGGAAATGGAAGGTGAGTTCAACAACGGCTTCTACATTCAGCCAACCCTGTTCAAGGGCAAGAACAACATGCGCGTGTTCCAGGAAGAAATCTTCGGCCCGGTGGTGGGTGTGACCACCTTCAAGGATGAGGAAGAAGCCCTGGCCATTGCCAACGACACCGAGTTTGGTCTGGGTGCCGGCCTGTGGACCCGCGACATCAACCGGGCCTACCGCATGGGCCGTGGTATCCAGGCGGGCCGCGTGTGGACCAACTGCTACCACCAGTACCCGGCTCACGCCGCTTTCGGTGGCTACAAGAAGTCCGGTGTTGGCCGCGAGAACCACAAGATGGCGCTGGACCATTATCAGCAGACCAAAAACCTGCTGGTCAGCTACGACATCAATCCACTGGGCTTCTTCTGAGCCTGGTAAAGCAATGACTGTTGTGCCCGGGCCTATCCACACAGGCCCGGTGGCGAGTCCGCACAAGGATGTGCATTTTCTGCTCCGGTGACTGGCTGGGGCACGTGGGTTTTCCTGCCATTTCCTTGGCCCTTCCCAGGGCCTTTTTTGTTTTCGTCCTCCTGTTTCCGGGGATGGTCCGAAAGGATGACGTTCTGCGCCCGTACCGGCCAAAAATCAGTGCCAAAGTACCATATTTGCCCCTTCGGAGACTGGGTAGGATTGAGAGTGAGTTACCGGAAAGCCGGCTAACGGATCCTGAATGCCACAACAATCATCACAAGAGGAAAGCATCATGTGGACCAAACCAGCCTATGAAGACCTGCGGATCGGCTTCGAAGTCACCATGTACTTCGCCAACCGCTGAGAACCGATGGCCAGCCACTGTGTGCTGGCCGTTTCGTGTCTGGAGTTCCCGCCATGCAGATTCGTATCCTTGGTTCCGCAGCTGGAGGTGGTTTTCCCCAGTGGAACTGCAACTGCGCCAATTGTGACGGTTTCCGTAAAGGCACCCTGAACGCCACGGCCCGCACCCAGTCGTCCATTGCCATCAGCGAAGACGGTGTCAGCTGGATTCTATGCAACGCCTCGCCGGATATTCGTGCACAGCTGGCTTCGTTTGACGCCATGCAGCCGGCCCGCGCACTGCGTGATACCGGCATTGGTGCAGTGCTGCTGATAGACAGCCAGGTGGACCATACCACTGGCCTGCTTATGCTACGGGAAGGGCTGCCCCTGGATGTGTGGTGCACCACCCAGGTCCATGAAGATCTCAGCGGCGGCTTTCCACTGTTTCGCATGCTGGAACACTGGCACGGTGGCCCGCGGTGGCATGAGGTGCCCTGCACCGATCAGCAGTCCTTTACCATACCCTGCGCCCCGTCCCTGCGCCTGACCGCTATCCCGTTACTCAGCAATGCGCCACCGTATTCCCCGCGTCGGAACAACCCGCACCCTGGCGATAACATCGGCCTGTTCATTGAAGACACTCGCAGCGGCGAAACCGTGATGTACGCGCCGGGGCTGGGGCAGCCGGATGAGCAGATCCTGGAATGGATGCGCAGGGCCGACACCCTGCTGGTGGATGGCACCGTCTGGCGTGACGATGAAATGTTGCGTTGCGAAGTGGGCACCCGCACTGGCCAGGAAATGGGGCACCTGGCCCAGAGTGGCCCCGGTGGAATGATTGAATTACTCGATAGCATGCCGGCACAGCGCAAGATTCTTATCCATATTAACAACACCAACCCCATTCTGAACGAAGACTCCCCCGAGCGGACCGTGCTGGCAAAGCATGGTATTGAAGTGTCTTTTGACGGAATGCATCTGGACATGGCGGTGCCCTCATGAACGCAATCGCGACCCCGGTCATGAACCGCAAGGATTTCGAGCAGGCCCTACGGGCCAAAGGCCAGTATTACCACATTCACCACCCCTACCATAAAGCCATGTACAGCGGCGCCTGCACGCCGGAGCAGATCCGCGGCTGGGTGGCCAATCGTTTCTATTATCAGATCAACATTCCCCGTAAAGACGCCGCCATTATGGCGAACTGCCCGGATGCGTCCGTACGCCGGTTATGGCTGCAGCGGGTACTGGATCACGATGGCCACAATGACGACGAGGGCGGAATCGAGGCCTGGCTCAGGCTGGCGGAAGCGGTGGGGCTGACCCGTGAGGAAGTGATTGACCAGCGTCATGTGCTGCCGGGAGTCCGCTTTGCAGTGGATGCCTATCTGAACTTTGCCCGCCGGGCTACCTGGCAGGAAGCGGCCTGTTCCTCACTGACCGAACTGTTCGCGCCGGAGATTCACCAGTCCCGCCTGGACAGCTGGCCGCAGCACTATCCCTGGATCAGGACTGATGGCTATGTCTATTTCCGCAAGCGGCTTTCCGAGGCCCGGAGGGATGTGGAGCACGGCCTCAGCATTACGCTGGAACATTTTACCACTGCGGCACAGCAGGCCCGTGCCCTGGAAATTCTGCAATTCAAACTGGATATCTTATGGTCGATGTTGGATGCCCTGACTATGGCTTATCAGCACCAGACGCCACCGTATCATACCGTCACCGACCAGTCCGTGTGGCACCGGGGGCTGTGATGGCGGTGACCATGAAACAGATACCAAGACTGCGCCCGGGTTTTCGCTTCCAGTGGGAGCCGGCCCAGAATGCTCACGTGTTGCTGTATCCGGAGGGGATGGTGCGGCTGAATGACAGCGCCGGTGCAGTGCTGAAAGTGGTGGATGGCCAGCGCACTGTCTCCGAGATCGTGAAACTCCTGGAACAGCAGTTTCCGGATGCGGGTTCCCTGGAGGAGGATGTCAGCGGCTTCCTCAAGGATGCCGAACAGCAGCACTGGATACTGTTCTCATGACAGGCCATCACGTCATGCCCGCCGGTGATCGCCCCGGTATCGGCCCGCCATTATGGTTGCTGGCAGAGCTGACCTACCGCTGCCCCTTGCAGTGTCCCTACTGCTCGAACCCTCTGGACTTCGCCCAGACCGAGCAGGAACTGACCACCGAAGAGTGGGTAAGGGTGCTGCGTCAGGGTCGCGAGATGGGAGCGGCGCAACTGGGCTTCTCCGGCGGCGAGCCGCTGGTGCGACAGGATCTGCCTGAACTGATTGCCGAGGCGCGCCAGCTGGGGTACTACACCAACCTGATCACTTCCGGCCTGGGGCTCACAGAAGCCAAGGTGAACGCCTTCCGGGACGCCGGTCTGGACCATATCCAGGTGAGTTTCCAGGCCTCGGACCCGGAACTGAACAACGCCGTTGCCGGCTCCCGCAAGGCCTTTGACCAGAAACTGGCGATGGCCCGTGCGGTAAAGGAGGCGGGCTACCCCATGGTGCTCAACTTCGTCATCCATCGCCACAATATCCACCAGATGGACGATATCATCAGCCTCTGTGAGCGTCTGGGTGCAGACTATGTGGAACTGGCCACTTGCCAGTACTACGGCTGGGCCTTCGAGAATCGCGAAGGGCTGATGCCTTCCAGGGCGCAACTGGAGAAGGCCGAGGCCGAAGTGAACAGCTACCGCAAGCGCCTGGCGGCCAGCGGCTCGGCCATGAAACTGATCTTCGTCACACCGGATTACTACGAGGAACGGCCAAAAGCCTGCATGAACGGCTGGGGCAGCCTGTTCCTGACCGTGGCCCCGGACGGCACTGCGCTGCCGTGCCACAGTGCACGCCTGCTGCCCATCGAATTTCCCAATATACGCGAATCCTCGCTACACTCCATCTGGTACGACAGCCCGGGTTTCAACCATTACCGGGGCGATAGCTGGATGCCGGAGCCCTGCCGCTCCTGCGATGAAAAAGACAAGGACTTCGGCGGCTGCCGCTGCCAGGCCTACCTGCTGACCGGCAATGCCGACAACGCCGACCCGGTATGCAGCAAGTCGCCCCACCACGACCGCATCCTCGCCGCCCGCAAGGCGGCGGACCACGCCAGCGCCGGGCTGGAGGAGCTGACCTATCGCAACGCCAACAACTCCCGGTTGTTCTTCCGGGGCTGATACGCCAGACAAAACGATCTTGTCGCCGCTTTCTGCAGAGCAGGCCTCTGCTGCTTTTATCCAGCGGGGAGCGCTGACTGCCTCCCGGGCGGGTGTTTTCTGGCTGGAGTTCGATCCGGCCACCGGCAACAACCTGCTCACAAAGGTAAAAGGAGATGCCTCTCACCCGTTAACGGGCCCGGAGTTCGGTATTCGCAGCGACGTTAATGGTTACGGTGGCGGAGCGTTATGTGCCGGGCCAGACGCCCTGTTTGCGGTGGCGGCGTCAGGGCAGCAGATCCACCGAATTGACCCGCGCACAGGGGCCTCCGATGCCTTGACCCGGGACCCGGCTGCCAGCTTCGGCGGACTGGTGTGGGATGACGGCCATGACCGTGTTCTGGCGGTAAGAGAAAGTACGGGACGCCAGCAACTGGTGGCAGTACAGGGCGACAACAAGGTTCTGCACTTACATGAGGGCGAGGATTTTTACAGCGCACCGGCGCTGTCCGCCAGTGGTACGCGCATTGCCTGGGTATGCTGGTCGCTGCCGGACATGCCGTGGGTGAGTTCTGTTTTGTGGGCTGCGGATGTGGATGTCGATGGCACACTGGTCGGGGCTCGTTGCCTGCCGACACCCACAGGCGGCAGCGTCCAGCAGCCTGTGTTCGATGGCGAGGAGCTGCAGGTGCTGTCGGATCACGAAGGCTGGTGGCAGCCCTGGCAGGTGTCGCTCACCACAGGACAGCCCAGGTGGACCTGCCTCGAGGCGACAGCTGCGGACCACGCCAGCGCACCCTGGCAGTTGGGTGAGCGTCACCACTGGCCGCTGGGGCAAGGAGGCTGGGCCCGGGTGCGCTATGTTTGCGGAAGCGGGGAGCTATGGCTGACGCTGTCTGCTGAGTCCCCACCCGTGCGGGTCGCCACAGGCTACGCCGACTTTCGCCAGCTGACGTCCTTCAACGGCGAACTTTATTGCATTGCCCGGTCAGCTTCCCGGCTTGATTCAGTATTGGCAGTGAATCCTGAGACCGGCCATGTCCACACACTTGCCGGGGGCGAAACCCCGTTCGCTGATACGCCAATTGTCACGCCTGAAACCTTTCGGGTTCCCCCCTCGACGAATGTGCGCGAAGAGGTCAGTGGATTCCTGTATCCACCGGTCGAGGGTGGGTCGGAGAACACGCCTCCACCATTGATCCTGATTGCCCATGGCGGCCCCACATCGACGGCACGGCCGGTATTCAACCCTCAGGTCCAGTTCTGGTGCCATCATGGATTCGCGGTGGCCGAGGTCAATTACCGCGGCAGCGCGGGGTTCGGCCGTGATTTCCGTCTGGCATTGGCCGGCAACTGGGGTCAGGCAGACGTGGAGGATATGGAACGGGCGGCCGATCACCTGGTGGCCGGGGGCAGGGGGGATGCCACCCGGCTGTTCATCCAGGGCCGCAGCTCCGGGGGATATACGGCCTTGATGGCCATGACTTGCAGTCAGCGCTTCCGGGCCGGTGCCAGCCTGTTCGGGGTCAGTGACCCCGCTCACCTGCGAGAGGTGACACACCGCTTCGAGTCGGGCTACCTGGACTGGTTGCTGGGACCACCGGACGATTTTCCCGGGCGCTGGCAGGCGCGCACACCGGTGCTTCAGGCCCACCGCATCCGCCGGCCGCTGATTTTTTTCCAGGGCGGGCAGGATCGGGTGGTGGTGCCGGAGCAGACCAGGGCAATGGTAAAAGTGCTGGAGCAGAACGGGCAGGCGGTTGAACTCTGGTGGTTTGACGACGAAGGGCACGGCTTCCGGCAGCGCCGCAACCAGATTGCGTTGCTGGAGAACCTGCTGGCGTTCTATCGGCGGTGTAGCCAAAAGTGCGATGATGGCGGATAGCAGTTCAGGTAAACTTGGACTTGATATAACAATAACAGCATCGCTGAAGAGAACGCCCATGAGCTACGACATTTCCGCTCTGCGCAAGTTTGTTTCCCCCGAGATCGTCTTTGGTGCCGGCTCCCGCAAGGCCGTGGCCAACTTTGCCAGCAACTTTGGCGCCCGCCATGTGTTCCTGGTGTCGGATCCGGGGGTGGAAAAAGCCGGCTGGGTTGCGGAAATCGTGGATATTCTGGTGGCGGCGGGCATTCGCGTCACCGTGTTTACCGGCGTGTCGCCCAACCCCAAAGTGGATGAAGTCATGGCCGGCGCGGAGCGGTACCGCTCCAGCGAATGTGATGTGATCGTCGCCATTGGCGGTGGCAGCCCCATGGATTGCGCCAAGGGCATCGGCATAGTCAGTGCCCATGGCCGGAGCATCCTAGAGTTCGAGGGTGTCGATACCATCACCTCGCCGTCGCCACCGATGATTTTGATTCCCACCACGGCCGGTACCTCCGCCGATGTGTCCCAGTTTGCGATCATTTCCGATCCCAACCGGCGCTTCAAGTTTTCCATCATCAGCAAGGCAGTGGTGCCGGATGTGGCGCTGATCGATCCTGAAGTAACGGAAACGATGGATGCCTACCTGACCGCCTGTACCGGTGTCGATGCCCTGGTGCATGCCATCGAGGCTTTCGTCTCCACTGGCAGCGGCCCGCTCACCGACACCAACGCACTGGAAGCAATCCGGCTGATCAACCGTAATCTGGAGCCGCTGGTGCGCAACATCGCTGACGTGCATCTGCGGGAGCAGATCATGCTGGCGTCCATGCAGGCCGGGCTGGCGTTTTCCAATGCCATTCTGGGCGCGGTCCATGCCATGTCCCACAGCCTGGGGGGCTTCCTCGATTTGCCCCACGGCCTTTGTAACGCGTTACTGTTGGAACACGTGGTGGCCTACAACTACACCTCTGCCGAGGACCGATTCAGGCGGGTGGCCGAGGCCATGGATATTGATACCCGCGGTATGTCGAAACCGGTGATCAAGCAGCGCCTGATGGAGCGGATTATCGCCCTCAAACGTGCGGTGGGGCTGGAAGCGAAGCTTGCCAAACTGGGCGTGACCACGTCTGATATTCCCTATCTGTCCGGATTTGCACTGCAGGACCCGTGCATTCTCACCAATCCCCGCAAGTCTTCCCGCCGGGATGTCGAAGTGGTGTATGAAGAAGCCCTCTGATTCCAGCGACGCCGATTATGATATCGGTGACCTGCTTGGCCTTGGCAGCCAGTCGGTACGCAAGAACTATTACCCGGCGTTGCAGGCGCGAATAGACGAACTGGAAAAGGAGCGTAACCGCTACAAGTGGCTGTTTGAAAATGCCCTTCACGGTATCTTCCAGGCCAATCTCAGGGGCGGCTTTGTGGCCGCCAACCCTGCGATGGCCCGTATGTGCGGCTATGACAGTGTGGAAGACCTGATCACCCGGGTTATTCGCTTGCGAGAGCAATTGTTCTGCAGTTCCGGCGAATTCGACGCTATTCGCCAGGAGCTGCTGGACCACGGCAGCCTCAGTGCCCGGGAAACCCGGCTCAGGCGCGCAGACAATACGCCCGTGCAGGTTGCGATCACACTTTTGCGGCGGCCGGATCTTGGCCCGGAAGTGGTGGAAGCGTTTGTTGCAGATATCACCGAACGCCACCAGGCGCGGGAAAAGCTGCGCCAGCTCAATGTCGATCTGGAACGCCGGGTAGAGGAACGCACCGACGAGCTGCAGAATGCCAACGTGGTATTGCGCTACCAGATTGAGCAGCGGGAAAAAGTAGAGCAGGAGCTGGTTGTGGCGGTAGACGCGGCGCGGGAAGCCAATGAAAGCAAGGACAAGTATCTGGCGGCTGCCAGCCATGACCTGCTCCAGCCCCTCAATGCGGCCCGGCTGTTAGTGTCCGCCCTGATGGACAGCAACCTGCCGGCGGACGAAAACCGCCTTGTGCACCGCGTACAGCGCTCGCTGGAAAGCGCAGAAGACCTGCTGGCGGATCTGCTGGATATCTCCAAGCTGGACCAGAAAGCCATGCAGCCGGACTATATCCGTACCGATATTGGTGAGCTGATGCGTGGACTGGCCGAGGAATTTGAGCCCTTGGCCGAAAACGCGGAGCTGAATTTTCGTGTACGGCCGGTTGCAGGCAGCGTCCGCACCGATCCGCGAATGCTGACACGGATACTGAGAAACCTGCTGAGCAATGCTTTTCGCTACACCACCGAGGGCGGGATTCTGTTTGCGGCCCGCAAGCGTGGCCCCAACCTGGAAATCGGCGTGTGGGATACCGGTGTCGGTATCGAAAAGGGCAAGCTCGAGGATATTTTCAGGGAGTTTCACCAGATATTGCCCAAAGGGGGCGAGCGTCAGGGCGTTGGTCTGGGGCTGGCGATTGTTGACCGGATGGCGAGGGTGCTGGGTTGCGAAATCCGGGTGGATTCCAGCTATGGCAAGGGCTCCTGCTTCAGCATCCTGCTACCCCTGAGCGCCGTCATGGATGCGCCTGCCGGTAACCGGAACAAGGAGATGCCGGTACCCGTCACCTCGTCTTTTGAGGGGCTTCGCGTTCTGGTCATTGATAATGAAGAACCGGTGCAGGAAAGCATGCGGGCATTGCTGGAACGATGGGGTTGCCGGGTGGTGACCGCAGGAAGCGCGGCCGCAGCCATCGACCACTGCCAGGGCGCCGACATCATTCTTGCCGACTTCCACCTGGATGACAATCGGACCGGATGCGAAGCGATCCATGCGGTGCGTCGTCACTTCGGTCGCGATATACCCGCTGCGGTCATTACCGCCGACCGCAGCGATGATACGCGCCGGCTGATCAGTACCCAGTACCTGCCCATTCTCAACAAGCCGGTAAAACCCAACCGCCTGAGAGCCCTGGTAACCAGCCTTGCGACATCCCTGAACCCTGATCGGGAATGACGGTCTACACTCTATTCTGTCAACGATTGTTTTGTCAGGAGAGACGCTATGGCCGTTCCCGAAAATGCCCTTACCAATCACGAAGTGACTGTCTGCCTCTCTGGTGGTGCCATACTGGGGCCATTCAATGCCACCTGGTCCAGGGATGAGGGGGGCGACGTACGAGAGCTCGTGCGTGAATACGATGGCTACCTGCAGGGGGAAAAGCAGCACCGGTTCAAGTTTCATCTGCACGATACCTACACCAACACGGTCCACACCCTGATTCTGAATTTTGATCAGGTTACCGGCATTTGCGACCATGTCAGGTTGAAGTCCCCACTCAACGAATGACCGAAGCTGGCTGATAAGGAGAATGTCATGACCAATTTCAGGACGGAAAAGGACAGTCTGGGAGACGTCCATGTGCCCGAGAATGCTCTCTGGGGAGCCCAGACCCAGCGAGCCGTGGAGAATTTCCCGGTCAGTGGTCAGCCCATGCCGCCCGCCTTTATCGCTGCGGTTGTTCGCGTAAAACAGGCGGCCGCCGATGCCAATGCCAGCCTTGGGCTGCTGGACAACGAAGTGCGTGACGCCATCGTGGCGGCAGGAAATCGAATATTGGAGGGTGAGTGCGCCGACCAGTTTCCCGTTGACCGCTACCAGACCGGCTCTGGTACCAGCACCAACATGAATGTGAACGAGGTGATCGCTGCCCTGGCTGCACAGGAAGGTGTCGAGATTCATCCCAACGATCACGTCAACATGAGCCAGAGTTCCAACGATGTGATTCCAACGGCGATTCATGTCAGTGCCGTCACCGGGGTTCACGAACGTCTGATACCGGCACTAACGCACCTTTGCGGCGTTATTTACGAGCGCGAGGCGTTGTTTTCAGAGCAGGTCAAAACCGGCCGTACCCATCTGATGGATGCCATGCCTGTTACTCTGGGCCAGGAGTTGCGAACCTGGCGGGAGCAGTTGCTGGCCGCAGAAAAGCGGCTGGCCGCTGCCGCCGACGATTTGCTCCAGGTGCCTCAGGGCGGAACCGCGGTGGGTACCGGCGTGAATGCCCTGCATGAGTTCCCGGAACAGTTCGTCAAATTTCTGAAATCCAATACCAGCTATCATTTCCACTCGCTGGAGCACAAGTTTGTCGGGCAAAGTGCCATTGATGCGCCGGTTGCGCTGTCGTCACAGCTCCGGGGCCTGGCCATTGTGCTCACCAAAATCGCCAATGACCTGCGCTGGATGAACAGTGGTCCCATTCATGGTCTGGCAGAAATCAGCCTGCCGGCATTACAGCCGGGCAGCAGCATCATGCCGGGCAAGGTGAACCCGGTGATACCGGAGTCGGTGGCCATGGTGGGTGCACAGGTCATGGGCCTGGACAGCAGCATTGCCATTGCCGGCCAGTCAGGCAACTTCCAGCTGAACGTGATGCTGCCACTGGTAGGCGCCAACCTGCTGGACATGATCGAACTGCTGAGTAATGCGTCCACCATCCTCGGCGATAAGGCTATTCGCGATTTCACCGTGAATTCCGATCACCTGAACGCAGCGGTGGGCAAGAACCCGGTGCTGGTCACGGCGCTGAATCCCGAGATCGGTTACAGCCTGGCTTCTGATATTGCCAAGGAAGCCTACCAGAGTGGAAGGCCGGTGATTGACGTTGCGGAAGAGCGCAGCGGTCTTGACCGGGACAGACTCGAGGAATTGATGGATCCCCTGAAACTGACCAAAGGCGGCGTGTCCTGAAAACAAGACGTTCACTGGGCGACATCTGACGGAGGCTGGGCCGCTTGCTGTTATCTCTCGAGCTCTTCGTGATGCTGGTGCTGGCAAATGGGGCGCCAGTGGTTACGGCCCGGGTGTTCGGCCGGCGCTGGTCCGCCCCCGTTGATGGCGGCAGACTGTGGCGGGATGGGCGACCGCTGCTGGGGAACAGTAAAACCTGGCGAGGTGTGGTGTCCGGCACGCTCGCCTGTGGCCTGTTTGCGCTGATAATCGGTATGGGGTTGCTGTTTGGCCTGGTCTTCGGATTGCTGGGGCTGATCGGGGACATGATCAGCAGCTTCATCAAGCGCCGTGCCGGCCTGGACTCCAGTGCCCGGGCCTTGGGGCTGGACCAGATACCCGAAGCACTGTTGCCGATGATCCTGGCATGGTATTGGCTGGGCCTGAACGGGCTTGTGGTGGCGGGTGTTGTGGTGCTTTTTACCATCTCCAATATCGTGCTGTCACCACTGCTGTTCCGGCTGGGCATACGTCACCAGCCCCACTGACCGGCTCAGGCTAGCCCGGCCCGCCGGTCAGCGTATGCAACGTCACCTCGGGCGGGCAGTTCAGGCGCACATTGACCACCGAGGTGCCGGTTCCCGGAGAGGTATACCCCTGCATGCCGTTGCGGCGCCAGTACCCTCGACCCAGTTCCCGTGGGCAGTCGGAATCCAGGGTGACCGGAAACCCGCCAGGCAGGCAGATCTGGCCACCATGGGTATGGCCGCAGAGGAAAACGTCGTAGCCGGCATGGGCGGCTTCCCGCCAGATTTCCGGGGTGTGGCTGAGCAACAGGCTGATGCCGCCTGCCGGAATTTCGTCACCGGCCTTGTGAAGATTGTGAACCTTGTAGAAATGGGCATCATCCACGCCTGCCAGGTAGAGTTTCTCATCGCCTCTCTGCAGCACGGCATGCTCGTTCATCAACAGGTGGTACCCCATGTCTTCAAGGCCGGGCACCATGCGCACACTGTCGTGATTGCCCAAAACCGCATAGGCCTTGCCCCGAATGGCGCCCCGTAGCTTTGCCATGCCCGCCATGGCATCTTCAATTGGCCCCCAGGTCAGGCGACGGTAGTCGCCGGTCAGTACGCACAGGTCGTATTCGAGTGGCTGGATCCGGTTGATAACCGCCTGCAGGTTGGCTTCGTCCATATCCACATGGAGGTCGGTCAGTTGCAGGATACGGTAACCTTCAAAAGCGGCCGGAAGGCCGTTGATGTGGAAGCTGTTATGGACCGTGTCCAGCCGGCGGCTGTTGGCCTGTCCCCGCCGGAACAGCCCCGCCAGTTTCAGGCAGGTGCTGATAAATCGCGGCGCGGAGGTGATATTCTCGAGGTGGAACGAGTGCCGGTCCGGCCCGAACACCTTTGACTCTGCTTCCTGTTCAATGCCAAGGCGTTGTCGCGCATGGACCGGGCCAAGCCGGAGGCTGAGACGATACTCCAGCAGTTCATCCTGATTTTCTGGTGTATGGGCCCGGGCAGTCATTGCTGATCCTGTTGGTTGTTGTAAACGTTTCCTGTCACGATCCGGTCAACACGCCCCTTCATTATGGTTGGGTCTGGGAGTGATGCAACAGGGAAGTCATAATGTTCATCCTTCTTACCTAACGTTGTCACAGACAGAGAGTTCCATGTTCAGAGATGCCCGCTCAAAGGATGCCCATGGCGGGGCGTTACCTGCCTGGCACATATTCCTGCTGTTTCTGCGGCTTGGCCTGACATCGTTCGGCGGCCCCACAGCCCACCTGGGGTTCTTTCACCAGGAATTCGTAAACCGCCGGCGGTGGTTGTCAGATTCCGCCTATGGTGAGGTTGTTGCCCAGGCGGTGTGGCAGATGGGCCGCAACCTGTGCCCGGGCAGCGCTCGCAGGTGTGAATGCAGGTGTTGTCGGACTGTTGCTGGCGGCCCTTTATGATCCGGTCTGGACTTCTGCCGTAGATAGTTCTGGTGCAATCGCCTTTGTGTTGCTTGCCTGGGTAAGCCTGGCTATATGGCGGGTACCGGTGTGGATTCTGGCACCCGGAAGTGCTCTGGCAGGGTTGCTGTTTTTCTGATCGGCACTGCAGGGGTGGCTAAACCGGGTCAGTAAGGCCACACTTGGACTGAATGTAAGTGCACAAACGGTAATGACTCAGAGGCACAAGCTGATATGTCGACATCCTGCAATATTCCCGGCCTGAACGTACCGAAAAGCCGCTTCCCGGACCCCGAACACGATTTGCCCGCCGGGGACTCCAGCGAGCAACACGTCGTGCTTGGCGGGGGCTGTTTCTGGTGTGTGGAGGCGGTTTTCCTGGCGGTAAATGGTGTTACCGGCGTTGAGTCTGGCTATGCTGGCGGCAGTGCGGATACCGCGAACTACGAAGCAGTATGCAGCGGCCAGACCGGGCACGCTGAAGTGGTTGATGTGCGATACGACCCGCAAACCGTCAGCTTTGGGGAGATCCTCAAAGTATTTTTGTCTGTGGCTCACGATCCCACTCAGCTCAATCGGCAGGGTAATGACCGCGGCACCCAGTACCGTTCCGCGATTTTCTACGAGACCGAGGACCAGAAACGGGTGGCTGAGGATTACATCCGTCAGCTGAATGCCGCTGGCATCTACGATGATCCGGTCGTAACCAGCCTGGAGCCACTGGAAGCATTCTATCCTGCAGAGGAATACCACCAGAACTTTGCGGCCCGAAATCCCTATCAGCCATACATCATGGCTGTTGCAGCACCAAAGATGGAAAAGCTTGTGGACACATTTGGTGATCGGCTGAAACCCGGTTATACCGGCAACGATATTGCCTGAGGAGGTTGCTATGAGCGTTTCTGCTGCAGGTTACGACCTGACACCGCTGACACCGGAACAGGTTAATGAGAAGGCCGCGGGCCTGTCCGAAGAAGAGCGCCGGGTGTTGCTGGACCACGGCACAGAAAGGCCCTTTTGTGGCACATTGCTGGATAACAAGAACCCGGGCGTCTATTACTGCCGGCTGTGCGAGCTGCCTCTGTTCAGCTCGGATTCCAAGTTTGATTCGGGCACTGGCTGGCCCAGCTTCTTCCAGCCCTTCGACACCGATCACATACGTTACCTTGAAGACAGCAGCATGGGCATGACCCGCACGGAAATCCGCTGCCCGCGTTGCGACAGTCATCTGGGGCACGTGTTTCCCGATGGCCCACCGCCCACCGGGCAGCGTTACTGCCTGAACTCGGTGGCGATGGTGTTTCGGGAAAATCAGGACTAGCGTCCCGGTGGCAGGCCGGATTTAACTCTGGCTTGCCATCAGTCAGCGAATAACCGTAGACGCCAGATAGCCGGCGTAGCCGACGTACACCATCAGAAGTAGCAGGCCCTCCGGCCGGGTGATGATCCGGGGCTTGCCGGCAAAGCCAAAGCTCATTACCAGAAGGCCGATGGTCAGGGCTGCCATCAATGTCCAGTCGCGGTAGAGCACTTCCATATCCACAACCAGCGGCTCGATGGTCGCAGCCAGTCCGACAACCGCCAGCGTATTGAAAATACCCGAGCCCACAATATTGCCCAGTATCAGGTCGTGCTCGTTTTTCTTGACTGCTGCCAGGGCAGATGCCAGTTCTGGCAGTGAGGTGCCTATAGCGACAATGGTCAGTCCGATAATCAGGTCACTGACGCCGAGGCTCTGGGCTATGAATACCGCTCCCCAGACCAGCATGCGAGAACTGACCAGTAGCAGAACCAGGCCAACAACCAGCCAGGTGACCGCGATCTTCAGCGGCATCGGATGGGCAACCAGCTCTGACTCGGTCTCGCCTATCAATGAGTCGCCTTTGCCCTGAATTCCCTGGTAAATCGACCAACCCATGACAACCGCAAACACCGCCAGAAGGACCCAGCCATCAAGCCGTGTCAGTTCGCCATCAATGAGCTGGTAGCCGGCAATGGCTGTCAGAACCAGCAGTAATGGCAACTCTTTACGGACCACCTGGGAATGCACCGCAATCGGGGCGATCACCGCAGTAAGCCCGACGATCACGGCAATATTGGTGATGTTCGAACCATAGGCGTTGCCCAGTGCCAGCCCGGGGTTGCCGTCCAGTGCTGCCATGGCAGACACCGCCAGCTCCGGTGCAGAGGTGCCGAATCCGATAATCACCATGCCTATGAGCAATGATGGCATGCCCAGGTGCTTGGCCGTGGCTGCTGCGCCCTCGATAAAACGGTCAGCACTCCAGACCAGAAGAACCAGGCCTGCGATGATTGCTGCAATTGCCATTAGCATAAAAGGTACCCTGAAGAAGTTTCCCGCCAGGTATGAGACTAAAGTGGCGGTGATATCGTTAACCTCAGGCGCGAGAATGAAAGGGGCGCCTGGCGGGCGCATTTTATACGTTTGGCCCTCGATTGATAATCGCAATTTATTATCCGCTCGAAAAACGGGATAATCGCGCCACAACTTCAAAGGCCCCTCTGCTGATCGTGGACGGGCTACAGGCTTTAAACCAGCTAGGGTGATTACCAATGGCCGTTAGACAGGCAGATGTAGTGCTGGTCGGCGGGGGCGTCATGAGCGCTACCCTCGGCATGATGCTCAGGCAGCTTGATCCTTCCCTGGACATCGTCATGGTGGAGCGTCTCGATCACGTGGCCCATGAAAGCACCGACGGATGGAACAACGCGGGTACCGGGCATGCCGGTTATTGTGAACTCAATTACACTCCGGAAACCGAAGACGGCGACGTCACGATCGACCGCGCACTGCAAATCAACGCTTCGTTCGAAGTCTCGCTGCAATTCTGGTCACATATGGTCGAGCAGGGCATATTGCCGGAGCCCAAATCCTTCATCAACCGCACACCACACCAAAGCTTTGTCTGGGGCGAAGACGGGGTGAAGTTCCTCAAGCGTCGTTACGAAAAACTCAGCGCCCACCACCTGTTCCGCGAAATGGAATACACCGAATCCCCTCGGGATCTGGAAGAGTGGATGCCGCTGGTGGTGAACAACCGTGACCCGATGCAGCGGGTGGCTGCCACAAGGATCAAGCATGGTTCGGATGTGGACTTCGGCTCACTGACCCGCAGCATGGTGAAATTCCTCGAATCCACGCCGAACTTCGAGCTGATGCTCAGTAGCCCGGTTCACTACCTTGCCAAGCGCGACAACGGCCGCTGGAAGGTAAGGGTCAAGAACCAGAAAACCGGCGAGCAGACCAAGCTTGAGGCCGGGTTCGTCTTCCTGGGTGCCGGCGGCGGAGCGCTGCCGATGCTGCAGAAGTCCGACATCGACGAATCGAAAGGCTATGGCGGCTTCCCGGTCAGCGGTCAGTGGCTGGTTTGCCAGAAGCCGGAAATTGTCGAGCAACACAATTCCAAGGTGTATGGCAAGGCGCCGATCGGCGCTCCTCCAATGTCTGTACCGCATCTGGATACCCGCATCATCAACGGTGAGCCGGCCCTGCTGTTTGGCCCCTTCGCCGGCTTTACCACACGCTTTCTCAAGAAAGGCTCGGTGTTCGACCTGTTCGGCTCGGTCAGTCCCACCAACCTTCGGCCCATGCTGTCCGTCAGCCGCACCAATATGGACCTGACGCGTTACCTGATTGGTGAAGTCTTCCAGTCACACAGTGACCGCGTGGCCTCCCTGCGCAACTACTTCCCGGATGCACAGGAGGAAGACTGGCGTCTGCAGGATGCCGGTCAGCGGGTGCAGATCATCAAGAAGTCCGCGGATGGCGGCGGCAAACTGGAGTTCGGTACCGAGATTGTAGCGGCGAAGGACGGCACTCTTGCAGCCTTGCTGGGTGCTTCTCCGGGGGCATCGACGGCAGCCCATGCCATGATCGATGTGATCGAACGCTGCTTCCCCGAACGCATAAAGACACCGGAATGGCAGGAACGCATGAAAGTGATGGTGCCTTCCTACGGCCAATCGCTGGTCGATGATGAACAATTGCTCAACAGAGTGCGGGAACGAACCCTCTCAACCCTGAAATTGGGGTGATATTACGAATTGATCTAAGGGCTTCAGAAGCGCTGGCAACACCGGCTTAACCGCCCGTTTTGTCAGCGCTTGTTACCGTCCAGGCATCCGGTCCGGTTGCGATTTGTAACTAAATCGTTAGGTTATAAATACACACCCGATAGGAGAACGCCTATGAGCGAGCAGAAGTTCGATTCGAATAAAGGTTATGTTGCACTCCTGGGCTGGAGCCTGAACGCGATCGAGGCCGCGGACAAATTTGACCGCCGTTACGTCGTAGTGGCCCCCGATTGGGCCGAGGCCTACTGCAAAGAACACGATATTCCTTATGTTCCCTGGAACTTCGAGCGCCTGAACGACCGTTCTGTTGAGATTGCCCAGACCCTCAAGGAGATGGGCGTGAACGTGGCGATCCCGCTGTTCGAGGAAACCGTGGAGTGGGCCGGCGCCATCAACTCGGTATTGATGGACCAGCCCAAACTGTTTGGCCAGTCCCTGTTGCTGCGGGACAAGGCATTGATGAAGCGCCGCGCCCAGTTGGGCGGTATCCGTGTGGGCATCTTTGAAGAAGCTCACGACAAGGATGACGTTGTCCGTTTCCTCAAGCGTGTAAACCAGACGCTGCTGAAGCTGGATGGTGACCCCAATGACCCGATCCACCTGAAGGCGTTCGACAAGGCCGGCTGCCTGGGTCACCGGGTTATCCGTACCCCGGACGAAGTGGATACCATCCCCGAGGAAGAGTTTCCGGTGTTGATGGAATCCCACCTGGACGGATGGGAATTCGCCGTTGAGGCCTGGGTCCATAACGGCAAGATCGCATTCCTGAACATTTCGGAATACGTCACGCTGGGTTACTCCGTATTCGTGCCGGCCACGCCAGACCTGGAGCATTACCGGGAGCAGATTACCCGAGAAATTGAGAAGCTGATCAAGACCTTCGACATCGAATTCGGCTTTATCCACCCCGAGTACTTTGTCACCAGTGACAGCACCATGTACTTCGGTGAAGTGGCTTATCGGCCGCCGGGCTTCAAGGTGTTCGAGTTGCTTGAGCGCGCCTATGGCTTCAACGCCTATCAGGCATTGATCATGACCTTCGACCCGAAAACCACGGAAGAAGAGGTCAAGGCCTTCTTTCCGAAAGAAGTGGTGGATGCCAAGGGCTATGCCGGCTGCTTCGGTGTTTATCCCCGTCGCCGCGTGGTCAGCAAGCTGGAAATGCCGGAGGAGACCGAGAACCACGAGTATTTCGAGTCTCACGAGCTGACCCCACCCATGGAGGAAACCGTCACCAAGCGTACCGCCTTCGGCACGCACTGGGGCCTGATCTACTTCTTCGGCGAAGACCCCTATGTGATGAGAGATTTGCTGAAACATCAGGAAGAACTGGATTTCTATGTATAATTCCGTAAGGAATTAACAATAATGGGTCTGGTTCAGACCCTGAGGAAAACAGTTTGAGCAATTCCGATGCCGGAAGCCCGGCGCCCGTCGTTAACTTCGATAAACTGGTGCAACGACTGGACGATGCGATCACGGCTCTCGATGAGAGCCGAAGCTTCGCCAAGGCCGGCAAGTTGCCCCCGTTGTTCGACATTGTTCGCCGGGTGCTGTTACAGCCGGATGGTTGCCAGGCCATTCAGGACCGCGCAGAGCGGCTTGAAAAGGCCGGCGTTTTTCTGGGGACAGATTGGGCGGAGCCGGCCCTTCTGCAGCCCCAGCTTACTGTCTATTCCCTCCAGAGCCCCCAGACTGACACAGTTCTCGTGGAGGCAATGAGCGAGCTGCGTCTGCTTGCAGTGGCCATGGGTGACTTCCTGCATGAGTCCATGTCGGCGGAACAGGCGCACCATTATCTGACCCAGGTGCTCGCCATTAACCTGCAGCTTCTGTTTGGAGAAGGCGGCGAGGCTGAGCGTGAACAGGGCAAGCTGGCGCAGATCAGTCGCTCCGTAGTGCAGCATGTCGCCACCAGAATTGGTTACGAGCATGTGATTGATCGCCTGATTGATGAAATCTGGCGCATCCTGCAGCAGCGACCTATCCAGGTGAACAATGTTCGCCAGATGATCACCCAGATTGCCGTTTGCCGCGCTGATCCGAATGTGGATATGGGCAGTGCCGGGCAGGGGGCCGAGCGTCTGATTTCAAGCCTTTACGGGCCAACACAGGCCTGTCGCGAAGACCCCGGTATTGCGGCTTACGAAGAGCGCCTGAGTCACATGGATTCCAGCGCCCTGCAGGGTGAGGCGACCGGCTTTGCCCGCTCCATGCACGATACCGGGCTGGTTTCGCCTTACCACGCCACTTTCATGCGGTTCATCCTGGAGAACCAGGATTCGCTGATTGCTGAATCGCTGGGGCTCTCCATGACCGGGCGGGACTGCCTCCTGCATTATCGCAATCTGGTGCTGACCCTGATTCGCGAGGGCGTCTTCCCGGAAACCGCTCAGGGGCTCTATGGGCTTTCACTGTTGCTGGAACGGGGCATCCTTTACCAGCCCCCGGTCGAGCCGGCACTCTGGCGGCAGACAACGCTGTCACTGTGCCCGGAAGCCCGGCACCGTCTCGAGCTGGCCTACGGTTATCAGCCCCAGCCAAAAGCCTGGCTGATACAGGGCGTTCTGAACATGCTGGGTCAGCCCCTGGGCGTCGGGCAGGGGAATAACCCCACCTGCCAGTCCGCCCGGGCGCTGTCCATGTGGGCCTATAATGATCCGGATTATCTGTTGCAGATGGTCACCTGGGCGGCCCGGGATAATGAAATCATCATGCATTTTGAGGGCACGCCGGTATCCTCCGCCGCCAGCCAGGGAGGCGTTGCGTCCGCGGTGACCCTGGATCTCGATCCGGTGTCACTGGTGGTGGTGCCTCATCTGGACCGCATTTACGCCGAAATGGGGCGTTTATGCATCGGTCGGGAGGGTGACCCCCACCGGTGGGTGAACCCGGAGTTTCACGGCTGGTCTGCCGGGCGCGGCTTCAGTATCAACGTCGATGTCGCGACCGGTAAACTGAAGGATCTGGACGGCTTTCTGAGGCATTTTTATGCCAGCTACCATCCGGATTACAACGGCAATCAGCCGCTGGTGCACCCGCAACCTGCGGGCGTGGCGGTCACCGACAGTGCTGCACGGTTCATCGGTTGGCATGCCATCACCATCCTGCGGGCAACCCTGGATCCGGAAGGTGTCATGCGGGTGTATTTTTACAACCCCAACAACGACAGCGGCCAGCACTGGGGTGGCGATGTGCAGGTGAGCACAGCCACCAAAGGCGAGCGCTTCGGGGAGGCATCACTGCCTTTCGAACAGTTTGCGTCGCGCCTGTACATCTTCCATTACGACCCGCTGGAGCGTGGCGAACCTGCAGCAGTGGGCGAGGAGGAGCTTGCGCGGGTGATTGATCGCGTTCACCAGAGTTGGGGGCGTGACAGGTTGCCTGCTGAAGCGTTTCAGGCAGAGCCACCGCGGGACGCATAGACACCGCCAATCAAGCCAGAACAGGAGAGACGATGACCGCACAGGCCAATGAACTTCGGAACGGTGCTGAACTGTTCGTCCATGCCCTGGAGAATGAAGGGGTTCGCTATATCTTTGCGGTACCGGGTGAGGAAAACCTGGATCTTCTGGAAGCTCTGCGTGAGTCCAGCATCGAGTTGATTCTCAACCGTCATGAGCAGGCGGCAGGCTTCATGGCTGCCACCTACGGGCGGCTCACTGGCCGGGTGGGTGTTTGCCTGTCCACCCTCGGCCCCGGTGCCACCAACCTGGTAACCGCCGCTGCCTACGCCCAGCTTGGCGGTATGCCGATGATGATGATTTCCGGGCAAAAACCCATCAAGTCTTCCAAACAGGGCCTGTTCCAGATTCTGGATGTGGTGGACCTGATGCGCCCGCTTACCAAATACACCCGCCAGATCAGCAATGCCAACACCATTCCCGCCAAGGTGCGGGAGGCTTTTCGTCTGGCCTCGGAAGAGCGCCCCGGTGCGGTTCACCTGGAGTTGCCTGAGGACATCGCTTCGGAAATGGCCGAGGCCGATACCCATATCTTCCAGCCCAGTGATGCCCGCCGCCCTACCGCCAGCACAAAAAGCCTTGATACCGCCTGCGAGATGATCCGTCAGGCCAGGCACCCACTGATCATGATCGGCGCTGGCGCCAACCGCAAACGGGTATCCCAGGCGCTGATCCATCTGGTGAATGTAACCGGCATTCCGTTCTTTACCACCCAGATGGGCAAGGGCGTGGTGGACGAGCGTCATCCCGGATATCTGGGCAATGCTGCACTCTCTGCCGGCGACTTCGTGCACTGCGCCATCGACCATGCCGACCTGGTGATCAACGTGGGGCACGATGTGGTCGAGAAGCCGCCGTTCTTCATGAAGCCCGGTGGCAAGCAGGTTATCCACGTGAATTTCAGCGCCGCAGACGTGGACCCGGTGTATTTCCCGCAGCACGAAGTGGTGGGGGACATCGCCAACAGCGTGGAATACCTGGCGGAACGCTGTGGCCAGTGCTCGTCCCACGATTTCAGCCGGTTTATGGAAGTGAAGGCCTCGGTAGACAGCCATCTGGCCGAGAAAATCGAAGACGGCCGCTTCCCCGTCATCCCCCAGCGCATCGTCCACGATGTACGCCAGGTGATGCCGGAAGACGGCATCATTGCGCTGGACAACGGCATGTACAAACTCTGGTTCGCCCGCAACTACCCGGCCTATGACAATAACACCGTGCTGCTGGACAACGCCCTCGCCTCCATGGGCGCCGGCCTGCCCAGTGCGATGATGGCGGCCATGCTGTATCCGCACCTGAAGGTGATGGCGGTGTGTGGTGACGGCGGCTTCATGATGAACAGCCAGGAGCTGGAAACCGCCGTGCGGCTGAAACTCAACCTGGTCATCCTGATTATCAACGACAACGCCTACGGTATGATCAAGTGGAAACAGGCCCAGGAAGGCTTCACGAACTTCGGGCTTGATTACAACAATCCGGACTTTGTGAAGTATGCCGACGCCTACGGCGCCACCGGCCACCACATCAGCAAGACGGAAGACCTGCAACCCACCCTGAAGCAGGCGCTGACCGCAGGCGGTGTGCACCTGATTGACGTGCCCGTGGACTACAGTGAAAACCGCCGGGTGTTTGATGAAGAATTGGTAAAACTGACCTGCAACCTGTAGCCCGTGTAGTATCATTCGGTCTGAATTGGCATCAGTTTGAGGGTGATTGAATGATTTACACGTGGTTCAAGGTGGCATTGTTGTCGCTGGTGCTGGCTGTTGCTGCCGGGTGCAGTAAACCGGAAACGCCGCAGGAAGTGGCCGCGGAGTTCTGGCAGGCCATGGCCGAAGACGACGCGGGTGCCGTCGCCGAGCTGTCGACGCTTGCCGATCCTTCTACCTTCGACGGGTTTGCCCGCGACTGGTTTGAAACCGTGCCCGATTTCGGCCGGGTCATTATCGAAGAGCGCGAAGCCACCATAGTTACCCGCTTACCCTCCGCAGACGGTGCCTCCGGCGAGCGCCGGGAAGTGATTACCTACCTTGTGAATCTGAATGGTGACTGGCTGGTGGATTATGATCGCACCGGCAAGGCCATCATGAACCCATCGCCGCTGGACGGCCTGATGGGTGAGATCAACAGGCTGGGAGAGCGTTTGTCGGCTACTTTCAGTCAGTCCTCGGATGACCTGGCCCTCCGGATGGACGCCATGGCCCGTGAGTTTGAGACCTATTCCGACGAGGCAAGCCGCCGGGCCGAGAAAGTTATGGAAGACTACGGTCGTGCCTTGCAGGAGTTTATGGAAGAACTGGAAAAATCCATCGAAGAGGCACTGGAAGACCATCAACAGGCCCCCGCCCGGGATCGCAGTGCCTTGCAGCAAACCGCTGCCGACCTGAACCAGAGCCGTGACAGGCTGGATGAGCCGGATTTCGACGCCTTCGCTGACAGCTCTCGTGCGCTGGCGGAGGCGGGAGCCCGGCTTTCGCGGTTAAGCGACGAATCCTACAAAAGCTACCAGCAAACATGGGAGGCCAAACTGGACGAAATCAGCGCGCGCACGCAAGCGTTTTTCGACGATCTTGAAAGCAGTGGGCGCTAGCCCATCAGGCCGGTAATCACGAACCATCCGGTCAGCAACGTAAGCGAGGTTGCCACAACTGCCAGCAGTCCGTCCCGCGCGACAATCGCCAGTCCGAACGCCATCAGCGCCGCTCCGGCGCCATTGGCACTGAAGGGCACTACCTCCATTGCCGGCATTGCCATGGCAACCAACATGCACAGAGTGGCCATAACATAAAGACCGGGGCCATCCACCAGGAACACCAGCCGTGGTCCCGTCCACCGGTCCAGAAACCGAGCAGGCTTTTGCAGCCAGTCCAGCCCCTTCAGCAGTTTGTTGCGGGGAACCGAGCGCTGGGAAATCCACGTTGGCAACCAGATGGAATGCCTTTGGAACAGCAGCTGGCCCAGGGTAAGCAGAACGATCAACCCCAGAATCGTTGGCACACCGGGAATATCGCCAATCAACGGCGCCAGTGTTATCAGCCCCGCCAGCAACAACACCGGCCCGAAGGAACGCTCGCCCACACCACTGAGGATGTCGTTCACCGACACCTGCCCGGAACTGCCCGCTGACTCGCGGATCTGGCCCAGCAGTTGTTGCAGGTTGGTGGCGTCGTTGCGGGTCTTCTCCATCTTGTGCTCCCGTCCCTCAAAGTCTTTACAACATGGTAGCTCAGTCCCCTTAGCATTTGGGTGGAGTGACAACCTTCGAGCTCATATATCTTCTCTGATGAAAAGTTGAGATTTTCAGGTTTGGTGATATTACTAAATAGTCTAACGATAGAACCTTAAGTTTGGTAGTCTTTGATTAATCTCAAGCGCCACAGGCTCCAAATAACGACAAGAGGTTCCAGGCATGATCAGCAACACAACAACCCCCAAGGGCGAGGTCAAAACACATACCGTCGTGATCGTAGGCGGCGGTGCTGCCGGTATTTCCGTAGCGGCCAGCATTCACAAGCGTGATCGCGATATCGGTATAGCCATCATTGAGCCAGCCAGCACTCACCACTATCAGCCCGGCTGGACCATGGTCGGGGGCGGTGTTTTCCGGCCGGAAGTCACCTCCAGACCCATGCCGGAAGTGATACCGCCGTTCGTTTCCTGGTATCAAAAAGCCGTAACTGCAGTGGACCAGGACAAGAACCAGGTCGTTCTGGACGATGGTTCCTGCATTGAGTACAAGGCACTGGTGCTGGCTCCGGGACTGGAACTGAACTGGAGTGGCATCGAGGGCCTTGAGGCTGCGCTGGGCTCCAACGGCGTTACTTCCAACTACCGCGAGGGCATGGCCAGCTATACCTGGGATATGGTCCAGAATCTCAAACAGGGCCGGGCCCTTTTCAGCCAGCCACCCATGCCGATCAAGTGTGCCGGCGCCCCCCAGAAGGCCATGTACCTGTCTGCGGATTATTGGCTAAAGCAAGGAGTGCAAAGCAAACTGGACGTACAGTTCCACAACGCCGGTGCCGTCCTGTTTGGTGTGCCGGCTTATGTGCCGGCGCTGGAGGCCTATATAGAGAAATACGGCATCGACGTGAATTTCCAGAGCACCCTGGTTGCCGTTAACGGCCCCGCCAAAATCGCAGTATTCCGGACTCCCGGTGCCGATGGCAACCACCAGGAACGTGAAGTCAGTTTCGACATGCTGCACGCCGTTCCGCCCCAGCGCGCTCCAAAGTTCATCCGTGAATCCACCCTCGCCAATGAAGGCGGCTGGCTGGATCTGGAAGACGACACCCTGCGCCACAAAACCGTGCCCAACATCTTTGGCCTTGGTGACGTCAGTGGAACCGGAAACGCCAAAACCGCCGCGGCCGTTCGCAAGCAGGCTCCGGTAGTGGCGGAAAACCTCATCGCCAGCCTGCGCAATGAGCCGATGCGCGCTGCCTATCTTGGTTACGGCTCTTGCCCACTGACAGTGGAGAACGGCAAGATTGTGCTGGCGGAATTTGGCTACGGCGGCGTCCTGCAGCCAAGTTTTCCCAAGTGGATCAACGACGGCACCCAGGCAACCAAAGCCGCCTGGTGGCTTAAAGCGAAACAGCTGCCCACACTATACTGGCACGGTATGCTAAAAGGCCGGGAGTGGCTGGCCAGGCCTGCCGTCCGATCAACCAACGACTGACTCTGTATGGCAGGGCTGGCTGTCGTTAAAGGGGAAGGCTGATAATTCCTGAGGTGCTTTCCCGGTAGCGGTTCAAACGCAGACGGCGGAACAGCTCCGGGGCTCAGAAACGGTATCTTGCGGATATCCCTGCAGCATGGATGACGTAATTCGGGCTTTGGAGGCCGGCAGTCAGAACGTTATCTGTTGTGTTCGGGGCTACGCCATCGTTGAAAAAGTCTTGCTGTTCGTAATGCTCAAGCCAGTAATCAAGGCGATAACTCCATCTGTCGGAAACCGAATACTCGCCATAAATCCGGGTGCTGATTCGATCAGCTTCCAGTTGGGGGAATTTCTGATCGGATGCTCGTGAATCAACCGATATATTCCCCCTTGACCGCGTATAGGCCAGATCGACTCCCAGTTCCAGGTGGGGAATTATTTCCCTGGCCCGGACACCACCTCCGAACGTGTTGATGGTGTCATCATGCTCTGCAAACCAGTCCGGTCGGCCAAAGCTTTCGCTTCCGGCTATGTCTGACACGATGTTCTGGCGGGTAAAATAAACATAGGCGTTCAGGTATTGTCCGGGAGACCAGGAAGCGTCCAGCGTGACCATTCTGTCGACCGCTTTGGTCAGGCCAATCAGGGAGTTGTGATAATCATCGTCAGCGTACACAGAGTTCAGACCGAAGCTGAGCTGTTCACTGGCGTAGTAGTTGCCCGATATTCTGATTTCACGCCGATCACGGTCGGCAAGATTGAATTTCCGTAACAGCGGATTTTCCGTTGGAGCGACTGCCAGCGGATCATAGCCTCCATCGATGTCCCGATCCTCCCAGCCCAGGCGAAGCCGGAGCTCGACCCGCTCCCCGGGCCGGGTCCGCAGCTCGCCAAAATAAAGATCCGTGTCCGTGGCGTCCACCTCTTGGAAAGTAAACTCAGAGCGCTCTATCCCATATCCTGTGCTTACGTCGGTGTTGTTGGTCAGACGATAGTCCGCACTGAGCTCACCACCACTTTTTTCAAAACTGTAAGGGCGATTCTCTCGGAGTTCAGCCACGAAAAGATCGGTGTCTACCTGGCGGTAGCTGTCCACTGGAGTGTCGTTGTCCCGTTCATCAAAGAAGCCTTCTGCTCTAAGTGTCAGCCGGTGGGTTGCGTTTCCGGTCAGGCGCAGGCGAGCATTCAGTGTATTCACTTCCGCATCCAGATCCTGGCGTGGGAGCCCGACCGGGCCTATGTTCGGATTGATTGTCGCGGGAACGAAAGAGTCATCCTGTTCAAGACGACCCACCGCAATGTGCCCCGACCCACTGAGCCAGCGCGTGGGGCGGAATGCTCCGGAAAGCATCAGTCGGTTGAAGCTGTTATCCGGCGCTGACGCTGATCTGCCCCTGGGGGCGTCATCGGGAACAATAAAGGGATTGTCCCAGGTCAGGGACTGGTTATCATTATCAAAAAATGAGCCGTGATAGGCCAGACGCAGTTGCCAGAGTTTTGCCAGGTAACCGACCGAGAGGTCGAACCGGTGGGTAATATCATCCACCGGCTCCGGCAAAATGGCTGATCGCAACAGGAAGCTCCCGCCCATCAGCCGGGTGCCATCGCGCTCATCCGCTGTGTACTCGAAGTTGTAGTCCCAGTGCTCTCCCTGGAGAAACTGCAGGCCGGTTGCAAGAGTCTTTCGCTCCAGCTCAATATCAATGTTCCGCAAAGCGACGTCGAGGCCACTCAGGTCATTTGTCGTATCCCCCCGGGTCCAGCCGCCGGGGAGCTCCAGGCGTTCAGTGCCGGCTCCGGAAAACACGGTTTTCACAGGGTCGTACACGTCGTGATTCAGCTCCTGATAGTCAAGGAAGTAATCCACGGTTCCCTGCTTGCCACCCCGGACTGCAGCATTTCGCGATCCAAGCCCCAGGTTCTGGCCCTGCAGAGACCAGTAGGTGCCGTCCTCATTGCGATCGATAACATCAATGGCGCCGTTGAGGAAAAAACCGTCCCGATCAAATCCCCGATAGTCAGTAAATTCTGCCTCATCGTCCTCCAGCCAGAGAATGCCAGCTTCCACATACCCCCTTGGTTCCCAGTTAAAAGCACAGGCTTCGCATTCTTCAGTAGTAGTAGTGGTTTCCGCCATGACACCGGCAGGGCTGACGACCAGTGCAACGCCAAAAGGCAGGATCCATTGTGATTTGAGCGTCAGCATGGTTTTGTCCTCCTGTATCCCACCGCTGCGTCAACGGCTCAGGTTGGCTCCCGAGGGATGGTTAGAGCCATGCACCTTTGAATGGCAGTTCAAACAGCTTCCACCCAGCAGGAACGCCGAGGCCCGCCCACCGGGCAAGTCGTCGGAAGTGCGGGCAATGCTGGGGTGACCTGCCCGGGAGTGGCAGCTCTGACACAGCAGCGGGGGCCGTTGCTTCAGGAGTGCAGGGTGGTTGGAGCCATGGGGGCTATGGCAGCTTGTGCAGTCATCGGCAACAGGGGCGTGCTCCCACAGAAAGGGCCCGCGCTTGTCAGCATGACAGCTGTAGCAACTGTCGTTCAGGGTGGGCTCTTTCAGCATGGCGGTATTGAGAGAACCGTGGGGCTGATGGCAGTCCGAGCACGCCATGTCACCGAAACGCATCGGATGGGACGACATCTGGTGAGACTGAACCTGCACATTCCTGTGACAGTCGGAGCAGATCTCCGCTTCACGCCGGGCGACGGTGACCGGATCTTCGCTGACATGCACCTGGTGACAGTCCGCGCAAGCTACGTCCTGTCGCTCATGGGTTCCGCCCTCCCAGTGCATGCGCTGATCTCGCTGGTGGCAGTCGAGACAGATACCGTTCTGTTTCTGTTTCGACCAGAGCGCATTGTCGCCGAAGGCAGGAATGGGCGGGCGCTCCTGATTAAAGCGGAGCCTCTTCCCGTGCTCAGCTCCAGGCCCATGGCAGGATTCACACTGGTGCTGTGCAAATGGCGTCCTTGCATCCCCGGGCACCGCATGGGGCGTCTTGAAAATATCCATTACCGGGACTTCGCCGTTTTCATCATGGCAGGCCAGGCAGGTGTCAGCGCCTTCCGCGGTATATTCCAGGGGCGAATCCGTTTCGTCCTGCGCCATCACCTCAATGCCGGCAGAAAACAAACTGAATAACATAATCGCGCCAGCGAGTATCCAATGCGGGCGGTTGTTCTGTTTCCTGTCGCCGGTCCTGGTCACGTTTGGCTCCTGTATGGGGTCTCTTCAGTGCATTGGTCAGTCGTCAAGATTGTGAGCCTTGCGAACGTCGGCAATGCTGCCAGGGCCATGACACACGGCACAGCTCTCCTGATTGGCGGTGCCTGCCGGAACGCCGAAGCCGCCGCCATTCTGCTCCATGTGAATCTGTGTAGTGCCGTCGTCATGACAGGCAGAGCATACCGAGGCTGTTGCAGTGATAACCTCGTCGTCACCCTGATCAAGCGCGGCTGCAAGTGTAATGAAATCACTGGTTCCAAACGGGTTGGCTGTGGCAACGGTTGCCTGGGTATCGATGGTCGTTCCGAGCACCCCTTCGGGTAAGGGTAGCTCGAAGGTGGCATCGCCATGGCAGGCCATGCAGTCGCCTGGGTCGCGGGGGTAACGTACGTCGCTGAAATCGTGGGGCCTGTTGCCGAAGCCGTAGACAATCAGATCCCCGGTGCGCTTGTCGGCACCGTGAATTGCATGAATCATCCGCTTGAAATCAATGGACGACTCTTCAGCACCATCCACTGCATTCTCGTTGGTCTCGTTGTCACTACCATCGGGGTCTGCCGGGCGCTGTGCAAGGTCAGTGGCGCGAGGGTTATGGCACATGACACACAGCTGGACATTATCCGTACGGTTCGAGCCATGGAGCGAGAGCCCATCATTTTCACCATGACAGTTCTGGCAGCTGGCCAGTTCAACAACTTCGCGGCGTGCCTGGGCCTCGGTGTCGGTAATGGGGAAATAGTCCACGGCGCCAGTCACCTTGACAGCTACGTCAAAAGTGCCGTCACCATCGGGATCGGCAGCCGGGTGGCCTTCAATGGCAACTGCGCCCGAGCCGGTTACATCTGATGGTATGGCGACGGGGGAATTTACTGTGAATATGCCATTTCCGTTGGCAGTAGGGGCGGCGAGAGCATTGATTGAAACGACCTTGGCGGGCGCACTTTCACTTCCTGCATTGGTGTAGTCACCGGTGTCCCATGCCAGAATTACGCCGAGCCGGCTCTGGCTGCTGGTAAATTCCGGATCATTCTCCAGATCATAGGGTTCATCATTGTTGGTCGGATCAGTCACTGAAAAACGGATGCTTGGCTGTTCACTCGGCCCGGTATTGGTTACCTCAAGGATGTTGTAGCTGAACTGGCTGGCGGCAACCTTGGCCGGTATGGCATGGGATTCGAGTACCGATCCGGCAATCTTGTTCTCTGCGTGGCAAACCGAACATTCGCTGTTGTCGGTGACGACTCCACCGGGGTGGCCGCCCGCCATGCCTGCGCTGAAATCGACGTCGTCATGGCAGGAACCACAGGACTCAATAGTCGGGCGCATGACAATATTGCTCGCGTCCGGTGTTGCCGCATCGGCGGGGTCATGGCATTTGACGCAGGTCTGCGGGCTTTGGGGGAAAGCGACATCGGAAAAGTCATGTCTGGAATCCCGGAACCCGTAAATGACATATTCACCGCCGCTTTCAACACTTGGCAGTTGCTCACCCATGTGGATCTTGTGGGTAAGCACCCGAAAATCCAGGCTATTGCCACTGTTGGCGTCCGTGCTTCCGGGATTATGGCATGTCACACAAAGATCCACGTCCTGGCGGCCATTACCATGCATGCGTAACTCCCCGTGGCAGGAATCACAGGACGCCTGTGCGACAATTTTCCGTGCGGGTATGTTATCAGTCAGCCCGCTGGAGGGCTGAAAGGTGAAAACGGCGTTGGTTAATGGCAAAGATTCACCGAGAAAGCTTCCCCCGATTTCGAGCCCCACTCGGTGCGTCAGGTCAGGTTCAAAAGGTACTGTGACGGGATCCGTAATGGAACCCAGATCAGCGGCAAACGTATATTCGTAGGTACCGTCGCCATTGTTGACCAGCGTGCCGTCATTTTCCGTTCTGGCCTGAACCGCATCCTCGGTTCCCGGGCCAACACCGGCTGGTTCTATTTCATTCAGGTAGCTCTGCCAGTGGTCGCTGTCCCCTCCGGTGCCCGGTACAAGCTTGGCAATGGTAAAAGACGGTTGCCCCTCGGTTAATTGGTCGAACGGAAATCCGAACTGGTCTGTGGCCTCAAACTTGACCACAGGGGCGCTATTGATGGTGACATCGGTTATGCGAATCTGGAGTTTTGCGGGAACCTGGTTATAGGATCCGGGAGACCCGGAGGGGCCGGGTGGCCCTGCTGGGCCGAGATCTCCTGTGTCGCCCTCACAACCGGCCAGGACAAGAAGAAAGATGAATCCCCAGAGCAATCCTGCCGTTCGTGCGATAGTGCGCAACGGCTGGTTGACTGGCACGCAAGGTTTATAGGTTTTTGTTACCTTGGCCATGCTCATCCTCTCCTTGTCCGCAATTCCACCGGATCTGGTGGTCAGCTTCATTCTTATTAAATAGAGCTATTACTGTCGGGTAGATCCCGCCAACTTTCAGCAGGGGCTACCTGATTAAAAGTAGTTCTTCTGCCGGAATAGGTGCACATTGATTTGCAACAAAGCTGTTCATTAATTGACCTGCGTCAAAGTCGATTCAATACTTAAGATGCTAGTTATTGAACTACCCGGGATGGGCGAGCAGGCTAAAGGCAAATCAATCCCTTCAATAATCCGGTGTGGTTGATTTCAGGCACGCAGTCACGACGGAATCCAGGTACCACGTAAAGGAGCTCGCGATGCATTCAACTACTTCTCTTTTCCTGGCGACCCTGGTCGCTCTTGCCATGAGCGCGGGTGTATTTGCCAAGGCCCCGCCAGCAGCCGAAGACTGCGCAAGCTGTCATAACAAAGACGGTATCAGCGAAGACGAAGACATTCCCATCATCGCGGGCGCTTCCGCCTTCTTTTTGGAAAATCAGATGTTTATATTCAAAGAGGGAGCCCGCCCCTGTGCAAAGGAAGAGTTCGGCGAGGAGGAGCATGACGGTATTGCCGAGGATCACTGCGACCTGGCGAAAGCGCTAAGCGAGAAGGAAATTACCGAACTTGCCGCTTACTTTGCCGAACAACCCTTCAAGAGTGCCGACCAGAAAGTTGATGAAGAGCTTGCTGGCATGGGGGCACAGATCCACGAACAACGTTGCGAAAAATGCCATTCCGACAGCGGCAGCCTGGCGCTGGATGATGCGGGTATCCTGGCCGGTCAGTGGAAGGCCTACCTGGTCCGCACCATGCAGGATTACAAGAATGGTGACCGCTGGCAGCCAGAGAAAATGCAGCCTGCGATGGAAGCCCTAAGCGAAAAAGATATCCAGGCCTTGGCTGAGCATTACGCCAAAGAAGGTAAGAAATAGGCCGACGGTGATCCATGCCGGGTCACGTCGGCAGCCTACCATTCTGAAGGAGCGGGGTCATGGCAGCGGGGAAAAATTCGGATCCGGAACAGAAGGGCTGGTGGCAACGTTTCTGGCAGTGGCCGAAAACAAAATACCTGCTGTGGATTCCTGCGGGTGGCTTTGTAATGCTGGTTACAGGCGCCATTCTGCTTGGCAGCGTCAATTATGCCATGGAGGAAACAAACACTCTGGAATTCTGTACTTCATGCCACGAAATGGGCGCGTTTGTTTATCCGGAATATGAGCAAAGCGCCCATTTTTCCAATCAGAGTGGTGTTCGGGCGGTATGCTCAGACTGTCACGTGCCAAAGGACTGGTGGGGCAAGGTCGTTCGCAAGACAGAAGCGACGTTTAATGAAATCCCCTCATGGATTACCGGGAAGATTGACTCGCCTGAAAAGTTCGAGGCCCACCGCAGGGAAATGGCGGAGTCGGTATGGGCAAAAATGCGGGCAAGCAACTCGGCCACCTGCCGCAGCTGCCACAGCTACGACGCCATGGCACTGAGTATGCAAGACCGTTATGCCAAGCGCAGGCACTCCAGAGAATATCGCGAAGCTACTGATAAAACCTGTATTGACTGTCACCAGGGCATAGCCCATAACCTTCCTGAAGTCACAGCAGAATAGGCGGGTTTCATCCAGCCAGCGACGTGTTCCCGCTGCGGCAATTTACTTTACTGGGTTTAAAGTGACTCCAGATTGATGTGACAGTTGCATTATGTGTGGACGCTATAACGTAATCGACGACCCTCTTGTCCAGGACCTGCTCGAAACCCTGGGCATCCCGATGCGTATGCAGACCCGTCTCAATATAGCTCCGGGCGCCAAAGGCCAGATTGTCTATGAGACGAATCGGGGCCGGACTCTGGAAGATGCAATCTGGTAACTTCTTATCGAACCCAGGCCCGACGGCAGCGGCTACCGCCCCTCACCAAAATACAGCACCTTCAACGCCCGCTCAGGAAGCCTGGAAGCCAGCCCCCTGTGGAAAAACCGCTTTCGCTCCCAGCGGGCCATCATTCCCGCCAGCGGCTTCCATGAATGGACCGGTGAGAAAGGCCACAAGCAGTGCTTCAACATCCACCCTGTCGACAGCGCCATTGCCTTTGCCGGCCTCTACGAGCTCTGGGACTTTCAGGGTGAGACTGTTCCGTCGTTTACCATCATCACCCTGCCGCCACATCCCCGGTTCAGCCACATTCATCCGAAAAGTATTCCCCTTATGCTCAGGGCGGAAGACTTCGATATGTGGCTGGATCCACACCTGACGAACACCGATCCACTGCAACACCTGCTTGGAACCCGGATCAGGCAGCCTTTGCTGGTGGAACCGGTGAAGTCGCCCGGGAGCCTGGAGAAAGCCGGGCCGGGGGAGGAGATTGCGGCGGACGAGTTGTGATTCAGAGCGGGACACAGGCATAAAAAAAGGCCCCTGATTTCAGGGGCCTTTTCGGTTGGTTGGTGGAGACGGCGGGAATTGAACCCGATGCCGCACCCTTTCATAGCAACACAGAAAACCACAATTCCCGGGAAAACAGACAGTTCCGAAAATCCTGCTCCACAGGAAACCACACAAAAACACAAAGCCGTGGACACTTTGTTGACACATTCCGGTTTACTTGGGCTTTAGAATTAGCTAGATTTGAAACCAACTAAAAGGAGCAGTTCGGGGTAATCTGGCTGCTCTTCACCCTCCAGTTCGAAGTATCTCGGCTGGTTCCTCAGATATCGCAAAAGCGGTTTTGGGGCACTGTATAAAGCCGGATATATTCGTGTCTCAAAATAGACGTCCACTCAAAAAGTTTCGTGACGCAGCTTACCTTCGACAAAATGGACTTTGCATATACTGCCGTAAGCCCATGTGGGTCTCGGATGTTGAGAGCTACGCTGCTTACCATTCAATTTCTATAAAACAGGCGTCGTTCTTTCAGTGTACCGGCGAGCACTTGGTTGCTCACTGTGATGGCGGCAGGGCTAATAGGTCAAATATCGTTGCAGCCTGTAAATTCTGCAACACCAAGAGACATTGCAGAAAGCGCCCTGAAGATCCAGTTTCCTATGCCTTCTATGTTCAGAGAAGGCTAAACAAAGGCTCCTGGAATAATCATTTGCTCAACGTCGCTGCGAGAGGCGATTCTTAGTATGGTGATCCCGTGTACCAGCGTCAGAGTTGTCGCGAATCAATAAAAATGACTAGAAGGAGCAGTAATCGTGAGGAACCTGGTATTTATTTTGTGTTTCATCTTTAGCGGATCAGCTATAGCGAGTGTGCTAGATGAGCTCAAACGCACTCCCGCGACCAAGTATGAGGTTGGCATGCTTCGCCTCGAACTTGGAGCGATGATGGTGTCGAAGGATTTGGAGGGAAAGTCTGTCGGTGAGCATGGGTTTGAGTTTCAAGGTGCTAGGGTCGATGAAAAGCCCGACAGCGTCGAATTTGTCTTCACTGTTGAAGGCAGAGCCAAAGATATTAGTGAAGGACTGTGTGAAGCCATGAAGAATACTTTCGAGGATCGAGGCGCTCTTGAGGAAATGAAAAAAGAGGTATGGCCAGGCCTCTCAGACACTCAGTATGCTGCAATTGCGGATGAGTTTTTCTTGGCAGTCGAGCTGGTTTCGAGAGAAAATTCGGCATTTACGGTCAGTTGTAGGTAGGCCATCACTTGGCCACACTCTTCCGTGCTAGGGGTGTGGCTATCTCTTTCTCGTATGCCGTAATTGAACCCCCGATGCCGCATCGTTCCAAAGCACCACACAAAAACACAAGCCGTGGACACTGTGTTGACACCGTTCGTAACGAAATACCGCTGCTAAGATTAACTTCGTTTGAGTAGTATACGAACTACTCAATTACTGGGCGTTAGGGATTAAGGAGTTGGTTTTGAGATTCACAGGGACCGTTCTTGCTGTGCTGGTGGCGAATATTCTCACTATTGCCTTGCTCACTGGGGCATATGTTTATCTTAGGTCTGACCACGGCCAGATGCTCTTGTACGATCTTGGACTTCATTCCATTTACTTTAGTCTCGTTGCTTCGACACATGACTCTGAGATTGAAGGCAATTCCTCAAGCTCGTTCGTGCAGCCCCGAATCTCGGATATGAAACCGATGAAGGTGGAGCCGCGTCGACCTAGTCAGCCACAGGTGTCTAGTTCTCCGTCTACTGGAGCTAGTACGTCCAGCTCTGTACGTAAGAATCAATCAGCTATAAATTCAAGCCTGAAAATGTGCCGATTCTGGAATGCTGAGTACAAGAAAGATGGGTCTTCACAGAGTCAGGTGTATCGCAATTCTGCCTGTAAGCGCTATGAAAGGCTTTCAGGCCGCGACAGTAGCAACGTAGTTGCGTTGGCAAGTTCTCAAATGGCAAAACCAACCTATCAGGAACAGCGCCAGCGCGAAGAACAGGAAAAGCAAGCTAGGCGTGAGGCAAAAGAAAAACGGGAATACGAGCTATATTGTGATCGTGTACGAGAGCGCATTGATCACTACGACACTTTGCTCCGGGCAGGAGGAAAGGCACATTATGTGAATCGGTTGAGGGGGGAACGTAAGGAAATCAGCTTGGAATACTCACGTAAATGTCTTTTGGGTCAATAACTCTCTATGCTCATCCTTGGAAGCGTGGTAAATCGCTGACCGAGGCAACTTGATCTGTAGTTGGAGCATTGAACATGTGCGGACGCTACAACGTAATCGACGACTCGCTGGCCCAGGATCTCCTCGAAATCCTGGGCATCCCCATACACGTCCAAGCTCGCCTCAACATAGCGCCAGGTGCAAAAGGCCAGATCGTCTACGAGACGAACCAAGGCAGAACCCTGGAAGACGCCATCTGGTCACTGCTCGTCGAACCCAAACCGGACGGAAGCGCCTACCGCCCCTCACCAAAATACAGCACCTTCAATGCCCGATCGGGAAGCCTGGGAGCAAGCCCACTCTGGAAGAAAAGGTTTCATTCCCAACGGGCCATCGTCCCGGGCAGCGGCTTCCACGAATGGACCGGAGAGAAAGGGCACAAGCAGTGCTACAACATCCATCCCGTTAACAACGCTATCGCCTTTGCAGGCCTCTACGAGCTCTGGGACTTCCAGGGCGACATAGTCCCGTCGTTTACCATCATCACCTTGCCACCACACCCTAGGTTCAGACACATCCACCCGAACAGCATCCCCCTGATGCTCAAACCGGAAGATTTCGACATGTGGCTAGACCCACACCTTACGAACACAGACCCAATTCAACACCTGCTTAAAACCAGCATCAGAGAACCCTTGTCAGTGGAGCCAATAAAGTCACCGGCGAACCTGGAGAAAGCGGGGCAGGGTGAAAAGATCGAAGCGGACCAGGCGTGACCCAAAAAACAGCGTGTAAGCGTTTTCTCACACGACCTTGAGACACGTCCTCTAAAAACCAACACCTGGAATAGTAAACTGGCGCCGAGCTGTTTGGTCAGGAGGACCGGAGCTCATCGTCGGCAGGGATGCCTGGCAAGCGCGACACCTGCAGAGTGTTGTGACTCGCAAGGGAGAGGTCTGAGCCAATCAGCAGTCTGATGGTGGCCTAGGCTCGTAGTATATACTACAAGCGTTAACTGTGGCCGTTTTCCCCGTGGCTGGGGATGTTGCAAACTAGTACTAATTGCTACGTCAAGCCACTTGCTTCTGCGTTGCGTATATACTAACTTTGACTAGAGAGCAGTCTCATAGAGACAGCAAAAAAAGAGTGTGCAGCTTGCTGCTGTGCGGAAATTAGGCTAGAGTTCGGGCCTACTCTGAACCCTTGTGCGAGAGAACCGGAGCTGAAATTGCTCTGAGTGGCGCAAAATTAAGGGTTTTATAACTTTAAGTGGAGCATGCTATGAAGGTTACAACCTGCAAAGTTACTACCTGTGCGGATGCAACTGGAAAAGTTACAACTTGTAAGGTCACAACCTGTTGATACCCCCCCGCTTACCGTGATTTTTAAAAGCCGTCACTCGACGGCTTTTTTGTTTTCTGGATTGTATCTTTTCCATGCACAAGCCATGGCTATTCCTGGTAGTACCCAGTCAGTTGTAGTCGCCTTCCTTTTGTATGGAACCGATTGAATGATTTTCCAACTTTGATCTAATGGAACTGTCATGTGATCAAATGTCCATGTTGATGGAAGTGTTACAGAAACCGTTGACGAGCACGTTGGTACATCTCGGCATACAACAAAAAAGTTTTCCTTTATATATGACTCTTCGTGAATGGAAACTTGAATCTTTGGTTTGGTAATGTCTATTTTCCTTTTAATACTTATTGTCCATTCATCAGAGTCGTCATCTTTTTCTATCGTCATTTCTGGCAGCTTGCTATGTACTGAAGCTACTTCCCCATCTTGTCCAAGATTTATTTCAATGTTTCCTTCGGTCGTTATTATTTGATTTTCGTCTACATATATTGTGATTAGTATCTCGTCCAGTTTTTTGTAAGATGCTGAAGAGTTGTATGTTAGTTCATGTTCTAATTTTTCGGTATCTTTGGGTGTCTTATAGTCGGGATCAACTGCAATTGTATGTAATTCGTAAAAAGTGTCTTCAGTCCATTTTACATAATCGGGGTCTTCTTCGCAGGCTTCAATGATAATATCTTGGTTGTGGTTTGATCGATGAGGTACATTTGCATGCAAGTATTTAGAAACTAATCTGTTGGTACTTTCGTAAAGACCCTTTTCGCTCTGGCAGTGGTCGCCATACGCTTTTACATGTATTTCTCTTAGGCTTTCAATGATTAAGTTTTGATCACACCTGGATATAGCTAACAGTAGTTCGTTTTCTGACAAAAGTTTGTTGGTCTTTGCAATGTGATCATCTAATAAATTTTTTACTTCAGATTGAGTGCTCTCAAGGACACTTACGGTTTTAGTGTTTACTTGTTTCAAATCTTGATCAAGCTTTTCTATATACTTTTTGAGAAAGTCTTTAACTCGATCTTCCCATACATAATCCCAAATAAATTTTGCGATGAATGAAACGGATACTAACGTTAAAACTGCATATCCAAAGTTATAGCCATTGTTTGAAATTATTGATAAAAGCCATGTTAGAAAATCTTTTGCGATGCCGCTTCCAGGGATCAGGTTGTTTTCTAAAGAAAATTCTGATGAGGCAGTGATTATAAATACGAAAACTCCACCGTACAGAAACTTCATTCTGTCGGACTTCCATATCGATTTTCGCTTCCCCTCAGTCTTCCTCGCGACTTCGTCTGCTTCTATTTCGATGCCCGCTTCTTGTTTGTCAGTATCTGATTCCACAAGCTCACCTTTGAGAGGTTATTTTTGGAGTTAATATGATAAATCCGGATGATTTAATTAAAATTAATAAATTATAATCGTCAGCTGGAAAGAATTGACTAGAGCAGATCATGTTTGATCCTAGGTAAGATGAAGTGTCTCTGTCGGTAAATGTGTGTGTTTTAGCCAAATATATGGAGAACGGAAAGCACTGAATAAACATTTCACCGTCTCCTGGAGCTTTCAGCACATACTACGAACAGCCAGCTCTCTAGCTATTATAGTGTTCTTGGCAGGTCTCCATGCCAAGAACTAGTGGTTCTCGCCGTCAGGCTGGCACCTATATTTTTCTAGTCGTTATTATTTTCAGTCTTTGAGGATGTATTCACTACTAGTGCCTCGCACTATAGCAATCGACTGCTCGTATAATCTGAGATAGTATTTTCTTGGATTTTCCTGCCTTTCTTTATTGTCTTTTTCATTTGCAGCGATTGATTTCATCAAGTCGTATGCAACTCTTGCTGATCCATCTACTTCCATTTTTTCATTGCTCATAGTTATTCTCCCTAGTTAGATAGTTTCTACTCGAACTACTTACCCTATTGCAAATTCGCATCGCTTCGATGCCGCCTGAAGCCGCCACCACACACTACGACGGCCAGCCCTTTTGTTTTTATCGTTCCCTTCGTCGGTCTCCATACCAGGAACTGGCGATTCTTGCTGCCAGGCTGAAGCCTATCCTGTTTTCAGGCTGTGTTCTCTTCTAGCAACTTCTGTTTCAGGGTCGATTTGACCGCATGATTCGTCGGTCTTGCCGGTCATAAGCCAAAGGGTGTACTTAGGCCAGGTCTGACAAACCCTCTCTAACAAGTCCCCTCTAGGTATTCGCCCTGTTTGCTCCATTCCTTCGAGCGTTTTTTTCGCAACGCCAATAATTTCGCAGAACTCAGCTCTTCCGCTCGTCTCGGCCTCACGAATCAGTCGAACCTTTCTCGCTAATTCGCTTGACATATACTTAATTCCAAGTATCCTTAGAAATAAGGTGTACCTAGATATGAGGTCACCATAAATGAGTGTGCAATTCAGTGTAGCAGAGTGCAAAACAGTGGACGAGCAAAAACAAATCATCTTGCTAGCAACCCCAGTCATGACCCAGGAGCGCTACTCCCAACTGACCGGACTCACGGAAGGGCAGGTCAGGGGCCAGATCGAAAAGGGTCACCTTCCATCTCTCAAGATTGGCCGTGTTCGCATGGTGAACATCGCCGCTCTGTCCCAGCAGGCAATGGATAAGGAGGACTGGCAATGAAGCGTCTTAACCAGGTTGGCAGAGCTGTTCAGGTCTTCATTGAGGTTGGCCAGAGGGGCGGTGCCAACGTACCCGGTGTCTGGTTCTTCAATGGTGGGCAGATGGTTGCCTCTGCGGATCGCCTCGGCCCGGCCCGCATGGTCGCCCCTGGCACAGTGGCGGTCAGCGCTTCGGGCCGCCAATGGATGGCTGTAGGTGGTGATCGCATCAACGGTGCCGCCGGCTGGTCTTTCGTCACTCCTTATACCGAACAGCGCCCGGTTGATGGCGACGCCGTCCGCTTCAATGACAACCCGAAGTCCCTGAAGATCCGCGCCAAACTGGACGCCTATCTGGACTACTTCCAAAGCGTAAAAGGAACACTCCCGGACTCGGTGGTCCTTCGTCGTGAACAACTGGCCACCTGCGGCGCATTACCAGGACAACGCTATAAAGGCATCCGCCTGGAGGCCTTCTCATGACCCCGGCCCTCCGTCAGCGCAAACAGCCAAGCATCCAGTCCGTCGTCAATGTCGCTGTGCACCTCCATAAAGCGGGCGAGTGGGATGCCTACTGCGACAGCATCACCAAACTGCTGGGCATGGCCGACGCCCTCAACGAGCTGGACGACCACCTGTTCAACTACACCATGGACTGCGTCAACGCCCTGTCCCGATTCACGCTCCAAGACACCATCACCGATTTCAATACCTGGGCCGCCATCCGCGCGCCCGAACAAGTGAGGGCACAGGCATGACAGGCCACCGCATCCCGAACCCGAACCCGAACCCAAGTTTTGCCTTCCAGGGCCCAAGCCCGTCCTCTGCACTCACCCCGGATGCCCTGGAAGGCCTTTTAACCACCCTGGTGGAGCGCCTCAGCCAGCTGCGCGACGTCCGCACTGACTACCCGTGCGACTACCTCGCCCGCTGCAAGGCCGCCTTCACCGATCGCCTGATCCACGAACTGGAAGCCAGCCACCACCACAGCCCGGCCTTCGATCGCCTGATCCAACTGCGCGACGCCTGGGACTGCGGAACCCTGGACCTTCCCAACGTTACGGAGACCGAGCTATGAGCCACATCCCCCCAAGAAAATCCAAACCCGACGACAAAGAACGCCGCTTCTACGTCAGCGCCCCCAGCTCCTGTTACCTCCAACTGCAACAGGAAGCCGTCCAACGAGGCACCGACCTCTGGACCCTGGGTGGTGCGGTCCTGCGCTCCTGGTTAGAGGCCGGCTGCCCCGACCTGGGCTTCCAGGCCCAACACCCTGAAAAGCCTTCGAGTCCGCCCCCGTCATCGTCACCACTCGCGCACGATCAGGGGGCCGGACAGTGAGCGCTGCAAGGCTGGCGCGCAGCGCCACGGCCGAAGGCCGCCTGGCCTTGTGGCGGTCACTGGCTGGTCCACAGTGCGCAGAAAGAGTGGTGAGGATGCCGGGGAAGGACGCCCGCCCCTTGATTCCGAGCCATGAGCACAAGAGGCAAGCGGAGCGCGGCAGGCGACAGGGATCGTTACCCGTAAGGGTGGCCACCTTAGTGGCCAGGAGCAACGCGAGTAGAGCCCGCCCCGAAGGGGTCGCAACACCCAATTCAAACCCTTTCCTCCATCACCACCAGGAAAGGCAGTAACGAAAACCAAAGTTGAATATTCAACCTTCGGCCTAGCCGGACAACCAGCAACACCCAACGAAACCAGAGGACACACCAAATGGAAAACTACCTGAACCTCATGATCATCGGCGCCACCCGCTACGACATCGACGGGAACCGTGGTGGCTCCCTGTGGGCCTACTCCCCAGCAGAGGCAACCGACGACAACCGAGTCGGCAACGAAGTCATGAAAATCGCCTGCGATTGGAAGCACATCGACCAGCTGCGCAACCACGCCGAACGCCTCCCGGCCATGTTCACCGTCAAAGCCCAGATGAAAGCCGGGCAGGGCGGCAAGATCACCTTCAAGGCCCTGGACATGAAACCCCAGGACCAAGTCAAGAAAACCGCGTAACCGGAAAGGGAGACTGACCGGTGAGCAAAGCAATCCTGTGTGACGGCGACTGGACAATCACAGCGACTGGCTGGGACTGCACTGGCGCCATCACCCAGGTGGTGTACACGGCCCCCGTCGAGTACACCCCGGCAATGATCGCCGAAGCACTGTTTCAGGGCTTCAGCGTGACCTTGCCCTTAATGGCGGTCGCATGGGGCGGTCGCCAACTCCTGAAAATGTTGAGGTAATCGCTATGAATGCAATCAAGTTCCAGGCGGCTCAGGCCCGCCGTTTCGTAAAGCCTGCAGCCAAGTTCGCCGCCGTACCCATGACCTTCCTGGGTGCCTCCGCCGCCAACGCTGCCGACTGGTCCACCGTCACCGGCGGCCTGGATTTCTCCGGTGAAATCACCGGCGTGATCGCCGTGGTTGGTGTCCTGGCCGGCTTCTACGTCGTGCGCAAGGGTGCCCGACTCCTGCTGAGCATGATCAAGTAGGAGCGTGAACCGTGGCAGAGCTGTGGGATTGGACATTCTTCATGATGGGGGCCGCACTATGCGTCTATCTGTTCAAGGATGTCTGATCCTGTGGCTCTGTCTCTTTGCAGGGACTGCCTTCGCTCTTGCGCCTGGCATGTATGAGGTTCCAGATGCAAGCTATCCGTCTGGTCCGCATTCCTCCGCCTATGCAGCCGCTGAAGCGTGGGCTGAACTTCGGTGTGGTGGTTCAAGTTATAACGGTCTGCATCATATAGAGCTTCACACAGAATATCCTGAACCGAGCCCCGGCGAATACGGGGCGGTGGCAAAGTACAGCGCCTATTGTGACGCTGATGGTTACTCTAACGGTCGGTACGTTCAGCGGTCCACTGTCTTTTACCAAGCACCGCCTTCCTGCCCTTCTGACTATTCCTGGGATATAGACGCACAGGAATGTCTACCTCCTTCACAGGAGCCTGAAGAATGCTACGAAAACGGCGAAATCTACGACGCCCAGAACCAACAATGTGTCCAAAGCTGCCCGGAAGGCTCCCTGAACGGCGTCTGCCTCCAGCAGCCCGCCAACAACGACGAGAACTGCAACGCCGACTCGCCCGATTACCAGGGCTTCATCGGCAACGGTTACGCCAAGAAAAATCTCTGTGAATCCCAGCAGCAATGTGAGGGGGGCTCCTTCGGCCTCGTCAACGGAACGCCTGCCTGTATTCCGGATGAATATGGCCCTCCCACCTGTGATGTCGGAACAGTGGCTGTTCTCGACGAATACGGCTTCGTGTGCGCCGATCCCCAGGACGCCCCCGAACCCGGCCAGGAGCCGGATGAATGGTGGAAAGACGAAGAACCCAACACCGACACCGACGGCGATGGGGAGCCAGACGAATACGACCCCGGCAACGACCCCACCAGCGTCGATAAGGGGCTCAACAAGATCAACCAGGGCATTGCCGAAGGCAACAAGAACAGCAAGGGCACCAACGACCGCCTGGATAAGATCGGCAAGGGTGTTGCCAAGTCCAACGAACTCCAGGATGAAGCCAACGGCGTCGCCAACGATACCCGCAACACCGTCAAAGAAATCAACGAAAAGCTCGACGGCCCCGACGACGGCTACAACACCGAAGGCCTCGGAGACGCCCCCACCTTCGCCGAAAGCAGCGAACGGCTCCAGGCCAGCATCGCCGGCAACCCGACCATCCAGGCGGTGACCACCATCCCCAGCATCGCCAGCAACAACACTTGTCCGGTCTGGACCATCCCGGCCACCGACTACTGGTCCGCCATGCCGATCGACAGCCATTGCACCGTCCTGAACGACCACCGCGGCCTGCTGTCCATGCTGTTCATCGCCGTCTGGACCCTGGCCGCCGTCTTCGTCTTCCTGAGGGCCTGACCATGATCCAGAAACTGATTGATGCACTGATCGACATCGTCCTGTGGGTACCGCGCCAGCTCTTCGGCCTGCTGGTCGATGGCGTGGAACTCATGCTTGGCTGGATACCCGACATCGACATCGTCGACCTGCAGAACCTCTTCGATGGCCTGGGCGGCCAGCTGCTGTACTTCCTCACCGTCTTTGAATTCGATTATGGCCTCACCGCCATGATGAGCGCCCTGATCGCCCGGTTCATCCTCCGCCGCATCCCGTTCATAGGATAAGCCATGTCCATCGTCGGTTACTCAGGCCTGCCCGGTTCCGGCAAGAGTTACGGCGTTGTCGAGAACGTCGTGATCCCCGCCCTGGAATCCGGCCGCCACATCATCACCAACATCCCGCTAAAACTTGGCCGCCTCTCGGACGACTACCCGAAGGGCAAAGTCACCCTGTTCGATAACCGGGACGCCGAAGACGATCCCGGCTTCTTCGACCTGGAACGCCACCCCGCCGGTGTGATCTGGATCATCGACGAAGCCTGGCGCTTCTGGAAAAGCGGCATGAAAGCCACCAACATTCCACAAAACCAGAAAGAGTTCTTCACCGAACACCGCCACAACGTCGGTGAGGACGGACGCACCAACGAGATCGTACTGGTCACCCAGGACCTGGCCCAGCTGTGCGCCTTCGTCCGGGGCCTGGTGGAAGAAACCTACCGAGCGGTCAAGCTCACCGCCATCGGCCAGAAGAACAAATACCGGGTCGACGTCTACATGGGTGCCGCCACCGGCCAGAAACCCGGTAAACCCATGCGCCAGCTCTACGGAAGCTACAAGCCCGAGATCTACCAGTACTACAAGAGCCACACCAGGAACAAAACCGACTTCGCCGCTGGCATGGAAGAGAAAGCCGACGACCGCGCCAACATCCTCAAGCACCCCCTGATCAAGTACGGGATACCGGTCTCGATCCTGATCATGGCGCTGGGTGTCTGGAAAGCGGTCGCTTACTTCAGCCCGGAAGAACACACCGACGGCACCACACCGGCAACCGAAACCCAGTCACCAGGAAACCGGAACCAACAACCGGTCACCGCCACCCGCAGCGCACAGGTTGCCCAGCGAACCCAGGCGGTCAGGGCCAACATGGAGGGCAGGGCGCCGCACCAGGTGAAATACGAAGTGGAACCCGGCTGGCTGCCGCTCTCGGACAAGTGGCGCATCGTCGGCAAGGTCAACGACGTGTACTGGATCTGGGGCGAAACCGGCACCAGGAAAATCCATTCCAGGATTTGCGCCCGCTTCATTAAAACCGGGGAACCCTACTGCGTCATCCAGGGCAAGCTGGTGACTTACTACAGCTACCGGGAACCCGTGCGGGCAGAAGAGGACCGGCCTTCCCGTTCCTCCTACCTGGAAACAGCACTACCCGAGAAGGAAGGCGGCGGCGCGTGAGTGCGAGCGGAGCGACCACCACGCGCCGCGCAGCGGCAGAGACGTCCCTGTAACACGTCTCATGGAAAACGACTTCAGTCGATTTACGACCACAGACAACCACAGAAGGCCACAGATGAAAATCAGAGACTTTGAACGCATGGACGTGACCACCGGGGAAATCGGAAAAGGGGATCTGTTCATCGGACCGGAAGGTCAGCAAGTGAACCTCCAGGACGTCAACGTCCTCTGGACCGGTGTCGATACCGTCCGCCAACTCTTCGAGGGACGGTTGAAGCCCGAACCCCTGGCCGAAATCGTCACCGCCTACGAATCCAGCTTCGATGCCACCATCACCGTCAGGGGCATTCCGTTCCGTGTCCAGTCCGGCAGGCGAGGGGGCTTCAAGTACATCCTGCAAAACCGGGAATACGGCCTGACCATCCTGATCCAGAATTTCTACGCCGAAGCCGACAGCCAGGGCACGCACGTTAAAATCGAAACCTCCCCTAGATGGCTTTACGAACGCTCCAGCCACCAGATCCACGACGAGCTCACCGAATGGGGCATGCACTTCCTCCAAGCCATCAAACCCGTCGGCATTGCCTTACACCTGGCGGTCGACTTCCAGGGCTGGGAACCACCCCAGGACTTCGCCCAGCACTTCGTGACCAGGGCAAGAACCATCAGCGTGCACAACGGCATCAGTGATATGCACTTCAAGGGCCTGGAAGGCAGCACCATCAACGGCAAAGGCGAAACCTACACCTTCGGCAAAGCCAACAGCCTGCAGGTGTGCCTCTATGACAAATCCAAGGAAGTGGACGTCTCCGACAAACGCGCCTTCATGGAAGGCATCTGGGAATGCGCCGTCAATGAACACAGCTTCCCGGACACCTGCTACGACCCCGATAAACCCGTCTGGCGCCTGGAGATCCGCTTCCACCACAGGATCGTGAACGAGATCTCCCAGGGCACCCCCGGCATGAAACCCATCTATACCTACATGGATGCGGTACCGCACCTCACCGGCCTGTGGCAATACGCCCTCCAGGGCAACCGCTACGAAGTGAAACGGGAATGGGTCCACCCCATCTGGACCAAACTCCGGGAAGACATCGGCTTCGGCTACTCAGCACCGGACCTGATGTATAAACGCGTAAAAAAGGAACCCGGTTGCGGCAACGAAAAGAACGTCTCCCTGGCCTTTGGCAATCTCTTGTCAATCTATGCACGCAACCGTTTTAACGCCCGACAGGCCTGGGACTGCCTCAAGAAATCCGGTCTTTGGGAAGATCTCTGCAACTACTACAGACGACGGGAGATCTACGAGAACGAACTCTTCCAGCTCGTCCAGGACGGACTCACAAAACGACGACTGCTCACAAAGGTGGCCGCATGATCAAAAAGCTACCATCGGGGCGGTGGCAGGTAGACCTGCGTACAGATGGCCGGGGTTCAAGGCGCATCCGGAAAAGCTTCGATTCCAAGGCTGAGGCAAAGCGCTTTGAAACATACGTTCTGACGAAAAGTGCAGAAGGGAAGGAATGGAACCCCTCAAAAGCCGATAACCGTAGACTAAAGGATCTGATTCAGCTCTGGTTCAATGCCAAGGGTGTTCACCTTAAGGATGGCGAGCGCCGTAAACGCTGCCTGGACACAATCGCTGACTTCATGGGCAATCCAGTTGCCAGAACGGTAAAGCCGGCAGCATTCCTGGCGTACCGTGCCCATAAGATCCAGGAGGGAGCCAGCAAGAAAACCCTGAACAACCACCTCGGTTATCTCAACGCTGTTTTCAACCAGTTGAACCGGTTGAAGGAAATCGACTTTGATAATCCGTTCCGCCACGTCGAATCAATCCGACTGGATGAGAGGGAGCTGTCCTGGCTGACAGTCGAGCAGATCCGGCACCTGCTAACAACCATTGAAGGGTTCAGCCAGAACCCACACGTTCACCTGCTCACCAGGATATGCCTGGCAACCGGTGCCAGGTGGGGAGAAGCAGAAAACCTGCAGCTGCGTCACGTCCAGGAAGGAAAGCTCACGTTCGTGAACACCAAAAGCGGAAAGTCCAGGTCTGTGCCTGTAGCGCCTGAGCTCTTCAAAGAAATCCAGGAACACTTGAAACAACACGGTGGTTTTAGCTTCTCGCTCTCTGCATTCCGTCGTGCGTTGGAAAAGTCGGGAATTCAGCTTCCGGCTGGGCAGTCCGCACACGTCTTGCGACACACGTTTGCCAGTCATTTTGTGATGAACGGTGGCGATATATTGAGTCTTCAAAAAATCCTGGGTCATTCCAACGTAACCATGACAATGCGGTATTCACACTTGGCGCCCAGCCATTTGTTGGATGCTATTCAATACCGTCCGGTTTTTTAGTCTCATTGAGCAGCAACTTCCAGGTGCCGGGGCCATATTCAATCAGTGCCTGTTTTTCTCCATCATCCAAGTGATACTTAAATATAATTTCCAGATCATCTATGTTCATTCTGTTCGCCTCCATATTTTGCTTAATCCCGCCTAGGCGGCTCTGAAGAGATTGATTACGGTTGGATGGTAGTTCACCTGAAACTTCTCCCCAAATCATTCGCCAGAGGTTATAGAGTTTTTGTAGTGAATAAATCTTATTAAGACAAAATGCTGTATTTTTCTCTAATTCATTGAAGTCATAGTCTGGTATGAAGTTCTTGTGAAAGTTAGCGCATTCGACTAGGCCCTTTGCAGCATCTAAATTCTGCGTCAGGGCCTGTGGAAGAACGCCTAGGGGATCTCTGCCAAACGTTCCCATGTCAAGATCAGCAACAGGCATAAACTTCTGTAGTGTTCTATTCGATGCAATCAGACAATCAGTCAATCGCTGGTCGATAATTTTGAACTTTTTTTCCGACAGCTCTCTGTCGACAGTTTGTGCGCTGAATTCTGCCGTTTCTTCGGCGATTTTTAAGAACTCGTAGATTGAATGTTTGTCTGGGTTTAGTGGTCCGTTAGCGCTTTCTGGAAACAGGCGTTGATATAGGTGAGGGGCGCTAACACTTACTTGGTTGAAAGGCTTGTGTTCGTCCATGAAAGCGAGAAAGTATCTGCGATGTTCGAGATAGTTCGAAAAAATATTTTGCTGATTTTGCTCTATAATTTGGCGGGATGTTTGTACAGATCTGTGCACCGCGGCAGATAGCGCCCCTAAAGGTATGGCTAACCCCATGATCCCTATCGGAAGCTTGAAGTCTTGAAGCAACGCGTTATACCCCGAAGTCGAGAAAACCCAAGTCTTCCCTTCTTGTATGCCTGCATAAATTGCCAAGCCTGCCCCGATAATAAGTGGTGGTGCAATGGATAGCCAAAAGGCAACCGTTTTAAAGAGGTGAGTCTCTGGTGCCGTTTCTCTCTCGGCTATTCGTTGAAATATGGACTTTTTACCGTTGGTGGACACGAAGTGGACATCCTGTCTTGGCAGTGGTAGCTGTAAACGAAAAAAGCCCCTGATTTCAGGGGCTTTCTTGCGGTTGGTTGGTGGAGACGGCGGGAATTGAACCCGCGTCCGCCAGTACTCAGCCTTGAGATCTACATGCTTAGCGTCTCTCTATTGATTTAAGTTCAAGCGACCCGAGAGTCAGGGTGCAAGAACCGAGTTCTTTGAATCTTAGCCGTTAGCCAGTGAACTCTGGATAACGGAGCATCCCGTAAGCGATGACGTCCTGAGATGTAGCTCTGGGCTACGGGCGACCCAGTCAGGACGACTAGCAGCTTACGCTGCTAGTGCGTAGTTTTCGTCGTTTGCGACTATTGCGTTGCAGCTTTGGATTAACGAGATTGGCTGCCATCTCGACATGCACCCAAGGGTTCGCCACCAGCGTCGAAGCCATGTCGTCCCCTTACTGACAGTATATGTGGCCGGTTTGCCGGACTTCAAGGTTTGTTTGTTGTTGTTTTGTGCTTTCGGCCCGTAGTTATACCTACGCCACTTTCACTTTCTTGTCCTTCTTGTCTTTGGTGCTGCCTTGTCGGCCTGCCAGCGCCACATGACTCAGGGCCTCAAAGCTTTGTCGAAAATAGTCCATCACCAAATCTGGTTCGGCGTGGATGGCTTTATCGACGGTAATGCCGAACTGCACCGTGCCGTCGTAGCTGAGAATGCTCATACCGATACCGATATTGCCGCTCTGGGGCACCCAGAACATGGGTTGCGTCAGCTTGCTGCCCGCCAGGTACAGGGCATTTTTGGGCCCCGGCACATTGGTCAGTACGGCGGAGGCTTTGTTGCTTAGCAGGTCGAGGGCCCGCCGTTCAATAACATCGGGGCCGCGGCCAAATAGATCCAGAAGGCTGTAGGTAACCTGGGCCTGGTAAGACCGCTTAAGCCGGTTCATATTCTCCTGTACCTGTCGGAAGCACATCATTGGGTCCTGCACTTCCACCGGCAGGGTAACCAACACCAGTCCGAACTTGTTGCCGAGGGTTTCGATGGGTTGATCAAGAGGCCGCAGATTAAAAGGAACGGCAACGCGAATTCCGCATTCCGGAATGGCTTCCTGATGCGCTGCAAAATGTCGCTGCAAAGCACCGGTGACGGTGCATAGCAGTGCATCATTAATGGTGCCACCCAGTGCCTTGGCGCAGGCTTTTACGTCGGCCAGCTCCAGAGGTTCTGCCCAGGCAACCTGTTTGCGTCCGGAAAGGGGCTCTTTCAACCCGGTTTTGGGTTCAATGGGGGCCAGGCCGAGTTTGATAAGGTCCAGGGCCACGGCGCTGGCGGTCGACGCGAGTTTAAGGGGGTAATTAGGCTCTTCCCGAACGGACTGAATGAACAGTCTGCCCTGATTCGTGGCGGTCTGGAGGTTGTTCACTGTGCGGTGGAGCAGTTGCTGAATTGCGGATCGCTTGCGCGGTTTTGAACGGCGCTTTGACACCACTTTGCTGAGTTTTGGTTCTGGCGTTTTATCAGTCAGTGACAGCATGACCCGGACCAGCGAGATGCCATCGGCAATACAATGGTGGACGCGAATCAACAGTGCGCTGCCACCCTCATAATTGTCGATGTAATGCATTTGCCAGAGCGGTTGCCGAAAATCCAGAGAAGTACTGTTCAAGTCGCTGGCCAGTTTCTGGAGCTCGGCTTTGTCAGCTTTGCCCGGCAGGGCGATCTGGTGGAGGTGATTATCCAGGTCAAACAGGGGGTCATCCTGCCAGTAGGCCCGGTCTCCAGCCTCCACGACACGCTGGCGGAAGCGGTCGAAGCAGAGGAAGCGCTCCTCAATCGTGTGCCTGAGGCGGCTCATGGAAACGGGGCGGTCAAGCATCCACACTCCGCAGATCACCATGTGATTCTGGGGCGTGTCCATTCTCAGCCAGGCGTGATCAACGGCGGACATGGGTGTCTGTTTAGGTGACATAAGCTCTCCCTTTGCCCTGCACCGGGACTCCCGAGTATAGGCCTGTTGGAAATCTGAACAAAGAGAGTGAGTATGCGACACACCGGTCGGTGTTGCCCATGACCGGTGTCAGATATTTCGAGTTTTGTGCGGTGTCGTGATCAGAGGTTGGTATCGCGCAGGATACGCTGCTTCTGGCGGTTCCAGTCCCGCTCTTTCTCGGTAGCGCGCTTGTCGAACAGCTTCTTGCCTTTCACCAGGGCGATTTCGCACTTTACCTTGTTCTTTTTCCAGTACAGCGCGAGGGGAATGCAGGTATAGCCGGCCTGGTTCACCTTGCCCACGATCTTGGCAATTTCCTTCTCGTGCAAAAGCAGCTTGCGGGTACGGGTCGGGTCCGCGAAGACGTGGGTGGATGCTGTGATCAGTGGTGTGATGTGAGAGCCGAGCAGCCAGGCTTCACCATCTTTCAGCAGCACATAGGCGTCGGTCAGCTGCGCCTTGCCGGCGCGCAGGGATTTTACCTCCCAGCCCAGCAAGACGAGGCCGGCCTCGAAGCGTTCTTCAATGTGGTATTCGTGTTTTGCCTTTTTGTTCAAGGCAATGGTGGCGCTCGGAGCGCCGGGTTTCTTCTTGCTCATGAATCGATGATCCGGAGTCGGACAAGGAATTTACCGGGCGTATTCATGCCGGAAAAGCGCGCATTGTAGCTCAGTAGTGCCAGACCGGTCACGAAATCGGCGCGATTGGCTGCATCGATAGTCGTATGGGGCGTAATTCCTCCGCTACAATGTGCCCTTAGATGTCGTCAGGGAATGGAATGCCTACTCCATACGAAACACCAATCGGGTCCTGGACCCGGCCAACCACCTTTTTCTGGGCTGCGACCGGGGCAACCTTTGGTCTGGCGAATGTGTGGCAGTTTCCCTACCTGGCAGGCCAGCACGGTGGCGGGCTGTTCATTCTGCTGTATCTGCTCTGTCTGCTACTGATAACCCTGCCTTTGATGGTGACGGAATCAGCCATGGGGCGCCATTCCCGCCATGGCCTGGTGCTGGCGATGGACGGGTATGTGCGCAGAGCCCGATGTTCCCGCGGGTGGGTATGGGCCGGCAGGATGGGTATTCTTGCGGCGCTTGTGGTGCTCTCCTTTACCGCTGTTTTTGGCGCTATTGCGCTGGCGTACGTTTTCTATGGCGCTATGGGCCGGTTTATCGGCGCCGGCGAGGCCGAGGCGGCGGGCACGCTGTCCGCGCTGGTCTCGGACCCGGAAGACTATCGCGTATTCATGGCCTGGCACGGGTTCTTCCTGCTGCTGGTCATCTGGGTCTCCATGCAGGGCGTGGTTGACGGTGTCGAGCGTGCTGTGCGGGTGGTAGCCCCGACCATGCTGCTGATGTTACTGGTGCTCTGTGGTCTGGCTGTGTGGACGGGTGAGTATCGCAGTGCCTCTAATTTCATGCTCAGCTTCCACCCCGACGACGTAACCCCGGAAAGCCTGCAGGCTGCCCTGTTTCATGCGTTTTTTACTCTGGGATTGGGTATGGGTGTGTGGACGCTGTTCGGGGCCTACACGCCAGCCGGCACCCATCTCAAGCGCTCAGTGCTCGCAGTGGTGCTGATGGACACCCTGATCGCCATTGTTGCCGGCCTGGCAATCTACTCGCTGGTGCCCGGAGGGCATTCCATGGAAGGAGAGCGCGGCTTTGGCCTGCTTTTCCTGTCCCTGCCGGTGGCGTTGTCGGACATGCCGGGCAGTCAGTTCCTGATTGCGAGCGTCTTTCTGGTTATTGTCATGATCGTATGGACAACGGCTCTCTCCCTGCTGGAGCCGGTTGTCGGGTGGTTCAGCGAATGGACCGGCGCACCGCGGGGCTGGTCGGTGTTTCTGATGGGGGGCGTGGTCTGGCTGGTAGGGCTCGGTTCCCTGCTGTCTTTCAATGTCTGGTCAGACGTCCGTTTTGCCGGTGGAACCATCTTCCGATGGCTGGAGCTGGCCACAGGTGGTCTGTTGATTCCACTGGTGAGTATTCTGGTTGCTGTTTTTGCCGGCTGGTGTCTGACCCGTAACCTGACTTTTACCATACTGGGCAGCGCTCCGGGCCTGTTCCGGGGCATATGGTTCTGGGTGATGCGGCTGGTGCTACCCCTGGTCGTTGCGTATATCGGTATCCAGTACACGACGGTATCTTTGGCGGCTATGTGTAATACCGGCAGCGCTGCTCTCTGGTGCGGTCCGGCGGAGGCGATGGCGCCCGAACCCGTGCGCCCGCAAGGCTCTGGTGAAGGTTCTCCGGCTCCCCAGGGCGGGGAGGATGACGCTGGCCCGGAGGAGGGCGAAGAGCCTCCGCAAACCGAGAGCGACAGTGAACAGGATGGCGCAAATGGAGGTGAAGGTGGTCCCAAGGAGGACGAGATCCTTTATCATAGCGTCTGATAAAGACTGACTTCGCTGGTAAGCTTCCGCAGCGTCATCTATTCAAGCATGTAAAAGCAGGACGTTCGCCTCAAATGCCCCATCAGATCGATAAAACCGCGCTGGTTATGCATCCGGCAGACCGCATGTTTCATCTGGTCAACGACGTAGCCCGTTATCCGGAGTTTCTTCCCTGGTGCGCCGACACTGAAATACATGAAGAGACCGGGAGCCAGATTGTCGCCTCCATGGATATTGCCAAAGGCGGTATTCGACATCGTCTGACTACCCGTAATCAATTGTTGCTGCCGCATACCATTGAAATGAATCTGGTGGATGGGCCGTTCCGGAATCTCAGTGGGCGCTGGCACTTCAAATCCCTGGATGACAATGCCTGCAAGGTTATTCTGACCCTGGAGTTCGAGTTTTCCGGGTCACTGTCGCGCATGACGTTCGGGCCGGTATTCAATCAGGCGGCGACGACAATGGTGGACGCTTTTTGTCGACGTGCTGACGAGCTTTATCGCGGAGGTGAGTCGTGATTGATGTGGAAGTGGCGTTTGCCCGGCCAGACAGGCAGGAGATCATCCGTTTACAGGTGGAAGAGGGTACCTCCGCGGTGGAGGCCGTGCGGCGTTCCGGTATTGCTGCTGTTTTTCCGGAAATTGATCCGGAAAACGACGACATGGGTATCTTTGGCAAGGTCATCAAGGATCCGTCTGCCCATGAGCTGCGGGACGGCGACCGGGTCGAAATCTACCGGCCGCTGAAAATTGATCCCAAGCAGGCCCGGCTCAACCGGGCAAAGAAGAAGGCCTGATGTTGGCTCAGTACGCCGGAGTTTCTTCCAGCAATTGTGCCTCGTAGTAGGAATACTGCTCGTTCTCATAGTAGACAATAACCCGCTGTTCCTTGATGTCGCCACCGCTGCGCTGGAAGGTGTAAACGTAATATTCACGGGAAGGGTCAGCCGGATTGGTCATCAGCGGGGTTCCCAGCAGGGAGTGAACCTGGCTGCGGGACATGCCTTCGGTCAGTGAGGTCAGCTCTTCGTCAGTGAGTATGTTTCCCTGTTGTACGTTGATTTTGTACACACCTGGGAAAGCACAGCCAGTCATGATGAGAGTGAGAATGAGAGCTGTGATCTTTTGCATCGCCGGGGGAAATCCTCTATCTTGAAATCGCCTGCCAGGGGCAGGTGTGACACGGTCTGACCGTTAACATGCGGCTCCATCATACCGGAAGCCGTGAGGCACACCAAAGAGTGAATCGTAACATGTCATCCGAAAACACCGAATTGCGGAAAGTCGGTCTTAAAGTCACTCTGCCGCGAGTGAAAATCTTCAATATCCTGGAAAACTCCGAGGAACATCACCTCAGTGCCGAGGACGTTTACAAAAAGCTTCTGGAACAGGGTGATGACGTGGGCCTGGCGACTGTGTACCGGGTGCTGACCCAGTTTGAGGCTGCAGGCCTGGTTCTGCGCCACAACTTTGAGGGTGGGCATGCGGTGTTCGAGATGGCTGGTGATGACCATCATGACCATATGGTCTGCACGCAGACCGGGGAAGTCATTGAATTCGTTGATGAAGTCATTGAAGAGCGCCAGCAGAAAATCGCCAAAGAGCGTGGCTATGAGATCGTCGATCACAGCCTGATTCTGTACGTCAAACCCATCAAGTCCTGAATGCCGGGATAGAAAAGAAAAAAGGGGCGGGTTTCAGGCCCGCCCCAAAAACTCTCAGGATCGAGAGGGGAATACGTCCGCTTGCTGTAAGTCTTCAGTGATGCGTGGCCTGGCCCTTGGTGAACATTTCATGGGCATGGGCAATGGTGTGTTCGGTCATATCAACACCGCCCAGCATCCGGGCTACCTCGCTTACCCTGCCATCATCGTCCAGTGACTCGATTTTTGAGTAGGTGGCGTCAGCTTCCGTGAACTTACTGACGAACAGGTGTTGGTGGCACTGGGCGGCCACCTGGGCCAGATGCGTTACGCACAGAACCTGCCCGTTATCGCCCAAGCTTCGCAGCAGGCGACCAACCACTTCGGCGGTTCCGCCGCCAATTCCTACGTCTACTTCGTCAAACACCAGTGTGGGTGTCGTGGAGGTTTGAGCAACCACTACCTGAATGGCCAGGCTGATACGTGACAGTTCGCCGCCGGAGGCTACCTTGGCCAGCGGCCGTGCAGGTTGCCCGGGGTTGGCGCTGACCAGGAATTCAATATCTTCCAGGCCATGGGGGGCTGGTTCGTCACCCTTGTTGCGGCTCAGGTGGGTTACAAACTGGACGGCTGGCATGCTCAGCTGCGCCAGCTCTTCAGCGATACGCTGATCCAGGTTGGCCGCGGCCTGTTGCCGTGCCTCTGACAGCTGTGTGGCGAGTTCGTTGAACTGACCAAGTTGTGCTTCCAGTTCTGCTTCCAGTTTTTCTACGCTGCCTTCGCCATCGTCCAGCGAGGCCAGTTCGGCGCTCAGGCTCCGGTGGAATTCAGGCAGGGTTTCCGGTGTGATGCGGTGTTTGCGGGCCATCTGATAGATGGCGCTCAGGCGCTCTTCCACTTCGGCAAGCCTGGCGGGGTCGGCGTCATAGTCTTCCACGAAATGCCGCAGGTTATCCCCGGCCTCGGTAATCTGGATTTGCGCCTCGTTCAGCATCTGGATGGTTTCCGCCAGTGCCGGTACCTCCACGGGCAGTTGTTCCAGTTGCTGCAGCGCCTGCCGCACCAGATTTGCGGCGCTGTTGTCGTCTTCCGTGCACAGCAAAGTGGCCTGGTGGCTGCCATGCAGAACGGCGTCTGCGTGGCTGAGCTGCTCCTGTTCCTGCTCCAGTTGCTCCTGTTCACCCTCCTCCAGGGCGAGCCGGTCAAGTTCCTCCACCTGGTACCGAAGCAGTTGCAGGCGGGCCTCGGCTTCATCAGCATTCTGCCGGCGTTCGGTCAGCCGCTGGTGAGTCTTGTGCCAGATTTTCCAGGCGTCTTTGGTCTGCTCTGCCACCATTTCCACACCGGCAAATTCGTCCAGCAGTTTACGGTGGGTTTCCTTGCGAAGCAGCGACTGGTGCTGATGCTGGCTGTGGATGTCCATCAGGGCGCTGCCCAGGTCCTTCAGGTGTGCGAGCGGGCAGGGCTGGCCGTTGATGTAGGCGCGGGAGCGGCCGTCCTTGCTGATTACCCGGCGCAGGATGCACTCATTGTCGTCATCCAGTTCGTGCTCTTCCAGCCATTGCCTGGCTTCTGCGATCGCGGATACATCGAAGGTTGCGGTGATATCTGCACGCTTGGCACCGTGTCGCACGGCGCCGGCATCAGCACGGCCACCCATGGCGAGGCCAAGGGCGTCCAGTACGATGGATTTGCCGGCACCGGTTTCCCCGGTCAGAGCCGTCATGCCCTTTCCAAACTGAAGTTCAACCCGCTCGGCAATGGCGTAATTGGAGACGGTGAGCTGTGTGAGCATGCAGATATCCTCCGCTCGATTCCTGAATACTGTGAATACATACAGTGACTGTGAATATATACAGGGTTTTTGCTGTTTGCAAACATCACCGGAAGAATTTGTGAGTGAATGATGACTTTAAAGGTTGAAACATTCGTTACGGGCCCCATATCCGTTCGCAAACACGTTTTTCCTGGCTATGTCTGGCCGGGAGCAATAGTTAATCGGCCGTTGTGACGGCCGTCGACGACCAAGCAGGAGTTGCCATGAGCGCTGACGACAAGCATAACGATCGGGCTGAGGAAGAGCTTAGGTATGCCGCCGAGGCGGCCGACCAGGATAGCCAGGGTAAACAGGACAAAGGTGCCGCTGAAGAAGCCGAGGAGACCTCTCCCGAAAGCGAAGTTGATGCACTGAAGGCACAGGCCCAGGAGTTCCAGGAGCAGATGCTGCGCTCCCAGGCAGAGATGCAGAACGTCCGCCGGCGCGCCGAAATTGATGTGGAAAAGGCTCATAAGTTCGCGTTGGAGAAATTTGTCAAAGAGCTTCTGCCAGTGGCTGACAGCCTGGAAAAGGCCGTGGAAAGCACAGAAGGGCATCAAGAGGCCGGCGAACAGGTGGCTTCTATCCGCGAAGGGGTTGAGATGACCCTGAATCTTTTCATGAACAGCCTGAAAAAATTCAACGTCGAGCAACTTGACCCGGTTGGCGAGCCGTTCGACCCGCAGAAACATGAAGCCCTGTCGATGGTGCCGGCACCGGATGCCGAGCCCAACAGTGTGGTGTCGGTCGTCCAGAAGGGCTACATGCTGAACGATCGGCTGGTTCGCCCGGCAATGGTGATGGTAGCCAAGGCAGAGAGTTCACCAAAAATCGACGAACAGGCTTGAAAAGCAGATTAAAGCGCCAATATAGCCTGTAAACAGGCAGAGCGCCGGGCCACCCGGAACAGCCTTGCCAGTAATGGTTTGAAGGTAGCCGGAACTGAATTGAACAACCGAATTGGAGTAATTGCATGAGTAAGATCATTGGTATCGACCTGGGAACCACAAACTCCTGTGTTGCCATCATGGATGGCGACAAGGTCAAGGTTATCGAAAACGCCGAGGGTGATCGCACCACCCCGTCTATTGTCGCGTACACCGAAGACGGTGAAACGCTGGTAGGCCAGTCTGCCAAGCGTCAGGCAGTCACCAACCCGAACAACACCCTGTACGCCATCAAGCGTCTGATTGGTCGTCGTTTTGAAGACGACGTGGTCCAGAAAGACATCAAGATGGTGCCCTACAAGATCGCCAAGGCTGATAACGGCGATGCGTGGGTAGAAGTGAAGGGTGAAAAGATGGCGCCCCCGCAGGTGTCGGCGGAAATCATCAAGAAGATGAAGAAGACCGCCGAGGACTACCTGGGTGAGAAAGTCACCGAAGCGGTTATCACCGTGCCGGCCTACTTTAACGACAGCCAGCGTCAGGCCACCAAAGACGCCGGCAAGATTGCCGGCCTGGATGTGAAGCGCATCATCAACGAGCCGACTGCAGCTGCCCTGGCCTATGGCCTGGACAAGAAGAGCGGCGATCGCACCGTGGCCGTTTATGACCTGGGTGGTGGTACCTTCGATATCTCCATCATCGAGATTGCCGATGTAGACGGTGAGCACCAGTTTGAAGTGCTGGCCACCAACGGCGACACCTTCCTCGGTGGTGAAGACTTCGACATGAAGCTGATTGAATATCTTGCCGATCAGTTCAAGAAAGACAGCGGCATTGATCTGCGCGGTGACTCACTGGCTATGCAGCGTCTGAAAGAAGCTGCCGAGAAAGCCAAGATCGAGCTGTCCAGCAGCCAGCAGACCGACGTTAACCTGCCATACGTTACGGCAGATGCCAGCGGTCCCAAGCACATGAATGTGAAAGTGACCCGCGCCAAGCTGGAGTCACTGGTTGAAGAACTGGTTGAGCGCAGCCTTGCGCCTTGCCGTACCGCACTGGAAGATTCCGGGGCCAAGATCGGTGAAATCGACGAAGTGATCCTGGTCGGCGGTCAGACCCGCATGCCGATGGTTCAGGAGAAGGTGAAGAACTTCTTCGGTAAGGAAGCGCGCAAAGACGTAAACCCGGACGAAGCCGTAGCCATGGGTGCTGCCATCCAGGCGGCCGTGCTCTCCGGTGACGTGAAGGACGTTCTGCTTCTCGACGTAACCCCGCTGACCCTGGGTATCGAAACCATGGGTGGTGTGGCGACGCCGTTGATCGACAAGAACACCACGATTCCGACCAAGAAGTCGCAGACCTTCTCCACTGCGGATGATAACCAGACTGCGGTAACCATCCACGTGGTTCAGGGCGAGCGCAAGCAGGCGGCACAGAACAAGTCACTGGGTCGCTTCGACCTGGCCGACATCCCGCCGGCACCCCGTGGCGCGCCGCAGATCGAAGTCACCTTCGACATTGATGCCAACGGTATCCTGAACGTGTCGGCGAAAGACAAGGCGACCGGCAAGGAACAGTCCATCGTGATCAAGGCGTCTTCCGGTCTGAACGAAGACGAAATCGAGAAGATGGTCCGTGATGCCGAGGCCAATGCCGACGAAGACCGTAAGTTCGAAGAGCTGGTCCAGGCCCGTAACCAGGGTGACGCGATGGTTCACACCGTACGCAAGACCCTGGCCGATGCCGGTGACAAGGTGTCCGACAGCGAGAAGGAGTCTATTGAGGCCTCGATCAAGGAGCTGGAAGAAGCTCTGGCCGGATCCGACAAGGCCGATATTGAGGCCAAGACCCAGAAGCTGACAGAGGCATCTTCTGAAATGGCCCAGAAGATGTACGCGGATCAGGCAGAGCAGGCGCAGCAGGCCGGGGGCGAAGAAACAGCCCAGTCCGGTACCAGCGACGACGCCGTTGATGCCGAGTTTGAAGAAGTCAAAGACGACGACAAGCGATAAAACTTAAGATCATCAGGCAGTTGGAAAACGCGGGAGCTCTCCCGCGTTTTCCTCGTTTTACCAACAGGGTTTTAGAGCATGGCCAAGCGCGACTATTACGAGATTCTCGGGTTGTCCCGGGAAGCGGATGAAAAAGAGATCAAGCGAGCCTACCGCAAGCTCGCGATGAAGTATCATCCTGACCGGAATCCGGATGATGAGGACGCCGACCACAAGTTCAAGGAAGCCAGCGAAGCTTACGAGATACTGTCGGATTCCTCCAAGCGTGCGGCTTACGACCAGTTTGGCCACGCCGGTGTTGATGGCTCGGCCGGTGGCGGATTCGGAGGCGGCGGTGGTGCCAGCTTCTCCGACATTTTTGGTGATGTGTTTGGTGATATCTTCGGCGGAGGTGGTGGCCGTGGCCGCAACACCCGCGGTGCCGACCTGCGCTACACTCTGGAGCTGGACCTGGAAGAAGCGGTAAAGGGCAAAACCGTCCAGATCCGCATCCCCGGCCATACCGAATGTGAAACCTGCGATGGCAGCGGCGCCGAAAAAGGCTCCCGCCCGGAAGCCTGTGGCACCTGTAATGGCATGGGTCAGGTTCGCATGCAGCAGGGCTTCTTTACCGTGCAGCAGGCCTGCCCCACATGCCGGGGCGCAGGCAAGGTTATCAAGAATCCGTGCAAAACCTGCCACGGTGCTGGACGGGTCCAGGAAGAGAAGACGCTCTCGGTCAAGGTTCCGCCTGGCGTGGACACCGGTGACCGCATTCGTCTCTCCGGCGAAGGCGAGATGGGCATCGACGGTGGTCCGCCCGGGGATCTGTACGTGCAGATTGCCGTTCGCGAGCACTCCATCTTCACCCGGGATGGCCGCAACCTGTACTGCGAAGTCCCCATCAGCATTGTCGACGCTGCCCTTGGTGGCGAGCTGGAAGTGCCCACGCTCGACGGCCGCGTGAAACTGAAGATTCCACCGGAAACCCAGACCGGCAAACTGTTCCGCCTGCGCAACAAGGGCGTCAGCCCCGTTCGTGGCGGACCATCCGGCGACCTGTTGTGTCGGGTCCAGGTAGAAACACCGGTTAATCTCACCAAGCGCCAGAAAGAGTTGCTGGAAGAATTCCAGGCAACCCTGGATAGCGGCGGTGGCAACCAACACGGACCACGGAAAAGCTCCTGGTTTGAAGGTGTGAAAAGCTTCTTCGACGAAATGAAATTCTGAGGACAGGTGACATGGGCGACATAAGGGTAGCGATCATCGGTGCGGCAGGGCGCATGGGCAAGGTGCTGATCGAAGCCGTTGACGGCACCGAAGGTCTCGAACTGGGCGCTGCCATTGTCGAGCCGGGTAGCAGTCTCATCGGCGCCGACGCCGGAGAAATGACGGGTATCGGCAAAACCGGCATCGAAATGGCCGGCAGCCTGGCCGACGTGAAAGATGATTTCGACGTACTCGTCGACTTTACCTTCCCGGACCTGACCCTGGAAAACGCCGAATTCTGCAAAGCCAACGGCAAGATGATCGTCATCGGCACCACCGGCCTCACCGACGCCGAAAAGGAGCAGCTGGCCCTGGCCGCCGAACAGGCTCCCGTGGTCTTCGCACCCAACATGAGCGTGGGCGTCAACGTCACCCTCAACCTGCTGCGTACTGCGGCTGCAGCCCTGGGTGATGACTACGACGTGGAAATCATCGAGACCCACCACCGCCACAAGAAAGACGCCCCTTCCGGTACGGCATTGCGCATGGGTGAAGTGGTGGCCGATGCTCTTGGCCGTGATCTTAAAGAATGTGCGGTATACGGCCGTGAAGGCTTCACCGGCGAGCGTACCCGCAAGGAAATCGGTTTCGAAACTATTCGTGCCGGGGATGTGGTTGGTGATCACACCGTTATGTTTGCCACTGAGGGCGAGCGTATCGAGATTACCCATAAGGCAAGTAGCCGGATGACGTTTGCGAAGGGGGCGATGCGGGCGACTTTGTGGTTGGACGGTAAGCCTGCCGGGTTGTATGACATGCAGGATGTTTTGGGGTTGAAGTAGGGGGTTGGTTTGAGCCCGGTTGTCGGATTACGAGGCTGCGCCTCTAATCCGACCTACGGTTTGCAGTCGAACTTTGAGGTAGGGGGCTGGAGCATTCTTCCGGGAATGTCTTCGGCCAAGGATGGCCGAAGTCAAGCGCACATGGACGTGCTCGTAGCGTTTCCCGGAAGAATGCTCCAGCCGCCTGCCGGTGTCAGCGTCAAACCCAAATCAGCATGGACACAAAGCGCCAGATTTCTTACAATGACGCGGTTTAACTGCACCAAGCGTAGCTTTGACAACGCTCTATAGAAAAAGCGGGACGGAGTTCAACTCCCTCTCGCTTTTTTGCGACCTGAATTTGCGCTTGCGTTCCTGTTCGTGACGAACCTGTACGCCACTCGATGAGGATACAAGCCTTGAGTACACCAGCCATCCTTGCACTCGCAGACGGAAGCCTGTTTTACGGCACCGCCATTGGCGCTGAAGGGGAAACCAGCGGCGAAGTGGTGTTTAACACCGCCATGACCGGTTACCAGGAAATCCTGACCGACCCGTCCTACTCCCGCCAGATTGTCACCCTCACTTACCCTCACATCGGCAATACCGGTGTGAACGAAGAAGATATCGAATCCGATCGCGTCCAGACCGCCGGCCTGATTATCCGCGATCTGCCTCTGATGGTGAGCAACTGGCGAAGCACCGGTTCCCTGCAGGATTACCTGCGCGCCAACAACATCGTGGGCATTGCCGACATCGACACCCGTCGCCTCACCCGTATCCTGCGGGATAAAGGCTCCCAGAATGGCGCCGTGGTTGCCGGCGCCGATGCCACTGCAGACCGCGCCCTGGAACTGGCCAACGCCTTTCCCGGCCTGAAGGGCATGGACCTGGCAAAGGAAGTCACCGCGGACAAAATCTGGACCTGGAGCCAGAGTGAGTGGAGCATCGAAAGTGGTTACGGTGAGCGCACCGAATCGAAGTTCAAGGTTGTCGCCTGGGACTACGGCGTAAAGCTCAACATCCTGCGTATGCTGGCGGGTCGTGGTTGCGACATCACAGTGGTGCCGGCGCAGACGCCGGCCTCCGAAGTTCTGGCGATGAATCCGGACGGCATTTTCCTGTCCAATGGTCCCGGTGATCCGGAGCCCTGCGATTACGCCATCACGGCTATTCGCGAAGTGCTGGAAACCGAGATTCCGGTATTCGGCATCTGCCTCGGCCACCAGTTGCTGGCCCTGGCCAGCGGTGCAAAGTCCATCAAGATGGGCCACGGTCACCACGGCGCCAACCATCCGGTGCAGAACCTGAAAGACGGTACCGTGATGATCACCAGCCAGAACCACGGCTTCGCGGTAGACGAGGCCAGCCTGCCGGATAACCTGGAGGCGACCCATAAATCCCTGTTTGACGATTCCCTGCAGGGAATACGCCGCACCGACAAACCCGCTTTCAGCTTTCAGGGTCACCCGGAAGCCAGCCCCGGCCCCCACGATGTGGCGCCGCTGTTTGATGAATTTATTCGCCTGATGGAGGCACGTTGATGCCAAAGCGTACCGACATTAAAAGCATACTGATCCTGGGCGCCGGCCCCATCGTGATCGGGCAGGCGTGCGAGTTTGATTACTCCGGAGCCCAGGCCTGCAAGGCCCTGCGGGAAGAGGGGTACCGGGTTATCCTGGTTAACTCCAACCCGGCCACCATCATGACGGACCCGGTCATGGCCGATGCCACCTACATCGAACCCATCACCTGGAAAACCGTCGAAAAGATTATCGAGAAAGAGCAACCGGACGCACTGCTACCCACCATGGGCGGTCAGACGGCGCTGAACTGCGCGCTGGATCTGGAGCGGCACGGCATACTCGAGAAGCACGGTGTGGAAATGATTGGTGCCAATGCCGACACCATCGACAAAGCCGAGGACCGCGACCGTTTCGACAAGGCCATGAAAAAGATCGGTCTGGAGTGCCCGCGCGCCACCATCGCCCATTCCATGGCGGAAGCCTGGGAAGTGGCTGACGATATCGGCTTCCCCTGTATCATTCGCCCATCCTTCACCATGGGCGGCTCCGGTGGCGGTATTGCGTACAACCGCGACGAATTCGAAGAAATCTGTACCCGTGGCCTGGACCTGTCGCCGACCAATGAGTTGCTGATCGACGAGTCCCTGATCGGCTGGAAAGAATACGAGATGGAAGTTGTCCGCGACAAAAACGACAACTGCATCATCGTCTGCGCCATCGAGAACTTCGATGCCATGGGCGTGCACACCGGTGACTCCATCACCGTAGCGCCGGCCCAGACCCTCACCGACAAGGAATACCAGATCATGCGGAACGCCTCGCTGGCGGTGCTGCGTGAAATCGGTGTGGAAACCGGCGGCTCCAACGTGCAGTTTGGTGTCAATCCGGAAAACGGGCGCGTGGTGGTCATCGAGATGAACCCCCGGGTGTCCCGTTCCTCAGCGCTGGCCTCCAAGGCCACTGGCTTCCCGATCGCCAAGGTGGCGGCAAAATTGGCGGTGGGTTACACCCTCGATGAGCTGCGCAATGAAATTACCGGTGGCGTGACTCCGGCCTCGTTCGAGCCCAGCATCGACTACGTGGTCACCAAGATTCCGCGCTTCACCTTCGAGAAGTTTCCCCAGGCCGATGCCCGCCTGACCACCCAGATGAAATCCGTGGGGGAGGTGATGGCCATCGGGCGTACCTTCCAGGAGTCCCTGCAGAAAGCCATGCGCGGCCTGGAAGTGGGTTCTGATGGCTTCGAAGAGCAGGTGGACCTGAGCACCACGGACGGCCAGGAAACCCTGACCCAGGAGCTGAACGTGCCCGGTGCCGAGCGCCTGTGGTACATCGGTGACGCCTTCCGTGCCGGTATGTCCGTGGACGATGTGTTCCGCAACACCCATGTGGACCCCTGGTACCTGGTCCAGATCGAGGATCTGATCAAAGAGGAGAATGCCCTCAAGTCAGCCGGCAAGGCCGATATTGACCGTGACACCCTGTTCCGCCTCAAGCGTAAGGGCTTCTCGGATGCCAGGCTGGCCACGTTGTTGGGTATTTCCGAGATCAGCCTGCGCAAGCTGCGCCATGAACTGAACATTCGCCCGGTATACAAGCGCGTGGACACCTGCGCAGCGGAGTTTGCCTCCTCTACGGCCTACATGTATTCATCCTATGAGGAAGAGTGCGAAGCGGATCCGTCTGACCGCGAGAAGATCGTGGTGATCGGTGGCGGGCCTAACCGCATCGGTCAGGGTATCGAGTTTGATTATTGCTGTGTTCATGCCGCCCTCGCGATGCGTGACGATGGCTATGAAACCATCATGATCAACTGCAACCCGGAAACGGTTTCCACCGATTACGATACCTCGGACCGCCTCTACTTCGAGCCGATCACCCTGGAAGATGTCCTCGAAATCATTAACGTCGAGAAGCCAAAGGGTGTCATTGTCCAGTACGGTGGTCAGACGCCGCTGAAGCTCGCCCGGGGCCTGGAAGCCGCTGGTGTGCCCATCATCGGTACCAGTCCGGACGCCATCGACCGTGCCGAAGACCGGGAGCGTTTCCAGCAGATGATTGGCCGCCTGGGCCTGATCCAGCCGGAAAACGCCACCGTGCGCAGTCACGAGGAAGGCATTGTGGCGGCCCGGGAGATCGGTTATCCGCTGGTGGTTCGCCCGTCCTACGTACTGGGCGGCCGCGCCATGGAGATTGTCTACGACGAAGAAGAGCTGGTTCGTTACATGCGCAATGCGGTGCTGGTTTCCAACGACAGCCCGGTATTGCTGGACCACTTCCTGAATGCGGCCATTGAGGTGGATATTGACGCCATCAGCGACGGCAAGGATGTGGTGATTGGCGGTATCATGCAGCATATCGAGCAGGCCGGCGTGCATTCTGGCGACTCCGCCTGCTCCCTGCCGCCCTACACGCTGCCCAAAGACGTGCAGGATGAAATGCGCGAGGCCGTGCGCAAGATGGCCATCGAGCTGGATGTTATCGGCCTGATGAACGTTCAGCTGGCGTGGCAGGACGGCCGCATCTACGTCATTGAAGTGAATCCCCGGGCCTCCCGTACAGTACCGTTCGTTTCCAAGGCCATCGGTGTATCCCTGGCCAAGGTGGCAGCGCGGGTTATGGCTGGCAAATCGCTGGCGGAGCAAGGGTTTACCCAGGAAATTGTACCGACCCATTATTCCGTCAAGGAATCGGTATTCCCGTTCAACAAGTTCCCGGCTGTGGATCCCATTCTGGGTCCGGAAATGAAATCCACCGGCGAGGTGATGGGCATTGGCGACAGCTTTGACGAAGCCTTCGCCAAGGCAGCGCTGGCCTCTGGCGAGCGCCTTCCGGTCAAGGGAACAGCCTTTATGTCGGTCCGTGACGTGGATAAGCCGGGTGCCGCCAAGGTGGCGCAGGATCTGGTCGACGCCGGCTTCAAGGTGATTGCGACCACCGGTACTGCCAAAGCGCTGAAAGAGGCCGGCATTACCGTTGACCGGGTGAACAAGGTGCGGGAAGGGCGTCCGCACATTGTGGATGCCATCAAGAATGGTCAGGTTCAGCTGATTATCAACACCACCGAAGGGCGCAAAGCCATTTCAGACTCGGCGCAGATTCGCCAGTCTGCCTTGCAGTCCAAGGTAACCTATACAACGACCCTGGCGGGTGGCGAAGCGTTTTGCAGGGCAATCATGTTTGGCCCGGAGCGCACTGTACGCCGTCTTCAGGATCTACACGCAGGAAAGTAAGACTATGGCTGACAGAGTACCCATGACAAAGGCGGGTGAAACCCGCCTCCGCGAGGAGCTTAAGAAGCTCAAGTCCGAAGATCGTCCCCGGGTGATCGCCGCTATTTCCGACGCCCGTGAACACGGCGACCTGAAAGAGAATGCGGAATATCATGCTGCCCGCGAGCAACAGAGCTTTATTGAAGGCCGCATCCAGGAGATCGAGGGCAAGCTGTCCGCAGCCCAGGTCATCGACGTTAATACCATCGAGAACACCGGCAGGGTGATTTTCGGTACCACGGTGCGTTTGCTGAACGTGGATACGGATGAGCAGGTGACCTACCAGATCGTCGGTGAAGACGAAGCCGACATCAAGGCCGGCAAGTTGTCGATTTCTTCGCCAATTGCCCGAGCACTGGTGGGCAAGAGTGAGGGAGACGTGGTGGCAATTCGGGTGCCCTCAGGTACGGTTGAGTACGAAATCGAGCAGGTAGAGCACCTCTGAGGCATGGCATGCCCCGGGCACAAAAAAGCCGGCTGGGTTCACCCCGCCGGCTTTTTGCTTCTCATGCCTGTTGCCAGTGGCTGATTCAGTGCTTCTGGCGCAGCAGGTTGGAGAGTTTCGGGTTGGGCTTTTTCGCCCTGCGCATGATGACGGCAATCTTGCCGATGGTCTGCACCAGTTCTGCGCCCGCGGCTTCGCACAAAGCGGCTACCGCCTCCTGGCGAGCTTCGCGGTCCTGGCTTGCTACCTTGATCTTGATCAGCTCATGATCGTTCAGAGCGCGCTCAAGCTCTTCCTGCAGCCCTTCTGTCAGGCCCTTGTCGCCTACGATGATGACTGGCTTCAGGTTGTGGGCGATGCCCCGGTACTCCCGGCGCTGTTCTGGCGAAAGACTCATTATGTAATCTCTTTATGGATGCGATTAACAAAACGTCAGCGGCGAAATAGCTGGCGATTCCGTATAATTGCTGGATTGTAACAGATCGCCGGGCCGGTGAAATGGCAGTTACCACGTATCCGGTCCCGGGGGCAGAATGTTTTTTGGAGGTGGGTTTTGGCCCGTTCGAAAACCAGTGACCGCTGGCTGAAGGAACATTTCGACGACGTCTGGGTCAAAAAGTCCCGGGAAGACGGTTATCGCTCCCGTGCCAGCTACAAGCTGATTGAGCTCGATGAAAAAGACCGGCTGTTCCGGCCCGGCCAGGTTGTTGTGGATCTGGGTGCGGCCCCCGGTGGTTGGTCCCAGGTGGCGGTTGAGCGGGTCGGCGACAAGGGCGTGGTTATTGCCAGCGATATTCTGGAGATGAGCCCGCTGGCCGGTGTGGAGTTTGTCCAGGGGGATTTTACCGAGCAGTCAGTGCTGGATGAATTACTGGAATTGATGGGTGACCGGCGGGCTGACGTTGTAATTTCGGATATGGCACCCAATATGAGTGGTATGGCGGCGGTAGATATTCCCAACGCCATGGGCCTGGTGGAGCTGGCGCTGGATATGGCGCAGCAGGTGTTGAAGCCGGGCGGTGTGTTTGTCGCCAAGGTCTTTCAGGGAGAAGGATTCGATACCCTGCTGGCCGAGATGCGTAAAAGTTTTGGCACCGTTGTCAGCAGGAAGCCTGACTCTTCCCGGGCACGATCAAGGGAGATCTACCAGGTGTGCAAAGGATTTAAGGGCTGACCCGCCCGCAGAACGGAAGTGGCCATGGGGATTGACACCCCGGCAGTGGCCGATACGGATAGGCCGATTCTGGTGGACGGGCGTACAATTGGTGTAAGGTGTCAGAAAAGGCTTTCTCCTGACGGGGCGATCCTTCAATTCACAGGTGATGATCCTTGAACGATATGGCAAAAAATCTGGTTCTCTGGCTTATTATAGCCGCCGTACTGCTGATGGTGTTTCAGAATTTCACTCCCACCACCAGCGGCCAACAGGTCAATTATTCGCAGTTCGTGGAAATGGTGCAGGACGGGCAGGTCCGTCAGGTAACCATTGACGGTCTGGAGGTTCAGGGTGTCCGTGGTGACGGTTCCCAGTTCCAGACTATCCGGCCCCAGCTGGCTGATCAGAAGCTGATGGACGATCTGCTGGCCAACCAAGTCGAAGTCATTGGCAAGGAGCCTGAGCGTCAAAGCCTCTGGACCCAGCTGCTGGTGGCTGCCTTCCCCATTCTTATCATTATTGCTCTGTTCGTATTCTTCATGCGGCAGATGCAAGGCGGTGGCGGCGGCAAAGGGCCTATGTCCTTTGGCAAGAGCAAGGCCAAGCTGATGAGCGAGGATCAGATCAAGACCACCTTTGGCGATGTCGCCGGTGTGGATGAGGCCAAGGAAGACGTCAAGGAGCTGGTGGATTTCCTGCGGGATCCCAGCAAATTCCAGCGTCTCGGCGGCAGCATTCCCAAGGGCGTATTGATGGTGGGTCAGCCAGGTACTGGTAAAACCCTGCTTGCCAAGGCGATTGCCGGCGAAGCCAAGGTTCCCTTCTTCTCCATCTCCGGCTCGGACTTTGTGGAAATGTTCGTGGGTGTGGGCGCGTCCCGTGTCCGTGACATGTTCGAGCAGGCCAAGAAGCAGAGCCCCTGCATTATCTTCATCGACGAGATCGATGCGGTCGGTCGCCATCGTGGCGCCGGCATGGGTGGTGGTCACGACGAACGTGAACAGACCCTGAACGCGCTGCTCGTTGAGATGGACGGCTTTGAGGGTAACGAAGGCGTTATCGTGATCGCTGCCACCAACCGTCCGGACGTACTGGACCCAGCGCTACTGCGCCCGGGCCGTTTTGACCGCCAGGTGGTGGTTGGTCTGCCGGACATTATCGGCCGTGAGCAGATTCTGAAAGTACACATGAAGAAAGTTCCGCTGCACGATGGTGTGGAGCCCAAGTTGATTGCTCGTGGTACGCCCGGATTCTCGGGTGCCGATCTGGCTAACCTGGTGAACGAGGCAGCTCTGTTCGCGGCCCGCCGCAACCAGCGCCTGGTTTCGATGGAAGAATTCGAGCTTGCGAAAGACAAGATCATGATGGGCGCAGAGCGCAAATCCATGGTCATGAGCGAAAAAGAGAAGCGCAATACCGCTTATCACGAATCCGGTCACGCGATTGTAGGGCGCCTGGTGCCCGAGCATGATCCGGTCTACAAGGTGAGTATCATTCCCCGTGGCAGGGCCCTGGGCGTTACGATGTTCCTCCCGGAGGAGGATAAGTACAGCCACAGCAAGCGCTTCCTGATCAGCTCCATCTGCAGTCTGTTCGGCGGCCGTATCGCCGAAGAGCTGACCCTTGGTTTTGATGGTGTCACCACCGGTGCTTCCAACGACATCGAGCGGGCAACCAGTCTGGCCCGTAATATGGTCACCCGTTGGGGGCTGTCAGAAAAACTCGGCCCGCTGCAGTATGACACTGATACGGAAGAGCCTTTCCTGGGCCGCTCTGCCGGCCAATCGCAGACTGTGTATTCCCCGGAAACGGCGCAGCGGATTGATGAGGAAGTTCGCAACATTATCGACAGCTGCTACGAAAAAGCCCGTCAGCTTCTGATTGATAACCGTGAAAAGCTCGACCTGATGGCCGAGGCCCTGATGAAGTACGAAACCATCGATCGTTTCCAGATTGATGACATCATGGAAGGTCGTGAGCCGCGCCCGCCGAAAGGCTGGGGTGATAACGGGCCCTCGGGTGGTGTTCCGGCTGATGAGCCGGAGCAGGCGCCTGCTCCGAAGGGTTCTGACGACGGCCACCAGCCCGGCGTTGGCCGCCCGGCCGGTGAACACTGACCCGGTGTAATGCCGCGCCAGAGATCACTTACCCATGTACGCCGCCCCGGCCGGGGCGGCGTTTGTTTTTGCAGGTTGCACTGACTGAAGGTCGCTTATGCAAATGAACTTCGCGGGCCGAGCCGTGGATATGTCTGGTTGCCATGTCATGGGCATTCTCAACGTGACGCCAGACTCATTCTCCGATGGCGGCCGCTTTAATCAGGTGGACGCCGCCCTGGCCCGGGCCCGTGAAATGGCGGCGGACGGAGCAGTCTTTATTGATGTCGGCGGTGAGTCCACGCGGCCGGGTGCAACCCCGGTGGCTGTGGAAGAGGAATTGGAACGGGTTTGTCCGGTGGTGGAAGCCATTACCCGCGAGCTTGATGTCATTGTGTCGGTCGATACCAGTTCGCCGCAGGTTATGGCTGAAGCGGCGAAGCTGGGGGCAGGCATGATTAATGACGTCAGGGCCCTGCAGCGGGAAGGGGCGCCCGAGGTGGCCGCACGGGCCGGGGTTCCGGTATGTGTAATGCATATCCAGGGTGAGCCGGATACCATGCAGGATGATCCACGCTATCGCAATGTGCGGCGGGAAGTCAGCTCCTTCCTCACCGAGCGGATGCGCGTCATCGAACGGGCCGGAGTGCGGTCCGACAACATCATCCTGGATCCCGGTTTTGGTTTCGGTAAGTCTCCCCGGCATAATCTGCAGTTGCTGGCCTCGCTGGACCAGCTGCAACTGCTGGGGCATCCGGTGTTGGTGGGTCTGTCCCGCAAGAGCATGCTGGGCCACATCACCGGCCGTGAAGTCAGTGAACGCTTGCCCGCAAGCATCGCTGCCGCGACAATATCCGCTATGAAGGGCGCGTCGATTATTCGCGTTCACGATGTCAGGGAAACAGTAGATGCCGTTAAAGTTGTAATGGCCATGGAGGAAGCTGGGCGATGAGTGATAGAAAATACTTCGGCACGGACGGTATCCGGGGGCGGGTAGGTGAATACCCGATTACGCCGGAATTCATGTTGCATCTGGGGTGGGCCGCAGGCCAGGCTTTTAAGCGGGATGGCCAGCGCAACAGTGTGCTGATTGGCAAGGATACGCGCCTGTCGGGTTATATGTTCGAGTCTGCCCTGGAATCCGGCCTGTCAGCAGCCGGAGTGGACGTAAAGCTGCTTGGCCCCATGCCCACGCCGGCCATTGCCTATCTTACGCGAACCTTTCGCGCGTCTGCGGGTATTGTGATCAGCGCTTCTCACAACCCGCACCATGATAACGGCATCAAGTTCTTCTCTCCCGCTGGTACCAAGCTGGATGACGCCCTCGAGGCCGAGATCGAACGCTGGCTGGACCGGCCCATTGAAGTATGTGATGCCAAAGAGCTGGGCAAGGCCTTCCGGGTGGATGATGCGCCCGGGCGTTACGTGGAGTTCTGCAAGAGCACGGTGCCCAACGAGTTTTCCCTGGAGGGCCTGCACATTGTTCTGGATTGTGCCAATGGCGCTACCTACCACGTTGCCCCCAAGGTTTTTCGTGAGTTGGGCGCGAGGATCTCTGTCGTGGGTGGTGGTCCGGATGGCCTGAACATTAATCTCAATGTGGGGTCTACCCACCTGGACACCCTGAGCAAGACAGTTCTGGAAAAGAAAGCAGACCTGGGGATCGCCTTTGATGGCGACGGTGACCGGGTACTGATGGTGGATCGTGACGGCTCGGAAGTGGATGGCGACGAACTGCTTTATGTGATTGCCACCCAACGCCACGCTGCCGGCACACTCAAGGGCGGCGTTGTCGGTACATTAATGACCAATCTGGGGGTTGAGCTGGCCCTGAGGGAGCAGGGCATCGATTTTGAGCGCGCCAAGGTGGGTGACCGCTATGTCATGGAGCGGCTGATCGACCGGGGCTGGCTGCTCGGAGGAGAGGGCTCCGGCCATATGGTGATTCGTGACTGCACCAGCACCGGTGACGGCATAGTGTCGGCCCTGCAGGTGTTGTTGGCGATCAGGCGTGCGGGCGGTTCGCTGGCGGACCTTCGCCATGGCATGAGCAAATTGCCACAGAAGATGATCAATGTGCACGTGGACAAGCGGTTTGATCCCCTCGGGCGTGAGGATATTGTCAGCGCTGTGGCAGCGGCGGAAGCCAGGCTTGGTGGTGGCGGCCGGGTACTGCTGCGCGCCTCCGGCACTGAGCCGCTGATCCGGGTAATGACGGAAGGGCAGGATGAGTCGGAAATTGTAAAGATTGCCGAGGAACTTGCTGTTGTTGTGGAGAATTCCCGGGCGTGACTTTGTGTCCGGGTGCAGTTGTCTGCCGTAAAAGACTGCTGTATAGTTCGCCCTCCCTCGAGTCAGGGCCGAATCAGGGGTAGTTATGCGCCGTAAGATCGTCGCCGGAAACTGGAAGATGAACGGGTCAAAAGACCTTGTGAACAGCCTGGTTGGCCAGATTCGCTCAGAGCTGGCATCGCTTGATAATGGTGTGGAGGCTGTTATTATTCCTCCCGCCCTGTTTGTCGACGATGTTGTCAGGCAGGCCGACGGACAGATTGCCGTTGGCGTCCAGAACATTGCCTGTTGGGATTCAGGCGCCTACACCGGGGAAATATCCGCGGGTATGGCCAAAGACTCCGGATGCGGTTATTCCCTTGTGGGGCATTCGGAGCGCAGGCAACTGTTCGGAGAAACCGACGAGCAGGTTTCGGTCAAAGTTGTGAAGGCATTGGCCTCGGGGTTGGACGCAGTGATATGCGTTGGCGAGACCCTGGAAGAGCGCGAGGCGGGCAAGGCCGAAGACGTTGTTTCGGGCCAGGTCCGTAAGGCTCTTTCTGAGGTTGGTGCCGGGCAGTGGCAACAGGTTGTCATCGCCTATGAGCCGGTATGGGCCATAGGGACCGGGAAAACCGCCACCGCTGAAGACGCCCAGGCCATGCATGCCGCTATCCGGGCCGTGTTAAAGTCCCTCGGGGCGCCGGCAGATGAGATATCCCTGCTTTACGGCGGCAGTGTAAAAGCGGATAATGCGGCCGCGCTTTTTGCTCAGCCGGATATTGATGGTGGCCTTATTGGAGGCGCATCGTTAAATGCAGAAGATTTTGTGAGTATTTGCCGGGCCATGCCGGGCAGATCCTGAAAGATACAGATTCGCGAAAGCCGTTAGCACGAATCATTAGGTCATTAGAGAGACATTATGGATTGGGTCGAAACACTGGTTGTTGTTCTCCACGTGGTCATCGCGGTGGCACTGGTGTCTTTGGTGCTGCTCCAGCAGGGTAAGGGTGCCAACGCTGGCGCCGCATTCGGTGGCGGCGCCTCGCAGACGGTATTTGGTAGCGAGGGCAGCAGCAGCTTTCTGGTTCGCGCAACGACCTTGCTGGCCATCGTCTTTTTTGTAACAAGTTTTTCGCTGGCTGTATTCGCCAAGCAGCGTGCCGAAGTGGCAGGCGAAGCAGGCATTCCTGTGGTGCAGGAATCCCGCTCTGACGCCGGGCAGGCTGAAGGTGAAGCAGCAGATGAAGGCGAAGCCGGGCGCGGGGATGAAAATGAACTCCCCGAGCTCGAGTAAGTGATTGCCCAGGTGGTGGAACTGGTAGACACGCTATCTTGAGGGGGTAGTGGCGAAAGCCGTGCCGGTTCGAGTCCGGCCCTGGGCACCATATAGAAGAAAAACGGCTTGGAATTACCAGGCCGTTTTTTTTGGTCAGTCCTTGACCAGTAAAGCCGGCGTCTCTATACTCCGGCGGATATTGGAGCGGGCTACGGGCACATTTTGCCCTGCCTGTTCCAGGCAGGCCAGGTGTCTGTCAGCAGGGGAGGTATTAGGTTTGTGGTTATCCTCTGCGAGTTCTTGCAACAAAGAGCCCCATTTTTCAGGGGCTTTTTGATTAAGGGGCCTGGCGCATCAGGCCCTGGTGCATAAAAAGGGCTGATCAACAGCCCTTTTTTTGTTTTTGGGGTCGAAAAAACGAGTAACGGAGACCGAATAGCCTTGTCAGCAAAGTTGAAGCAGCTGGAAGAAATACTCAGGCCCATTGTGGAAGGCCTGGGCTACGAATTCTGGGGCATTGAATTCCGCTCCCAGGGACACCATTCCCTGTTAAGAATATTTATTGACGATGTCGAGAACGGCATTGGCATAGAAGACTGTGAAAAGGTCAGCCGCCAGGCGAGCGGCGTAATGGATGTGGAAGACCCCATCCAGACCGAATATACCCTGGAGGTCTCGTCTCCGGGCATGGATCGGCCGTTGTTCCGACTGGAGCAGTATGAGGCATTCGCCGGCCATCAGGTCCAGATCAAATTACGGATGGCATTTGAGGGGCGTCGCAAGTTTCAGGGCCTGATAAAAGGTGTTGAGGGCGAGGACGTTGTCGTGGTGGTTGATGATCACGAGTACCTGCTGCCATTCGATAGCATAGAGAAAGCCAACATCGTTCCGGTATTTGAATAAGTCAGTGGACGAAAAGTTTATTTTAAGGGCAGGGCATTCCAATGAGTAAAGAGATCTTGCTGGTGGTCGAATCCGTCTCGAACGAGAAAGGTGTCGAGAAGGATGTGATCTTTGAAGCAATCGAGCTGGCACTCGCCACCGCTGCCAAAAAGCGTTACGACGACGAGGAAGCCGACATTCGTGTTTCCATCGATCGCCGCACCGGCGAATACGAAACTTTCCGCCGCTGGCTGGTGGTCGACAACGACGCCGTTCCTGCACTTGGCACCGAGCTGACCATGCAGGAAGCGGAGGAAATTGATGAGAACCTCCGGCCGGGCGACATCCACGAAGAGAAAGTGGAGTCTGTTGCTTTCGGACGTATCGGCGCCCAGGCAGCCAAACAGATTATCTTCCAGAAAGTTCGGGAAGCCGAGCGCACCAAGATTGTCGACAGCTATCGTGACCGTGTGGGCGAACTGGTTTCCGGTACCGTAAAGAAAGTGACACGGGACAACGTCATCGTGGATCTGGGTGCCAATGCCGAAGCCCTGCTTCCCCGTGAACACCTGATCGCGCGCGAGACATTCCGCATGGGTGACCGGGTTCGTTCGCTGCTGCAGGAAATCCGCACGGATCACCGCGGCCCGCAACTGATCTTGAGCCGTACGGATCCGCAGATGCTGATCGAGCTGTTCCGTATCGAGGTTCCGGAAATCGCCGAGGAGCTGATCGAGATCCGTGGCGCTGCCCGGGATCCCGGCTCACGCGCCAAGATTGCGGTGAAAACCAACGATCGCCGGATTGACCCGGTGGGTGCCTGTGTCGGCATGCGGGGTTCGCGTGTTCAGGCCGTTTCCAATGAGCTGGGTGGCGAGCGCGTTGATATCGTGCTCTGGGACGACAACCCCGCCCAACTGGTCATCAATGCCATGGCGCCGGCAGAAGTGGCTTCCATTGTGATGGACGAAGACCGTCACACCATGGAAGTGGCTGTAGCCGAGGACAACCTGGCCCAGGCTATCGGCCGTAACGGGCAAAACGTGCGCCTGGCGACAGAGCTGACAGGCTGGACACTGAACGTGATGACCGAGGAAGAAGCCGGTCAGCGTCAGGAGCAGGAATACAACACCTTGCTGGAGCACTTCACCAGCAACCTGGATGTGGACGAGGAGTTTGCCGGCGTGCTCATCGAGGAAGGATTTACGTCCATTGAGGAAGTGGCGTACATCCCTATGGAGGAGATGCTTGCTATTGAAGGTTTTGACGAAGAGACCGTCACGGAATTGCGTCGTCGTGCCAAGGATGCCCTGCTGAACCAGGCGCTGGCCAGTGAAGAGGCCCTTGAGGGCGCGGAACCCGCAGAAGATCTTCTGGCAATGGACGGTATGGACCGGGGCCTGGCGTTCAAGCTGGCCGGTATGGGTATCCGTACCATGGAAGATCTTGCAGAGCAGTCGGTTGATGATCTGATCGACATTGAAGGTATGGAAGAAGAGCGTGCCGGCCAGTTGATTATGGCTGCACGTGCCCCCTGGTTTGAAGACCAGGCTTAATCGGGAGGAGGACCAGTATGGCTGATGTAACGGTAAAACAACTGGCCGCAGATGTAGGCGCTCCCGTGGATCGTTTGCTGCGACAGATCGTGGAGGCTGGCCTGAAAGCCCGCTCCGAAGAGGACTCTGTCACCAGTGATGAGAAGCAACAGTTGCTGACCTATCTGAGAAAGAATCACGGTGAGAGTGAAGCGGAACCGAAGAAAATCACTCTCAAGCGCAAGACAACAACAACGCTGAAAGCGGGCCGTGCCAAAACGGTCAATGTTGAGGTTCGCAAGCGCCGTACGTATATCAAGCGCGCCGAGCTGGAGCCGGAAGCTGCCAAGCAGGAAGAGGCCGCCGAGCAGGCTGCCGCAGCACCGGAAGAAGCGCCGGCGGTAGCGGCCGAGCAGGTACAACCTGCAGAGGCGCCGAAGACGGAAGCACCGGTATCCGAGGCAGCGGCGGAAGCGCCAGCGGCCGAAGAAAAGCCTGCTGCCGAAGAAAAACCGGCGGAAAAAGAGCAGCCGGAAGTGACTGCCAAGCCGGAGCCGTCTCCGGTTCCCGCGCCGGAAGATATGCCGATCCCGCCGCCTGAAGAAGGCGAGGGCAAGGATCGCAAGCCGAAGAAAAAGAAAGAGAAAGCTCGTGAGCGCGGTGACGAGCCGGACGATGGCAAGCCCAAGAAGAAGTCCGCAGGGCATCGCGGGCCTCGTAGCCGTCCGGTGGAAGAGCCTCTGATCATCAATGAAGAGGAAGAAGACACCACGCTGCGCAAGCCACTTCGCGCGAAAAAGAAACCTAAAGAGAAGCGTCACGCTTTCGAGAGGCCGACCAAGCCAATGGTTAGAGAAGTCGATATTCCCGAGACGATCACCGTGGGTGACCTTGCCCAGCGGATGGCCGTCAAGTCAGCCGACGTGATCAAGAAACTGATGGGCATGGGAGTAATGGCGACCATCAACCAGGCTCTCGACCAGGAAACCGCCGTGCTGGTGACCGAGGAACTGGGCCACAAGCCCAACACGGTCAGCGAGGATGCCTTTGAGGAAGAGGTTCTGAGCGAATTTGTCTTCGAAGGCAAGGAAAAGACCAAGCGTGCACCGGTTGTCAGTGTGATGGGTCACGTTGACCATGGTAAGACCTCGCTGCTGGATTACATCCGTCGCACCAAGGTTGCTTCCGGCGAGTCCGGTGGTATTACCCAGCATATTGGCGCTTACCACGTCGAGACTGACCACGGCATGGTGTCCTTCCTGGATACCCCGGGCCACGCCGCCTTTACAGCCATGCGTGCCCGTGGTGCCCAGTGTACCGATATCGTGGTCCTGGTGGTTGCAGCCGATGACGGCGTCATGCCACAGACCAAGGAAGCCGTTCAGCACGCCCGTTCCGCTGGTGTGCCCATCGTGGTCGCGATGAACAAGATGGACAAGGAAGAGGCTGATACTGACCGCATCAAGACTGAGCTGGCTGGTATGGAAGTGATTCCGGAAGACTGGGGCGGTGACGTCCAGTTTATCCCGGTATCTGCTCACACCGGCGCCGGTATCGACGATCTGCTTGAGGCATTGTTGCTGCAGGCTGAAATTCTTGAACTGGAAGCGTCTCCGGATGCTCCGGCCAAGGGTGTGGTCGTCGAATCGAGCCTGGAACGCGGCCGTGGCTCCGTGGCCACGGTACTGGTCCAGAACGGCACCCTGCGCCAGGGCGAGATGGTTGTCGCCGGTGGCTTCTTCGGTAAGGTTCGCGCCATGACCGATGAAGCCGGTAAACAGGTCAAGGAAGCCGGGCCTTCCATTCCGGTGGAAATCCTCGGTCTGAACGGCACGCCGAACGCTGGCGACGAGTTCTTTGCTGTCGCCGACGAGAAGAAAGCCAAGGAACTGGCGGAATTCCGCCAGTCCCGCGAACGGGAGCAGCGTCTGCACAGGCAGCAGGCCGCCAAACTCGAGAACCTGTTCGAGAACATGGGCAAGGACGAGGTCAAGACCCTCAACGTGGTTCTCAAGACCGATGTTCGTGGTTCACTGGAAGCTATTACCAAGTCGCTCAAGGATCTGGGCAACGAAGAAGTCCAGGTCAAGATCGTGTCCTCAGGCGTTGGCGGTATTGCCGAGACGGATGTGAGCCTGGCCATGGCCACCAATGCGGTTATCTTCGGCTTTAACGTCCGTGCCGATACAGCCGCGAAGCGACTGGTGGAGCAGGAAGGCCTGGATCTGCGTTACTACAGCATCATCTACAACCTGATCGATGATGTGAAGGCAGCCCTGACCGGTATGCTGGCGCCAGAGTTCCGCGAAGATATCGTGGGTATTGCCGATGTGCGGGACGTGTTCCGTTCACCGAAGTTTGGCCAGGTGGCCGGTTGCATGGTGATTGAGGGTACGGTGTACCGTAACAAGCCGATCCGCGTTCTGCGTGACAACGTGGTGATCTTTGAGGGCGAACTGGAATCCCTGCGTCGCTTCAAGGATGACGTACCGGAAGTCCGGAACGGCATGGAGTGTGGTATCGGCGTTAAAGGTTATGACGTGAAAGTCGGTGACCAGATCGAGGTGTTCGATCGCGTCCGGGTCGAGCGTAAGCTTGAGTCTACGGGGGCCTGATGCCAAGAGAGTTCAGCCGAATTGATCGCATCGGCGATCAGATGCAGCGTGAGCTGGCCCAGCTCATCCAGCGGGAAGTCAAAGACCCGCGGGTGGGTATGGTCACGGTCAATGCCGTCAAGGTCAGCCGTGACCTGGGCTACGCGGATATCTATGTATCCCTGCTCACCACCGAGGAACTGACTGAGGAATCTCCTGAGGTACGGGAGTCCCTGGCGGTACTGAACAAGGCAGCCGGCTTCCTGCGTGGCCAGATTGGCCGTGCCATGAAGTTGCGGGTAACGCCCCAGCTGCGTTTTCACTTCGACTCGCTGCTCGGGCACAGCCGCCACATGGACAACCTGATTCGCGAAGCGGTTGGCGACAAGCCAGCGGTTGACCGTGATGATCCGGAGTCGGACTCTTGAGTCGACGCCGCAAAGGTCGTGATGTAAACGGCATCCTGGTGATCGACAAGCCGATGGATATTACGTCCAACGGCATACTGCAGCAGGTGAAGCGTCTGTTCGGTGCGGCCAAGGCCGGCCATACCGGCGCCCTTGATCCGCTGGCCACCGGCGTGTTGCCGCTGTGTTTTGGTGAGGCCACCAAGTTTTCCCAGATGATGCTGGACAGCGATAAGGCCTACATTGCTACGGCGCGTTTGGGTGTCCGTACCGAAACCGGTGACAGTGAAGGTGCGGTGGTGGCTGAAAAGCCGGTGCCAGCCGGGCTGGATGCTGAAACCCTGGAGCCGGTCCTCGACCAGTTCCGGGGTGAAATCCAGCAGATTCCCTCCATGTACTCCGCGCTCAAGCACAAGGGCCGCCCCCTGTATGAATACGCCCGCGAAGGTATCGAAGTGGAGCGCCCGTCCCGCCCGGTCACCATCTACGAACTGAAACTGCTGGAAGTGCGTGAGACCGAGATCGACATTGCAGTCAGTTGCACCAAGGGCACCTATATCCGTTCGCTGGTGGAAGATATCGGCGAGGCATTGGGTTGTGGCGCCCATGTGACGGCGCTGCGCCGCACCATGGCTTCAGGCTTCACGCTGGCGGATGCTGTTGAGGTACCTGCCCTGGAATCCATGCGTGAACAGGGCGAGAGTCTGGATGGCCTGCTGGTGGCCCCGGATGCTGCGCTGTCCATGTTCCCGGAACAGGAACTGGAAGGCAGCGCACTGGTATCGATATTGAACGGACAACCAGTTAGAATGTCTGGTCAGCCAGCCGAAGGGTACGTTCGCCTCTATGGCAACGGGCGCTTTGTCGGGCTGGCGGAAGGATTCCCGGAAGGGGAGGTCACCAAACTGGTGCCTCGTCGTCTGGTGAAGAGTGGCTGACAACCGTTTTACAATGGTTGTGGCTGATTAGCCGGGCTGTAGAGATGCGTGGTTCGGCCGAATTCGATAGCATCGCGACAATAGAGGTGAGTTATGGCACTTTCTGCCAACGAGAAAGCACAGATCGTTAAGGATTTTCAGCAGGGTGATGGCGATACCGGTTCTCCTGAAGTTCAGGTTGCACTGTTGAGCCACAACATCAACAAGCTGCAGGATCACTTCAAGACCAACAAGCAGGATCACCATTCCCGCCGCGGTCTGATCCGGATGGTTAACCAGCGCCGCAAGCTGCTGGATTACCTGAAGCGCAAGAACGCAGACCGCTACCTGGAGCTGATCCAGCGCCTGAACCTGCGTCGCTAGTCCGGTTGTACTTAACGGCCGGCGGGGCGTTTGCCTCGCCGGTTGTGCTTCTCCCCTGCATCGTGTCTGTCAGTGAAACCTGAAGAAACTCCCTGTCGTATTGGAAAGTTGAAATTGATAGCAGGTTGTTGAAAAGCCCGGTCTCGAAGAACGTGATTCTGGCCCCGGGGTTTTGCAACAGCCTGTTAGCTTTCAGACGGGTTGCTCTTCAGTTCATCGATTCAGGCCTTGGTGCAGTTATAACGGATAGTTCGCATGGGCGGGCTGTCTGAGTCAATTTGAAAAGATGAATTCAGGAGTTACAGTGGATCTTAAACCCGTAAAGAAAACGTTTGAACTGGGCGGCAAGACCGTCACCATCGAAACCGGCCGTATTGCTCGTCAGGCGACTGGCTCTGTGCTGGTTACCGTTGATGACATTTCGGTACTGGGTACTGTGGTTGCGGCCAAAGAGGCCAAGCCCGGCCAGCCGTTCTTCCCGCTGACCGTTAACTATTTCGAAAAGACCTACGCCGTGGGTAAAATCCCGGGTGGCTTCTTCAAGCGCGAAGGCCGTCCGTCCGAGAAAGAAACCCTGACATCCCGCCTGATCGACCGTCCGATTCGTCCGCTGTTCCCCAAAGGGTTCATGAACGAAACCCAGGTGATCACCACGGTGATGTCCTCCAGCAAGAACCAGGATCCGGATATCGCAGCCATGCTGGCGGCCTCCGCAGCTTTGTCCATCTCCGGTATCCCGTTTGACGGTCCGATTGGTGCATCCCGCGTTGGCTACACCAACGAGCGAGGCTATTTCCTGAACCCCACATTCGAAGAGCTGGAAACCTCCCTGCTGGACATGGTGGTTGCCGGTACCGAGGACGCGGTTCTGATGGTTGAATCCGAAGCCAAGGGCCTGATCGAAGACCAGATGCTGGGTGCGGTGCTGTATGGCCATCAGGAAATGCAGACAGCGATTACCGCCATCAAGGAGCTTGCTGCTGAAGTTGGCAAGCCCCGTTGGGACTGGCAGCCGGAGCCTGAGAACACGGATCTTCTCAATGCCGTTAACGCCGAAGCCGCTGCGGCCATCGAGGAAGCCTACAGTATCCGCGACAAGATGGAGCGTTACGCCCGTCTGAGCGAAATCAAGTCTGCACTGGTTGAGAAGCTGGCGGGCGAAGAAGAAGGCCAGCCTTCCGCGGATGACGTCAAGAAGTACTTCGGCAAGGTCGAGAAAACCATCGTTCGTCAGCAGGTTATCGAAGGCAAGCCGCGCATTGACGGCCGTGACAACAAGACGGTTCGCCCGATTGAAGTGGAAGTTGGCATTCTGCCCAGCACCCATGGTTCCGCCCTGTTCACCCGTGGTGAAACCCAGGCTATCGTGACCACCACGCTGGGTACCGCTCGTGACATGCAGATCATCGATGCCCTGGAAGGTGAGCGTAAGGATCCGTTCCTGTTCCACTACAACTTCCCTCCGTACTCCGTCGGTGAAGCCGGCCGTGTGGGTACGCCGGGTCGTCGTGAAGTCGGCCACGGCCGTCTCGCGAAGCGTGGTGTGGCTGCGGTCATGCCTTCCATGGAAGAATTCCCGTACACCATCCGTGCGGTTTCCGAGATCACCGAGTCCAACGGTTCCAGCTCCATGGCGTCTGTCTGTGGTTCCAGTCTGGCGCTGATGGATGCGGGTGTACCGATCAAGGCTCCGGTTGCCGGTATTGCCATGGGTCTGGTCAAGGAAGGCGACAAGTTCGCGGTTCTGACCGACATCCTGGGTGACGAGGATCACCTCGGCGATATGGACTTCAAGGTGGCAGGTACTTCTGAAGGCATCACTGCGCTGCAGATGGACATCAAGATTCAGGGCATCACCGACGAGATCATGGAAATTGCTCTCGACCAGGCCAATGCCGCCCGTATGCACATCCTGGGTGAAATGGCGAAGGTGATCTCTGCACCGCGCAAAGAGCTTTCAAGCCGCGCGCCGAGCATTACCACCATCAAGATCAACCCGGAGAAGATCCGCGACGTCATCGGTAAGGGCGGTTCTGTGATCCGTTCTATCTGTGACGAGACCGGTGCTTCCATCGATCTGGATGATGACGGCAACGTGAAGATCTACGCCGACAACCAGGAGGCAGCCAATGCTGCGATGAAGCGGGTGATGGAAATCACCGCGGAAATCGAAGTGGGTGCCATCTACAGCGGCCGCGTTGAGCGCATCGTGGACTTCGGTGCCTTCGTCAATATCCTGCCCGGCAAGGATGGTCTGGTACACATTTCCCAGATCTCCGAGCGTCGCATCGAGAACGTCACCGACGAACTCAGCGAAGGCCAGGAAGTTCTGGTCAAGGTACTGGACGTGGACAACCGTGGACGCGTAAAACTGTCCATGAAAGAAGTAAAGGAAGGCGAACAGCCCACGGACCTCTCCGCGCTGTAAGCTGAACCTGACGGGACCCACAACCCGTAGGTCGGATTAGCCGAAGGCGTAATCCGACAAAAAAACCCGCCACTCGATCACCGAGTCTGGCGGGTTTTTTATGGCCGCCCCATAAACCCCAGTACCTCCTCCTTATACCCCGGAATCATAAACGTCGACCCATGCCCCGTATCCGTCCTTAAAAACCTCTTGGGCTCTTCCGCTGCCTCATACATCTGCTCACCATGGTGAAACGGAATAATCCCGTCCCGCACACTGTGAATCACCATCACCGGAACCGGGCTGATATCCCCGATTCGCTCATAGGGTTCGTACTCGTCAGTAATGGTCAGGCTCAGGGGAACCTGCAGTGGCCAGGTGAGCCAGAATTCGCCCAGTTTTTCCCGGGCAATGGCACGGAAACCGTTGAAGGTGCCGTCAAGGATTACGCCGTCCAATGGCGGCTGTTGGTCCCGTTTTACCCACTCGCTGGCCAGCGCGGTTCCCAGTGCGCCACCGAGGCTCTGGCCCAGCAGGAAAAGGGGCTGGTTCTTCACCTCCGGCTGCTCAACCAGCCACCGAAGACCAGTCTCGGCATCGTGCAGGGTGCCCTCTATGTCCGGAGCGCCGGTGGAGCGCCCATACCCCCGGTAGTCGATCAGAAACACGTTGTAGCGCCTCTCAGGCAGCCAGGCGACGTTCATTATGTGGCTGCTGATGTTCTGGGCGTTGCCGTGGAGGAAGTAGACGGTACCCCTGGGTTCGGATGTCGCGGGCAGCCACCAGCCATGGAGGGTTTCGCCGTCCGGGGTGTTCAGGAATACATCTTCGTATTCCAGGTTCAGGCGGTCCGGGGTGACGTAGGTGACCTTATCGGGATAGAAGAATACGCTGCTGCAGCCGGTCTGCAGCAGCAGAATGAATGCGGCAGCTATGCCGGCCAGTGTTTTCAGAGCTCTCAAAAGTACGCGTGGAGTCCGAGTTGCCATGTGCTGCGGTACCTGTCGTAGTGGTCTTCACGGCTGAATTTCCCGAACAGGCTGAACGCCCGCCCGAAGTGCCAGTTGCCCTCAAGGTAGACCTGGTCCTGGCGGTGTTGGCTACTGACGATCCAGGCTTTGGTTTTTACGCCGCCCAGCAGGCTGAACCGGTTGTTCTGGTGGAGTATGCCCAGGTCGGCACCGGGGGCAGCGTCGTAGCCCCGGCGCAGGTCGTCGTCGATTTCAAGGTCGGCGGTGGCAATGGCGAAGGCCTGGGTACCGGTGGCCAGCTGCCAGCTGCCGCCTGCGCCACCTTCGAGGTAAGGCGCGAATACGCGGTTGGTTTCGGTGTCTGTGCGGCGGCCACCGAAGCCGACCTGCCAGGACAGTGGCGAGAAGAACTGGTTGCGGGGCGAGAGAGAGCGGATCTCCACCCCGGTCAGTTTTTCGATCTGCAATTCGTCATTGTCGGTGTATAAGCGTGCATCAAGGCGCAGGAACTGGAGCTGGGCGCCGCCACGGTAGCCCGCCGGTGGGTCCAGTACATCGTGATAGGCCGGGCGCAATGTCACTTCTGTAAAGTTACGGTCGCCTATTCGCCCGCCACTGAGGCTGGCGCGGAAGGTGTCGTGGCCCTGGTCGTCACGTAGGGCAGGCTCTGGCGCGCCGTTCTGTGCGGCTACACCGCGAATCTGGCTGCGTTCCTTCAGCAGGTCGTGGGACAGGGGGGCGGCATGCTCCCGGGGCCAGCCGTCTGCCTCACTCTGGTAACGGACATAGTCGTAGGTGGTGTCGAGCACCCGGGCCCGCTCCTCATCGTTTAATGCGTTTACCTCAGGGGCGTCTGCCTCTACATAACCGTTAGCGATGGCGGCGGCCAGCGTCTGGTGTTCGTCGGGCAGCGAGTCGATGCGGTGGCTGACGCTGGTTGCAGCGGAAGGGCGGTAATAGACGTCTTCCACCAGCCCCCTGTCCACCACCCAGCGCACGGTGTCTGAGGGAATGGCATGGGTGCCGACTTCGTCCAGCAGGTCGGTGCCGGGGCGAGCCACGTCGATCAGCGCCAGCAGCCGGTAGGCACAGTTTTCATCAAAGAAGTAGTAGTCGAAGTTGCGGTCACGGATTTCCCAGGTGTGGGCCAGCATCATGTCCACTTCCGGCTGGGTCAGGTTGAGCTGATATTCCCACAGGTCCCGATGCTCGATGTCGGAATACAGGCGGATCTTTTCGTAATAGGGCTGGATGGAGGTGATGCCCGGGTAGCCGCCAAAGATGCCCTTGTAGGCGAACAGGATCTCGCTGTCGTGGGCGGCAGCATCGGCAGCGTAGGAAATGGTGTTGGCGAGGATCAGGTTGGTTTCCTCGTCTTCCTGGGGCGGGTCAAGACGCAGGAAGGTATGGCCGAACATCGATGACGGACTGTTCAGATACGAGGCTGCAAACACCAGTGTCACGGTTTCGGTATTAAGTTCTTCGGTCCACTGGTCGAAAGCGGGGCAATCAACCGGTTGCTGTGGCAGGTCCAGTTGTTCCCTCAACCAACGGTCACGCGCGGGGAAGCGGCAGCGCGCGTGATTGTCTCCGCCGCCAGGCCGGGTGATGGCTTCCAGGGTAGCGTCAAGTTCCGCCTTTGGTGAGGTTTTGCCGTTGGCACTGAGGAAAAAATCATCATCGTCTGCCTGGCCGGTATAACCATCACCGAAGCGGTCGGGCTGGTAGTGCACCAGTGTCAGCCAGGCGGGGTGTTGATGGAGGTTTCCGGTGTCGGGAAGCGGGGTGGCGAGTGCATTGAAACCTGATGCCAGCCAGACGAAGGCCAGCGCAAACCGAAGCGAAGCGCGCATGGATGGTCAGTCAATTCCGGGTTGAACGTTGGGTGGATAGGCCGGACTCCGTTGCGCCGTCCCTGGCGCGCGAGATCCTTTTTCGGGCCGTGAGATCAGGCTGCTACATACTTGCTCAGCGCCTCATCCTTTTCCAGCAGGGCTACGATCGCATCTACCGCTTCACCAGACGTGGTGTCAGAGGACGGGAAGATGGTGGCAAAGTTGTCCTGGAGGGCCTTGCGGAAAGAGTCGCGATCCGCTTCGTCTACACCCAGCAGCACTGCGAGGGTGTCCAGGTTTTCACCAGAGCCGCGGGACATGTCACGGGCTACCTTGTCGATATTGCTCTCCATGTACATGGCCATGGACTGGACAGACTGGTTGGTCTGACAACCGAGGGTGCCGGTGGTCATACCAAAGGTCTGGTTGCCAAACGTACCGTTGGTGGTTGCTGCCAGTACGTGGGGCGCGATGCCGGACTGTCCTTTCCAGATCATGGCGCCAACGCCACAGCCGGGCTGGGCGAAAGCGAGAGTAGAGGCACCCATAAGCAGTGCACCTGCGATCAGTTTTTTCATTATTAACTCCTTGTTTAATTTAGCTGTCGTCGCAAACGCGCCACCTCCGCCTGAGAAGGGCCCGGGAAGCCGGCGCGCTAACGGCCCTGATTGATTTCCCGTGGAGACAGGTCGACCGTTGACTCTGAGTATAGTTCATATATCAGGAAGGCAAATTACAAACCCGCTGAGTCATTGATTTGGCTTGCAGACCTTTCCTGATTAACCACCCAGGTAGGCATTCTGAACATCCGGGTTGGCCAGCAGGTTCTTCCCTGTGTCATGCAAGCGGATGCGTCCGGTTTCCAGTACGTAACCCCGGTCTGCCAGGTTCAGCGCCTGATGGGCGTTCTGCTCCACCAGGAACACAGTAATACCTTCCTCGCGCAGCTTGCCGATGATCTCGAAGATCTGTTTGATCACCAGCGGTGCAAGCCCCAGAGAAGGTTCGTCCAGGATGATCATGTTGGGCTTGCTCATCAGCGCCCGTCCGATGGCCAGCATCTGCTGCTCACCGCCGGACATGGTGCCGGCTCGCTGGAACTCCCGCTCTTTCAGGCGCGGAAACAGCTCGTAGACGTGTTCCTGGCTTTTGCGTATTTCCGATTTGGTGTTGAAGAAACCGCCCATATGGAGGTTCTCTTCGACCGTCAGGCCGGAAAACACGCGCCTGCCTTCAGGCACAATCGCAATGCCCGAGCGCATGATATTGGAGGTCATGTCCCGGGTGATGTCGCGCCCCTGAAAAGTCACCCGGCCGGAAGTGGCCTGGGGATTGCCACAGACAGTCATCAGCAGCGTGGTTTTGCCGGCACCGTTGGCGCCGATCAGGGACACAATCTCACCTTTCTTTACTTCAACAGAGACGCCATGAAGCGCCTCGATCTTGCCGTAATGGGTATGGACGTCTTCTAGTACAAGCATGGTTTTTCCTCAGGCCTCACCCAGATAGGCTTTGATTACATCGTCGTTCCGGCGAATCTCATCCGGTGTGCCGCTGGCCAGGGGCCGGCCCTGGTTTATCACGTTGATGCGGTCGGAAATATCCATCACCAGGCTCATGTCGTGTTCAATCAGCACCACGGAAACGTTGTAGTCTTCCTTCAGGCTGATGATCAGCTGATTGAGATCCTTGGTTTCGGCCGGGTTAAGGCCGGCAGCCGGTTCATCCAGCATCAGCAGTTTGGGCTCGGTCACCATGCAGCGGGCAATTTCCAGCCGTCGCTGTTGCCCGTAGGCGAGGTTGCCGGCGTCCCGGTTGGCCATCTCTGTCAGGCCAACCCTGTCCAGCCAGTATGCCGCACGGTCCAGGGACTTCTGCTCCTTTTCACGGTAGTTCGGTGTTTTGAGAATACCTGAGAGCAGATTGGTGTTGAGGTGACGGTGCTGGGCGACCAGCAGGTTCTCCACCACCGTCATGCGGCTGAACAGGCGCACGTGCTGGAAGGTTCGCACCAGGCCAAGGCGGGAAATCTTGTAATCCGGTTTGCCCTGAATCTCGCCTCCTTCAAACACGATCTTGCCGCCGGTGGGCTTGTAAAAACCGCTCATGCAGTTAAAGACGGTGGTTTTACCGGCCCCGTTGGGACCAATAATCGCCACGATTTCATGTTCCTGTACGTCCAGCGACACCTGGTCCACCGCCAGGAGACCGCCGAAGCGCATCGACAGATTCTGTACTTCAAGCATTATCCGTCACTCCTGCCGTTTCAGTTCGATGTGGATGCGTCGCATGGGCATCAGGCCCTGGGGGCGCCAGACCATCATCAACACCATGGCGGCACCGAATATCGCCATCCGGTACTCGGAGAACTCCCTTGCCAGTTCCGGCAGGATGGTGACCGCGATCGCCGCAAGGATGACCCCCATCTGGGAGCCCATGCCACCGAGCACCACAATGGCCAGGATAATGGCCGACTCCAGGAATACGAACGACTCGGGGCTGATAAAACCCTGCTTGGAGGCAAAGACAGTGCCGGCAAATCCCGCAAAGAAGGCGCCAATCGTGAATGCAGACAACTTTACGGCGGTGCGGCTGAGGCCCAGGGATTTGGCGGCAATTTCATCTTCCCGCAAGGCTTCCCAGGCACGACCCACCGGCATGCGCATCAGGCGCCGGATGGCAATCGCCGTTATCACGGCCAACACCAGAGCAATCAGGTACAGGAAGATCACCTTGTGCTCACCGCTGTAGGCAATGCCGAAGGTCTCATGGAAAGAGGTGTTGCCTTCTTCCTTGACCCGGCGACCGAATTCCATCCCGAACAGCGTCGGGTCGGGAATGCCGCCGATACCGTTGGGACCTCCGGTCAGGCTGGTCATGTTGTTCAGCAGGATGCGGATGATCTCGCCGAAACCCAGTGTCACGATCGCCAGGTAGTCCCCCCGCAACCGCAGCACCGGAAAGCCGAGTACCAGCCCGAAAAGCGCTGCAAGCAAAGCACCGATGGGCAGGGCGAACCAGAAGGAGATGCCGTAGTACTGGGACAGCAGGGCGAAGGTATAGGCGCCCACGGCGTAGAAGGCCACATAGCCCAGATCCAGCAGGCCAGCCAGGCCCACCACCACATTCAGTCCCAGGGCCAGCATGATGTAGATCAGCACCAGGGTTGCCAGGTCTACCGCACCACGAGAGGCTATAAAGGGCCAGATGAGTGCCCCTATGATCATCAACGTGAGCAGGATGGATTCCAGTTTCAGCCGTTTGCTTTGTTCCATCGGTTTGCGGTTGGCAAGCGGGTTTACCGCAGGCAACTGGCGCAAGGATCCCATTATGTTGTCGCGGAACAGCTGGAACAGGAAAACGATAACCGCAGCCAGCAATACGCCGAGCACAGTGGAGGTTTTGGCGCCCTCGAGAGTGACGTCTATGCCCTCGCTCACAAGGTTGAAGCCCAGAATGGGATAAGAAATCACCAGGGTGACAATGGCGCAGAAGAGCGCGTGTTTCAGGTTATGAGCAGCCATCAGATCTTTTCAACCTCCGGTTTGCCAAGCAGGCCGGTGGGTTTGAACAACAGGATCAGGATCAGCAGTCCGAAGGACACGACGTCCTTGTATTCTCCACTGAGGTAACCGGAGGTCATGCTCTCGGCAACCCCGAGTATGAGGCCACCCAGCATGGCACCGGGAATGCTTCCGATGCCGCCAAGCACAGCGGCCGTAAACGCTTTGAGCCCCGCGATAAACCCGAACAGCGGGTCAATGGAGCCGTAGTACATCCCCAGCAGGAGGCCTGCGACCGCTGCCAGCGCAGCGCCGATCACAAACGTGGCCGATATGATCCGGTTGGTGTCGATACCCAGCAGGTTGGCCATGCCAAGATCCTGGGAGACGGCACGGCAGGCGCGGCCAATGCGGGAGCGGGAAATAAACAGGGAGAGAATTGTCATGCACACCAGGGTGGTCGCGAAAATGGTGATCTGCATGTAGGTAATCGACGTCTGGAACGAGTCCTCGGCCCCGAAGCGGAAGCCGCCTTCAATCAGCGCAGGAAAACCGATGTTGCGTGACCCCTGGGCAAGGTGGACGTAGTTCTGCAGGAAGATGGACATGCCGATTGCCGAGATCAACGGGATCAGCCGGTGTTTCCCGCGCACTGGCCGGTAGGCGACCCGTTCCACTGCCCAGCCCATGGAGCTGGACACAATCATCGCGCAGATCAGCGCCACGATCAGAATCAGCGGCAGCCAGACGATGCCCAGTGCCGTAAGGCCGGTAATGGTGATGAGGGCGGTGTAGGCCCCGATCATGTAAATCTCACCATGGGCAAAGTTGATCATGCCGATGATGCCGTAAACCATCGTGTAACCGATGGCGATCAGGGCGTAGGTGCTCCCGATCGTCAGCCCGTTAATGAGCTGCTGAATAAAATAAAGGAGATCTTGCATCTGTGTGGGACTCCGATAGCCTGCCCCCTTCACTGCCTTCAGGCATGACCCCGGTGTGCCGGGCGCTCTGACTGCAGGATCAACAGGAGCCTAGAAAAACACCTTCTCCCGGATCGCGGTGAGAAGGTGTTCTCATGATTACCGTTTGTTAACGATTTCGGCTTAGTTTACCGGAGTTTTGCTGCCATCTGAATGCCATTCGAAGACAACAAACTCAAACGATTTCATATCGCCTTTGCTGTCGTACTCAACGGCACCGATCGGCGTCTGGAATGTGCCTTCGCGCAGGGCTTCGGCTACCTCGAACGGGTCGGTTGATTCGGCAGCTTCAATACCGTCGGCAATCAACTGCACGGCAGCGTAGGACGTGAGCACGAAAGGACCGGACGGGTCTTCACCTTTCTCTTCAAAGGCCTGAACGAGTTCCTGGTTTTCGGCTTTCTCGTTGAAGCTCGGGGGCAGCGTGACCAGCAGGCCTTCCGCTGCTTCGCCGGCGATGGTATTGATGTCTTTGTTACCAACGCCTTCCGGGCCCATGAAAATGGCGTCCAGGTCAGCCTGTTGTGCCTGGCGCAGGATCAAGCCAAGTTCCGGGTGGTAACCGCCATAATAGACGTAGTCCACGTCAGCCTGTCTGAGTTTGGTAACCAGTGACGAGAAGTCCTTGGCACCGGCGGTAATGCCCTCAAACATCGCTATTTCGACACCGCCTTCCTCGAGGGTGTCGCGTACTGCGGTGGCAATGCCTTCACCGTACTGCTGCTTGTCGTGAACAATGGCGACACGTTCCGGCTTCTGGCTGATCAGGTAATTGGCGGCAACCGGGCCCTGCATGCTATCGAGGCCGATGGTGCGGAATACCAACTCATAGCCACGCTCGGTAATGTCCGGGCTGGTGGAGGCTGGCGTGACCATCAGGATGCCTTCGTCCTCATAGATGTCGGAAGCCGGCTGGGTTGAGCTGGAGCACAGGTGCCCGACCACGAAGCGCACGCCTTCGTTGACCATGTTGTTGGCAACGGTTACGGCCTGCTTGGGATCACAAACGTCGTCCTGTTCAACTGCGACGAGTTTCTCTCCCATGACACCGCCATTGGCGTTGATCTGTTCGATCGCCATGCGGGCACCGGAGAATTGCATGTCACCATACTGTGCTACGGGGCCGGTCATTGGCCCTGCGATGCCGATCTTGATTTCAGCGGCAGCGTGGCCAGCGCCCATGACGGCGATAGAGGTTGTAATAGCAGTTACGAGTTTCTTGACTGGTGTGCTCATTGGGTCTGTCCTGTTTCAGGGTTATTCTTATGTTCTCAGGGATGTAAACAAACACCACACATGCTGCCTTGTCAAGCAGTCAGGTGTCGGACTGTTCTTCATCTTCCGGGTATACCAGCTTCCGGAAACTGTCGTGATCCCGCAGCTGTTCAAAGCTGGGATCTACCGAGGCATCGTCCTTGTACGCCTCGGAAATGTTGATAGCCTTCTGCAGCGTTGCCACTGCATCGTCCCATCGGCCAATTTCAGCATAGGCGCAGGCCAGCTGGTAGTGGGCATGGCCGTTTTCCGGTGCCAGCTTCAGCGCACGCTGACAGAGGCTGATGGCCCATAACGGCTCCTGCATTTCCAGCACTGCGTCCGCTTTATAGCTTAGCGCCTCCACGTCGTCCGGGCGAAGATCCAGGATGGTATCGTAGGCGGAAATCTTGTTCTGCTGGGAGGTCTCCTGGCTGGCTTTCAGCCACAGGGAATGCACTTCGTTAGTGCGCTCAATTTCAGCCTGGTTTTGCTGGATGATGTCGGATTTCTGCCTGAGCTGGTCTTCAATGAACTCCAGGCGCTTCTCGTACTCCACGACCAGTTCGTTCACACGCTTTTCGGCCAGGGTGGTCAGCTGGTTGCGCATGTCGCGAATGGAATTCCAGCCCAACATCACCAGAATGGAGGTGGCGCCGGCAATCAGGTAGAAGAAATAGGTGACGGTATCGGTGGCATAGGACATGGTTTTGTCCGCCACGGACAGTTCCTTGTCCACGACCTTCTCGATCAGTTCAGCCCGGGTATTCATCATCTCCTTGCGCAGTGCTTTGCTTTCCTCAAGCAGGTACAGCTCGACAAACGGCGTGTACATGGGCTCTTCCAGGGTGTCGATTCGCTGCTGCACGTCTTCCGCGGTGAGATCTTCACCGGGATCCTGGGCCAGGGTTCCGCTGCTGAAAACCAGCGCCAAAAGACACGATGCGAAGAGGGATGTGAGGCGCTTCCCGGTAGGGCGGTGCGGGACGGTGTTTTGTACTCGGGTATTCATCTGGCCGTGTCCGTTTTGCGGAAATTCAACAGGGTTGTGACCTTACCATAGTGGCTGGCGGAAAAAATGCTGGAATTCGTAAAAGCGCCGGCAGGTCAGTGCAATACATGATGCCGGGTAGTGGCGGGAGGTGGATAGTGCTGCTTGCAATATCCGGAACAAAGACCTCTAATAGTTAGTGGTATAAAGAATCTGACAGACACGAAGCGGAGTGATGCATTGAACAACTACGAAGAGGTTTTGGTGGCGTTGCGCCGGGTAATAAGGGCAACTGACCTGCATTCCAAGCGCCTGAGCAAGCATGCCGGGCTGACCGGCCCGCAATTGCTGATTATGCGCAGCATCCGGGATCTGGGCGAGGTGACCATTGGTACCATCGCCGACAAGGTGAGCCTTAGTCAGGCCACGGTGACCACCATTCTGGACCGGTTGGAGCTTCGCAAGCTGGTTTACCGGGTTCGCAGCACCCAGGACAAGCGCAAGGTCCATGCTCATCTCACGGAGGAGGGCGTCGACATCCTGGCCCGCGCGCCGGAGCCGCTGCAGGAGGACTTCATCAAGAAATTCCAGAGCCTGGCAGAATGGGAGCAGACGATGATTCTGGCGTCGCTTCAGCGGGTGGCCAATATGATGGACGCTGATGACATTGATGCGTCGCCGGTGCTGGATGTGGGGCCGGTGCTTCGTGAGGATGGGTGGAAGGCTAAAGCCTGAGCTTCGGGTATGGTGGCTGGTCCCGGGGCGGGGGGTGGCGCCTGAATTTGTCGGATTACGGCTTCGCCTAATCCGACCTACAACTCCCCAAGTCGATATCTCCCACGTAGGTCGGATTAGGCGAAGCCGTAATCCGACAACCCAGCCACAGGGTAGTCTCCAACCCAGACCCCGTAGGTCGGATTAGGCCCAGAGGGCCGTAATCCGACAACCCAACTCCGACCTCCGACGAACTCTCATCAATGCACCGAAGCCCCCTTCTTCGGCTTATCCCCGAAACAAACCTGAAAAACGTCACTGTATTGCTTCGCAAAATTAACCGTCAGCCCTTCCTTCAGGTAATCCGGCAATTCCTCATAATCCCCCCGATTTGCGTCCGGCAGAATCAGGTTACCGATCTTCTGGCGCCTTGCCGCGATGACTTTTTCGCGGATACCGCCGACGGGCAGCACCTGGCCGGTGAGGGTCAGTTCGCCGGTCATGGCGAGATTCTGCTGGGGCGCTTCCTTACGGGCGATGGACAGCAGGGCGGTGGCCATGGTGACGCCGGCGCTGGGACCGTCTTTCGGCGTGGCGCCCTCAGGCACGTGCAGATGCACGAAAGACTTGTCGAAGAAGGTCGGGTCGCCTTTGAATCGCTTGAGGTTTGAGGATACATAGCTGTAGGCAATTTCGGCGGACTCTTTCATCACCTCGCCCAGTTGCCCGGTGAGCTTGAAGCCGCGCTGGGTACTGTGGATGCGCGAGGCTTCAATGCTCAGGGTGGCGCCACCCATGGCAGTCCAGGCCAGGCCGGTGACCACGCCGGTGCCTTTCAGGGATTTTTCCTTACGGAATGCCGGTTGGCCCAGGTAGGTCTGCAGGTCCGATACGCCCACTTTCACAGGCTGGTCCGGGTTTTCCAGCAAGCGCACGATGCCTTTGCGGATGACTTTGTGTAGCAGCTTTTCCAGGCCACGCACACCGGCTTCCCGGGCGTAGCCTTCGATGATCTGCTTGATGGCGGCGTCGGTGATGTTCATCTGCTTTTTCAGCAGGCCGGCCCGCTTCAACAGCCGTGGCATCAGGTAGTGCTTGGCGATGGCCAGCTTTTCCTCGGCGATGTAGCCAGACAGGCGGATGACGTCCATGCGGTCCAGCAGGGGCCGGGGAATGGTGTCCAGCTGGTTGGCGGTGCAGATGAACAGCACCTTGGACAGGTCCATGCGGACATCCAGGTAGTGGTCGAGGAATTCCCGGTTCTGCTCCGGGTCCAGGGTTTCCAGCAGCGCGGAGGCCGGGTCGCCCTGGAAAGAGGCGCCAATCTTGTCGATCTCGTCCAGCATGATCACCGGGTTGGATACTTTCGAGTCTTTCAGTGCCTGTACGAACTTGCCGGGCATGGCGCCAATGTAGGTGCGGCGATGGCCCTTGATTTCGGCCTCGTCGCGCATACCGCCGACACTGAAGCGGTAGAACTTGCGGCCCAGGGCGTCGGCGACGGAGTGACCGATAGAGGTCTTGCCCACGCCGGGTGGGCCCACCAGCAGCAGGATGGAGCCGCTGACCTCGCCCTTGAAAGTGCCTTCGGCAAGAAATTCGACGATACGGCTTTTGACGTCTTCCAGGCCGTCATGGTCACGATCCAGGATGCGACGGGCCTCGGCAAGATCGAAGTGATCTTCCGAGGTCAGGCCCCAGGGCACCTGGGTCAGCCAGTCCAGATAGTTACGGGTAACGCCGTATTCCGGCGAGCCCTGTTCAAGAACCTGGAGCTTCTGGAGTTCATCGTCAAAACGCTCCTGTACCTGCTCCGGCGGATTGAGCTTTTCCATACGTTCCTGGAAACGCTCGGCATCGGCGGTCTTGTCGTCCTTGGCCATCCCCAGCTCGCGCTGGATGACCTTGAGCTGTTCCTTGAGGAAGAACTCCCGCTGGTGCTTCTGGACCTTCTCGTTCACTTCCTCGCTGATTTCACTCTGCAGGCGCGCGACTTCCTGTTCTTTCGCCATCAGCAACAGTACTTTTTCCATGCGCCGCAGCAAGGGCACGGTGTTGAGCACTTCCTGCAGTTCGGTCCCCTTGGCACTGGTCATGGAGGCGCCGAAATCCGCCAGGGGCGAGCTGTCGTCCGGCCCGAAACGGGACAGGTACTGCTTCACTTCCTCGCCGTAGAGCGGGTTGGTGCGCAGCAGCTCTTTTATCGAGCTGATGATGGCCAGGGTATAGGCTTTCAGCTCGTCCGCCGCTTCTTCCGGCTCCTCCGGGTATTCTACCTCCACCAGGTAAGGTGGCCGGCGGCGGAGCCACTGGGTAATGCGGAAGCGCTGCAGGCCCTGGGCAATGAACTGAACCTTGCCGTTTTCCCCCTGGGCGTGGTGAACCCGCACCGCGCAGCCGGTGGTTTCCAGTTCGTCGCTGCCCGGAATGCCCTGTTCGGGGTCGCTGTCTTCCACAAAACAGATACCCAGCACCTTGTGGTCGGTTTCGCCCACCCGCTTAAGGGTTTCCTGCCAGGGGTTCTGGTTGACCACGATCGGCTGCACCTGGGCCGGGAAGAATGGCCGATTGGAGACTGGCAGAACATACATGCGTCTGGGCATCTGCTGTCTCGGCAGTACCAGACTCTTGCTGTTCTCACTCTCGCCAATGTATTCGGCGAGGTCTTCTTCGGGTGCTTCAAAAGCGTCATCGCGGTTGTCGTCGTTCATACCTTGCAAGCATCCTCCGGGAATGTTGATCCGGGGAGTAGTGCTCCCGGGCCTAAAGCCTATGTAGCGGCGCCAGCGATTATTTCAAGGTAAGGGGTAGCCTTGAATTTCTGCGCTCAGCCCCCACAACCAACAACAATCCGTTTACGACACTTCAGGAAACTATTTCCAGAAAACCAATTTCAGGTGCCACCCATGAGCAACTCGCCGTACATTTTTGAAGCCACCATGGAGAACTTCCAGCAGGATGTGATGGAAGCGTCGTCCAGAACGCCAATACTGATCGATGTGTGGGCGGAGTGGTGTGCCCCCTGCAAGCAGTTGATGCCGTTGCTGGAAAAGTTGGCAGATGAGTATCGGGGCGGTTTCATGCTGGCCAAAGTGAACGCCGACGAGCAGGAACAACTGACCGGCAGCCTGGGTGTGCGCAGCCTGCCCACGGTGATTCTGGTGAAAGACGGCCAGGCCGTGGACGGCTTTAACGGCGCGCTACAGGAAAGCGAGATCCGTAAAATTCTCGACAAGCACATCGAGATACCGGAAGAGGAAGAGGCCCCCTACGACAAGGCCCATCGGCTGTGGGAAGAGGGTGATGTGGAAGCGGCCCTGGCGGTGCTTACCGAGATGAACCGGAATAACCCGGAAGACCTCAAAGTGCTCATCGACCTGGCGCAGCTGAAAGCCGAGCTGGGCGATCTGGAAACCGCGGAACAGGTACTGGAAAGCCTGCCGCCGGAAGAGAAAATGCAGCACCAGGCCAAGCAGCTGGCGGCCCGCATCAAGTTTCTCAAGGCCTCCGCCGAACTGCCGCCGGTCAAGGAACTGGAGGACTCACTTGATAAAGACCCGAAAGACCCCAACGCCCTGCACCTGTTGGCGCTGCATCACATCCTCCAGGAAAACAACGCCGAGGCGATGGAGCTACTGATCCGCCTGATGCAGGTAGACAGCAAGTACAAGGACGAGGTGGCCAAAACCACACTGATCGAGCTGTTCGACAAGCTGGGCAACAATAACCCGGACGTACGCACCTATCGGCGCAAGCTGTACACCCTGATGCACTAGTAGGTCGGGTAGAGCCGCAGGCGAAACCCGACAGGTACCCCACAAAAAAACGGCCCCAATTCAGGGGCCGTTTGGTAAAAAGGGCGGCTGTTAGCCATTCCCCTTCTTCATTTCTTCAAACTCATCCTCAAAGAAGAACTTCTCCTCCCCGAGGGCTGGTTCCAGTTCATGCAGCCAGGTGGCTGTTTCGCTGTATTTGGCAAAGAACGGGCGCTGTACCCAGTCCGGGTTACGGGCCTGGATAAACCGGAGCACAAAGACTTTTTCACCGTTGATCTCGGTGATGCCCTGTACCTCTACCTTGCCGGGGCCGGCGCTCATTGACGGGCCACGGGCGGTGCGGGCCAGGCCGGACACCTGTTTCATGGCCTCGCGGTAGATGTGGAATGCTTCTACCAGGGGCACTTCGAAGTAGTTCTTGGCACCGGTATCGCGCTCTACAAACATGTAGTAGGGGATGATGCCCAGCTGTACTTCCTTGTTCCACAGCTTCGCCCAATCGTCGGCGTTGTCGTTAACATGCTTGATCAGCGGGCCCTGGGCACGGATTTCGGCACCGGTGGCACGCAGGCGACGAATGGCCTCTTCAGCGATATCGGTGGTGATTTCCTGCCAGTGGTTGTAGTGAGCCATGATGGCTACGTGCTTGCCCGCATCGACCAGGCGGGCAAACAGGTCGATCAGCTCGTCTGCGTCCTTGTCGGTCACGAAGCGATACGGCCAGAAGGTGAGGGCCTTGGTGCCGATTCGGATGGTCTGGATGTGGTCAAACTCCGGCTGTAGCAGCGGCTCCAGATACTGGACCAGGTGCTTGGTCTTCATCACCATGGGGTCGCCGCCGGTGACCAGCAGGTCGCTGACTTCGGTATGCTCCTGCAGGTAACCGTGAAGCTTTTCAGCTTCGGTGCTGGCCATCTTCAGGTCCTTGTCACCCACAAACTGTGCCCAGCGGAAGCAGAAGGTGCAGTAGGAGTGGCAGGTCTGGCCCTGGGCCGGGAAGAACAACACGGTCTCCCGGTACTTGTGCTGCACGCCGTCCAGAACCTCGCCGTTCAGCTCCGGCATGTTCATTTCCATCTGGCCAGCGGGATGCGGGTTCAGCTCGTCGCGAATTTCCTTCGCCACTGCCTGAATGTCTTTCTTGTCGGCGCCTTCCCGGTGCATTTTTGCCATGCGCTCGTAATGCTCATCCTTCAGCATGCCTTTCTGGGGAAACACCAGTTGATAGATGGGGTCGTTGGGTACCTTGTCCCAGTTGATCAGCTCGTTGATCACGTATTCGTTGACCCGGAAGGGCAGCACGCTGGCTACCACCTTCATTTCGAACAGCGTCTCTTCAGGGAGACTCTGGATAACGTCGATCTTGTCGAGTTGGCGGTCCGTATAGACCTTGAAGCGCCGCTCTTCGAACTCGACAGCAGGTATGCGGTTCGGGAACGTGACGATGGAGTTCATAAATCGCCCTCTTTGGTTGTGCGCCAAATTCAGGAGGGTGGAATCCGCCACCGCTCCGCTGGTTAAAAAACGGGCAGGCGAGTATACATAAATCCAAAAGCATTTTCAGGTCTAAATAAAACGGGCGTGATCAACCCGGTCGCGTCCGGTAGGAATCCTACGACATTGGTCTGAACATGCTTGTTTGAAGACGAAAAAGGCGCCATTCTTGCGTAAGTAACCGAAATAGTCCGTAGGCCGGCGTAATTTTGTCCTGAAAATTGAATTTTGGCACCAAAATGTAGTAAAAATACTACGTAATATTCGGGTTGGCTCCGCTGGCGGTGTTGTATCCGTCCGGATGCGTCAGGCCAAAAGCCGTCAAAGCAAGGCGCTTCAGGCAGTAAAACTGGCAATCGTGTTCTATGCTTGTTCAAGACAACAAACAGGCGAATGCCTACAACAAAACGCTCTGCATTCCATCGCAGCTTATCGACACTGCAAGGCGCTCAGCTGCTGATCGTGGCACGCGCCGTACTTTTTATGCCAAGGGGAGGTTTGATGTACCAGGACGATGATCCCATAGAGACCAGTGAATGGCTGGATGCGCTGGAGTCTCTGATCGAACAGGAGGGCGTTGATCGCGCCAAGTACATTCTTGAAAGGCTCTCCGAACGAGCCAGCCGCGACGGCACCGAGTTGCCCTATTCCATCACTACACCGTTCCGCAATTCCATTCCGGTAACCCAGGAAGCCCGAATGCCGGGCGATCTGTTCATGGAGCGGCGTATCCGCTCGCTGATCCGCTGGAATGCCATGGCCATGGTACTGCGGGCGAATCAGCGCCCGGGTGAGCTGGGCGGGCACGTGTCGTCATTCTCCTCGGCAGCCACACTTTACGATGTCGGTTTTAACTACTTCTTCCACGGCGGTGATGAAAAGCGGGAATCGGACCTGGTTTACTTCCAGGGGCACTCCTCACCCGGCATTTATGCCCGTTCCTACCTGGAAGGCCGCTTTGATGAAGCGCAGCTGGATAAATACCGGGAGGAGGTCGATGGCAATGGTCTGTCTTCCTATCCCCATCCCTGGCTGATGCCGGATTACTGGCAGTTCCCCACCGTGTCCATGGGCCTCGGCCCGATCCAGGCCATCTATCAGGCCCACGTGATGAAGTACCTGCACAGCCGTGAGCTGATCGACATGGGCGATCGCAAAGTGTGGTGCTTTGTCGGTGACGGCGAATGCGACGAACCGGAAACCCTGGGCTCTATCTCTGTGGCCGGCCGCGAGAACCTCAGCAACCTCATCTTCGTGGTCAACTGCAACCTGCAGCGCCTGGACGGCCCGGTAAGGGGCAATGGCAAGATTATCCAGGAACTGGAAGGCGTCTTCCGCGGTGCCGGCTGGAACGTGCTGAAAGTGGTCTGGGGCCGCATGTGGGATCCGCTGTTCGAGAAAGACGAGGACGGCCTGATGCAGCGGGTTATGGATGAAGCCGTGGACGGTGACCTGCAGAACTTCAAGAGCAACGGCCCGGCCTACACCCGCAAGCACTTCTTCGGAAAATATCCGGAGTTGTCCAAGATGGTGGAAAACCTCACCGACGAGGACATCAACAAGCTCAACCGTGGCGGTCACGACCCCTATAAGGTCTATGCGGCCTATCACCATGCCATTCACAACAATGGCGGTCGGCCGACGGTGATCCTGGCGCATACCATCAAGGGTTACGGTTTTGGTAGTGCGGGCGAAGCGCAGAACACGGCACACTCCCTGAAGAAGCTCGATATCGAGCAGCTCAAGGCCTTCCGTGACCGTTTTGCGGTGCCACTGAAGGATGAAGAGCTCAAGGACGTGCCTTACTACCGCCCGGCGCCGGACAGTCCGGAAATTGTCTACATGAACAAGCGCCGGAAGGAACTGGGCGGCTTCTACCCCAAGCGCCGCAAAGACTGCCAGCCGCTGCAGGCGCCGGCGCTGGACACCTTCAAGACGCTGCTGGAAGGTTCCAATGGCCGTGAGATTTCCACCACCATGGCGTTTGTGCGCCTGTTGACGGCACTCACCAAAGACAAGCGTATCGGTAAGCGTATCGTTCCCATCGTACCGGACGAGGCCCGTACCTTCGGTATGGAGGGCATGTTCCGCCAGCTGGGTATTTACACCTCGGAAGGCCAGAAGTACGTGCCGGAAGACCGTGAACAGATCATGTACTACAAGGAAGACAAGAAAGGTCAGGTCCTTGAGGAAGGGATCAACGAGGATGGTTCCATGGCAGCCTGGATGGCAGCGGCCACTTCCTACAGCACCAACAACTTCCCGCTGATACCGTTCTACATCTTCTATTCCATGTTCGGTTTCCAGCGTGTCGGTGACCTCGCCTGGGCGTCAGGTGACATTCAGGCACGTGGTTTCCTGATTGGTGGTACCGCCGGGCGCACCACGCTCAACGGTGAAGGCCTGCAGCACCAGGACGGCCACAGCCACATCCTGGCCCAGACCATTCCCAGCTGTAAGGCGTACGACCCTGCTTACGGCTACGAGATGGCCGTGGTGGTTCAGCATGGCATCAAGGAAATGTTTGAAGACAACCAGAACGTCTTCTACTACCTGACCATGGAGAACGAAAACTACGAACAGCCCGCAATGCCGAAAGACAACAAGAAGGTGGAAGAGGGCATCATCAAGGGCATGTACCAGATTGAATCCGTTGAAACCAAGGGCAAGAAGAAGTCCCCGCGGGTTCAGCTGCTGGGTTCCGGTGCCATCCTCAACGAGGTGCGCTCTGCGGCGCAGCTGCTGAAGGACGACTTCGGCGTGGCCAGTGATGTGTGGAGTGTTACCAGCTTCAACGAGCTGGCCCGCGACGGCCTGCACATTGAACGCTGGAATCGCCTGCACCCGGATGACACAGCCAAGAAGGCGTACGTCACCCAGTGCCTGGAGAAGCAGCAGGGGCCGGTGGTGTCTTCCACCGACTACATCAAACTGCTGTCTGAGCAGATTCGCGCCTACATCCCCAAAACCTATCTGACCCTGGGCACTGACGGCTTCGGCCGCAGTGACACCCGCGAGAAATTGCGGAGCCACTTCGAGGTGGATCGCTACTACGTGGCGGTGACCGCGCTGGCGGCTTTGGCACGGGACGGTGAGATCAAGGAGGACGTGGTTCTCGAAGCCATGCGGAAGTACGGAATCGATCGCAACAAAACGAACCCGGTGCTGAGCTAAGGAGACCGCCATGAGTGAACAGGAAATCAAGGTTCCGGATCTCGGCGGTGCAGACGAGGTCGAGGTCATTGAAATACTCGTCAGCAAGGGGGATTCGGTTGAGGAAGAAGATCCGATACTGACGGTAGAGTCCGACAAGGCATCGGTTGAGCTGCCATCGCCGGGCGCCGGCAAGATCACCAAAATCACCGTCAAGGTGGGTGACAAGGTCAAGGAAGGCGACGTTGTCGGCATGATGGAAGCCAGCGGCGATGCCGGTGGCTCTGATGACGACAAGGGCGCTGGCGAAGAGGCCAGCTCCGGCAAGGACGAAAAGGCCGAGGACACGTCGGAAGACAAGGCCGAGGATAAAGCAGAAGAGAAAAAGCCGGCGCCGAAAAAATCCGGCGGTTCCCGCAAGGAAACCGTGAAGGTGCCAGCGCTGGACGGTTTCGACAATGTACCGGTGATCGAGATCAACGTCAGCGAGGGCGATGAGATCGAAGCGGACGACCCGCTGGTCACCGTGGAGTCCGACAAGGCCACCATGGAGATTCCTTCTCCCTATGCCGGCAAGATTGGCAAGATCCTGGTATCCGAGGGCGACAAGATCTCGGAAGGCCTTGATCTGGTTGAGATGACCGTTGTGGAAGGCGGTGGTGAGGGCGCAGAAGAGAGCGGCGAGGAAGACGCCTCTTCTGAATCAGCAAAGTCCTCGGGTGACGACAAACCCGAAAGCAAAGCCGAGTCGAAAGGCAAGAGCGAAGAGCCCAAGCCTGAGCCGTCATCGGCAACCTATGAGCCGCCTACCCCGGGCGCCAAAGTCCACGCTGGCCCGGCGGTGCGCAAGCTGGCCCGCGAATTCGGTGCTGACCTTGCCCGTATCAAAGGCTCTGGCCCGAAAAATCGCATCCTCAAGGACGACGTTCAGGCCTACGTGAAGAGCCAACTGCAACAGACGCAGCAAGGCAGCACGGTGGCCGGTGGCGGTGGTGCCGGTATCCCCGGCGTGAAGCTGCCGGACTTCAGCCAGTTTGGTGAGATTGAGCGTGAATCCATGTCGCGCATGATGTTTGCCACGGCCAACAACATGCAGCGCAGCTGGCTGAACGTGCCCCACGTGACCCAGTTCGAGGATGCGGACATCACCGATATGGAAGACTTCCGCAAGTCGCAGAAAGCGGCTGGCGAGAAGAAAGGTGTGAAGATGACACCGCTTCCGTTCCTGCTGAAGGCCTGTGCTACGGCGCTGGCGGAATTGCCGCAGTTCAATGTGTCGCTGGATATGGACCGCAAGGAAGTGGTTCGCAAGCAATACATTCATATCGGGATTGCGGTGGATACACCCAACGGGCTGATGGTTCCGGTGATCAGGGATGTGGACAAGAAGGGGCTCTGGGAGCTTGCCGCGGAAAGTGCGGAGCTGGCCCAGAAGGCCCGGGACAAGCAGCTGAAACCGGCGGAAATGCAGGGTGCCTGTTTTACCATCACCAGTCTGGGTGGTATCGGCGGCACGGCGTTTACGCCGATTGTGAATACGCCGGAGGTGGCGATTCTTGGTGTGTCCAAAGCGGCGATGAAGCCGGTCTGGGATGGCAAGGGTTTCCAGCCGCGGCTGATGTTGCCGTTGTCGCTGTCCTATGATCACCGGGCGGTGAACGGGGCGGATGCTGCCCGGTTTACTTCCCTGTTGGGTCAGTTGTTGGGGGACATTCGGTCCCTGCTTCTTTAAGGCTGGCAGTATGGGTCCTGTAGCCTTCTGGCTGCGGGGCTTTCGCGAGGCCGGTCAGGTTAGTCAGAACACGCCCGTGGATACGTCCCTGTAGGGCTCGGTCGCGCCATCCCTGGCGCTCCACGGTTCTGAATAACCTGACCGGCCTCGCTTGTTTTAATTTCTGAGATATCGCCATTCTCCGTTTTTCTCTGCTGGATACTTGTTGGTGAAGAGATTCTTCCCATCATTCCGGCCAATGCAGCCGCTGACCCTGAAAAACGGGGCGGGTCAGTCAGCTCCTGTCGCCCCATCACAGCCAGCGTGGGGATGAGTGGGGCGTAAGGTGCCAAGGAAACACGACCGGGGCGTGCTGTCGCTGATGGAAGTGCTGGCGGTGATGACAAGCCGTGGTGTGCGGACAAGTTTACGGGCGGGGAGTAATTATGAGCCCTGCAAACAAAAACCCCGGCTGGAGCCGGGGTTTCTGCAGAGCTAACTTCTTAAAAACTTAGAAGTTGTATTGTGCTGCGAACATAACGCGGTTAGCGTCAGCAGAGTCGCCGGCAACGGTTTCCTGATCGAAGTAACCGTATTCAACACCCATCATGACGTTCTCGACCGGCGTCCACATGTAGTTGACGAGGACGTTCTGGTTGGTTTCTGGATCTGCGTTGGTTGTTGCACCCGCTGCGATCGCATCGTCCAGGTCCAGAGTGGTCATGCCATAGCCCACGTTAATGCTGCGGCCGCCACCCAGTGCCATACTAACGCCGATAGAGCCACCGTAACCTGCGATGGTTTCTACGCTGTTGCCATCTACATAGGCGCTGGGGCCATAGTAGTTGGAACCCGAGCGCCAGAGATAACCATTGGCACCGTCGGTGTAGTTAACGGCGCCCTGCACAGAAAACATGTCACTCAGTTGCAGGCTTGCGGCACCGAACACGGCATAACCGACAGCGCTGTCATCGTTAACGCCATCGTCGGCTGTCACCTGGCTGGCCAGAACAGCGGTCGAGTAGGAGAAGGCACCAGCCGAGTCTTGCAGGCGTGCAGTGAAGGCTGGAGCTGAAGTACGTGTATTTCCGCCTGCGCCCAGTATCCCTTGAGAGCTTGGGTCCTCAATGGAGAAGGACATCGGACCAGTGGTGTAACGAACCTGCTCGGCACGATCCTGGCTACCTGCAGTACCTGCCAGGCTATCGAAATCCAGAGTCGGTGTGTTACCCACGAAGCTTACAAAGTTGGACCAATTACGGCCGGCCATCAGACCTTTGTACTCGCCATATGCGTGACGAATACGCAGGCTGCCGGGCTCGCTGCCGCTACCGCGGTAGTCGCTTTCGATGGTAACCGAAGCGCCGGAGTTGTGTTTCACGTTCACACCAATGCGGCTCTGCTGAACATTTGCGTCAAAGTGGCCTTCTACGTCTGGATTCGCGGAAGGGGTGAACGTACCTGCGCCAGTTGATACCTGACGGTCGTCATCGATGTCGTAAGTCATGTTCAGGCGGGCATAACCGTAGATTTTCGCCTCTACATCATCACTGACGTCGAGAGTCAGAGCGTGTGCGTGCCCGGCTACCCCCAGAATTGCTACTGCAGCCGTTGATCGAATTGCCATTCTCAGTTTGTTGCTTTGCATCTTTGTTGTCTCCACACTTATTTTTGTTGGACCCACTTCAAAGTAGTTACGAATCCATGACATTTCAAATAAATTCTTGCATTAATTAGACGAATGTCTATACAACGAAATCGGTGGGTTAGGGGAACTTTCTGAGAATTGTGTTTATTTCCGCCCGTTATAGTGGCAGAACACCGGTTATTTCCGACTTTTCGTAAGTATCTCTCATGAAAAAAATACCCGTACTCTCGACTCGGCCACCTTCGCCTTTCTCGATATCGAGACCACTGGCGGCAATAATTCTCACGACCGGATTACCGAGATCGGCATCCGCTTCTGGCGTTCGGGGCAAATCGTCGGCGAGTGGCAGACCCTGGTCAATCCGGAAACGCGTATTTCTCCCTTTATTCAGAGCCTGACCGGAATCACCGACGCCATGGTTGCAGACGCGCCGGTGTTTGCCGAGATCTCGGAAGAGCTGGAGTCCCGGCTGAAAGACATCATTTTTGTCGCCCACAACGCCCGCTTTGATTATGGCTTTATCAAGGGTGAGTTCCGGCGGCTGGGTCTGCTGTTCTCTGCAAAAGTGCTTTGCACCGTCAAGCTGTCCCGCAAGCTCTATCCCGGGTTCCGGCGCCACAATATGGATGCGCTGATCGAACGCCATGGCCTTGACCAGGTTCAGCGGCACCGGGCAATGGGGGATGTGTCCGCCATGTTGGCGTTTTTTGAGCATGCGCTGGCGGAAAAGGGCGCGCCAGCCATGGATGCCGCCATTGCTGAACTGCTGCAGCGGCCGAGCATTCCCTCCAATCTGCCGCTCGATGTACTGCACGGCCTTCCCCGCGGGCCGGGGGTCTATCGTTTCTATGGTGAAAATGACGTTCTTCTGTACGTAGGTAAAAGTACTGACATCGCCCAGCGTGTGGCCTCCCACTTCTCTGGCGACCACAGTTCCAGCCGTGGCGTTCGCATGTCGGAGAGCCTGCGGCGGGTGGACTGGACAGAAACCGCTGGCGAGCTGGGCGCGTTACTGCTTGAATTAAAGCAGATCAAGCAGTTGAAGCCGTTGTTCAATCGTCGCTCCCGTGCCGCCAAGAATCTGGTGAGCATCGAGCTTGCGAATAATACTGACGGCTACCTCCAGGCCCGGCTGGTTCGGGAAATCGAACCTCACCGGCTGGGTGAATATTTCGGTTTGTTCCGCAGTAAGCGGGACGCGGAAAAGGCCCTCAGCGGCATTGCGGTAAAGAACGACCTCTGCAACAAGCTGCTGGGCCTGGAGCCGGATCATGAGGGCCCTTGCTTTCAGCGTACTCTGGGCCGCTGTAAAGGTGCCTGTGAAGGTGGTGAAGACGTTATCAGGTACAACCTCAGGGTGCAGATCGCATTCCATGCGTTGCGCCTGAAAACCTGGCCCTGGAAGGGACCGGTAGGGATTGTGGAGCACAACGGTAAAACCGGGAGGACCGATATTCTGGTGGTCTATAACTGGATGCACGTCGCCACGCTGGACAGTGTGGATGAGCTGGACGATCTGTCGTTGCAGGGTCAGGCCGTCAATTTTGACCTGGACTCCTACAAACTGCTGGTCAAGGCTCTGATGGGCCGGGATGGACGGTCGCTGAAAGTCTTGGAACTGGATGCGGTGGGCGCACCGGATGTGCTCATGCCCTGAGTGGCGTATGATTAAATTTACTTTTTCACGTTTTGCTTGAGAGACACCGATGAACAGAGAACCCGTCAGCCGTGAATTATTCGATGAGGTAATGGTCCCCAACTACGCACCCGGGTCGGTGATTCCCGTGAGGGGGGAAGGCTCCCATGTGTGGGATCAGGAAGGTAAGGAGTATATCGATCTGGCGGGTGGTATTGCGGTGACCTGTCTGGGGCATTCCCACCCGGGCCTGGTGAGTGCGCTGATGGATCAGGCCGAGAAAATCTGGCACCTGTCCAATGTGATGACCAACGAGCCGGCGCTGCGGCTGGCAAAAACCTTGTGTGATCTTACCTTTGCCGAGCGGGTGTTCTTTGCCAATTCCGGTGGTGAGGCCAACGAGGCCGCCTTTAAACTGGCCCGCCGTTACGCCTGGGAGCACTTTGGCTCGGAAAAAAACGAGATCATCGCTTTCACAAATTCGTTCCACGGCCGCACCCTGTTCACTGTCAGCGTGGGTGGCCAGCCCAAGTACCTGGAGGGTTTTGAACCGGCGCCAGGCGGTATCCACCACGCCGACTTCAATGACCTGGAATCGGTGAAGAAGCTGATATCCAAAGACAAAACCTGTGCCGTAGTGGTGGAACCGATCCAGGGTGAGGGTGGCGTTATGCCCGCTGATGCGGAGTTCCTCAAGGGCCTGCGCCAGCTTTGTGATGACAACGATGCCCTGCTGGTGTTTGACGAGGTCCAGTCCGGCGTTGGCCGTACTGGCCACCTGTACGCCTATCAGATGTACGGGGTAACGCCGGATATTCTCTCCACAGCCAAGGGCCTCGGCGGGGGCTTCCCGGTAGCGGCCATGCTCACCACTGAAAAAGTCGCCACAAGCCTGGCTGTCGGCACCCACGGCAGTACCTATGGTGGCAACGCTCTGGCCTGTGCCGTTGCCCAGAGGGTGATTGACACCGTCAGTCAGCCAGACATTCTCAAGGGTGTCGCCGCGCGTTCCGACCGGCTGCGCAAGGGCATGATGGACATCGGCGAGCGTTACGGCATCTTCAGTGAAGTCCGTGGCTCCGGCCTGCTGCTGGGTTGCGTGTTGACTGAAGAGTGGAAAGGCAAGGCCAAGGAATTTCTCAATGCTGGCCTCGCCGAGGGTGTGATGGTGTTGATTGCCGGACCCAATGTGGTGCGGCTGGCGCCGTCGTTGATTATTCCCGAACCTGATATTGATGAAGCGCTGGCCCGGTTTGAGGCCGGTGTCAAAAAGGTTTGCGGGCAATAAATTTTGCGGACTACAACCAGGGGAGCCGCCTATGTGGCTGGTACGTCCGGCTCAGCCGGGTGACCTGAAAGACATACTCGACATCGCCGGGGGGCAAGGCCCCAGGATGTCATCCACCTTGCCCAAAAAAGAAGAGGCGCTGTCCCGGAAGATAGACCAGTCCGCCCGTTCGTTTGCTGGCAAGAACGGGCCCGATGAGTCCAAACGGTTCCTGTTCGTGCTGGAAGATACCGGCACCGGGACAGTCCATGGTGTATCCGGCATTGATGCCCGGGCAGGGAATGGGCAACCTTTCTACAACTACCGCAAGGATGCGCTTATCCATGCTTCCCATGAGCTGGGGGTTTCCCGGCGGGTGGAAGTCCTGTACCCGTCCCACGCCCTGACAGACAACACCCTGCTGTGTTCCTTTACCATCAAACCGGAGCTGCGTCGCACCGATGCTTTCGAGCTGCTGTCACGGGCCAGGCTGCTGTTTATTGCCGCACACCGTCACCTGTTCACCGATCAGACTGTGGTGGAAATACAGGGCGTGCAGACAGAAAACGGGGAGGTACCCTTCTGGGACAGCCTGGGCCGGCATTTCTTCAATATGGATTTTGAAACCGCGGACCAGTATTCCGGCATGCTGAGCAAAACCTTTATCGCTGAGCTCATGCCACCCAACCCGATCTACGTCACCTTGCTGAGCCAGGCGGCCCGGGAAGCGCTGGGTCAGCCCCACGAACAGACCCGGGCAACCTTTGAGCTGCTGCAGCATGAGGGATTTCACAGCGGCTGTTACCTGGATATTTTTGATGCCGGGCCGGTGCTTGAAGCTCGTACCGACTCGCTCAAATCCGTTGTTACCAGCCACCCGAAAACCCTGCACGCCGCCAATACCGACGACGGTGAGATGTGCCTGATCTCGGGAGGCGAGGGGGAGAGTTTCCGCTGCACTCTGACGCCACTGACCGAGAGCCTCGGGGACGAGATCAAGGTGCCGCTGAAAACCTGGAAGTGCCTGGCCAGAAGCTCCGGTGACGACGTAAGGATTACACCGTTATGAACAGGGCGATCGCACTCAGGAGGCCGGTATGCTGTTGATCCGACCACTACAGGAAAACGATCTGGAAGCCCTGTATGCCATGGCGCAGGGGGCAGGCAAGGGCCTGACTACGCTACCGGCAGACCGGGAGTTGTTGCAGAAAAAAATTAACCATACCCGGGAAACCTTCAATCAACGCTGTGCCCCCGAGGCCGGGCTTTATCTGTTTGCCCTCGAGGACACTGAGCTGGGGCAATGCGTGGGTATCAGCGGCATTCAGGCAAGGGTTGGTCTGGATGAGGTGTTCTACAACTACCGCTTGAGCGTGACCGTAAACGCCTCCCGCGAGCTGGGTGTGCATGTGCGCACGCCAACGCTTCACCTGTCCAACGACATGACCGATACCACCGAGATCTGTTCACTGTTGCTGTCGGCCTCTCATCGGGGTGGCGGCACCGGGCTGCTGCTGTCCCGTTGTCGGTTCATGTACCTGGACGATTTCAGAAAGCACTTTTCCGAAAAGGTGTTTGCTGAAATGCGGGGCGTATCTGATGGTAATGGCCAGAGCCCCCTCTGGGATGCTCTGGGCAGCAAGTTCTTTGATATGGAATTCAGCGAAGCGGATATGCTTTCCGGCCTGGGCAACAAGTCATTTATCGCCGAACTGATGCCGAAATATCCCATTTACCTGCCGATGTTGCCGGATGCTGCCCGGGCAGTCATTGGCCGGGTGCACGAGAACACTGCGCCGGCGCTGAACATGCTGCAGGCGGAAGGGTTCAACTTTAACGGGATGGTGGATATTTTTGATGGTGGCCCGGTGGTGGAGGCTTTCATCCATAACATCCGCACCGTGCGCGAAGGCATCAACCGCCACGTGATGATCCGCAAGAAGCCACTGGATATGAACGTGCCGGCGGAAGACCAGGTGATGATATCCAACCGTTCGTTCCGGGACTTTCGGGTAACCACCATACCGGCCGAGTGTATCGGGCTTGATACTGTCAGTATACCGGCCGAAGTGGCAGAGGCGCTGGAGGTTGAATCCGGGGACCGTGTGCGGCTGGCCCCTTTGAAAGATACCGGAAGGAGGTAGTGAATATGGATAAGATCACCGGCCAATTATTTATTGATGGGCTCTGGCTCGAAGGCCACGGAGACCAGTTTGAATCCCTCCAGCCTGTCACCGGCGAGACGGTCTGGGACGGCGTCGGTGCCAGTATTGAAGATGTGGACGCCGCCGTGCGCGAAGCCCGCAATGCATTTGTTGACTGGCGCCGGCGCCCCTTCGAGGAGCGTCAGGCTCTGGTGGAGAAGTTTGGCAAGCTGCTGGAAGAGCACAAGGAAGGCCTGGCGCACCAGATCGGACTGGAAACCGGCAAACCCCTGTGGGAGTCCCGCACGGAAGTGGCGGCGATGATTGGCAAGATCGGGATATCGGTGACTGCCTACCATGACCGCACCGGCCATTCCGAATCCGACGTTGCTGGCGGCCATGCCGTGTTGCGTCACCGGCCCCACGGGGTAGTGGCGGTATTCGGCCCCTATAATTTCCCGGGGCACCTGCCCAACGGTCACATTGTGCCGGCCTTGCTGGCCGGCAACACCGTGGTGTTCAAGCCCAGCGAACTGACCCCCGGCGTCGCCGAGATGACTGTAAAACTGTGGGAGAGAGCCGGCATTCCCCCCGGTGTCATCAACCTCGTCCAGGGCGCCGCGGCAACCGGTAAGTCCTTGTCTTCACATCCAGGTGTGGACGGGCTGTTCTTTACCGGTAGTTCCACCGTGGGGCATCTGCTGCACAAGCAGTTCGGCGGTCAGCCTGAAAAAATCCTGGCTCTGGAAATGGGCGGCAACAACCCCCTGATTGTGCAGGATATTCATGACGTGGATGGCGCCGTGCACCATGCGCTGCAATCGGCCTTCCTGTCTGCCGGACAGCGCTGCACCTGTGCGCGGCGCTTGCTGGTGCCCAAAGGCACCAAGGGCGACCAGTTCCTGAAGCGCCTTACCGAGGTTGTCAGCCGCATAAAAGTGGGGGAGTTCGATGCCGATCCGCAACCGTTCATGGGCTCGGTAATCTCCGCTGAAGCGGCCGACAAACTACTGGCCGCCCAGAACAACCTGCTGACCCATGGCGGCAAATCGCTGCTGGAAATGAAGCAGTTGAAAGAAGGCACCGGCCTGCTGTCCCCGGGCATCGTGGATGCCACCGGCCTGGATCTGGTGGACGAGGAATTCTTTGGGCCCCTGCTGACGGTCTACCGCTACAAGAGCTTCGACGAGGCCCTGGAGCTGGCCAATAACACCCGTTACGGGTTGTCCGCCGGTATCCTGACCGATGACCACAAGCTCTATGAGCGGCTGGCGAACGAAGTGCGCGCCGGCATTGTGAACTGGAACCGGCCATTGACCGGTGCCAGCAGCGCTGCTCCGTTCGGCGGAGTGGGTGCCAGCGGCAACCATCGCCCCAGCGCCTACTACGCTGCTGATTACTGCGCCTGGCCCATGGCTTCGCTGGAGGCGAAAAAGAGCGAAGTGCCGGAAAGCCTTGCACCGGGATTAAATTTCGACTGACGGAAAACCAGACATGGTCAAGCATGCGGTAGAAGCCAACTTCGATGGCCTGGTAGGGCCCACCCATAATTACGCCGGGCTGTCCTGGGGCAACGTGGCCTCCAAGTCCAACGTTCGCTCGGTCTCCAACCCCAAAGAGGCGGCGTTGCAGGGACTGGCCAAGATGAAGCGGTTGGCGGACCGGGGTTATGTGCAGGGCGTGCTTCCGCCCCATGAACGCCCGCATATCCCGACTTTGCGAGCGCTGGGCTTCAGCGGTTCTGAAAGCGACATATTGCGGGCCGTTGTCAAGCAGAGCCCGTCTATCCTGGCCGCGGTGTCTTCTGCATCCACCATGTGGACGGCCAATGCCGCCACCGTTTCCCCCAGTGCAGATACCGCTGATCACCGCGTGCACTTCACCCCGGCCAACCTGAGCGCCAAGTTCCATCGCTCCATTGAACACGCAGTCACAGGCCGGGCCCTGAAATCCATTTTTTCAGACGAGTCCTGGTTTGCCCACCATCCTGCTTTGCCGTCGGTGAGCCAGTTCGGCGACGAAGGTGCGGCCAACCACACCCGCCTGTGTGCGGGTTACGGCGAGCCGGGAGTGGAACTGTTCGTTTATGGCCAGATCGCGTTCAACGAAAAAGCCCCGGCTCCCAGACTCTACCCCGCCCGCCAGACCCTGGAAGCCTCCCAGGCCATTGCCCGTTTGCATGGTCTGAAAGACAGCCGTGTGGTCTTTGCCCAGCAGAACCCCAAAGCCATCGATGCTGGCGTGTTCCATAACGACGTTATCGCGGTGGGTAACGGCAACACATTGTTCTATCACGAGCTGGCGTTTCTGGATGAAGAAACTGTCCTGGCTGATATCCGCTCCCGCCTGACCGGTGCGGAACTGGAAGCGGTACGGGTGAGCAGTGAACAGGTACCGCTGGAAGACGCGGTGGCTTCGTACCTGTTCAATAGCCAGTTACTGAATACCCCGGATGGCATGATGCTGGCAGTGCCGGGAGAATGCCGGGAAATAGCCTCGGTAAGCCGCTACCTGGATGAGCTGGTGGACAACGAGGGGCCGATTACCTCGGTGGAGGTTTTCGACGTCAAGCAGTCCATGCGCAATGGCGGCGGGCCGGCGTGTTTGCGTTTGCGGGTGGTGCTCAACGACGATGAGCTCAAGGCCATGCATCACGGTGTGTTGCTCACCGATGCGCTTTATGAGCGGCTGACGACCTGGGTAGAGGCGCATTACCGGGAGGAATTGTCGCAGGACGATCTCGGTGACCCGATGTTGCTGGATGAGGTTCGTAAGGCGCTTGATGAGTTGACGGGGATTTTGGGGCTTGGGTCGATTTATGATTTTCAGCTTTGAGTGGGAGTGATTTGTCGGATTACGCTTCGCTAATCCGACCTACGTTTCTTCGGTCTGGCTTCAGTGATAGCGCCTTTCGTAGGTCGGATTAGCCGAAGGCGTAATCCGACAGGCGCACCGCCGCGATTACTCTCGGATCAGGAGGCGATCGAGGAAGTCAGCATTTCCATGGTGTGACGGATCAGTGATTCGGCAGGGAAGTTCTCTTCCAGGCCACTTTCGGTCATTTCGCTTTGGCATAGCATGATGACGCCGTGTAGTGCGCCGCGAAGGTAGAGCGCCGTTTCCACCGGGTTATGGATGCGGTCGCGGTTCATGGTGCCGTCTTCCAGGCCCAGATGTATTGCGCCTACCATCAGGTCCATGGTCTGCTCCTTGCAGCAGAACATCTCGCCGGCCAGCTCATCGTCCGCCTCTGCCATCGCGGTGGAAGCGGTGGTCAGGGCTGAAAAATAATCCGGCTGATCGCGGTAGAACTGGTAATAGGCCACGCCCATGGCACTGATCTGCGCCAGCCCGGTATCTGCCGTCTGGCGGGCTTCCTCGAAGCGGCGGCACAGGCTGTGACCGGCGCGCAGCATTATTCCGCGCTGGATCGCGGCCTTGTCTTTGAAATACACGTACAATAATGCGCGGCTGAGAGCGGCGGTGCGGGCAATGTCATCCATGGACGTGCGCTCGTAGCCTTTTTCCGAAAACGCCAGTTCCGCGGCATCCAGAATGGCCTCGTACCTGGCCTGTTTCTCTTTCTCTCTACGGGTTTTCAACGGCTCACTCATAGGGGATTCCGGATTATTGAGACGGCATTCTCATGATACATGGTTGCGAATGAAAGCTGATTATTGACAAATTGTCAAAGAATGACATTATGTCTGATAATAAATTTTTGTCCACCGGATGGGCAGCCAACAAAACACCATGAACATGGAAGAGAGGGTCTCTCAATGAACACCATCTGGCGCCCCGCCATCATATCTCTTGCGGCTTTTGCCGTCCTGCTTGTCAGTGGCTGTAAATCCAGTGAGCCGGGCCCGGACCAGGGTGCTGCCCCCATTACTGTGCGGGCTGCGGAGGTAACCGGTGGCCAGACAGAAGGTGTGTCGCTTCGTTTCTCCGGTATCGTGCGGGCGGCTCAGCGGGCAACGCTGACATTCCAGGTCAGCGGCACCCTGCGTGAGCGATTAGTGGAGCTGGGGCAGACCGTGAAAACCGGTGACCTGCTGGCGCGGGTATACAACCCGGCGCTGGAACCGGCCCGGGATTCCGCGGCGGCGCGGCTGGAAGAGCTCAGAACCCAGCACGACCAGGCCAAACGTGAATGGGAGCGTTCCCGCCAGTTGCATGAACGTGGCGTGGTGTCAGAGCAGGGGCTGGAGCAACTGGCATCCCGGCGTGACAGACTGAAAGCCAGCATGGCAACCGCGGAGGCGTCACTAGCGGAGGCCACACGCCTGCTGCAGGAAAGTGAACTGAGGGCGCCATTCGGTGGCCGGGTTGAAGCGTTGCTGGTGGAGCGGGACGAATTTGTGGCGGCCGGGCAGCCGGTGATGCGCCTGTCTTCCCCCGACGGCCGTGAGGTGGAAGTGCGGGTGCCTGCCTATATGCTTAACCACGTTTCGCTGGGGCAGTTGTTGCCGGTGTGGTCCGTGCAGCAGCGCAACCGACCCCCGGAAACCGGGTCGATTGTAGAAATTGCCCAGTCCGGCGGGGTTCGTGGTGAGCTTCACCCGGTGCTGGTAAGTCTGCCAGCGGACACCCTGGAGCCAGGCGAGCCGGTTGAGGTGGGGATTACTCCCCGCGAAACCGTCGCCACCACCGTGCCACTGCTGGCGGTCATGAAATCCAATGGTGGTGCCAGTGTGTTTCGTGTCTCTGATGGCATAGCCCGGCGAGTGCCAGTAACGGTTCAGCGAATCATCGGTGAGCGCGTGGTGGTGGATGCCACCGACCTGACCGCCGGTGACCAGGTGGTATACGCCGGTATGACCCGGATTTCTGACGGCGATGCGGTGGAGGTGCGCTAATGTCATTGCGCCTGCTGAATTTCCAACGGTTGCTGGGCATGGTAGTGACCATGCTTTGCCTCCTGGGTATCGCCGCCTACAGCACCATGCCGCGCCAGGAGGACCCTTCCTTCCCATACCGCGCTGGCCTGATCACCATCAACTATCCCGGCGCCAGTGCCGAGGCGGTGGAACGGCTTGTGCTGCAACCGCTCTCCGACGAACTTCGCCAGGTGGAGGAAGTGGATTTCTCCCAGGCCACCGCGCGCACCGGCGTGGCGGTTTTCAATGTTCGCCTGAACGACACCATCTACGATACCGATTCTGCCTGGGATCGGGTGCGCCAGGCCATGGACCGCGCGCGCCTGGATTTCCCGGATGATGTCGGCCAAATGGTTCTTGATGACCGTATGATTGATATTCCCGCCATCATCCTGGCGGTCAGTGGTTCCGGCTCGGTGACGGAGCTGAGCGACGTTGCCGAGCGGCTGAAGCAGAACCTGGCGGATATCCCCGGGGTTTCCCGCATTGAACTCGAAGCCGATGCAGACGAGCAGATTACCCTGGCGCTGGACGACGCTGCCATGTACCGGCTGGGCATCTCGCCGGCGCGGGTGCTGGACACTCTTGCACGCCGGAACCAGACCACACCCGGTGGTTTTATCGTGGCAGATGGTCGCCGCCTGTCGGTGTTACCGAACAGTGAATTTACCAGTGTCGAGGCCATTCGCGCCACGCCCATTGAACTGCCGGATGGCTCCCAGGTGCCCCTGGCTGCGGCAGCGGAAGTGTGGCGGGGGCCGGCAGAACCCCGGCAGCCGGAGGCCTGGTACGACGGTGAACGGGTGGTGCTGGTCTCGATGATCATGGAGGAAGGCAGCACGGATGCGATCCGGTTTGGTGAACGTGTGCGTGAACGCCTGTCGGTGATACGCGATGAATTCGCCCCCTACGAAATCCGCGAGATGTTCTTCCAGCCGGACAAAGTGGAAGAGCGGCTGGACAACCTGGCCTGGAGCCTGGTTCTGTCGGTCATCATTATTGTGGCGGTGGTGTTCACCGGCATGGGTATTCGCATGGGTATCCTGGTGGCGTCTATCCTGCCCATGGTGGCGCTGATCAGTATCGGCCTGTATGACCTGGGCGGTGGCGTGCTTCACCAGATTGCCGTCATCGGTATGGTGATATCTCTGGGCATCCTGATTGATAATGCCATCGTGATCGTGGAGAGCATCCAGGGTTATCTGGACGACGGCATGCGCCGGCTGGACGCGCTTAAGCGGTCTGTGCGGGAACTCGCCGGTCCGCTGGGGGCGTCTACAGGCACCACCATAGCTGCGTTCATGCCTTTATTGCTCTCCAAAGGTGGAACGGCGGACTTCACCCGCGGTGTACCGGTGATGATCATGCTCACATTGTCGGTCAGCTATCTGCTGGCGATTTCCGCCGTACCCTTGCTGGCGGCCCGTTTCCTCAAACCCCGCAAGGTGGACGCCCGGGAGGACAGATTGATCGGCCTGTCTCGCTTCCTCGGAAGCCTGGTGGCCAGGCGCCCGGGCACGTTGATTCTCGCGGGTACGGCACTGGTCGTGTTCAGCCTGTCCCTGACACCGTTCATGAAGCAGCAGTTTTTCCCCAACGCCGATCGCCCGCAAGTAGTGGTAGAGCTGTATATGCCCGAAGGCACCGACCAGGAACGTACCGCCAGTGTGGCAGCGGATCTTGAACGGGCCATTCGCACCCGCCCCGAGGCGCTGCTGGTGCACCGGTTCACCGGCTTTACCGGTCCCAGCTTCTACTACAACCTGCAGCGGGAACCCCAGGCGCCTAACCGCGGACGCATCGTGGTATCGACACCCACTCTGGAGGCCACCACCGGACTGGTGCAGTGGATTCGGGAATTCGCGGGGCAGGAAATGCCCGAGTTGCAGGTAACGGCAGGCATTCTCGGCCAGGGACCACCCCGTGCAGCTCCGGTGGAAATACGGGTGTACCACGCGAACGATGACGTCCGTGCCCAGGCGGTCGAGCAGCTGTTTTCTGCCCTGCGCGGCGTTGAGGGCACCGTGGACGTGCGCCACAACCTGGATATGGGGGTGCCGAGTATCGCCATCAATGTGGACGACGCCAGTGCTGCCCGCTACGGCCTGAACCGGTCTGATGTGGCCCAGAGCCTGTATGGCCAGAGCTTCGGTGTGGTGGCAGAGCAATACCGGCAGGAGGAGGACCCAATTCCACTGGTACTGCGTTCCCGTGAAGGTACCAGCCTGTCGCTGCCACGATTGCTGTCAGTGAACATCTACAACGATCAGGGTGACGCGGTGCCCCTGTCGGCTATTGCCTCGGTGGAAACCTCCTGGCAGTCCGCCGCCCGGTACCAGCGCAACGGCACCCGGATGAATACCGTCTGGTCCAACCTCCATGCCGGTTACAGTTTCAGCCAGGCCCTGGAAGGGCTGGATGCGGCCCTTGCAGACAATCCGCTGCCGCCCGGATCCCGGCTGGAGATGGGCGGTGATGCCGAGGGCTCGGGCGATGCCAACAATGCCCTGCTGACCACGGCCCCGATTGGTGTGCTGCTGTTGCTGTTCTTCCTGCTGATACAGTTCAATTCGTTCCGCCGGGTGGGGATTATTTTGCTGACGGTGCCACTGGCGACCGTGGGAATCTTCCCGGGGCTGGTGTTCTCCGGTTCGCCCTTCGGCTTTCAGTCTTTGCTGGGTGTGATTGCGCTGGTGGGCATTGTGGTCAACAACGCCATCGTGCTGCTGGATGTCATGGACCGGCAACTGGAGAAAGGGGATGCCATTCGCGATGCCGTTCGCAAGGCCGTCGAGCAGCGCACCCGGCCGATCCTGCTGACCACCGGCACCACGGTAGCCGGCCTGCTGCCACTGGCGTTTTCCAGTTCAACACTGTGGCCTCCCATGGCCTGGGCCATCATTTCCGGGTTGCTGGCTTCCACGGTGCTGACACTGCTGGTGGTGCCCTCTGTCTGTACCCGGGTGATCAGTTGCAAGGTGGCTGAGCCGGAGAATGCACCGGCCTAGTTGCAGGGCCTGACCATCAGGCCCACCCGCTGATTCACGGGCACGTTGCTGTTCGGGAAGATAATGCCCTCGGGTGAATCGCCTACCCGGTAGCAGGTGGCATCGTCTTCCCAGATCATCGTTCCCGAGTCGTACATCGTGAAATTGGCCACATCGTCGGGCACGTGAAAGCGGAAGCTGTCGCCGGTATTGAGGATTTCGTGCACCACCTTAAATATGGTCATCTGTTGTGACGCGCCATCCTGCTTCGGTGGTGCCTCCCCCTTCATCCGCCGCCGCAGTGCATTGCTGACCCCGGTAAACCGGGTGAGATCGTTTTGCCCGAACGGTTGTGCCTTGCCAAGCTCCACGGTAAAGCTCTCTGCGCCGAGCGCCGTTGATGAAAACGAGGAAAATGTGGTGCCTTCACGGTGCTGTAACAGCAGGGTGTCCACCTCCGCCTCCAGCAGGAAATCGACCTGGCTTTGAGGCACATCCCGCCCGTCCACAAACGGATAAAGTGCGAATTTCTCCCGCAGGGAAGGGCGAATGGCGGTGTGCAGATCATAGTGACAGAGGTTGGTGGAATGCCTTGCAGAAAAAGCGTCACAAGCACGTTCCAGCACCCGCGCCCGCTCTGCCTCAGGGAGCCCGTGGTATTCGGGTTTGCGGTGAGCACCGCCAAACAGCCGGTTGAGATTCACATCGGTAAACCGCACTCCGGTATCCATCGCTGGTGGATTGCCCAGAATCAACAACACCGGGCAGGCCAGGTGCCATTGGCCATCGAGAAGTTCATTCAACAGATGGTTAAGAACCTCGATGGGCGCCGTTTCATTGCCATGAATCCCGGCAGAGACAATCAGTGATTCGTTATTGGGATTGGCGCGGCTGGCTGGCGGTTCCAGGTACAGCAGCCCGGTATCCTGACGCTGCAGCCCGGTACCATCATCAAGCACCACGACTTTTTCCGAGGACGCATGCTCGGCGGTAGACAGGGTATGAGATAGCCAGTCGCGACCAGTACCGAAAAGCAATTCACGAACGCTCATGCGACTCCCCACCATGACAGGCACCAGGCCTGAATGTCAGCCACTGACGGGCCGCTGATGCTGCAACAGATAATTTTCCAGCTTGCGGAATGCAAATACCAGTAAAAAAGTTAACGCCATATACAGCAGCGCCACAAAGATAAAAGCATCAAAGGGCGCATAGAACCGGGAATAGATATTCCGCGCCGCGCCGGTGAGATCCACCATGGTCACCACGCTGGCAATTGCACTGGCATGAAGCATGAAGATGACCTCATTGGAATACGCCTGCACCCCCCGCCTGGCAGCACTGGGCAGAATAATCCGCCGCATCCGCAGGGCCCAGCTCATACCGTAGGCCTTCGCGGCCTCGATCTCACCACTGGGTGTTGCCACAATCGCACCGCGAATGATCTCCGTGGTGTAGGCCGCCGTGTTCAGGGTAAAGGCCAAAAGGGCAGGGTAGAAAGCCTCACGGAAGATGTCCCACCAGAAGGTCTGCTGGATACCCTCAATCTGTGCAAGGCCGTAGTAAATGATGTAGAGCTGGATCAGCAGTGGCGTGCCCCGGAAGATATAGGTGTAGAACCACACAGGAGCATTGATCAGCGGGTTTTTCGATGTGCGCATGATCGCCAGCGGAACGGCAAGCACCAGCCCCAGAATCAGCGACAGGAAAACCAGTTGCACGGTAGTGACCAGGCCGCCCCAGTATTCCATGATGGTCGCCGCGGTAAAGATATCGTTGCGGTTGAGCAGTTCAGCGATAAAGTCAGGCATGGTTCAGCTCCCCTGTACCACGCCAACATTGGCGCGCTTGGTGAGCCACTTTATAAACAGCTCGGAAACAGCCGTCAGGCTGAGGTAAACAAACGCCACCGGAATGAAGAAGTGGAACGGCATGCGCTCCGCCTTGGCGGCTTCTTCCGCAACCCTCACCATATCCGTCAGGCCGATAATGGATACCAGTGCCGTTGTTTTCAGCAGCACCTGCCAGTTGTTGCCAATGCCGGGCAGGGCATGGCGCAGCATCTGCGGGAGTATGATTCTGTGGAAGGTGCGCCATTGGCTGAAACCATAGGCACGGGCCGCTTCAATCTGGCCGTTTTCCACTGCCAGGAAGGCGCCACGGAAGGTTTCTGCCATATAGGCGCCAAAGATCAGGCCAATAGTGAGGACGCCGGCGATAAATGGATCAAACTGGAAAAAGAAATCCACGCCATAGGCGTCATAGAGGTAATCAGACAGGTTGTTAACGGCCACCTGACCGCCGTAGTAAAACAGAAGCATCATCACCAGGTCCGGTACGCCACGGATCAGGGTGGTATACGTGGTCGCGATCCCGATGGCCACCCGGCTTTTGGACAACTTGGCAGAGGCGCCAATCAGGCCGAGGGTCAAAGAGAGGGCGAGGGAAAGGAGGGCCAGTTCAATGGTGACCACCGCCCCATCGAGCAGGGCCGGGCCGTAGCCTTTCAAGTCGATCATGAAAACATCCGGTAAGCAGGGGCAGCCAAAATGGCTGCCCCTGGGCCAGTTTTACATCTTGATGTCGTAAGCGAAGTACTTGTCCATAATGGTGTCGTAAGTACCATCTTCTTTCAGAGTGGCGAGGGCTGCGTTGACTTCCTCGGCCAGCTCCTTGTCACGCTTGCGCATGGCAACGCCGACACCCTGGCCAAGCTTGACCGGCTCACCCACTTCCTTGAAACCTTCCTTGCTCAGGACGGTCTGCTCACCCACCGGGTAGTCGACAAAGACCACGTCCAGACGCTGGCCTTCCAGGTCAAGAACCATGTCGTCTGCAGTGGTGTAACGCTTGATGGAAACCACGCCACCCATTTCTTCGGTCACAAAGGTATCCATGGTGGTGCCGCGCTGTACACCCACTGTTTTACCTTCCATGGCTTCCATGTCGGTGACGTCGGTGTTGAAGCTTTCAGGCGCGAACCAGCCACCCGGGGTGTTGTAGTACGGCTCGGAGAACAGCACCTGCTCCGCACGCTCCGGCGTGATGGACATGGAAGACATGATCAGGTCGAATTTCCGCGCCAGCAGGCCCGGAATCATACCGTCCCACGCCTGGATGACGAACTCGCAGTTGGCGTTCATTTCTTCGCACATGGCTTCGGCCAGTTCCACTTCGAAACCGGTCAGCTCGCCGTTGTCATCTTTGTATTCAAACGGCTCGTAGGGCACGTCGAAGGCGATGCGGAGGTTTCGTTCCTGGGCGTGAGCGACGCCGGCCATCATGGCCAGGACAACGCTTGCTGCAACAATCAGTTTTCTCATGAGTCATTTCTCCAGTCGTTATTAGCCTTGTGGGCTTTATTATCGGCAGTGGTCTGCCTTTTTGCTGATTTCAAGATAGCACGCACATCAAAAGTTGGGAGCCAGAAACTGCTTCATTCGTTCGGAATCCGGATTGTCGAAGACCTTATCCGGCGTACCTTGCTCCTCGATCACACCCTGATGCAAGAACAGGACCTGGGACGACACATCCCGGGCAAAAGACATCTCGTGGGTTACCACGATCATGGTTCTGCCTTCCTCGGCCAGGTTCTGCATGACTCTCAGAACTTCGCCTACCAGTTCCGGGTCAAGAGCGGAGGTAGGCTCGTCAAACAGCATGACGTCCGGCTCCATGGCCAGCGCCCGGGCGATGGCCGCTCGCTGTTGCTGCCCGCCGGACATCTGGGCGGGGTAGTAGTCCTTGCGCTCATAGATGCCCACTTTGTTGAGGTAGGCTTCCGCCCTTTCGATAGCCTCTTTTTTCGGGACCTTGAGAACGTGAATCGGGGCTTCAATGATGTTTTCCAGAACCGTCATGTGAGACCAGAGATTGAAACTCTGGAACACCATGGAGAGCCGCGCGCGAATCAGCTCGACCTGCTTGTTGTCGGCAGGCACGCGCTCGCCCTTGCGGTTGGTGGTGAACCGGATCGGGTCACCGTGCACGATAATGTCGCCGGAAGTCGGGGTTTCCAGCATATTGATGCAGCGCAGAAAGGTACTTTTACCGGAGCCGGAGCTGCCGATCAGGGATATGACATCACCTTTCTTTGTTTCCAGCGAAATACCCTTGAGTACTTCCAGCTGATCGAAGGTCTTGTGGATATCCCTGCAGATCAGAGGCGATGTTTCCGCCATAGATGGCTCCTGAGGCTGTCTGAACAAAGGCGCAAGTTTTACGGACAGTGGTCCCGAAAATCAATACCAATTAATTGTGGATGACTGAACTCATGATGCAAGCTTTTCGCCAATTATGCATTCTCTGGGGCGGCAGCCTTTGATGTTGATGTGTTAACGGGTACCCGGATAATGGCCGTGCCCTGCTGCTCGATTTCCCGCATGGCGTCGCTGACGAAACGCACGTGAGCCATGGCAATGCGTTTCGCCGCCTCCGGTTTCCTTGCCATTACTGCCTGGTAGGTGCGTTTGTGCTGGCGGGCGATCTTGTTGCGCATTTCCTCCCGCGGATTCAGGTTGGCCACCGACGCCTGTACGGTCAGTAACATGAGGTTCTTGAGGCCGTTCAGGACATGCACCAGCACCGGGTTGTGGGAAGCCTCCACAATTGCCTGGTGAAAGTTGTGGTCTGGCCTGGCGTTGGTGAGCGGGTCAGTCTGTTCCAGTGCGGCGTAGGCCTTGGTGATGCGATGCAGGTCCTGGGTGGTGGCGCGCTCTGCTGCAAGATACGCCGCCTGACCCTCCAGTTGCTCCCTGATTTCCAGCAGGTCGTAGAGGGTGCGGGGATGGCCGTTGAACATTTGCAGCAGTGGGCTGTCGTCGCCATCCTCTTCGGCACCGGGCACGATTCGCGCCACAAAAGAACCCTTGCCGTGTTTGGTCTCGATGACGCCGCGGCCCTGCAACTCATGCAATGCTTCCCGGATGATGGCGCGGGACACCCCAAGCCGTGTTGCAAGCTGTCGCTCCGAGGGCATTTTCTGCCCGGGGGCCAGGCCACCATCGAGAATCAGCCGTTCGAGTCGATAGGAAATGTCCTGAGCGATCGCCATGGTTGTACCTGTTATTACGTACTGGTCTGACCAGTTATTTTTGTTTGCCGGTTAATCGCGAAATTTCATCCGGGGTCAGTAAATATGGCTCATTCCGGGGCATTCGTCCATCGGACATATACAAAACTGGTCAGACCACCGGGCATTCCTCTGGACTAAAACCGGCTGGGCTACGAATATCGATTCAATGCCGGCATTTGTCGGCGTTTACCTGACGCAGATAACAACAACGTCAACGGAGATGTGTCGATGAATACCAACAACAACACTGAGCAAACCGTCGTCCCAAGACGCAGCTTTCTCAAAACCGCCGCCCTGGCTGCCGCTTTCTGTGGTGCGACCTTCATGGGCGCGGGCCAGGCCCACGCAGCAACGACCTGGAAAATCCAGTCGGTATGGGATGCGGGCACGGTCGGCTACGACCTGTTTGAGGACTGGTGTAACGGGATGGAAGAGAAGTCAGGCGGTGAACTGATATTCAAGTGCTTCCCTGCCAAGGCTGTCGCCGCCGACAACAATTCACTGTTCGATTCGGTTCGCAGTGGCGTTCTCCAGGGTATGAACCCGTTCACCCTGTACTGGTCGGGCAAGATTCCCGCGTCAGTATTCCTGTCCTCCTATCCGGCCGGCCCTGATCAGCCCCACCAGTGGGATATCATGTTCTATTCCATGGGCATGCTGGAGAAGACCCGGGAAATCTACAAGAAGTTCGGGCTGTTCTACGTTGGCCCGATCCAGCACGATGCAAATATCATCCACTCCAAAGAGCCGGTAAACAGCCTCGATGACCTTAAAGGCCTGAAGCTGCGGGTTCCCGGTGGCATGGTCGCCGAGGTGTTCCAGGCGTTCGGTGCTTCCACCGTGAGCCTGCCCGGCTCTGACATCTTCCCGGCCCTGGAGAAGGGTACCATCGACGCAGCCGACTATGTGGGCCCGGCGGTGAACTGGGAACTGGGCTTCTCCCAGGTGACTGATTACATCCTGTTCGGACCTCCGGGCGTCATGTCCATCTACCAGCCGGTCGACCTGATGGATCTGACGGTGAACATGCGTGCCTGGAACGCTCTGGATCCGAAACTCCAGCAACTGGTTGAGGATGAGGTGCGGATTTATTCACAGAAGCACTACCTGACCATCCAGAAGCGCAACATTGAGGCCATGGAGAAGTTCAAGAACGCGGGCGATACCGTGAGCCGTCTGAGCCAGGATGACGTGGAAGAATGGCGCCGTAAAGCCATTCCGATCTGGTACAAGTGGGCGAACAAGGACGAGGATGCCCGTGCCATCTTCGATATCCAGATCGATTACATGATGAACGAGACCGTCGGCTATATCGACGAGTCTGACCTCGAAGGTATACAAGGCCGTTAACATTTAGCTGAACCAATAAAAAAAAACAGGGGGAAGGTCAGGGACGACTCCGCAAGAGGAGTCCCGCCTTCCCCGTTTTGTGGCTGAGGAAGCAACAACATGTCTGATCTTGAAGGTTTCGGATTCGTAATGCCGCACTGGTTCTACTGGGGCTGGCTTGCGGTCATGCCGCTGATCATGATGGCCTGGGACAAGTGGAGTAGTGGTCACGGAGGCGAGACTGCCGAACCGGAATTGACACCGGCGGAATTGCAGGCGAAAGAGGACGATCCGCTGATCTATCTCCAGTTCGAGGGGAACTGGTTTACCAAAGTAGTAGACTGGATTTGTGACAAATCCGGTCTGTTCGTGTCGTTCTGGACAATCAATGCCGTTGTGTTCTATTTCTTTGGGGTGGTCATGCGCTACATCTTCAACATGCCGACCATCTGGGTCCATGAAGCCAGCTTTCTGCTGCTGGGCATGCAATATATGCTCGCAGGCGCATTTGCCATGCTTCATGGCGCACATGTGCGTGTGGATGTGATGTACAACATGCTGCCAGTACGGGGAAGAGTTGGTCTGGACATCTTTACGTCCATGTTCTTCTTCATTTTTGCCCTGATCCTGCTGGTTACCTCCTGGAGCTTCTTCCAGGATTCCTACGCCATGAAAGAAACCACGGTTGAGACCTGGGGCATCCAACACTGGCCGGTCAAAGGCATGATGGTGGTGGGGTCCATCCTTCTCTTACTCGCGGGCATATCCAAGCTGACCAAGGATATTGTTCTGTTCGTCCGTCTTGGTCGGGAGCGCACGGCATGACTACAAGTTCAACAACGGTGCCGGGCGGCAACCTTGTGGGGAAGCTCAGTACCTGGCTAATGATTATCGCCACAGTGGCACTGGCGTTTGTTATCTGTGTCGAGATGATCAACATTCTTTTCTACGATCCGTGGAGCGACGAGAAATTCCTGTTCAAGCTCTCCGGTAGCCTCTCTGACGTCAAGGTCGGCCCTCTGACCTATCTGATGTTCGGTTCGCTTGCCGTGGCCCTGATGATGGGGCTGCCGCTGGCATTCGTGACCGGTGGTCTCGGGGTGATGTTCATCTACCTGGTGGGCGACGCGATGATGCTGAACCTGGTGCCGGGTCGCATCTTCCCGATGATGACCAACTCTGATCTGGCGGCGATACCGCTGTTTATCTTCATGGCTTCGATGCTTGAACGTGCGGGCCTGATTGAGGAAATGTTCAGTGTGGTCTACAAGTGGATGGGTGGCCTCAGCGGTGGTCTGGCGACAGCAACCATCCTGGCTTCTACCCTTCTTGCCGCCATGGTGGGTGTTATCGGCGCGGCCGTTGTCACCATGGGTATCATCGCTCTGCCGGCGATGCTCAAACGCGGATATGACCAGAAGATAGCGCTGGGCTCAATCATGGCTGGCGGTACTCTGGGTATACTGATTCCGCCCTCGATCCTGGCGATTCTCTACGCGGTTGTCGCGCAGCAATCGGTCGGTGAGTTGTATCTTGGCTCCGTGATTCCGGGCCTGATGCTGTCTTCCATGTACATTGCCTATGTGCTGATCCGCAGCTGGATCAATCCGAAGCTGGGGCCGCCCGTACCGGTGGAAGAGCGGATTTCCCTGAAGGAAAAGCTTCTTCTCACGAAAAACCTGATTGCTCCACTGGTTCTGGTGTTTCTGGTCCTAGGCCTGCTGTTTGGTGGCATCGCAACGCCGGTGGAAGCGGCTGGTATCGGCTCCTTTGGCGCCATTGTGGTGGCTATGATGCACGGTAAGTTCTCTATTGGCGGGCTGCGGGAAGCATCTGTAACCACTACCAAGGCATCTGCCATGGTGCTGTGGATCATGTTTGGTGCCTCGGTCTTTGTTGGCTTCTACATCCTTCAGGGTGGCCAGCAATTTGTAACGGATGCCATCCTGGGTACTGGCATGTCGCCCTATGGCATTCTGTTCCTGCTGATGTTCCTGCTGGTGGTTCTGGGTATGTTTCTGGACTGGGTGGGTATTCTGCTGCTGGCAGTTCCTATCTTCATTCCTATTGTAAAAGCGCTGGAGTTCCCGGGGCTGTTGGGCTTCCCGCCAGTGGCAGGTGATGACGTTGTGCTCTGGTTTGGTGTGCTCTATCTGGTCAATATGCAGATGTCGTTCCTCAGTCCGCCATTCGGGTATGCATTGTTCTACCTCCGCGGCGTATGCCCGCCGGAAATATCCATGGCCACGATTTTCAAATCATCCCTGGTGTTCCTGGCTATTCAGGCATTAGGTCTGTTTATGTGTATCCTGATCCCCGGCATCGTAACCTGGCTGCCAGGATTGGTTTACGGTTAATAAATTCAAGGAGTAATACTTTATGTTGACGATTAAACGACTGGACCTTGCTGAAGCACGGATCCTCATCGAAGGCGCTGCTGAAAAAGCTCGCGAAATCGGCGTGCCCATGTGCATTGCCATAACGGACGAGTCCGGCAACCTGATTGCGTTCGAGCGGATGGACGGTGGCAAGATCACCAGTGTGACCATTGCCCAGGACAAGTCGTTTACCGCGTCGGCCGCGAAGAAGGCCACCCATGACTACAACGCGGTCAACGTGCCCGGCAAGCTGGCCTTCGGCATCCACACCGAGGTCGGTGGCCGCATCAGTTCTGTAGGCGGCGGTCTGCCGGTCATTGTCGATGGCGAGGTTGTCGGCGGCATTGGCATCAGCTCAGGCACGCCTCAGCAGGATATGGACTGTGCCCAGGCCGGTATCGACTATTTCGAAACCAAACGTGGTTGAGGGCTGTCATACCTGAAGCCAATCACTCAGAGAACGATATGACCACCAAGCCGAAAGTCAGCCCAGCGGAGCTGGCAAAGCAGTTCCGCACGTTTATAGACCCGGACTTTGTCATCACCGATGACGAAACCATGAAGCCCTACGAGTGCGACGGCATGTCCATGTACTGCGAGATGCCCATGCTCGTGGTGCTGCCGGAAACCGCCGAGCAGGTGCAGAGGGTGATGCGCATCTGCAATGAGCACGCGGTGCCCGTAGTTGCCCGTGGTGCCGGCACCGGCCTGAGTGCCGGTGCCATGCCCCACAAAGAGGGCGTGGTTTTGTCGCTGGCCAAGTTCAACCGCATTCTGGACATCGATCCATTAGCGCGGACGGCACGACTGCAACCGGGTGTTCGCAACCTGGCTATCAGCGAGGAAGTCTCGCAGTTCGGCCTCTATTACGGGCCGGACCCCTCGTCCCAGATCGCCTGTACCATCGGCGGCAACGTGGCAGAGAATTCCGGTGGTGTGCATTGCCTCAAGTATGGACTGACCGTTCACAACATCCTCAGCGTGGAAATGATCACCGCCGAGGGCGAGCGCGTAGTCATCGGCAGTGATGCCCTGGATGTCTGTGGCATGGACCTGCTGGCGCTGATGACCGGTTCTGAAGGTCTGTTGGGTATCGTGACTGAAGTGAAGGTAAAACTGCTGCCGAAACCGGAAGTGGCCCAGGTGGTGATGGCCGGCTTCGACAGCGTGCAGAAAGCCGGCGATGCCGTGGGCGGCATTATCTCCCATGGCATCATTCCCGGCGGCCTGGAAATGATGGACGGCCATGCCATTATCGCTGCCGATGATTTTGCGCAGGCTGGTTACCCCAGGGAAGCCAAGGCGCTGCTGCTGTGTGAGGTGGACGGCACCGAAGAAGAAGTCCATGAACATATCGCCCAGGCCGAAGCATTGTTCCGTGAGCTGGGTGCCACCTCGGTAAAAACCTCCCAGAGCGAGGAAGAGCGGGCACTGCTGTGGAAGGGCCGCAAGTCTGCCTTCCCGGCGGTGGGGCGTATCTCGCCGGATTACTACTGCATGGATGGCACCATCCCGCGGCGGTACCTGGCCCATGTACTGCTGGAAATGGAAAAAATGTCGGAGGAGTTCGGGCTGCGAGTCGCCAACGTATTCCACGCCGGTGACGGCAACCTGCACCCACTGATCCTGTTTGATGCCAACGTGCCCGGTGAATTCGAGCGCACCGAAGCCTTCGGTGGTCGCATCCTCAACCTCTGCGTGGAAGTCGGCGGCTGCATTACCGGCGAGCACGGCGTGGGCGTGGAGAAAATCCGCCAGATGGCCATACAGTTCAATGACGAAGAGCTGCAACAGTTCCACGACGTCAAGGCCGCCTTCGACCCGGCCGGTATCCTCAACCCCGGTAAGGGTGTGCCTGCCCTGCGGTTCTGCCAGGAATATCGCTCCCTGGAACACAAACAACACAAGCACGATACGGTGGAAGCTGCCCATGGCTGATATGTCCCAGACGCTGATCGAGCAGGTTCTCCAGGCCCGGGAGTCCGGCCAGAAGCTCAACATCGAAGGCGGTGGCACCAAGGCCTTCATGGGCCGCGCCGCCGATACAGATGCCGGCACCCTGAAGCTGGGTGAACACACGGGTATCGTTGAATACCACCCGGTAGAGCTGATCATGACCGCCCGTGCCGGCACCCCCCTGGCGGAAATCGAAGCCACCCTGGCGGAAGAAGGCCAGTGTCTCCACTTCGAGCCGCCCAGGTTTGGTGAAAATTCCACCCTCGGCGGCACCCTGGCCTGCAACCTCTCCGGTCCCGCTAGACCCTGGTCCGGCTCGGTACGGGACCAGGTCCTGGGCATCCGCCTGCTCAATGGCAGGGGAGAGCACCTGCGCTTTGGCGGCCAGGTGATGAAAAACGTGGCCGGCTACGACACCTCCCGGCTCCAGGCCGGCGCCATGGGCACCCTGGGTGTCATCACCGAAGTCAGCCTGAAAGTCATGCCGAGACCGGCCATGTCCGTCACCCTGGTACAGGACATGGTCCTGGACGATGTCATTCACTACATGAACAGCCGCGCCAAGGAACCCAAACCCATCACCGGCGCCGCCTGGGTAGACGGAAAAGTGTATCTGCGCCTCGCCGGTGCCAAATCTGCCGTGGAAGCCACCGCCGAAAAATGGACCGGTGACGTTATGGAGGAGGGCGGTGCGTTCTGGCAACAGCTTCAGCACATGCAGCACGATTTCTTTGCCGGTGACGAACCACTCTGGCGCTTCTCCGTCGGCTCCACCGCCGAAAACCCGGAGCTGGACGGCCCCTGGCTGATCGACTGGGCCGGCTCCCAGCGCTGGTACCGCGGCGACGCGGACATGGCCAAACTGGAAACCATGGCCCAACGTGCCGGTGGCCAGGTCAGCCTGTTCCGAGGCGGTGATCGCACGGATGAAGTGATGCACCACCAGTCGAGGGCTTTGAAAGAAATCCAGCAACGGCTGAAAAAGTCGTTCGACCCTGACGGTATTTTTAACCCCGGGCGACTGTACAGCTGGCTTTAGTGAGGGCGGCTAAGATGCCGGGGAAGTGAGCGGGTCGGGCGTCTCTGAAACTGTACGGAGCCATGGATGGCGGAGTCCAAGCGCCACATGGATGTGCCGAAGGAGCGCGTTTCAGAGACGCCCTACCCGGTCACTTGTGCTCTAAACCAAGCCGATCACTTGTGCTCCAAATTCAGAAAGCAGGTAAAAGATGCAAACCAACCTAGTCCAACAATTCGCCAATACAGCAGAAGGTCAGGAGGCCGAGTCCATCCTGCGAGCCTGCGTACACTGCGGCTTCTGCACCGCCACCTGCCCAACGTACCAGGAACTGAACGACGAACGCGACGGCCCGAGAGGCCGCATCTACCTGATGAAAATGTTCCTGGAAGGCGAAGAAGTCACCGAAAAATCCCGCGAGCACCTCGACCGCTGCCTCACCTGCCGCAGCTGCGAAACCACCTGCCCCTCCGGCGTGCAATACGGCCGGTTGATCGACATCAGCCGAGGCCTGATGGAACAGGAAATGCCCCGGCCCCCGAAAGAACGCTGGATACGCTGGTCACTCGCCCGCGTACTCCCCAATCGCCAGTTATTCGGCCTGCTACTGCGCATGGGGCAATTATTCCGCCCCGTGTTGCCCGCAAAACTGCGCACCAAAGTACCACCCAGAAAACAGGCCAGCCCCTGGCCGGCGGCAAGCCACGAACGCATCGTGCTGGCCCTGGCCGGCTGCGTCCAGCCCTCTGCCACGCCGAACACCAACGCCGCTGCAGCCCGCGTACTGGACCGGCTCGGCATCACTATGGTGGAGGCACCGGAAGCAGGCTGCTGTGGCGCGGTGAACCATCACCTGTCGGAACACGAAAAAGCCCTGGACGCCATGCGCCGCAACATTGACGCCTGGTGGCCAGCGATCGATGCCGGCGCGGAAGCCATTATCATGACCGCCTCCGGTTGTGGCGCCATGGTTCAGGAGTACGGTCACTTGCTGCGGGACGACCCGGTCTACGCCGCCAAGGCTCAGAAAGTCAGCGACATGACCGTCGACCTCGGCGCCTTCCTGCTGAAACAGGATCTGGAGAAACTGCAGGTTCCAAAGGGCGCAGGCAAGGTCGCGTTCCATTGCCCCTGCACCCTGCAACACGCCATGCAGCAAAGTGGCGTAGTGGACCAGGTGTTACGCAAAGCGGGGATTGAGCTGGCGGATACCAAAGAAAAGCATCTGTGCTGTGGTTCCGCAGGAACCTACTCGATCCTGCAGCCCGAACTCAGCCAGCGCCTGCTGAACAATAAGCTCAAGGCCCTGACCGTAGACAATCCGGACAGAATCGTCACCGCCAACATCGGTTGCCAGATGCATCTGGAAACCAGGGCGAAGGTGCCGGTGCAGCACTGGATTGAATTACTGGACGCCTGATCCATGGCCCGCACCTCTCACTGGCCAGGGGTTTGGTTTACAATGTTTTCGTTATTAAACAGACCACAGGGAGTGGATTCCGATGCCATGGAGGCAGGTAGCAGTTCTCGTATTTTGGGTTTTCCCGGCCGTTTCGACAGCCGAAATGTACACCTGGATTGACGACCAGGGCGTTGCTCATTTTACCGACATAAAACCCGGTGGACGCGAGCACAAACAGGTGGAGCTGAGGCGCCCCTCGCTGATACCCATGCGGGAGAATATCAGCCGGGGTGAGCGGGTAAGTACCATCAATCGCCAGGTCAATCGCAGCCTGGAGGGCGATCACGGCGGCAACCGAAAGGCGTCTGCGCAGCAGGAAGCCCGTGAACTCAAGCGCAAGAACGCCCGCTGTACCGGATATCGGGAGCGGCTCGAGCGCATTCAGCAGCAGTTGCGGGCCGGCTACTCCAACGATAAGGGTAACCGACTGCGGCGTCAGCGCCGGGAAGTCAGCCAGAAGCTGTCGCGGGAGTGCCTGCTTGGCTGAGCTGTCCCGGTCGGTTTGGCTTTCCTTTCCTATGAGGTGAAGGTGGTTGAAACCAGGTAGGCCGTGTAACCAACAAAACAGGCCACCAGAAAACCACCCTCAACCCGGTTGATTCGCCCCGGGCCGCGGAAGCCGTAGCCCAGTACAAACAACGACAACGTCAGGGCCGACATCACCGCTATATCCCGGTAGAACACCTCCGGCGCCACGGCCATCGGGCTGATGGTACCGGCGATGCCCACAACCGCCAGGGTATTGAACAGGTTGGAGCCCAGTATATTGCCCAGCGCAATGTCATGCTCCCCTTTGCGGGCAGCGATCACAGATGATGCCAGCTCCGGGAGGGACGTACCCACCGCGACAATGGTCAGGCCGATGATCAGGTCGCTCACCCCAAAGCCATGGGCAATCTCAACCGCGCCCCAAACCAGAATCCGCGAGCTGACAATCAGTACCAGCAGACCGGCAATCAGCCACATGATCGCATTGCGCAGGGGCATGGTGCGGTGAATCATTTCATCGGCAATCTCCGCACCCAGGGCGTCGGATTTCCGGGTCATGCCCTGGCGAATGGACCAGGCCAGCAACAGGAAAAACACGCCCAGCAGCACCAGGGCATCCGCGAATGTCAGCTCTCCGTCCCATAACTGCCAGGCTGCCAGTGCCGTTATCGCCGCAAGAATTGGCAGCTCCTTGCGCATCACCTGTGATTGAACCGCAATCGGGCTGATCAATGCTGTAATACCCAGGATCAGGGCGATGTTGGTGATGTTGGAACCGTAGGCGTTACCCAATGCCAGGCCCGGATTACCCTGGGTTGCCGCCAGGGCGGAGACCACCATCTCCGGCGCCGAAGTGCCAAAGCCGACCACCACCATGCCGATCAACAGCGGCGGCATGCCGAAGTGCCCGGCGGTTACCGCTGAGCCCTCAACAAACTTACCGGCGCTCCACACCAGTAGAACGAGGCCGACAGCAATAGCCAGAAACGAGAGAAGCATATTGGTTCCTTGAGTGTGCGTTACAGGGGCCAGCGGATTGAGTGACCTGAGTCATTCTGGTTCGGGAGAATACTAGACGCAAACATCGGCTGCTCCATCTCAGCAGTTATGCGGATAGGTAGTAGCAGCACTATCAGCTTCGTACTGAATTGACGCTGATCACTTTTCATACGGGCTTTGAGGTCCATACTTTAACGGATGGACAGCCCCATCAGTAAGCCACAATGGAAAGGAGACGCCACGTGACTGATGAAAAACTCCCTTCATCGAACCCCGAAGAAGACCTTGCAACACGATTTCCAACTGCCTATACCATCCTGTTTCTGCTGATCATTCTGGTTGCAGCGCTAACCTGGATTATCCCTGCAGGTCAGTACGAGCGCTCCATGAACGAAGAGGTGGGGCGGGAAGTTGCGGTGCCTGGCACCTATCAGACCGTGGACCCCAACCCCCAGGGCTTCGTTGATGTGATGCTGGCACCTACGGCAGGCTTTTACGACCCTGACAGCTATGTGGCGAACGCCATTGATGTGGCTTTGTTCGTGCTGTTCCTTGGCGGCTTTCTGGGTGTGATGAACGCCACCGGTGCCATCGATACCGGCATACGCAGCGCCATGCACCGGCTGGAAGGGCGTGAGATATGGATGATCCCGATACTGATGACGCTGTTTGCACTGGGGGGTACAACCTACGGCATGGCCGAGGAGACCCTGGCTTTCTATGCCATTCTGATTCCGGTCATTATCTCGGCGGGGTACGACGCAGTCACCGGGGTTGCCATCATTCTGGTGGGGGCCGGTATTGGTGTGCTGGGGTCAACGATCAACCCCTTTGCAACGGTCATTGCCTCCAACGCTGCCGATATTCCCTTTACGGACGGCATTGTGCTTCGGTTTGTGCTGCTTGTAGGTGGCCTTCTCATTTGCGCGGCGTACGTTATGCGCTATGCCCAACGGGTCAAGGCCGATCCATCCCGCTCCGTGGTTGCCAAACAGCGGGATGCTCACCGCAAACTGTTCCTTCAAGGCCACGATGAGCTGGAAGATTTCGAGCTCACCGGTACCCAGAAAATTGCCCTGATCATCTTCACACTGACGTTCATCGTGATGATCTGGGGTGTTTCCTCCCAGGGCTGGTGGATGGCCAGAATGGGCGCGCTCTTCTTTGGTTCGGCCATCGTGATCGGCATCATCGCCCGGCTGGGTGAGAAAAAGCTGACCAGCAGTTTTGTTGACGGTGCCCGCGATTTACTGGGTGTGGCGCTGGTCGTCGGGCTGGCCCGTGGCATTGTGGTGATTATGGAACAGGGCATGATTGCCGACACCATCCTGCACAGTGCGGAGACCACCCTGGGGGGCTTGCCGGAACTGGCCTTTATCAACCTGATGTTCTGGATTGAAGTGGGCATGAGCTTCTTCGTGCCGTCGTCATCCGGACTCGCTGTGCTCTCCATGCCGATCCTTGCGCCGCTGGCGGATTTTGCCAACGTGGGGCGTGACCTGGTGGTTACTGCCTTCCAGTCAGCCAACGGCCTGGTCAACCTGATCAACCCGACCTTTGCCGTGGTGGTGGGCGGCCTGGCCATCGGCCGTGTTTCCTACGATCGATGGCTGGCGTTTATCTGGCCACTGCTACTGATTCTCACAATTTTTATCAGTGTGGTGATCAGTATTGGCGCGTTTCTGTAACCCTTTCTATAACCCCAGGCAAAGGAGCATGCGACATGGCTGAGCACACACTTGGTGTTCACTCTGAAACCGGTACCCTGCGGCAGGTCATCGTCTGCCGCCCGGGGCTTGCCCACCGGAGACTGACCCCGTCCAACTGCGATGCACTGCTGTTTGACGATGTCTTCTGGGTCAAGCAGGCCGAGAAAGACCACGATGTATTCGCGGGGTTGATGCGTGCCCGGGGCGTGGAGGTGCTGGACGTTAACGAACTGCTGGCGGACACCCTCGATATCCTGGAGGCGCGGGCCTGGATTCTGGATAACCGGATCACCTGGAACCATATCGGGGTGGGTATGGTGTCTGATCTCCGCGCCTGGATGGATGAGCTACCTGGCCAGCCCCTGGCAGAGTTCCTCATCGGCGGACTGGAAGTGGGCGACCTGCCTTTCGATCCCGCCGGACTGTTTGGCAATCACCTGGGGCCTCACGGGTTTGTGCTGCCGCCGCTGCCGAACTTCCTGTTCACCCGTGACAACAGCGCCTGGATCTATGGCGGTGTCACCCTCAACCCGATGTACTGGGCTGCGCGCAAGCCGGAGACGCTACTGATGAGCGCGATCTACCGGTTCCACCCCAAATTCGCCGGCAAGGTGAACGTGCATTGGGGCGACCCGCTTGCAGATCATGCGCTGGCGACCCTCGAAGGAGGAGACATCATGCCGGTGGGTAATGGCGCCGTGCTGGTGGGGATGGGGGAACGATCCTCCCCGCAAGCCATCGGCCAGCTGGCCAGGGCGCTGTTTGCCAACGGCACGGCAGACAGGGTGATCGCCTGCCAGATTCCCAAGACCCGTTCAGCCATGCACCTGGATACGGTGTTTACCTTCTGTGGCGGCAACGTAGTCACCACGTTCAAGGAAGTCGCCGATGAAATGGTTTGCTACGACCTGCGTCCGGGAGACGGCGACAAGCACCTGTCGTTTTTCCAGGACAGTCGCCCGCTGTTTGATGTTGTTGCGGAGGTCCTTGGTTACCCGTCGCTGGAAGTGGTCGCCACTGGTGGCGACACCCCTGCCGAGCGGGAACGGGAACAGTGGAACGATGGCAATAACGTGTTAGCACTGAGCCCGGGCGTCGTTATTGGTTACGACCGCAACGACGATACCAATGCCGCCCTGGAAGCGGCCGGCATAGAGGTACTGGCCATACCCGGCGCGGAACTGGGCCGGGGCCGGGGTGGTGGGCGCTGCATGAGCTGCCCCACCATACGAGATGCAGTCTGACAAGGAAGGAGCAGAACCATGGCTTTTAATCTCAAGAACCGACATTTCCTGACCCTGAGGGACTTTACGCCCCGGGAAATCAGTTTTTTGCTCAAGCTTTCCGCCGACCTGAAAACCGCCAAGTACGCCGGCACCGAAGTGCCGATGCTGCAGGGCAAGGACATAGCGCTGATCTTCGAGAAGAACTCCACCCGGACCCGGGTCGGGTTTGAGGTTGCGGCGTTTGACCAGGGCGCCCGGGTCACCTACCTGGGCCCAACGGGCACTCATATCGGTCACAAGGAATCGGTGAAGGACACCGCGCGGGTGCTTGGCCGCGTGTATGACGCCATCGAATACCGGGGCTTCGGCCAGGCGGTTGTCGAGGAGCTGGCGAAGTATGCCGGCGTGCCGGTCTACAACGGGCTGACCAATGAATTCCATCCCACCCAGATACTGGCAGACTTCCTGACCATGCAGGAAAACGTGGAGAAGCCCCTGCGTGACGTGGCCTTTGTGTTCATTGGCGACGCCGCCAATAACATGGGCGACAGCCTGCTGATTGGTGGCGCCAAGATGGGAATGGACGTACGTCTGTGCGCTCCCAAAGCCTGCTGGCCCAGCGAGGCAATTCAGAAGGAAGCACAGGCCATTGCCGATGAAACCGGCGCCCGGATCATGATTACTGAAGACATTGATGCTGCGGTGGCGGGTGTGGACTTTGTCTACACGGACGTGTGGGTGTCCATGGGCGAAGCCAAGGAGAAGTGGGCAGAGCGGATCAAACTGCTGCAGCCCTATCAGGTCAACGCTGCCCTGATGGAGAAAACCGGCAATCCAAGGGCAAGGTTCATGCATTGCCTGCCGGCATTCCACAATACCGAGACCACCGTCGGTAAGGAGATGCAGGCGGAGTTCGGTATTGAGGCCATGGAAGTCACCGACGACGTCTTCGAAAGCCCCGCTTCCATTGTGTTTGATCAGGCGGAGAACCGGATGCACACCATCAAGGCGGTGCTCGTTGCCACTCTTGGAAGCTGAGATAAGGAGTTCGACATGCTTGTGGTAGCAGCATTGGGAGGGAATGCCCTGTTGCGGCGCGGTGAGCCGCTGACCGCCGAGGCCCAGCGCGCCAACGTGAAAGTTGCCGCCGAATCACTGGCCGACATCGTCCGCGCCGGCCACCAGTTGGTCGTCACCCATGGCAACGGCCCCCAGGTAGGCTTACTGGCGCTTCAGGGCGCTGCCTATAAGCCGGACGAAGCCTATCCGCTGGACGTGCTTGGCGCGGAAACCGAAGGCATGATCGGCTATATCATCGAGCAGGAACTGGAAAATGCCCTCGATCACGACCGGCCAGTAGCAACCCTGCTGACCCAGGTTCTGGTGGACAAGGACGACCCCGCCTTCAAGAAACCCACGAAATTTGTCGGGCCGGTGTATGACAAGGAAGAAGCGGAGACCAAAGCTGAAGCTGCCGGCTGGCACATTGCCCAGGATGGCGACAAGTGGCGGCGGGTAGTGCCCTCGCCCAAACCCCTGGAAATTCCCGATATGCGGGTGCTCCAACTGCTGCTGGAACAGGGTGTTGTGGTGATCTGTGCCGGAGGCGGCGGTATCCCCATTCTTCGCCGGGACGATGGCAGCATGATCGGCATCGAAGCCGTCATCGACAAGGATGCCGCCAGCGCACTACTGGCCAGCCAGTTGGGTGCAGACGCTTTGCTGCTCCTTACCGATGTGGATGCCATATACCGTAACTTCGGCAAAGACACCGCCGCCCCCATCCATGAGCTGACGCTCGATGAGGCCCGCAAGCTGGACCTTCCAGCAGGCTCCATGGGCCCCAAAATGGCCGCAGCTGGTAATTTCGCCCAAAGCGGTGGCGTCAGCGGTATCGGCCGGCTGGAGGATGCGCTGGCGATTCTTGAGCGCCGGGCGGGTACCTGTGTTATCAGCTAGGGCAGTGGTATAATCTCCCTGGTAAAATCCAGCCAACCAGGGAGATACCCACTATGGCGAAAAAGCGGGCGAAGCCCACACAACACAGCGCTGTTCAGCGTGAACTGAAAACCCCGAAATACCAGATGCGGGTGGTGGAAGACAAAAGCAAGTACAAGCGGAAGCGTGATAAAACCGTACGAATCGAGGATTTCCGCAAGGCTGCCTGAAAGGCTGTTTTGCGGAAGTCCTTGATGTACACGATCCGAACAAAGGAAGAAGTACATTGAAGGACCTTGAGCAGCACAAGAAAATTGCCGTTCTGATCGACGCCGATAACGCCCAGCTGACCAAGCTGCCGCTAATTATTGAAGAACTGTCTTCCCATGGTCACGTGGTTGTGAAGCGGGCCTATGGCGACTGGTCGATAGACAGCCTCAAAAACTGGAAGACCGTTCTGAATGAGCTGGCGATCCAGCCCATCCAGCAATTCGCCTACACCAAAGGCAAGAACGCCACAGATGCATCGATGATCATTGATGCGATGGATCTGCTCTATTCCTCGAAGTTTGATGCGTTCGCCCTGGTCTCCAGCGACAGTGATTTCACCAAACTGGCCTCACGGCTGAGGGAGTCCGAGATATACGTATTCGGATTCGGCGAGAAAAAGACCCCGGTCTCGTTCAGAAGTGCGTGTGACGATTTTCTGTTTACCGAGAACCTGGAGTACCCGGAAGAAGCGGAAGCCGCGCCTGACGAGCCCACCAAATCGAAAGCCCCACGGAAGAAACAGGAAAAACTCCCGGAGGAAGTAGCGCTGTTAAAAAGGGCCTGGGAGCAAACCCAGGACGACCAGGGCTGGGCAACCTTCTCTGCCGCCGGCTCGTTCCTCAAGCGCACACGCCCGGATTTTGACCCGCGAACCTATGGTGCCAAGAAATTCTCTGATTTGCTGGTTGAGCGGTCCGAGTACTTCACGGTGAAGAAGGGAGCAAATGGGCAGGGGTATCGGGCCTATAAGCCCTTGGATCAATAGGAAGCGGGATCGAACCATCGACACGGGGATTTTCAATCACGTCAATGCAACAGATGGCAAAACATAACGAAATAAAATAACTGTAATATTAGCGACTTGCTGGATTTCTGTGTCGTGGTCTGCTGCTTGCGTTGCACTTCATCACTTTATGTTTTCTGGTACTGCACTTTGGGCAGTTTTCGTAAGCCATTAGGAGATGTTCCATACACTCTTTAGACGGTTAACGGTGTGGCTCCACTTCGGCGTCGTCGGTTTACAAACTGTATTCTGGTTTCCGAAAAGGCCGACCTCGCTAAATGCACTCTCCTTGGGAACAGTGTGCAGCCAGCGCACGGGAACAAGGTATTCTGCTGCTTCGTCGTCCACGTCATGAACCAAGTGGGCATAGGGCCCATTGGTATCCATCTCTGGAATGGTTTTCGGTCCGTCGGGTGTCTCGAACTGGTGTTGGTCGGCTCGTTCCCGCTCACCGGTGACAATGCCGACACCCACGTAACCGGTTTTGGGGATATTGACCCACACTCGGTCGCCCTCAGACAGCATTGAGAGGGTTTTGGAATACCAGTCCGCGCCTCCTCCAGCGATGAAACCAAGCTCACGCGCCAGCTCCCATGGCCGGTTGTCGCCGAACGAGACATAGAATTCGCCATTCCAGGGCTCCTTCTTGCCTTTGGTTACGGCTCGCTCCTGGTTCTCGTCTGGATCAATCATCCAGGCGCGGCTTAGGTACTGTTGTCCATTGTCTTCGAATGCAGCGAAGAAGAGGGCGTTGATGGATATTTGAGCATACTCGTTCAAGTAGTTGATGATACGCTCTGAGCTTGAGTCGAGTGAGGTCGCAACGACCACCATCTGATGGCTGTCGTTGATGGTGATATCCGAAAGCGGTGTCCGAAATTTCGCCGCGAAAGCCTCGTCGAGTGTTTGGTGTTCAAGCCGGTAGGTTCGGGCAAAGTTCAGGTAGATGTCGACGATGTCTGAGTCAGACAGGTTCGCAACCCAGGATGCGTAATCAACGGTTTGCGCAACCACATCGCGCGGTGTTTTGTTCCGCTTGAGCTCAACGATGATGATAGAACCGTTGGCGTCCATCGCGAGTAGGTCGATAAGCTTGTCGTAGCTTGTACGAACCTGGCGACCGATTAGAAGCCAGTCAGAATTCAGGATAGAGATATCCTTCATTACTTGGTCTTCTAGCAAGGCTTCGTCCGCCAGTGCTGCGGGTTTAAGCTTTTTAGGCTGGTCTCCGATACGCCAGATACCCTGTTCGATTGCCATAGATTGCCTTATCCGTTACTCGGTCTGGGTGCTCAGGAGGATTGCTCGTGCTCCCATTTGTAGTAGCGCTTGAGGTCGTTACAGAATTTGAAGTCAAGAACGCCTCTAAACTGAAGCTGTCCAACTACGATACCGGGTGCTATCCCTACCTCTTCTGCGAAAGAACAAATATCAGCTTTTGTTCGGGCACCGCTTCGAATGAACTTCTCCATCGCTTTTGAGGGTACTAGTTCATTTTGTGCGAAATGATTGGCCTCGGCCTCTTTCCCTTCGTCGAGGCCGTTGCTGCTCTTGTCGGTCCGTTCAATGAACAAATCTTTTTTCCCGTGAAGCAGAATATGGCCCGCTTCGTGAAAGAACGTGAACCATAGATGGTCGTTCGAACGATATCGTAGGCTCAGCTGAATGACGGCCTTGTTTGAATGAATCCAGCGTGTAGCACCACTGACCCCTGTTTTCGGCAACGAGGGGACGAAGACAACGGCTACGCCTGCCTCAGAGCAAAGTGCTTGCATCTTCGGCACGAATTCATCAGGAGGCATGTCGGTTAACGCCCGGATCTTATCAAGCGCCCTACGGAAGTTTTGCTTGTTATATGAGGCGCAGTGGATTGAAGCCGCATCAAGCTCTCCTTTCCTAAGCCATGCAGAGACCGCCTCAGGAAGCGCCTTGGATTGATTGCTCTGACGGTATGCCACACTGAGTCGTGGCCACATGTCTCCCCATTGCTCCACGCTGGCAATCCCGAAGAATTGCAAGACCTCTTTGAGCTGTTCCTTCTTATCCTTGTAGCGCTTAATCCAGTCGAGCTTTACCATTTCATTGACGGGAATTCGTTTAAGCCAGTTAAGGTCAGACTCAAGCTGTTCTTCTTCGTCTAGCCTGGCTTTTATTTCTTGGTAGTTGCTCTCAAGGTTCAGCCAGTAATTGGCCGGCATTCCAATAGCTCGCTCCAGCTTTATCGCTGTTTCAGGAGTTATCGGAGACTTTCCTTTGATAATCGAAACAATGTGCTTCGCAGATAGCCCAGTCCGTTTTGACAGTTCCTGCTGACTCATGTCCCGCATGTTCAGCTCATCATTCAAGACTTCACCAGGCTGGATCGCGTAGTTGGGCTCGTATTGGTTCTTTATCGATTCACCCATGTGTATCCACCACTCCAATAATTTTAATCTTTGTAACTGAGGACCAATCCAATCCGCCTTCACTGCGTTCTGGCAACGGATTGTGGTCTGGTTTCAGGATAAGCCTATAAGGATGGTCCAGGTCGACGCTTAGCTCCCCTTTTCGGTTCCCCGTAAGCTCGTGACACCTATGGGGCGGGCTGTACGGTGGCGCGAACGCCCCTAGATTCGGCAAAGCATGCAACTGGGTAAGCACTATCTGAAGTTTTTTGGCTCTCTTGGATCCATGAGCCTTAACCATCTCTCGGCCATCGTTCATTTGCTTCATCAGCTTTTTCGTGGCGAAGGTGATTTCCATAAAATCCTGCTTTTTATTAACCTAATAGGTTAATGGTTTTGTCTTTGTTTGTCCATTGCAGTTTTGTCTCGCTGGCAACAGCTGCTGTTTCTGGAGTTGTGATTTCAACCCAGCGATTTCTCAACAACGGCTTCAGCCAGTTGGCTCTTGGTCTGGCTCGCCTTGTTCAGGCGTTCTTTGAGTTGGTCGCAGAGGGCCATGAGTTCCTCGACTTTTTGGACGATGCGGTTCTGTTCCGCAAGGGGTGGCAAGGGAACAGTGCAGCTTCGAAGCTGGGTTTTATTTATGGACGCGAGGTTGGTGGTCTGTTTGCTTGAGCCGGCAAAATAGTTCCTTGCAAATTGGGAGTTCAGATACCGCTCGAGCCAGCGTTCATTCTGCTCTGCCAGTATTAACCGGGCTCTGAATACATGGTTCTGATGCGCCATGGGTTTAATGCTTCCATCCCAAATGGCGGTTCTGCCCACCTTGTCCCAATCGCCACCTTCCGTAATGAGGAGGTCACGCCGGCGAACAAGGTAACGCTCGACCTCATCCTCCGCTATCTCGATTTCTTTGATTTCGGAAAGGTCGAGTGACGACCGCTGGACGTTTGCCACCCTGAGGTACGGTAAAGTGTGCGTTTTCTTGCCAGATCCCTTTTTGCCTTTTGCGATTCCACCCTGGATGTCTGTGATGTCATCTAAACGTGAAAGAGTCCAACCCGAGGGCAGGGAGAAAGGCTCCTCTGATTCGGAAATTGGTGGAAGGGGCTTGGCTTTTCTCTGTTTCGACGACTGCGACAACTGGTCTTTCCCGTCTTGAATTCGCTTTAGCAGCTCAGTCGCCGGCTCATCCCCCCCATCCTGCTCCACCAATCGCCCCATCACCGCCAGTTGGAGAATGGTCTGCTTGAGCTTGTCGATGCTCTGTTCGGTGGTGAACAGGGTGTCGAAGTGGGCGGCGAGACGGGCCCAGTTGTCGGCCAGTTCGGTGGCATTTTCGGATTGGGTGAGGGTGCCGAGCAGGGTGTCCACGAGGGTTTCGTGGGCCTCGAGCTGGTCGCCGGTTTGTTGTTCCAGCCGGTCGCAGAGCGCCATGAGTTCATCGACTTTTTGGACGATGCGGTGTTGTTCTTCCAGAGGGGGAAGCGGGAATGGTTGATTCGCAAAGTCGCTAAACTTCAGACTTTCCACAGTCGTGCCCGTTTTCGTTAGCTTTTCCAAAATAAAACGCTCAAAGCCCCATGACAGAACTTGTATGTAACGGGCCATTTCTGGCTTAAACAGTCGCAGCGCTTTAAGGTCTTGGTTGATAGTGCACTGAACTCGCGTTACTGCAGTTGGAAACATCCGTCTGAGAATGCCACTTCGCACCACGAAGAGAACTGCGTTCTCGGGAAGAAGTGCGAGCCCTCCAGCGTTCAACGCATCTTGTGTCACGTGGTCTTCAGAGGCAGAAATTTCGGCACTTTTCATATCTTTGGGGGTTACCCAAGGTATATCTCCATTCCAGAATTCACTACGAGACTTGCTCGGAGTTTTGCCCCCTGAGAAGACGCCCAAATGAGATAGAGTTGCTCCTGCCCATCCATCCGGTAATTTGGCGGGTAGCCTATTAAGCTCCGTTGCTGGAGGGCATTTGTGACCTCGAATGTGCCCTTCATTTGCCAGCCGCTTCCTTTCCTCCAATATGTCGTCTAACAGCACGCTAGCGGGTGCTTCGTTGGGGGCCTGCTCCACTAACATGCCGCGAACAGCCAACTCCAGAATCAACTCCCGCAGCTTCTTAACCCCGGTCAACTCAACCTTGCCATTACTTCCCCGTCCACTGTTGGACTTCTTGGTGACCGCGCCGGTCCACAAATCCAGATGTTCAGTAATCAGCTCCCGCGCACTCACGCCGCACCTCCGTCGGTGCTATGGCTGAGAGCATCGGCAAGGATGTCCCGCAGTTGGTGGCGGATTTCCTGGATTTCGGCCTGTTGCTGTTCGTATTTGGCCAGCAGTTCGTCCGGGTCGTGGTTAACCTGTTCACCTACATGCGGGTTCTTGATGTCCAGGTTGTAGTTACGGGCCTTGATGTCGTCGATGGGTACCTTCCAGGCCTGTTCGGTTTCAACTCGGCTGGCAAAGCCATCGGCCTTGGTGCCCCACCAGTCGATTTCGGTCTGGAACTCCGAGAACTTCATGGGCTTGGTTTTGCTGTAACTCTTGTAGCCTTCCGGGTAGGGGTGTTCGTAGTACCACACGGTTTCGGTGGGCTTGCCCTTGGTGAAGAACAGCAGGTTGGTCTTGATGCCGGTGTAAGGGTTAAACACACCGTTAGGCAGGCGCACGATGGTGTGCAGGTTGCATTCTTCCAGGAGCTTTTCCTTGAGGCGGGTTTTCATGCCTTCGCCGAATAGAAAGCCGTCTGGCAGCACCACGGCGGCGCGGCCGCCGTCCCTCAGCAGGTGGATGAACAGGGTCATGAACAGGTCGGCGGTTTCCCGGGTGCGGAAGGCACTGGGGAAGTTGGTTTCGATACCGTCTTCTTCCATGCCGCCGAAGGGTGGGTTGGCCACGATAATGTCCACCCGCTCTTTCGGGCCCCAGCTTATGAGCGGGCGGGCCAGGGTGTTGTCGTGCTTAATCTGGTCCGGCACTTCGATGCCGTGCAAAATCAGGTTGGTGGTGGCCAGCAGGTGCGGTAAGGGCTTTTTCTCGACGCCATGGATGCTCTTTTGCAGGGTCTGCTCGTCCTTCGGCGTGTCCACGTAGTTCTTGCGCTTGTGCTCAATGGTGCACGTGAGAAAGCCGCCGGTGCCGCAGGCAGGATCCATTACTTTCTCGTCCAGCTTCGGGTCTACCCGGTTGACCATGAACTCGGTTACCGCCCGCGGGGTGTAGAATTCACCGGCGTTGCCGGCGCTCTGCAAGTCTTTGAGGATTTGCTCGTACATATCGCCCAGCTCGTGGCGCTCGGCGGACTTGTTGAAGTCGACGCCCTCCTGCAGCTTGTTGATGACCTGGCGCATGAGCTGGCCGGACTTCATGTAGTTGTAGGCATCCTCGAACACGTTGCGGATGACCACGCCCCGGTAGTCGTCACCGGCCGGTTCCAGGTTCTGAAGGCCGGGGAACAGGGTGTTGTCGATGAAGTCTTTCAGTTCGTCGCCGGTCATGCCCTCCGGGTCGGCCGCCCAGTTGCGCCAGCGCAGCTTCTCGGGAATCGGCGATTTGTAGGCGTCGTAGAACAGCTCCCACTCTTGCTCCCGGTCGTCAAAGATTTTCAGGAACAGCATCCAGACCAACTGGCCGATACGCTGTGCATCGCCGTCTACGCCGACGTCTTTGCGCATGATGTCCTGGATGGATTTGATGGTCGTGCTGATAGACATAAGTATTCAGTTCCTGGGTGTTCGGAATAGGTGTTAAGTGGTAAATCGGATTATGAGGTTTGCCGGTACAGCTCGTCTTCCAGGTCTTTCACGGCTTCGGTGTAGCCGGGCTTGCCGCCAAAGGCCTGTAGCAGCTCCATGGGCGCACCGAGCTGGCTGAAGGGGGCGATGGTGAGCACCTTCATGTCTTCGATGGGTTCGATTCCGTCATCGGTGTACTTGTCCAGGAGGGCATCCAGAACCTGTTTGCTGGCCCCCTCGTATTTGCTGAAGTAATCCTTCTTGCGCACCTGTTCGGCCCGTTCCTTGCGGCTCATGGGCGGCTGGTCGTAAACGATGTGGCAGATGACATCGAAGGGGTCGGGCTCGGCACCCAGCTTTTTGCTCACGTCCTTGATGAGGTCATCCCAGATGACGCCTTGCTCGGCCAATTCTTCGATGATGGTCTGCTTACGTTCCGTTTCGTTCCAGCGCTTGAGAAACTCGGTGAGCGTGGCGTACTGTTCTTTCACTTTCTTGCGGGTGAAGTCCTTCAGGCTCTCGGTGATAAGCTTGCCGTCCGGCCCCAGGTACTGGACACGTTCAGCAATAACGTTCACTTCGACATCACCCACCACGTAACGAGTTCTGCCTCCACCTGTTCCGCCGCCCTCACCAGGGCCGCTGGTATCACCGCCCGTCGGGTCGTCGGTTTCCCACCCAGAACCGGGCTCCACTTCATAGCCTTCTGGTTCCTCACCACATTCGTGCTCCGGATCTGAGGTAGGCGTTGCCTGTTCGTCATCAGGGTTAACCGGGTCTCCAGCTCCAGGCACATAGACCTTCACCGGGTCGCCATCGAAGGCCGGGTCTGCAAATAGCTCGGTGGCTTTCTTGAAGTCCAGGATGGTAAACCAGTGCTTGTTGTAGTCATCGTTGATACGGGTGCCACGGCCGATAATCTGCTTGAACTCGGTCATGGACTGAATGCGCTGGTCCAGCACGATGAGCTTGCAGGTTTGTGCGTCCACGCCAGTGGTCATCAGTTTGCTGGTGGTAGCAATTACCGGGTAACGCTCTTCCGGGTTGATGAAGTTGTCGAGCTCGGCCTTACCCTCCTGCTCATCGCCGGTAATGCGCATCACGTACTTGCGGTTCTCTTTCACCCGCTTCGGGTTCAGGTTCACCAAGGCCTGGCGCATGCGTTCGGCGTGGTCGATGTCTTCGCAGAACACGATGGCTTTCTGGTACGGATCGGTCTGCTCCAGAAACTCGGTGACTTTCTGTGCCACCACTTCGGTGCGCTTCTCAAGAACCAGAGTGCGGTCGAAATCCCTCTGGTTGTATATGCGGTCATCTATCAGCTCGCCGTGCTTGTCGGTCTGGCCCTTGTTCGGACGCCAGCCTTGCAGGTCGCGGTCCAGGTCGATGCGGACCACTTTATATGGGGCGAGGAAGCCGTCTTCGATCCCTTGCTTCAAGGAGTAGGTGTAAACCGGCTCGCCGAAGTAGTCGATGTTGGAGACTTCTTTGGTTTCCTTTGGTGTGGCCGTGAGTCCGATGTGAGTCGCAGCAGAGAAATATTCCAGAATCTGGCGCCAGGCGGAATCCACGGAGGCGCTGCCCCGGTGGCACTCGTCAATAACCACCAAGTCAAAAAAGTCGGGCGAGAACTGTTTGTAGATGTTCTGCTCTTCCTCGCTGCCGGTGACGGCCTGGTACAGGGACAGGTAAATCTCATAAGAAGGATCCACCGTTCGGTTCGTCACCTTGGTCATGGCCTGGCCGAAGGGCTTGAAGTCGTTGTTCTTGGTCTGGTCCACAAGAATGTTGCGGTCGGCCAGGAACAGGATTCGCTTCTTCTGCTTAGACTTCCAGAGCCGCCAGATTATCTGAAAAGCGGTAAAGGTTTTACCTGTGCCAGTGGCCATTACCAACAGGATTCGGTTCTGGCCCCGTGCCACTGCTTCCACGGCGCGGTTGATGGCGACCGTTTGGTAGTAGCGAGGTGTTCGACCACTGCCGTCGTCGTAGTAAGGCTGTTCGACGGTTTGCCGGCCAGCCTGGGTGATGCCTTTGAATTCGCAGTACAGCTCCCAGAGCGTGTCAGGGGAGGGGAATTCGTCCAGGCTCAGGGTGGATTCGGTTTTGCCGAAAAGGCCGGTACGGTCGTGGAACAGGAAGCCATCGCCATTGCTACTGAAGACGAACGGTGCATCGAGGGCATCGCTGTAGGCCAGTGCCTGTTGCATACCGTCACCAAGGCTGTGACTGTTGTCCTTGGCCTCAATGATGGCGATGGGCATGTTCTTCTTGTAGCTCAGAACGTAATCCGCCCGGCGGCGCTTGCCTCGGGTGTGCAGGCGACCACGAACGATGATACGACCAGCGGTGAACGATACTTCCTCCCGCACCTGACTGTGCATGTTCCAGCCGGCTTTCTCCAAAGCCGGGTTGATGAACTTGCTGCAGATGTCCCGCTCTGTGAGCTTTTTCTTGTCCATGCGCCCGCCGCCGTTACTTCTTGTTTGCAACTATCTGAGTTGGAATAGTTTTGTCGTTTCAGGGTAGCTTAAATTGTCAGGTTTCAGAAGGACTGGTCAGTTATCAGGGTTTGCGGGAGATTTTGAGGGATGCTCGCGTATTTGGCGGCTGTGGAAGAGCAATGTTTTTGAGGGCTGGCAGCAGGTCAGCCCCATGAACGTTCCATAGGCTGGACCAGAAACAACAAAGCCCGCACAAGGCGGGCTAAGTCATGGAATACTTGGTGCCCGGAGGCGGAATCGAACCACCGACACGGGGATTTTCAATCCCCTGCTCTACCAACTGAGCTATCCGGGCGCGTTGCGGTGCTGCTGTGCAACGGGGCGCTATTAAACCGGTTTAGGTTGTCTGAGTCAAGGCCGTTCCTGGAAAATTTTTACAGGCGCTTCCACAGGTTGGGTGCGCCTACTGCTCTGGTGGCACGTATCCTTCGGCCTTGTCGAAGGGCTCGTTGTTGAAGAAGCGTTCCATCTGCGCCTGCAGGTACTTGCGGGTATTGGGGTCCATCAGGCTCAGGTGCTTTTCGTTGATCAGCATGGTCTGCTGGGCCTGCCATTCTTCCCAGGCTTTCTTGCTGACGTTCTCGTAGAGGTCTTCGCCTTTCTTGCCGGGCATGGGCGGGAAGTCCAGCCCTTCAAGTTCTTCCTGGTATTTACGACAGAATACGGTGCGGCTCATGTCTGCTCCTGTTTGGAGGTCGTGTTGCTCAATCTGCAGGGATGATAACAGATCAGAGCAGGACGGTTTGTTCCGGTGAGGTCAGCAGGGTGCGGATGGGTGCCGGCAGGCCCAGGGTCAGGGCCTGGGCCCGGTGAATCCATTGATGGTTCTCTGCGTCGTTGACTTGCGCGGAACTGTGCACGGTCAGCCGCGCTGGCTGGATGTGCAGGTGGTAGTGGCTGAAGGTGTGGCGGAAACCGCTGGTAAGTTCCGGTTCGCTGCAGTTGAAGCCGAAGGCCTGTTCGCAGGCATCTGGCAGCTCTTCGGGGCTGTAGGCCGGGTCCAGTTCCGGCAGGCTCCAGAGGCCGCCCCAGATGCCGCTGGGTGGCCTGCGTTCCAGCAGGATGCGCCCCTGGTGATCTTCCAGTATCACCATCCAGGTGGTTTTCTCTGGCTTGGCCTTTTTGGGTTTGGAACCGGGGTAGAGGCTGGTTTCGCCCCTGGCATAGGCTTCGCACCCGGCCTGCAGCGGGCAGCTTTCGCAAGCCGGTCGGCTGCGGCTGCACACCATGGCACCCAGGTCCATGATGGCCTGGGTGTAGTCACGGATGCGCTCTTCGGGCGTGTGTTGTTCGGCGCGCTCCCACAACTGGTTCAGTACGCCGGTTTTGCCGGGCCAGCCGGCAATGGCGTGGTAGCGGGCCAGAACCCGCTTTACGTTGCCGTCCAGAATGGCGGCCCGCTGTTGGTGTGCCTGGGCCAGGATGGCTGCAGCGGTCGAGCGGCCGATACCGGGCAGGGCCTGCAGGTGTTCGAGGTTTTTGGGGAAGTGTCCGTCGTGTTTCTCCACCACTTGCCGGGCAGCCTTTTGCAGGTTGCGGGCGCGGGCGTAGTAACCGAGTCCGGACCAATGGCTGAGCACATCATCTACCGGAGCCGTGGCCAGCGCTTTCACATCCGGAAAGCGCCGCATGAAGGCTTCGAAGTAGGGGATAACGGTAGTGACCTGGGTTTGCTGCAGCATGATTTCCGAAACCCACACGCGGTATGGGTTCCGGTCATGATGCCAGGGCAGGTCGTGCCTGCCGTTTTCGTCGTACCAGGCCAACAGTTTGCGGGCAAAACGGTCGCTCATTGGCCGAACAGACCTTTGAGCTTGTCTTTGACCTGTTCGCCTTCTTCGCCCAGTTTTTCCTGCAGCTTCTCGGATACCTTCTCTTCTGCTTTGGACTTCGCCTTGTCCACTTCTTCGCGGGCTTTTACTTTTGCGGCATTTGCGGCGATGGTCTTCAGCGTGTCGCGGAAGCGGGAGCCGTCGAAGGAGCACAGGCCGGCCGGGTCTTTGGCATAGTCACCGCGGCACTCAACAGGAATGACAACGTCTTCCACGTACTCGGTTACCCGGCAGGCTTCATCCCGGTGGATTTCACCGACGATACGAAGGCCAATTTCGTAGTCCAGGTTGGAGGCGGCCAGATCCACTGTACCGTCGCCTTCCAGCCTCATGCCGGCGAGGGCAGCAACCAGGTCAGTGTTGGTAAGGGTGTTACCATCAATCTTGAGGGTGCCCTTCATGTCGTTGAACGGGGTGCTGGTGCCCCAATCCGAGCTGCCCAGCTGTTCCTGATTGACCAGGGCAATGCCCTGGCAGGCCATGCGGGTAAGGTTCATCCGGGTGAACTCGCCTTCAGCCAGGTTGAAGTTTATCTCGCCGTTGGCATTGCTGCGCAGATCGGAAATACGGTTGCCGGAGGTTTTAACGTTGACGGCCATGTTGGCACCGCCCGAGAGGATATCCAGATCGGCGAGGTCTGCCAGCAGGGGCAGTGTCTGAACGTCTTTGATGTCCTTGTTGATGGTCCATTGCGGGTTGTCAGTGCGGGCATCCAGGGTGACATTAGCGTCAAACGAGCCGTAGTAAAGCTGGCCGCTGAAATCTTCCACCTTCAGCACACCGTTACGTGCGGAGATGACCGATTTGATTTCGTTGATGGTAAGGTTGCTGACAATCAGCTCACCCAGCCCGAGATTAATGTCCAGTACCAGTGACCGCAGGGTTTCCAGTGGCAGCAGGTCGCCTTCTTCTGCGGAGCCGCCCCCTTGTGGCGCTTCCTCAGTGGCAGCTTCTTCATCACTGGCGGGTGGGAGGTAGCGGTCGGCATTAATGGCATCACCCTGCAGATTCAGGCCAACGGCGCTGTCGGCAAGGGCATAGCTGGCGTCACCCCGGAAGGTGGTGTCGTCCAGGCTGATGGTCAGGTCGCTCATTTCCACCGTGCCGGCAGGACCGCCAATGTTGGTAGAGAAGGCCAGGGCCTTCATCACTTCAGGGTCTTCCGTTTCGATGGCGGGCTGGCCCAGGGCTGCCAGCAGGGCTTTCAGGGAGAACTCGTCAATGCTGAGGCTGCCTTCGAGCTTCGGCTTGTCACCAAAACCGTTCACAGAAAGGTCGGTGTTCAGCTTCAGGTCTGCGAGGCTGGCGGTAAAGCCGCTGAGGGTTGCGGTTTCGTTCTCCAGGTTGGCTTCCAGGGAGCCGGCAAGCTCGGCACGAACGGTCTCTCCGCCAAGCGGTTCCCCGCTCATGTCAAAGACCGCCTCGAGGCCGGATACGCCAAACTCATTCAGCGCTTCGTTGGCTGCAAGACGGGCGCTGATGTCGCCGTTGACTTCAAACTGGGGCTGGTTGGTGGCAAACCGGAACGCCACGTTCAGCGGGAAGCTGGAGCCCAGGGTGATTTCGCTGGCATTAAGGGTGAAGTCTTCCAGGGTGAAAGCCTGGCCGGTACCCTTGTCCTCGTAGTGAACGCGGGCATTGCTGATTTCCACGCTTTCCACATTGAAGTTCAACGGCTCGCTGTCACCGGCGGGTTCGTCGGCAGTTTCCTCCGCGATGGGCTCTTCCTGCTCCGATTTGGCTTCGCCTTCCGGCATGATCCGTGTCCAGTTGCCGTTGCCGTTCTCGTCCACAGACAGGTTGGCGTCCAGGCCGCTCAGCAGAAAGGTGTCCACCCTGGGCGACATGGTTACCAGCGACCAGAAGCTCAGCTTGGCGACCAGTTGATCCAGGCGAACCAGCCGTTCGTCTTCCAGTTTTGCCTCGACATCGTTCAATTCCAGGCCCAGCGGGATAAACGACCAGCCAATATCGCCAGCCAGAATCAGGTCGAGATTGGTACTGTCCTCGACCGCTTTCTCAATCTGCGGCTTGTAAGTGTTGGGGTCAATGACGGCAACGGCAACAGCCACGGCGGCAATGGCAAGGATGATCAGGCCGACAATGGCGAGAGCCACATAACGAACAGCTTTCATGATTCTGGCGTCCTTCCTTTAATTCATGTCCGGTTATTGGGCAGATTATCAGCCCAAGCATAACCCAGGGGTAACAAAATAAAAGCCTGGATGTATGACAATACGTTAGTGATCAGCCAAAATAGGCATCTTATTTCCTAACGACTTTTTAACAGCAACGTAATGCGCGTCTTACAACGATAAAAAGGAGCAAGCAGTGGCTATAACTGTCTCTATCGAGCTGAACCGTGAGTTGGATCTGCCTGCCGGATATGACAAGGTTTTTGAACTTCTGGCAGATGTACCGGAGTCAGCCAGCCATTTCCCCAAGGTGCATAAGCTAGTGGATCTGGGTGACAATGCCTATCGCTGGGAAATGGAAAAAGTAGGGGTGGACAAGCATGCCATCCAGTCGGTTTACGCCTGCAAGTATTACCCGGACAAGGACAACGGCAAGATCACCTGGGAGCCGGTGAAAGGTGAGGGCAATGGCGTGGTAAAAGGCTCCTGGACCCTCAAGGCAAAAGACGACAACACCACCTCGGTGAAATTCCAGACCAGCGCCGAGCTGACCGTGCCACTGCCGAGCCTGCTGAAACTGGCGATCAGCCCGGTGATCAAGCACGAGTTCAACAGCCTGGTGGACACCTACATGAACAACCTGAAAAAAGCCTTCTGATGCCTGCGGCTATCATCGCCATTGAGGCCGTTACGGGACGCGGGAAGCGATAAAAGGTATAATGCACGCAGACAATTTTCCGGCATTTGCCGATTGATGACTTTGGAGTCTCCATGGCCGAACGCAAGGCTCGGGTAGAACGAAATACCCTGGAAACACAGATCACCGTTGAAATCGATCTCGATGGTACCGGCAAGTCCAGTTTTGACACCGGCGTGCCTTTCCTTGAGCACATGATGGACCAGATCGCCCGCCACGGTCTGGTGGACCTGAACATCGTCTCCAAGGGTGACCTGCACATTGACGATCACCACACCGTGGAAGACATCGGCATCACTCTGGGCCAGGCCTTCAAGCAGGCAGTGGGGAACAAGGAAGGCATTCGCCGTTATGGCCACGCCTACGTACCCCTGGACGAAGCACTGTCCCGAGTGGTGATTGACCTTTCCGGCCGCCCCGGCCTGCTGATGGATGTGCCATACACCCGTGGCTCTGTCGGGGGCTTTGATGTGGACCTGTTTGCGGAGTTCTTCCAGGGCTTTGTGAACCACTCCATGGTGACCCTGCACATCGACAATCTGAAGGGCAAGAACACCCACCACCAGATTGAGACTGTGTTCAAGGCCTTCGGTCGCGCCCTGCGCATGGCGATTGAAATGGACGAGCGTATGGCGGGTATCACTCCGTCCACCAAGGGATCGCTGTAAGCGGTCCCCGGGCTCAAATAAAGAACCTCGATTCGGGAAGTCTCTCTTCACATGAAAACCGTTGCCATTATCGACTACGGCATGGGTAACCTTCATTCCGTCAGCAAAGCGGTTGAGCACGTAGCGCCGGATACCCGCGTACTGGTCACCGACAATGCCGACCAGATCCGCAGCGCGGATCGGGTAATTCTGCCGGGCGTGGGTGCCATCCGCGACTGCATGGCGGAGATCCGCCGCCTGGGCATTGATGACCTGGTGCGGGAGGTCTCCGCCGACCGTCCCCTGCTTGGTATCTGTGTTGGCATGCAGGCACTGATGTCCCGCAGCGAAGAAAACGGCTGGGTGGATTGTATTGACCTGTTCCAGTCGGAAGTCCGCTTCTTCGGAGATAACCTCACCGAAAATGGCGAGCGCCTGAAAGTGCCCCACATGGGCTGGAACGAAGTCCACCAGACCATGGACCACCCGCTCTGGCACGACATCCCCGACGGCGACCGCTTCTACTTTGTGCACAGCTACTACGCCGAAGCAGCCGGTAATCCGGATATCGCCGGCCGCACCCATTACGGCGTCGACCTGGCGGCGGCGGTGGCAAGAGACAACATCTTTGCAGTGCAGTTCCACCCGGAAAAAAGCGCAAGGGCGGGACTGCAATTACTGAAAAACTTTACGAACTGGACTGGAACATGCTGATTATCCCGGCCATAGACCTCAAAGACGGCAAGTGCGTAAGACTGCGCCAGGGCCGCATGGACGACTCCACCGTGTTCGGTGACGACCCCGTCGACATGGCAACCCGCTGGGTCGATGCAGGCGCCCGCCGCCTGCACCTGGTGGACCTGAACGGCGCCTTCGCCGGCGAACCCGTCAATGGCGAAATCGTCCAGGCCATTGCCCGCAAGTATCCGGATCTACCGATCCAGATTGGTGGCGGCATCCGCTCTGCCGAAACCATTGAGGCCTATCTCAAGGCCGGCGTACAGTGGGTAATCATCGGCACCAAGGCCGTCAAGGAGCCGGAGTTCGTCACTGAAATGTGCAAGAAGTTTCCGGGCCATATCATCGTTGGCCTTGACGCCAAAGACGGCCGCGTTGCCACCGATGGCTGGGCGGAAGTCTCCGAAGTCATGGCTACCGACCTGGCCAAACGCTTCGCCAACGACGGCGTGGATGCGATTGTTTACACTGATATCAGCCGTGACGGCATGATGCAGGGTGTGAACGTGGAAGCCACTGCTGCGCTGGCGGAAGAAGGCGGCATCCCCGTTATCGCCTCCGGCGGCGTGACCAATATGGACGACCTCAAGCGCCTGGCAACCGTGGCAGACAAGGGCATTCTCGGTGCCATCACGGGTCGCGCCATCTACGAAGGCACCCTGGATGTAGCCGAAGCCCAGGCTTTTTGTGACAGCCTGAAGGGGTAATACGATCATGGCTCTGGCAAAACGCATCATTCCCTGTCTCGACGTCGACAAAGGCCGCGTTGTAAAAGGCGTGAACTTTGTCGATATCCGCGACGCCGGTGACCCGGTGGAAGTGGCCCGCAAGTATAACGAGCAGGGCGCGGACGAAATTACCTTCCTGGACATCACCGCCAGCCACGAAAGCCGCGACACCACCTATGAAACCGTGGAGCGCATGGCTGCCGAAGTGTTCATTCCGCTGACCGTTGGTGGCGGTGTGCGCACCGTGGAAGATATCCGCAAGCTCCTGAACGCCGGGGCGGACAAGGTGTCGATCAACACCGCTGCAGTATTCAACCCGGAATTTGTCCGCGAAGCCGCCGACCGCTTCGGCAGCCAGTGCATTGTGGTGGCGATTGATGCCAAGCGTGTCAGTGGCGAAGGCGAAGAGCCGCGTTGGGAGATCTTTACCCACGGTGGCCGCAAGCCTACAGGCCTTGATGCCGTGGAGTGGGCCCGCAAGATGACGGCCATGGGTGCCGGTGAGCTGCTGCTGACCAGTATGGACCGGGACGGCACCAAGGTTGGCTTTGATCTGGGGCTGACGCGGGCCATCAGTGACGCGGTGTCGGTGCCGGTGATTGCGTCAGGTGGTGTTGGCGAGCTGCAGCACCTTGCGGACGGAGTGACCGAGGGGCGTGCGGATGCGGTGTTGGCGGCGTCCATCTTTCACTTCGGGCAGCATACGATTCCGGAGGCCAAGGCGTTTATGAAGGCGCAGGGGATTGAGGTTCGGGATTGAGATTTGGGTGATTGGTTGAGGGCTTTGTCGGATTACGCCTTCGGCTAATCCGACCTACTGGGGAGTCGAGTCTTTCGTAGGTCGGATTAGGCAAAGCCGTAATCCGACACCACCGGACCAGTTTACTCCTGCTTCGCCAACGCCGGCCGAATCGCCCGCTTTTCTCCTTCCGCGAACATCTGCCGATTACCGTTCCTCATGGCCCACACGCCGCTAACGGTGGCGATGGCTATGCCTTCCTCGTCCAGTTCCGGCAAGCGCTTTTCCAGGTAATCCACGGTAACTTTGTGGGGATGGCCGATGCCGACGGCGCTGCCATTCTCTTTTGCTCGCTTGATCAGCAACCGGAACTGTTTGTCCACGTACTCTTCGGTCTGCTCATGGTCGAGAAAGACATCGCGGGTGAGGGTCGGGATGCGGTAGGCGGCGGCGACTTCGCCGGCGATGGAGGAGGCGATGGTGCGGCTGTCGACAAAGTAGACCGGGTAGTGATCCAGCTCCGACATTACCCAGTCCATGGCTTCCAGTTGCTGGGTGAGCAGGCTGCCCATGTGATTGTTCACTCCACGGACATGAGGAATGGACTGCAGGGCGCGGCGCAGGGTGGTTGCCATGCTGTCTTTGCCCATACCCGGGCTCAGGCCGCCGGGGCCAAGGCCGATATTGCGGGTATTGGCCATGGGAGCGTGAAGCATGATTTCTTTCTGCTTTCGATGAGCATGCTCCGCCAGTTCCGTTGTATGTCTTCGGTAGGGGAGGAAGGCCAGGGTGATGGGTTGCTCCAGCCCTATCAGCCTTCGACCCTCGGCGAGGTTGTGCCCCATGTCATCAATGATGATGGCGATGGTGGGTGGAATCTGCTGCGAACGGTCCCGCCCTTCCCCGGAACTGGCCGGTGACGCCACCGCAAGGAGGGCAATGGCGGCCATCAGCGTAGCTGGTACTTTCAATCCGCGCTTTCCTGTTCCGTGGTGTTACGCTTATTGAGAATGCTCAGGCCCTTGAGCAGGTTCAGTGCCGAGCGTAGCTGAAAGTCCCTGCTTGCCGGTGATGCCTGTCCGTCTTCTTCGGTAACGTCCTGTCCCTCATCCTGGCCTTCAAGATGGCCGCTCAGATCCGCCTCTGTGAAGAACGGCTGGCTATCCAGTTCCGTCAGCTCCGCCGGCTTCACTTCAATATCCGGCTTGATTCCCTTGGCCTGGATGGAGCGACCATCCGGAGTGTAATAACGGGCAGTTGTCATTTTGATGGCGTGGGTCTCATCCAGGGGGATAACCGTCTGCACGCTGCCCTTGCCGAACGACTGGGTACCCATGACAACCGCTCGCTCATGATCCTGCAGCGCGCCCGCAAGGATTTCCGAGGCAGACGCAGAGCCACCGTTGATAAGAACCACAATGGCAGTATCCGGCATTATGTCGCCTGGCTTGGCGTTGAAGCGCAGGCGCGAGCTCTGGATCCGTCCTTCGGTGTAAACAATCAAGCCTTCATCAAGCAGCGCGTCTGCCGCTTCAACCGCTGCTTGCAGGATGCCGCCCGGGTTGTTGCGCAGGTCGATTACCAGGCCATCCAGGTCACTGCCGTGTTCCTTTTCAAGGTTTTCAAGCGCTGTCGTGAACTGTGTGCCGGTATCAGCCTGGAACTGGGTAATCCGGACATAACCGTAGCCGTTTTCGATGATGCGGGACTTGATGCTGGTAACTTTGATGATGGCGCGTTCCACATCGATTTCGATGGGTGCGGATTCGCCTTCTCGGATGATTGTGAGTGTGAGCACGGTGCCGGGCTTGCCGCGCATCAGCTTGACAGCTTCTTCCAGAGACATGCCCTTGACCGGCTGGTCACCCAGTTTGACGATCAGGTCGCCCGCCTGCACACCGGCTTTCTGGGCAGGTGTATCGTCGATGGGGGAAATGACCTTCACGAAACCGTCTTCCATGCCGACTTCAATACCCAGACCACCAAACTCCCCGGAGGTGCTTTCTTCCAGTTGCTCGTAGTCTTTCGGGGCAAGGTACGTGGAGTGTGGGTCAAGATCGGACAGCATGCCCTTGATAGCGCTCTCCAGGAGCTTGCGATCATCCACCTCTTCCACGTAGGCATCCTTGATGCGGCCAAACACCTCTGCGAACTTGCGGAGGTCATCAAGGGGCAGTTGCTCTTCGGGGTCGGGAAGTTCTATTTGAACCTGTTCGCCGTGCTGGATGCCCTCTAGCAGGCGCCGGGTCTCTTCATCGACTTCCTGGGCGTGAATCAGGCCGGGCAGGGCGGTCAGGCAAGAGGCAAGGGCGAGTGCGCTCATGGTTGGGGCGTGGTTAAAACGTCTTACCCGTCTCATTCACATATCCTGTGTTATTCCGATGACTGGTTACTTCCCGAGTATTGCCCGACAGTATGGCGTTACCAGACTGATTTGTCAGCCTTTAGGGTATCACGAACCGGTTCAGCGGTTGCCGAGCCAGCGCCGCGGGTTGTCCGGTTTGCCGTTGTGGCGAATCTCGAAGTATACGGCGGGGTTGTCAGTGCCACCGGTGCGGCCCGCCTGGGCGATGGCCTCGCCAGCTTCCACCCAGTCCCCGGGGCTGGTGTAAAGGCTGCTGCTATGGCCGTAGAGGGTCATGTAGCCGTCGCCGTGATCCAGGATGGTCATCAGGCCAAACCCTCTGAGCCAGTTGGCAAAGACAACGCGGCCGTAGTGAACCGCTTTGACGTCGCTTGCCTCATCGGTATTGATCAGCAGGCCGTTGAAGCTCAGCTTGCCACCGGCATAGCTGTCCCCGAAACTGCTGGCAATCTTGCCGTCTGCTGGCCAGGGCAGTTTGTTTCTGAGCGATCCGAATGGGTCTGACTCGTTGGGGGTGGGAATGTTGGCTATCGCCTCTTCCACTTCTTTTAACAGTTTTTCCAGCCGATTGCGGTCCGCTTCCAGTTCCTGGCGTTCATTTCTGCGGTCACTGATGTCTGCCTTGAGGGCTGCCAGAGTCTGTTCCCGTTCGCTTTTGCTATTGTTCAGTTTCTGCTGGCGGTCGGCAACATTCTGCTCAAGCTCAGCCAGTCGCAGTCGGCCCGCCTTGACCTGCCTCTGTGTTTCTTTCAGCTGGCGAAGGTTGGCCGCGAACGCCTCCAGCCGATCGATGGTGTCGCGGCTGAGGTATTCATAGTAGGTCATGGTGCGGGCAATCTTGTCCGGGTCAATCTCGTTGAGCAGGACTTTGACGGCAGGCGCATCACCTTCCATCCAGGCGGCACGGATCTGCTTTTTCAGGCTGTCGCGCTGGCTTTCCAGTGTACGGGTCAGTTCAGCTTCTTCCTCGCCCAGCTGGTTGAGGCGCTGTTGCTGCTCCCGGGCCTGTTCGCGCAATTCCCTGCGTTCGCGGGTAAGTTGACCTATCTCCTGTTCCAGCCCCGAGAGCTGACGCTCAAGTGACGAGCGATCCTCTTCCGCATCGGCCAGCCAATCGTCGATGTCGGCGATCTCTTCCCTGAGTGCTTTGATCTGGCCAGGCGTGACCTGTTGATCTGCCAGTGCCGGTGCGACAGCTGCAAGCAGTGTCAGCACCAGCCACAGACGCGCAATCAATCGATCTCCACCAGACTGTGGCCTGACATTTCGGCCGGTTGCTCAAGGCCCATCAGGCTTAACAGGGTAGGTGCCACATCGCTCAAGCTGCCATCATCTTTGAGGGAAACCTTGCGGGGGCCAACATAGACCAGAGGTACCGGACCAATAGTATGGGCAGTATGAACCTGGCCAGAACTGGGGTCGGTCATTTGCTCACAGTTGCCATGATCAGCCGTAATCAGCGCCTCACCACCAACTTTCTCAAGCGCTTCGGCGATACGGGAGACGCACTGGTCAATACACTCAGCGGCCTTGATGGCGGCATCCAGCTTGCCGGTATGTCCAACCATGTCGCCATTGGCGTAGTTGCACACCACCAGGTCGTACTTGCCACTCTTGATGGCTTCCACCAGTTTGTCGGTCACTTCCGGTGCGCTCATCTCTGGCTGCAGGTCGTAGGTGGCGACTTTGGGTGACGGCACCAGAATGCGATCTTCACCTTCGAACGGGGTTTCCATACCGCCATTGAAGAAGAAGGTAACGTGGGCGTATTTCTCGGTCTCGGCAATTCGCAGTTGGGTCTTGCCCTGGTTGGATACATACTCGCCCAGCCCGTTGGTCAATTGCTCCGGCGGATAGGCGCAGGAGGCTTTGATGTCGGCGGCGTATTCCGTGAGCATGACAAAGTCGGCCAGCTCCGGATGTTTGCGGCGTTCAAAGCCGTCAAAGTCCTTTTCCACAAAGCAACGTGTCATTTCCCGGGCACGGTCAGCACGGAAGTTCATGAATATCACGGTATCGCCATCGTTGATGGTGCCTTCCGTGTCGCCGCTGGCCTTGATGTGAGTCGCCTTGACGAACTCGTCATTCTCGCCCCGTTCATAGGCCTGTTCCAGAGCGGTCACCGGGTCGGCTACGGTGAACTCGGCTTCTCCCAGGGTCATGGCATTGTAGGCTTGTTCAACCCGGTCCCAGCGGTTATCCCGGTCCATTGCGTAGTAACGGCCGATGATGGAGGCTACCCGGCCAACACCAAGGTTCTTCAGTTTGGTGGCGGCTTTTTCGAGAGATGCTTTGGCGCTGCGGGGCGGCATGTCGCGGCCATCAAGGAAGGCGTGGATGTAGACTTCTTTGGCGCCCCGCTCGGCAGCCATTTCAGCGGCAGCCAGAATGTGATCCTCATGGCTGTGCACGCCGCCGGGGGAAAGCAGCCCCATCAGGTGAACAGCACGACCATTGTTGATGGCCTTGTCCATGGCGGCGCATAGAGTGGGGTTTTGCGTAAAAGTACCTTCTTCCACGTCTTTGTCGATGCGTGTGAGGCTTTGATAAACTACCCGTCCTGCGCCAAGATTCATGTGGCCGACTTCGGAATTGCCCATCTGTCCCTGGGGCAGGCCAACGAACATTCCGGAGGTGTTGATCAGTGTTTTTGGTTGATTTTTCCAGAGCTTATCCCAGAATGGCGTATTGGCGTTGCTGATGGCATTATCGTCAGCCGGGTCACGGTGACCCCAGCCGTCAAGAATAATCAGTGCAGTAGGCTTACGCGTGGCAGTCATCACTTAATCCGATGGTAGTTTGGTAAATTTACTAAAACGAACATTGATTCTAAACAGTTTCGCACCCGTCGGCCACCCTGGTTATCTTCTGTCAATGGGGCAGGGTGTGTATAATCCCGCCACAAACTATTCAGCAAGGTGTTTTCATGGAAAGGGTGTTCGAATTCGCGGTTAACCATTACATACTGGTGTCTCTGTTTGTCGCTTTCCTGCTTGCCATTCTGGTGCTGGAATCCCGTCGTGGCGGTGCGAAAATATCGGCACAAAGTGCAGTAAACCTGATCAACCGCGATGAAGCTGTTGTCGTCGACATCCGTGACCGTAAGGATTTTAACGAGGGCCGGATTACCGGTGCAATCAATATTCCCCTCAATAGTATCAAAAGCCGTGCGTCGGAGCTGAAGAAGTTCAAGGATAAGCAGATTATCGTAGCCGACAAGATGGGCCAGCATTCCGCCATGGCCGTCAAGCAGTTGAACGCTGAAGGCTACGCCAATGTGGTCCGTCTGGATGGTGGTATCGCCGACTGGAAAGGCAGCAACCTGCCGCTGGTGAAGAAGTAACCGGTTACTCGGGCCTTGAACTGAAGGGTAAACTGTCGCACTGTTTCACAACAGCAGGCGGAGCCAGGCATTAAACTGTTCCGGCAGCGTTCAATATTATAACGGGCCCTGGTTGCCCCCTTAATCGAAGAAAGGACTGAAAATGGCTGAAAATGAGCAGGCCGCAGCAGGCAACGAAAACCAGGCGCAACCTCAGTTTGCGCTTCAGCGTATTTATGTGAAGGACCTGTCGTTTGAGTCTCCGAACTCGCCCACGGTTTTTCAGGAGCAGTGGAAGCCGCAGGTCAATCTGGATCTGAACACCTCCCATAACAAGGTCAGCGACAACCAGTATGAAGTGGTTCTGTCCCTGACGGTGACGGCGAAAATCGACGAAAAGGTTGCCTATATCGTCGAGATTCAGCAGGCCGGTGTGTTCCTGGTAAAAGGCATTGAAGGTCCGCAACTTGGCCAGATGCTGGGCGCCTACTGCCCCAATATCCTGTTTCCCTATGCGCGGGAAGCCATCGACGGGGTGGTCAGCAAGGGCAGCTTCCCGGCGCTGATGCTGGCACCGGTCAACTTCGATGCCATCTACGCCCAGGCGCTGAAGCGCAAGCAGGAAGAGGCGGCAGGCGAAACCAAGGAAGAGCAGACTCACTGAATCTGCTTTGCCCTGGCAAAAGAACCCCACTGGCGCAGACGCCAGTGGGGTTTTTTATTTTGGTGAGCTCGATTCGATGCCTTCCCGGATTATTCGCTGAATCTCTCCGTCGGCCTTCATGTCGCTGAGTGCTTCGGAAAGGCAGGGGATGTCATTTTCCCGGGATTCGTGGACCCAGTGATAGATGGGGGATTCCAGTAGCGGATTACCGATAACCATGTCCGGGTTATGGTGTTTGGCGGCCAGCGCGTCCCACTCCAGTGTCAGCGCAACATCAATCCGTTTACGTTTAAGCAGGCTGACCAGTTGAAAGGTATCGCTGGTGGCAACCTGCGTGGCATCTTCCGGCAACACGGCAGCAATCATCCGGTAGCCATTGAGAAACCCGATTCGTTTACCGGTCAGGTCGGAATGAGCTTTGGCGGAGTCGCCGTCAAGGAAAAGGGGAACCAGTCGTGCCACTTCGATGGGGGTATGCAGTGAAATAAGGGGGGCATTTTCCTTTACGGCCATGGGGATTCGCGCCAGTTCGCCATCTGACTGGCTTTTTTCTGCCATCATCACGGCACGGGCTGCGGGAGCGTCCAGGTAGCGAATGGTGAGGCCGCAGCTGGTATAAAGCTGCTGGATAATGTCTTTGCCAAATACAACCGATACCTCGGATGTGGTCGAGGGGGTCGTTATGACCCGGGTGCCGGCATCCGATTCACCAGCGGCGCCGTAGTTCGGGTATCCACTGAATGCGAACAGCAGCACCATTGCTGCCAAGGCCAGAACCGTCGGCCGGTAATGATTATTGAGCTCCTTCAAAATCAAGCTGTCTCCATGCTTCATAGACCACCAGAGCAACCGTATTGGACAGGTTGAGGCTGCGACTTTCCGGGCGCATCGGGACTCTCAGGCAGTGCGCTTGCGTTAGTGCCTGGCGAATGTCTGCTGGCAGCCCCCGGGTTTCAGGGCCGAACATCAGGTAATCACCGCTCTGGTAGGTCACTTCATGATATCCACGGGAGCCCTTGGTGGTCAGCCCGAACAGCCGTGAAGGCCGTTCGCTGTCCAGAAAGGTCGTGAAGTCGGGGTGAACCGTGACCGTTGCATACTCACTATAATCCAGGCCAGCGCGCCGCATCTGCTTGTCTTCCAGGGTAAACCCCAGGGGTTCAATCAGATGCAGCCGGCAGCCGGTATTGGCGCAGAGCCTGATGATATTGCCGGTATTCGGCGGTATCTCGGGCTCAAACAACACCACATTCAGCATTGCGTGATCAGCGCTCCACGGCCAGGGCAACGCCCATACCGCCGCCAATACACAGGGTCGCCAGGCCCTTCTTTGCATCCCGTCGAGCCATTTCGTGCAGCAGGCTGACCAGGATCCGGCAACCGGAAGCCCCGATCGGGTGGCCCAGCGCGATGGCGCCACCGTTCACGTTGACCTTTGCTGTGTCCCAGCCAAGATCCCGGTTAACGGAAATGGCCTGTGCCGCAAATGCCTCGTTGGCTTCGACAAGGTCCAGGTCGTCTACCGACCAGCCCGCCAGTTTCAGGCAGCGCTGGCTGGCGGGAATCGGGCCGGTGCCCATAATAGTGGGGTCAACCCCCGCATTGGCGTGGGCCCTGATGGTCGCCAGTGGCGTAAGCCCCAGCTCTCTTGCCTTGTCAGCACTGCAAACAATCACTGCGGCGGCGCCGTCGTTAAGGGAAGACGCATTTCCGGCGGTGACGGTTCCATCCTTCCTGAACGCGGGCCGTAGTTTTCCCAGGCTTTCAGCGGTAACGCCCGCACGGGGACTCTCGTCCTTGTCCACAATCAGCGGGTCGCCCTTGCGCTGGGGAATGGTGACAGGAACAATCTGGCTGTCGAAATAACCGGCATCCCTTGCGGCAGAGGCTTTTTGCTGGGAGGCCGCGGCAAACTCGTCCTGCTCTTCGCGGCTGATGCCGTATTTTTCCACGATGTTTTCCGCGGTCACACCCATGTGATAGTCATTGAAGGCGTCCCACAAGCCGTCGGAAATCATGGTGTCCACCATGTTCCAGTTACCCATACGCTGGCCATTGCGGCTGTTGGGAAGCACGTGGGGAGCCTGGCTCATGCTTTCCTGGCCACCTGCGATCATCAGCTCGGCGTCGCCACAGCGGATGGCCTGAACCGCCATATGTACAGCCTTGAGGCCGGAGCCGCACACTTTGTTGATCGTCATGGCTGGCACCGAGGCGGGAATGCCTGCATTGATGGAAGCCTGGCGTGCCGGGTTCTGGCCGCAGCCGGCTGTCAGCACCTGGCCCAGCACCACTTCGTTGACCTGGTCGGCGGCAACGCCGGACTCTTCCAGCAGGGCCTTGATAACGGCGCTGCCGAGCTGGTCGGCGCGAAGGCTGGAAAGCCCGCCGCCAAAGCTGCCGACGGCGGTACGTTTGGCAGCTACGATAACAACATCACGCATGGGTTCTCTCCGGTTCTCAGGCAGGATTAAAAAGCTGCACGCATTGTATCGGAAAGCCGGAGTGGGCCAAAGCGAGCAAGTGTAACCTGCCTACATATTAAGGCTACGGCCGCCATCCACCGCCAGAATCTGGCCGGTCACAAAAGGTGCATCACACAGGAGAAAGGCAATGGCGCCGGCGATGTCGTCCGGTGAACCTGTGCGGGCCAGGGGTGTTTTGGCCAGAATACCCTGCTGATAGTTTTCATCGATGGCAGCCTCACCTTCTGGCCAGAGGATGGCACCCGGGGAAACGCCATTCACCCGTACTTCCGGTGCCAGGTCTTTCGCCCAGGACAGGGTCAGTGATGCCAGGCCGGATTTACTGGCGCAGTACAGCGGATGGTTAGCCAGCGGGCGCTGGCTGTAGATATCGATCATGTTAACGATGGCACCCCGGCATTCTTTCAGGGCGGGCAGGCAGGCCTGACCCAGGAAAAAGGGCGCGCGCAGGTTGGTGTTCATGACGGTGTCCCAGTCGTCGGCATCGGCCTCCGGGGTAGGGTTGGGGTAGAACACCGAGGCGTTATTCACCAGGCCATCAAGTCGCCCCCAGGCAGCGACTGCTTTGTTTGCCAGATGGTCAATATCGCCAGGGTGGGCGAGATCCGCCTGGATGACGACAGCCGAGTCGGGTCTGATTTCGTTCAGTTCGTCGCGAAGCCTGTTGGCTTTTGCTTCCCGCGAGCGGTAATGGATCACCAGGTTCCAGCCGCGCTGGTGGAGGTGCCTGGCGGAGTGTGCGCCCAGGCGGTGCGCCGCTCCGGTGATAAGCACGACGGGTGTCGGTGATGCCATGGTGTGTCTCACTGTGTCGGTCGGATTTCAGGTTAGAGCTCGGAAATACGCCGCAACCGCTCGTTTCGGATTGCCCGGCCCAGGTCTTTTCCCCGGTAACCCTGCGCCATCAAGTCCTTTGCCTGAACACCTGTGGCGGCGTGCTGTGCCGATTCCAGCCAGCCCAGTTTGTTCTGCTCGGTGTCGGGCAGGGCGCAGTTCAGTGTCTGTAGCAGTTCGGCAAACCGGTCAGCACGGCGCCAGACATCGGCCTCATCCAGCGCCTCAAGCAGAGATTCTGCCCGGTAGCTGGTCATGGCGTAGATCTGTGGCAGCAGGCTGGTGGTGAGGCGGGCCAGGTCCTGGCAGTCATTCGGGGCTTTCAGTTGCGCAGCCCGGTTGCGGGCCTCAACTGGTGTCAGTGGCGACATCAGCGCAGCGAAGCGGGGGCTGGTTTCAGCTTCGCTGTTGTGTACACAACGCAGGGCAGATAGTGCGACTGAGAAGGCATCGTCCCGGTCCAGTTCCGGAACAATGGTTGCCAGCGCACCGCAATCCCGGAGTACTTCGAAGAAGGTGCCGGGTTCGTTTTCATGCAGTGCCCGCTGGATTTCCTGCCAGACCCGTTCCGGCACCAGGTGTTCAACTTCCCCGTCTTTCACCATCTGCTGCATCAGTGCCATAGTGGGTTCCGCCACGGTGAATCCCAGGGGCTGCAGCCGGGCCGCGAATCGTGCGGTGCGCAGAATTCGCAAGGGGTCTTCAGCAAAGGCTTCGGACACGTGGCGCAGGCTGCGCGCCTGGACGTCCTCACGGCCCCCGAAAGGGTCTATCAGTTCGCCTGCGGTGGACTTTGCCATGGCATTGATGGTCAGGTCCCGGCGCCTGAGGTCATCTTCCAGGGTGACGTCCGGAGCACTGTAGACGGTAAACCCGTGATAGCCATGGCCCTGTTTCCGCTCGGTTCGTGCCAGTGCGTATTCTTCCCGGGTATCCGGGTGCAGGAACACCGGAAAATCAGCGCCCACCTGTTTGAAGCCCTTTTGGAGCATCTCGTCTGGCGTCGCGCCGGTGACTACCCAGTCCCGGTCTTTTACCGGCAGGCCAAGAAGTTCGTCACGTACTGCGCCGCCAACCAGGTAGGTTTTCATGAATCGGGTATTGCTCCTTTCGGGATGCTGGTCGGGGGATTATCAGGGTAACGCTCTGTGCTGGCAAACCGGCAGGCCACAAAAAAGCCCGGCACGGAGCCGGGCTTCAGGGGGATTGTTATCCGGACTGGATCAGAATGCGGCGCCAAGCTCAATCGCAGCGCCAAGGTCCGCATCGCTGACCAGCGCGCCGATGTCTAGACGGGCACCGAACGGGGAAAGGCCAATGCCGGCAGTGAACTGGGTGTCTTCCTCAATACCGTCGTTGTCGTCGTTGCTGGCCAGGTTCTGGCGCACGCCGACGCGAAGCTGGGCGTAACGGAAGGCGTCGAATTCAGCGCCGAGGGCAAGCCACTGGGTGTCATCCTCGTAGCCAAACGCTTCCTTCTTGGTCAGGTCCATTTCCGCAGTGATCACGTGAAAGTCGCCTTTATGAGCGATACCGGCAGTCACCATGGGATTCAGCTCCAGGGTGCGCTCTTCTTCAGTAGGGCGGTTCGCTGCGGAATCCAGCTCCATGGGGATCAGGTTCTTGACCACAACTCCTGCGTTCCACTGGTTGCGGGAGCCGAAGGCGTAGGCGGCACCGACATCGAGGTTGAAGCCGCTTTTGTCGGTTTCGTTCTCGTCGCTGTCGAAGTCATCGTCTTCGAAGCCGGATACTGTCTGGGTGTATTGATAGGTGCGTAACTGAACGTATTTTGGCGAAACCCCGATTTGCAGCTGAGAGTCATTCTGCAGGTCAATCGAGGTGGCGAGAGAAATGCCAATCTCCGTAACGGCGGAGGCCAGGACGCTACCCCGGGATTGCAGGTCACGGTCCAGATCAGCAGCCAGCAGTTCTGCCTCCGTTCCTGTCTCCAGAATCTCCAGGTATTGATCATCGCGCTCGTCAAATTCACCACGTACGGTGGCCCGCAGGTTGCCGTTGGTGAAGAAGCCGACGGAGATGGAATCTGTCGGTACCGCCAGAGCTATACCCAGGCCGGCATCGATCCTGACCGTGTCACGATCGAACTCGTTCAGTTGTTGTCTAAGGTCGCCGGCTGTCTGCCTGGCTTCTGCCTCGCTGGAGCTCTTGTCCAACTCCTGGAACCGGTCAATGGTGTCCTGAATATCATCGATCTGGTCAACCGTTTCTTCCTCGTCGGCAACGCGGGCGTTGATGGAGGGAAGAATGAGGCCAAAATCGTCAGACCAGTCGTGGTGCTCTGCCGCCATCATCGCCGGGTTGGAAGCGCCTGCCGCCGCCGGGTGAGCGATAGCGACACCCGTTCCGCCCATGGCAAAGGAGCGTGCGGACATGAATGCTTGCGGGCTGGCCATGGCAGAGGTGGTGGCGATGGAAAGGCCGATGGCCAGGGAGAGCTTGGTCAGACGGTTTTCGGTCATGGTGGATCCTGATGATGCATTTATAGTGTCGGTTTAAACATTACGCGATGTTCAGACTAATTCAGTTTATTTGGTGACACACCGGTGATGCGGTAACGGTTTGTTTTCCTAATGTAAATGGCGGTGGTTTTTTGCCGCTCTGGCGAGATGAAAACCGCTTTATTAAGTGTGGAGTTATGAATTTCAGCCAGTTACAAAGGTTGGCGTGAATTTTTCATGGAAGTGGTGAACTGGTGTTTTTTCGGAGAATCAAGATGACCCTGCGGTGGATACTGATACCTGCGCTGATGGCGACTATCGTTGGCTGCGCCCCGATTGGTCAGAATCGGGACTCACAGCAACAGACCGAGCTGGACCCGATTACGGTTCGGGTCAGCGGCTTTGGTACCTATGAAGACGTGTCAAAAGACCGCCTGAATACCCGCAAGCGCCTGCTGGCCCGCCGGGCATCGCAGCTGGACGCCTATCGTAATCTCGCAGAGCGGGTTTATGGCACGGTGATCTACGGCAGCTCTACGGTGAATGACTTCGTGTTGCAGAACGACATGTTCCGCACCTACGTGGACAGTTACATCCGTGGCGCCAAGATGGTGGCAGTGAACGAGCACAGTGATGGCGTTGTGGAAACGGTGATGGAGTTGAAGCTGGAGCCCAGGTTCCGTGCCTGTGTGTCCCGGGTTTCCGACAGGGAAGTTCAGGACCTGTGCCCGATTCCCATGCCCGGGGACAACGACAGCGTCGGTGATGTTCAGAGCCGGGGCGTGGACTCCCTTTACTACCTCGACTGAGAGAATAATTCTCCATGAAGCTGGCAATTCTGGTTATTACAGTGCTGATGCTTGCCGCCAATGTCCAGGCCGTCGTGCTTGAGGGCGTCGGGCATGCCACCATCTACAATGACGATGTGGATAGCGCCAGGCAGGAGGCCAAAAAGGCGGCTCTGCGGGATGTATCCCTGCAGTATGAGGCCAGAATCAGCAGCCGCGATACCATGGAAAACGGCGTAGTGACCGAATCCCGCCTGCAGGTGGCATCGTCATCGAGAGCCAGGTCAGTGAAGGTGGTAGACGAGTATCGTCGAGACGATCTGATGCGGGTGACCGTTCGCGCTGATATGTCGGAAAGCGGAAGCTGCAGTGCGGGTGAGGCAAGTGGCCTGAGAAAACGTGTTGCGGTAACCGGCTTCCCGATGGTGTACCCGGACCAGGCGCGGATTGGCCGTATTGATGACGCCGGCGAGATCTTGCCGCAATTGTTGCAGGCGGACCTTCGGGCTACCGGCAATCTTCAGGTATTCGGTGCCACCACCCAGCGCCTGTTCAGCGACCTTCTCAACGCGCCAACCCAGCAGAAATTCAATAACCGTCTCACCAACGTGATCCAGGTGGCGCGGGAACTGGGTGTGCAGTTTGTGGTTGCCGGTGTGATCCGCGATGTGGGTGTGTCTGATCCTGATGCCTGGGGCACGTCCATCATTGACCGCATGCAAAGGGGGGTTGGTGCTGCGAACCAGAACCGGCGGTTTGTGGCGGACCTGATGATTTATGACGGATTCAGCGGCGCCCCTGTTTACCAGGAGCGATTCGCGACCGAGGCACGCTGGGATGCCGGCCCGGGCTCTTCCGACGGATTCGGCTCAGCCGGATTCCAGGAAACCCGTTACGGCCAGGCCGTTGGCGATCTGATGAAGGAGATGACGTCTGCGGTGAACAATGCCCTGGCGTGTCAACCCTTTATAACTCGGGTAAGCCGTGTGGACGGTCGCAAGGTGACTCTGGATTCGGGCGCCACTGCCGGGCTTAGGCCGGGGGACGAGCTGAAACTCTACCGCAGTGCCAGCTTCTTCGACTCGCCGGGCGCCACACCAGAGCTGCAGGACAGCGGCACCACCATGACGGTGAACAACGTACATCCGGATTTCAGCAACGGCAGGATTCCGGTCTCTGGTGGGCTGATCAATATCCAGCGGGATGATGTGGCCATCGTCTGGTAGGCATTGTCGGGAGCCTGGAAGCGCTGTCAGGCTTCAGCGGTTTCCGCCGCGATATCGCGGATCTTGCCTACCATGGCCCGAAGCCCATTGCCCCGGGTAGGGGAGATGTGGCGGAACAGGTCCAGCTGCTCGAACAGTTCATCGATATCCGTCGCCAGCAGATCCCTGGGTGCCTTGCCGTTCAGCGCCACCAGGATGATGGCAGCAAGGCCGCGAACGATAATGGCATCGGAATCAATCAACAGGTACAGCTTGCCGCTCTGTTCATCATAGTGATGAATCAGCCAGACCTGGCTCTGGCAACCGTGCACGTAATTCTCTTCCCTGCGCTCGTCATCCGGAAACGCCGGTAGCTGCTTGCCCAGGTCAATGATAAACGCGTAGCGCTCTTCCCAGTCGTCCAGGAATTCGAAGCCATCCACAACGTCTTCCAGGGTGGTGTCTTTTCCCAGCGGGTTGTTCAGAAAGTCCTGTTCAGAGGCGGTCATCAGAGCATCCCCAGTTCAAGCTTGGCTTCGTCGGTGAGCATGTCGTTGTTCCAGGGCGGGTCGAAGGTGAGTTCAACAGTCACCTTGTCGACATTGGGCACGTGCTCGAGCTTGGTCTTGACGTCTTCGGTGATCACCGGGCCCATGCCGCAACCGGCAGCGGTCAGTGTCATCAGGACGTAGACATGGTTGCCATCCTCGGTGCCATTCTCGATCTTGCAGTCGTATATCAGGCCCAGATCCACCACATTCACCGGAATTTCCGGGTCGTAGCAGTTTTTCATGGCTTCCCAGACCTGGTTTTCGTTCACAGTGCCGTCTTCGGGGGTGTCGAAGCTGCTTTCCAGGGGCTTCTTGCCCAGCGCATCGGCGTTGTGGCCCTCAATGCGCGCGAGATTGCCGTTAACAGCAACGGTAAAGCTGCCGCCCAGTGACTGCGTGATGGTCACAAAGGTGTCCGACGGAATCATGATTTCCGTGCCGGTGGGCACCAGGCGTGCCTCTACTTCGCGTTTGGTCAGGACCACTTCCCGTTCTTGCATGCCTTCAGGGGCCTCGTTTTCTCTCTAGCTGGTTTGTCGGATTGCGCTTCGCTTAATCCGACCTACATTGGTTGTCTTTGTAGGTCGGATTAGGCGAAGCCGTAATCCGACACCACTGTTTCAGGCAACCGTAAAACTCTCCCCACAACCACACTCGGCAGTCGCATTCGGATTCCGGAACTGGAACAGGGAGTTCACCCCCTCAGTCACAAAATCAATCTCAATGCCATTCACCAGTGGCAGGTGCTCTTCCTTCACAAACAGGTCCACACCGTCGATGTGGAAGACCTTGTCGTCCGTGCCGGCTTCTTCCACCCACTGGGTTTCATATTTGAAGCCGGAACAGCCGCTTTTCTTGATGGCCAGGCGGATGCCTTTCGCCTCAGGCCGCTTGTCCAGTTGTTTGCGTACGTGTTTTACCGCAGTGGGCGTCATGGTGACGGCTACGGTTGGTGTGTAGACTTCGGCTGTCATGTTTCCACCTCCATCAGGCAAACAGGCGCTGGATTTTCTGCAGAGCAGTGAATAATTGTTCCACTTCTTCCAGTGTATTGTAAAATGCAAAGGATGCCCGGGCTGTACCGGGAACCCCGTAAAAGTCCATCAGCGGCATGGCGCAATGGTGGCCGGTTCGAATCTCGATGCCCTGCTGGTCCAGCAAAGTGCCTATGTCACTGGGGTGCAGGCCGGCGATTTTAAAGGACATGACCGGCATTTTATTGCTGGCCGTACCGATCACTTCCATGCCCGGGACGCTTTCAACCAGCTGGTTTGCCCGGGTGAGAAGCGCCGCTTCCGCCGCTTCCATGCCCTTGCGGTCGAGGCTGTCCAGATAGTCGATAGCCGCCCCCAGGCCGATTGCTTCGGCAATGGGTGGGGTGCCTGCCTCGAATTTATAGGGCAGTACGTTCCAGGTGGTGCGCTCGAAAGATACCCGTTCGATCATTTCGCCGCCGCCCTGGTAGGGAGGCATTTCCTCGAGCAATTGGGCTTTTCCGTAGAGCACGCCGATGCCAGTAGGGCCGAACAGTTTGTGGGATGAGAAGACATAGAAGTCGCAACCCAGTGCTTGTACGTCCGGCTGGAAGTGGGGCACTGCCTGGGCGCCGTCGATCAGGGTAATCACACCCCTGGCCTTGGCCTGTTCTATCAGCGGGGCAACCGGGTTAACCGTGCCCAGAACGTTGGAGACATGGGTCAGCGCCAGCACGCGGGTGCGATCGCCCAAAAGGCTGGTGAACGATTCCAGGTCGAGCTCACCTTCCGGTGTTACCTGCACAGGAAGCACCTTCGCCCCCGTGCGCTCAGCCACCATCTGCCAGGGCACAATGTTGGCATGGTGTTCCATATGGCTGACCAGGATTTCGTCGCCCGGCTTCAGGCGGCCAGCAAGGCCGTTGGCGACCACATTGATGGCCTCGGTGGTGCCTCGTGTCCAGATAATTTCACGGGTACTGTCGGCATTCAGGAAGCTCCGGACTTTTTCGCGAGCGCCCTCGAACGCGCTGGTGGCGCGGTCGCCCAGGGTGTGAGCACCCCGGTGGACATTGGAGTGCATCTCCCGGTAGTACCGATCCATGGCGTCCAGTACGGCGATTGGCTTCTGAGCCGAAGCACCGTTGTCCAGATACACGAGGGGCTTGCCGTTGATCCGTTGATCAAGGATCGGGAAGTCCCGGCGGATGGCATCGACGTCAAACGCCACTTTGCCAGCCTTTTTTGCCACGGAAAGGTCTGTCATAACCGGTCAGGCCTCCTCAAATGTCTGATCGAAAAACTCATTCAGCCGAAGCTGTGCAGCGTCTTTGACTGCCTGAACCGGAATCTGTTCAACAAGTTCGTTAATGAAGGCCATAGTCAGAAGCGTATTGGCCTCACGGCGCCCGATGCCCCGGGAAACCAGGTAGAACAGGGAGGTCTTGTCCAACTGGCCAATGGTGGCGCCGTGGGCGCACTTGACGTCGTCCGCGTAAATTTCCAGCTCGGGCTTGGTATCGATTTCCGCGCCAGTGGAAAGCAACAGATTCTTGTTGTTCATGTTGGCGTTCGACTTCTGGGCATCCTCGTGGATATGGATGCGGCCATTGAACACAGCGTGGGACTGATCCGCAGCGATGTTGCGATAGGTTTCTTCACTGTTGCAGTGGGCAGCCACATGCTCAATGGACGTGTGGTTGTCGTAGTGCTGCTTGCCCTGGGTAACCACCACGCCATTCAGTTTGCACTCACCACCTTCGCCTTCCAGGCGAACCATCAGGTCGTGGCGGCGAAGCGGTCCGCCGAAGCCGACACAATGGCTTTCGAAGCGGGAATTGGCCGCCTGGCGAACACCAGTAGCACCTATATGCTGGACGTTCTCGCCCTCCATGACCAATCGCACACTGGTAACATTGGCGCCGTCTCCCAGCATGAATTCGGTGACCGCATTGACCATGACAGGCTCATTGCCGCTGGAGAGGTATTCCTCAACCAGCGTGATCTGGCTGTGACGCGCCGCGTCTACATAAATGCGCGGGTAAGCAGAGCCGGAAGCGGTGCCGGTTACTTCGTGCACGATGAACAAGGGCTGGTCGAGCACAGCTTCCTTGTCCAACTGAATGTACAGGCCGTCTTCAAAACGCGCTGAGTTCAGCCTGGCCATCTGCACGGCCCGGTTGTCCAGGGTGTTGTCGAGGCGATCGGCCAGGGCAGCCGCCTCGTCGTCATCGAGATCGGCGAAGCGCTGGATGCGGATACCGTCGAGATCGGGGAAGTCCGACGCTTCCGGAATCATCACACCATTATGAAACACCACCCGGTAACCTGGCAGCGACAGGCTGAGACCGTCCTTGCCGGTCGCGGGCAGGGTAGCGGCAAGCTCATCAGTCAACGTCAGGTGACGGCTGGAGTACTTCCAGTTCTCGGTCTTGCGGGTTGGCAATGGCATATCCACCAGTGCCGTACCCCGTTGTTTGCGCAGCTCAAGCAGCGGCGCGGGCAGTGACTGCCGGCCCGGCTCAAGGAAGGCGCTGGAAAGCGTTGGTGCTGGTTTCATTCCACGACCTCCTTAGCTCGCTGCACTGGGGGTGGTTTCTTCGTCTTTCACGCCGAGCCAGCCGTAACCGCGCTCTTCAAGCTCGAGCGCCAGCTCGCGGCCACCGGATTTGACGATTCTGCCACCGGCCAGAACGTGTACGTAGTCCGGCACGATGTGATTCAGCAGCCGCTGGTAGTGGGTCACCATCAGGATGGCACGGTCTTCCGCACGCAGCGCGTTCACGCCTTTGGAGACCACCTGCAGGGCGTCGATATCGAGCCCTGAGTCGGTCTCGTCCAGAATCGCCAGTTTGGGCTGAAGTAGCAGCGCCTGCATGATTTCGTTACGCTTTTTCTCGCCACCGGAGAAGCCTTCGTTGACGCCGCGTTTGAGAAAGGCGGGGTCGAGGTCGACCTGCTTGGAGACCTCCCGGGCCAGCTTCATGAACTCAGCCGCGTTCATCTCCGGCTCGCCACGGTGTGTGCGCATGGCGTTGACGGCGGTACGCAGGAACTGAAGGTTGCTGACACCGGGAATCTCCACCGGGTACTGAAATGCCAGGAAGATGCCTTCACGGGCCCGCTCTTCGGTTTCCAGGTCCAGCAGGTTGTCGCCATTGAGGGTGATTTCGCCTTCAGTCACCTCAAACGTCTCATTGCCTGCAAGCACCTGGGACAGCGTGCTCTTGCCTGAGCCGTTCGGGCCCATAATGGCATGAACTTCCCCGGCCTTGATTTCCAGGTTGATGCCTTTGAGGATCTCTTCACCCTCAACGGATGCGTGCAGGTTCTTGATGCTCAGCATTTATGGCTTCTCTCTTCCTGATGTCTGAATTCTTTTGCCTTGGGCTGACTGCCAACTGTGGGGGAGTCAGCCCTCGGGCAGGGCCTGCCCGATGGCTTCCGCATACTTTTGTGCTTGCTGATCTCCACCAAACTCAGCGGGGCCATGAAGGATTAACCAACAGATCCCTCAAGACTAACTTCAAGCAACTTGCCAGCCTCAACGGCAAACTCCATAGGCAGCTCCTTGAACACCTCTTTACAGAAGCCGTTCACAATCATGGAGACAGCCTGCTCAGGGTCGATACCACGCTGGCGGCAGAGGAACATCTGCTCGTCGCTGACCTTGGAGGTGGTGGCCTCGTGCTCGACGATGGCCGATTTGTTCTTGCTTTCGATGTACGGGAACGTGTGCGCACCGCAGCGGTCGCCGATCAGCAGCGAATCGCATTGGGTGTAGTTACGCGCACCTTCCGCACCGGGGCCGAACTTCACCAGGCCGCGGTAGGCGTTGGAGCTCCTGCCCGCGGAAATACCCTTGGAGATGATGGTGCTGGAGGTATTCTTGCCCAGGTGGATCATCTTGGTGCCGGTATCGGCCTGCTGATAATTGTTGGTCAGTGCCACCGAGTAGAATTCGCCCACGCTGTTGTCACCGCGCAAGATACAGCTCGGATATTTCCAGGTGACCGCAGAACCGGTCTCGACCTGGGTCCAGGAAATCTTCGAATTCCTGCCGATGGCAGCGCCACGCTTGGTGACGAAGTTGAAGATGCCACCCTTGCCGTTCTCGTCACCCGGATACCAGTTCTGGACGGTGGAGTACTTGATCTGCGCATCGTCCAGGGCAACCAGTTCAACCACGGCTGCGTGGAGCTGGTTTTCATCCCGCATGGGGGCGGTGCAGCCCTCCAGATAACTTACATAGCTGCTGTCTTCAGCGATGATCAGGGTGCGCTCGAACTGTCCGGTGTTGGCCGCGTTGATGCGGAAGTAAGTGGACAGTTCCATGGGGCAGCGCACACCTATTGGAACGTATACAAACGTACCGTCAGAGAAGACTGCGGAGTTCAGGCCAGCGAAGAAGTTGTCGCCTGCAGGCACCACGGAACCCAGGTACTTTTTGACCAGTTCCGGATAATCCTGGATGGCCTCGGAGATGGAACAGAAAATCACGCCCGCTTTGGCCAGTGGCTCTTTGAAGGTGGTCGCAACAGAGACAGAGTCGAATACCGCGTCAACGGCCACGCCAGCGAGTTTTTCGCGCTCGTGCAGCGGGATGCCCAGTTTCTCGTAGGTTCTGAGCAGCTCCGGGTCCACTTCGTCCAGGCTCTGGGGCATGTCTTCCGGGCGTTTGGGCGCGGAGTAGTAGGAAATCGAGTTGTAGTCGATTTTCGGATAACCCACGTGGGCCCAGTCCGGCTCGTCCATTTCCAGCCAGCGACGGTAGGCTTTCAGGCGCCATTCCAGCATCCACTCCGGCTCTTTCTTGATGCCGGAAAGGCGGGCTATGACGTCTTCGTTAAGGCCGGGCTCGAACGTGTCGGATTCGATGTCTGTCACGAAACCGTGTTCGTATTCCCGTTTGATCAGCTCGTTCACCTCTTTATCGGTGGTCGCCATGATCGTCGCTCCGTATTCTCTCATCTCGGGCTTTTGAGCCCCTGGTGTCGCCGGTAGCCTTGCTTGGGTGGCTACCTTGCGGATGTAAAAATTTCAGGCGTTGCAGTGGTCGCTCGTGTTGAGAGTACGCCCTGCAATCGGTTTTTGGATGACGGATTGGGTGTCGCCCCGTTGAAAACCAAGGGCAAAATCCGTTTCTTCTGGTGAGCGAGTATACAATACCAGAGTAAAATAGTCAGGTATTAAATTGCGCGTGTCGTGATTATACCTTATTCGGCCCTTGGGGCACTAAGGGGCTGGCAATCGTGGTGATAGCTTTGGTCTGGCTTGGGGTAAGACTGGATGTTGCGGTGGCGGGCGTCAGGCGGGGCTTCCTCCCAAAACACGCCGTGAACCCATCCATGGGGGCTCGGCATTGCCATCCATGGCAATGCACGGTTTTGGGAGGAAGCCCCGCCCGACCCCTTCGACTAATTGCTGGTCTCCATGAGCCCGACAGTTGCTACGGAGAGGAAGTCAGAATTTTTGTCAGGTAACTGTAGTCTAACGATTGCGGCAGTCGTTCTGGTTTCGGGATACGAACGATATGGCCGCTGCCGGGGGCATAACCCATGGCTTCACCATTCCGGTTCTCCATTGTTTCCGCCGAGAACCTAAGGTTGCCGGCCGGTGTGATCAGTTCCAGCGCGTCACCGGGGGCGAACTTGTTCTTTACATCGATGGTCAGCCAACGGTCATCCACGTCAGTAATAGTGCCGACGACCTGCTGGCTGCCGTTCAGGGAGGAGCCCTGTTCATAGTTCTGGTATTCCTGGGGTACGTGGCGGCGCAGGAAGCCTTCGGTGTAGCCTCGGTTGGAGAGGGCTTCGAGCTGGTTCATCAGGTTCATCTCGAAGGGTTTGCCGCCTGTGGCGTCGTCGATGGCGCGGCGGTAGGCCTGGGTGGTGCGGGCGACGTAGTAGGTGCTTTTGGTGCGGCCTTCGATTTTCAGGGAGTGGATGCCCATTTCTGCCAGTGCCGCGACGTGCTGGACCGCGCGGAGGTCTTTGGAGTTCATGATGTAGGTGCCGTGTTCATCCTCGTAGGCGGGGATGTAGCTGCCCGGGCGGTTGGGTTCTTCCAGCAGGATTTCGCGGGGTTCGGCGGTCTGGACCTCGCTGTTGGTTGAGGTGGCAATCAGGTCGCCGGTCTGGTCGTGGCTGTGGCTGACTTCTTTGTAGTTCCAGCGGCAGGCGTTGGTGCAGGCGCCCTGGTTGGCGTCGCGGTGATTCATGTAGCCGGACAGCAGGCAGCGGCCGGAGTAGGCCATGCACAGCGCGCCGTGTACGAAGACTTCCAGTTCCATTGCCGGCACTTTTTCACGGATGTCGCGGATTTCGTCCAGGGCCAGTTCCCGCGAGAGGATAACGCGGCTGATGCCCTGCCGGCGCCAGAATTCCACCGTTGCCCAGTTGACGGCGTTGGCCTGTACCGATAGGTGTATGGGCTGATCCGGCCATTTTTCCCGCACCAGCATGATCAGGCCGGGGTCAGACATGATCAGGGCATCCGGCCGGTATTCCAGTACCGGTTCCAGGTCCCGCAAATAGCTTCGCACTTTGTCATTGTGGGGCGCGATGTTGGATACGAGATAGAACTGTTTGCCCAGTTCATGGGCGCGGGTGATGCCTGCGCCTAAAGCTGTAATGTTTTTGAAGCTGTTATTTCTTACTCTCAGTGAGTATCGCGGCTGGCCGGCATAGACGGCGTCGGCGCCGTAGGCAAAGGCGGTCTCGAGGTGTTCGGCAGTGCCAGCTGGGGCCAGCAGTTCTGGGGTTTGCATCGGAGCTCCGGATTAGGCCATCAGTTGTTCGGGAGTTGGCAGCGGCGCATGGTGCCTCATCGAGTGGTTTTTTCCCTTGATGCGGCTCAAGGCTGGATATGGTTATTTTCGGCTAACATGTGTACGCTGACGTCCGCGGGTGGTTATTGCCTGCATTGAGATATCAGGAGCAAGAGACATGCAATCAGAACCGATGGAGTCCTTCGCGACGAAGGCACCGTTCAGTGCGCGAGTGACTTCGTTGATTGCCGGGCATCTGGAGCGTGGCCGGGTGGGGGTGGAAGCCGTTGCCTCCCAGCTGCACATGAGCCGGCATACGCTTCACAAAAGGCTGAAGCGGGAGGGCCTGACGTTCGCGGCCTTGCTGGAAGAGATCCGGCGCGAGCGTGCGCTGGCCTATCTTGATGACCGTAGCAAGTCGCTGGTGGAAATTGCTGAACAACTGGGATTTTCGGAGCTCAGTGCGTTCAGTCGCGCGTTCAAGCGCTGGATGGGGAAGTCGCCGGGGGCCTACCGCTCGATGGCGGCATGAGGCAGGCTCAGGCCGCCGGGGCAGCAATATCGCATGCCCCGGTGCCTGCCTTCTTCAGGTATCAGGCTTTCTTGAAGACCAGGGTACCGTTGGTACCGCCAAAGCCGAAGCTGTTGCTCATCACCAGGGGCAGATCCACGTTGTCCTGCCGTTCCCGCACGATGGGGTAGCCTTCGGCGCCTTCGTCCAGGTTCTCGATGTTGGCCGACGGGGCAATAAAGTTCCCCCGCTGCATGATCAGGCTGTAGATGGCTTCGTGCACACCTGCAGCGCCCAGGGCGTGGCCGCACAGGGGCTTGGTTGAGCTCAGCGGCGGTATCTTGTCACCAAAGGTTTCCTTCAGTGCTTTCAGCTCGGTGACATCACCTGCAGGCGTGCTGGTGCCGTGGGTGTTGATGTAGCTGATCTCGCCGTCCACATTCTTCATCGCCTGCTGCATGCAGCGAATCGCGCCTTCGCCGCTGGGAGCGACCATATCCGCGCCGTCAGAGGTGGCCCCGAAGCCGACCAGTTCAGCCAGGATATTGGCACCGCGGGCTTCTGCATGTTCGAGTGCTTCCAGTACCAGAATGCCGCCGCCACCGGATATAACAAAGCCGTCCCGGTCCTTGTCATAGGTGCGGGACGCCCTTCCCGGCGTGTCGTTGTACTTGGTGGACAATGCACCCATGGCGTCAAACATCAGGCTCAGGGTCCAGTGGATGTCTTCGCCGCCACCGGCAAACATGACGTCCTGACGGCCCAGGGCAATCAGGTCGCCAGCGTGGCCGATGGAATGGGCACTGGTGGCGCAGGCAGACGTAATGCCGTAGTTGACGCCGGTAATGCCGAATGCGGTGGACAGAGAGGCGTTGATGGCGCTGCCCATGGTGCGCGGAACGCGATAAGGGCCGACCCGGCGGATGCCTTTGGCGCGATGGGTGTCGATCGCGTCCATCAGCTCCACTGTGGAAGCACCACCTGCGCCAGTAATCACGCCGGTAGAGTTGGCACGGATCTGCTCATCGGTGAGCCCCGCCTGCGCAATGGCTTCTTTCATCGCCAGGTAGGTGTAACCGGAGGCCGGGCACATGAAGCGCATCAGCTTGCGGTCGATCAGGTCTGGCAGGTTGAGGTCGATCTGGCCGCATACATGGCTGCGCAGACCGTTGTCCTTGGCTTCCTGACTGAAGCCGATGCCGGGTATTGAGTCCCGCAAAGAACGGGTCACTTCGTCTTGATTGGTTCCTAGGCTGGAGACAATCCCCATACCTGTAATAACAACACGACGCATTTAATGGCTCCTAAAAGTCATCCGTAGAATTGAACATGCCAACCTTCAGATCCTTGGCAGTGTAGATCTCGCGGCCATCCACTTCCATGCGGGCATCGGCGATAGCCATGGTGAGCTTGCGGCGGATTACCCGTTTGATGTCGAGGTGGTAGCGAACCAGTTTATTCTTCGGCAGCACCTGGCCAGAAAACTTCACTTCCCCGCATCCCAGTGCCCGGCCCTTGCCTTCGCCGCCGGTTGCCGCCAGGAAAAAACCCACCAGTTGCCACATGGCATCCAGTCCCAGGCAGCCGGGCATAACCGGGTCATCGACAAAATGAACCTTGAAGAACCACAGGTCCGGGTCGATATCCAGCTCGGCAACAATGCTGCCTTTACCGTACTGCCCGTCGGTTTCGCTGAAATGGGTTACGCGGTCCATCATCAGCATTTCGTTGATGGGCAGCCGCATCTTGCCTGGGAAAAGCGTACCTTGCCCGCAGGCTTCCAGATCCGCCTTGTCAAAGTGATCGGGGGTCATAATGCCATTATTCCTGTTACAAAATGGTTTCTTATACTTTAGCTGTTATTCCCCATATGGCTATTGACCATTGGTTGCAGTTTTCAGGGAAACGGGTGGGAGTGGTTGATGGTCATCAAGGTGTCGTTTGGTGCTTTTGGTTATTTTTCAGGCTGACCCTGACAGATACAAGGAGCCGCCATGTCAGCGAAAAGTAAAGCCTGGGGCAAACTGAGCCGCAGGGATGGCCGCGTAAGTGCAAAGCTCAAACGCAGCACGGACCACGACCCTGCAGAAGTGTGGGCAATGCTTACCGACCCGGCTAACCTGGCGAATTGGTTGGCGCCGGGAACGATTGAGCAGTGGCCCGGCGGGTCGGTCAAAATCGATTTCGGCCAGAGTGGCTCCGCGATAGACAGCTACGTTCGCGCTATCAAGCCTGAACGGCTGCTGGAGTATTCCTGGAGTGCCGGTAGCGAGCCGCAACGCCCGATACGCTGGGATCTGCTTCCGGAATCAGAGGGAACAACGGTAGAACTGACATTGCTGTTGCCGGACGACCATCGAGTGGCGATTTCCTGTGCCGGCTGGGACGCTCATCTGGAAATGCTGATGGCGTCACTTGAGGGGATTCACATCCATTTTCCTGCTGATCGCTTCCGCGAGGCAAGGGCAGCGTTCAGTGCAATTGCCGAGGAAGAGCTGGCCGCCTGACCGGCTCTTCCTGTTTTGCGAATCCCCCGGAAAGCTCAGCCTTCCTTCCCATCCGGCCTTGGTGACGCCAGTATGCGGGTATAACGGGCCAGGAATAGGCCGAATGCGAGCACCCATAACAGGGAGCTTATCCCCACACCCGCGTGCCAGGGCATGGCTTCGAATGCAGTGACCACGCGCACCAGCGCCGCCAGGTGAATCATTATAAATGCCGTGACCAGGCTCCGGGGAAGAACCAGAGGGCGGCCGGTGTGGCCCAGTGATACCCGGGCGATGACACCCAGAATCAGACACCCAACGGCACCGGTGCCGGCTGCATGAGTCCAGGCGCTGGCGGGCCAGCCCGCGAGAATGGAACCGGCAAGCAAAAGCAGAGCAACCGGCACCCAGAGGATAGACAGGTGCAGCACCCACAGCAGCGGCTCCTTGCGGAACAGCCAGCCTTTCCAGCCCGCGAGACGCACCAGCATCAGTACGGCAGCAGTCACGGCGAGAATGGCTGTTACGGTTTGCCAACCGGACACCAGTGATGCCATCAGCAGCACCATGTTGAACAGGACGGCCATGTCCAGGGCCGGAACCATCCTGACCTGAGTGGCATCCAGCCCCCGTTGACGGAGCCAGCCGGCGGAGAACGCAGGGGTGATACGCCCACCAATAATGCTGATCAGCGCCATTGCCATGATCAGTGCGCCGTAGCTGAAGGCGGGGTCGAGTCGGGTTACAAAGCCGATCTGCATCAGCCAGAGCAGTCCCAGTACCACCAGAATCATCAGTTGTCGCTTCTGCTTGGCATGCACCACGCGCCAGCCGGCGTCCAGCATGACCAGGGGCAGGAAAGCGAGGTTTACGCCATGAACCAGCCAGTCAGGCAGGCCCGCGCCGAACGCCAGTAATAGCCGCCCTGCAAGCCAGACGCCCCACAGCAGAACCAGACGCAAGCCGTGCGTGCGTTCGGTTTGGGTCCATACGCACACCGCGGTCAGCAGGAAGCCGGCGATGGCGGCGGACAGAAAGCCGAACAGCATTTCATGCTGATGCCAGAACAGGCCCGGCATGGCCAATGGCAGTTGAATGACGCCACTGACCTGCAGTACCCACACGGGGATGGCCAACATGGCCAGTACGGTCATGGAGAGGAAGAAGATCCTGAACGGGTAGCCGAACAGCTGGCGGATGCTTGCGCCTGCTTCGGTTTCAGTTGTGGGGATAGCCTGCATGACAATGACTCCACTGGCGGTCTGAATATAACATGTATAATAAATAAATGTTTAAAGGAATAACATACCCATCAGGCGGTAGTTTTGCGTACAATGCGGCTATCGATTTGATTCCCAATGGATTAGTTTATGAGTAGTTACCTGATTCTGAAAAGCGTCCACATGATTGCAGCCTACCTGACGGTAGTGCTGTTTGCATTGCGCCTGCTCCTGGATGCGGTGGGCAAGCCCCAGTGGCGTAAGACTCCGCTGCGCTGGATACCTCACGCCAACGATACGGTTCTGTTGGTGGCCGCCATCAGCCTGCTGTTTGTAACGCCCTGGATGCCGTTTGTGCACGGTTGGCTGACAGCGAAGATATTCCTGTTGGTTGGCTACATTGTAGCGGGCGTGTTCGCAATGAAGGAAACCCGGAGTCTACAGGTGCGGCTGATTGCATCTGTGCTGGCGCTGGTCCAGATCATGGCCATTTTCCACCTGGCTGTCGCCAAACCCTTCTGATCCCTGTAAAGCCGGGGGTCAGTGGCCCCCGGACTTCTCTGACATCTGCCTGGTCAATTCCTTCAACTGTTCCTGCACCCCCTGCAGCTGGCGGGCAATCTCATCCCGCTCGTCGTGGGCCTGTTGCGCCTGTTTGGCGTTCTGCTCCTCGCTCATCACTTCCAGAATCGCCCCGATCATCATGTTCAGGAATACAAACGCCGTCAGGAAGATAAACGTCAGATAGTAGATCCAGCTTAGCGGATACTGATCCATGGTGGCGTACATGACGTCTGTCCAATCCTCGAAGGTTGCCACCCGGAAAAGGGTAAGCATGGCGATGGCAACATCCCCCCACAGCTCCTCATCCACTTTCGCAAAGAACATGGAGCCCATGGCGGCGTAAATATAGAAGATGATGAACATCAGCACAGCGATGTAGCCCATGCGGGGAATGGCTTTCAGCAGGGAGTTGATCAGAAACCGCAGCTCCGGCACCACGGAAATCAACCTCAATACCCTGAACACCCTCAGCAGCCGGCCGAGCAGAACCGCGTCTGAATTGTCCAGCGGAATCAGACTGCCAAGCACAACAAGCGTATCGAACAGGTTCCAGCCGTCCATCAGGAAGCGTTTCTTGTTGGGGCAGGCGGCAAACCTGAACAGTATTTCCAGCAGGAAAAAAATCGTGATGGCGTTGTCCATCACGATCAGTGAACCTTCCACCAGTGGCGGCAATTCATAGGTTTTGGCGCCAATCGTCAGGGCGGACAGGATGATGATGCCAATGACAACGCTCTGGAATAGCCGGCTGGATTCAATGTGTCGCAGCCGCTCGAAACCGGTTGCTGAACTCGATTGGGGTGACATGGATAACAACAACTCCAGGCAGTTCGTGGAGCCCGAATTCTAAAGCGAGTGGGACGAGTTGGATACAGCCTGCGAAAAAAGCCCCCGGAGGTCGGGGGCGTGGTAGCGCAGGTCAAGGCTACAAGGGCAAAAGCTTCTGAGAGTGTTACTTCAGGGGCGGATGGCCCTTGGTCAGCCGGTCATTCTCCCTGTCCGGGCGGTTCAGCGGATAGAACAGCTGCGGCGATGCCAGCTCCGGCAGGTCGGTCTTGGACTCCTGGGCCGCCCATTCCACCCTTTCGGCAGAACGGATGGCGTAGTGCATCCAGACGAGGGCAGAAGCCACGATCACGAACATCAACATAAAGCTGCTCTGCCAGACCCCGGTAATGTCGTTCAGCACACCAAACATCAGTGGCAGCAGGAATCCCCCAAGGCCGCCTATCATGCCGACGACGCCGCCCACAGCGCCAACGTGGGTGGGGTAGTAGACCGGGATGTGCTTGTACACAGCCGCCTTTCCCAGTGACATGAAAAAGCCGAGGATGAAGGTGAGAACCACGAATGGCACCAGGCCTACTTCGAGGAAGAAGCGGATATCGCCATCAATGCCGTGTACCACGTATTCGGTTGGCGGGTAACTGAGCAGGAAGGTGCAGATCACTGAGGCGATAAAAGTCCAGTACATAACGCGGCGAGCGCCGTAGCGATCTGACATCCAGCCGCCAAGTATCCGGAACAGGGAAGCAGGGATGGTATAGAGCGCGGCAATCATGCCGGCGGTTTTGATGTTCAACCCGTAAACGCCAATCAGGTAGTGGGGCAACCACAGAGCCAGGGCGACGAACGCGCCGAATACAAAGAAATAATAGAGCGCGAAACGCCACACCCGTAGCTCCTTCAGCGGCGCCATCTGCTCCATGAAAGACTGGGATTGCTTGCTGGCGCGCTCTTTTGCCATAGGGTCTTCTTTGGCAAGGAGAATGAACAGCACACCCATGATGGCCAATACCGTGGCATAGACCTGGGCCGTACCCTGCCACCCCAGAGCCACAAGAAGGAAAGGGGCACCGAAATTGGTCACGGCCGCGCCCACGTTACCCGCTCCGAAGATACCCAGTGCCGTGCCCTGACGCTCGCGTTCGAACCAGGCAGCGGTGTAAGTCACACCGACGATGAATGAGCCGCCGGCCAGACCAACCCCAAGTGCGCCCACCAGCAACATCAGGTAGCTGTTGGCAAAGGTAAGGAGGTAAACACAGGCTGCTGTTGTCAGCATCAGCACGCCGAACACCCAGCGGCCCCCGAAGCGATCTGTCCATATGCCGAGGAACAGCCGGCTGACGGAGCCGGTGAGGATAGGCGTTGCCATCAACAATCCCAGTTGGGTATCCGAAAGCCCGAAGTCCTGGCTGATCTTGATGCCGATAATCGAAAAAATGGTCCAGACCGCAAAACAGAGGGTGAAGGCAAAGGTGGATATGCCCAGCGCCCGGTACTGTTCGGTTTTCGATACGCTGTTTTCCATGATGATTCCCCCCACTGCGAACGGCAAAACTATGGTTTTGACTGTATCCCGCCGGCCCCCCCGAGCTACTTGAACAATATCAAGAATGGCTGTCGGGCGGCCGTGGCATTGGAGGTACCCCTTCAAGGCAGGTAGGGGGTAGGCGATCGAGGCATGAAAGGCGGCAGGGGATATCGCTACTGTGTCTCTGGTGGGGTACCCGGGGCCGGATTTGACGCATATCAAGTGCTGGTAGCAGGCGATTGTGGGCTAATGCTGACATCTATCAAACCTGCCACGCGTGCGCGCTGGCATAACGGGTCTGGAGCCTACGATGAAAATCATGATTGCCTACGACGGTTCGAGGAATGCCAGGTTGGCCCTGGCACAAACCATCACCATGTTTCGGGATCTGAAACCACAAATCACGCTGGTTGCCGTGGCAGAAAATCCTCGCGACATCACCTCGGGAAATGAAGACTTCTTCCAGCAGGAAGTGGACGAGCTCAAACAGCATATATCAGAGGCCATGGAGGTGTGCCAGAAAGAGCAGATCGTTGCCGAAACCATGCTGCTGGAGGGTGATGCCCGCAAGATGCTGCTGTTTGCAGCGGAGAAGAAGATTCGCCCCGACATGCTGGTAATAGCCCGCCACAGCCACGAGCCCGATGGCGGATTCATTGCCCGATCCCTGACCTATTTCGTGGATGAGCTGGATTACATGACCTTCGGCAGCGTGAGCTCCTTTCTCGCGCGCCGGGTGCAGTGTCCGCTGCTCATTCTCCCCAGCCTTTAATAACCCTTGAATAGCCCCGGAGGCTGAAATGAAAGTCGCAGACGTATTCCACGTCCGCAATCCGGAAATCAGGGCACTGCACCTGACCTGGATTGCCTTCTTTATTACCTTTTATGTCTGGTTCAATATGGCGCCGCTGGCGTCCAGCATGCTGAAAAGTGTGGACTGGCTGACAAAGGATGACATTCGCCTGTTTGCTATCTGCAACGTGGCGCTGACCATTCCCGCCCGAATTATTGTGGGTATGGCCCTGGACCGCTTCGGTCCGCGTCGTGTGTTCTCGGTACTGATGGTATTGATGGCCATCCCGGCATTGGTGTTTGCTTTCGGCACCACCATGATGCAGCTGCTGGTCAGCCGGCTGGTTCTGAGCTCGATCGGTGCCAGCTTTGTGGTGGGCATTCACATGACCGCCATGTGGTTCAAGCCAAGGGATATCGGTTTCGCCGAGGGCTTCTACGCCGGCTGGGGCAATTTCGGTTCCGCAGCCGCAGCCATCTCCCTGCCGACTATTGCCCTGCACATGTATGGCGGTGAAGACGGCTGGCGCTGGGCCATTGCCCAGAGCGCGATCTTCATGGCGGCTTATGGTGTTTACTACTGGTTTGCCATCACAGACGGCCCTGTGGGGACTGTTCACCGCAAACCCCGCAAGGCGATTGCGCTGGAAGTCAGCACCTGGGGCGATATGGTCAAACTCATCCTGTGGACCATTCCTCTGGTCGGAGTGCTGGGTATCCTGGTGTGGCGCATCGAGAGCATGGGATACATCGGCAGGACCGGTGCTCTGATCTGCTATGGAGTCATCACCGCGATTGTGATCTACCAGATCATCCAGATCCTGCGGGTGAACATTCCCATCCTCAAAAAAGGCGTGCCGGAGGACGACAAGTACCCATTCAACAGTGTAGCCGCCCTCAATAGCACCTATTTCGCCAACTTCGGTGCGGAACTGGCGGTGGTGTCCATGCTGCCCATGTTCTTTGAAGAAACCTGGAGCCTGAGTGCGGCAGCCGCAGGCATGATTGCGGCCTCCTTTGCCTTCGTGAACCTGTTGGCGCGCCCGATGGGTGGCCTGGTCTCCGACCGCATGGGCAACCGCCGCTTTGTCATGCTGGCCTACATGTTCGGCATCTCAATCGGTTTTGCACTGATGGGATTCATGAACTCCAGCTGGCCGCTGATCATTGCCGTTGCCATCACCGTGTTCACTTCGTTCTTCGTGCAAGGAGCGGAAGGCGCCACTTTCGGTATCATCCCGTCTATAAAGCGTCGCCTCACCGGGCAGATCTCCGGTATGGCCGGTGCCTACGGCAATGTGGGTGCAGTGGTGTACCTCACCATCTTCACCTTTGTAACTCCTACTCAGTTCTTCTACATCATTGCGGCGGGTGCCTTCATCAGCTGGGTACTGTGCCTGATGTGGCTGAAAGAGCCGGAGTCCGGCTTTGCAGAAGAGTACCAGGTGTCCTCTGTTGACCTTCAGATTGAAGAGGAAGAGCGCCAGAAGCAGGCTGCCGCAACGGCTGGATAGCCACCGCCAGCTTACCTTCACCAAAACCCGCCCGGAGCAATCCCGGCGGGTTTTTTTATGCTCGTATTCTGTTGAGGTGTGGAGGCCTGAAAACACCAGGGTGAACTGGATGGGAATTCTGGAACGCTGCTCTGGCTGGCTTGGGGCGTTGCTGGCGGTTGTTATGTTGGTGGCTATGGGGGAGGTCCTCTGGTAAGACGATACTCTGCAAGAGCGTGATATAAGGGGAGGAGCACGCTGGTTGTGACGGCGCAAGAGGGGAATGCAGAACAGGCTTGCCGCCTGGTTGGACTTGCCGTCTGGCTGGAAAGGGGGCGCGGATTGATGCCAAGGTGGTCAGACAGCACTCATTTGGGCTGTCAGGAACAGGAATCCTTAACTGGTGCGGTTACTCTTGAGCACAGGCGCGGACGCAGACATAGAGAACAGGAATAGAGAACAGGATAGGGCACACCGCAAAGGTTCTTGCCTTGTCGGTCAGCGCAGAGGAAGTGGGCGAGGATGGGGAGGTTATAACGAAAGCCGGCCCCAGAGGGGCCGGCAATCTGAGTTGGAATAGCTTACTTCTGCATTAGGGATTCTTGATGTAGGCATTCTTGCGCAGATAGAACCACCAGTTAACCACCAGGCATACGGCGTAGAACACCGCAAAGCCGTACATGGCCAGTTCCGGGGTGCCGGCCTGGATTTCCTGCCCCATTACCCTGGGCGCAATGAAGGCGCCGTACGCGGCAACGGCAGAGGTCCAGCCAAGTACTGGCCCCTTCTGCTGAACATCAAAGATAACGCCAATGCTGCGGAAGGTGGAGCCGTTACCAATGCCGCTGGCAGCAAACAGCACGATGAACAGAATCAGGAAGACCGGGAAGTAAACATTGGGATCGGTAGAGTTGTAGGCCAGCATCATCACATAGCCTGTTGCCACCGATGCCACCACCATGACCGCCGAGATAATCTGGGTCACGATGGAACCGCCCATCTTGTCAGAGATCCAGCCACCCACCGGACGAATTAGAGCCCCCACGAAAGGTCCGATCCAGGCCCAGGTTAGCGCACTGGGTGCATCAGGATTGGTGACGCGGGTTACGGTGCCGTCCGCGGCTACATCCATCATGTTGCCGAAGATAACGCTGATGGACAGCGGCAGGGCAGCGGAGAAGCCGATGAATGAGCCGAAAGTAAGGATGTACAGCACCGTCATGGACCAGGTGTGCTTGTTGCTGAAGATGGCAAACTGCTTCTGGATGTTGGGTTTGATATCACCGGGGATCAGTCGCAGAAGAACCAGTGTCAGAATGATGGTGAGCGGTAACGCCACCCACATGTTCAGAATGCCCAGGGCATACACCCCAACCAGGGAGGTGGCGAGGCCAACCACATACAGGCCGATGATCTTGCCAAAGGCTGAGGCAGGACTGCCCGGGTTCGGAGTAATGGTGCGCAGGTTGTTCATGCCGAACCAGCCAGCGAAGGCCAGGGGAATCAGAAAGACCAGCCAGATAAAGCCGGCGTTCTGGATCCAGGTATCAGTACCGGCTTCAATGCGACCGATCAGAGTACCGCTCGGGCTCTGCAGCTCCAGGGGGCCGCCTGCGAGTGCTCCAAAAACTCCCACGGTCATTACCAGGGGAATCACCACCTGCATGGTGGTCACACCAAAGTTGCCGAGCCCGGCGTTCATGCCCAGCCCATAGCCCTGCTTGCTCTTTGGATAGAAAGAGCTGATGTTGCTCATGGAGCAGGCAAAGTTACCGCCACCAATGCCTGACAGCAGCGCCAGCGCCTGGAAAACGATAAACGGGGTGTCGGGATTCATCAGAGCGATGCCGGTTCCCAGGGCGGGGAGCATCAGCAAGGCGGTGGTCAGGAAGACCGTATTGCGGCCACCAGCAATTTTGATCATGAACGATGCCGGAATTCGTAGTGTCGCACCAGAAAGTCCGGCAATGGCCGTCAGTGTGAACAGTTGATCAACGGTGAAAGGAAAACCCAGATTCTTCATCTGGGTGGTGATCATGCCCCACATCAGCCATACGGCGAAGCCCATAAGCAGGCTGGGGATGGAAATCCACAGGTTGCGGGAGGCGATGCGCTTGCCTTCCTTCTCCCAGAATTCCTCGTTTTCGACATCCCATTGTTCGATGTCGGCATTGGTTTTGGCCATGATAACTGCTCCTATGGTTGCTGACCCGGAGCCACGGCTAGGGTGGCATGAGGGCTATGGGGGTCATTCTGCAAACGGAAGGTGCAAGGTGATCATGATAAATATCAAGGACACCGGCAGAGGGTTGGTTGTCGCTTTTTCAGCTTTCCAGAGGCCCGGAAAGTGGTGTTAAAAGTCCTTTTAAAATATAAGGTTATGTTGGTAATACAACTGATGGAGTAGTGAGTGTCAGCCACTGGCGCAGTGGAGGTAGCCAATCATTTCCGGCGCTGTTGGCTGGCGCGAAACAGGGTAGCGAGCTGTATCGCAACCAGCCCGTAAGCAGTTGACCAGCACAGGGCGGATAACCAGAGCAGCCCCGGATGTGCAAACGGAGTTGCGCCTGCCTGTAACCGGGCCAGTACTGCCACCGCCATGGCGACAGCGATGGCGAGCACCTGCCAGGTCGGAGGAAAGGTCCGCCTCGCCCTTTGCCAGGCCAGGCGCAGCATCACACTGATAGACAGGGTGCCGAGAGCGCCAATAGTGATTACATGGAGCGCTGGCAGGGGGTTGTTTCCCTGCAAGAGATAAACGCCCGTGGTACCTGCTCCTGCTGCAAGCCAGACATAGCCAATCCCCAGTACCAGTAAATCCGGCCTGTTCATGCAACGCCAGAGCTTCCAGCGCAGGGCGCGGATCAGCATCAATATCGCTGAGAGCACCAGGGCGAGGCCGGTAACAATATCCGCACGTGGCATGAGCACAAACACCATTGCTGCCAGCAGGATCACCAGCAGTGTACCTTCAATTCGTGGCTGCACTCTTGCTTCCAGGGGAATACCGCGTTTTTCCAACGTGCCGGCCACAGCCGGAGCAATGATTCTGCCGCCCATGAACGTCATTAGCAGCAACAGGCCAAGTATGGCGGCCGTCATGACACGGCGTGTGTGGGGTAACGCAAGCCAGAAACCGGCCGGAGCATTAGCCGTAATCCAGAAGGCCACAGATAGCAGGCAAAGAACCAGGATCAGCGGGCCGGCGATCTTGTTGCGCCACTTCTTGGCGGCCTGGAACCTGGGTACGGCATAGTGGGCGAGCAACAGGGCAAAGGCCGGGCTCAGCAGCTGGGATATCGGGTTTTCCGGCGCCAGTGTCCAGCAAAGGCGAGCCACCAGCCAAAGCACAAACAGAGGTGCAAGAACTCGCCAGGGTTGGGGGCCGAGGGTATAACCGGCAATCAGCGCCAGCGCAAAACCGAATATCAGCTCATGGCCATGGCCGGCGCCCAGAAGCCCCGGTGGCCAGCCCGAACCAGACAGCACGGCATAGATGGACATGGGCACAACCACGGCTGCCCACAAAGCCGCCGCCGGGAAAAACAGCCAGAACGCATGAAACGGTTTTACCTTGGTTAGAGCCATCAATCTGTTACCGGTGGCGGAGTGCCGACTTGTCTGAGGTCATGGGGGATCCTTGACCCCACAGGTTGGCTTGGCTATCACAAAAGTACAAGAACCGATAAATGAGGTGCATCATGACTATCTCTCAGTTGCTGTATTTACCTTTCTCCGGAAACGGAGTGTGGTCGGAGCTCAAGCGCCTGAATCTGACGATTCCCTTCCTGGCATGGGTGGTGGTTGTGCCCCTGTCACTGTTACCACCGGTGCTGCTGTATTACGCGGGTACCCACTATGGCGATGCTTTCCTGGCCGGATTTGCTGACAAGGAATGGCGTTTTATAACAACCATTCTGTTCCTGGCGGAATTGCTGACGTTTTTCGTGATGGGCTGGCTTATCCGTGCCGTTCTTGAAGCGGACAAGATGGAAATCAGCTATCAGGACGCCTACCTATTGGCCGCCATAGCGCCCATACCCCTGTGGTTGTCCTCCCTGGCGCTGCTGGTACCGGTGCTGGCAGTGAGCGTATTGGCAGTCGCAGTGGGCCTGTTTCTTTCCTGTGCTCTGATTTATCAGGGCGTCCGGTCCCTCTGCCATCGCTCTGACAACGATGTTGTCGCCATGTCTGCCACTTACACCATTATGGCGGCGTCTCTGCTCGCCTGGGGCATTCTGATGGCGATGGTCTGGGCGTTCTGATCAGACCGTGTAGGGAAGCACCCCGTAGTAGACGGCACTGAAGTGCAGGGCACTGCCGCCGATCACAAACAGGTGCCACACCGCGTGCATATAGGGTATGCGGTCGGCCAGGTAAAAAATGACGCCGGCGGTGTAGACCACGCCGCCGGCGATGGTCAGGTAGAGTGCGGTTTCATTCAGGCTGGCTACCAGATCAGACGAGGCAAAGATGATCAGCCACCCCATGGCAATGTAGATGCCCACGCGGGCGAGCTTGAAGCGGTTTTTGAAGATGATCTTGAGCACTACTCCGGTAACTGCCAGGGACCAGATAATGGCAAACAGCGTCCAGCCCGTGGTGCCGCGCATGTTCACCAGCAGAAAGGGTGTGTAGCTGCCGGCGATGAGCAGGAATATGGCGCAATGGTCCAGGGTTTTGAAAATCGCCCGTAGCCGTGGGTGCCGGGCGCCATGGTAAAGCGCTGATGCCAGGTAGAGCAGTATCAGCGAGGCCCCGAATATGCTGAAGCTGACAACCTTCCAGGCGTCCCCCAGTTGGCTGGCCGCAACAATCAGGGCAACTGTTCCGATAACACTGAGAATGGCTCCCAGGCCGTGGGTGGCAGTGTTGAGCCATTCTTCAATGCGGTAGTGGGGAGATTCCGTGGCGGTGCCGGTCGCTTTCATCAATGTTTTTTCCAGTTCGGTCATGGCGATACGGTACTTCAGCGTACAGGTGTACGCAATGGCTGGCGCGTGACACCTCCGTGAGAATGATCAGAAATTCTGAACAAGCCGAATGAAATCTTCCGGTTTTTCGATAACGTTCGCGGGCGTAGGCTTAGGGCATCCATTAACTGTATCAAGCAGAGGCTCTGAACGTATGGCAAAGGTACTTGTTCTTTATTACTCCATGTACGGCCACATCGAAACCATGGCCAGCACTGTGGCAGAGGGCGCAAAGGGTGTCTCTGGCGCTGAGGTGACGGTCAAGCGTGTTCCGGAAACCATGTCCGACCAGGCATTCCTGGGCGCCGGTGGCAAATCCGAGCAGGCGGCACCGGTCGCGGACCCCAAAGAGTTGCCGGAATACGATGCCGTCATCTTCGGCACGCCGACGCGGTTCGGCAATATGTCCGGCCAGATGCGTACCTTCCTGGACCAGACCGGCGGACTGTGGGCTGAGGGTAAACTCCACGGCAAGCTTGCCAGCGTGTTCACCTCAACCGGAACCGGTGGCGGCCAGGAACACACCATCAGCTCGTTCTGGACCACACTGGCTCACCACGGCATGGTGATCGTGCCGCTTGGCTATGGCATTCCGGATTTCTTCGATGTGTCGGAGATGAACGGTGGCACGCCCTATGGCGCCTCGACCATTGCCGGTGGTGATGGCTCCCGCCAGCCCAGTGAGAAGGAACTGAACATCGCCCGCTATCAGGGCAAACTTGTGGCGGAACTGGCCGTTAAACTACACGGCTGATAGTGACAGTATTGATCAAGCGTTGAGCGTCTTTCAGGGCAGCAGGCGAGAGCTTGCTGCCCTTTTTTGTGTTGTATCTCCGGCCTTACTTCCGGTCACCCAGGGCGCCGGTTTTCAGCCGTGAGAAAGTTGCAGGCACCACCCCCAGCCAGGAAGCCAGCTGGTTATCCGGCACACGCTTCACCAGCTCCGGGTATTCCTCCAGCAGCAACAGGTATCGCTCCCTTGCGGACATGGTGTGTTTCCGGAATTCCCTCATGCTGGTCAACTCCGCCATTTCCTCGGTCAGCACCAGGGCGAATCTGGGCCAGAGTCCTTCACCGTGAGACTGGATCGCGGACCGGAATGCGGAAAAATCAGCGACCCAGGCTGTGACCGGGGTTACGCTCGTCAGGCACAGGGTGTTTCGTACAGTGCGGCTACGGCCGAAGACCGGCCAGACCATGTCGCCCTCGGAGAAGAAATGGTGCACGGAGACCTTGCCGCTCGGTGCTTCCCGGAACAGCCGCATGATGCCGTACTGAATCAGGTAAACGTTTGCCCAGGGGGTGTCATGTTTTTCCAGGGTGGTTTCGGCATCCACCCTGCGCTGGTGGAAAAGGCGGGCGAGGTCAGCCAGAAACCGTGCATCCGGATCGTTTTCGTGCCCTGCGAGACGAATACCGAATATTCGGCTCAGGCCATTCAGCAGGGCCGTCGACGCGGGCGCGGTATCTTGCTGGATGATGTCCGGGTTGTTTTCGCCCAGCATGCAGGGTGCAGAGGATACCTTTGGCCTGAGAATACTGTTCATGGTGTTGGCCCTGTTATGAGTGTCAGGCCAATTATGGTATCAAAAAAACATCTTTTGAAATGACTTAAATCATTAAGCCTTTTTCACTGAGTCGATTTAGTGACTGGTCCCTTCCTCGTAATTGATCTTGTTCCAGACGTTGTATTTGCCAGACGGCTTGTTCATAGGGATACGCTTTTCTTCCTTCAGGGTATCGGCGTCGTAAACGATCACAGCCCCGTCGTTATCCCAGATACTCAGCAATAGTTTTTCACCGTACCGGTCGAATTCGACATGGGCGGCGACTTTGCCCGGAGCGGGCTGTAGCGTTTTGACGATTTCCAGGGTCTGCTTGTCGATGACGTGGACCTTGTCCTTGTTCGGGCCAAAGAACACATCCACCCAGGCGTAGCGGGAGTTCTCGTGGCTGCGCATGAAGAAGCCGGGACCTTCGGTTTCCAGGGTCTTGATGACTTCCCAGTTGTCCATGTCGATGATGGAAACGGCACCAGTTCGGAAGTGCGGGGTGGCCATTACCCGTTTGCCCTGATACTCCCAGGTTATGCCGGATCCCAGGTGCGGCATACCGGGAAGGGGCAGGTCGGCGACGGTTTTGCCGGTGTCGAGGTTGATCACCAGACCATGTTTGCCGTCGCGGGCAGCGCCGATGAGATGGTCGTAACCGGGGTCGAAGAAGAAGTCATCCAGCCAGGTGTCGGTCTGCATCCGGCGGACGTTGGGTTTGCCCTCTTCCACAGTGATTTCCCAGGCTTCGGGAATGTCCTTGAGCGCGGCAATGAAGCTGTCCCGGGGTGGCGCGGCGTACACGGCGCTGACACGGGAGCTGTCACCGGCGTCGTTTTCGACCGGGATGATGTCCATCAGTTCAAGGTTGTCAGCATCAAACAGCACCAGAGTATGGGGCAGGTAGTTGGCGGCCATTACGTAGTTGCCGTCAGCGGAGACAGCGATGTTTCGCATGTTGATACCGGCCCGAACTTCGGCAGTCACTTCCAGGTTGTACAGGTCGTATTTGGTAATCCAGCCGTCCCGGGAGCCGAAGTAAACGTAGCGGCCGTCCGGGCTGTATTTCGGGCCACCGTGCAGGGCGTAGCGGCTCGGGAAGCGGTGGATGGGTTCCATCCGGTCGCCGTCGAGCAGCGTCACGTGATGGTCCCCGATTTCCACTACCAGGAACAGATTCATCAGGTCTGCTTCGTAAGCCGGTTCATCCGGCAAAGAACCTTGCGGGTGGGGTAACAGGTGGCTGTCGAGAATTTCTGCCTTTCCCCAGGTTGGCGTGTTGGCAGGTGGGCGGTAAATGTACTCCGCCAGCGCAGTGATGGATTCGGAGTCGAGGATATCGGCATAGGCCGGCATCTGGGTTGCGGGCCGGCCGTTCCGGATTGCATCCTCGGCCTGGGGCATTTTGAGCCGGGACAGGTTGTCCGGCAGCAGGGCAGGGCCCATGCCGCCCAGGCGATCGGAACCATGGCAGCTGGCGCAGTGCTGCTGGTAGAGAACCTCAGTCTCCGGGTCGGTACTGGCCTGTAACGAGGCAGGAAGAAGCAGGCTGGTGGCCAGAAGCAGCAGTGTATCTTTGCGGATCATCATGCCGGCCGGCCTCCTGCGCTGGCTGCAATGGCTGAACTGTGGCCAGACTGCCACCCTGCTGCAGTGGGCTGAGCCAGTTTGTCTGCAAGATGGACGACCTCACCCACAATAATCAGTGTCGGGGGCTGGAAGCCTTCACGAAGAATGGTGGCCTCAAGTTTCGCGAGGCTGGTTACCGCCATGTGTTGTTGCGGCGTGGTCCCCCGCTCAACCAGTGCCACCGGGCAGTCCCCTGGCAGGCCATGGGCCATGAGTTCACGGACAATGGTCGGAGCATTATGGAGTCCCATATAGAACACCCGTGTCTGGCCCGGCGCTGCCAGCACACGCCAGTTCAGCTCCAGGGACTGGTCGGCCTTGCGATGGCCGGTTACGAAGGTCACGCTCTGGGAGTAATCCCGGTGAGTCAGTGGTATGCCGCAGTATGAGGCGCAGCCAGCGGCCGAGGTGATGCCCGGCACCACCTGGAAATCAATGTCATTATCCACCAGGAATTCCGCTTCCTCACCACCACGGCCGAAAATGTAGGGGTCGCCGCCCTTGAGCCGAACCACCCGGCGCTGTTTTACGGCCAGCTGAACCAGCAGCTCATTGGTGTCTTCCTGGGGAACATAGTGGCAACCGCTGGCTTTGCCCACATGAATGCGTTCGGCAGCCGGGTTCACCAGCTCCATGATTTGGGGCGATACCAGGCGGTCATACACCACGGCATCGGCCTGCTGTATCAGCATCAGGGCCCGCAGGGTCAGCAGGCCCGGGTCGCCCGGGCCTGCTCCGACAATGGCGACTTCTCCGGCCCGTAAGGGTTGTTCCGCCAACTGGAACTCCACCAGGCACTTCTTCCTTTGGCTGGTTGTCATGATGCTTGTCCTTACAGGTTATGAACCGGAATCTCGGTAACGGGGGCGGCTACGCGCCGGGGCATGTCGATAACGCCAATTTCTTCATTGGTGAGGTAACAGCCGGGGTCCTCTTCCCAGTAATCACGGGAAATGTTGTAGGCCCGTACCCGGGTGTTGCCATTGCAGATCGACAGGTAGCGGCAGTCGGCACAGCGACCCTTGACCGGGCGTGGGCTCTGGCGGAAACCGACCATCAGCGGATCATTGGCTTCGGACCAGATCCGGGAGAAGGGTTTGTTGCGGACGTTGCCCAGGTTGTAGTCCCACCAGAAGGTATCCGGGTGAACCTCCCCAAGGTTGTCGATGTTGGAAATGTTGACGCCGGAGGCATTGCCTCCCCAGTAGGTCAGCCGTTGTTTCAGGGCCGGAACCTGGTCGGGGTAGTGTTCCTCAGCCCACTGCAACAGGAAGGGGCCGTCGGCATCGTTGTTGCCGGTTACGTATTCCCGTTCGATGCCGCGCTGGAGTTCGTCGTGGCAGTGGTCGAACAGCAGGGTCATGGCCTCGCGGGTCATGTCGTACCAGGCATCGCGCTTGCGGTTGCGACCGCCCCGGCCGGAATAGTTCAGGTGTGACAGGTAGAACTTGTCGATGTCGTGCTCGTCCAGCAGCTTGAGCATGTCCGGTAGCTGGGGGAAGTTGTCCTGGGTGAGGGTGAAGCGCAGGCCCACCTTGATGCCTGCCTTCTTGCAAAGCTCAACGGCCTTCATGGAGGCCGCGAAGGCGCCTTTCTTCTGGCGGAATTCGTCGTGTGTCTGTTCCAGTCCGTCGATGCTGATGCCCACGTAGTCGTAGCCGGCCTCAGCGATCTGCCCGATATTCTCTTCGGTGATCAGCGTGCCGTTGGTGGAAAGGCCGACGTAGAAGCCCATGGCTTTGGCGCGGTGGGAGATATCAAAGATATCCGGGCGCATCAGTGGCTCGCCACCGGACAGGATCAGCACGGGTACGCCGAAATCCTTGAGGTCGTCCATCACGGTATAGACCTCATCGGTGCTCAGTTCGCCCTTGAAATCCACATCGGCGGAGATGGAGTAGCAGTGTTTGCAGGTGAGGTTGCAGCGACGGATCAGGTTCCAGATCACCACCGGCCCGGCCGGTTTCGGGACCGGGCGCACCGGAGCCGGGTTCATCAGGCTCTTGATGTAGCGGGTCATTCTGAACATGGTGCTTCCTCTCTCATGATTTCCGCAGCCGCAGACCGGTTTTTTTCAGGATGGCCGAGCTGTAAAGAATGGTGTGACCTTGGCAGGTGTCCCCGAGCAATTCGTGAATCTGCGAAGCCTTGTCTTCTACTTCTTCACGGCTGGTGCCGTGAACCATGGCGAACAGGTTGTAGTTCCAGTAGGGCAGGTGCCGCGGCCGTCGGTAGCAGTGGCTGACAAAGGGCAGTTCACCCACCTGCCGGCCCATGTCGGTGATGGCATCGTCGCGGACATCCCAGACCGTCATGCCATTGAAGCGATAACCCAGGCGGTAGTGATCGGGCACGGCGGCCACCCGGCGGATAACGCCGGCGTCCTGCATTCGTTGAAAACGGGCCAGAACTTCGTCTGCCGGCAACCCCAGTTCCTTGCCCAGGGCTCCCCAGGGGTCCGGTACCAGGGGCAAACCGCCCTGGGTGGCCAGGATCAGTTTCCGGTCAAGCGCGCAAAGCCTGTAATTCTCGTCAGACCGGGAAGTGGAGATGGACATGGAACTCCTCCTCCTTGGGCATGTTGTAAACGGGGTAGCCTGTCGAGGATTCGATCCCGGCAATAACCCGTGCTATGTCGTCCGGGGCTTCCGTTGCCACTACAAACCACATGTTCAGTTCATGTTCCCTGCGGTAGTTGTGGGCCACTTCGTCGAACTCGTTAACCTTTGCGGCGACGTTTTCAAAGTCCTGTTCGGGAATGCGCATGGCGGCCAGGGTCAGACCGCCACCCATTTCGCCGGCGTGAAACATGGGGCCGAAGCGCGTGAGAATGCGACGGTCCAAGAGGTTCTGGAGGGTGTGAAGAAGCACCTGCTCGGAGATGCCCAGCTCGTCGGCTACCGCTTTGTAGGGCGAGTGCACCAGGGGCAGCCCCGTCTGCAATCGGTTAATGACTGTCCGCTCCACCTCGGTAAATTCGCCAGTTGTCTCGGGGCATTCAGTCATGGCTGACATAACGGCCTCCCCGTTGCCGGTAGGCTTTGGTGCTGAACAGCACGGCATGGGGCGTCTGCTCCAGCCCCTGATCGGCGATCAGCGTTGCCAGCTGGCTCAGAACCCGTTGCCGGTCAACGCCGTGAATCATGCAGAACAGATTGTAGGGCCAGTCCGGGAGCCTCCGTGGGCGCTGATAGCAGAGTGTAACGAAGGGCGCGCGGGCCAGAGTCCGGCCCAGGTTTAGTACCTGATTGTCCGGGATATCCCAGACAACCATGGCGTTGGCGGTATAACCAAGCGTCCGGTGCCGGACCACCAGCCCGAATCGTTTGATGAGCCCCTGGTCCTGCCACTGCCTGATGGCTGCCATCACTTCCTGCTCGGACAGACCGGTCAGTTCTGCCAGCGCCTGGTAAGGGCGTGGCGTAAGTGGAAGGCCACGTTCCAGCTGTTGTCTGAGTCGTAGTAAACCCCACGCACTGACAGGTCCGACACCGGCAATTTCCGGCACCACGGTCAGATATTCCGGTGACGAAGAAGCTGTCATGGCAGCGCCTCCCAGTCGATATCGAAGCCCAGGTCGATGTGGTGGGCCTCCACCATGGGCAGCCGGAGCATGGGAAGCCTGAGCTGGTGTTCGAGTTCGTCGAGCCGCTCTTCCAGAGTGTCTTCATCCGGCGCGGTCATGACAAACCAGAGATTGTAGGTGTGCTCGCGGGCGTAATTGTGGTTCACCCCCGGAGCACGGTTAACCCGGGCGGCAACGATATCCAGCTGTTCGTCTGGTGCCGCCACGGCAGCCAGCAGGCTCGTGCCCGCCCGGCTGTGTTCGAAAACCGGCCCGACCCGGCTGAGAACCTGGCTGTCCTGGAGCAACTGCAGTCGTTCAATGACGTCCTCTTCAGCGATGCCCAATTGCCGGGACATTGCCTCGTAGGGCCTTTCACAGACAGGAAGCTCCCGCTGGAAAAGGTTGATCAGTTGTCTGTCAGTGGTATCCAGTCTCATCAGTGCTCTCCTCCGGGCCGGAACCGATCAGTACACGTCGTGCTGGGTGTTGTAGACGTTGAACTTGCCGGTCGGTGTGACCAGCCGTTCGTCTGTGATCACCTTTTTCAGCTCGCGGGTTTTGTCGTCGACAATCACCAGGGCCGATTTCTTGTCCTGGGTGTTCCACACCGAGAACCAGACTTCGTCGCCTTCGACGTTATACTCCGGCTGTACGACCCGCTTCGGTCCTTCGCCAAGGTCCGCCCATTCTGCAATCGGGAGGACGTCATAACCGGCTTCCAGATTGTTGATGTCGAATACCGCAACGCTCTGGCTGATTGCCTCGGCAGGGTTCAGGGCGGTATCAACCCAGAGGTTGGAGGATTTCGGGTGGGTCTTGATGAACAGCGAACCACCGCCCTGACCGTCCAGGGTTCTGACGACTTTCCACGCCTTGTCCGGGTGGCCTTCGGGGTCCGTGCCAATCATCTGGATGGTCGGGTCGCCCAGATGGCTGGTTGCCCACACCGGACCATGCTCCGGATCCACGAAGTTGGCGCCGCGGCCGGGGTGGGGAATCTTGCCCACATCTACCATGGCTTCGAGGTTACGGTCCTGGGAGTCAACCACGGCGATCTTGTCAGACTGGTTGGCGGCGGTGAGGAAATACCTCATGCTGCTGTCCCAGCCACCGTCGTGGAGGAAGCGGGCGGCATCAATGTTGGTGATGGAGAGGTTTTCCAGGTCCTCATAGTTCACCAGCATGATCTTGCCGGTTTCCTTCACGTTGACGATGAACTCCGGGTGCTTGTGAGAGGCCACAATGGCGGCGACCCTTGGCTCCGGGTGGTATTCCTGGGTATCCACGGTCATACCGCGGGTGCCGACGATTTTCTTCGGCTCCAGGGTTTGCCCGTCCATGATCACGAACTGTGGCGGCCAGTAGGTGCCTGCTATTGCAAGCTTGTCTTCCCAGCCCTTGTACTTGGAGGTTTCCACGGAACGGGCTTCCATGCCGACCTTGATCTTGGCCACGGTGTTGGGCTCTTCCATCCACAGGTCGATCATGTTGACCAGGGCATCACGGCCGATAACGAAGACATAGCGCCCGGAAGCCGACATGCGGGAAATATGAACCGCGTAGCCAGTGTCGATAATGTGCGCAATTTCATGAGTATCGCCGTCAATCAGGGCTACCTGGCCGGCATCCCGCAGCGTCACACTGAACAGGTTCTTCAGGTTCAGGTCGTTCATCTGCTTGGTGGGACGTTCTTCGGGCGGGACAACGACTTCCCAGGTGGCCTTCATATCTTCGAGACTGAACTCCGGAGGCTGGGGAGGTTCGTGCATGATGTACTTGGCCATCAGCTCCACCTCGTCCTCGGTAAAGTCGCCGGAGGTCAGCCAGTTAGGCATGCCTGCCGGTGAGCCATAACTGATAAACACCTTGAGGTAGTCGATGCCTCGTTCCTGGGTGATGTCGGGAGTCAGCGGTTTTCCCGTGGCACCCTTACGCAGCACGCCGTGGCAGCCGGCACAGCGTTCGAAGTAGATCTGCTTGGCTTTTTCGAATTCTGCGTCGGTAAGGTCCGGAGCGCCTGGGGTGCGGACAACCTGGGCGGATTCGGGGTCCACCGAGCTGGAGGTACCCTCATAAGCGGTTGCTGAGGGATCTGGATCTTTCGGGGCGGCATGAACCGTCATCGCGGCAAGCGATGCAATAGCAACGGCCAGTGCCAGAGGTTTGGGAAATATATTACTTACTCTCATCAGGTTCTCTCCTTGGATTTAAGAGTCCCTCTAGGTTTCTCTTCTTTACCCTCATGAACATTGATTAATGTCAGATGTTTGTTTTTTGTCCAGCGTTTACCCAAAGGTGGGTACACCCAAAGAGTTCTGGCATTGGCTGGTTGTTTTAACCAATATCAAGGATGGCATTTGGCAGGGTCGTCAGGATGCGGGTAATACGTGGGAGGAAGCAGGGATTGAACAGAGTCTGGTTGGCAGGTCAAAGGCGAAATCGGGTTATCAGCATGCTCTGTGCCGGTCTGTTTTTTGCCCCTGCGGTGCTGCTTGGTAGTGAGGACGGCAATGCTCCGCCTCAGCAGGCCCGGCTGGCAAACCTGGTGATTCAGGATTGCGGTTCCTGTCACGGGCTGACTCTTCGTGGTGGGCTCGGCCCGCCATTGCGACCGGAGAATCTCGGACATCTGCCAGTGGAGGCTATTGCCGCCATTGTCAGCGAGGGCGTCCCGGGTTCCGCCATGCCGCCCTGGAAACCGCTGTTATCCCCTGAAGAGATTCGCTGGATCAGCGAACAGTTGAAATCCGGTGCGCTGGTTTCGCCCTGAGGGCCAATCTGGAGGAATGATCAATCATGGATCTAAAGTTCAAGGCGCCCTGCAAGTTGCTGTTGGCATTGCTTCTGGCCTTTGGCCTGAGCGGTTGTCAGGCACTCTCAGGATCAGACTCCCGCCCCCACATCATGGGTACCGGTGATCTGGGACTGATCGTTGAGCGCGCGACTGGTTCGGTGCTGGTCATCAATACATCCCGCCATGAAGTACTGGGCCGCATTGAGGGCCTGGGGGATCTGTCCCATGCATCCGTGGTCTATTCCAGGGACGCCCGCTACGGGTACGTGTTCGGTCGGGACGGTGGCCTCACAAAGGTGGACCTGTTGAGCCAATCCATTGTCGACAGGGTTATCCAGTCCGGTAACAGCATCGGCGGTGCGATTTCACAGGATGGCCGCTATGTGGCGGTGTCCAACTACGAGCCGGGTGGCGTGAAAGTGTTTGACAGCCAGACCATGGAGCTGGTGGCAGATGTACCTGCTACATACACCAGCGGGCACGGTGAGACCGGCCAATCGAAAACCGTCGGTCTGGTGGACGCGCCAGGGAACCTGTTTGTGTTCAGCCTGTTTGAGGCGGGAGAGATCTGGACCCTCGACATGAGTGACGAAACCGCTGAAATCACCCGTTTCGAGGCAGGCGAGTCGCCATACGATGCCTTGATCACCCCGGATGGCCGTTACTACATTGCGGGCCTGTTTGGAGAAGATGGCTTGTCGCTGCTGGATATGTGGAATCCGGAGCAGGGTGTGACAGAAATTTTGCCGGATTATGGCAAGGGTGAGCAGAAGCTGCCGGTGTACAAGATGCCTCATCTTGAGGGCTGGGCCATCGCCGACGGACGGGCTTTTGTACCGGCTGTGGGCCACCATCAGGTGCTGGTGGCCGATATGACGGACTGGTCACTGGTCGATCGAATTCCGGTCCAGGGCCAGCCGGTGTTTGTGATGGCCAGCCCGGACAATCGCCAGATCTGGGTGAGCTTTGCCCACCCGGATAACGATGTGGTACAGGTGATTGATTCGCAAACCCGGGAAATTATCCGCACGCTGGAACCCGGCGAGGCGGTTCTGCACATGGAGTTTACCCCCCGGGGCGAAGAAGTGTGGGTGTCAGCGAGGGACAGCAACCGGGTGACCGTTTACAACACCCGCACTCTCGAGCCGGTCGCAACGCTCAGAGCCGAGAAACCCAGTGGCATCTTTTTCACTAGCCGGGCCCATGCACTTGGTCTTTGAATCGCGGTGGGCATTGCCTGGCCTTGCGATGGCCGTGTTGTTTGCCGCCCATGCCGGCGCTGAAAGCGCGCGGATTCCGATCGGGATTGAGACTGCCACCGGTGCTGCGACGGTATCGCGCTACCGCTTGACGGAGTATCTGCGCTCACGGGGCTGCGAAGCCGACATCCGGGTCGGCGCCTCGGCGCCGGGCCTTGCGCTGGCTTTTTTGCCGGGCATCCCCGGGGATGCTGAGCCAGCACCGGTACTGGAGGCGGTGAACCGGGATGGCAATCTTCCGGTTGCGGTCTGGGTCACCCGCAGGACAGCCGGGGTGAGAAGTCTCAGTGAACTGCAGGGTCGTGACCTTGCCACAGTTGCCGGCCGCGATCCCCTGGGTGCGAGCCTGCCGCTGGTGGCGCTGAAGAAAGAGGGCATCGTGCCCGAGCCCGGTCAGTTATACGAAGCAGGTGACTACAGCTCTGCGCTGGGGTTATTGCTCCATAACAATACCTACGCTGCGGTTTCGGAGCTCGGGTTCGTGGAGCCTTTCCTGACCCGGAACAGCCTTGTGGTGAGCTGGTCCGGGGAGCCGACAATGGCGGCAGGCTGGTACCGGCAGGCCGGCTGGAACCACACTGTAGAGGCCTGTGAGCAGGCATTGGCCACATTAAAACGGGCAGATGATCGGCAAAGGTTCGCGATCTTCCCTGAATGGGTATACGGCTTTGCCTTACCCGACCGTCAGACTTCAAAGGATACAACCCAATGACGTTTTACCAGGCTGCAGGCAACGAAATAGAACTCTTTCAAGCCGCGGCAAATAACGGATTGCCTGTGCTCATCAAGGGGCCAACCGGCTGCGGCAAGACCCGCTTTGTCCGGTTCATGGCCGAAAAACTCGGGCGGCCGGTGTATACGGTTGCCTGCCACGATGACCTGACTGCCGCCGACCTGGTGGGCCGACACCTTATCGGCCCCGATGGCACTTACTGGCAGGACGGGCCTCTGACCCGGGCAGTGCGCGAAGGTGGCATCTGCTACCTTGATGAAGTGGTGGAGGCCCGCAAGGACACGACCGTTGTCCTGCACCCACTGGCGGACGACCGTCGGGAACTGCCGATCGAGCGCACCGGAGAGGTGCTGAAAGCGGCACCCGGTTTCATGCTCGTGGTGTCCTACAACCCCGGTTACCAGAGCCTGCTGAAAGGGATGAAGCCCAGCACCCGGCAACGCTTTGTCTCGATGAGTTTTGATTACCCGGATGCCGGGACAGAGCAGACCATTGTAATCGAGGAGTCCGGTTGCGATCGGGAGTTGGCGGAGCAACTGGTGAATCTGGCCCGGTCAGTTCGTAACCTCAAGGATCACGATCTGGAGGAGGCCGCTTCGACACGCCTGCTGATTCATACTGCCCATCTGATCAGGGCCGGCGTGCCCATCACGGAAGCCTGTCGGGCCGGGATGATAGAGCCATTGTCGGACGACGAAGCAACAGTCAGCGCACTCATGGAGGTGGTTTATGCCGTATTCGGGAAGTCAGACGAAGGCCAGTAGTGGGGCAGTCGTCCCTGTTGTCTGGTACCTGTTGAACCTGCTGGCCCTGCCGGTGATCGGATTCGCGGTACTGTTGTGGCTGTTTTTGAATACTGAGCAGGCATCAACCATACGACGGGCCCACGTACGGGCAACATTTTATATGTCGATCATTGGTGCAGTACTGATTTTCAGCGGTGTAGGGGTGTTCTGGCTGCTGTTTGGTAACACCGGCAACTTCTGGACCGGTGCCATTGTCTGGTCCATCGTTCTGCATACGTCGTTTGTGCTGTGGGGGATGATCGCTCTGGCTCAGGCTATTGGGGACAAGCCTCCTTATTTTCCCGGGAAATATCGATAACAGCAGAGGTCTGGTTGCTGGTTGCGCAAAGCTTTCAGCTTAACCAGTGAAAGACCGCCAAACCTGTAACCACAACCGGTGCCCATGCCTGTGCAGCGAAGCGCCAACCAGCGGGTGCCTTGCGCATTTCCATGAAATGATCGACCAGCAGAAGCGCTTTCACGATGACCAGTGCAAACACCAGCCACACCAGAACGGAAGCGTCGGCGCCTGCCTGCAAGGCAATCACCGGCGTCATTGTGCAAACCATCAGGGCAATGTAGACCGCTAGCATTTGCTCTCCTCCTTACGCCAGCACATACAGCATCGGAAACAACACCAGCCACACCAGGTCCACCATGTGCCAGTAGGATGCACCGGACTCCATGCCGTTCATGTCGTCCCCGTTGTAGTCGCCCCGCTTAACCTTCACTGCCAGTACAACCAGAATGATCTGGCCCAGTATCACGTGCATGAAGTGAAAGAAGGTGAGGAAGAAATAGAACATGAAGAAGGTGTCGGTACCGAGGTTGTAGCCGCTGCCGTAGAGGTCTGCGTATTCCCAGAGTTTGCCGAAGGTGTAGATGCAGGAGGCTGCGATGGCGCCCCAGAGTAACAAGGTGATGCCCGGCTGGCGGTGGCGCAGGCGGTGGACGGCGACGGCTACCAGGTAGCTGGCGGTGATCAGACCGATGGTGTTGACCAGGCCGGTCCAGGGATGCAGTACCTGTCGGCCGGCGCTGAAGGTTTCCGGGTCGAGGCTGCGGGCGACGCCGAAGCCGATGAACAGGATGCCGAATACCGCCAGTTCCGCAAAGATAAAGAACCAGACCGCGAGGTCTCCGGGCAGGTGACGGGTTATCGGGTCGGAAGCTTGCATGGGGTTAGCGGGTCAGGTTCATGTAGAGTTTTGGCAGCTGCAGCGGCAGCTGCACCGGGTCCTTGATGACCACGAAATGGTTGCTGCCAAAGACATAGGGCAGGTATTCGTTGGCGTCGTCGTCGATGGTGACGCAGAAGGGGGTCAGGCCTGCTTTGTGGGCTTCCTGGACGGCCATTCGGGTGTCTTCCACGCCGTACCGGCCCTCGTACAGGTCCAGGTCATTGGGTTTGCCATCAGTGAGCAGGAGCAGGATTTTCTGATGTTCGTGGCGGCCCTGAAGCAATCGGGTGGCCTGCCGGATGGCGGCGCCCATGCGGGTGTAGTAACCGGGTTCCAGTGCCTGGATGCGGCCGCGGCTGATGTCATTGTAGGGCTCGTCGAACGCCTTGATGTGATGGAAGCGCACGTGGTCCCGGCGGCGTGACGAGAAGGCGAAAATCGCAAACGGGTCCCTGCTTGCCTGCAGGGCCTCGCTGAGCAGTTGCAAGCCGTCCCGGGCAATGTCGATGACCCGCTGGCTGTTGTTGATGAAGGTATCCGTGGACATCGAGATGTCCGCCAGGATCAGGCATGCCAAATCCCGCTGGTTCTGTTTGCAACGGCGAAACAGCTTCTGGTCGATGACCCCGGTGCCCCGGCGATGCTGGACTTCCCGTTCCATGCAGGCGTCCATGTCCAGTTCCTCGCCTTCGGTCTGCCGGCGTTCCCATTGCCGGAGTGGTTTCAGGGCACTGAACTGACGGCGCAGCCTCGTGGCAGATTGCGACAGGTGGTCCGGCAGCCTGGTCGGAATTGATTCCTTGCTCAGCATGGGCTGCAGGCAACAGAAATTTTCCCGGTAGCTCTGGCTGCGCCAGTCCCATTCCGGCAGATGGATGCCGGGCCCCAGGTGCAGGTCGTCGTTTTCTTCAGAGGGCAGGTCCAGATCAAACTTGATGGCGGAGGACGCCTCCCGGCGGTCTTTGGAGACAGAAATCATGTCCATGTCATCGGCCACGGCATCGGCATCGTCCTCTTTGGTATCGTCGCTGGCACGGTCTACGGGAATAAACTCGCTCCAGGAGAACAGGCTTTCCAGGCGGAACAGCATCAGGCCCTGGTCTTTGTCGAAGGCATCCACTCGTTCTGCACGCCGGCGCTTGCGTTTTTTAGCCAAGCCTCCCGGCGTCGACGTCAGGTTATCGTCACCAATGATCTGGCCGGTGACCTTGCCAAGCGCAAGGGTGGGATAAAGCCAGATGATAACCGGCCAGGGATCGGACTCCGCCCGGGGCAGGGTTTCTACGCTGCCAGGATCGATCAGTGCCCGGCGAATGGCCTCTTCGCGGCGCCCTTCGGCCGCTGGCAGGGAATCAGGGGTTGGGCGCCATTGCAGGGTGTGGCGCACCAGCCGCTGGTAAACCGGTTCCAGCCCCGGCCATGTGGCCAGCAGGGTCTGGACCATGGCCTGGTTGCCGGTCAGCCAGTCGGAATCGGTGAGCTCACCAAGAGAAGCCAGCGCCGCCAGCCAGAGGTACAGGTCACGGTTAACTTTTTTCGAGGGAAACAGCGCCAGGCGCTCTGGCAGTCGAAGGCTCTGTTCATCACGCCAGGCCAGTTCAAACTTTTTGTGGGTGCCCGCCAGTTTTTGCAGGAATCGGCGGCGGGTACGGAAATGTCGGGGTTCGGCGGTGACCAGGCTCAGCGCCGGGTCACCACCCAGCGCCCGAAACAGGACGCCCAGGGTTCGCGCTTCATCTTTCAGATGAACCGCGTGCTCCGGGAACTCGCCCATGGCTTGCCGGGTAATGTACTCGTGCCACTTGAAGCCTACCCACTCTTCCATTTCAACTCCTCAGGTTCAGGCGCTTTGCTGGCGTGGGGATGGATCAACCTGGCGAACCGGAATCAGAACGGTCTGTTTGCCAGGTTCACCGGGCTCCCAGCTCAGCAGGGAACCTTCCGGATTGTTCTTCTGCACCTCGCGGCAGGCGCTGACACACTGCAGGCACTGGGTGCAGGTGAACTTAGCCCGCTTGTGGCTTCGTGTAGGTAGCCGCATCGGGCAGGCTTCGTCGCAGGCTTTGGTGCAGTCGCGACAGGCAGCAGCCCGTTCGGTATCAAAAGTGACAACCTTGCCTTTGCCATTGGTCATCCAGGCGATGCTCTGGACCACCCCGAAGGCGCAGCCGTATTTGCAGAACAGATGTCGGGCGAACAGGAAATCAAGGGTGAACAGTGACGTGGCCACGGCCAGGAAAATGGCCGGGTAAAGCGCCAGGTTGCCAGTAACCAGATCCGTATATAAAGGGATTGGTGGTAACAGGTAAGACAGCATGGCCAGCGCCCAGGAGAAGCCGATCAGTGCGCATGCCAGTGTCAGGCCAGCCCAGTGCAGTGCCTTTCCCCTCCGGCCCTTTTTCAGTGCCTCATACAATGTGGGGCGGCCGGTAATCCGGGTCATCAAATGATTGATGGTTTCTACAACCGAAAAGTGCGGACAAAGCCAACCGCAATAAATCCGCCCCCACTTCCAGGCGATCCAGAGTACCAGCGGAACCAGGAGTGTAATGGGGAGTATGAACCAGAACAGGATCTGCCCGGCCACTTCGGCCGGTGAACTCTGGCTGACCCAGGCCAGCTCGAGATTGAATGAAAGGGGAAACCCGAAAAGTATGAAGTGGGTTTCCGTAAGATCGTATCGGAAAATATTGAGCACCGGCGCAAGCAGAAACAGCCCGAAGAAAGCGGTGCGTGTCAGCAACCGTTTCTTCTGGAGAGTGTCCTTGTTCGGGAGTGTCTGCTCATGCACGGTAAATGTCCGTTGGGGGGTAGGCAGGCCGGAGCGATGGGCCCCGGCCTGCGGTTACTATGCGTCCTGGGTGGCAGGCCCACGGACCTCTTCAGCGGGGGATGCTTGCCCCTGGATGAAGAAGCTGCCGAAGTACACCACCAGGCCAGCCATGAAGAAACAGCCGGCGATCAGGCGCGCCCAGTAGAACAGGGCAATGTTGTCCTGGGTTGCCATGAACGACAGTGCCTCACCACTTTCCGGAAGCCGCTGCAGCCAGACCTGCAATACACCGGCACCGGTCAGGAACAGCGTGATGAAGACCATGGAGATGGTCATCAGCCAGAAGCCCCACATCTCGACAATCTGCGCCGTATTGCTGTTGCCGTATGGCCGGCCACGCATGATCGGTACAGCGTAGGAGATGATGGTCAGCACGATCATTACGTAGGCCCCGTAGAAGGCCATGTGGCCGTGGGCTGCGGTAATCTGGCTGCCGTGGGTGTAGTAGTTCACCGGAGCGAGGGTGTGCAGGAAGCCCCAGACACCGGCACCCAGGAAGGCCATCACCGCGGTACCCATGGCCCACAACATGGCAGCCTTGTTGGGATGGTTGCGGCGCCGCCGGTTAATCATGTTGAAGGCAAAGATCACCATCATGAAGAACGGCAGCGGCTCAAGGGCGGAGAATACGGAGCCCAGCCACAACCAGTATTCAGGGGGGCCGATCCAGAAGAAGTGGTGCCCGGTACCGATGATGCCGGTAATCAGCGCCATGGCGATGATGACATAAAGCCACTTTTCAATGACTTCCCGGTCCACGCCGGTCAGCTTGATCAGCACATAGGCCAGTATGGCGCCCATGATCAGTTCCCAGACGCCTTCCACCCACAGATGCACCACGAACCACCAGAAGTACTTGTCCAGAGTCAGGTTGCCCGGGTTGTAGAAGGAAAACATCCACAGTGCCGCCAGGCCGATGAGGCCGGTAATCAGCACAATATTGACGACGGTTTTGCGGCCCTTCAGGGCGGTCATCATGATGTTGTAGAGGAACCCGACAACCACCAGTGCAATGCCTATCTTGGTGATGGTGGGTTGCTCAAGGAATTCCCGCCCCATCGTTGGCAGCAGTTTGTTCATGGTGACATCGGCCAGGGTGGCGTAGTCCACGAACAGGTAACCAAGAATGGTCAGGGTGCCGGCAACGGCGAAAACCCAGAACAGGATCCACGCCAGCAGCGGGCTGTGAAGCTCCGTTTGCGCTTCTTCCGGGACCATATAGTAGGTGGCCCCCATAAAGCCGAACAGCAGCCAGACAATCAGCAGGTTGGTGTGAACCATCCGCGCCACGTTGAAGGGGATTTCCGGAAACAGGAAGTCACCCACCACGTACTGGAGCCCCAGGATCAGCCCGAACAGTATCTGCCCGGCAAACAGAACCAGGGCAAAGATGAAGTAGGGCATCGCCACCCTTTGAGATTCGTATTTCATATCGGTGCCCTCAGCCTTCGATGTTGGGTGGCCAGTCGTTGTCGTCAATCTTCGATGTCCATTCCAGGAAGGCGGAAAGGTCTTCGATTTCCTGCACGGTCAGATTGAAATTCGGCATCTGCCGGCGGCCGGGCACATTGGTGGGCATGGAGTTCATCCAGGCATTCATATATGCCTTGAAGACTTCGCTGTTCCCACCGCCGCGGCGGTCGAATACATTGGCAAGTTCCGGCGCGAAGTACGCACCTTCACCCATCAGGGAATGACAACCGACACAGTTGTTGTTCTCCCAGACGTGCTTGCCACGAACCACCTGATCGGTGAGTTGGTCGCGGTTATCCCGCTCGGGCATTGCCCGCACCTGTGTGTCCAAAGTCAGGGCCAGAAACAACAGGATGAAGAATGCACTTCCTCCCAGATATATGTTCCTGGCCATGCTTTTGGTAAAGCGCTCGGCCATGGGTCTCTCTCCTTGGTCTTTTATGAAGTACCTGACTGCCCTGCTAGGATATAAAGATGCATCCCTAATGCTGTTGACCATTGTCAAGCATGTCGGGAGATTTCACCATTGCGCTGGGGAGTTACCTCTGGAGGGGTAGGTGATAGACTTCGCACCCTGTCTGTCCCTGAAAATGCTGTCTACATGGAGTGCTGATGGCCGCTGCGTTTGCTCTTTTTCTGAAGCTGATTCCGCTCTATGTAACGGTGACCCTCGGCTGGATTGCGGGTCGGTATCTGGAAGCGAGCGGCAAGCATATTGCCGGCATCATGCTTTATATCATGACGCCATCGGTGGTGTTTGCTGGCGTCATGGCGGCTCCTCTGTCGGCGGAAGTGATCCTGCTGCCGTTTCTGACGTTCACCATGTGTTGTGTCATCGGCTTTGTGCATCTGGTGATTGCCAAACGGATAATCACGGACGACAGTGCCAGTCTCATTCCACTGTCGGTGGGAACCGGTAATACGGGGTACTTCGGCATACCGGTAGCCCTGTTGTTATTCGGTCAGGAAGGGCTGGCGCTCTATATTGTGTGCATGCTGGGGACAACGCTGTTCGAGAATTCCGTCGGCTTTTACCTGGCGGCCAGGGGGCGTTACAGCCTGAAAGATGCCCTGGTGCGGGTCGCGAGGCTGCCGTCGGTATACGCGTTCGTTCTGGCGGTAATGTTGAATCTTTCGGGCTTCTCCATCCCCGATGTGTTCACGCCCCTGTTCGACAACCTGCGCGGGGCTTACAGCATCCTGGGCATGATGATTATCGGCATGGGCATTCTCAGTTTCCGCGGGCTGGCGGGCAATCTTCGCTTCACCGGCCTGGCCTTTTTCGGCAAATTCGTGTCCTGGCCGATAGCGGCCATGGCATTCTGGTGGCTGGACGCCAGCTTCTTCGGCATCTACAACCTTGCCGTGTACCAGGCGTTCTTCCTGATCTCCATAACGCCGATTGCCGCCAATACAGTGGTCATTGCCACGCTGCTGGATACCGCTCCGAAACAGGCCGCGGGCACGGCCTTGCTGAGTACGCTGTTCGCGCTGGCGTTTATCCCGGTGATGGTGGCGTTGGTTATCCCCTGACTGAAGGCTGATCCGTAATTCCGGTTCTCAGTCGTAATCCTGCAGGAGGCCGGCCATGTCGTCGGCGTGTTCCTCCTCGACTGCGAGAATCTCTTCCATCAACCGGCGTGTCGTCGGGTCCTTGTCGCCCAGGTACTGGATAATCTCGCGATAGCTGTCAATGGCGATACGTTCTGCCACCAGATCCTCTTCAATCATCTCCTTGAGCGTATCACCCTCGATGTATTCGGAGTGGCTGCGGGTTGACAGGCTGTCCGGTGAAAAATTCGGCTTGCCGCCCAGTTGGGCAATACGCTCGGCTATCTGATCGGCGTGCTCCTGTTCCTGCTGTGCGTGCTCGAGAAATTCCTGAGCGACGGCTTCAGCATTCAGCCCGTCAGCGGCGTAGTAGTGGTGTTTATAGCGCAGCACGCAGACGATCTCGGTAGCGAGCGCTTCGTTGAGAATCTTGATCACGGTTTCCCGGTCGGCCTTGTAGCCGTCGGTGATTGCACCGTCACGCATGTTTGCGCGGGCGCGTTCGCGGATGTTCTTGATGTCTGACAGAAACGGCTGCTTACCGCCGGCGGTATCCTTTGATGTGTTCATGTAAGGCTCCTTTTGACTGTTGGCGTGCAACGTTATCAATCTCTACGAAATAACCTTAGCACTCGATCAGAAGCAGTGCACTTTGAGAAGTTTCCGGAAAGCCTGTACGGATGCCTCTGTTCAGCCGTTATATGCCGCTGCAGCGACCTTTCCCTGGGCAATATCGCTGCGCGCATGGCGCACGACGCTGATGCCGGCGGTGATTGCGAGGCTGCCCATAATGGCGGCGACAATGAGGTCTGGCCAGGCTGTGCCAGTGCCGAAGACACCCAGGGCCGCCACCATCACTGCCACATTACCGATAGCATCGTTGCGACTGCACAGCCACACTGATCGCATGTCGGAGTCGCCCTCACGGAATTTGAACAGCATGATGGCAACGCCCATGTTGGCCACCAGAGCCAGTAAGCCGACGGCCCCCATGGTCAGTGGTTCCGGCGTGATGTCGTTTTGCATTACCCAGATGGCACGGCCCAGCACTGCGAAGCCGAACACGGTCATGGTTATGCCTTTCACCATTGCAGCCCGGCCACGCCAGAGCATGCCCATGGAAAGCACGGACAGCGAGAGCAGGTAGTTGGCACTGTCGCCGAAGAAGTCGATAGCGTCCGCGAGCAGCGACACAGAGCCGGACTGGAGGCTCGCGTAACCCTCTACCAGGAACATGGCCAGGTTGACCCACAGCGCAATCCACAAGGCTTTTCGGAAGCCCGGAGCGGGGGATTTTGGTTCGGGTGCGGAGCAGCTACACGCCATGAATACCTCCTGTCTGATGGATGTCTTCATTTAAGACCCTGTAGCTACTACAGAGTCAAAAGATGGCATGCGAACCGTTTTAACGCCCCCCGTGGGTGCCGGGGATATGGTTGTGATTACCGGCCCGTTGATCCACGGCAGGCTCTGAAGTCAATCCCCCGAGGATGCCGCACTCACTGACGGTACGGCCTTCCGAGCAGGCTCGCTGGAGTTGTTCAAGTGTGTCCTCAAGGCGCGCCAGCTCCTGCAGACGCTCGCGTACGTGGCTGAGGTGGCGGGCCAGAAGGGCATCGACCTCGCTGCAGTCTGCATCCGGCTGGTCGGCCAGGCGGATCAGTTCGCGGATTTCATCCTGGGCCATGTCCAGGTTGCGGCAGCGTTTGATGAAAAGCAGCCGGTCAAGGTGACTCTGCCGGTAGTGTCGGTAGCCGCTGGCCTGCCGCTCGGGCTCCGGCACCAATCCGATTTTCTCGTAGTAGCGGATGGTTTCCACCGGAATGCCGGTCGTTTTCGAGATTTCACCGATTTTCATGGTCGACTTCCTCTGGGCATCGATACAGTCACCCTGAGCCCTCCCCGTGTTCCGATACTGAATGACAGATTACCACCATAACGATCTGTGATTTCCCTGACGATGGCCAGTCCGAGCCCGTGCCCGGGCGTCTGTTCGTCCAGTCTTACGCCGCGGGTGCCCAGTGTTGGAAGCGCATCGACACCAACCCCTGGCCCGTCGTCTTCCACTTTAATGATCAGCTGTTCTGCGGATTCATTCAGAGACAGCTCGGCACTTTTCCTGGCCCATTTTCCCGCATTATCCACAAGGTTGCCCAGAATCTCGTTCAGGTCATGCTCTTCGATCGGCCAGCGGGTTTCCGGGCCCAGTTCGGTTTCCAGTTCGAAGTTCTTCTCCGGATACAGTCTGCCCAGCATCCAAAGCAGATCCCGTGCCTGGCTGACGGGTTTCGCGGCTTTGCCTGCCTGGGGGCCGGCAAACCGGCTGCGGCGCATTTCGCTTTCCAGCTGGCGGTCGATGTCAGAAAGCCGTTGGGCGAGCTGTTGTCGCATTTCCGGGTCCAGGGCGCGGGTGTCATCTTCAAGCACCTGCCGAATGGCGGAGACCGGTGTTTTTACGCTGTGAGAGAGATTGGCCAGTGCATCCCGGGATCGGGAAAGCCTCTGGTCCAGGGTGTCCAGGAGCAGGTTCAGCTGGCTGATCAACGGCTGGAACTCTGCAGGGGCGTCCACATCCAGTCGATTAATGGCGCCGGTTTGCAGCGACGTCAGGCCGTGCTGAATACGGTTCACGGAACTCAGGGAGAGTCGGATGGCCATCCAGATTGCCAGTATCAGCAGTACCAGCAGGATGGCGGAGACTACCGCCGTCCACAGGTGCAATTCCTGCTGGCTCTGCTGCAGGTGGCCCAGATCCTCAGCTACGACGATCACCACAATTTCACCGTTGAGGGTCAGAGCCTTGCGGTAGGCCAGAAAATCGGCGATGGAATCTTCGGGCTGGGGATCGGTTCTGTGGACAAGACCGGTTTCTACCTCGCTCAGCAGGGGTTCGAGCACCCGTGACCATTGGGCCGGGGAACTGTGTACCTGGCTCCCGATAAGAAGGGCAAAGGCGTGGTGAAACACTTCCTCAAAGTAATCACCTTCGGCAATGTTGCGGATCTCCTCCGGGCCAGACTGGCGCAACTGGTGTTCAAGGAAGGCCACTTCGTCCTGCAGCCGGTCTTCAACGAATCCCCGGGCCATACGCTCCAGCAACAGGCCATGGACAATCCAGGCCGCAACCATCAATGCGATGGCGGCGGGCAGCAGCAGGGTGAGCAGGCTTCTGCGGATGGAGCGTCGGGGGTCAATCCAGTGCATTGAAAATATATCCCTGACCCCGGCGGGTAGTGATGGCTTCCGCTCCGGTGATTTTCCGCAGCCGGCGCACATAGGCCTCAATGGTGTTGTCACTGGGGCTGTCGTTGAGGTTGTAGAGCTGCTCCAGCAACTGCTCCTTGGAGAACAGTTGCCCCGGGCGACTCATCAGGCAACGCAGCAGGCGAAACTCGGTGCCCGTCAGCGAGTGCTCCTGGCCATCCGGTGTATGCAGACACTGGCGGTGTTCATCCAGCTCGAAGCCACCGGCGCTCAGCTTTGCTTCTACCCGGCCTTCACTGCGGCGAATCAGGGCATTCAGCCGTGCCAGCAGTTCCTCGGTCTGGAAGGGTTTGGCCAGGTAGTCATCTGCCCCGGCCTTGAGGCCATTCACCTTGTCCTGCCAGTCGCCGCGGGCGGTCAGGATCAGCACCGGCATCGCCAGTTTTTCGGCGCGCCAGCTTTTAAGGACATCCAGGCCGTTGCCATCAGGTAGCCCCAGGTCCAGTACCACAGCCCGGTAGTCTTCCTGTTTGCCAAGATGCTCCGCCTGTTTTGCGGTGCCAGCCTCATCAACGGTAAAGCCCGCGGCGGACAATTGGCGGTTCAGGCTCTCTGCAATAAGTGTGTCGTCTTCCACCAGAAGCAATCGCATGAAGTTTCCTGCAGTTCGAATTTCACTGAAGTGTAAGGCTGTTTGCTGAATGTAACCTGAAAAAGTGTTAACGGGAAAATTCAGCAAGAATTCAGGTTAGTGGGGCAGAGTATCGATCAAATTCCAACAGCCAGATCAGTTCCGGGAGAAATCGATGAATCAGATCCTCAAGAATGCACTGTTACCTGCCATGGTATTGGCGATCTCCTCAGGTGCCTACGCCGCCGGTGAACACGGCGGGCATCATGGGGGTGGCTCCGGGGGTGAGCCCGGGAAGGCGGAAGATGTATCCCGCACCATTGATGTGACCATGATGGATAACTACTACGAGCCCGAGTCCATCTCCGTGAAGCCGGGAGAAACCATTCGCTTCCGCGTGAAAAACGAGGGTGCCCTGGTGCACGAGTTCAACATCGGCACTGCAGACATGCACGAGGCTCATCAGAAAGAAATGCAGATGATGGTTGAGCATGGCGTTATACAGGGCGGCAAGCTCAATCGCGACATGATGGAAATGGACATGGGCAATGGTCAATCCATGAAGCACGACGACCCCAATAGCGTACTGCTGGAGCCGGGTGAAAGCCAGGAGGTGGTCTGGAAGTTTACCGGCCAAGGCAATATCGAATTTGCCTGCAACGTACCCGGGCATTACCAGGCCGGGATGTATGGCGAAGTCAATTTCAAGTAACTCTGGCTAATGAACTCAGGTTACTAATTTCGGTTACTTACAAAGAAATGAATGACCGGGCCGGCCATAGTCGCTGCAGCCCGGTCTTAACGTGTTGCAGTCTGGAGCAAAATAGATGAAAAAACGCCTTTTGACAGGGTTTTTGACGCTCTTGGTGCCGGCGCTGGTTCTTGCCGGCGAATACGACCTGACGGTCGACCGGGTCAGAATTGATACCGGCGACTTCGTGAAAGAGGGTATCGGATACAACGGGAAATCTCCGGGACCGGTGATGCGCTTCAAAGAAGGCGAAAACGTCAAGATCAACGTGACCAACAACCTGGATGAGATGACATCCATTCATTGGCACGGCCTGATTCTCCCCTTTGAGCAGGATGGCGTGCCCGGCATCAGCTTCCCCGGCATCAAACCGGGTGAGACCTTTACCTATGAATTTCCGATTGTCCAGGCTGGTACCTACTGGTTCCACAGCCATTCCGGTTTTCAGGAACCCGATGGCGCTTTTGGTGCCATCGTCATCGAGCCAGAGGGGCGGGAACCTTTCCGGTACGATCGCGAATACGTGGTTCAGCTTACGGACAAACACCACCATTCCGGTGACCGCATCATGCGGAACCTCAAGATGATGCCCGATTACTACAACCGTCAGCAGCAAACGGTGGGTGAGTTTTTCTCGGACGCTTCAAAAAACGGTCTGATGAACACCATCCAGGACTGGATGGCCTGGGGCGACATGCGCATGATGAAGGCTGATGTCGAGGACGTTCAGGGCTTTACCGGCATGATTAACGGCATGGGGCCGGAACAGAACTGGACCGGTTTGTTCGAGCCGGGAGAGCGCATCCGGCTGCGGTTCATCAATTCATCGGCCATGACCTATTTCGATGTCCGGATTCCGGGGCTGGACATGACCGTTGTCCAGGCCGACGGTAATAACGTCCAGCCAGTCAACGTCGACGAGTTCCGGATCGGCGTCGCGGAAACCTATGACGTGATCGTGCGCCCGAAAGACGCGCAGGCTTACACCATCTTCGCCGAGTCTATGGGGCGTTCCGGCTATGCCAGGGCAACACTGGCTCCGGAAGAGGGCATGGCGGCATCGGTGCCTCCAATGCGTGATGCGCCCAGGCTGACCATGGCCGACATGAGCGGAATGCCTGGAATGGACCACGGCGACATGGACCACGGCGATATGACAGCCCAGGGTGATATGGACCACTCCAACATGTCCGATATGGACCACAGTGCCATGATGGAAGGCGGCAGTGACCCATTTTACGCCGAGGGAAGTGGCATCGCCCCGGCCGCGGCGAACGGTGGCAAGTTTCTTTCCTACGCGGACCTGAAGGCCCAGAAGCCTTTGTATGAAGTGCGGGAGCCGACCCGTGAAATCGAACTGCGCCTGACAGGCAACATGGAGCGTTACACCTGGAGCATCAACGGCGTGAAATACGAAGATGCAGATCCGATCCGTCTGAAGTACGGTGAGCGCGTCCGTTTCAAATTCGTCAACGAAACCATGATGACGCACCCCATGCACCTCCATGGCATGTGGTCGATTCTGGACGTCGGTGCAGGTGAATGGAATCCCATCAAACACACTGTCAGTGTTCAGCCCGGCACGACGGTGTATATGGAAACCGAGGTCGATGCTCCGGGACAGTGGGCTTTCCATTGCCACCTGTCCTACCACGCGGCAGCCGGCATGTTCCGCAAGGTGATCGTTGAGGGCGGTCCTGATACGACTCAGGCAAAGGCAGACGTTGCGACAGAAGAAGGAGGTGATGCATGAGTCGTATCCGAACTTTTATGGCCGTCAGCCTGTTGGGCCCGCTACTGCTTCCGGGTGCTGCAGCGGCTCAGGAAATGATTGCCGACACATCTGCACGGAAGCAGGCTCTGACCTCCTGGGGTGTGCAGTTCGAGGAGCTTGAATACCGTTACAGTGATAACGATGAGGAACTGGGCGTCTGGAATGCGGACTTCTTCTACGGCACCGACGATCTGAAAGTCCGATGGCTGACCAAAGGGGAGTACGCCATTGAGGAGCAGGCCTACGAGGGGCTGGAAAACCAGTTGGTCGGGCAGATTCCCATTTCCGACTTCTTTGACGCCAAGGCGGGTGTCCGATTCGACACACCCGAGGGGCCAGACCGTACCTACGCCGTTCTGGGCGTTGCCGGGCTTGCACCACAATGGTTCGAGATTGATGCCAATCTTTATGTGAGCGACGAGGGCGACACCTCCGCGGAACTGGATGCCGAATACGAGTTGCTGCTGACCAACTACTGGATACTTTCAGCCACACTGGATGCCACCGTGGCGTTCAGTGAGGACCAGGAAATTGGCGTTGGCAAAGGGCTGGTTTCCACTGAAACCGGCCTGCGGCTGAGCTATGACCTTATTGATCGCGCATTCTCACCCTACGTTGGTGTGGTGCACGAGCGTAAGTACGGAGACACTGCCGATCTCGCCCGGGTTTCAGGCGGCAGTACCGAAGACTGGTTTGCGGTCGTCGGCGCCAGACTCACTTTCTGATCCTGCAGCTATGAAGGGCCGGGATACCCCATCCCGGCCCTGACCCCTGTTAATTGATTCAAATCAAAAGCCGGATAAATGTCGGCTTATCCTCCCGTTTTTTCAGCAGTAGTTCAGTTTCGGGTGTTCTGATACAGGAAAGGCATCAGGCCAAGAGGTGCAATCCGATGATTAAACCACACAAAGCAACGAACCAGGCGCAGTTCCTGTTACGCCGGAAACTGACCGTAAAGGGCCTTGGCGAGGATCAGTGGGACGAATTTATCCATGAACTCAACCATCATCCCTGTGTCGACTTTGCCGAGCTGAAACCAGACAACCAGTTGCGTGTCACCTACGATGGAACTCATTGGACCATCGACGAGCTTCTGGCGCTGATTAAAGCTCACGGAGGCCATTTGAAGGCCGGGTGGTGGACCGAACGGAAACTGGCCTGGTATCGGTTTACGGACGACAACGTCCGCACCAATGCCAAACATGAGCCGTTTTGCTGTTCAAAGATCCCGCCGATGAAGCGTAAGTAAATAGAAGCGAGAATAACAGGAGGTTGAATGAGCAGGGAGCAGGATAGAACCACTCGCTACCAGGAAGGCAGTCTCACCCTGCCGGGAACTGTCATGCTGGGTACCGGCGTGATGATTGGCGCCGGAATCTTTGCGCTGACCGGGCAGATGGCGCAGATGACCGGCGTTCTTTTCCCGCTGGCCTTTCTGGCCGCCGCCGTGATTGTCAGCTTTAGCGCTTACTCCTACATCAAGATCTCCAATGCCTGGCCCTCCGCAGGTGGCATCGGCATGTACCTGTACAAAGCCTATGGAAACCGGTTGCCAACGGCGTTCAATGCCTTGTTGATGTACTTTTCCATGGTGATCGCCCAGAGTTTTCTGGCCCGCACCTTCGGCTCTTACACCATGCAGCTTTTCGGCGGTGATGAAAGCGGCCGGATGGTGCCCATTCTCGGGGTGTCGCTGATTCTGGCGGCTTTTCTGATCAACCTGCTGGGCAACCGGATGATTCAGGGTACGGCCTCCTTGATCGGCGTTCTGAAGATCGGCGGCATACTGATTTTCGGGGTGGTGGGGGTCTGGATCGCCGACAGCCTTTCTGTTGACTTCTCGAGCCCTGGAGAAGCCGGAACAATGGGCAATTTCCTGGGCGCAACCGCGCTTGGCATTCTGGCCTTCAAGGGCTTCACCACCATTACCAACAGCGGCTCCGAAGTAATAGACCCCAAGCGGAACGTAGGGCGGGCGATCATTATTTCCATCGCGGCCTGCGTGGTGATCTATACGTTGGTCGGTTTTGCCGTTGCCAGCAACCTGTCCCTGGCTGAGATTGTCGAGACACAGGATTACTCCCTTGCCGCTGCCGCACGCCCGGCACTTGGGGAATACGCTGTGTGGTTCACGGTTGCCATTGCCATGATGGCTACTGCCGGAGGCATTCTGGCCAGCATTTTTGCGGTGTCCCGTATGCTGGCGATGCTGACGGAAATGAAACTGGTCCCCCACCGGCACTTCGGCATGCCCGGTAGCATCCAGAAGCACACACTGGTCTACACTGTAGTTCTGGGGCTGATCCTGACCGCATTCTTTGACCTCTCCCGCATAGCGGCGCTGGGCATTGTGTTTTACCTGATTATGGACATTGCCATCCACTGGGGCGTGCTTCGCTATTTGCGCGAAGATGTACAGGCCAAAGCGTGGGTGCCAGCTATGGCCATTCTGCTGGATTTGCTCGTCCTTGGCGGCTTTGTCTGGGTCAAGCTGAACACTGATCCGTTTGTCATCGGCGTAGCGGTCGTAGCGATGATTGTTATCGCGGTCGCAGAGCAGATTTTTCTGAAAAAATTCCAGGAAGCGGGGCACTCAGTACATGACGAATCTCATGCTCATGATCACCATTAATCAGCATTCGACTTGGAGAGCATTACCATGATGGGAGATAACATGTTTGGCAACACCATGTGGGCGGGGCACTGGCTGTGGATGCTGGTGATTGCCATTGTGGTGGTGATTCCGGCCTGGCGTATTTGCCAGCGTACGGGCTACCCGGGCTGGCTGGGACTCCTGATCCTGATACCGATGGTGAATCTGATTCTGCTGTACGTCATTGCGTTCGGAGAATGGCCAGCCAACCGGGACAGAGAGGGATAAGTCAGATGGACACCAAGGCTTCGCCATGGCAGAAGGAATTTGAATTGATCGTACCCGGCATGGGTTCTGACCATTGCGCGGGCATTATCAGCAAGACGATTCGTCGTCTGGACGGTATTGAAGAGTTATCCACCAATATAGCCAAGCACCGGGTCAGTGTCCGGGTTCAGGCTGACGGACCTGACGCGGAAGCCCTGAAAGCTGCTGTAGAAGGGGCAGGCTACGATGTGGCCGCAGTCACTGGTGGTGAGGACGCTGACCGGGAGGATGACACTGCCATTGATGAGGCCTACCTCAAGCTTGCATTGCGCAGGCTCTGGATTGCGGCACTGCCTACCACGCTGATCATGGTGCTGATGGTGCCCCACATGTTCTGGCAGCCGGTGCCTGGGTATCTGGCAATCGTTGCCCTGCTGGCATTCCCGGTGGTGTTTCTTTTCGGCGGTGCAGCCACTCACAAGGCTTCATGGCGCTCCCTGAAAAACGGCACCTTCAACATGGATGTGCTGATTTCCATGGGCAGCCTGCCGCCCTATGTGATTGGTCTGGTTGGCTTTGTCTATCCGATGACCTCATTCATCGAAATGGCCGCCACCATTATGACGTTTCATCTGGTTGGCCGTTATCTGGAGGCGAAAGCCAAGGGCAAGGCATCAGAGGCGATCCGGAGGTTGCTCACCCTGGGAGCCAAGACCGCCCGTGTGGAACGGGATGGGGAGGAAGTCGAAATACCCGTCAAAGAGCTGGCGCCCGGCGACATCATGGTTGTTCGGCCTGGCGACAAGGTTCCGACCGACGGTGAGGTAGTGGATGGTGAGAGCCATCTGGATGAATCCATTGCCACTGGCGAGTCGGTCCCGGTTTATAAAAGCGCGGGGGATACCGTTATCGGCGCTACCATGAACAAGGAAGGCCGCCTGAGGGTCAAGGCTACCCGGGTGGGCGGTGACACCTTCCTGGCCCAGGTGGTGAAGCTGATTGACGAGGCCCAGGGGTCCAGGGTGCCCATTCAGGAATTTGCGGACCGCATGACCGGTCGCTTCGTGCCGCTGGTTCTGATTATCGCGTTGGGCAGTCTTGTTGCCTGGCTGTTGGCAGCGGATACGCTCCGGCCAATCCTTGAGTGGGGCGCCGGCTTCCTGCCGTGGGTAGACCCAACTGCGGCTACACCGGTGCTGGCTATACTGGCGGCTATAGCGGTGCTGGTGATTGCCTGCCCCTGCGCACTGGGGCTGGCAACGCCGACGGCGCTGATGGTCGGTTCGGGCGTTGGTGCCGAGCGGGGCATCCTGATCCGCTCTGGAGAGGCCATCCAGACCTTCAAGGACGTCAAGGTTATGGTCCTCGACAAAACGGGCACCATCACCCGGGGGGAGCCGAAGCTGACTGATGTCGTAGCAGCCGAGGGTGTTTCGGAGACGGAACTGTTGGAGCTTGCCACCACGGTGGAAAATGCGTCTGAGCATCCCATCGCCCGGGCCATTGTGGACGGCGCCCGGGAACGAGGAATCAAGCCCGGGAACGTGGTTGATTTCCGCTCCACCGGTGCCCGGGGTGTATCTGGTACGGTCGGTGAGAAAATCGTGCTGATTGGCAATCGCCTCCTGCTGGAAGAGCATGGCGTTAATGGGCTGGAAGCCCTGGATAAGAGCCTTTCCGACCTTGAGGAACAGGGCAGAACTGCCGTCATCGTTGCCCGTGACGGTCAGGCCTGTGGCATTGTCGCGGTTGCCGACACGCTCAAGGACGAATCGGTGGCGGCCATTCGTGCCATGCACGAGCAGGGGCTGCACGTAGTGATGATTACCGGTGACAACGAGCGCGCGGCCAAGGCGGTTGCCCGCGAAGTAGGCATCGACGAGGTGCGTGCCGGGGTGTTGCCGGAGGGCAAGGTGGACGCCATTCGGGAACTACAGAAAAAGTACGGCAACCATGTCGCTATGGTAGGTGACGGTATCAACGACGCCCCGGCCCTGAAACAGGCCAACGTGGGTATTGCAATAGGCGCTGGCGCGGATGTGGCTATCGAAGCTGCCGACGTTACCCTGGTACGAGGCGAACTGTCCGGCGTTGTGGATGCCATGGTGTTGTCTCGCGCGACGTTCAGAAAGATCGTTGAGAACCTGCTGTGGGCCAGTGGCTACAATGCTGCAGCGATTCCGATAGCGGCTATGGGGCTTCTGCACCCGATGATTGGTGTGGTGGCAATGACCGCCAGCTCACTCTCGGTCATTGGTAATTCGATGCTGCTACGGCGGCGTTACGACAGAGAGCGGCGATAAGCTCTGAACTTATGAACCATTGGAGGTAATCATGTCATACACGATCAATCGAATTATCACGGATGAGGGTTTCGAGGCCGTGGACAAAAGAGCACGCCAGGCACTTGCCGATCACGGCTTCGGGGTGCTGACGGAAATTGACGTCAAGGCCACCATGAAGAAAAAGCTGGATAAGGAAATGCCGGCATATCTCATCCTGGGAGCCTGTAACCCTGCTATGGCCTGGGAAGCTATCGGTATCGAACCTCGTGTGGGCGCCATGCTGCCTTGCAACGTCATTCTTCGTGAGGTGTCGGAGGGTGTAGAGGTCAGCGCGGTAGACCCTGTGGTTTCCATGGCCGCCATTGATAATGACGAGCTCAAGCAGGTTGCCGGGAAAGTCAGAGATATGCTTTCTGAGGTTGTTCAGGCGATCTGATTAACTCAGGTCGGATGCCGGGGCACCAGGCGCAGAGTCAAAAAAAGGGCGAGAATCCGCTCTGCTGACAGGGAGGAAGTATGAGGCTCAGAGGGTATCCGGGCGATGTCCTGATCCTGGGTGTATTTCTACTGCCAGTCATCGTAACCGCCCCGGGCCTGCCCTGGGGTAGTCAGGGCTGGCTGTATTCGGTGGCAGAAATGGTCGGGGTTCTGGCTCTGTCTGCGTTTCTGGTGGCAGGCATGTTGTCCGCCCGTATTCCCGGTACGGATCGGTGGTTTGGTGGGCTGGTGCGGGTCTGGACCATGCACCGCTGGCTGGGATTTTCGGCCTTTATGCTGGTGATGGTCCATGTGCTGTTGTTGGCGTTCGCCACCTTACCCTTCTCAATTAGCCGCAGTATAGAAACCCTTTTTCCGCCGCTAAGCCAATGGGAAGTGTGGGCCGGCTGGGCAGCCTTTGTCACCCTGCTGATTTTTATTGCGCCTACCCTCGGTTTTTTTGGCACCCTGCATTATCAGCACTGGAAGCGGTTGCACCTGCTGTCCGTGCCAACGCTGGTTCTGGCGCTGATCCATACCCTGATGCTGGCGTCCGTGGCCTGGGTGTGGTGGCTGTTATCGGCGCTGGCATTGGCGGCCATTGCCTGGCGCAAGGTGTTATCGCCCCGCCTGGCCAGAAAGCCCTATGTGGTTGAAGAGGTTGATACCCTTGTCCGCGATGTGGTGGAACTGCGTTTGCGCCCACGAGGCAAAGGGATTCGCTGGCAGGCCGGCCAGTTTGTGTACCTGTCGCCGATGGACCGCTCGCTGGCGGCCGGGTATGGGGAAGAGCACCCCTACACCATTGCCTCTGCCTCGGGAGATGATGAACTGCGGATTGGTATCAAAGCGGTAGGGGATGCCACCCGGGCACTGGTGAACATCAAACCGGGCGCTGAAGTGCGCATTGAAGGGCCCTACGGAACGTTTTTTGAGACGACGGGCTTTGGAGTGCCGGGTTCCGGGTCACAGGAGCCGCAGCGAAAGCAGCTCTGGTTGGCAGGTGGCATTGGCATCACACCGTTTGTGTCTGGCGCCAGGGAGAAGATGACAAGTACGGATGCAGGTCGCGATGCCTGTCTGTTCTACCTGGCCAACCGGCCCGAGCGGGCTTATTACCTGGATGAACTGGTCCGGATCGCCGAAGCCTGCGACACCTTTGCAGTCCACGCCCACTACATGAACGAGAACGGTGTCATCACCCGGGATTACCTGGCACGACACTGCCCTGATTTCGCCGAGCGAGAGGTCTACCTGTGTGGGCCGCCCGGCATGATTGCCCATCTGAGAGCCCTGCTCAGGCACGAGGGTGTGCCTGCCAATCGCATTCACACGGAGGCTTTTGATTTCCTATGAACAGTAACCGAATTGCTTATACCGGATTTGTTGCCTTTGTCAGTGTGGTGCTGACCCTGTTGGTGGTGAACATGGTGCAGAGCCGCACGGAATCACAACCTGCGGATGACGGTGTTAATGCCGATAGTGATACCAATGGTGATGGCGAGACGGTTTATCGCCTTGATCAGGTGGCAGAACATAATAGCGCCAGCAGTTGCTGGAAAGTCATTGAGGGCGTTGTGTACGACCTTACCGAGTATCTGCCCAACCACCCCACAGAGGAAGAAACCTTCACCCGCTGGTGTGGCAAAGAAGCGACCTCCGCCTGGCAGGACAAGGGCAATGGTCGTCCCCACAGCCCCCGTGCTGCTGCGCGCCTCGAGTCTTACCGGATTGGTGTCATTGAGGGCAGTGAATCTGCGTCAGCTTCGGTTGAGCCGGAGCCGGCTTCTGCCAGTGCAACCGCGGATACTGTTGATGGTCGTTCGGGGCAGATGATGCTGGCCCTGGCACCGGGCAACTATCTGGATGGCACCTACCGGGGCAACTTCATTGATCGTGGCCAGATTCAGGTCAGCCTGCAATTCCGGCTCGAGAATGGGCATATCGAGGCCATGTCTTACCGGCACCTGTTCTATGGTGACAAAAACTATCTGACCATGGATGAAGGTGCAGAGCTCTACCCGGTACTACGCCAGTATCAGCAAATCACCGAGCGCCTGGAAGGTGCGCCGCTGACTGCAATCTTCCGGCTGTATCAGCCCGGAGAGGTGGTAGATGATATCGACGGATACTCCGGTGCTACGCTAAGGGGGGCAAAGGTGCTGAGCGCCTTTCGGGATGGCCTGAATCGGGGCGTCTACAGCTGGTAGATCGGCCGTGGGTGGGTTTACCAACGACTACGCTGGAAAGTGGGTCATTATCTAACGGACGCGCAGAAAACCAAGCTTGGGGGAAACCATGAGCGCTGGGCAACAATACCTTCTATTACTGGGCATGGCGCTTGGCGTCGTTTGTGTGGTTCTGAGCCTTTACGGGCTTGGCCGCGCGATAGGCCCGACACGTCAGGAGCCGGGAAAAGATGTGCCGGCAAGTTCTGGAGTGCTGTCGCGGGATCCGGTTTGGGGGCGCTATCACGCGCGCTACTACGGATACGCGCTGCTGTTTCTGGCTTTCGATATGGAGATGGCGTTCATGTACCCATGGGCAGTGGTGTACAAGGAGGTTGGAATGGTTGCCTTGCTTGATATGGGCGTGTTTCTTGCCATTCTCTTTCTTGGCCTGCTCTACGGATGGAGTCAGGGGGCTTTCAGGCGGCAATGAGTTCTTATCCAGCAATAAACGCAACAGGCGCACGGCAGAAACGGTCCTCAATGCTGCAGAGGCTGGTTTCCCGGGCGCTGGCGCGCAATCTGAGCTGTCTGATTGTTCCGGGCCCGGAAGTTGCCTTGGCGCATGGTCTGGACGTAACCGCTGCAGGCTTGCGTATCAGCACTACGCCTCGCGATGCCGCCGTGCTCCTGATCGTCGGAGAGCTTTCGGAAAAAATGGGCGATGCCGTGACAGTGCTCTACGCGCAGATGCCCCGGCCGCGCGCTATTCTCATGGTAGGCGGGCAGGCACCGTCAACTTTACCTGGCGCCGACATTTCTGCAGGTCTCTCGCAAGAGGAACTGAACGAAGCCGTAGTTCGACTACAACGTGCATTCGCCGATAGTGCCTTTGCAGCCTCGCCGGAGGACTTCGACGCCGATGTCCTGCACGCCAGGATCGAGTATGTCTGCCCCATGCACCCGGAGGTCGTTGAAGACGAGCCGGGCAGCTGCCCCAAATGCGGCATGGACCTGGTAGCCCGCGAAGCCGGGGAATCGACGCCCGACCATGATCATGAACACCATCATGACGAACACCAGCATGATCACGAACACCAGCACCATGGCCACGAGCACGAGCACGAGCACTGCCATGATCACGAGCACCAGGGTCATCATGATCACGGTGAACATGACCACGGTGGACATGATCATGAAGGGCACGATCACGGCGGTCACGATCATGGTGCCTCGGGATTTATGTCGATGATTGAAGTTACCAAAGACCTGCCACGCAGCGCCGACGGCCTGCAGATGGACTGGCTTGAAGTGCCATTCGGTCCGGTCTTTCCTGGCTTGCCCGGTGGTCTGAAGTTGACGCTGACGCTCGACGGTGACGGCGTGACCGAAGGGCAGGCGACCTCCCTGGTGGGTATGACCACTGAGGCCGAAGAGGGTGAAGGGAATGAAGAAAGCGAAGAAAGCGAACAGATAAATGCCGGGACCTTTATCGAGCATCTGGCCTCGGCAATGCCGCTGGCACCGGTGAGCTACCGACTGTTGGCCTGTCTGGCAATCGAGAGAGCGGCCGGTCTGAATGACGATCAGGCGACCACTCAGGCCCGCAATGGCGCCCTTGAGCGTGAGCGCATCGCCAGTCACCTGGGCTGGCTGGCACAAGTGGGGCGCCAGCTCGGATTCGCCTGGCTGACGCGGCGGGCTTCGACTCTGCAACTCAAAGTCAGAGACGCTGACCGGGACAAGCTTGCTGAGCTGGAGCCAGCGCTGCGCACATTGGGTACCCATCTTGAGCGAACGCCTTTGCTCAAGTCGCGGCTTAAGGGTATCGGCCTACTACCACCGCAATCTTCTGCTCTGCGCGGCCCGGTAGCGCGTGCGGCGCATGAAGGCGGAGATGCCTGGGCACGTCTGTGGCAACGTCTGGCCGAAATTTCGGCCAGCCTCGAATTTATCAGGTCGAGCGGCGAGCCCGAGCTGGCATCCCTGCGCAACATTGGCGATGTTTCAGGAGCCGGTGAGGCAACCGTTGACACCCCGCGCGGCGAGGCCCGGTTAAGTCTGAAACTGGAGCGTGGAAAGGTGAAGTCATACGAGCTGGATACTGCCTGTAGTCACCATATCGATCTGGTCCCGAAGCTTGTTGAGGGCCAGGAGCTGGGCGACGCGCTGCTGGCAGTCGGATCGCTGGATCTTTCGCCCTGGGAGGTAATCTCGTGACCGTCGCTATCGTTTTATTGGCATTGTTTGGCAGCGCCTGGCTGCTGGCCGTCATCGAGGGCTGGATCACGACTGGCCGCCTGAGTCCGGCCGCGCCACTTTACAGCGGCCTGGCTCACCTCGGTCGTGAATCCATTGTACCGCGCTCGCCAGACAGGGTCTTTTTCGAGGCGGCGCCGGTGCTGCTAATGGTTGTGGCGGTCCTTGGTATGGCGGTCCTGCCGCTGGCGCCGGATCTGGTCATCGCGGACCTCGGCACCGGCGGGCTCTTCATCAATGCGGCCCTGGCCTATGTGCTGGTCGCGGTGATCATGGCGGGCTGGGGGCCGGATGGCGCCTACGCGATGATCGGCGGCTGGCGCTTTCTGGGCCAGCTTATTGCCTATTCCATGCTTATTGTCATGCCGATCACGGCCGTGGCCATGCGCGCCGAGTCTCTGGTGAACACTGCGATCGTTGGTTCCCAGGAGAGCCTGTGGAACATTGTCTACCAGCCCCTGGGCTTCGTGCTGTTCTTCATTGCGGCCATGGCGCTGTCGTTCCGCGCGCCATTCGATCTGCCCACCGCGGAGGGGGAGCTTGGCGGCGGTGTGGATGCCGAGTACACCGGCGTTCGCCTGGCAGTGTTGCGCCTGGCTCGCCTGACGCTGGTGGTTACCCTGGCTTCGACAACCACGGTGTTCTACCTCGGTGGCTGGTACGGCCCGCTGCTGCCGCCCTGGGTCTGGAGCCTGGTCAAGACCCTGGCCGTGGCCGTGTCGATGATGCTGGCCGGCCGCTACCTGCCACGCATTCGCGAGGCGGATCTGATGCGGTGGTGCTGGGTTCTCGGGATTCCCCTGGCGCTGGTTAATATCATTATTGTCGGTTTACTGATCCTGGTGGTTCCCTGATGTACGCACAGGCTTTTTTCGTTGCCGTTTTCGGGCTGGCCGCCATCGGCTTTGGCGTGGTGGTGTTTCGCACGTCATCCATGGTCCGTTCCGCGCTGGCGCTGCTGTTTTCACAGACTGCCGTCGGCTGCATGTTTCTGGCGATGCAGACAGAATTTCTGGGTGTACTGCAGATCATGATGATGGCCACGGAGATGAGCATCATGGCCATCTTCATGGTGATGTTCATGATGGATCCCGGTGGGCTCGGCGGTATGGACATGAGCCACCAGAAGCGTTTCTCTATCGGTGCCGGGGTGAGTGCGGCCATCGTTGCTATCGCTGTTGCGCTACTGTCGGACTGGGGACCCGCAGCGGAGCAGGTGCCGGACGCGGAAGCGCAGACGCGGGCGTTGGGTGTGGAGTTACTCGGGCGCTCAATGATGATCTTCGAAACTGCAGGGATCACTATCCTGACCGCGATGATCGCGGCAACGGCGGTGGCAATACCGGTGAAAAACCTGGCGGGTAAAGACGACAAGGAGGCATCGGAATGACCGTAGTTCTGATAGTAGCGCTTCTGACCGGCGCCATCCTGTTCGGTATCGGTCTCTATGGCGCGCTGTCCCAGACCAATCTGGTGATGATCATGATGGGCGTGGAGCTGATGCTGGCGGGCGCCATGGTGAACCTGGTCGCTTTCTGGCGCTTTCTGCATCCCGAGGTCTATTCCGGCCAGATGTTTGTGCTGGTGGTGATGACGGTTATGGCACTGGAGATGGCGGTCGGCTTTGGCGTCGCCATTGCCCGCTTCCGGGCCAAGGGCTCGGTCGAGATGGAAGAAGCGGAGGACCTGAAAGGATGAATGCAGTGCTCCTGCCGATACTGCCGCCGCTGATCGCCGCCCTGGCCGTGTTGATACTGCGCCGGGGTGGAGCTGCGCTGGCCCTGGCTGGCGCAACGCTCAGCCTGGTGGGAAGTCTCTGGCTTCTGGCCCGGGTGGCAGGTGGTCAGGCCGAAACTCTGCTTCTGCCCGGTCTGCCGGACATGCCCTTGCGGCTGGTCGCCGGACCAATGACCTCGCTGGTGGCGGTGGCGGTGGCTACGGTGGGTACATTTGTGCTGATTTATGCCGTCGGTTATATGAAGCAGGAGTCCGGTCAGGCGCGCTTTTATGCCGTGATGACCCTGTTCCTGGCCAGCCATGCAGGCGTTGGTGCTGGCTGGCGACTGGATTCTGCTGCTGGCGGCCTGGGAGTTGATCGGTTTGTGCAGTTACCTGCTGATCGGCTTCTGGTTTCAGCGGCCGGAAGCTGCGAACGCAGCCAGCCGCGCATTCCTCTATACCCGCAGCGCTGATCTCGGGCTTTACGTTGCGGTATTCATGCTTATCGGGTCGGCAGGTACCAGCGAGATTACCGCCTCCCTGGAATCAGGCAGTAGCGCATCGACCACTGCCGGGCTTCTGTTGCTGCTGGCCGCCATGGGCAAGTCGGCCCAGGTACCCCTGCAGGACTGGCTTATGCGCGCCATGGCCGGCCCGACACCGGTCTCGGCGCTACTGCACTCGGCCACGCTGGTTGCGGCGGGCGCTATCCTGCTGATCCGGTGGGCCCCGCTGCTGACTCCCGAGACACTGTTCGCCGTTGGGCTTGTCGGTGGTATCACCACGGTGGCAGCCGGGGTGATTGCGCTTGCCGAGCGTGATCTCAAACGCCTGCTCGCGGCTTCCACGGCCAGCCAATACGGCCTGATGCTGATTGCTGTGGGCGCCGGGGTTCCGCTGGCCGCGCTGTTGCATCTGCTCGCCCATGCCGCCATCAAGAGCAGCCTGTTCCTGGCCGCTGGCGACTTCCAGCATGCCCGCGAGGGTACCGGTTTCGATCAGCTGAAGGGCGTTGGCCACGCCAGGCCCTGGGCTTTCGCCGGCTTTGCGCTGGCAGCACTGGCACTGGCCGGCATCCCACCGCTGAGCGGGTTCTTCTCCAAGGATGCAGTGATTGCCGCCGCTCTGTCGGGGCAGGGCGCCGCCTGGCTTGGACCCCTGGCCCTGGCAGGCACTCTGCTGACCGGCGCCTATATGGCCCGGGCTTTACGCTTGCTCTGGCAGGGCTCCGGCGATACCCGGCCGGTCGCCGGTACTGGCTGGATGCGCGCTGGCATCTGGGGTCTGGCGATCCCCGCCGCAGGCCTGGGTCTGGCCTTTGGTCCACTCGAAACAATGCTTGATCTGCCGGCGCCGGAAACCGCAGGTATCGGCGCCATATTGTCCGGACTCGTCGCCGCCTTGGGTGGTCTGGCGCTGGGCTGGCTGGTGCCGGTCAAGCGTCTGCTTGGGCCTGCCCATCAATGGGCAGCATCGGGGCTAGTGGTTGCGGGCGGGCTCACCGCCTGGGTAGGTCGGCCCGTAATGGCTGTTGCCCGGCAGTGTGACCGTCTGGAAGGCCACCTTTATGCGGCCGCGCTTGGCGTCGGCCATACAGCTCTCACCATTGCCCGCGGGGGCGAGCGCCTGGAACAGCGCCTGTATCTGGCCGTACTTGGCGTCGGTCGCGCCAATCTGGCGGTGGGTCGTTGGGTTCGGGGCGGGGATGAGCGTGGTATCGACGGTCTGATCTTCGCCCTGGTGGCCGGTGTGCGGGCCCTGGGCGCGCGGGCGAGAACCCTGCAAAGCGGCCTGATCCATCACAGCCTCGCGATCAGTGCCGTAGCCACCGCTGTGCTCCTGGCCATCCTGTTTTCAGCTTCACTGAGTTTCTAAAGGAACCCTGTACTCATGTTACCACTCGTATCTCTGACCCTGTTTTTGCCACTCGTCGGCGCTGTGCTGATTCTGTGTTTGCCGAAGCCGACGGCACGGACGGTGCACAGCATAGCGATCGTCAGTGCCGCCCTGACTCTGGTTGGCGCTCTGGCCATGTGGCTGCAGGGCGTGAGTGGTGACGGCTTTTCCCAGGTCGAAGAGCTGGAATGGATGCCGGCCATTGGCGCCGCCTACCGGGTCGGGGTTGATGGCATCAGCCTGCCGCTGGTGCTGCTGAGTGCCGTGCTTTTCCTGGTTTCTCTCATCTACGCTTCGTCGCTTCGCGACCGTCCGAGAGCATACGTGGCCTTGATCCTGCTACTTGAGACCACGGCAATCGGTACCTTTACCGCCCTCGACGGGATCCTGTTCTACGTCTTCTTCGAAGTTTCCCTGGTGTCGATGTATTTCATGATTGCCGGATGGGGACATGAAGACCGGCAGCGGGCCGCCCTGATGTTCTTTATCTACACCCTGCTGGGCAGCCTGCCACTGTTGCTTGCGATTCTGGGGCTTTACCTCGGTAGCCCTGATCCCACCTTTGATATGCGGGCCTGGATTGCCAATCCTCCACTGGAGGGGGCGGCGGCCATGTGGGCGCTGATCGCCATGCTGATCACCTTTGCGGTCAAGATTCCTGCGATACCCCTGCATACCTGGTTACCTGCGGCACACGTGCAGGCACCGACCGTTGGTAGCGTCATCCTGGCGGGCATCATGCTGAAATTCGGCACTTACGGGCTGGTGCGCTTCGCCCTGCAAATGACCCCTGACGCTTTCCGCGAAGCCGGCATCGTTGTTCTGGTTTTCGGTGTCGTCAGCGCGATTTACGGTGCCTTTGCCGCCCTGGCACAGACCGATCTCAAGCGCCTGGTGGCCTATACCTCAGTTAATCACATGGGTTACGTGATCGTCGGCGTCTCCGCGGCTGCGCTAACGCTGGACCCCGCAGTGCGTGCCACCGCTCTGGACGGCGCCGTGCTGCAGATGTTCAGTCACGGCCTGGTCACCGGTGCCCTGTTCTTCCTGGTGGGCATGATTCAGGAGCGCGCTCATACCCGCGAAATGGGGGAGTTTGGCGGCTTGCTCAAAACGGTTCCATTGCTTGGCTGGTCCTTTGTGCTGGCGGCTTTCGCGTCTCTGGGTCTCCCTGGCCTGGCGCACTTCCCGGCAGAGTTCCAGATATTTCTCGCCACCCTGGGCACTACTCCCATCGCGGTTGTGGTGATTCTGGGTATTGCCATTATCGCCGGAACCTTTCTCAAGGCACTGCGTGAAACCTTTCTGGGTGAGCCCCGGGATCGCTGGAATAAAATGCCGGATCTGAGCCCGCGAGAAATTCTCGCGGTGGCGCCCCTGCTGGTGCTCACCGTTGCCACCGGCGTGGCGCCGTCCTGGGTGTTGGACGTTATTCACCGGACCACATCGGCACTGGTGCTGTAATGGGTCGTGATCTCGCCTTATTAGCTCCGGAAATTGCCGTCCTGTTGACGGCTGTCGGTGCCCTGATCGCGGAGATGCTGCGCCGGCCACGGATTTCGCTGATCACTGCTGTCGTCGGCCTGGTGGTTGCCACGGGGCTGGCCCTGCGCCTGCTCGGCACAGACACAACGATATTTGGCGGCAGTTTCCGGATCGATACACTAAGTACCTGGGCCAAGCTTATCCTGTTGCCGGCTACGGTGCTTTCGATGTTGCTGGCGCGGGTGGATGTCCGGGGGAGCGCCCGCGAGGGTACGGTCTACAGCCTGCTGATATTTTCCACCCTGGGCGCCCTGGTTCTCGCAGGGGCAGCGGATACCATGTTTCTGGTGCTGGGCACGCTGCTGACCGGTTTGGCGACCTTCGCCCTGGTTGCCTACCCGGACACCGATCCGGCGACCGAAGCCGCCATGAAATTCTTTGTATTCGCTTCGGTCACCACATCGATCATGATTTTCGGACTGAGCTACTGGTTCGGTGCCTCCGGCTCTACGCTGATCGCCGATCTGCCGGCCATGGACTCGATGCCGCTGGCCGTTATTCTCGGGTTCGTGGCTGTAGTTGTGGGGCTGGGCTATAAGGCATCACTGGTTCCGTTCCACTTCTGGGCACCCGATGCCTACGAGGGCGCCCCGCTGTCGATTGCCGCCTACCTGTCCGTCGTGCCCAAGATTGGTGCCCTGTTTGCGCTCACTCAGGTGGTTCGTGACCTGCCGCCGGAAATTGGCTGGACTGCCGTCATCGCAGGCCTCGCAGTGCTGAGCATGACCTACGGCTATCTTGCTGCACTGGTGCAGGATAACGTTATCCGGCTGCTGGCGTATTCGTCGATTGCCCAGTCCGGCTATTTCCTGCTGGGTATACTGGCGGTGGGCTCCAGTGAGCTGGCCTTACCATCGATCATTCTGTTCGCCGCCGCCTATGCCGCCATGAACCTGGGCGCTTTCGCCGTTGCGGCCACAACCGGGCGCACTCTGAACGATTTTGACGGGTTGGGACGCACGCGACCGCTGATGGGAATCGCGATGGTGATGTTCCTGCTGTCGCTGGTCGGCATTCCGCCACTGGCCGGCTTCGTTGGCAAATTCATGCTCTTCGGCGCTGCCATCGATGCCCAGTTTACCTGGCTGGCTGTGGCGGCGATTGTCAACAGCGTGCTGTCGCTGGCGGTGTACCTGCGGATCATCGTGCCGATATACAGGTCTGGGGAGTCGGCGTCCGCTGCAACGGACCCATGGCATGGAATCGTGGTGATTACAGCGTTTGCGGCCACGCTGATTATCGGCCTGGCGGCCCAGCTTTTCATCGTCTAGGCCAATGCTGACCTAAATCTGAAAAATCGGGGCAAACCCGCCTCCGGGCGTTCGAAAGTTGGTGGTTTGCCCTTTGTAGATGCGGGCAGCGGTAAGCAATGTTTTGCCATTGTAGGTGTACAGGCGAATATCGACCTTTCCGGTGGTTATCGTGTCATCAATTTTGAGGCCTCGCTCACCCGGGGGGACGAGGTCCTGCGCAATGTAATCCCCCTCGAGAATGTTCTCGAAAACCCGTTGGGTCAGTTTGTCGCCCCGGTAGACACCTTTACTGCCATGGCCTGAAAAGGGCTTGAAGAAGAGCCTGCGGCGATCTCGCCATAACTCGGTCGCGTCATTCCTGGAAACCAGCCTGGTCTTTGGAACAGCCCTTTCCAGTAGCTCCACGTCCTTCGTATCCAGTCCCCATTCGCGCAACGTCTGTGAGTCTGACAAGAGAGTCAGATTCCGTTTGTCGGCCAGCACTGCGTGTGTTCGCGGGTTGGGCGTTACGACGACGGCGCCGTCGCGATAGGCCCGTCTTAACGTCGCATGGTTCGGCGCTTCCAGTGCGAAATCCACCAGCCTGTTGTACACCATATCAATGTGTTTTCCACCGGCGGTAAGCTCTCCATTGGCATACTCGAACTCGGCAGGGTCGAGGACCAGGGTTTCTATTCCCCGGTCCAGAAGGAGTCGCTGGGCCAGTTGGAACTCCGGGAACAGAAACTGACTCTCAGGGGCGTTATCAACGATGGCCAGTCGCTGCGGCATCGACTCTCCGCGCTGCCTTTGCCATTCATGTTTAAACATCTGGAACGCCGCATCATCGAACCTGTCCAGCGCCGGGCTGATGGCGGGCGCGTGTTGAGGTGGCTGGCAACATCGGCTTTGAGCCCGGGCGAGCACAGCGTTAAGAAAAGCACCGCCGGCATTGGTGTTGACCTCGATCAGTTGAGGGCCTTCGGGCCCCAGGTGAAAGTCATAGCCCATAAATGCCCCGAGAGGGCCGGGATCGAACTGTGCGATGTCCGGGGCCCAGGACAGGACCTGTGTCAGGTAAGACGGAAGTTTGCTCGCTTTCTCGATAGCCTGGACGACCCCCTCCATCGTCAAAATATCACTCTCGGGGACAAAAACGGCGGTGTCCGAGAAGAAATGATCAAGCTCGGGGATCGCTGTCGCCGGGAAACCAATGCCAGCGTTCGAAAATTGATGCCGAAGATTTGAGTTGAGGGCGTCTTGATCAAGGGTAATGCAGTAACAATGACGATTAAGCAGAGCTGCATTGGTACTGGCTGTTTGCTGGCTATTTCTGGTTTCGTCGTGCATTCGGACACCACTGTAAGGGAGTTGCTTTACCAAATGGGTGAAATCTGAGTCCTGGTCTAAAGCCGGGCGTTTGCTGGTGATACTGATCCACGTCAAATAGATGCATCTTCCGGAATAGTTTTCAGCTTTGTTTCAGCTTGGCGTGTTCAACTCGGATTGAAGCAATCTTTTTGTTCGCAAGCGTGCAAACGTCGCTTATCTGGCAATTAAGAGCCATTCCGTTATTCCGATCACAGGGTGATCTTATGAAACATCAGTTGCGCAAGCAGTGGTTTGGAGGCCTTACCGCTGCACTTTTAATGGGCCTGTCACTGGCAGTGTCGGCGGGCAGCAGTCGCGCCTTCATACCCATGGGGTCAACAGATTCCATAGGTGTTATGGATCTGGAAAGTCATCGTGTGACGTCGACGATTTCTGGCACGGTCAATACCCATGGTTCCGCACTGACTCCGGATGGTCGCTATCTTATTGTGGGCAGTTTGACGGCCCATGACAATCAGGAGCCGCCCGTTCGTCCAGAGGCTGTCACGGAAGATGAGCACGCCTCCCACCATGGGGCACAGGGCGGCACGGTTCCGAAGCAGCCTGGCACAGGGCGTATCTACGTCGTGGATACCAACACCAACGAAATTGACAGCGTGTTTGAAGTGCCGGGGCCTGTGCATCACGTTCTGGTAACAGGGGATGGCCGCTATGCCGTTTCCACACATCCGATGGATGGCGGTATCAGTGTTGTTGATCTGGATTCCGGAGAAGTCGTTGAAGTCATCGCGACGGGCCCTTCTCCCAACTACATAGCGACGACGGGTGACGGCCAGACGTTGTTCGTCAGCAATACCGGTAATGGCACCGTTAGCGAGGTGGATACCCGGAACTGGTTTGTTAAGCGAAATGTACGCACAGGCGGGGCACCCGAGCACATGGCGCTCTCCCCCGACGAGGATCATCTTTACATCAATGATGCTGCCGCCGGTGAAGCGTTGGCTCTCATGCTGTCTGAAGTTACTGTCACTGCACGTTACGAAATCGGGGAAGCGCCTCATGGCCTGGGCCTGAGTGCCGATGGGCAGGTTCTTTTTGCGACCAGTCAGGGCGATGAAAGAATCGTTCGCATAGAGCTCAGACTTAACTCCCGAGAAAGTGTGCAGCTGACACCGGCTCCCTATCACCTGGCAGTTTCCCCTGTGGATGGCCAGATACTGGTAACCAGTCGCGGTGAGGCAAAGCTCTGGGTACTGGATCCGGTTTCCCTTGCTACGGTAGATGAGATTCCACTGGACGGGATAGGTCATCAGATATCGATTAACGCCAAGTGACGTTGCGGGAAACGCGACACCGGGCCCGAAGATAACTGAATAAGGACTTGGTCAATGAGATTCTGGATAAGCGCTCTTCTTGTTTTCGCCATATCCGGTCGTCTTCTCGCGGCTACTCCCTCGGCTGTTTCTTTGATCGAAGGTATGGAGCAGACCCTTTGGTCAGACAGTAGTCACGGCCGCTCCACCATGCGGATAGAGAGTGAGTACTGGACTCGGGAGCTGCAGCTGGAAGCCTGGATGGATCGGCCGGATCACACCTTGATCCGGATTCACTCGCCGAAAAAAGAGGCTGGCGTCGGCTCGCTGAGAATCGGTGATGCCATGTGGAATTACCTTCCCAAAGTTGATCGCACCATCAAGATTCCCCCGTCAATGATGCTGCAGCCATGGATGGGGTCCAACTTCAGCAACGATGATCTGGTCAAGGAAAGCTCCTTTGTTGACGACTACACCCATGAGGTTGCCGGGGTCGATGATTCTGGCGAGGTGCCGGTGTACCGGGTCGTCTCAACACCACGGCCCGATGCGCCGGTGGTCTGGAGCCAGCTTGAATTCGAAATTCGCGCGGACGCGATTCCCGTGTCTGTGGCCTACTACGGGGAGCGGGATCAGGTCGTCAAACGGTTGACCTATGACCAGATCAAAACCATGGACGGGCGCCGGATCCCTACTCGCTGGACGATGGTTGACGCGGATAATCCCGCGTCCCGCACGGTCATCCTTATTGACTCCCTTGAATTCGATATTCCTGTAGACGAAACGCTTTTCTCATTGCGTCGCCTGCGCAACCCGGAATGAGGCCCCGCTATGAGCATCGTCAATGTGCAGCATGTGTCGCGGATTTATCAGCAGGATTCAATCGCCGTCAAGGCACTGAACGATGTATCCGTGGCGATCGAGCCCGGTGAGTTCACAACGCTGGTGGGGCCATCGGGTTCGGGCAAGACTACCCTGTTAAACCAGATCGGGGCCCTGGACGAACCGGATGCGGGGCGCATTCAGGTGGCGGGTGAGGAAATCACCGGGCTCAGCCGCAAGAAGCGCACCATTCTGCGGTTGTGGAAAATCGGCTTTGTGTTTCAGGAATACAACCTGATCGGCGTCTTGTCGGCTCAGGAGAATGTGGAGTACGTGCTGATGCTTCGCGGCGTTCCGTTTCGGGAACGACGGGCCGAGGCCCGGCGCATTCTCGCGGAGGTCGGGCTGCAGGGGATGGAACAGCGTCTGCCCCATGAACTCTCCGGCGGCCAGCAACAACGTGTCGCGGTGGCCAGGGCCATCGTCAGTAAGCCTGCGATTGTCCTGGCCGATGAGCCAACCGCCAATCTCGACTCCGCAACCGGTGCGGCCCTGCTGGACCTGATGCGGGGGCTGAACTCGGAGCACGGTATTACCTTTGTGTTTTCCACCCACGATCCGATGGTGATGGAGCGAGCGCGTCGTGTGATTCATCTGCGGGATGGCGGTGTCGAGAGTGAGGAGCTGCGACCGTGATCGCGTGGCTGCGACTGGCGTTCGGCAATCTTCGGGTCAATCGTCGGCGTACCGGCATCACGCTGCTGTCGGTGGCCGTCGGCGTCGGAGGTCTGGTGTTTCTCTGGGCTTTTATCGATGGCATCAATGCCCAGATGATCAACAACATGACCGGTTATGTAACCGGCGACCTGAAAGTGCACCAGCGCGGATTTCACGACGACCGGGAAATGAACATTGCCGTTGCCGAGCATTGGAACCTTGCTGAGGAAATATCCTCCGTAACCGGTGTCGCAGCGACCACTCCCAGGGTGACGGGCAATGCGCTGGCCAGCCATGCCGACCAGTCACGGGCCTTGCAGGTGATGGGGGTCGACAGCACAACAGAGCCGCAGGTAACCCGGCTTGATCGGTCGATCATCCACGGGCGCTATCTGGAGGGGGACAATGAGATCGTTATGGGCGTGGACGCCGCCAGTGCCCTGAGTACCTCCCCGGGAGATGAGCTGGTGCTGGTGGTTCAGGCAGCGGACGGCTCCATTGGCGCAGACCGGTTCGAGGTGGTGGGTGTTTTCGAAACCGGCATCAAACGTATTGATGGCTTTGTAGCCCAGATGCCCCTGGCATCCGCCCAGACACTGTATGCCTTTGAAGGTCGGTTTACCGAGATTGCTGCCCGCGTAGAGGACTCTGACCAGCTCGAAGCGGTGGTTGGAAGCCTGCGAAATCAGCTACAGGAACGCAATGTGGAAGTCCTGGGCTGGCCGGCGCTGATGCCTTCGCTGGTGCAAATGGTCGCGTTTCACGACGCCGTCGCCTACATCGTCATCTTCGTGGTGTTTGTGGTGGTGGCGGCCGGCATCGTCAATACCATTCTGATGTCGGTGCTGGAACGTGGTCGGGAATTCGGGGTAATGATGGCTCTGGGTACCCCCAGCAGCCGGATTATCTGGCTGGTGCTTCTGGAAACGACGATTCTGGCCGGCCTGGGTTACCTGTTGGGGCTGGTGCTGGGGCTGTCACTGACCGGTTACTTCGGTTCCCAGGGGCTGGACTTCAGTGCCTATATCAAGGCCATGGATACCATGCCGGGGCTGAGCAGCATCGTCTATCCCACCATCGAATTCTCCCGCCTGGTGGTGATTGGCATCGTGGTTGTGTCGGTGGCCCTGCTGGCGGCACTGCTCCCGGCCTGGAAAGCCAGCCGCAACAGCCCGCTGGAGGCGATAGGTGCACGGCGCAATGTGATCAATCGTATCCGCAGAATCCATTGGGAGGTGACGTCTGATCACCGGCTGCTGATTTTTGCGCAAATGGCACTTCGCTCGGTATTCCGTAATCCACGCCGGTCAGTGATTACCGCATCGGCTACCGCGTTCGGGCTGGCCGCCTATCTGTTCCTGTACGCCTTCGCCGATGGTTTCTTCGAGCAGATGATCCACAACTCGACGCAACAGCTCAGCGGGCATGTTCAGGTGATGGAGGAGGGGCACAACGTCGATCTTTCGCCGGCCCTGCGCATTGCTGACAGCCAGGTGCTGCGCCAGCGATTGCAGGAGCGGCCAAAAGTCGAAGCCGCCTCACCCCGGGTGGTGCTCAGAGCCATGGTGGCAAACCCCGGGCAGAGCCTGCCGGTCGAACTGGTGGGTATTGCAGCGGAACAGGAGAAGGCCGTTACCGAGCTTTCCGGGTACATGGAGCAGGGCGCGTACGTTCAGTCTGGAGAGAACGGGATTGTGATCGGTCAAAAGCTGGCCGAGGAGATAAATGCCCGGTTGGGGGATAAGCTGGTGATCACGGTTCAGCAGGCTGATGGAGATCTTGCCTCCAGCGCCCAGGCCATTCGCGGTATCTACCGCACCGGCAGTGACCTGTTCGACACAGAGTATGCATTTATCGATATCAATACTGCCCGAAACCTGGGTGGGCTGCAGGAAGACGAAGTTTCACGGATCGTGCTGAGGCTGTCAGATCGCTCAGACAGTGCGGCCCTGGCACAAACCCTGAACCAGTCGTCGCTTCTGACCAACAACGGCCTGATGGCCCAGGACTGGGAAACCTTGCTGCCTGTGGTTGTACAGATGGTTGAGATGAGCAAGGTAGATTTCTATCTCATCCTGTCGGTGGTCTTTGTGGTGGTCGCCATTGGTGTCATGAACACCATGGTGATGTCGGTGATGGAGCGTACCCCGGAACTGGGCGTCATGCTGGCACTGGGTACGAGAGGCGGACAATTACAGCTGACGATTCTGTTTGAGGCATTCTTTCTTGCGGTATTGGGTATGGTGGCAGGAATGGTAGTTGGCGGCCTGCTTGTCTTCTGGCTTGGCCAGACCGGCATTGATCTGTCCTCGATCAGCCGCTCTCTGGAAGCCATCCCCGGTATCACCGACCGTATCTATCCAGTGTTGATTTTCGATCATGTCTGGCTTCCCAGCCTGCTGTTGTTCCTGTGCTCCGTGCTGGTAGCGCTGTACCCGGCGTGGCGGGCCTCACGACTGGACCCGGTGGAGGCCATTCGGCATGGTTAGTCGCCCTCCACTGGTGGCGGTGGGCCTGGCCTGGCTAATGCTGGCTTCGAACGCTGCGGCTGACTTCAGCCATTCCGGATCGCTCAAGAACCTCAGTGCCGGGTCGCGCTCGCTGGTTGATGACGATCGTTACTTCTCGAACCTGACCCGCCTGCGACTGGAACCCCGCTATCGATATGAAGACTGGGTTCTGGATGCAGCCTACGACCTGGAGCTGGTGACAGGCAGTTTTCTGGACAGCCCGGAATTCGCCCTGCTAAGAGATGTTCCCGATCCACGCTACTGGGATCTCCAGGGCGACGTGTACGAGTCAGGGGATGTGTTGGCGCGCCATCAACTTTATCGTGGCACGATACAGTGGCGCTCGCCAGCCGGGGATTTCCGATTTGGGCGCCAACAGGTGAACTGGTCCACGGCCCTGATCTGGAACCCCATGGACATCCTCAATCCTGTCAGCCCCCTCAACCTGGAACCTGATGAACGAATTGGCGTGGACGCTGTGTTATGGGACAGCCCTTTGGGGGCAACCGGCCGAGTCAGCGCTGTTCATGCCCTGCAACACAGTGACAAAGAGGCCAGCACGGCGGCGAGGGCCAAGCGTTTTGTTGCCGGGGTCGATGCAGGTGTGATGATAGGTGAGTTTGCTGGCGCTACCAAAGCAGGTGTTAGCGGCAGTGGCTCGGTGGCCGGCACCGGTTGGCGTACCGAAATTGTATGGAGCGAGCCGGAGACAGGCGAGCGTTACTGGCAGGGCGTGGCGGATCTGAACTGGGCGTTTCGCAACGGGTTTAATCTGGCACTGGAGTATTTCTACAACGGTCAGCCTGCGCCGCCGGCAAACCTGGACGTCTTGCGGCTGGTTTCCACCCACCCACTGTATACCGGGCGCCATTATACCGGGCTGCTGGCATGGCAGGATATCAACCCGTTCTGGCAGTATCGGGTGGTGGCTATTCGCAATGCGGATGATGCCAGTTGGGTACTTTACCCCCGGTCTACATGGACGCTGCCGCTAAAACGGGAAATCTACCTCACGGCCGGAGCCCAGTGGTTCGGAGGTGACGACGACAGCGAATACGGGAGATTAGAGCCGCTGGGGCTGATGGAGGTGCAGTGGTTTTTCTGAATGTTGTTCTGCGGCCGCGATCTGTGGTTGTGCTTGCCCTGATGATCTGGGGCGTCAGTTTTTTTCTGCACTTTTTTTGGGAAATGGTGCAGGTTCCGTTCTTTACCGATATGACTGAAGCTCGTCATTGGGATGTGGTGTGGTTATGCACCCGTGCCACTATCGGAGATGCCAATATAGCCATTGGCGCCTATGCAGTTGCGGGATTGATATCAAGGGACTGGTTTTGGGTAGTGAGCGGCTGGAGACGAACCAGCCTGTCCGTTTACCTTGCTGTCGGGCTACTTGTAACGATCCTTTTTGAGTACTGGGCAACAGGGGAGGGTGACAGGTGGAATTATGGCGAGTTAATGCCGGTGGTCACATGGACAGGCACCGGTGTACTGCCTCTCGCCCAATGGGTTTTCTTGCCGTTGTTAACAGTATTGGTTGTCAAATGGATGTTTCTTGGATGGTTGATCTTGAGAGACAAATGAAAGAGTGATAATAGTGAGATGGGCAAGCAAATTTTTATATATTTAATGCGCAATAAATAGTCGGCCACCTTTTATAATAAGTGGTCGACTATTTATTTGACTTTCTAATTCTGAAATTTTATTCAAGAATGAGTGTGGTTCAGGTCTTTATTTCCTGATTCATTTTCTTCGTATTTCACCTCTGATTTACTAATATTCCAGTGATTGGTTTTGTTTTGTACGCAGGTCATTTCAGATCTTTCTGCACTGATTGATTTGTTCGGGTAACTGCGCGCTTCATTGATACGATCCGCCAAACCCGAGTTGGCAGTAGCCATGGTTGAAAGTAAGGCAGTGACTGCCGCAGCGATAATTGCTTTTTTCATGATATTGTCCTTTCTTGCCATAAATAGGCTCAGTAATTCAGCTCGGTTTCAGGTTCGTGTGATTTACTTGTTCGCGATCAGGGCACCGACTGCTCAACATTTGAGTTAGCCGGTGCCTGTGTCTCCGCGAGTTGACTTTGCCGCAGGATTTACCCTGCGGTATTTTTTTGCCGTTTTTTCAGTGCATTATGGTAGGATCGGCCTTCTTCTGTACTGATCATTTGTAGACGTGCCTCCATGCCTACCTCGGACATCGCATTAAGCGTCATGTCTTTGTGCAGACGCTGCATATCTTCATTCTGAAGGATGTTTCCGAAGGATTGTTTGTCCTGTATTTTATTATGCATGGCCTTCATGTCATTATTCTCTGACATGTTGCCAGCGAATACAGTTGTTGAAAGGGTAATTGCTGCAGCTAATACAAATAACTTTTTCATAATTCCACCTCCTGTTTGGTTGGTGAGATCATTAAACCACCAGTTTCTGAATTTATCCTGAAATTAAGAATAATAAAATTGAAAACATTTTTGATATTTGTCACGTATAAAAATACTTGAGTCAGATCAAAATATGCTGTTTTTATTATAAATTTCAGTTTGGTTTCAGATTAGAGCCATAAGATCTCCTTTCGGAATAATTTCAACGGAGATTTCAAGTTGTCCATCCTTCCTCGCATTATAAAACCGGCCATTTTTGGCGCTCTGGTTCTGACCAGCCTGCCCGGTTGGGCGGAACCAGAGCTTGAACTGACGAGCGTCATCAATACGGCTATCGAGAACGATCCCTGGCTTCGCCAGAGCGCCCGGATGCAGGACGCGTTAATGGAAGAGTCCTACGCAGATGGAGCGCTCCCTGATCCCCGGGTAACCATCGGCGCCGCGAATCTGCCTACGGATACCTTTGACACCGGGCAGGAGGGCATGACTCAGGCCACCATTGGATTCTCCCAGCGCATTCCCCGTGGTGACAGTCGTCACCTGGCCAGTGAAAAAAAGACCCGCCTGGCTGACGTGCAGCCATTCCGCCGGGAGAATCGGCGCGAGCAGGTGACGGAAAGGGTAACTCACCTCTGGCTTGAGCTCTGGCGATCGCAGGAGAGTATCCGGTTGATAGAGGACAAACGGGGGCTCTTCGAACAGTTGTCAGATGTCGCTGAAGCAGGCTACACCTCGGCAACCATGGGCTCGAGGCAACAGGATATTATTCGCGCTTCGCTGGAGCTGACCCGGCTTGAGGACCGGCTGGCAGCCCTGAACACACAACTGGCGTCCAACCGTGAATCGCTGGGCGAGTGGATTGGCGCGGAGGCAGCACAGTTACCGGTGACCGGACAGATTCCGCCAGAGCTATCGACCGGGCTTCCGGACAGGTGGCGCGAAACGAATATCGATGGGTTGATCCGCCACCCCTCGATTCGGGCGACGGATCAGTTGATCGATGCCCAGGCGATTGATGTTGACCTGGCGCGCCAGGCCTACAAACCAGAATGGTCTGTTTTCGCGCAGTATGGCTATCGGGACAGGGCACCGAACGGACAGGATCGTGCCGACCTGTTTTCTGTAGGCATTGGTTTTGACCTCCCGATTTTTACCGGCAACCGACAGGACCGGAAGCTGCGTTCCTCGACAGCACGGCTGGAAGCGGCCAGATCCGAGCGGATACTGAAGATGCGGGATCTCCAGGCCAGGGCCCGCGCCGCAATGGCACGGATGGAACAACTTGACGACCGGATCAGGCTTTACCGTCAGACCCTGCTGCCGCAAATGGAAGAGCAGGCCAGCGCCGCCCTGACAGCCTACGACAATGACGATGGCGATTTCGCAGAAGCCGTGCGTGCGCGCATTGACGAACTCAATGCCCAGGTTGAGTTGACACAGATACTTGCCGAGCGTGCAAAAAGCCTTGCGAGCTTTCGTTATCTGACCGCGAATTCCTCCGAAGATCCCTCTTTGAAACTGCCTAACCATCAGGACTAACGACCATGGCCAATCTGATTCGCCCATTGGGTTTTGTGTTACTGGGTGGCGTTGCCGGGGCGGCGGCTGCCTACTGGCTGGCCCCCGACGCCGGAATGAACCATGCCCCCGAAACTGCCACCACTGAAAGCAAAGAACCTTTGTATTGGGTGGCGCCCATGGACCCCGAATTCAAACGTGATAAACCGGGCAAGTCGCCCATGGGCATGGACCTGGTTCCCGTCTATGAGGAGGCTGGGTCCGGGGAGGACGCACCAGGCACGGTCCGGATCTCACCAACCGTGGTCAACAACCTGGGCGTGCGCACGGCACCCGTAATCCAGGGGCGGTTGCCAAGCACCCTCAGAACCGTGGGCTACGTGCAGTACAACGAAGATGAGATGACCCACGTGCACCCTCGTGTTGAAGGGTGGATCGAAGCCCTCTACGTAAAAGCAGAGGGCGAAACCGTCGAGGAAGGAAAGCCCCTGTACACCCTCTATTCGCCAATGCTTGTTAACGCCCAGGAAGAGCTGATCCTGGCATTGAACAGGGGAAACCAGCGCCTGATCAATGCCGCTGAAGAACGTCTCAGGGCCCTGAATGTACCCGCAACGGTAATCCGGCAGTTGAAAGACGCCCGTGAAGTTCAGCGGACAATGACTGTCCATGCCCGGGCCTCGGGCGTTATCGATAACCTGAACGTGCGAGAGGGCATGTTCATCAAGCCCGGCGACCGGGTTTTGTCGATAGCGTCGCTTGATGAAGTATGGGTGATCGGTGAGGTATTCGAGAGCCAGCTTTCGGCGCTCGACGCGGGCAATCGGGTGGTGATGACTCTGGATTACATGCCCGGGCGCCAATGGACGGGGCGCGTGGATTATGTCTATCCGGAGATCAACCCGAAAACCCGGACGGCACGGGTCAGAATGCGCTTTGACAATACCGATGGTGCACTGTTGCCAGGTATGTTCGCCGGGCTCGAGGTTCAGGGGGAGCGAAGGGAACGACGCATGCTTGTGCCCCGGGAGTCCATAATTCGCACCGGACAGAGCGACCGCCTGGTGCTGGCGCTGGAGGAGGGCGCCTTCAAGTCTGTCAATGTGAGTGTCGGGCGTATCGGCGAGCAGTATGCGGAAATTCTCAAAGGCGCCAGACCGGGCGATACGGTAGTGACGTCGGCCCAGTTCCTGATCGATTCCGAATCCAGCAAAACGTCGGATTTTCAAAGGATGTCCCCGCCACCTGGTGACGGGATGGATCCGCAGATGGATCACGGGGGGATGGATCACAGCACCATGAATCATGGCGGAGACGAGTCATGATTTCAGCCATCATCTACTGGTCTGTTCGTAACCGCTTCCTGGTGCTGCTGGCGACTTTGCTTATCACGGGGCTTGGCCTCTATTCCCTGAAGAACACGCCAGTGGACGCCCTGCCGGATCTCTCCGATGTTCAGGTCATCATCAAAACCAGCTTCCCGGGGCAGGCTCCGCAGGTGGTAGAAGACCAGGTAACCTACCCGATGACAACGGCGATGCTATCGGTACCGGGCGCGAAAACGGTCCGGGGCTACTCGTTCTTTGGTGACTCCTACGTGTATGTGATCTTCGATGAAGACACCGACATGTATTGGGCCCGTTCCCGGGTGCTGGAGTACCTCTCCCAGGTGGCGCCCAGCCTGCCGGACTCGGCCCGGCCTCAGCTTGGGCCCGACGCCACCGGAGTCGGCTGGGTTTATCTGTATGCCCTGGTTGACCGCACCGGGAACCACGATCTGAGCGAGCTGCGCAGCCTGCAGGACTGGTTCCTGAAATACGAGCTGCAAACGGTACCCGGTGTGTCCGAGGTGGCCGCGCTGGGCGGTATGGTGAAGCAATATCAGGTCAAGGTCAGCCCGGAAAAACTCCGGGCCCTGGGCATACCCCTGGCTCACATCCAGAATGCCATCAAACGGGGCAATCAGGAAGTGGGTGCCTCCGTCATTGAGATGGCAGAAGCGGAATACATGGTTCGCACGTCCGGCTATATCCAGTCCCGTGACGACCTGTTATCGATCCCGCTGGGTCTCGATGATAACGGTACCCCCATACTTCTGAAAGATGTGGCCAGCGTTGAAGTCGGCCCCCAGATGCGCCGCGGTGTTGCCGAGCTGAATGGGGAAGGGGAAACCGTAGGCGGCGTTGTGGTAATGCGCTTCGGCGAAAATGCCCAGGCAACCATTAACGGTGTAAAGGCGAAGCTGGAGGACCTGAAATCCAGCTTGCCCGACGGTGTGGAAGTGGTGACGGTTTATGATCGTTCCGGGCTGATCGAGCGGGCCGTCAATAACCTGGGGTTCAAACTGCTGGAAGAGTTCCTGGTGGTGGGCCTGGTGTGCATCGTCTTCCTGTTCCACGTGCGCTCGTCACTGGTGGCGATTCTCAGCCTTCCCGTGGGTATTCTGGCGGCCTTTATCGTCATGCACTGGCAGGGTATCAATGCCAACATCATGTCACTCGGGGGGATTGCCATCGCCATCGGCGCCATGATCGACGGCGCCATCGTGATGATCGAGAACATGCACAAGCACATGGAGCGGACACCGCTCACGCCCGAGAACCGTTGGGAGGTTGTCGCACGGTCCGCCTCCGAGGTGGGTCCGGCGCTGTTTTTCTCGCTCCTGATCATTACCGTCAGCTTTGTGCCGGTGTTTGCCCTGGAGGCGCAGGAAGGGCGGATGTTTGCGCCCCTGGCCTTCACCAAGACATACGCCATGGCGGCGAGTGCGGCCCTCGCAGTGACGCTGGTTCCGGTGCTTATGGGCTATTTCATTCGCGGCAAGGTGCTGCCGGAACACAAGAATCCCGTAAACCGCCTGCTGGTTGGTGCCTATATGCCGGCCCTGAAGCTGGTGCTCCGGTTTCCCAAAATGACGGTTCTGGCTGCACTGCTGATCCTGGTTGTCGGTCTGTGGCCAGCCACCAAAATCGGCAGTGAGTTCATCCCTCCGCTGGACGAGGGCGACCTGATGTACATGCCCACCACCTACCCGGGCATCTCCATTGGTAAGGCACGGGAGCTGTTGCAGCAGACGGACAAGCTGATTGCGACCCTGCCCGAGGTCGAAACCGTGTTCGGCAAAGTAGGGCGGGCGGATACCGCTACCGACCCGGCGCCGTTAACCATGATCGAGACCTTTATCCAGCTCAAGCCCAGGGATGAATGGCGGGAAGGCATGACGACGGAAAAACTGAAACAGGAGCTCAATACCCTGATTCGTTTCCCCGGGGTAACCAATGCCTGGGTGATGCCGATCATCACCCGTATCGATATGCTGGCAACAGGCATCAAGACCCCCGTTGGCATCAAGGTGGCGGGGCCAGACCTTGCCATTATTCAGGACATTGGCAAACGTCTTGAGGAAATCATGGTGGACATACCTGGCACAGCATCCGTCTATTCTGAGCGGGTCGCCGGGGGGCGCTACATCAAGGTGGATATTGATCGCGAGCGAGCCGCCCGCTATGGGCTGAATATCGCAGATGTTCAGCAGGTGGTGGCCTCGGCAATTGGTGGTATCAACGTATCGAGGACCATCGAAGGGCTTGAACGTTACCCGATCAACCTACGGTACCCGGAGGACTACCGGGATTCGCCCGAAAAGCTGGAGCAACTTCCCATAGTGACCGCATCGGGGCAGCGGATTGCCCTGGCGAATGTGGCCGATATACGGGTGGAGGACGGTCCGCCTGCCATCAAGAGCGAAAACGCCCGCCTGAATGGCTGGACCTTCGTGGATATTGACGGGGTTGATGTCGGCACCTATGTGGAGCAGGCCATGGCCACCGTAAGCGAGGAGCTGGATTTGCCCGCAGGCTATTCGGTCAGTTGGTCTGGCCAGTATGAATACATGCTGCGTGCCAAGGAAAAACTGACCTATGTGGTGCCGCTGACCCTGGCCATTATTGTCATCCTGCTGTTCCTGAACTTCCGTCGTTTCGGGGAAGTCGCGATCATCATGGGCACGCTGCCGTTTTCGGTGATCGGTGCTATCTGGCTGATGTATTTGCTGGATTACAACTTCTCAGTGGCCGTCGGTGTCGGTTTCATTGCCCTGGCCGGTGTTGCTGTGGAGATTGGTGTCATCATGCTGGTGTATCTGAACCAGTCCTATCAGCAAATGCTGGAAACCTGCGAAGAGAAAGGGCTGACCCCCAGGCGGGAAACCCTTCGCCATGCGGTGTTGCACGGGGCCGGATTACGAGTACGGCCAGTGATGATGACAGCGGCTGCCATAATCGGGGGCCTGGTGCCTATCATGATTGGTACCGGCACAGGTTCGGAAGTTATGGGGCGAATTGCGGCGCCGATGGTCGGAGGGATGATCAGCGCGGTGATTCTTGCCCTGCTTGTCATTCCCGTGCTGTTCTATCTGTGGAAGCAGAGGAGTGTTGTCGCGTGAATTCCGGACGAATGACCCAGGTCAATCCCTGTTGATTTATAGTCAATGGGAAGTGATTTTTCAGCCCCAGTTCAGTTTCATGGTCTTTACTGGACAGGGTGCAGTTCAATGTAGGTATTAAGGAGGATCTCATGAACAGATTTAGCCGTTTAATCGCGTGTTCCGTACTGGTGGCAGCGCCCGCTTTGGTCTTTGCACAGGGGAATTCCCAGCAAATGCCCCGCGGGGGCATGATGGACCAGGAACAGATGCAGCAAATGAATGAAAACATGTCGCAAATGCAGTCCATGATGCAGGAAATGCGCAACGCCAAATCTGATGCCGAGCGCCAGCGCATCCGCGAAAAGCACATGGAGTCCATGCAGGAGCACATGGGTATGATGCGTGGCGGCATGATGGGCCAGGGCATGATGGGCCAGGGCATGATGGGCCAAGGTCAGGGCATGATGAATAACCAGGGCCAGGGCATGATGAATGATCAGGGCCAGGGTCAAGGCAAGAAGCAGTCTGGCAATGGCCAGGGCAACCGCGCTGGTGGTGCCGGTATGGATAACGAGCAGCGTCTGGAGATGATGGAGAATCGCATGAACCAGATGCAGCTCATGATGGAACAGATGTTGGAGCATCAGCGCCAACTGAACCGGAATTGATCTCTGTCCCACAACCGGTTGGCGCGTATGTGGTAGCGTAAGGCCTTTCGTAACTCTTTTCTGAAGAAACGGAGGCTGATGTGCTGGAACGGCTGCAGCGCCGACTTGGGCTCCAGACTATACCTGGGGTGTTTTTCACCTCTGCCGGGGTGGCTACTTTGTTTGTCGCCCTGGCGGTCCCGTTTGACCAGGTCGTAGCCGACAGTTTCGGGCTACTCACTGGCTGGGTGGCCCGTAATCTGGGCTGGTTCTACATCCTCGCCGTTACTTCGTTACTGGTGTTCCTGCTTGGTCTGGCTGTGAGCCGCTACGGCAATATCCGCCTGGGAGCCGACGACAGCCGCCCCGACTATTCCAACCTGACCTGGTTCACGATGCTCTTCGCCGCCGGCATCGGCACCATACTTATGTTCTGGGGCGTAGCAGAGCCGATCTCCCATTTCGCCAATCCTCCCTTTGAGGGCGTGCAGCCGGGTTCGGAAAGGGCTGCCGGTGATGCCATGACCGTAGCGCTCTATCACTTCGGCCTGCACACCTGGACCATCTTTGCCATGCCGGGACTGGCGATCGGCTACTTTGCCTACCGGCACAACCTGCCCATGCGCATCAGCAGCCTGTTCTATCCGATTCTCGGCGAGCGGGCCTTCGGGCCCTGGGGCTGGGCGGTGGATGTGATTGCCGTACTCGGTACCCTGTTTGGCGTGGCAACGTCGTTGGGGCTGGGGACGCTGCAACTGAACAGTGGTCTCAACTATCTTTTTGATGTGCCATCGACTGGCCTGGTCCAGGTCATTCTGATTGCGACCATTTCCAGTATCGCCGCTACGTCGGTGGCTCTCGGCCTGGATAAGGGAGTGCGCCGGTTGTCGCAGCTCAACATTGTGCTGGCCATGGTTCTGCTCTTATTCGTGCTCGCCGTCGGGCCAACCGTGTTTATTGCCGAGGGAATGGTCCAGAGCGTGGGTGATTATTTTGATGCCTTGCCCTGGTTGGCCTTCTGGACCGAGACCTTCAATGAGACGGACTGGCAGCGGCAATGGACCCTGTTCTACTGGGCCTGGACCATCTCCTGGGCACCCTATGTCGGAATCTTCATTGCCCGGATTTCGCGGGGGCGGACCATCCGTGAGTTCGTTGCCGGTGTTCTGTTTGCTCCCACAGCCTTCACGCTGGTGTGGTTCGGGATCTTCGGGTTATCCGCCATTCAGGTGGAAATGAACGGGCAGATCGCGCTGGCTGAACAGGTGCAGCAGGACCCCTCAGTGGCCATTTTTGCTTTCCTGGAAGCCTTTCCGCTTGCGGAAGCAGCATCGGCCCTGAGTGTCGTCATCATTGTGATTTTCTTTACCACGTCATCCGACTCCGCCTCCCTGGTTATCGATATGCTGACCCGGCGGGACGATCAGCCGTCTCTGGTGCGCCAACGAATTTTCTGGGCGGCAGCCCAGGGTGTCATCGCTGCCACTCTGCTGTTGGCGGGTGGGCTCGATGCCCTGCAGAACGTGATTACCTCCCTGGGCCTGCCCTTCTGTTTTTTACTGATTTTCATGGCGGTGGCTCTGTTCCGGGCGCTGCGGGCAGATTACCGGGGGTACAGTATCAATGAACTGGTCCAGGGACGGGCTTTCCCGGAAGTTGTGGCCACTTCCGAAACGAAACAGGAGAATGATTATGTATCGGAAACTGTTAATCGCCATTGATCCGGACGACGATGGTGAGGGCAAACGTGCGCTTGCGGCTGCTATGGATCTTTTGGACGAGGACGGTGAGCTTCACCTTGCCAGTGTCTACAGCCCCGGCGGTGGCGGTTTTTTCCCGCATGTGACGGAAGAGGCACCGGAGGAGAAAGAGGCCGAGGTCCGGGAGGTGCTGGATCTTCTTGTGCGGAAATATCTGCCGCTGAACCGCAGTGCAAACCTGCACGTGGTGGCAGGCAACGCTGGCGAAAAATTGGTGGGCCTGGCGGGCCAACTTTGTGCTGATCTGTTGATGCTGGTATCCCGTGGCAGCACCGGGCACTGGCCGATGCGCCGGGCGACAGTGGAGCATGTTTCAGTGAATGCCCCGTGTCCGGTACTCGTATTGCCGTCTCTGGAAAAATCCGGGCCCGAGCCGGGGGAAAAGGAATCGGTTGACTGATCGCCCGATAGTCTCTGGTCAGAGCATTACTCTGACCAGAGCTCTGCGGGACTTGCTTTGCCTCCTGCGCTTGTCATACCGGCTTTAAGGGTTCCTGGTTCTTCCGATTGGCCAGGAACTCGGGCCGCGGCTTGTTGCCGCAATACGGCTCTTCCAGCGTGTTGTGAACGCTGTTGTAGACGAAGAACAGATTGCTTCGTGGCCAGCACGACATGTTCACGTTGGAACCATGGAGGGTGTTGCACTCGAATATGATCAGCGATCCCGGAGGCCCTTTGGGCGCTTCAATGGAATTCTCGTTCATCAGCCTGGTCAGGCTGGCGGCATCAGGAACACCCAGGTTCTGGGATTTGAGCGATTCCTTGTAGTTGTCTTCCGGCGTACGGCCAACACAGGGAATGAAGTACTTCTGGGAGCCGGGAATCAGCATCAGCGGGCCGTTGAACTCGTTGTTGTCGGTCATCACGATGGAGCAGCTCAGGCAGCGCATCCGTGGCATGCCGTCTTCGCTGTGCCAGGTTTCAAAGTCCGAGTGCCAGTTGAATCCCTTGCCCTTGAAGCCGGGTTTGTAATTGATTCGTGACTGATGGATGTAGACCTCGCTGTCCAGCAGCTGGTGAACGATGTCCAGCAGATGCGGGTCACGGGTCAGCCGGTCGAAGCGCTCCGATATCTCATGAATACCAAAGATGGAACGAATCTCTTCCTTTCCCGGTTCAAGGATGGTTCCTTCGGACAGCTTGAGGTCCTCATCTTCCTCATAATCCTTCAGTTCCTTGATGAAACCGTCCATCTCGTCCTTGGAAAAGAAGGAATCAAAGAACAGAAATCCGTTGTCATCGAATTCGCGCACCTGCTCGCTGGATAACGGGCCGTCGGAGAGCCTTTCTTCTGGCGTATGCACCACCGGGTCCAGCCTTTCGAACATGCCCAGCTTCCGCTCAAGGCGAGTCGGAAAAAGGTCCTGTGAGCGTGACATAAATGTCCTCCTTATCGGGTAACACGTACTAGAGTTATAGATGAAATGGAGGTTTTCAACCATGGAGCGTGGTGAAGGCCGCCCTTGAAACACTGCAGAATGAGTCCACGGTTGTAGTAGAGCACTGGACTTACCGAACTATCTAACCAGTTACGGAGGGATCCCGATGACACGAAGCACCTCAAAAACTGCAACCGGAAATACCAGCCCGCCAGGGAAATCCTCATCGCGCCGGGTTTATCTTGTGGATGGTGCACGCACCCCGTTCCTCAAGGCCAGGGGGCGCCCCGGCCCGTTTTCGCCGGTTGATCTCGCCGTTCAGTGTGGGCGCCCTCTACTCTTGCGACAGCCAATACCGGCGGACGCCTATGACCAGGTCATCCTTGGCTGTGTCAACGTGGTGCCATCAGAAATGAACCCGGCAAGAATTGCTGCCCTGCGCCTGGGTATGGGAGAAGCCATGCCCGCGTTTACGGTGCAGATCAATTGCGGTTCCGGCATGCAGTCCATTGATACCGCCTACATATACATCCGTGATGGTGACAGCGATCTGATTCTGGCGGGCGGCACCGACGCTCTCAGCCATGCCCCCATGGTTCTGCAAACAGAGGCCGTGGAATGGCTGGCAGGGCTGAGTGCGGCTTCGTCTCCGCAGGATTATGCCCGCCAGCTAGGCCAGTTCAGCTCGAAGGACTTCAAGCCGGAAATCAGCCTGGCCAAGGGGCTGACCGACCCCATTGTCGGTTTGAGTATGGGCCAGACAGCAGAGGTTTTGGCTCAGCAGTTCAATATTACCCGGCAGGAAGCGGATGAGTATGCCGTATCAAGCCACCAGCGCCTTGCCCGGGCGCAGGAGGAAGGCTGGCTGGATGATGAGGTGGTGCCAGCCGTATCGCCGGAAGGGGAATTGTTCCGGCAGGATGATGGCGTGCGCGCCGACACATCCGCCGAGGCCCTCGCCAAGCTCAAGGCAGCCTTCGAGCCGCCTTTCGGGCAGGTGACGCCCGGGAACAGTTCCCAGGTCACTGACGGAGCCTCCTGGATGATACTGGCATCTGAGGACGCGGTGAAAAAATACGGACTCAAGCCCCGGGCGGTTCTGGTCGACAGCGAATGGGCCGCCCTTGACCCCAAGATCATGGGCCTTGGCCCGGTGCTCAGCTCCACCGCCCTGCTAAAACGACACAACGCCGGCCTTAACGACATTGACCTGTGGGAAATTAACGAAGCCTTTGCAGCCCAGGTGCTGGCCTGTACCAGAGCCTGGGACGACCCGGAGTTCTGCAAGGTAGCCCTGGGACTGGACAAGCCCATGGGCAAACTGGATCCCGAGCGCCTGAATGTCGATGGCGGTGCTGTGGCCATGGGCCACCCGGTTGGCACCAGCGGTAACCGGATTGTCCTCCATCTGATGAACGCCTTGCACCGCAAGGGCCACAAGCGGGGCATTGCTACCGAATGTATTGGTGGTGGTCAGTCCGGAGCCATGCTGATTGAGGCCGTTTAACGCCGGCCATAGCAACGCCCGACACAGCATCTACGCGTTAGCCACAAGATTCAGGAGGCAACAATGACAGGTCATATTCTGAAAGCCCTGAGTGCCCGTGAAATGGCCCGGGGACCGTTTGAGAACGCCGATACAGAAAAACAGGCGGGTAACTGGCAGCACTGGCACCTTGCTCGGGACGATAAAGACGTCGCCTGGCTGATCTTTGACAAAAAGGACGCCGCAGCCAACGTACTCTCTGCCGGGGTTCTTGAAGAGCTCGACAAGATTGTGGAGGAGCTTGAGAGCAAGCCGCCCAAGGGACTGGTGTTACGCTCTACCAAGCCCACAGGCTTTTGTCTTGGTGCGGATATCTCCGAATTCTCCAAACTCGAGTCGGAGTCGGACGTAGTGGACAAGCTTACCGAAGCCCACACAGTGGTTGACCGGTTTGAGGCGCTGTCGTTTCCCACCATCGCGGTTATCCATGGCTCTTGCCTGGGTGGCGGCCTGGAACTGGCGCTGGCGTGTGATTACCGGTTTGCCATTCCGGGCGCCAAGCTGGGCTTCCCTGAAGTGCAGTTGGGGCTGCATCCGGGCCTGGGTGGTACCGCCCGCTTCACCCAGCTGGTGGACCCCATTGAAGCCATGACCATGATGCTGACCGGCAAGACAGCCCCCGATTTCAAGGCAAAGAAGTTGGGGCTCGTTGATCAGATAGTGGAGGAACGTCACGTTGGGGAAGCTGTCGACGCGGCGATTGCCGGCGAGATTGAACAGAGCAGCAGTGGCATGCGTGGCAAGGTGCTCTCCACCAAGCCGGCCAGGCAACTGCAAACCCGCCAGATGCGCTCACAAGCGGCCAAAAAGGCGCCTCCTCAGCACTATCCTGCCCCTGAGGCACTGATTGAGTTGTGGGAACAGTTCGGTGGGGATTCCGGCCCATCCATGCGCAAGGAGGAAATCGCCTCTTTTGCCAGATTGATGATGACTGACACCTCACGCAACCTGGTCAAGGTGTTTTTCCTGCGAGAAAAGATGAAAGGCCTGACCCGAACCGGGGCCGAACCCGTCAAGCATGTGCACGTGGTCGGTGCAGGTGCAATGGGGGCTGACATCGCGGGTTGGTGTGCCTTTCAGGGGTTGAGTGTCACCCTCTTTGATATGGAGGCGGAGAAGCTGGCCGCCGCGGTGGGAAAACTGTCTGAACTGTGTGAAACGAAGCACCGTTCGGAATCCCAGCGCCGGGATATCCTCGACCGCCTGACACCGGATTTTGCCAACCGTGGTGTTGAATATGCGGACCTGGTGATTGAGGCTGTGCCCGAGAAGGTGGATATCAAGCAGAAGGTCTACGAAGACGTGGAGCCCAGGCTGAAGCAGGACGCCATTCTGGCCACCAATACCTCCAGTATTCCTCTGGAAACCCTGGGTGAGAAACTCAAGGACCCGAAACGCCTGGTTGGTCTGCACTTCTTTAATCCGGTTGCCCTGATGCCACTGGTTGAAGTGGTCAACCACGACAAGGCCGATAAGAAAGTACTGGATCGGGCCCTGGCCTTTGTTGGCCAGATTGACCGGTTGCCGGCCCCGGTTGAAACCGCGCCTGGCTTCCTGGTGAACCGGGCGCTGACGCCTTACCTGGTGGAAGCAATGGTCATGCTGGATGAAGGCGTTCCCGCCGAGAGCATCGACCGGGTGGCGGAAGAGTTCGGTATGCCCATGGGGCCGATAGAGCTGGCCGACCAGGTAGGCCTGGATATTTGCCTGAGTGTGGCTGACATGCTGCGTGAGCGGCTGGATACCGATATGCCGCCGGTGCCGGACTGGCTCAGGCAGAAGGTTGAGGACGGCAAGTTGGGCAAGAAATCGGGAGAAGGCCTGTACCAGTGGAAGAAAGGCAAAGCCGACAAGCAGGACAATACGAATGCAGCTCCGGACAACACCCTGGACCGGTTGCTGTTACCCATGCTGAATGCCTGCATGGCCTGCCTGCGCGAGGGCGTGATCGAGGATGAGGCACTGGCAGACGGCGCAATGATCTTTGGTACCGGCTTCGCCCCCTTCCGTGGCGGCCCCATGAACTATGCCCACAAACGTGGCTTTGACAATATCCGGGAATCACTGGAATCCCTGGCAAAGAACCATGGGGACCGGTTCAAACCGGATGCAGGTTGGTCGGAAAAGGGCTCACCCGGGTAATGTGCAATCTCATGCCAGGGTGGGTCCATGACTGATAACACGGAAAGTGACAGTTCTCCGGCCGTATTCATGCAGCGGCTGTGGTTGTTCTCACGCAGGGTGTTGCGTAATTTTTTGCGCAACCGGGGAATTCTGCTGGCAGGAGGCGTGGGCTACAACGTGCTGCTGTCAGCGGTGCCCCTGCTGGCCTTGATGGGGGTTCTGCTCACCCGCGTGGTGGAACAGGAGCAACTGCTGGAGGTCATGGCGATCCAGGCGCAGCACTTTGCGCCCGCCCACGCGGACGTGTGGCTGGAGGCGGTGCGTGCGTTCATGGAGTCGCGGGATATTATCGGGATTGCGGGTATTCCGGTCCTGCTTTTTTTCAGTTCATTTGCTTTCCGGATGCTGGAAGATTCGATTGGCATTATCTTTCACCGCCCGGAAAATCCCCGGCGCAGCTTCTGGCTTTCAGCCGTGCTTCCCTTCGCGTTCATGCTGGTTCTGGGCGTTGGTCTGTTTACGCTGACTCTGCTGTTTGCCTTCGTCAACACGCTTTACGAGGAGCCGGGCCTTCTTCTATACGTGCTCAGCTTTGTCAGCGTCTTTCTCATGTTCAGTGCCATCTACAAGGTACTGCCCATTGTACGTATATCGCCACGCAGGGCGGTGATCGGAGGGCTTGTGGCTGCCATACTGTGGGAAGCGACACGGCTGGTCATGATGTATTACTTTCTCAATATCTCGTTCGTCAACGTGGTGTACGGGTCATTGGCAACCATTATTGTCCTGCTGATCAGCCTCGAGGTGGGCTCCATCATCCTGTTGTTGGGAGCCCAGGTAATCGCAGAGCTGGAGCTCAGTGAGCGGGCTGGTTTGCCATGGTATATCAGCCTGGACTTTCAATAGGCAGAGGCAAGGGGGTTGGTTCGCTCGGTTGCGGGCAGTAGGTACCCTGAAATCCGCTCCCTGGTCCTGACCAGCGGTGTTTACAGGAAATTTACGATCTACCGGTGCCCAATACGTTTTCGTCGTTCTAGTATTGTGGAGTCAGGGATGCAGGAATGGGAGAGTAAGTATGTGCATGCTGTTATCAACCAGGATGCTGTGGCTCATGTTACTTCCCGGCCTGGTTGCATTGCCGGGCGCCGCCAGTGGCGCATTTCGTTGCGGATCCTCACTGGTGGATGTCGGCGACTGGCCGGTGGAAGTGGAAGAACGTTGTGGCGCCCCGGACTACGTGGCAACTTACCCGACCGCCACTGTTCCCGGCGTTGGGGTTGTGGGTGAAGTAGAGCACTGGTATTACAATCCTGGCCCTCAGGGGTTCATTCGCCGCCTTGAATTCCGCGACGGCAAACTCGTCCGGGAGCACAGCCTGAGCTATGGCTTTGCCGGTGACAGTGCCGGTGATTGCTCACCGGCCCGGCTGCAAAGCGGGGTCAGTGAGTTCGAGATGGTGGCCTACTGCGGAGAGCCGGTTTCCAGGCGGGTCACCTGGGAAGTTGTTGGCCACGGATCAAAGGTTTCCGGGCATTATCGGCCGAGTACCCTGGTGCCCGTGGAAGAGTGGATGTATGAAACCGGCAAGACCCAGTTTCGCCGGATCGTTAAATTGCGGAATGGCCGTGTAGTTCAGGTTGAGACCGCCAAGAAACCACGGGGAAATTGATTGTGGCTCGATTCAGCGATGGATTGCCCGCACCATCGGTGCTGATGTTCGACTGGCACGGCACTCTGGTGGACACCCACGATGCCATGTTCAGCGCCATGGAGGAGATGCTGCCGCAACTGGAAGATCTGGGTCTGGTGGAGAGGCTGCTGCCTGAGGATAAATGCCGCACCGCCGATGACGCCCGCCTGGTGCGCTACATCCGGATCTTCCGGCGCTTGCATCCGCGCATTCTGGCGGAGCGGCGGGTATCCCGTACCGACATCTTCAATGCCATCTTTGGTGACGACAAAGAGGCCAAGCTGATCGCCCACAAGGCTTACAACAACTGCTACCGAAAATATTTCGGAAAAGTACGGCCGTTCCAGCAGGGCGCTTACGAATACCTCACCGCCCTGAAAGAAATGGGTATCCGGCTGGCGGTATCCACCAATCGCAACCGGGAGTTCCTGGACAAGGAACTGAGAATGGTGGACGAGGGGCGTTGGCAGAACCTCTTTGATGCCACGGTCTGTGCCGATGACGTGACCGAGTACAAACCCGACCCCGAAGTGATCACCCGCGCCCTGGAGAAGCTGGATCTACCCGCGGACGCGCGGGCCTGGTACGTGGGTGACAGTTATGTGGACATGCTCACCGCCAACCGCGCCGGTGTCTCCGGAGTCTTTTATAACGGCGCCTGCTGGGAGTCCGGGCGGATTGACAGCTGGTTCAGCCATCGCGATGCGCCGGCAGCGATTCTTGACAGTTTTGAGGACCTTATCAACCTGCTGGCACTCCTGGAACGGCAGGAGCCGGAAGCGTTTCGGTCGACGCCTGCGGAAGTCCGGCCACGGCCCTACCCGCGCCCGGAACCGCCCCAGCCCCGTATCGAGCCGGACTGGCACCCGGCGGTTGTCAGCCTGATCCGGCCTTCGGTGGTGTTGTTCGACTGGCACGCCACTCTGGTGGATACCCTGGACGCCATGTACCACGCGGTGGATGACATGTTTCCCGAATTTGAGGAACTGGGGCTGACAGACCGGATGCTGGCACCGGAAGACAGTAAAACTCCTGAGGATGCCCGCCTGGTGGCCTATGTTCGAGAGTTTGCCAAACTGCACCCCAAGGTGCGGGCGGACCGCAAGATCTCACGGACGGATATTTTTGAAGTGCTGTTCGGTGAAGACCAGGACGCGAAACAGATTGCCCACAAGGTATTCAACCGTCACTACCGGGAACATTACGGTACTGTGAAAGCCTTTGAGCCCAAAGTGCGGGCCGTGCTTGAGGGGTTGCGGCGTATTGGCATTCAGGTGGGAGTGATCACCAACCGCGACCGGGAGTTTTTCGAACACGAACTGGCCGCGGTGGACGATACCGGCTGGACACACCTGTTCGATGTGGATGTGTGCGGCGACGACACGCCCTTGCGAAAGCCTCACCCGGACCAGCTCTACCTCGCGGTGCAAAAGCTGGACTACCCGCCGGACCCGAGCGTCTGGTACGTGGGTGACAGCACCACCGATGTGATTGCCGCCAAGCGTGCCGGCATGACGGCTGTGTTTTTTAACGGGGCGCAATGGGATCTGCCCTGGTTGAACCGGATTTTCCCGGGCACCCACAAACACCCGGACAAACCGGATGTGGTGGTTAACGACTTTTCTGAGTTCTGGGCGCTGGTTCTGGCCTGTGAGATCGGGCCCCCATGAGGTCAGTCCGTGTCACGGGCCCCGAGAGCCCTTTCGATATCCAGTCCGAGCGCGATCATGCCCTTGGGCATACCCTCTGAAACCGGCCCCACAGGCGCGCTGACCGTTACCTGAAAACGGGAGGTGGAGGCGTCGTACCGGATGTCTGATATGGCCATGGCGTCCAGTCCGGTTGAGCCTGCCCTGATATTTTCGATTACCCGGGTGAACTTGGGTTCGTCGCCCTGCCAGTAATCAGAACTAAGCGCGCTCATGGCGACCAGTGTGCCCAGGTTATTGGTCAGCAGAGCCTCTGTGACCACGTCGCTATGAGTCAGCTTCCAGGCAAAAAGAGCTCGTGATCCGGGCAGCTCAAGTATCGCTTTGGCAAGTTCGGGGGCTTGCCCGGGGGCGAGTGCTTGCCACATGGTGTCGAAGGTCAGCACATCGGTCAGGTTTTCCATTCGGGGCCCGGCGTCAATGGCCTGCTGCAGGTTGAGCATGCCGTCGATTTCCCTGAATAGTCGCTCTGCAAGGTGCTTGATGCGCGCTTCTTCATCGGCAGAGAGTGTAATCTGGCCTTCCATGCAGGCGGGCAGGAACTTGTTGAAAGTAGAAAGGAAATCAGGATTGTTGGCAGTGAAGTTTTCACTGAGATACATATACAAGGGTGCGTAACGGAGAAAGTGGGCGTTCAGTTCGCCAGCGCCTGATCTGTCTGGAGCGTGCAGCTCAATCATGGCCCGCCTGTCCATCAGGGCAGCGTCGATTCGGCCGCGTTTCAGCAGGGCGAGCAACTGGCTCGGCATTGAAACGCTCATGAAAACGTCGAAGCCGTTGTCTTCAAGCCAGGCTTTCTCATTACTGCCGTCCACTACCCCGATGCGGGCAGATTCTGCCACCACATCCGGCTCAGTGGTGAAAAAATACCATTTCTCCAGCGTGACCGGATTGCTTCTTTTCGCGGTGGCATCGAGTTCTGTGGAGGGATCTATGGCAAAGTAACCATCGATCAGGTTTCGTCGCAACGAGTGTACGGCCCGATTTTGCGGCGTGATCCGAACGCGGGTCGACCAACCGGCCTGCCTTGCTGCACAGGTGACTGTATCTACCGTCTCGCCCACCACCTTCGCGTTGCCAGGGCCTGCCAGTGCCGGAATCTGGTAAGGCGATGATGCAAATGTATAGAGGTTGAGTACAGGGGGCCGGGCGTGAGCGACAGACAGGGCAGCTGTGCCGATGACACCCAGTACCACAGGCCGGAAATCCATGGTGAACCTTTCATCCATTTTTGTTAACAATATTGAACTTAGCCTAGCACTCACTCGGGGCTTTTGCCTCACAACTTTTAGACATATGCTTGCAGGTGCGAACAACAATAAAGGTTTTTAAATGTCTGATGTAAAAGCATCGATTCTTGTTGTGGACGACGATCTGGCGATACGCGAGCTATTGCAGGAACACCTGTCCCGCGTTGGCTACGACGTGACGACAGCCGCCGAGGGTGATGCCATGCGCCAACAACTCACCCAGGCAAAGGTAGACCTGATCGTGCTCGACATCATGATGCCCGGCGACGATGGTTTTACGCTTTGCCGGGAAATTCGCGAGCATTCCCAGGTGCCTATCATCATGCTGACGGCGAGCTCCGATGAAACGGACCGGGTGGTGGGCCTGGAAATCGGTGCCGACGATTACCTGGCCAAACCGTTCAGTGCCCGTGAACTGCAGGCCAGGGTCAAGGCGTTGTTGCGGCGTTCAAGCTTCACCCGGGCAGACAACCCCAGGTTTGTCCGTTTTGATCGTTGGCGCCTGGACACGCTGGCCCACGAGCTCATCTCCGACCAGGGCAAAGCCAGCCCACTGTCGGGTGCTGATTTTGCCCTGTTGCAGCTTTTTCTCGCTCACCCCAATGAAGTGCTGGACCGTGACACTATCTCGGGTGTTACCCGAGGCCGGGAATCCATGCCGCTTGACCGTGTTGTGGATGTTGCGGTCAGCCGCCTGCGCCAGCGCCTTGGGGATCAGGGGCGTAACCCCAGGCTGATCAAGACGGTGCGCGGGGCAGGGTACCTGTTGGCGGCAACGGTGACTCATGCCGCGGAATGATGCCGGGGCGGTCGACACCGGTCGCAAGGTGTGGCGCCTGGTGCCGTCGTCGCTCCTTGGTCGCATCCTGCTGCTGACACTGCTGGCAATGGGTGTTGCCCAGGTGGTTTCGAGTGTGATCTGGGTGGGCACCTTCCGTGCCCAGCAGGTGGAGGGACTGGTCAATACCACCCGCAATCTTGCCTCTTCAGCGGCGGCAACCACTCAGTTCTTCAAGTCTCTGCCACTGCAATACCGGCATATTGTGCTGGACCAGCTGAGAGATATGGGTGGGTCCCGATTCTTCGTCTCCCTGAATGACAAGCGCATCAATATGCGTGCGCTGCCAGACAGTGAACGCAAGCGGCTGGTCACAGAGGAAGTCGAGGCGGTGCTCAGGAGCAGGCTCGGGAAATCCACCAACCTGTACGTTGAGTTTGTTCACCCTGATGACCTGCGAATCCTCAATACCCAACTGCCACTGGATGCATTACCCAAATCCTGGGCTCACCACGCACTGACCCTCGAGCCTATCAAACCCCCCGTGCTGGTCACCCAGGTGGAAGTGGCCACGGGGGAGTGGCTGTATCTGGCCTCATTGTTACCAGCACCCTATGTGTCACTGGATGACGAAAGCATCCCCGGCCAGCAGATTGTGTTTATCCTGGTGATGATCGGCGTGCTCTTCCCGGTGCTGGCATGGCTGGTGCGTCGCCAGACCCGGCCGTTGCATAAACTGGCCAGGGCCGCGCGTGACCTGCCACTGGATGAATGCCAACCGCCATTGCGGGAACAGGGCAGTGCTGAAATTGTCGCCGTTACCCGGGGGTTCAATACCATGCACCGTCGTCTGCAGAGTTACATCAGCGACCGTGACCAGCTGTTCCGGGCAATCTCCCACGACCTTAAAACGCCGATCACAAGGCTGCGCCTGCGTGCCGATCTGATTGAGGATGACACCATTCGCGAACGGCTAGAAAGCGATCTTCAGGAACTGGAGTTGCTGGTAAAAGGTGCCCTCCAGAGCATGAAGGACACGGACATTCATGAGAATGTCGAACTCGTTGATATTGATGGCATGTTGCGTCGAATGGCGGAAGCCTACACCGGCGACAGCCCTCGCATTGTCGTGGAGGGAACCTGTGTCCCGTATCGCGGCAAGCCCCTGGCGCTGAAGCGCTGCCTGGGCAACTTGATGGATAATGCGGTCAAGTACGGGGAGTCGGCAACCATCTGCGTGGAAGACTCTCCCGAACAGCTGGTTATTCATGTTCGCGATCATGGGCCAGGTATTCCCGAGGCAGAGCTGGATCGGATTTTCGAGCCCTATTACCGCCTGGGTCAGGAACACCGGAAGGGCCATGGCCTGGGGCTCGGGATTGCCCGCAACATTGCTCAGAGCCATGGTGGCGACCTTGAAATTGCCAACTGGTCAGGCGGTGGCCTGGACGTGACACTCTCGCTTCCTCGACATTGAGATTTCAATGTAACAACCATGTTACATCGGTCTTTCAGTTTGATACGTTCCCGTTTCGGGTATTGCCATAGACTCTGATGTTGCCAATACAACAAAAACAAGGAGTCATGATGAATACCTGTAAATCGAACTTTACTATCCGGAACAATGACACCATCAATGGTTGCCGACTGGCAGTTGCTGTGAGCGTTGCTTCATTGGGTCTGTTCGCCAGCCAGGCTCAGGCGCAGGAGAGCGTGGAAGACCGCCTCTCGGCCCTGGAGCAACAGCTGGCAGAGGTCGAGCCCCATGCCCGGGGCGACGAAGGCTTTTCCTTCAACACCTACGCCCGCTCCGGACTGCTTCTCAATAGTGACGGCAAAAGTGCCCCAGGCGGCCCGTACCTGACACCGGCGGGCTCGGTTGGCGGCGCCGTTGGCCGGCTGGGCAACGAGCCGGACACCTACCTGGAAGCCATCCTTAACTACAAGAGTGTGGCTGAGAATGGCACCAGGGCTCATTACCGCCTGATGATTGCCGATTCCACCACTTCCTCGAACGACTGGACTGCCGGTGATGGCGCCCTGAATGTGCGTCAGGCCTATGTGGAATTCAGCAACCTCGCCGGCTTCACCGGTATTTTCGAGGATGCGTCCATCTGGGCCGGCAAGCGCTTTGACCGGGACCTGGATTTTGACATCCACTGGCTCGACAGCGACATCGTCTTTCTGGGGGGCACCGGTGCCGGACTCTACGACGTGGCCTTCAGCGACTCGGTGACGTCCAACTTCTCACTCTACGGCCGTAGCTTCCTGGATTTTCCGTCCGACCCCAACACCACTGACGGTACCTCGGATACCGACAACCTGATTCTCACTGCCAATAACTACTTCGGCAATGTTCAGTGGCTGATCAACGGCATGTCCGCTGCGGATAACGACGAGCGTGTTGTCGGCGGCGTCATGGAAGCAGCGGACTCGGGTGTCCAGACCATGCTGGCTTACCACGGCGACAGCTTCTTCGGAGTGTCCGACGGTAGCTTCAAGATAGCGCTGCTCCATGGCCAGGGTCTGGGTGCGGAGGTCAAGAACCTTGGTGCCGACGGCAACCTGCATGAAGATGCGGTCAGCACGCGAGTCGCCCTCTACGGAACCACCCGTCTGAGTGATACCTGGCGAATCGCCCCGGCGATCATGGCGGAAACCAGCACGGACCGTTATGTGGAAGGGGATGAGTACCAGTGGCTGACCTTCAATACCCGCCTTGCCAACGAACTTGGGGCCAACTTCGAGATGCAGTACGAGGCCTCCTGGCAGGTCATGGATCTGCAAACCGAAGGCTACGAGGGACGCGGTGATGTCGATGGCGACTATGCCCGTTTTACCATTGCACCAACCTTCAAGCCGCAGGTAGGCGGATTCTGGAACCGCCCGGAGATTCGAGTCTTCGCCAGCTATTCCACCTGGGACGACGAGCTTAACCGCTATGACGGCGGCGACGCCCTCGGCCAGGAAGATTTTGGCGGCAGCCAGTGGACCTTTGGTACTCAGATGGAAGTCTGGTTCTGATATCGAGCCGGGTCTTCCCAACAAAAACAAGGAGTGATTATGAAAACCTTCAAGCGTCATCTTACTGCCCTGGCGGTGTCTGCCGCCCTGATGCCAACCGCGGCCGTCCAGGCCGGTGAAGTGGAAGTCCTGCACTGGTGGACTGCCGGTGGCGAAGCGCGGGCTGCTGCTGCGCTGAAAAAAATGATGGAAGAACAGGGCCACACCTGGAAAGACTTCGCGGTAGCCGGCGGCGGTGGGGAAGCCGCCATGACCGTGCTGAAAACCCGCGCCGTATCCGGTAATCCACCTGCGGCGGCCCAGATCAAGGGCCTGGACATTCGTGAATGGGCGGAGCTGGGTTTTCTGACCAGCCTGGACAGTGTCGCCGAATCCGAGAACTGGGATCAGCTTATTCCGCCGATGATTTCCGATGTCATGAAATACGAAGGTGAGTATGTAGCCGTGCCGGTGAACGTGCACCGGGTGAACTGGCTGTGGGTGAACCCGAAGGTGATGGAAGACGTCGGTGTTGAAGTTCCCACCACGCTGGACGAGTTTTTCGAAGTGGCCGACAAGCTCAAGGCCGAGGGCTACATTCCCCTGGCGCACGGAGGTCAGCCCTGGCAGGACGCTACCGTGTTCGACGCGGTGGCACTGGCGGAACTGGGACCCGACGACTACCGCAAGGCGTTTGTAGACCACGACATGGATGTGATCAACAGCGAAAAGATGGAAGAGGTCTTCGCTCAGTTCGCCAGGGTGATGAGCTATGTGGATGACGATGCCGCCGGCCGCGACTGGAATACGGCCACCGGCATGGTGATTCGCGGCGAGGCGGCCATGCAGATTATGGGCGACTGGGCCAAGGGTGAATTCACTGCAGCGGAACTGACGCCTGGTGAAGACTACCTGTGTGCGCCAGCGCCGGGCACTGAAGGCCAGTTCACCTTTAACGTCGATTCCTTCGCCATGTTCAGCCTGTCGGAAGAAGAGAACATCAAGGCACAGAAGGATCTGGCACGTACCATCCTGGAACCTGAATTCCAGACCCTGTTCAACCAGAACAAGGGCTCCATTCCGGTACGTACTGACATGGATATGGGGGCATTTGACACCTGTGCCCAGGCGTCGATGGACACGTTCAAGTCCAGTGCCGATGACGGCGGTCTGGTACCGAGCTTCTCCCATGGCCTGGCGACCACAAGCTACATCCAGGGCCAGATCTTCGATGTGGTCACCAACTTCGTCAACTCCAACAACCCGGACCCGGCAAAAACCACGGACCAGTTGGCAGCCGCCATCCAGTCCGCCATGTAATGCCGCACCAGGCCGCCCGGTGGGCGGCCTTCGGGTTATTTCAGGGGATTCCTCATGGAACATACTCAACGTCGCCCTGCCGGGGTGGCCCGGGCATCGTCTGGCCTGATGGATGGCCTGCAGCGCTGGCTGCCGAAGCTGGTGGTGGCGCCAACCTTCATACTGGTTGGTATTGGTATCTATGGCTACATGCTATGGACGGGCGTGTTGTCGTTTACCAATTCCAGCTTCCTGCCCAGTTATAATTTCGTCGGCCTTGACCAGTACGCCAAGCTGATGGAGAGCGAGCGCTGGCTGGTCGCATCCTGGAATCTTGCGATTTTCGGGGGGCTTTTCATTGGCATTTGTTTGCTGATTGGCGTTGTACTGGCCATCTTCCTGGACCAGCGCATCCGCCAGGAAGGCGCTATAAGAACGATCTATCTCTACCCCATGGCATTGTCCATGATCGTCACCGGCACGGTCTGGCGATGGATTCTGAATCCGAGCCTGGGGCTGGAAAAGCTGATGCACGACTGGGGCTGGACCTCGTTCAGTTTTGACTGGCTGGTAAATTCCGATTTTGCCATCTACACCATCGTGATGGCCGCCGTATGGCAGGCTTCCGGCTTTGTCATGGCTCTGTTTCTGGCTGGCCTGCGGGGCGTTGATCCATCCATTATTCGCGCTGCAAGAGTGGATGGCGCCAGCCTGCCGGTGATTTACTGGAAAATCATCCTGCCCTCCCTGCGGCCGGTTTTCTTCAGCTCCGTGATGGTGCTGGCCCACATCGCCATCAAGAGTTTTGACCTGGTGATGGCCATGACCTCTGGTGGGCCAGGCTATTCCACCGATCTGCCTGCAGTGTTCATGTACGCCCACACCTTTACCCGCGGCCAGATGGGCCTGGGCTCTGCCAGCGCCATGCTGATGTTGGGTGCCATTCTCGCGCTGCTGGTGCCGTACTTGTATTCCGAACTGAGGGAGAAGCGCCATGACTGATGTGGTTCGTACCGGGTTTCGTCCCAGCCGTATTGCCATATACGGAGTGCTGCTGCTGGCGTGTCTGGTGTACCTGATTCCGCTGATCATCATGCTGATTACCAGCTTCAAGACGCCAATGGATATCCGCACCGGCAACCTGCTGGCACTGCCCACCGACTGGACCGTTATGGGCTGGACCAAGGCCTGGTCCGGGGCCTGTACCGGTGTGCAATGCGACGGGGTCAAAGGGTACTTCTGGAATTCGTTCAAGATGACCGTGCCTGCGGTGCTGATTTCCACACTGCTGGGTGCCTTTAACGGTTACGTGCTGTCCAAGTGGAAGTTCAAGGGCTCTGACCTGATGTTCGGCATGCTGCTGTTTGGTTGCTTTGTGCCGTTCCAGGTTGTGCTGCTGCCCATGGCGGCCACCCTGGGCAAACTCGGGCTGGCGAACACGACAACCGGGCTGGTACTGGTTCACGTTATTTACGGAGTGGCGTTTACCACACTGTTTTTCCGTAACTATTACGTGGCCATTCCCGATGCCCTGATCAAGGCCGCGCGGCTGGACGGGGCCGGCTTCTTTACCATCTTCTTCCGCATCCTGCTGCCCCTGTCCACGCCGATTTTCATGGTGTCGCTGATCTGGCAGTTCACCCAGATCTGGAACGACTTCCTCTTCGGGGTGGTCTTCGCCAGTGGCGACAGCCAGCCCATAACGGTGGCCCTGAACAATCTGGTGAACACCAGTACCGGGGTGAAGGAATACAACGTGGATATGGCCGCCGCCATGATCGCCGCGCTGCCAACACTGGTGGTGTACATCGTGGCAGGCAAGTACTTCATACGCGGCCTGACGGCCGGCTCGGTTAAAGGGTAGAACAACAATGGCACAACTTGAACTGCGGGACATCCGCAAGACTTACGCAGGCGCCCTGGACGAGACCCTCAAGGGCATCAACATAGACATCGCATCCGGCGAGTTCCTGACCCTGGTCGGACCATCGGGCTGCGGCAAATCCACACTGATGAACAGCATCGCCGGCCTGGAAACCATCACCGGCGGGTCGATTGTGGTGGATGGCAAGGACATCTCGGGCATGGAGCCGAAGGACCGTGACATCGCCATGGTGTTCCAGTCCTACGCGCTCTATCCCACCATGTCGGTGCGTGAGAACATCGCATTTGGCCTCAAGATTCGCGGCATGCCGAAAGAGGAAATCCGCCAGGAAGTGGAGCGGGTTGCCGACCTGCTGCAGATATCCCCGTTGTTGGACAAGAAGCCCTCGCGGCTTTCCGGTGGCCAACAACAGCGCGTGGCCATGGGGCGGGCGTTGGCCCGCAGGCCCAAGATCTACCTGTTCGACGAGCCCCTTTCCAACCTGGACGCCAAGCTGCGGGTGGAAATGCGTACCGAGATCAAGAAGCTGCATCAGCGCCTGAAAACCACCATCGTGTACGTCACCCACGACCAGATCGAGGCCATGACCCTGGCGGACAGGATCGCGGTGCTCAAAGACGGCGAGCTGCAGCAACTGGGAACACCAAAGGAAGTCTACGACACCCCGGAGAATCTGTTCGTCGCCAGCTTCATGGGGTCGCCTTCCATGAGCTTTATTGGTGTGACCGTTGAAAAATCGGAGGCGAGCCTGTCAGTGACGGTTGAAGGAAGCGACGGCCGCACACTGGCTTTGCCGGCGCCGGAGCATCTGGAAAGCTGGGCCGGCAAACGGGTGGTACTCGGCATCCGCCCGGAACACATAAGCCAGCCTGACGAACAGAAAAGGGATAGCCGGATGGTGGCAGAGGGCAGGTTCACGGTGGAAGTCACCGAACCGACCGGGCCAGACGTGCTCGCGATCATCCGCCTTAACGGAATTGATGTGCAGTGCCGGCTGGATGCAGAACACCCAGTCAACTGGGGCGAAGAGGCCGAACTGATGTTCGATATGAGAAAAGTCGTGTTCTTCGATCCGGAGAGCGAGAAACGCATCCGCCCGCAATAACGGGTCGAAGAGAGTCTTCGCTCAGAGCTGCTCCAGCCGTGCCAGCAAGTCATCGGCCCGCTGGAGCAGCGCCCCTCGCCTCTCAGGCTTCTGCCTGTCCCAGTTGCGGTACATCATCCCCATGCGCGGGTTATTGGCGAAATCCTCCCGGTGCCGGTCGATGAAATGCCAGTACAGGGCATTGAACGGACAGGCATCCTCTTCCGTGGATTTATTCACCTTGTAGTGGCAGTTGTTGCAATGGTTCGACATCCGCTGGATGTACTTGCCGCTGGCGGCGTAAGGTTTCGAGCCCAGGTAGCCGCCGTCGGCGTGCATCACCATGCCGAGCACGTTGGGCAACTCGACCCAGTCATAGGCATCGGCGTACACAGCCAGGTACCAGTCACAGATCTCCTCCGGTTTTACGCCAGCCAACAGCGCAAAATTGCCGGTGACCATCAGCCGTTGAATGTGATGTGCGTAGGCGTTGCGGCGGGTGGCATCAATGGCCTTGTGCATGCAGCGCATCTTCGTTTCGCCGGTCCAGTAGAACCAGGGCAGGGCGCGGGTATTGCCAAGCCGGTTTTCCCTGGCGTACTCCGGCATATTCATCCAGTAGATCCCCCGCACAAACTCCCGCCAGCCCAGAATTTGCCGGATAAACCCCTCCACCGCATTGATAGGTGCACGCCCGGCATACCAGGCCTGCGCTGCTGCCTCGCACACGGCGAGCGGATCCAAAAGACCGCAATTGATGTAGGGAGACAGAATGGAATGGAACAGCCAGTCCTCGTCATCGGACATGGCGTCCTGAAAATCGCCAAAACAGGGTAGGGCGAAATCGATGAAGTAATCCAGCGCCTGCTCTGCGTCCTCCGGCGTCACGGCAAAATGAAAGTCCTCCATAGTGCCAAAATGACTGGTGAAATGCGCTTCCACCAGAGCAATTACCTCCTGCGTCACCTTATCGGGCTCCACACGAAATGGAGCGGGGGCCGCTGGCTTGCCGGTCCATTTGCGCCGGTTATCGGCATCAAAATTCCACTGTCCACCCTCGGGCTTGCCATCGGAAGTCATCAACAAGCCGGTTTTTCGCCGCATTTCCCGGTAGAAGAACTCCATTCGCAGCTGTTTCCGACCCTCCGCCCAGTCCGCAAATTCCTGTTTGCTGGCGATGAAACGGGTATCCGGGCGGATCTCCACAGGAACTCCAAGCCATTCATGCCACTGACCGATCTGTTCATGCAGCCGCCACTCGCCGCATTCCGTGGTGATCACTCTGTCCGCGCCGGTCTCCTTGAGCTGGCGGGCGATGACCGACTCCAGGCTCCGGGCATCGTTGTCCGGATGGTATGCCTGGTAGTGAACCTGCCAGCCATCGGCTTCCAGGCGATGGGCGAAATGGCGCATGGCACTGAACAGCAGGACCAGTTTTTTCTTGTGGTGATTGGTATAGCTCGCCTCGTCATGGACCTCTGCCATCACGACTCTGTCTCGTTCCCGATCCGCGCCGTCCAGAGCACTGATATCAGTCGTTAATTGGTCACCAAGAATCAGAATCAGGTTTGGCATGGCGGAAGCTGTCCTCCGTTTTCGGGTTTGCGGCCTGGCAGAATAGTCAGGTTGGCGGAGGGAATGCCCTGCCAAAATCGTGCGGAGCCATGGATGGCGGAGCCGAGCGTACAGGGACGTATTCACAGCGTATTTTGGCAGGGCATTCCCTCCGCTAACCGGGCGCCAGACACCAAATACTCCCCAAAAGGGGTAGCAGGGATACGCCAAGAGCCCAAGGGTGGTTCATAGCGCGGACTGGTAAACTGAATTCATCGGTCAGCTGACTCGCATCAAAATGCGTAGCACCGGAGTGTCCTAGAATGACGACATCTTCCGGATGACCCCCATATTCGACCCCAGAGCTCTTATGATGACTTCGACCTCCGCCCTGAAAACCACTGAATCCACCCTCCCGGAATTCATCTGGGACGAAGCGCTGATCCGCCGCTACGACCTCAGCGGCCCGCGCTACACTTCCTATCCAACGGCAGTGGAGTTCAACCAGAACTACCCGGTGGAAGATATGGTAAAGGCAGCCGCTCGCAGCAAAGCCAGCGACCGTCCGTTGTCGCTCTACACCCACCTGCCATTCTGCGCGCACCTCTGCTATTACTGCGCCTGCAACAAGGTGATCACCAAGAAGCGCGACAAGGCCATGCCCTATGTAGAGCGGGTGCTGAAGGAAGCCGCTATCCAGTCGCGCCTGTTCGGGGCCGACCGGCCGGTGACGCAACTGCACTGGGGCGGTGGTACGCCCACCTTCCTGCCAAAGGATGTGATGGAATATCTGATGGCGGGGTACGGGGAACTGTTCAACCTGCAGACCGGTGACGACCGGGATTACAGCGTGGAAATCGACCCGCGGGAAGTGGACCAGGATACCCTGCCAACCCTCTGGGACCTGGGCTTCAACCGCATCAGCCTGGGTGTCCAGGATGTGAATCCAAAGGTTCAGAAAGCTGTTAACCGCATCCAGCCGCGGGAAATGACCGAGGCTGTGCTGAACGAAGCCCGCCGACTCGGCTTCCGCTCCATCAACCTGGATCTGATCTACGGTCTGCCACACCAGACCCCCGAGAGCTTTGCCGAAACTCTGGAAGCAGTGATCGAGATGTCACCGGACCGGCTCTCCGTGTTCAGCTACGCCCACCTGCCGGATCGCTTCTACCCGCAAACCCGGATTCTGGCGGATACCCTGCCCACACCGCAGCAGAAGCTGACCATCCTGCACAACACCATCAACCGGTTGCTGGAGGCCGGTTACGAATACATCGGCATGGACCATTTCGCCAAGCCGGATGACAGCCTGGCCGTGGCCCAGCGGGAAGGCCGGCTGCACCGGAACTTCCAGGGTTACACCACCCACTCTGAATGCGACCTGGTGTCCCTGGGTGTCTCTGCCATCGGCCAGACCGACGATGCCTACTTCCAGAACAACCACGACCTGCCATCCTGGGAAGCGGCCATTGATTCCGGCCAGTTGGCCGTTACCAAAGGCGTGAACCTGACCCGGGACGACCGCATCCGCCGCTGGGTGATCGGCCAGTTGATCTGCCAGTTCCGGCTGGATCGCAAGCTATTCGCAGAAGTGTGGCAGGAAGACCTGGACCGTTACTTCACTGATGAATTGAACCGCCTGAAGCCCATGCTTCAGGATGAACTGATCGCGGATGACGGCAACGCGCTCCAGGTTCAGCCCGCCGGGCGGCTGTTGATCCGGGCCATCTGTCAGATCTTTGATCTGTATCGGAAGGAAGGGGCAAGTAAACGGTTTTCTCGCATTATCTGATCACACTGTACTGACAAAAAAGGGGCTACCAGTTATCTGGCAGCCCCTTTTTTGGCTCCGAGGTCTCAGCTGTACGCCGGAACCTTAAACTCATTGGCCAGATCCTGAAGTACCCTCGCCAGTTTTGCCTGCTCTCCGGTCACCTGAGTAATTTCCTGGGAACCGGTCAGTGTCAGGATGGCTGCCTCGCTAACGGATTCCATATTGCCCGCAAGCTCCCGCGTCACTGACACCTGTTCCTCAGAGGCGGTGGCAATCTGTGAGGCCATGTCAGAGATGCTGTTCACGTCGCTGAGTATATTGGCAAACGTCTGTTCCAGCTCCAATGCCTGCTCGCTGGTCTCATTGGCCAGTTTGTGGCTGGCGGTGATGGAGCGGCTGGCGCTGTCAGTGATATCTTTGAATCCATTTATAATGCCTTCAATTTTGGTTGTGGATTCGTGAGTCTGCCGCGCCAGGGTCCGTACTTCATCGGCCACCACTGCAAAACCACGGCCATGCTCTCCCGCGCGGGCGGCTTCGATGGCGGCATTGAGGGCAAGCAGGTTGGTCTGGTCCGCCACCTGGCGAATCACATCCACCACCTCGCTGATCGTGGTGCTGCGGCGTTCCAGCTCCTCAATCACCTCATTGACTTCCTGCACCGAAGTGGCCAGGGAGCGGATTCTGCGCACACTACCGTGTAAAACTTCCTCGCCGGCGCGGCTTTTTTCCATGGCGCTGCCGGCTGCATCGGCCACTTGCTGGGTATTGCGAGAGATTTCTTCGGAGGTCGCAGACATCTCCTCGGTTGCAGCGGCAACCTGCTCGATCTGTTGCTGTTGATTCTTTACCTGCCCGGTATTCTGGTCGGCGGTGGAGCTGGTTTCTTCGGTGGCTGTTGCCAGCTGAACACTGGCCTTGTCGATGTGCTGCAGAGCACTACCGAAACGGCCGAACAGTTCATTGATGGCCTTGCCAATGGTACCCACCTCATCGGTGCTGGATATGGAAACCTGGCGGGTCAGATCTTTGTTGTCCATGGCAAACCGGACGGCAGCAAGTAGTTCAGCGACCTGACGGCTGATGGCGCGGATGATAATCACTGTCAGCACCAATACGGAAACAATGGCAGCTAGCGCAACAGTCGACGCAGTGACCAGCTCACCGCGAGCAGTGGCAACACCGTTGTCGGCCTGCGTCAGAATTTTTTGCAGCTCATCCGTGCGGACCTGGTTGAGACTCTCTATGCGACGAGTAGTGGTCTCAAACCACTTCGGTGCGTCCAGTGCGTACAAGCCGGCCGGGCTGCTGAACAGGGTTTCACGCATCTCCATAAGTTCCCGGTTAGCAGGTGTTTGTCTGAGGTTTTCAAGAGAAGTGCTCAGTGCAGCATCGGAAGGGAGCATGTTCAGGGCCTGGTTCAGGTACGAATCCTGCTGCCCACCCAGGGCGGCTATGTTTTGGATGGAGGGCAGGTCAAAGTCGCCGCTGCGAATGAGTGATGCGCCGGCGGCCCGCTCCCGACCGGCTCGCTCTGTAGTCTCTGCAAGGGCGTAGTAGGCGCTCACTCCCCGGGGTCAGCTCCGGATCGGTGGCGCGTCGAATGATCAGTGGGATTCGGTCCATTAACCCCATGATAATCGCGGTATAGCGCTTCGCTGATTCGGCGGCGACAATGCTTCGCCTGTCCACCGACTGCCGAAGAGAGTTCAGGTCGCTCAGGGCCTGCCGTACTGACTGGATGTTGTCGGTCACGCTGTTGTCGAAGTCGGCGTGGGCCAGTGCGGTATCAAGTTGTGCCCGGTAATCCCGCAGGCGGGCATCGGTCTGTTGCCGTTGTGTTTCCAGTTCCCGCGTTGACTGTTTGGCGGCATCCGTTTCCGGCTGGCTGGCAAAGCGAACGGCGGAACGGCCCCGCTCTTTCTGCAGGGTTTCAATCAGTGGGTCACCAATATCAGCCAGCTCCACCATAGTGCGCAGTTGTCGCATATTGCCAAGTTCATCATAGCTGTTGGCGATAGAGTCGATCGCAAACCAGGCGATAACCACCAATGCCGGCACCACCAGCGTCAGGAGTTTGCCTCGCATGGAAAGATTGTTGATCAGATTCATGATTCGTTCTCATCTGTAAAACGTGCGCCCATTGTCCGCAAGGGATGGGGATGGTGGTATTCGCGTGAGTGGGTAGCTGTGGTGGTAGTTTCGGGCGGGTAAGTCTTTGTAAGTTGGTGTTAGTCTGCTGTTTTTAAGTCAGAAATTCTGGCACTAGGTAATTGTGCCTGGAGTATTTAATGAGAGGTATACAGAAGCCTGCAGGTGACCTTTCAAAAACCGGGCTGACAATGGTCAATGTATCTCCGTGACGTTGCCGCTAGGCTGCACGTTGTTTCATTCAGCGGAGGGGTTATGGAACTCGTATGCCCGGCCGGCAGTCTGCCGGCCTTGAAAACCGCCGTGGATAATGGCGCTGATGCGGTCTACTTCGGTTTCCGCGACAGCACCAATGCCCGCCAGTTTGCAGGGCTGAATTTTAATGACAAGCGCGCTGGCGAAGGTATTGAATATGCCCACTCCAAAGGCAGCCGCGTGTTCTGTGCCATTAACACCTACCCGCAACCGGATGGCTGGGAGCAGTGGAAAGGGGCAGTAGACCGTGCCGCCGGCCTGGGTGTGGATGCCATCATCCTGGCCGATATGGGCCTGCTGGATTACGCCGCCAATAAATACCCGCATATCCCCCGGCACCTGTCTGTTCAGGGCTCCGCCACCAGTTATGAAGCCCTGTCATTCTACAAGGACAACTTTGATATCCGCCGGGCCGTGTTACCCCGCGTGCTTTCCCTGGACCAGGTCCGGGGTGTGGCAAAACACAGCCCGGTTGAGCTGGAAGTCTTCGCCTTTGGCAGCCTGTGCATCATGGCAGAAGGCCGCTGTTATCTTTCATCCTACCTGACGGATGAATCCCCCAATACCCGCGGTGCCTGCTCGCCGGCCAAGGCTGTGCGCTGGCAGGAGACTCCGCAGGGGCTGGAATCGCGCCTGAACGATGTTCTGATTGACCGCTACGGACCGGGAGAATCTGCCGGTTATCCAACGTTGTGCAAAGGCCGATTCGAGGTTGAAGGCAGTGTTTATCACGCCATTGAAGAGCCGGTCAGCCTGAGCACTCTGGATATGTTGCCGAAACTGAAGGAACTGGGTATCAGCGCGGTGAAAATCGAGGGCCGTCAACGCAGTCCAGCTTATATTGCCGATGTAGCCCGCACCTGGCGCCATGCCCTGGATAACCTGGAAGCCCGGCCGGATGACTATAAAGTTGATCCGGCCTGGAGAAACACCCTTTCGGGCCTGTCCGAGGGCGGGTTGACCACCCTGGGCGCCTACCATCGCAAATGGAAATAGGTTCTTCCGATTATGATGAAGTTATCCCTGGGCCCGATTCTGTGGTTCTGGTCCAAGCAGAGTGTTTTTGATTTCTATGGCAAGGCCGCCGAGTGGCCGTTAGATACCATCTATCTGGGCGAAGCCGTGTGCTCGCGCCGGCGGGAACTTAAGCCGGATGACTGGTTTGATATGGCCCGTGACCTGAAAGCCTGCGGTAAGGAGGTGGTGCTTTCTACCCAGACCCTGATTGAATCCGAGGCGGATCTGAGACGCCTGCGCCGGATCTGCGACCAGAATGAATTCATGGTGGAGGCCAACGACCAGAGCGCCGTTCAGGTTGCCGTTCGCAATCACATACCATTTATTACCGGCCCTTCCATGAACCTCTACAATGTCGCCTCATTGAAAGTCTTGGCAAGGCAGGGGCTGAAGGGTTGGAACCTGCCAGTGGAGCTGGGTAAGGAATCTCTGGAGGAACTCATCAAGGGCCTGAAAGCAGAGGGCCTGGACTTGCCTGCGGAAGTGTTTGCCTGGGGCTTCCTGCCATTGGCCTGGTCTTCCCGCTGTTTCACTGCCCGGCATTACAACCTGCCGAAAGACAACTGTGAATTCCGCTGCCTGGAGCATCCGGACGGTATGGAGCTGCGCTCCCGTGAAAGCCAGGAACTGTTCCGGCTGAATGGTATTTCCACTCTGTCAGGCTCGCGCTATGACCTGATGCGGGAGCTGCCGGATATGGAACGCATGGGGGTGTCTACCGTGCGCCTGAGCCCGGAACATCTTGGTATGGATGAGGTGGTCAAGCGGTTCGATCAGGTGCGCCGTGGTGAGGCACCGGCGACCGATCCGCTGCAGCTGGTGGAGGCGCCACCCTGCAACGGATACTGGTACGGCAAGCCGGGAATGGAACTGGTCGGCTAGGGCCGATCAGTCCCCTGAGGATTTAACACCAGGGAAACGGTCAGATACGTACTTGCCGTGGCATTGAATACAGTTGCCTGTCATTTTGTTGAACAGCTTTTGCTGTTTTTTCGTGTCCTTGTCTCTGCCGGCTTCGGCCAGTGATGCCGCGAGTTTGTGAAACTCCTTGTCCAGTTTGATGAAGCCCTTCGGGACAGCCGACATCAGGTCTTTGCGATCCTGTTCGGTCAGTTCCTGTTGCAGGATGAAGCTGTCATGAATTTGTTGGGCATTTTCAGCAACACTCTCATGTTGCCCCATGACCATGGCGGAATGAATAGAGGCCATGCCTCCCTGCACCGCTCTCATCTCCTTCTGAAGCAGTTGGCTCAGTTTGTCAGTGAGTTTCGGGGTGACAGGTTCCGCCGCCAGTGAACTGGTTGAAACTGCCAGGCCCAACAGTACGGTTGCCAGGAATTTTCCGGTTCTAGCTGTCATGTTTAATGATTCCTTTTGTTTGCAGGTTTTAAATACCATAGCAGTGGTGCTACTGCCTGTCAGGGTCGGGCGCTCTCGCCCAGCCAAGATCTTCAAGAATCGTGTAAAGCGCCGGCAATGCCACCAGTATCACAACGGTGGACACCAGCAGGCCGAATACCACCGAGATCACCAGTGGAATGACTGCCATGGCCTGGGTGCTGGTTTCGGCCAGCAGGGGCAGCAGGCCGGCGACGGTAGTGCTGGTGGTGATCAGGATGGCCCGGAAGCGGGCGCGGCTGGCGGTACCGGCGGCTTCCCGGGCACTCATGCCCTGAGCCCGGTAGGCCTTGATGAACTGCACCAGCAGAATCGCGTTGTTGACCACAATACCCGCAAGAGAGGCGGCGCCGATCAGTGAGGGCATGGACAGGTTGTAGCCCATGAGCAGGTGGCCCCACACGGCTCCCATAAAGGCCACCGGGATCGCCAGCATCACGATGATCGGCTCAAGGTAGCTGCGGAACTGGAACGACAGGATCAGGAAGATCCCCAGCAACCCGATCAGCAGTCCCCGGGCGATGGATTGGCCGGTTTCCCGGGAGCGGGCGGTCTGGCCTTCCACCTGCAGGCTGATCTCTGGCCATTGCTCACGAAGTTGCGGAAACAATCGGTTCTGTAAGTCGGCCACGATGGCACCGGCGTTGGTTTTTCGGCCGTTCACGTCGGCCGATACGGTGACTGTGCGTTGGCCGTCAATACGGGTGACCTGCGACCATTGCCGATCCTCGGTGATGGTGGCCACTTCGCGCAACGGAATCATCTGGCCCTTGGCCGTGGTGATCACGGTATCCTCTAGGAATTGGCGGGTGTTGCGTTCGGCGCTGGTCTGGCGCACCAGGATTTCGATGTGCTGGTCACCGAGCTGCACCGTATCCACGATATCTCCCAGCAGGCCGGTGCGGATCTGGCTGGCCACTTCAGCGGCATTCAGGCCGAGAGAGAGGGCGCTGTCGTGCAGTGTCAGAATCCGCTGGGGCTTGCCGGGGCGAAGATCATCCAGCACGTTGAACGTGCCGTTATAGCTGGAGATGTCCTCCCCCAGAAAACGGGCCGCGGCTTTAAGTTCGTCCAGATCGGTACCCTGCAGGCGGACCTCGATCGGAACGCCGGCCGGGCCGAAGCCGGGTTCCTGGATGTTCATGGCAATCAGCCCCGGAATCTCACCTATTTCCTGATACCAGCGGTCAGTGAGGGTGGCCAGATCGACGGTGCGCAGCTCTGCGGTCAGTAAATCGGCCATTACGGTGGCCACATGGGCGCCTTTCTCGCCGGCTCCTGCATGCTGGTTGAAGCGGGTCTGGATGTTTTGCACCAGGGCTTGCTGGTCGGGTGGTTCCGACGCGTATTCCTCGTTGATCCTGTGCATGGCCGAGGTGATGCGATCAGTAACGGCCTGCGTCTGGTGCAGGGGCGTGCCCTGGGGCATCAGCACCCGGGCTTCCAGAACGTCACCGTCAATTTCCGGCATGGCTTCCATGCGTACATGGCCACCCGCCATAAGCCCCACCGAGCCAAGGATAATCAGAAGCATGCCTGCCAATACTCCGTAGCGGAAACGAATGGCGATGTCAGCCAGCTTTCCCACCTTTTCACGAACCTTTTCAAAGCCGTTGTCGAAAGCGGCGCGGAAGCGGGACGGCGCTTTCTCGCCCTTGTTGCCGAGACCACTTTTGAGGTGGTGGGGGAGTATCCAGAAAGCTTCGACCAGTGAGGCGGCCAGGGCGGCAATCAGAACGACCGGCAAGACCTCCAGCACCGATCCCAGCTCGCCGGCCAGGAACGCCAAAGGGATGAACACGGAAACCGTGGTCAGAAAGGACGACAGCACCCCGGGGAGAATTTCCTGGGTGCCTCTGACGGCAGATTCCAGCGGGCTGAAGCCCTCGGATGCCCGCTGGGCGATGTTGTCGGTGACCACCACGGAGTCGTCCATGACAATACCAATAGCCATGAGCAGGGCCACCAGAGTGATCATGTTCAGCGACAGCCCGGTCAGGACCATCATCACAAAGGCCCCGGCAAAGGCGGCAGGCAGGCCGAACAGGGCCCAGAAGGCGAGGCGGGGGCGGAAGAACAGTCCCATCACGAGACCCACCAGCAGCAATCCGGTGATCCCGTTGCCCACAAGCATCTGCAAGCGGTCCCGGACGATGGACGTCATGTCCTGGGTAATCTCCAGTGCCACGGTGCCACCACGGCGGGTCTTCTCCTCATCAACAAAGGCCTGTAGCGAATCCATTACCCGTAGGGCATCGTCGTGCCGGTTCTTGTGGATCTCCAGAATAATGGCGCGCTGGCCGTTGAATTCCACCCGTTCCTCTTCCCGTTCATGGGCTTCGGTAATGGTGGCGAGATCGCCCAGGGTAAGCACGGCACCGGCTTCGCCACCAATGATTGGAAGCTCGGCCAGGGCCCGCAGGGAACGCCGCTCATCCACGAACCTAAGCTGGATATCCTGGCTGTCGGTTTCAATGTTGCCCAGGGGCATGTCCAGGTTCTGGCTGCTGATGGCACGGGCGATGTCACGCACACCCAGGCCATACTGGCGCAGCAGGTCCCGGGAGACTTCCACGTGCCATTGGCGCTGGGACAGGCCAACGGGGATAACATCGGCCACGCCCTCCATGGCGAAAAGTCGGTCTTCCAACTGGTTGGTGTAAGCCTCCAGGTGGGAAAAGCTCATAGGCCCGTATATTGCGATGGCCGCCACCAGACTGGTCCGGTACAGCTCGCGGATAACCGGCTCTTCGGCTTCCTCGGGCAGGTCGGTCAGCGCTTCAATTTCGGTGCGTATATCATCCAGAAACCGGCCCATATCGCCCTGTGGCGCCATGCTGGCTATGGTCTGGGCCTGATTGTCCCTCGCGGTGCAGGAGATTTCCTCCATGTAGTCCACACGCTGCAATGCTTCGCCCAGACGCTGGCAGATGGCTTCCTCCACATCCGCTGCGGTGGCACCCCGGTATTCCATGGTGATGCTGACTTCCGGTGGCAGGTAGTCCGGAAAGGTTTCCCGGGTCAGGTTCGGTGCCGAAAACAGGCCTGCCGCCAGAATCAGAATCAGCAGCAGGTTGCCCGCAGTAGGATGGCCGGCAAACCAGCGGATCATGGCTGCTCTCCGGCAGCCATTCTCTGCAGCCGTTGACGGACTTGCTCATCGGGTCGCGGCTTCAGAAGTGTGCCATCAATTGCCGGGACCAGATCGTCCAGAATCAGCCGGTCGCCGGGTGCCAGTCCGCCGCTGATCACTGCAAGCTCACCCTGTTGCCAGGCCAGAGTGACGGGCTGGCGCTGCAGGCGGTCATCACCATCGGCCAGGTACACCTCGCCCTGGTGAATGGTGCTGGCCGGCACCACCAGCACCGGATCGGGTGTCGGAACTGCGATAGTCGCCTGTACAAACATGTTTCGCACCAGCGGTGGCCGGGCTGGGGGACTGGCATCGCGGTATGGCTCCTCCACCGTAATGACTGCCTGCACAGTGCGTGTGACCGGGTCGAGGCTGCCAGTAACCCGGGTCAGCTTGCCCGACCATTGGCTGTCGGGTGCGCCGGTCGGGTGCACCCACACAGTCAGCGAATCCAGGGGCAGTTGCTGGTGGAAGTCGGTAAAGCCCCGGGAAGCTCTGTTGTCTGCCAGCTCAGGAACGCCCGGTATCTGGAACAGCACGTTACGAAGCTCGGATATTTCCAGCTGCACGGTGGCTTCTGCAGCGGTGATATCATCCGCCACAAACAGGGTCTGACCGGGGTTCACCTGTTGGCCGGTTTCGATGTCGGATTGGTGAACCCGCATATCCCAGGGGGCCTCAAAGCGAGTATCCTCAAGGTCTTCCCGGGCACCGGCCAGGGCCGACTCACTCCGGGCCAGGCGGGCATTCAGGGTGTCCTTGCGCACGGGGATCAGGTTGAGCTGGTTTTGCAGGGACTGCACCGCCTGTTGTTGCTGCAGGGTGGCCCGTTGTTGTTCATCCAGCCGGGTTTCAGACAGGGCACCACGATCCACCAGGGTTTTTGCCCGTTCCAGTTCCCGCTGGGCGAGGGCCAGCCGGCGGTTTTCCAGCTCCAGCAGCTCCCGTGTGTTTCGCTGCTCCTGCTCCAGTTGCCGCAGTTCCGCCTCAAGGCCGGCGATATCGGCCTTGGCCGAGGCCTCGGCCAGTTTGTAACGGGTTGGGTCTATCTGCAGCAGGCGGGTACCTTCGGGAAGCAGGTTGCCGCTTTCCAGATCCGGGTGCTTCCAGGTGATACGACCTCCCACGCTGGCCACAGCCTTCCAGCTCCGGGCAGGTAACACCTGGCCATAACCACGGGCTTCGGTTCGGACGGTCAGGGGCGTGACTTCAAGGATTCTTGCCGGTGTTGCTGTTACCTGTTCAGTTGACCGCTCTGGTGGCTGCTTCAGTTTCACCATTATCACCACGAAGGCAGTGCCGGCGATCAGTGTCAGGGCGAGGATGATTTTATTCGTTCGGGTCATCGTTACTCTCCGTCATCACTCGTCCGGATGCTGGCACTAAACAGCTTGAAAATTCGGGGTGCCGACTCTTCGATAGACATAATGTCGCCACCCACCATGGCCTGCACCACCAGGCCCTGAATGGCGCCGATGTAGAGCACCGCAGCGGCTTCTGTGTCGATGGTCGGGCTGATGCATTTTTGTTCGATACCGAGGTGCAGCAGAGCAACGACTTTCTGGCGGTAGAAAGCCAGCGTCTGGCGGATGATACGCTTGGCGGGTTGGTTGCCCGGTTTCTGGAGCTCACCGAGCATCAGCCTCGGAATACCCGGATGGCGGGCAATAAAGCCGATATGCGCCAGAAACATGGCTTCCAGGGCCTTGTCTGCCCCTTCGTGCTGGTCGGCAACACTGAACACCCGTGTTGTCAGTTGACCGGCTACCCATCCAGCTACTGACTCCCACAGGCTGCTCTTGTTGGGAAAATGCTTGAACAGGGCACCCTGGGACACCCCCACCTTTTGAGCAATGCGGGTAGTTGTCAGGGTGGAGGGATCCTGCTCGCCGCACAGATGCACCACTGCCTCAATGGTCTCGGACTGGCGTTGTTCGGTGCTTTGGTAGGCTCGTTTTGTGGATTCTGGAGTGGTTGCCATCGGTTTCTCAAAGAAGAAAGTGATTAATTACTTTATTCTGAAAGGAGCTGCTGGTTTTTGCAAGGCTGGTTTTGTGCAGGGTGGGTCCGGCATTGGCATTTGTCTGGGGTCTGAGCACTGCATACACTGATGACGGATCTCTCTCGGAAAGCCTGCGGGAGTTCGTTCCCCGGCAGGCAGATCAGCAGGAGCAATCGTCTATGGATATCCGCCTGAAACGAGCCTACGACCAACCGGCTCGCTCCGATGGCCCGCGCATTCTGGTGGACAGAATCTGGCCCCGGGGTGTGGCCAAGGAAGATGCTGACATTGCTCACTGGCTGAAAGGTCTGGCACCGTCTACCGAATTGCGCAAATGGTTCAACCATGACCCGGACAAATGGTCGGAGTTCTGCGAGCGCTATCTGAAAGAGCTCAAATCCGATGAGGCCGCAGAGGATCTGAGTACACTCCGGAAACTGCTTGATGAACACGAGCGCATAACGCTGGTGTTTGCTGCGAAGGATACCGAGCACAACAATGCTGTGGCACTTCGGAATTTTATTCTGAACGATCGGCTTTGAATGTGTCCGTCAATGGTGCTGCCGAGCCAGTGCGGTTTGCGTAGCGGCTTTCGGCCAATGTCATGGTTATGTTCCTGAAAAGTGATTTGTGTCATTGCCAAAAAAGGGTAATGGGTAAATGGTATATCCTTATTCCCTCAAAGAGGTGTGCTATGACAATTAATGAAGGTCTTCGCCTGATGGCAGGCGTGTTCACCCTGATCTCCATTCTGCTCGCCCACTATGTAAGTCCCTATTGGCTGCTGTTTACCGGCTTTATTGCCCTTAACCTCATTCAGTCTGCGTTCACCAAATGGTGCCCGGCCATGGCGATCCTCAGGAAGATGGGACTGAAAGAGGAAAAACCGGTTAACTGACCGGCCCTTGCGGGAAATGTGCAGGCTGCGGCTTGATTCTGCCAGATCGGTTTTTGCGTCTTTGGTCGTAGAGTTGTAATCTTAAAGATTCATTTACAATGACTCTATTTTGGTCCATTACTGAAAGAGCCTCGTGAAAGAGGCCCATAAATTGATGAGAGCCAAGGAGATAATAATGATTAAACCAAGAAACAAAATTCAGGTGGTTTGTGCAGCTCTGGTGTTTAGCGTGTCTTTGGCGGTACAAGCGGAAGATCAGGAGAAGTCCGATATCTGGCTGCCGAGCCTGGTTACTGAAACACCTCAAGAAGGTTTTCAACTGGCCATCAAACTGTCCCGGATGGGGGTGAAAAGTACTCAGTCTGATAAGGAGACTCTGTTCCGTGAGCGTGCAAAGTACTCTCAAGATGGTGAGGCACTTATCCATGCGTCCGAGGTGATAGCGGTCCATTTCCAAACCGTGGCCGCGGCCAACAACTACTGGAAGTGATATTGACTATGGCGGCTAGCAGGGCCGCCATCGCCTCGCCTGTTTAGGTATTCTTTTCGTATTTCAATCACCATCGGTAGGCAACGGAATCCTCCCGTGGGGATGAGGGCCTGCTCGGGCTGCTCCTTGGGAGGCAGGTTTCGGGGTGAGAACCGCCTGGAAAATGCCATCCTCCAACTCAATTGGAGGTTACGAGAGACATCAAGTCCACATCTCCATATTTCGATACTCCACGCCAAGTAACTGCTCCAGGGCAGGGCGATTGAGAATCTGTAGCTGGCTACCCTTCTGCTCTACGAATCCATTTATTTTAAACCGCCCCAAAGTGCGCGAGACCGTTTCACCCCGTATTCCCAAGCGGGAACCTATTTGTTTTTGATGGCACGGAAGTTTCAGTCTTGTACCGTCTTGCAGGTCACTAAGATACAGAAGGAACGCAGCCAGTCGTTGTTCGGCGTTACTACCAGTGAAAAAGTCGACCTGGTTCATGTAGGCGTGGGCCTTTTGGCTCATGTGCTGCAGGAGCGCTCGAGTTAAACCAGGGTTCTTCTGAGCGATCCCCGAAAGCGCGTTTCTTTCGAAGCTGTATGCAATGCCATCTTGGGTACCGCGACCATTCAGAGAAAATACAGGCATTTTCATAAACATCGAGTAGAGTTCAACGAGTTGGCCGTGTCGATAATAACCAAACAGCTTTTCGTCACCTCCGGGGGTTGCGCGGAATACCTCTATTTCGCCTGCAACGATCAGGAAAAAATGATCAGCCACCATTCCCTCAGAAAAAATCGCTTCTCCCTGAGAAAACGCGTGTCTTCGGACATCTTTTAAAAGCATGGTGACGTCCATCTTACTTAAGCATGCGAATATCGGATCTTCCTGCAAAAGACGTTTCAAAGTTGGATATTCAAAACTATTGGGCGCTGCTGCTATATTCATGATCGACCCTCAAGGTCCCACCATGCGTAGGCGCTCCACCATATGGGAATCGTCCAACATCATGGCGAGTGTATATTCATTGAGCGTGGCAACAAAAGCGTCGCGTGCAGCATTGACTGCACTTTTGATGGTGCAGCCCCCTTGGAGCGGGCACTCTTGTTTGTTGCAGTCAATGATTTCCATGTTCTCCTCCATTTCCAGTACAAATTGGCCTAATCGAACCAATTCGGGAGAACGGCTGAGCATAACTCCACCGGACTTGCCCTGGGTTGTTTGTACATACCCAAGAGTGCTCATACGATGAATAACTTTGCGTAAGTGTTCCTGAGAGATGCCGTAGGCTGTTGCTATTTCCCGCCGGGGGACTGACCTGCCTCGTCGGGTTCCGACATAGACCAGGACCCTCAAACCAAAATCTGTATACGTTTTTAATTGCATCGTTTCACCTGGATGACAGCTGCATAAAATCATACGATACATTTTGTATACATCATCGTGTCCTTAACAGCAAAAAAGGCCGGCCCGGATAGGGCCGGCGAAAACCTCCTTGCTCGCTTTCGAAAGAATCAGTGAGGGAGGCGAGGGGTCATCGAATCAATATGTTTCCTTTCTTGCCAAGTGAAGGGTCCGCCCCTTCAGTATTCATCAAGACGCTTATGCCACCGTTCAGAGCGCCTTTCATCTGGTGATCTACGATGGCGTTGTTGGTGTCACGGTCAGAAGGACTGACCAGATCAAGAGTAGCTCCGGACGCCGCCGGTACAAGGTACGTTTGAATCCCTTTTTCGAGGTTGAATGGGTGACCACTGTTAAAAACGCGTTCCCAAATCCCGGCAATCGGATGGAGGGCAACGGATTTATTGACGTGGGCATTCACGAAGTAGAACCGAACTCTTTCCCCAGGTTCGGATTGCAGCATCAAGCTGGCATTTGGGTCATGCAGGGGGTCATAGTGAAACGCTTTGCCATTCACTAAAGTGCCCTTCCAACCGTCGTCTTCCAGCATCTGTTCTGCTGTGGTGCCAGGCTTAAACAGATCGCTGTGGACGATGACGTACTCACGATCCGGTTTGGGGTAGTTTTCGTTATATCCCTCTTTGGGATCGACAATAATAACGCCATACATACCGCGGCCTATATGCTCAACCATAGGGTCGGTGCCACAATGGTAAATGAACACACCTGGGCTGGTTGCTTTAAACTTGAAGTGCTTTTTCTCCCCAGGTTTCACTGCTTCAAATTCGTCCAGTACGTCAACAACGGCGGCATGGAAGTCCATAGAGTGACTTTGTTTATTGCCCTCCTCATTGATAAGAGTGAAGTCGACGACGTCTCCCTCTTTTACGCGAACAACGGGACCGGGAACGGTTCCCCCGAACGTCCACATGGTTTGCATCGTTCCCTTGTTATCTACTGCGATTTCTTTCTCAATGACCGGGATCTCGATCTTCACCACTTCAGCCATCGCGGGAGATGCCAGTATTGCAGCCGCTGCGATAGCCGCGGTAGCCTGCTTTATTGATCTGGAAATAGACATCTTTCTCTCCTTTGGTTTTACGTATTAGTTGGACTGATTTCTGCCGCGGCTCCTGCCACGACCTGAGGATTCATCGTTTTCAATTTTCTGGGCCTCGAAGCCCTCGTGATTGAAGAGACCGCTGCCTTCGGTCAAGCTTTGTGTGTAGTAAAAGTCGGGGTCGTAGGATTTGTCCTTCCAGACATACCAGTCATCATCTTCAATGCTGTCGTACTCGACGATCATGACCGCACCGCCAGGTACTTTTCCGTTGTTACTTGTGTGGTGTTCTATGTGGTCATGGGCAATCCAGCGCCCAGGGTTGTCCATCCTGACGATCACGTCGTACCGCTCGCCCTGATTGATATCCACGACGTCCGCCCAGAAGGGAGATTCCAATGGCAGGCCGTCTTTATGGGTGACGAGCATGTCGTGTCCATGCAAGTGAAACGCTGTCTCAATTCCAGCTGCAAATAAGCGCAGACGAAGGACATCACCTTCTTTAACTCTTAAGGGTTGAGTATTCGGAAAGGATTGGCCGTTGATCGAAAAATAAGTCAGCTTCTCAGCAGGGTGCCCTCCTTTGCCGAATGTCTGAGCGACTTCTTCATTCCAACCTGAAAACATCAGAATGGCTTCTTTGGTAACTTCGCTTTCGATTGGCGCTGGTTCCTTGGGGTCCACAATCAGGGGGCCCCACATTCCGCGCAATCCAACATGTTCCGGGACATTCACGTGGCAGTGATACCAGAGGCTTCCGGGCTTATCGGCAACGAACTTGTAAGTGAACGAGTCGCCGGGCTGTACCGCCTGTTGGGTGACGTTCGGGACCCCGTCATTCCGCCACGTACCGGTCTGGTAGATGCCATGCCAGTGGATGGTATGGGCCAGAGTTGTCATGTTGGTCAACTCTACCTCTACTGTGTCTCCCTCTTTGACCCGTATGAGCGGCGCCGGTACCTGACCGTTATAGGCCCAAACCTTTGCTTTGAATCCTGGCGCCACTTCTTTTTCCCGCTCCTCGATAGTCATTTGAAACTGGTGCGTTTCTGACCACGCTGGTGTGGCAATCCCCATTGAGACAATGGCAGCGATAGCAAGAGCGATCCGGGAGGCTTGCGGAGTGCCCGCTGCGCAGAGCGGCTTTGCCGTAGTTAATGTCATCGTATACTCCTTCAATGTAAAAAATGCACATCGTTTGGCTCGTTATTAAATCCGGTATTGCCAGCTTGAAAAATCCCTCCTGGATATGGGGTTATCATGGAGCTTCGCAGTTACAGAGCTCTCGCAAATAGCGCACTACTCGGTCAATTTCTGCATCTGACATGTTGGCGTCCCAGTTGGGCATCAGAATGGATTTGTTAACAGCTTGCCCGCCATGCTTTATGGCCTTGAACAGCTCCTGGTCTGAACGCGCAGACATCTCAGCGGAGTCGGTATGGTCTCTGGGAAGCACTTCGATATCTCTTGAATTAACACCCCATCCGTCGCCATATATGCCGTGGCATTGTGTGCAGTATGTGTCGTAAAGTTGCTTTCCTGTCGGCTCGGATTCGGCTAGTGCCGGGGCAGAGAACAAAGTGATCAACATTATGCGAGTCAGAAAATGCATGCGTTCACTCCTTTGACAATGTGGTGATAAAGTCTGCCAATTTTTGAACCTCACTATCTTCTAAGTGCAGGTTCGACATAAAGGTTTTTGGTTCCCAGGCTTGAGGATTCCTGATAAAGCTGTAGAGAAATTCAGGCTTCAACCGGGCACCAGCTGTATAGACCTCAGGGCCTGAAATCCCGCCATACCCCTTCTCCAATTCGTGACAGCCGACGCAGCCCTTGAATTTGGTAAAGTTCATGTGTCCCATGGCGCCGGAGCTGGGTTTGGGTACGTAGTCGACATCTGATACCAGGTCATCGTGTGGAGTCAGCGACATCAGGTAGGATGCCGCGACTTGAGCCTCCGATTTACTGTAGACAGGATGCTCAGGCAACTTATCTTTGGGGACGATGTCACGGTCCTCCGCTGCCACTACATTTTGCCCGAAGAAGGTTCCTCCCGGACGGAGCCTGGTCGGTGATTGCAGCCACTGAATGAGCCAGTCTTTTTGAAACTTGTTTCCCGCATAGTGGAGGTCAGGTGCCTTACGTTCACGGATCCGAGCCGTCGTAAAACTTTGGGGTTCGTTAAGTGCGTGACAGCCAGAGCAGTTGGTCTCCACAAATTGCTTTGCCTTTTCTTCAGCGAATGCCGGGCTGGTGAATCCCGTTAAGATGCCGACTAGCATTGTCACGGTCGGTAGATGAAAGAGTTTCCGTTGGATCATGTTCAGTGTTCCTCTCAGTAGTCCGCGGATATTCAGCAGTGAGCTCGACCTCAAACAATGTATTTCAGATACATTGTTAAGGGCAAGTTATGAGGATGACATTGATCAATGCGAACTAAAACTCGATCCTATTGGCTCGGGTCAATGACGGTGAACCAGTGTGAACTGGCGGCCAGCGAGAGCGCCACGTCTGGACATTGGCAGAGGTATTTATCGTTTTCTCATGATCATCGGCAGGTAACTGAAGCCTCCAGTCGGGAAAACCGCCCGTTCAGGTCGATCCTCGGGCGCTGGTTCCAGTGTGTCGACAGCGGAAAGAAATTCTTCCATCAGCACCCTGAGCTCCATCCTGGCCAGCGGCGCCCCAGGGCAAACGTGAACGCCCGCACCGTAAAGCAGGTTATGGTCACGGTTCTTCTGTGGGCAAAACGCATCGGGGTCGCCGAAGACTTTTTCGTCCCGGTTGGCGGATGCCCACAGAATGGTGACTTTCTCGTCTGCGGGAATACGTCTTCCGCCAATGTCCACATCCCGGGTGGTAACCCGTCGGTTAGACATCAGCGGCGCGTCCATACGCAGTATTTCATCGATAGCGTCCGGCAGGGCAACGGTATCGTTGGCAAGGCTCTGTTTGAGGTCGCGGTGTTCAGCCAGGTAACTCAGGAGAATGGAGACGCTGGAGCTGATGGTGCCCAGTTCACCGACCGTCCAGTTCCGCAGAAGGCTTGTGAGCTCTTCATCGGTCATGGTGCGGCCATTGACGGTCTCTTCCATCAGCGAGGTGGTGACGTCTCTCGGGGCGTTGGTTCCGGCCTGCCGTCGGGTTTCCAGCAGATTGTGAATATAGCCGTCGAACTCATGGGCAACTTCAGCCATGGCCTGCCGGTCACTGGCGAGCGTAGCCTGGTGGTTTTTCAGTACCCATTCTCTCAATGGTTCGTGAAGGGAGTCGGGCCACCCCATAAAGGCGCACTGTATCTGCAGGGCAAAGGCTCTGCTGAATTTTTCGACCACATCGAAGGGCTGACCGTCATGCAGGCTATTGACAAGTTTGCGGGCAATGCTCCGACAGGTTGGCTCGAATTCGCTCATTGCCTGTTGAGAGAAATAGGGCTCGATGACCTTTCGATAAGGGGTGTGTTCAGGTGGGTCCATGCCATTGGGGACCGAAAGATGACTGGATGCCGCACTGCTGAATGTCTGGTGATCTTCCAGAACTCGCATGACATCGTCATGCCTGAATAACGTCCAGTGCTGATAGTCGCTCCAGGCAACCGGGCACTGAGCGCGCATGCTATCGTAGGCCCGTATCTGGTCACCCAGAACCTCGTTGGCGCGGGGGTTCCAGTCAGCTGTGCGGGGATCGTCTGCCATTGCTAATCCTCGAAACAAAAATATGTTTCTTCAGATTAACAGAGCGCCGGGTTGTCTTCTTGAAGATAAATCAATTGGTGCCTGGCCAGATAATCGGAATCAGCAAGTTGTTGTCGTTAATCAGACCTGTTCCCGCAGCAGCATGGCTTTGATGTGGCCGATGGCTTTCATAGGGTTGAGCCCCTTGGGGCAATAGGCCGTGCAGTTGCCAATACCGCGGCAACGGAAAACACTGAACGGGTCTTCCAGTTTTTCCAGGCGTTCGCGGGTGGCGGTGTCCCGGGAATCTGACAGAAACCGGTACGCCTGCAACAGTCCCGATGGCCCGATGTATTTCTCAGGATTCCACCACCAGGACGGGCAGGCGGAGGTGCAGCAGGCGCAGAGAATGCACTCGTATAACCCGTCCAGCTTTGCGCGGTCTTCCGGGCTTTGCAGTCTTTCAATTGCCGGGTCCGGCGTGTCGTTGATCAGCCAGGGCATAACACGTTCGTACTGTTTGAAGAACATTGACTGGTCAACCACCAGATCCCGGATTACAGGCATGCCCGGAAGTGGCCGGATTTCCAGAATCTCTTTTTTGCCCAAGGCATCCGCTACGTTGGTAATACAGCCCAGGCCATTGCGGCCGTTGATGCTGAGCCCGTCGGAGCCACAAACGCCTTCGCGGCAGGAGCGCCGGAATACCATAGTGGGATCCCGCGTTTTCAGGTGTTCCAGTACATCCAGTACCATGCGATTCCGGAATTCCTCACCAACCTCGACATCCTGGCTGTAAGGCACATCGTCCTGTTCCGGGTGGTAGCGATATAGTCTGACTATAAAACCACTCATGGCATTGGGCTCCCATACATTGATCTGATGCCGTTGTGCTCAAAAAGTCGTATTCAGTATGAAGATTAGCAGATGATTTATGCAATCAAACCGAAAATACGGAATCAGGATTCTATGCCACACTCCAGGAGTTACCCGCCCTCAAAACTGAAATCTCGGAAACAGCACGTCGCGTTCCAGGTAGATTTGCTCAGACAAGCTGAAATCCAGAGCTTTGAGCTCGCGATAGAACCGCTGCCAGGATCGGCAGGCGGAATCCGGAGCCCGGTAGTTCCGGGTCATCAGGCGCAGTTTTTTCAGTTGCCGCTTGATGAGTGAATGCTCCTCGTTCATTTGAGCGATCGGTGTGTCTGGCTTAGGCGGCTGGTCATGCTCCATTTGTTTCAGAACATAGGTGTTTTCTCTCTCGATGTGATCGGTGAGGGTGTGCTCCAGCTTTTTGACAGCCAATGTAATGCCTTTTGGAACATCGGGATTCGCCCTGTGCACTGCCTCGATCTTGCGGGCGAGCCGGTGCAGTTTGGGGAGTTGCTGGAGATGACCGACATCGTAGCCCTGCAATATGAGCTCCAGCAGCACGTCGGTATTCACATTCTCAATCGGTGTCTGTTGATCGTTCATTGCTGATTCTCCTCTCTTGCGATAAGATATATATAGAATACATTTTATTTGGTGTCAAGAATTGTTCTCATTGTCTCAGTGCATGGAGAGGTAACGATGACTAGCAACAAGCCAGAGAAAACCAAAGACCCGATCTGGAATCAGCATCTGAAGTGGCTGGATCTTGTCAGTAATGAGTGCAGATTCAACCAGCTTAAGCGTGAACGTCAAAAACGCAGAAAAGGTGAGTAGATCGTGAACATCAATGCTGAAGTGAAACCGGAAGCCCGTGACTATCTGGTTACTTTGCTTGCGAAGCAGGAAGTGCCCGGGATGGCGGCGCGTGTGTATGTGGACAAGGCCGGCACCCAGCATGCCGAAACATGCCTTGCCTTCTGTCCGCCGGGCGAGGAGTCGCCGGGGGATGTCCGTAAAGAGTTTGATGAACTGGTGCTGTATTTCGATGAGGTGAGTGTCCCTTACCTGCAGGATATGCAGATTGGTGTTCAGGGGGAGGGGAAACTCCAGTGCCTGACCATCAAGGCACCGAATGCGAAACAGCCGGCAAAACCACCCAAAACTTTCGTGTTGTCGCAAAACTGCGAAGCCTTGCGGGTGCCATACGGAAACACTGTCACCCTTCCGGAGGGAGCGTCCGTCTCGATAACCCAGGCACTCGGTGGAAGCTTCACGGTTAACTACGAGGGCAACCTGTACCGTCTTTCCCCGGAGGTCACGCGACAACTGGGCTTTCAATCGGACGCCGTCATGTTCGAGCCGCCGGAGGATGGGCAGGTCAGGGAGCAACAATGCTGGGATGCGATGCGGCTGGTCTACGACCCGGAAATTCCGGTAAACGTGGTCGCTCTGGGGCTTATCTATAAACTGGATATTGATCAGGACAGCCATTCTGTACGTGTCGAAATGACACTGACATCACCGGGTTGCGGAATGGGTGACATCATTGCCGGCGACGTGAAAGGCAAGCTGTTACAGGTTCCCCACGTCGAAGACGCCAAGGTGGATATCGTGTTCGATCCTCCCTGGAGCTACGACAACCTGGAGGAGGAAGCGCGGCTGGAGTTGGGGCTGATCTGAGCAGGACGATTAATTGACGGATCTCATGTGGGCGTTTGGACTACACTGCTAATAGTTGCCTTTTCACATGGGAGTCCGAGCAACGTGACAATACGCTGGGCCAATGAGTCGGATGCCTTTGAGATTTTCCCCTGGAACTGTAATTTCGAAACCGGACTGAAAGAGATTGATGATCAGCATCGAGTGCTGGTGAAGATTCTGAACCGTCTGGCGTGGCATTTTGCCTCCAGTAGTTCGGAGGAGGATGGCTCTCATCTGCTTGACGAGCTTCTCGCCTACGCTTCCTATCATTTTGAGTACGAGGAGGGTGTCTGGGAGAACGGTCTTGGCAAATCGGAGATATCCCGGAATCACCACGACTCACACCAGATGTTTTTTGCCCGGATCCGGACACTTCGCCAGAGCAAAGCGCCACAGGATGAGGTTCTGGCCGAACTGTTCGGTTATCTGACCCGCTGGCTTGCCTTTCATATTCTGGAGTCAGACCGGCGTATGGCACTGACGGTGAAAGCCCTGGAGGCAGGCAAGTCTCTGAAGGAGGCGAGAGAGCATGTGGATTCGGAGCTGAGTGGTTCTATATCGGTGCTTGTAACCGCTTTGCTGGAGATTTACGGCAAACTGTCTGCCAGCACAATTCAGCTGATGCGGGAGAAATTGGCCAGACAAAAAGCCGAGGACGAATTGCAGCGGTTGCAGAGTGAGCGGTTACACCAGGCTCTGGAGGCTCAGGCGAGTGATCATCAGAAGCAGGTGGAGTTTCTCGCGTATTCGGATGCGCTCACAGGCTTATGGAACCGTAACGGAATTACCCGATTGATCCGCGAGTTGCTTGATCGCGGGGACCTGGAAGAAGACTCGGCAGCACTGGTCTCCATCGATCTGGACAATTTTCACGAGATCAACAGCCGCTTCGGAGAAGAAACCGCCGATCGTATGCTGGGGTTACTCGCCCGGCGATGGCTGGATGCATTGCCTCCCGATGCGGCTCTCGCCCGGATTGGCGGAGATGAGTTCGCACTTCTTTTTCCGGATGCCAGCCAGGTGGAGTCCAGGCTTCATGCCTTGCAACTGACTGGCCGGCTACCTTTCGATCTTGGTGGCGAGTCGGCGCACGTATCGTTTTCAGCCGGTATCGTGTTGTTTCCCGATAAGGATCTGGGGGATATGGCTGAAGATGCGGACACACTCTTACGGCAAGCTGACAATACACTTTTTCGGGCCAAGCACGAACTCAAAGGCAGCTGGCTGTTCCTGGACGTGGAAGAAAAGAAAGCGAACAGATCCCGGCAGTTGCTGCTGTCAGATATCAGGAACGGTCTTGAAAACGAGCAGTTCAGACTGTTTTATCAGCCAAAGGTCAATCTCAGGAGCGGCGAGGTAAACGGGGTTGAGGCTCTGATTCGATGGCAGCACCCGGATAAAGGATTGCTTTCCCCCGCTGCCTTCCTGCCAGCGATTGACTACCACCCCTTGATGATCAAGTTGGGCGAGTGGGTATTGCTTGAAGCGCTGGCGCAAATGAAGGCCTGGGACAGCCAGGGCATCCATCTTGATATCAGTGTAAATATTGCCGCAATTCAGTTGCTGGCGCCTGGATTCGCCGAGCAGCTAAAGGGCATACTGGCACGGTTTCCTGAACAGGACCCCGGGCGCCTTGACCTTGAAATACTGGAAACGGCAACACTGGGTGAGCTTGAGCGAGCGGTGAGTATCATTGTTGATTGCAAGCGGCTCGGTGTCACTTTTTCACTGGATGATTTTGGTACCGGGTATTCGTCGCTTTCTTATCTGAAGCAGTTGCCCGTGGACACTCTCAAGATAGATCGCGAATTTGTAAGCGGTGCGGGTGATACCGAGGAGAACCTCTCAATCCTTAGGGGGATCATCGGCTTGTCCAAGGTTTTTGGCAGGGAACTGATTGCCGAGGGCGTGGAAACCATAGAGCAGGGGGAAGTACTGCTGAGTCTGGGATGTGAGTTCGCCCAGGGCTATGGGATATCGCCTCCGATACCCCCGGACAAATTGGCAGACTGGCTTACCCGCTGGAAGCCTTTTCCCCAATGGGCAGTGAACTCGACACTGCCTCAATAGAACGCATTCATTAAAGGACTGTATTTTGTCAACGCGACTTACCGAGTTCAGTCACGGAGCCGGCTGCGGTTGTAAAATTGCGCCGGATGTCCTGGACCGAATTCTTCACACTACAACCCCTGATTTTCACGATCCGCGACTTCTGGTCGGCAATGCCAGCCGGGATGACGCTGCCGTCATGGATGTTGGCAGTGGTCTGGGCATCATCAGCACCACGGATTTTTTTATGCCCGTGGTGGACGATCCCTATGACTTCGGCCGGATTGCGGCTGCAAATGCCATCAGTGACGTCTATGCCATGGGCGGGAAACCGTTGATGGCAATCGCCATACTGGGCTGGCCGGTAAACCAGCTGGCGCCGGAGATCGCCTCCCGGGTAATCGAGGGTGGCCGGGCAGTATGCGCCGATGCCGGAATAGCGTTGGCTGGGGGGCACAGCATCGATTCGCCGGAACCGATCTTCGGGTTGGCCGTTACCGGACAGGTGCCGGTGAATCGAATCGTGCGTAACGATACCGCCCGGCCCGGCGACCTGCTGTACCTGACCAAGCCGATTGGCGTGGGAATTCTGACCAGCGCACTGAAAAAGCATCGGGTCAGCGAGGCTGATCTGGCTGTCGCCGTGGAAACCATGTGCACTTTGAACAAAGTAGGTGAGATCTTTGCTTCCGTGGACGAGGTACATGCCATGACCGATGTTACCGGCTTTGGTCTCGCCGGGCATTTGATGGAGATCTGCCGTGGGAGCGGTGTTGGCGCCACGTTAAACCGGAGTTCAGTGCCGCAGCTGCCGAACCTCGCACGCTACATCGATTTGGACTGCATTCCCGGTGGCACCCATCGAAATGCCGCATCCTTGGGCGACGCCTTCGAGGGCCTGACGGATCAGGACAAGACGCTGCTTTGCGATCCACAGACCAGCGGAGGGCTGCTGGTTTGTGTCGCCGAGCAGGGCCGAGCCAGTTTTGAGGAAATGGCCAGGGATTACGGGCTGACGCTCTATCCGTTCGGCCAGTTGCATGAGCGTGGTTCAGGTGAGTCGCTGGTTCAGGTTATTGACTGAGTTTCCAGCCAATGTCAGGCCCTTCGAACACAAGCGCATTGTGGAGTTGTACCAGATCGGCACCGGCATGGAGCCGGTCCTGATAGTTCTGGCGCGAACACACGCCGCCATTGGTCAGCAAAGCTGAGCTCCCTTGGAGATGACGCTGGCAGGCCTCGATAGTGCGACAGGTGCTGGCCTGAAGTACAGGGTCCTGCCACTGGCGGTAGTGGGCACTGGTGACTGGTTTGCCGAAGTCGAAGCTGACGAGAACACCATCGACACCCTGGGAGGCGAGGTAGGGCACGACGTTGCAGGCATCTTCATTTCCCGGTCTTACCCGAAGCTTGTAAACAACGGGGCAGAATTTCCGGGTTAGGCTTTGCAGTGCCTGCTGGGCGTCCTGCAATCGCAGCAAATTGCTGTGCAGCTGCTGGAAGGGAATTGCCTGCTGAAGCCAGTCAGGCGCTATGGTCAGGTAGTCTGCTGTTAGCCAGGCCTTCTCAATCAGACGAATGAGTTGACCCGTTTCCTGCTGCGGCGATACCGGAGTTGTTGCCGCCAGCCGAACCCCCAGCCGGGTACCGAGTAATACTTTGGGGTCCTCGGCAGGGAGTCTGTCTGGCCAGCTTCCCCGGCTCCAACTGCCCAGTTCAATCGCACCAAAGCCCAGGTTACCAGCACGCCGCCCCAGCCTTCCGGCCCGGTCAAAACCTGCGGCAATGCCCAGGCGGTTGGGGAAGGAAAGCCCCATACAGTTGACGGGAGTAACACCCTCCGCCAGGCGCGACCATGCAGGCAAAGGGGTGCTGGCCCGGTTGCAGGCGTTCACGAAAGCCTGTTCCCGGATGCTGGCCGGCCTGGTGAGAAGACTAGCCATGATGCTTGCGGAAGCTGATCATGAAAGAGGCCAGGGCTGCGACCGCGGCGTCCGACTGGGCATTGTAGAGACTGGCACGAAGCCCTCCGGTGTGGCTGTGCCCCGCAAGGTTCATCAGCCCCATTGTCTCAGCCTCGGCGAGAAACCGTTGCTGATGGCTTTTATCCCGGGTGCCAAAACACACGTTCATAATGGAGCGGTGCCCAGGTATTACCGGGCAGTAGAAGAAGTCGTCTTCGTCGATGATGCGATAGATTGCCTGGCTCTGGGTGATATTGCGGAAGTGAAGCGCCTCGACACCGCCCTGTTTCTCAATCCAGTCCAGCATCAGGTGAACCAGGTAAATGCCGAACATCAGTGGTGTGTTGATGCGGTTCTGGCGTTCAATCTGCTGCTGATAGTTGAACACCGTCGGGGTTTCCGGCCGTGCCTGTCCCAACAGGTCCTCCCGGATGATGGCAATCACCAGGCCCGTGGGGCCGAGGTTTTTCTGGGTTCCTGCGTAAATCATGCCGTAGCGTTCGATATCGACAGGGCGTGACAGAAACTCGGAGGTCATATCCGCTATCAGGGGGATATCGCCACAATCCGGATCTCCGGGGAACTGGACACCATTTGCGGTCTCGTTGGGCGTTATGTGGCAATAGTGAAGGTCTTCATCCAGCGCCCATTCGCAAACCGCAGGCACACGATCAAAACCACTGCCCCGGGCACTGGCCACTACGAGGCTTCGACCGTACCGGCGCCCTTCCTCAAGTGCCCTTGCCGACCAGTGGCCCGTTTCGACGTAGCCGGCCGTGGCCGTTGGCGGTAACAGGTTCAGCGGAACCAGTGAGAATTGGGCCGATGCGCCACCCTGAAGAAAAACCACCTGATAGTGATCCGGTACTGCCAGCACTGCCTTGATCTGATGCCGGGTCGTGTCCATCAGGGCCTTGAATTCATCACCGGTGAATGGCGCTTCCAGTAATGAATAACCCAGCCCCTGCCAGTCGGCCAGGCTCGCCTTCGCTCGTTCCAGCACCTCCGGTGGCAGGGTGGCCGGCCCTGCGGCGAAGTTGAATACGTTGCTCCTGCGGCTCATCAGAACAGCGCCAGCCCGTGGCTCCCCGCAGCCATAAAAAAGATCAGCGGAAAGGACAGGATGGTGTTGGTTCGGGATGACAGGAATGTGATTCGAGAACAGCGGATCCGCTCGGCGGCCGGTGCCGGTACAAAGCCCAGCACTTTCTTCTGATGGGGCCAGAGTACGAACCAGAGGTTCAGTACCATGATGATGCCGATCCAGGCCCCGACCCCGATCACCGCATGGTAGCCCTGAAGCATCAGGGCGTCGGCAAGAATACCGCGGTTCCAGAGCATCAGGGCGCCAGACACCAATACCACCAGGGACGCATAGCGAAAGGTGCCGTGTTCCTGGCGCATGCGTCGGGTCAGATCGGAGGAGCGTTCGCTTCCCTCATCAGGCTCAATACGTAAGGGAATGAACCTCGGAGTTTTGACCACATTGGCGTAGTTATGGCCAATCCAGATCAGCGCAAACACGATATGGAGCCAGCGCAGGGCGATATCCATCAATGTCCAGCTCATATCAGACCTCCGTGGGCACCCAGCCCACATTGCGGGCGATAAGCCTGGAGTGTTCCTGCTTTGTGGCAAGTGCCCTGGTCACGGCTTCCTGGACAATGTGATGATGGGGCGATTTGCTGCAGGCCGGGTCTGCATTGGCGGCATCGCCAGTCAGCAGCATGGCCTGGCAGCGGCAGCCGCCGAAATCCTGCTCTTTTTCGGAGCAGCTGCGGCAGGGCTCTTTCATCCAGCTGTCTCCCCGATAGAGGTTGAAACTCTCGGACTCGTGCCAGATCCAGCTGAGGTCATGGTCGCGAACACCGGGAAAGTCCAGGCCGGGCAGGGAGCGGGCTTGCGAACAGGGCAGTACCACACCGTCCGGTGCGATGGTCAGGTGAATGCTGCCCCAGCCATTCATGCAGGCCTTGGGGCGGCCTTCGTAGTAATCAGGGATGACAAAGAAAATGGTCATTTTGTCGCCGAGCTGCTTGCGGGCTTCGGCAACCTGGTGCTCGGCCTTTTCCAGGGCTTCCCGGGTGGGCATCAGTTGGTCCCGGTTCACCAGGGCCCAGTTGTAATACTGCACGTTGGCCAGCTCGAGGTATTCAACGCCGATGTCGGCGGCCAGAGCGATGATGTCCGGTACCTGGTGGATGTTCAGGCTGGAGATCGGCACGTTCAGAACCATGGGGAAACCAAGGGCCTTGATCTCCCGCGCCATGCCGATTTTCTTTTCGTAGCAGTCAACTCCCGCAAGCCAATGGGCCGTTTGTGGTTCGCTCGACTGGAAACCGAGCTGGATATGACGGAGGCCCGCCTTCTTCAGGTTCTCCAGCCGCTTGCGGGTAAGGCCAATGCCGGACGTAATCAGATTGGTGTAGTACCCCAGGTCGTTGGCTTCTGCGACCAGCTCTTCCAGATCCTTGCGCAAGGTGGGCTCGCCACCGGAGAAACCGATCTGCATGGCGCCCATCTTGCGGGCATCATGAATCACCGTTTTCCATTCGGCAGTCGTCAGCTCGTCCTGGTGGGCATCGAGGTCGGTCGGGTTACTGCAGAATGCGCACTTGAGGGGGCACTTGTAGGTCAGTTCCAGAAGCAGCCAGACCGGGTTGCCCTGGCCATCAAGATTGAGGTTGGATCCAGCCTTTGCCATGGCACACCTCCAGAAACTGGTGAACGCGGGGTTCGATGAATTCAGGTTGTTCGCAGAACAGTTCGGACAGCTGGTAAACGATGTCGTCGACCGTGTTCGTACCGTTGCAGCGGGTCAGGATTTCGCCGGCGGTGGGGTTCAGCTTGACGATGCCTTCGGGATACATCAGCACATGGGCTTGCTGGGACTCTTCCCACCGGAACAAGAAGACCGGGGCGATGCTGAATCGGTGCAGGCTGTTGTGATTGTTTGAGTCAGCCATAGGGTGCCTCACAGGTTGAATGGGCCACACTCTGCAGCGGGTCCCGCAGCAGGGACTGCTTGCGGGAACAGCACGGGATGGTCAGCGAACGTAAACGTAGGCTGTTACCTCAAAGCCGAGTCTAAGGTCTTTGAAATCCGGGTCGGTCCACTTCATGGTAATTCTCCAGCATCTATAATGAATGTTTTTGGCCGGTTTTATTGCCGGCCACATTCACTGTAGGCCCCGCGAAACAGGTCGATAAATGGTACCTTTGGCCTAATTTTCTGGGGCTTTGGTATCGATTATCCGGTTTCATGATGAAATTGGCTGACAAGCCTGCAGAGCGTTACGTCAGCCATTTTCTATAGAAGTATCATTATTGATTGTTATCAAGAGGGAGGGGGAGCTGGAAGGGCTATTTTTGACGGAACAGAAACCGGCGGATCGTGAAATCCCACTCGAGACTATCAAGTAGATTTTTCAGCCCCAGCCCGAGCTCTGTGTCCCCTTCGATAACCAGCCGGCGTTGAAAGAAGAGTTGGTCGGGGTCCTGCCGTCGCTCTGCCAGCGTTCTGAATGCGCCCAGGGAACCCCGGATAGTGGCCTCCCCCGGGCCATCAATAATGCGTAGGCGGCCCGCCCAGAAGCCGATGGTAATGCCCGGCTGTCCACCGTTTGCTTCCAGGCGGATCCGGCGCCCTTCGAAATCATCGAATTCACCATCCTTGATGGCGGTTGCAAACAATCGGTTGAGCGGAGCTTCCGCAGCCAGTTGCTTGAACGGAACCGGAATACGGCGGTCTATGGCGTCCAGCACCGGGAAAGGCGAGGGCAAGTACTCACTGAGAACCGCCAGGGATTGGTCGAGAAGTGGGCCGTTCAGCGATGCAATGGGGGGTAGGGAAAATGCCATGGTGTACTCCGGACGGTCAGAAACCCGCCCAGAGTAGCGGAAACCATAGTGTAGTGATTTGATATAACTCAGCCCTTGTGCAGGCCTTCCTCTACTGCCCATACTGCCACTTCCACGCGGGAGCGCAGGTTCAGTTTCTTCAGCAGGTGCTTGACGTGCACTTTGACAGTGCCATCGCTGATGTCCAGCTTGCGGCCGATCATCTTGTTGGACAGGCCTTCGGCAATGAGGCGAAGGATATCTTTTTCCCGCGGGGTCAGGCTGTCAAAGTCCGGGCGTGAGGCCTGCTGTGGCTTCTGGGATCTCAGTGCCTGGGCCAGCAGGGCGGTCAGGCGGTCGCTGATGACCATCTTGCCCACGGCGGCGTCGTGCAGCTGTCGGATCATGTCCTCCGGTTCCATATCCTTCAGCAGATAACCATCAGCGCCAGCTCTCAGGGCCGCCACCACGTCGTCTTCGTGATCGGACACCGTAAACATCACGATGCGGGAGCTGATGCTTCCTTCGCGCAGTTTTTTCAGTGCCTCAATACCGTTCATTTCCGGCATGTTGAGGTCCATCAGCACCAGGTCGGGCTCAAGCTCCTGTGCCAGGCGAATACCGTCAGCGGCGTTGCTGGCCTCGCCAACCACCTGCATGTCGTCTTCCATCTCGATCAGTTGTTTTATGCCCTGACGAAGCAAAGGGTGATCATCAATCAACAGAATGCTTGCTGGTGAGTCAGACATGGTTCCTCTCATTATTTGAAGTAGTGTTGCAACGCTCAGCCGCCAGCGGCTTCGGATGTAATCAGGTGCCTGCTCTTGGGCACAAAGCTCAGCGCCACTTCGACACCGCCGGTGTCACGGTTAAGGACGTTGACCTTTCCACCCAGGGTGCGGGCCCGGTCCTGCATGATGATCAGCCCATAGTGCTGTGACGGCTGGTCACCATCCGGCAGTCCTTTACCATTATCAAGTATTCTGACGCTTACCCGGGGAGATTCAAAAAGCACCTGCACCAGAATTTCCGATGCTTCAGAGTGCTTGACGGCATTGGCCAACCCTTCGCGGACGATCTGCAAGGTATGGATTTCTTCGTTGGGAGACAGTGTTTGCGGTGGCAAACGGTAGTCCAGTTTCACCTCGCTGCCCAGGCGTTCAGAGAATTCCTGTGCGGTTTGCCGCAAGGCCGTAGCCAGGTCGGGGGTATCCAGCTTCAGCCGGAAGGTGGTCAGCAGCTCCCGTAGTTGACGGTAAGCACTGTTCAGGCCGGTACTCAGCTCTTCCAGAATGTCATTGTGGACCTTTTCATGCTCGCCGGTGATATCGAGGCGGCGGAGCCGTGCTACCTGCATTTTCAGATAGGACAGGGACTGGGCCAGGGAATCATGGAGTTCCCGGGCAATCACAGTGCGTTCTTCTGCCAGGGTGATCTGTTGCTCCTCGGTAACCTGGCGCTCCAGGAAGATGGCCGTAGCAAGCTGATCACTCAGGGTCTCCAGCAGGCGACGGGCGGTCTGGGAAAGCCCCTTGCTGGCGGGATACCAGACTTCCAGGGTGCCCAGAAGCTGTCCCGGTGTGCGAATTGGTAGCAACAGCCTGCGGCCGTCGTTGCCCTCATTTGGCAGCTCATCAAACACTTCCGGAGTTACCAGGCAGGCATTGCAGTGATGGTCCTTACAGTAGAAGGGCCGATCCTTGGTAGATGTGGTAATGGCTTGGACCGGCTCGCTGGAGTTCTTGTCGTGCAGGTAAAGCCGGATGGGGCCGATGCCAAGCAACTGCTCCAGATCCTGAAGCATGGGGATGGCGCCATTGCAGAGGTCGTGATTGGCAAACAGGGAGCGGCTGGACGAATGGAGCAACTCCAGGGCAGCGTGACTCTTCTCCAGTTCCCGGGTTTTTGCCATGGCGTCTTCTTTCAGTTCGTTGTAGCTCAAGGCCAGTTCACTGGTCATCTGGTCAAAGGCAGTACCGAGCCGGGACAGCTCATCCGAGCCTTTCAGGTTGGCCTTGTGCGAGAAATCCTGCTCACCCACCGCGACCGCAATGTCCATCAACTTGCGGAGTGGGCGAAGTACCCGTTTTTTGATATCGAGGAAAAGTCCGAAAATAATCAGTATCGAGAGCACCAGGCTGATGATCTGGATCAGGTGCAGCAGATCGACGCGGGCCTCGGTCCGGTGCTCCAGCATGCTGACCAGTTTATCCACCTCAGTCACATAGCGCTCTGTCACCGCTATCAGGTCTTCCGTCACCCGAGTGCTGTTCGGGGCATTGGCAATCAGAGCTGGGCGGAGTTCACCATGCCAGAGGGATTCCATAATCTGGTGCTGTTTCGCCAGTGGGTGGTCTTTGGCCCTGGGAATTGCCTGGTTGAATCCGGGGTGGGCCATCCGTTGCTGGTAGGCATCCAGCCCGGCCATAAATGTCGTGGAGTGGTTTTCTGTCGGGTCGGCCGCAGAGCGGGCAAGCAATTCATAGGCGCCCATACGCAATGACCCTGCAATATTGATGGCCGTCGCATTGCCCTCGATGCTGCGTGATACCCCGAGAGTAGTGGCCATACTGACAATGGCAGTCAGTACGACGGCGCCAACGACAATGGCGATACGTTTTACGAGGGGGCTATTGCGTGTCATCTGGTCTCTTCGTTGGGTACAGCAAATATGGAGGGAGTGTACCTCCTTGAGGATAGTCGGGCACCCGTGATTACCCCAATAGGCGATCTCCCATCATAGTCTTTGACCCTGTGCAGGGCAAAACATGAAACTGCAAGTTGGTTTCGGGTGGATAGTGTCATGCAGCCTTTCTCCATTGGTGATGATGACGATAACGATAAACTGACCTCGCTGGCAGTGGTTCTTCCGCTGGCGGTCGTTGGCTTCGTTATTGCGGCTGGTTGCTGGACCATTTTTGCCGTGGCCGGCGCGCACCTTCGGAATGCTCTTGGGGTGGGCAGCCTGGAGTTTGGTCTGTTGCTGGCAACGCCCATGGCTGCGGGTGCCTTTTTGGCGGTGCCAGCGGGCATTGCCGCCCAGAAGGTGGGTGCAAGGCGGGTCATGATTGCCTGCCTGCTCGGCCTTGCTGTTTCTATGGCATTGCTGCTGGTGGTGGAAACCTGGGCCGGGTACCTGCTGGTTGCGGCTGGTCTGGGCCTTGCCGGCGGATTTTACAGCGCTGGCCTTCAGTTCGTGACCAGTCATGCCTCGTCCCGACATATGGGGCTTGTACTGGGCATATTCGGTGCCGGAGTGACGGGCGCCGGCTTCAATTATTATCTGGTTCCGCTGATTGTGCAGGCATTCTCCTGGAAAGGCGTGCCACTTGCCTATCTGGTTGTTCTTTTATTAGTGACCGCCCTGCTGGTGTTGCTGACGGACGATTCGGATTCCCGTGGCGATCCCGATGTTGAAACCAGTGCCAGGCAACTGTTGCGTCGCCTTGAAAATCTGCGGATGTGGCGACTGTATCTGTATTTTGGAGTGGTAGCCGGGAGCTTTTTTTCCCTGGCGTTATGGCTGCCGGATTTCATGGCCTCCCGTTTCCTGCTGACGATGGAGTCAGGTGCCCGGCTGGCGTTGTGGTTTGTGATTCCCGGCGCCCTGGCACAGGTTCTGGGAGGGGGGCTGTCAGATCGCTACGGGGCGGGTAGGGTGGTAGTGCGCTCACTCGTGGCCTGTCTGGTCGCCCTGTTCGTGCTGTCCTACCCTCCCATGACGCTGTCAGTTCATGGCATTGATTCAGTGATTGCACTGGAGCTTTCCCTGCCACTCTTTCTCGAAGGATTGTTCATAGTCCTGCTGGGCATTGCGTTGGGCTCCGCCATGGGTGGTCTCCAGCGCATGGTCATTGAGGAAAACCGTGAGGCAGCGGCCTTCGCCGCCGGAATGTTGCTATTCAGTGCCTGCCTGGTTGCGTTTCTGCTGCCGGTGCTTTTCGGCGCCATGATTCACTGGGTCGGCGTGGGTACGGCCATGTTCATGATCCTTTTCATACTGCTGACCGGCAGCCTGTTCCTGTTCGCCCGGGACTACCGTCGCGAAGAGCGCCGGGCGTTGTTACACAAGGGTGTATAGCGCTTCTACCACCTGGGTGGTAGAGGCGGGTTATGTGGTAGTAACCACGCAGATTTCAGGGTTTTTCTCCCACACAATGGTCTCAAATCGGAACAATGATCCGGACGACGGAGAGAGACCATGAGTCATTTGATCGACAAACTGAACTACTTCAGGAAAAAGCGCGAGCCGTTCGCCAACGGCCACGGCGAAACCCACGATGTCAGTCGCGAGTGGGAAGACAGCTACCGCCAGCGCTGGCAGCATGACAAGATCGTGCGCTCCACCCACGGTGTAAACTGCACCGGCTCCTGCAGCTGGAAAATCTACGTCAAGAACGGCCTGGTCACCTGGGAAACCCAGCAGACCGATTATCCCCGTACCCGTCCGGACCTGCCCAACCACGAGCCCCGCGGCTGCCCCCGCGGCGCCAGTTACTCCTGGTACATGTACAGCGCCAACCGCCTGAAATACCCGCTGATGCGCAAGCATCTGATGAGGCTTTGGCGTGAAGCAAAAACGCAACACAAGGATCCTGTGGATGCCTGGGCCTCCATCGTGGAAGACCCGAAGAAAACCGCCGAGTACAAGCCCCGCCGCGGGATGGGTGGTTTCGTGCGCTCGAGCTGGGACGAAGTCAACGAGCTGATTGCCTCCTCCAACGTGTACACCGCCAAAAAATATGGGCCTGACCGTATCATCGGCTTTTCGCCGATCCCGGCCATGTCCATGGTGTCCTACGCTGCCGGCAGCCGCTACCTGTCCATGATCGGTGGCGTGTGCATGAGCTTCTACGACTGGTATTGCGACCTGCCGCCGGCTTCCCCGCAAACCTGGGGTGAGCAGACCGACGTGCCGGAATCCGCCGACTGGTACAACTCCGGCTACATCATCGCCTGGGGCTCCAACGTACCCCAGACCCGTACCCCGGACGCCCACTTCTTTACCGAAGTGCGTTACAAGGGTACCAAGACGGTCGCCATTACTCCTGACTACGCCGAAGTCTCCAAGTTGTCTGACGAGTGGCTGAACCCGAAGCAGGGCACCGATGCCGCTCTGGGTATGGCCATGGGCCACGTGATCCTGAAGGAATTCCACGTCGACAAGCCCAGCGAGTATTTCACTGACTACGTACGCCGCTACACGGATATGCCGTACCTGGTCATGCTGGAACAGCGTGAAGATGGCCGCTACGTGCCGGGCCGCTTCCTGCGTGCCAGCGACCTGGTGGATGGCCTCGGGGAAGAGAACAACCCCGAGTGGAAAACCATTGCTATCGACGAGAAGACCAATCAGCTGACTGCGCCTAATGGATCTATCGGTTACCGCTGGGGCCAGAAAGGCAAGTGGAACCTGAAGCAGACCGCCGGCAGCGCCGATGTGGAACTGCAGCTGTCCATGGTCGAGAAACACGATGACGTGGTGGACGTTGCCTTCCCTTACTTCGGCGGTATCGAGCATGACCATTTCAAGAGCGTGGAAATCTCCGACACCCTGACCCACAAGCTGGGCAGTCGCAAGGTTGAGTTGGCCGACGGCAGCGAAGGCCGCGTGGTCACGGTTTATGACCTGATGGTGGCGAACTACGGCATCAGCCGTGGCCTGGGCGACGATGATGGCGCTACCTCTTACGATGAAGTGAAGCCCTACACCCCGGCCTGGCAGGAAAAGATCACCGGCGTTCCTGCCGGCAAAGTGATCCGTATTGCCCGTGAATTCGCCGACAACGCCGACAAGACCAAGGGCCGTTCCATGGTCATCGTTGGTGCCGGTATGAACCACTGGTACCACATGGACATGAACTACCGTGGCCTGATCAACATGCTGATCATGTGTGGCTGTATTGGCCAGAGCGGTGGTGGCTGGGCCCACTACGTGGGCCAGGAAAAACTGCGCCCGCAGACCGGCTGGCAGCCGCTGGCGTTTGGTCTGGACTGGCAGCGTCCACCGCGCCACATGAACTCAACCTCCTTCTTCTATGCCCACTCCGGCCAGTGGCGCTACGAGAAACTGGGTGTGGACGAAATCCTGTCGCCGCTGGCGGACAAGTCCAAATTCAGTGGCAGCCTGATTGACTACAACGTCCGCGCCGAGCGCATGGGCTGGCTGCCGTCTGCGCCGCAACTGAACCGCAACCCGCTGGGTATCGCAGCCGAAGCCGAGAAAGCCGGCATGGAAGTGGCCGATTATGTGGCCCAGTCCATGAAGGACGGCTCCCTGGCCTTCGCCAGTGAAGACCCGGAAGCACCGCAGAACTGTCCGCGCAACCTGTTTGTGTGGCGCTCCAACCTGTTGGGCTCCTCCGGCAAGGGCCATGAGTACATGCTCAAGTACCTGCTGGGTACCAAGAGTGGCCTGCAGGGCAAGGATCTTGGCCACGAAGGCGGCGCCAAGCCGACGGAAGTGAAATGGCATGACGAAGCGCCGGAAGGCAAGCTTGACCTGCTGGTGACCCTGGACTTCCGCATGTCCACCACCTGTCTGTATTCCGACGTCGTTCTGCCGACCGCCACCTGGTATGAGAAAAACGACCTGAATACCTCGGACATGCACCCGTTCATTCACCCGCTGACTGCCGCCACTGATCCGGCCTGGGAAGCGCGCAGTGACTGGGAAATCTACAAGGGCATTGCCAAGGCGTTCTCCAAAGCAACCGAAGGTCACCTGGGTGTCGAGAAAGACGTGGTTACCCTGCCGCTGCTGCACGACGCACCGGCCGAGCTGGGCCAGCCCTTCGACGTGAAGGACTGGAAGCGTGGTGAGTGCGAACTGATTCCCGGCAAGACTGCGCCCAACTTCATCACCGTTGAGCGTGACTACCCGAACACCTATGCACGCTTTACCTCACTCGGGCCGCTGCTGGACAAGCTGGGCAACGGTGGCAAGGGCATCAACTGGAACACCGAGAAGGAAGTGAAGTTCCTCGGCGACCTGAACTACAAGCATATCGACGGGGCCAACGCCGGCCGTCCGAAGATTGAAAGCGCGATTGATGCGGCGGAAGTCATCCTGACCCTGGCGCCGGAAACCAACGGCCAGGTAGCAGTGAAAGCCTGGGCAGCACTGTCCGAGTTCACCGGCCTGGACCACAGCCATCTGGCGAAGAACAAGGAAGAGGAAAAAATCCGCTTCCGGGATATCGTGGCGCAGCCGCGCAAGATCATCTCCAGCCCGACCTGGTCTGGCCTGGAAGACGAGCACGTGTCCTACAACGCCGGCTACACCAACGTTCACGAGCTGATTCCCTGGCGCACCCTCACCGGTCGTCAGCAGTTCTACCAGGACCATGAGTGGATGCGCGCCTTTGGTGAGAGCCTGCTGGTGTACCGTCCGCCCATCAACACCAAGACTGTCAGCAGCATGTTGAACCAGCGCAGCAACGGAAACCCCGAGAAAGCGCTGAACTGGATCACACCACACCAGAAGTGGGGCATCCACAGCACCTACAGCGATAACCTGCTGATGCTGACCCTGTCCCGCGGTGGTCCGATCGTGTGGCTGAGTGAAGACGACGCCAAAGAGATGCAGATCGAGGACAACGACTGGATCGAACTGTTCAACGCCAACGGTGCCATCGCGGCCCGGGCGGTGGTCAGCCAGCGGGTCATGCCGGGCATGGTGATGATGTATCACGCCCAGGAGCGGATTGTGAATATTCCAGGTTCCGAGATCACCGGTACCCGTGGTGGTATCCACAACTCGGTTACCCGGGTATGCCCGAAGCCGACCCACATGATTGGTGGCTACGCCCAGTATTCCTACGGCTTCAACTACTACGGCACCGTAGGCTCCAACCGCGATGAATTCGTGGTGGTGCGCAAGATGCACAACATCGACTGGCTCGATGGCGAAGGTAACGACACTGTTCAGGAGGCTGTAAAATGAAAATCCGTTCCCAAGTCGGCATGGTACTGAACCTGGACAAGTGCATCGGATGCCACACCTGTTCTGTGACCTGTAAAAACGTGTGGACCAGCCGTGAAGGCATGGAATACGCCTGGTTCAACAACGTCGAAACCAAGCCCGGTATCGGCTACCCGAAAGAGTGGGAGAACCAGGACAAGTGGAAGGGCGGCTGGATGCGTGACAGCTCCGGCAAGATCCGCCCGAAGATCGGTGGCCGCTTCCGGATTCTGGCGAACATTTTCGCCAACCCGGATCTGCCGCAGATCGATGACTACTACGAGCCGTTCGATTTCGATTACCAGCATCTGCATACCGCCGGTGACAGCAAGCACCAGCCGGTAGCACGGCCACGGTCGCTGATCTCCGGCCAGCGCATGCAGAAAATCGAATGGGGCCCGAACTGGGAAGAAATCCTGGGTACCGAGTTTGCCAAGCGTCGCAAGGACAAGAACTTCGACCAGGTACAGGCAGACATCTATGGCCAGTTCGAAAATACCTTCATGATGTACCTGCCGCGCCTGTGCGAGCACTGCCTCAACCCTACCTGCGTAGCCAGTTGCCCCAGCGGCGCTATCTACAAGCGGGAAGAGGACGGCATTGTGCTGATTGACCAGGACAAATGCCGTGGCTGGCGGATGTGTGTGTCCGGCTGCCCGTACAAGAAGATTTATTTCAACTGGAAAACCGGCAAGTCCGAAAAATGCATCTTCTGCTACCCGCGGATTGAAGCCGGCCTGCCTACCGTATGCTCCGAGACCTGTGTCGGCCGCATCCGCTATCTGGGCGTGCTGCTTTACGATGCTGACCGCATTGAAGAAGTGGCCAGTACCCCGGGCGAGCATGAGCTGTACGAGAAGCAGCTGGAAATCTTCCTGGATCCGAACGATCCGAAGGTGATCGAGCAGGCGAAAAAGGACGGCATCCCGATGAACGTCATCGAAGCCGCCCAGCAAAGCCCGGTCTACAAGATGGCCGTGGACTGGAAACTCGCTCTGCCACTGCACCCGGAATACCGCACTCTGCCCATGGTCTGGTATGTGCCGCCACTGAGCCCGATCCAGTCTGCGGCGGAAGCCGGCAAGGTTGAGTTTGACGGCATACTGCCGAAGATTGAAAGCCTGCGGATTCCGGTCAAGTACCTGGCCAACCTGCTGACGGCTGGCGACGAAAAGCCGATTGTCCGTGCACTCAAGCGGATCATGGCCATGCGCCTGTACAAGCGCGCGGAAACCGTGGAAGGCAAGGAAGACCTGCGGGCACTTCAGGAAGCCGGGCTGACCAAGGCCCAGGCCGATGAAATGTACCGTTACCTGGCCATTGCCAACTACGAGGACCGCTTCGTGATTCCCACCAGCCATCGCGAGCTGGCGAAGGAAGCCTTCCCCGATGCTCACGGCGAGCGTGGTGGTTGCGGATTCAGCTTCGGCGACGGCTGTAACGGCGACAGCGAGTTCAACATGTTTGGTGGCCGCAAACAGACCACCAGCATGGTGCAGAAGCTGTCCACCGTGAAGCAGGTTGACCCGAAACAGCTGCAGGAATAAGGAGACCAGGATGCAACTTTTAAAAGTAATAGCGCGGGTGCTCGAGTACCCCACCGATGAACTCCAGGCCTCCAAAGACGCCCTGACAGCAGCCGTTCTGGAAGACAACCGGCTGCCGCGGCAGAACAAGGAGCAGCTGCTGAGATGCATCGACCTGGTGTGCGACGGTGATCTGCTGGATATGCAGGAAAACTACGTGGGCACCTTCGACAAGGGCAGGGCGACGTCCCTGCTGCTGTTCGAGCACGTTCACGGCGAATCCCGTGACCGTGGCCAGGCCATGGTGGACCTGATGGAGCAGTACCGCGCCAACGGCCTGGAAATCGATGCCAAGGAACTGCCGGACTACCTGCCGCTGTTCCTGGAGTATCTCTCCACCCGGCCATGGGAAGAGATCCGGAACTGGCTGGAAGACATCCACCATATTCTGGGGCTTCTGGGCGAAAGGCTGTACCAGCGCGAGAGCCTGTACCACGTGTTGATGGATTCGCTGCTGGTGCTGTCCGGGCGCGAGGCGAATCGTCAGGAGCTGGCACAGATTGTCGCCTCCGAAGAGCGTGACGACACGCCGGAAGCGCTGGACAAGGTCTGGGAAGAGGAAATGGTCAAGTTTGTGGACGATCAGGGAAGCTCCTGCAGTACCGGAGGCGTTGTAGGCCAGCGCCGCCGCGAACTGGAGCAGACCCAGACCATTCACCTGAGCGATCAGCTGATGACGGACGTAACGCCCCGTCAGGCAGGAGGCGCCTGAGGGCGCGGGAGGAAACTGAAATGATGTCCTATCTCAATACACTGTTATTCGGGGTCTACCCCTACATTGCTATCGCTATCCTGGTGATTGGTACCTGGGCACGTTATGACCACGGCCAGTTCACCTGGAAAGCCCATTCCAGCCAGATGCTACGCAAGAAAAACATGGTCATGGCCAGCGTGCTTTTCCATGTGGGTGTGCTGGTGATCTTCTTCGGCCACCTGGTGGGCCTGCTGACGCCCCACGCGCTCTACGAGCCGTTCATGACGCCGGGGACAAAACAGGTTATGGCGATCGTGGTGGGTGGCATTGCCGGTGCGATGGCAATCGTCGGTGGTGGAATGCTGGCCTGGCGCCGGCTGACCGACCCCCGCGTAAAAGCCAACAGTACCTTCGCGGACAACATGATCATCATCATACTGGTGGTCCAGCTGGTCCTGGGCATGCTCACCATCCTGCCCACGCTGGGGCACCTGGACGGTAGCACCATGCTCAAGTTCTCTGCCTGGGCCCAGGGTGTTGTCACCCTTCAGGGCGGGGTGGCCGGCTACATTGCCGACGTGCACTGGATCTACAAGACCCATATCTTCCTGGGCCTGACCATCTTCGTGCTGTTCCCGTTCACCCGACTGGTGCACATGCTCAGCGTGCCGGTGGAGTATTTCGGGCGCAAGTACCAGGTGGTGCGCAAGCGGGCGTGATCGGATGATCAAGGGGATCGTTAACAGTGTCGGATTACGCGTGGCGGGGCCACGCTAATCCGACCTACCCGGGCCCGAAAGCAGAAACGTAGGTCGGATTAGCGAAGCGTAATCCGACAATCAGACCAAAGGTGAAGCAACCATGCAACTCATCCCCGTCGGCGAAGCCGAAAAACCCAGAAACCAGTTTCCGCCGGTGTATGTGGGTGACACCCTCATCGGCGAAGACGACATCGCCCGGGAAATGCAACACCACCCGGCCGAAGAAGTCGCCGAAGCCTGGCACGAAGCTGCCAAAAGCCTCGTCATCCGCGAACTCCTCCTGCAACAGGCCAGCCGCCTGAACCTGGACGACATCGCTGACGAAGAAGACCGCATCGCCCGCGTACTGGAACTGGAACTCAACGTCCCCGACCCCAGCGAGCAGGACTGCGAACGCTTCTACGCCGCCAACCCCGGCCGCTTCTGCAGCCCGACCCTGATGGCCGTCAGCCACATACTCCTCGCCGCCGCCCCGGACGACGTCCAGGAACGCATTCGCCAGGAAGAAGCAGGGCGTCAACTACTATCGTCCTTACTCGACGGCCGTGCCCAGTTCGCCGAACTGGCCAAACAGTACTCCGCCTGCGAATCCCGCCACCAGAGCGGCAGCCTGGGCCAGATCAGCAAAGGCCAGACCGTCGACGAGTTCGAACGCCCGGTTCTGTCCCTGCAGGAAGGCCTCAACCCGGAGTTGATCGAAACCCGCTACGGCTGGCACCTCGTCCGCGTCGACCAACGCATCGACGGCGAACAGCTGCCCTACGACTACGTAAAGCCCCAGATCCGTCAGTACCTGAGCGAAAGCGTGACCAGACGAGCGTTCCGCCAGTACCTCCAGGTTCTCGCTGCGGAAACCGGTGTGGAAGGTGTGGACATGGAAATACCCGACTCACCCCTGATGCAGTAATGCGTGTGCCCGAAAACCATGGAGACTGGCGGGGAACCTCTTTCCAAAACTGTGCGGAGCCATGGATGGCGGAGCTCAAGCGCCACATGGATGTGCTTGAGCGTGTTTTGGGAAGAAGGGGCCCATTGGTCCGTGCCCCCGAGTAAACAAGAGAGCCAGCATCCTGGCAGCAAGGCCCCTCTTTGAGCTAAGTCAATTACTCAGTAATAACCGCCCAACTACCCCCATAGGGGGAGCGATTTTCCTCCCAAGCCCCACTATTATAAAACCAGATTTGAAATGCATTATTAATGCAGGGGGCAAACAAAATGGCACTATTACAAACCGCCGAAACACGCTACAGCAAACCGGTACTGGTTGCCGTCAACAAGCCGATAGAAGAGGACGACAGCCTGGCTCCAATGCGCCAGCATGCCCTCTTTTCCTCGCTGAGCGACGACGACCTCAACGCATTGATGCAACAGTCCAGACGCCTGCGCCTGGGTCATCACCAACTGCTCTACCGCCAGGACATGCCTGCTCACCACTTCTTCTTCGTGGTTTCCGGACGGCTGCGCCTGTACCGCCTCGACGCCTCTGGCATCGACCGCACACTCGACAGTATTGCTCCCGGTGACTGCTTCGCAGAAGTCATGATCTATGCAGACCCGGCAAGGTACGCCTGTTACGCCGAAGCACTCAAATCCAGCGAAGTGCTGATGATACCCGTCAAGGTTTATCAGGACCTGCTGGAAAGGAAGCCTGAATACACCCAGGCGGCCTTGCGCCATTACGCCAGACGCAATGTGGCCCGCTTTCATGATCTGGAAATCATGACCGTACAGAACGCCCGTGACCGCCTGATCCGCTACCTGATTGACCTGCTGCCCAATGGCGGTGAAGAGGGGGGGGAAGTGGAACTGCCGCTGCCCAAGTGCCTGGTCGCGTCCCGCCTCGCCATGCAGCCGGAAACCTTCTCGCGGATCCTGGCAGATCTCAAAGCGAATGGCTTGGTTCGGGTCAACCGCAGCCGGTTGTTCATCACCGACCCGTCCCGACTTATCCAGATCAGCCAGTAAATAGTCAAGGCAGGAACGCTCAAATGATCTCAAGCTACACCGATTTGCTCAAAGCCGCTGATGCCGAACCCGAGCCCCAGCGCCTGTTGTTCGTATTCTGCCGTGCCGAGTTGCCGGACGATGCATCAGACGCCGAAAAGGCCGCCTTTGCCAACGGCGAGGGCGGCGCCCTGACGCCGGTGGTATGTGTTGACAAAGCGCCCGAAGAAGTCAGTGACTTTGATGCACTGGTAGAGGAATCCCGCCAGACCGGACAGTCCTGGGATGTGGTATTCGTCGCTGCCATGTCTGGCCGCGGCGGCATGAAGCCGTCCTCCGATGAAGCACAGCAACCCCTCACCATGATGGTGGAGTCCATCCGCCTTGGCCACGTGGGAAATTACCTGCCTCTGGACCGAACGGGCCAATCCGTTAGCCTGGGATGATGCGGGCCGGACTTCCCATCGGCCTATCCAGATAGAGGTATTTGATTTTCATCAATGACGGTCCATCCTTGTTGTATCCAATTGAACCGGGGGTTTGAGTGTCTAACGGAATCCGCTTAGTTTTTATGGCGCTGATGATTCTGGCCATGACTGCCAATGCCCAGCCGCTGAGCGAGTATGAGCCCGCGGCAGGGCGCCAGGTGATTCAGATTGCCATCCCGTCCGTGACCGACTTCCAGCCGCGCGAAGATAACCGTGCCATTCAGGAGCTCTATGCTGGAGATGAACTGGTGGGCTACGCCTACCAGACACTCGATTTCGTGCAGACCCCGGCCTATTCCGGCAAACCCCTGAACGCCATGGTAGTGCTCGACACCGAGGGCGAGATCAAGCGCGCGCGGGTGATACACCATGATGAGCCGATTCTTCTGATCGGCATCCCCGAAATCAAGATGCACGAATTTACTGACCAGTACACCGGCCTCAAAGCAGACCAGAGAGTCACGGTGGGCGGTAAGTCAACCGAACGCCGCATGGCCGTTGATGGCCTGTCGGGTGCTACGGTGACGGTGATGGTGATCAATGAGGTCATCATGAGGACCGCTCACCGGATAGCGGGGGAGCTGGGCCTGGTCGAAAGTACCGGTGTTGGTGAACGCCCTCCCATGGCAGAGGTCGATACAGACAGCTTCCGTAAAAGATCCTGGACGGAACTGACCGGTGACGGCTCCATCCGTCGGATGTTGGTAACTCGCGGTCAGGCAGACGATGCCTTTGTTGGTGGCCCGGCCGAAGGTGTTGAAACCGCCGCCCCGGGAGAGCGCGACGATCCTCTGATTGATCTCTACGTAGCCTACCTGAATGTTCCCACCATTGGCCGAAACCTGCTGGGTGGCAAGCAGTATGAATGGCTGACCTCGGAATTGAAGGAAGGTGAGCATGCCATTGCCGTGATGGCCAGGGGTGAGTATTCCTTCAAGGGGTCCGGTTATGTTCGTGGAGGAATCTTCGATCGCATTCAGATCCGCCAGTTCGGGGACACCTTCAATTTCCGTGACCTTGATTACTATCGCCTGAGTGATGTGTACCTGGGCGACATGCCACGCCTGCCTGAAATGGCGATCTTCATTATTCGCCAGCAGTACAACTTCGACCCGGGCACACCCTGGTCGCTGGAGCTGTCCGTCAAACGCCAGACCGGTCCCCTGGACAGCGAGTTTGCAGTATTCCCGATGGAATATCAGCTGCCGGAACAGTACTACACCCGGCCAGAAGTGGAGTTGACCGAAGAAGAGTGGCTGGAAGCACAACCCATGTGGGTGCAGGTCTGGTATCAGCGCCAGTTCCAGATCATTGTTCTGGGTATCGGACTTGGCGTTCTGATGTTCATCCTGTTTTTCCAGGACTGGCTGGTCAAGAAGCCCAAGATAACCCGCTGGATACGCCACGCCTTTCTGACCTATACCCTGTTCTTTATTGGCTGGTATGCCCTGGGGCAACTGTCGATCGTCAACGTGCTGACGTTCGTCAACAGCCTGATCAGCGGGTTCCGTTGGGAGACCTTCCTCGTGGACCCGGTGATATTCATTCTCTGGGCAACGGTCGCCGGTATCGTTCTGTTGTGGGGGCGGGCGGTTTACTGTGGCTGGCTCTGTCCGTTTGGTGCGCTTCAGGAGCTGGTGAACGAAATTGCCCGCAAGCTAAAAGTGCCCCAATACACGGTACCGTTTGCCATCCATGAGCGCCTCTGGGCCATCAAGTACATCGTTCTGCTGGTGCTGTTCGGCGTCTCCCTGGACTCCCTGGCTACCGCCGAAAAAATGGCTGAAATAGAGCCGTTCAAGACTGCCATCACCTTGCGCTTTGATCGCAGCTGGCCATTCGTTACCTATGCCGTGCTGCTGATCGGGGTGAATCTGTTCACCCGCAAAGTCTTCTGCCGGTACATGTGCCCTCTGGGCGCAGCGCTGGCGCTACCCACCAAGTTGAGGGTTTTCGATTGGCTGAAACGTCGCAAAGAGTGCGGCCACCCATGCCGGCTGTGTGAGCACGAGTGCGAAGTGCAGGCAATCCATCCTGACGGCACCATCAATTACCAGGAGTGCCATTACTGCCTCGACTGCCAGATGACCTATTTCGACGACAAGAAGTGCCCGCCATTGATTGTCAAACGCCGTGGCAAGCGCCGTGGCCATAACGCACCGGGCCATCCGGAACAAATACCGGTCACCCAGGTGACATAAGAAAAGCAGTAAATCCAAATGCAATACCGCCATTACCAACAACGGAGTTGGACGCTATGAAGAAAAGAGAAGAACTCGGTAACGATGCACCGGAAGAGAGCGGCCTTAGCCGCCGGAAATTCCTGGGTGCAACCGCACTGGCAGGTGCCGTAGGCGCGACGGGCCTGGGTGGCGCCGTGATGACCCGGGACTCCTGGGCTGCCGCAGTCAAGGACGCCCAGAACAAGTATAGCGTTGCCCCCGGCGAGCTGGACGAATACTACGGCTTCTGGAGCGGTGGTCACCAGGGCGAGGTGCGTGTCCTTGGCGTGCCGTCCATGCGTGAGCTGATGCGTATTCCGGTTTTCAACGTGGACTCCGCCACCGGCTGGGGCATCACCAATGAGAGCAAGGAGATACTTGGCGGCGATCGGCAGTATCTGAATGGTGACTGTCACCACCCGCACATCTCCATGGAAGACGGGCGTTACGATGGCAAATACCTGTTCATCAACGACAAGGCCAACAGCCGTATTGCACGTATCCGCCTGGATATCATGAAGACGGACAAGATCACACACATTCCAAACGTCCAGGCGATTCACGGCCTGCGGCTGCAAAAAGTGCCGCGCACCAAGTACGTGTTCTGTAACGCGGAATTTGTGATTCCACACCCGAATGACGGCAGTGATTTCAGCCTGGAAAACAGCTACACCATGTTCAGTGCTGTTGATGCAGACACCATGGAAGTGGCCTGGCAGGTGATTGTGGACGGCAACCTGGATAACACCGACGCCGACTACACCGGCAAATATGCCGCTTCCACCTGTTACAACTCGGAAAAAGCGGCAGATCTCGCTGGCACCATGCGCAATGACCGCGACTGGGTTGTCGTGTTCAATGTCGAGCGTATTGAAGCGGCCGTCAAGAGCGGCGACTTCAAGACCGTTGGTGACTCCGATGTGCCGGTGGTGGACGGGCGTGAAGGCTCGAAACTGACCCGTTACATTCCGGTTCCGAAGAACCCGCACGGTCTGAATACGTCGCCGGACGGCAAGTACTTCATTGCCAACGGCAAGCTGTCACCGACCTGTTCCATTATCCAGATCGACAAGCTGGACGATCTCTTCGATGACAATATCGAGCTGCGCGACGCCATCGTCGCCGAGCCGGAGCTGGGCCTCGGGCCCCTGCACACCACCTATGATGGTCGTGGCAACGCCTACACCACCCTGTTCATCGACAGTCAGGTGTGTAAGTGGAACATTGCCGATGCGATCAAGGATTACAACGGTGAGAAGACCAATTACATCCGTCAGAAGCTGGATGTGCACTACCAGCCTGGCCACAACCATGCGTCCCTGACCGAATCCCGCGATGCGGACGGCAAATGGCTGGTGGTGCTGTCGAAGTTCTCCAAGGACCGCTTCCTGCCGGTAGGTCCGCTGCATCCGGAGAATGATCAGCTGATCGATATTTCCGGCGAGGAGATGAAGCTGGTTCACGATGGCCCTGCGTTTGCTGAGCCACACGACTGTATCCTGGTTCGTCGTGATCAGATCAAGACCAAGAAGATCTACAGCCGTGACGATCCGTTCTTTGCAAGCGCCCGTGCGCAGGCTGAGAAGGATGGCATTACTCTGGAGGCTGCCAACGAGATTATCCGTGACGGCAACAAGGTACGTGTTTACATGACCTCTGTGGCGCCGCAGTTCGGGACTACGGAGTTCAGGGTCAAGGAGGGTGATGAGGTTACGGTGTATGTGACCAATCTGGACTCCATCGAGGATGTGTCTCACGGGTTCGTTATGGTGAACCATGGTGTGAGTATGGAGATCAGTCCGCAGCAGACGTCGTCGGTGACCTTTACGGCGGGTAAGCCTGGGGTTTACTGGTACTACTGCAGCTGGTTCTGCCATGCGCTGCACATGGAGATGGGGGGTCGCATGTTGGTCGAGAAAGCCTGATTTAGGCTTGGTTCTGAGCCGGGACTCTTGCGGGAGTTCCGGCCATCAGGCTTTGGAGTAGCAACCCAAGTGGAGAGACCTTTCCAAAACACGCTCCTTGCGGCACATCCATGTGACGCTTGAGCTACGCCATCCATGGCTCCGCACAGTTTTGGAAAGGTCTCTCCACTTGGATTGCCGCACTTCGGTGCTGGCCTCTTAATGTTTTTTCCTAGAGAGAAGTTGATGATTCAAATTTTGCGTTACGGAGTGGCCCTGACAGTCGCTCTGTTATCGCTGACCGCCCATGCGGACCTGCAACAACAGCTTGATGCACTGGAGCCAGGTGCTGTCTTTGAGCTTCCCCCCGAGAAACTTTCGTCGCTGGATCTCCGCGTGGCCGGTGTGACGGTGTCCTGCCATGCCGATACGGTCATCGACGGCGGTGGTGAGGGGAACGCCATCGATATTATGGCGGAGGAGGTGACGTTTTCCGGTTGTGAGGTGCGCAACTGGGGTGGCGATCTCAATGAGCTGGATGCGGGCATTTTTGTGGCGCGGGAGGCTCGGGGAGCGATTGTCGAGAATAATCGTTTGCAGGGGCCGGCGTTCGGGATCTGGCTGGATGCGACGAAGAATGTGACCGTCCGTAATAACAAAGTACGAGGGAAGCCGTCGATCCGTTCCCAGGATCGGGGCAACGGAATTCATATGTTCAACACCACCGGCGCGTTGATCGAAGGCAATGACATCAGTCAGACCCGGGACGGTATCTATATCGAGACGGCCAACAATAACGAGCTCCGCGGCAACCTGATGACAGATCTGCGTTATGGCATTCATTACATGTATTCGATGCACAATCTGCTGGAGGGTAATATCACCCGCGGGACGCGCACCGGGTATGCGTTAATGCAGAGTAAGTATCTGACGGTGGTCAACAATCGGTCCGAGAACGATGAGAATTACGGCATTCTGATGAATTTCATCACCAACTCCGAGTTGCGGGGCAACGTGGTGACCGGGGTATCTCAGGGCCAGACAGCGGGGGTTTCGATTTCGGGCGCAGAGGGTAAAGCGGTGTTCATTTATAACTCGCTTTACAACACCTTCGAGGACAATGTGTTCCGGGAAAGCAATATCGGGATTCATCTGACTGCGGGTTCGGAGGAGAACGAGGTGTTCAACAACGCGTTTGTGAATAACCAGCGTCAGGTGAAATATGTGGCTACCCGCACCCAGGAGTGGTCGAAGGAGGGGCGGGGCAACTACTGGAGTGATTATCTGGGGTGGGATCGCAATCAGGATGGTATTGGCGATGTGGCCTATGAGCCCAATGACAATGTGGACCGCCTGCTGTGGACCTACCCGGAGGCCAAGGTGCTGATGTTCAGCCCGGCGGTGGATACCTTGCGTTGGGTGCAGGATGCGTTTCCCGTCGTCAAAGCTGCTGGTGTGAGTGATTCCCACCCGCTGATGCGCCAGCCAGAACCGTTACAACCGGAGTCGTAATGAGCTGTTTCCGTCTTGAGAATGTGAGTTACCGCTACGATAAGGCCCTTGTGCTGAATGGTGTTGACCTGCGACTGGAGCCCGGAGAGATTCTCGGGCTGTTTGGCCACAACGGCGCTGGCAAAACCACCAGCATCAAGCTGATCCTGGGGCTGATGACGCCGAACCAGGGAAAGGTGTCGGTGCTTGATGGCGAGGCGGGTGACCCTCATGTCAGTCAGCACATTGGTTACCTGCCGGAGAACGTGATGTTCTACCCGCAACTGACCGGGCGGGAGATTCTGAATCACTTTGCCCGCCTCAAAGGCGCGCCCCTGAAGCAGGTGCCGGAGCTGCTGGAGCAGGTGGGGCTCAGTGATGCCATGAATGCGCGGGTGAAGACCTACTCCAAAGGCATGCGCCAGCGCCTGGGGCTTTCCCAGGCGCTTCTGGGCAAACCGAAATTGCTGATGCTGGATGAGCCAACGGTGGGGTTGGACCCGGTGGCAACGGCGGACCTGTATCGGTTGTTGCGCAAACTGCGGGATGAAGGCACGGGTATTGTGCTGTGCTCCCATGTGCTGCCGGGGGTGGAGCCCTACATCGATCGCGCAGCGATTCTTACCGACGGTGCCGTGAAGGCTGTAGGCGACCTCGCCTCCCTGCGTCGGCAGGCGAACATGTCGGTGACCCTGTCCATCGAACCGGCCAACGGCACGGCTGCATTGGAGAAAGCTATCACGGGTGCTTCAGCGGCTAATGGCCTGATGATCAAAAAAGACAACGGGCGCCTGCAGGTAGACGTTCGTCCCACAGAGAAAATGGCGCTGATTCAGGCCCTGCTGGATTCCGGAGAGGTTCGGGACCTGGGCATTTACCAGCCCACGCTGGAGGACGTGTACGTGCACTTTATCGGCTCCGGTGGCCTGGCTCACCGCGGAGGTGCCCAGTGAACAGCATCTGGACCATCGCCCGCAAGGAACTCAGTGACAGCCTGCGTAACCGCTGGCTCATCGCCATCGCCCTGGTGTTTGCCGTGCTGGCCCTGGGCATCGCCTGGTTTGGCGCAGCGGCCTCGGGGCAGGTGGGTTACGCCTCCACACCCGCAACCATTGCCAGCCTGGCCAGCCTGGGTATTTTCCTCATCCCCCTGATCGCGCTATTACTGGCCTACGACGCCATCGTCGGCGAGGAAGAAGGCGGCACGCTACTGCTGTTGATGACGTATCCACTGAGCCGTGGCCAGCTGCTATTTGGCAAGTTCCTCGGCCATGGCCTGACCCTGGCGTTTGCCACTCTGATCGGCTTCGGCGTCGCCGGCATCGCCATTGCCCTGCTGGTGGATGACGTGGCCGTTGGCGCCCTGGCCGCCGCCATGTTCCGGTTTATTGTTTCCACCATCCTGCTGGGCTGGGGCTTCATTGCGCTGGCCTACCTGATCAGTGTGCGGGTCAGCGAAAAGCCAGTAGCCGCCGGCATGGCCCTGGGTATCTGGTTCTTCTTCGTACTGGTTTTCGACCTGATGCTGCTGGGCATCCTGGTCGCCAGCGAGGGCAAACTCAGCCCGGAGCTGCTGCCCTGGCTGCTGATGCTCAACCCCACCGACATCTACCGACTGCTCAACATCGTTGCCTTCGGCGAGGGCGCACAGTTAAGCGGTGTGCTGAGCCTCGGTGCAGACCTGCCCATTGGTCCGGCAGGAATGTGGTTCGCCCTGGTGCTGTGGTTTGTTATCCCCCTTACCGGTGCCTGGGCCCTGTTCCGTCGCCGCCGAATCTGATCCGGAGATTGCCATGCGTACTATTAACGTTAAAACTTTGTCGGTAGCGGTGATGTTTGCCATTTTCCTGGCCGGCTGCTCCGAAACGGAAGAACAGGTCACCGAAAAGCCCGACCCGGTCCACATCGAATCCGGCGACGAATGCCATGTCTGCGGCATGGCCATCACCCGTTTCCCCGGCCCGAAAGGTGAAGCCATAACCGCCCGGGAGCAGAAAGTGAACAAATTCTGTTCAACCCGCGACATGTTCTCCTGGGTACTGCAGCCCGAAAATGCCAAACGCGACCACACCCTCTACGTACACGACATGGCTCAGACCGACTGGGAACACCCGGACGACACTGCATTGATCGACGCCCGGGAGGCTTTCTTTGTGGTGGGGTCGGAGCGCACCGGAGCCATGGGGCCAACCCTGGCTTCGTTCGCATCGGAAAATTCGGCGCTGGAGTTCGCCAACGAATTTGGCGGAGAGGTAGTCAAGTTCCAGGATGTGACCATGCAACACCTGACCCGGGACATGAGCCAGACTGTGTCAGACCACAACATGGAAATGAGCAGTCACGACGGCAATCACTGAATTCGCATAAGCCCGGAAGTGGGTGGGCCCTCCGGGATCGTCAAAAACATGGATGTTTTTGTCGAGCGTACATGGACGTATTCACAGCGTATCCCGGAGGGCCCACCCACTTCCGGGCGTTCACTCCGAGCCAGAAGCTCCGGGCGTTAACTCAGAGCCAGAGTCTCAACCGCCAGTCATATTCATAAACCGAAGAATCTGCACATCCCCCTCACTGGAGAAGTGATGCCGCTCAGGCTTCAGATCCATGGCATTTATGATGGTTTCACGCAGCTTGTCATTGGTCACCGGATGGCCGCGCAGAACACGGCGCAAGTCCACCGAATGTTCATTGCCAAGGCAAAGCAGCAGGCGACCCTCTACCGTCACGCGAACGCGGTTGCAGGTTGAACAGAAATTGTGGGAATGAGGTGAAATAAAACCGACACGGGAATCGCTGCCCCGCATCCGGTAATAGCGGGCAGGACCGCCGGAGTCTTCAGGCGTGGGTATCAGCTCATGTCGCTGGCTGATAATGTCGCGAACTTCATCGCTGGTGCACAACACCTGACCGCGGTCATGGTCAGAAATCTCACCCAGCGGCATTTCCTCGATAAAGGTAATGTCCACCTTTTTCTTGCGGGCAAACTCCACCAGCTCCGGCACTTCCTGGTCATTACCGCCTTTCATCACCACCGTGTTGAGCTTGATGCCCTCAAAACCAGCGTCCTTGGCAGCATCAATGCCATCCAGCACCTGGCTTAGCCGACCGGTACGGGTGATCCGGTGAAATTTGTCGGCATCCAGTGAATCCAGGCTGATGTTCAGCCGCTTGAGCCCGGCCTTGCGCAGCGGTTCCGCCATGGTCGGCAGCTGGCTGCCATTGGTGGTCATGGCAAAATCCCGCAGGCCGTAGCTGCCAATTTCCTTTACCAGCTCCAGAATGTCCTTGCGCACCAGGGGCTCGCCCCCGGTCAGCCGGATTTTTTCCGTGCCGAGGGAAACAAAGGTTCTGGCCACGCGGGCAATCTCTTCCAGGGTCAGTACCTGTTGGCGGGGCAGGAAGGTCATTTCCTCCGCCATGCAGTATACACAGCGAAAATCGCAGCGGTCAGTGACAGACAGACGCACGTAGTTGACGGTGCGGCCAAATCGGTCGGTCAGCTTGGCTTGGGGCATGGGAATCGTTCCTGTCCTTCGCTGTATGAGCTCTCATTCGAGAGTGTAGCTCAATTATGGCAAAACAGCCTGTTGAATCCGATACCCCCGCGGGAGTATTCCCCTCTCAGTTGCCACCATCAATGCGGCTGAACAGCAGGTCATTCTCAGTCTGTATGTGGGCTTTCAGGTCGTCGCGGAAGGTCGCGAGTCCCTGGTAGAGACGCTGCCAGCTTCCGCACGCACCGTCCGGCAAGGTCAGACCATTGGTGAGCCGCTCCAGTTCTTCCAGCGCGGAGCCGTGATCCTCGTGCTCGTGCCGCATCACAGATACAGGGCCGCCGGCCATGGCGACCATCCCACGTGTGATCATGGGAAACAGAATCTGCTCTTCCTTGGCCATATGGGCCTCGAGCTCTTCAGCCATCTGCCCGAGGTGGGCCGAGAGGCCGGCAGGGCAGGCGGTATGGCCGCCGTGAACCCTTTCTACTCTCTCGGAGAGCTGGATCAGTTCCGGTAACTGCTCCCGGTGGGTGTCGTGGTAACGGGTCAGGATATGTTCGATCAGTTCTTCGTTGGATGCCTGGGTCATAGTTTCAGCAATTGTCATGACAACACTCCTTGGTTTGGGTTACGCAGAGCGGCCTTCCCTGGCCGGGGCTCTGCTGAATCAGGCGCTCAGCTCGCTGGCAGCACCTTGCTCGTCAGTTTCGAGGGTGACCGGCTCCAGATCCGGGAAGAAGACCCCCTTCACTACCTGCCAGGTCACTGCCAGGGCGCCGACAATGAAGACCACGTCGCCGATGGTTCTGACCCAGCGCAGGGTCTGCAGGATATCGCTCTGCATGAAGGCTTCACTACGCGCGTACCACAGCCCTTCGCTGGCGCTGGCCACGAACTGGATGATGCCGACGGGCAGCAGGCTGGTGAACAGCATCAATACCAGGCCAATGTTCAGCCACCAGAAGCCGACTTTCATCAGCCGCTCGTCAAAGACGATGCGTGGGCGGATGTAGCGCAGGATCAGAAGGGCGAAGCCCAGGGCCAGGAATCCGTAGACGCCAAAGAGAGCTGCGTGGGCGTGGGTGGGCGTTGTGTTCAGGCCCTGGATGTAATACAGCGCGATCGGTGGGTTGATCATGAACCCGAGTACGCCTGCACCCAGCATGTTCCAGAAGGCAACCGCCACGAAAAAGGTCAGCGGCCAGCGGATGTTTTCCATCCAGGGTGCGCGGGACTTCAAACGCCAGTTCTCCCATGCCTCGTAGCCGAGTACGACCAGTGGCACTACTTCAAGGGCACTGAAGGTGGCGCCTACCGCCATCACCGGTGTGGTGGTGCCGGAGAAGTACAGGTGGTGGAAGGTTCCCGGTACACCACCGAGCATGAACAGGCTGGCAGAAGCCAGGCTGGCGGACGTAGCCACAGTGCGGGACACCAGACCCATGCTGCAGAAAATGAAAGCCAGCGCAGCGGTGGCGAACACTTCAAAGAAGCCTTCAACCCACAGGTGGACAATCCACCAGCGCCAGTATTCCATGATGGAGATGTGAGTGCGTTCACCGTAGAAGAAGCCCGCACCATAGAAGAGGCCGATGGCAACGACCGAGGCGGTCAGCAGGGCCAGCAGGTTCTTGTCACCGGGCTGGCGCAGGGCGGGAACAATGCCGCGCAGCATCAGCACCAGCCAGAACACGATGCCGAGGAATTTGCCAATCTGCCAGAGACGCCCAAGGTCCACGTACTCGTAACCCTGGTGGCCCAGCATGAAGCTGAGGTTGGCGGGCATGATTTGGGCAATAGCCAGGAAGTTGCCGATAAACGAGCCGGCAACCACGGCCACCAGAGCCCAGAACAGCACGTCGACACCCAGCTTCTGGAATTTCGGATCCTTGCCGCCATTGATGATGGGGGCGAGGAACAGGCCGGCGGCCAGGAAGCCGGTGGCGATCCAGAACATGGCGGCCTGGATATGCCAGGTACGTAACAGCGAGTAGGGGAACCATTCGGAGGTGTTGATGCCGTAGAAGCTCTGCCCTTCCACCGTGTAATGCGCGGTAAAGCCGCCGAGCATCACCTGGAAGGTGAACAGGCCAACCACCAGTACCAGGTATTTGCCCAATGACTTCTGGGAAGGGGTGAGCCCAACGGCGCTCAACGGATCCTTGAGCGGGGCTTGCGGCTCCTCATCTTCTTTGCGCAGGAAGGCCCAGGCCCAGATCAGACCGCCGACGCCGGCAATCAGCAGAACCACACTGATTAATGACCAGACCACGTTCTCCGCGCTCGGGGTGTTGTCAATCAGTGGCTCGTGAGGCCAGTTGTTGGTGTAGGTGACATCGCTGTCCGGGCGCTCGGTGGCAGCAGCCCAGGCTGTCCAGAAGAAGAACTCGGTCATCCGCTCGCGGCGCTCGGCGCTGGGCAGGGTGTTTTCCTTCATGGCGTAGTTTGAGCGCGTCGACTGCAACTCCGGCGCATCGCTGAACAGCCGGCTGTAGTAGTCGGCGGTCTCGTTGATGGCAGCTGTCCTGCGTTCAGACAGATGCAGGGTACTGGTGGCGTCATCGTAGGTATTGGTGCGGTACTCGGTCTTCAGGTCGTACTGCAGGGCGTTCTGCTGCTGCCCGGTGAGGCTGTGCCAGTCCTGCCCGTATTCCTCCTGAGCGGCAATTTCCAGCCAGGTTTCCAGTTCCCGGTGCAACCAGTCTGCGGTCCAGTCCGGCGCCTGATAGGCCCCGTGACCCCAGATAGACCCAAGCTGCATACCACCAACGGACTGCCACGCGGTCTGGCCGTCGAGAATGCTTTCCTCGGTCATCAGGGTGTCGCCGTTGGCAGACACGACCTGATCAGGAATGGGCGGCGCGGCGCGGTAAACTTCCGCCCCGAAATAGCCCAGTAACGTGAAGGTAACCCCCACGATGGCAATCAACAGAAACCATAGGCGGCGGTATTTGGCCATGGTCATCTCCTCTCTGGTTTAAAGATGTACTAATAATACATCTATAAAAATAAAAAGTAACTGGTTTGCGCCATTTTCTGAGAGGTAACCACGGGGTGGTATTCTTTGATAGTGGTGGCAGAGAGCGAAGTACAGGGTTTGCACTGGTTGTTGAAAATGTGATCAGTTAGGTCTATATTAAAGATGTATTCAATATAATTTAATGGGGGGAAGGGGATGGAGAAGCTACTCGGGTTCGCAAATGGCGCCATGCTTGCGTCGACCGTTGGGCTGCTGGCCACTATTCTGCTCGCCTATCCGTTTGCCGGTTCTTTGCCCATGGCCGGACAGATCATCGCCCACATCGGAACCCTGTTGTTTGCCACCAGCATCAAGATTTCATACGTCACCAGGCTGGTGTCACTGAAACAACTGGGGAGACCCGTACACTGATTAAAGGTAGAATGACGACATATCTTGCTGTCGTTCTCGAGAGAGGATGCTGATGATTCCATTGTCCGGAAGAACCGGTTTCCAGATCCTTGCGTATACAAGTATCGCATTGGCTGCTATCGGTGTTGTGTTGCCACTGTTGCCGACCACACCGTTTGTTCTGCTTGCTGCCTGGTCTGCAAGTAAGGGCTCGCCTGCTTTTGCTGAATGGCTGGAGAATCACCAGGCTTTTGGTCCGGCGATAGAAAACTGGCGCAGCAGGGGCGCCATTCCCCGCAAGGGAAAATGGCTTGCCTGTGTGATGCTGTGTGTAAGTTGGTCCGTGCTGTTTATTAGTGGCTCGGCACCTGCGGTGCTGGTAGCGACAGGTCTGATTTTTTTTGGCCTCGCCTGTTATCTCTTAACACGTGCCTCGTACTAACGATGCATCTGAAGTATTGGAGTTGGTAAATGCATATCACCCGTTACACCGATTATTCCCTGCGTGTTCTGATCTACCTGGCGGTGCAGGGTGACGAACTGGCAACGATTCAGGAAATCGCAGACAGCTACGACATCTCCAAGAATCACTTGATGAAGGTGGTTCATCAGCTCAACAAAAAGGGCTACATCGAGACTGTCAGGGGTAAGAAAGGCGGTATGCGGTTGCAGATGGCGCCTGCGGACATCAACGTTGGCATTCTTGTGCGGGAAACTGAACAGGACCTCAATATTGTTGAATGTTTCTCATCAAAGAACGCCTGTCGGATCACGCCGGTCTGTGGCTTGAAATCCATGCTTGGGGAAGCTCTGACCGCCTTTCTCGAAACCCTGGACAAGTACACTCTGGCAGATATCATTCAGGATCAACACCGCCCCCAGCTTCTCAGGCTGTTACAGATTGCGTGACACCTGCCTGCGGTGGGAACAAAAACTTACCGTATCGAGACATCTTTAATCAAAGTCTGCCCTCCCGGTTCGATAGAATGGTGATAAGCAAACCTATCACAACAATATCAAGCAAGAGGGCGGGTTTTGCAGCTATCCATGTTTCTGGTGCTGCTCCTGTGCCTGGTTCAGGGGACAGCGCTCGCTAGTACCGGGATAACAGACCCTCGTCCGGTGATTCTGGACGAGGACAGCGAGCGCCTGAATATCTCCCGTCACCTGTCCTACTACGAGGATGCCTCTGGCGCCTACGGTATCGAGGACATTCTGGCTGACTGGCCATTGATTGCCTCGGTCGAAAAGCCGGATGACGCCTACAATTTTGGTTTCACCGACTCCACCTACTGGTTTCATACCCGAATTGAGAATCGCGGCAACCCCAGTGATCGCTGGGTCATAGAAGGGCTTTATCCGATCATTGACCGGATGGATGTCTTCTTTCTCCGCGAAGATGGCCGCATTGAGCGCCATCTGGCTGGCGACTCCGTACCCTTCGCGACCCGCGGCCGGACCCATCACAATATCAACTTTTCGTTTGATCTCGGGGCGGGTGAGTCCACCGATGTCTTCTTCCGTGTTCGTACCTCTGGCGCAGTCCAGATGCAGTTGATGTTGTGGGAGAACGAAGCGTTCAGCGAAGCCGATCACCAGGAGCGGTTTGTCCTGGGGATCTACTACGGCCTGCTTTTCTGTATGGCGGCGTTCAACCTGTTGATTTTCATATCCATACGCGACAAGAACTATCTCTGGTATGTGTCCTATATCGCCTTCTACGGGCTCCTCCAGTTTACGCTGAATGGGCTTGCCTTTGAGCACCTGTGGCCGGAGAGCACCTGGTGGAACAACCGGGCCGTCTCCTTCCTGATTGCCATGGGTATGTTCAGCATTCTTGGCTTTTCCAAGTCGTTTCTTGCCCTGAAGGAAAATGCTCCGCGGCTGGAGCGGATATTCGTTGGCTTCATGGTGTTCTTCCCACTGATGGCACTGGCCTCTCTGTTCTGGCCAGCGTATGGGCCTGTTATTCGGGTAACCACGTTCATGGCGTCGGTGTCAGTGCTCTTTATCCTGGCCGGTGGCGGGATTTGCCTGTACCGGAACTTCAAGCCTGCGCGCTATTTCATGATCGCCTGGTCTGCACTGCTTGCGGGGATGATTCTGTATACCCTGAAAACCTTTGGTTTGGCGCCTGCCAACTTCATTACCGACTACGGCATCCAGATTGGTTCTGCTTTTGAAGTGATCCTGCTGTCGCTGGCGCTGGCCGACCGCATGAGGCTGCTGATGCTGGAAAACCAGCAGATCCAGGAAGAAATGACGCATCGCCTCGAGCAACGGGTTTCAGAAAGGACATCGGAACTGGAAGTGGCGAACCGGCAACTGGAGGCACTCAGCTCAACCGATGGACTGACGGGGGTTTTCAATCGACGTTATTTCGATGAGCGGCTGTCCGAGGAAAGTGTGCGATGCAGTCGCAGTGGCCCGCTGTCGTTGCTGATGATTGATGTCGACCTGTTCAAACCACTCAATGACTCGCTGGGTCACCAGGCTGGTGACGCCTGTCTCAAGGCGCTAGCCAGTGCCATCTCAGCGACGGTTAACCGTCGGGCGGATGTTGTTGCCCGGTATGGCGGAGAGGAATTCGTGGTGATTCTGCCCGATACCGATTCGGCAGGGGCACGGTTAATGGCAGATCAAATCCGTAAGAAGATCTGCGGCAAGCTGGGCTTTACCTGGAACGACCGGGCCGTTCCAGTGTCTGTCAGTGTCGGTGTGGCTACGGCACCGGCCAGGCAGCGGGTCGAACCCGATGAGCTGATCGGCGCCGCAGACGCGGCCCTGTACGAAGCCAAGCAGGGCGGGCGCAATACGGTCAGGTACAGGGACTGCGCCAGCAGTCATGCCGGCGTGCAATTCCCGACACATCAGGACTGAGCGTCGGCATTACTGAATTCAGGCAGCATCCGGTTGCGCATGCGATCGGGCAGGGAATACCCCAGAATACGCTTCAGTACCGTAGAGTACTGCCTGGCGAAGGTTCCGGTGTTGTAGGGGATGCCGTGCTTTTTACACACTGCCTGCACCTGCTCCGAGATCTCCGGGTACCGGTGTGCTGGCAGGTCCGGGAAGATGTGATGCTCCACCTGGTAGCTCAGGTGGCCACTCATCACGTGCATCCACTTGCCGCCGGTAAAGTTGCTCGAGCCGGTCAGCTGGCGCAGGTACCAGTGGCCTTTGCTCTCACCTTCGCACTCCTCCTCGGAAAAGGTTTCCGCATCCTGGGTAAAGTGGCCACAGAAAATGACCGTGGATGACCACAGGTTGCGGATCAGGTTGGCGCCGACATTGCCGGCCAGCACCACCGGTGCTACCGGAAAAGTGACCAGGGGAAAGAACACGTAATCCTTGAACGCCTGGCGTCCACCCTTGCGAAAGAAGTCCTTCAGGAACGGGATCTTCTCACGCACCGAAATTTCCCGGCGGCGGATCCGCTCGGATTCCAGCTCATGCAGCCCTACGCCCCACTGGAAGAATACGCTCAGCAGGACATAGTTGATGAACTGCAGGCTGTGGGCCGGCTTCCACTTGTCATCGTCGCTCAGCCTCAACAGCGCATAGCCGTAGTCCCGGTCCTTGCCAATGATGTTGGTGTAGGTGTGGTGTTCGTAGTTGTGAGTGCGTCGCCAGGAATCGCCGGTGCACACCGTGTCCCACTCGTAGGTCTGGGAGTGGAGAGACGGGTCATTCATCCAGTCGTACTGGCCGTGCATCACGTTATGGCCGATTTCCATGTTCTCGATGATCTTGGAGATGCCCAGCGCTGCGGTGGCAGCGATGAACACCGGCGGGATAAACCCGAAAGGCATCAGCACACGGCCGCCCACTTCCAGGGAGCGGTGCAGGCGGACTATCTTGCGGATGTAACGGGCGTCCCGTTCACCCAGGTCGGCAATCACCTGGTCACGGATGGTATCCAGGTCCTGTTCCAGTTCTTTCAACTGTGTTTCGTTCATCTTATTCATGGTGTTCTCCTAGCAGCACCCTTGGTCCGGCACTGCGAATAATGGGTTCAGGCGTTGTGGCAGGGTCGGTCAGATATCAATGGACACCGGCCCGCTGGGAACAGACACACAAAGCTGAATGGTTTCCTCGCCTGGCCCGGACGCTTTCCCGGTCAGGCGATTGACGACAGTCCCGCTGGTCTTGCGGCAACTGCACTGGTGGCAGATACCCATGCGGCAGCCATGACGGGGGGACAACTTCGCCGCCTCTGCAATTTCCAGCAGAACGGCATCGCCTTCGGACGAGACATCCAGGTTGCTGCGCTCAAAGCGGACAGCGCCGCCCAGGGTGTCGGTATCCAGATGGGCTGCCGGTACCGAGAAGAAAGTGCTGTGAATACGGTCTTCGGAAATGCCCCGGCGATAAAGCAGGTCATTTGCCAGGTCCATAAGCCCCTTCGGTCCACAGAGGTAACAGCGCCGTGCCGTCAGCCCGGGAACCTCGTCCAGGTGTTGATCGCTGAGAAACTGCGGGGTTTCTGTCTCGCTGGTGGCGAAGATATTCAATGTGAAGGCCGGCCAGCGACCGGCCAGCGCATGCAGTTTTTCCGCGGCGATCACATCTGCCTGGGTGCGCACAAAATACAGCAGGGTAACCGGCGCCCGGTAGTCTGAGGCCGCCATGGTTTCGAGCTGGCTCAGTACCGGTGTAATACCACTGCCACCGGCAATGTACAGGGCCGGCTCCTGGGGATCGGGGATCCGGAAATCCCCGAATGCATCGCCCAGGCCGATCACCGTGTCGGTTTCCAGATGGTCGTGCATCCAGTTTGTCACCAGCCCGCCCGGAAGGCGTTTGATAGTCAGGGTGACAGCCCCGTCGCTGCGCCATTGGAGCGGCGAACTGGACAGGCTGAAGGTCCGGCTGCGGCGAATGCCGTCTATATCAATTCCGATATTGACGTGCTGGCCGGCTTCAAACCCCTGCCAGCGTTTCGCGGGCGCCAGCACAAAGGTCTTGGTGTCGGCAGTTTCGTTGTAGATGGCTGTCACCATGGCCGGAGTGTATTGCTGGACCCACATGGGATTGATGCGCTCCAGCAGGGGGTCGAAAAAGGCAGCCGGGTCGTCCCGGTTAAAAAGCTGCCTGCCGAGCCAGTGCAGGGTGGGTGACTTCTCCAGTACAGATATCATGATCGTTCTCCTATGTACTGATGTGTACAAGTGTTCACTAATGTGTACGACTGTACACATCGAAGGTCAGGGCAGCAATCAGGCGCATAACATTGTCCTATAATGACAAGTTCGGGTTATTTTTGGTGCGCGGATGTGTACACTTGTTGACATGTGAGTGACAGACGAGCTGTACCGGGTCTATGGCAGACAAACAACGACGCAAGCCGGGTGAAACCCGTGAGAAACTGATGAACGCGGCACTGGCCCTGGTGGGCAAGGGCAGGCACTTTGCCAGTTTAGGGATACGGGAGGTAACCCGGCAGGCGGGGGTGGTGCCCACCTCGTTCTACCGGCATTTCCGCAATATGGACGATCTCGGACTGCAACTGGTGGACGAGCTGGGGCTGGTACTGCGACGAATGATGCGGGAGGCCCGCGCCAATGTGTTTCAGGCGGACAAGCTGATTGACGAGTCGGTAGGCATCTTTATTACCCATGCCCAGAACAATCGCAGCTTCTTCATGTTCATGGCCCAGGGGCTGGCCGGGGAGAGCCGGGCGATTCAGGAAGGTATCCGCAGTGAGATGCGCTATTTCGCCAGCGAGCTGGCCAACGACCTGCGGCGGCTAAAACTGGCCGATCATCTCAGCGACGCCGATCTGGACCTGACCTGTGACCTGGTGGTGCGCAGTGTGGCCTTCAGTCTTACGGACATCCTGGGTATCTCGCCCGAGGACGATTATCAGGAAGAGCAGGTCAGAAAACGCACGGCCCGTTTCCTGCAACTTATTTTCGTAGGCGCCGCCCACTGGAAAAGCCACCCCGATTAACCCGGGGTGGCTTTTCAGTCGCGGAATGGCGGGCGATCAGGTTTTTGGTGACGCTTTTTTGCGGGCTGCCCGGCGAACCCGGGCAGCAGGTTTGCCCTGGCTGGTGGTGCCGGATTTGGCTGGCGGGGCCACTACAAGGCTTTCCAGTTCATCAAGGGCTTCACCGGTATAGACGGCAAGTTTCTGCATGCTGGGCAAGGTGTCCCGGCACCCGGTAAATCCGAAATTCAGTGATCCCGCGTAACTCAGGCAGGTGATGTTAAGTGCACCGCCGTGAGCAATCAGCGATACCGGGTACATGGCCTCCAGTCGCGCTCCCTCATAATACAGAGTCTCTTCCGGGCCCGGCACATTGGAGATGGTGACGTTAAAAACCGGCCGCATACGCCCGCCCATCCCCGACATCAGTTGCAGAATGTAGGGTGACATCAGCAGCATGGTGTATTGCGTCAATGCCTTGCGGGGCAGTTTCTGCAGATGTTGCTTGGCACGTCGGGTGGACTGCTTGATGCTCTGTAGCCGGGTAAGAGGGTCGGCTTCATCCGTGGCCAGTGAAGCAATCATGAAACTGATCTGGGTGCCGGTGCCCTGGTCATCAGACGGCCGGATATTAACCGGAATACCTGCTGTCAGTGGTATGTCCGGTAAGCCGTCCTGTTCCAGAAGGAAGCGCCGCAGGGCGGTGCCGCACAGGTAAAGCACGATATCATTGAGGGAGGCGTTGGTGGCTTGCGACACCTTCTTGATACGTTCCAGCTGGTAGTGTTGGGTAGCCAGACGACGCTGGCCGGTTACCCGGTGGTTGAGGGCTGATAACGGGCCGGCAAACGGGGCAGTGAGACCATCTTCCGGGTGTCGTGCCGAATGGATCAGGCGGTTCATGGCGTCCCACAGACGCGGCGCCATGTCGGCCTGCAGCTTCAATGCATCCATTGCTTGAGAGAAGGCTCCGGTTACACTGGCTTCGGCGTCGGTTTTGTTACCGCGGGTGCGCTCCGGGCGCACTGCCCAGGGGGGCTGCATATTCGTTTCGCCGGGGTCCTCGCTCAGTACACGCTGCATCAGCCGAACACCGCTGATGCCGTCGATCATCGAGTGGTGCATCTTGGTGTAAAGGGCAAAGCGATTATTCTCCAGGCCTTCAATAATGTGGCATTCCCACAGGGGCCGGGCAAAATCCAGCGGGTTGGAGTGGAGTCGTGACACCAGGATGCCCAGCTCGCGTTCACTGCCGGGGCGGGGCAGGGCTGAGTGGCGCACGTGGTAATCCAGGTCCAGCTTCTTGTCCACTTTCCAGGAAGGGGCTACCACACGGCCGAGAAATCCGGAAAAGGCCAGCTTGTAACACCAGGGCGGTGCAATATCGGCGTCCTCTTTCATGCGGGTAAGCATGTCCCTCAGAAAGGTTTCCGGGGCGTCTTCCGGCAACGAAAAAATCTGCAGGTTGCCAACGTGCATTGGCGTATCTTCCGACTCTACTGCCAGCCAGGATGCATCCAGTGTTCCCAGGCGTTTCATTGATCGTCCTCTTCATGATTGTTCTACCAAACTGCATGTCGTCCTGTGCGTTTGGATTTACATAGTTGTTGTTCGCAAGTATACGCAACAACAGGAATAATCACACGACGAACGAAGGGAAAGGTTTCACTTTTTTTGGTTTGCCTGTGCTATTTTCTATAGCTGATTAACTTCATCAAAACAAAAATCTGGAGGCATTGTGGAATCGAGTCCACTGATCTCTGCGGGGTTACCGATCGCCCTTTTTATTATCATGATCGGTATCGGAATGACGCTGTCGATCAGGGACTTTCGCCAGGTGGCGGTCTATCCCAGAGGCATGATTGTGGGAACCGTTGCCCAGATCCTGCTGATGCCGCTGATTGCCTTTGCGCTTGCCGCCATGCTTGACCTGGCCCCTGCGATTGCCGTCGGCCTGGTGATTATCGCAGCCTGCCCTGGAGGCACCACTTCCAATCTGTTTGTATTGCTGGCACGGGGTAATATTGCCCTGTCGATTGTGCTGACGGTGACAGCCAGCCTCATTACCATTATCACCCTTCCTATACTGACCAATTACGCCCTGCAGCTTTACGCCGGAACGGAAGAATCCATCACCCTGCCGGTAGGGCGAACCGTAGGTATGCTGGTTGGCATCGTGTTGTTCCCGGTTGCTGTCGGCATGGTTTTCCGTACCCGTGCACCCGAGCTGTCCCGTCGCGCTGAGAGTGCGGTGAGCGTGTTCGGTGGCGTGGTTCTGGCGCTACTGGTGGTGGGACTGGTGTGGGGCGTACGCGACCAGATCTGGGACCTGCTCCGTCAGGCCGGCCCTGCAACCCTGCTGCTGAACCTGGCGGGGATCTTCGTGGGGCTTTTGGCCGGGCGGGCGACCGGATTAACACAGCGCGAATCCATCGCCGTTGCGGTCGAGCTCGGCATCAAGAACAGTACCATTGCCCTGCTGGTGACCCTGACGCTGCTGGAATCCAGTGCCATGTCGATTCCTGCGGCCGTTTACGGTGTGCTGATGTTCCCCATCGGCTTTCTGCTGGCCGCCTACGGCCGGAAAATCATTCCCGCCTCCATCATCGCGAAGCAGTCGCCATGAATTTTCTCAATGGAATGACGCTGCTGCTGGTCTATCAGTTGGTGGGGGAAGTCACCGTTCGCCTGCTGGCGGTGCCCATTCCCGGGCCGGTGCTGGGCATGGTGATGCTGTTCCTGACCCTGATGATCAGAGGACACACGCCGGAGCCGCTGCAGAATGCCTCAACCGCCTTGCTCAGCCATTTGTCCCTGCTGTTTGTGCCGGCTGGCGTCGGCATGATGGCGCATTTTGACCGTATCGCGGATGAGTGGCTGCCGATCACCCTGGCCCTGTTTTTATCCACCATCATTACCATGGTCGCCACCGCCGGCATCATGCAGCTAACCACGCGGTGGTTTGCCCGGTCCGAGAGCGGGGGAGGGCAAGGGCATGAATGAACCAGCCATCCGTGATATCTGGGTTTACCTGTCCGCCTCGCCACTGCTGGGGCTGACCATAACGCTGGTGGCCTATGGCCTGGCCTATCGCTTGTACCTGAAATCCAATTCCAGCCCGCTTGCCAACCCGGTGGTCACGTCCGTGGCGATGCTGATCGCGCTTTTGATGATTACCGGCACCTCCTACAGCGAATATTTTGAGGGCGGCCAGTTTGTTCACTTCCTGTTGGGGCCGGCCACCGTGGCATTGGCGGTGCCTTTGTACCAACAGTTTTCCCGGCTACGGCAGCTCTGGTTGCCGGTGACCATTTCCCTGGTTTGTGGCGTGGTGATTGCCGCAGGAAGCTCCATCGGTCTGGCCTGGCTGCTTGGAGGCTCCACGGAAATCCAGATGTCACTGGCGCCAAAATCTGCAACGGCGCCTGTCGCCATGGGTATTTCAGAAACCATTGGTGGCATTCCCTCCCTGACCGCTGTTCTGGTAGTGGCAACGGGTATTGTGGGCGCTGTGCTGGGCACCAAACTGTTTGAATGGATGCGTATTACCGATGACAGCGTGAAAGGCATTGCCATGGGCGTGGCAGCCCACGGTATCGGCACTGCCCGGGCGTTTCAGGTAAGTTCGCAGATGGGGGCTTTTTCCGGACTGGCGATGGCGTTGTCGGCTTTTGCGACGGCGTTGATCGTGCCCTGGTTGGTGGACCTGATCGGGATATAGTCACGTATCCAATGCTGGTATCTGCAATCGGAGACAGGGGAGGCATGGTGGTGTTCTCAAAAGCATGGAAAGTGGTGTTTTCAGGGTTGGCGGCTACCTGTGCCTTTTCTACAGCAAATGCCCAGAGCGAGACGGGCGCTTCTGAAACGGTCATCGAGGTGACATCGCCCCGATTGGTGCGTGATCTTTACGAGACCCCCGCTGCCGTTTCCGTCATAGATACGCCGGATATCCGGGAGGGCCAGCAGCGTCTGCAGCTGGACGAATCCCTGGACACCGTCCCAGGCCTGTTTTTCCAGAATCGCTACAACTTTGCCCAGAACCTGCGCCTGTCCACCCGCGGCTTTGGCGCCCGGGCGCCATTTGGCATTCGCGGTATCCGTATCCAGGTGGACGGTATTCCTTACACCCTGCCGGATGGCCAGTCCCAGATTGACGCCGTGGATCTGGATTCGGCCCAGCGTATTGAGGTCATTCGCGGGCCATCGTCGGTCCAGTACGGTAACGCTTCTGGCGGTGTTATCGATATCACCACATCCAGGGGCGATGATCAGCCGCCAGGCACGCGGTTACGCCAGGATGTAGGAAGCGACGACTATTACAAAACCACGGCTCAGGCCAATGGAAGCCGGGGGCCTACCAGCGGTATCGCAACGATGTCGTGGCTGAACTACAACGGCTACCGGGATCAGAGTGAAGTGGAGAAAGGTCTGTTCAATGGTCGCCTTTCCCATCAGTGGGATGAAGGCCAGCGACTGACAGCCACGTTTAATGCTCTGTACACGCCAAAGGCGGAAGACCCGGCCGGCCTGACCGCGGCGCAGGTAGAAGACGACCGGTCCCAGGCTACGTCGAATGCCGAGAGGCTGGACGCAGGGCAGGAGGTTGACCAGCAGACGCTAGGACTGCTTTACGAAACCCCCGCCATCGGTGCCGGTGACCTCACCGTTAGCACCTTCTTTACCCGCCGCGACTTTACCCAGCAGCTACCGTTTCCCGGCCCCAGCCGGATCGCCTATGACCGCCAGTTTTACGGCATCAGTTCGGATTATCAGCAGGGCAGTGATGTCGCGGGACTGCCCTTGACCTGGATGCTGGGCGCCGACCTCCATCGCCAGGTTGATGAACGACGCCGCTACCAGGTGTCCTTCAGTGGCGTTACCGGGCAGACCCAGGAGGAAACCCAGAACGGCACCACCGCCGCCGTGTTTGCCCAGGGTGACCTGGCGGTGACGGAGCGCTTTACCCTGTCACTGGGAACCCGGTTTGATCGCCTGCGGCTGTCGGTGGATGACCATTGGCTGGTCGATGGCGACGATTCCGGCAGCCGGACTTACGACGAGTTCAGCGGCTTTGCGGGTGCCAGTTACCGCACTGCTCCGCGCCAGCAGGTTTACGCGACCATTGGTACCGCCTTCGAGGCACCCACCTTCACCGAATTTGCCAATCCCGACGGCAGCGGCGGTTTCAATCCGGACATCGAACCGCAGCAGGCCCTTAACCGGGAAGTAGGCGTGCGCGGAGGCTTCGGCGAGGGGCTCAGCTATGACCTGGCACTGTTTTCCATTCGGGTGGATGACGAAATCCTGCCCTACGAAATCGACGGCAACAGCCGTACCTTCTATGAGAATGCCGGCCGCACCGAGCGCAACGGTGTTGAGCTGGGCGTGAGTTGGGATATTTCCTATGCCTGGCGGATAACCAGTGCCCTTACCCTGGCGGATTACACGCTCAGGGACTTCGAGGATGAGCAGGGCAACGACGCAGACGGCAACCGCCTGCCCGGATTGCCCCGTGAGCAATGGGTTACTGAAGTGGAATGGAAAGGCAGCGGCCAGCGCTTCGCTGCCCTGGAATGGCAATACATTGGTGATCTGTACGCCGAAAACAGCAACCAGACCAAGGTTCCTGATTACTGGCTGTTCGGGATACGGGCGGGCGACACGGTCCGTTTCGGAAGCCAGAGCCTGAATCTGTACGGTGGTGTCCGCAATCTGCTGGACGAGGACTATTTCAGCAATATCCGCATCAACGCCAACAGGGGAGCCTATTACGAGCCTGCGCCAGGAAGAACTTTTTATGCCGGCGTGGAATGGGTATTCTGAGGGCTGACAACAACACGAACCTCAGGGTGTTCATAACCATGCAAACCAAGTTTCTTCTCGAAGAAAGCCAGATGCCGAAGTACTGGTACAACCTGCAGGCGGATTTTCCGGAGCCGCTGCCAGCGGTGCTCCACCCGGTGACGCAGCAACCAGTCGGGCCCTCGGATCTTGAACCGCTGTTTCCCATGTCGCTGATTGAACAGGAAGTAACGACAGAACGGGAGGTCGAGATTCCCGAGCCGGTACAGGATGTCTATAAACTCTGGCGCCCGGCGCCCCTGTACCGGGCTCATCGTCTCGAGAAAGCCCTTGGTACCCCAGCCAAAATCTTCTACAAGTACGAGGGCGTGAGTCCTGCGGGCAGCCACAAGCCCAACACCGCTATTCCTCAGGCATTCTATAACCGCGAAGCCGGCATTCGCACTCTGACCACGGAAACCGGCGCTGGCCAGTGGGGCACGTCGCTGTCGTTTGCCGGGTCCCTGTTCGATATGGACGTGACCGTGTTCCAGGTTCGGGTTTCTTACGACCAGAAGCCCTATCGCCGGGCGGTGATGGAAACTTACGGCGCGAAATGTGTGGCTTCACCATCAGAGCTGACAGAATTCGGGCGTAAGGTGCTGGCGGAGAACCCGGACCACACCGGCAGTCTCGGTGTTGCCATTTCCGAGGCGGTGGAACTCGCAGTGAAGGACCCGAACACCAAGTACGCCCTGGGTTCGGTGCTGAACCATGTGTTGCTGCACCAGAGCATCATTGGCCTGGAATGCATGCAGCAGATGGAAATGGCGGATTGCTGGCCGGATGTCATCGTCGGCTGCACCGGTGGTGGTTCCAACTTCGCCGGCATTGCGTTCCCGTTTATGGGCCATGCCCTGCGGGGCGGCCAGAAATCCCGGATCGTTGCAGTGGAACCTTCAGCCTGTCCGACCCTGACCCGTGGCAAGTACGCTTACGATTACGGCGATACCGCGCATATGACGCCGCTCACCAAGATGCACACTCTGGGTTCTGACTTTACCCCTCCGGGTTTCCACGCCGGCGGTCTGCGTTACCATGGTATGGCACCGATGGTATCCCACGCCAAGGAGCTGGGCCTGTTTGAGGCGGTGTCCTATACCCAGCGTGAATGCTTCGAGGCCGGCGTACTGTTCGCCCGCAACGAGGGCATTGTGCCGGCACCGGAAGCCAACCACGCGGTCAAGGGAGCCATCGACGAAGCCCTGCGCTGCAAGCGGGAAGGCAAGGAAGAAGTGATCCTGTTCAACCTGTGTGGGCATGGTCACTTTGATATGGCGGCCTACACCTCGTATTTCGCCGGTGATCTGAGCGACCACGAATACAGTGAGCAGGAGATGGCAATGGCCCTGTCGGGATTGCCGTCAGTCTCGGCGTAAATGAATCCTGATGGGGAGTGACCTTACGGTTACTCCTCGTCAAGATCCTTTGGCGGGCAGTGGGCCTCGTCGACCACCTGGCCATCATCCACACTTTCCAGATGCACGTCGAAGCCCCACAGCCGGTGTACATGACGCAGCACCTCTTCGGTATCGTCACCCAGGGGCACCCGGTCCACGGGGATGTGCCGCAGCGTCAGGGAGCGGTCACCGCGCACATCCACGTTCCACACCTGGATGTTGGGCTCGCGGTAGCTCAGGTTGTACTGACGTGCCAGCTTTTCCCTGAGGATCCGGTAGCCCGGATCGTCATGAATCGCGGTAATGCGGTACACGTCTTCTTCATCATCGTTCTGGATGGCAAAGAACTTCATGTCCCGCATCACCTTGGGCGACAGGAACTGCTGGATGAAGCTTTCATCCTTGAAGTTCTTCATCGCGAAATGCAGGGTTTCCACCCAGTCGGTACCGGCAATATCCGGGAACCACTCCCGGTCCTCAGCGGTCGGGTTTTCGCAGATACGCCGCAGGTCGGTGAACATCGAGAAACCCAGGGTGTACGGGTTGATACCGGAGTACCAGGGGCTGTCGAACGGCGGCTGGTACACCACCGCGGAATGGCTCTGCAGGAACTCCAGCATGAAGCCGTCGTTGACCAGGCCCTTGTCATACATGCGGTGCAACAGGGTGTAGTGCCAGAAGGTGGCCCAGCCTTCGTTCATCACCTGGGTCTGGCGCTGGGGGTAGAAATACTGCGCCAGCTTGCGCACGATGCGAATCAGTTCCCGTTGCCAGGTTTCCAGTAGTGGCGCATTTTTTTCAATGAAGTAGAGAATATTTTCCTGGGGCTCTTCTGGATAACGCTGCTTGCGCCTGACTGGGTCTTCATCGTCGCCCAGTTTCGGAATGGTTCGCCAGAGGTCGTTGAGCCTGCGCTGCTGATATTCCTCCCGCTCTTTTTGTCGGCGTGCCTCCTCAGACGCGGAAATAGGCGCAGGGCGCTTGTAACGGTCCACTCCGTAGTTCATCAGCGCGTGACAGGAGTCGAGGATCTGCTCCACGGCGTCTACGCCGTGGCGCTCCTCGCATTCGGCCACGTAATCCCGGGCGAAGACCAGGTAGTCGATAATGGCGCTGGCGTCTGTCCAGGTACGGAACAGGTAGTTGCCTTTGAAGAAAGAGTTGTGGCCATAGGAGGCATGGGCAATCACCAGGGCCTGCATGGGCAGGGTGTTCTCTTCCATCAGGTAGGCGATGCAGGGGTTGGAGTTGATGACAATCTCATACGCCAGCCCCATCTGGCCGCGCTGGTACCCCTTGGAGGTCGACAGGAACTGCTTGCCAAAGGACCAGTGATGATAGCCCACCGGCATACCTACGGAACTGTAGGCGTCCATCATCTGCTCGGCACTGATCACTTCCACCTGGTTGGGGTAGGTGTCCAACCCGAATTCTGCCGCGCACTTGGCGATCTCTTCGTCATACTTTTCAAGCAGCGGGAAGGTCCACTCGGAACTGGTGGAAATCGGCTCCCGGGTTCTCGGCTCGTTGGGTCTGTCCATGGTGTCGGTCATGCGGCTTTCCTCTCGAACAACTGACGGAAGACCGGATAGATTTCACCGGGGTCGGCGATCTGCTGCAGGGCGAAGCTCTGGGGGAATCGCTCCTGGATCTTCTCGTACTCGTACCACAGCATCTGGTGATCCTGGGGCGTGATCTCCACATAGGCGTAGTACTGCACCAGCGGCAGGATGCTGTCGGCCAGCAACTTGCTGCAGATGGGCGAGTCATCGTTCCAGTTGTCGCCGTCCGAGGCCTGGGCTGCGTAGATATTCCACTCGGCGGGGGAGTAGCGGGACTCGATGATCTTGTGCATCAGCTTCAGAGCGCTGGAGACGATGGTGCCGCCGGTTTCGCGGGAATAGAAGAACTCTTCCTCGTCCACTTCCTTGGCGCTGGTGTGATGCCGGATAAACACCACTTCGATTTTCTTGTAGTTCTTCTTCAGGAACAGGTACAGCAGGATAAAGAAGCGTTTGGCGATGTCCTTGTGCATCTGGGTCATGGACCCGGAGACATCCATCAGGCAGAACATCACGGCACTGGTGGCCGGTTGTGGCTTTTTGAGGTGCTGGCGGTAACGCAGGTCAATCTCGTCGATAAACGGGATGCGACGGACATTGGCCTTCAGTTCGGCGATTTCATCTTCCAATGCCTTGATCTGGTCCTCATGGCTGAAGGCCGGGTCCAGATCTTGCGGCGCACTCTTGAGTGCCGCCAACTGCGCCTCCATCTCACGGATCTTCTTCTTGCGGGCGCCGCCGAGGCCGAGCCGCCGCGCATGGGCACCTCTCAATGAACGCACTACATCCAGCTTGGCCGGAACGCCCTGGGTGGAGAAACCGGAACGAACGTACTTGAACGCCTCGGTATCTTTCAGCTTCTTGCGGGCAAGATTGGGTAATTCCAGATCATCGAAGAGGAAATCCAGGAACTCTTCCTGGGTGATCTGGAAGGCAAACTCGTCCATGCCCTCGCCATCGGGGCTGGCCTGACCCTGCCCCTGGCCTTTACCGCCTCCTCCCGGAGGCTTGGGCACGGTATCACCGGTCACAAACTCCTTGTTGCCGGGGTGGATGACCTCCCGTTTGCCACCCTGACCGTGATGGAATATCGGCTCGTCGGTATCCCGGGAGGGAATGCTGACGTTCTCGCCGCGCTCAATATCCGTGATGGAACGACGGTGCACCGCATCCGCCACCGCCTTCTTGATATGGTGGCGGTAACGGCGCAGGAACCGCTCCCGGTTCACCGCGCTCTTGTTTTTACCGTTCAGTCGCCGGTCGACTACGTGGGTCATACCCATAGTTTCACTCCAGTTCAGCGCACTTTCTCAGCACAGATAGAGGCTGACTTATTGAGACTTACGAACCCGCAGGTACCATTCCGCAAGGAGGCGTACCTGTTTTTCCGTGTAGCCTCGATCGACCATACGCTCGACGAACTGCTTGTGTTTGTTCTGGTCTTCCTGGCTTGCCTTCGGATTGAAGGAAATAACCGGCAGCAGGTCCTCGGTATTGGAGAACATTTTCTTCTCGATCACGCTGCGCAGCTTTTCATAGCTGAGCCAGGACGGATTGCGACCCTGGTTGTTCGCCCGTGCCCGCAGCACGAAGTTCACCACCTCGTTGCGGAAATCTTTCGGGTTGCTGATGCCGGCGGGTTTCTCGATTTTCTCCAGCTCGTCGTTGATGGACGAACGGTCGAGAATTTCCCCGGTTTCCGGGTCGCGGTACTCCTGGTCCTGTATCCAGAAATCGGCGTAGGTCACGTAGCGGTCGAACAGGTTCTGGCCGTACTCGCTGTAGCTTTCCAGGTAAGCGGTCTGGATTTCCTTGCCGATGAACTCCACATAATGGGGCGCCAGGAACTCCTTGATGAAGCGCAGGTAGCGGTCCTGGGTTTCTGGCTGGAACTGCTCCTGTTCTATCTGTTTTTCCAGCACATAGAGCAGGTGAACCGGGTTGGCAGCCACTTCTGTGGTATCGAAGTTGAATACCTTGGACAGGATCTTGAAGGCGAAACGGGTAGATAGTCCGTCCATGCCTTCGTTCACGCCGGCGGCATCCCGGTATTCCTGCATCGACTTGGCCTTGGGATCGGTATCCTTGATGTTCTGGCCGTCGTAGACCCGCATCTTGGAGAAAATGCTGGAGTTTTCCGGCTCCTTGATGCGTGACAGGATGGAGAACTGCGCCAGCATATCCAGGGTGTCCGGAGCACAGGGCGCGCCCGCCAGGGAGCTGTCCCGCAGCAGTTTGCGATAGATATCAATCTCTTCGGTAACACGCACGCAGTAGGGCACCTTGACGATGTAGACCCGGTCAAGGAAGGCCTCGTTGTGCTTGTTGTTACGGAACGTCTGCCATTCAGACTCGTTGGAGTGGGCAAGAATGATGCCGTCGAACGGCACGGAACCCATGCCTTCTGTGGTGTTGTAGTTGCCTTCCTGGGTGGCGGTCAGCAGCGGATGCAGCACTTTGATCGGCGCCTTGAACATCTCCACGAATTCCATCAGGCCCTGGTTGGCCTTGCACAGGCCGCCGCTGAAGCTGTAGGCGTCCGGGTCATCCTGGGAATAATCTTCCAGCATACGGATGTTGACCTTGCCCACCAGTGCGGAAATATCCTGGTTGTTGTCGTCCCCCGGCTCGGTCTTGGAAACACCGATCTGGTCCAGAACCGAAGGGTACATTTTCACCACCCGGAACTGGCTGATATCGCCGCCGTATTCATGCAGGCGCTTTACAGCCCATGGCGACATGATGGATTTGAGATAGCGCGGCGGAATGCCGTATTCCTCTTGCAGGATGCCGGCATCCTCTGCCGGATCGAACAGGCCCAGCGGGGACTCGTTCACCGGTGAGTCTTTAATGGCGTAGAAGGGCACTTTCTGCATCAATGACTTGAGCTTTTCAGCCAGCGAGGATTTACCACCACCAACGGGGCCGAGCAGGTAAAGGATCTGTTTCTTCTCTTCCAGGCCCTGGGCGGCATGGCGGAAGAAGGAAACAATATTTTCTACGGCCTCTTCCATGCCGTAGAACTCGGAGAATTCCGGATAGCGTTTGATGACTTTGTTGGAAAAAATCCGAGACATCCTGGAATCACGGGATGTGTCGATATGTTCCGGCTCACCGATTGCCAGCAACATTCTCTCTGCGGCGGTGGCATACGCCGTTGGGTCCTTTTTGCAGATCTCCAGGTATTCCTCAAGGGTGTATTCTTCCTCCTGAGTTGCTTCATACCGGTTTTTGAAGTGCTGCACGATGCTCATAGATGGCCCCTCGCTTGCTCTCTAACTGTTTGAAAGACAGCTTTTAGTTCACGCAATTTCCCCGTTGCTGTTGGATCCGTCGCCCCGGACGGTGGTTATGGTTATGAGTGAAAGTATAGGAAGTACCGAACCGAATTACGCTGGTGCGCTCATTTCGGTCCGGTTATTTTGAGCTTAGTTCAAGCTTCGGGACTTGGACAGGGGGAGAAGCGTTAAGGTTCATTAAATTGTGTATCAGCGTTTCTGCAGCCGAAACACGCTTTCGGTGGCTCCAGCAAGGCCTTTGCGCTTGGTAAAGGGGTGATCTTTCGCCAGGGTATTGGTGAGGATGTGTTCGATTTCGTAATCGCCGGCGTACAGTTCCCGGACTTCTGTATCGCTGACGTTAAAGGGAGGACCCTTGATGTCAGTGTCGTAATCCAGGGTAATCAGCAAGATTCGCGTGCCGTCCGGGATGACCGCAGTCAGGTGGTCAACGTAGTCCTTGCGCATATGCGGGGGCAGGGCGATCAGTGCGGCACGGTCGTAGACCAGCCTCACGTGTCGCAGATCCTCCGGCACCAACTGGAAGAAGTCGCCACACCAGAGTTCCAGGTCGTCGTGCTTGAAGGTGGTAAAGGGCTCGCCGGGGTGGACCCTGGCTTTCTCGCCGCCCTCTTCGAAAAAGTCCTTGCAGGCAACGTCGCTGAGCTCCACCCCGATGATGGGATGGCCGCGGTCGTGAAGCCACCACATGTCATGGGCTTTCCCGCACAGGGGCACGAGGACAGCACCCGTGCCGCTGCCGGCAAGTTCGGGCCAGTGGTCGTGGAGGTACTGGTTCACGGTGCCTTCGTGGAAGCCGATTTCTTTCTTGGCCCAGCGTTCGTGCCAGAATTCGTGTTCCATGTGTGTTCCCCTTGTTCACTGGTTGGAGGTTTTAATCAGTCTAACTTAATCTTGGAGACTGTTGGTTGATCGAAAACATCACGAATGAGGATCGATGGATGAAAGCCGTATTTCTGGATGCAGACACACTGGGTCATGATGTGGACCTGTCGCCGATCGAAGCCGTAACCGGAGAGATGGTGAAGCACCCGCGCACGTCACCGGAGCAGGTGCTGGAGCGTATCCGGGGCTTCGATACGGTGCTGGTGAACAAGGTGGTGCTGAAGCAGGCGCATTTTGAGGCGTGCCCGGAGCTGAAGACGATTTCGGTGGTGGCCACAGGGTTGAATAACATAGACCAGGAGGCTGCGAAGGCACACGGCATCAGGGTGATGAACGTGACCAACTACGGCCGCTCCACCGTGGCCCAGCACACCATGGCGCTAATGCTGGCGCTGGCCACGCGGTTGCTGGATTACGACCGGGATGTGCGCGCCGGTCGTTGGGGGCAGAGCCCGATGTTCTGTTTGATGGATCACCCCATCATGGAGCTGGAAGGGCGTACGCTGGGGATTGTCGGTTATGGCGATCTGGGACAGGGCGTTGTTGAGCGGGCGAAGGCGTTCGGAATGAACATCCTGCTGGGTGCCAGGCCGGGCCAGGCCGCTGGCGAGGTGGATGGTTACTCTCGCATTCCCATGCATGAATTGCTGCCCAGGGTAGACGTGCTATCCCTGCATTGCCTGTTGACGGACGAAACCCGGAACATGATCGGTGCCCGCGAGCTGAAGATGATGAAACCGGAGGCGCTGGTGATCAACACCAGCCGCGGTGGCCTGGTGGATGAGCAGGCACTGGCCGATGCCCTGCGCGCCGGAACTATTGGCGGTGCAGGCTTTGACGTCTTGACGGAAGAGCCCCCCCGCAATGGCAACCCGCTGCTGGCGGACGATATTCCCAACCTGATAGTGACACCCCATTCGGCCTGGGCGAGCCGGGAGGCGAGGCAGAGGATTGTGGAGATTACCGCGCGTAATCTGTTATCTGTCTGATTTTACGGTTACTCTCCTAGCCTATAATTCGCACAATACACTGTTAAACGGGACGTCGTGTGGCTTCTATCCAATTTAAAGACCGGCTCCAGGAAGCTGAAACCTGGATTCTGGCCAATCCCAATCCACCGCACAGATGGCCGTGGACCTGGTTGTATAAAACCGGGCGCACGGCCTATGCCCTGGTGCGGGATATCATTGCCGGCAACCTGACCCTGCACGCCATGAGTCTGGTCTATACCACCCTGTTGAGTATCGTGCCTCTGCTGGCGCTGAGCTTTTCGGTACTCAAGGCGCTGGGCGTGCACCAGCGTATGGAGCCCTTCCTTTACCAGTTCTTTGAGCCCATGGGCCCACAGGGCATCGAGATTGCCGAACAGATTCTGGGGTTCGTGGATAATATGAAGGTAGGTGTGCTGGGCTCCGTGGGCCTGGCTCTGCTGGTCTATACCGTGATTTCGCTGGTGCAGAAAATCGAGCGTTCCTTCAATATGATCTGGCGGGTGCCGGATATGCGTTCCATGGCCCAGCGCTTCAGCAACTACCTCAGCGTGATCATGATCGGCCCGTTGTTGATGGTGTCGGCCATCGGCATCAGTGCCACCATCTTCTCGTCGGCGTTTGTCCAGGCGTTGATGGCGGTGGAACCCCTGGGTTCAGTAATTATCTTTGCCACCCGCTTTACCCCGTTCCTGCTGGTGGTCGGGGCATTCACCTTTGTATATGTGTTTATTCCCAATACCAGAGTGAAGCTGCGTTACGCTTTTATCGGTGGTCTGATTGCAGGCATTTCCTGGCAGGCTGCAGGCATGCTGTTTGCCTCATTTGTGGCAGGCTCGGCGAAATACGCCGCCATCTATTCCAGCTTCGCCATCGGTATCATCCTGCTTATCTGGCTCTACCTGAACTGGATCATCCTTTTGCTGGGCTCCAGCATCGCATTTTATCTGCAGAATCCCGGCGCAGTCGCCAAGCGCAGCCAGGTAAGGTTATCCCCGGAACTGCAGGAGAATACTGGCCTGGCACTGATGTGGCTGGTGGCAAAACCATTCAGTGAAGGCCGGCCGGCCCCCCAGCAGGAAGATCTTGAACATACCCTGCGAGTGCCCGGTGAGGTAACCCGCGGAATCAGCGACAAGCTCATTCGTGCACGACTGCTGGCGCTGGCGGGTCGTAATGGTGACTGCCTGGTTCCGGGCCAGTCGCTGGACCGGATTACCATCGGAGGCGTTCTTGAAGCTATTCGCCACGATGAGGATCGTGTGGTTGACCGTCTGCCTTACCGGATACCCGAAAGACTCAGGGCCAGGGCTCCAGAGGACGAATCAGTCACTTTCGCCGAATTGCTGAGACAGGAAGTGGAAGGCCGGAAAGAAGCCTAGGCGCGGGTTTTGGCGCCTGCCTCAAGAACATCGAGGATGGTTTTGCGCACCCGGGTAAACTGCTCACCGGAGATATGGATGATACGCAGCACGTCTCCCTCAGGCATGTTGCGCTGGTGTGCATGCCGCAGCACCTCCCGGGTTCCGACAATGATGCCGTCATTAAGCGGGGATTGCTTCTGATTCGGAGCAGGGCGCTCTGCCGCCAGCAGTTGCGCATGGTACTTGGGTGGAAGATTCCACTCGTTGGCCAGCAACTGTGACGTGGCCCACTGATAGCGGGAGAGGGCGCTGTGTATCAGTGAGGGCGGCGCCTCGGTCATCCCCGGTTCCGCACGGCAGATTCGCTGCAGCTCTCTCCGCAAGGTGATATAGGAGAGCGCCGGCAGCAACCCCGTCACAAAAAAGACGCTGGTATCCTGGCCCTGAATCCTGGCAATCAGTTCCGCACTTCGGGCGCAGGTAAGCCCCCAGCGCCAGACCCTCTGGGCAAAAAGGGCTTCGCGGCTGTTTCGGGCCGCCATCATCGGGCGCATGATAGCGGCCGAAATCACGTTGCGAATACCGTCCAGTCCCAGCAAGAAAACGGCCTGATCCACGGAGTCTATGGACTGGTCGCCGGGCCGGAAATAGGGGCTGTTGGCAACCTGTAACAACTGGTCGGTCAGTGCCGGATCGTTGAGGATGATCTCGGTCAGTTGATGGCGGTCCGATTTCTCATCGGAGAGCGCCCGCATCAACATGGGCAGGGTCATTGGTTGGCGTGGTAATTCGTCCAGTTCCTGATTGGCAATTCGCCCGCGCAGATTGTCCAGAATGTGCTCCCATTGCCCGGGCTCTGAGCGCAACGTCGCGGGGGGCGAATCCAGCAGCCAACAGAACAGATTTTCTTCCAGATGGTCAATCAGCGCGGGATCTGCGGCCGAATTGTCATCCACCGGCGCAGATGGATTAAGCAGGCGGGATTCAGGGGCTGATGCGATGACTGGCTCGTCGGAATTGAATAGTCCTGAAATCCAGGAAAAAAAGCCTGGCATCCGATGCCTCCGGGAAAAGAATAGTCGCCGGGAAATACATACCCGTACTCCCGGAGTATAGATCCCGGCAGCCGTTATGCCCAGCATAAACCGACATAACTGTCCGTTTTCCGGCGCTAAAAATCAGAGAATCGAGCCGCCGAACACAAAGACCAGTTGGCAGATACCGGCTGCAAAGCCCAGGAAGGCTCCCACCAGAATCAGTTTGATCTCGTCTTCCTGGAAGCAGGGGCGCAGCAGGTCCTGGAATTCTTCCGAGGACAGGGCAATCATGCGTTCAACCATGATGGTTTCCACGGCTCTGGCCCGGTCCGTTTCGAACACCGGGTTGTTGAACGAGCTTCGGGAAATATCGATGGCTTTCTGTCCTACCTGGTTCTTCAGGGTCGCGAACCCTGTTGGCCCAAAGGCCACCTGGGTCAGGGCCTTGCCCATGCCCGCAGTTTCATCCACCAGTGGCTTGATGTGCTTCTTGACCATGTTGCGTGCACGGTCGCCTTTCGGGCCTTCGAGTATGGCGTTGATGATATTACCGACGGTGAGGATTTCATGGGTCACGATGTGGCAAAACGACTCGGCCACTTCCTGCTGACGCTTGAGGAACAGGCCCTGCAGCCGCAGAAACCCGATCCTTTTCTCGTGCAGTGGGCGAAAGATTACGTTCAGCGCGATCCAGTTGGTGGCCCAGCCCACCAGCAAGCCGAAGAAAGGCAGTACCCACCAGCTCTGGTAGAAGTACCAGACGGTCATCTGGACCAGTCCGAACAGGAAGCCGAAGTAGAAGCCGGAGTTGATGATAAAGCGGAATTCCGCTTCGCCGCATTCGATGAATATCCGGTTCAGCAGGCGTTTGTCTTTAGCCAGCCGTTCGATGACCATACTTTTGATGTCCAGCAGGTCTTCGATGTTGTCGGATACGTCGCCCACCAGGTTGTCCACCAGTTGCGGCGTGGATTTCCGCACCCGGTCGTAGACCATGTTTCTGGCGGAGGCAGGCAGGTTTTCCCAGAAGGTGGGGTATTCCTTGAGCATCAGTTCGTCGACGTATTCTTCGGTGCGGGGTTCGACGGTATAGATGATGTGGGCGGCGAGTACCTGGGGGTCGATCTGCTGGAAGATTTCCCGCACTGTGCCAATTTTGGAGATGGTGGCGTCGACGCTGATGGCGGCCATTTTTCGCGCCTTGGAGGGGATGATGCCCTGCCAGCCCAGCAACGGGGGTTTGCCGACGAATTCCAGCGGGTAGAAGGTCATCTTGATGGCGAGCCAGTTGGTGGTCCAGCCAATCAGGGCGGCAATGACCGGGATACTGAGGTATTGCCAGAATTCTGGGTTGCTTAGCAGGCTTGTCATCCGGTGTTCGCTTTTTTGCTGGTTATTGGTGGTCTGGTGCCTACTGGCTTACGGGGAGGGTTCTCCAAAACACGCTCCTGCGGCACATCCATGTGACGCTTGGGCTCCGCCATCCATGGCTCCGCACAGTTTTGGAGAACCCTCCCCGTAAGCCAGCCCAAACCACGGAGATGTCTTCAACAGTTTTGAGCCTTTTTCGACTCGAAAGGGATCATGTTGTCAGTCGCCGCTTCTGTCAATGACTTGCCTGCCAGCATGCGACGGCGGCACGGTCGGAAAGTGTCAGCTTCCGATGTCTCCCCACAGCCACTGGCACAGGGCCATGGCGGCGACCGGAGCGGTTTCGGTTCTGAGGACACGCGGGCCGAGGGCGACGGGGAGGAAGCCGGCGGTTTCGGCGGCGGTGATTTCGTCCGCGCTGAGGCCGCCTTCGGGGCCGATCATCAGGGCGACCCGGGCGGGTTTGGTCATGGTGTTCAGGGACTGTTCGGTGCGGTGGTGGAGGACCAGGCGCAGGTCGCAGTCACTGGTGTGTTCGAACCAGTCCGCCAGGGTCATCACGGGTAATATCTCGGGTACCCGGGCGCGGCCGCATTGTTCGGCGGCGCTGGTGGCGACGGATTGCCAGTGGCGCAGGCGTTTGTCTTCGCGGTCGCCCTTGAGTTTCACGTCGCAGCGTTCGGTGGTCAGGGGCACGATGCGGGTGACGCCCATTTCCACGGCTTTCTGAACGGCGTAATCCATCCGGTCACCCTTGGAGAGTGTCTGTCCGAGGACGATCTCCAGGGGAGAGTCGGTGGCGTTTTCCATCGGGCTGGCAACCCGGACTTCCACCCGTTTTTTGCCCGACTCGGTGATGGTGGCAGGGTAGTCGTTGCCGTCGCCGTTGAACAGCAGCAATTCCTGGCCCGGCTGCATGCGCAGCACGCGGCCAACATGCTGTGCCGCGTTGTCGTCCAGCTCAGCCGTGGCTCCCTCGTTCAGAGGAGAGTCGGTGTAGATACGAGGGATGCGCATGGTGTGTTGGTCAGTCCCGTACTGCGATTTCGATGCCTTCAGTGGCCACCTGGGCCAGGTGGCGGATCTGTTCTTCGGTGATCACATAAGGGGGCATAAAGTAGACCACATTGCCCAGCGGCCGCAACAGTGATTGTCGGGTGAGGGCGTGCTGGTAGACGCGGATGCCGCGGCGCTCCTGCCAGGGGAAAGGCTCCTTGGTGGCCTTGTTCTTGACCATTTCCACCGCCAGGGTCATGCCGTGCTGGCGGATGTCGCCAACGTTGGGATGGTCCGCCAGGTGGGCCACGGAGTCGGCCATGCAGGTGCTCAGGCGCTTGTTGTTCTCGATCACATTGTCGTCGCGGAAGATGTCCAGGGTCGCCAGGGCAACGGCGCAGCCGATGGGGTTGCCGGTGTAGCTGTGGCTGTGCAGGAACGCCTTCAGGGTTTCGTAGTCGTCGTAGAAAGCGTTATAGACCTTATCGGTGGTGAGCACCACGGACAATGGCAGGTAGCCGGCAGTCAGGCCTTTGGACAGGCACATGAAGTCCGGAGTAATGCCGGACTGCTCGCACGCAAACAGGGTGCCGGTGCGGCCGAATCCCACGGCAATCTCGTCGGCGATCAGGTGCACGTCATACCTGTCACAGGCTTCACGCAATCTGGTGTGGTAAATGGGGTGGTGCATGCGCATGCCACCGGCGCACTGGATCAGGGGCTCCACCACCACGGCGCAGATTTCGTCGTGCTTTTCTGCCAGCAGCGCTTCCATGGCCTCGAACTGCCGCAGGGCGTATTCCTCGTCAGTTTCACCCGGCTCCTTGTTGAAGGCGTCCGGGGAGGGCGCCGTCAGCACTTCCATCAATAACGGCTGATAGGTGTCCTTGTAGAGGGAAACATCGCCCAGGGCCAAGGCGCCCAGGGTTTCTCCGTGATAACTGTTGCTCAGATTCACGAAGTTTTTCTTGCCCGGCTTGCCGTGGTTTTTCCAGTAATGGAAGCTCATCTTGAGCGCCGCTTCAATTGCGGAAGAGCCGTTGTCCGCGTAAAAGCACTTGTTGAGGCCTTCCGGGGTCGCTTCAATAAGCCGTTCTGACAGGTTTACCACAGGCTCGTGGGTAAATCCGGCCAGGATCACATGCTCCAGCTGGCCGATCTGTTCCTGAATCGCGGCGTTGATTCGCGGATTGGCATGGCCGAAGAGGTTAACCCACCAGGAGCTCACAGCGTCGATGTACCGGTTGTGCTCGAAATCCTCAAGCCAGACGCCTTCTCCCCGTTTGATGGGGACCAGTGGCAGGGTTCCTTCGTGATCTTTCATCTGGGTGCAGGGATGCCATACGGATTTAAGGCCGCGGGCGACGAGGTCAGCATTACGCATGATAAATCTCCGTCAGACGCTCAGGTTATGAATTCTCGGCGGTTAACCTGTGCGGATATTACAGTTAACAGCGGCCGCTGACCACTGTGCCAACCACCAATGACCGGCGGGCCAATGTGCCTGCAGCACGCCTTGCCCACAATCGGGTCATTCATTCACGGAGGCCGTTATGGAACTGGAACTGAGACATTCATACGATGCTGGCCTGGAGCGGGTGCTGGGCGCCTTCTTCGACGAAGCCCACATCCACGAGAAAAACCAGCGACTGGGTTCCCGTAACGTGCGGGTACCGGAACTGAGCCGCGATGAGCTATCGGCAAAGGTTGTGGTGGAACGGGAAATGATGGCCTCAACCGAGGTGCCCGGTATTCTCTCCAGCTTTCACCGGGAGTGGAACCGGGTGCGACAGGAAGAGCACTGGTTCCGCAAGGACGACGGCGAATGGCATTGCGAATTCCGGGTACGGATCGAGGGCGTGCCGGCAAAAATCAAGGGCAACATGCGACTTCAGGGCACAGACCAGGCCTGCATCAACTACGTCACGCTGAATGTCTTGTGCGAAGTGCCACTGCTGGGCAAAAAGATTGCCCGGTTTCTGGCGGATGATTCCCATACCAAGATCGAGAAGGAATACAGGATTACCCGCCAGTTGTTATGAGGCGGTGGGCCGGTACTTCTTGAAATTTTCTGCCTGTTCGAAAATTTCTTTGTAGACCTCATCCCGGTCAATGGGTGGGTAGCCATGCTTCCCCAACAGCAGGATGAGGTCCACCTTCAGTTCTGCCTTGATATCCTCGCGTCGGTTCCAGTCGGTATACTTCACCTTATCATCCACCACGGCTTTCACTGCCTCGGAAAGCGGGAGGAGCTTCTTTTCGGGATAAGTGAAGTCATACTTGGTCGCCAGGTCTTTCAGGATGTCGTAAAAGGCTTTGACTTCCAGATCGATTCCCAGCTCCTCAAAGGAGCCAACTTCATGTTTCAGTGACTGGATCATTCCCATGTAGCGGTCGATAATCTCGTCGGTGAAATCTTCAACTACTTCGCCTCGCAGAACATCCGCTTCCTTTCGTTCATTGTATTTTTCTACCAGCGCCTGAAGCTGCTTCGAGAAGTCTACACCACGGGCTTTGTTGACCCTTTTGAAGTCCTCGATCGCTTTGGCGAGAAGCTGTTGGAGAAGTTTGATCTTGGTATTGGGAAGTTTGATTTTCTCGATTTTGGCCAGATAGTCATCGTCGAAAATGTTTCGTGCTTCGGCACCATCTTCGCCAAGCTTGAAAATTTCCTCCACGCCGTCGGCGTTCAGGGCCTCCGTCATCATCTCCCGCACCCGAGCGTTCATCTGGGCGGTGTCCGGGGCATGGCCGCGAGTCAGTTTGAAAACGATGGAGCGAACGGCCAGATAAAAGTGAATCTGGTCCCGCTCGATCTGGGTCACACCCTCTGAACCACTGCAAATGTCATAAGCCGCTTTCAGGCGTTTTACCAACGCCATAAACCGTTTCTCGATCTTGTCCGTGAGTTGGGCGTACTCGGCGGCCCGGTTCAGACAATTCAGCTGGTGTACCGGGCTGCCCTGGAAATAAAGGCGGTCATCAAACTTGTGAAACAGTTTGCCGAGTAGATCCAGGTGGTCTTTGACTACAATGATCGACTGCTCGATTTCCTCGATGTTTTGCTGGTCGGCTTTGTTGTAGTGGGCCAGTGCCAGGTTCATCTGCTTCTTGATGCCGATGTAGTCCACCACCAGGCCTTTGCGCTTGCCTTCAAATTTTCGGTTGACCCGGGAGATGGTCTGAATCAGGTTATGGCGCTGAATGGGTTTATCAATGTAGAGGGTGTCCAGAAAAGGCACATCAAAGCCGGTGAGCCACATATCCACCACAATAGCGATCTTGAAGTTGGATTTTGAACTTTTGAACTGGCGGTCCAGCTCCTTGCGATCGTCCTGAGTGCCTAGCAAGTTCCAGAGTGTCTTGGGATCATCTTTGCCCCGGGTCATGATCAATTTGACCCTTTCCATGGGCTTGATTTCTTTCCGGTCCTTGTCTGACAGATCGGCACCGGGTTCGCAGACCAGAACTTCGTTCCACTGTGGTCGAAGCGCGATCAGTTCCTGCCATAAGTTGTAAGCTATATTACGATTGCTGCACACGAACATTGCTTTACCTTTGACGGTAGCCCCTTCCTCTACCCGCTGTTCGTAGTGATGAACAAAGTCCTTTGCCAGCGTACGTAGCCGATCCGGATCGCCCAGGATCACGCTCATGTTGGCGCTGGCTTTTTTGCTCTCCTCAATCTGGTACTCGCTGGCTCCGTCCTCAGCGCACTGCTCGTAGTAAGCCTCTATTTCCTGGAGCTTTTCGTTGTCCAGGATCACCTTGGCGGCCCGGCCTTCGTAAACGATAGGTACAGTAATCTCGTCCTTCACCGATTCTGTCATGGTGTAGCTGTCCACCACCTTACCGAAAACATCCAAGGTGGCGTCTATGGGGGTACCTGTGAAACCGACATACGTGGCATTGGGCAGTGAATCGTGTAGGTATTTCGCAAAACCGAAGCTGCGCTTCACGCCGCTTTCAGTAACCCGGATTTTCTGGTCCAGGTTCACCTGGCTTCGATGTGCTTCATCAGAGATGCAGATCACGTTGGAGCGATCCGTCAGGAGTTCGGTGTCTTCGGTGAACTTGTGGATGGTGGTTAAAAAGACCCCGCCGCTGGTTCGCCCCTTTAGTAGTTCACGCAAATGACTACGGCTCTCCACGCTGATTACCGTTTGGTCGCCAATGTACTCCTTGGCATTGGTGAACTGGCCGGAGAGCTGGTCGTCAAGATCTGTTCTGTCCGTAATCAAAACAATCGTGGGGCTTTCAAAATCCACGCTTTTCATGAGCAGGCGGGTGAGAAACAGCATGGTGAAACTCTTGCCGCAGCCGGTCGCCCCGAAGTAGGTGCCACCTTTACCGTCGCCTTTGGGCCTTCGGTGTTTCAGAATGTTTTTGAACAGCTTGCCGGCGGCGTAGAACTGTGGGTATCGGCAAACAATTTTCTCTTCCCGATGGGACTTGTCGGGGAAATAGATGAAATGTCGGATGACTTCCCGCAGTCGGTTGTGGTCGAACAACCCCTGAATCATCGTGTGCAGGGCGTTGATGCCATCCTGTTCGATGGTCTCGTCACCGGTGACCTTGCGCCAGGTATAAAAGTATTCGTAAGGCGCAAACAGTGAGCCCAAACGGGAATTCACACCATCACTAATCACGCACAGGGCGTTGTACTTCATCAGTTCTGGAATATCACGAGCGTAGCGAATGGTGAGTTGCTTCCAGGCATCGTAAATGGTGGCGTTCTCACGAGTGGCGCTTTTGAACTCGAAAACCACCAACGGCAGGCCATTGATGTAGAGAATCGAATCGGGAATCCGCTTTTCGAGTCCCTCGATCTCCAACTGATTGACCACCCGGTAGATATTGCCGCCAGTATGGTAGTCCTCTCCATCATCGGCGATGACGGTATCCACTTCTCCCGATTCGGGCTCCCGTAGCTCTGGAAGCCCGGAATAGTCCAACAGTTGGATGTAAAGGTCCTTTTGGGAGTGGTCCTCTCGTTTCAGAAGAAAACCATCAGCTACCCATTTGTGGACGGTCTTGTTGGAGGCGTATAGATCGGAGGCGGAAAGGGTGTCCAGTCGATTGATGATCGTGTCAACTTCATGAGCGGTAATGTTGTCATTGGCATACCGCCGCGCCAGGAACGTCTTTAGATCATCCCGGATCAGAACGTCGTCTGGCGACCTGGAAAGGGAGGGGCCGGGGGTGTGAGGAAATCCCTGCTCACCCAGCAGGGCGATGATCGCCTGTTCCAGTTTGTCCTCGGTGAACTTGGGCATTCCCTATCCTTACTGCGCGATCTGGTGTCCGGGGAGTGGTTTATCCGTAGGGTTTATTAGCATGTTACCTGATTGTAGCCATTTTTTGCCCACCTGACGGTGTCACATTGTGAAATCGGGTAATTTGGCCAACGAATAGCTTGCGTATAAGATACGTTCAAGCCTTTTAGGAGTTGGGATGCTTCTGATAGTGCATTGCAAATGGTTTAGCGCGAATAGCGCAGTTATAGACAAGGACGTCAGATATGTCATCACAAACCCGAAGCGGCGATTGGGTAAAACGCGGTAGGAAATCAGCCTCGCTGGATCGCCTCGAAGCCTATTTCACTGGCAATGGTTATACCCCCCATCGCCACGACACTTATGCCATCGGCCATACACTCTCCGGCGTTCACAATTTCCGTTATCGCGGAAGTCTGCGTAATAGTCTTCCGGGCGGAACGATTGCCATCTATCCCGACGAGTTGCACGACGGAGAGGCGGGTACGGATGAAGGCTTCCGATACAGAATAATGTACGTTGAACCGGCCTTGCTTCACGAGGTTCTGGGCGGCAGGCCATTACCTTATATCCCTGGTGGGCTTTCTCAGGACCCCCGTTTAATGGCCGCATCCAGAGCGCTTCTTCAGGATATGGATCAGCCCTTGGATCACCTGGAGGAGGCAGACTCAATATACGACCTGGCGCAAGCGTTGGCTGCAGCCGCCGGTAATCCAACGAAACGCAAGAAGCTGGACGTTCTCGCTGCTCAACGGGCTCGAGAGTTTATGCACGCCTCATTAGACGCAATGATCACAATGGATGAACTCGAGGCTGTTACTGGCCGAGATCGATGGGGGCTTTCCAGGGATTTCCGCAGCCTTTTTGGCACAAGTCCCTATCGCTACCTAACGATGCGCAGGCTCGATAGAGCCCGCGAACTGATGCAGTGTGGTTCATCGCTTGCAGAGGTTGCCGTGATGGTCGGCTTCAGTGATCAGAGTCATCTTACCAACCACTTCACACGGGCCTACGGTATAACCCCGGCCCGATGGCTCAGAATGCTTCGCTGAACCTAGGCGCAATTCTGTGACCCCCTTCTCGTTTAAAAGTCCTTTTCCTGCACGATCTTTCAAGATCACGATGCCCACTCACCTCTATGCTGCTATTCAAATAGCCGGATGCCTTTAACTGTCTAAAAATGCATATTTTTGGCCTGGCACAAGGATTTGTGCTCGATCAGAGCGCAAATAAGAGCACGGAGATAACTCTGTGCTTAGTGCAAATCCATAATGAAAAGGAAAGTAACTATGAACCAGAATATTTCAACTATCGGTGGAACTGTCGGCGGCACTGTTGGAGGAACAGTGGGTGGCACGGTTGGCGGAACGGTAGGAGGTACCGTTGGTGGAACTGTTGGCGGAACAGTTGGGGCTTCCCTTGGCTCAACCAAGTTGAAAACAAAATTGACCAAGTAATCCCCATTGATATTCGAGGTGGCGTGTGCGAGTGCGCTACCTCGTCATTTAAAAGTTAGAAATTGGTTAGGTGTTGATATGGCTGATAGTCGCTACGTGCTTTCAAGTGATCTGATCTTAAACCAGGTAGGTGATCGCTTTGCTGCCTATCACAGACAGCTCGGTGGGTTATGCTTTTTGGATGGCAATAGTAAGAGCCTACTTGAAAGCTTCTCGACTCCAAGATTTTTATCGAATGATGTGATGGAAGTGGAAGCAAGTGACCGTTCTGAGGAGTTGATACAGCAATTGATTGCACGGCGGTTGATTGTGAATAAAGAGGAAGAGGCTGAATCTAAAGAAGATGTGTGGCCTGCCGTTGAAAAGAAAATAAACGTGATCCAGTTAATACTCGCTAATGCGTGCAATTTTGGTTGCACCTATTGTTTTGAAGGTGTCCAGGGAAAAGAACTCTCCGCAGAGGACGATTTCAATAGAGTCGACGAATCGAGGATAATTGCGAGGGAAGGCATAAAGGTTAATATTGAAGATTCAATTTATGCCTCTAAAGAGCGCTTTGAACACCAGTATGATCCTAAGAATCGAGCAATGAAGCCTGAAGATGGTGTTTCCTATGTGGAGTCTTCACTGGCAGTAGCGAGATCTGCTGGCGTAAAAGAGGTGATGGTTCAGTTTTTTGGTGGCGAGCCGCTGTTGAACTGGAGAACTGTCAAGGCAGTCCTTGAGCACTTTGGTAATGGCGAAAATCACGACATAATAATAAATTATTCTACGGTTACTAATGGCTCTCTAATAACAAAAGAAGTTTCGGAGACATTCTCGAAATATAATGTCGCTGTTTGCGTGAGTTTCGATTCCCCAACAAGCCCAAACCGTCCTCTAAAAAACGGAGACGACAGTACCCCTGTTGTAATGGACGGGTTCAAAATGTTGAGAAAATACAACAACCGTGTAGCTATCAATTCGGCCTTGACTTCAGACACGTGGAATGACTTCGACGAATCAATCGTGGATCTGGCGGTTGACGTTGGGGCACGTGAAATTGGAGTCGTTGTAGACTTTGATCCCACATTCTATTCCGAGTTCGGTACGCAAAATATTGTAGACCGCCTTTGGCGGGTAGTTGAGTACGGAAGAACTCGTGGCGTCGTTCTTACAGGATATTGGCACCAGATCTTCCAGGTGATGCTGGGCTTTGACGTGGTTGCCGACAGAGGATTCAAAAACTGCTCAGCAAAGGGTGCTCAATTTAGCATTGAGCCAAATGGATCAGTTTTTTCATGTAAGGCGGGTTCCACTCTTCTAGGTAATATATCTGATGAAGAGCGAATTCTGGATTCGGAAGAGTATCTTAGCCACGCACGGTTGCGGCGTAACAATCCCGAGTTTTGTAAAGGCTGTGAAATTGAAGGGTTCTGCGGTGGGCTTTGCTTGGGGCCTCTGGAAAAGAAGTACGACGCGGTCGATGTGGTTGAACCTGCTGCCTGTGAGTTTTATAGAGGAATCACCAGAAAGCACATCGAGTCATTGAAGCCGCATGAGATTGCGACTTTTGATCTTGAAGAAAGGGCAGAGGAGGCCTAAGTATGAATATGTCATTAACCACGACTGACTTGAAGCCTACTAATGAGCAGTATATTGAAAATGGATTTTGTGTTGTAGAAACGCCTGCGCTGTCTCATGAAATTATTGCTTCCTTTGATGAGCTTCCCAGAGACTGTCACAGCAAGGGCAGGTTAAGGAAAATAAGGTTGTCTCAATATTTCGGATATTTTGAAGATAACGAGTGGATATTCGGGCTGCTCCCAAAAAGGCGGTATATTCAGTCACCCGAATATATAAAGTTAAAAGAAGCTGGTGGGGTTCTGAGATACAGAGAGCAATTAACTATCGATCCTTTTCCACTGATGTCTTGCATTATGCAGGAGCTACCCATCGATACGGGGGATATCTTCCATCTGAATGTAAATCAGATTCGCGTCATTGCCAATGAGGAGTATCGCGGAATCACGGTGCCGGAAGGGCCGCATAGAGATGGTCATCAGTTTAGCGTTATTGGTGTTGCCGCGAGAGAGAACGTGGTAGGGGGTGAGACGCAGGTAATCGATCCCAATACGGGAAATATTGTATTCAGGTATGAGTTAAAGGAGAACGAAGCCATCATTATTGATGATGAGCGGTATGTTCATTACGCGACAAATATTGAGCCTGAAGAGGGAAGCACCGGCTATCGGGATATCTGGGTTATCGAAATCAATAAATGGGAAAATCGAGCTTATGGACCGGTTCATGAGAAAAGGGCAAGGGGCCTAGAGTTATGCTAAGGAAGTATAGGTTGGGTGGAAAGCGTGAGTGCTAGCTTTGAGGATGCGAAAGGAGCACTGACATCTCCCAGTGCTCTATCCCGGGTAGTGCCACCAGCGCTTGCAGTGGCCCCCGTTAGCATGCTGTTCGGTTTTATAGCCTGTCAGGCTGACTGGACTATTTTGGATGTGTTTCTTGTAAGCGTGCTGGGTTTCTCGGGGAGTGGGCAGTTTGCGGTTCTTCCGCTCTCCCAGTCCGGCTCGGGGTTTCTAACCATGCTCTTTGTTACCGCTTCCATAAACAGCCGGTACTTCCCAATTGCTTACGTGTCCTCTGGTCGGTTACCGCAAAGGAAGGTGAGCCGATACCTAACGGCTCATATGCTGGGAGACGAAGCCTATGCAACCGAAAGTCCATCGGATGGCCCCCAGACTATTTTTCTGATCCGGAGCGTCATTTTTATTACATGGGTTCTGTCAGCGTTGGTGGGTGCGGCCCTGGGGCAGTCACTTCAGCTCCCTTGGCTTGGGGATAATGTCAATCTGGGGTTTTCAGCCAGCGCAGTGCTGGTATTCCTTTCGGTGAGCCAGCTCAGGTTACGGGTTTTTGTCGATGATGGGTTTACCGTATCCCGGGTAGGTGCCGTCGTCCTCGGCCTGACCGTTGCTTTAGTGCTGATATACTCGCTGGGGCCGGTCTATTTTTGGGTGCCTGGCATTATCGTGACATCAATCCTGCTCGCCAAGGCCAGGTTATGAATAGCGCTGCAATGCTGGCCGTTCTCGCGCTGTTTGCGGCCAGTTTGATCGTTAGAGTTTTACCTGTGCTGCTCCGGTTCGAACTTGCCGCACCGTGGAAGGTCTATGTGGAGCAGGCGGTTCCGTCAGCGGTTTTCATTAATTTTATTGTTTATATTTTCTACAGCGAATTGGCCCGGGAGCCTCTTGCCGCGACAATTTCTCTGGCCCTGGTAGCTACTGTTGCCTTGCTGACGTCAATGGGACTGTTGATTTCGGCGTTGGTTGCTGCTGGCAGTTACTACTCGCTTGTCTATTTCATGCCATTTTGAGGACGACGAGCCTTGCTTAAACTAAATAGGCAAAGGCTCTGGTGTAATACCCCGCCGATTCGGTCAATGTCAGAGGGCCTGGAAGAGAAGCTGCTTGAACTGTTCAAGAACTATGTCGACAGAAAGTTTTTCACGAAAGGAAAATCTGTGGTCTAGCATTGTTCCAACAACTCCAGCATCGCCCGTTTTGGCCAGATACAACCCTTGACTCCCTTCGCAGAACAAGGCCGTTCGGCTAAAAAGGCGCCTGTTCTGTACGGCGCCAGATCGATGATCGAGAGGTTGTCATACCAGATCTGATGCTCCAGATCCTGCTTCATCTGGTTCATGGTGGCCTGCACTGAGCGGTCGCATTCCGAGTCGCAAACCAGTTGCGAGAGTATATTTCCGGCAGTGTTCATTTGCGTCTCATTAGCACCGGATTTAATGAGAGTGTTCATCAGAGCGTCCTGAAACCACCAGTCCAGCTCCGCAAAGTCCGGTTTCGTGAGGCAAGTTGCCAGCACCGGAAAACGAGTGGTGTCATGAACGAACAACACACAGTTGCGGCGCTGGATGGTGAGCAGGTTGGCGTGCCAGCCGCTCATAGGGCTCTCAGCTTCATCATTAACTGCTTGCGGGAGCAATGCCTTCCTCTTTATCCGACCGGACGAATCCAGCGGCAGCTTTGCCAAAAGTTTCTTTGTGCAGTGGAGTTGGATCATAGGTTTCTGGCTTCGCACTCGGCTGACGTCTCACCACCGTCAACTTCGATTTGTGATGAAATGGTAAAAGATCTAACGTTTCATGCGGTTAAGTGTCTCGGGGTGTCGCTATACGATTAGTGATGAAATACACTTGCCTGAATACCTGCGCTGTTACAAGAAGAGAATATGGGATACGGTTGAATCGTTCCACCGTGACCTTCAGTAAGATGTACCCGAGTAATCGTTGAGTAAAAGGGAATTTCATACCTGTGCCGAGTTTGCCTCCCCATGAAGTCGAGATCGTCGAGGTGTTGCGCCGCTCGGAACACGGTATGACTCTGCCGTTCATCTGCAGAGGCAATGATGGAGAGATTTATTTCGTCAAAGGCAGCGGTGCGGGCAGGCAGAGTCAGATTAACGAATGGATATCTGGCAACCTCGCTCTGGCCATGGGAATTCCCGTAGCCCCATTCAGACTTGTCGATGTTCCCGACGAGTTAGTCGATGTGTTGTCAGCGGAGGATGCGCTTGCGTTGGGTTGCGGCCCGGCTTTTGGATCGGTGGAACAGAGGATAACGGAGTTGGCTTTCTCCCAGATTCCTGATGTCCCATCTGAAATGCGTGGCTCTCTCCTTGTTTTCGATTGGTGGATATCCAACGTCGACCGTCAATTGACGAAAAACGGCGGAAACGCAAATTTATTCTGGGATGCGGAAACTCAGCGCCTTGTGGTCATCGACCACAACCAAGCCTTCGACCCGGATTTCGATCCAGATCATTTTTTCCGGTACCACGCCTTCAAGGACAGCGTGCCGGTCGCGTTCGATGACTTGATTGAGCGTCAGCACTATACTGATCGGATGGAACAGGCTTTGAGGGAGTGGGACAACATAATCCAGGCCATTCCCGAGGAGTGGTCTTATATAGACCCCGAGATGACGATGAAACTGGACTTTGATCCGGATTCATTTCTGAAACACTTGCAGCGTTTTCGTAGCGACAACTTTTGGAACCGAAAATGACCAGGATAGCGTGCCAATACGCCATCGTGCGGTTTATGCCTTATATCGAGACGGGCGAGTTTGCCAATGTTGGTATTTTGCTGTGGGCGCCGAGAACCCGCTACCTGGGCTTCAAACTGCTTCGGAAAAAACATGCCCGTATCACGCAGTTTTTTGAAGAACTGGACCGGGGGTTGTACCTCAAAACCATGGCGAATCTGGATGCTGAGTTGTGCAGAGTGCAGGGCATGCTGAAAGACCAGATCGGCGAGTTTGGTGACAACGACCGGGAGTATGGATTTCATAAAGGCCTGTTTCAGGAGCTCATCCGACCCCGTGAAACCATTGTGCGGTTCAGCGAGCAGCGGGCAGTGCTGGCGGAGAATCCAGAGCAAACACTGACTGGGCTCTACGAGTATTACGTTGGCAGGAACTTCGTCACCAGAGAATATCAGGAGACGGTTCTCGAGAGAGGCATCAAGAAACTCCTGGAACAGCGGGATCTGGCCCGCCGTTTTACCAAACGCCGGATCGAAGATCAGCTTTACGGAGTCACCTTGCCCTTTGTTGAGCAAAAGGGCGATGATGCCATCCGGGTGATTAAACCCCTGTTCTTGGGGCAGACCGACTCCACGGCTATCATTGAGCATGGCGGCAAGTGGAAGCTGAAAGTGGATCAGCTCCGCAAACGCCATCTGCTGAAAGGCCCCGTGTTATTTCCGGTTAAAGGCCCCGAGCGTGGCCAGATTAACGACGTTCGTGTAGAGGCGTTTGAGGAAACCCTTGCCAACCTGGCTGGCGATGGTATCGAAATAACCCTGCACACCGATAAAAACAGAATTCTCGAGTTTGCCGGATTGCATGGCCAGTAGTGATCTCAGGCTCTTCGCCGGGTCTGATAGCACCTGCCGGCTTCCCTCCTGATGAACTTGTAAGTAATTCTTACAGGTTGCACCCCGACCGGAGTCGCCCTTGTCGGTGCTTCAGAACATAAGCGTGCAGACAGGCTAGATGGCCTCCTCCACTTGTTTCTCCACCTCAGGAATTCGGAGTTCGCCGGAGAGGAGTTTGGGGAGGAGGGTGTCTCGGAGCAATCCAAGAGACCGCGACTCGTTCGCCAGAGCCGTCATTTTCTCGAACCAGGCTTCGCAGTTATTTCGATACAGATCGAGAATGTCGGGCATTTTCGGGGTGCAGATGAAGTAATTGTCAAAACAAGAATTTTGGACTCGCTGTCGCCCTGAAGAACCTACCATGTTGGATATACAGTGCTGGCGAAATGCTTCTTGTCTCGCTAGCGCGGCTACGAAAGGGGTGCCAATTGCGTTTTTCGGTCGCATTACAATAAATTCTGTCGAGCCGAAGCCCGGGTCACCGAATGATAGGAAGTCGACTACTCCAGTCTTCCCATTTTCCAAACATGGCGTGATCCGGGCGAGCAGCACATCCCCGCGTTCAAACTTTGCACCACCCGCATATTCTTTTTCTGAAATTTCGCCGACACAGTAGCCTGATGTTGGCAAGGCTTTCATGTCTACGTGTTTCGCTTTTTGTCCCTTCTTTATCGTGACTTTGGGGTTGATCTCGATTGCTTCGCTCAGGGGAGTCACTTGCCACCCCTCCGGCACCCATCCCATTTCGTCCGTCAGCACAAACCGATCCGGGAACTGCTGGCGGATATGGTCGGGCAGGGGCTTGCGCCGGTCGCCGAGGGCGGCTCTGGCGTCGGCGCGGCTTTGCAGGGCTTCGGGGATGGGGTTGCCGGCGGCCAGGGCGTTGTCGATCACCGGGTCGAAGTCCACGAACCAGCTTTTGAACAGGGCCTGGGCCATGGATTCGAGGGTGATGTTGATTTCTTGGTTGAGGGTAATTTTTTTGTCAAGGGCCCTGAGGACTCCTGAAATTCGTTTTTGCTCTTTAAGAGGCGGTATTCGTATTGGAAAAAAAGGCAGTTCTTTCAGGGCGATCCTATCTACTGTCGCCCCTGAAATCGTTCTGGTTTTAATCTCCCGTTGAAACTCTGGACCGAGGTATGCAAAGAGAAGGTATGAGGGATCGACTTTGTTTGTATCTGGTCTGAGTAGCCCCATTCTTCTTCCGAGACAGGCTTTGATGCCAGAGGGCATCAGGGCGGCGTCTCCAAGTCTCGTCTCGTAGGAAAACAGAATATCTCCTTGCTGAGGAGTTACTCTTCGGGTCCATTTTTCAAATTGCTCTTCACTTATGCGGGCTGATTTAGAAAGGTCTAGTTGGCCTCCAATAAGGCTAGATATGCTTAGAAAGTAAGGTCCCTCTGTAATTTTTTTGGGCGTTGCGTGGGGACCGTCAAATACTTGAGCAACTTTGCCAATTGTTGTCCACTCACTCCCCATAACCCAACCCCTCTAAACTCCCTCGAATCACCGCATCCAGCTTCTCCCCCTCATCCATCTGCCGATACAGCATCTTGCTCAGCTCCGCCATCTTCACCTCAAACGGCACACCATCGTCTTCAATCTCAGCCGCACCCACGTAACGGCCGGGGGTGAGCACATAATCATTGGCCTTGATGTCGTCGAGGGTGACCGCTTTGCAGAAGCCGGGTACGTCTTCGTACTCACCATCCTTCGCCTCACCCCGCCAGGCGTGGTAAGTGCGGGCGATGTGGTTGATGTCGTCGGGGGTGAGTTCCTTGTGTACACGGCTGATCATACTGCCCATGTTGCGAGCGTCGATGAACAGGGTTTCGCCTTCGCGGTTGCGGTGGTTGCTGTCGCTGTGACCGGGGATGGTCTGGGCCTTTTTGTTTTTGGTGAGGAACCACAGGCACACGGGGATCTGGGTGGTATAGAACAACTGGCCGGGCAGGGCGATCATGCAGTCCACCAGGTCGTTCTCGACCATTTTCTGGCGGATGGCACCCTCGCCCTTGGTGTTGGTGGACATGGAACCGTTGGCCATCACGAATCCGGCAGTACCGTGTTCGGACAGCTTGGCAATCATGTGCAGTATCCAGGCGTAGTTGGCGTTGCCGGTGGGCGGCACCTCGTAGCCGGCCCAGCGGGGGTCATCGGTGAGTTCGTCGGACGCACGCCACTGATCCATATTGAACGGCGGGTTGGCCATGATGAAGTCCGCCTTCAGGTCCGGGTGCTGGTCCTTGAAGAAGCTGTCGGCCGGTACATCCCCCAGGTTGCCGGCAATGCCGCGAATGGCCAGGTTCATCTTGGCCAGTTTGTAGGTGGTGGCGGTGTATTCCTGGCCGTAGATGGAGATGTCTTTCTGGTTGCCCTGGTGGCTTTCCACAAACTTGATGGACTGCACGAACATACCGCCGGAGCCGCAACAGGGGTCGTAGATCTTGCCCTGGAACGGCTCGATCATCTCGGCCAGCAGGTTAACCACGCATTTGGGCGTGTAGAACTCGCCGCCGCCCTTGCCTTCGGTGGCGGCGAACTTGCCGAGGAAGTATTCGTACACCCGGCCGACCACGTCTTGCTCGCGGTCTTCAACGGTGTCGATGTTGTCGATGGAGTCGATCAGCGCGGCCAGTTTGCTTACGTCGATGCCCAGGCGGGAGAAGTAGTTGTCCGGCAGGGCGCCGCGCAGGGATTTGTTGGTTTTTTCGATGGTCGACAGTGCGGTATCGATCTTCAGGGCGATGTCGTCCTGCTTGGCATGCTTGCGGATAAAGCTCCAGCGGGCTTCCGGTGGCAGGTAGAACACGTTTTTCATGGCGTAGAACTCCACCATGTCCACGTAATCGCCCTGGCCTTCATCAACCAGCGCCTGTTTGCGTTCCTCGAACTTGTCGCTGACAAATTTCAGGAAGATCAGGCTGAGTACCACGTGCTTGTACTCGGAGGATTCCACCGTGCCGCGCAGTTTGTCGGCGGTGTCCCAGAGGGTCTGTTCGAAGCTTTTGGTGGTTTTTTTGCTTTGGGTTTTGGCCATCGAAATTACTGCATCCTGTGCCGGCTGTGAAATTGAAGGCTGCCGGATGGTTGGTCTGTTTGGAGGGCATTGTTGCCGTTTGGCGGCAGGCATTCAAGAAAAAAGCCCCCGGGATTGGGGGCTCTGTTGGGCAGGCTCAGATCAGTGCGACAGCACCCGGCTCAGGAACGATTGTGTACGTTCATTCTGCGGGTTGTCGAACACATCCGCCGGCTTGCCTTCCTCGACAATCTGGCCTTCGTGGATGTAGATCACGCGGTCGGCGACTTCCCGGGCGAAGCCCATTTCGTGGGTCACCACCATCATGGTCATGCCTTCCCTGGCCAGTTCCCGTATAACATCCAGCACTTCGCCGATCATTTCCGGGTCCAGCGCCGAGGTGGGTTCGTCGAACAGCATCAGTCTGGGTTCCATGGCCAGCGCACGGGCAATGGCTACCCGTTGTTGCTGGCCGCCGGACAGATGGGTGGGGTACTTGTCTGCCTGGCTGGCAATGTCCACGCGGTTCAGCAACCGCTCTGCGGTCGCGTTGGCGATGGTCTGGGGAGTGTCCTTGACCTTCATGGGTGCCAGCATGATGTTTTTCTTCACGGTAAGGTGCGGGAAGAGATTGAACTGCTGGAATACCATGCCCACTTCCTTGCGGATTTCCGCCAGGGCTTTCGGATTGCCGCTTTTCGGCGCAAGCTCATTGCCGTCCACGATCAGCTTGCCGGATTCAAACTCTTCCAGGCCGTTGACGCAGCGGATGAGCGTCGATTTGCCGGAGCCACTGGCGCCGATGATGACCACCACTTCGCCGGCTTCAACGGTCAGGTCAATTTCCTTGAGGACATGCAGGGTACCGAAGTACTTGTTCATGCCCCGCATTTGCACGATCTGTGTCATGGGTACCTATCCTTCAGACAGAAGCCAGTCCGCGCCGCTCGATGAAGCGGAGCACGAGAGAGAGGGAGAGGGTAATCGCGAGGTACATGAGCGCCACCACGAAGTAGACCTCGAAGGCGGTAAAGGTATTGGCGATATACACCTGGCCCTGACGAACCAGTTCGCCCACACCAATCACCGAGAACAGGGAGGTGTCCTTGATGCTCACGATCGCCTGATTGCCCAGGGGCGGGATCATGCGGCGGAAAGCCTGGGGCCAGATGATCGACCAGAAGGTCTGGGACCGTGACAGGCCCAGGGACAGGCCGGCTTCAGTCTGGCCCTTGTCGATGGACTGCACGCCGCCCCGGACAACTTCGGAGATATAGGCACCGGAGTTCAGGGCAATAGCTGCAATACCGGCAGTCAGCGGGTCAATGGGGCCGCCGACCAGATCGGGCAAACCATAGAAGATGAACAGCACCTGAACCAGAATCGGGGTGCCGCGAAAAATTTCGATGTAGGCGGTGGCAGGCCAGCGAAAGAACCATTTTTTATTGATACTCAGTAGGCCAAAAATGATACCGAGCACAAAGCCGATGGCGAGGCCGCCAAAGGAAATAAGAAGGGTGTAGGGAATACCTTTAAGCAGGTAAGGAATCGCGTTGATGGCAGCCTGCCAGTCAAACTGAAACTGGAATTCCACAGTGGATATCTCCGTTGGATGGGGAGTGGCCAGCCGGGGCGTTGTGCGCCCCGGCTTTGGTTTTTCAGTTTTCCTTGTCTTCCGGCAAGGGGCCGAACCATTTCTCGTAGATATCTTTGTAGGTGCCGTCTTCCTTCATCTCAGCCAGAGCGTGATTCACGTCGTCTACCCATTCGCTGCCGTCTTTCAGGGCGATGCCGTACTGCTGGCCTTCGTAAAGCTCACCAACGGTTTTGACCTTGCCTTCGCCTCGGGTCTTGGCGAAGTAGCCTACGTTTGGTGCGTCGTAGAACACTGCGTCAACAGCGCCGGACATAAGCGCCATGTACATGTCAGAACTGCCCGGGTACGGGGTCACACCGCCGTCCTCGTCCAGGGTTTTCATCAGGTAGTCGTAACTGGTGCTGCCAATTTTGGTGCCGATCTTCTTGCCTTCGAGGTCGGAAATCTCTTCGACCTCATCGTTGTCCTGGCGCACCATAATCCGCAGGCCGGAATCGTAATACGGGTCGGAAAAATCAACGATTTCCTCACGCTCTTCGGTAATGGTAATACCTGCGATGGCGATATCCACGTTACCGGTCTGCAGGGCAGGGATGATGCCATTGAAGTCCATGGTGTTCAGGTCGATCTCAAAGCCGGCACGATCGGCCACTTCGCGGATGATCTCCATATCGAACCCGATCATCTCACCGGTTTCCTGGTCCATCATCTCGAAAGGTACGAAGCTGGGGTCGGTGACAACACGCAGGGTCTCTGCGCTGACGGTTCCTGCGGCCACGGTGAATGCCAGGGTTGCGCCAACTGTTTTAATCCATTTGGTGCTCATACAATCTCCTGTTTTTTGCTTTTGTTGCCCGTGCACCTGGTGGAGTGCTCCGGAAATGCAGGCTGATCAAGCCAGTTCTTCCCGGGGGCAGTTAATGGAACTGCAACTTTTATACTTTAGACCATAGGTCAGAGATGTACAGGAAATCAATTGGTTGGAGGAGCGGAGAGGCAGGAGGAGAAGGCTGGAGGAAGTTGTCGGATTACGGCCCATTGGGCCTAATCCGACCTACGGGTTACTGCAAAATTGCCGGCATAGAGTGTAGGTCGGATTAGGTCCGAAGGACCGTAATCCGACAACATGGAAGACCCATCAAAAAGCAATCTTCTCCCGCTCACCAAGCCCCAGGTTCTTCCAGATACTGACACTGGGCTCGGCCTGGTTCAGGGTATAGAAGTGCAACCCCGGCGCCCCGGCGGCGAGCAATTTCTCGCACATGCGGGTGACCAATTCCTCTCCGAACTTGCGGATGCTGTCGCTGTCGTCGCCGTAGGCTTCCAGCTGCTTGCGAATCCAGCGGGGGATTTCCGCGCCGCACATGTCGGAGAAGCGGGTCAGGTTGGAGAAGTTGACGATGGGCATGATGCCCGGCACCACCGGAATGGTAACGCCCATCTTTTCCAGCCGGTCAATAAAGTAGAAGTAGCTGTCCGCATTGAAGAAGTACTGGGTGATGGCGCTGTTGGCGCCGGCTTCGACCTTGCGGGCGAAGTTCTTCAGATCATCTTCTGCGGTCCGGGCCTGGGGATGGAACTCCGGGTAGGCCGCCACTTCAATATTGAAGGTATCGCCGCTGTGCTCGCGGATGAAAGTCACCAGCTCATTGGCGTAGCGAAGTTCACCGGCCGCACCCATGCCCGAAGGCATATCGCCCCGCAGGGCGACGATGCGGTTGATGCCGTTGTCACGGTACACATCCAGCAGTTCCGCAATGCTGTCGCGGGTGGCGCCCACGCAGGACAGGTGCGGGGCGGTGGACACGCCCCGCTTGTGCAGATCCAGCACCGTTTGCACGGTGCGGTCCCGGGTGGAGCCGCCGGCACCAAAGGTGACCGAGAAGAAATCCGGGTCAACCTCTGCCAGCGTGTCGCGAACGCCCTGCAACTTTTCCCAGCCCTTGTCGGTCTTGGGCGGGAAAAACTCAAAGCTGAAGCGGCGCTTGAACTGTTTCTGGGTTTCCATGCTGCTACTACCTGATCAGTACTTGTAACTTTCCGGCTTGTACGGGCCTTCGACCGGTACACCAATGTAACTCGCCTGCTCCGGTGTCATCTTGGTGATCACGCCACCAAAACCTTCCACCATGGCACGGGCCACTTCCTCGTCCAGCTGCTTGGGCAGAACCTGAACGTAGATGCCCTTCTCACGGGCGTCTTCCGGCAGGTCAGCAAACTTGCGCTCGAACAGGTACATCTGCGCCAGCACCTGGTTGGCGAACGAGCCATCCATGATCCGTGACGGGTGGCCGGTGGCGTTGCCCAGGTTCACCAGGCGGCCTTCGGACAGCAGGATCAGGTGGTCGTTGGTGGCCTTGTCGCGATACACCACGTGTACCTGCGGTTTGACCTCGTCCCACTCCCAGTTCTTGCGCATGTAGGCGGTATCGATCTCGTTGTCGAAGTGGCCGATATTGCACACCACGGCACCGCTCTTCAAAGCCTTGAGCATGTTGGCATCACACACGTTCATGTTGCCGGTGGTGGTCACCAGCAAATCGGTATTCTGCAGCAGTGCTTTGTCCACGCCGGCTTCGGTGCCGGTGTTCACGCCGTCGAGGTACGGAGACACCACTTCGAAACCGTCCATGCACGCCTGCATGGCACAGATCGGGTCGGCTTCGGTGATCTTGACGATCATGCCTTCCTGACGCAGGGAAGCGGCAGAGCCCTTGCCCACGTCACCGTAACCAATCACCAGCGCTTTCTTGCCGGCCATCAGGTGGTCGGTGGCACGCTTGATGGCGTCGTTCAGGCTGTGGCGACAACCGTACTTGTTGTCGTTCTTGGACTTGGTCACGGCGTCGTTAACGTTGATGGCCGGCACCTTCAGCTTGCCGTCACGCATCATTTCCTGCAGACGATGTACGCCGGTAGTGGTTTCTTCGGTCACACCGTGGCACTTGGCCAGGACTTCCGGGTACTTCTCGTGCAGCAGTGCTGTCAGGTCGCCGCCGTCATCCAGAATCATGTTGGGTTCCCAGCCTTCCACGTCGGCACCGACGGTACGCTCGAGGCACCAGTCGTACTCTTCGTCGGTTTCGCCTTTCCAGGCAAACACGGGAATGCCACGCTCAGCGATGGCCGCTGCAGCCTGGTCCTGGGTGGAGAAGATGTTGCACGATGACCAGCGCACGTTGGCGCCCAGTTCGATCAGGGTTTCGATCAATACGGCGGTCTGGATGGTCATGTGGATACAACCCATGACGTTGGCGCCTTTGAGCGGCTGCTCACCCTTGTATTTCTCACGGAGCTTGATCAGCGCAGGCATCTCGCCTTCAGCGATGTTGATTTCCTTGCGGCCCCAGGCCGCCAGTGAAATATCGCGAACTTTGTAGTCGTCGAATTGCTTCAGTTTTTCTGCTGGAGTGCTCATGGTGTTGCTCCTGTCGTTTCTTTGGCCTCGGTGGTTGTTTCCGTGGCCTCTCAATTCGGTGTGTCGGCGGTGGGGGAATTCTCTCCCCGGAAACGCTACGAGCACATCCATGTGCGCTTGAGGTCGGCCATCCATGGCCTCCCACATTCCGGGGAGAGAATTCCCCCACCGCCTCGTTCAAATTTTGGTGATCGCCGTCTGTACGACCAAGGCCATCAAATTGGCCTTTAAAACCGTCTCCGTCGAAATTATGGCTGGAGACCTAAAACGTTTATGCCGTTTGTCTCGAGAAGCCCTCACCACAATGCGAAGCGGTGGTGAGGGACCCCTTTCATGGACTGTGGGAGGCCAAGGATGGCCGACCCCAAGCGCACACGGACGTGCTTGTAGCGTGTCCATGAAAGGGATCCCTCAGCGCCGCCACCCCCATCAGTAGCGGGCTATCCCAAGCCCAGGCCCAAACCGAGGCCCAAGCCCAAATCAGATACCAGCGGCATCCTTAAGAAGATCCGCCCGATCCGTCTTCTCCCATGGGAAGGAGGTAAAGGTCTTGCCGCCAACCGTCATCTCAACCGGCTCACGCCCGAAGTGGCCGTAGGCCGCTGTTGCACGGTACATCGGGTGCAGCAGGTCCAGCATGTTGGTGATGGCATACGGCCGCAGGTCGAAGTTCTGGCGGATCAGTTCGATGATCTTGTCGTCGCTGATCTTGCCAGTGCCAAAGGTGTTCAGGGAGATCGATGTTGGCTGCGCAACGCCGATGGCGTAGGACACCTGGATCTCGCACTTTTCGGCCAGGCCGGCCGCGACGATGTTCTTGGCGACGTAACGGCCAGCGTAGGCTGCAGAGCGGTCCACCTTGGAGGGGTCCTTGCCGGAGAAGGCGCCGCCGCCGTGGCGGGCCATTCCGCCGTAGGTGTCGACGATGATCTTGCGACCGGTCAGGCCACAGTCACCAACCGGGCCGCCGATCACGAACTTGCCGGTCGGATTGATGTGGAACTGGGTGTCCTTGTGCAGCAGCTCTGCCGGCAGTGCGTTCTTGACGATCAGCTCCATCACTGCTTCTTTCAGGTCCGCCTGGGTGACGTCCGGGTCGTGCTGGGTGGACAGCACCACGGCGTCGATACCGGAAACCTTGCCGTTTTCGTAGCGGCAGGTGACCTGGCTTTTCGCATCCGGGCGCAGCCATGGCAGCAGGCCGCTCTTGCGGGCTTCGGCCTGGCGCTGGACCAGGCGGTGCGAGAAGGTGATCGGCGCCGGCATCAGTACGTCGGTTTCGTTGCTGGCGTAGCCGAACATCAGGCCCTGGTCACCGGCGCCCTGGTCTTCCGGCTTCTTGCGGTCAACGCCCTGGGCGATGTCCACGGACTGCTTGCCGATGATGTTGATAATGCCGCAGGTGTCGCCGTCGTAGCCCACGTCGGACGAGGTGTAGCCGATGTCCTTGATGACCTCACGGACCAGGTCTTCCAGATCAACCCAGGAACTGGTGGTGATTTCCCCGCCAATAATGGCAACGCCGGTTTTTACCATGGTTTCGCAGGCAACCCGGGCGTGGGGGTCGTCCACGAGGATGGCGTCGAGTACGGCATCAGAAATCTGGTCTGCCAGTTTGTCAGGATGGCCTTCAGAGACCGATTCGGAGGTAAAGACGCTGTAATCAGACATAGGGTTGCTCCTCTGTGAGCGTTGCAAATTCGCGCCGGCGTCGGGTGTTTGCTTTCTGCCGGCTGTTTTAATGTCGCTATCGTAAATCAGTTTTCAGAGTCTGCACAATTCTATATCAAAAAAAATTGATACAGTTTTCATTTCTGGTTTCAGGCAGCCCCCGGGTTTTTCCAGAATTCTCTTACCTGCACCTGGAATCCGTTGCGCAGGCCGATAAACAAAGACTCACCAGCAACCAGGCCGGCTTCTGCGGCCCAGCTCGTGAGCTCTTCCGGTTCGAAGCCCAGCCACAGGTCGCCGCAGGCTTCCTTGGCCCAGTCCTGGTCGTGGCTGCACAGGTCGCTGATCATCAGGCAGCCGCCGGTTTTCATCAGTGCTGCGGCGTCCAGGAAGATGTCAGCAGGACTGGGCACGTGGTGCAGCACCATGTTGGCCACCACCAGGTCGAAATCGTCTCCCCGGGCAAGCAGGTTGTCGGTCACGCCTTCGATCAGGTCGACGTTGTTCAGGCGCTCGTCGATGCAGGTGCGTGTGGCTTTGGCGAGCATGTCGCGGGAGTTATCCAGGGCCACCACATGCTCGCAGATGGTCGACAGCACTGGCAGAAATGCGCCTTCACCCGGTCCGATTTCCAGGGCGGTTTTCCAGTCATGCCGGGTGGATCGGTTGCGGATCAGGTTGGCCACCGGTTCGGCGTACAACTCGAACGCGGCAATCAGTTCCTGTTGCTCGCGGAATTTTTCCGCATAGCGGGCGAAGAAAGCCTGGGACTGGTCAGCACGCTGGTTACGGATGGCCTCGATTTTTCCCTGCAGGTGTTGTGGCAGGGGAATACGATCGACCGTTTCAAATACCTGGCGAATGGTCTGGTCGGTGAGCTTGTCGCTCTCCAGGTTCAGGGGGCGCCGGTAGAAGATGGCGTTGCCCTCGCGCTGGGGTTCCAGCAGACCGGCCTTGTGCATCACTTTGAGGTGGTGGCTCATACCGGACTGGCGCATATCGAACAACTGGCTCAGCTCCAGAACGCCAAAGGTGTCCCGGCGCAACACACGCAGGATTTCAAGGCGCAACGGATCACCGCTCGCCTTGAAGATCGGTGCCAGGGCGTCCATGGAGGACAGGTCATTTGCGTGCGTGGTCATGGATGTCATGGGAGGAAGTTTAGGGATGTCTGGCCGGTCAGGCAATATCTATATCAAAAAAAATTGATATAGAGTTAGATCTGTTTGAAAAATCAGCCAAAATTCCTGCCACCAATTTCCGCTGCCTGAAAGAGGCACAAAAAGAGTAACGCCGATTTGCCCCGGTGGTCACTAATCGGCGAAAATACGCGCCTTCTTTTTAACTGTTCACCTTTTTGCCGACCAAAACTGGAGAAACGTCAATGCCATCTCGCACAGATCTCGCCAACGCCATTCGCGCGCTGAGCATGGATGCGGTTCAGAAAGCCAAATCCGGCCACCCGGGCGCGCCCATGGGTATGGCGGACATCGCCGAGGTACTCTGGAATGATTTCCTCAGCCACAATCCGGCCAACCCCAAGTGGGCCAACCGTGACCGTTTTGTGCTGTCCAATGGCCACGGCTCCATGCTGCAGTACTCCCTGTTGCACCTGACTGGCTATGACGTCTCCATCGATGACATCAAGAACTTCCGTCAACTGCACTCCAAAACCCCGGGTCACCCGGAGTACGGCTACACGCCGGGTGTAGAAACCACCACCGGTCCGCTGGGGCAGGGTATTGCCAACGCGGTTGGCTTTGCACTGGCGGAGAAGGCCCTGGGCGAGCAGTTCAACCGTCCCGGCCACAACATTGTTGATCACTACACCTACGCCTTCCTGGGCGATGGCTGCCTGATGGAGGGTATCTCCCACGAAGTGTCCTCCCTTGCCGGCACCCTGGGCCTGGGCAAGCTGGTCATGTTCTATGACGACAATGGCATTTCCATTGACGGCGAGGTCGACGGCTGGTTTACCGACGACACCCCCAAGCGTTTTGAGTCCTACGGCTGGCAGGTGATTCCCGAGGTTGATGGCCATAACCCGGAAGCGGTCCGCAGTGCCATTGAAGCGGCCCGGGCCAACACGTCTCAGCCCACCCTGATCTGCTGCAAGACCATTATCGGTTTCGGCTCCCCCAACAAGCAGGGCACCGAAGCCTGTCACGGCGCCGCGCTGGGTGAAGACGAAGTCGCCCTGACCCGCGAAAAGCTGGGCTGGAACCACGGTGCCTTTGAAATTCCGTCAGAAATCTATGGCGCCTGGGATGCCCGCGAGAAGGGTGCGGCTGCTCAGTCCGAGTGGGAGCAGGCCTTCGCTGCCTACGAGAAGGCCGAGCCGGAACTGGCTGCCGAGTTCAAGCGCCGTATGGCCGGTGAGCTGCCAGCGGACTTCTCGGAAAAGGCCCAGGCCTACATCCAGGAGTGTCAGGACAAGGGCGAGACTGTCGCCAGCCGCAAGGCTTCCCAGAACACCCTGAACGCCTATGGCCCACTGCTGCCGGAACTGCTGGGCGGCTCCGCTGACCTTGCCGGCTCCAACCTCACCATCTGGGATGGCAGCAAGCCGGTGACCAAAGAGGATGCCAGCGGTAACTATATTTACTACGGCGTTCGCGAATTCGGCATGGCCGCCATCATGAACGGCATTGCCCTGCACGGTGGCTTTGTGCCCTATGGCGCCACCTTCCTGATCTTCATGGAGTACTGCCGCAACGCCGTGCGCATGGCAGCCCTGATGAAGCAGCGCTCCATCTATGTCTTCACCCACGACTCCATCGGCCTGGGCGAAGACGGCCCCACGCACCAGCCCATCGAACAGCTGGCCAGCCTGCGCACCACGCCGAACATGAGCACCTGGCGCCCGGCCGACACGGTGGAATCCGCTGTTGCCTGGAAAGCTGCACTTGAGCGCACCGACGGTCCGACGGCCCTGGTGTTCTCCCGGCAGGGGCTGCCCCATCAGGATCGTGACGCGACCCAGCTGCAGAATGTGGCCAAAGGTGGCTACATTCTGTCTGACAGCGAAGGCACTCCGGATCTGATCCTGATTGCCACTGGTGGCGAGCTCGGGTTGGCTCAGGACGCGGCAGCTGCACTGCGGGAGAAAGGGAACAAGGTGCGCGTGGTTTCCATGCCGAGCACTGACACCTTCGATGCCCAAAGCGCGGCCTACAAGCAGGAAGTCCTGCCACTGGAAGTGACCAACCGCGTTGCCATCGAAGCCGGCATCGAAGACTACTGGTACAAGTACGTTGGCCTGGACGGCCGCATTGTGGGCATGAGCACCTTCGGTGAGTCCGCACCTGCGGGCGAGCTGTTCAGGGAGTTCGGATTTACGGTCGACAACGTGATCGCCGTCGCCGGGGAGCTGCTGGAAGCCTGATGAGTACCGCTGCACCGTATCGCATCGCCATCAATGGATACGGCCGTATCGGCCAGTGCGTCCTGCGGGCGCTCTATGAGAACGGTTTTCGCGACAACCTGCAGGTGGTCGCGATTAACGAGCTGGCGGATATCGACACCATTGCCCACCTCACCCGCTATGACTCGACCCATGGCCGATTCCAGGGCGAGATAAGGGTCGAGGGCGACTCCCTGGTGGTGAACGGTGACCAGATTCGCGTAGTTCGCCATGCCGAGGCTTCAGACTTGCCGTGGGGTGAACTGGGTGTGGATCTGGTGTTGGAGTGCTCCGGTGCCTTCACCGACCGGGCCACAGCCGAGCAACACCTGAACTCCGGTGCTGCCCGCCTGCTGTTTTCACAGCCAGCCGAATCCGATGTGGATCGCACGGTGGTTTATGGCGTGAACCAGGACCAGTTAACCGAGACGGACCGCATCGTGGCTGCAGCCTCCTGCACCACCAACTGCCTGGTGCCAGTCATCCAGATACTGGATGAGGCCCTGGGTGTGGAGCAGGGGAGCACCACCACCATCCACGCCGCGATGAACGACCAGCCGGTTATTGATGCCTACCATCACCAGGACCTGCGCCGCACCCGTAGCGCCCTGCACAACATCGTTCCCGTTGACACCGGCCTGGCCAAAGGCATCGAACGCCTGCTTCCCCATATGGAGGGCAGGTTCAGCTCCGTGGCCATGCGCGTGCCCACCATGAACGTGTCGGCCATCGATATGGTAGTGAACGTTCGGCAAAACACCTCGGTGGAGGCGGTGAATAATCTATTAAAAAACGCGGCCCATGGGCCGCTGAAACGCATTCTGGGCTACACCGATGAGCTGCTGGCCAGCTCCGATTTTAACCACGACGCCCATTCCGGAATCGTGGACGGAGGCCAGACCCGTGTAACCGGCGGCACCATGGTGAAGGTGCTGTGCTGGTTTGATAACGAATGGGGGTTTGCAAATCGGATGCTGGACGTCAGCAAGCACTGGTTGTCCGGTCACTGAAACTGTTTTTGATCAGGGGATGAACATTATGGCTATCAAGAGAATGACCGATCTGGACCTCGCAGGCAAGCGGGTACTGATCCGTGAAGACCTGAACGTACCGGTAAAGAATGGTGCAGTCTCCAGCGACGCCCGCATCCGCGCTTCGCTGCCCACCATCAAGGCCGCAAAAGACGCTGGCGCCAGGGTTATGCTGATGTCCCACCTGGGTCGCCCGGAAGAAGGCGTTTACGACGAAGCCTCCTCCATGAAGCCGGTGGCTGAGCACCTGGGCAAGCTGCTGGGCCAGGACGTGCGCCTGATCACCGATTACCTGGACGGCGTTGAAGTGGCCGAAGGCGAAGTGGTTCTGTTTGAGAACGTGCGCTTCAATAAAGGCGAAAAGAAAGACGACGAAGAACTCTCCAAAAAGTACGCCGCCCTGTGCGATGTGTATGTAATGGATGCCTTCGGCACCGCCCACCGCGCCCAGGCCTCAACCCATGGTGTTGCCCGTTTCGCGCCCGAAGCCTGCGCCGGCCCGCTGCTGGCGGCCGAACTGGAAGCACTCGGCAAGGCCCTGGACAACCCGGCCAGGCCCGTCGTCGCCATCGTTGGCGGCTCCAAGGTGTCCACCAAGCTGGACGTACTGAACGCGCTGGAAAAAGTCTGCGACTCGATCATCGTCGGTGGCGGTATCGCCAACACCTTCCTGGCAGCTGCCGGTCACCCGGTAGGCAAATCCCTGTGCGAACACGACCTGATCGACACCGCCCGGGAAATCGCCTCCCGCGTGGAAATTCCGCTGCCTGTGGATGTGGTGGTTGCCAGCGAGTTCGCCGAGACAGCGAAGGCCACCACCAAGAAAATCGATGAGGTCACTGAAGACGACATGATTCTGGATGTCGGCCCGGAAACCGCCTCCAAATTCGCCGGCCTGTTGAAGTCCTCCAAAACCATCCTGTGGAATGGCCCGGTCGGCGTCTTCGAATTCGACCAGTTCAGCAACGGCACCCAGTCCCTGGCGAAAGCCATCGCTGAAAGCGATGCCTTCTCACTGGCTGGCGGTGGTGATACTGTCGCCGCCGTTGACAAGTACGGTGTAAGTGACAAAATCTCGTACATTTCCACCGGCGGCGGTGCCTTCCTGGAATTCGTGGAAGGAAAAACGCTACCGGCAGTTGCCGTTTTAGAAGAGCGCGGCGCCTAAGCACAAGTCTGAATCGCAAGGAGGGCCGGAACACTCTTCCGGGACCGTAAAAAACAGGGATGTTTTTTACGAGCCTACAGGGACGTATTCACGGCGTGTCCCGGAAGAGTGTTCCGGCCCTCCGAAGCAGACTCCAAACCAGAAAGTCTGCCAGACACATTTAATTAATCGAGGAGACAACCCCCATGGCCCTGATTTCGATGCGGCAACTATTGGATCACGCCGCCGAGCATGGTTACGGTGTGCCGGCTTACAACGTGAACAACCTTGAGCAGATGCGCGCGATCATGGAGGCGGCCGATAAGACCGACTCTCCGGTGATTGTTCAGGCCTCTGCCGGCGCCCGCAAGTACGCCGGTGCTCCTTTCCTGCGTCACCTCATTCTGGCGGCCATTGAGGAGTTTCCCCATATTCCAGTGGTCATGCACCAGGACCATGGCACCAGCCCTTCCGTATGCCAGCGCTCCATTCAACTGGGCTTCAGCTCGGTGATGATGGATGGTTCACTGGGTGAAGACGGTAAGACTCCTACCGACTACGAGTACAACGTGGACGTTACCCGCCGCACCGTGGAAATGGCTCACGCCTGTGGCGTTTCCGTTGAGGGCGAACTGGGTTGCCTCGGCTCCCTGGAAACCGGCCAGGCCGGTGAAGAAGACGGCATCGGCGCCGAAGGCACCCTGGATCACAGCCAGATGCTGACCGACCCGGAAGAAGCCGCGGATTTCGTCAAGAAAACCCACGTCGACGCCCTGGCCATCGCCATTGGCACCAGCCACGGCGCCTACAAGTTCACCCGTCCCCCGACCGGTGACATCCTGGCCATCGACCAGATCAAGGCCATCCACGCCCGCATTCCGGATACTCACCTGGTGATGCACGGCTCCAGCTCTGTTCCCCAGGAGTGGCTGAAGATCATCAACGAATACGGTGGTGCAATTCCCGAGACCTATGGTGTGCCGGTTGAGGAAATCGTGGAAGGCATCAAGCATGGCGTTCGCAAGGTCAACATCGACACCGACCTGCGTCTGGCCAGCACTGGTGCAACCCGTCGTTTCCTGGCGCAGAACCCGGCCGAGTTCGACCCGCGCAAATTCCTGAAGGAAACCATGAAGGCAATGACGGAAGTCTGCGTTGCCCGCTACGAAGCCTTCGGAACTGCAGGCAACGCCAGCAAGATCAAACCGGTCAACCTCGAGCGCATGTTCGAGCGTTACGCTTCTGGCGAGTTGGACCCCAAGGTCAAGTAAACGTTGTAGTCAGAGTCTTTCCAGTGTCGCCGAGCCCGTATCCGGGCTCGCGACCACCGGTTTGTACCCTGGCAGCTTCACCTCGATCGGCGGCTCCTCAGTGTGCCACTCGGCCGTCCATTCCACTCTGTGTGAACCAGCTGGGTCCGGCATTATGCTGACGGAGACAGTGCCAAAGCCTGTTGGCGCGGGCCCGAAGCTGATGGTCTCGTTCTGTTCCAGCCAGCGCCCGGGTATACCACCACAGAGCACCAGGCGTTCCCCTTCTTCCCGCACAAAGCAGTTGCGCACCATCAGTACCCATTCCGCCGATGCCCACACGTGGTGCCCATCCCCCATGCACCCGCCAAGGGTGCCGGGATGGATGGCTTCGGGCCACTGGCCGGTAGGCGAGGCCAGTTCGGCTACCGAATCCATCAGCTGGAGATAGCGGGGATCACCCGCCCGCAGAAGCACCTGGGCCACGTGCAGGGTCAGGTAGGCGTTCAGACCGGAGTGGATCATGTCCTGGTAGAAGGCGCCGTCGACGAAACACCGCTCCAGCAGAAATTCAGCGCAGTCCAGCAGTCGCGGATCATCGGGAGCGCAAATCTGGGTCGGGTAACCTGCCGCCAGGGAACCTATGGCGCCCGCATCCAGGCGCCGGTAGGGGGAGGCTGGCATGCCTGGCCGCTTCAGACGCGTCTGGCAGCGCTCCAGGCTGCGGTCGACTGCCTTCGTAAAATCGACGGCATCGTCCCGGAAAGCCCGGCTGTCTTCCGGGCTGTCGACTGCCAGCATGTCCGCAGCGGCATGGAGCCCCGCGATGCCCCAGAAGTCATCCCAGTAATAGTAATCATTCGGGCCCAGGTGTTCAGCGCTGAAACCTGCCGGCAGTAACCCCGCATGGGGCGCTTCGGTTTCCTCGCGCAGGCGCTTGTTGGTAATCCACCGGGCGCCACGGCTTATGGGGGCATGCCAGTGCTTGTCCGGGCGACGACCCGTCAGGTCGAAAAAGCGTTTGAGTATCCAGAGCACTTCGCCGTTGGCGTCCCACTCGCCCTCCTGGGAGCGGAAATAACCGCGACTGGTCTGGCGTTGGGGGAAGCGGGACAGGGCCCGCTCAGCCCGTCCGGTCAGTCCGATGCTCAGTAACGCGTTGATGATGAAGGCCGCATCGCGGAACCAGAACCGCTTGTAGGTGAATGGGCCGGGATAGACATCGTCCGGAGAGTGGAGGATCAGAGACGCAACCGCAGCATCATAGAGAAACTGATAGTGAGGTTCGGGGCACACAAGGCGGGCGTGGCCTTCCCGTTCTGTCTGCCAGGCATCGGCCAGGGGTAGCCGTGCCCGGGTGTCGCTCAGGGGAATGCTGGCGGTGATTTCGCGGGCTTCCCCGGCCTTCACGGAAAACAGCGCTGCCGCGGTGGCCATGCCCACATCACAGACGCCCTCGGTCTGGTCCTCACGGTCGGTCAGATGAATGTGCACGTCACCGTTATGGTAATCCGAGACATGGTGTCGTTCGGCGGGGGCGCTGAAGGTGACTGAGCGATCGCCCTCCACCGTCCAGGCATCCCGATCTTTCGAGAGACTGACGCGGTTTATGAAACTCACTCCCTCGGGATTGGACGGCCGCAGTGCCAGCACCAGTGAACCGGCCACCTGCGACTTTGCCCGCAGCCGGAATTTGCACACCGGAACGCCGGATTCCAGCTCCACCCAGGCTTTGCTGCCGAGTTCCAGGCCGTCCATGGATGACTCGGTATTGACGCTGATTACATCGCCCACATCCTGCCACTGGCGCGAATCCTTTGCCCGTGAGGGCAGCAGGCAGCGGCCGTCGTCAGCCAGCAGCCAGCCGTCCAGTGACCAGCTGTCATAAAACGGTGTCAGCAGGCCTCTCGGGTCCACGATTGGCAGTTCGTCGCAGTCAGGGTGCCCCACCGCCGTCCAGTTCCGGTTGCTGAGGTTGATATGGGTAATGGAAAACGCCCGGGGAATGAACGAAGGATCCTTTGGGTCAAATTGCCGCTCGATCCAGTAGGGCCAGACCCAGTCCAGGTTGTGCTGGATAACCCGGCTGTTGATCAGGCCCCGGGCATGGAAAACCACACCGGCCCGCAGCAGCTCGATGGGTTCTCCGACTTCCGAGGGCTGGGCGAATCCATGGAGTCTTGAGAGCAGGGCGATGGGGTCCAGAAAGCCGTGTTTGCGGGCGACGGTTTTAACCACAAAACGCCAGGGTAGCCATTTCATCCAGGTCACTGTTTGATCTCCAGGCTGTGCTCTTCGTCAGCGTATTTGGACAGGGCGCGGCGGGCGAGGATGTTGAGGTAAATGACAGCAGCCAGGGTGCCGGCGAACCCGGCGCCGTATATGGCCCACTCCAGAGGGGACCGGCTGGTCTCCCGTACTCCCAGAACGGTCAGGTCGGCTGCGATAGACCCCAGGTAAACGTTATGAAGTGAGAAAGGTATGAAACCTATGGCGGATCCTCCCACAAAGCCACGAAACGAAAATCGCGTTAGGCCGAAGAAATAGTTTGAAAGCTTGCTGGGAAAAAACGGAATCAGCCGGGTCAGAAGCACGATTTTCCAGCCATGGGGCGTCAGCTCATTGCTCATCAGCCGCAGGCGTGCTCTGGCCATCACAAATTCTTTTGCCCGTTCGCCAAAAAGGTGCCGGGCTATCAGGAAAGCCAGGGAAGCCCCCAACACCGTCCCGGTGACCACATACACGGTGCCTTCCATCACCCCGAATACGAAGCCCGCGCCAGTGGTAAACAAAACGCCGGGCAGCAGGGCAACCACAGTCACCGTCATCAGCAGAATGAATAACAGGGCAGCCCAGGCGCCCTGGTCTTCAAACCACTGAAGCATGACCACGACCCGTTCATGGATCCCCAGGAAATAGAGGATCGCAAGAATAATGCCCACAAAAACGATGCTGGCCAGCATCCCGAGTATGGGAGAACGCTTCCAGCCGGCCCTTCGCTCCAGATCTGCTTCTTGGGTAATGGAGATCACCTCCTGTAACGGAAACGAATATGGGGGGCACATCCTGCCTGAAGTGTTTGTCATCTCTTATCAAGCCTAGATAGGCCAAGGGGTGAAAACAAGCGGACAACCATGGCCAGACAACTGATACGCATCAATTCTGATAGGTCCGCACCTTGTAATTTTCACTTCCTCATCAAATATAGTGGTAGTAACCGGGTAAACAATGCCCAGCATTCTAAACAGGTGTGAGGAATAGAATGGACTTCAAAGACTATTACGCCGTGCTTGGTGTGAGTGAGTCTGCCTCCCCCGAGGAGATCAAAAAGGCCTACCGCAAACTGGCCCGGAAATATCATCCGGATGTCAGTAAGGAAGCAGATGCGTCCGACAAATTCAAAGACGTGGGTGAGGCCTATGAAGTACTGAAAGACCCCGAAAAACGTGCCGAATACGATGAGCTGAAGAATTACGGCGCCCGTCAGGACGGGTCGTTTGAGCGTCCTCCCGGTTGGGAGAGTGCGTCCGGCTTTGGTGGCGGTGGTTATACCGAAGCCGATGCGGCGCAGTTCAGCGACTTCTTTGAGGAAATCTTCGGCGGTGGCCGTCGCAGGGGAGCCGGCCCGGGAGCAGGCTTTGGTGGTGGCTTCGGCGGCCAGCGCCACTCCATGCGCATGCGGGGTGAAGATGTTCACGCCCGGCTGGCGCTGTTCCTGGAGGAGGCTTTCCATGGCTGCGATAAGCAGGTGTCGTTCAGTGTCCATGAGCCGGACGCCAACGGCCGGGTAGTGCCACGTCAGAAAACCCTGAACGTGAAGATCCCCGCCGGCATGAGGGAAGGGCAACATATCCGCCTGAAAGGTCAGGGCGCCCCCGGCATCGGTGGTGCGGAGAATGGCGACCTGTTTATCGAAGTGGAATACGCGCCGCACCCCCTGTTCACGGTGGAAGGCCGGGATATACTGGTGACGGTGCCCATCGCTCCCTGGGAGGCCGCTCTCGGTGCCTCGGTCACGGTGCCCACCGTTGGCTCGAAGGTGAACGTCAAGGTGCCCAAGGGCTCTTCCAGCGGCCGCAAATTGCGGCTCAAGGGCAAAGGCCTGCCAGGCAAGCATCCGGGGGACCAACTTGTGGTGCTGCAGATCGTGATGCCGGAGCGGCACAGCGAAGAAGCCGAGGCGCTGTACAAACAGCTGGCCGAGGCTGAAAAAGGGTTCAATCCACGCAGCAAACTGCATGTGTGAGCGGGGTGAAGGATGACTGATAAAGACCGGATTCTGAGCGTCGAACTGGTGGAACCAACCGCTACATTCACCTTGCGGGAGGTCTGCGAGCGTGGGGATTGCCACGCGGAGTTCGTTATCAAACTGGTGAACTACGGTGTGATCGCTCCTGTGGAGGAATCACCGGAAGCACGCCAATGGCAGTTCGATCTTGACGCCCTGGCCCGTCTCCGCAAGGCCCAGCGTTTGCAGCGGGATCTGAAGATGAACCTGCCTGGCCTGGCGATGTCTCTGGAGCTTCTTGATGAGGTCCAGGAAATGCGACGTGAAGTCGATCGCCTTAACCGGCAGCTTCGGCATTTTATGGGAGACTCCTAGCCCCGGTCCGGCTGGCAACCCCTGTTCAAAACACGCCCGTAAATACGTCCATGTAGGGCTCGGTCGCGCCATCCCTGGCGCTCCACGGTTTTGAACAGGGGTTACCAGCCGGACCTCCCGCCAAACTTGGGAGGTCAGTCCTTCTCTAACTTCTGCAGTTCCGCGTAAATTTTCTCTGCTTCCTCCATCAGCGTGCCATGGGTGCGCAGGTCGCCGTTGCGTTGGGCGTGCAGCGCTTTTTGCAGCTTCGCTTCATACTCTTTCTGCAGCTTTTTCTTCGGATCGCCCTTCAGAAATCCCAGCATTATTTTTCCCCTGTTTTCATTCGTCTGTTCAGTAGCTTACGCCCATGGGGCCGGAAAGTTCACAAAATCTTCATGTTCAGAAGCTGGACAACCCCTATAAATGGGAATAATTTCCCAATTATAGGTTTGGGAAAATAATCCCAATAAAAAAGGAGAAGACCTATGAAACGCGATCCGTTAGCAACAGCAATCAAACTGGCCATGACCGGTGTTATCGCAGGCTCCCTGGCCGCCTGTGGCGGTGGTGGTTCCGGTTCGTCCAGTAGTGACACCGCATCCTCCGGAACCAGTGTCGGGCCGGTGTCCGGGTTTGGCAGTGTGTACGTAAACGGCACCCGGTTTAATACCAATGGCAGTGTTAACAGCGACGACGGCATCGAGCGGGAGACCCAGCTCGAGAAAGGCATGATTCTCAAGGTTCGTGGCCGCTGGGACGACGATGGACAGGGCGAGGCCGATCGCCTGGATTACGACGATACTCTCCGCGGCGAATTGCAGTCCGCTACCTGGAACGGTCCGGACCTGCTTGACGGTGACGGCACGCTGATAGTCGCCGGGCAGGAAATCCTGGTGGACGGGCAGACCGTCTTCAAGGGCGCCACGCCGGCCGAACTGGATGGTGTCAGCCCTGGCACCTACCGGGTTCGGATCAGTGCCTGGCGCCTTGATGATGGCACTTTCCGCGCCAGTTACGTGGGCGTGAAGCCAGTGAGCGATGATTTCGGCGATGGCAACGAAGTGGAAGTTGAAGGTGTGGTCCGCAATCTGGACGCAGTTGCCCAGACCTTCCAGATCAACGGCATTGATGTGGATTACCAGAGCGCCGAGTTCGATGACGATCTGGAACGGGACGATCTCGCAAACGGCATCGTTGTTGAGGTTGAAGGTTATATCCAGAACGGGGTGTTGATCGCAGAGGAAATCGAGGATGAAGACGACCTCTTCGATGACGACGATGATGTCGAGATTGCCGGGGCCATTTCCGGTGACTACGACGATGTCAGCCGGCAGTTCAGCCTCAACGGAATTACTGTCCGGGTGAATAGCGGTACCGGGTTTGACGATGGCCTGCGGGAAAGTGAGCTTGGCGATGGCCTGCTGGTGAAAGTCGAGGGCAGTTTCCGTAACGGTGTGCTGGTAGCCGAAGAGATCGAGCCTCGTGACGGTGATGCAGAACTGGACGGTGTCATTGAATCGAAGAGTGAGGACGAACTGGTCGTCAGCGGCGTTCGTGTGGTGCTGACCGGCAACACGCTCATCGAAGATGACGATGACGACGATGATGACAGCATCACGATGAGAACCCGCGATATCGAAAGCCTTCGTGTTGGCGATTTCATTGAGGTGGAAGGTCGCCAGCGCTCGTCCGGAGGCGATTACCTGGAAGCCATCAAGATCGAGCGTGAAGACGACGATGATGACGATGGCTATGAGATGGAAGGACGGGTAACAGCCGTTACCGACAGCTCCATCACGGTCCTTGGCCTCACATTGCTCCGTGGTGACGCGAATCTCTCTGATATCAGCGTGGGGAATCAGGTAGAGATCGATTACTTCCGAAATGCTGGCGGTGACTATGTGATCGACGAGATCGAAGAAGATGACTGATTGGTGTTGATGTCTCTATGGGAATACAATCCCAAATATGAAAAGCTCCGATACCACCCCCCTGCATAGGGCGCTGTATCGCATTCTGCGCCCCATGACACGCCTGCTGCTCCGCAACGGTATTCCGTTTGCGGAGTTCTCAGAGCTGGTCAGGCGTGCCTACGTGGAGGCCGCCCTGGAAGATTTCGCCGACAACCGTAAAAAGCCAACGGATTCCCGCGCTGCGGTGATGACGGGGCTCACGCGAAAGGAAGTCAGAAAGCAGCGGGAAATCCTGGCAGGGGAACATGATGGTAACCCGGGCGCCCGGCATGAAAACCGTGCCTCGCGCGTGGTTTCCGGATGGGTTCATGATTGTGCATTCCAGACCGGTGAGGGCGCGCCGGCAGAACTTCCATTCGATGGCCCGCTCAGCTTCAGTGAGCTCGTGAAGCGCTACAGCGGCGATATGACCCCGCGAGCAGTCCTGGAAGAACTGATGCGGGTAGGCGTGGTGGCAACCGAGGCCTCCGGGAAGCTGGCATTGCGCCAAAGGGCTTATGTTCCGGCGGGTGACAGCGAAGAAATGCTCCAGATCTTCGGAGAGGACGTATCAGATCTTATAGCGACCATTGATCACAATCTGGTGGGCAGCGAGGCTGATGGTCAGCCCCTGTTCCAGAGAACGCTGGTATACGACAATATCCCGCCGGAAGTCATGGGGCGCTGGCGCCGGTATGCGGCGCAACAGTCACAGGCCATGCTGGAACAGCTCGATACGTGGCTGGGACCTTACGACCGCGATATTGCAGGCCATGGTGATAACAAGGCGACAGGGGAAGCTGTCAGAACCGGAGTGGGCATTTTCTACTTTGAAGACCCTGTTCAGCCAGATGGCAGTGGAGAACATACATGACAAACCGTGAAACCGTTCCACGAACCGGGCACTGTTGGCAGCCCACGGATCTGGTCACCACGCTGCTATCCGCCAGTGCAAGGGAAGTCGTCCGGCGCTGGATCAGCAGCCCTTTTCTGGATGCCAACAACCATCCCACGCTGCTGCCACTGGCCAGTTCGGATGAGGCGGGTTTCAACGCCCTGGTCGGGCTGGTGAATCGTGATCTGGTGCCGACGGTCATCTTTAACGAGCTGCTTCGCAAGGGAATCGTCGAGCAGCATGAAAGCGGCTGCCTGCTGTTGCGCCGCAGCGCCTACGTCCCGGAAGTGCCCCACGAGGACGGTATGATTCCCGACACAGAAGAACAGATGGAAGCCGGCAGGGCCCTGCGCCGGCGTAGTAACGATTTCCGATGAATAATGTTGGCCCCGTTGCTGGCCAGGGAGACACCTCCATGAAACCGAAGTCCACCCACGTGACTACCCGTTTTTCGTTAAGCGCACTGGCCATCGGTATCCTGACCGCATGCGGAGGCAGCGGCAGTGACAGCCTTGATGTCGCGGACGGCGGCATCCGTGGCACGGGGTCCAGTGTGGGGCCGGTTTCGGGGTTCGGGAGTGTGTTTGTTAACGGGGTCCGGTTTGATACCGGCAGTCTGAACGGACAGGTTCAGAGCGATGACGGCATAACCACAGAGTCGGAACTGGACGAGGGTATGATTCTGAGGGTTGATGGTGAGTGGCGGGATGATGGTCAGGGTACGGCCAACCGCGTTGAGTATGACGATACGCTCCGGGGAGAAGTCGTCATTACGCAGCCCTGGGACCCGGCAACCAAGACCGCCAGGCTCAGCATCTATGGCCTGGTTGTTCACATCGATAACCAGACGGTGGTAAAAGGCAAACAGGTTATCGAGCTGATCAGCGGCGATTTCGTCAGGGTCAGCGCCTGGCGACTGCCAAATGGGGAGTTCAGGGCCAGCTTCGTGGGCGCTCTTTCTGACTCTGCATCAGGGACCTTTGACCTGGAAAATGAAATTGAACTTGAGGGCCAGGTCAGCAATTTTGATGCGGACCTGTGCAGATTCGAAATAGGAGATATTACGGTCGCGTGTGACCGTGATGATACCGGGTTTGACGGAATCGGCATTTCCGAACTTGCCGGCAACCCCTTTGTTGAAGTTGAAGGAAGCTTTGAAGGTGATGTGCTCTTCGCCAGTGAGATTGCAGAGGACGATCTTCGTCGATATCGCAGGGGCGATGACGATGACATCGAATTTGCCGGTCCGGTAAGCTCGGCAATTAATCCGCAAACCCGCCTTTTCGAGATCAACGGCCTGTTCGTCCGAGTGACCGACGATACTCACTTTGACGACGGGCTGACCGAGGAGGACCTAACGCCTGATCTTCTGATTCAGGTGGAAGGCGACTTCCTCGACGATGGGACAGTTGAAGCAGAAGAAATCGCGCTGCGCGAAGGCGAGTCAGAAGTTGAGGGGCGCATTGGCGTTAACAGTGTCAATGTGAATGAGCAGAGCTTCCGAATCGGAGGGGTTCTGGTTCAGGTCACACCTCTTACCGCGATGGTCCGCGAGGATGCAAACAACATCAGACTCGAGGATCTTGGTGGCCCTGAAAAGGTTGAGGTCAGCGGTATCGAGCGAGTCAACACCGATGGTGGTGTTTACCTCGAAGCATTCAAGGTTGAGATTGATGATGACCAGGCTGACGGAGAGTTCGAACTCGTCGGTCGCTTGCGAAGCATTCAAGGCACTGCATTCAATGTTCTGGGCGTAAGCATCGAGACCAGCACTGGAACAGAGTTTGACGACACCACCTTTGATGCTTTGCTCAGCCTGGTCGATGACGGAGAGCGCCCTCTCATCGAGGTCGAATACGATCAGCTCAACAATGGAAACTTGGTGGCCACCGAAATCGAACTCGAAGAAGATGACGACGACTAACCGCAAAGCCGCGAACGGGCTTCCCGATATTCGTTGCCAATACGTTCAACCAGATTACTGACCGTAACCACATCCGTAATCTGGCTAACCCCCTGGCCGGCGGACCAGACGGTTTTCCAGGCCTTGGCCTCGTCATCCACCGGCTTCAGCTTTTCACCGTAGTCGAGCTCTCCGGCCTGGTTCAGTTTGTCCATGGGGTAGCCTGCCGCTTCCAGGCTCTGGCGCATGAAGTTGGCAGGAATACCTGAAACCGCCGGAGTATGAATGATGTCCCCGGATACCGCCTCAATAATCATGTTCTGGTAGGCCGCTTCCGCCTGTGATTCAGTCGTGTTGATAAACCGGGTGCCCATGTAGCACAGGTCTGCGCCCATGGCCTGGGCTGCCAGGATATCTTCGCCTTTGGACAAGCCGCCAGCGAGCAGGATAATACCGTCAAATACCTCGCGAATTTCATGCACCAGCACGAACGGGTTGATGGTGCCGGCATGGCCGCCCGCACCGGCGGAGACCGCTATAATGCCATCCACTCCCGCTTCCGCTGCCTTGCGGGCGTGTTTCTGGTTGGTCACATCGTGGAAAACCAGGCCGCCGTAGCTGTGCACGGCTTCGGTCACGCGTGTGGCTGCGCCAAGGGAAGTGATCACAATGGGCACCTGGTGTTTCACGCACAGTTCCAGGTCGGCCTCCCAGCGTGGGTTGGTGCGGTGGACAATCAGGTTGACCGCATAGGGCGCGATTCTCTGGTCCGGATGGGTCTGGCGGAAGTCTTCCAGGCCCTCGTTCATCTGAATCACCCATTTCTCGAAATCCTCGCTGCTGCGCTGGTTCAACGCGGGGAAGCTACCAACGATCCCCTGTTTGCAGCAGGCAAGCGCCATCTCCGGGCCGGAGATCAGAAACATCGGTGCCGCAACCAGGGGAAGGTTCAGCGAGCTTGTCAGTGATTCAGGTAACGCCATGAGAATTCCTTAATTTCTGTTGGAACTTATGTACGGTATAAAGGATCTTAGCGTGCTCATTACCGCCTGAAAACGATCAGAAACGAATAAACAACAAGGAGCTCCATCATGGGCGAAGCAAAAAGAAGAAAGGAAACCGGTGCGCCACCGCCCCGCAAGCAGAAAGATCGCAAGCCACTCTATGCCGGCCTTGGCGTTATTGTTCTGGTGTTTGTTGCGGTTGGTGTGTTTTTCCTCACCGCAAACCCGTCCCCCACGTCCAATGAATTGCCGGTTGCAGCCCCCAACGCCGATCCGTTTCCTGCTGAGCTGGATCGTTACGGGGTATCAATGGGTGACGATGATGCGCCTGTGGTCGTGCGGGAGTTTGCGGATTACCAGTGCCCGGCCTGTGCCCGCTTTTCAGACGCCACCCAGCAGTTGAAGCAGGAGTACGTCGATTCTGGCAAGGTGCGGTTTGTGTACTTTGACCTGCCGCTTCAGCAACACGACAACGCCATGCCTGCCGCCCAGGCAGCACGCTGTGCCGGTGACCAGGGCGCCTACTGGGAAATGCATGACCAGCTGTTTGATATGCAGACCGAGTGGAGTGGTTCCGGTAGTCCCGTAGACACCTTTAGCCGGTACGCGAATGACCTGGGGCTGGAAGAGCGCAGGTTCCGCCGTTGTATGAATACCGACCTGCACATTGAAGAAATCGAGCAGAGCCGGCGCGTAGCGATGCAACTCCGTGTCACCAGCACGCCGACCGTGCTCGTCGATAACGTCCGCCTGACCCGTCCGGGCTGGGGGCAGCTATCCGCCGTTGTGGAGCGTGAACTGGCTGACTGAGGGCTCTCTCACTCCTTCTTCAAGTTCCTGAAAACTCCCGCTTTGCGGGAGTTTTTTGTTTGGCCTCAAAGAAACGGAGTGAAAAATGAATTATTATCCACCCGCCCGAAAAATGATGGATAAACACATGTGGTTGGGGTCGCTGGGCTGGCCCTATAAAGGAGTAAGCAATGAAGAACAAGATTGTTTTGGGGTCTGCGTTTGCCGTATTGGCATCGTTTGCATCCGGTGCTTCCGCTCAGGACGCTGTTGAAGGCGGCTATGTCGGCCTGAACTACGCCTTCGTGACTTATGAAGAGGACGGTCTCTCTGAGGATTTTGATCTGGGTGCGCTCGTCGGTAAAGCCGGGGTGCGGATCAATCCCTATCTGGCTGCCGAGTTCCGTGCGGGTTTTGGTGCAAAAGACGATTCTACCAGTTTCAATGGTGCCTCTCTGGACCTTGAGATTGATTACCTGGTAGGCGGCTATATGGTACTTGGCCTCCCCAATGAAAGCCCGGTGTATCCCTACGCCATTGTGGGTGCAACCAAGGGTGAGCTGACGGCATCCGCAACAGGCCCTGGTGGCTCTGCCAGCGCATCTGCTTCAGAGTCCGACCTTTCCTTCGGCGTGGGTGCCAACCTGAACATCAATCAGGATTTCCAGGTCAACGGCGAGTACATGCAGTATATCGACAAGGACGGCGCGGAAATCTCCGGTGTCTCCATCGGTTTCGCAGTACTGTTCTGATCTGCGTCAGCACGTGATTTCCCGGCGCCCTCCCGGGTGCCGGGTTCTGCTCAGAATTGCCCCTGTAACTCCCCGTAATACTTTCCTGCGCCCGGATTCGTTAGAATGGCTGCCTCGCGCCCTTGGGCGATTATTAACCATGCTCCGGATTTACGGTCCGGCCCGCAGGAGTAACCAGACTCATGAGCCAGGATGTTGTTGTCTGCGCGCTATACAAGTTCGCAGTTCTGAATGATTACAAAGCCCTTCGCCAGCCGCTGCTGGATCTGATGCTTGAAAGGGATGTGCACGGCACCTTATTGCTCGCCCGTGAAGGCATCAACGGCACCATCGCCGGCAGCCGTGAGGGTGTGGATGCCATCCGCAACTGGCTGGATGCGGATGATCGATTTGAGGGCATCGACTACAAGGAATCCTTTGTGGATATCCAGCCCTTCAAGCGCACCAAGGTGAAGCTGAAGAAAGAGATCGTCACCATGGGTGTGGAAGGTATCGACCCGAAACGCATCGTGGGCACCTATGTGGACGCGAAAGAGTGGAATGATCTGATCTCAGACCCGGACGTAATGGTTGTGGACACCCGTAACCAGTACGAAGTGGAGATCGGGACCTTCGAGAATGCCAGGAACCCGGCCACAGATACCTTCCGTGAGTTCCCCGAGTATGTGAAGGAGAACCTGGATCCGTCAAAGCACAAGAAGGTCGCCATGTTCTGCACCGGGGGCATCCGCTGCGAGAAATCCACGGCGTTCCTGAAAGAGCAGGGCTTTGAGGAGGTGTATCACCTCAAGGGTGGCATTCTCAGGTACCTGGAAGAAGTCCCGGAATCACAGAGCCTGTGGCGCGGTGAGTGCTTTGTGTTTGATGACCGGGTAACGGTGAACCACAAGCTGGAGCGAGGCGAATACGACCAATGCCATGCCTGCCGCCGGCCGATCACCGAGGAAGACAAGCAGCGCCCGGAGTATGAGCAGGGGGTGAGTTGTCACCGCTGTATCGACTCACTGACAGAAGCGCAGAAAGCCCGCTTTGCCGAGCGTGAGCGGCAAATGCGTCTGGCAGAGGAGCGGGGCGAAGCCCATGTCGGTGGCGAAGCTGCACGCATCATTGCAGAGCGAAAGGCCCGAAAAAAGGCAGAGCGTGAACAGCAGGCCCGAAAAAGTGCTTTGGGCGAGCGTTATGCGAAACCCTGATCGTTAAATCAAGGAGATTTCATGCAGTTCAGAACAACCCTTGCGATTGTGTTGCTGGCCGTGTCACCGATGGTGTTTGGTCAGGATTATGAAGGCTGGGAAGGTGAAGGTGAGGTTGGTGTGCTGATCACCTCCGGCAACACCGAGGAAACCAACATTAACAGTCGCCTTGGCCTGGTATACGAAGAGGACGAGTGGCGCAACAAGGGTGAGTTCCGGTCTACCTTCTCCGAGACAGAGGATGAGACCACTGCCGAGAAGTACCGGGGCGAGCTGCAGACCGATTATAAGTTCGAAGGAAGTCAGTACGTGTTTCTGCGGGGCGCCTATGAGGACGACCGCTTCTCCGGCTACGACTTCCAGTCATCAATGACCACCGGTTATGGTAACCGGGTCTGGCAGCGCGGTGAGCGCTCCTTCCTCGACTTGTCGGCCGGTGTCGGTTACCGGTTCAACAAACTGGAGGAGCCTGATTCAGACGGCAATCGGGACGAAGAAGAGGCCATCGCCCGGCTGGCGGGCCAGTTCGACTACGCGTTGTCTGAGAATGCCCTGTTTCGCCAGAAGCTGAGCACAGAAATCGGCCTGGACGAAAACAACACCGTGACAGAGTCCGAAACCTCCGTGCAGGCCACGGTTGTTGGTAACCTTTCAATGAAACTGGCCTACCTGGTACAGCACATTTCGGATGAGCCTGAGGGTTCGGACGACACCGATACCGAAATCTCCCTGTCGCTGCTTTACGGCTTCTGATTCGAGCCGTTAAACACGGTTCCGGAGCCCGAGCTCGTCCGGGTAGGGGGTCAGGTATTTCTGGGTATGGAGGTAGTCCACCGGTTCCCGCCGCTGGGCCATCCGCAGCAGCGTCATCGGCACCACCAGGGGCACTTCACCCCGGTGGTAAGCCTCGATCTGCTCCATCAGCACCTTCCGGTCTTCATCGGCCATGGAATCACGCAGGTAGCCCATCAGGTGCTGCATGGCATTCACATGGGAGCCGCGGCTCACCCGCAGGGTCATTGCTTCCATGAAGGAGGCAATGTATCGGGCGGCAATGTCTTTCAGCGGCTCTGATTTCAGATCCCCGAGCATTGGCCCCAACTGGCGGTAGATTTTCTCGGAGTGGGCCAGCAGCTGGAATTTGTGGCGGGTGTGGAACTCAATCAGGGCACGGGCAGTGAGGTTGTCACCGGCCACGTTCTGCATCCAGTCATCGTAGGCGAACACACGCTCAACGAAGTTTTCCCGCAGTGCATCGTCGTTCAGGCGGCCTTCTTCCTCTACCGGCAGCAACGGGTAGTGATGCATAAGTGCCTCCGCAAACAGACCCCGGCCATCGCGGCGGGTCACATTGCCATCAGCGTTGTGCACCTTGATGCGCTCCATGCCGCAACTGGGTGATTTGGCCATCAGGATATATCCGCGAAGATCCGCCAGAGTAGGCATTACCTGGTCGATAAATCCCTGCATGGCGTCGGTATGGTCTGCCGTGCCTTTGGATTCGATCAGCTTCAGGCCATCCTGGTATTCCCGCAGATGGATAGCGGGGCGGGGCACACCCAGCCCTGCTTCCAGCTCCGGGCAGATGGAGCGGAAATCAAAATGGCGGGAAAGTACCTGGGTGCAAAAGCGGGAATGCTTGTGGCCGCCATCATGGCGGACTTCCTTGCCCAGCAGGCAGGTGCTGATACCAACGGGAATGCCTGTCACAGTCTGTCTCCGGAATTAAAAGGTACCTTACAGGTACGTTTTCCCAGTCTAAACCGATCATATTCTGTGTTGGAAGTGTAACCTTGATACGGTCACCGGGAAGCCGAACGTGCCAGGATAAGGGCATAGATTTCCCGCACATCCCGGGCAAACTGCTCCACCGAATAATCCGCAGCAAATTCCAGGGCGTGGGCGGCCAGTTTTTCGCGTAGCGCTTCATCCTCCAGCAGTTGCTGAACGCGCTCACACCACTGGTCCTGTTTCTCCGGCGTCTTGAATCCATTGTGGCCATGGCGCACGACATCATCGATGCCGCTCGAACGCACTGCAACCACTGGCAGCCCGGCGGCCATGGCTTCCAGAATAACCATGCCCTGGGTTTCGGATTTGGAGGCAAACAGGAAGGCATCGCCCAGGTGATACCAGGTGGCCATATCATCCGGGGGGATGGAGCCAACCAGTGTAAAGTGCTTTTGTAATCCCAGTTCATCGATACGCTGCTGAAGCCGCTGATGCTGGTGGCCCTCGCCAATCATCAGAAAACGGAAAGGGCGATCGGAACGCCGGCGCAGCTCATCGATGGCATTGATCATGAAATCGATGTTCTTTTCGTTGGACAGTCGCGAGACGCTGATAAACACGGTTTCATCACCGATCCCCAGGGAATCCCGTAACTTGCGGACATCTTCATCATCCACTTCCTGGAAGCGCTGGTACTCGATGCCAGTCGGCTGAACAAACACGGGGCTCTTGACGCCAATCATCCGCAGGTACTCCTCGGTGGAGTAGGTGGGCACGATAACGCCATCGCATTTGTTGGCGAAGTGTCTGATCAGCTCGTGAGAGATCAGATTGCGGAACAGGTTGCCCGGCAGGGGAACAAAGTGTGCGTAATGCTCAAGGCGCGTGTGGTAGGTGTACACCGCCGGTACTTTAAGGCGCCGGGCGATGAACAACCCCAGGGACCCACCGAGCCAGATGGGGTGGTGCAGGTGGATGATGTCCGGCTTGAAGGCCCTCAGTCGCTTACGGATCTGAGAAAGGAAAATATTGGCCAGCCGGAACTCGCGATTCTCTCCCATGGACAGCAGTGACGGAACCCGAACCACGTTGGTTTCCTGCCTGGGCTGGTCACGATACCGCGGGCACACAATCAGGATGGCATCGCCCAGGGTTTCCAGGCCTTTGCGCAAGCGCTCGATAGAGATGGGGACGCCGCCGATAAACGGCAGGTAGTTGTTGGTAAACATGGCAACCCGCAATGGCCGGGACAGCCAGGGTTGTGGGTCCAGGTCATAGTCCGGGTAGTAGTCTTTCTCCACGAAAATGGCGGTATAGAGCTTGATGCTGATCAGCACGAATACAGCGACCAGCAGGATGAAGTTCACATAGCCAACATAGAACAGGGAGTAGATGAAGAACCAGAGGGATTCCAGCGTGCTCAGCACCGGATGCTGCGCAGCCTCCAGTCGTTCCAGTGAGTGGCTGATTGCTCCGTCTTCGCTCACATCCACGCGCACGTAATGGTAGAAGCTGGTGTCATCGTTGAGCACCAGCCCCCCGGCCCCACCGGTGGTGATGAAACGGGTATCGCCCTGAACCTGGTCGGCATACAGGGACAGGTTGGCGGAGAACACCATATCCACATCGTGCCTGGCAATGGCCTCAAGCAGGGCTTGCCGGAACTCCGGCGGCTCGAGGAAATCGTCGTCCTGCTCGAACGGGGCCTGCTGATCCGGTTCCAGCAACGGGTGCCCGATGAACAGAAAACGCAACTGGTTGGGCTCCTGATCCAACAGGTCGTTCAGCCAGCGGATCTGCCACTGCCAGGGTGTTTTGCCGGTGCTGTCCAGGAATATAAGCCGGGCACCGCCCGCCTTTATGCTGAAGAAGTGGGGGCCGAAGTGGTCGTAAAACCGGTAGCTGCCGAAGTTTTCGTACTCATTCTCACCAAAGGTGAGCAGGTAGGGGATCTCCAGGTGGGACAGGGTGCCCTGGATGGCCCGGTACTTGTCCTCGCCACCCCCGCTGACGGCGTTGCCGGCAGAAACGACAAAGTCCAGGTCAGACTGGTTGAGTACCGGAATCATGCGCTCTTCGAAAACGCCAATGGAGTTGTTGATATTGCCCACAACCGCAAAGCTGAAACCGCCGGTACCGGACAGTTCGTCACTGATACGGGCTACCTGCTCCGTGTGCAGAGCCTCGAAATCCGGCTCGAAAAAATTCAGGTAGCCCTTGTACCCGATCAGCAGCACGACGATCGCCAGGGTGACGTAGAACAGGATTTTTAGCGGATGACGCCGTGTCATGGGGCTTCCTTTCGGTTCCTCACCAGTTCCCGCTGCAGAACCACAAGCCCTGTCAGCATTCCGATATAGATGGTGATGAATCGCCAGCTGATGGTCACCAGTACCAGGTGATTGGCGGTGAGTATGTCGCGGAAGAAACTGCCGAATACGCCTTCCGATATGCCGGATGCACCGGGTGTTGGTGAAAAATACATCACGAATGTGGTTACCACCAGCAGGCCCGTGCTCACCATATAGTCTACATCGTAATCCAGTGCCGAGATCAGCAGCGCCGGAAAACTGAACAGGCTGAGCAGGAATATGAAGGTGAATATCACTGACAGCGCAACAAACTGTTTTGGCCCATTGAGGTAATGGCCAAAGCTGAGGGCGAAACGCAGCATCTCCCGTTTGGCCTTGAATTGCCAGCGACGATGCCTGCGCTCACTGATCAGATGGAACCGGTGCAATAAGCCTAGCAGTCGCCCCAGTGGGCCAATCAACCACTGCGTGCGGAACAGAACCACCATGAAAAAACCGAGATAGAGGAGGATCAGCAAAGCCAGTATCGGCCCCAGTTCGCCCACCAGGGGCTGGTTATCCAGTGCGCTGAGGGTAAGCAGAAAGACCGGCGTGAGGGAAAAAATGAAGATCACCGCGATGACAGTGCGGATGGTGGTTGCTGCCGTGGCCCGGCCCACCGGAACCCCATGATGCTGCAGGTACCAGATCTGCGCAAAGCCGCCGCCGGTGGCCATGGGGGTGACGTTGGAGAAGAACAGGTTGATGAACACCAGCCGGAAAATCACCGGGAAGGGCAAGCGGTGCCCCAGGGCCCGCAGGGTAAAGTGCAGCCGTAGCCCGTCGGCCGTGAAATAAACGATCAGCAGGGCAACAATGGATACAAGGGCTTGCGTGGAAACCAGGCGCATGTCAAAGGTGACGCTACGCCCGGCAAACTGGTCGTACACCGCGTAAAGCCCGGCCGCCGTCATGGCAATAAAAATCAGGCTGAAAGCAGTCAGCCTGCGCCAGGACGCGCGTTGTTGGTAATCTTGATCCGGGATGTTGGTCATGACCTGCCCGCCATTAGGAGACGGGCAGTTTACTGTTGTTAGCGGGGGGCTTGTCTAGTGGCCATACACCATCATGGTGGTGTTTTTTATGGCAAAGTCCGTGAATTGCACCGAACCAATGCTGGTGCCACCTACCTTGAACACCGGCATATCGATATCGGCGCGGAAATCCACGTCATGGATGGACAACCCTTCCTTGCCGGACACTGCGCTGGTACCACGCGAGAGCTTCGCGGTGGCGCTGGCCATCCCGAAGTGCCCCAGCGTGTCGTCGCCCCGGCGGTTATGGATCTGCAGTCCCTCAATGCCAACTGCGGCAAAGTTGAACAGCAGGATGACGTCGGCGGCATCCCAGTCCAGGCTGCCGTCGGTGATCTCGAAGTGGGTGTCGAGCTGCAGTTCCGAACCGGACACCTCGTTGCCATTGGCCAGCGTGCGGGTGTTGTTGCCCTGGTTGCGGATCACCAGGTCCGTTGGGCCGATGTAGCCTTGCAGCATCACGTTGGAAAACAGGCTGGCGGTGCCGGCGGAACCGGTGGCCTCAACGCTGTCTACGGCCAGTTCAAAGTCTACCGCCTGCAGGTAATCGTCCAGGCTGGTGGGGTCGCCGTAGTCCGTGGCGCCCAGGTGAATCACCAGGTCGCCGCTGTCGAACTGTTTGCCGTAACCACCGCCCACTGCATAGCGGGCCAGGGCGTCAGCGACGTCCGGATTGGACGTGTCCAGCAGGCCAGCGTCCGCACGGCGGGCAATCTCGGAAAAGCCGTGGGTCAGCACTTCATCCTGGCCGGCGATATCCAGGGTGAACTTGAGGTTGTCCAGCACGGTGTCGTTGTGGCCGGAGAGGCGGATGCCATCAACGTTCAGTGAGCCTTCATCGGTCCAGCTCAGGCGGTCCATCTCGACCCTGGTTTCCATCTCGATGGTGACACCGGTCTGGCCGGTGACTTCACCCATCGTGGTGTCATCCAGCGGCCGGAAATCCGCCATCACAGGCAGTGACAGGCTGGCAGCGAGACTCAGGGTAAAGAACCTGCCCAGGGCAGGCGTGACTTGTTCCAGGCGCTTTCGGGTGTTTCGACGTGTCATGGTGGCCCCGATTATTATTGTTACAGACTGTTACAGTAAGCGTGATAACAACAGCTGTCTGTGAGTTGGATCACAGACCTGGTCAGGCCGAAGAGGCCAGCGCCTGCTGGATCAACGCTTTCTGATGGGCGCCAAACTCGGCCACCAGTGTCTCGGAGTCATCAGCATCCCGCGCCAGGATGGCCTTCGTCAGGCGGGTGAAAAACAGGCCGGTCCGGTCCAGGTCCTGCCGGTAACGGTCCGCACTCAGGTAATACGCCCGGCTGACGGCGGGCTTGAAGTTGGTCAGCGCCTCGGTGAGATAGGGGTTGCCCACCACCCCGCAGCACACCTCCATCACATTGAAGCTGGCTTCCACAACAGCGGTGATATTGGCGTCCTTGCTCTGCATCTGGCCGGTCACCTTTTCAACAGCCAGCAATAACTCCGCCTTGTCTTCCTCCTGCCAACGCTCACACAGGCGCCGTGCCAGCATGATCAGCAGGTGCATGTACACATCATAGAGCTCAGCCGCATGCACCGCGTCCAGCCTGGTGGCGGATGCGCCCTTGCGCGGGGTGATCTCGATCAGGTGCCAGCGCTCCAGCGTGTACAGCGCCTCCTTCACCGAAGCCCGGCTCACCTTCAGCTCGTTGGCGGTGGTGGCCTCCTGCAAGCGCTCTCCGGGCCGGATCTGGCCGGTCATGATGCGCTCGGCCAGGTAGTTGGCAATCTGCTCGGCAAGGGTGTTGGGAACCTGAAAATCCATAAGGGCTCTCTGAACAGGGGAAATGCGGATTGAGTTTATCACAGCCATTTAGTCTTGGATTGTCAGGAAGTTACCGCCGGCCAAACCTGATATTGATCAAAAAATACCATTCATGGGTTGACGACTGTAATATTGTAGGACAATAATGCAGATAACAACAAGCGATCACCAAGATCCAATGCAACAGCCAATGAGGGAAGACCCGTGAGTACCAAACCATTGACCCTGGGCACCGAATCCGCACGCCGGAAGGTGCTGCTGACACTCAAGAAATACAGCTATCTGATTGCGATGGTGCCTCTGGCGCTACCACCGTTATTGCTGGCGGCCGGGCAGGCCACCGGATCGGTGAACCTGTTCGCCTGGGGCGTTCCGGTGGTGGTGTTCGGCATCATCCCCATCCTCGACCTGCTGCTGGGCAAAGATGCCCTCAACCCGGACGAGGAAACAGACACGCCCCGCATGAACTCGGAAGTCTTCTACAAGTTCATCACCCTGGGCTGGGTTGCTGCCTTTGCGGTGTTGCTGGTGTGGAGCATGTTCGTGTTGGCCTCCGGTACCTTCAGTGTGGCCGGCGGCATTGGCTGGATCTTTTCCGTCGGCATCGTCGGTGGCCTGGGCATCAACGTCGCCCACGAACTTATCCATAAAGACGGCAAACTTGAAACTTGGGCCGGCGGCTTCCTGCTGTCCCTGGTGTGCTATGCGGGCTTCAAGGTCGAACACCTGCGCGGCCACCACGTACACGTCTCCACCCCCGAAGACGCTTCGTCCTCGCGTTACAACCAGTCGCTCTATAACTTCCTGCCCCAGGCCTACGCCCGCAACTTCATGAACGCCTGGAAGCTGGAAGCCAAACGCCTGCAGAAGAAAGGCCACAAAGCCTTCAGCTGGCGCAACGAACTGATCTGGTGGTACAGCATCTCCGCGCTGGCACTGGCCGCCTTCACCGTCGCCTTCGGCTGGCTGGGCGCTGCGTTCTTCCTGGGTCAGAGCTTCATCGCCCTGAACCTGCTGGAAATCGTCAATTACCTCGAACACTACGGCCTCCACCGCCGCAAACTCGAAAACGGCCGCTACGAACGCACCGGCCCGGAGCACAGCTGGAACTCCAACTACTTCCTCACCAACGTGTTCCTGTTCCACCTGCAGCGCCACAGCGACCACCACGCCTGGGCCAAGCGCCGCTACCAGGTGCTCCGTCACCACGAAATTGCCCCGCAGCTCCCGGCCGGCTACGCCGCCATGGTTGTCCTGGCAATGATTCCGCCACTGTGGAAGAAGGTGATGAACCCAAGGGTAGAGGCCTACTACGAAGGCGAAGAGCACCAGCTGGTGTAGGTTTTCAAGGCCCCACAGGTTTGTGTCTCTGACTGTGGGGTCTTTTTTTATACGTTAACTCCCGCCCTTGAAATCTTCCCGAAACGCACACAGGTATAATGTTGAATCCTGAACGCATAAAAAAGGGAGCACCCCATGCCCAAGCACTTCGAACAAGCCCCAGGCCTGCACGAAGCACCAGTACCCGAAACCGAAGGCTACGTCTTCAACCAGACCATGATGCGCATCAAAGACCCCGAGCGCTCCATGGACTTCTACACCCGGGTAATGGGCATGCGCCTCGTCAGAAAACTCGACTTCCCGGAAATGAAATTCACGCTCTACTTCCTGGCCTACCTGGACGACCGCCAGGCCAACATGGTGCCCCACGATGATGCTTACCGCACCACCTTCATCTTCGGCCGCGAAGCCATGCTGGAGCTGACCCACAACTGGGGCACCGAGGACCAGAAAGAGTTCAGCTACCACAACGGTAACGACGAGCCCCAGGGCTTTGGCCACATCGGCGTTGCCGTGCCGGATGTTTACAGTGCCTGTGACCGCCTTGAAAAGCTCGGCGTGGAATTCGCCAAGAAGCCGGACGACGGCAAGATGAAAGGACTGGCGTTCGTCAAGGACCCGGATGGTTACTGGATCGAAATCCTGCAGCCGAACATGCTTGAAAAACAGCGCCGGGCAGCAGAGGACGCGTAAGCCGGATTGAACCGCCGTATCAGGCAGTGTCGGAACGGTTCCCGGCACTGCTTCTGGATGCCACTATCACCGCCGCCGTGAGAATCAGCGCGCCGGTGATCCCGATTATTCCCAGTTTCTCGCCCAGGAACAGCCAGGCCAGCAGCGCCACGAACAGTGGCTCCAGGGTCACGATAATGCTGGACAGCGTTGCCGGCGTTGTCTTCATGCCACTGAAAAAGCTCACATACCCCAGGCAGGTCGGCACAATGCCGATGTAAGCCACCATCAGCCATTGCCCGAACCCGAGGTTGTCCAGCCCGTCAAAACCACCGCTTATGGCCACGACCGGCAACAGGATGAGCGCCGCCGTAAAAAAGCAGATAAATGCCGTGGTAAATACCGGAGTGCCCGTGGAGGTATGGCGACTGGTGAGCGTGAACCCGGCGTACACCAGGGCCGCCAGAATCGCCATCAGGATACCCCCCAGGCGCAGCGTGCCGGTGCTGTCCATATCACTGACCACCAGCATGGCGGTGCCGGCTATGGCCGCTGCCAGGGCCAGAATGGTCACCAGCCCGGGTTTTTCACCCAGCAGCGGCGCCGCCATGATGGCCACCAGCACCGGAGCCAGGCACAGGGCAATCAGCGTGGCGATACCGGCACCGGTCATATCCACGGCCATCAAGTAACTGCCCTGGTAGATAGCCTGGAAGAGACCCAGGGCGACCAGTGGCATCAGTGCCTTGCGGGTAAATTTCGGTAAGGGGGTGGAGCTGCGGGCCAGTGACCGCTGTTCCCTGCGCATCAGCACAAAGAAAAACGGCAGTGCCACTGCCAGGCGCAGAAAAGCAAGCGTCACCGCCTGCAGGTCGGACCCGGTAAACAGGAATTTTGCAACAATACCCGTGGTCGCCCAGAGCAGGGCGGCCAGGGCGATCAGTAATGCGCCTCGGATCATTCAATAACCAGTACGATCAACTCCTTGGGACCATGGACACCGTAGGCAAGGGTCTGCTCGATATCGGCGGTTTTGGATGGCCCGGAGATTAACAGCGCATTGGTCGGCATGCCAGTGGCCCAACCCTGGGACTGCATGGCCTGATGGAAGGTGGTGTAAAGCTCACTGGCCTTCAGCACGGCAATATGAATAGGGGGTACCAGACTCATCAGCCGCGGTTCATCCACCGAAGGCCACAGGATCAGCGAGCCGGTTTCGGCAATGCCGCCACGGGTGGAAGTAATGCCTGCGTCCACTTCGCTGAACAGGGTTTCCTGCCAGCTTTCCACCGGCTCGTCGTAGATAAGCAGGTGCGGCAGGTCTTCACGGCCTTTCGTGGCGCTCTGCAAGGCTTTGCCGATCTCGTGATCCTTCGCAATCAGTAGGGTCTGGGCCCCCCGGGATTGCAGGATTTCAGCCAGCCGGTCAATCCAGCCGGCCTCGGTGGTGCGGTGTACTTCGCCATGGACGGATTCGATGGTCTGCTCGAACATGTCCAGCTTTTCAGCCGTGCTCCACTCGGGCCGGTCAAGCACCGAAAAGTCACATTCCGGAGCGGTCAGCTCGCCGCCGGAGCGGTGGCGCAGGCGTTGCAGGATAGCGTCACGGGAACTCACTGGCTGCGCTCCTTCATCCGTTCGTGGAGGGTTTTGGCGGCCAGCTTCGGAGCTGTACGGTATTGTGTCCAGCCGCCGATCTTACCCGGCTGCAGTTTGCGAAAACGTGCGCCCAGGGCGGTGCCCAACCGGTAGATCCCTGGCCGGGCATGCATCCAGCTCCAGCCTTTCCAGATCATGGCTTCCACGGCGCCGCGCTTGGCGCCATGGCCAGCAACCTTCGCGGGGTGCACCATATCACCGTCCACGGATTCCTGGCGCAGGCGCACCAGCAGGTCCGGGATGGGAATCTTCACCGGGCAGACTTCGCCACAGGCGCCGCAAAGGCTGGAAGCCGTGGGCAGGTGCCGCCCTTCGTCGAGGCCCACCATGTGGGGCATCAGGATCGCGCCGATGGGGCCAGGGTAGGTGGTGCCGTAGGTATGGCCACCCACACGGGTATAGACCGGGCAATGGTTCATGCAGGCGCCACAACGGATGCAGCGCAGGGTGTCCAGCAGTTCGTCGTCCTGGTAGATGGTGGAGCGGCCATTGTCCACCAGCACTACATGGACCTCTTCCGGTCCGTCCAGCTCATCAGCCTTGCGGGGGCCGGAAATCATGTTGAAGTAGGTGGTGATGTGCTGGCCGGTGGCCGAGCGGGTCAGCAGTGCCAGCAGGGCGGTCACGTCCTCCAGGTTGGGCACCACCTTCTCGATGCCGGTCACGGCAATGTGGCAGGGCGGCACGGTTGTGGTCATACGCCCGTTGCCTTCGTTCTCCACCAGGCACAGGGTGCCGGTTTCGGCAACGGCGAAGTTCACGCCGGAGACGCCCACATCCGCATTCATGAATTTCTCGCGCAACTGCAAACGGGCACTGGCGGTCAGGTATTCCACATCGTGGGACAGGTCGGTGCCGGTCTTGTTGTGCAGGAGCTGGGAAATCTCTTCGGTGTTCTTGTGAATCGCCGGCATGATGATGTGAGACGGCGTTTCGTCAGCAAGCTGCACGATGTATTCGCCCAGATCCGACTCCAGGGCCTCAATACCCTGTTCCTCAAGGTAATGGTTCAGCTCCATTTCCTCGGACACCATGGACTTGCCCTTGATCACGCTCTTGGCGTTCCGGGCCAGACAAATGTCCCGCACGATCTCGCAGGCCTCGTCACCATCGGTGGCCCAGTGCACGGTAATGCCGTTCTCGGTCAGTTTCTGTTCCAGCTGCTCCAGCAGGTCCGGCAGGTTGGCCAGCGCCCGCAGGCGGATATTGGCCCCCAGATCCCGCAGGGTCTCCAGGTCCCAGCCCTCGAACGCGGACTTGCGCTTGGTCATCAGCCCGTCCATCGCCTTGCGGAAGTTCTGGCGAATCTGCGGGTTATGGATGGCCGCCCGGGCGCGCGGGTGGAATTCCTTTACATCGATGTGATGGGCGGAGTGCTGTGAGGAGTGCTGTGAGGAGTTCTGTGCTGTTTCGCTCATGAGCGTTTGCCCCCATCGCCGTTGGTGCGTTCCCAGAGAAAGCTCAGAATGTGCTGGCCGGTGACAGGCTTGTGGTTCTTCTCGGCGTAGCCGTCAATGTTCATCAGGCAGCCGCAATCGGTGGTGACGAATTCCTTGGCGCCGGTGTCCACGAGGGTGTCCACTTTTTCACTGACCATGGCGCCGGAAATCTCCGGATGACGTATGGCAAAGGTACCGCCAAAACCGCAGCACTCCTCAGCCCGTACCTGTTCCACCAGGTTGACGTTCTTCAGTTGCCCCAGCAGTTTCGGGCCCACTTCCGCCACGCCCATTTCCCGGCGCGCAGAACAGGAGGTATGCATGGCCACGGTCGTGGGCTCGCCCAGGTCATCCAGTTTGATGTGGCACACGTTCACCAGGAAATCCGTCAGCTCCCAAATCCGCCCGGCAATCTCCGCCGCCTTCACGTCGTCGGCGGTATCCTTGAACAGCGCGGGGTAGTGCTTTCGCATCATGCCGCCACAGGAACCGGAAGGCACCACAATCGGCCAGTCTTCCGGGAACAGCCCGAGCTGGGCCTTTGCAACCGCGCGGGCTTCGTCGTGGTAACCGGAGGTATAGGCAGGCTGGCCGCAACAGGTCTGGTCTTCGGGGTAGATCACCTCGATCCCTTCCCGCTCCAGTAGCTGAATGCCGGCCATGCCTGCGTCCGGGTAGAACATGTCTACCAGACAGGTGCCGTAGAAATAGACTTTGGAGGGTTTGGCCGGGTATACCTTGATGGGATCAACCATTTCGCTGCCGCTCATCCTTATCGTTGTTAGTAACTCACAATGATAGGGCGGCAAGCCGGGTGTTGCCAGGCGACTTTATGGGAAGTTTCCGTGGAGGGGGAGGAAGGGGGCAGCGGCGCCAGGCCACTGCCCGCCAGGCTTATTTGACCGTCAGGCGCTCGGCGTTCTTTTCAACCGTGCGCTCGCCAATGCCCTTGACGTTGGTGAGGTCTTCGCTGGACTGGAAAGGCCCGTTGGCATCGCGATAGGCCACGATGGCTTCGGCCTTGCTCTGCCCGATGCCGTTGAGGCTGGCCAGGGTTTCAATGTCTGCGGTGTTGATATTGATGGTGGCGGGCTCAGCGTGGGCAAAACCGGCGAACAGGCTGAACAGAAGGACCATCATGGCCATAATCGGGGTGCGTTTCATTCTAGTAGGCTCCTGAGAGTGAATTTACGTGTCTGATTATTCGTCAGGACGCAAAAGCGGCGGAGCTGATGGAGCAAGAAGCAGGAAACTGGGGAGTGAGAGGGGGACAAGTGCACGGACCGGAACACATTCCATGTGATCCTGAATCCGTGGCTGACCCCATGCCTGATCCTTCAGGCTTGCGCACCATCCTGTGCGCGTCTTCCCTGTGAGTCGTCCCTGTAAGCCCTGATTCCCTGGGCAACTCCTGTTCCGTGGAGTTATCTTCCCTGAGCCAGCGGTCCTTGCCGGCTTCTCATCCTTGACGCTGACCATTCTACGTGGGAACGGTTATCGAGAAATCGGACATTCGCTCTGTGGTCTGTGCGATATCTCTTACAGATTTGTAATCTTCCCCGGCACCCTATAAATGAATATAGGTTCATGTTTTTGCGGCATTTTCCAGGCTGGACCTTGATGACGACTGGTGGGCTTCAGCGGCCTCGCGGATCTTCTCCATGGTGATCTCCCGCACGGCCTTCTGACTGATGCGGATATGGTTTGTTAACCGATCCGCCGCCTCCACCGCATGGCCGGCCCGAATGGCCTCGAGTATTTCGGCGTGTTCCAGGTAAGTGGCATCAATCCTGTCGTCGCGGGTAAAGTCCAGCCGACGGATGATTCGCAGGCGGTCGGTGATTTCCCGGTGAATCCGTGTCATTTCCCGGTTGCCGGCGGCGCTGACCAGGTCGCAATGGAAGCTTTCATCCAGTGCTCTAACGGTGCTGCCGACTGCGCGTTCGGAGGGGTGGTCCGGGTTCCAGATGGCGGTGAGGGTTCTGACGGTCTGTGGCATTTCCTGCAACTGGCAGATCTTGTGCATCGCGGCCCGTTCGAGGGTGATGCGCAGGTCGTAGAGTTCTTCGACCTGCTGGAAGTCGAATGGCTTCACCTGCCAGCCGCTGCGGAACAGCACCTCCACGAAGCCTTCCCGCTGCAGCCGATACAGGGCTTCCCGTACGGGCGTACGGCTGGCCTTCAGGCGCGTTCCCACATCTCCCTCGCTGAATTTGTCGCCGGGGATCAGCCGAAACTCAAAGATGTCGTCCTTCAGGGCTTCATAAACCCTGTCTGCCATGGACTCTTTTCTTTTGGTGGTTGTTGCCATGCTCGTTCCTTTGTCTGCGGGGCCTCTTGGTTTGGTGCTTGGCCTCTGGGGCCGGCTGGCGGGGTGAGGGTTTCAAAACTCGGGTAGAGCCCAGGCCAGGATTAAGCACCTGTCTCCGCTCCAAACATAGTTTTTCTTCAAACCGCAGTCACTCAAGCCTGGAAAAGCCGGTGGGGGAAGGCCTGTCACAGACTGTGCGCAGCAGGGATGCTGCGCTCAAGCCCCCATGGATGGGTTCACGGCGTGTCTGTGACAGGCCTTCCCCCAGCGGCGGCACTCCAAAGCAGGAGGCCAGCACATTAAGAGGTCAAACTCCCAAGCTAAACTTTGATGCTCAACAGAGGTTCGCCGGGAGTAACGGCCTTGCCGGGCTCAACATGCATGGCGCTGATCTGGCCGGCAAGTGTGGCGTTTATTTCGAATTCCATTTTCATGGCCTCGACGATCACCAGTGGATCACCCTCTGCCACGGTATCCCCGGGCTTTACCAGGCACTTCCAGATGTTGCCGGCGATCTCCGCACTCACCAGTTCCCCGAATCGCTCGAGGTCAGACACATCCGCTTTCGGCGGTGCCTTGGCCAATTTGTCGAGTTCCGCCGCTTCACTGTCTTTCCACAGGGCCACTTCTTTGGCATAGGCTGCCTGCTGCAGTTTGCGGAAGTCGGCGATGGAGTCGGCGTTGGCGTCGAGGAAGGCCTGGTGGGTTTTGAGGTCGAAGGTTTCTTCTTCGATCTTTACTGTCAGCTGGCCGGCGCGGAACTGGTCTCGCATGTCGTCCAGTTCGGCTTCGGAAACGGGGTAGTAGCACACCTGGTCAAAGAACCGCAGCAGCCAGGGGGCGCCTTCGGCGAACTGGGGGTTTTTGAGGTATTTGTTCCAGATGGGCAGGGTGCGGCCGACCAGCTGGTAGCCGCCCGGGGAGTCCATGCCGTAGATGCACATGTAGACGCCGCCGATACCCACGGTGCCTTCGGCGGTGTAGGTTCTGGCCGGGTTGTATTTGGACGTTAACAGGCGGTGCCTTGGGTCCAGGGGCACGGCGCAGGGGGCGCCCAGGTAGACGTCGCCCAGGCCCAGTACCAGGTATCTTGCCGAAAACAATACATCCGCCACTTCTTCCCGCGTTGCCAGGCCGTTGATGCGTTGCATGAAGTCAACGTTATTGGGCAACCAGGGTGCAGTGTCGCGGACGGACTGGCGGTATTTGTCCACCGCTTCGAGGGTGGCGGTGTCTTCGAAGGCCATGGGCAGGTGGATGACGCGGCTGCGGACTTTCAGTTCGTCCGTGGGCGGCAGGGTGGCTTCCAGGTCCAGCAGGTATTCCATCAGTGCCTGCTGCGGCAAGATGCGGGCGTCGTATCTTAGCTGCAGGGAACGCACACCCGGGGACAGTTCCAGTAGTCCCGCGGGTTGCACATCAGCGATGGCTTCCATCAGGGCATGGATGCGCAAACGCACGCCCAGGTCCATCACGTTGGGGCCGTATTCCAGCAATATGTACTGGTCGCCGGCCTGGCGGTAGGTGACTTCCGGGCGGCCGTCGGTTTCCTCCAGGTGGGCGAGGATGGTAGCGGACAGGCCGTTCAGCGGTGCGAGATCCGGAGCCATCAGCTTCGGCACCGGTGGCGCCATCAGGCTGTTGATGGCCAGTTCCTGGCGTTTGGACAGTTTGACGGCGGTATCGTTATCGATGGCCACGAAGCGGATAGTGTCGCCGGGTTTTACCTGGCCAACTTTCCACAGTTCCGCCTTGGCGATGGTCACCGGGCATACGAAGCCGCCCAGGCTGGGGCCGTCCTTGGTCAGGATCACGGGCATGTCGCCGGTGAAGTTGATGGAGCCGATGGCGTATTCGCAGTCGTGGATGTTGGAGGGGTGCAGGCCAGCTTCGCCGCCGTCTTCCCGGGTGAATTCGGGTTTGGGGCCGTTCAGGCGGATGCCCAGGCGGTTGGAGTTGTAGTGCACTTCCCAGTCTTGCTCGAAGAACTTCTCGATGGACGTTTCGGTGAAGAAATCCGGGGCGCCATGAGGGCCATAGAGCACGCCGATTTCCCAGTGGTCGGGATAATCCGGGATCAGGTCCGGGTCCGCCGGGGCCGGGTCGTGGGTTGGTGCCGTCGTGGTGCAGGCCGGCAGGCTGATCTGGCTGATGCCCAGCATGTCACCGGGGCGCAATGGCCGGCCGCCATGGCCGCCGAACTGGCCAAGGGCGAAGGTGGAGCGGCTGCCCAGGTACACCGGCACATCGAACCCGCCGCGAACCGCCAGATAGGTGCGACAACCCTTGATGGCCTTACCCACCGCCAGAACCTGGCCGGCTTTTACGGTGATGGGTTTCCAGAATTCCACCGCTTTGTCGTCCAGCGTGGCTTCGGTCAGCGCACCGGTCAGGGCCACCACCGAGTCCTTGTGGAACTTCAGGCTGGGGCCGATCAGCGTTGCTTCCAGACCCGCCGCCTCAAAGTGGTTACCCACGATACGGTTGGCAATGCGGAAAGCGTAATCGTCCATCGGGCCACTCGGTGGCACGCCAATGTTCCAGTAGCCCACACGGCCGGGGTAATCCTGCACGGTGGTATAGGTACCGGGTTTGACCACTTCCGCCACCGAGGGTTTGAACTCGAAGCTCTCCAGCGCACGCGTAGAAACAATGCCATCGGCAAAGCTTTGCTGGGCCACCACCTGGCGCAGGTAATCCAGGTTGGTGGCGATGCCCATCAACCGGGTCTCTGCCAGGGCGGCTTTGAGTTTGGCCAGGGCGTCGGCGCGATCTTTGCCGTGGACGATCAGCTTGGCGATCATCGGGTCGTAGTGGGCCGAGACCTGGCTGCCGTTTTCCACCCAGGTATCGATGCGCACGCCGTCTTCCGGCCAGTGCACATCAGTCAGCTCGCCCGGGGAGGGCTGGAAGTCTTTCAGCGGGTCTTCGGCGTAGATGCGCACTTCCATGGACGCGCCGTTCAGTTCCGGCTCGAAACTGGCCAGGTCCGGGCTTTCGCCGGCGGCGATCTTCAGCATCCACTCGATCAGGTCCAGGCCGGTAACAGACTCGGTCACCGGATGCTCCACCTGTAAGCGGGTATTCACTTCCAGGAAATAGAACTCGTCCCGGTCGGCGTCGTAGATGTATTCCACGGTGCCGGCGGAGCGGTAATTCACCGACTGGCCGAGAGACACGGCCGCGTCCAGCATTTGCTGGCGGGTGGCGGCTGGCAGGTTCGGGGCCGGGGTTTCTTCCACTACTTTCTGGTTGCGACGTTGCAGAGAACAGTCCCGTTCACCCAGGGCGACCACATTGCCTTCGCCATCTCCGAACATCTGCACTTCCACATGGCGGGCGCGGGCGATGAAGCGCTCCAGGAACACGCCACTGTCATTGAAGAAGCTCTGGCCCTGGCGGCGCACGGTTTCAAAGGCGTCCCGCAGTTCGGCTTCGCTGTTGCACCGGGTCAGGCCGATGCCGCCACCGCCGGCGGTGCTTTTCAGCATCACCGGGTAGCCCAGCTTGTTGGCTACGGCAACCGCTTCGTCCAGGCTGTCCAGCAGGCCGCTACCCGGTGCCAGGGGCACGCCGGCGGCTTCCGCCAGTTCCCGGGCCCGGTGTTTCAGGCCGAACTCGCGCATCTGGGTTGGCGTGGGGCCGATGAACACAATGCCTTCGGCCTCACAGGTTTCCGCGAAGTCGGCGTTCTCAGAAAGAAAGCCGTAACCGGGAATGATGGCCTCGGCACCGGTCTGTCTGGCGGCGGCGAGTATCTGCGCCTTGTCGAGATAGGTTTCGCTGGCGCCGTTGCCTGTCAGGGCGACCGCTTCATCGGCCGTTGTCACATGCAGGCTGTGGCGGTCTTCATGGGAATGCACGGCCACGCTGGCAACGCCCATGGCCTTGAGGGTACGGATGGTGCGAACGGCGATTTCACCGCGGTTGGCGATCAGTACTTTGCTGAACATGGTGTGGAATCTCCTTAAGCCTTGCCGGATGTGCCGGAATTGCCAGAATTGAGGGAAGTGATGTAAGCGCGCCAGCCGCCGAACTCGGTCACGTCCCGGGCGCCTTCAAAGCCGTAGCCTTCGCAGATAAAACCGTTCACCCAGCGGCCATCCGCCAGTTCCACATTGCCGATGCCCAGCGGCGCCGGGATCAGGTCCACAAAGGAGCCGAACGCCGAGGCCGGCATTTCCCACACTTCCACGATGATTTGCCGGCCCTCCCCATCTGCCACCCGCTTCAGCCCGGGCTTGGGCGGCGTGGTGTTGGGCAGGGCATAGAGGCGGTAGTTGGCGGAGGTGGTGGTCTGCTCCAGTAGTGCGGAGTAACGCTCGGTGAGCTGGGTGTTCAAAGGCATGCCGCTAAGGTGCGCACCGACCACCGCCACCTGGATGGTGGGCGTGGAAATCTCCGCGCCGGGTGTTTCTTCCGGCCGGGGTTTGTCGGTGGCGCCCAATGGGGTGGGGTGGGCATTCAGCCACTGGCAGGCCAGGTGCTGCAGTTCGGTGTCTTTCCAGGCGCCGCTGATCAGGGTAACGCCGAAGGGCAGGCCATCGTCCCGGAAGCCGGCGGGAATGGCCAGGGCACTGAAGTCCGCCAGGTTGACGAAATTGGTGTAGGTGCCCAGCTGGCTGTTCAGCGTGACCGGGTCGTTGTTGACCGCTTCAATGGTCGGCGCCGTGGGGGCGGTGGGCACCAGCAGGGCATCCACATCGGCCAGCAATTCATCAATCTGGCGCAGCAGTTCTTCCTTGCGGTACTGGGCCCCGAAGGTATCCGTGGCCGTGAACTTGCCGGCGTTGGCGATGATGCTTTTCACCACCGGGTTCATCTCGTTGCCATGGCTGGCCATGAAGGATTCCACCGCGGCATGGCGCTCTGCCACCCAGGGGCCTTCATAGAGCAGGGCTGCCAGTTCCAGCATGGGGCTGAAGTCCAGGGGCACCAGCTCCACATTCTGCTGGCGCCACTGGCTGATGGCCGTGTTCCAGGCGGCTTCTGCCTGCTGGTCACCAAACCATTGCGGGTGTTCGGGAATGGCCAGGCGCTTGATCGGGCCGGGGCGACGAATGGCCGGGCCATCCAGGGGCAGGGCATAGGGCGCCTTGCGGGAGAAGGCATCGTCGGCATCAAAACCGTCCATGGCATCGGCCACCCGACCGGCGTCGTTCACGGTCAGCGCAAAAATCGACACACAATCCAGGGAACGACAGGCCGGCACCACCCCGTGGATGCTGAACAGCCCTTTGGTGGGCTTCAACCCCACCAGATTGTTCAGCCCGGCGGGCACCCGGCCGGAGCCGGCGGTGTCCGTGCCCAACGCAAACGGCACCAGGCCGCGTGCCGTAACAGAGGCCGAACCCGAGCTGGAGCCCCCGCTGATCACATCCGGATTGAAAGCATTGGAGACCGCCCCATAAGGCGAGCGTGTGCCCACCAGCCCGGTGGCAAACTGGTCGAGGTTGGTCTTGCCGATCAGCACGGCACCTGCGGCCTTCAGCCGGGCAATCACCGTGGCGTCCTCTTCCGGCGAATAGGCATAGGCCGGGCAGCCTGCCGTGGTTTCGAACCCGACAGCGTCAATATTGTCCTTCGCTGCGAAAGGAACGCCATACAGCGGCAGGCGGCTGATATCGCCACCCACCTTGTTAAGGGTACCCGCCAGATCGAACAACGCCGCCTGCAACTGCGTGCTCCCTGACAGTGCAATCCAGGCGTTGTCGGCTGTATCCAGGCTGGCGACCAGTTCGCCTAGCAGTTTCTCGGGCGTAGCGCCCGATTGATAGGCGTTCCGCCAGTCCTCAATGGTCCATCCGAGTGTTGCGGGCATGGTTCGTCCTCATGTGCGTTATCAACTTGTATACATGAGCAATGGCAATGCCCGTGCCATTCGAAGTGGATTTAAAAATAACCAATAGAAACAGATAGATATGTGGATATGGCAAGAAAGGAGACATTTTGAGGGCGCACTATCGATGGGCAGATGCACCAGAAAAAGGCCCGGAAACCGAAGATTTGTGGCTTCTGGAACGCGGGAAGGGAGGTGCCGGATAGCTTGTATACTAGATAACTTGCTGTTTTGGATGGGGTTCAGTGAAAGCTGGAACGACAGATGCAGTGGCAGGAGTGCGTTTACTCAAGCGAATGGCACGAACCAACCTGCAAACAAGGACGCACAACATGACCATCAAAAAACACGTGAAACTTGGCCTCTCAGCGCTGGCCCTCTCTGTCTCCCTTAACGCCATGGCCGCCGAGGACCCGATCAAGGTCGGTATCCTTCACTCACTCTCCGGCACCATGGCCATCAGTGAAACGGTCCTGAAAGACACCGTGGAAATGCTCATTGAAAAGCAGAACGCCGAAGGCGGCGTGCTCGGCCGCCAACTGGAAGCGGTGGTAGTAGACCCGGCCTCCAACTGGCCACTGTTTGCGGAAAAAGCCCGCGAGCTGCTGGCCCAGGAAAAGGTCGACGTGATCTTCGGCAACTGGACTTCGGTGTCCCGCAAATCCGTACTGCCGGTGGTGGAGGAACTCAACGGCCTGCTGTTCTACCCGGTTCAGTACGAAGGTGAAGAGTCTTCCGAGAACGTCTTCTACACCGGCGCCGCTCCCAACCAGCAGGCGATTCCTGCGGTGAACTACCTGATGAACAACATCGGTGTTGAACGCTGGGTACTGGCGGGCACGGACTACGTCTACCCGCGCACCACCAACAAGATCCTTGAGACCTACCTGATGGACATGGGCGTGGCCAAGGAAGACATCATGATCAACTACACGCCTTTCGGGCATTCCGACTGGCAGAACATCGTGTCTGACATCAAGCGCTTCGGTTCCGCTGGCAAGAAGACCGCCGTGGTCTCCACCATCAACGGCGACGCCAACGTGCCGTTCTACCGCGAACTGGGCAACCAGGGCATCTCCGCCTCCGACATCCCGGTGGTTGCCTTCTCTGTGGGTGAGCAGGAGCTCTCCGGTATCGACACCGGCCCGCTGGTTGGCCACCTGGCTGCCTGGAACTACTTCATGAGCGTGGACAGCGACGCCAACTACGACTTCATCGATCAGTGGGTGGCACACACCGGTGACGAAGAAGCCGTCACCAACGACCCGATGGAAGCCCACTACATCGGCTTCAACATGTACATCGAGGCCGTCAAAAAAGCCGGCACCACCGACGTGGACGCCGTGAAAGACGCCATCATCGGTGTATCCGTACCCAACCTGACCGGTGGCTACGCCGCCATGATGCCCAACCACCACATCACCAAGCCGGTGCTGATTGGCGAAATCCAGGACAACGGCCAGTTCTCCGTGGTCTGGGAAACCCCGTCCACCGTCGCTGGCGATGCCTGGTCTGACTACCTGCCCGGTTCAAGGGACCTGATTGCCGACTGGCGCAAGCCGATGTTCTGCGGAACCTTCAACACCAAAACCGGCAGTTGCGGCGCCTCCGCCGGCGAAATGGCGGCTGCCGACGAGTAAGGCCTAGCAGCTGATATAGCAATACAGGCAGACCGGGGGTGGCCAGTACGCGGCCCCCGGTTGTCGCCTCCGCAACCCGCTTTCAACAGACAGGACAGATTATGGGCATCCTCCGATCGCTCACATTGCTGCTTATTGCCCTGGCTTCCGTGCTCTCACTTCCTGCCACCGCACAGCAGGACGATCCCGGCAAGCAACTGCTGTTCAACCTCGCAGAAGCGCCGGCCAGCCAAGTGGAGCAGGCCATCCAGGCCATCGTCAGCAGCGGTGATTCCAGAGCCAGGGGCTGGCTTGAAGCCTACGGCAACAACCGCCTGAGCCGGGTAAAAGACACGGGCCAGGTCGTCGTGGTGCTGAACAACCGGGGCCGCGACTGGACAATTGCCAACCCGCTGACCGGAGAGAACATGGACGACATGTCCCGCCGTGAGCTGGACAGGGTCGCCATCAACAACCGCATTCGTGGCCAGCTTGAAGGCATACTGGCCATGCTGGACCTGAACGCCCCGGACCCGAACGTGCGTGAAGCCTCCGCACAGGACATGATGGGCAAGGTGGACGCCTCCCTGGTCGAGCCGCTGGAAGCGCGTCTGGAACTGGAAGAGAGCGCAAAAGTGCGCAACCGAATTGAAGAAGCCCTGGCCATTTACCGGGTGGGCGAGGGCAACCTGGAGGCCGTGGACGTGCTGGCCGGCAGCCTGCACCCCCGTGCCCGCGCCGCCCTCAACGAGGCCGTCCGGGGCGAGAATCCTGCGCTGGCCACCAAGGCCAAACAGGCACTGAGCACCATCGAACAGAAACTGAAACTGAACCGTGCTGCAGAGACCCTCTATTTTGGCCTCAGCCTCGGCTCGGTTCTGGTACTCGCCGCCATCGGCCTGGCCATCACCTTCGGCGTGATGGGCGTGATCAACATGGCCCACGGCGAACTGATCATGCTGGGCGCCTACACCACCTGGGGCATGCAGCAGCTCTTCCCCGGCCAGCCCGGCCTGGCACTGATTCTCTCGATTCCCGCCGGCTTTTTGGTGGCCGCCACCGCAGGCATCATCATCGAACGCAGCGTGATCCAGTATTTGAAGGGCCGCCCCCTGGAAACCCTGCTGGCCACCTTCGGTATCAGCCTGATCCTGCAGCAACTGGTGCGTACCGTGATCTCCCCCCAGAACCGTACCGTGGTCACGCCGGAGTGGATGAGCGGCTCGCTGGTGATCAACGACGCACTCTCGCTCACCCTCAATCGCCTGTACGTGCTGGGCTTCGCGCTGGTGGTTTTCGCGGCACTGATGCTGATCATGCGCAAGACCCGCCTGGGCCTGGAAGTGCGCGCTGTGACCCAGAACCGCAACATGGCCCGCTCCATGGGCATCCGCGCTACGCGGGTAGACATCATGACCTTTGCCCTGGGCTCCGGCGTTGCCGGCCTGGCCGGGGTGGCGCTTTCCCAGCTCACCAACGTCGGCCCCAACCTGGGCCAGAACTACATCATCGACTCCTTCATGGTGGTGGTGTTCGGTGGCGTGGGCAACCTCTGGGGCACGCTGATTGCCGGGCTCTCCCTGGGCACCATCAACCAGCTGCTGGAACCCTGGGCCGGTGCCGTACTCGCCAAGATCATCGTGCTGGTGTTCATCATTCTATTCATCCAGAAACGGCCAAAGGGGCTCTTCCCCCAGAAAGGCCGGGCAGCGGAGGGCTGAGTTATGGCGGTATCACAGAACTGGCTGCTCCGGCCCTTTCAGGAGCGTTCCACGCAGATATTCCTGGGCGTACTGTTCGCGGCCCTGGTGGTGGTGACTTTCCTCCACCTGTTCATGCCCCAGGACAGCGCCCTGCATGTCAGCGCCTACACCGTCACCCTGCTGGGCAAGTACCTGTGCTATGCCTTGCTGGCGGTCGCGGTGGACCTGGTGTGGGGTTACCTCGGTATCCTCAGCCTGGGCCACGGCGCCTTCTTTGCCCTCGGTGGCTACGCCATGGGCATGTACCTGATGCGCCAGATTGGTGACCGCGGCACCTACGGCGACCCCATCCTGCCGGACTTCATGGTGTTCCTGAACTGGGACGAACTGCCCTGGTACTGGCTGGGCTTCGACATGGCCTGGTTCGCCTTCATCATGGTGCTGCTGGCACCGGGCATTCTGGCGCTGGTGTTCGGCTTCCTGGCCTTCCGCTCGCGGGTGACCGGCGTGTACCTCTCCATCATCACCCAGGCGCTGACCTTTGCGCTGATGCTGGCCTTCTTCCGCAATGAAATGGGCTTTGGCGGCAACAACGGCCTGACAGACTTCCGCGATATCCTGGGCTTCAACCTGCGCACCGACGCCACACGGTTGGGGCTGTTCATCGCTACCGGCATCGCCCTGGCCATCGGCTACGTGATCTGCCGCGCCATCGTGGCCAGCAAACTGGGCCGGGTCAGCATCGCCTGCCGCGACGCCGAAGCCCGCACCCGCTTCCTGGGTTACAGGGTGGAACGGGTGCAGCTGTTCGTGTTCGTGGTGTCCGCCATGCTGGCGGGTGTGGCCGGGGCGCTGTACGTGCCGCAGGTGGGCATCATCAACCCCAGCGAATTCTCGCCGCTGTTCTCCATCGAAATCGTGGTGTGGGTGGCCCTGGGTGGCCGCGCAACTCTCTACGGCGCGGTGATCGGCGCCATCCTGGTGAACTACGCCAAAACCGTGTTCACCGGCGTCATGCCGGACGCCTGGCTGTTGATGCTCGGCGGCCTGTTCGTGCTGGTGACCGTGTTCCTGCCCAAGGGCATCGCCGGCCTGCTGCAGAAACGCCAGAAGCCGGATAACAACGACACCGAAACGCCCGAAGCACAGGAGGCCACCGCATGAGCATGCTGGAGCAACTCACCCATCGCGACCGCGTGTTCGACTTCCTTGCCCCCGTGGCCTCGCCAGTCGACGTGCGCCACGGCCCCATCCTGTACATGGAAGGCGTGAACGTAAGCTTTGACGGCTTCAAGGCCATCAACAACCTCAACCTCACGGTGGATGACGGCGAACTGCGCTGCATCATCGGCCCCAACGGCGCGGGCAAAACCACTATGATGGACATCATCACCGGCAAAACACGCCCGGACACGGGCTCCGTATGGTTCGGCAGCCGCCACAACCTGCTCACCAAGAACGAGCCGGACATCGCCAGCCTGGGCATCGGCCGCAAGTTCCAGAAACCCACCGTGTTCGAAGCACTCACCGTGTTCGAAAACCTGGAACTGGCCATGGCCGCCGACAAACGCATCCTGCCCACCCTGACCGCCATCATGAAACCGGAATACCGGGACCGCATCGACGAAGTGCTGGAAACCATCGGCCTGCAACAACTGCGGGACAGACTCGCCGGCATCCTCTCCCACGGTCAGAAACAGTGGCTGGAAATCGGCATGCTGCTGATGCAGAGGCCAAGGCTGCTGCTGGTGGACGAGCCGGTCGCGGGCATGACCGAACAGGAAATGGAACGCACCGCCGAACTGCTCACCAGCCTGGCCGGCAAACAGTCCGTTGTGGTGGTGGAGCACGACATGGGCTTTGTGCGCTCCATCGCCCGCCAGGTGACCGTTCTGCACCAGGGCAGCGTGCTGGCCGAAGGCACCATGGACCAGGTCTCCAACGACCCGGAAGTGATCAAGGTATACCTGGGGGAGGAGGCGTAATGCTCAAGATCCAGAAGCTCAACCAATACTACGGCGAAAGCCACACCCTCTGGGATCTGGACCTGGACGTACCCCAGGGCCAATGCACCTGCGTAATGGGCCGCAACGGCGTGGGCAAAACCACCCTGATGAAATGCATCATGGGCGAGGAAGCCACCAAAAGCGGCAGCATCGAATTCGCCCAGGATGTGGAACTCACCAAAAAGAAAATTGAAGACCGCTCACGCCTCGGTATTGGCTACGTGCCCCAGGGAAGGCAGATATTCCCGCTGCTGACCGTGGAAGAAAACCTGCGCACCGGCCTGGCCGTGCGTGCAGATGGCAGCAAGAAAATTCCCGAGCGGGTGTATGAGTTGTTTCCGGTGCTGAAGGAAATGAAGAATCGCAGAGGTGGTGATCTATCTGGTGGGCAGCAACAGCAGCTGGCCATTGGCCGGGCGCTGGTGATCGAGCCCAGGCTGCTGATTCTGGACGAGCCGGGGGAGGGCATTCAGCCGAACATAGTGGCGCAGATTGGGGAGGTTATTCGCAGGCTGATTGAGGAGGATGGCCTGACGGTTCTGCTGGTTGAGCAGAAGTTGCCGTTTGCGCGGAAGTATGCGGATCGGTTTGCGATTTTGGATCGGGGGAGGCGGGTTGCTGAAGACGAAATCGGTGGTCTTACCGATGAGCTGATCAAAAAGCATCTTACGGTGTAAGGGGCTATCGGAAAATCGCACTATTGCGCCGATTGTGCGAGGCCCTGAAAGACCACTACGACCTCGGCGAGGAAACCGGCGACTGCCCCCACACCGCCATCAACGATCTGCAAAGCCGCCACCTCGAGCTGATACTGGTCGAATCCGGTGGCGACAAGATCCTCCGCAAAGGCGGCCCCGGCATCACCAAATCCGACCTGCTGATCCTCAACCAGATCAACAGCGCCGAACAGGTACATGCTTTCCCGGATGTGATGGACCGGGATTCAAAGAACATGCGCGGCTAAAGGCCCTTCGTGTTCACCAACCTGTATGACGGGGTAGGGCTTGAGACGATTATCAGCTTTATTCTGGAGCGCGGCCTGCTGACCGAAAGACGCCCGAACCAACTTACCGAAACCGCTTAAGATAAAGGTGAAAAGACCACGAGCACATTCACCCGACTACTGATGTCCACCGGACTGATGGTTTCCGCCACCCCGGCCTCCGCCCATTCCTGCCACGAAGCCATTGGCGACGGCCGGCATATTGGACGCCTGTTTGCGATTGGAGCCTCCGGCATCGTTGCTGTCTATACGCTGAAGCGAGCAAAGCGAGGCGCTAAAGACTGAGGTCTCCATTGGTAGTGCCCATGTTGCTCTACCTTGAGGAGTCCGAAAAAGCGTAGGGAAAACAGGTAGCTGTTCGGGATGACCGGACAGCTTTTTGTGGCATAAAAAATATGTTTTTTTGTAATTGAGGCAGGAAAAAAGCACGGAGATGGTCTAGTGTAGGTAGCTAAACACTACGGAAGCGCCGATTGTTAGGGATAATGTCCTATGGGCCCCTCAGTACTCACACAGTTACAGCCTCTTCTACACCTCTGGTATTTTATACCACTCATACTGATGGTAGCCATCCTGCGCTCTCCCTGGTTTAAAGGCCATCTGGGAGAGTTCGTTGTTAACGTCTGCGCTCGCCTGTTCCTGGATAAAGACGATTACCACCTGATCAATAACGTCACCCTGCCCACTGAAGACGGAACTACACAGATTGACCACATCATCGTCTCCGAATACGGCGTGTTTGTGGTGGAAACAAAGAACATGAAAGGCTGGATCTTTGGCAATGCCAAACAGCGCCAATGGACCCAGAAGATCTATCGACACTCCCAGAAATTCCAGAACCCGCTTCACCAAAACTACAAGCATATGAAAACCCTTCAGGCACTACTCGGGCTGACTGACGCGCAGATTCATTCAGTGGTGGTGTTTGTGGGTGATGTGACCTTCAAGACCGAGATGCCGGCGAATGTCACCCGGAGTGGCGAGTATCTGCGATTTATTAAGTCGCATACCGAAAAGGTACTGATTACGCAGCAAGTTCGGGAGATGGTTGAGATGATTGCTTCGGGGCGGTTAAAGGTTTCGTTCAAGACGCATCGGGAGCATGTGAAGCACGTCAGGACAATTGTTGATGAGAAAGATAACGCAGTTCGTTGCCCCAAATGCCATGGCGAGATGGTTCGCCGCATGGTCAAACGTGGGGAAAATAGTGGGAAAGAGTTTTGGGGCTGTTTGGGGTTTCCGACGTGCCGTGGAGTGCTGAACCTTCAGCCGGAGTAGCGAGAATTGGATCCAGTTTCGTATTTGTTTGCCGCTTACCTGAGCACGGTGCAGACCAATGTTCAGGATCATGTTGCCGAAAGATTCGGCACCCAGATTACGCCCGTCGAAATCGAATACGAAGGTGTGAATGTCGCCTTTCAGTACCAGCTTTGGCGAGTCAGGGATAAAAGCGTTTGCGGCAACCTTAGCCAAAACCTGAAAGCTTTCTCCAATTGCAGCCTGAAGGCCAAAGAACTCTTCGGTGCGCTTTGTTCGGAGCTCTCCAAACCGCCACAGCAGAACTGGAAGCATGGAAAGTTTCGGACGATGTATTGCAATGCCTCTATGTCGTTTAAGCCGACGATTGCGAGTGTGAGTGCTGCTTTGGTCGGGACTGAGTTTGAGAAGGCGAGACAGACCTGCAATGCGGCCACTGTGGCGGCTATGGGGAGCCGAGAACCGAGGGTTTTGCGGGATAAGAGAGAGAAGTGTGGGGTTTATCGGGAGTTGAAGTTTGGAAAATAATTCTGAAGATCATGTAACCAGCCTCCCATAGTCCGTCACCCGGAGAATCTGAACCAGGTGGAGATTGTGGGACAGTGCTACTGGCGCGGTGGTCGGGTTTTTTAGCAATAATTGGATAGTTGGGATGAACCGAAGAGTGAGAATGGAAGCCATCTCGTTCAATTACACGGATTCTAGGGGACACACGACCGACTGGACAGTATCTGGCTGGAATGAATCGGGACGTTATATCCAGGGTGTTTGCACCGTTGATGAACAGTTCCGGACCTTTCGAAAGGATCGAATCAATCGCTATCTCGGCGGTAGTGAAGTGGCGATCACTGTCCCGTACACGCCGCCGCCACCTAAGATCGAGACACGCCCACAGATCTGTTTTACCGGCTTTCAAAAAGCGCAGCGCGCGACTCTTGAAGCATTCGCTAGCGACAACCAGATGCTCGTCCGGAAGGACGTAACCAAAGACCTGGCATTCCTGTGCTGTGGTCCGAGCGCAGGTCCTTCTAAAGTGAGCAGAGCGCGGGATAAGGGTTGCCTGGTTATTGAGGAGTCGGGATTGAGAACGATGGTTGAGACTGGAGTGCTTCCCGAGTCCTGGGAGTTTGAGTGCTAGCGCCAGATTCAGCATTTGTAACAGGGTTGAGAAATGGACTTTTTTAGTGGAATCACCATCGCTGTCGTTGCCGCCGTTCTCACGAGTTGGCTTACGGTTCTGCGGTTTAGAAGGGAAAGGTGGTGGGAAAGAAAAGCTGATGCTTATGTCGAGTTGATCGACTCGCTTCACGAAATGGGAATGATGCCGTCAGAGTATTTGTCAGTTGGTGGAAGTGGCAAGGAACTTTCAAAAGAAGCTGAAGCAGAGCTCTGGAGTAGATTTGAAGCTGCCCGTAGAAAAGTTTGGCGGATAGCTGATAGCGCAGATTTTATTATTTCGTCGGAAGTGTTGGCAGTCATCAGAAAGATGAATGCGGATTTGGGCAAAGCAGATGAGCATGGGCACTTTGTTGAGTATCTGGACGAAACGAACGCCGCTATCGATCGCTGTATGAGGATGGTGAAGATTATTGGTTCGGATGAGCTCGGCATCAGGCATGAGACTGGCTGGAGAGCTTGGCTGCCGGAGGGTATAAGAATGTTCTTCAGAGACTTTAAAGACATTGACAAGCTTTTCAGCAAAGAAAAAAAGTGAATTGCTCAGAAAAACGCAGTTAAGAGGGGTTGCGCGTGCGAGGTCAGTGGACAGGGACATATAAAGGGCAAAATGTCGAAGGGGAGATGATCGCCAATATCGATGAGGTCGGCGATCATTTCGAGTGTGAGATTTACATAGCCCCTTACGAGAAAGAGGTTCCGGCATCAGTTGGCTATGCGTCAACTATCGACAGGGGGGAGCATCACCGCATCACAGCGAATGTGTATCCTATTGATCCTAGAAACGCGCGACAGACTACATGGGAAAATATTAAGGACCTTTATCCCGAAGATACGTTTCACAATGATCGGGTAGAGGTAACTATTAGGAAGAAGGCCGGTAACATATACCTCCAGTCGGTGGAGAATCCTACCCTGTTTTCCGGTGTCGCATCCAAGTTTCACGCGCCGGAGCGATCGAAGATCGAGGCGTACGTTAAAACTTGGTCGGATTTCAAGGCTTACCTGACGGAATTTTCTGATTCAGCCTTTCTCTTTCGTGGCCAATCAAAAGCTTGGCCTCTCAGAACTGCATTTCACCGAAGAGAGCGCTATCGACTGAACGAGTTTGTAAACCAAGATATTTTCACCCTCCATAGACGGTTAAGCGGTCTGACTGATCACTTTTTCGATTTGTCCGTGCCAGATCAAAACGGCGCGTTCCTGAACCTCTTGCAGCACCACGGATACCCTACGCCGCTTCTTGACTGGTCCTACTCTCCCTACGTAGCAGCGTTTTTCGGGTTCCGCGATGTCAAAAAGAACTCGAACGAAGATGGCTATGTGAGGATATTTCTCTTTGACGCCGGTGCGTGGAGGAAGGATTTTATGCAGCTCACCCATCTCGCATTACCAAGCCCACATCTTTCAGTTATGGAATTTCTCTCGATGAATAATCCCAGGCAATTCCCTCAGCAGGCCGTTACAACTGTAACGAATGTTGCGGATATCGAGAGCCACATTCTGATTAGAGAACTGACGAAAAACACCAAATATATCTACGCGGTAGACATTCCCTACAGCGAGCGAGAGACCGCTATGAAGGATCTCAAGTTCATGGGCATAACTGCTGGGTCAATTTTTCCAGGAATAGATGGCGTGTGCGAGGCGTTAAGAGAAGTCAATTTTGATGCCTAGAAGAAGCAGGAGGACAGGAAGCTAGGTAGGGCCCTAATTCGCTGGGTGAATGAATTGCAGTGAGGGCAGGGGTCAACACAGAGTATGAATCAAGCCATGATAGTACTGGGGACGGAGGATCTGCTTTCTCTTATATCAAATGGCTGGACGCAACAAAAATATCACTAAAGTAAGAGCGCTGTTATATGGAAATAAAGAACATAATCATCCATGAGGTGGATCGAACCAAAGCAACTCTTGAAGGCTCCTACATCTACCTTGACACGCGGGACGACGAAAACCCGATCGACGAGCATTCAAAAAACCTCGTTACAACCCTTTCGAACCTCTTCAGGAAAACCGGTTTAAGTTCCGGTAATTTTCAAGAGCCAGCGGAAGAAGACGACGATCTCCCGAAGCTTGAAAGGTTGATTGACAAGTACTACAACGGCGAAAGTTTTAACGATTTTGTTGCTTTCAGTAAGTCAGTGGCGCGCCACTTAAAAGAAGAGTTAGGAAAAACAAAAACGGGTAAGGGTGGTTATCTGTGGCTGAATTTTTATGAACACAATGGGTTTGACTTTCTCTCTTTAGTTATTCTGAGACGAAAAAATGCTCTTCAAATCAAAGATCTTTCTCTTGATGAAATTGAAGAGATAGACCTCGACAAGCTACATATGGCCGCTAGGGTCAACCTTACTCAATGGAAAGAGAGTGACCCGTTAACAGACAGATATATAGCGTTTAAGATTGGCCGGACGACTGCTGAAGTTACAGGATATTTTCGGGAGTTTATTGGTTGTTCGGAGACTATTAAAGCGACAAAAGATACTAATAATCTTGTAAGCGTTACAAAGAAGTACTGCCTCATCCACGGTTTTAATGACACGAAGGCAGAAAACGCGAAAAGAGAAGTAGAAGAGCTATGCTTAAAATGGCTTGATGAAGGGCGTCCTGTTTACATTGATAACATTTCAAGTTTCCTTGATAATATTTACATTGAAAGTGAGGAAGATAAAGGTTCTTTTATTGAGATTGCCCAGAACGAGCCTTATAATTTAAACAATCAAATAAGTATAGATAGGAATGCCTTAAGAAAGCTTAGGCGGTATAAAGGGTTCAGTAAGAAAGTTAGCATTAGTTTTGATAGTGATCTACTTGGAAAAACCATACAGTTCAATAAAGGTGATAAATCCTTGACATTTACAGAGCTGCCTGAGGATCTTTTGCAGCAATTACATCAAGGCCTCGGTGATGGAGATTGAACAACAGTATTTACGGCTCAGTACATTTTTTAGACACTATGATGTTGTAACAAGTGAGGGCGAGTTTGTCTTCGAATTCGTCGTGTCAGATGAGTCACTGCGTGACATTAAATCACTGATTGATATCGGGGTAATTTTTACTGAGTTTCAAGTAGAACAAGCTTACGATTTTGAGGAATTGTCCTCGTTACAAGGAAAATCGGTTAGAGCCTCGATCTCAAGAGAGAGATTGGTTCAGCGTGGACTATTTATTTTTATTGATTGGTGCGAGTTTTTCGAAGTAGTCAAGCACCGCCTGGAGCCGCCAACGACTTTTTATATCGTCGAGGATGAAGAGCTTTTTCCTGAAGACAAAGATAAGGCTTCTCGACTGAGGGGATATCTAAAGATATTGGATTTAATAGAAATCCTGGAAGGTATATCGGAGCTTGAACCTTTAAGTCCAGCTTACAATAAGATGAAGATCTCCTTTATTCATAAAGCGAGAGTGGACGTTGAGATTGACTATTCTGCTGAAGAGCTCGATTGTGAGTTGGGAGGTGTGGATATTTTGAATAAGATATTCGAATCGAGCGAACACGAAACCCAGCGCAATAGCATTTTTAAAGAAACACTTTATGCATTTCTTGTTGCTCAGAAGAAGGAAGAGCGATTCAGATATTTGCTCTCGAGGATGAGTGAATTTTCTACTGAGTTTTTAGAAAACTACCAGTTATTTATATCTGAATTCTCTTTGGAGAGTGTTCGAAAGGAATATGAAGAAAAGAAAAGGGATTATGTAGCGAAAATAAATGACGTCATATCTGACGTTCATACTAGAATGCTTGGTGTTCCTGCGATACTAGTTTTAGCAGCTTTCCGCTTCAGCGATGATGTGAAGTCCGGTCAGCTTTATGGGAACGTGCTCATTTTGATTGCTGTTATTATATATATCGCAATGATGCACTACCTGATACGAAGCCAAAAAGATACTTTAAATGCGATATCAGAGGAGGCGGAACAGCACATCGAAAGTTTCAAAAAAAAAGGTTTACCGAGTGAGATTGGCAGGATAGGGGAGATTTCGGAGCAGCTAAAGAGTAAGTGTGCGAATGAGTGCAAACGATTAAATATTTTTTACTGGATGATTGGACTTCTGCTTGCTGCAGTTATTTCACTAGTTGGTTATAGCGCCTACATCGAATTTAACTCTCCCGTTGAGGTGACTACTGATACATTGGTATTTCCGCCAATCGATGTTTTGCCCCCGTGTTTGCACTGGGCTTAGTCCACGTACGAAAACCGGGCCAGACCTATTTTATCCCTGGTTTATAGGTGGGGCATCTGCAAAGTCGGTCACGTAAAAACCGGGACAGATCTATTTCACGGGTGCTAATTCCTCACCTCGGGGTTTCGGCTCACTTTCAGTTTTCGAGATTTTCGGAGGCGGTGGCGTCCAAGCCTTCAACAGCTGTCCCGCCTCTTGATAAAAATGTGGCACAGCCTTTTCCAACTCCTCAACAAACACCTTCCGCCCACTGAACTTCCCGGCAAGATCCACCTCGTAAACAACCTCCAGCGTCGTGGCGGCAGTGTTGGACGTATCCGATTCCAGCAACTCCGGTGAATCCTGCAAGTCTTTCAGTGCCTGGTAGGTCGTTTCTGCTTTTCCGGGCCTGGTGGCGCGAATGAAAAATCCGCCGGGTGCGGTCTTCTTCAGTTGGCGCAAAAGCCAGTTAACCCTGGCTTTGGTGCTTTGCTTGTCTTTCGGTGCCGTAAGGCGCATTGAGCAGTAGATCATTCGACGCTGAAGGTCGGCTGTTACTTCCAGGTCCGCCGCCGCGTTGATGATGTGGAGTGCGCAATTCAATGTCGGCGCTTTGCAGAATGCGTCGGCATCGTCCTTCAGGCGCCTGGCAGGGTCCAGGCGGTGGTCGTTTTTCAGTTTCAGTGAAACGTCGCTGCCGGTAAGGCGGGACATGATCAGGCACAGGTCCCGTTGTTCCTGGTGCCATGCGGCAATGGTGTTCTGAACTTCATCGCTGGTTTTGGCGAGTGGGGCGTTGCTCTTTACTTTGTTGACGACGTCTTTCCACTCGGCATTCATCTGGTCGAAATGGCTGATGCCAGAGCGGTCGCTTTCAAGGTATCGCAGTATTTCGCTGAGGATGAACACCTGGTCCTCGTCTTCAACACCGTCGTTCTTGAGCAGGAGCTGGCACTGGGTTCGGATGAATGCCCATGACCAGTGGAATAGGGCGACGGACTTGGTGGCGTTCTTCGGGAGTTTTACGGGGTGGTGAGTCGGCCGTGCTGCAAACTGGTTGGTGATGGTTATCACGGCATCCAGTTTGTGGTTTTTTGCCTGCTGGAGGTAGCAAGATACCTGGTCCTCACCAATGGTTTCGTTGCCGACCTTGGCTTCTATCAGTGCCCGCCATTCGCGTCTGCCCGTTCGAAGAATCAGGAGGCCGTCTGGGCGGTCTTTGTTTTTGACGGCTTTCTTGTCCTCATTCAGGAAGACTGGCTCTATCCATGCCTCTAGGGTGGCGCTGGTTCCGACACGAACCCCAAGGGATTTCAGCAGGGACTGGCGCAGTTCAAGCACAGAGCGCAGGCCTGCGAGTATCACAGAGACGGATTTTTGTTCCCTGGCGCTGTCTGCGGTTATCGGGATAAGGCGTGCTGGCTCTCCGCCAGTGAGAAAGTCGGGACGGGGCATGGCGGGACGCTCCTTGTTTTTATTAGATTTAGTTTCCTAACTAAGCTTAGCAGCGGTTGGAGGTTATGCCTGTTTGTTTGGTGATGAATTGTTAAATCTGACTCTGACCTGACCCGCTAAACAACGTTGATGACCTGGACTCAAGAATACTTCTATAAACCAGACAGACTTCCGGCAGGTTTCAACCCCGCAACGAGTTTGTGACGAGGATCGCTGTGTTGGCTTCAGGGCAGGAGCAAGAGATCCGGGATGGCTGGCGTCCAAAACTTAACCTATCATCGTTAGCACTGGCGCTTCACCAGTGCTTGTCATTTTTTAGAATCCTTACAGCGTCAGCTGCGGCAATGTCCCCGGTACGTGCCATTCTATCAAGTAGGTCGCGAGCGGCATCGCCCACTGGGTCGTATGCTGGCCGTTTTTTGATGCTTTCGCCGAGCCCGCTTACGGTAGCCAAGCCCTGACTGTTTAATTGTTCTTTTGCAGCATCCACTCTTCGCTCTCGCTCGGCAATGATGCTACTGAGAAGAGATCGGCTGCCGTTATTTTGAGCGTCCCGATCTCTGTTCAATTTCTTCAATTCATCCCTCAACTGGGCCAAATTCATTTTCTTAAAACTGTCGCCTTTATCTGCGTAGGTTTTGCTTGCCTGCAAAACGCTACTCCCGAGCGATTTAGCAATGCCCCAAACAGCATTCGCGACTTTCTTACCTGTGCCGTTACTACTCATCATTTGCTCCTATTAAGCCTTTCACCCAGTCATTGTTAAGTGCTCATTAAAGAATTGTGTACGTGGGTGTCTATGGAAACCATGGTAGTAATCAGACCTCGAGAGTTCCCTCGCCATCGCAGTCGGGACATGGAAAACGGGCAGATCGGTCGCCGCCACACGCGGCGCAGTCTGAGTGGTCATCGCTGCCCATATCCACCGGGCACGGAATAACCCCTTTACCTTTGCATTCCTCACATTTTTCTTTCATGACCGAAGCCCCTTGTTCATTATTGTGAATATTCATGGACGTTATCTTGATGAATCCATCAGAAGCCTAGGCGACTCCACGGCCAGCGTCAAAATGGTGTGACAGCAGCGAGAAAAGATTTATTCCCTATGAGAAACAGTTCTACGGGAATACTGGGACAGGTTTATTTTTCTCTTCTTTGATAACTCAGAGCTAATTTGAGTGACTACCAACCAACCCTCTCCGTACTTCGGTTAACATCGGTTGCCAGAAGATAGAATGGATTCTGTGCCTCAAAAAGCAAGGAGATGCTGATGCGAGGACAAGGTAGGTTGGTTGTGCTCGGTTTTCCCCACGATATTGTTCAACGCGGTCTTAACCGTCAGCCGGTGTTTGTCGAGCGCCGTGAATTGGAGCACTACCTGGCGAACCTTCAGGAATGGAAAAGGTCTATGAGCTGGAGGTGTTCAGCTACTGCCTGATGACGAACCAAGTTGAATAACCGCACAACAACCGTGACAGATGTATTTTCTAGAGTCAGGTTTTTACCCAGCTTTGCCCGGATCAAGCACCGGTTCAATGAGTTCAACCCGATCTTCAAAACTGGCAATCCACCATCGCAACATCAGGTTATTGGGTACGGTGGCCGTCAGCAAGAAGTGGTCATCCCCCTCGGGAGCAATGTGCTGATCATCGCTGATTGGCATTTCTTTTACGTGGAGCCCTGCGGTGTTCTCGAATCTGAGCTTCACACGAATGGGATCTCCCGTTGTCACTCCGAATGCTCCGCTTTTTATGTAGCTGTCGATATCGAAAGCTTCGAGATTGCGTGCTGGAATTCCATGCTGCTCAACCTCTGTAAATCGGTGTACTGCAAGCTGGACGGGGTCTTCATACGACCAGAGCGTGCCTACCACATAAAACGTTTGTCGGCTGGACACGAGCGCAAGCGGGTTTACTGTGAGCTGCTTGGGTTCCAGATCCTGCCGACCCTGGTACCAACCTTCGAACTGCACCCCCTGTAGCAATGCCGTGTGTATGGTTTCTAGCACAACTGGATCTATCGTCGGGGGTAAGGTCGGCATCCAGTCCGGTATGACTCTCACTTTATCCCGCCATTCGGAAAGTCCATTAGGTTGAGCATCCAGAACTGCATCGGCTCGGCTAAACCAGGGCATAAGTTGCTCTTTTGCGGTCAGCGGTAGGAGGTGTGCCGTGTGCTGGTTTAAAAGCGAGAACGCCAAGGCCACTGGTGGCGTCATTGCCGGAAGATCGAACACATAGTCCTTGGGATAGTACCAACTGAAAGGGCGTTGCTCTTCATCACACAGCAATGGAAAGCGTCGGCTGGCATCCTGGAGATCACGCTGCAATGAGCGCAGGCCAATTCTATATCCTTGTTCAGCCAGTTTGCTTTGAAGTGTTAGCGCGTCAATTTTCCTGGGTGATCTGGGTATCAGCCGGAGCATTTCCAGCCAACGCATAGCGACATCGCTCATGCATGCCTCATATCTGATTTGAATATGTTCGGGTTATCGCGGCCGAGCAGGCGACAGAATTTGTCGCCAATGCCGGGAGAATAGCCCATGAATCGGCTATGACAAGCCGAGCATGGTGTTCACTGCGGAGGTTGTGATGAGTGGAATGCTCAGAATCGTTGGGATTGACAGCTTTGGGGCCGGCATTATTGACACGTTGGTTCTCAATGGCGTCAGCAAAGAGGACTGTGTGCTTCTGACAATTGATCGTATGACTGCTCGGGAGTCGGAGGCAGGAAAGGTCGTTCAAGTGGGCGAAGAAGAGCTCTCTGAACTCGGAGAACTCGACGGTCGCGCGGAACCGAGCGAAAACGTTTTAAGGGTGAAACAACGTGTTGAAAAGGCATTTGGTGGAGCAGAACTTCTGGTGATCGTCGGGGCACTGGGAGAAAAAGCTTCAACCAAATTGTCGCTTCTCGCTGCATCTGTGGCCAGCGAAGTGCCCGCTACAACTTTGGCACTTGTGAGTACGCCTTTCAGTTTTGAAGACGCCAGTCTCCATGAGGAAACGGAAGTCGCGCTGCAACGACTTGAGGGATTGGTAAATTCAATGGTTGTGATGGCCAATGCCGACATCACTTGGCGGTCATGTACGAAAATTCGCATGATGGAAGTTCTCAATGCTAGTTCAGCCGTAATGGCGAATGTGGTTAAGGGAATTTGTGACATTACAAATAGCCATGGCCTGATCAACGCCGATTTTTCGAAGGTTCGGACGGTTCTGAGCCATAGAGGATTTTCCGCAGTGGGAGTTGGTAAGGCTGAAGGTGAAAACAGTCTTGAGTCCGCGCTATACCAAGCGGTTACGCATCCGATGCTCAGTCTATGCGATCTCAGCTCGGCCCAGGGGTTGATCGTACACGTTGCGGCTGGGCCTGATTTCAGTATTGGCGGGCTCGAATCGATCGATGCTTTTGTGAACAAGATTGTGGGAGATAAAGCGACGGTGATCCTGGGGCTGGCACTAGGCCACCAACCATCCAACTCGGTGACTGCTATGATTCTTGGGATGGGGATGGCAACCGTGGCGAAACCCAGGTTGGGCTCAAGATTTTCTTGTACGCTTCGGTTTGGAATGGCTTTTTGATCTTTAGATAAAAACACTGCTGGTTAGTGGCCAGTGGCAGCGGAGGTAGCGTGGCGAATACGAAAGGCAACTTCTATGACGTCCAAAGAAATATGGCAGAAAGGCAAGAGGCCGTAGCATTCAGGCTCATGGATTGTGCTTGTGAACAATGGCTCAATGCCGAGATTCGAGCAATTTTAAATTCACCGGATACGACGAGCCTTAAAAGTAAAAAGGGAGACTATGCTATCGGCGAAGAAGGTCGCAGGGATATTTCGGTCTATTCGAGAGGAAGCTTAAGTCACCATATGGAGGTAAAGGTCATTTACCCCCAATATTCACAAAAGAGTGTGGCCGATAGGCTTCGAACTTTGAACGAACAACTGGCCAAAATGCTGGTTGATGCTGACATGACGAATCTTAGAAGAGTGGGAATGGTTTTTGGTGTATGGACATCAATGAATAGCGGAGGCGGGAAGCCGGAGGCATTTTTCCGGGATTTCCGGCAAGCCCTTCAGGACCACTTTGAGGACAGTCCGTTCAAAAATCCGCACGGGTTCCGTAGCGTAGGAATGGTTGATACGGAGATCGAATGGGCGGGTGAACCTGTCAGGGTTGTGATGAAGGGGACCTTTTTCGCAGCCTCACATTCAGTCGCAAGTGTATGACTGCACATTTTCCAAGCAAACCCGTTAGCCTCTGGCCACTGCAGAATCATTGAGCGATATGGAATGTTTTTCCAGGATTCGTCTGACAGGGACGTTGGTTCTGAAATCTGATTGAAAGTAAGAAAAGAATATCCCGTTGCTCGGGACCGAAATCCCGTTGATTTTATATTCTTTGATGTTTGAGGCACTTTTTTTTACAAACTGATTCAAGAATACGAGGGAGTTGCCAGGGAACTTGTGCTTTTATGACTATGCATTTGATGTTTTTCATAAGGAGGTGCAGATGCTTGGCAAGTTGAAAGCGCAAAAAGAAAGACTGGCGGGAAGTGTGAAAGCTGCGAACCCAACAGAAAGCCTTCGGACGCTGAAGGAATCATCACAACAGAAGCTCAAGGGCGGGTCAGACAGGGTTAATGAGAGTCTCCGGAAGGTGTCTCAAAATACCTCAGAAAGCTTTTCTGCACAGAAAAAGAAGACCTCTGAGGTGATGCAAAAGCATTGGCCAGTGGTTGAAAAGCTTCTTGTTGAGGGCTTGCTCGGCGTTGCAGAAGAGAAGCTTCGAGATACTGAGTCGGTCGTGTATGTTTTCGACAAGGTTTACGAAGCCCTCCCCATAGCTATACGCCTACTGGTTGGGAGGGATAAGTTCATCGGTTACTGCGTAAGTCACCAAGCTCCGCTGCTTGAGAGAATTGATGGCTATCGGGCAGAAAAAGAAGCAGTAGGCGTCAATGACCTTGCTTTAGAAGCGCCTGGCAAGTAACCCTGCTCCTGAGTTATCGATCATTGTTGACCATCATGCTCAGTTACCGGGGGTAGGGGCCAACAATGTCTGGAAATCTTGGGCCTCGAGACGGTCAGATTCAAGTTTAACCAGGTACCCATTATCCGAGCTGAAAAATACGAAAACCGGGACAGAGTTATTTCCTATTCTTACTCGTAGACATCCCGCAAGGAAAGTAAGGTAAAGTCTGGTACAACGCCGAGCCCGGGTCGATCACTGAGCCACATTCGGCCGTCCGCCACTTCCGGGGCACCCGTGGCGAGCTGCACTGTGTTGTAGTTGTGCAAATCAGTGGTATTCAGCAAGGCTCTGGGGGATGTGCTGGCGGCGAGGTGTGCATAGGCAGCTGTCGCGATGCCACTACCCCAAGCGTCTTCAATGGTCATGGGTATGCCCGCGTCTGCACACACATCCCGAATGATCCGGGATGGTGTCAGCCCACCGAACTTGCTGACTTTCAACGCAATGGCATCCATGGCATCGTCTCTTAGCCCACGCTGCAACTCGTTCAAAGTGTTAAAAGCTTCATCCAGTTTGACTGGATGCCTGGCGCGCCGTCTGACCGACAGGCATTCGTCGTAACTGCGGCAGGGTTGCTCAAGGTAAATGTCCACATCCTCAATGGCCTTTGAAAATCGCAGTGCCTGATCGCGCCGCCAGGCGCCATTGATATCGCCAATCCAGAGCTCATCAGGTTGCTTGAGTTTGCCAAGCCTGCGAACCAGTTCAATATCCTCGTCCACCTCATGGCCCAGTTTGATCTGAATGTGCCGAAAACCTTCGGCACGATAACGACGAAGAGACTCTTCCATTTCCCCTGGTTCGGCCAGTGGAACAATCCGATGCAAGGGCATGGATGCCGACTGAAGCCCGCCAAGCAGTGTGTAGACGGGAAGCCCACACGCTTTGCCCAGGAGATCCCAGCAGGCAATATCGATGGCCGCTTTGGCGACAGCCTGGCCGGTGAGCGCCTGATTCATACGTTCCTGAATCACCGACACTTGCCGAGGGTCCTGGCCAAGTATTTCAGGTGCCAGTAGTGATAGACAGGAAGGAAGGCCCTCGGCAAAAGCCGGCATGTAGTTGGGGCCGCAGGGGCACACCTCACCATAGCCCTCCAGCCCCGTGTCTGTTGAGAGGGCAACAACCGTGGTTTCGAATCCCTGATGGGAGCGGCCGCCGGCAAAGGCATAGGCTTTTCCGGTGTATTCCAGATTGGCCGTGTATACCGCCATTCGCTCAATTCGCATAGGTTAACCCCACCATCAGTGGAACTGTGATGAGACAAACTTAGTTCACCGGACTATGAATAGATAGCGGTGCCAAATCCGAGATTGAGCCCCTATTAACCGGCTTTGTAGTTCGTTTAACATCGACCTTCAATGCACAGAACGGATTCTGTGCTTCAAAAGCAAGGGGAAGCTGATGCCAGGACAGGCCTGGGTGATCGTTAAGCAGGGGATGGTTCGCCGTCAGATGAATTGATGGTGGAGGTTAATAAAGTATCACTGGCAACCGGGCAATAAGAGGACGAAGATAGGTATCAGCTCTTGAACATGGCGTTCGTTCATGAAAACCGGAACCGCATGCCCCTTGGCTATCATGTGCATTCACGGAGGGCGCGCTGCAAATGCTCGATCATATTCACGCATTACTCTCGTCCCAGTCTGCCTTTCGAGTTGGTCTGCTTTGCGCGCTGATCTTATTGGTTATAGGTGTCATCGATCAGCTGACAGGGAACGAGATTGCTCTGGCACTTTTTTATCTCATTCCTGTCGGCATTGCGGCCTGGTACCTAGGCCGACGCGTGGCTTTCCTGATGGCCCTGGCGGCCGCTATTGTCTGGCTACTGGTTGACCACACGTCCGGCCGGTCCTATAGCCACCCGGCAATCGCGTTCTGGAACGCCTTGGTTCGGTTAAGCTTTTTTGCTCTGACGGTCTATCTCATGTCGATAATTCGAAAGCTCCTGGAAACCCAGACGGCACTTGCACAGATGGATAGTCTGACAGGCCTTCACAATGCCCGGTCGTTCGGGCAGGAATCTGCATCGGTTTTCGATATTTCCCGCCGCCATGGCCACAGTACGGCGCTGGGCTATATCGATATAGACGGCTTCAAAGGTGTAAATGACTCGTTTGGCCACAGTGCAGGTGATGAAATTCTGAAGGCTGTAGGTTGTGCTCTGACCAAAAGGCTAAGGATCTCCGATCTGGGAGCACGGCTGGGCGGCGACGAATTCGCCATACTGCTGCCTGAAACCAGCATGCTTGGCGCACGTAGCTTTTTTAAAGACCTGCACAAAGCCCTTGTCAATTTGGCCGAGAGTAACAACTGGCCCATAGGATTCAGCGTGGGGGTGGCCGTGTTTCCTGTTCCACCGTTGAATTCCGACGAAGCTATTCGCCTGGCAGACGACCTGATGTACAAGGTGAAACGCTCTGAGCGGAATAGCGTATTATTCTCTGAATTCGATGCAGGGGCCGAAAACAACGTGAAAACCGTGAAAACCGGGACAGATTGATCTATTTTTCGAGTGTTAATTCCTCACCTTGGTGTTTCGGCTCACTTTCAGTTTTCGAGATTTTCGGCGGTGGTGGCGTCCAAGCCTTCAGCAACTGCCCAGCCTCCTGATAAAAATGCGGCACCGCCTTCTCCAGCTCCTCAACAAACACCTTCCGCCCACTGAACTTCCCGGCAAGATCCACCTCGTAAACAACTTCCAGCGTTGTGGCAGCCGAGTTGGACGTGTCTGATTCCAGCAACTCCGGCGAATCCCGCAAGTCTTTCAGAAAACCGGGGCAGGTCTATTGTTTGCTAGCGGAAAATGCTGAAAGGGGCGGATGGGTAAGTCGTTGCCGATGCTCGCCCAGGCGAAGCCGCTTTAGCGGGGGCACCACATTCACTATGCTGAAGTACGATTATCTTCAATAGCGTCAAGCCTGACTGTAAAGCCGCAGGCAGCAGCATACTTATTGACAGTTCCCCAGCTCGGATTACTTTTGCCCCGCTCAAGCCTGGAAATGTTACTTTTGTTTGTCCCCAGTTTCTTTGCGACATCTTCCTGTGTAAGGCCTGCTTTCGTCCTCATAGTGATCAACTGATCAATCAGACTGAACTCTTCCTCAAGAGCATCGTATTCTTTGCGAACTTCAGGATTTTCCAGTGCCTTTTGCTTAAAATTTTTGAAGTTCATAGCTTTTTGACCTCCTTCAAACGCTCTTTGGCGAGCTCCAGGTCTTTCTTTGGTATTTTCTGACCCTTCTTCAAAAACACATGCAGAATGATGATTCGTTTACCCTGCATATAGCAGAAAAGTCCTCTTCCAATTCCCTCTTTGGCCTTCGCGCGGATTTCGAAAAGCTCATCACCTAGTGACTTCGTATGTGGCTCTCCAAGGTTGGCCCCGTGTTTCTCCATCAAATCCATCAACCGGATCATTCGTGCTTGAATCCTGGGCGGCATCCGGGCCAGCTCTTGATCTACTTTTCCGTAGAGTTCAATTTCCCAATCCATGGGTGCTCCTTTTACTTTAGTGTTATCATATACGATAACTTTGGTGCTTGGGAAGTGTGTCCACCAAGATGTACCTATTTAGGTTCAACGGTGTTGCGCATCTCTCAGATGAACTCGCCGAAAGGATCGCCATAATGACATCGCAAATTGAAAATGCTCAAAGCCCCTGGACCAGCTTCCTCGCGCATCTGTTCATGATCCTCGTGGCCTGGACCGTCTTTATCAAATACCTGCTTCCGATCGGCTTTGCGCTGGCCGCCAATGAGGCGTGGGCAACCTATATCTACTGGGACCTGTGGCCGGTTGCGCACCTCTGGCTGGCCTGGGCGCTGTTGGCGAGGCCGTGGTATACGCGCCTGCTGGCTATTGGCATGTCTGTAGTTGAGATTCTGATCATCACCACGCTGTTCATCTGGTTCCTGGCGGAGCCGGAGTGGTCCATCTGGCGCACGAACTGGTTTGTGAATAAGGTGTTTGTGTTGTCAGCGGTTGTTCTGGTGTTGGGTACGGCAGTGTTCCGTCCGGAAACTCTGAAGATGCGGTCTTCCTAGCGGGAAACCGGGACAGATCTATTTTTGATGGGTTTTACGGCATAGAATTGGCGAATGGTATCAACTGGATGTTCATGTGGCACCCAGATAACAAGCGCAGCGACAGGCCCTATTATGCATTTGGATAAAGCAAAAAAGCGCATTGCAAAGCAGGTTAAGAAGGGCTTTCATGGCTATCCGTTGGTTTCGCTGGAGTACTTTGGTAAAGCGAACGTTGGTAAGGCGCCGGATTCAGCCACTGAGGTCGTTGTTTCATTTACTGAGGAAGAGGGCGCCGATCCCCAGAAGCAATCGTTTGTAAGTGGCGGTGATGCCCGGGAAGATGAAACGATTCAATCCACCCTCGTGAAAATTATTGAGCGGGCGGACGCCAAAACGGTGACCGAGATCGACGGCATTTCCACTCTCAGTGAAATTTGATTACTGGGAAACCGGGACAGATCTATTTTCCCCCTGCCCGTTCCCGCCGAATCAGCAGTACCAAAGCCAGCGCCGCCAGTGACCCCATCACAGCGGCGAAAGTGATCCCGGTCGTCATTAGGCTGGTCATGCTCGCCATCAATCCCAGGCCGATCACCGGCACCGAGATAGCGATATAGGCCACGACAAAGAACGTGGACGTCACCGCTGCCTTCTCCCCTGCAGGGCTGGCCGCAGCGATGGCGCCCATGCCGGCGCGGAATGAGATGCCCTGGCCGATACCGGCAATCACAGCACCGCCGATGAACAGCGCGAGGGACTGGGTGTATATGCCCAGCGCTATCGGAATCACCCCGAGCATCAGGGATGCGCAGCCCAGAGGCAGGCGCAGCCTGAGCGGCAGTGTGCCCTGCAGGAACTGGCCCAGGGTTGAGGCGATGAAAATGTTGCCGGCCACAACGCCGATCAACAACCGATTGTCGTAGCCCAGCACCTTGCCCATCATCGCCGGGGCGATGGATGTGAAGAAGCCGCACATGGCGAAGCCCGCGAAACCGGCAATGGCGGCGGGAATAAATACACCGCGGACTTCCGCTGGCACGTTCAGTCGCTGGATGGACAGTTTGGGGCGAGCGGGTTTCGAGACGGTCTCAGGCGCTGCCCAGATGCAGCACACTGCCAGCACCGCCATGACAATGTGCACCAGAAAGGTCAGGTGCAGTGGCCAGGGTAGGTACTGGGAAAGAGCGCCAGCTAACATCGGCCCCAGTCCCAGCCCGCCCATATTTGCCGCCGTGGCAAAGAAAGTGGCCTTCTCCCGCCAGTGAGGCGGGGCCAGTTCAATGACTGCCACCGTGGCTGTGCCGGTAAAGATCCCTGCGGACAGCCCCGACAGCACCCGGCCGGTCAGGATCATCGCCAGGCCATCGGCCTGCACGAACACCAGGTCACTGATGATGGAGCAAGCCAGGCCCGCAAACAGTAAAGGCCGGCGGCCTATCTGATCAGACCAGCGCCCAGTCAGTACCAGTGCGGCGATCACACCAAAGGCATAGGCGGCAAAGATGATGGTAATCATCAGGTCGGAAAACCCGAAACTGTCCTGGTAGATCGGGTAAAGAGGCGTCGGCATGGTGGTGCCGATCATCGTGACACTGAAGGTGAAGGCTGCGCCCAGGAAAATAAGCAGCGGAAACCAGCGGTGTTGCTTGGGTGAGGGCATGCAGGATTCCCGGTCGGCGATCTTTAAAAGTTGGCTACCCTATCAGAAGGGTCGGGCGAATCGAAGGGGATAACGGGGTCAGGTCTTGCCTTTTGCTCTCTTGCGAATTTTGGGAAGGCGTAGCAGTCTAGCTAACTGATTTAATGCCGGTTAAGAACGAAAACCGGGACAGATCTATTTTCAGCCCCGGTTTTCCCTAACATTGTCGGCTTTTGAAACCAGGTTGCTAAACCAGCGGCATTGAGTTGAATAGACCTGGCTTTCGGATCGGGTCTTTTCCGGTGCGCTACACTTCCAGACAACAGTTATCTTCTCAACTGTCTGTGTGGGAGAGTCACAATGCAGGACTACGAACTCTATTACTGGGGCCTGCCCTTTCGCGGTAATTTTATTCAACTTTTTCTGGCGGAGGTTCGGGCGGATTACCGCAAGCTGGATGCCAGCGAGGTCTACCCTGATAAAAGCCTGAACATCCGGTACCCCGGGACTGTAGCCTGACGTCTGAAAACAACAGAAATGGACCTGGAGTCCGCTATGAAAACCGCCCAACGCCGCGGCAGTTCTCTTTCCAGCCCTGATTTTGCGCGCCTGCAGGGTGTCTGGCGTTCCCAGGGTTACGGCAATGTGTTGCTGATCGAGGAAGATTGGTACACCCTCTTTGAAGAAACCAGCATCAGCTGTCTGAAGATTCATGCGGGCAGTATTGAAGAACTCGGCCACTATTACGAAGATTTGGCGGTATCCTCTGGTGGCCAGGCGTTCAGTGCCCATCGGGTAACTGGAGTAGCACGCATCAGATTCCGTCGCCTGAAAGGATTGCCCGCCAGTGTCACTGAAAGTCACAGGCACAGGGCAAAGGATCCGCAATACAACTTTGACGTTTTCTGGCGAACCTTTCACGAGCAATACGCCCTGTTTGAACTCAAGGGTGTGGCCTGGGACCGGGCGCATCATGACTATCTTCCCCAGATTAACCCGAACACATCCCAGGAAACGCTTTTTGCCATCATGGTTGCGATGCTACGGCCCCTGAAGGATGGCCATATTCGTCTGCATTCACCCTGGGGTCATTACAGCGCAGGTGCCCAGCCGGCGCTCTTCAGGCGGCTGACACAGGAACTTGAAGACGCCAATGATGACCGGGAGCTCACCAGCTACCTGGGCGATCTCAAAGAGTCGGCGCGTGACGTGATCCATGAGGATTATCTCGCAAGCGCCGTTAGCCATGGTGGCAACCGGCTGGTGGAGTGGGGGTGCCTTAATGACCTCATCGGTTACCTGAACATCCGGGCCATGGCCGGACAAAGCGGCAAGTCAGGCAAACCGGCTGCGGATCTCAGTGCGGTCGATAGTGTGATGAAGAGGGTGCTGGCAGATGTTGGCGAGCTCCCCAATCTCGTGGTCGATCTTCGCAATAATGGTGGGGGGTACGATGGTGTCGCACTGCGCTTTTCAGCGTACCTGATGGATCGCAAACGGCTGGCTTTCACCAAGTCAGCCCGTCATGGCAATGGATTCACCGGAAAGCAGTCTGTCTATGTCACGCCTGTCGATGAGACTTACCAGGGCAACCTGTTTGTGCTGACCAGCGAGCTAACGGCCAGTGCCGCAGAAATCTTCGTGCTCTCATTGCTGCAGCATCCCCGTCTCATTCTTATTGGCGAGCCTACCCAGGGCATCCTTTCCGACACGCTCGAGCGCCATCTGCCAAATGGCTGGCACCTGACCTTGTCCAATGAAATCTACCGGGCCTACGACGGTGAAATATACGAAGATGTCGGCATCCCGCCACACATCCGTCTCAAGTACCTTGGCCGAAAAGGGCGCGAGGAAGGCAAAGACCCGATGCTGGAGCGGGTAATTAAGCTGGTCGGCGTATGAATACTTACTCTATTTTTAGAGAGATCGATTCACTGGTTTCTGTTGTTGAAGCCATGCAGCATGATCTCTCCAGAAGCACTTTCGACACGATGAAAATCGTTGCAGACGAAGTGCCGTATTTTCGCTTGGAGCGGGTTCGGAGCTTGGTAGAAAGCAAAAGCGATTCGTTCTTTCAGTTTGCTCGCACCCTCAACAGAAAAGCAGAGAGATTTTCTGGACGCTATGTTGAATTCATCAAGCCTGCTTCTCGTGGGGCCTACATACCCGTTGGTATCGACGTTGATGATGTCTGATTTGAAATAACAGAGTCCCGGGTTTCCCTTTGGTGAACTTATTTACGGGGTTTTATCGTAAAATCTGTCTTGATCCGCAATGTCAGGAGCTTTTTATGCGTACGTTTGTTTCAGTGAGGGCTGTCCTGACAAAGATACGGAGATAAACCTTTATTGCCGAAGTGGAAACAGAGCCGGTAAAGCGAAATCTGCCCTGGAAAGTGCTGGCTACACCAATGTGAACAACATGGGTAGCGTTGCCGAGGCGCGGGAGGCGCGCGAGTGATTGACCGAAGGAGAAAAGCGATATGAGCACAGCTTCAGCGGCCTATCCAGTCGGTACGCCCGGTATTCCCTGGGGCGACGCGGAACGTGCTGAGTGGCTGTCACGGCAGACCCGTCAACGCAGTTACAAGTCCGACGTATTGATCGTGGTCGAGCGCCTGCGTTCGCGCTTCGACGTGCAAGAGTACGGCCGCCTGGAATATGGCCCGGACGTTTATCCGTTGATGGCGATCCGCAGCCGCGACTGGCGTGCCGATCGGCCGGTGGTGCTGATTACGGGCGGAGTGCATGGCTATGAAACAAGCGGTCTCCACGGGGCGCTGCAGTTCGTTGAACAAATGGCAAACCGTTTGAGCCGGGTAACATTCCGGATGGCTTCTACCTGGTGGATGACACCGAGGGCCTGCAGCCGGAATTCCAGCAGGCTTTGATAGAGGCGGTGGAAAAGGTCACCCATATTGCACAAGCTGATGACAACGGCGAGATCCTAGGCTCACCGGCGGCCGGCCGGGGCGTTATTCAGTATCCGCTGGCGCAGCTTGGCCTTTGCACCAGCATGACCAATGCCCGCTACAGGACCACCACCGAGGTCTACCCGGACAGCGACCGGGTGACCCCCGAGCAATGCAACGCCGCGCAGGTTGCCGCGGTGTGTGCGGCGATCGACTATGCGCTGGCAGTAGGAAAATCGGGATCGCTTTAGTATATTGGGCCGCAGGATGCGGGTGTAGCTCAATGGCAGAGCAGAAGCTTCCCAAGCTTACGACGAGGGTTCGATTCCCTTCACCCGCTCCAGTCAGTGCCCGCGCCCGGTTTTCCCGAGAGGCCTAGGTTCTCCCTGCCAACGCCTGTATTCGTTCGATAGAGCCGCGCTCCGTTTCCGGGGCCATCTCCAGCAGTCGACGGGACCACTGCGTGGCGGACTCGGTATCGCCAGCCAGATCGGCCGCGCGCGCCGCTCCCTCCAGCGTGTTATACCGGTTTGGCCAGGTCTGATCGGACTGTTCATAAGCGGCGAGGGCCTCGGCCGGTCGATCCAGGGCGACAAGCAGATCGCCAAGCGCCTCGTAGGGTGGGAGAAGGGCGCCCGGGGTGACCGGATGCTTCTCGACACTGGCTTCCAGTTCCCCGGCGGAACGCATCAGTTCGATCGCACGTTCTGGTTCACCCTCGGCTTTCGCAATCCACCCGGCAAGGATCCTACGATCCACCTCGATGTAGGTCGAGAATCGCTGGTCGGCCGCGGACCGGGCGGCTTCCGCCAGAGACTCCAGGCGCTGTTCGGCCTCGCGAGCGGCCTCCAGATCACCGGTGTGGACGGCTCCAAGCCCGTGTGCAAACGAGCTCAGAGCCTCGGGCCAGGCGAACTTGTCCCAGCTGATATAGTCGACAGCGCGAGGGGTGATGGAGGCGGCTGCCTCCCAATCCCGTGCCTCTACGGTCAACCTTGCGGGAATGGATGCCAGGTGGAATGCGCCGGGGAAATTTGCCTGGTGTGGTCCGTTGGCCCGGGCAGATTCCCAAACACTGCGTGCAGCGCTGTCTTCACCCCGCTGAAGGTGGCCATAGACCAGATAATCAAGGGCATGAACGTAGTGGAACGACGTGGCGTCATCCACCTTGTGATCGACCGCCACGTCTGCGGACTGCTGATTCCAGTCAATCGTCCGGGGCCAGTCACCAAGCCGCACATAGATGTGAGATGGCATGTGCAAGGCATGGGGAACGCTGGGGGCTATCCCGGAATAGGAGTCCACGATTGACGTGGCGTTGGAGGCGCGACCATCGGCGTCCGTGGCGTGTATGGAGTAATGCACTGCCCCGGGATGGGTGGGCTCGGTCTCCCAAACCCCGCGCAGTACCTTTTCTGCTTCGTTGTGCAGTGCTATGCGGTCTTCGGCGGACAGCGCCAGCGTCAGGCGGGACAAGGCATAGAGTGTTGCGACATTAGGGTCATCCGGGAAGGCTTGGTAGGCCTGCTCCATGCCCTCAATCCAGCCGGCCAGCCGCTCCCGGACCTGGTCGGTATCCGGCTCAAAGAATGCAGCGGTAGCGTCTATCAGCAGCCGTTCACGCTCAGTCTCGGCAGAGTTACGGGCTTGCTGGACTGCCTGGCGACCCCGGGAAATATCCTCAGTACTCGGTGTGGTGCCCCACAAGGGCTGGAACAGCGACGTGGCTACACCCCAATGCGCCATGGCACAGTCGGGATCGGCCTGAATAATGGCGTTGAATTCGGCGCGGGCCTGGGTGTACATCATGTGATGCATCATGCCCAGTGCGTGATTGACGTCAGCGCGCACACTGTCATGACAGTCGGCCTGCAAATTGACGGTGCCGATGCCATCTCCGGCGCTATGGGGGTGACCATCATTCATGGTGTCCTGATGCGCCGATGCGGGAGGAACAAAGCTTATAGTGACGGCAAGTGCCAAGCGAGAGATTGTATTCATGACATGACTCCATGTGGACCGTGTTGCTGGTGGAGCCGGCATGTTTACTGCGGTCAGAGTCTGAATGCGAACTGCCAGTTACTGGCCCTGCATGCGCAGCTTACAACCTACAATTTACTCCTATCTGTGGTTTACAAGCAAAGAGACGCGAATGCCCAGCCAGGCCAGGATGATTGTGCCCGGTTTTCACGATCCTGTGTGGCCATTCGTATGATCAGGTGAGCACAAACTTTCGTATCGTTCTTGAGCGAACGATGACGGGAACACAGAAATGAGCTTCAGTTTTATTGTTACCGGAAGGCAAACCATTCTGACGGTGGTGCTTTCGCTTATTACGTGGACTACTCACGGGGCTGACATGAACAGGCTGAGCGACTACCAGTGGAAAAACCGACTCATTCTGGTTCAAGCCGCAGATGAGAATGCCAGCGAGATCGAAACACTCAGGAGTGCCTGGGCCGAAGTTGATGACCGTGATATTGTCTGGTTTGTGAACACTGGGTCAGACGTGGTTTCAAATCAGAAAGCTCTTTCGAGCAGACTCGAGAGCGACGTCAAGGCTCTGCTTGAAGAGTCCCGTTCGGATGAGAGGGTGCTGTTGATAGGCAAAGACGGCGGTATCAAAAGCCGCGAGTCCAGCCTCGACCTTCACACTATTTTCCGCCGTATCGACGCCATGCCCATGCGCATCCGCGAAATGCGCGCTAATTGAAGCAGCACCAGCGATTAAATCCGAGAGAAACCGGGAAAGACCAATTTCTCAGAGGATTTAACGACATAGAATTGGCGAATGGTATCGACTGGGTGGTTGTGTAGCGCCCAGATAACAGGCCCAGAGCTCCTCAGAGGTAACCTTGGCGAATAAGCAGTTTTTGGAAGGATTTTCGGCGCCGTTTTTTCTCGCGTTTCTGTTTGTATTCCTGGCTTTGCCGGGTGTCTCGATGGGAAGCAACAATCTGACATTCGCGTTCGGCGAAAAATCACCGCCTTACAGTTCCTCGCTTGACGACAGGGCTACCGGGCTGTTTCCGGATTTGGTGCAGCTGACGTTCAGGTTTATCCCTGGCTACACCACGGAACATGTGGTGGTGCCCTGGGCCAGGGCACAGTACAACGTGCGACTGGGCCTTACCGATGGCCTGCTCACCTATCCGTCGGAGGAGCGACAGGAATACGCCATTTTTTCAGCCAGACCACTCTTCACGCAGAACTTTGGCCATCTGGTTTACTCGTCTGACAACCCCAACATAGACCTGATCGAATCGGCTACCAGCTTTACTGACTTGTCCAGTCTGACGGTGATCGTCGAGAAGGGCTCCCAATGGGAAGAGGACAATATTCCTGAGTACCTGGAACGTGTGCCGGGCCGGAGCGTGAAGGCGATGATGCATCTGCTTATGCTACGGGAGGCCGGAGATTTCATGGTGCAGCCCGCTGAAGACGCCCGGTTCATTGCTCGACAACTTGGCTATTCGAAGAAGCTGAAAATTCGCAAGGTTGATTTTATTCCGAATGCCCGGATCCCTTTCCACATTGGCGTTTCGCGGAAGCTTCCGGCCGCTATGGACGTGATCAATCAGGTTGATGCGGTCATGCAGGATGCCGAATTCCAATCACAACTGAACATATTGATCGAAAGTTATCGATAACGGTGGCCGTCTTTGAGGGATTAGAAGGGGCGTAAGCATGCAAATCGGAGTGATCGCAGACACCCACAGTAAAATGCGTCCCGAAGCCCTGAGGTATTGAAAGGCTCGGAGCTGATCCTTCATGCCGGTGACGTGGGGCGGCTGCAGGTGAGCGAAGACGGTGTGATTGGTGAGATTATCGAGCTGGCGGTCTGATCTCGAAGCAATGCGCCTGACCTACCACGGCACTGTGGACTGGCCCGATTTTTCCGGTGAAAGTAAAAACTGGGAGCGCGAACGTCTTGTTCAGGTCCGATTCATAAGGTATGCGCATCCTTTACATTTTGTAACCTATTGAAATATAAATAAAAGGTAAGGGTGGCAACGTGTGTGTTTCTGATATTCTCGGGTCGTTCGAAAAACTGCCAAGTGCCTGATGGGCCGATGGAGAAAATCAATGAAAATGAAATCACTGCTCGTTTTTCTATCTCTGAGTGCCACCTCATTGGTTGCCGTTGCGGATGACACAGCCGACGCCGCGCTAGGTGGCGGTATTGGCGGAGCGATTGGGGCTGCCATCGGCAACGAGGTAGGTGGCAGAGATGGTGCTATTCTCGGCGGTGCCGTCGGTGCGGCAACGGGAACAGCCATTACCACCAAAGATCATAGAGACTACGATCGCGACCATGATCGCCGTCGGCATGACTACGACGATCGCCGTTCTTACCGGAAGTCTGGTGGCCATTTCTGCCCACCGGGCCAGGCGAAAAAGGGCAACTGCTGAAACGCGAGGAGAAACTGATGCCAAGACATGGAAAACGAATCTGTCCCGGTTTCTTAAAACCGCGACAGATTCATGTTTTGGCGACTTACTTATCCCCGCCTGTCACTGTGGCAACGTAAGCCGCCACAGCCTGGATCTGATCTGCAGACAGGGATTCTTCAAACGCCGGCATAATGCCAACTCCGCCGGTAACAGCGTTGACCACGGCTTCCCTCGATGGTTTCAGTTCATCCAGGTTCGGGCCAATGTCGCCGGTGGAGCCAGCGTCTGCAAGGGTATGACACACAGCACAGGCAGGCTGTGCGTCCTGGGTGAATACCTTTTTTCCCTGTTCGGTGTCGTTGGCCTGAGCGAGAAGCGACAATCCATACAGGGGTACAACAAACACGACTGCAATCAGTCTCATATTACGTCTCTGTGAGGATGCTGGGCGGGGCAGCTCTGTCCTCGGGCGGCCCCGCCGTGTATCAGCTGATCGCTACGGTCACGCCGTGGTCTTTCCAGCCATTGTGGCCATAGCCACGCTCGTTGTCGGTCCGGCCTTCCGGCTGGCTGTTACCTTCAACGTCCGTCGCCCGGCTGACTATACGATGTTCGCCTGCCGGCAGGTCCGCTGCCAGGACAAAAGGTCGCCAGGCGTGGGGGCCAAGGTCTGGCCCCAGGAACCGGGCCTGCTTCCAGGTGTTACCGCCATCAACCGAGACATCCACTTTTTCGAGCGCCACTGTGCCACCAAAGGCGACGCCGTAGATCATGTTCCGGCCACTGCTACCGGATTCCAGAGGCGCGGTCACCCAGGATTTGACGTTCATCTCCCACATCGAGGGTTGGTCCGGGGCGCCTTTCTCACCCACATCCCGGATGCGGTAACCCGAGGCCTGAATCTTGGCATCGGTCTGATTTTCAGTGAAGGCAATGTTCTTCACATACTTGACGTTGTTAACGCCGTAGTAGCCCGGTACCACCATGCGCAGGGGGCCGCCATGGGTATTGCTGAGAGGCTCGTCGTTCATTTCCCACGCCAGTATCGCCGTTTCCAGTGCCCTGGTGGGTACTGAGCGCTCGACCACGACCGTTTTGGGGTCAAGCCCGTCCGGCAGGGATTCGCCACCCGTGCTGGTAATGTACTTCGCACCCGCTACGGCTCCGCCCAGGGCTTCCACAACATCTTTCAGGGGAACGCCCGTCCACATAACGCAACCGGCAGCACCAACCGACCACTGGGTACCACTCGCACCATGAGGAAAAAAGGCTCGGCCGTTTCCGGAGCACTGGAGCACGGAGGCAGTAGTGGTGACGCCCATCTTTTTCAGTTCCCCCACGGTGAGGGTTCGGGGATTTTTGACGCCTTCGATTTGAACCTCCCAGACATCCGGATTTTCGGTTACCGACTCCGGAGGCGCGGGCAGGTTGTTGCGAACAAAGAGGCGATCACTGGGTGTGATGACACCGTTGCCGATTGCCCCCCTTTCGGTCTCCATGGTGTTGGCGCTATGCACAATCAGGGCATTGCGCTCTTTCCAGGCGGCGTAATCGGGCAGTGATTTGGGCTCCTCGCCTTTCGCGAGCGGTATAAAACCCAGCAGGCCCACTGCGGCCATGGCCCCGGCGCTGCCAAGCAGAAGGCTTCTACGCGTGGGGTTGTCGAGACCAGGGTCATTCCGGCCCCGCTGAAGTGCTGCTTCCGCTTGCATGTTCCGTCTCCTTGCCTGCCTTGTTGTTTGAAGGTGTGACCTGCGCTGATTGGTTACAGGTTATAACTATATAAGTTATAGGTGTTGGTCAAATACTGAGCAATGTTTCCAGCGAAAATCGGGACCGATTTAATCTTTGAGCCCTATACTGTGCAGAGGCTGAATGCTGGAAAGTGAGGCAAGTAGGGCGGACCCTGAGTGGATTTTACAACGGGCGCTATTCCTTGAGCCGGACGAGCAGCCGCCCATCCTCGACCTGGATATAATCCACACCGGCTGCAAAGGATTGCCAGAATCCCGGGTTGGCACCGAACTCGTTGACCAGGTCCACATTCTTGAGGTTGCCCAGCCAGGCGTTCGGGATGGGGACGCCCATCAGGCTGACACCCCTTAACTTAACCAGGGGGCGGCCGTTGGCAAACGAGAGTTCTACTCCGGCATTTACTCGTAGGGTTCTGCCCCCGAGTATGGGGAAACCCTCTTCAAGAGGCACGAGAAGCACGGCGCTCAGGAGGTCGTCTGAAAGGTCGACGGCGAGTCTCTGAGCCAGGTCGGTATTATTGGCCAGCATACCGTTGAGTTCCCGCTCACTGAATCGCACCTCCCGGCTGGCGCCTTCCTCACTGTAAGGCTCCGGCTGCAACGGGCGGCCAGATTCGGCGCCCTGGGTATCGATCCCCAGAGTATTCAGTTTAGTGTTGAGTGAGTCCTGTTCACTGGCATTAAGAGTTACGGGTTCGAAGTTGTCAGGAAACACGTAGTGGCTTAACCACCGGTAACCAACGCCGATGGTGGCAACGAGGGTGAGCAGGACGATGCCAAAGACCTGCAAACCACTGAAGCCCCTATTTGCGGGCGGCGGCGCTGATGCTCTTTTATCCTCGATGGACTCACTCATTCCCAATTTTACCTGATTGCAGTCTGAATTCTCTGCCACGCTTCTCGAATCCGCGGCTTCCATGGGATTCCACCCCTTTTCTCACGCCCCTTTCTATTGAGCTATCAAGCACTAGTGTAACTACTGTCAGTGCCCGCGTCCGCTACCTGTGATTTTTGCTGTAACGACAGAGAAAGGTTCGCGACCGTGGCGGTATAAATGGGCATGAGCAAATCTTACCAAGAGACATGAATTGGCGAGTTTGAAGAGCCCGCATGGGTGGTCATGCCGCCGGAAAGCTAGTGCTCCGTTTTTGCCACTGGTGGTCAGTTCAACGTTTTTGCGATTCGTAAAACCTGTGACTATATTGGAGAGGTTCTATCGTTTTCCAGCCTGATTTACACCAAGGCACTGGCGTTCTCCTGATTAGCACCATTCTGGTAAGCGCGCAGAGGCAACTCATGTTTTTTCGACTTTGGCTTTCGTAATGGGTGGCAGCGCAGAATCTCAGAATCTGGCAGACCCGAAGATTCACTCCCGGCAATATGTCGTAAACTCCCTGCTCTTCATATTCACCTTCTGGGCTGTCAATCAGGTGGCTTACCTTTTTACGGTGACCGAGGGTGTAAGTCTGTTCTATCCTCCTTCCGCCTATGCGATGTATTTGATTTTTCTTTTGGGAGGAAAATATCTACCTGTTCATTTTCTGGCGATTTACCTGGGTGGCCTGCCTTTTCGGGATGTCTTCAATTACGACCTGGAGATGTTCGTCCCGGATTTCAGGCAGTTTGTTATCTATGGTGCAGCCGGTCTGATACTCAGAAAAATAAATTCACTACAGGACATCCTCAACGCGAAGTTCTTCTTCTCGGTCATGGTTGCCTCATTTTTGACAGCGCTCATATCGGTGGCTGTCTTTGTGAGTGGCATAGATTTAGAGGCTCAATCCTTTTCCTCGCTGATTGAAATATCATCCTCGTTCTTTGTCGGAAACCTGACGGGGGCCGTCACCGCGATTCCCCTTTTTCTGCTTTTCCATCGATTCTGGAAGCTTGGTTGGAATGAATTCATCTCGTCGTTTTTGACCAGTCTTTTCAAGCCGCAAAAAGTCGCCGCATTACTGGTTATCATGATATTGACCGCCCTGGTGTTTCAGCTGGGGAAAATGGATGAACAGTTTTCCAAATATTACTACCTGATCCTGATTCCGATCGTCTGGAGTGCGGTTAAATGGGGGCTTGGCAATGGACTGGTCTTCGCCTTTATTGGCAACCTTTTTGGCCTGTCGCTATTCATTTTCGCAGGCTACTCGCACTATGGCATTTTCGAAGTACAGATCATGTTTACGATTTCCATAGTTACGGTGATATTGATTGGTCTTGTGCATGATGAAAGGGATCTTTTCTATCATCGAGCTATGTATGACGACTTGACGGGTTTGGCGAATATGCGGCTTTTCAGGGAAGTTTGCTTCACTTCGATCGCAAGAGCCAGAAGAAAAGGGCATGAATGTTCCGTCCTGTTCATTGATATTGACGGTTTTAAATCGGTGAACGATACGTTTGGCCATAAGGCTGGCGACGAAATACTTCAAAAGCTTAGCCAGGAAATGAAAGACTGTGTCCGGGATTCAGATATTTTTGCTCGTTTTGGTGGCGATGAGTTCGTCATTTTTCTCGATGAGATTTCTGACGATAAGGCCGCAGGAGTGCCTGCAAAAATAATCGAGAAACTGGCGAAACCCGTTCGGATTGGTACTGATGCCGTTCAACTCGGTGTCAGTATTGGCATTTCAACCTATCCTCGGGATGGAGCTGATATCGACACGTTGATACGCAAATCTGATGAGGCTATGTACCTTTCAAAAAAGGAGGGCAAGAGCACGTATCGCGTTTTCGGAGCTCATTACTGGTAAGGATCAGAGCCCCCGCCTGAATCAGTACCTGGGCAAAAAACGGGGCTTGATGGATAAGAAGGGGCGAAAGCATGCAAATCGGAGTGATCGCAGACACCCACAGCAAAATGCGCCCTGAAGCCCTGGAGGTTTTGAAAGGCTCGGATTTGATCCTTCATGCCGGTGACGTGGGGCGGGACGAGGTTCTGGAAGCGCTGGAGGCGATCGCCCCCTTGGTTGCGATCCGTGGCAATATCGACAAAACAGGCCGCGCAGCCGCTCTTCCCAATGTTCAGGACCTGGAATTCCTCGGCCATGCTTTTTACATGCTCCACGACGTCAAATCCCTCGATATCGAACCGCAAGGCCGTTACCGCGTGGTGATCGCCGGCCATTCCCACAAACCCCGTAATGAGCGGGTTGGCGATGTGCTTTATTTCAATCCAGGTAGCGCCGGGCCCCGGCGTTTTACTCTGCCGATCACGGTAGGGCGGCTGAAGGTGAGTGAAGACGGTGTGGTTGGCGAGATTATTGAATTGCCGGTCTGATCTTGAAGCAATGAGCTATCCTGGGTTCTACCACGGAACTGTGGACTGGCTTCGTCGTGGTCTTGGGATCAGTGGTGGTGTTTGTGGGGGATAGCACCTGGCGCTGCCGACGTATGGATGTCGGTTAGAGCTGAAGGGGGCCTGTTGACGAGTTCGATATCACCGGTTCATCTTCGCCAAGCCCCTTCCTAAGGCTTCCGCTAATTCTGCGCCATCGGGTATTGCAGGCGAGAACGCAACATATAGAGGTTCCTCGTTGACTAGCCCCGCGTAACGCAGGGGATTGTCCTGGCCTCTCGATTGGAAGTGGTACTGCACAACCCTCTTCTCGGCTACGAGCACATCTATGCGGCCAAGACGCAGCATTTCTACCAACCTGTCTAAAGCTCGATCGCCCCTTAGAACAACCACGCGGGATTCATTATCCTGGTTACCCTTAATGTAATCTTCATAGAGCCCGCCATAAGAGTAGTCCTGGATCACCCCGATACGAACGTCCTTCAAGGATTTAAGCCCCTGGTACTCCCAGGTTTTGTTGGGGAGAGTAAAAACACTATGGTGAGCACTAGCCAGAGGTTCGGGTGGATAGTGAAAGTCTGGCGTTTCAGAAGGCCCTGTCCCAACGATGCCATCATACCGACCAGTCCGAACCTCGGTTATTGCCCGACTCCAAGGCATCTCGGTATATTCTATCTCGTATCCTTCATGTCCTAGAGCGGCTGCCGCCTTTTCAACCAGAATGCCGCGACCAGTCGGATGGTTGGTGCAGTTGAACGGACACCAGCTGTCCGCGATTAACGTTATGGTTCGCTCCTCTGCCAAGCCTCCCCCAGCGAATAAAAAACATAAAACAGCTAGAGTCGCACGACAGATCATTCCGGTCCCCTGATGGAGGCCCCGATAGAGGGGTGTCCTGACATTACATTGTAGCCTACCGATTAGCGCTTAACGATCGTACCTTGGCCGCTGCTTACCGCGCGCGGGGAGTCAGGTTGGCGATGATGGCATCGCAGCTGTCCATCAGTTTGCGTAAAACCGGGACACCCATTAGCCAGCCAGAGTCAATAGGCCATACCGGTCCCTGGCGGTCAGCTGCCATCCGAAGTCAACGGCTCACGGTGCGCACCCATTGCTTTCGATTGGTGGATACGGACTGATCCGCTCCAGACACCCATCAGGATCAAGGCAGGGCGAGTACGACGTTGGCTCCTGCCCCTGGCATTGCTGCCCCAGAAAATCGTTGGTTCCCGGCCGTGTCCATGCGTTACAGAATCAGTGGCTCACCTTTCGGTGCCAGTCTCTCGTGGTTCGCGACCAGGGCGCATTAGTTATACCGCTGATTATGGAGAATGTGTGGGCGCCATTCAGACTTCTGGTTGCACCATCCCGTTTCAGGGCTGCTCCACACATTCAAACCATTAACCAAACAGGCGTTCCGCCTGAAAGGGCACTTGATCGCGCATCACGTAGTAACAGGCCCTGGACAGTTTATGCGCCAGGGCTTTGGTGGCCAGGGCACCGTTTCGCTGGGCCCGCTTGCGCTGATAGAAGCGGTGCGCCGCCTTGTGATGCCGGATAATACTGTGTGCAGCCTCCACAAACGCCCAGCCTAGATACACATTCCCGTTTTTGCGGTTGTTCTGGCCTTTACTCTTGCCATTGCTCAGTCGTTTGCTGTCAACACATCGACAGTAAGAGGCATAACGGCCCACCGTGCTAAATCGTTTGATATCGCCAGTCTCCAGAGCAATCGTTTGGCCCAGGATATCGCCGATGCCGTTCACACTGAGTAGCAACTGGAATTCCGGCTTCAAAGCGATTTGATCTTTGACGCGCTGCTCAATCGCTTCAATCTGTGCGTTGAGGGCCCGCAGAACCACCAGATTACTGTTCAATGCCATGCGCAGTTCCGGGTTATCGTGATAACGTAGTAACTGCCCGTCCGCCCGCTTGATCAAGGCGTTTTCAACTCTTACACCCGTACATCGCCAAATCTGGCATTGGGCGCTGAGCATGAACGTCACCCTATGGCGGACCAGCTGTAAGCGTTTACGCAACAGGTCTCGCAAGGGGCGATCCTCAGCCGGGTAGATATACCCAGTCGGCAGAATTCCCAGGCGCATCAGGTGGGCCAACCAATAGGCGTCCGAGTGATCATCAGTATGCTTGAGGCCACTGTATTGCTGCACCGCAACGGTGTTCACCAGGCAGGCTTTTATCCCTGCCGCCAGTAGGCCATCCACCAGCCAATACCAATTAAAAGTCGACTCGACCGCCACACTTTGCAGCTCGCTCCTAAAGGGCTCCAAGGCCGAGAGAATCAGCGAAAGATCGTTGGGGAAGCGTTTCTGAAGCAGGATATGATCCTGCTCATCAATCACCACCACAACGCTGTTGTTGGAATGCAGATCAATAGCGGAGAATAAGGTCATGTCAGCCTCCTGTAGTGGCAGGTGTGTTTGCCAACTACCAGCCTACTCCGGGTGACGGACTATGGGAGGCTGGCTACATGATCTTCAGATTTGGTTTCTGGCCTCATAACCATGCGCGACGCTCGGGAGCGTCTTAGATGAATGTCCAGGCCAGTATCCTGGTAACCTTGTTTCCCTGCTTCATCTCGATTTCCCGACTATCAACGGCACCGAGCTTGCGAATCAACTTCTTTGCAGGCTTAACATTGTCGGCTTTCGAAACCAGGCTGGTAAACCAGCGGCATTGAGTTGAATACACCTGGCTTTCTCTGATCAGCTTTTTCAGAAACAGCTGTTCACCCCCCTTACACCAAAGCTCTGCTCCCAGCCCGCCAAAGTTCAGGGTGGGGGAGTCGGTTTTTGCTTTCTGTTCACCGCGGCTACGAGCAAGGTTATTGCGTTTAAGCTGGCTGCCTTTAAGTGCCTCTTCGGGCGAGGCATGGAACGGCGGGTTGCATACGCTGACGTCAAAGAACTCCCCGGCCTGAATGATCCCTTCAAAGATATGGTTTCTATCGGGCTGCGTGCGCAGCGTGAAGCGGTCTTTGAGGGTGGGGTTGTTGGAAATGATCCTGGCGACGTTCTCAAGCGACTGGGTGTTAATGTCACTACCGACACACTGCCAGCCGTAAATCTGGCAGGCCAGTAGCGGGTAGATTCCATTTGCTCCCGTCCCTATGTCGAGCAGTTTGATAGGGTGCTGTTCAGGCCCGGGCCCGATTCCCAGCAAGTCCGCCATGGGCGTTCGGTTTCACATGGGGCGCTAGTGCCGGGTGGCTTTTGACGAGAGCCGGGAAGTCATAGCCCTGGTTGTGTAGATTCCTCGGGTGAAGGCCTTTGCGAACAGGCTCGGCGCGGTTTTTTTTACTACGATGGAGGCTGCTCACAGTCATAGGTCCGAGGCTTGGAGTTCCATTGTAGAATTTTAGAGGATTTCTTCAATCGGGTAGACATACTGCAGGTACAGATAGAAGAACAGCAGCGAGATCACCAGGATGACCACGCCCATTACCGGTGAGCTGACCTTGATGCCGGAGGTCGACGCTTCCAAGGTGGAGACGCCCCGATCCCCCTCGTTGCCAGTCTTTTTCAGGTCCGCCCGGAACTGCAGCCACGAAAAATAGATGCCGGCTCCAACCAGGGCGATGACAACCACAAAGATGATACGCGATGACAACAATTGCCACTCGAATACGCCCTGACGGTGGTCGTATCCTTCCGCGCGATAGTCGTAGTAGGCCTTGAGGGCGGCCTGCATGGCGGCTAGTCCTTCGGCATCCATTAACGTGTCAGAGATGATCGCCGGGGCCTGCAGCGGTTGGGAGCGGTTCTGATTGTCTTCCGCTTCGAGGGCGGCTTCCATGGCATCGATCCTTGACGTATCCGCGGGTTCGGGGCTGTTTTCACTGTCCTCGCCCAAGGCCATTGAAATGGGCCCCAACAACAAGCCGCTCACGATTAATGCATGCCAGAGTCGCATCATTCATCACCCTCCAGGGCGGTCAGGAACTGGATACTGCGCAGGCGCCAGTTGATGCGTTCGTAATAGCCTTTGTCGGCTTCGGTTTGCTGGTAGGCCTCGAGTTCGGCGTCGGTCAGGATGTTGCCGAGGATGGCCAGCAGGTTGTTGGAGAGGACGCTGCCCCAGTCGCTCAATGCCTCGGGCAGCTCCGGCAGATCGGCGGCCTGAACCTGGAGGGCTATGGGTGACATTACGGTGCCATCCGGATTGACGTATTCAACCAGGCCGTCTGGCCTCAGGCGCCGTTGTGAGCCGTCCGGCCATGACAGGACAATAGACCCGTCTTCAAGAATGGTTCGTGTAGCGTCGGATGTTTCGACCGGCGTCTCCGGGGTGACGGGAGGCGGACCGAGGTCGACCTGCTCGGGTTCGATGACGCGCAGCTCCCGGTCCCGATGCTCGGGCAGGAGCATCTGGAATTTCGGCACGGCTCGAATCAGCATGGCAGTCGGGTTAATCGAAAGGTTTTGGCAGCGAGTATTGTTGTCTTCGTTGGCCTCCCTGATTTTATGTCCCGGGTCTATACGGGCGCAGAGCTGGTAACGGCCGGGTGGAATGTCTGTTGGCAGTATTGCGGAGGTGCGATAGCGAGTGCGTTGCCGCGGGGGCAAATCATCGGTATTGCTGACGCGTCCACCCTTGAGCAGAACGCCATCGAAGTAGTGTTCATCGTAACGGGCATAGCCGGTGGGCATGGTTTCCCGGGTGATGAAAATGTCGATCATATAGCCATTGTCGGACGATCGGGTCCCCTGGGCCATGCGATCGCCGAGGTTGATAGCATTCAAGGAGAGGGAAGTGCCGATGTCTTCGCCGGCGCTTGCGTTATCCGGCGCTTCAAGCCCGATCACCAGATCCGCTTGTGCCCAGGTCAGTGCCGGCAGCAGGGACAGACCGAAAACCATCATGAGGTACACAAACCAGAGCGGCCGGCGCTGAATAACAGTTCGCGACGGGCATCGAATGCGTGTCATACGGCAACTCCTTCCATGGGTCCAAGGTGGGACTGCCACTCCACCAATCTTAGTAGTCAGCGGCGCCAATGGCCATAATGGCGTACCTTGAACCGTCGCATAGGCCCCTATGCCAATCGAAAAGAACCGAACGCTCACCTGCACGACCACGCGCACGAACCGACCCACCGGCTCCCGATTGTCTATACTCCATAGGGTCTTGTTAAAAAGGAGGAACTATCATGCGGTATTTTACGGTTGTGTTGTTCACGGTTTTCTTTGCGGGCAATGCCCTTGGTAGCCAGTGCCCGAGCCTGGTTAAACAGATCGATCATCAACTGCAGTCAGCGCAACTGGACATCAAGGCTGAGGCCAAGGTCAAAGAGCTCCGGGATCGGGGTGAATCGCTGCACAATCAGGGTAAACATTCCGAGGCTGAGATTGCGCTAAGAAAAGCGATTGATGAACTGGACGCTGCGTTGTAAGGGATAATCGGTAGCAAAACCACGCTGCCAGAAAGGTCGCGACGCCGGTGAAAGCTTCAGCGTCACCGTCACTCCGGAAAAGGCGGCGGCCCAAGCAGGTCCGCCAGTAATAGGCCTGGGGCATATTGAGAATAAGTCTGCCCCGGGTCCCCGTTAACACCAGCCCCTGGCGATGACGGCTTCTTCAATTCGCTTGAGTGCATTAATCCAGGCCCCCAGGCGAACCGATTTGAGCTGGTGACGTTCGGCGCACTCGGTGGCCTGTTGGTAACTGTGAACCAGCCGTTGTCGACGTTGGTCACTTATGGTTTCTGCACCCCAATAGTCGTCCGCAAGGCCTTGTGTCCGTTCCATCTGGCAAAGGTGAACGCTGCCAGCGTTCGCCAGGACGTCCGGTACGATGGTGACACCGCGATCCAGCAACAGTTCGTCCGCTTCCAGCGTCGTGGGGGCATTGGCGGCTTCAACGAGGATTCTTGCCTTCACCTTTTCTGCGACTTCTTTTGTGATCACTCCCTGCAGGGCTGCCGGTACCAGCACATCGCAGTCACAGGTAAACAGTTCTTCGTTGGTGATCGGCTGGGTGTTCGGGAAGTTTGCCAGGCTGCCTTCCTTCTCGCGGTGTTTCAGAAGCTCGTCAATGTCCAGGCCTTCTTCAGCGTAGACGCCACTGTCGATTTCGCGGATGGCAATGATCTTGCAGCCTGCTTTGTGAAAGGCCTGGGCAGCAACTGAGCCTACCTGTCCGAAGCCTTGAATCGCCACGCGCGCGCCCTCGAGCTTGAAACCGATCTGCTCCGCCGCTGCCTGAAAGACTTCGAAAACCCCGAGGCCTGTGGCCTCGTAACCGCCCAGAGTACCACCCAGAATCGGCGGCTTGTCGTTCACCGCCACTGGTGAGTGGCGGCCGGTAATCTGCTCGTACTCATCGAGCATCCAGGCCATGCTTTGCATGTCGGTGCCTACGTCGGCGCCGGGGACATCACAGTCCGGGCCGGAGGGCCTTAGATAGCGGATATAGGCTCTGCACAGCCGTTCGAATTCGTGCTTGCTGAGTTTGCCGGGGTCAGCGGCAATGCCACCCTTGCCACCACCAGCGGGAATTCGCCCTGCGGCATGCTTGATCGACATAACCAGGGCCAGCGCCTTGCACTCGTCAAGGTTGAGATCCGGGGAGATGCGGGTGCCGTCCCGGGTAGGACCGAGGGCGTCGGTATGACAGACCCGGTGGGCGTCGAATACACGACTGCTGCCATCGTCCATTTTTAGTGGGATGCGAAAGCTGGTGGCCCGACCGGGGGCGGACAGCAGTTCCACAACATCCGGATTGATCTTGCCGATCTCTGCGGCCTGGCGCATCAGGCGGGTGCTTTGTTCAAGGAAGTCTTCCATGGTGGTTTCTCCCCTGTGGTTCGGAATGAGTTTATTTGCGGTGCTTACCGAAAAGGTCGCGCAGCTCATTCTTTGCAGCCTCAAGGCGCTCTCTTTGCTCTGCGGTAAGTTGTTTGCCCGCCCGATTGATGTAAAACGTCAGCATCGACATAGCTGACCGGTAAGGATCCGACTTCCGGCGCTTGCTCTCTTCGGCAGATTTCTTCAGGGAACGGGCAATTTCCCGTGGATCGTCCAGCGCGAATACGCCGGACTCAAGGTTCAGCGCATCACTGGATTCCGTTACCTTCTGCGACCAGCGCTCAGATTTATCCAAAACCTACCTCCAGTCGTCTGGCAAGACGTACACTGTAACCATATCAAGTGAAGGGCGTTACGCAAGGGGAAGTACATTGAATCAGAAAGGCTCACTCACCTCATGGAACGACGCCAAGGGCTTCGGCTTTATTACGCCGGAAGGCGGTGGTGAACGGGTGTTTGCTCATATCAGCCGTTACGCGGGCCGGGACCGACCGGTGTCCGATCGCAAGGTGAGTTACAGCATCACGAAGGACGATCAGGGCCGGCTGAGGGCAGGGCGGTTCCAGTATGCCGGAGCGGCAAAGGTGGGCGCCAGCATTGCGCCGGGAGTCTGGGTGTCCGCGGCTGTTATGTTGGTGTTTTTCACCGTTCTGGCTGGCGGTCCTGGCCAATCTGGGCGCTCTGGGTTGGCTGCTTTTGGCTCCGGAGGCGAGCGCTTTGCGGCAGCAATTGGGCTTTGATTTGTCGAAGTCTTTGCAGCCGCTTGTCTGGTAGTCGGCTAAAAAGTCACCTTTCATGGTTTTATCCAATCAGGTGTCCTGTTTCTCCCTGATGGTTTGCTCTCAGCCTGTAATCGCAAAACTGAGCAGCCAGCGGTTACCACGCTCGATCTTTGATACCCGGTGCTGATAAAGATCCGGGCGAAACAGGTAGACCCGCCCGAACAGGTTGAAAATATTCTTCTCACAAGTGAATTCGCCACCGGCTGCGGGTTTGACCAGAACGCAGTTCAGTTTGTAGAGCCAGCCCTCTGAAACCATGTCCACATGGGGCACTACCTTATGGCCCTCGGGATATCGAACCAGGTATATGCTGAGCCGTCTGGAATGAAACAGGACCCGGGTTTTTACGTTTGTTGCCATTGGGTGTGCGTTCACTATCTAAGGGTGATGGGCCCAGTCTGCGCGGTCTGGTTGGGTGCGGTCAACGGTTCCACCTGCATGGCTTTCCGGGCCGGCTCCGGCGGGTGAGACATGTGTCAGCAGCCGATCAACGCCTGCTGACATAGCATCAGATATTTATTTTTAGAATTTGATACCAAGCGGAGACCAGTCAAATCTATCGTCTGAATGGTAATATTAAGCCGGCCATGCTCATGGGGCGTTACCTGGTCCATAGAAAATCTCAGTATTTTTATTCAAACATTGTTTTGCCCGGAGCCCGAAATGTTTAAGCCTGCTTGTTACAGTTGTCGGAAAACGTTTGAGCCATCTGCGCTGAGGGTTTCCTACTCAAAAAACTACTGTGAGGGCTGCGGTGTGGGGCTGTTTGGTGAGGATTACTTCAGTTTCGCCAGAAAGCCCGCTCCAACTACCCGGAAGAACCTGGCTGTCCATTTTGCCGTGCTTCTTTTCGCGGTTGCTGGCCTGGTGTTATGGTTCTATTGAAAACTGCGTTGCAAACTGGGGCTTTTCCGGTTTTTCCAGGTCAGCATACAGCGATAACCTCAACTACACTTCCTATGAATCTACAACGGTATAGGGAGGCTCGATATGGCTGTCCGACCGAACGTAGTTTTATTCGATGTCCTTGAGACATTGATTGATCTGGATCCGCTGGCGGCTCGGCTGGAAGAGGTTGGCCAGCCAGCGACCATCCTGCAGCCCTGGTTCCTGCGCTTTCAACGCGATGCCATGGCGCTGACCCTTGCCGGCGACCCGGCACCCTTCGAACCTCTTGCCAGGGAATCACTCCGCACGGAAACGAAACTCACGCTCAGTGAACGTGAGATTGAGTATGTGGTTGAAGGGTTCTCCACGCTGCCCACCTTCGACGATGCCGCGCCAGCTCTGAAGAAAATCTCTGAGGCGGGCGCGTCCGTTGGATGCCTTACCGTCAACAGTCCTGAAAAAACACGCCGTTTCCTCGAAGGTGCGGGGCTTGCCGGGTTTGTTGACCACGTCGTCACAGCGCAGGAGGCCGGTATCTGGAAACCTCATCCGGACATTTACCGCTTCGCAGCAAAACGTCTGGATACGCCGATTGAGCGCTTGGCTCTGGTGGCCGTGCATGCCTGGGACTGCCATGGAGCAAAACGGGCCGGCGCAATTGCGGGCTGGTGTTCGCGTCTTGAATACGAGCCTGGCGATGTCTTTCTGCCCGCCGACGTCACTGGCGATAGTCTTGTTGAGGTGGCAGACAAACTGATGGCACTGCACTGAAAGTTGGTCACTCCGGCAACCTTCGAAAACGGGGACCTGCTGCGTTTCAACGAGCAGGCCGCCACAGTGCCATGCCTTCTATTTTGCTCTAGCTCTTTACGCAGACAAACAGGGCGTTGCCGGATTGCCCGTCCCAGGGCTCTATCCTACCGTAGTCATGCTCGAATATATGCACCTCGAAATAAGGCTCCAGCAGCTGTGCAAGCTCCTCGAAGCCCAACGCCACCATTGGATGCTCGTCCTTCCAGGTCTCGCTGACATTTTGCGTGTTTTTTTTGATGCACAGCTTGAGTGACTGTTGCTCACCATGGCCGCAGTATTGCCAGCCCGAACTGAATGTGAAAACACCGTCCTGGTGCTCTGCGGTATGGGTTACAAGCAAATTGTTGTTGATCTTATTTTTGTCCACCGCATTGAAGCAGAACACACCATTGGCCTGCAGGGCATTGTGGACGCTGGTGATGCAGGATTTCAGGCGATCGATGTCATTGCTGTAGTGAATGGAATACAGAAAGCAGGTGATCAGGTCGAAAGACTGGTCAAAGGCAAAACTGCCAATGTCGCCCAGGGTGAACTCTGCTTCAGGGCAGCGCACTTTGGCTTTGTCCAGCATAGGCTGATTGATGTCCAGGCCCTGGCTTTGGTAGCCAAAGTCGAGGAAATGCCGAATGTGGGGGCCGGTTCCACAGGCCAGGTCCAGGTGACTGTGGCCGCCGTTTCCGAACAGCTGGTCAAGCCGGTGCACGCCACTGCTTTGTTCCGGGTAGTCGATGTCGGCACACATCAGATCGTAATAACCGGAGAGGTCGGTGTAGAGCTTGGTGGACGGTTGCATGACGGCTCACTGGGCAGGATAGGCGGCTGGCCGGCAGTATAGCAATCAGTTCGCCGGTGTTCACCATCGTTTCTGCCGCCACTGCTGGCTATAATGGCGGACTTTGAACCGTTGCAGAGAACCCTATGCCAATTGAAAAGAACCAGGTGGTCCTGTTTCACTACAGCGTCCGTGATGAACAGGGCAACGAAGTTGAAAACTCCCGTGGTGGCGAGCCGAACGCCTACCTGCACGGCCACGGCGGCATTATTAAAGGGCTGGAGGAAGCCCTGGAAGGTCGCGAAGCCGGCGATACGTTCAGCGCTACCGTCACTCCGGAAAAAGCCTATGGTCCGCGCAAGGCCGATGCCATCCAGCGCGTGCCGATCAAGCATTTGATGGGTGCCAAACGCTGGAAGCCGGGCATGATCGCCCAGGTGAAAACCGAGCAGGGCCCGCGCCATGTGGTCGTCGCCAAGGTCGGCCACAAGTTTGCCGATGTCGACACCAACCATCCGATGGCCGGTAAAACCCTGACCTTCGATATCGAAGTCATTGATGTACGCGCCGCTGACGCGGAAGAGTTAGCGCACGGCCACGCGCATGGGCCGGGCGGGCATCATTGAACGATTAAGCCCTGTAAAAATGAATGCGCCTTTCACGCTGCGGCCATACCAGCAGGAAGCGGTGGATGCCACGTTGAGGCATTTTCGCCAATCCGATGAGTCTGCCGTTATTGTATTGCCCACCGGCGCGGGTAAGAGTCTGGTCATCGCCGAGTTGGCCCGCCTTGCCCGCCGAAAGATTCTGGTGCTGACCCACGTAAAAGAGCTTGTGGAGCAGAATCACGCCAAATACCAGAGTTATGGGTTAACGGGCGGCATCTTCTCCGCCGGGCTGAAACGTAAGGAAAACCGGCATCAGGTGACCTTTGCCAGTGTGCAGTCCGTATCGGCGAACCTGGATCAGTTCAGGGATGAATACTCGCTGGTCATCATCGATGAGTGCCATCGGGTCAGCGGTGAGGAAACCAGTCAGTATCAACGAATCATCGAGCTGCTACGGCAACAGAACGAAGCCCTTAAAGTGCTCGGGCTGACCGCCACACCTTATCGCTTGGCCATGGGCTGGATTTATCGCTATCACTACCGGGGTTTTGTCCGGGGTGAACAGGATAAACCTTTTCAGCACTGCATTTATGAACTGCCGTTGAGCTATATGATCAATCGGGGGTACCTCACCCGGCCTGAGTTGGTGAACGCGGCGGTGACGCAATACGATTTCTCCGCGCTGCCTCAGGATCGCTTTGGTGAATACGCTGAGAAGGACGTCAACCAGCTGCTGAGCAAACATAAGCGTGTGACCCGTGCCATCATTGAGCAGGTGATGGAGCTGGCGGCTGAGCGCAAGGGGGTGATGGTCTTTGCGGCAACAGTGGAGCATGCCCGGGAGATCACCGGCTATCTGCCGGAACACCAGACCGCCCTGGTGACCGGCGCGACCGATCTGAAGGATCGGGATCTGCTGATTCAGCGCTTCAAACAGCGGCAGTTGAAGTATCTGGTGAACGTGTCCGTGCTCACCACGGGCTTTGATGCGCCCCATGTGGATTTTATCGCCATTCTTCGTCCTACCCAGTCGGTCAGTCTGTATCAGCAGATCGTGGGTCGCGGTCTTCGCCTGGACGACGGCAAACAGGACTGCCTGGTGATTGATTACGCGGGCAATCATGTGAACCTGCATCACCCGGAAGTCGGGGAGCCGAAACCCAACCCCGACACTGAGCCGGTGCAGGTATTCTGCCCTGGCTGCGGTTTTGCCAATATCTTCTGGGGCAAAACAGACAGTGATGGCCATGTTATCGAGCACTACGGGCGACGTTGTCAGGGGCTGCTGGAGCCCGCGGAAGGGGATGAATCTGCCAAGCAGAACGGGCGCCCGCAACAGTGCGATTATCGTTTTCGTTTCAAGGAGTGCCCACACTGCGGTGGCGAGAATGATGTTGCCGCCCGTAACTGCCACCAGTGTCGGAAGGCCATCGTCGATCCGGATGATCAACTGAGAGATGCGCTGAAACTCAAGGATGCCATGGTAATCCGCTGCGCCGGGATCACGCTAAGTGTTGGTGAGAGCAAACTGAGAATTACCTATCACGGCGAGGATGGGGAGGAACTCAGCGAGTCGTTTGATTTCGGCAAGCCGGGCCAGCGCAATGTCTTTAACAAGCTGTTTGGACGGCGCTTCGCCAATAGCCAGGCTCCGAAAGTGTTCAGCAGGACGAATGAGGTGCTTGAGATGCAGGGCTTATTGCCGGTGCCGGATTTTGTGATTGCTCGTAAGCAGAAGCATTATTGGCAGGTGCAGGAACGGATCTTTGATTATCAGGGGGGCTATCGCAAGGCGTGTAAATAGAGCCGTCCCGGTTTTTCCTCGGCGTTTTCTTTCTTCTATAGTGATATAGACCATGGATGCACCTCAATGCCGGTAGGACGCGAATGAAAAAATATGCGATAGGGTGGCTGGTCGTTGCTCTCGTGTTTTCCAGCCTGTGCGTGGCACAGACGGAAGACAAAGAGATGCGATGGTTTACCGTCGATTCGTTGAATACCGGGCTCGATGAGCCCCCCGAGGGGGTCAAGCGACAGACGCCACGCGAGTCGGTCCGTAGCTTTCTCCAACTCACCAAACAGCAGGACTTCGAGGCGGCGGCGCACCTTCTCAATCTTTCCGAGCTGAGTGCGGCGGAACAGCGCGAGAAGGGGAACGAGTTAGCCAGGCAACTTGCCGCCGTTCTCAGGCGTGGCGAGTGGATCGATACCTCTGATTTGTCCGGACGGCAGGATGCCGCCATTGTAGATCCGGCGGGCAAAAATCCCCGGGCGGGGCAACCACGACGCAGTCTCCAGCTCGCATCACTCCGTGCCGAAGATCAATCCTATGATATTCGTCTGGCACGATACCGGGTGGGCGAAGAGAATCCCGTCTGGTTGATCACGCCGGACAGTCTGACCTCCCTCCCCCTGCTTTATGAAGAATACGGCCCCTCCTGGCTGGAAGAACATGTGCCACAGCGTTTCAAATCAACGTTCGGCACACTCCAGATCTGGGAGTGGATCGCTATTCCAATTTTCCTCCTCGGCGTGGGCTCAGTGGGGTGGCTTGTTCATCGCTTGGTCGGCCTGGTGGCACGATGGCTGCCCTCCGGCTCACCCAGCATCTTCGCCGGCGAGATCAGGCTGCCCATGGCGCTAGTCGTTATGACGCTAGTGGGCCGAGTCCTACTCAATTACGTGGTATCCTTCTCGGCCGTGGCGACCACGTCTTTCCGCATACTGCTGATCACCATCCTGGCCTGGGGCATCGGTATGATCGCGCTGCGTTTCGTGGACGTCCTCCTGCTGAAGGTAAAGCGACATCTGGTGGGAGAGATCGATGACACCAAACACCGGGACGAACGCAAGTTATTGACATCGCTCTATGCGTTGCGTCGAGGAATCATCCTGATGACGGTTGTCGCCGTCACCGTCTACATACTGTCTCAGATCGCGCTTTTCGAGGCGCTGGGCATCACTCTCCTTGCCTCGGCCAGTATCCTGACGGTTCTGCTGGGTATTGCCGGTCAGGCGGTGCTGGGCAACATTCTCTCTTCATTTCAGGTGTCGCTCGCCAAGCCAATACGGATTGGTGATCTGATCGTCTTCGAGGATCAATGGTGCTATGTGGAAGGCATCTTTTATACGTTCATTCGATTGAGAACCTGGGATGAACGCCGTTTGGTTGTACCGGTTCAGTACTTCACTTCGAAGCCCTTCCAGAATCTGTCGGTCAAGAGTGCCAAAATGTACAGGATGATAGAGCTGGCGCTTCACCTGAATGCCGACATCGAGTGCCTGAGGGAGAAATTCAAGGAGTTCGCCGAGGCAGAAGAAAACGTCATCGAGCACCACAAGCTCTCGTGCTTTGTCACTGCGCAGACTGAGGCGGCCCAGAAGGTCTCTTTCTACCTCATGACCTCCGAGCCCTTTGCCGGCTGGGAGGCAGAGATGAATGTCCGTGAGAAGTTGCTGGGATTCATCCGCGACAACCACCCCGAATGGTGGCCGAGGGAGGTGGTGGTCGCCAGCCACCACGACATGGCTCTCGGGAAAAGGCCAGCTGCCAGCCCGGCGACCGTGGCCGGCGGCCCCGACGCAGGAGACTCAACGTGATGCTGAATCATTGCCGGCGCTGGCTTTTGTGATTGCCCGCAAGCAAAAGCGCTATTGTTGAACGAAGACCGTGTGGCTGGTGAAATCATCGAACTGCCGGTTTGATTAATTCGGCCCGCAGTCACTACTCCATCTCTTTATCGGGTAAAGCGCAGTGATTAAGAAGTTAGTGAAAGCCGTACATCCAGTCGTTGTTTTTTCGCTCTTTATGATCATTGCAAACTCGGGTTATGCAGAGATCTATAAATGGGTTGATGAAGACGGGAAAATTCATTTCGGCGACCGGAAAGACCACAGCGTTGAGCAGGAAGTGGTCAACGTGAAGCCAGGCGCGTCGAAATGGTCGCGTTTTGATATCAAGGTTAAAGCAGTAGATATAGAGCTGAGTGACGAGGAAAACCAGCAGATCGTTGACGGCGTGAACAACGTCTATGAGTTTTTTGATCGTGTGATGTCCTTTGACATGTACAGGACTGTGCCCGTCAACATCCTGATTTTTAAGGATAGGGCTGAATACCAGAAATACCTGATTCGCAATAACAGAGGCACGGCGGTTGCGTCGTACGGCCTGTATATACCCTCTGAGCATCAGATAGTGGTCTATGTGCGGGAAAACAGAAGCCTGACCTTTAAAACGATCAAGCACGAGGTGAGTCACGCGGTCGTCGATACCATCGTTCCCTATGCGCCTGCCTGGTTAAATGAGGGGCTTGCCGAGCAGATGGAGATGCTGGAGCGTGATGAAACGGGTTTGTATTTTGAGCGTCACCAGGAAAATCGGTGGGTTGTCGCTCAAGCCCGTGAACAGGGCCGTTTGACGGGCATCGACCAGTTTCTGAGACTATCCAGCAACAAATGGCGCCATTCAGAAATGTCGGGTCACGGGAGCTTGCGGGCTCAGTCCGGTCAGTTCCTTAGTTTCCTGCTCTCCAAACCGACCCGCCGTACCTTTGTGGTGCGGCTAATGCATAACTTTAACCGGGGTGATCGCACCCTGGCGTATTACCTGGTGGATGATAATTACATTGGTGGGGTAAGTATGTTGGGTTTGGACTGGAGGCGTTGGTTGCACGAACAGGGTAAAGGAGTCATCAGGCTTTAGCCTTCTTTAACCACTGGCACCAAAGCGTCACTCACCGGTCGATCATTGCGACCGCGCCGAATGTGGGGCACAGCCCATTCTCGATGAAAGAACACCCGCTCTCCATCTGCTCGGCGCCGGCGGCCGGACCGGAAGTATCCTTCATGATCAAAGAGCTTGGCGACTTCACACGATTCACCAAAGGGGAAGTTAACCTATGGAAATCGGGTGATCGATCAGACTGCCTTTCTGCGATTGCCTCCTGATCAGCATCTTGTGCAACTCCTCCACGGCGAGAAGGCTCATGGCGAACGCGAGCAACTGCAACCATTCCTCCATTGAAATCGGCTGAATCTGCAGGACATCGGAGAGGCCCGGGGTGTACATGGCACCAATGTGGGCCAGTTGCGCGAGGGGAACAGCCAGCATCAGGAAAGGGTTACTAAGCAGGGGCATGCTAAACAGGGAACGGAGCTCCGAGCGGCTGTTCAGCGCGTGGATGTTGCCGAAAAGCACCATCAGCATCAGCGTCAGGTTACGGGCTTCCTCAATACTTTGACCCTGTTCGAGCGTCCACTGGAAATTGAGGAATGCGACGAGACCCATCCATGATCCCACCACCAGGACATGCTGAATGATGTGTTTATCGAACACGGGCTCTTGAGGTGAGCGCGGCTTTACGGACAATTCGCCACCTTCCTTCGGTTCAAAGGCCAGGGCCACGTCCTGGAAGCCGTTTGCAACCAGGTTAAGCCAGAGTAACTGTACCGCGATCATGGGCATTGGCAGACCGGCCAGGACACAGAAGAAGAAGAGCAGGATCGCCGAGAAGCCGGTGGCAACCAGCAGCCCGATAACCTTGCGGATGTTGTTGTAAACCACGCGCCCCTGCTCGATGCCGGCGACAATGGAGGAAAAATTATCATCGGTAACGATCAGGTCCGCCGTTTCCTTGGCCACATCGGTGCCGCGCTTGCCCATGGCGATGCCCGCATGGGCCTGCCGCATGGCCGGTGCATCGTTGACGCCATCTCCGGTGACCGCAACAAAATGCCCGTCCCGCATGAAGCTGTCCACAATCTGGGCTTTCCTGGCGGGTTCTATGCGGGCGAATACCCGGGCCGGGCGAATGAGCTGGTCGACGGCCTCCTGGCCCCTGGTGCTGGCTTCATCAAGCATTGGACCGGTAACAACCGTTGCGTCCGCGTCACACAGGCCCAGTTCCACGGCGATCGATTTTGCAGTAGCAGGATGGTCGCCTGTGACCATGGCCACTTCAATACCGCCGGTGCGGCACTTTTCGATGGCGTCAAAGGCTTCATGACGGAGCGGGTCGATCATGGCGACCATACCGAGAAAGACCATATCGGCCATCTCATGGTCACCGGGTGAGGAGGTTTTCTTCGCCAGGGCGATAATTCGATAGCCCCGGGAAGCGAGCCCGGTGAACTGGTTTTCGAGGGCTGGTTTGTCGATTTCTGTGGAGCCGTCAGTGGTTGCCATGCGGTTGCACATGGCCAGCATCTTTTCAGGGCTGCCTTTGGCGTAGATAACGGTTTGATCGCCGACCCGGTTGACCACGCCGCTGTACGCCTTTTCCGACTCATAGGGGATCAGGGCTACCTGCTCCTGCCGGGTTCGCAGGTCAGAGATGGACATACCCAGCTTCTTGGCCATGACCAGGAAGGCGATGTCCACGATATCACCCTGGGAAACCCACTCGCCGCCGCTATAGTCCAGATGGCTTTCATTGGCGAGGACGCCTGCGATACAGAGCTCCCTGAGGGTGTCCTGGTCCGGGCCTACCTGGGCTCCGGCATGGCCGGTGATCTCCCCTCCCGGGGCCACGCCTTCGCCTGTGACATCGAACTGGCGACCATCAGGCAGCATCACCTTGCGAATAGTGAGTTCGTTGACGGTCAGGGTACCGGTCTTGTCGGAGCAGATGAGGGTGCAGGACCCCAGGGCTTCCACAGCCACAAGCTTGCGGATGATCACGTTGCGCTTTGCCATCCGGGTCATGCCGATGGCGAGGGCAACGGTCAGTGCGGCAGGCAGGCCCTCGGGAATCACTGACACCGCCAGGCCGATGGTCATCAGAACCATGTCTTCGACTGAATAACCGCCGTCCAGGATCATCAGACCGGCCAGGGCGGCAATGGCAACCAGAATGCCAAAGGCAACCTGGTAGGTGAATTTTCGGATCCGGATCATCAAGGGCGGCTCGGCAGACGTTTTGCCGGTGACTCCCTGGGCGATCTTGCCAAGCTGGGTATCGGAGGCGGTCGCTATCACCCGGCCGCGTCCCCGCCCATGGGTGATGATGCTGCCCGCAAAGCACTGGTCACCGCGCTCTGTGAGCGGCGTACTGTCATCGCTTGCCGCGCCGGCATTCTTGGCAACCGCCAGGGATTCCCCCGTCAGCATGGACTCATCCACCGCCAGGCTGCTGGCGCTGAGCAATTGAATATCAGCCGGCACCTTGTCGCCGGAGGAAAGCAGAACAACATCGCCTGGAACGATCTCTTCGACTTCAACGGTTACGATCTGGCCATCCCGAAGTACATGTGCGGTACCTTTCATCATTTGCTTCAACGCGGCAGCCGCCTTCTGGGCCGAAAACTCCTGGACCGTGCCGATAAGCGCATTGATCAGCAGGACGATCAGGATGAAAACTCCGCTGGGGTGCTGGCCGAGTGCAAATGAAACCACGGAAGCGATCAGCAGGATGTAAATGAAAGGGCTGAGGAACTGCCGCGCAAAAAGCTCCAGCACACCCGGCATGGGAGGGGCGGGCAGCTGGTTGTAACCATATTTCTCCAGGCGTTCACTGGCTTCCTGGTTGGATAGCCCGTTGTCAGCGGGATCTGGTGTGATGGGTTGCTCTGAGGCTGCGCTGTTCATAGTTTTTATCGGGCCATGCAGGATAGGGAGTACCGTGTACAGGAAGTGTAGCCCGCTATTTTTACCCCGGTCCATCAATAGCTTCGACCGCTTGTGTGGCTGGCGAGGTGCGCTCAGCCACACATTTTCAATTGCAAGGAAGAGCCATCATCTGAACGCCGGCTGGTGCGGTTTACCCGCAGCAACCCGTTTCATCCACGCCATGTCCAGCGGAACCAGCACGTTCAGGGCGAACAGCGCCCAGCCCAGGGGCTGCAGGCTCTGTGCAAACCACACCATCAGGGCAAGGGACAGCAGGCTCCAGGTTACATCGGCAGCAATCATCAGGTTCAAGTATCTCTCCTGCCACTGTTCATTGATGGCCATGGCGGCCATATCCACGCACCACAGCAGCATCACAATGCCGACCACCAGGTAGAAGGTTGCGTCGGGGCCGCCTGCCCACTGGGCAATCGGCTCAGCGGCCAGAATGAGAGCCAGCGCCAGGGGCGTGGAGAGGAATACATCGCTCAGGATGATTTGCTTCACACTGAATCGACGGATCAGGTTTTTCATAGGATCACCTCAATAGGGTTTCGCAATGTGTTTGACTACGCTACAAAGCTTCTACCCGGGCGGCGACAGACTCAATTACCTGTGAGGTAATGGTGTAGCCTACCTTCGGTCAGCATAATGGCGGAACACTCGAAATTGACAGGAAACCCAATGAGCGCCTTCGGTACACTGTTCAGAGAAATGCGGCAGGGTAAGCGCCTGAGCCAGATGGATTTCGCCCTAGCGTGCGAGGTGTCGGCGAAGCACATCAGCTTTCTGGAAACCGGCCGCAGCCAGCCCAGCAAGGGTATGGTTCTGCATCTAGCCCAGATGCTGCAATCGGATCTGGCCGGAACCAACCGGCTGTTGTCGGCGGCGGGGTACAGCCAGGTCTACTCCGACCAGGATTTGAACGCGCCCGGTATGGCCATGATCAAGGATGCGCTTGAGCATCTGTTGCAGGGGCACCTACCGTACCCGGCGGTGGTGTTCGATCACGAGTATTATCTGGTGATGGCCAACCAGGCCATGCAGGAGATGATGGCAAGAATGGTGGAGCTGGGCGCTCAGTTTCCCGCCCGGCCGAACTTTCTGTTGTCGCTGTTGGATGACCACGGCATGAAACCCTTTGTGGGCGATTGGGAGAATATCGCCTGCCACATGCTGCAACGTGTCTACCATGAGCATCTTGCCGGCCCGTTTCGGGATCAGCCCAATCGATTGCTGGAACAGGCGCTGACTGTGCCCGGCGTGCCACAGAGCTGGAAAAGCCACGTGGTGGAACACCTGGACTACCCGGCGATTCCGTTTACCCTGAACCTGGGAGACCAACAGCTCAGAATCTTTTCCACCATCGCAACCATAGGCACGCCCCTGGACGTCACCGCCCAAAATTTGCGGATCGAGCACTTCTTTCCAATGGATGACCGCAGCAGGGCTTATTGGCAAGACTGACGCATGCATATCGGTGTCATGCTTTGCATCAATCCCGGTTGCGCCCAACCCCGCTTGATTTCTCTTGATCTGCCCTGATTATTCAAGTCAGTATGCAATCAAAGGCAGATAGATAATGACCGATATTCGACACGTCGTGTGTCCGCATTGCCACAAAGTGAATCGTGTACCCGCCGATAAGCTGTCATCCGGCGGCAATTGCGGTGCCTGCAAACAGCCGCTCTGGCCGGATCAGGTTCTGGAGCTGGGGGACCAGAGCTTCAGTGCCCATACCGCACGCAGTGATGTGCCGGTACTGGTGGATTTCTGGGCCAGCTGGTGCGGCCCCTGCAAAGCGATGGCGCCTCAGTTCGAGCAGGCTGCGAAAGCCTGGCGGGGTAAAGTGCGCTTTGCCAAGCTGAATACCGAACAATCGCCCGGGCCGGCCGGTCAGTTTGGCATTCGCAGCATACCCACGCTGATCCTGTTCCAGAATGGCCGGGAAGTGGCGCGCCAGAGCGGTGCCTTGAACCAGGCGCAGATCAGCCAGTGGCTGCAATCAAACGGTATTCGGTAGCCTCGATTTTCATGCCCTGTCATTCGGGAAAAACGGGGCCGTTCAGGGAATAGGCATTGGTCGTTTCCAGGGATGGCACATTGCGAGCCAGAGATACTTCAGGTACCAGATCGCAAACGGATAGTTTCCCCGGTCCTGCGGCGCCAGTAACTTGACCAGATCAAAATGATTTGTGAAGGCTTCGCAAGGCGCCTTCACAAAAACCGGTCTGCCCCCGATATGAGACATGATGGACTTGGCCACATGGGCATAGGCCCAGGGCGTCGAGGTATTAGTGTCGAGCACTCCTGGTGCCAGCAGGAAGAGATTGGGAGCGTCGGCGGAGAGGAAGCGGGAGTAGCAGCGACTGCCAATCTCGTTGAGGTTTCTTGCCTTGTTAAGCGCCTCCAGGCCAAGGTAGCCGAAGTCAACGCCATACCCGGTACCCCATAGTAGCAGGTCGGTTTCCAGCGCTTCGCCGTTTGAGAGCTCGATGGTCTTGCCGCGGAGTGAGCTTACTTCGCCTTGATGGCGCTCAATGCTGGCAAAGTGAGTGAGCATCCCCGGCCGGCCCGGGATGAGCTGGTCGCGGCGAATGTCGAAATCGCCCTCTGGCATTATCTCGTTGATACCTGCTTTCGCGTATCTCGCCTTCAGGTCTTTGTTGGACAGTCGATGAACCAGGCTCGCCGGCAGGCAGAGCATCTGATACCTGGCCAGAACCCGCATGTCGATGCCGAGGTGCTTTACTCGGCGTGTCGGGCGCATCCACTTGGTGGAACGATAGATCCACGCGACACTGCGAGCGCCGTGGGCGAAGCAGAGATCCAGAAGATCGTAGGCGGACGCACCGCCGCCCACCACGGTAACCCGCTTGTCCCGCAACTCCTCGGGATCGCGTAAGGCGGAGGAGTGATATTCAGTGATCGAAGAATCGATTCGTTCGACGTGTGGGACGGCAGGGCGGTTGTGTCCACCGGTGGCGGCAATCAGCCACTTCGCTTCATGTGTTGCTGTATTTGTGGTCAGCCTCCAGCCCTTCTCGCACGGCCGGGCACTTGTTACGGACTCATTCAGGCGGATGTAGGGCGATAATTCAAAGCGTTCGACCCAGGCATCTATGTTACCCAGAATGCTGGGCTGGTCCTCCCCCACGAGCGGTAAATTGCCAAGCGTCCAGTCTTCCTTGCGGAATTGAATGTCCTGCCAGGACGGGAGGTCGCGCCATAGGCCACCGATGCGGTCAGCGCGCTCCAGAAGCAGCGCGTTCAGCCCGGCGTCTTTGGCATACTTCAAGCAGATGACGCCGCCAATGCCTCCGCCCACGATAACCAGATCAAGGCCTTGATTGGTGCTCTGACTCATCGGGTACTCCTGCGAATGCGGTGGCATCCCGAAGAGGGTAGGGGTGATCGACGCATTGCATTCAATTATTAAGCTACACCCTCCTGACTCCCAGCGCCAATATTCCCGATTTTCCTGACTAAAACCGGCTAACAGTCCCGCCATAGTCCTTAAACAGTCTAATAACCCGCTGGTGTTCCTGCAGAAAGGGCGCAGGATAAAGAGTGATGCCTTATGGGGCGAGGAGATGGCTATGACCAGGTTACAGCAAGGAACGATAGACACCTTCAGGGGGCAGTTTGGTGGCCCTGTGTTTGAGCCGGCAGACGCCGGGTATGACGAGGCGCGCCAGATCTGGAACGCCATGATCGACCGGAAACCGGCCCTGATTGCCCAGTGCCGTTCGGTGGAGGATGTGAAGGCCGCGGTAAACTTCGGGCGCGATCAGTCGATGCTGGTTTCGGTCAAGGGAGGTGGACACAACATCGCGGGCAACGCGGTGTGCAACGATGGTCTGATGATTGATCTGTCGAAAATGAAGGACGTTGAAATCGATGTAGAAAAACAGCGCGCCTACGTAGGGCCGGGCTGTACGCTGGCAGACTTCGACGCGGCTGCCCAGTTGCATGGATTGGCAACGCCGCTGGGTATCAATTCCACAACAGGTGTCGCGGGCCTGACCCTGGGCGGCGGGTTTGGCTGGCTCAGCCGGAAGCATGGGATGACCGTTGATAACCTGATTTCTGTGGACATGGTGACCGCCAACGGGCGCCAGACTCGCGCCAGCGCCACCGAGAATCCGGACCTGTTCTGGGGCACGCGGGGCGGTGGCGGTAACTTCGGGATAGTGACCCGGTTCGAGTTCCAGCTGCACCTGGTGGGGCCGGAGTTGTTGAGTGGGCTGATGGTGTTTCCTTTCGACCAGGCCCAGTCGGTGGTGACGCAGTTTGCGCGTTTCACGGAAACCATGCCCGATGAGCTCAATATCTGGTTGGTTATTCGCAATGCACCGCCATTACCCTTCCTGCCTGAATCGGTTCATGGTGAGCCGATCGTCGCCTTGGCGATTTGCTACGCCGGGGACCCGGAAGATGGCGAAAAGCTGATCGCGCCGCTGCGTTCATTCGGCAAGGCTCACGGAGAGCATGTTGGTGTTCAGCCCTACGCCAACTGGCAGCAGGCTTTCGACCCATTGTTGGTGGACGGTGCGCGGAATTACTGGAAGTCCCATAATTTTGTGAAGTTGACCGACGATGTGATCCGGGTTGCGCTGGAGTTTGGGGACAAGCTGCCATCGCCCCACTGTGAGATCTTTATTGCCTCTATTGGTGGCGAGACCGGCCGGGTGGCGGCTGATGCTATGGCCTATTCCAGCCGCGACGCCAACTATGTGATGAACGTGCATGCACGCTGGGAAACGCCCGAGGAAGATGAGCATTGTCGCCAATGGGCGCGCGCATTCTTTGAGGCCGCCAAACCTTATGCCAGCGGTGGTGCTTACATCAATTTTCTGTCGCACGATGAGGCTGACCGGGTAGAATTTGCCTACGGGGCGGCTTACGAGCGCCTGGTGAAGGTCAAGCAGAAGTATGATCCGGAGAACCTGTTCCGGGTGAATCAGAATATTCGACCTGGTTAGGGGAGGGTGTCCATTGAGAACCGGGGGCACGTGCAGGATCCATTGCCTGGCTGGGTGATAGACTGATGATCAGAGGGACTGAGATTTTCAAATGTGATTCAGAGGAGGTAACTGACCGTGCGATCCCCTTTTCGATTACAGGCCAGCACCTTGCTGCTGGCCATGGTGCTGCCACTGGCCCAAGGGCACGCCGCTGAGGATGACGGTGATCCAACCGCGGAGTCATTGCGCCAGGAGGTACAGAGCCTTAATCAGGAGCTGGCGGATTTCACCATCGAGCGGCGGGAACGATTGATGACGGACATCGAGGACGTTCTTGGTGCCATTGATGCCCGTATAGAGACACTGGATAGTCGTCTGAAAGAGAACTGGAACTCGACAGACAGGTTAGCCCGGACCCAGGCGCAGACCGCGCTGGCATCGCTGCGCGGGGAGCGGTCACGGGTGACGGAGTGGCACCAACGTATGCAGGACAGCACTGATGCTACCTGGGAGTCCATGAAGGAGGGCTTTAACGACGCCTTCGATAAACTCTCCGAGGCTTGGCAGGGCGCAGAGGAAACTATCCGCCAGACCCTAGAGAAGGAGTTATAGCGCCGGTGTGATCAATGCGGCGACCACACTTCCCCGTGTTGCATTACCCGAAATTCCGACTCACTGATGCCCTGTTTCTCCAACGCCAGCCGCAGTCGCCGGGGTGGCTCGTCCATGGGTTCATCGGTTAGCACGAACGTGCCCCAGTGCATGGCTACCGACTGGCGGGCGCCAATATCCTGGTGAATCCTGACCGCCTCTTCCGGCGCCACGTGCACCGGGGCCATGAACCAGCGCGGTTCGTAGGCGCCGATGGGGAGCAGCGCCAGATCAATGGGCGCAAACAGCTCGCCTATATTGCGAAACACCTGTCCATAACCGGTATCTCCGCCGAAATAGAACCGGAATCCGTCTATTTCCAGGAGCCAGCTACACCAGAGCGAGGTGTTGGTATCGGTGGCAGTTCGCCCGCTGAAGTGCTGGGCCGGCAGGCAGAACACTTCGCTTTCGGCGGCCAGGGGGGTCGATTGCCACCAGTCCAGTTCCACCAGATTCTGGATGCCACGCTTCTCGAACCAGCGTCGCAGCCCCATGGGAATGCAGAAGCACAGGTTATCCCCGAAACGTCGGTGCAACTGGCGAACCGTTGCTTCGTCGAGATGGTCGTAGTGATTGTGGGAAATCAGTACCAGGTTGATCGGCGGCATTTCCGCCACTGTCAGGGCGGGTGGCGTGAACCGTTTTGGGCCGACCAACCGGAAGGGACTGGCGCGGTCCGACAACACCGGGTCGGTAAGCACGCTCAGGCCCCGATACTGGAACAGGAATGACGCATGTCCCAGCCAGACCAGTTGTGGCGCTGTCGGCGGGTTCATCAGCAAGTGGGCATCCGGGCGCAGCAGCGTGTAGCGTTTACCCGGCGGGAAACGGCGCCCGGGGGCCAGTTGCCAGCGCAGGAAATCCCCCAGGCCATGCGGCTCCACGCGCTCCAGATTGCGATACCTGCCCTGGTAGAAATGGGGTTTTGCGGCAAGGACTGCCAGGCGTTCACGGTCGATGGTCATGGATCGGGCTCACCCGTTTTTGATGAAGGAGATTTACGATGCATAACTCCAATAATAACGATAGCCGGCCGGTAATTCCGCCACATCCCGATTGTCGAATATACTGGACTACGGAACTTGCGGTTTAGATTACCCTGATAAACCCGCCACAGGAGGACTGGATATGCCTCACTTTCGTTTTACCTACCTGCTCTGTTTTGCCGTTCTTGCTGCTTTTCTCGCTGCCTCTGCCGCTCAGGCTCATCACGGTTGGGCCTGGGCAACGGACGAGGAATTTGAAATCACCGGTACCATCAAGTCAGTTCGCCTTGGTAATCCCCATGGCGAGGTCACGATAGACGTTGATGGCGATGCATGGGTTGTGGAAGTCGGCCAGCCCTGGCGTAACGACCGTGTCGGGCTCAGCAAAGAGATGTTGAGCCAGGGCCGGGAAATCACCGTGCACGGTCATCGCTCCGCCAAAGAAGGCGAACGGCTGGTCAAAGCTGAGCGGGTTGTAATCGACGGGAAGGACTACGATTTATATCCCGACCGTACCTCCTGAGCCCGGGGATGATTGAGCAGGCGCTGGTCTCCGTCGAGGATTTGGCTTTTGTCTCAGTCTTGCGCAATTCCACGTTTATGTACCCGCTGGTCAACGCCGGGCATATTCTCGGGATTTCGATGCTGGTCGGCGGCATTGTGCCGTTGGATTTACGTTTGCTGGGACTCTGGCGCAAGTACCCCATGATGGTGTTTGTCGATGTGCTTCGAATCACATCGGCGATGGGTTTGGGGTTGGCGGTTGTCTGTGGTGCGCTGTTATTCGCCACGGCGGCCGTGGACTACGCCGGGTCGGTACTGTTCCAGACGAAGATCGTAGTTGTCTTGTTGGGTGTGTCGAACGCGTTGATTCTGGGGCAGGTGTTGAATCGCCAGCATATACGGAGCCTCCCGATGAATGCACGTATGCCTTTACCCTTGAGGGCAGGGGCCGTGTTGTCTCTGGTGGTCTGGGTCAGTGCGCTGGTCCTTGGCAGGCTGTTGGGGTACTTCTGAGCTGACGCTGGAACCCTGCTACCTGTGGTCTAAAAAATAGGTTCGCCTGTAGCTTTGACCGCGTAGAACAGGCAGTCACTCTTTGCAATAACCGGGTTGGTGGTGATCATGAAGGCTTTGATGGCCTGGGCGGGAAAGATCTGCCCATTCTCGACTCGAAGAATCTGCGCCATGTTCTCGGTCCGGTTGTGGCCGATCGCTGTGAGTATGCCCAGGCCTTTTTTACCGACCCATCCGAGAGGCTCATCTGGGGAGACAATCCCGAAATTGCGGTGTTCGATGTCTGGTGGAAACGTCAGGTCAGCCTGCCCGCTGGGCTCAAGGCGGTACTCTATGGTCGCTTCAGGAGCCAGCTCTACCCGAATCGGATTGCGCAGTACGGCGACGTCCCACTCCGCTTTTTCCAGTGCCAACACGTCTGGTCTTGAGGTGTACCGAACGAGTCCCTCGTACGCCAGTTGATGAGCTTGATCATCCTGGGCTCCCCCGCACTCGATGGTGACCGTGGGCACTTCCTGCTCAGAGTATTCCATCAGCGCACCCAGACGAAGGTCCGTCATTATAAGGCGGTCGGTATAGAGCGAGGTCAGCGCCTGATGTTCGGCGTCATTGGTGATGGTGACAGCGAAAGCCGGGCCTGTGCCCGAGGTGTTGTGCACGTCCAGCAGGCATTCAGGTTGCGCCTTATGAAGCTCTGCCAGCAAGGCTTGGGCGATGGATCCTTCTTCCCCCTCGAAAGGTTCCTTGAAACACCGATTGAGGTCGAGCCCTTTGGGTAGCTGGCGAAATGAGAACCTGGGTGGCATCTTCGCCGGATAGACCCCTCCGAGGAGAAACAGCATGTTGACTGCGGGCGTGTGCTGCTCGAGCAGCCACTGGTGTAACGCAAACAGACCCGAAGGCTCATTGCCGTGCAGAAGCGTTGCCATGGCTCGGGTACGGGAGCGGTCGCGACCGGTGACGTGCACCACTGTAGGCTTTTGCAGTCGGTCCAGCCACTCAAGGGGAGAGCGACCCAGCGTCCGGGGTGAAGGATCATTCAGGTAATCAAGTACGTTGGAGTTGCTCACGGCGACAGCTTCCATTCATGCAGTGGGATGTTTTTCTTCTGGTTGGCCATGTAAAGGGACAGCATACTCCGGAACGCTTCATCTCGACTCAGGGATTTGAATAAAGACTCGGTGATATGGCGCTGCCATCGGGCGCCCGACATGGCGGTTTCAATTCGGCCTTCGATGATTCCCAGCAGGCGGTGAATTTCCGTCTCATCCACGGCGGTTTGTTTCAATGCTTCCCGGGCGCGGGGCAGCAGTTCTCGGGCCACGGTTAACAGGGGCGTATCCTGCAACTGAACCTGATCCTTGTGCGGCCAGATGATTTCTGCGCCGATGCCATATTTGGCGGCGCGGTAGAAATTGTGTTCAGTGTAATGGAAGGGCAGTATCGACGTCAGATGAGCTATGTCATCGAGCACTGCCAGCGCAGCCCCGATCACGAACAGGCCGTTCGCACACATATCAACGGCAGTCGGGCCTGCGGGCATGGAACGAATCTCGATACGCAGATGGCCGCCGTCGGCGTGATCATAGATGGCCCGGTTCCAGGGCCAGGTGGTGCCCTGGTGCAGGCGCAGTTCCGCAAGTTTCGGCACTTCGCCACGATCTATCACGGCCATCGGATCTTCATCCGACATCAGTGGAATGATCGGAGGATACAGCGATGCCGAGGCTGCAAACAGTTCCCAGGCGCTGCGTATCCAGCCGTTTCCGTAATAGACCCGAGGCGGATGGCGCCAGGTTTTATGGTTGGGTGATCGGCTGTCAATGGATTGCTTGAACAGGGCAATCCGGGTTTCGTCCCACAGGTGGTGGCCAAACAGGCTGGGTGAATTGCTGGCCAGAGCGAGGACAACCGGCGTGACCAGTTGGACCGCATTGAAATAATCGGCAAAACGATGGGCGGGCACACGCCAGTGCAGCTGGAATGACGTATTGGCCCCTTCCATATAGACGTCGTCGGCCTCCAGATCGATGACATCGTTGCCACCAATATGGATGCTGAAAGGCTCGCCCCGTTGCTTGAGCAACGCATTCGATAGCGCATGATAGCGGGGCTCGTCTGTCATCACCTTTGCGCCCATATCGGACTGGCGAAGCGTGGGCAGAATGCCGATTGGTACCAGTTCCCCATCCAGTGACGCGGCGTGCTGGTTGATTCGTCGGATCGCAGCGAGCAGCTCTTGCTCTGTTCTGGCAAACGGAGATCCCTTGAAAGCCTGGGGGCTGAGGTTGTATTCGAGATTGAAGCGGTTGAGCTCAACCGTCAGCTGGGGGTCCTGAACGCTGGCGGCGATTTCTGTGTTGATGAGTTGCACTTGCAGGTCAGGGTTTACGATGTAGAACTCGACCTCGGCGCCAATGGAGCTCTCTCCTTCACCAAACCCGGGCCGGTTCAGAAGACGAGTGAGCGCTTTAAGGTCCGTCCGGACCTTGGCTGCAAAACGTTCAAACTCTTCCGGTGCGAATTCTGTTGTCTTGATTGACAATCCCACGGCAACGTCGACTCTGGCGCTAACTTACTTTGATAGTAGTCAGTTCTGGGATTCTTTCATGCAAATTAAGGCAAAACCGGACTTGGGAGGCGCGTGATCTTTAAGCCTGGCGCCCTGCCGCCCAACTGCTTTTCGCCAGATCCATGGCACGGTTGACGTCATCGGCTGGGACATCTCCCGGCTCACCCTTTTCGAGTGGGTCGTAGTGAAAGACATACAGGCGCGAGACGAACTCGGCCACCGGCAGCGAGGCTTCGCCATACCGCTCGTTGTGGCCGTGGGTTGAGGTGACGATGCCTTGGCCCCAGTCCTGCCCGCTGTCGTTGTTGGGATTGAAAAAGTAGACGCGCATGGTTTTGTCCGCATCCAGTGCCAGCCGCTGGATGGTGATGGCGTGCCAGCCAAGAAAGCGCGTGGCGCTGTCGGTCACCGCAATACCGGCCGGTTGTGGATTGATGACCGGAATGTTGCCGTTGTAGAAAGGGTGATAGGCGGCAAAAAAATCGCGGATGAACCCATCGAAGTCTTTAAGGCCACCCGTGAACACATCAACGGCAATGCGAAATCCGTGGCCGACCTGGTCGCCATGGAATTCTGAGTTGACCCATTTGTGGGGATCTTCTCCGCGCCCGACACTGCGTCGACCCATTTCAAAATAGATGCGATCCAGGTGCGGCACGGTCAGCAGGGAGACCGCATCCACATCCACCGGTGGCTCGGTGGCCAGTCCGGCGCCGAGTTCCCGTGAGGATATGCTGTCACCTTCAAAGCGCATCGTGATTTCATCGTCCCGCGCTGCCCAGGCAAGGATCCGAAGCAATTCTGCGGGCATGTTGTAGGCCCACATGGAGAGGGCGCGGGTAGACTGGCAGGTGGGATAGTTTCCCTGTCCGATGCCCAACGGGCGCCCAAGTACATTGAGGACGTCGGCGAGCAGAAAGCATTCGGGGGAGCGGCTGCTGCCGAATACGGCCACAATCTTCTCGGCCGCAGTGTCGCAGAGCGGCAGGCGTATCTGGCGCCACAGGGACGGCGCTACCGGAGGCGCGTAGAGAATGCCCCGCTCAAGCATCATGGCCAGGCCATAGGCACACTGGCTGGTCTCTGGAAACAGGGCGTCGTCAATCAGGCGATGAATCAACGCAGGGTAGCAGTGAAACGCGTCGGCACCCGTATAGCTCAGCCCCAGGGCAGTGGGGATCAGCTCGTTCCAGCGGTTTCGCAGGTAGCGTATGAAGACCGGCATGTAAGCGGATACCAGGCCGGTAGAGTGCATGGCCTGGGCAAAGGCGATGGCCTCCTTTAGCAGGGTGGCATCGTCCATGTCCGCCAGCCGCTCAGTATAGACATCAAAGCCGGGATCTTCCCGGCACCCCTCGGTGGGGCTGAACACGGCGTTGATCAGTTGCACCGCGTCGTCGCTGACTTCGCCACCCAGGGTGTCCGGCTTTTCCAGACAGACCGCTATCTGGGTCACCATGTGTTTAACACCCGCTACCTGGACGGGACGCTGCTCCAGAATCCGCCACACTTCGGCCACCAGATCTTCCAGGAGGTTTTCGTAGCCCAGATGCTGCAGCAGGTAGTGGTACAGGTTCTGAACGGCGTAGCCGAGCTGATCGGGCCGCAGCCGGTCGCTCTCCTGGAGATCATTGACCACCAGATCGAGATTCATCGCCAGTACCTGGGCGAGAAAGTGATGGGCGTGTTCCGCCGAGATAGACGTGTGGGTGTAATCGCCTTTGGCTACCGCCAGAAGGCGAATCTGGCTCAGGCTTTCAACCAGTGTTGCGGCCGATTCCCCGTGGCGAACCGTGCGTGCGGCCAGGGAGGGCACCAGTGTCTGTGGGTAGTCCCAATCGCTTCCACCAAAGAATCCGGCCGACTCAATGGCCGGGACGCGTTCGTAAAGCGCTTCCAGACCTTCCGGGCTGAGCATCAGGGGTTTTGCCGCATCGATCACCTCGAATACCGGCGAGACGCCCTCGATGGCATTGGTTTCCGCAAGGCGGTCGATGGCCGCGTCAAGTGGCTTCAGGTTTTCGGGTTCGTGGTTGGCTCTGGTCATACCGTCCTATCTTTCAGTGAACTTCAGGACATGTCAACGGCACCCCGACCCTGCGGTGCAAACGCCTGGCGGAAGCTTGGGTGCCATCATCGTCTTCTGGTCAATCGTGCGCCCTTCAACGATGAAGGTTCCGTCACCAACCGCGTAAACCATGCGCTTCTCCTAACGCGATTTACGTATGGAACGCCTCCTTGATATCTTCAATCGAGGAGTGCGCCTTCGTCGACGACGGGCTCATGGGGAGGGCTTTGGTCACCTCCGGCGCCACCATCGCCGGGTCCAGCGACAGGATAACGTAGCCACCGACGGCTCCGGCACCGAAGCCCGGAGCAAAAACCAGCGACCGTTTATTGATCGCCCCGTCGAAGACGGCGTCGGCGAGTGCGATCGGGATGCTCGCCGCAGAAGCGTTGCCGACTTCGGAGATGTTGAAGTAAATGTCTTTGGCGTCAATCCCCTGCTGCTCGGCGATCTCGATGATCATGGTCTTATTGGCCTGATGGGGCACGATGATGTCGATCTCGAGTCCGAGGTCGGTAAGCTCGCCCATCATCTGGTTCAGGTAGCGCTTGACCAGTGCCTTGACCTCGGGGCCATAGACGGTGATGTCGTTGTCGAAATCGTGATTCGGCCAGATGATCGAGTTCACCTGGCTTGCCGGCCCGCTTGCATAGGTCTGGACCACATGAATGTCTCGTTCACCGTCGGACGGCGCGATCACCACGGCGGCGGCCCCGTCGCCAAAGATCATCCGCGACGGCCGGGCATTGCCGATCTTGTCCGAGAACTTCTCGGCCATGACCAGTAGAACCGGACGTTCGATCTCACGCAGCAGGCGGACCGCCTCGGCGACGCCGTACGGGAACCCGGCGCAGGCAGCGACGATGTCGGCCGAGCAATGAGTCTGCAGGATACCCAGCTGGCCTGAGAGCCAGGTGGCGGTCGACGGGATCAGTCGGCTGGAGGTACAGGAGCAGAACAGCACCGCACCGATCTCCTCGGCCCCGCGACCGGCATGTTTCAGCGCTGCTCGCGCGGCCTCAAGGGCGATATTCTCCAGTGGCTCGGCGGTATAGCGGCGTCGTTCGATGCCGGTTTTGTCGGCAATTTCCTTCGCAGTCATCGGCGACCACGAGGACGGGGAGTTGCGAACCACATCCTCGTTTGAGCAGATGACTTCACCCTTGCGGATTGCCAACGCCTCAATCTTCGGCTGGACCGGCGCATCATCATCGATCACTACTGGCGGATAGGGCCTCACGGGCTCGACGGCAGGATCTGGCGTCGGTGCCTGTTTCGCGACAGTGGCGCCCTTTTTCTCGCGGTTGATGAATTCGAGCACGTGGCGGTTTTTCGGATAATACAGCACGACAATGTCGTCATCCTGCATCTCGGCCAACGGTTTCAGTCTTGCCTGGCTGCGGTCCCATGGCTGTTGATTGTGCAGCACCATTGACCAGCGCCGTAGCGCCTCGAGTTCGGCCTGTTCGTCTGAGACATCAAGTATGTCGTCAACGCTGTAGCGCTGGTGGTCGGGATCGTAGTTGCCGAGGGTGGTTGTCATGGCACCGCTAGTGGCAAGCGCCTCGGCAATCGTAGCTTTTATCGGCGGCAGTGACGTTGCGTGGTAGAGCTTGTTTGAGAAGCAGTCGAAGAGTAGGGCGAACAGTTCGTCTTCAGCTGTTGCGTTCCACTTTTCCGGCAGCTTCGTGTAGGCCTCGCGGACTGTTGCGGTCTTGGCTGCCCGCCCCTCCCAGGGCTGCAGCAGAGGCACGAAGACATCGTCGCGGTTTCGCGGGACATCGCGCCAGCGCATCGGCTGCTTGTGGTACATCACCAGTGCGTAACGATTCGCCCAGAAAAGGTGCAAGCCAATGTCGCGCAACAGATCGTAGCGCGTCGCATAGCTTCCCGCAGCTGCCCGCTCGGCGATTTCGGTGCCGGTCGGAGCTTTCACTTCGAAGTCGCGCCGAATGATCGCCTTCAACTGGTCGAGATCGGTGATGATCGAAAAGTCGAGCTCGGTAAAGATGCTTGAGGGAAACACCAGTTTTCCGTGTTTGTTCAGTCGAAACGGTTTCATAAGTGCTCCTTGCTGATACCCGATAATTCACCAGCTTCTCGATGATGTGTAACAGGCAGTATAGACGCCATTATCCCAATGGGTTGTCCGCCTACATGGCCATGCGTCCCGCAGCGGCCAGTATGCCGGCCTGGCGCATGCCGCCCCCCACCACCTTCATATCGGTAGTTGTGGGCCGACTGGCCACAGAGGTATTCATCGCCCCGGCCACAGTGGCTCATGATCGCCATCAAGTTGGCCTGGGTGTCGCTGCGGAAATCGATCATGGTGGTGGCGGCCCTTTTATTGGCGATCAGATGAGGAGAGTATACAGTCGGTGTAAGGGGGCTGTACGGCGGCACTCAGGATTAGCAGCTCCGGGTTTAGCCGGATCGCCGGATTGTCAGTGGCAGTTAAAGAGGGAGCTTGGATCGTGACAGAAAAACCGGGCGGCCTGGGAATCAAAACCCGCCTGTTTCAGATCATTTTCGAATCGGACACCCGCCTGGCCAAAGGCTTTGATGTTTGTTTGGCTGTGCTGATATTCCTCAGTGTCGGGATTATTCTTCTGGACAGTGTTCCGCAATATCATGCCCGCTTCGGTGAGCTCTTCTATGTGTTGGAGTGGGGCGTAACGATACTCTTCACTCTTGAACTGGGTCTGCGTATTTATTGCCTGGAGAAACCGAAGCTCTATCTGAAAAGCTTTTATGGTGTTATCGACGTTTTGGCCGTTCTGCCTACCTGGCTGGCACTGTTGTTCCCGGGTGCGCAGACTCTCGTCGTATTGCGCTTGCTGCGTACCTTGCGCCTGTTCCGGGTACTGGAAATGATGACGGTAGTGGGCGAGGGCCGCCTGCTGTTGGGCGCCCTGCTTCGCAGCCGGGACCAGATCCTGCTTTTTCTGTTCACAGTGTTGATGGTCGTGACCATCTTTTCTTCATTTCTCTATCTCATTGAGCCGGCCGAAGCGGGGTTTACCAGTATTCCCATATCCATCTACTGGGGAATCGTGACACTGACAACGGTGGGCTATGGTGATATAACGCCGGTAACACCCTTGGGTCAGTTCATTTCCATGATGATCATGCTGACGGGCTACTCGATCATTGCGCTTCCCGTTGGCGTTTTTTCCGCGGAAGTTATTCGCGCCCTGCGGGCGGAACGTTACTCCGATGAAGCCTGCCCGGGATGCGGTAAACATCGACATGAAACCGACGCCAACTACTGCAAATATTGCGGTACCTGGCTTGATGAGGAGAAGCCCGAGCCGGGTGGCTCCGGGTGAAGCTTATGCTCATTACACACATTGCTCATTCGGGAGTCGCTTTATGAGTCTGGCTATCGCACTACATGTTCTCTCTGCCGTGATCTGGGTCGGCGGCATGTTTTTCGCCTACATGGCTATGCGTCCGGCAGTGGTCGAGGTGATTGATGCGTCGCAGCGGGGCGTACTCTGGTGTCACACCCTGTCCCGGTTTTTCCGGTGGGTATGGGCGGCCGTGATCCTGTTGCTGGTGACCGGTTACTGGATGATCTTCAGTGTGTTCGGTGGCATGGCTGGTGCCGGTTGGCATATCCACGTCATGCAGGGGCTGGGGATTGTGATGGTCCTGCTCTATTTTCACGTCTATTTTGCCCCCTTCCGGCGGCTGAAGCAGGCCGTTGCCAACCAGGATCCCCAGGAAGGCGGGCGCCAGGTGGGACAGATCCGCAAGTTGGTGGGCACCAACCTGATTCTTGGGCTGATTGTGGTGGCGATCGGTGCCGGTGGCCGGTATCTGTAAACCCCACGAAGCCCGATTGGTTCAGGCAAAGAAGGTCGTATTCATGACTCAAGGCCGTGATCCTGTAGCAGGTGCCAGCGGCCGGTGATCAGAACTTATTCGGTACCTTGGAACTTCATGGCCACCCTTCCGTTATGGGATGCAAACACCATTTGCTCTCCCGCCGGGCCGACAAAGCCGATGCCAGAGTACTCTCCACGGCGATCTTCGTTGGTGCAAAGGGTCATGGTGTAGGAGATGTCAAAGACGTTAATTGATGTGTCGTGCACTGAGAGGGTTTCGATTCCTAAAAGTTGGCATTTGGTAGTATCCGTATAGTAGTGAGAGTCGACTGTGCCATCCTCGCCTACGGTCAGGGCTACCTCGGAGTCGCCCTTTACATATATACCAGAGGCTCTCTTCAGAGAGATACCCAAATCGCTGAGTGAGTTTTGCCGCTGCAGTGTGACGTTCGTATTTACCTCACCCGCGCTGTCGGAGGTAGAAAACGTAGCAGACGTTTGCGATCTGATGGTCCCGTTTATCGTCCCCTCCTCAGTGCCTTTATTTTCGATAAAGCCTTCAGGGCCCACCTGACGATAGTCATTGCTGGTCCCGCTGATCCTGGTACCCTCAAACGAGAACTTTCCAATCGAGACTCCTGCGTCACCTCCGTAGACAACTGCAAACTTCCCTGTCGGACTGAGAAAAGCGGTCGCGTTTTGTGTAGGTTTGCCATCAACGTATTCTATTTTTGCCTCGTACAGACCGGCTTTCAGTGTGCTGGTATCGCCGCCTGAACTACTTGAACTGCCCGAACCGCCACCGCCACAGGCACTTAAAACTAAACTGGCGCAGAGCATTGTTACTGCACGACCTGAATCAAACGTCCTTTTATACATTTCGCATCTCCTTCAAGCGACCTTTGAGACAACGTCTCTTTGCATTCTCTGATCGTTTTGTCACCTGTTGGGGGAAGGCCAAAAGCGCGGCGATTTACAACCCACAAGTTCCAAATCCAACAATGCAAGCCTCCCGGTCTCAGGAATCGCTACAACACAGAAATTGGCACAAAAGTACTAAATGCAATATCAGAGCCAGAGCGACGTTTTGCCCTCTAATTGCATGTCCTGGGAGTTTAATTTACAGGTTTAACGAGTGGGGGTGTAAAATTTTTCGACGCACCTGTAACAGGTTTTAAACAGGTAATCCTGAGGCTGCGCGGTCTATTTCCCGTTTGATCGTAGTGGCAGCGCGAGTAATGCGCCAAGACGCTGGTGCCTGGACTCTGAAAACTCGTCGAGACCAAAGGCTTCAGGCTCCGGCGAGCTCCGGGGGCAGGTGTAGGTTCCAAACAGCCGGTCCCAGATCGTCAATACCTCGCCAAAGTTGGAGTCGGTCTGGGGCTGTTGTCTGGAGTGATGAAACTGGTGAGTGCCCGGTGTCACGAAAAGGAGATTGATCAGGGACTCTGTGCGGGCATTCAGGCGGATATTCGAGTGTGCCAGAAGCTGGGCCGCCTTGACCGCAATCACATAGGGAATGACCTGCGCTGGTGTCAGTGCCAGTGTTGCCATGACCAGATAAATGACCAGCAAACTGACCAGGACCTCCCCCGGGTGGTGGCGAAAGGTGGTTGAATAATCCAGCTCGAGATCACTGTGGTGAACCCGGTGCAGACGCCAGAACGCACCGAAATGGTGGTATGCACGGTGGAGCCAGTAGCCAGCCAGATCCAGAACCAGGAAAGCAACCAACGCTGCCAACAACGGGTGCAGGTAGGGGGAGGGTGATTCTGTCAGCAGCAATAGGGGGATCAATACCGGAGAAGCCAGGAGTACGGCTTCGTTGATAAAACCCAGGCTCAGATTGTTGAACCAGCGGTCGTAACGATCCCGAAAAAGCTCATTCCGGGTGAACCGGTACTCCGCCGCAATAATCAGCGGAATGCCAATCAGGTAAAGAATCTGGTAGGTGGCCATAGCATTTTATTCAGGCGGTTCTTGAACTGCAGCGTCCCTGCTTCTCTGTCCCTGCCATCTGTCACGGTTTTTCCGCGAAACCAGACTACTTACGGAATTTCTTTGCGATAAAGAGTGCTGCCACGCTGGCTGCAAATAAACCCAGCATGCCGGGCTCGGGAACCGATACAGGCGGAGCAGTCGCACCTGCAAGAGCGGTTGCAGAAAGCATTGAGACGGTCAGTCCAGTGATTAGGTATTTCATAGTGAATCTTCCATATGATGGGCTCAATATGGGTGCAGCATTTTTCAGGCCAGGGGTACTGAAACCTGAAGAATCAATTACCTGGATTTGCGGCGAAACCAGAGGTGTAAAAATATCCGGCGCTTTGGAGGGGATTGATCCAGGCCGGGGCGATCACCGCACACAGCGGCGGCCGATACCCAAGGGCCTAGTCCTCGTAAATCATCTTGCGGGTCATCCCGCCGTCGATCACGAAGTTCTGGCCGGTCACAAAGCGGGCTTCCGGCGAGACCAGGTAGGCCACCATGGCTGCGACATCGGCGGGTGTGCCGACGCGGCCGCTGGGGTGTTGTTCATGATCGGAAGCGGAGAGGGGCTGCAGCCCGGCGGGCGCACCGGCCTGGCAGGCACGGACATCGATCCAGCCCGGGCTGATGCTGTTGGCCCGCACATCCGGGCCAAGACTCATAGCCAGAGCGTGGGTCAGCGCGATCAGGCCGCCCTTGCTGGCGGCGTAAGCCTCGCTATGGGGCTCGGACTGCAGGGCGCGGGTGGAGGCCATGTTGACGATGCTGCCACGGCTCTGGCGGAGGTGTGGCACCGTATGCTTTGCCATCAGGAAGGCGCCGGTCAGGTTGACGTCGATTCGCCGTTGCCACTGGGCAAGCTCAAGCGTCTCTATGGGGCCAGTCTCCGGATCTGCGATTCCTGCATTATTGACCGTTGCGTCCAGCCGCCCGCCCCATCGCACTGCCTCGTCCACCGTGGAGACCACTTCGGACTCGCGGGACACATCCATTGTGATCAGGAGCAGGTTGTCCGGATTGTTTAAATCCTCTCTGCATGCGGTGATGGCTTCTGCATCCTGGTCGAGGACCACCACGCGCCAGCCCTTGTCCAGGAAATAGGCGGCAATGCCCTTGCCGATGCCCTGGGCGCCGCCGGTTACGAGTATGACCGGGAGTTGCTGTGCCATGTGTTCTGGCTCCTTGTGATCAGGAAATGGAGTCAACGCCGCGGCAAACGCATAATGGCGATGGCCGCAATAGCCAAAAGCACGATTGCGCCGGCTTCGAACAGGATGTTTTGCGGGGCCATGTCCTTGCCCTGTAGCACTATCAGCCGCGCTATCGCAGTGATAGCGATGAAAATCGGATAGATAAACGGTGAACCTCGCCCGGTGTAAGACACCACCACCATTGCAACCACCTCGGTGTAGAGGAACATCATCAGAATATCTGCGAGGGCTACGACACCTTTTTCGTAGATGCCCAGGATCTCTAACCCGGCGGCGCCTAACGTCATCAGCCCCGTCACAATCAGCAACAGCTTCTGGATCAGGTTGAAGCCGCCAATAACGAAAAGCTGTTCCGAATTGCTGATCTCTCGAACTTCAGGCGTTTTTTCATTCGGGTCGTCAGTTTGACGCGCACTGTCCAACTTTGAATCGTTCATGACTGAACCTTTTTTATTGTCGGCAATTACCTAACCCATCTGGTTGGTACCGGGGAGCTCAAGGATGTTGTTAGGCGATGAGCCCTCTGCCGCCCTCCGTTAGCAGAGTGGTCTGCTGATGGCTTTTTGGCAAATTGATCATGAAACGCAAGTCACCACGTTGTCGCCGTCCGGCCTCATGTCCACGCTAAAAACATTGTAAAGATATATAGCTTTTTGATACGGGTATACTTTTTCGGCCCAGTCATGATGTAAAGTATTCGTCCATGACAACACGTAAGGGATGACATCTGGTTCAGACAGGAACCATCTCAGAGTCTTGGTGCGTATTCCCTTCCCGCTGTCTCATCACCTTATTATTTGTTCGTTAAACCATTGTTCCTGGCAGGCTAAGGAGCCAATTGATGAAAAAAATCCTTCCCTGGCTGATGTTGGGGGTTCTTTCAGGCTGTGCAACACAAACGCCTCAAATGAAAGAAGTCGAACCGACGATCTCTGCCGAACAGCAGCGAGCGGCACAGCAGGCTGCGTTAGAAGAGAGTAAGTCCAACCGTCTAAGTCTTAAGAGAAAGATTGCGGTTGGCCGAATTTCCAATGAAACGAATTATGGTCGTAGTCTGCTTCGTTCGAATGCTGAAGATCAGTTGGGCTCAAAGGTCACGGACATGTTTCTGCAGGCTTTGGCCAACAGCGAAAGCTATCTGGTTTTTGAGCGGCCGGATATTGAATTGTTGAGTAAGGAGGCAGAACTTTCCGGTCAGGAAATTTCAATCACTGGTGTTGACACTCTTGTCATTGGTTCGCTGACTCAGTTTGGTCGCGCTACGACAGGCGAGCGCGGTTTTCTGTCCTCCTCCAAGAAGCAAGAAGCAACGGCGACTGTGGATCTCAGGTTGGTAGACGTGACGACTGGTCGGGTATTCGCCTCTGTGACAGGGTCCGGCTCTTCATCGACTGAACAGGCCCGTACGATGGGGTTTGGCTCTGCGGCAGGATACGACGGCAGCCTGAATGATCAGGCTATTGCCGCGGCGGTCACAGCGGCCGTGGACAAGATGACAGGACTATTTCTCGAAAAACCATGGACGGCCGATGTTCTGGCCCAGGAAGACGGTCTCGTTTATATCAGCGGTGGCGAGAGTCAAGGTGTCCGCAAAGGGATGGTTTTTGCCGTTGAGACACGAGGCAAGAAAGTAAAATCTCAAACTACCGGTACGGTGATCTCCCTGCCAGGAAAGGAAATTGCCGAGCTTACAGTCGTCGGGCTGTTTGGCGATGACCCTCTGGACCAGGGGGCAATCGGCGAATTATCTAAAGGCTCTTTGGAAGGCCATGATCTGGGCGAACTGAGCGTCAAGGAGAGGAAACAGTGAAGATTCTGCTCGCGTTACTAATTTGTTTCACCCTGACGGCCTGTGTCCAGGCGCCTACCAGCAATACCCAAGTTGTCGATGACCGTCCGGGTATTGCGTTCGAGTTGCCATCGGTGGCTTCGGAATACTATGAGCTTCGGATTGACGGAGTTTCGTACGGTTATGTTGGCCAATATCAGGCGGGTGAAAATCTGCTGAAAATCATTGATGGCACCCATCAGGTTGAACTTCTTTCCGACGGTAAGGTGGTTTATCACCAGGAGATTTATCTTGGTACCGGGGTTAACAGGATTCTCAAGGTAGGCACCCATGACTAAAGGATTTCTTCTCACATTATCGATGTTTGTTTTGTTGACGGGATGCGCCAGTAATCAGGGGCTTTACGAGTGGGGGCAGTACCAGGAAACGCTGTTTGTCGTTTATCAGGAACCAGCGTTGAAAGAGGAAGCTCTGAAAAATTACGTGGAGTTTGTCGAAACCGGGGGTACGCCCGAACATCCCATTGCCCCGGGCCTTTTTGCAGAGGCGGGCACCTTTATGCTGGAACAGGGGGACGTGGATTCCGCACTCAAGTTCTACAGGATGGAATACGATGCTTGGCCTGAAAGCCGGCCGATGCTCAGCATGCTCATCAGGAATCTGGAGGCCCGGCAATGAAAATGTTGAAGCTGAGTCTGGTGTTTTTCATGATCGCGTTAGCCACCGGTTGTGCCACGACAGGCAATCCAAACCGTCTTGATGCATTCCACAATGCGGCGCCCAAGTCGATTCTGGTGGTGCCTCCCGTCAATATGTCGACCGATGTGCAGAGCACAACCTCGCTGTTGGCAACTTTACCTTTCTACCTTGCGGAGAAGGGCTTTTATGTTTTCCCCGTAAACACAGTGAAAACCTTGCTTGAATACGAGGGTTATTACGAATCCGCCGAAATACATGCCGCCCCGCCTGAACAGCTGGCAAATCTGTTCAAGGCAGACTCAATACTGTATGTGACCATTCACGAGTGGACATCCAAGTACATGTTGTTGACTACAACAACAGAGGTGGATTTCGAATACCGGATTGTCAATGCTGATGGCGCAGAGCTCTGGACCGCCCGCCAGAGAATGACCTACACCCCTGATAACAACAGCACAGGTAACCCGCTGGCCGATCTTATCGTCATGGCTGTCTCGGCGGCGGCGGAAAGGGCGGCACCGAATTATCTCCCATTAACGCGGCAAGCGAATTCGGCCGTATTTTACGGCGTGAACGGGCTGCCGCCAGGGCCATATAGCCCTGCACACGATCAATACTATAAGCGAGTAAACGCCGCACAGTAGCACTGCAATTCAGACTGGATCGTTCATTTGCGAAACAGCCCCGTATGGGGCTGTTTTTCGTTTCGTCCCGCACCCGTGATGCGATATCCCCTTACCGTCGATGGATTTGCTCAATCCGGTCGGGGGGGATTTTTGAATCTTTGGAAACTGTCCCGGAGGGGTCTGGGTTTAGTGCCACCAGAACAATGGTCATGACCGCAAAAAGCAGAGGAGCGATGAGTCCGGCGATCTCAACGGCATCGAAGGAAATGTTTTCGGGTTCAACGGAACTGATATTACTGGTGTGTTCCATTTGGTAAGACCTCAGGTTTTCTGGATTGCCGCTTGAGCCTCACCGAATGTCGTTAGAGGCTGCCGATTGCGGGAATCTTAGGGGCTGGTGAGGGGGCTGGCAATCGAATTAACCAACTATTAAGGACTCATATCGGCATTTGCCTATTCACTAGGCCCAGGATTACAGGATCCCGTAACATTCTGTTTCTGAACGCTATACTTGTGTAACCCGGGATCGTAATTGTGTCGTTGTATGGTTTTTTGGTGCACGCAGAAAGGTTACCAAGCTAATTTATAATAGGCCTTTACTAATATATGTTGTAGGGATCACTCTGCGGCGGTAAGGGCGGGTTGATAGCGTTTCCAGTCGTCCTGACCGGGCACTAAATCCATAACAAGAAAATTCCTATGCAGCGCATTGTGTTCCGGCTTCTTGCCGCAGCGTTGATTCTTTTGGGGGGCTGGTGGCATGCACCCCTCTATGCAGAGTTGCGGCCCTTTACGTCCCAGCCTGCAGAGGCGATGGATCTTCAGCAGGGCGGGCGCCTGTACATTGCCCACGGTCAGACCTTTCCGGAAACCTATCAGGGCCTACCCGAGTGGAGCGCGCAACAGAGCCCCGTTGAAGCCGTTGCCCTGACCGGGGGTGATTACTGGCTACTCGGGGAGGTGCGCCATGAGGGTAGCACGACTGCTTGGGTGCTGGACCCTAACAATTCCCTCATTGACCGGGTAGAGGCCCGTGTGTACAGCGAGGACGGGGATATCCAGGTGCTGCATACGGGGTATCAGCATGATCACGAGTATATGCTGCACTACGGGAAGCGTATTCAGCTGCAGCCAGACACGACTTATCGGGTACTGGTGCGCTTTTCCAGCCCGTACTTCTCGTCCCACCCTGAATTCGAGGTGATGCCGGAAACGGACTACCGCCACAAGGTGGCGATTGAGAACGCACTGATACTGCTTGCCTTCGGTAGCCTGATCGCGCTGGCCATTTTCAACCTGTTCGTTTTCTTGTCGACCCGGGACCGGAGCCAGTTGTATTACGCGTTCTATCTGCTGGCGTACTTCGTGGCCTGGGCGTTTGTTTTTCATCTGCCGGTAGAGTTTTTCGGTTACCGCAACATCTCTCTGCACTACGTACCCTTCTTTCTGCTACCGGTTCTGAACACGCTTTTCTACCTTGAGTTCCTCAAGCTCGACCAGTACAACCCCATGCTGGCGAAGTTGAGCCGGTGTAACCAGGTGTTGGCACTGCTCCTGCTGCCCAGCTGTTTTTTTGCGGTCAGTTATGCCCATAGCCTGGCCACGGTGGTCATTACTTTCTGGCTGGCTCTGGCGTTGGTAAGCGGCATTCTTTCCTGGCGCCGGGGCTACCGGCCGGCCCGCTATTTTGTGTTTGCATTTGTGGCATTGATTATTCCGGGGTTGCTGATTCTGCCCGCCAACATCGGGCTGACATCCGAACTGGTGGATAACGCAGAGCTGTTGACCTTGCTGGGGGGAACGCTGGATGCGTTACTGCTGGCATTTGCCCTGGCGGACAAGATCAAGCTGCTCTCGGAGCAGAAAGACCGCTACTTGAACAATCTCAACGATGCCCTCAAGCTGGCCAATACTGACGGTCTCACCGGGCTGGGCAATCGCTACGCCTTTGACACCTATCTTGACAACTTTTTTCAGTTCTCAGCCGAGGCCGATGACGAGGCACAGCAGATTATTTTCCTGATTGACCTGGATGGCCTCAAAACCATTAACGACACCTACGGACATACGGCCGGTGATGAGCTTCTGCGTCTGTTCGCCGATGGCTTGAGGACTCACTGTGGCGAAGGCAGCGACAGCTACCGTCTGGGAGGGGATGAGTTCGGGATACTGTCCACCAGGCGACAGGAACCCTTGCTCCACGAGGCCATCAGGCACATTGAGGGCATACTGATCGCAGCGGGTTTCAAAGAGGCTGGTGTGAGTTACGGGGTAGCCTATGCCAGTGAATGCAGCTTGCCCTCCCATCTGTTTACTATCTCGGACAGGCGTATGTACCAGCACAAGCTGTCCCGCAGGAAGTCGGGCGGGGTTGCCGCGACGAGTTAGCGTGCCAACGCTTCGGTCTGTCATCAATCTTTTTGGAGAAACTGGCCATGGGTACTCTGCTGACGATTCTCGCTGTCCTTTTTCTGGCCCTGATCATTATTGTTCCGCTGGTCGAAAAGTACGCGCCCAAAGATGAAACCCGGGACTACAGCAATATCACGCGGTGGTTCATACCGTTGATGGCGCTGGTTATTGTGCTGCAACTGATTCGGCATTACTTCATGTGAGGCGTTTAAGGCCTTTGAGGATCTCGGGCACCTTGAAAGGCAGCAATGTCCCGGCCGCTTTTATAAGGCTGATAACAACATTCCACCGCTTGTACCAGAGCACCTGGCGAATCTTTTTCTTCATGGGGCGGTAGCCTTCGAGGTACAGCTCTTCCACGCGGTCAGCGTTGTTGGTGAGGCTGTACCCGCTTAAATCCAGCGGTACTGCTATGTCAGCCTTTTTCAGCTGCTTGCGGGTATTGAAGTCGATACCAATGTTGATGGCATTGCTGATCACATCAAGCGTATCTTCGGGTTTCGGGTACCGGCCGACATGGCTCAGGTCAACGGCCACAATAATGCCCGCGCCCATATCCGCCAGCGGTGATATCGGGACATTTTCCACCAGCCCACCATCCACCAGAATCCTGCCATCTATTTCCACCGGCACAAACAGGCCGGGCACAGCCATGGACGCACAGACGGCATCTGCCAGGTTTCCTTTTCTGAAAATCAGCTGCTCGCCGGTTTCGATATCGGTTGCGCAGATGGCCAGGGGAATGTTGGCATCTTCAATCCGGCAATCCCCCAGATCCCGGTGGATCATTTCCCGGATGGAATTCGTGCTGAACAGGCCGCCGCGCTTCAGGGTAAAGTCGAGAATCTTGGACAGGTTCAGCTCGGAACAGATCGAAAGTATGGACTCGGCCGGGCGGCCGAAGGCGTGGTAACTGGCGACCAGTGCCCCAACACTGGTTCCCGAAATACAATGAATCCGGATCTGCTCCTCCTCAAAGGCCTTCAAAACGCCGATATGAGCAATGCCCTTGGCGGCACCGCCTCCCAGGGCCAGACCGATTCGGGTATTAAAGGGATTGAGTTTCATGCATGAGCGCCTCCACCTCACTCCAGATGTTTCAGCTGTCGAAATAATTTACATCGTTAGTTTTTGGTTTTCTCAGGTTGCTGGTTTTACAGCAGTTATTTTTTTGGTATGTGCGTTGCATGTACACATTTAATCTTGCGTTCTACCTGACGCCCAAATAAGGAAAGTAACTGATGAAACTTAAAATTGCGATGGCTACTGCACTGCTTGCAGCTTCCGTTCAGGCTCATGCGGTATTGATTATCGATAATTCAACCACTGGGCGCTACAACGCTGGCCTTGGTGATCTTGCCGATATGGATGGTGCAGGCGGCTTCCTTTTAGGTGCGAATGTCAGTGAAGGCGACCCGACCATTGAACTGGCAGGTGACCCTGGCTTCGCTTTTACAACAGAGTTCGGAGCTGACTGGTTGGCTGGCGATTACACTGGCGGCACCTGGAGCGCCCCGGGGACCGGTATTCCGAGTACCTGGGCAGTTAATACTGAAACCGCCATCGTGTATGACTTTTTTCTCGATAGCCTCTCCGACCTGACCATAGACGTTGGTGTCGATAATGGCATTGTTTTGTGGCTTGATGGTGCATTCCTTTTTGGCGCAACCCGCTCAGGCGGTGCCAATCTGAACGAGTATGATATTAACCTGTCCGGGATTTCCGCTGGTGATCACTCACTGCAAATCCTCCGCGCTGACCACGGCGGAAGCACGGGCTTTGCCATTGAGGTTAACTCCGAGGCTGTACAGGTGCCGGAACCTGCCACATTGGGCCTGATCGGTTTGGGGCTGGTGGGCATAGCCGCAACCCGTCGCAGGAAACAAGCAGTCTGAATGCCGGGCTGGCGCCCGATGTCGCCGGATGCAATTGAGAGTTAACAGTCCAGAATGCCGAAAGCCCCGAAGCTGATACTTCGGGGCTTTTTTTAGGCCATCACGATTGAACCTACGCCGAATTTCCGTTAAACCTACCCCGTCGCTTCATGCGAAGTCAGTGCCCTTAACCTATAGAACAGGAGATCGACGATGGCGGAATCATCACTCAAGGAACAACTGAACAACGCTGTGAAAAACGCGATGCGAAACAAGGATAAGACCCGGCTTGTCACCCTGCGTATGGCTCAGGCTGCGGTCAAACAGATCGAGATTGATGAGCGCCGCGAACTGGATGACGATGACGTTCTGAAGGTGCTGGACAAAATGCTCAAGCAGCGCCGTGATGCCGCCAGTCAATACGATGATGCCGGTCGCGAGGAGCTGGGCGACAAGGAACGGGCAGAAATGGTGATCATTGAGGAATTCATGCCTGCCGCCTTAACCGAGGATGACCTGGACGGCCTGATCCGTATGGCCATCAGCTCAACCGACGCCCAGGGAATGCAGGACATGGGGCGTGTCATGAACGACCTGCGCCCACAGGTACTTGGCCGGGTCGATATGGGCCATCTGAGCAAGAAGGTGCGGGCTGCACTGGCGGGCTAGATTCAGCCACAGCAGCCCGTGGGCGGCATTACATGTACACGCCGCCGTTAACGTTGATCTGCTGGCCGGTGATGTAGTCTCCTTCCGCTGCGAGAAATACCACTGCGCGGGCGATTTCAGCGGGCTGACCAAAGCGGCCCATCGGCACCCGTGCAATGATTTGCTCGCGGATATTCTCTGGCACCTGGGCGAGCATTTCGGTCTCGGTGAAGCCAGGCGCAATGGCATTGACCGTAATGTTGTACTTGGCCATCTCCAGTGCCAGGGTCTTGGTAAATGCAATGATACCCCCCTTGCTGGCCGCGTAGTTTGCCTGCCCGAAATTGCCGGCCTGGCCCACGAATGACGTGATATTGATGATGCGACCGAACTGCTGGTCCATCATTATCTTCAGCACTTCGGAGCATGTTGCGTAGACACTCCCGAGGTTGGTATCGAGGACGTCGTTCCAGTCGTCGTCGGTGAGTTTTTTCATGGACTTGTCGCGGGTGATACCGGCGTTGTTCACCAGGATATCGATGCGCCCCCATTGGTCATGAACCTGACGCACCAGGCTCCGCGCTTCTGGCATCTTGGACAGATCCGCCTGGATTGCCTGCGCCCGGACGCCGGTCGCTTCAATTTCCTTGACGACCTCGTCTGCGTCGGACTGACGTGAGCGGAAATTGATAGCGACATCTGCGCCGCGCTGGGCCAATTGAAGTGCGATGTGTCTGCCGATACCGCGGGAGCCCCCGGTGACAATGGCGACCTTACCTTTTAGATCCTGCATGATGCTCTCCTCGCAGTATTCTTGTTGTTCGGCGTGGAGCTTATTGATCTTCTGAAAGCTCTGTTTTGAAGCTAGCAGACGCCTTGAAAAGCGACAAGAAATTAATGGAAGGTTTCGGCGAAGCCGGCTTTACTTCTAAAGGCAATCAACATGGTTTGATCCCAGTAAGCACAACTTCTACTCTGTAAAGGCTGGTCCCGGGTGCGCTACTGAGGGAGAAGGTATCGTGAAGACCGTATCGAGTACAGGATTTGCTCTTTTCGGCGCATCGTTGATTGCGATCAGTTACGGTCTCGCGCGTTTTGCCTTCGGCCTGTTTGTACCCCCCATCCGCGACGAGCTGGACCTGACGCCCGAACTGATCGGTATCATCGGTGCGCTGCCGCTTATCAGTTTCCTGCTGGCCATGGTGGTTGCACCATTTGCAGCAGATCGTCTCGGTGCCCGCAATACGGCGGTTCTGTCTGGTGGATTCGGTGCTGTCGGCCTGGCGCTGATCAGCCAGTCTTCTGGCGCCCTGTCGCTTGGCGTTGGCGTGTTTGCTTGCGGCATTTGCACCGGCCTGATGATGCCCGCGCTTACGGCTGCCATGCAGGTACTGGTGGATCGCTCTGTGCACGGGCGCGTCAGCTCTGTGATGAACGCGGGTACGAGTGTCGGTATCATGGTTGCCGTTCCTGCCGTTCTGTTTATGGCGGGCCTCTGGCGCTACGCTTACATGTTCTTTGCCTTGCTGGCGATTATCGGCGTGCTTGCCACCTGGTTTTATATTCCCTCGGTGTCTCGGGTTGCTCCATCGAATGCTGCGCCGCCGCCGCCCATCAGCGCCCTTCAGTGGTGGCGTCTGTTCAGGCTCTCGCTGTTTGCCTTCGTGATGGGATTTGTCTCCGCTGCTTACTGGATCTTTGCGCCCGATCTCGTGGTTACCCTTGGCGAGCTGCCGTCCGCGGCAACCGGGTGGCTTTGGCTGGCGGTTGGTGTCGCAGGGCTCGGCGGCGCTGTGGTGGCTGATCTGGCTGATCGAAACAACCCGCCTATCACTCAGGCCCTGATGCTGATGATGCTCGCCGCGAGCCTGGCATTGTTGGCTGCCAGTCCCGATCAGGTGGTGCTTGCGGCGTTTTCCGGGCTGGTCTTTGGCCTGGCCTATATGAGTCTGACGGGGCTGTATCTGATGACAGGCGTCCGGCTGTTGCCGGGCCGTCTGTCGATGGGGCCGGTACTGCCATTCATGGCGATCTCGCTCGGCCAGGCGACCGGCTCGCCCATTGTCGGCATGTTGGTGAACAACCTCGGCTATAGCGATGCCTTTGCCATTTTCTCCGTGATCGGAATTTTGGTGGCACTGCTGTCGCCGCTGTACCCGCGTAATATTGAGCAAGGGTCCGATGAAGAGGCCGGGGAGGACACCGGCCTCCAGGCGGCCTACGATTATCAGCTCCAGACCGATGAGGGCGAGCCGTTCACTTACGATACGAAAGAATAGGAAAGCGATCTACCAGCCGAGCCTTATGCTCCCCAGGAGTGCATCGCCCAAGCGTAGATCCCGGGTCCCGGTCGCCAGGTCCAGATACCGGACACGGGTATCCACGCTGGCGCCAAGTCCCAGAACCACGGCAGGCCACAATCTTTCAGCCGGGCGAATCCGGTATGTCAGCTCCGCTCTCCACTCGCGCAGATAAAGCGCGCTTTCGACCTCCCGAGCCTGATCAAGCGTGGCCCAGCGATCTCCCTTACGTTGCAGCCGAAGCCCCCAGCGATTACCGGGGCTTTGCCATCGCAGCATAACGGGCAGATCCATCAGCCAGTGGCCGCTATCACTGGCGTGCTCCCACCGCACCCGGGGAAGCCAGCGGAAGGAACCGAAGCGATGGTCGCCGCCGATACCCAGGCTCAGGGGCGAGCCCTCATTCACTGCCCGGAAGATCGCCACACGGCCATTCACCACATCACCATGGAATGCCTGGTGCTTGAACATATTGGAGGTACCGGCAAAGCCAGCCCGCGCTTGCACAAGGTAAAGCCGCTGCTGCCATAAGCCACCGAAGGTCAGCCGGTGCAGATGGCCGTTGTGCGCCGGGATGCCGGTGCGTATACGCAGGGGCTGATAGTCGTAATCAATGCCGAACTCGCCGGCAGCGCCCTGGTGATGCCACCCCAGCCCACGCTGAGATCGGGTCACCTCCTTGGCTGACGCCATCTCTTGCGGCCAGTCGTAGGGCTGCCACTGACGGTACTGCAGGTAAACGTCGCTTGCGGCCTGAACGGTGTGAGGCAGTGCCAGGGCGGCTGTCAGAAGAACCGCCATAAGAAAGTGGTGGGACATCGCGCGACCTACGGTTTGAAAGCAACGCCCCTTGCACATATCAGGTTTTCGAACTAGATAATGAACTAATAATAAAAACGCATGGCGCAACTGCAGTGGATGCATGGCTGGTGCCCTGTTAGCTGGATAATCATTCTACTAAACATAGATATAGAGGAAGGATTTCTCATGAAAATATGTTTATCGATTTTCGCCATCAGTAGTCTGGTTTTGACGGGCTTGGTGTCTGCCGCTCCTCAGAGTAAACCCAACGGCCCCTGGCTTACGGACGAACAGAATGTGTCTCTGGCAGCATTACGCAGTTATGAGCAGCTATGGCACACGCTGGAGCAACTGGATCGGTCCGCGAAAGGGGAGTTTGTTCTTTCGAGTGCACCGCGGGCAAGTAATACAGGCCGCGAAATCCCCGTGGTTACCATAGGGAGTGGACCTGAGCGGATAATGATCATCGCGCAGCAACACGGCAACGAGTACGTTGTCAGTGAGGCGATGATTGAGTTGGCCAGAAACCTTTCCAGCAACTCAAGAGAAGCCAGAGACATACGGGATGCCCTGACGCTTACCATTGTGCCCAGGGTCAATGTCGACGGGTTTGACGCGAGTGTCGAAGATGCTTTCGGGAATACGCCACCGTGGCGTCAGAATTACGACCCATTCTGTGTTACTGGCCCTTGTCCTGCGTTCTATCAGCGCGGGCGCGGTTATGACATCAACCGTTACCATTCGTTTCTTGCAGACAGCCCGGAGATCGACCCTTACATAGGAGGCGCCAACCCCGTTCCTGAGGCGGTCGCCATGCGTTTGTTGTTTGACGAGTTTCAACCGTCGGTGGTTATCGATTTTCACCACCAGGGCTCGTACGTTGATGCCGACGGCGACCTGATCACCGGCTCGACGTTATGGCCCAATGCCACCTCGTCGGCTGAGGCGCTTGGGGTAGTGGATCAGTTTGAGGCCGGGGTTGAGCTGGCAAAAAAAGTGGTCGCTGTTATGGCCACAGAGCTCGATCAATACGGTTATGCCAACCTCACGCTCTATCCGGGTACGACGACGCCTGGAATTGCCCGTAATGCTTATGGACTGTTGGGTGCCGGATCGGTGTTATTCGAGATGCGCGGTGGTATCGGGACAAAGAGCAATGGGTACATCACCAAGACCGCGTACAATGCAGCCAAAGCCGTCGTGGCGGCCATGGCCGACGGAACATTGTTCGACGCGGACACCACGATTGCTGAAAATCTTCCTCCCCGGGGCCCGGGAATTGGCGCGCCTAATGAAGAAGCAGAAGAAGTGGAGTAATAAGGTTCATCGGCGGCCCAGTCAGGCACGCTGAGACTTTTTAGTCCCCAAAAGCAGAAGACCCCGGCTTGCGCCGGGGTCAATCAGTGCGGTTAACGGTGGTTAGTGTCCTGAACTCTCATCCACCAGTTCGGAGCTTTCGAAGATCTCAGAGTCGGCCTCGCCGCTGACATTAAGGATGCCTACCAGTCCCTTCTCTGCCCGTGACAAAGCGTGGTCTACCAGGATGTACTTGCCGGGGTAATCGGTTACAAACTCAACCATTGTTGCACCGCCAGGAGGTACCAGAGTTGTCTGGACATCGGTCAGTGGAGGGCTGGTCAAGGAAGCCTGGTCGTATACCTTGTCGAAGATCTCGCCGATAACGTGGAAGCTGGATACCAGGTTCGGGCCACCAACGCCGAAGAAGATTCGGACATTGTCGCCAGTCTCGGATTCCATCTTGTGGATGGCTGTCAGGGCGTCCATGGCACCATTGAACATCATGTGCTCCGGGCGCTCGTCGAGCATTTTGTCGAGTGAGAATTCCTGCAGTCCGGATGAACCGTGGCGCTGCGCTGTGTACAGCTCGCCCTGCATGACGTAGAACTCACGGTCTACTTCAGAAAGGCCACCTTCAGGCTCCACCAGGATCATGCCGTACATACCGTTGGTGATGTGTTGGGCCACCATCGGAGTTGCGCAGTGATAGACGTACAGCCCAGGGGTCAGAGCCTTGAAGCTGAAGCTTTTGGTCTGGCCCGGCGCTGCCTGGGTTACTGCAGCACCGCCGCCAGGGCCGGTCACCGCGTGGAAATCAACAGAGTGAATGTGGGAGCTCTCGTCGGCGTTCTTCATATTCACGGTCACGGTGTCCCCAGCGCGCACCCGGATCATCGGGCCGGGAACGGTGTTGTTGAAGGTCCAGAACTTGTAGCTGCTGCCATCGCCGAGACGGCCGACGACTTCCGTTGTTTCAAGGTCGACAGTGACATTCTTGGGGCCACGCTTGCCGACTGGTTCACCGACGTCATTGGGGTCCATGGAGAGGTCTTTTGCCTGGCTAGCGGCCTGTTCCTGCGGATCACCAACAATCAACTTACCGAGCATGCCGGCAGCTTTATGCCCGGGCAATGTGCACAGATACTCGAAGGTACCTGTTTTATTGGCCTTGAACACGATAGCCGTAGCTGCACCTTTTCCGGAAATCTCATCTGACTTGGCATCAAACCCGGGAACGGCCAGGTCATGAAGAGCACCGTCGCCGTTAACAACGTTGATCTGTACTACCGCGCCCTCGGGGACTTTGAGGTCCGGGTTGATCTGCCCTTTGGTGGGACCCGCTTCGCTGACATAAACCAGCTTGCCGTCGGCAATGTCGGTTCGAAGCGTATAAGTAATATCCGGTATATATGAAACTTCAGAGCTGCTTTGCGGATGCTCCGCATAGGCCGGTGCTCTGAATCCTAGAACTGTGCACAAAGAGGCTATTAGAACAAAGGCTTTCATGGTATTTCTCCCCATTATAATGACCCGCATCGAGCGGGGTCCATCAATGCCTTTAAACATTGATTTGAGATAATTGTATTTTGGAGGGGTTGCTTTGCTCTTGATAAAGGTCAGGGGTCATCAATAACGGGTGGGTGATTAGAGTTACCTCTTAATGGTTATCAGCGCAGCCAGCTTGACCCCTGTCTCCAGATCTCACTGCTATAATCGATGAACAATCCATGTGGCCAGTTTGAGAGAATGCTATGGCAGAGGGTGAGGAAAGTGGCAGCCCGAAGTACAACTCAAACCGAAGAACAAGTCCAGCGGCTTTCCTGCTTGGGTTCTTGCGGGAGCCGCGTCAGGTGGGCTCTGTTATTCCCAGTTCACGATTCCTGGAGCAGCGCATCGTCGAGGCGTCGAACCTGTCTGCCGCCAGGCGGGTAGTAGAGCTGGGGCCCGGTACCGGTGGCACCACGCGAACGTTTCTGCGGCACCTTGGTCAGGATGCGAAGCTGCTTTCCATTGAGTTAAGCCCGTACTTCCATGAACTGCTTGACGAAATCGCAGACCCGCGTTTCACCAACCACCTGGGTAGCGCCGAAGATATTGCAGATATTCTGGCGTTGCATGATATGGGGCAACCGGATGTGGTCATCTCCGGTATTCCCTTCTCGAAAATGCCGGAAGCCGTGGCGACCCGGGTGGCGCAGGCAGTAAGGGACAATCTGGCCGAGGGCGGACGTTTCATTGCTTACCAGTTCTGCCGGGATGTAGCCTGGATTACTGGCCCGATTATGGGGGCGCCTGCCAGCTGCCGGCTGGAACTACGGAATATTCCCCCGATGCGGGTTTATAGTTGGTTCAAGACAGCGGATGATTGAGCCGAGAACCGGGAGATTGTGAATCTTTATCCGATTCATAATTTGACTGACATTCAAACCGAGTAATGAGCCTATGGCTGAATCATTCACTGCGGCTGTGGCTGAACAGCTGAGGCGAAACCTTGGTGATGCTCTTCTGGCCGTGACCGGCGAGGATGTGGAATGGGGCGAGTTTGCGGCTCAGTTGTTAAGCCAGCTGCTGATTTCCATCCTCTACCTTGCGCTATTTATCGGGGCTTATCTGTTACTGACAGGCACCATCCGGCTGGTGATTGGTAAGCAGCGGGCCCAACAACCGTCGTTCTTACAGGTGCGTAGCGGTGCCCGTTATCTTGCCGGGCTGGGAGCATTGCTGGTGATCCTGGCCCAGTTTGGGGCTTCGCCTGAGTTCCTCAAGGCCATGGCCCGGGCGGGTTTGATGGTCCTGGGATTTTTTGTAGCCTGGATGATTGTCGGGCGGCTGATGAGGGAGGGGGTGACTCGCTACCGGCTGGATCCGTCTATCCGGCAGCTGGTCGAAAACCTGTTTTCAGTATTGGCCGGAACATTGGCTCTGGTGACGGTACTGGCCCAGTTCGGATTTGATGTGCTTTCGATAATTGCAGGCCTGGGCATCGTCGGTATTGCGGTTGGCTTTGCGGCGCAATCTACCCTGTCCAACTTCATTGCCGGTATTACCCTGCTGATTGAACGCCCCTTCCGTATCGGTGACTGGGTGACCATTAACGGCCAGGATGGCAAGGTGGTCAAGATCGCCCTGCGCACCACCTGGCTGCGTACCCGGGATAATATTTTCGCGATGATTCCAAATGACAGCGTGGCGTCGTCGGATATCATTAATTACAGTGCCGAGGGCGCAACCCGGCTCAATATTCCAGTGGGCATTGCCTACAAAGAATCTGCCAAGGCGGCCAGAGAAGTGCTTATGCCGGTTTTGCTTGGGCATCCGGAGGTATTGCAGGCAGCCGGTATGGAGCCCCGGGTGTTGCTTAAGAGCCTGGGCGACTCCTCGATGAACCTGGAAGTGAAAGTCTGGATTACCCCGGACAACCTGGATGTGCAGCCCCGAATAATGGCGAACATTCTGGAGCAGATGAAAGAGGCCCTGGACGCTGCCGGCATTGAGATTCCGTTCCCCCATCTGCAGCTCTTTATTGACGATGCCAAAGGGCTGAAGCCGATCGTCGAGCCCCTTTACCCGAAGCTGGCAGCCAAATGACCTGACAGACCGGGACAGATCCGCAATGGCCCGGCTGGCGCCCGCGAAGTGGGTCCGGTGCCTTGAATTGTGCGTGCAGTGCACTCAGCTATAGAAGATAGTCACGCCAAACAGCTAATCAGGAGATCCGCCATGCATGTGTTCATAGCAGGAGCCAACGGGCAAATCGGGCAACACCTGTTGCGGGAAATGGCAGACAGCGATCACGAGGCGAGGGCCCTGATCCGGCACCAGGATCAGGGCCCGGAATTGCAGCAGCTGGGTGCTACGGAAACCGTAATGGGCGATCTGGAACACGACTGTAGCGAAGCCATGAAAGGCTGCGATGCGGTCATTTTTACCGCGGGCTCTGGCCCTCATACCGGGCCCGATAAAACCATCGATGTGGATCAGGACGGTGCTATCCGGCTGGTGGATACCGCCAGGGCCATGGGTATCAAGCGTTTTATCATGGTGAGCAGTATGCGTGCTGAAGAGCCGGCAAAGGGGCCGGAAAAACTCCAGCATTACCTTTGGGCCAAACACAACGCCGATGAGCACCTGAAGAACAGCGGCCTGAATTACACCATTGTTCGTCCCGGCCAGCTGACTAACGATGACGGTACAGGTAAGGTTGCGGTGAGTGCGCGGCTGGAGGATTTCGGTAAGATTCCACGGCAGGATGTTGCCCGCGTTCTGCTGGCGGTGCTGGATTCGGAAAATACGACAGACCGCGTTTTTGATGTGGTGTCCGGCGACACGCCGGTGCCTGAAGCATTGGCAGGGCTGTAATGGCTTAGGGGGCTCCGCTTTTGCTTTTACGGTGAACCCGCTTCTACCCGTGACAGAAACTCCCCGATATGCTCGAAAGCCTCTTCGGCCTCCGGTAACAGCGGCGTAAACAGGTGCCACACATGAACCATGTCAGGCCAGGTTTTCACTTCCACCGGCGAACCGGCAGCCCGCGCTTTTTCGACGTACCGCTGGGCGTTTTCCAGCAGCATTTCCGATTCGCTGACGTGAATCAGCGTTGGTGGCAGATCGTGTAGCTTCCCGCGCAGGGGCGATGCGATCGGGCTGGTGGGCAATACCCGCATGCCCAGAACGGTTCCCCACCACAACAGCGGCAGCGGTACCCGGGACAGTTTTTTAACGGTTGGCCCCAGCATGACATCGGTTTTCAGGTTGGCACGGCTGCCCAGAGAGGTCAGCATAAGTTCGGTGGAGGGTGACAATGCAATTGCCGCGTTCGGTGGTTGCAGGCCCTGATCCCGTATCCAGGCGATAAGCCCCAACGTGTGGCTGCCGCCAGCGGAGTCTCCCGAAACGACCACGAAATCCGCCGGAGCCTTTCCGTCCGGGCCGTTGTCCAGTATCCAGCGATAAGCCTGCCGACAGTCGATGATGCCGTCCAGATAGCGGTTTTCAGGCATTAACCGGTAGTCGACAGCAAAAACGCAGGCGTGGGCCAGCCGCGACAGCCGGTCAGTGATGGCGCGATGGCTTTTGGGGCTGCCGGCGATCCAGGAGCCGCCGTGAATGTAGAGAATACGACGCTCGGGTTTTGCCCCCGGCGCAATTACCCATTCTCCCCTGGGGGAGCCGCTGGCAGGGGAGCGGATTTCAGAGACCAGTTGCAGACCATCGCTCATGCTGTCCATATAGTTCCGCAACGCCTTGACGCGGGCGCGGCCACGGAGACCTTCAGCGGCGGCATGCATGCCCTGGACGCTTTCAAGCACCTGTTGGCGAGCCTCACTCTGTTGCTCGCGGGTGGATGCTTCGGTGGCATCTCCGGCATCGTGATGCCGGCGCCGCACGATCACTACGGCTGCAATCAGCGCCACCATGATCAGCCCAAACCACATCATTGCGAACCAGGCGATTCCAAACATCATATACAGCCCTTACTTGTCAGGGTGTTACGGTAACCGGGAGGCTCGACGCTGCCAGCAGCTGTTCTGCGCCGGGTTCGTTGAAGAGCGCACATCCCCGGCTGACGACCAGTTGCGAGGCGCACTCCTCCCGAAGCACCCGGGCTACGGTTAGCGGATTGGTATCAGACATAACCCGCAATCGGGTGCCGGCCCCGAGCACATCAAGATCATGCCGGATAGCGTCGAGCCGGTCGGCGGAGGGCTCGTGGTCAGCGCCCAGAATGATCGTCACCGGCAGGTGGGAATTCCGGGAAATTTCGGCTGCCGCCAATGCGGCCCGATGATTTGCCTCATCATGATCATTCAGGAAAACAACTACCCGGTTCTGGTAGGGAAGTTTCTGTTCGCACCACAGCAACACTTGCCCCGGTGACTGCCGAATCAGCCCCCGTGCGGTGGAGCCCAACCTGGCACCAGCCGGGGAAGACCAACCGGTACGGCCGAGCACAAGGAGATCATCCGGGCCGGCGATTGCCAGTACCTCATCAATCACACGGCCGCGAGCAATACTGAGCGCCGCTTTGCCTCCGCGCTGCTTTGCTGCCCCGGCAAGTGCGGCACGCGCATGGTCCGCCAGCCGTCGCATGCGCTGTTCCAGAATGCCGGTGTCGAATGGCCGGCTGATCCCTGAGACCGAGCCAACCTCGCGGGAAAAACCGTATCCGGCGCTGCGCACCAGGTTTAACTCCTCAACAAACACACCCAGGATGTCGGCACCCCGCTTGCCTGCAATGTCAGCCGCGGCCTCGAGGGCCGCATAACTCATCCGTGACCCGTCGATAAGCACCAGAACACGCCCGCGCGCAGGCGCCTGCTCGTTGAGCTGTACAGTATTAATCACGGCTGGCGCCTCCATTGCTGTCACCGCGCTCTTCGCCGTCATCCTGCTTCTTGCTGATTTCGGCAAACCGGAACAGGCGATTGGCGACCGCCTGATTGAAGGACGCCTCGGGGAACTCACCGTTCTCGTCTGGCTCGCCGGCTTCCATGCCGGTCAACAGTGCAATCGCCTGATTGATATGCGTTACCGGGTAGATGCTGAAATCGCCATCGGCAATGGCCTTGCGAACGTCTGAGTTGAGCATCAGGTGTTCGACATTGCTGGCCGGTAAAATGACAGCCTGTCCGTGAACCTTCCCGGCCTCACGACAGACATCAAAGAAGCCTTCAATTTTTTCGTTAACACCGCCCACCGCCTGAACCTCGCCATGCTGGTTCATCGAACCGGTGACAGCAAAGCTCTGGCGTAACGGTAGGCGACTGATGGCCGACAGCAGAACACAGGTTTCTGTGACCGAAGCAGAATCGCCTTCCACGCCTCCGTAAGACTGCTCAAAAGCCAGACTTGCCGACAGGGACAGCTCGCCATCGCCCGCATACCGGCTGGCCAGAAAGCGGGAGAGAATCATCACTGCCTTGCTGTGAATCGGGCCGCCCAGTTTGGCTTCCCGTTCAATATCCACGACCTGCGCCCTTCCCGGTCGGGCGGTGGCGGTGATCCGGCTTGGCTGACCAAACATGGAAGCTCCGAGTTTGAGCACCGACAGGCCGTTCACCTGGCCCACGGTCTCACCCTCAGTCGCAATCATTACGATACCGCGGGCAATCTGCTCACGGCTCCGATCGCGAATCCGGCTGGCGCGGAATTCCCGCTCATCGATCGCCTGTTGGACATGATTCACCTCAATAATGGCCGTGCCTGCCTGATCGGCCCAATGGTCAGCCTCGCTGACGAGATCCTGTAGCACACGGTCGTGCGCCGTAAGCTTGCGCTGATCTGACGCCAGCCGGCTTGCCTGTTCGATCAGTCTTGCCACCGCGCCCCGGCCGAGCGGCCGGCATTTCAGCTTCCGCCCCATGGTGGCAATCATGCGGGCATAGAGCCCATAGCTGGCATCGTCCCGGTTGAGGTCATCCTCAAAGTCGGCCTCAACTTTAAACAGGTCCAGGAAATCGGGGTCGTAGTGGGACAGCAGGTAGTAGAGCAGGCGGTCGCCCAACAACACGACTTTGACCGATACCGGAATGGGCTCTGGCTGCAGGCTTATGGTGCTCGCCAATCCATACAGGCGCTCCAGGGATTCGATCCGAATCTCGCTGGAGAACAGAATGCGTTTCAGGCTCTCCCATGCCATGGGCTGGCTCAGTATGCGACGGGCATCAATGATCAGGTAGCCGCCGTTGGCCCGGTGAACCGCACCGGCCTTGATCAGGGTGAAATCGGTGTACAGAGTGCCCTGTCGGGCTCGATGCTCAATCTGGCCCGCCAGGTGCTGATGATTCGGCAGGTCCTCATAAATGACAGGCGCGCCTGTTGTTTGCGCATTATCCACCAGCAAATTGACTTTGTACCGCCCCAGAAGACCAGTGGGTGGGCCGTTTTCGGTGTCCTGGAACGCTTCTGCATGCTCCACCACGTCCTCACGTATGGCATCCAGGTAATCGACAATGGCGGGAAGATGCCGCCATTTTTCGCGAAGCTCTCCAATCGGGCCACCGAGAGTGAGCTGAACCATCTCTTCATTCAGCGCATGAACCCGCTCCCGGACCTCCTTCCGCAGACGGGGAACCTGTTGAATGTTCTGCTGCAGTTTTTTCTGGAGTTCTTCTACCTTGGACTCAATGAGCTCTTTTTCTTCATCAGAGAACTTTTTATAGTCCTCTGGATCAATCACCTCGCCATTGCGCATCGGTGCAAAGGTGAAGCCCGCAGGCGTGGTTATCATGGCGATGTTATTGGCGTTGGCCTCTTCCTGGATTTCAAACAAACCCTGGTGCTGGCGCTTTGTCATTTCCTCCTGCAGTTCCTGCAGACGCGCCTGGTACTCCTCGCTTTCGAAGGTCGCCGGAATCGCTGTGCGCAGTTCCCCGGAAAGATCGTTCATGTCTTTCTTGAATTGCCGCCCTTCGCCGGCTGTCAGAGATATGGCCCTGGGCCGGTCCGGGAACTCGAAGTTGTGAACGTGGCACCAATCCGAAGGCACAGGTTGGCGTTCGGCATATTTGCCAAGGAAGCGTTCGACCAACTCGTGCTTGCCAGCACCGGACGGCCCCAGCACAAACAGGTTGAATCCGTCGGCTTTCATGCTGGCCCCGAACTGGAGGGCACGCAACACCCGCTCCTGGCCACAAGGTAGTTCCAGGTCTTCCAGTGACTCGGTGGTATCGAAATCCAGTTGGTCGAGTGGGCAGCGGTGATAGACCTGTTCCGGGGTCAGGGGCGTGGGTAATGTCATCAAGGTCCTCCTGAGGAGTGACTGGCAGCGTATGGCCAGCGGTGTTCTGGGTTAATCGGAAATCTCGTCTGTAAGCTCCAGCACGAGGGGATCCATCAGCCGGTACACCCAGGCTGATTCACCATCCTGCAGCGTCATTTCCACCCGCTCATAGCGCACACCCAACCGTTCGTAGCGATCCAGAGCCCTGAGTTCATCGGCATTCACTGTGACAACTTCGCCTTCGGTGACCGCGCCCGCAGCGGGCTTGATGTCCAGCTCTTCCTTACGGAAGCCGGGTAGCTTTGCGGGTTCACTATCCCCGGCGCGGCCTGTCACCAACCAGCGTACCCATGGCTTCGTAAGAGTGCCGTATACGAATACCGAATAGGTGGCATCGTCGTCTATCGCAGGCAGATCTCCGGTCGGGTTATAGCCGTACGGGCTGGCAAAAGTCAGCCAAAGATAGCCAACCGCCAGAATAAAGAGGGTCAAGACACTCGCCAAGGTATATCGGATTGATTTTCTCATCGGGCTTTACGCTTAGTCTTCAATCGTATGGCCAGTATACACAAGCCTCCTCATTGAATTTCCACTTGTGCCTATATAACCGATCCCGGAAGCGTGCTACAACGTCTTCGCCCAGCCGTAGCGAGTGTTTCTTGAAGCGCCCGGGAACTCTTTCATTTATCAGGATCACAGCATGTCAGACAAATTTTTCTTCAAAGGCCGGCAGGACGCGCGCCAACACCACACTGCTTACGGCGGCTTCCAGACCAATGCCAGTCAAAAGAGTGGCAGCAAGAAATTCCCGTTAACGCTGGTGGTAACCAGTGAGGTGCGCAAGCAGGAGATCGAAGTCCAGGTGGCGGAGGCCAGGCTGCATGCCAACATTAGGGTTGATACCAGTGAGGGTGCGGTTGAATCCATCACCGAACTGACTGCACTTCAGAACAAAGGGGCGACCGTTACCGCGGCGAAAGCAGCTTCCCGCAATGACCCTTGCACCTGCGGCAGTGGCCTGAAATTCAAGAAGTGCTGTGGCTGAGAGCGCTCAGGCTGTTGAGAGCAAGGGGAGCAATGCCATGATTGTTTGCGGAGTGGAACTGACCGGCAGCGATGCGGTGGTGTGTCTGCTGAAACTGGATCGGGGGCAGTTCAGCCTGCCGGAGTGCAGGGTGCGCAAGCTGTCCCTGAACAAGAACCACACTCGGGACGATCTGAAGCAGTTCCAGGCGGCTTTTGCTGAGCTTATGGCCGAGCATGGGGTCGCCCGCGTCGCGATCAAGGAGCGGATGCCGAAAGGCAAATTTGCCGGTGGCGCCATCAGTTTCAAGCTGGAGGCAGCCATTCAGCTGATTGGCGGTGCCGGGCTCGAGGTAAGGTTGCTCTCGCCAGCGCTGATCAAGTCCACGCTGGCCGCCAACCCGTTGCCGATTCCGTTTGCCGAGACCGGATTGAAGGTCTTTCAGGAAACCGCGTTCACCGCTGCGTATGTGGGGCACATGGCGAAGTAGTGCGTTGGCGCAAAACGGACCCGTTGGCCATCGTCAGCACGAGTCTGAACGGACTCAGTGGTGTTGCGTCATGGCCCAATCGCAGAATTTGTCCAGCGGCATCGGCCTGGCGAACAGGTAGCCCTGCAGCCGGTGGCAGCCCAGGTAGCTGAGAAGCTCCCGGGTGTTATTGTCCTCCACGCCTTCAGCTACGGCTTCCAGCCTGAGGGCGCGAGCCAGTTTCAGGGTGTTCTGGACAATTCCCAGGTCATTCTGGTTGGAAACCATCTGGCTTATGAAGCACTGATCAATCTTCAGCTCGTGGATGGGCAGGCGGCTCAGATAGGCCAGGGAGGAGTAGCCCGTACCAAAATCATCCAGGGCAATCTTGCAGCCGCTGTTGGCAATCTTAAGCAGAGACCCGATCACAGCGTCCATGTTGTGCATCATGGAGGTCTCAGTCACCTCAAAGATCACGCGATTCATTGGAATGGCGTGGTCCCTTACCCCCGCCAGTGCAAAGGTCACAAAGTGGCTGTTAGTGAGATTCTGAACCGACAGGTTGATGCTGCAGGTAATGTTGAGTTGTCGGCGCTGCAGCGTCTGCATGGTTTTCCAGGCCTGGGATACGATGTAACGCGATAGCACATCCATCAAGCCTGCATTTTCTGCGATTTCGATCACTTCCCCGGCGGGCACTGCCCCGAATCGCGGACTGTGCCAGCGCAACAGTATTTCTGCGCCTACCAGTTCCTGACCAGTGTTGTTCATTTGCGGTTGCAGGTAAAGCTCCAGCTCCCCGGCCAGAATGGCCGGGGGCAAGGCGGTCACCAGATCCAGGCGGCGCCGCGCGAAATCGGAGATTTCATTGTTATAGACCTGCACCGGAACCTTGCGTGATTCGCTGTGGTCCCTTGCCGCAGACGCGTGTTGATACAGGATTTCCGCGCTGTCGCCATGCTCCGGGGCAACAGCCACGCCGCAGTGTAGATTCATTAACACAGGCAGCCTGACGGCATGGACAGAGATTTCATGATTACCCACCACCAGTTCGATAAAGGGCTCCAGTGGGCCTTCGAATTCATTGAGATCAATCAGGAACGCGGCTGAGCCGAATCCGGGAATCGCAATGTAGGCGTGCTGCCGGCTTTCCAGACAGATCACACCGCCCACCCCCGCCAGCTTATGGTTGAGCTTGCTCATCAACTGACAAAACACCTCTTCTGCCAGCCTGTGGCCCATGCTGGACGCAATATCCTTGACCTGTGGATAGTGGACCAGCGCAAGTGCGACCCGTTTGTTCTGAGTCATCATTGCCTGTAACTGCTGATTGAGCAGAGCGGCATTGGGCATCCTGGTCGTCGAATCGTGCATGGCCTGTTCAAGGGATTGCATTTCCAGATCCCGGACCTGTCGCTCGGCCATCTGCTGTTTCCGCAGCGCTGCCAGCTTGCGAGCCCGCTCGTCTTTGATGCGATGGGCCAGGGCAAAGGAAAGTAGCAGCACCTCCGCGACCGAGCCGACCTGCATGGCGTGGTTGGTGACGAGGTTTACCGGCAGAAAATCGAAGACGCTCAGTAAATACAGGGCGGACCCCAGGGCAAAGGTTGTCCAGGCCAGCACGAAATAACGGGCAATGGCGACGCCGGCCCTCAGGCCTGCCAGCCCCACGGTGATGAGCAATACAATCACCAGGGTGCCCAGCAGGCCGGCGAACAGCGCACCGTTTATGGGGTCGGCCCAGGTGTAGACAATCAGCACCCCGGCCAGTCCGGCGGCGATCTTCATGCTGCGATCCCAGCGTGAAGAAATGTCCTGCCATTTCAAAAAGCTGCGTGCGAACATCAAGGCGAACAGAGACGCAAGTGCGGTGCTGATGGGCAGGGCATAACGGGGCAGTATCGGGTGCCCGCCCCAGAACCAGGCGCTCCCGGCACCGGAAATGCAGAGCATCAGCAGGCTGATCGAGCCGATGTACAGCACGTAATAGCCGTAGGCCAAGTCCCTGAGGGAAAGGAACAGGAACAGGTTGTAGATGACCAGGGCACCCAGTACGCCGAAATAAGCGCCCCAATAGAGGCTCAGGTGTGAAAATCGCAGCAGCAGACGGTCCTCGCGCCAAAGCTCGACTGGCAATTGCATTGACGTCGCCGACCGTGCCCGCAGGTACAATTCCACCTGGCCGTTCAGGTCGCGCGGTAACGGCAGGGCCACCTGATAGCTGCGGGCCTGCTCTCGCCGGCTTTCAGTTTCCTGTCGACTGGTGTGGTAGATCGCTGGTAGTTGCTGATCACGCACCAGATAGAGGTCCACTTCCTCCAGCAGTGGGTAAGGAATCACCAGGTACCATTGACGGGTCAACGGTTCCGGAAGTGTCAGGGTCGTCCTGAGCCATACTGCCTGGTCGGTGAACCCCAGGTTCAGTACGCTGTCATCGTACTTTTCCTGCCATTGTTCCTGTTGCAGTGCCTGATCAAGGGTTTGTTCATCACCCAGAAAGTACTCGATGTGATTGTTCAGGCTGTATTGACCAGCGTCACCCTGAATTGTCAGTTCCTTGGCGTTGGCGGTAAAGGCGAATAAAAGGAATATCGCCATCAACCCCGCCGGCCATTTGTCGCATTTCATCATGGTGCATTCCTGTCCACCCTATTCGTCCAGCGGGCTGATCATCCGGCCGGTAAAGCCGAGAAACTCGGCTTCCTGGCAAAAGGCGGAAAATTCGCCTTCCCCTGCACCCGGTTGGCGAAGCAAAACCAGGGCTTCAACCAGACACCCTGGAATGTCCCGGTTGCTCCAGTCCGGCATGCGTGGCCACATCAGGAATTCTTCGTGCGAAAGCACCACCTTTTCCACCGCGATTTGCCTTTGCTGCAGACGTTCCCGGGCAGTCAGGCTGATGCAGGGGTGGGTATCATCTGCGATCAGGGAGCCCGCAGATATATGCTGCTGGAGTTCCAGTACGGCATCGCCATGATGAGTTAAACCGATGTACAGCTTTTCGTCCTCCAGATGGGCCGGGGAGGACGTCTGCAATATCGTGCCCTGATCCGTGCCTATCTCCCTGTCCTCCTCATAGCGCGGATCAAACCCGATCACCTTGTCATACAGGCTGGTGAGATCCTGGCACACCGCATTGCCGATGCGACCGGCACCGCCCAGCACGACGATGCTGGTCTGCTGGCTGTATTGGGGGCGCTCACGCATTTTTCGGGCTACGTCCCAGATCATATAGCGTGTTCCCAGGCTCCCTTCCACCAGCGGTTCGGTAATCTCGATACCAGCTTTCATGACGAAGTTGGGGAGTCGCCCAACGAGGGCGATCCGCTGCACATCGGGGTAGTCCCGCTGTAATTGGTCCAGGTAAAAGCGAACTTTTTCGGAATCTTCCTCTAACTCATGCTCCATAAATTGCGACGCCACCAGCAGGCCGCGCTTGTCCTGATTGCGAATGAAGCCAAGCACCAGGTTGGGTGGCATACGCCGCGCCATACCGGGCGTGAAATAGGACCCGGCCTGTTGCTGGTTACCGTAAACCGCAAACAGAAAATGCGGCCTGGCCATGGCATTAATGGGGGAGCGCAAGAGGGTATTGGTCAACAAAACCGCAAAACGGCGGCTGCTCCTCCATAATGCACGCTTGCTTCTGGCGGTCAGGCGTTGCCAGGACGGGGCAACGTCGTAGAGTTCCCTCAGCTCGTATTCGGAAAAGCGCCTGCGGTAGAATTGCATACCAATGTGGGACTTACCGATGTACGCCACGGTCGCCGCTACGTTCATAGCGGCTTTGTCGGGAAAATCGACGTCCGTGACCTCCCCGGGGCGGATATAAACTCCCTCTGGCCTTTTCAGCCGTAATCCGCTTGCCGATACGTCCAGAGTATTGGTTTTGATGGTGTGATTGGCATACTTCAGAACCACCGGGAGTCTGATCCCGGATCGCAAATGCCGGCGATACTCTCCATGCATCCTTATCATCGCTGGCCCCCGACGCCCTGTCGAAATAGATAGTCACTTCCTGATCACAGTCTGGACCAATCTGATGAAAGCCGCCATTTTTCCAACGACCTCATGCACTTCTGAACGGTGAGGGACCAACCGGTCATCAGGTTGTGTTGCGGGTGGTCAGGCAGCTCAGTGACAGGTCCTTTCCCAGCCGGTAGGTATTGAAATCCCGCGCCAGAAAAAGCTGGCCGCGGTAGTGTTGCATGGCTTCGGCTGCCAGCTGGTTGATATGGGGCGCACCGCCCGGTCCGGACTGGTAGCGGGAACTGAAGTGGGTCAGCACCAGGTAGGGCAGGCGGGCCTGTTGGGCAAAGCGGGCCACCTGTTCCGCGGAGCTGTGTTGTGGCCAGGGGCCGACCCGGTCGGCCACGTCCCGAGTGTAGGTGGCCTCGTGGATCAGCACCTGGGTGCCGTCGCTGGCATCCGTTAGCAGCTCGGGATTGTCGTTGTCGCCAGCGACGATCACGCGGCGGGCCACACGTGGAATCCGTGTGTAGTCTTCGCTCCTGAGCAGGCGGCCGTCCTCAAGCGTTACGTCATTTCCTTTCTGCAATTCGCTCCAGCCGGGGCCGGGTTCTATGCCATTGTGTCTGAGTTTGTCCTGCAGCAGCTGACGCTCCAGGTTGCGCTCAGTGAACACGTAGGCACGGCAGGCCACGCGATGGGACAGTGCTACATTGAACACATGGAAGTGATCATCCTGCCAGCAGAAGTCCGGGGCCTCGGAATCGATGAAATTCAGGGGGTAGCTAAGGCTGGAGTCGCTGTTATCGATTACCGCTTCGATGAAACGTTGTACCTGGACAGGGGCGATGACATCCAGCGGTTCCGAGCGGCCAAGCATGGAGGCACTGGTGAGCAGGCCGGGTAAGCCGAAGGTGTGGTCACCGTGGATATGAGTGATGAATATGGCCCGCAACTGCATGACCGAGTAACGAGTGCGCAGTAACTGATGTTGGGTGCCTTCACCGCAGTCCACCAGGTACCAGGGCTTGGGGCCGGAGTGGCACAGGGCAAGGCCGCTCACGTTGCGTGACCGTGTCGGGGTTCCGGCAGATGTGCCCAGGAAGGTGAATTCCATTGTCTATCCAGTCTGGTATCGGCTGTCTTATATTCTACACTGGGATAAAGGATTCTTCCGGACGCTTTGGATAGCCATGAATCAGAACGCCTATATACCCCCAGAGATTACCGAAGGTGAAGAGGAGCGCCTGGAGGAGCTGTATGGCCTTCGATTGCTGGACACGGCGTCGGAGCTGCGTTTTGACCGGTATACCAGTCTGGTGGCGAGTATATTCGGATTTCCCATTGTATTGATCACCTTGCTGGACCGTGATCGGCAGTGGTTCAAATCCCGGGTGGGCTGGAATAAAACCCAGTGTCCACGCGATATTTCCTTCTGTGGCCACGCCATAAACCAGGATTCATTGCTGGTTGTACCCGATGCGCTGGATGACCCGCGGTTTGCGGGTAACCCACTGGTCACCGGTGAGCCCTATATTCGCTTCTATGCGGGCGCTGTTGTGCGCGGCCCTGCAGGGCAGGCTCTGGGCACGCTCTGCGTGCTGGATCACCAGCCCAGGTACTTTGACGAGGAGCATCGTATCCGCCTGCGCCAGTTCGCCGACCTGATCGAAAATGAAATTGCCCACGGTGCGGACTTGCTGGCACTGAAGAGTTCAATTGAGCGCTCGGCCTATTACGATCCCCTGACCCAGTTGCCCAATCGCCAGTTGCTGATGGACCGCTTGAGCCAGTTGCTCAAGCTGGCAACGATGGAATCCCTGCAGGTAGCGGTACTGCTGTTCAACGTAACGGGTCTGCGCCTGATCAATCAGAGCCTGGGCACCCAGGGAGGCGATGAACTGTTGCAGCAACTGGCCCAACGGCTGCGGGATAATTGCCCCAAAGGTGGTTCAGTCGCACGCCTGCAAGCCGATGAGCTGGTGCTGGTGTTTCCGGTACTCAATGACAGCCAGCGTAAAGAAGTCACTCACCAGATCCATGCGACGCTCGAGCACCCCTATCGCTGCCTGGGCCAGGAGCATTATCTGAGAGTTCGTATCGGGGGAAGCCTGTTTCCCGATCAGGGTGACAGCCCGGAGGCGTTGATCGAACAGGCATCGGCGGCGATTCGGGTCAGCCCTGAGAGCCTGGCCGAGCCAGTGCATTACTTTGATGCTGCCCATTCGGATGCGTTCTCCGAGATCCTGAAAATCGAGTCCTGCCTCAAGAGGGCACTGGCACGGGACGAGTTCTATTTGCTGTACCAGCCGATTTTATCCTTGACCACCGGCCAGATGACGGGGGTCGAAGCACTGCTGCGTTGGCGGTGTTCAGAGCTTGGCCAGGTCTCTCCGGATCGGTTTATTCCACTGGCAGAACAAAGTGGCCTGATTCTTCCTATCGGCCGATGGGTTCGAGAGGAAGTCTGCCGACAGTTGCAGGCCTGGTGCTCGGAGCAGCCGGACTGGGATATTCCCGTCGCAGTGAATGTATCGCCGGCTGAATTGGTGCAGCCGACGTTCTCGGAGGAACTGCTCAACCGACTGGCATTGGCGCAGGTTCCCGAAAAGCTGCTGCGCATTGAAATCACCGAGCATTCCCTGGTGCGGGACAATGAGGCCGTGGAGCACAATCTGGTGCGGCTGAAGGCGCGGAACATAGAGATCAACATCGACGATTTTGGTACCGGTTACTCTTCTTTGTCTTACCTGCGCCGCGTGCCGGTGAGCAGCCTCAAGATTGACCGCTCGTTCATTGATGGCCTGCCCACGAGCGAGGACGGCGCAACGATTACCCGCACCATTATCGAGATGGCCAAGGCCCTGGGAATGGAGCAGGTGGCTGAAGGTATTGAGAAGAAAGAGCAATTGGCCTTCCTGCACGGACAGCATTGCACGTACGGCCAGGGTTATCTTTTTTCCCGCCCGCTGCCTCCGGATCAGATTCCCGCTTTGCGATCACGCCCGGTGCTTCCACAGGAGTCGCAGAATGGTTAACAAGAAAGAGGCTGGTAAAAAGTTTCTGATACGGGAAGCCGTAGAGGATGATGTCCCCGTGCTGGTGGAATTCCTCGCCAAGCTGGCTCTCCACGTTTCGGGTGCGCCACCCCAGAGCCTGAAGGAGCGTGAATGGGACCGTCTTCACGGCGTACTGCTGTCGTCGCTGACCGATGCCAATAAGCACATTATGGTGGCGGAGGTGCCCGGAGCAGGGCTTGTTGGCATGGGCTATATTTATATTTCGCGCAATCAGGGCATCTGGGAGCAAACCAGTCACGTCGAGTACCGGTCGGCGTTCATTGATGATGTCTGGGTTGAACCCGAGTTTCGCAAGCTCGGGATTTTTCCGGACCTGCTGCGTAGCCTGGTGGCATTTGCGGAGAGCCGGGGTGCCTACGAGTTGGTTCTGGAGTATTCTGCATCGAACAAGGAGGCCAAGGCGGCCTGGACCCGTCTGGGCTTTAAGACAATAGGGGTGCGTGCCGCGGCATTCACTACCGCTGTGCAGGAAGTTCTGAACAATCGGTCCTAGAAACCGTTACAGTACAGGGTATTCAAGGCGAGAAGGAGATTTGAGTGCTAGGCGATCGAACCGTGAATGTCTTTTATGATGACGTCGTGCTGGGCCACGACCCCCAGGTGGATCTGCCTTTCGTTCCCAGCCGGGTGGAAAAACGCGTCAGACATATCCTGCAGGGCCTGGACTTCAAGTGGAGTTATCCGGAGCACCCGGGGCGACTGAGTGCAATCATGAAGTACCTGGAGCAACATCCTGTCCCCGGTGTCCAGTTCAAGGTCGGGAGTGCCGCCACCTATAATCAGCTGGCCCGGGTGCATACCACCTCCTACCTGGATCACTTCCTCTCACTGTTCGGGAAGGCCGCCTGGGTGGATTCTGATACCACCGCAGTCTCCCCCAACAGTGTCAACGCCGCCCTGGCTGCAGCCGGAAACGCCATTGCGGCCGTGGAGAGCGTGGTTAATGGCGATTGCCAGAGTGCGTTCGCGCTGGTGCGTCCGCCGGGTCATCACGCAGAACCGGTGAGGGCAAGGGGCTTTTGTCTGTTGAACAACGTCGCGGTGGCGGCTGCCCATGCCCAGGCAAAACTGGGCTGTGAACGGGTGCTGATCATCGACTGGGACGCGCATCACGGTAATGGAACCCAGGATATTTTCTGGGCGGACCCGGATGTCCTCTTCTTCGATACCCATTGTGCCGCACCCTTTTATCCGGGTTCCGGAGACCTGGAAGAGGTGGGCGCCGGATTCGGTGAGGGCTATACCATCAATGTCCCGCTGCCTGAGTCAGCCGGGGACATCGCTTTTGAAAAAGTGTACCGCGAAATACTGGTGCCGGCCGCTGAGTACTTCAAACCGGATCTGATTCTCGTCTCAGCGGGATTCGACCCCCACCGCAATGACATGGCTATGAACCTGACCTACGACGGTTTCAAGGTCATGACTCGCATCATCCAGGAAATCGCCGACCAGCACTGCGAAGGCCGGCTCGCGCTGGTTTTGGAAGGTGGTTACAATTTGACCTCCCTCGCGCAAGGTGTCCACGCTGTGCTGGAAGTGCTTGCCGGCGGAGATGTACCGGAATTGCTGGAAGCGGGTGTAAAGGAAGCGAACGAAGCCGCCGAGTTCCACCGTTCCGCGTTCAGTGACGATGACTGAAAGAGCGGGATAGCCCGGATGGCGCCTTCGCGATGATCAATCGCTTTGCTTCAGCCCCATCTCCCAGAAATCAATTTCCAGCCGGGTTGCATCGCTGAATATCCGCGTGAGCTGCTCGAATCTGGCCGGGGAAACATCAGCCAACCGTTCATCCAGCCAACGGATTTCGGCCTGCATGGCTTGCTGGAATTCGTCGCTTTCGTACATGGCGATCCAGGCATCGTAGGGGTTGCTGTCGCCCCGGATTGTTTCCGCCCGTCGGTTCAGCCAGTTGGCGATTTCGCCGTAACCGACCATGCAGGGTGAGAGTGCGACGTGCAGGTCCAGCAGATCGCCCCTGTTGCCGGTATCGAGCACATACCGTGTGTAGGCGATGGTGGCTCGGGCTTCAGGCAGTTCGGCAAGTTCTTGTTCCGAAATGCCCCATTCCTTGCAGTAGCCGATGTGCAGATCCAGCTCAACGTCTACAATTGCCTGTAATCCTTCCTTTGCCTGCCTCAGGTCGGACAGGGTCGGGCTTTTGTAGGCGGCCAGGGCAAACGCACGGGCGAACTGGATCAGGAAGAGGTAATCTTGCTTGAGATAATGTTCGAACGCTTCCCTGGAAAGTGTTGCATCGCCCAGTTGTCGCACAAAGCTGTGTTCGATGTAGGCGCGCCACTCTGTCTGGCATTGGTTTTTGAGGTCTTTAAACTGGTAGGGCATTTGAACTCCTTCTGGTCACAACACGCTGATAAGAGAGCATGCTACACGAACTGAGTTTTGGCGGAATGCTGTTCAGTCCATTATTGGTGCTGGTGCCGATGGCGTTTGCGTTGAGTGCTGTCACCCGGCTGGCCTTGTACCGGCTGGACCTGCGCCGCTATATCTGGAAGGAAGCCTGGTTCGATGTTGCCGCGTTCATCTGCTATCTGGCAATCATTGTTTATCTGTTCGGGAACTAGGGAAGACTCATGGGAAAGCTACTGCGTGTTGGTATTACGTTGTTGGTGGTCGCGCTAGCGGTTGTTGCCGGAAGCTGGGTCTGGAACCATTATCTGTATTCGCCATGGACCCGCGACGGAAGGATTCGTGCCGATGTCATCACGATTGCGCCAGATGTTTCAGGCTGGGTCACGCAACTGAGCGTGGCCAACAACCAGGCGGTAAAGCAGGGTGATCCGCTCTTTACCATTGACGATACGCGTTATCAGGCAGCGCTTGCGGAAGCCAGGGCGAAGGTCGCAGAGAAGTACAGTTCTCTCGAGCTGGCCAGGCACAGGTACCAGAGCCGACAGGGACTGTCTGACGAACAGGCCCCCACTGAGGACGACCTGGAAACCTACCGTATTAAACGGGCGTCCGCGGTGGCCGGTCTTGAACTCGCCAAGGCGGAACTGGAGATGGCGCGCATTGACCTTGAGCGCACGCAGGTGGTGGCACCGGCAGATGGCACCATCAGTAACCTCCATCTGCGCCAGGGCAACTACGTCGATAAAGGGAAGGTTGTGTTGTCTGAGGTGAAGGCCGATTCCTTTTATGTCACCGGGTACTTTGAAGAAACCAAACTGCATAAGGTGCAGGTGGGGCAATCCGCCCGGATTACCCTGATGGGTGGCGACCGGAAGTTGACTGGCACCGTCGTCAGCATTGCCCCGGGGATTGCCGATATCAATGCCAGCAGCAACGACCAGATGCTTCCCCAGGTTCAGCAGGCATTCAACTGGGTACGGTTGGCCCAACGGATTCCGGTCGATATTGCGCTGGACCCGGTGCCGGAGGATATACATCTGAGTGCCGGGATGACGGTTTCAATTTATCTGGACTCCGAGTAGCGGGCCGGCGCACATGTCACCCCATCCGCTATTGGCGCAACTCCTGGCGCCGAACCGATACGCCGTGATCTTCGCCATCAAGGGTGTGGTCGCCATGGCGTTGGCGTTGTTTGTGTCGATGGCCCTGCAACTGGACCGTCCCTACTGGGCGATGGTTTCCGCGATTTTCCTGCAGATCCGCCCGGAAAGTGGGCTGGTCATCGAGAAAGCGCTGTGCCTGATCGTGGGTTCGGCGGCTGGTGGTGGCTTTGGCATTCTGGTGCTTGCGTTGCTGACACCGTATCCGCTTCTGGCGCTGGGCCTCTTAACGCTGTGGATTGGCCTGAATTCAGCTGCGTCCTCCATGGTGCACAACCTCAATTATATCTATGCCTTCGCGATGGCAGGGATGACAGCCGGACTGGTGGTCATCCTTGTGATGGCGGATGCCGGCACCACAAACAGCCAGGCGGTTTTTACCATCGCCCAGGCGCGGATCAGCGAAATTGCGACCGGCGCCGTGTGTGCCATGCTGGTCAGCCAGCTGTTATGGCCGGTGACCGTAAAAGATGGCCTGCGTGTGAATGCCCGCAAGGTGATCAACAAAACGCTGGCCTATCTCAAACTGGAGCTGGAGCCGGGAAGCTCCCACAGGCAGCGTCACGAGCATGCGGACGAGATTCTCGAAACCCTGGTAGCGGTTAATGACGATTCCAGCGCTGTTACCTACGAAGGCCCCGAAGGCTCGGGCCGGAGCAGGGCAGCCAATCTGTTGTGCAACAAGGTAATGTCCCTGTTGGCGGTTACTCAGATTATGGGGCGGTTCCAGAGGAATCATGGTGACCTGGTGTCACCTGCGTTCAGTGAGGTGCTCAGCCAGATGCGCCGATATTTCGGGGAAATCGCCGAAGCAGATAGCTACCAGGAAGGTTACCGGCTTGCCCATGAGCTGCGGCGGTCCTTGCTGGAGCAGCGAACCGGGTTCAGGAACGAGTCCGCCATCGTGACACGTCTGACCAGGACGGCACTGGAACTGGTAAGTGATCTGGTGGTGGTATTGCGGGCCTATAACGCGCTGGAAAGCCGTGACCGGACGCTGCTGAAGGCGCCCATGCTGGAAACCCACCGGGACCCGCTGGTCGGACTGATCAACGGGTTTCGCACGGCCGTGATATTTGGAATCGGGGCGATAATCTGGACCCAGACGGCAAGCTCGGCCGCCTTGATGATCATGATCATGCCCGTGGTATTTTCCGTGATGTTCGCCCGTTTTTCGCTGGCGGAGCTGACGCCTATTCTGCGTCGGGTGCTGATGGGTGCAACGGTGGCTATTCCCGTTGCCCTGTTCTTCGGGCTGGGCCTGTTATCCCGGGCCAGTGGCAATGTCGAACTCCTGATGCTGGTTCTGGCAGGCCCTTATTTCTTTGGCCTGCTGGCTCTTGCCGATCGTCCCACGCTGCCTTACGGGCTGGGCTTCTGTATTCCGTTCACCATCATCACTCAGCCAAGCAACAGCATGACATTCAATGCCGAAAGTGCGGTGAATATTGCACTGGGACTGTTCGTGGGAATCAGCATCCTCTATTGGGTATTCAAAGTCATTACCCCGCCGGACAGCCGGTTTATGCAGCGCCGCCTGCTGAGATCCACGGCCCGTGACCTGACCGCAATTGACGATCACGAAATGCCTGAAAACTGGTTTAATGGTCGTATGGGGGAGCGTCTGTTGCGGCTGGCCAATTATGATCAGAGTTCTGAAAGCAGCGAACGCTATATGACCGACCTGGGGTTCACCGGGCTTAACCTCGGGCATGTGTCCATTCGTCTGCGCAAGCTGATTCAGGACCATCGCAGTCCCACAGTTGACAGGCTTCTGAAGGAGTGGCAGCAGACCCTGGCGGAAACCTACCTGTTGAGCGCCCGGGGTGTCATCAATCCAGAGTTCCGGAAGGCTGGCGCCAGGCTGCTTGAGGCCATTCACGCCCAAAGGGATCCGGACCAGAAAACGGTTGTCGTCGAAGGTATGTTTGAGCGGTTGGCACTGACAATGGAGCGAACCGCCAGAACGGTGGCTGAGGCAACAGGCCAGCCGAAATTAGCTTCTGCAGAGACTGAATCCTTGGCCTGAAGAATACAGAAAGGGCTCTGTATTCCCCAGGCCAGGAGGTGTCGATAAGGATTACTTAGTGAGCTTGTCCCACTCTTTTTCGGCCTCATCTCTTTTCATGCCGTATTTTTCCTGAATCTTGCCGACAAAGTTGTCCTTCCGGCCCCCGATTTCATCGACTTCGTCATCGGTTAGCTTGCCCCAGTTTTCTCTCACTTTGCCTTTGAGTTGCTTCCAGTTACCTTCCATAATGTCTTTATTCATTTCGATAGTCCTTTTTCCGTGAGATTGAAATGAACTGACTTCCGCAATAGCGCCAATCCTTTTCGCTAATGCGTAACTGCTAGGCTCAACGTGCCACACAACATGATTTTCGACAATAACCTGGGTTGACGTAAACCGTTGCAGGCCGGCTTGTCGGTACCTAAGTAATTGAAAACTAATACTTTATCGATTTGATTATAAAAGTTTAAGAATTCGGTGACAGATTGACGCCGGATTCGGGGTGTTGCCTTCGCAATCATGACGTCCGCTGGGTTTGCTTAAAACTCCAGGCAGATCTTGCCAAAGTGCTTGCCGGATTCTTCGTACTGGAACGCAGCCGCGATTTCATCCAGCGCAAATGAGCGGTCGATCACCGGGTGCATGTCATTAGCCTCGATGGCACGAATCATGTCCTGTTGGTGAGCGCGGCTGCCGACGATCAAGCCCTGCAGACGAGCCTGTTTGGCCATGAGTTTTGCCGTGGGCACTTCACCGGAGCGACCGGTGAGCACGCCGATCAGCGATATGTGGCCACCGATGCGCACTGCGTCGATGGATTCCGGCAGGGTGCCCGGGCCGCCCACTTCGATCACATGGTCGACGCCCTTGCCGCCGGTCAGCTCAAGCACTTGCTGGCCCCAGGCCGGCGTGGTTTTGTAGTTGATGGTGTGGTCGGCTCCGAGGGCGCTCAGCCGCTCAAGCTTTTCGTCGGAGGATGACGTTGATATCACCCGGACGCCCATCATCCTGGCGAACTGTAAGGCAAAAATGGAGACGCCGCCTGTACCCAGGGTGAGTATCGTATCGCCAGCCTTCAAGCCGCCGTCGACGACCAGCGCCCGCCAGGCGGTCAGGCCCGCCGTAGTCAGAGTGGCGGCTTCCGCGTGGCTGTAGCCTTTCGGTGCGTGGGTGAACCCCCGGGCAGGGCCGGTGACCAATTCGCGGGCATAGCCGTCGATGCCATCGCCCGGGGTGGTGGTGAAATTGTCGATGGGGGCCGGGCCGTTTTCCCACTGGGGGAAGAAGGTAGAAACCACGTGGTCTCCGACCCTGAATTCGCTCACATCTGCACCGACCGCTTCGACCACACCCGCGCCGTCGGCCATGGGTACGCGGCCATCGTCGGTCGGTATGGCACCAGCGACTACCGCGTAGTCATGGAAGTTGAGAGAGTTTGCGTGAATCCGCACCCGCAGTTCACCAGGGCCTGGTTCGCCCGGCTCCGGGCCGTTCGTGATCTGCAGTTTATCCAGTCCGCCGGGTTGGGAGAGAGTAGCGAGTTTCATGGTTTGGCCTCGGTCTATTCGGTTAAATGATGGGCTAGGGTAGTTTTACTGAGCTGTATTGGATCATATTTGATGATTAATCCTGACTTCTATACCGAAACATACTCTGCAATCTGGCAATATCATGATCACACACTCTTAATAAAGGAGCTAAGAGCACTATGCGAAACGTTGCACTTCTTGATGGTGGTCTTGGCCAGGAAATCTATCGCAGGGCTCGTGGTGTGAGTTCTCCACTATGGTCCGTAGCCGTCATGCTGGAGCAGCCTGAGGTTGTTACGGCGGTGCATGCGGATTTCATCCGGGCCGGGGCAAAAACTCTGACGCTGAATACCTATGCAGCGACACCAACCCGTTTGCGAAAGCAGGGATTGCAAGAACAGATATTTGCCATTCACCAGCAGGCGTTCCAGGCCCTGGAACGGGCGATCGACGCCACCGGTGTGCAGGTGGATATCGCCGCTTGCCTTCCGCCCCTGACTGCAAGCTATCAGGGTCAGCCGGCCCGCTCTTTTGAGGACGTGCGTGACGAATACGAGACTCTGGTTCAGCTGCAGGCTCGCGCCGACGTATTCCTGATCGAAACCATGACCAACACCCTGGAAGCGAGGGCTGCGTGTGCGGCCGCCAGTGATCTTGGTAAACCTTTTGGAGTGGCATTTCGCCTTGAAGCAAACGGCAGGCTCAAATCGGGCGAAACCCTGGAGGAAGCGGTGGCTGCCATCAAAGGGTATTTGCCCGCTGCAGTGATGTTGAACTGCTGTGACCCCGAACTGGTAACCGACGCCATGCCAGAGCTGGTGAATCTGTACCCGATTGTCGGAGGTTACGCCAATGCCTTTAAATCTGTAGAGGCTGTGGCCAGTGGCGGATTGGTAGATGCCCTGGAGGCACGGCCGGATATCACTCCGGAAGCTTATTCAGGGCAGGTGCGTCAATGGCTGGCGGATGGTGCCCGTGTTGTTGGTGGGTGTTGCGAGATTACACCTGAGCACGTTCATTTTATGGCCGATGCGCTTGCAGGTGAATTCAATTGTGTTCGTCTATCGCAGCTGGGCCTTCGAAATCCTTCCGAAGGCCATTGATGGTTTATAAGGTGACCTCCCGTGTTGTTCAGGCAGGCAGATCTGCCACGCTGTCGACAACTGCGGCGTAAAGATCCCGCGTTGAAGCCAGTGCGCCGTCATGAACCTCCTGGGCGGATAGGACCTTGCCATTCGCAGCCTCAAGGGGGCGGGTTGCCGTTGCACTGGCGACCACTGTGGGTGAATAGCCCAGATTGAACCCGCCATGGGCGGTGGAATTGACGCACATGTGGGTCATGAAGCCTGCGAGAATAATGTTTTTCACACCTTTGGCCTTGAGCTGCTCATCCAGATCGGTCTGCACGAACGAGTTCGGGAAGTTCTTGGTAATGACCGGTTCGCCGTCTTTCGGGGCAACGATATCGGCGATAGCGCCTATGTGATCGTTCACATCGTAGGGTGAGCCCGGGCCAGAATCGTGGCGGATATGAAACACTGGAATTCCTTCGGCACGGGCCATTTCCAGCAGTTTCTTACCCTCTTTCAGGGCTTCTTCCGCGCCCTCAAGCTTCATGACGCCTTCACGATAGGTGTTCTGGTAGTCGATCATGATCAGGGCGGATTCGGAAAGTCTTGATGGTTTGTTGCCGAGGCCGTTCAGGTCCCGAAGCGATGTGGAGGCTGTTGTCATGGTTGTTCTCCTGGCGTTGGTCGTGGGGGATCAGTGCATCATGCGCTGATCCCACAGTACATACGACCATAAACCCGTTTCGATGAGTCTTTGGTAGGGTGGTGGCAGGGAATACCGGAACAGCTTACTCTTTGATTACTCAACCCAGGCTCGCACTTTTTTATAGACCTCACGGCCCGGTGGTCACGCCATTGAGCCGTCGCGGTTTCTGGGCAAGAGGTGATCCCCGGCGGTCTCAGATCTGCTTATAGACAACGTCGGAGAGTCGGCTGCGATTGCCATCAGTGTCCAGTGTGCGAATGGCGAAATACCAGGTCCCTGCGGTGAGTTCATCCACCAGCAGCTCGTCGACTGAAGCATCACCTATGGCGAGACTCTGGTCCAGGGTTTCTGCGCTGGTGCCGTAGACTACTTCAAAGCCGGCAATTTCACCCATGGAAAGGCTATCACCGTTTTCGCGGGTTAGTGGCGCGGTCCAGCTCAGCAGGGCGGCGTCGGCTGGAATGGTTTCTTCCGGAGTGACTTCTGTTGTCGGCGGTTCGCTGGTTTCGGCTCCAGTGTCGGCTGTAGCGTCGCCAGAACTGTCACCGTAAACATCCGCCACGGTCTTGAAACGCTGCACGGTGCGGTACTCGACCACGACCAGTCTCTGGTTGATGATGCTTGAGTCCACCCTGGTCTGAAGCTCAGACGCCTGAACCGCTGCCGCAGAAACCAGATCTGCCAGGGCCACGTTCACACCATCACCTATCAGGCTGATCTGGCCGGTTTCACTGACCTGGGCGGTCATGTTGTTCAGCACATCGGAAATTGTGTCCCATTGGGCGTTTTCGTTGACCAGCGCCAGAAAAGCGGCGTTCGCGATAGCGACCTGTAGGGCATCGGCAGATACATCGTCTGACTCATCCAGCCGGGTCAGATCCGGCGGGGTGAGGCGCAGGGAGCCGGCAGCCAGGCCAAACCAGTCCTCTACTGTCTCGTAAGCGCCAGAGAGGGCCTCTGGAGAAAGACCGCTTGTGCTGCGTTCGGCCAGGGCTACGGCCAGATGGGTCAGCGGGGTCAGGTTGACGGTTTCCATTCTCAGGTCGCCGGCTCCGCGCAGGCTGAAGTTGTTGTCCAGCCCCATGGGTTGGCCAAAGGCAACAGCCTCTGCGCCGCTCTGTTCGCACTGGGGGACAACGTCGCAGATCATGCGAGTGTCAGCATCTGCCTGAAGCTCCACCAGAGCCCAGCCATCTGCCTTTCCTCGCAGCTGCCACTCGTAGCTGCCATCGTCCGCCGTCAGTACCGGCTTGGCCGCCTCTCGTTGCGGGGCATAGTGGCCGTCTTTGTCGGAAATCAGGCGGTTGGCGGTTACCAGGCCCTGCTGTATGACGCCTTTCATGGCCGCACCGGCGATCTCGACAGTCGGCTCGTTCGAGCCCTGGGACTGCGCTGCTGAAGTGCTTTCGCCGGAAGTAATGTCCAGTCCGCAGCCCGAGAGCAGAACCACCGCAGGTAACATCAGCAGTCCATGCTTCGATAATTTTTTGCCGCAAATTGACATTGTTGCGCACCATTTCATTGACGAATTCAGGCAAATCATACCGAGACGGTTTTCGGTTATATGTGGGTTGGTTCAGGATTTGGCGGGTTGAATTTGTCAGGAAGTTGGCGCTTACGGAGGGATACATCTTGAGATCGAACGTAACACGGTTCGGGAGCGGTGTTATCTTTATAACCTGTTGTTATCTATCGTTTTGCACGATTCAGTCCCAGAGGTGAGCCAGTGGTTGGCAGGCGTAGTGCAAGTGCGCGATTACATATTTAAACAAGTGCAGGGATTATTCTGGGAGGCTGTGGAGCCGGCGACGGAACCGGCCGGGTGTTTCACCGGTCCAGCGTCGGAACGCGTGGTTGAAGGCGCTCTGGTCGGCAAACTGCAGCAGCAGGCCGATGTCGGCCAGGGGGGCTTCCGGCTGTTGGAGCCACAGCATGGCCAGGTCCCGGCGCACTTCCTCATAGAGGGAGCTCCAGCTGGTGTTGCGGGCCGCCAGTTTGCGCCTGAGGCTGCGGGTACTGAAGCCCAGTTCCCGGGCGGTTCCAGCTGGCTCAACAGATCCTTCCAGTAGATGCTTGCAGATCTGGGCCCGTACCTCATTGGGCAGATTCAGGTCGCGGTGGTAATTGGCGAGCAAGCGCCGGCCCTGCTGTTGCAGGAGAGCCTGGAGGTATCCATCCCGAGCCGGTAGTGGGATGTCCAGCCAGGATGTGGGGAAGATCAGGCCATTGAATGGTTGGTCGAAACGCACATCGGTGCCCAGGTATTGCCGATACAGTGTCTCGTCCGCAAGCGGTTGGTGGCTGAAGCTGACGGTGCTGCCCTGGTATTCCGGTAGCAGCCTTCGCCCGATACTCAGCCAGCCACTGACTGCCAGTTCAATGATGCCCCGGGGCAGCAGTTTGTCATGCTGGGGGCTGAGCACCAGCTTCGCATCCTGCCCGTCGATCTGGAGACGGCACAGGCCAATGTCCCAGATCAGCGACTCAAATTCCTGTAGGCGATAAATCGCTGCCCCAAGTGTGTCTGCACTCAGAGCTGCTTGCCCCAGTATTGGAAAATCCTTTGGTTGTACCGCCTGGCCAAGCTGAAGCCCGAGCAGGGGCGCCCGGGCGTCGCGCTCGGCCCGATGCCAGAGAGACAGGGCGTGATAGAGGGAGATCCTTCCGTCACTATCTGGCGATTGCGGTTCAACACCGGCGTCGGCGAGCCACTGTCGAACCTGGAACCCGGCCTGCCCAAGCAGGTTTTGCAAGGCATCGACATAGGGCCAGGCCACACTGGCAGGCAGGGTGAGCCAGGGGTCGCTTTGTGGAGAATTCATATTATTACTATAGCTGGTATGGGGCGCCTCAAATTGTTTTTTGTGGCCACATTTCTGGGTGTCGGATGACAGGACGTTTGAGCACCGGAAGGAATAGCCTGAACTTTCAGTTCAACCCTGACAGGAGGTTGTCATGATTGGTATTCCTTTGGGGCTGCTCACCGCCAATGCGGTGGAGTGGGTCACCCACAAGTATGTGTTGCATGGCCTGGGCCGGAACCGCAACAGTTTCTGGCGTTTTCATTGGCACGAGCATCACCGTGACGTGCGCAGGAACGACTTCCATGACCCGGCCTACGAAAGGTCGCCCTGGGGCTGGCATGCCCAGGGCAAGGAGGTTGCCGGCCTGGTGGCGGGGGCGGTTGTTGTAACTCCGATGTTGCCGGTTGCGCCCTTTTTCGTGGGTACGCTGTATTTCTGTGCCTGGAACTATTACCGCGTTCACCGCAAATCCCACCTGGACCCCGAATGGGCGAAGACGCACCTGCCCTGGCACTACGATCACCATATGGGGCCAAACCCCAATGCAAACTGGTGTGTCACCCGCCCCTGGTTCGACCATCTGATGGGGACCCGGGAATATTTTGTGCCCCGGTAACTATTTTGTCGGGCCGCTGACCCTTCATTTCCATGCAGTTATATTTAAATACAAAATAAATATATCTTATTGGTGGGATAGGGAATATAAGAGAACGTGGCTGAATTATGACTCAGCCCGGACAGACCAACTCAAAAGCGCATTCATAGCGTTTCTTGCGAATAAATAAACAGTTGCGAGCGCGTGAAGCATCCCGGAATGAGTAGCATTATTGCTCACTTCCATTGCCGCCCATATAAATATGGACGGAATAAAGTAGTAGGAAATAAACATGAATACGATTCAGAAACATACAAAATCGCTAATAGCGATTTTTATTATAATGTTAACAGTCTCCCTCTCGGCTTGCTTTAGTGGCAGCGGTAGCAGTGGTAACAGCTCAACTACTTCCACGGGTAGCGAGCTGAGCGTTACCGCTACCGGCCCTTTCAATGATGCAGCCGGTGTAGGCACCAACAGTGTCGTCACCGCCACTTTCAGTGAAGCGATAAACGCAGATACGCTCGATACCTCCAGCTTTACGGTGGGTCCTGATGGCGAAGTGCCGATGACGGGCACGGTTAGCCTGGATAGCGAAACCAACACTGGTATATTCCAGACCAGTGGCGGCGATTTCGCAGCCAGCACAAAATATACGGCCACCATAACTACCGCCGTGAAGTCTACGGATGGCAAGGCACTGCCAAGCAACTACCAGTGGAGCTTTACCACAGGCGCTGGTGCTGATCTCGAACGACCTACGATTACGGCCAGCGACCCCGTTGACCTGGAAACGGGCGTAGCGATCAACCGGAACATTTCCGCCAGCTTCAGCGAAGCGATGAACGTAGCGACCATCAACAGCTCAACCTTCTTCGTGACGGATCCCAATACCAACCCGGTCGCCGGCACGGTAGAGCTTGTTGGCACTACCGCCATATTCACTCCTGCGAATGACCTTGCCATTAGCACCAAATACACCGCCACAGTCACCACTAGCGCTGAGGACCTTGCGGCAAATGCGCTGGCAGCCAGCTTTATCTGGTCATTCACTACCGGCGACAGTGTGGCGAAGGGTCCAGCACCGGTAACTCTTGGTACCGCAGGTGATTACGTGATTCTGGCGAAAACCGGGATTTCCACCACCGGCACTACTGCCATCACTGGCGACATCGCACTCAGCCCGGCTGCAGAAAGCTTTATCACCGGCTTCTCCCTTGTCCGGGATGCAACTAACACTTTTTCTAAATCAAGCACTGTAACCGGCAAAGTTTTTGCGGCCAACATGGCAGCACCTACACCGTCCATGCTTACAACCGCAGTAAGCGATATGGAAACCGCTTATACCGACGCTGCTGGACGCTCAAACCCTGACGCCACTGAACTCGGTGCCGGCAACATCAGTGGGCTGACCCTCACCCCGGGCCTCTACAAATGGAGCAGCGGTCTGGATATTGCCACTGATGTGACACTGTCTGGTAGCAAGAACGATGTGTGGATTCTACAGATCGCTGGTGATCTCACCGTGAGTAACGGCGTTAAAATCGCCTTAGCGGGCGGCGCTCTGCCGAAGAATGTGTTCTGGCAGGTAGCTGGTAAAACTATCTTCGGCACCACAAGTGACATCAATGGGGTCTTCCTCGGCAAAACCCTGATTGACCTTCAGACCGGAGCCACCTTCAACGGTCGGGCACTGTCCCAGACAGCGGTCACCCTGGACGCGAACGCGGTTACGCAACCGGCACAGTAATAACCGAAGCAGTTACGCTGTAAAGTAAAAAGGACCCCTCGGGGTCCTTTTTTATGAGCCTTAATTACATGCCCCGGCCTCGAAGAAACCGTCAGAGGTTTCTTTTACCCAGGTATAGGTTCCTGAAAGGGCTCCCAGCGTGTCATCACCGCCGGTGCTGAAATAGCCGCCGGCATAGTACGCCCGTCCCGCAAGATCATGGTTAAGATTGGTGTCGTTCCAGTCCTGGCAGGCAAACTCGCCACCGCCATCATTTCCGCCGTCACCACCATCTCCAGAGCCGCTGCACGCCGCAGGTTCGCTGGCGTACCAGAGCCCCGGTTCACCCTCGTGCAGGGTGACACTGCTCCAGGTGTCAAAGGAGCCGCCAATGTCTACATCATCACCGGATGTCAGTGCCCGCAGGTCGTAGGACCCACCTGCATAGGCCCGGCCTGCGGAGATGTGGGCGTTTGGTGAGGCGGTGGCCTGCTCGCAGGTTTCAATGGGGGCGTTGGGGTCGACGACATTCACGGCTCGGTCTTTGGTGGTGGTGTTGTCGTCGCTGTCGGTGGCAGAGTAGGTGCAGGTATAGGAGCCTGTGGTTGATGTGTCCACATCGCTACAGTCAGCGTTCACAGTCAGGGAGCCATCGTCGGTGTCTTCGCCGGTGGCGCCGGGGTCGGTGAAGGTGGTGTTGATGTTCACCGTCATCGGGTTATCGCCAATCAGGGTGATCACCGGAAACCCTTCCGGATCAGTGCCATCGCGGCTGTTGCGGCTGAAGAAATCCCAGATCATGTCCGGGTAACTGGGGCCGACCCGGATGGACCATTTGCCATTATTGCCATGCTCACCGCCAACCCAGTAATGGCCGTGGTCTGTGTCCTGTGTGTTCGGGGTGGATAACGGTCCGTCTAGGTAGACGGTTTCTACCAGGGAACGGGAGCCCAATGTGCCGTCCCGGGTGTAGCGTATGTGCTCGCAGCTGTAGTTGTTCTGGTAGTAGGGCGTGCACGCAGTGGATGAAGCTTCCGCTTCAGCGGGTGTATCAAAGGCAGGATCCCCAAAGACCTTGAGGTGGGCGTCCCGTGTGTTGTCGGCAGCTGTCTTGAGTACGGTACAGTCGTTCTCGTTCTGCAGAACCATCAAGGGGATGGGGTAGGTGTCATCCAGTTCGTTCTGCATGTCCGACACTACCCGGGATACGCTATGGAAAGTTGCGCTTCCGGGACACTGTCCGGATAACGAGACAGAGGCGGAGTCTTCACCATAGGGCAGGCCTGATGCCGGTGCTGCGGCTGCCCAGTATTCATTGTGTGCCACGGAGGCGACAGTGGCCATGGCACCTCCGGAAGACAACCCGGTGATAAACCGACGATTCGGGTCAATGCTGAAGTTGGCCTCCACGGCCTGTGCGATCTGGTGCAGGTCCTCAACTTCTCCAGCGCCTTCGTGGCGGTGATGGTCAAACCAGAATCCCCAGCAGTTCTCGTTGCGCAGCCCGTCATAGCTGGTGATAAACGGTGCCACCAGGATAAAGCCGTATTTTTCTGCCGCTTCGGTCAGACCCCAGTCATTCAGGACGTCGTTATTGGTCTGTTTGCAGCCGTGCAGTGCCATCATCATCGGCGCCGGCGTGGAGAGGTTGTCTGGCACGTACACTTTATAGTCCCTGGCGCGGGACTGATTGTAGCCCTGTTGAGGCTGGGTATAGGAATGGGTCTGGCCGGCGAACGCAGGTTGTATCGTGATGCTGAGAAACACCGACAGGATAAGCGCGGACAGTGCCGGGCCGCCGTATCCTGGAATGGACGGAAACGTCATTGTTGTAGCTCCTTTCTTGGATTTATTGTTCGGCAACTACAAACAAGGAAATATCATGCCAGGGCTTCAACTGGTTGATTTGGGGTCCTGATCCTCTGGCTCCGTTCCGGATGTGGTCGGAATTCCGGACGGGTTGTCTGGATTGTCGGACGCCTTCGACGAATCTTCATCAGCTTCCGATGCCGCCGATTCCTCGAATTCGGTGTTCCGCGGGTCAAGTTCTGAGACGCCCAGGGCCGCCTCCGGGGTTGTGGTGTAGTAGTGTTCCTGCCGGGTTACTTTGGGATGGCTACGGCCAGGTCCCACCAGCATGAACAGGATCAGGCCGGTGAGTATCAGGGCGTTGCTGATAAACAGGCCCCGTGCTCCCAGTAACTCCATGAACAGGGCGCTGATGAGCGGCCCTATAATGCTGCCCAGCCCGTAGCTCAACAGCAGCGCCGTGCTGGCGGCGGTAACCTGATGGCTTTCCATCAGATCATTGGTGATGGCAACAGCGATGGGGTAGATCGCAGCACTGAGCCCCATGTATAGACCAACAAACAACACCAGAACAACGACGCTGTTGTTGCTGATGGCTGCGGCTATGAGGCTGCTGACAGCGGCGACAATCGCCACAACCAGCATCACGCGGTAGCGGTCGAAATGGTCGCAGATTCGGCCAATGGGCCAGGCCAGCAGCATGGCGGCCACAATGGCTGACGCCATGAAGTTGGAGAGCTGGTCAAGCCCGAGACCAATCCGGTTGGCGAACACTGGCCCCATGGCGTAAAACGCACTTATCAGCAGTCCGGCAATGAGTGCGCCCAGGGTGCCTGCTGGCGACTTGCGGTACAGCTTTGTCAGTGAAAGCCGCTCACTCCTGGCAATACTCGGTGATTCACGACGGGTCAGTGACAGGGGAGTCAGAGCCAGTACAACCAGAACCGCCGCGAGGGAGAAGGGGATAAACCCGGATGGGTCGGCCACGCGGATCAATACCTGCCCGCCGGCCGTGGAGAGGAAGAAGACAATCTGGTAGATGGCAAACAGGCTAGCCCGGTTGCGGTTGTCAGCCTTGCTGCTGAACCAGCTCTCCATAACGATCATCAGGCCTGCCATTACAAAGCCGCCCACAGCACGGAGCGCTCCCCACAGATTGGCTTCGATCGCCATGGGATAGATCAGTACGGAGGCTGTGAGCACAGCTGCGAAGACGGCAAATGCACGGATGTGACCGACTTTCTCAATAATTCGCCCGGCGTACAGCGTGCCGGCCACAAAGCCGATAGAGTAGAACGCCAGGATCCAGCCGATAACACCGGCACTGAACTCCTCGATACTGAGCCGGAGGCCGAGCAGGGTCATCAGGAAGGCGTTGCCCATGATGAGCAGGATAATGCTGACTATCAGTGAAGAAAGGCTGACGATGGTCCTTTGCATCGGTCCTCCATTCTGGTTGATGATAAACAACGTATTCCGCAAGTGACGCCTTTACAGTTTCGTGGGGGTGGATGCAGGGATTAAAAGGGGCATACTCGGTGACACGGTCTATTGTTCGGCTTTGAAATCATGAGCTAACGGTCTGGCATGGAACGCTTCCGGCCCGGGTTTGATGTGTTGCTGCGTAGTGCTGGTCAATCCTGCGTGTTGTTGATAATCGCTGCATTGAATCGCTCGATTACCTCAACGGGAACCTCCAGTGAGAAAATATAGTGCAGAGGATCCGCGACCTGTTCCTTGATAATGAGCCGCTGTACCGCAGGAGGGAAAGTCCCCGTGAGCATCCTGGCAACGCCATCCTCTGTGATAAAGCCGTCCAGACGGTTGCGGGTCAACATTTCGATCATCTGCTCGTTGCTGCCCAGGTAAACCCGCTCAACATGATCTTTGTTGTCGTCCAGAATGCGCTCCATTTTTTCGCCGTAGAAATTGCCGCGGAATAGCCCCAGGCGACTTCGGCCTCCGTGTGCTGGCGTGGACTGGAGCCAGTCGTGAAGTGAAACTGAACGGCCTTGGTCGTATGCTTCACTTTTGGTAATCAGGATGAATTGCTCCTGGCGGTAAGGAAGGGAGTAGCGGGAAAATTCGTCGCGCTCTTCTGAATAGCTGGCGCCGTATAAGAGGTCGAGCGAGCCCTTGCTCAACATGTGTAATGCGCGCACCCAGGGCACCTGGATCATATCAAGACTGCAGCCAGCCGCATCGGCTGTGGCTTTCAAAAGATCGTATTCAAGGCCGTAAAACTGACCATTCTCGAATTCAAAATAGGGAGGCCAATCATCCCAGCCGACCCGTAATTCACATTCGCTGCGTGACTGTTCCGCCAGCGTCGATGAACACATAAAGGCCAGACTCGCCAGTAACAGGCTAAAAAGCGACGAACGGTACCTCATTGCTTTTCTCATATATAGGAGATGCATCTATACAGAGCTTATCCCCTCTTGACGCCGGCGCCTAACCTATTTTGGTAATCGTGCCCTGAGCGACGGCGACTACCCGCTCCTCACCGTCGTTAATGGCCACCACCTGGCACTGGCATACCGCCTGTCTTTTTCCTGCTGAAATCACGGTTGCCCTGGCGAGTAATGTTTGCCCCAGGGCGGGCCGCAGGTAGTTGATCTTGTATTCGGATGTGACCGAATCACCCAACACCGAACCGCCGGCATAGGTCAGGGCATTGTCTGCCAGATAACTGACTACGCCCCCGTGGACAAAACCATGCTGCTGCTTCAGTTCGTCCCTGACTGCCAGGGCCAGCTCAGCTTTCCCGGGTTCAAAGGCCCTGAGTTCTGTGCCCAGAAGCACACTGAACGGTTGTTGCTCGAGTATGTTTTTGCCGAAGTCGAATAGCTCGCTCATGGCTATATCCTCAGTTCGGTGATGCCCCGGTTTTTTTCGTGTGCTTGATGTTCATGCAGATCAGGGCATGAAACACCTGCTGGCCCGACGTGTCGGTGACCGATACCGGTACCTGAATTGTCCCATCCTCAGACCAGCTCAGTTCAGAACCATCTGCAGTAGCAGTCAGATCGGTTTTGGCTTTTTTGAGATACTTCACTGACATGCCGGATGGAATCCAGCGAGCTCCCAGGGGAATCGATGCATCGGTCATCAGCCCGCCGGCGAGTTCAGCCATGTTGCACATGGCAATGGCATGCACGGTTTTCAGGTGGTTAGTGACTTTGCGGCGTTTTTTCATGGTGACCACGCAGCGGCCCGGTTCGAGGATTTCTACGCGGGGTGCGATGCTGGAGAAGTAAGGGGCAGTCAGGCAAACCGCACGGCTGAACAGGGCTTTACCCATTGGTAAGCGGTTCATGCGGTTGTACAGGCGGATGATGTCCATGGCATTGCTTCCTGATGATGAAATAAGGGCCTACCAGGAAATCATGCCAAAACGCAGAAGTTATTTCTAGAATAATATTCTAAATCTGTTGTGCCAGGGACCTCCAGGCGCTATCGGCGAACACAGGCGCATGATCGCCTGGAGGTGTTGGCACCCGGCCGGACAGCCACGCCCGACAGTAATTTTCGGACTGCCCGAGTAGCAGGGACGGATACGTTTCCTTCGGCAGAGAGCGGATGTCCCCCAGCTTTACGCCTTCGGCCAGCCATTTGTGCAGCACGCTGTATTGCTCGCGGTTCCTTACGGCAAGTTCTTCCCCGAACGGGCCGGCCGCCACACTGGAGCGGGCGAGAAACATAAAGCGGGCCAGTTCGGGCTGCCGGGTGACCCAGTCCATATAGCTGTGAACGAGCTCCTCAATGACAGTTTTCGGGCTATTCGCACGCTCGAGTTCTGGCCACATTACGGCTTTGTGGTCATCCAGTGCGGCAAAGAACAGTGCGGCTACCAGTCCTTCCTTGTTGCCGAAATGGTGGTAGATGGTCCCCACACTGGTGCCGGATCGCTGGCGGATGGTGTCTATTGTTGTGGACTCGATCCCGCTTTCCAGAAAGCACTCCAGTGCGCATCGAAGAATGTGGCGCTTCGTGGATTTACGGGCTCCGGGTAGCACCCGTTCGAAGGTATCTTGCAGCATTGGTTCCTCTGAAATGCTTGGGTTATGAGGGGGCGGAGATCAGACTGGCGCTACACCAAACAGCCACTGATGAGCCCAGAACACCATTACCACATACACCGCAAGGCCGCCTACGACCGCAATGGCATCGTTCGCCTTGCTCGCCGGCAGTGTCGGGATTGACCGCTGGGTTCTGCGCTTCATGGAAATCCGGTCGACCACGGCCCATGCCAGGAAGGAGCCGAACAGCAGCAGGTCGTGCAGCATGCCGTTGGCAAGCAGGTGGGCAAGTGCCCAGAGCTTGACCGCTACCAACATCGGATGCGCCAGTTTTGCCTTGATCTTGCCAGGAAAATAGGTGGCGAACAGCAGGGGAAAGATCGGGATCAAAAGCAGCATGGCCAGGTGTCTGAGCCAGCCTGGCGGGGTGTAGATCACGGTCGGGTCCATGCGGGCGGCGCCGTAGCCCCAGATGATAAGCACCAGGCCGATCAGGGAGGCCACGGAATAGAGCCCCTTGAAGGCACCCTCGCCCATAGAGGCACGCAGGCGATTGCGCAGCGGTTCGTTGACGATGGATAGTGAGTGCACTCCGAGAAACAGAACCAGGCCAACAATCAGTGTGGTCATTTGCAGAACTCCTTGTCGTTTGATTGATCGGGCCATTTTTCCTGAATGGCCCTGCCAGGGAAAATCTCAGTCAGTATAGCCGCGCAAACCGAGACAGCACATTCCTGAGGGTTTATCATCCCGAGCCTGTTCCACCGGATTGAAAAGGCGCCCATGAAGTTTCCCAAGGTCACCGTTGTACTGGTATCCGCAGCCCTGGTGTTTGTTGTCTGGGAGCAAACCCGGGAGCGGCCGGAGCCCGTTGATGCCAGCCGCTTTACCAATCTGTCTGCGAATCCGGTGGAGCGAAGTGTCGCCACGGACTGGGTGGTTACCCGGATTCCTGCACTGTGCGAGGATGCAACCGGACAAGACCGTGACGCCAAAGCCTTCTCGGAGTGCGTATCCGGGGCCGAAGCCAGGACGTCGTCCTGCCGACGTGGGGTCTACGACAGGTTCCCGAGTGTTATTGCTTCGGAGGCTGTGTTCCGGGATCTGTCCATTACGGCGATGAATTGTCTGGTTCCCCGATCTGGAGTGGTTGAATAGAATGTCTGAAGATCCGCTGAAAGCCCTGTCCGATATGGCCAGTGATGCCCATGCCCGCATCCAGGCGGCCCACCAGCATATCAATCCGGTGGTGGAAGTTCGCCGCAGTATGCGTGATGCCGGCATACCGGCCGATGTGATGACCATCGACTGCCTGCGCACCCGCCGGCGCATAACACTCATCCTGCATGATGAGCAGCCAGGCGCTCTGCTCTATCAGTTTGTCACCATCGACGATGAGGTGGGTAATGACTTCAAACAGGTGGCGTTGTCTGATGTAGATACGACGACACTGTTTGACTGGATACAGGATTACTTTGGCTGAATCCGGCTGCTCCACCGTTTACCGCTTGAAGAACCTCGGGTTGCGTTCGATGAATGAATCGATCCAGCGTTCCAGGAATGATTTCTGCTCGGGATTTTTCAGGTAGCGCCAGCCCAGGACCGAAATCACCAGCGCGCCCACCGCATCGACGATCAGGTCCCACATGGTGTCCGTCAGCCCCGATGGGTCGCCCAGCATCGGCTTCTGCATGTTCATGCCGAACACGGCATCCATGGTGAATTCGAAAATCTCCCACAGCGCGCCAACACCCAGGGCAAACATGAAGGCGAAGAAGGCCACGAAACCGGGGTTCATATGCACGTGTATTTTCTCGGTTTCGTTCATGATGTGGACCAGCAGGAAGCCAAGGATGCCCAGCAAAAAGCCGGACATGGTGTGCAGTGCCATATCCCACCACCAGAACCGGGTGTAGTAATCGCGGATCTCGCCCAGGAACAGGGAGGCGAACACAAACACGATGGCAGCAAGCTGCAGTTCTGGTGGGATGTGGATCCGGAAGCGGCGCTCAAACAGCAGCGGGAAAAAGGTGATGGCAATAATCATTGCTGTCAGGAACGCAGTAAACCAGCGCTGACCCCAAACGGCGAATACCGTTTCAGCAAGCAGGATAAGCTGCAGTGCAATGGTGATTCTCTGGTGGGTAATCCGGATGCGCATGGGTCGGAGGCTCAAGAAATCAATGTGTTAACCCTACCACAACATGACTGATGCTTGCCGCTGGTTTGCCGTGGCGGTGTTTGTTCCAGTCTGTGGTGTATGTATACACAATTTTATACACGAAAAGCATTCAATCAGCGCCTCGTTCAAGGCTAGGATTGGTGGGTGACACAGTCTGATAAAAAAAACGGGGAATTTTCGATGACCAATGCGGCGGTTGGCTGGTCATGAATATCTGGCGGGTGTGGCGTTGTTTGTTTGCGATCTCGTTTGTGCTGGCCGGGAACCTTGCGCTGGCAGAAACCCAACCCGTTACGATCAACGCTTCATCGCCGATTCAGCCCCATTTTTCCGTCTGGGAGGACCCGGAGGGAGAGGCGGGCCTTCAGCAGGTTATCGCGCTGGCTGACAGTCAGTGGCACGAGGTGCCGACAGGCAGTGCGACCTTTGGCATCACTTCCTCTGCGTACTGGATAAGATTTGCGGTTGAAAACCGCACAGCCGACATCCTCAATCTGGTTGCCGAACTGGCCTATTCACAACTCGATGATGTTGTATTCCATGTGTTTGCAAATGGTGAGCCTGTTCAGGAATTCCGTACCGGCGATGCGAGGGCTTTCTATCCCCGACAGGTTGACCACCCGAATATGCTGTTACGGTTTGATTTGCAGCCGGAGCAGGTCAAGACGGTGTATGTCAGGGTGGAAACCGCCGGATCGATGATCCTGCCACTCAATATCTGGCGCGAGAACGACTTCTTCGGTGCCGCGGCAAACGAACAGAAACTGCATTTTTTCTACTATGGCAGCCTCACGGTGATCATCCTGATCAACCTGGCGGTCTTCCTGACCCTTCGGGAGAAGCTGTACCTCTATTACGCACTGGCCATTGCCGGGTACTTGCTGTTTTTCGCATCTATCAAGGGCTACAGTTTTCAGCTCCTTTACCCCCAGTTTCCTGCCATTCACGCCCGCGTCCTGTTGGTGTCGATGCCGGTACTTGCGCTGTTTTCGGTGCTGTTCTGCCGTGAATTGCTGAAAATCCCCTCTCACAGCCCGAAGCTGGATGTCGCTATCCGGGCCATGATCGGCTTCGAGATTATCAATTTCATAGCCGCGCTCACGCTGAGTTATAACGCGGCGGTTTTACTGTCGGCAGTTTCCGCGCTGTTCTTTTTCTCGCTGCTGTTTGTGGCCGGGCCCATCACCTGGGCGGCGGGTGTTCGGTCCGGTGCGTTTTTCACATTGGCCTGGACACCACTGACAGTCGGTGTATTGGCTACGGCTGGTCGGGCACTGGGGTTCTTTCCGGAAAACTTCCTGACCGAGCACGCCATGCAGATCGGCTCCGGCCTTGAAGCGTTCATCCTGACTCTGGCTCTGGCTGACCGCCTGTACCGCGAGCGAGAGGAAAAAATCCAGGCGCAGGCGGATGCTTTGAGTAAGGAAAAGGCCCGGAACGAGGCACAGAATCAGCTGAACGAAGCCATGACGCATGATCCGGTGACCGGCCTGCCCAACCGGAACCGCTTTGAGCGGATGGTCAACGAACAACTGCAACAGGATCCCGGTGGCCACTACATGGTTGGGGTTGCCCGAATCACCCGTCTGGATGAAATCAACCGCACGCTCGGGCTCAGCCGGAGTGACTGGCTGCTTCAGCGGTTGGCAAACCAGATGACGGATCTGGCCAGAACACTCCCGTTTCTGCACCGGAGCCCGGATAGCCATGGGCATCAGGATCTTGTGTACCAGTTGTCCGGTGACACGTTTGGATTGCTGGTTAATGCCAGTGCGGTACATGACAACTTTGACGGGCTGAACAGCGCGCTGAAACAACTGGCGGAACCGGTTGTGCTGGACAAACTCGCCATTGAGCTGCATCCCCGGTTCGGTGCCGCAATTTACCCCGAGCATGGCGATAACGCCGCAGTGCTTGTCCGTAATGCCCACGTTGGTATGGAGATCACGCCCCACGGCCCTTATGAAACCGGGGTCTATTCGCAAGAGTACGATATTTACAGCGAAAGCCGGCTGACGCTGATGTCTGACCTCAGGGAAGCACTGCAGGAAGATCGTACCGAACTCTATTACCAGCCGAAACTGTGCCTTGCCAGTGATTCTGTGATCGGACTGGAGGCGCTCATTCGCTGGAATCACTCGGAGCGCGGCTGGGTTTTACCTGCGGATTTTATTCCGCTGGCAGAAGATACCGGCGTCATCACACAACTGACGCGCTGGGCGATTGACCGTGGCATTCGTGACCTGGCGAGCTTGTCGGATTACTATCCGGAAATGGGTGTTTCCATCAATATCTCCGCCCGGGATCTGGTATCGGGAGAGTTGGAGGGATGGATCCTGTCTGCTTTGCAGCGCCATGAGGTGAAAGCCGAGAGGCTCACTCTGGAGCTGACAGAAACAGCGGCCATGGAGGATCCCGAAAAGGGCCTGGCGGCTCTGAAAGCGCTGGCCGATACAGGGATCAAAATCTCCATCGATGATTTTGGAAGCGGCTATTCGTCACTGTCTTACCTCAAGCAACTGCCAGCAACGGAGTTGAAGCTGGATCGGTCATTGATTGAAGATATCCTGACCAGTGAGAGCTCAAGGGTGATCGTTCAAACCGCGGCCAACATGGCTCACAGCCTTGGCTATCAACTGGTGGCCGAGGGTGTTGAAAGCGCCCGGGCGGCCCGGTTGTTGGGAGAACTGGGGTGCGACAGGCTCCAGGGGTTCTGGTTCTGCAGGCCGCTGCCATTGGGGGAGCTCAGGGAATGGCTGGTGTAGTGGCCAACACACAAACTCTTTAAGGAAGCTGCTGTTATGTCTGGACAAACTGTATGGATTACCGGAGCGTCCGCCGGTATCGGTGAGGCGCTCGCTGTTCGATTTGCGCAGGACAGTGCCCGCCTGGTTCTTTCTGCCCGGCGTAAGAGCGAACTGGAGCGCGTTGCCCGTCGTTGCCGTGACGCCGGCCTTGCGGCTGATGAGGTACTGGTGCTGCCTCTGGACGTGACTGACTGGGCGTCGTTGCCCGGGGCGGTCCAGACGGTGCTCGATACTTTTGGCGCCATTGATCTTCTGGTTAACAACGCCGGTGTTTCACAGCGCTCATTGTGCAAAGACACCGATATGGCGGTCTACCAGAAACTGATGGATGTGGACGTAATGGGCCAGATTGCGCTGACCAAGGCGGTGTTGCCCCATATGCTGGAGCGCGGTGCCGGGCATCTTGCCGTGACGTCCAGCGTTGCCGGCAAAGTAGGCGTGCCCCTGCGAACCGGCTACTGCGCGGCCAAACACGCGGTTATGGGCTTTTTTGATGCCCTCCGTGCGGAAGTAGAAGGGCAGGGGGTGCACGTATCGACGATTACTCCCGGTTTTATTCGCACGGACATCTCCCGCAATGCGCTTGCCGGCGACGGCTCGGCGTTTGGTGAGGAGGACGAGGACATTGCCGGCGGCATGGATGTCAATGAATGCGCCGAGGTGGTCTTCAAGGGCCTGCAAGCTAAGAAGCGTGAGATTCCGGTAGGCAAGGGCAAGGAAATGGCCGCGCTGTGGATCAAGCGGATCTCGCCGGAGGCGCTGTTCCGCATTACCAGAGCTCGTTCCTAGGGCCAGTTAAAACCGATAGTTCAAACCAACTGCGACCCAGAGGCGCGATACGCCCTTCTGAATCACTTTCCGCGTCATTTCCAAGGGAGTCGATCGTCGCGTCACCGTATTCATGGCGAGGACGTCCGCTTTCCTGGAATGACTTCTGTGATGCTGTATTTGCGTGTAAACATGGTTTTCCGATTCAGCCAGACCAGTGCTACAGCAACAAGCGCAAAGAGGTAGGTGTCGTAGGGCTGTGCTTCTGGCCAGACCGGATTAATCAGCATGAAATGAAACAGCGCCGGTAGCAGTATGCTTCCCCGTGAGGCATTGAAGAGCGGTGTTACGATAACGCTCAGGGCGATAGTGCCCAGGAAGAAAGGCATAAACGACCACGCACTTTGCTGGGTGCCGCTGAGCAGGAAGGCCGGGGTATGCCAGAGTCCCCAGATAATACCCAGAATCAGAGCGGCCCAGATGGGGGCCACCTTTCGCTGTAGCAGGGGCAGTGCCAGTCCACGCCAGCCAAATTCCTCGATGGGGCCCTTGATCGCGATAAGAATCAGCGCCCCGAGAAAGGACAGAATCGAGTCGAATGGAAAGCCTGTCTCGGAAATATTGCCCTTCATGAGCGAACCAGCCACAAACACCAAAGGGACTCCGATTAGCAGAAATGCATACCACCCCCGGGGACAGCGCCAAATCAGAAAACGGCCAAGATATCGGCGTAGACCTTCGATGCCCGACAATCGGAAAACCACGATAAAGGCCGCAATGGCCGGGGCCCAGACCGCAAGGTAAAACAGGGGGTGTTGACCGGTAATTTCGCCAAAAACACCGACCATGGTCTCTGGTAAAAAAATGAACGCAGCGAGGATTCCCCAGGCAATTCCGAACGTCAGCGCCAGAAATAATGCCAGCGAACCGAATGGGATAGTTTCCGGTTGAACGGTTTTGCCTGGAGAGGGCATAGGTAGTGTCCCGGATGCGGATGGCTATTGGGCGAACCGTTCTCGCTGTACAGTTCATGGTAGGCACGAAAAGGCCGGGCGGTACAGACAGGCGCCTTCAGATTTTGGCTAACCGGATGTTCTCTTGATATGCGTCAAGAATGGCCCGCCGATTGGTAAGATACTGGCTAACACAACGTTGCCTGAAGGCGGCATGTGAGGGCGAGATGAACTACTCAGACTATGCAAAGGAGACCTGGCGTCACCTGGCGCTGGACAACGCGGTGCAAGATTATTCGGTGCTCGTGCATTATGCGACGTTGGCGGCGTCCAGTCACAATACCCAGCCCTGGATTTTCAAACTGGAAAACAACCGGATACGGATTCTTCCGGATCTGTCACGGCGATGTCCGGCTGTGGACCCTGATGACCACCACCTGTACGCGAGCCTGGGCTGTGCCGCCGAGAATCTGCTGCTGGCAGCAGAAGCGGCGGGGCTGAAGGGCCACTGCTCCTATGATGCCTCAACCTCGGGGGTCAACATTGATTTTGAGGAAACAACGCCTTTCCGGTCGCCTTTGTTCGAGGCCATTCCCCATAGGCAGTGCAGCCGCGTCGAGTACGATGGTTCGCAACTCTCTGCCGAGCAGTTGCAGCAATTGGAGAAGGCCGGGCAGGGTGATGGAGTCTCCATCATTGTGTTCACTGATGGTGAACAGAAGGAACAGGTCGCGCGATATGTGGCGGAAGGCAATGCCGCCCAGTTTGGCGATTCAGAATGGGCCCGGGAGCTCAAGTCCTGGATTCGCTTTAACGGTTCAGAGGCGGTGACAACAGGTGACGGTCTGTATGGACCGGTCATGGGCAACCCGGCAGTGCCGCGATGGCTGGGTTTGATGGCGATGCACTTCGGGTTCTCTGCGAAGAAGCAGAGCCAGAAAGACTACCGTCACATCCGGAGTTCATCCGCGATTGCAGTACTGGTTTCTGAGATCGACGACAGGCCCCATTGGATTGAGGCCGGTCGGTGCTACGAGCGACTTGCCCTGCAGGCAGCCGCGTTGGGCCTGAGTACGGCCTTTATTAATCAGCCGGTTGAGGTGGCTCCGTTGCGAACGAAGTTTGCCCGTTTTCTGGATGTCGGGAATCGACGGCCGGACTTTATCGTGAGAGTTGGTCGCGGAGCGAAAACGCCACGATCCCTGCGACGGCCGCTGGAGCAAGTTATCAAATGAACCTGGGCAGCGCTGTGACTCCAAGCGTGAGGAGCCACAGCCTGATCAGGTATTACCGGTCGAGATACTGTGAGAGGTGAAGCGCAAAGGTGCCATTGTCCTCAGCGCTGTACCCTGCATAGAATTTGTCGCCGTCTATGGCGATACTGCCGGTGGTAATCTGCACGTTCCGGTTCACCTTCGACTCCGCGACCCGGCTGCCATCACTCTCATACTTGGCATTGTATCCTCCGCCTACGACGAGCAGGTCGCTTCCGCTCAGAGCAGCGTCTTTGACGATGCCATTGCGTGAGGTTTTGTTCCAGATCACCCGGCCGCTGCTGTCCAGTTTGGCAATACGGTGACCGTCGGCGTTGGAAGCACTTAGCAGCAGGTCACCACGGTAGTCCTCGAATACCAGTGCAGGGCCGGGCAGGCCGTAGCTGGTGTAGGCGGCGCTGAAGTTTCTGCTCCAGAGCTTCTCGCCATGGGCCGAATAGCGGGTGATGCGGGCAGCGCCGTTTTCTTCCAGCAGTTGGGAGGCCACGATGTCGCCGTTCATGGTGAAAATCACCTTTCCGGCTGCCCACTCTTCGGTTGTGCCGGCGTGCTGCCAGAGACGCTGACCGTTGGAGCCGTAGAAGCTCACCGCCTGTCCGCCACCGACAACGAACTGGCCAGCTGCGTTCGCCTGCACCGAATGTCCGCTGTGGTCGTCGTGCTCCACTTGCTGCAGCAGCTTGCCTTCCAGGCTGAGAATCCGGGTGCTGGGGCCGGTGGTGTAAAGCTTGTCGTTGCTGAGGGTCAGCGCGCGCATTTCCTCGCTGTCACTGAGTTGGCGGCGCCAGCGTTCGTTGCCGTCGGCATCGGTGCTGATCAGCCAGGCACCACTGGACGAGCTATCGCCCTGCGCCTTGAACTGGTTGAGCAGAACATACACATTGTCCTGATGATCAACGGCCATCGCCACGGCGCTGTCGTCGCTGCGGTAATCGCCGGTGGCGAGGTCGAAATCCCGGGCCCAGATCCGTTGGCCGCTGTCTGTGAACCGGGCCAGCACCAGATCGTGCACCCGGTTTTCCAGCCCTGCACGGATCGTGGTTCCGGCCACGATCACATCGCCATAGCTATTGACGGCCATGTCGTCGAGCCAGGTGAGGCGGTCGCTTTCAACGTCGGCTTTATGGTTGTACAGGCTGACCCATTCCGGTTGAATGGTCGCGGTACAGGCCGCAATCAGAACAAGGCTGAGTAGCAGGGTAATGGTTTTCTTCTGTGTGTTACGTTGCACGGGAACAACACTCCATTGTAAAGGTGAATATCCATGGGTTACTGCGCTCACGGAAGCTGTGTTGTTCTTGGAATCGCTTGGTAAGCAGGCGAGGACGACTATATTTGAAGGGATTAGGTAATACATACTAGGCCCCGAATACGAGAGCCTGATCATGTTCAAACGTGCCTTTGTTATTTTCGGGATAGGGCTTTTCTCACCGCCCGTGGCAGCAGATCCCGAAACGGACACCTGTATCGTCAGCGACGTCCAGCCCGAGTCAATCGACCTTGACCAGCCCCGCGACCAGTTGGCACGCCAGAGCGATATGGTGATCCCGGAAGGCGCCCGTATCGGCCAGGTTCGTATTATTCGCCGACCGATTTTTGATGTCAGTGATCCGGACCAGGACAATGTTTTTTACCGCACCCTCAACGCACTCAATACCCCCACCTGGGAGTCGGCCCTGCGTGCCCAGCTGGTGTTCAGCGAGGGCAATGTCTACCAGCCGGATGCCATCGCCGAGTCCGAACGCATTCTCCGTCAGCGCGAGTACCTGGCCGCGGCCTGGGTTGGTGTCACTCGTGTCTGCGGGGATGAGGTGGAGGTGAGTGTTCTGGCACGGGATACCTGGACGTTATTTCCTACGGTCGGAGGGTCGCGTTCCGGTGGCGAGAACACCACCAACACCGGTATTTCCGACCCGAACTTTCTCGGGTCCGGTAAGAGCGTGGAGATTTCCTACACCAGGGACCCTGACCGCACCGAGACCGGCATAAACTTTGATGATCCCAATGTTCTTGGTTCCCATTGGCAGTCGGGGTTTTCCTACGATAAACGCAGCGACGGCCGTGGTCGCAGTGCCTACCTGGAGCGTCCATTTTACAGCGAACGCACAGATTGGCGCTTCGGGCTCAGCGGCGTGGACGACGTACGGGAACAGTCCCGTTTCGTGGGTGCCGAGGCCATTGCTGATTACCACCGTAGCCAGGAATTCGTCAGTGTTGACGTAGGCTGGCGGCTGGCGGAGCAGGATGATCGCCAATGGAGGCTGCTTGCCGGCTGGCGTTATGATGCGCTGGAATTTGAACGCCTGCCGGATGAGCCCGACCTGGACATACTGCCGGAAGACCGGACCCTGAGCTACCCATGGATCGGTTTTGACTACCGCGAAAACCGCTTCCGGGAGATGACAAACCTCACTCGCCTGCAGCGGGTTGAGGATGTCCGGGATGGGTTCGTGTGGCTGACAGAGCTGGGTTATTCATCTCCCGGACTGGGAGCTACAGAGGATCGCGTCGTATTGAACATGGAATTCGAGGATGCGCTGCTGGCTACCGAAACCGACTATGCCCGCTACGGGCTCAGCCAGAGTGGCAGCTATCGTCTGGATGAAAACCGTGTCGAGAATCTTCAGGGCACACTCGATCTGGAGTACTTTCACGGTGGTTCCGTGCGGTGGACGAGCTGGTATACCAATCTGTCTGTTACTGCAGCCCATAATCTGACCGCGGACCAGCAGCTATTAATCGGCGGTGAGAACGGCCTCCGAGGATATCCGAGTGACTACCAACAGGGTAACCGGCGAGCACTCTGGACGCTGGAGCGGCGCTATTTTCCGGACTGGCACCCGTTCAAGCTGTTCCGTCTGGGTGGTGTTCTGTTCACTGACGTAGGTCGTGCCTGGTTCGATGACGGACGCAACAATGGCCCGGCTGAGGGCGTCCTGAAAGATGCGGGGTTCGGCGTGCGGCTGGCCTCAAACCGGATTGAAGTACAGCGGATGCTGCACCTGGACTTTGCTTTCCCGCTGGACGGGGACGACAGCATTGACCAGGTGCAGGTGTTGCTGCGGGGTCGAACGCAGTTCTAGGCGACGGTTCTGTGATCAGGCCTGGTGCGGCCAGCATGACTGGTCGTGGATGATCGTTCCATCCAGTTATTCGACAGAGCCGCGATAGCCGGACGGCGTTAACCCAAACCGGGCCTTGAACGTCCGGCTGAACTGGCTGGAATCATTGAAACCGCAGGCCAGGGCGATGGCGGTGATTTTATGCCCGGGCTGGCGTAGCAGATCTCGGGCCCGGGTCAGCCGCTGTTCCTGGACGTATTGATAGGGTGCACAGCCGAAGGTGGCACGGAACAGGCGCGCGAAGTGATAGGGGCTGAGGTTTACCCAGCCTGCCATCTCCGCGAGGGTCAGCGGCTGGTCCAGTTGCTGATGGATGCGCTCCTGCAGCAGCCTGCGATAATGCAGAGAGAGCTGGCCGGTGACAGCAGGCGGTGTCCTCTGCGCTGTGGAGTGGCGGCTGACCACCTGCAACAGCAGCCACTGTGCCAGATGGTCCATTGCCATGACCTGGCCAGGGGCCTGCCAGTCGCTCAGCGCCAGCAACTTCCCGGCCTGGGCCAGTACCGGGTCTTCAGCATGGTAGAGCTCGGCAAGCTCGACGTTGTGTGGTTCGCAATCCCAGGTTTGCTCTGCGCACTGGGTTATGTCGAGGTCATTAAAGTAGAAATGGAAGAATTCGAACTGACCGCCGATCTTCCAGGTGGAGCGGCTGCCCGCCGGAAACAGGCAAACGGCACCGGGGAACCCCTGGCTCACGGCCTGCCCATTGACGATCCGTCTGGCTTTGGCACCCTCGTTGATGTAGATGCTCAGGGCGTGGTGGTTAGGCCGCTCATAACGCACTTCCCCCTTGCGGTTCTGCCACTGCGCCAGCGCCCGCCCCTTATCCAGTTCCATCAGTTTCTGTGGCGACACGCCGGCGGCTTTCAGCGTGTCTACGATATCGCGGCGATTCTGCCGGGGCTTGGTCGGTGAAGCGTTTGTGGGTATTTGGTCGGTATCCATAGCGGGCCTCCGCAAGAATCATCCATGGTTGCGCAGGATCTGACAAGTCTTGCCCTCTCCAACCCCTTACTCTGTCCTTGTCGTTTGGTTACGTGCAACTTTTTTCTGGAATACCTGCCATGCCTGTTTCTGCTCATTATGCTCTCACTGTGCTGATATGGGGCCTTACCTGGACAGCTATTCGTTTGCAGGTAGAGTCGGCACCGGTTGATATTTCGGTGTTCTACCGTTTTCTCATGGCCTCTGTTGTGACCCTGACGGTGCTTGCGTTGATGCGACGCCTGCAGAAGCTGAGCCTGAAGCAGCACAGCTGGCTGGTGCTTCAGGGGCTTACCCTGTACAGCGTGAATTTTCTGCTGATCTATCGCGCTGCGGAGTCGATGACCAGTGGCCTTCTGGCGGTGGTGTTCTCGCTGGTGGCGCTGTTCAACGCGGTTAATGGTTGGTTGTGGCTACGGCTGAAGCCCACCGCCCGACTGTACCCGGCCGTGGCACTGGGCATAAGCGGCGTCGCGTTGTTATTCTGGCATGACCTGCAGTTGGGTAACGCAACCGGTGCCAGCATACTGTTTGCCGCTGCGGGTACTTTCTGGTTTTCCATGGGGAACCTGGTGAGCATAAAGGTGCGACTGGCAGAGATCCCCCTGCTGGTCGCCAATGCCTGGGGCATGGTCTACGGTGCCTTGATCCTGGGTGTCTGGTGCCTGATTCAGGGGGTTGAGTGGGTGGTGCCCACAACAGCCACCTTCTGGAGTGCAACGGTGTTCCTTGCGGTTCCCGGCTCCATCATTGCCTTCTATTCCTATATCACAGTGATTCAGACGCTGGGCGCTGACAAGGCGGGCTATGCAACGGTGCTGTTCCCGATCGTGGCCTTGAGTGTGTCCACCTGGCTGGAGGGTTTCGAGTGGACCATTACAGCGGTGTTGGGAGCGATACTGGCCATACTGGGGAACTACGTGTTGTTTCGTCGACCCGGTCAGAAGACGTAGCGTCTGCTGTATACTGCGAACGAAAACACTCCCGGAAAATAATGGACGAGCGCAATGACAAACAGAGTTGATATCCATTACTGCACAGGCTGCCGCTGGCTGCTACGTTCAGCCTGGATGGCACAGGAACTGCTGACCACCTTCGAAGGCGAGCTGGAATCGCTGGCGTTGCATCCGGGAAGCGGTGGAATTTTCGAGGTGTGGGTTAATGAAAAGCGGATCTGGTCCCGCAAGGAGCAAGAAGGATTTCCGGAGATCAAGGTGCTCAAGCAACTGGTACGGGACGAAATCGACCCTGAACGCTCGCTCGGACACGTGGATCGCTGAAGCCCGGGACCAACGAGTCTACCCGGGCTCTCCTGTTACGGGCCTGGTGCCCTCAGAAGGAATGCCCCAGTAATCCCAGAACGCCCAGAACGATCAGGTAGCCTGCCACGATATAGTTGAGCAGCTTTGGAAATACCAGTATGCCAATGCCTGCACCCAGACTGATCAGGGGGGCAAGTTCAAGGTGAAGTGTCATACGTCTGGTCTCCTGCAATGATTATTTTCTGACGAACGCCAGGAATCCACCCGCAACAACGGCTGCGGCGCCACCAATCAGGTACCACATGGTTTCATCCGTAAAGCGACCAGTGAGCGTTTCAGTAATCTGGTCCCCCACTGATTGTGTAGACTGGTACCCGAAGAAGAGCAGGGCAATACCAACCACCAGCAGAACTAGGCCAATGAGTTTCGTGCTTCCCATTCCAATTTCCTTATAGTGTGCTTGTGGAACCAAATCTCAAGGCCCAAAGTAGCCCTGAACCTGCCAGTGTAGCAGGTGAATGGGGCAGGGTATCTTACCGGAGTGCAACTGTTAATGACTGCCATGACCAACGACGAAATGAACCAGGTCCTCGAATTGAATGGTGAAGAGCGATACGACTACTTCCTGAGCCTGGTGGGTGAAGAGCGGGAAATCTGGATTCTGGTGAATGCGGAGAACCGCTTCCTGAAGATCGAATCGGACGACGGTGCCCTTGCTCATTTGCCGGTATGGCCCAGCTCGGCGTTTGCGATGGAGTACGCGAAAGGTGCCAGTGACCTCTCCCCGAAAAGTATCTCGCTCCCTGATTTTTTCAAAAAATGGGTACCTGGCCTGACCAAAGACGGCCTGGAGGTAGGTGTCTTTCCCGGCCGCGATGACACACTGTGGATAACAGAGCCAGAGGAGCTGAAGCGCGACCTGCAGGACGAGATGTCAAGCTTCTGAAGAAGGGGAAAAGAGCTTGGAAGCATTACTCATCATCCTGGTTTTAGCCGTTGCGGTGCTTGTTCCTGTTGGCTCCGTCCTGGGCTTTCTCGCCTTTCGCCGGCGTGGTGACCAGGCAGCTCGTATGGCGTCGCTGGAGCACGAGTTGTCAGTGGTGCAAACGGAAATTGCAGGGCTCAGGCGCCAGATGGCACGGGGGGATCAACCGCCGGCATTGGAACTGGACGAGCCTGAAGCGCCCGTCGTCACTGCACGGCATCTGACGGAACAGCATCCCGGGCCAGCCGCGCCATCAACCGATGATTGGGCTGCGTCGCCCCGCCCGGAAGCCAGTAGCGCATCGGACTCAGGAAAGTCTTCCCGCCTGGTTCGTACCCTGAAAGAAAACTGGATGGTCTGGCTTGGCGGTCTGAGTGTGGGACTGGCGGGAATATTCATGGTCAGCCACTCTATCAATGCCGGGCTTATTGGCCCTGTGCAGCAACTGATCATGGCTCTGGCAAGTGGTCTTGCGTTGCATGCGGGAGCGGAATACCTGCGCCGCCGTAACCAGGGTGCTGACCAGGTGTTCGCCGCGCTGGCGGGCGGCGGCAGTATTACCTTATATGCCGCATTGCTGGCCGGTGTACACCACTATGGGCTGGTCAGCCCGACGGTGGCGCTGGTCGGCCTGGCGGCGGTATCACTGGGTACCATGGTGTTGGCACTGGTTCATGGCCCGTTGCTGGCCGTCATGGGGTTAAGTGGTGCCTATCTGGTGCCTCTGCTGATCGGTGGTGAGGATGGCAGCGTGGCATTTGTGCTGGCTTACAGCTTCCTGATTACCCTCAGCTCGCTGCTGTTGATGCGCTATGTGTATCGCGACTGGCTGTGGTACGCCACGTTGGCTGGTGCACTTTTGTGGTGGTTGGTTACCGTGTCTTCTGCTGCCGTCGGAGCCGCGACAGCCTGGTATATCGCCGGTTTGTTCCTGGTCTTCGCGATCCTGCCGGGTGCGGCAAAGGTGGAGGTGCCGCGCCTGCGGGAGGTCCTGGTATCACTGCTGATTATCTGGGCACTGTCGATGGATGACCAGTCAGTTTCCAGCCCGTTGTTCTGGAGCTGGTTGTTGATCCTGCCAGTGGCGGCGCTGGCTCCACAGAGCCGCGGAACGCTGTGGTTTCTTCCCTGGGGTGCGGTGCTGGCCAGCGCAGCAGGCTGGTTGGGGTACAGGGCTCGCAGTGGCGCAGACTCGCTGTTCCCGACTCAGATGCCCCTGGAGCAACAGGACAGCTTTCTTTCCTATCTCATTGCTGCCGGCGTAATCACTGTTGGTCTGGGGTTGTGGCACTGGGTGCGTCAGAGTGATCAGCGGCGGTGGGCCTCGTTAACGTTTCTGTCACCCCTGGTATGGCTGGTTCTCGGCTGGTTACTGATTCACGGCTCCGAAACGTCCGTCACCTGGTCGGTGGCGATGCTGGTCATCGGCGGCGTGTACGGTGTGCTGGCCTGGAAAATGGAAGCGCTCGAACGCTATCGGCGTGGCGTTGTCTGGGCCGTTCTCGCGGCGCACATAAGTTACTCCCTGGCAGCAGTGATGCTGTTCCGCGAAGGCTCACTGACGCTCGCACTTTCAGCCCAGTTTGTCAGTCTGACCTGGCTGGCACGCCACTATGAGATGCCGGAACTGTACCTGTTGTTGAAAGTGGCGCTGGCCCTGGTCGTTGCACGGCTGACCTTCAATCCATGGTTGCAGGACTACGATGCCACCGTGCATTGGTCCTTGTGGACCTATGGTGGGGCGGCGCTGTTTGCCGGCATTGCCACCTTGATGGCCGGCAGGAATCATGGCATTCGCCCGTGGCTCGAAGGGGCAACACTGCATTTGCTGGTGTTGTTCCTCGGCGCGGAGATGCGTCATTGGCTCTATGAGGGCGATATTTTTGCCCTTGAGTACAGTTTCACCGAGGCGACCATCAACACCTTGCTGTGGGGCGCGCTTAGCCTGACCTACATGGTGCGCGCAAGAGCAAGCCAGTCGCTGGAATGGCTCTATCGCCTGTTCTCGTGGATTCTGCTTGGACTGTCCATCCTGAGTTATCTCACTCTCGTTACTGTGCACAATCCCTGGTGGGGCGACAGCGTCATTGGTGATGCTGCGATATTCAACATGCTGTTGCCTGCCTTTGGTGGCCCGGTGCTGCTGGTGCTTGTTGCAAGCCGGTTCCCTCAGCTTGCACCCCGGCTATGGTCGTTGTGCGTGGCAGCTGCCTGTTTTGCGTTGTTTACCCTGCTGGAAATTCGCCAGCTCTGGCAGGGTAGTGAGATGGGGCTGTCGTTCGGTGTGTCAGAGGGGGAGTTGTACAGCTATTCGGTGGTGGGCATGTTGTATGCCATTGCCGCCATTCTCTATTCTACGAGACGTGACAATGAGGTGCTTCACAAGGCGGGCATGGCCCTTCTGGGTATTGTGATTGGCAAGATATTCCTGGTCGACATGGCGGGCCTGCAGGGCCTGTGGCGGGTAGCCGCATTCATGGGGCTTGGCCTGGCGTTGTTAGGGTTGGCCTGGATGTACGGGAAAACGCGGCGCACGCCTGAGAGTAGCTAGTTTGGGCAGAAGGTGGCAAAGTTCGCCACTCCAAAATTCAACTTCAGCAAGAGGGTATTCCGGTGACGGACCTTGTAAATTACCAATTGGAAGATGGCGTAGCCACAATCACTATCAGTAACGGCAAGGCGAATGCGCTGAGCCACGACGTGTTTGAAGCGCTGAATCACGCCCTTGACCGGGCCGAGGAAGACAATGCAGTGGTCATTCTGACCGGGCAGCCCGGTATTCTTTCCGGCGGCTACGACCTGAAGGAAATGCAGAAGGGGCCGAAGGAAGCGTCCGCGCTGGTCACGGTCGGTTCACGGTTCACCCGTCGCCTGGCAGCCTTCCCGCTGCCGATAATCGGTGCCTGCAGTGGCCACGCCATTGCCAAGGGCGCGTTCATTCTCCTGTCAGTGGACTACCGCATTGGTATCGAGGGTGATTTCAAGCTGGGCCTGAACGAAGTGGCCATCGGTATGACTATGCACCATGCCGGTATCGAGATTGCGCGCCATCGCCTGTCGCCGGCGCATTTTTACCGTTCTGTGATTAACGCGGAAATCTTCAGCCCCAGAGGAGCCGTTGATGCCGGTTTCCTGGATGAGGTGGTTGCGCCGGAGCAGCTTAAGGAGAGGGCGAATGAAGTGGCCCAGCAGTTCCGTAAGCTGAACATGAAGGCGCACGAGCAGACCAAGCGTAAAGCCAAGGCCGCGTATCTCGAACTTCTGGATGATTGTATCCTGAAGGACGCAGAACACCTTGGTTTAATGGCCTGAGAATGCGTGGCCTGATTAACCTTTCTGTCCCACTTTGATTCCGGAACCACAAGCGATGCCAAAAGCAGGTGAAATCAAGAAGAATTCCGCAGTTGAATACGAGGGTGGCGTTTACTTCGTCAAGGACATCGAGCGGTCAGTGCCGCAGGGCAGAGCCGGTGGCAGCCTTTATCGCATGCGTCTCTACGACGTAGTGACCGGCTACAAGATCGACCAGACGTTCAAGGATTCCGACATGCTGAACCTGGCTGACCTGGTCCGAAGGCCAGCCACGTTCTCCTATTCAGACGGCGAAGAGTACGTCTTCATGGATACTGAAGACTTCACACAATACAGCCTCAATGGCGAGGCCATTGCCGATGAGTTGCTGTTCATCAACGAGGATACCCAGGGATTGATGGTGATTCTTGTAAGCGATGCGCCTGTAGCCCTGGACTTGCCCCCGACGGTGGATCTTGTCATCGAGGAAACCGATCCCTCGGTAAAAGGCGGGTCTGCAACGGCGCGGACCAAGCCTGCCAGGCTCACGACGGGCCTGGTTATTCAGGTGCCTGAACATATTTCTACCGGCGACCGAATCAAGATCAATGTGGAAGAGCGCCGGTTCCTGGGCCGGGCGTGATACGGCCGCTTTAGAGGAACGCTGCCAGGAACTGCCGGTGCTGTCGCAGTGCGCTGTCGATACCGGCAGCCCTGAGGCGCACGGTCTGCCCCGGCAGACATTGGGCAAGGCGGCTGGCGGCCAGGGGTGTCAGGTTGCCCAGACGCGGGTAGCCGCCAATGGTCTGCCGGTCGTTCAGCAGGACGATTGGCTGGCCATCCGGTGGTACCTGAACGGCGCCCAGTGAAATTCCTTCCGATACCAGTGAGCCGATGGTGCAGTGCAGCCGCGGGCCGGTAAGGCGAACCCCCATGCGGTCAGCGCGTTGGTCCACCTGCCATTGTGCATTGAATGTATCAAACAGACTCTTGCCAGTGAATGCCGCTATCTGTGCACCCGGCAACAGATCCAGCGTGGGTGTCTGGCGATAGTCCCGCTGTTCCTGCCCCGGCGCAACCCGATCCGTGGTGGCGGCTTGGTTCTGGTTTACGGGCAGGGTGTCCCCTTCCCGCAGGCTGGATCCCTGGCCGTCAAAGCCTCCAAGCTGTTCCCGTACCACGCAGGCGACGCTTCCCAGTACGGTATCGCTGCGAAACCCGCCTGCCACGGCAAGATACGCCCGCAAACCGTTAACCGGGGTGCGAAAGGTCAGCGTATCGCCGGCACTGATGGCCAGGGTTCGCCACATGGCCGCCGGCTGCTGATTGTGCTTGGTGCCAAGGTCTGCGCCTGTCAGTGCAATGGTCAGGTCCCGCTCTGCTACCAGTTCCAGCCCGCCGAAAGTGATTTCGAGCGCTGCGGTGCCCCAGGCATTGCCTGTGAGGTGGTTGGCCCAGGCCCAGGCGTGCAGGTCAGCCGGCCCGCCCTGGGTTACACCCAGGTGTCTGACTCCGAAACGGCCCGCATCCTGCAACAGCGCCAGAGGGCCGGCGCGGGAGACGTGAAATCCGGTCAGGTCGCTTGCACTCATTTTGTCGACTCCCCGTTACAGGGTGAGGCATCGCCACCCTGCGCCTCGAATTCCTCCCGGTTCAACGCCACGAAGCGCACGCGGTCGCCCACCCTGAGCAGACTGAACCCCTCGCGATTGCGATCAAACAGCCGTGCCGGCGTCCGGCCGATCAGGTTCCAGCCGCCGGGAGTGACCACCGGGTAAGCCGCAGTTTGCTGGCCGGCGATAGCCACGCTGCCCGCGGGGACTTTCTGACGCGGGGTATCCAGACGCGGACAGTTCAGTGCCTGGTCCAGCAGTCCCATAAAGGCAAACCCGGGCGCGAAGCCGAGAGCGAACACGCGATATTCCCGGCTGCTATGAGCTTCGATGACGGAATCGATCGACAGGTCTGAGAGATCGGCCACCCGCTGGAGGTCAGGGCCTACCTGCTGGTGGTACCAGGTGGGTAGCTCGTGGAGTTTTCCACCGGCGTCGGCTTCGGCAGGCCTGAGGGTGGCGAGTATGTCGAGCAGTTTTTGTCGCGCCTCGCTGGGTGTTATCCGAAGCGGATCAAAAACCACCATCAGCGTTGTGTAGGAAGGCACCAGGTCCACTAGGGTGTCGCCAAATGCAGCCTCACATTCCTCAGCAAGGGCGGTCAGCCACAGAAGGTTGTTTTCCTCAATGCTGTCGAACAGCCGCACCATCCAACCATCCAGGCCGGCCCGTTCCAGGCAGGGTAAGCGTGTGGATTTCATGCCCGTTCTTTAAGCTGGTTGAGCATTTGCCGAATAGCGAGCACGGAGGCCACTGACTCTTCGTTATCTCCGTGGACACACAGGGTGTCTGCAGTCAGGATCAGTTCACTGCCATCGCTGGCGGTTAGTGGTTGCCCCGTGGCAATTCGCTGGGCCTGATCGAGAATAACGTCAGGGTCGTGATGTACCGCACCCGCCTTAGTTCTGGAAACCAGCCTGCCGTCGGCGTCGTAGGCGCGGTCGGCAAAGGCTTCAAACCAGAGTGCGAGGTCGTGCTCACGGGCCAGTTCACGTATAGCGCTGGGGTCTCGGGTTGCCAGGGTCATCAGCGGCAGTTCCGGGTCATAGGCTTTAATGGCCCTGGCGACGGCGCTGAAGATTTCCGGTTTGTGGGTCATATCGTTATAGAGCGCGCCGTGGGGTTTTACATAACGGAGCTCAGTGCTTTCTGCCCGACACATGGCCGCCAGGGCACCTATCTGGTAGAGCACCAGATTTTCGATTTCCTCCGCCGAAAAGGCCATTGAGCGGCGGCCGAAACCGACCAGGTCCGGGTAGGCCGGATGGGCTCCGATACCGACGGCATGTTCCGCTGCCATGCGAACCGTGCGCCGCATGACGTCCGGGTCCGAGGCGTGAAAGCCGCAGGCGATATTGGCCAGATCCACGTGTGGCATAACCTTGTGGTCCAGGCCCATCACCCAGGGGCCGAAGCTTTCACCCATGTCGGCGTTCAGCAGTAAAGGTTTCATGGTGTCCTCTCTTTCTTTGCTTTGAAACAGCCTGTTGACTCAGAAGATGTTCGAGCGTTCGTACTGTTTTGGCCACTCTACATTTTCGGCTTTCAGGGCCGCTGCGGCGCGAAGCGGCCAGGCCGGGTCCGACAGCAGCGCCCGCCCCAGAATAACCAGGTCGGCCTGGCCGTTGGCGACGATCGACTCGGCCAGGTCCGGGCTGTGAATCAGGCCAACGGCACCGGTGGCGATATCCGCCCGCGAGCGCACCGCCTGGGCCAGGGGTACCTGATAGCCCGGGTGAACGGGAATCTTCTGGCGCGGATCATTACCCCCTGATGAACAGTCTATCAGGTCGACAGCGCCCTGAAACCGTAACAGAGTGGCCAGCCGTACGGTGTCGTCGAGCGTCCAGCCACCGTCGACCCAATCGGTACAGGACAACCGCACAAACAGAGGCAGGTGGTCCGGCCATTCCTCGCGCACCACGGCGATGGACTCCTGCAGGAAGCGTATGCGGTTTTCAAAGCTGCCGCCGTACTCATCGGTACGTTGATTGCTCAGGGGCGACAGGAACTGGTGTATCAGGTAACCGTGGGCGCCGTGCAGTTCCAGTGCTTTGAAACCGGCCTCACGCGCACGTCGGGTGGCGGATTTCAGGCTCTGCAGGGACTCGCCTATCTGATGGTTAGTCATCGCTTCCGGTACCTGCCACCCGCTGGCGTAGGGCAGGGCTGACGCCGACACCAGATCTTCCCATCCGCCGGTGTCGGCCCTCAGGGGGTGCGAGCCTTCCCATGGCCGCCCCACCGATGCCTTGCGGCCGGCATGGCCAAGTTGAATGCCGGGCACGGCGCCCTGAGTCTCAACAAAACGGACAATGCGGGCAAGGTGATCGCGCTGTTCATCGTTCCATAGCCCCAGGCAATGGGGTGTGATGCGCCCACGGGGTTCGATGTGAACGGCTTCAGTGAACACCCAGCCCGCACCACCGGCCGCCCGGGCACCCAGGTGAACAAAGTGCCAGTCGTTGGAGAGCCCGTTCTCGCCGGAATACTGGCACATTGGTGAGAGCATGATTCGGTTGCGCGCTTCCACAGAGCGAAAACGGACCGGCCGGAACATATGCGGCTTCGGGTCACGTCGGAGGATGCGGCGGGCATTTTCGCCACCGGAACGGGAATCGGCGATCGGTGCGTTCGACTCGGTGGTTTTGTCACTCATGGGGATTTCCTTTTATTGTTGATTCCGGTGTCAGTAAATGGCCGTAAGCGCGCCGCACCCGCCACTGGCTGACCAGGAACAGAGTGGCGCTGACGGCAATGGATGCCAGTAGGGCGCCCAGAAACGTGACCATGGGCGCCACATGCCCGACGAGAATTGCCGTTACCACGGCAAAGGCAACAAGGCTGAGCATGCCTTGTTGCGCGGCGGCGACGGTGGCTCTTGCCACATCGGGACCATAACGGTCGTGAAGTGTCCAGCCGATTGTGAACAGACCCACGGGAAATCCGACCAGTATGCCCGACAGCATGGGGCCGGAGCGGGCCGCCAGTGTGGTGGCTACGGCCACAAGTACACCTGCAAGGAGCCCTCGCAACACCACATCGAACCAGCCGGAGACCGCCACTACTTTGGGCTGAGTCAGGTCCAGAGCACGTTTGATGACTTCTGCTGCAAGCAGCACCAGGCCGTAAAGTACAACGGCAACAGCAACCCCCCCGGGAACGAAAGAGAACAGGTATGCCCCCGGAATCCAGATCAGGGTCGCCAGGCCAAGGCTAGGCAGGGCACCCAGGCGTTCGGCGGTCAGCACGAAACTGATGCTGAACAGTAATGTCGCGATCAGTGCATGCAGGGTTGCCAGTGCGGCATGCTGGATAAATTCTGTGGGCCATTCCTGTAACAGGAAGAAGTAGCCCGGGCCGAGAATAATGGGCGTTCCGGCAATGATGCCTCCCAGCCTTGGGCCCAGTTTGCCAACTGCAACCGACACACCGATGACCACCAGTGCGGTAGCGATCAGTTTGGTCAGGAGCACGGTCAGCATGGTCGTTACAACACCTGTTCGACAGCTTGCGCCAGCCGCAACAGGGTGTCATCCGTGCCGTTGCGACCTATCAGCATCAGCCCGCCTGGCAGGTAGCCAGGCTTGTGGTTGGGGAGGGTGATGGAGCACAGGTCCAGCATGTTCGCCACGGTAGGGTTCCGCAGGATCAGCAGGTTGAGGCGGGCGTAATCCTCGTCTGCGGTCAGTTCCTCGAACCGTGGCGGAACCACGGGCACTGTCGGGGCAAGCAGGCCATCGTAATCCTGCAGCCATTCGTCCGCCTCCTGCTTTCGTTGCTGTCGGCGACGGCAAAGTTCCAGGTAGTCGGCGGCGGTAATGTCGGCACCACGTTCGATCCGGCTGCGCACGCGGGGGTCGTACTGGTCCCCGTGGTCCGCCAGAGACTGGCGGTGCACGAAATAGCTTTCTGCGGCGGTGAAACCGCCGCCCTCCATGAGCTCGGGGATTGCGGCAAGCACTGGCGCAGGCGCTTCAATGATATTGGCGCCGGCATCGCGCAGCCTGTTCAGGCTGCAGCCAAATGCCTGTGCAACGGTGTTATCCAGATCGTCCAGCATGTAATCGGTCGGGACCACAAAGCGCATGCCCTTCAGCGATAAAGGTCTGAGTGGCTGGAATTGGCGACCAGACAGCACACCATCGAGGCGGGCGCAGCAGTCCACTGTCGGGGCAATAGGGCCGATGGAATCGAGACTGTCGGACAGCGGGAAAGTGCCATCACGGGGAACGCGGGACTGGGACGGCTTGAAACCCACCAGGCCACAGAACGCCGCCGGAATCCGCACGGAACCGCCTGTATCGGTGCCAATAGCCCCGGCGGCCATTCCCCGGGCCACCGCCACCGCAGCGCCGGAAGACGATCCACCGGGAATGCGACCAGGCGCCAGAGGGTTATCCGGTGTGCCGTAGTGCGGGTTCAATCCCACGCCGGAGTACGCGAACTCGGTCATGTTGGTGTGGCCGGTGATCACGGCGCCTTCACGTCGCAATCGGGAAACGATCAGTGCATCGGTTTGTGCTGGCGCCTGCCAACCCCGGGACCCGGCATGGGTAATCTCGCCCTTCACGTCAAAAAGCGCTTTCAGGGCGATGGGCAGCCCGGCAAGTTGACCGCCAGCCAGTCCGGCCTCACGCTGTCGGTCGATGGCATCGGCTTCGGCGCGGGCGGTTCTATCAAAGCGCCTGGTGTAGATCTGGGCATTGGTGTCATCGTCTGCATCAATACGCTCGAAACAGCTCTCCAGCAGCTCCGCGGCCTTGTGCTGGCCGCTATCCATCTCGTCAAGCAGCCGGGCGAGTGTGGTTGGCTGATTCATTGGATCACCGGCAGTGTGCGAATGTTGTACTGGTGCTGAAGTTCGCTGCCTGAGACCGGATCTTTCAGCACCATCCGAAATGCCTGTGCCGGGCGCAGCCCACCGAGCACCGGAAGCGTGCCGCACAGCATGGCCTGCCCCGGGGCCAGTTCAGCTTTCTCCAGCCCGAAACGGCGCAGCAGTTCCGCAGGGTGCAGCAGGCCAGTGACCGGGCCTTCCTGGTACAACACTTCTTCACCGTCGATAGTGGCGTAGGACGCCATCTGCAGTTCGTCCCAGTGGTCGATCACGCTGTCGAGCCGCCACACCCGGGTGCTCACCGGTTTGACGCAGACCTGTTTCGAGTGGGCCACAGACCAGGCTTCGGCCTCGCGGTCGGTATGATCCGAACCGATGCCTACCAGGGTGCCCTGATCGGAGCCGATCAGGACCACTTCTACCTCGCCGCTGGAGGCTTCCCCCAGCACCTGGATGTCCGGAGCCGTGGTGAGCTGATTGGCGGCCACCCGATAGAACAGCGGAGTGGTGGATGGTGGCGTTACACCAATTTCCTTCAGTTCTTCGATGTGTTCGTCGATGGCAGACTGCACCCGCCCTGCCCAGCCGGCAATGATGAGCTCGCGGACGTCGACGTGAATGGTTTCCTTGGTGTCTGCAAGCTGGAAGTTGGTCATTGTGTCACTCCGTTCATCGGGTTCATTGTTGGTCACTTCATCAGCTCGGGGAGGAATGTGGCCACTTGCGGGAACAGCACCAGCACGATTGCCATCAGGAACATGATGCCAACGTAGGGCATGGCCCCTTTCATCACGTCACTGAAGGGTCCGCTTTCACGCACGCCCTGAACCACGTAGAGGTTGAGTCCCACGGGCGGAGTGATCAGCGCCATCTCAATAAGCAGAATGATCAGGATACCCAGCCACACCGGGTCGAATCCCAGGGCGATGATGATAGGGGCGACGAGGGGAATGGTGATGACCATCAGCGACAGTGTCTCGATGAAGAAACCGAGAACGATGTAAAGCAGGATGACCAGCATTAGCGTTGAGTAGGGACCAAGTCCAGCGTTTTCGAGAAATGCGGTCAGTTCCCTTGTTACGCCGGCGGAGGCCAGCACGAAATTGAGGAAGTAAGAGGCGATGATGATCAGCATGATCATGCCGGTGGTCTTCATGGTGCCGTCCAGGGCCTGGACAATTACGTTAACGGACAGTTTGCCCATGAATAGGGCGATCACCAAGGCGCCAAGCACACCCAGGGAGGCCGCTTCGGTAGGTGTTGCGACACCAGCGTAGATGGATCCAACCACGATCCCGAACAGCGTCAATACCGGTACCAGGTGTTTGAGACCGGAAAAACGGTCGCCCCAACTGTGTGACACGCTGGGACCACCCAGACTCGGCTTCCAGATACAGATCAGAGCTGTGCCAACAATGAACATGAGAGCAAGCAACAGACCCGGTATCAGACCGGCGGCAAACAGTTGCGGAATCGAGGTTTCGGTCAGGAATCCATAAACAATCAGGTTGATCGACGGTGGAATCATGATGCCCAGGGTACCGCCGGCGGCAATGGAGCCGGTGAACAGTTTGGGGTCATAACCCATTTCCTTGCCTTGCGGCAATGCGACCGTGCCGATGGTGGCAGCCGTGGCGACACTGGAACCGGAGGTTGCCGAAAACAGGGTCGCGGTGCCGATATTGGCGTGCAGCAGCCCGCCCGGCAGCCAGGACATCCAGCTCTCCAGGGACCGGTAGGTGCCACGGGCAATGCCGGTGCGCACCAGAATCTCGCCCAGCAGGATAAACAGCGGAATGGCGATCAGCAGGTATTTGTCAGACGCCGACCAGAGCACATCCCCCATTGCGTTGAGCAGCGGGAAGGGCGAGAACAGTTCCGCCAGCACCAGGGCCAGTGCAATCAGCGTGGCCGCGACAGGCACGCTCAGAAGCAGCAGAACCATCAGAATAACCAGTGCGGTAATGATCATGAGCGTGCTTCCCTGTTTTCATCGCTAATCTGTTCGTCCAGCGTCGGACTGCCCGCCAGTTTCTGCACACCTTCGGTGTCGCCGCTGAGCAAACCGAAAAAGGCTCTCAGGGAAACCACACACACGGCAAAACCAAACCAGACCAATCCCACAAACCACAACGCCTGTGGCATCCACAAGGGGGTGCCCAGTGGTGTGTTGGCTGTCGATCCGCCGCTGTAGGAGTGGCTTAGGACAGCGAAAACCGCGTCGACCACCAGAATGGAGAACATCGCCAGTGCCAGTAGCGCGACCAGGTCAAGCACGCCTCGAATCTTCATGGGAAAGGTAAGGTACAGGGCATCAATGCGAATATGCGCCTTGCACATCAGGGTGTAGGCGAAAGACCAGCTGGCGCTGATCGCCATGATGTAACCGGTCAGTTCGGTGGCGTGGACCGCAGAACGCCCCATAAACACCCGTGAGGCCACTTCGATGGTAACCAGGGCCACGGTCAGCAGGATCATCACGCCCCCTGCCCGGGCAAACCAGAGCGAGCCGACTTCAACACCAGCGAGCACGCGGTCCAGAAAAGAGTTCACCTGTTGCAACATATTGTTCTCCAGACCGACCGGGGCAACGTGGCTGCCCCGGTCGCCGTTGTGGGTGAGAAGCGTATTACTTGGACGCGTTCAGACCGGTTACTTCACCTACGGTTTCGTTCCAGCGGTCAACCCATTCCTGGTCGACGCGCTGTGCCCAGTTAGGCAGCAGGGTTTCTTCCAGGTGGCGAGAAGCCTCAGTGAAGTCACTATCGGTGGCCTCCACCAGGGTCATGTCTCCGGCGTCACCGCGGGAGCATTCGCCGTTGCCGGTCAGGCAGGCGATGCCTTCTTTGGTCTCATCCACTGCGGAGGCCCACACCGGGTCTTCATAGTTTTCCTTGATTTCAGCGGTCAGCCACTCCTGGGTTTCCTCTGAAAGCGAGTTCCATTTCTTGCCATTCATGGCGGTCACCACGTGGTCCCAGCCACCTACCGGCAGCGGGTACAGATGAGTAGACACTTCATGCCAGCCAGAGCTGTAACCGGACAGGGAACCGGTTACTGCGCAGTCGATAACGCCGCGCTGCAACGCGCCGGGTACTTCGCTGAAATTCAGCGTGATGCCTTCGGCGCCCAGCGCCTGGAGGAATTCGGCGGTGGTACGACCGCTGGCCCGAACCTTCATGCCCTTGAGGTCACTCAGGCCGTCGATATCGGCGTTGCAGAACACCATTTGCGAAGGATAAGGGACAACGGCCAGCAGTTGAGCACCGTCGTACCGTTGTTTAAATGCATCCGCGAGAACCGGACGATAGGCTTCCGCCACTTTGCGCGCGGTGTCCACGTCGGGAGCGATCATGGGCATGTCCAGGGCTTCCAGTTCCGGGGCATCCTCAACTGCGTAATCGGCTACCGTGGAAGTGACCTCAATGACGTTACGGTCCATCAGACGAAAGACCTCACCGCCACCCAGGCCCATCTGGTCAAAGGTGGTGACCTTGGTGGAAATCTGGCCATCGGAGGCTTCGGGAACGTGTTTTTCCCAGAACGGACGTTCGAAGTTTTGATAGAGGGACAAACTGCTCCAGCTTCCCACATAGTTAAAGCTGGTCTTGTCCAGGTCCTGCGCCAACGCCAATGAGTTGGCAAATGCCAGGCTCATCAGGGAGGCTGCAACGAGGGTTTTTCTTGTATTCATGGTGTTTTCCTCATGGTCTTCGTCGGGGTTGGTTCTTTTCAGAACAGGGCCAGGCTGTTGTCAGGAATATCCGTGACTAGCATGTGCCCCGGGCTGTGGGTGATGGCGAACTCGATACCGGAATCGATCAGGACCTGCTGTGGTGTAACACCACAGGCCCAGAACACCGGAATTTCATTCTCACCCACGGAAACGGAGTCGCCGTAATCCGGTGCACTCAGATCGGCAACGCCGATCAGGGATGGGTTGCCGAGGTGCACGGGAGAACCGTGAACCTGCGGGTAACGGGTAGTGATCTGGATGGCACGGATGGCGTCAGCGGCCACAAACGGTCGCATGGAGACAACCAGGTTGCCGCCAAAACCGCCCGCTGGCGTCAGTGGTACCGAGGTGTTGTACATCGGCACGTTTCTGGCTTCGTCTATATGGCGAACCTGAAGCCCGGCGCTGATCAGGGCGTGCTCAAAGGTAAAGGAGCAGCCAAGCGCAAAAGTCACCAGGTCATCCCGCCATTCTTCTGCGACATCCGTACAGGTGTCACTGACCTGGCCATCGCGGTAGATGCGGTACGCTGGCACATCGCGGGCAATGTCCAGATCACGGCCTAAAAGGGTGCAGGTGCGGGCGCCGGGTTCACTGACAGCGAGCAGGGGGCATGGTTTGGGGTTGGCCTGGCAGAAACGGAGGAAGCCCGCGGCCTGGGATTCCGGCAGGATGACCAGGTTGACCTGGACATACCCACTGGCAAGCCCGGACGTTGGCCCGGTCAGGCTGCCTTCTCTCGCGGCCTGGCGAACAGCCTGGGGTGTTGAGTGTGCGTCCAGCTGAGCGATGCTTGTCATGTTTCTGCCCGATAGATGAGTTTCTTACATTTAAGGCAGAATTAGTGATTAACACAAATCGAAATTTGGGATCAGTTTCGATAGAAAAAATGGATCACCCATGGTTTTCAACGCTCTGCGGGGGACTGTTCGACCAATCCCGCGCGCTCTTTTGCGGTTATCAGTGCAAGTTCTGCAATGGCGTGTACGACACTGCTGGTTGGTGCTGCCCTGTAGGCCGCAATGAAGGTGAGGTCCGGCACGGTTGCATCAACCTCGAATTGCCGCAGCACGCCAGCGTCCAGTTCACGCTGAAGAATCTCCCGGGGAAGGGCACTGACCCCCAGACCGTCCACCGTCATGCGGATGATGGTTGAAAGCGAAGAGCAGGAATGAACGCGTGTGGAGTGGTTCATCGGGTCCACCAGTGAACGGATGGCAATGTAGGGCTCACTCTTTCTTGGATAGGTAACGATTGGCCAGGTGGCGAGCTCGGCGAGAGACATGGGCTGGTCAGGAATGTCGAGCTGGGGGCTTGCGACCCAGGTCAGCGAGTAGCGGCACAGGTCACGGTTGGTAATGCCGGGTTGGTTGACGCCGCCCATGAGGAAAGCGATATCGATCTCGTGATTCTTGAGTTTCTCCGCCAGGTTGAGGGAGATATCCACGTCCAGTTCAAGGTTGATAGCCGGGTAGGCTTCGCTCACACGTTCCAGCAACTGGGGGAGCCAGGTATGGGCAATGGTTTCCGAGACGGCAAGGCGAATGGTGCCCTGGATGGACGATGGTTTGGCGACGGCCTGCAGCATCTCTCCGTGCAGGCTCAGCATTTTCTCGGCATAGACCAGGAATTCCCGGCCCTTGGCGGTCAGGGTGATCTTCTTGCCGGAACGATCAAACAGCTCTATTCCAAGCTGGTCTTCCAGCCCGGCAATACGGGCCGAAACCGACGGTTGTGAGGCGTAGACCCTGCTGGCGGCAGCGCGGAAACTGCCCAGTCTGGCTATCCAGACAAACGTTTCCAGGGTGCGGATGTTCATCAGATCCCGGCATCCTTGACGCTCTCCATCACCACAAATGTACTGGTCTGCAGCACGTGGGGCAGGGCGGATATCTGCTCTCCCAGCACCTGCCGGTACTCCGCCATGTTCCGGGTGCGTACTTTCAGCAGATAATCGAAGTTGCCGGCAATCATGTGGCACTGTTCCACTGCCGAGATCTTTTTTGCCGCAGTGTTGAACGCCGTCAGGGCACTGCTGCTGGTGTCGTTGAGGGTGACTTGTGCAAACGCGATGTGGCTTTGCCCGAGTTTGGTCTGGTTGACCAGGGCGGTGTAGCCGGTGATGTAGCCCTGCTCTTCCAGGCGCCGCATGCGAACCTGACACGGCGTTTTCGACAGTCCTACCCGTGACGCCAGCTCTGTCACTGTAATCCGTGCGTGCTTCTGCAGTTCGCGAATGATGGAGTGATCGATTCTGTCCAGTTCGACCATAATTTCATTTCCCGGCTAGATATACGGCTATTTATGCCCACGAATATAATCAAAATACCTGCACATTAAAACTATATGGCCAAAGGGTCTTCGCTGAGTTGGCTATACTGGAGATGTTCAGTGATACACGCGCCAGTTGATAGTCCCGGAGACCACCGATGACCCTTTCCGAAGCCAAACAAAAACAAACGCTGCTGGAACAGCTCTCAGATGCCCTTGAGGGGGAGGATTACGACCCCGACGACTCGCGAAACCTGCGAGAGATTGTCACCACGATGCTGGAAGAGTCCCGGTCGTGGGACGACGGGCTGCTACACCAACTGACTGAGAAGTTGGGAGAGGGGCCCGGAAAACGCTTTGCCGGCATGTTCAGTGGTGGTTTTCCATCGAGCTACCGGTCGAAGTTCTCTATAGAGGATGCCGTTGACGATATTCAGCAGATTCAGTCCATAGCCCTGACTTCCGACGTGCCCATGCGGTTCTACCACCCCTCTGAGCAGGGGACTCAGGAACTGAGTTTCAAACTCTACAGCCAGGGTAAGTCGGTGATCCTGTCGGATGTGATTCCGATTCTGGAAAACCTTGGTATGCGAGTGCTGGGGGAACATCCCTACCGTATCCGGCGGCGTGACGGGGAACAGTTCGGGGTCAGCGATTTCACCGTGCAGTTCCATTCCCGTTGCCGCGGCGCCGATATTGAAAAGGCCAAGCCCCTGCTGCAGGAAGGATTCCGCGAGATCTGGAATGGCTTTGCGGAAAATGACAGCTTTAATCAACTGATGATGGCGGCCAGTCTGGGCTGGCGTGAGGTCAGTGTGCTGCGGGCTTATTCCCGCTATATCAAGCAACTGCGTTTCGGGTTCAGCCAGCCGTTCATTGCCGACACCCTGGCGCGGCACCTGGATATTACCGCACTGCTGGTCGGGTTCTTCAACGCCAGGTTCAATCCCGGTGCTGCGGTGGCTGAAAGCAGGGAGTCAGAGACTGCAAGGATCGAGGGTGCCATTCTGGAGGCTCTTGAGGCGGTCAGCAGCCTCGATGATGACCGCATCCTCAGGCGGTTCTATCTGCTGATCAAGGCCACCCTGAGAACCAACTATTTCCAGCGTCAGGAGACCTGCGAGTTTAAGGGATACCTGTCGCTCAAGCTTGACCCCTCCTCCATTCCTGATATCCCCAAACCCTGCCCGCGTTTCGAGATATTCGTGTGCTCACCGCGGGTAGAAGGGGTTCACCTCAGGACAGGGCCGGTGGCCCGGGGCGGGTTGCGCTGGTCCGACCGCAGCGAGGACTACCGCACCGAAATTCTCGGGCTGGTGAAGGCCCAGCAGGTGAAGAATTCGGTGATTGTGCCTGTAGGCGCCAAGGGAGGGTTTATTGTCAAACAGCCGCCGGAAGACGGCTCCCGGGAGGCGTTGAGGGAGGAGGGCATTACCTGTTATCAGACGTTCATCCGCGGGTTGCTGGATCTGACCGATAACCTCGATGAAGGCGAAGTGGTGCCACCGGCGGAGGTGGTTCGGCACGATGGCGATGACACCTACCTGGTTGTGGCGGCCGACAAGGGCACGGCAACCTTCTCTGATATTGCCAACCGGCTGGCCCATGAGTATGGCTTCTGGCTGGGAGATGCGTTCGCCTCCGGCGGCAGTGAGGGCTACGACCACAAGAAGATGGGGATTACCGCGCGTGGAGCCTGGGAGTCGGTCAAGCGCCACTTCCTGGAGAAGGGCATCGACACCCAGGCCGAGGAATTTACCGTGGTTGGTATCGGGGACATGGGGGGAGATGTGTTCGGCAACGGCATGCTGTTGTCGGATCGTATCCGCCTGATCGGCGCGTTCAATCATCTGCATATCTTTGTTGACCCCGAACCGGATGCAGCGGCGTCTTTCGCCGAGCGCAAGCGTCTGTTCGAGTTGCCAGGCTCAAGCTGGGCGGATTATGACGAGCAAAAGATCAGCGAAGGTGGCGGTGTCTTTTCACGGGCCGCAAAGTGGATTCCCGTATCGCCGCAAATGCAGGCCTGCCTGGGCATCAAGGCAGATCGCCTTCCGCCCAATGAGTTGATCAGGGCGCTGCTGAAGGCGCCGGTGGACATGCTCTGGAATGGTGGCATCGGCACTTATATGAAAGCGGCAAGCGAATCCCACGAAGACGTTGGTGACAAATCCAACGATGCCGTGAGAGTCGATAGCCATGAGTTACGGTGCAAGGTGCTGGGCGAGGGCGGTAACCTGGGCTTTACCCAGCTTGGCCGCATTGGCTTTGCCCGTGCGGGAGGGGCGGCCAACACCGATTTTATTGATAACGCCGGCGGGGTGGATTGCTCTGACCATGAGGTGAATATCAAGATTCTGCTCAATGAGCAGGTACGGCGTGGGCAGATGACCCTTGAACAACGCAATCATGTGCTCAGGGCAATGACCTCTGAGGTAGCAGCGCTGGTGCTGCGCAACAACTATCGCCAGGCCATGGCATTGTGCCTGGCACAAAGCGGTGCGGTTGCCACCATGGATGAATACGAGCGGCTTATGCGGCGGCTGGAGGCCGAAGGCAAGCTTGACCGGGCTCTTGAATTCCTGCCCGACGATGATGAGCTCAGGGAACGGCGGGAGCCGGCCTCCGGTCTTACTCGTCCGGAGCTTTCCGTACTGATTTCCTACGCCAAGATCGAACTCAAACAGGCATTGCTGACCACGTCGATTGTTCACGACGATCGCTTTATCCAGGCGCTGCATTCGGCGTTTCCGGCATCGTTACTGGAGCATTTCCCCGAGGCAATTGACGCCCACCCGCTGCGTGCGGAAATTTCAGCCACCCAGATCGCCAATGACATGGTCAATCGCATGGGCATCAGCTGGGCGGACAAACTCCGTAATGCGACTGGTGCCGACAGTGGCCGGATTGCCGCTGCCTACCTGATCTCCCTCCGGATCCATGACGTAGAGACTCAATGGAAGGCCATAGAGGCGCTTGATGGAAAGATCAGCTCCGCTGTGCAGGCAGAACTGTTCAGTGACGTCATTCGCCTCGTCACCCGCAGCACCAGCTGGTTGCTGCATAACCGCCGGAGCAATCTGGATCCGGCCTCCTGTGTCGACCATTACCAGGAGCCCCTGGCCGAGGTGCTGGCCTCTCTGGAGCGCCTCGGATCGGTGATTCCTGCAAGTCGCTGGCAGGAACGCTATGATAAGTATTGTAAGCAGACAGTTCCGCAGGGGCTGGCAGCTTACGCTGCATCTGCGGAAAGCCGTTACTGGCTGATGGACATCATCGAGATTGGCCGTCAGCTGGGGCATGACCTGAAGTCGGTCGCCTGGGTGTATTTCAGTCTGGGGGAAGGCCTTAACCTGACCTGGCTTGATCGGCAGATGCTTTCCTTCAGGGCCCGCGGCCACTGGCAGGTGCTGGCAACGCTCCACTACCGGGATGAGCTGGACCACCAGTTGCGGAATCTCACCTCGGGTGTGCTTTCCACAGGTACCGGTGGAGAGGGCGCCAAGGCGTCGCCGGAGCAGATGCTCGAAGCCTGGCGTGAAGATAAACAGGCGCCCCTGGCCCGTTGGCACCGGATGCTGGGAGACATGCAGACAGCGACGGTGATGGATTGTGCCGTCTTTTCCGTGGCTCACAGCATGCTTCGGGAGTTGGCTGCAAAGGCAGAATGATCGACTGATCGAGTAACTTCGTCTAAAAATTAATCGTGCGACAGGAAAAATATTAATTTTAGTACATCAAAAAAGCCTGAATACCGCGCCTGGCTGGTTTTTACAGTCAAATAGTCTTTGTCGTTCCCGGTAGAATGCGGGAAAGACAAACAACTGAGAGGGTTCAACCATGAGACCGCAGCAATCAGAGACGCCTGAGCTCGTCGATAGCCGTCAGGCCATCCGCGATTATTATCTGGCCGACGAATACACAGTCATCAATGAAATGATTGCTGGCGCTCAGTTGACCGAGGCAGAGCGTAAGGCGATTTCCGCCCGCGCAGCCGAACTGGTGCGCAGAGTCCGAAAGAATTCAAAGTCCACCATTATGGAAAAGTTCCTGGCGGAGTACGGGCTGACCACCCAGGAAGGCGTGGCACTAATGTGCCTGGCCGAGGCCATGTTGCGGGTACCGGATAGCGTGACGATCAACGAGCTGATCGAAGACAAGATCACATCAGGCAGCTGGGGTGACCACGTTGGCAAAGCCTCCTCGTCGCTGATAAATACTGCAACCGTCGCCTTGCTGATGACCAGCAAGTTGCTGACGGAGTCCGAGCGCCAGAGCGTGGTTGAAACCCTCCGCAGGCTTCTGAAGCGCATGGGTGAACCGGTGATTCGCAAGGTGGCCGGTCTTGCCATGAAAGAAATGGGGCGGCAATTTGTGCTTGGGCGCGACATCAAGGAAGCCCAGAAAGCCGGCGAAGACTACATGAAAAAGGGTTACACCTATTCCTATGACATGTTGGGGGAGGCAGCCCGCACGGATCACGATGCCCAGGGTTATTACAATTCCTATTCCAACGCTATCGACAGTATTGCCAGACATTGCCAGGGCGACGTTCGCAAGAACCCCGGCATATCCGTCAAGCTCTCTGCGCTGCTTGCAAGGTATGAGTACGGCAATAAAGAACGGGTGATGAAAGAGCTTCTGCCCCGGGCTAAGCGACTGGTCAAGAAAGCTGCTGCCGCCAATATGGGCTTCAATATCGACGCCGAAGAACAGGATCGGCTGGACCTCTCAATGGACGTTATTGAAGAGCTGCTGAGGGATCCTGAACTGGCAGGCTGGAATGGCTTCGGCGTGGTGGTGCAGGCTTATGGCAAGCGGGCGCCTTTCCTGATCGACTGGTTGTACGGTCTGGCTGAAAAATACGACCGTCGCATCATGGTGCGGCTGGTGAAAGGCGCCTATTGGGATGCGGAAATCAAGCGTGCCCAGGTGATGGGCCTGGACGGGTTCCCGGTATTCACCCGCAAGGCCTGCAGTGATGTGTCATTCCTGTCCTGTTCCACCAAACTGCTGAACATGACCGACCGCATTTACCCGCAGTTTGCGACCCACAATGCGCATTCAGTGTCCGCTATTCTGGAGCTGGCGAGGGTTCGTGGTGAAGCCAATTACGAGTTCCAGCGCCTGCACGGCATGGGTGAGTCCCTGCACAGCCAGGTAATGAAAGAGAGCGGCGTTCCCTGCCGGATCTACGCACCGGTCGGCGCCCATAGGGAACTGCTGGCGTATCTGGTGCGTCGTCTGCTGGAGAACGGCGCCAACAGCTCCTTTGTCAACCAGATTGTGGACGAAGACATTACGCCGGAGATGATCGCGAAAGACCCGATCGATTCGGTCAGGGAAATGGGCAAAGACATTTCCAGCAAGGCAATTACCCATCCATTGAAGATCTTCGGCGAGCACCGCCGCAACTCCAAAGGCTGGGATCTCACTGACCCGGTCACCATCGAGGCCATCGAAAAGGGCCGTGGTGCCTACAAAGAGCATCAGTGGAAAGGCGGGCCGCTGATAAAAGGCAAGGTATCTGGCACTGAAGTTCAGGTAGTGCGTAATCCGGCCAACCCGGATGATGTAGTTGGCCATGTTACCCAGGCTAACGAAGCCGATATTGACACTGCAATCACTGCCGCAGATAAAGGGTTCAAGTCCTGGTCCTCCAAATCTGCAGAAGAGCGGGCTGACTGCCTGCGCAAGGTGGCGGATCTTTATGAAGAAAACACTTACGAGCTGTTTGCACTGACCTGTCGAGAAGCGGGTAAATCCCTGTCGGATGCTGTGGCTGAGATTCGCGAAGCAGTAGACTTTGCCCACTTTTACGCCAACGAAGGCGTTCGCTACAAGGATAGCGGTGAAGCTCGTGGTGCAGTGGTATGTATTTCACCCTGGAACTTCCCGCTGGCGATCTTTACCGGCCAGATTCTGGCCAACCTTGTGGCGGGCAATGTGGTGCTGGCCAAGCCAGCCGAGCAGACATCATTGCTGGCCTTTCGCGCGGTTGAGTTAATGCATGAGGCGGGCATTCCCAAAGATGCCATCCAGTTGGTACCGGGCACCGGTGCGACCGTCGGTGCGGGCCTGACCTCGGATTCCCGTGTCGCCGGGGTATGCTTCACCGGCTCTACCAACACCGCCAAGATCATCGACAAGGCCATGACAGATAATATGGAACCGGACGCTGTCATGGTGGCAGAGACCGGTGGCCTGAACGCCATGATCGTCGACTCCACTGCACTGCCAGAGCAGGTGGTCCGGGATGTTCTGGCATCTTCTTTCCAGAGTGCCGGTCAGCGTTGCTCGGCGCTGAGGATGCTGTATGTCCAGAAGGACATCGCCGATAGTCTGCTGCACATGCTGTACGGCGCCATGGAAGAGCTGGGCATTGGTGATCCGTGGCTGCTGTCCACGGACGTAGGCCCGGTCATTGATGATCCATCTGCGAAGAAAATCATTGATCACTGCAAGAAATTCGAGAACAAGGATCAACTCCTGAAAAAACTGTCAGTGCCGCACACGGGTAACTTTGTGTCTCCTGCGGTGCTCAGGGTGAACGGCATTGAGGATCTGGAAGAAGAGATCTTCGGCCCGGTACTGCATGTTGCTACCTTTGATGCGAAAGATATCGATAAGGTCGTGGATGACATCAATGCGAAGGGCTACGGCCTGACTTTTGGCATCCATAGTCGTGTAGACACTCGGGTTGACCGTATCGCCAGTCGAATCAAGGTCGGCAACACCTACGTTAACCGCAACCAGATCGGTGCGATTGTCGGCTCCCAGCCGTTCGGCGGCGAAGGCCTGTCGGGTACCGGCCCCAAAGCCGGTGGTCCTCAGTATGTGCGCCGGTTTATGAAAGGTGAGACGGTTCAGAGTGTGACAGAGTCGGGTGGCGATAAAGTGGATGCCAAGAAGCTGAAAAGCCTGATCGGCAAGCTCGACAAGATGGATGCCCAGGAGCCAAAAGCGCGAATCGAGGCCATGAAGTCGATCTTTGACTCGGTTCCCGAGCCATTGGACGCCCACGCCGAGGAAATGCCAGGGCCAACGGGTGAATCCAACATACTGACCAACCACGCCCGTGGCACGGTGCTATGTCTTGGCCCCGATAAGGAAACTGCCATCGAACAGATGACCATGGCTTTGGCTCAGGGCAATAAAGCGGTGGTAATTGCGCTGGGTATTCAACACACCCTGGATCGCGCTGCCAGGGCTGGCCTGCCGGTAGTCGGCGTAGAAGGCCGCCTGGAGCCGGATGCCGTTGAAAAGGTTAATGGTTTCGAGGCTGTGGTCAGTTGTGCAAAACCGTCACTGTTGAAGCCGTATCGCCAAGCGCTGATGAAGCGTGACGGCGCCTTGTTACCACTGATTACCGAGCACAAGCTGGATCAGCGGTACGTGATTGAGCGCCATCTGTGTGTGGATACCACTGCAGCCGGTGGTAACGCCAGCTTGATCGCAGCCTCCGAGTAACGGTTGACCTTGCCGGACAACCCCCAGGGAAGGGGGGTGTGCTGGTAATTACCGCCGGGGGCCGCTCAGGCAGACCCGGCGATTTCCCGAAAGGCTTTTACCAGCGTTTCAGGTTCCTGCGCGCCGGACACCAGGTATTTCTGGTTGATGATGTAGGCAGGCACGGCGGAAACACCCGCCTGCTGGTATTGAGCCTCATCCTGCCGCACGGCATCCGCGTACAGGTCTGAAGCCAGAACCTCGCGGGCTTTGTCGCCGTCCAGCCCTATGGCTTCCACGCAGTAAACCAGCACCTCCGGGTTTGAAATATTCTCCGCGCGGCCAAAATAGGCCTCGAAGAAGGCCATCTTCATAGCTGTCTGCTTTCCCTGTTCTCCTGCCCATTTCACCAGCCTGTGGGCATCAAAGGTATTGCGGGTATGGCGTTCCTGAAGCTTCTCGAAGTTCAGCCCCAGGTCGCTGGCAATATCCATCATCTGCGCCTGACTCGCTTTCATCTCGTCTTCGCTGCGCCCGTATTTACGGCTCAGGGCCGGCAGGATAGGCTCGCCATCGCCGGACGGATCCGGGTTCAGCTCAAAGGCATGCCATTCGATGGTGAATTCCATGTCGTCTTTCAGGGCCGCCATGGCCTTTTCCAGGCGGGCATAACCAATGGCGCACCAGGGACAGGCGATGTCGGAAACGATGTCGATTTGCACGGTTGTCATGGGAGCTCCTCGGAAACAGGGTTGTCAGCTAGCCGTTTACCGGACCAGTTCTCCATCAGCCGGCAGGTGACCAGGTCGCCGGTGACGTTGATGGCAGTACGACACATATCCAGAATTCGATCCACTCCCATGATCAATGCAATGCCACCGGGCGGAATGCCAACAGTCTGCAACACCATCGCGAGGATGACGATACCCACGCCCGGCGTTGCCGGTGAGCCGATGGAGGCACCTACCGCCATGGCGACGACCAGCGCCATACTGCCCATGCTGAGATCAATACCGTAGACCTGCGCCAGGAAAACTGTCGCCACGGCCTGGTACAGCGCTGTGCCGTTCATGTTGATGGTGGCGCCGAGAGGAATGACGAACTGCGACACCGAGGGCCGTACCCCGAGCTTGTCTTCAGCGGTGCGAATCGACAGCGGCATCACGGCCGCGGAGCTGGAAGTGGAGAACGCAAGCAGTAAAACGTCACGGCTGTCCTTGATGAACTGCACAGGGGGCTGGCCGGCCAGCAGCTTCAGGATCAGCATGTACAAACCGAGCAGAAGCAGCAGCCCCACCAGAACCGTCACCACATAGGATGCCATACCCATCATGGCCTGGAAGCCGATCGTGGTGGTCAACTGTGCCATCAGTCCGAACACGGCGTAGGGCGCGAGCCGCATGGCCCAGCGCACGACGGTCATGCACACCTGTTGCAGGGAGTCCAGCAAGTCCAGCAGGGGCCGTGATTTTTCCGGAGCCATACTCACCAGTGCGATGCCGACGATGATGGAGAAAATGACCACCTGCAGCATCTGGCCTTCCACCATGGCATCCAGTGGATTGCCGGGAAGCAGGCCGATCAGGGTTTTGGGAAGTTCGTCCACGCTGGGCATGGTTGCTGCCGCGGTCGTGCCTTCCCCGGATGAGACAGTACCCGCAAGACCAGTCATCATGCTGCCGGGATTCATCACGCTGCCAACCCAGAGCCCGATAGAGGCAGCGATGGCCGTGGTGATGACGAAAAAGCCGGTGACTCGCAGCCCCATCTTGCGGAGCTGGTCCAGGTCTTCGCTGGCAGCAAGGCCGCGGACGACGGAGGCAACGACCAGGGGAATCACGATCATCTGGATTGTGGCCAGGAACAGCTGCCCGGGGAATGCCAGCCAGTTACCAATCAGCGTGCCCGTCGCGGGCTCGACAAGACCAACAGAGGGGCCCAGCAAGGTGCCCGTCACCAGCCCCAGGAACATGCCTACGAGTACCTTCAGCCAGAGCCGGTCCTGGACAAGACCTGACAGATAGCTGCTCAGATGCCGCAGCGGTCGGGGATAGTAGCTTGAGTTGTTTTCAGTCATGGTCGGGCCTTTATCAGACTGAGCTGATCTCCGTTTCTGTCAGCGGGCGGTAGGCGCCGGTCGTAAGGCTGCCATCAAGGTGAATGTTGCCCATCCTCTCCCTGTGCAGTGTCGTTACTCGATTGCCGACGGCATGAAACATGCGTTTTACCTGATGATACCGGCCCTCGTATATAGTGATTCTTGCTTCCCGCTCGCCGAGCAGTTCGATCTGGGCAGGAGAGGTTCTGAGCTGCTCGAACTGGAACCAGATGCCTTCGGCGAACCGTTCGGCGGTCTCTGGTGAGATGGCACTGGCGGTAGAGACCCGGTAGACCTTTGGTATCCTGATTTCCGGTTCGGTAAGCCGGCGCGACCAGGCGCCATCATTGGTCATAACCAGCAATCCGGTACTCGCCCGGTCAAGCCGCCCGGCAATATGCAGGCCGGTGTGCAGGTTGTGGTTGATCAGCTCCATTACGGTTTTGTGAACCTCGTCGGATGTGGCGCTGAGGTACCCTGCAGGCTTATGCAGCATCAGATAACAGGCCGGCTCACCCGGCTGTATAACCTTGCCACGGCAGGTCACCGTTGAGAAACGGTCCACTTCCCGGGCCGCTTCCCGGCAGGCAACACCATTGATCGTTACCGCTCCTGCGGCAATCAGTGCGTTGGCCTGCTTGCGGCTGACACCGTTTTGATTACTGAGAATTCGGGAAAGCTTCATAGGGTCAATGTTATAGTCTTGTCAGACTTTCTGCGCTTGAACGACGATACCTACAATCGGTTGATGATAACACTGTGGCTCGACATTCTTTGATCCGGAAATCCCTGAGAACGTTTGCCTGGGCCCTCGCCGGGGTTTTGTTGCTGGTGATCGCAGCGATTTTACTGTTCCGGTTCGTAAACCCGCCCACATCCGCCTTCATGCTCGGACACCTTCTGTCCGGCTCCGGCCAGGAGCTGAGGCAGGAATGGGTCAGCCTGGATGATATCTCACCCTGGATGCCGCTGGCGGTGGTCGCCAGTGAGGACCAGCGCTTTCCGCACCACCACGGTGTGGATTTCGGTGCCATCCGTAAGGCGTTGGCGGAGTACCAGGCGGGCCAGGGTTTGCGCGGCGCGAGTACCATCACCCAGCAGACGGCCAAAAACCTGTTCCTGTGGAACGGGCGCAGTTTTATACGCAAGGCACTGGAGGCGGGGCTTGCACTGGGTATCGATGCGCTCTGGCCCAAGCGGCGGGTTATCGAGGTGTACCTGAATATTGCCGAGTTTGGTCACGGGGTCTACGGCGTAGAGGCCGCCAGCCGCCTCTATTTCGGTGTACCTGCCAGCCTTTTGTCTCAAACCCAGTCGGCCCGGCTTGCAGCGGTTCTTCCCAACCCGAAAGTACTCAGCGCTGCGAGTCCCTCTGCCTACGTGTGGGAAAGAGTCGCATGGATTCGGGGACAGATGGCACAGCTTTCGGGTTTGCGTTATCTGCAGGGGTTGTATAATTAACGGTTTCGTCACCTTCAACGTGAGAGTCTGTTTGTGGTGTCCCTGAACCTGGCCTTGTTGTCCGCCTTTATTCCAACGTTCTTCGTGGTGTCCATTACCCCGGGCATGTGTATGACCCTGGCGCTGTCGCTCGGCATTACCATTGGCGTGAAGCGGGCGCTGTGGATGATGGCGGGTGAACTGGTCGGCGTTGCTCTGGTGGCGACGGCGGCAGCAGTGGGAGTGGCAACCTTTATGCTGAAGTACCCGACAGCCTTTGCGGTATTCAAGTATGCCGGCGGTGCCTACCTCGCATGGCTTGGCATCCAGATGTGGCGATCCAGGGGCAAAATGGCGATGCCGGAGGAGGACGCGGAGCCGGTTGAAAGCTCACGCTTGCAGCTGGCGCTTCAGGGGTTTGTGACGGCAATTGCCAACCCAAAGGGGTGGGCTTTTTTCATAGCTCTGCTGCCACCGTTTATTGACAGCAAACTGCCAATGGCGCCGCAGCTGACGGCGATGATCCTGATTATTCTGGGCCTGGAGTTCCTTTGCTTGCAGCTCTATGCCCACGGCGGCAAAACGTTACGCAAGGCCTTGAAACAGGGCGGAGGCGTTCGCACGGTCAACCGGGTGGCGGGAAGCCTGATGATACTGGTTGGGGCGTGGCTGGCGTTTGGTTAATGCTGTATCAGTTACTTGCATACCGTTCATGAAGGATGCCCACCCGCTCCACGTAAGCTCGGGTTTCGGCGTAGGGCGGTATGCCGCCGTGGCGCCCGACAGCACCCGGGCCAGCATTGTAGGCGGCCGTTGCCAGCCTGGTATCGCCGTTGAAACGTTTGAGCATACGGGCGAGGTAGTTTACACCGCCGCGGATGTTTTCCGGGGCAACCATGGCGTTGCGAACACCCAGCTCTTTTGCGGTGGCCGGCATAAGCTGCATCAACCCCTGGGCGCCCTTGGGTGACAGGGCTTTATCATTGAACGCCGACTCGGCGTGGATGACGGCCCGTACCAGTGCCGGGTCAACATTGAATTCGCTGGCAGCCGTACTAATTTCGTCCCGGTAGGGCTTCAGGAACAGCGGGGTGGTGCGCCAGTTCACGTTGGAGTCCGGGTCGCAGGCGTAGCAGTGGAATCGGATGACGTCGAAATTTGAGCTGGCGGGTTGTATGCCACTGTAGGCAACCACACCGTTGTCGTCCCTGTAACGGTAAACCACTTCATCCTTTGTGGAAGCCCGTTTCTGGCTGCTGCCCTTCACGTTGGTATACTCCACCCTCCCATCAGGGTGGACAATGCGCTTGATGCTGTCCGCCATTCCCGGCGCGGAAAACGCCAGTAGCATCAGTGCCAGCGATGAAGCGATGAAGGTTTTGCCGCTCGTCATTGTTTGCTCTTGTACTGCCCGATCAATAAACGCGGCTGTCTGCCATTTGTTTCAGCCTTTCGCCTGATTATACGGCTATAGTTGCTTGAAGAAACCGCAATGTGTGTCGCAAAAGTGTTACTTTTTCAGTATAGCCGGTCAGTTCACATTATTGGCGGATTCCGGAGGTAAGGTGCCTGCGAACAAAACAGCGAGCAATGTTGTGCTCATCGGTATGCCGGGTAGTGGTAAAAGCACGGTCGGGGTGCTGCTGGCGAAGCGGCTGGGGCTGGGGTTTATTGATACTGATCTGCTGATTCAGCAGGAAGCAGGCCGTACCCTGCAGGACATTGTCGATGGTGATGGCTATCAGGCACTGAGAAGAATAGAAGAGCAGGTGTTACTCCGGCTGGAGGTGCAGCGCCAGGTCATATCGACCGGCGGCAGTGCGGTCTACAGTGAAGCGGCGATGCAACATCTGAAAGCCGATGCTGTTGTGGTGTTTCTGGATATTCCGCTGGGCGTGGTACTTGAGCGTATTGGTGATTACAGCGCACGGGGTATTTCCCGTCGCCCGGATCAGTCGCTGGAAGACCTGTTCACTGAAAGGTATGAGCTCTATTCCCGCCTGGCTGATGTCGCTATTGATTGTGTCGGCAAGGACCACGAAGAGGTGTGTGACGCCGTGCTCGTAGCCCTGGCGCGAGCCCGGGCGGCACGTTGAAGCCTGCCGCCGCCGGGTGTACTTGTATCTAGATCTTTGGCCCCCGGCCCTTCATGGCATTGGCAACCAGGGATATGACAAGCAGGATGAGGAAAATAAAGAACAGAACTTTTGCAAATCCTGCAGCTGTTCCAGCGATACCGCCAAATCCCAGTACACCGGCGATAATCGCGACGACGAGACATACGACAGCCCAATAGAGCATATCCTTTCTCCTATCAGATGGCTTCGTATTTAAACGTGGCACATGCATCGGAAAGGCACAAACAGAGGATCACTGCGAACGGCTCCGGAATGGAGATGGAGAAGCATAAAATAATGTTTTTTAGGCGTATTTCTGATTGTTGTCGGTTGATTAATGTTTACTAAGGTACGATCCGTCGCTAAACATTGCTATTGTCTACCCAATAAACCCGGGAGAATTCTGATCCGTTCCCACCCACGTCTGACAATTCGCGGTTAAGCGTATGCCCCAGATTTTCTACTCGTTTTTTGTGCCGGCCCTGTTCGTCTGGTTGTGGAGCACGGGCTTTATCGGTGCAAAATTCGGTTTGCCCTTTGCCGAGCCTTTTACACTCCTGCTGATACGCATGCTGTTCACGCTGGCGTTACTCAGCGTACTCGCGTGGTTCCTGAAAACCCGCTGGCCCGGATGGCGTGGCGCCGGTCACCTGGCGGTAACCGGTTTGCTGGTTCACGGCTGCTATCTGGGCGGCGTGTACTACGCCATTCAGGGCGGCATGCCCTCGGGAATTATCTCGCTTATTGTTGGTTTGCAGCCACTGGTGACTTCTGCGGTGGCGATCCTGGTCCTGAAAGAGAGCGTTTCGTCCCGTCAGTGGCTGGGGCTAGCGCTTGGTCTGGTAGGCGTCAGCCTGGTGCTGGCGGAGAAGTTTGGTGCCGGCACATCCGGTACGGACTTTCCCCTGTGGACACTGATCTGGGCGGCGCTCTCCCTGGGCGGCATTTCCCTGGGTACCGTCTACCAGAAGCGTAATGGCACCCAGGCGGATCTCGTCGCCGGAACCTTCATTCAATACAGCGCCGCGGCAACGTTTTTTGCCGTGGGCGCTTTTGTCTTTGAAACCCGTGCAGTGGAGTGGGCCCCGCCGCTGATATGGTCGATGGTCTGGCTGGTTTTCGGGGTCTCGATCGGCGCAATCCTGCTGCTGATGTGGCTGATTCGCCGTGGTGCGGCATCACAGGTGGCAAGTCTGTTCTACCTGGTGCCGCCGGTGACTGCTCTGGAAGCGTTCTGGCTGTTCGATGAACGGCTGGGTGTGCTCGCAATGATCGGTGGAGCCATATCCATCACCGGCGTTGCCCTGGTGGTCACGCAGCGGAAGCCGGCTTCCTAATCCCACGGGTTTACCCTGAACAGGGAGCCCAGGCCCGGCTGGGGTGTGAGCTTGCCGCATAACCTCAACCCCTCCCAGAAACTGACCTGGTTGGCCGTTAGCACCGGCTTGCCGGCAGCCGCGTCCAGGTCCTCCAGCCAGGCAGCCGAGTGCAGCGCGGTATCCGGCACCAGTAACGCATCGGCGTCAGGGTGATTGTTGTCTGTCGCGAACCGTAATACGGCCTCTCGCTGCAGCGTGCCTACCTCTGCGGCGGTGACAATGCCGTGGCTGGTCATGTGCACCACTTCGATATCGAAATGCTCCAGAAACGCCTTGAACAGCAGGGCAACGTCCCTGGGATAGGTCGCTGCGATGGCGACACGCTTCGCATTGATTGCAGTAACAGCCCGTGCAAACGCCATCGCCGTGGTGGAGGCCGGGATGTGGAGCAGGTTTTCCAGCGTTTCGATCTGTTCGCGTATGCCGTCCAGGCCCCGAACAAAGCTGGCGCTGGTGGACGTCCACAGAACGGCTTCCAGGTTCCTGTTCTCAAGCTGCCTTGCGCCTTCACTCAGACGTTGTGGGCTTCCCATCTCTGTGAGTGCTTCCACAGTGTGGGCATCTTCATTGAATTCTGTATGGATGACGGTCACTTCAGACGCCGGCGAACTCATCGCTGCCAGCCGTGGATAGTCATCTTCAGCGGCATGGCCGGGGTAGAGGAAAGCCATCCGGGCGGTTGTTGTGTTCATTTTGCCTCAACCATTCTGGACCGTTTCAGCGTTATACAGTGTAACCCGGTTGCGTCCCTCCTGCTTCGATTGGTAAAGCGCCTGGTCAGCGCGCTCCAGAAATGTTTCACAGGTATCTGCCGGTGTCGGAACTGCCGCGCAGGCGCCCAGGCTGATGGTCAGCTTCAGTGGCCCGATCCGTGTTGGTACAGGCCTGGATGCGATGCCTTTCCGGATGCGGTCTGCCACCAGTACAGCGGTCTGTTGGTCGGTGGCAGGGAGCACCACACAAAACTCCTCTCCGCCATAGCGGGCTACCATGTCAGCTGGCCAGCGGGAATGTGCCTGAATACGCTCGGCGATCACCTTCAGGCAGTCATCACCCGTCTGGTGGCCATGGGTGTCGTTGACCGGCTTGAAGTGGTCCACATCGATCAACAGCACGGCAATACTCTTGCCGTCGATGGTGGCTCGCTGAAACGTGTGTTTCAGATAACGTTCCAGGGAACGGCGGTTGCTGATATCGGTAAGCTGGTCGGTATCGCTGAGCTGTTGCAGTTTGCGGTTTACCTCCCGGAGTTCCTCGGTGCGTTCCTGGACTTTCTGCTCAAGTGTCTCATTGGCCTTGAGCTGCACTTCCAGCGCTCTGGCTTGCGCCTTCTGAGCTTCGCGCTGCAATTGGATGCGCTGCCGGCTTTCGGTACTGATGCGGTCGGTAATGGCCAGCGACAGGAAAATAGCCTCTATGGCCGCACCAATCTGCCAGCTGTGTTCGGTAAAGTTGTTACTGGGAATCAGCGCCCAGGATTTCAGACTGTAAGTCAGGCCGCCAATGATCAGCATAGTCCAGGCAATGAGGAAGTATCTGGCGGCCGGATTGCCCTTGCACAGGCTGTTCCAGCCAACGACCCAGAGTGTGAGTGCCGTGACAGATGCCAGGGGATTAGCAAGGCGGATGGACAGGTAATAGTCCACGAACAGGCTCAGGCTGGCAATGACAAGAGCGGCAAACTGGATCGCGACGACCAGCCGGTCAAGACGGGGTTGCTGGTCCCGGGTGGTCAGCAGTACCCGCGTGAACTGCATGATCATCCACATCGCCAGGCTGACCAGTACAGACATTGCCTCCCGCGACCACCAGGGACTCTCCAGCCCGAAGTACTGGTAGCCCAGGCCGTTGAACAGAGTAAAGAACAGGCCCTGATGCACCACGATAACGCCGATGTAGTAGCCGTAGACCCGGTCCCGCAATGTCACCAGCAGGAACAGACTGAATACCGTCATGGTGACAATCAGGCCCTGGAAGAATGTCAGCCAGGAGCGGCTGGTCAACTCGGTTTGCTGCAAGCCATCGTCGGTGTGGAGGTACAGGGGAATGGTGAGGGTGTCGGCGCTGGCGGCATAGAGGTAGAAGTCAGCGTCAGTGTCTGGAGGCAGCGTGATCGGAAAAATAAACGTTTGTGATGTGTGAGGGCGTTCTGCCGGAGGCACCAGGCGCCCGGACTCAATTTTCTCGTACTCACCCCCTCCCCGGGGGTGATAAAGCGTCAGTCTGTCGACGAAAAGAGACCGGAATTCCAGGTAGCGGGTGAGTGACTCGGTGCCGGGATTCTTGAGCCGGAACCGCACCCAGTGGCCGGCACTGGTGTAACCGATGTTGAGCACCTCCCGGGTGATCGGGGTGAACTGTTCGCCAAGGGCGCGGACATCGGGCAGGTCCAGAGAGCGGTCAGGGTCTTTGAGGTGTTCAATGTGTGGCCCGAGTGACAGGCTGTCCTTTCCCTGTGTAACGTTAACCGGGTCCAGTGCCAGCGCGCTGGGGGCGAGGACCAACAGAAGGCACAGCACCACCGCAAGCCGACAGATTGCCGCCGCTGGATTCTGCAGGATTGGCCGGTGGCCCATGGCGCGTTGCAATGGTAACTCTCGGGTTGTTCGCTGGAAACTTGCACCAATACTAGCCAATTGTCGCGAAATTTGGGTTCTAAAAAGTATTCGGAGTGTTGGTTTTATGTAGCAAGAAGGTAGACAACAGCACAGACCAACAGGGCCGATACACTCTGCCAGAAAGCCACGGGATTACGCTCGAGTAACGGCGGGCGGGTTTTGTTGAGGAAGTTCTGGTTGGGGTGGCGTAGGTCGAAGGTAAACTCGGACAGTTCCTGATAACGCTTGTCCGGGTTCGGGTGTACCGCTTTTTTGATGGTTTCATCGATCCAGGCGGGGATTTCCCGGTCATCGTCCAGTACCGAGGCATAGGTGAGCCGGCGCATGGCCGATGCAGTGCGGGACTTGGCCACCTGGGTGCCGTAGGGGAATCTGCCGGACAGCATGTGATAGGTAAGTACACCCAGTGAATACAGGTCTGAGCAGTTGGTGCCGGTTTCGCCCATAAAGTATTCCGGCGCCATGTACAGCGCGGTACCCGGGATGTCGTTTGGCTCCAGGGTATTGGCCTCCACAATGCCGGCCACCCGGGCGGAGCCGAAGTCGATGATTTTTACGGTGCCGTTGGTGTCAATCATGATGTTGTCGGGGCGGATATCCTGGTGCAGGATTTCCATGCGATGCAGCGCGTAGAGGCCGCGGGCAATCTGAACCACCAGGCCGCGCACCGTCTCCAGATCCGGTTTGGGGTGGTCAATCAACCATTGCTTCAGGGTCTGGCCTTCGATGTATTCGGTCACGGTGTACAGGTGGTTGCGGGGACGATCCTGCAGGCCCGCCTTGAGAACATGGGCGCTGTTCACCCGCCTCGCAATCCACTCTTCCATGAGGAACCGCTCCAGGTAGCCGGGGTCACCCCTCAGGTCTATGGACGGCGTTTTCAGGATCACCCGGGTGTCGGTTTCGGTATCCAGTGCCAGGTACACATGGCTGCGGCTGGTGGCGTGCACTTCCCGGAGAATGGTGTAGCCGTCGAAACTGTGCCGTGGTTCCAGGATGGGCGGAAAAGGCAGGTCTTCCACCTGCCGCTGAATCTCCGCGGATCTCTGCTCTGGCAGTTGGTCCACCCGAATAATCTGCACGCTCAGATTATCGTCGCTGCCGTTGTCGAAAGCAGCCTTGACCATGGCTCGGGCGGCCTGGTCCAGATCTGTCGGGTGTTGACTGATGGTGCCGATCATTTGTTGTGCACTGGCATGTTCGTAGACGCCGTCGGTTGCCAGAATAAACAGGTCGCCCTCTCTCAGCGGCAGCGACTGGTAATCAATCTCCAGTAGCGAATCCATCCCGAGGGCGCGGCCCAGGTAGTTCTCCTGCTGGGAAATCCATAACCGGTGATCATTGGTGAGCTGTTCCAGGGCCCTGTCCCGCAGGCGGTAGATCCGGGTGTCACCGACATGGAACAGGTAAGCCATGGAAGCCTTGAACACCAGCGCACTGAGTGTGCAGACATACCCTTTGTCCTTTTCATACCGGTAAGGACTGTTGCGGGTCTGGGCATGGAGCCAGGAGTTGGTGGCCGTCATTACCCGCTCCGCAGACTTGCGCACAGACCAGGCCTCTGAAGTGCAGAAGTAGTCATCCAGAAAGCTTTTCACCGCCGTTTCACTGGCAATCTGGCTGACGTCGCTGCTACTGATCCCGTCGGCCATGGCAAAGGCGACGCCTTTCATCCCCAGGCGTGGTTCGGCCGGCATAATGCAGCCGTGGAAATCCTGGTTGGATGGCTTGCGGCCTTTGTCCGAATGCTGACCGGCAGAAACCTTCAGATGCCTGCTCATGTTGAAATACAACAGCCCATTTACGCGGGCACGCGGTCAGCACTGGCGCTCTTGGAAAAGTTGCGCTTGGCACCGGTGCGGATGTGGGTGGTGTAGAGAGTCAGGCCGGTAAAGGCGAGGCCACCAACCAGGTTGCCCAGAACCGTGGGAATTTCGTTCCAGATCAGGTAGTCCATCACCGAGAAGCCACCACCAACAATAATGCCGAACGGGAAAAGGAACATGTTCACAACGGAGTGCTCGAAGCCCATGAAGAAGAACAGCATGATGGGCATCCACATCGCCAGTACCTTGCCGCCAACGTTGGTAGAAATCATTGCGCCCACCACGCCCATGGAAACCATCCAGTTGCACAGCATGCCGCGGATGAAGATGGTAAACCAGCCGGCTGCGCCATACTCGGCATAGCCAAGGGTCCGGGCTTCACCGACGCCTGCAATTTTCTCGGCAACGGCGCCGGGTTCGGTATTGAAACCGTAGGTGAAAATAAAGGCCATCATGAAGGCGACGGTCAGTGCACCAGCGAAGTTGCCGACAAAAACCAGGCCCCAGTTTCTCAGGATGGTATTGGTGGAAACCCCGGGTCGCTTGTCCAGCAGGGCAAGGGGAGTGAGCATGAACACGCCGGTGAGCAGGTCAAACCCCATGAGGTAGAGCATGCAGAACCCCACCGGGAAGAGCACGGCACCCAGCAGGAAACTGCCGGTTTCCACCGCCACGGTAACTGCAAATACAGCCGCCAGGGCAAGAATGGCGCCGGCCATGAAAGCGCGGATCAGCGTGTCGCGGGTGGACATGTGAACCTTGGATTCACCGGCGTCCACCATTTTGGTGACGAATTCTGAAGGAACTAGATAGGACATCCTTTAATTACCTCATTTGACGATGGAATGTTCCGGGCACAAAAAAACGGCGCGCACACGAAAGCCTGAAAGTCAGGTTTGTGGGGACGCCGTTGTCCGGGTAGTGTTCAATGTTCCGGGCCGGTGAAGGCCCGGCAATCGCTGGTTAATGTCATCTGGTACAACGCAATACCCGTGCCTGATTTCGCTGATCCAAAAAAAATCTATGAAGTTCAGTAAACTAACGCCTATTTATTAATGCAGTGCCGTGCGAAATCTGGTGCCGGTGCGGGCTGATCATGGCGAGTATGGTTCAATTTGGTGCGCGCGGAAGGCTGGTGCCCCGAAAATGAACTCGTCACTCACAACTCAGGGAAGCGAATCACACAATGCTTAACGGAATCTGGCTGGGGTTTTTCCTGGTGGCCTTTGCAGCGGCACTCTGGCAATGGCTGGGCATGGGCGACAGCGAGGTGTTCAGCCGCCTGGTTGCGGCCATGTTCGACATGGCAGAACTCAGTGTCGAGATCATACTGGTGCTGGTGGGCACCATGACGCTGTGGCTGGGTTTTCTGGCCATTGCCGAAAAAGCCGGGTTGATTCAGCTTATGGCCAGAGTCCTGGACCCGCTGTTCCGCAGGCTGATGCCGGAAGTGCCCAGTGGCCACCCGGCGCAGGGGCATATCACCATGAATTTTGCTGCCAATATCCTGGGGCTGGATAACGCGGCTACGCCCATTGGCATCAAGGCCATGCATTCGCTGCAGGAACTGAACCCGAGCCGGGATACGGCCAGTAACGCGCAGATTCTGTTCCTGGTTCTCAATACGTCGTCACTGACCCTGCTGCCAGTGACCATTTTCATGTACCGCGCGCAGCAAGGGGCCGCGGAGCCCACTTCAGTGTTCCTGCCTATTCTGCTGGCGACGACTGCGTCCAGCCTGGTGGGATTGCTGAGTGTGTCCTTGATGCAGCGGCTGAAGCTCTGGCACCCGGTGGTGCTGGCTTACCTTCTCGCCGGCGCGGCGGCTTTGGGGTTGCTGTTGGCAACACTGGCGGGCATGTCCGCCCAGGCCCTGGCGGCTACGTCAACGCTGGTGGGCAATCTCACGCTGTTCGGCATCGTGATCAGCTTCCTGCTGATCGGTGCCCTGCGGAAGGTGAATGTCTACGATACGTTTATCGAGGGGGCCAAGGAGGGCTTCAGTTTCACCATTTCACTCTTGCCGTTCCTGGTAGCAATGCTGGTGGCGATCGGTGTTCTGCGGGCCAGTGGCGTACTGGATGCGGGCCTTGGGGGTATTCGGTGGGTCATTGAGGGGCTGGGATGGGATACGGGTTTCATCGAGGCGCTGCCTACCGCCTTTATGAAGCCCCTGTCCGGCAGTGGTGCCCGGGCGATGATGCTTGAGACCATGGATACCTTCGGGGTGGACAGTTTTCCCGCATTAATGGCGGCCACCATGCAGGGCAGTACCGAAACCACCTTCTACGTGCTGGCGGTGTATTTCGGCGCCGTGGGCATCCGCAAAATCCGCCATGGCCTCGGTTGTGCCCTGCTGGCGGACTTTGCCGGTATGCTGACGGCTATCCTGGTGTGCTATTGGTTCTTTGGCTAGTGTCCAGCACGGTGCCCATTCTTTTCTGCCCCAGTGCCTCGTCGAACTCCGTTCCGTGCCAAGCGGGGTGACCGGCGATCATCACCAGGGGCACTACACCATCGGTGCGATTGACAAGTTGCTCATGCTGGAACGCTTCGCGGTACTGACGTTGAACAGTGTTGTTATGGTCCATGCGGCGCAGCGCAGAGGGGTCCACCAGAATCAGGTCCGCCTGATCACCCACCCCGATGCTTCCACCTTTGACGCCGAACACCCGCGCGGGATCGCGGGTGAGGCGTCGCACCATGTAGGCTACATCCATATCGCCACCGTCTGACGCCAGTTTCAGCGCTCTCAGGTTGCCGTCGTAAAAGGCCATATTGGTGAGGTGCGCGCCGCTGTCGTTGAAGCCGGGTAGTAGCTGGGGGTCCATCAGCAGGTTGCGCACTGTGCGCTCGTCCCGATTGGCAGAAACGGTGTACCAGCTCAGGTCGCGATCGAAGGCCCGCAGCATTGCCAGTACGAAGTCGCCTTCATCCTTCACCTGGCTGAAACAGTCCTTCAGCAGGGCCTTTTCCGCGTCGCTGCTGTCCCGGGGCTTTCCTGCATTGGCAGCTTTCACGCGCGCATAGACGTCGGCGAAGGTTTTACCCTCCCAGTCCTTCAGCGGGCAGACGTCGATGGTCATGTCTTCCAGGGTACGGTTGAACGCGTAATCCTCGAGACGAACCAGGTGTTTCAGACGCCTGAGGCCAAGGCCGGTCTTGCCGCTCATCCACATGGCCTTGAACTGCTTGATGTAGGCCGGATCATAAAGGATTTTCTGTCTGCCTTCGCGGTCTTCCAGTTCGGTTTCATTGAGGATGCGCAGCTCTTCTATCTCTTCAGAGAGCGGCGTTACCGCGCCGTCAGACCATACCTTGAAAGGCGCTGCCAGCGCCTGAAGGTGGAAGTCACCCTTCAGCAGGCGGGAATTGAGTACCCGGGCCAGCAAACGTGCCAGCCGCACGATCTTGCGGTTGCTATGCACGTCCAGTGCCGCCACAACGGTGGTTTTCAACGGCTTGCCGTGGAGGCGGCCGCAGCTGAGCAGGAAGGTCTTGATGGTGCCAATGGTGCTGTCTTTCGGTGGTGTGGCCTGCCAGACACCACCCTTGCGCCGGACCACATCGGTCAGCCGTTTGATTTCCGGGTACCCGGCAAACTGGGTGGGAATGGTTTTGCGGGTGTTAGGCTGATTGGCCAGGTAATGGAAGGGCAGGGCGTCGGTGGAGAAACCCGCGTAGCCGTCGTCCAGTGCCTGTTCCAGCAAAGACTCCATGGCCTGGAGCTCGTCTTCGGTGGGGGCACGGGAGATGCTGGCCTCAAACCCCATCACTTCGATGCGCAGCATGGAGTGGGGCACCAGGGCAACCAGGTTGGGCCCCAGGCTGAGTTTGTTGAGGTGCTGGATATATTCCTTCGGGTTCTGCCAGTCAACCCGATCGGCGGTTGCCCGTAGCACCTCTTTGGGAATGTTCTCCACGCGGGCGTAACAATCCACAATCGGGTCAGCCCCGTTTTTGCGCTGGGAACCGAAGGCCAGCCCCAGGCTGCAGTTGGCGATCACCACCGTGGTGGTGCCGTGGCGCACGGACTCGGGCAAGCCGGGGGCGACTTCCAGTTCAAGGTCGTAGTGAGTGTGGATATCGAAAAGCCCGGGCATGGCCCAGCATTCGCTGCCATCTATCACCGTGCGCGCTTTTCGGGGATCAAGGTTTGCGCCCCTGGCGGCTATCTTGCCACCGGCAACCGCAATATCTTCGCGCACCGGCAAATCGCCGATGCCATCAAAGACCTTGGCGCCCCGGATCAGATAGTCCCAGCCAGTGTCGGTTGGTCCATCGCTCATGAGTGTTTCACCTGTTGTTATTCTGGTTTCCGAAGTAGATCGTTACTATTGCCCGGTGCCGCCAGAACGGAATCAGCCCTGCGGCAATAATAGTCGATACTTGCGAAAATGGCGTGAGGTCAGGGAGTGATTTCGGTAGTGCTCCCGGCGGGGTTGGCGGGTTCGTCCTTCACGATGATGAAAACAGCCCCGATGACAATAACCAGTGCCGCAATCAGCACGGTGGCCGCGCCAAGAATCATCCTGAGCCTTGAAGTCTGAAGTTTGCCGCACTCCGGGCATTTTTTACTTCCCCGGGGTATGTCCATCCCACAGTTGGAGCAGCTATTCTTCGCCATAGTGGTTGTCCCTTCAGTCATTCAATGTGCCTGAGTCAAGGTTAAGCCTTGGGGCTGCCAGGCACAAATCCGTAGTGATCCCGATTCAGAGGGCAATGACTACCAGGACTGTCAGTGCAGAGAGAATGCCGATGGTGACCACAAACTGTTTCCAGGGAAACGCAGGTTCGGGCTGTGTTTTCAGTTCGATTTCCAGGTAGTCACGAAGCAGTTTTGCATTGCGGGCATTGGCCTTCCAGGCAAAGTCGAAGGCATCGCCGACGACGGGAACAAGGCCGCCAACAAAGTCGATCGCCATATTGCGGACCATTTGCCGTTTAACACGACTGCTGGCACCGGCCCGCTGCGCTTCGACAAGCACGTAACCCGACATGATCAGGCCGGCGAAGTCACCCAGCACAGGAACAAGACCGATAAGGGGCTCGACGCCGATCCGGAAACGGGTGAACGGTATGACAATGGCGTTATCGGCCATTCGGCTGAACCTGTCGAGACGGGCCAGTGCCGCCAGCTTGTCTTCCCGACTTACCGGTGTGGTTGCCATGACAGGGTTCCGGTTAATCCCAGGATCTGTTCTTGAGCCGGTAGAATTCTTCGACAACCGCATCCATCGCGTCTGAGTCGTACTCCCGCAGGCCACTGACAACCAGCTTCTTGGAAACCTCGCCCGCGGTTTTGCTGTCCGAGATCAAGCGGTAATCCAGCGAGACGTTGCCCCGCTTTCCTTCCGGCTTCAGGCCGGCATTGTGCAACTCCAGATCAGGAGATGGTGCATCAAGGGTGTTCATAGTCAGGCTCATACTCTGGTACATGATCATGGGCCTGTCGGGGTTGAACATCACGCCTTCGCTTTCCATTAACGGTTTGAGGGTATGGGGAAAGTTCTTGCCCGAAGCCGCAACATAACAGCGAATAAAATTCTCGATGACGGTTTCATCGTGGGTGCATTCGCCGCTGCGCTCGACCTCGATATACACCTTGCCCTTTTGGTCGTAGACCCGAATCACGCCGTCGCTGTCTTCGCGAAAGTCCAGTGGGACATTCTCGCCCAGCAGGCTGCGAAAGTGGAACGTCATATGCCGGCACAGGCCGAAGTGTGAGACCAGCAGAGCGAACAGCAGGTCCCCGGGTACACAGAAGCGGCGGGCGTCGGGGTTGTGTATCGGGTTGAAATCTCCTGCCACTTCCTTGGCAAATCGGCTGGCCTGGGTCGCGCTGATCAGCACGTGTCCGTCCTGGATTGAATGGTAACGTTCGAGAAACATGCGGTGCCTTTTCGTTTTCGCAAATATGGATGGTTACGATAGTGGCCTTAAAAGCCGCCTGCAGCAAGACGCAACGAAACCAATGTCTAAGATAAACGCCAAAATAGCTGCGGTTACTTGCCCCGGGGGCCGGGCCTGTTCCGTTCGATCCCTGCGGTTGATTGGCTACACTATCTATTTCAATGTCGAATTCAATAGACTAAGAGCAAATGGCGGAGGTATTTGATGGATTTTGGGGCTGAGTTCAGAACCGACCGCATCAGAACGTCAGGTGCCGATATCCACCTTGCCCAGGGCGGTAAGGGGCCGCCGTTGCTCCTGCTACACGGATATCCTCAGACCCATGTGATGTGGCACCGGGTAGCGCCGGAGCTGGCCCGGGATTTTCACGTGATCTGTCCGGACCTGCGCGGCTACGGTGACAGCTCGAAACCGCCATCCGATACCCTTCATGGAGCCTATTCAAAGCGGGAAATGGCCCGGGACATGGTAGAGGTGATGGCGGGCCTGGGCTATCAGCGGTTCGCCGTTGCCGGCCATGACCGGGGTGCGCGAGTGGCCCATCGCATGGCGCTTGATTATCCGGACCAGGTTTCCCGTGTCTGTGTGATGGATATTGCGCCCACTCTGCATATGTTCAGCCACACCGACCAGAATTTTGCCACCGGGTACTATCACTGGTTCTTCCTGATTCAGCCCGATGGATTGCCCGAGCGCATGATCGGCGCTGATCCCGATTACTTCCTGAAGGAGAAACTCAATCGCTGGAGCGGTCCCGATGCCGGTTTTGACCCGGGCGCGGTTGCCGAGTACGTGCGCTGTTTCCGTGATCCGCGGGTGATTCATGCCTCCTGTGAGGATTACCGGGCCGCCGCTACGATCGATCTGGAGCATGACAGGCATGACCGTGATCGCAATCGCAAGATTGAGTGCCCGCTGCTGGTGCTTTGGGGTAGCAGGGGGTTTGTTCACCGCACCTACGATGTCATGGCCGTGTGGCAACGCTATGCCGATAAGGTGGAGGGCAGGCTGCTGGGCTGTGGGCATTTTCTTCCCGAGGAAGCGCCTGAGGATGTCCTGAGGGAACTGCAGCGTTGGTTCCTGCCTGCGACGCATTAAAATTACGCACAACAAAGATACGTTTTGTCACTGAAATTTTGCGTCAGAACCGCAATGATGGTCGTATTGGCATAAGCGACCAAAGCAATTAGCCTTAAATGCCAGAATGTAGTTTTTGCATATATATACAACTGACAAAGCCCTATTGCAACGAGGATACAAGAATGCCAGCCAGATCAGGCTCCGGAATTCCAAGCCCCCTGACACTTATCAGACGTGTGGCCCAGGGCCTCTTATTGCTGGCACTGATGCCAACAGCCCTCGCCGACGACAAGCTCTATATCTATACCGAGAATTACCCTCCCTATAACGCTTCGACCACTGGCCAGGGTTTTGCCCATAATGCCGGGGATATATCAGGTATCTGTACGGATATGGTCAAGGAGATGATGAAGCGGGTGGACTACGAATACGTCATGAAGATGCGTGACTGGAGCCTTGCCTACGATAGGGTTCAGGGCCGTGAGAATCATGCCCTGTTCTGCACGGCTCGAACCGATGAACGGGAAGGCCAGTTCCAGTGGGTGGGACCGCTGGCGCCAATCAAGTGGACACTGTTCGCGGCACCGGACTCAGATATTGCACTTGACACCCTGGACGATGCCAAACAGTACAAAATTGCCGGCTACAAGGGAGACGTGATGTCGGATTATCTTGTCGGTGAGGGGTTTGACGTCATCATGAACGTGTCTGGTGAACAGAACCCGCGCAGGCTGACATTGGGTCAGGCCGACCTGTGGGTTACCGATGGACTGGTGGGTCCACTGGTGGCGGAAGAAGAGCATGGCATTACCGGCCTGAAACCGGTCCTGGTCTTCCGGGAAACGCCGATGTACCTGGCTGTCAGCAACCAGACCGATTCCGGGATTGTGGAGGATCTTCAGCGGGGCCTGGATGAGGCCCGCAAAAGTGGAGCTCTGGACGACATTGTCAGCCGTTATCAGCGCTGAAGCTGACCAGGTAACAAATACGTAACCCGCCAGAACCGGGTTAAGTTCAGCAGGGGTCCGGGGGTTGTGCTAGCTTTTAACGTGTTTCCTGATAAAACCGGTGGCGTTAATGAGCAATCCCAAACATACCCTTTTCTGGATGACGCTGTTTCTGGCGGTGGTCGTGGTGGTTTGTGCCCTGATCTACAAGCCGCTGCAGACCGCGTTCATGGCGAACTGGGTGTTCAACCTGCTCATCCTCTGTGTTCTGTTGATCGGCATCGCCATTACCTACCGTCAGGTGTTCGTGTTGTTCCCGGAACTGCGATGGGTTGCGCAGTTCCGTACCGGTCATGCCGGGCTTTCCGTGTTGCAGGAGCCCCGGTTACTGAAACCGCTGGCACGCCAGCTTGACGACGACTCCAAGCGGGACCGCTTCTCGCTGTCTACCATGTCGCTGCGCACCGTACTGGATGCCATCCACAGCCGCATGGATGAGCAGCGTGAAATTACCCGATATTTCATCAGTCTGCTTATTTTTCTGGGCCTGCTGGGCACCTTCTGGGGCCTGCTCGGCACGATCAACTCGGTGGGAGAGGTGATCGTAAACCTGGATATGGGGCAGGAAGATTTCGGCGAGGTGTTCGCCGGCCTCCAGTCGGGTCTTCTCAAGCCGCTGGAAGGCATGGGTACGGCTTTCAGCTCATCATTGCTGGGGCTGGGAGGCTCTCTGGTCCTTGGCTTTCTGGATATCCAGGCAGGGCATGCCCAGAACCGTTTTTACGACGGCCTGGAAGAGTGGCTGACCGGTGTAACCAACCTGGTGGACCGGGTTGAAGATGCACCGCAATAACAGGCAGGCGCCATGATCGGCTCCAGACGTCGCACCCGCAGCAACATCAACGTATGGCCCGGTTATGTGGATGCCCTGTCGGCATTGTTGATGCTGATTATCTTCATGTTGCTGATCTATGTGGTCAGTCAGCTCTATCTCTCACAGACCCTGTCGGACCGTGACTCCGAACTGGCCAGGCTGAATGCCCAGCTGGCGGAAATTTCCCGGCTTCTGGGACTGGAGCAGGAGCAGACAGCAGCTCTGGAAGAGGAGATGGCCACGGTGCAGAGCAGCTACAGTGAAAGCCTTGCCCTGAATGACGAGCTTCGCGCAGAGATTGAAGAAGAGCGGGCGCAACGGCTGGCGCAGCAATACAATGCCGAGGCCCAGGCCCTGAAAGTTGAGGATCTGCAGCGGGCGGTCTCCGGCGCCGAGGCCGAGCTGGAGGACGAAGAGAAGCTGAGCGCCTCCCAGCGTGCGTTTATTCAGCAGCTGTCGAACCGGATCGCAGCCTTGCAGGACCAGTTGAGCCGCATTACTGCCGCATTGCGGCTGCAGGAAGACCTGACTGCCGAGAAACAGGCCGAACTGGAAGAAGTGGGTAAACGGCTGAATACCTTGCTGGCAGAGCGGGTCAATGAACTGGAGCGTTACCAGTCCGAGTTCTTTGGCCGGTTACGGGAAATTCTGCAGGATAACGAGAACATCCGTATTGTCGGTGACCGTTTCCTGCTGCCCTCCGAGCTGCTTTTTGCGTCCGGTTCAGCCAGCCTCGGTGAAGAGGGGCAGCGTGAGCTGGACAAGCTGGCAGAGGTGCTGCTGGATGTCGCCTCTGCCATACCGGACGATATCGACTGGATTCTGCGAATTGATGGCCATACCGACCGCATTCCGATCAATACCGAAGAATTCCCGTCCAACTGGGAGCTGTCCACTGCCAGGGCAGTGGCAGTGGTGCGTTACCTTGCCTCGGAAGGCGTGCCCCAGACTCGTATGGTAGCGGCCGGATTCGGTGAGTTCTTTCCGGTCGACGAGGGCAGTTCCGCAGAAGCGTTGCAGCGGAACCGCCGTATCGAGATCAAGCTTACCGACCGGTAAGAGGTTCAGCCTGCGCGCCCGAAGACCCGCTCGAAAAAGCCTGCCTCGCGGACATCCGGAACCGGCAGGTCGTCGTTGCTTTCCAGAGCCTTGCGCCAGAAGCGCTCGGGATCGTCAAGATGGGCCACCTTCTTGCGTTCGTCCTGGCTGTACGAATTATGGTCGCCGCCAATGCCTGTTTCCATCAGCTCCTGGCACCAGAGGTACAGTGCACTGCGCATAACCCGCAGCATTTTGCAGTAGCTGTCTCTGCTGATGGTGATAGCCAGTTCCGCACTGAGATTGATCCGGGATTGCAGTGTTGCCATTTCCTCTTTGTCGAACACAATGCGGTGACCGGTACCCTTCTTGCAGCTGAGGCAGGTTTTCTCCAGGGACTTGATGCCCTCCATCATATCCCGGTGTCCGAAATCCAGTTTCTGCTGGTCGTCGACGGGTGCTGGAATCCAGCCATACTGAGGAGAGCGGGCGACAATATGGCCCGGTACATCACGTCGGTAAGGGGGTAATGCAGCGGGGTCGCCATAACCGTCGAATTCGGTCCGCATCCAGGCTGCCATGGTTCGCTGACGAAGCATCATGGCCAGGGTGATGGCCGAAGGCATGATTTCTTCAAGTAGCTCGCTGCTGTCCTGAAGCTTTTCGTCCAGGTGTTCAACCGCTGCTGACATCGTTATTCTCCCTTCTCCACGGGCAGAAGCAGGAGTTGCTGCCCCCGCCCGGTTGTTGTTTTTATCAGAAGTTCCGGGCAGCACAACACCGGAACCTTTGATTAAAAATTAGGCGCTATTGGGCATTTCTTCCGTTGTAGAAAAGTAGCCCCTTTGTTACTGGAAGTAATGGGGGGCTGGCGGGTATCCTCTTATACCTTTGCATTCGCGAACTTACCTGCCGGAACCTGAGTCTCACTATGTCTGAACTGGCGTTGTACCAGTATGTCCTGATTGGTCTGATCTTTGTCTGGAGCGGCTTTGTCCGGTCCGGGCTAGGTTTTGGCGGGGCGGTGTTGTCGTTGCCGTTTCTGCTGCTGGTACTGGATGAGCCGCTGGTTTTCCTGCCCATCATTGCTGTGCATCTACTGGTGTTTTCATCACTCACCATCTGGATGAACAACCGCAAGTCGTCAAGAACGGACGATGAGGGGAAGATATCGGCGGGTACGGTGGACTGGAACTACCTCTGGCGAATTCTGGCCATCATGATTGTGCCCAAGCTGATCGGTGTGTTTGGGCTTATCACTCTGCCATCGGATGTCATGAGCACCATCATCTTTGTCATCGTGGCGCTTTATTCTGTCTCCTACATCCTTGACCGACCCTTTCGCAGTGGCAGCCGTGCCGTTGATACCGTTTTCCTGATGGTTGGCGGGTATGTCAGCGGTACTTCACTGATCGGGGCGCCGCTGATTATTGCTGTGGCAGCGCAACACCTGCCCAAGGAACGGTTACGGGATACCCTGTTCGCGCTCTGGTTCATACTGGTGGTCATCAAAATGGCAGCCTTTATCTGGGTTGGAATCGACCTGCAGTTGATCCACCACCTGTGGCTATTGCCCTGTGCTGCCGTGGGCCATGTGGTTGGCCTCTATGTCCATGACCGTATGCTGAGGGCGGAGACACCGGTGTTTTTCCGGGTACTTGGCGTGGTACTGCTGATCGTCAGCAGTATCGGGATGATGAAGGTGCTGTTTCCGGTCTAGCCCAGCGTTGCGTCCAGAAACATCATCACCACGAATCCGCCCAGCAGGGAAAATGTCGCCAGGGTCTTGTACTCGCCGCGATGGGTTTCAGGGATAATTTCGTCGCTGATGATAAACAGCATCGCCCCGGCGGCGAAGCCCAGGGTCCAGGGCATGATGGGTTCGGCAAGCCACACCATGGCGCTGCCGAAAAGGCCGCCAATGGGTTCCAGCAGGCTGGTCAGGACTGCAATGCCAAAGGATTTCAGCCGCGAGTGCTCAATGGCCAGCAGTGACACCGCCACCGCCAGGCCTTCAGGAATATTCTGTAGCCCGATGCCAACCGCCAGAGCGGTGCCGTTGCCGATATCGCCTCCGGCAAATCCCACACCTACCGCCATGCCTTCGGGGAAATTGTGTAAGGCGATGGCAATAATAAACAGCCAGATACGGCGGATTCGCGCGCTCTCCGGCCCCTCTCGCCCAAGGGTGAAATGCTCGTGAGGCAGTCGCTGGTGAATGCTGAAAAGCAGTCCCGCACCCATGAGGAGTCCGGCGATCACCATCAGTGCCGCAATCCACGTCGCTCCCGTGAGCTCTTCACCGTATTCGATTCCGGGCAGCAGTAGCGAGAAGAATGATGCCGCCAGCATGACGCCGGCGGCTGCGCTGAGCATGCCGTCCTGCAGTTGCGGGGTGAGCTTTCTCACCAGGAAAACACCCAGCGCCCCAACCCCGGTGCCCAGGCCTGCCAGAAGACTGGCAGTGGCTCCCAGCAAGACTACGTTGACTTCTTCCAGCATTGGCCTCCCTTTTGTCTTGTCTAGTCCTGTCGTGCTTGCGCCCGCCTGCGGTTTGGTCGGGGGTGTTACCGCCAGATTAAACACTCATCATGTTGATGACCCGTTTTGGGTGTATAACTGATACCAGTGTACGTCTGTTTAAGCGCACTGGCTCAGGGAGCAAAGGAATGTCATGGTCTACTGGTTGATGGCAAACCCCAAGGCAGGGGAAGAGGGCAGTCGTGGCCCGGATTTCTGGCGCAAGCACCTGGAAGCTGCCGGTATATCCGATATCCGGGACTGCAGCCTCGAGGATACAGCCTGGACACGCGAGATTGATACCGCCGACATTGTGCTGGCAGCCGGCGGTGACGGTTCCGTGAATGCGGGGGCGGGCTTCTGCCTGGAATCCGGCGCGACCCTTGCAGTGCTTCCATCCGGCACGGCCAATGACTTCGCCCGCAACCTGGGCCTGCCGGAGGATCCGCAGCGCCTCTGTGACTTGGTGGCGAGTGGGAAGACGCAAATGGTAGACATTGCCGTTGCCCAACAAGGGAGGTTTCTGAACGTTGCTCATATTGGCCTTGGGACTCATGCCGTGCGGGAATCATCGGGGGAGAGTAAGCGTTTTCTCGGGCGTTTCAGTTATGGCGTGGCGCTGTTGCAGAAGCTGGCGGCCTACCGCGGATTCCACGGTGTTATTGAGACCGAGGAGGGTAAGGTCACCGGGCGCTGGCTCACCATCGCCGTCTCCTCCGGTGCCTTTTTCGGCGGCGGAAGTGAGATTCCCGAGGCCTCGGCCAGTGACGGGCAGCTGGACGTGATTGCGGTCCGGCCGCGGTCTTTGTTCCAGCTGTTCCTGGCTTTTCTCACGGTTCGCCTGAGCCGGAGTTCGACGAAGCGAAACAGTACGGTTGTGCAGATGAAGAGCCCCGTAGTGAGCGTTGTTACCCGTTCACCCAAAACCATCACCATGGACGGAGACATCGCCGGGAAGACACCGCTCACGGCAAAATGTCGGCCCGCCTGCCTGAAAGTGATCTGCGAAGAGCTGGTCACCACAGAGTAATAGCCGGACGCAGAACTAGCGCCGGCTGTCGGTACTTTCAAAGATCTTGTCCGCTGAGGCGGCGACAAATCCGCTGTAGAGCTGGCCGTCGGGCTTCGGGTACCGGAGCGCAAACTCGTAGAAGCAGCTGGGAATGGCCGCCACCTGGTCGGAAAATTGTACTTCCGCCCGGTCTGCCATGGTGGATGATTGCTCCAGCAGTTCTTCCGGTGATCCTTTGATTTCCCCTCCCGAGTCGTTCACCCGATAGCCGTTGTCCTTGAGCACCTGGTTGATCTCCGCCACTGTCCTGAAGCGGCTCAGGGCATTGATGCTTACCGTGAAATGGTTGGCGCGAAAGCCCCAGGCGGCCACCCAGGCGGCGTATTCACTTTCTTCCAGCAGGGTCTGGTAGGTGGGATAGTCGATGTCCCAGTGTCGGCCGGAATACAGAAAATTGTCGGCGGTGACAGCATCCGGATCAATCTGACTCACCAGGTTCCGGACAATGGCCTGTAACGGCTCGGAACACTGCTCGACCAGCAACTCGGAAATGAACACCTTGGGGGCGGACGGGTCCGGGTGTTCGTAATGTCTGGCGTAGAGTTTCTTGGCTTCGAAATGATACTCGCCACCCTCCTGGTATCCCAGCGCCAGGAAGTGCGCAGCCAGCTTGTCCAGGTTCACCTTTTCGAGGTTGTAGGTGCGCAGGGCAATATGGTCATTGACGATTTCGCCGCCCTGGGTGTCATCCAGTAAACGGTGAATATCTTCGGCAGAGGGAGTCACTTTGCAATAGTTCTCCCAAAGACGACCGAACAGTGTGTCTCTATCGGTATGCATGGAGCGCCTCCTGTTGTTGGCACATTGGAATAGCCGTCGGCTGCCTGCCCGTGCTGGCGGTTGTCAGTTCCATGAATCGGGCCTGCCCATGGTTACGCAGGTGGAGCGCGTTTGCCAGTGTTGCCGGCACCTGTAGCAGGTTGCGCGTGGGCAGATACCTGGCGGCACTGGTGATGGTGGCGCGGAAATGTTCAGTTCCGGTATTGGTAACAGCCAGTACCCGTCCCTGGCCGCCGCAGGCCCATTTTTCCAGTGCCGGTTCCACTTTATCAACAACCTGGATTCGGCAGCCAACGGAGGTGGACACCGACCGGATGTCCGTCAGTTTCGCCTCAACTGTGGGGCCGCCATCGAAGGGATCAATGAAACCGGTATGGTGGAAGCCTTCGGCCTCAAGCATGTTCAGGGCAGGGCGGGTCTTGTCGTGCACCTGTCCGATAACCGCGCGGGCGCTCTCGTCCATCAGGTGGGTATAGAGTGGGTGCCGGGGCATCAAATCGGCAATAAAGCCATTATCCCCGGTACCGACCATGCGGGTCACGGTGTCGAAGTCGAGATCCACAAAATGCGCACGCAGCCAGTTCCAGAACGGGGACTGGCCCCTCTCATCCGACACGCCCCGCATTTCGGCAATGACCGTCTCTGCAAACCGTTGAGGGTGTTGCGCCATGAACAGGAAACGGACTCTTGAGAGCAGTTTGCCGGCGTGCGCGCGGCGAAACTTCGGCCGCAGGAACAGTGTGCAGATTTCACTGCAGCCGGTGTAGTGGTTGCACATGTCCAGCACTTCCAGCTTGCGACGCAGGTTCAGCTCAGGCGAGTGGTGCACCACCTGGCTGCAGTGATAGTGGTAAAGCGGGCGTCGGGTGCCTACCGAGGCTTCGATGCCGGTGGTTCCCATGATTTCGCCGGTATCCGGATCTTCCAGTACAAACAGGTAACTTTCGTCGCCGGGTGAATTCACCATGCGGCCGAAACTTGCCATGGAACGGTGGACCTTTTGAGCCAGAAAATCACGATCATCCACCAGTGAGGTGAAGCCAGGGCCGGATTCCACAGCTATTTGCTGCAAGGCCGGGAGATCCGTGGTGGCAACCGGGCGAATAATCATCGTGGCATCCTCATCTGTAACTGGCACTTTGCTGGTGAAGATTGATGACGACAGTATGATGAAGCGGGATGTCAATTTGTAGTTTCAAAATATCAAAAATGATAGATTATATGCACAAATTGACATAAAGGTTTGGCAATATGCTCGGAAAGCAAGATCAGGAGCTGCTTTTGCTGCTCCGCCAAAATGCCCGTTCCAGTATTTCTGACCTGGCCCGGGCCCTGAATGTCTCGCGCTCAACGGTGCAGAACCGTATAGCGAAGCTGGAAGCCGGCGGTGTCATCCGTGGCTATTCAGTGCTGCTCGGTGGCGAGTTCTCTGCCAATCAGGTAGAGGCGCACGTGTCGATCAAGGTCTATCAAAAGCTGACAGCCCGCACCAACACCGCCCTTGAGCAGATCAGCCAGGTGTCCCAGTTGTATTCGGTCAGCGGCGAGTACGACCTGATCGCTATTGTTCAGGCGCAGTCGCTGGAGGAACTCAGTGCGGTACTCGACGAGATCGGCAATCTGGAAGGCGTAGAGCGAACCAACTCAGCGGTGGTGCTGGAAACACGGTTCCGCCGCTGAGTGGTGAGAGCTGGCGGACGTCAGTCGGAATCCGGCTGCGCCTGCTCATTCAACAAAGAGGGCTTCTTGAGCGCCTTGCCGAACAGGTCTTTCTCTTCGGCAATGGCCAGTGCGGCCTTTTCGGCCATGGCTTCATCCATGCCTTCAACCCTCGCTTGCAGAAACTGGGTAATCTCTTCAGCCAGTTCCAGAACCTTGTCGCGGGCGTCGGCTTCTGCTTTGGACGAGAAAAGCATTGTGTCAGGGTTTTTAAGTGCCATCTCCAGTCCGTCCCTCTCCGAGTAATACAGCGCTTGTACGGCCATGATGTTCTCCAGTGTGTTCCCGCACGTTGTCGTGTCTGGTGGGGTTCATTGAGTCGCCGGGAGTATAACGAACAGGTCTGTATATGTATACAGTGTTTCCCGGGGCCCCTGGAACGGCAGATGCCTGGGCGGAAGTGTGTTAGTGTTCTAGGCTTCCAGGCGATCAGCTCGTTAATCATCAAGGAAACGATACGATATGCACTATATGAGCACGGCCACGCCAGGCCGATTCACATTCCGTTTGGCGGCCATGGCACTACTGGCCCTGTTGTTGACCGGCTGTGGGATAAACAATATCCCCACCTACGACGAGCAGGTCAAGGCGGCCTGGTCGCAGGTAGAAAACCAGTACCAGCGGCGGGCCGACCTCGTCCCGAACCTGGTTGAGACCGTCAAGGGTTTTGCGGAACAGGAGCGGGAAACCCTGACGGCGGTCATTGAAGCCCGGTCGAAGGCTACGTCGATCCAGGTGGATGAGAGCATTCTCAACAATCCTGAAAAGCTCCAGCAGTTCCAGCAGGCACAGGGCGAACTGAGCAGCGCGTTGAGCAGGTTGATGGCGGTGTCTGAACGGTATCCTGACCTGAAATCCAACCAGAACTTCCTGGCGCTGCAGTCGCAACTGGAAGGTACTGAGAACCGCATTGCGGTGGCCAGACGGGACTTTATCCAGGCGGTTGAGCGCTATAACACCGAGATTCGCACCTTCCCGGGCCGCCTGTGGCACAGCTTCCTTTACAGTGATATGGAGTTGCGGGCCAACTTTGAGGCAACTGCCCCGAATGCGGAAGACGCGCCCCAGGTGGAATTCTGATGCCTGTTCTGTTGCACCGGATAACCGTGCTCGTTGTCCTGGGCCTGATCTTTCAGGCCAGCGCCGTTGCCCAGTCCACTCCGGATTTTCCTGAACTTTCGGGCCGTGTCGTGGATCAGGCCAACATGCTTCCGCAGCAGGTAGAGGCCAACCTTGCCCAGATGCTGGAAGCCCATGAGCAGGCGACCACCGAGCAGGTGGTGGTGGTCACTCTCCCCGACCTGCAGGGCTACGCCATCGAGGATTATGGCTATCAACTGGGCCGGCATTGGGGGATTGGCCAGGAAGGCGAGGATAACGGGGCCCTGCTGATTGTTGCTGAAGACGAGCGACGCATCCGTATCGAAGTGGGTTACGGCCTGGAAGGCCGCCTTACGGACGCAACCTCCGCCACCATTATCAACCAGATCATTACCCCCGCCTTCAGGGAGGGTGATTTTGCCAGCGGGATCGCTAACGGTGCAGCGGCCATGGTCCAGGTACTGGGGGGTGAACCCCTCGCGGTACCTGAGCGCCAGCGTTCCGATGCGCAGCAGGACAAACCTCATCCTGCGCTCGGCATCCTGTTTTTCATTATCGTGTTGGTGGTGTTTTTCTCGAGCGGCCGGCGTGGCCGTAGTGCCATACTGGCGGGCGCTCTGCTCGGTGGGCTTGGCGGCGGTCGCGGTGGTGGTTTCGGAGGTGGCGGCTTCGGCGGCGGAGGCGGTGGCTTCGGTGGCGGTGGAGCGTCCGGCGGCTGGTAGCCATGCCCTGTCACAAGGTGCGCAAACACGGAACCCCCCTGATTCAGCAATATCGGAACAAACATGACACTATTAACAGACAAGGAACAACAACAGGTGGCCTCGGCCATCTCTGACGTCGAGCGGGAAACCGACGCGGAACTGGTTACGGTGCTGGCGGATGCTTCCGACAGTTACTCCTACATACCGCTGCTCTGGGCGGGAATCATTGCGCTACTGATTCCCGGCACCATCAATTATTTCACCGGTTCCCTCGGCGCCGACTGGTTGCTGGTGGTGCAGTGGGCCACCTTTATCGTGCTCTGCCTGTTGCTGCAGTTTCCGGGGGTGGGGCACCACCTGATTCCGCGCCCCGTGCGGTTCTGGCGGGCCTCCAATATGGCGCGGAGGCAGTTCCTGGAACAGAATCTGCACCACACTGAAGGCGGCGTGGGCATGCTGATTTTCGTATCGGAAGCGGAGCACTACGTGGAAATTCTCGTCGACCAGGGGATCTCTTCAAAGGTTGGTGATGATGTCTGGGAGGGTATTGTCAAAACCTTTACCGACCGGGTGCGCAGTGGCGATACCCTGGCCGGCTTCCTGGAGTGCATTGAAAGCTGCGGGCAGCATCTCCGCGAGCAGGTGCCGGCTACACACGAGAAAAACGAATTGCCTAATCACCTGGTGTTAATACCAGAACGATCTTAACGGCTGCCAGCCCGGCCTGAGACATCAGGCCGGCTTTACTGCAAATCCCTGACGCGGGAAGTGCACATGTACCTGGCCCACCCGCTTATGGGAGCGTCCCAGAACCAGCGCCTGGTTATCGGCATACACCAGTTTGCCGCTGACCGGCTCCCGCCCGTAATCATCCGGTGCAATTCCCACGTTCTTTCTGGCAAGCGGGTCATCACCGGCGGATTCAATGGCCCGTGGCATGGCATCGCGAGCGATGTCCAGAGCCTGATCTGCGGTGATTTCCCGGAATTCGCCATGGCCAAAGGCCCTCATCCGTTCCATCCAGGCAGTTACTTTCGGAAAGTCCCGAAGCCATGGTTTCCCGGCCAGGTCGCACACAAACCAGAGGCCGTGGTAAGCCGAGAAATCCGCGACGCAGGGAGTACTCCCGAAGAGGAAGTCGTCGTTTAGCATGGATTCCATGCTGCTGATATGGGAGATGACTTTTTCCTTGGCCTGAGGGCCCCGTAGTGCCTTGACCCGGGATTTTCTGCCCATGCTGATGCGGTCTTTGAGGAAGCGGAAGGCGTGGAAAAGCGATGTTTCCCTGACCAGCTTCTTCAGCATGCGGCCGTCGCTGGCGGCAATCACACAGGCCAGGAATACCTCCAGATCGGTGGTGCGCACGAAATCGATGACTTCCTGCGGCTGACCGGCCAGGCTCAGTTCTTTCTTGCCGCTCAGGCGCGCGATTTCGTCGGCAATGGCGCGGCTGTCACAAAAGACATCAGCGCCATTCTGGGCCACCGGAACCTTTCGGTAGCCGCCGGCGAGAATGGAAAGCACTGGCCTGGGTGGCATTTCCTTCACGGTAACGGATTGCCAGGAAAGGCCGGCATAGCCCAGCATCACCCGCACCTTTTCGGAAAAGGGGGACATGGGATAGTGGAACAGAATGAGATCTTGCATCGGGCGTAACCCTTCCTTGTTGACAGTATTAGCTGGCGAAACAAAGGAGGGTACGCTGCAAACCACCCTGGCGGAAGCCCCGAAGGTTGTCCGGCTGGGCCACTCAGGCGGTCAGAAGCCCTGCTGATGCACAGTACAGGAATGCAACTGCGCCCGCGCAGATAAGCGCCCAGGCGGGGAAAATCAATGATGAGCGGGTTGTTGTTCTCACAGGCACCTCCAGAGTGACCTTTTTGTTGTTGTTCTCTACGCTAACTTCGTCACTCTAGACCATAATTGACAGATGTCACGAATTAAAGTGTGCTGCGTGTCGCATTTGTCCGGTTTGGCGGCGAGATGATCCCGGCATGGGGGGAGCTTGAGGAAACGGCAAATACAGGTACTATCTACCTGGCTACGCTTAAGTCTGATAAAAAAAAGTGATTCCGGATTATAACAATAAGGAGCCTTCGATGGCGGTAGACAACGCAAAGCAATCCTCCCTTCATTGCCTTTACTATTGGGCGGAGCAGACTCCCGATAAGGGTTATCTGACCCAGCCGTTTCCGGATGGAACCACCGAAGACATCACCTGGAAGCAGGCGGCAGACCAGGTCTCCCGGATGGCGGCCCATCTGGGGACCCTGGAACTTCCTGAGCGCAGCAATATTGCGATCCTGGGTAAAAACAGCGCGCACTGGATCCTGTGTGACCTGGCCACCTGGGCCGCAGGGCACGTTTCAGTTCCGCTGTACCCCACGTTGAACGGCGATACGGCGGCCTATGTTCTTGAGCACAGCGAGGCGAAGCTGCTTTTCCTGGGTAAGCTGGACGGCAAGGCCGACGGCTGGAACGACATCAAGGGCCACATCCCTGACGACCTGCCGATTATCTCGCTGCCGATGTCGCCCCGGGACGACACCCCGAAATGGCTGGACATCATTGCCAGCCAGGAGCCGGCGGAGCCGAAACTGCCAGATCCCGACGACCTGGCGACCATCGTTTATACCTCGGGCAGTACCGGGCGCCCGAAAGGTGTCATGCACAGTTTCCGCACCATGATTTCCGTGGCGGATGGCTTGCAGCAAATATTTCCGGTCACCCAGGACGAACGCATGCTCTCCTATCTGCCGCTTGCCCATGTGGCGGAGCGTGCCGCCGTCGAAACCCAGTCGCTGTATTACGGATTCCATCTCTATTTCGCCAATTCCCTGGAAACCTTCCAGGAGGACTTGCAGCGGGCCCGCCCGACCCTGTTCTTCTCGGTGCCGCGCCTGTGGATGAAATTCTACCTAGGCGTCAATGCCAAGTTGCCGCCCAAGAAACAGAAAGTGCTGTTTAATATTCCACTGCTAAACCGGCTGGTTAAGAGGAAAGTACTCAAGCAGCTGGGGCTCGACCATTGCCGTGCAGCCCTTACAGGTGCAGCGCCACTGTCCGGTGAAATCATTGCCTGGTATCGCAACCTGGGCCTCGAGCTGCTGGAAGTGTATGGCATGTCCGAAAACTTCGGTTATTCCCATGCCAACCGCCCGGGCGCGGCGAAGCCCGGCACCGTGGGCGTGACCAACCCGGGCGTGGAACACCGCCTGGCAGAGGGTGGAGAAGTTCAGGTGAAAAGCCCCGGGCAAATGCTGGGCTATTACAAGAACGAAGAGAAGACCCGCGAAGACATCACCGACGATGGCTTCCTGAAAACCGGTGATATGGGGGAAATCGACAAGGACGGTTTCCTGAGAATTACCGGCCGGGTAAAGGACCTGTTCAAAACCTCCAAGGGCAAGTACGTGGTACCGGTGCCTATCGAAAACCGCTTCAACCATCCGAAAGCAGAGGTGGTGTGTGTGGCCGGTGCCAATCAGCCCCAGCCATGCCTGATGGTGCTGCTATCGGAAGAAGCGCGTGAGGAACTGGAAGCCGGTGGCAGCCGGGACGAGCTTGAGCAGGAGCTGGCCGCAGAGCTGGATGCGGTAAACAGGGAATGCGAGGGCCATGAAAAACTGGCCTTTGTGGTCGTCGTGAAGGAACCCTGGACCATGGAAAACGGCATGCTGACCCCCACCATGAAGATCAAGCGGAACGTGATCGAGGACTACTACAACCGCAAAATGGATGAGTGGTTCGGCAAGAAACAGAAAGTGATCTGGGAATTCTGAGCCTGCAAACGAAAACACCGGTGGGCCTGAGTGTTCAGGGCCACCGGTGCTGATGAAATCTGTCTTCCTTTACAGGGGGCGCTTAGTGCTCGCCCTGCATCATCTGGGGCATCTCCGGCGTTGCGGTTGCTGCCTTCTTTCTCCAGGAACCCATCTTCCGGCTGATAACCTGTGCGGCCTGCCTTGCAGCTGCACGGGTGTATTGGCGCCTGACCTCAGTACTGTTGTGGAGGATACTGGATGGCATGGGGTGTACGGTCGCGATATGTGCTTGAGTCATAGCGCCTTCCTCCTTATCTGGTGGGTTGAAAAAATATTGGTTAGCTGACTATGTAAAAGACTATACGCCTTCTTTTTTGCAGCTTAAATACGTTAAAATCCGTACTCATGTTGCAAATATGCAGTAGCTATGGACTGGGATTATCTTCGATATATACATGCGCTGGCTATAGGTGGAACCCTCGCCAAAGCCGGTGACATACTGGGTGTGCACCAGACCACGGTGCTTCGCCGTCTGGACCAGATGGAAGAACAGCTGGGCGTGCAGTTTTTTGAGCGCAATCGTGACGGACTGCAGCTGACGCCGGTGGGTGAAACCGCCTTCCGCGCGGCTGAAAGGCTGACCGGCGATATGGAAAACCTCGAGCGCCAGCTGGTGGGGCAGGATTCGGCACCCGTGGGCAAAGTCAGGCTCGCCGCTACCGATACCATGGTCAACGCATTGATCAGCCCGATGATTGCCGATCTGGTGCGGGAATACCCGGAAATTGAGCTGGAAGTGCTCACTGATAACGATGTGCTCAATCTCAGCCACCGCGAGGCTGACCTGACGCTGCGGCCGGTCAATAAACCCCAGGCCACCCTGGAAGGTGAACGTATCGGTACCATCGAGTCGGCCATCTATGGGGCCGCAAGGTACTGCAAGCGCAACCCTGACATGGACCTGGAGACCGCACCGGACCAGCAACTCTGGATTCTGCCCGATGAGAGTTTCAGTCACCTGGCAACCGGGCGCTGGTACCGCAAGCACCTGAAAAACGCCTCTTCCATTATTCGTTGCAACAGCCTTCAGGCTATGCACGCCCTCGCTAGATCCGGGGCCGGTCTCGCCGCGTTGCCCTGTTACCTGGGAGACGGCACCCGAGAACTGGAGCGGCTGTCTCCACCTCTGGAAGGCGAAGGTGTGGATCTCTGGCTGATGGTTAACCACGAAACCCAGCAGATGGCACGGGTCCGGATCGTGATGGAGTTTCTGACTTCCAGGCTGGCAAAGCTATCACCGCGAGTGGAGGGAGACGGGGTCTGACCCGCCTCTACCAGTCACCGCAAAACGGCCAGAATTGATAGAAGCGCCAGCACTGGAACTCTTCCTCGCAGGTCTGTAGTTGTCGATGGTAGCGAAAAGCCCGGGTTTGCACCCGCTCGGCCAGTGACATCACTGCCGGCTTGGCCAGGTAACTTTGTCGTTGGTACCCGGTTCTGCCCTCGTGGTAGGCGAGGTAGAGTTTCTCCGGGCTGGTAAGAGGAATGCCCACGTCGCGGTTGGTCAGGTGGTTATACCAGCCCACAAAGTCCAGTGCGTGTTTCATATTGGTACGCACCACCGATAATCCGTCGCCGTTTGCCTCCAGATACTCGCCCCAGGCAGGGTCCAGAGCCTGGGCGTAGCCGTAAGCAGACGTTGGCCGGGTCCAGGGAATGAATCCCAGCAGCTGGCTACGGGGCGGCCGGGCATGGCTGCGGAACGACGACTCGTAAAAAACGAACGCCAGTTGTGTGGCGATGGGCGTGCCCCAGCGCTCTTTCGAGCGGCTGGCGTAGTCATACCAGACCGGATGTTCCCGGAAAATCTCACAGACGTTCTCCGTGTTGGCCGGGGGGTCGGGTTCCAGCAGACTGAACCGCAGGGTCGCCACAATCGCGATGGCCAGGCCCAGTGAGGGGAGTCCGTACCAGCGCAGCCGCGACTTCCAGATTTTCAGTCGGTTACGACGTTTCTTCATGGGCAACTCAGGGCTCTCTTGCTCCACACTACAAAATGGTCATCTAACGTCGGCCCGGTTTGCTTGCAGGGGGCGCCGGCGCCATGGCATAACAAACATCCGATTTCACAGGATACTAGGTTCATGCGCGCACTATCCCAAGTTAAACCGGCTTTACTTTTTCTTATGCTGGTCTGTACGTCCGCTACTGCCAGCCCATTGGCTGACTCGGTGCTACGGGCGTCCCCCATCGACGAGATTGTCGCCCAGTATCCGGCAATGATGAGCCAGGGCGTACGTGAGGGTCTTAAGCAGAGCGGCCGGGTAGAGCCATTCGTCGCCAACACCATCAGCAATGTTGTCAGCAATGCGTTCAGTGTCGCGCAGATTCGCGCCCAGGTGGTTGAGGACCTGAATCAGGGCCTGAGTGATCAGCAATTGAATTCTGTACTTGCCTGGTATGAAACGCCGTTGGCAGAGAAGATTTCCCGGGCAGAGGTTGCCGCGTCCAGGCCGGCAGCGTGGAAAAAAGTGGAGGCCGCAGCCGCGGACTTACAGGAAAAATACGAAGGCAGCGAGCGTGCGAAGCTTTTTGAACGGTTTGACAGGGCTGCCCGGGCCACCGAGAGCACAGTGGACACCACCGTAGCGGTCCAGTTGGGCCTGGCCTCGGCCATGGCTGCCTTCAACGGTAGCAAGGGCCCCACTTTCGAGCAGCTGCAGCAGAAGATTGAAAGCCAGAGAGGCATGCTGCGTGGCTTGGTTGCCCAACAGGTCTACGTCGGCTACCTCTATACCTATCAGGAGCTGAGCACGTCCGAACTGAAAGACTATGTTGAATTTCTCGAGAGTGATGCCGGTTCAGCATTCACCCGGGTGGCCACCAGCAGTATTCAGCGCTCGATTACCGACCCCGTGGAATCGGTGGGCAATCAGTTGACGCGGTTTTTGAATCCTCAATAAAACCCGTCAGGGTTTGAAAACCAGCCGGTTTGGGTCCAGTCTCCAGTAGTAACCTTTCCTCCGCCCGGAGACGACCCCTATGGATTTCAACGCCTACCAGAAAGCCCTGGCCAGAGAACTCAGGGGGCGCGAATGCCCCTTTCCCCAGGCTGAATACGATCAGCGTCTCAAGCAGCTCAGGGCCGGAATGGCGGCGGAAGGTGTCGAGGCATTGCTGCTGACCGATCCGTCCGATCTTTTCTACCTGACCGGCTACAGTACCTTCGAGGTTTCCGTTCACGTCGCGCTGGTGGTCACGGCCGAGTCCCTGATGCTACAGGTACCGTCCATTGAAACCGGCCCTGCCATGATCACCACCCGGGTTGATAACGTCACTGGCTACCGCTGGGAGGGGATTGGTGATGTGCTTGACCCGCTGGCACAGGCTCTCAGTGGTCATGGAACAATCGTAGGTATCGACTACTGGCATGGCTCGTTGCGCCAGGGTGTTGTGGAAGGGTTAAAGCAGCGGCTGCCGGATACCCAATTCGTGGACGCCTCCGGCCTGCTGAAAAATAGCCGCATCGTGAAATCGTCCGCGGAAATTGACTGCCTGAGGCAAAGTGCCCGCATTACCGGGCTGGGTATAGAAGCCGCTGTTTCAGCCATACAACCCGGCATGACCGACAACGACATCGCAGCCGTGGGCGCCGAAGCCCTGTTGGCCGGTGGTAGTGAATTCATGAGCATGCAGCCTATCGTCACCGTGGGGCAGCGAAGCAGCGTGATTCATACCAACCACAAGCGGTGCAAGGTGGAGGATGGCGATACCGTCTTCCTGGAGTTCGGGGCGGTCTGGCAGCGTTATACGGCCCCGATGATGCGTACCGTCGTGGCTGGCCAGCCGTCCGCCAGGATGCGATCGGTGTTCGACGGCTGCCGACGCGTGGTGGATGCCCTGCAGGCCGCCATGGTACCGGGCAGGACCTTTGATTCCGCGGCCAGCGCCGCGGAACAGGCAATGGCACCGCTGGCTGATGAGGTGTTTTTCTCCGGGGTGTTTGGCTACACCGTTGGTGCGCAGTTCCCCCCATCCTGGGTGGAGGGCTCGGGGTTTATTGCTCGCGGTGAATTCACGGTGTTTCGGCAAGGCATGGTATTTCACCTGCCGATCTGCCTGCGGATTCCGGGGCAGTGGGGTATTGGCTGCAGTGATACGGTGCTGGTCGGCGAAACTGGAGCGGAACCGCTGACGTCCAACCCCTGGCGGCTCGACTGAACAGCCCGGTTATTGGCCCGATGATTTGATTGAGGCTTGCGGTCTGCTTTCGAAATAGTTGCTGTAACGTCCGTCGTCCCTGAACGTTTTCAGGCCACGGTTGAATATTTCCCGCAGCCTCTCCGTTTCCGGTTCGTCCGCCGGAAACAGCAGGAAGCTCTTGTTTTCGGAAATGGGTTCAGGGTGGTGGGTAATCTGGCGGGCCTCTTCCTGGTCGGTTTCCCGTCGGAGAATATAGTAGCCAACGTTGATTTCTTCCGGAAAGGCATCGATGCGCCCGTACAGCAGCCTGCGGAAATTGAGTTCTGTGGAGGCTACCCATTCCACGTCCAGAATCTCATTTTCAACAGCCCTGTCGAATTTCGGGCCGTAGCTGTAGCCGATGCTGGCCCCGAGGCGGAGGTCGGAAAGGTCTGCTATTTGGTCCCAATGGATGGGGGCAGCCTTTCGGTAAAAAAGCACGAAGCGTTCATTCATTACCGGGTCGCTGTAGACAAAGTCCTTTTCCCGGTCTGCAGCATACATCCAGATTGCAGTCGCATCATGTTTGCCTGCTGCGGCTTCCCGGTAGGCTCGTTTCCAGGGCAGGAAATGGAACTCCACCTCGTAGCCTGCCTCTGCAAAGATGTCACTGACCAGTCGGGCAACACTGCCCTGACCCGGCTCACCTTCCACAAAGAAGGGGGGCCAGTCACCAACGCTGATACTCAGTTGCCGATCATCATCATGCGCTAATGCAGGCGGCCACCAGAAAGCCACCAGTACAACGATATGCGCAATTACAAACTTCATGCAGTTGCCTACAGCCAAGGATGCTACTGATAACAATTCTAGTTCAAATGGCGGAGGAGGTCACTCCAACCTGATGTCGCGCAGGTAGACGGTTTTTGGTTCCTCTAACCTGGAGACGAACAGGCCCAGCCGCCGGACACTTCCCATATCCATAGTGCGGCCAGCAGGTGCGTTTCTGACCCTATCCAGATCCAGCCGAAAGCTCTGTTCACCGGGAGGCAGCACCAGGCGTGTGTTAAAGCGGTCATTGTAGGCGTTATCGCCGAGGTCATGTTCAACGTCGTTGATTCGCAGAACCATCGGGATGGGATGATCCTGGGGGTTGTGCAGCACTATGACCAGGTGGCTGTAATCGCGCCAGTCGCCCGGGAAGTTGTGCAGGGAGACGCCGGAGTAGCGGTCGGTGCTCAGGGATATCCTCAGTTCGCCTTCCTGGCTGCTGAAAACGGGACTGATCGGTTCTTTCCGGATTGGCCCTTTCCAGAAAGGTGACGGGTCTGACTGGCCGAAATCGTAGAGTGCCGGCAACAACTGGCTGACCCTGTATTGTTGCAGGGCGACCCCGGCCGTGGCGGTAACTTCTACAACCAGCAGTACGCCAACGATGATTCGCAGAGACCAGGTGGCCAGCACAGAGTGCCCGGCGCACGACGCCAGCGGTCGTATCGCGAGTACGACCCATAGCCCGAGCAAATTACGGAAGATGTCCTGCCAGTCCATCTGGCGGCTGCTCCCGTACTGGAGCACTTCTATGCCCAGGCCCACCAGGAGTACCGCCAGGGTGGAGAGCCCCCACAGCTTCCAGCCGGTCCAGAACCGCCAGGGCTGAACAGCAAGAGTCAGCAGTGCAAAGAACAGGATATGTCCGAGATTCCAGGCGGACTTGTACAGTGGCCCGTCGGTCCACCCGGGGCCACCAATGAAGAAGAAGGGGGTTATCAGGACCACGCCCGCCAAGGCCAGATATTGCCATATCGGGGCTTTGCGGGCAGGTCTGTCAACTGACAGGTTTACGCCCATCAGCTCCGGCTGGTGACTTCCAGCAGGTGGTAGCCGAACTGGGTCTTCACCGGACCGAGTACCTTGTTCACGTCACCGCTGAATACCACCTTGTCGAACTCCGGAACCATCTGGCCCGGGCCAAAGGAGCCCAGATCACCGCCGTTGCGGCCGGAAGGGCAGGATGAGTGCTGCTTGGCCACTTCTGCGAAGTCCTGGCCGCCTTCGATGGCTTTCTTCAGTTCTTCGCATTTTGCTTCGCTGTCTACCAGGATGTGGCGTGCGGTTGCCTGTGTCATGACGTCTGTTTCCTTTATCGCGGTGATGAAGTGTGTGTTGGTATTACCGAGGCTGAAATGCTGCCCGCCCCGGGCCGCTGAGGCAAGCGCTTTTTATCCGTGTTTCTGCTGTCTCACGGTTTTGGCTGCAAACCTGTACAATGCCGGCTTTTCTTGACCGGCTTTTACCCGGTATTCACTGTTAATAGGTTTCTTCTTGATTTCCACCGCGAACATTACCATGCAGTTCGGGGCCAAGCCCCTGTTTGAAAACGTATCCGTCAAATTCGGCAACGGCAATCGTTATGGTCTTATCGGCGCCAACGGCTGCGGCAAGTCCACCTTCATGAAAATCCTCGGGGGTGATCTGGAGCCTTCTGCCGGCCAGGTCATGGTGGACCAGAACCAGCGACTGGGCAAACTGCGCCAGGACCAGTTCGCCTACGAGGACTGCACGGTGATCGATACCGTGATCATGGGCCACGAGGAGCTCTGGCGGGTGAAAGCCGAGCGGGACCGTATCTATTCACTGGCGGAAATGAGTGAAGAAGACGGCATGGCCGTGGCAGACCTGGAAGTGCAGTTTGCCGAGATGGACGGTTACACCGCCGATGCCCGTGCCGGTGAGCTGCTGCTGGGCCTGGACATCCCCCTGGAACAGCATAACGGCCCGATGAGTGCGATCGCGCCGGGCTGGAAGCTGCGCGTGCTGCTGGCCCAGGCACTGTTTTCCGACCCCGACATTCTGCTGTTGGACGAGCCCACCAACCACCTGGATATCAATACTATCCGCTGGCTGGAAAGCGTCCTGGTGGCACGGGACAGCACCATGATCATCATTTCCCACGACCGCCACTTCCTCAACAGTGTGTGCACCCACATGGCGGACCTGGATTACGGCGAGCTGAGGCTGTTCCCGGGCAACTACGACGAATACATGACTGCTGCTACCCAGGCCCGCGAGCGCATGCTGTCGGATAATGCCAAGAAGAAGGCCCAGATTGCCGAGCTGCAGCAGTTTGTCAGCCGCTTCTCTGCCAACGCCTCCAAGGCCAAGCAGGCCACCTCCCGTGCCCGTCAGATCGACAAGATCCAGCTTGAGGAAGTGAAACCTTCCAGCCGCGTGAGCCCGTTTATCCGCTTTGAGCAGACCAAGAAGCTGCATCGTCAGGCCGTCACTCTCAAGGATCTGACCAAAGGGTTTGATGGCGAAAACCTGTTCAACAAGCTCAACCTGAAGATTGAGGCCGGCGAGAGGGTGGCCATCATCGGCCCCAACGGCATCGGTAAAACGACCCTGATGCAGTGTCTGGCAGGCACCATGACCCCTGACAGCGGCGATGTTAAGTGGACGGACAGTGCCCAGGTTGGCTACTACGCCCAGGACCACACCTCTGATTTCGACGAGGACATGAACCTGACTGACTGGATGTCGCAATGGACCACCGGCGGTGAGCAACTGGTGCGTGGCACCCTGGGCCGCATGCTGTTTTCCGGGGATGATATTGGCAAGTCGGTGAAAGTGATTTCAGGCGGCGAGCAGGGCCGCATGCTGTTCGGCAAGCTGATTCTGGAAAAGCCCAACGTGATGCTGATGGACGAACCCACCAACCACCTGGACATGGAATCCATCGAGGCGCTGAACCTGGCCCTGGAGAACTACCCGGGCACGCTGGTGTTCGTCAGTCATGACCGGGAGTTTGTATCGTCGCTGGCCACACGCATCATCGAGCTGAAAGCCGATGGCATCACCGACTTCAGCGGCAGCTACGACGACTACCTGCGCAGCCAGGGTTACGTCTGATCACCCTGATCCAGGCGGGCCAGTAAGTCGTTGATGGCGCCCGCAAACTGCACCGGTGAGTCTTCCTGCAGGAAGTGTCCGCCGGTCAGGGTGGTGTGGGGCTGGCCCTTGGCACCGGGAATCCGTTCCTGCATGTAACGGTCGCCGCCCCGGGTAATGGGGTCGCCGTTGCTGAACGTGGTCAGAAACGGTTTTTCCCACTGCTCCAGCACCTTCCAGGCCGCCCGATTGGATTCGCTGGCCGGGTTGTCCGGCTTTACCGGCACCAGTTTCGGGAAGGCGCGGGCACCGACCTTGTATTTCTTGCCCGGAAACGGGGCGTCATAGGCGCGACGTTCATCCGGACCGAGTGTGCGGAAACTGCCGGTGTTGATGATACGGGCAATGGGGAACCAGGGGCTGTAGAGGGCGAAGTTCTTCCATAGCTGAAAAGCTTTTGGTACCGGCTGATCGCCGGTTGGCAGCATGCCGTTGCCCACGACGATGGCGCGGAACCGGTCCGGATTCTCCGCAGCCAGGCGCAGGCCCAGCAGCGAACCCCAGTCCTGGCAGACCAGGGTAATGTCCTGCAGGCCGGTCTGGTCCAGGAACAATTGCATCCAGTCCATATGGCTCTGGTAGCTGTAGGCGTTGATATCCGTGGGCTTGTCCGACTTGCCAAAACCGATCAGGTCCGGGGCGATGACCCGATGCCCCGCAGCAGCGCAGATAGGGATCATGTGGCGGTAAAGGTAGGACCAGGACGGCTCGCCATGCATCATCAGCACAGGTCTGGCGTCTGCGGGCCCTTCGTCGACATAGTGCATGCGCAGACCATCGACCTCTACATAGTGCGGGTCGAAGGGATAGTCCAGAAGGCGTTCGAATCGTTCTTCAGGCGTTCTCACCACGTCCATTTTGTGTCTCCTGTATCGGTAATGGAATTATTGTAAGCTTGCTTAACATATCACGACTCGCCGTTGGCGTGTCGGTCCCTTTTTTCAGATGCGGGAGTATCCACGTGGACCACGATTCGATTGCTGATGCCACCCACCGATGGGTGTCAGATGTGGTGGTTGGCCTGAATCTGTGCCCTTTCGCGCGCAGGGAGCTGTTGAAGGAGCGGGTTCGCTTTGAGGTCACTGCTGCCAGCTCGGAAGAGGCTCTGCTGATAGCGCTGCAGAACGAGCTGGTGCATCTGAATGAGCACCCTGACATTGAGACAACGCTGCTGGTGCATCCCGGCGTGCTGCAGGATTTCATGGCGTACAACGAGTTTCTCGCCACCGCCGATGGCCTCATCGAGTACCTGGAACTGGACGGGATCTACCAGATCGCCAGCTTCCATCCGGACTACCAGTTTGGTGGGACCAATCCGGACGATGCCGAAAACTACACCAATCGGTCGCCTTATCCGATGCTCCACCTGTTGCGGGAGGAAAGCCTTGAGCGTGCTATCGCCGGGTATCCGGGCGCGGAACTCATACCGGAGCAGAACATCGCATTGATGAATCGCCTGGGCGCGGATGAGATGCGCCGCAGGCTTTCCCGACTATCAGCGATCAGTCCACCCGGGTCAGAGTGACATCAATGTTGCCACGGGTGGCGTTGGAGTAAGGGCACACCTTGTGGGCTTCATCGATCAACTGCTTAGCCTTGGCATCGTCCATGCCGGGCAGGGAGATTTTCAGCTCCACCTCGATCCCGAAACCGCCGGGAATCTGGCCAATTCCGACCACACCTTCAATTGATGCGTCTTCCGGCATGGGCAGCTTGTCCCGCCCCGCCACAAACTTCATGGCACCGATAAAGCACGCGGAATAGCCCGCTGCAAACAACTGCTCAGGGTTGGTGCCCTTGTCTCCAGCGCCACCGAGTTCTTTCGGGGTTGCCAGTTCAACATCAAGGATACCGTCCGAAGAAATGGCGCGACCATCACGGCCGCCGGTGGCTTCTGCTGAGGCGCGGTATACAACCTGTTCAATAGACATGATTCTGTTTCTCCTTTCTGGCGCATTACAGCGCATCGAGTTTAAAGGACTCTGGTAGTGACTCTACGCAAACAATAATTGCACAAAATTATATTGTGCACAATGTATATTGAAGGGGTGTACCGATCTTTTGAGTGGTTTTCCGGTTGTTGCCATTGGCAGGGTGCGGTTTGCTCCTTAAAGTAAAGGGATCGATCAACAGGTGTGAACGCGATGTCTGCTATCCAGAAGTCCGCCAAAGGTGTGATTATGCCGGCCAATGACCAGCCACTGTTGCTACACTCTCCGGAGGAAGCCGGTGCCATGCTGGCGGAGTTTATTCACCGGTACCCGGGCCTGGTGATACTGACCGGTGCCGGCGTCAGTACCGACTCGGGCATTCCCGACTACCGGGATGGCGACGGTGCCTGGAAGCGCAAACAGCCTGTGCAGCACAGTGACTTCATGACGAGTACGGCAGTGCGCCAGCGTTATTGGGGGCGCAGCCTGATAGGCTGGCCGGTCATCCGCAATGCCAGGCCAAATATTGCCCATCATCACCTGACCGAACTGGAACGGCGCAACCACAGCCGTCTGCTTGTCACCCAGAACGTGGATCGCCTGCATCAGCAGGCCGGCAGCCGCCTGGTGACAGATCTGCACGGCAGGGCAGACGAAGTCATCTGCATGAGCTGTGGTTACCGCTGCAGGCGGGATGAAGTGCATGATCGCTGCGCAGACATGAACCCGGAGTTTGGGCAATACACCGCGGGTGCCGCACCGGATGGCGATGCTGATCTTGAAGTGGACTTTTCTGATTTCCGTATCGCCGACTGTCCCTGTTGTGGTGGCATTCTCAAGCCTGATGTGGTTTTTTTCGGCGATTACGTGCCCAAAGACCGGGTGTACTCCGCGCTGGACACGCTCAAAGCCAGCGACGGCCTGCTGGTGATCGGGTCATCGCTGATGGTTTATTCCGGGTTCCGCTTTTGCCGATATGCCGGGGAATGGGGCAAACCAATGGCTACCTTGAACCTGGGGCGCACCCGCGCCGACTCGCTGGTAGACCTGAAGCTTAACGCTGACATCAGCGAAACTCTGGCCGCTACCCTCTGCCAACTCTGATGCTTCGGCATCTACCTATACGCATCTGCCGCAGGTTTCATTAGCTTGCTTAGATGAACGCCAGCGCATATTCCTACCATCTTCAGCCCGAAAAAGTCCGTGCCGAGTTTTTCAGGTTGCTTCCCATCTCGTTATTCGTGGTGGCATTCGGCGCTGCCTTTGGCCTGGCGGCTGTCCAGAAGGGACTCGAACCGCTGCAGGCCATCCTCATGAGCCTCACTGTGTTCGCCGGTGCCTCCCAGTTCGCTGCAGTGGATATGTGGGGCAGCGAAGTCTCCCTGATTCCTCTGATTGCCGTGGTCTTTGCCATCAACTCCCGGCATCTGTTGATGGGCGCTTCGCTGTACCCCATGCTCAGGGACATGTCTCCTGGCCGCCGATACGGCCTGCTGCTGTTTCTGACCGACGCCAACTGGGCGGTGTCTGCCCAGGAATACCAGAGCGGCAAACGCAACCTGGAAGTCATCCTCGGTGGCGGTCTCGCTATCTGGATGGCGTGGATTATCGGAACCTGGCTCGGCGTGTATTTCGGCGGGTTACTGCAGGACCCACAGTCCCTTGGCCTGGATATGGTTCTGGGCTGTTTCCTGCTGGCCATGGCGCTGGGCGGAAACAAGTCACCTCGAACGCTGGTGGCATGGACAGTCGCCGCGATCTCTTCACTGGCCGCCTGGAAATGGCTGCCCCCGAATACCCACGTGGTAGTCGGCGCGCTGGCCGGAGGCGCTATCGGCTTCTTCTGGCTGGAAAAGAAACCTGGTGAAGCCGAAGTAGCTGCAGAGGAGGGACCCTCGACATGAGCATTGAAACCACCACCGCCGGGATCCTGGCCCTGATTGCAATCATGACGATTGTCACCGTAGTGACCCGCTTCGGCGGTGTGTTCCTGATGTCTTTCGTGACGATCAATCCCCGGATCGAAAGCTTCATCAACACCATGGCCAGCTCGGTGCTGATCGCGATTATTGTCCCCATGGCATTCAGCGGTGATGCTGGCTCGTTAGCGGCTCTCGTTGTTACAGCGGTTATTATGTTGGTTACCAAAAAGCCACTTCCGGCAATTGCGGCAGGTATTGCAGCAGCTGGGTTAGTCCGTTACGCGGGTATCACCGGATTCTAGCCCCAGTCACAGAATCAGGCCGGGGCAGGGCAGGTCTCCCAAAAATGTGCGGAGCCAGGGATGGCGGAGCTCAAGCGTACACGGACGTATTTACAGTGTTTTTTGGGAGACTTGCCCTGCCTCGGCCGTCTTGGTGGTATCGGGTTTATTTTCTGAATTCAATGGTTCCGCCATAGGATTGGTGTTACGCAGCGCCAGCTCGCCAATACCAGGGAGTTTGATCCCGAGGCCCAGGGGATTAACCCCCAGGGTAAGCCCAAGGATGTTCAGTTCAAGCCCTTCCCGGACACCTGCAAGAACACCGAAGTAACCCCCCAGAGAAAGCTGATAACCGGTTCCGCCGGGGACTTCGGAAACAAGGCCATTGCCCAGATAATCCTTGCCGATGGCATGGCTGGGCAGGGCGACATCCATCTCCGGAATCTGGCGGATAACCCAGGCGACGAAGGTATTGCTGTTGGGGCCCGGCCATGCCTCATACGTCGTTGGATAGGGATACTCTTCAATAACACCACCAAGCTGCGCAATGATGCGCTGGGCCTGTTCCCCGCGAAAATCCGCAATCAATTCTGGTCTGGCTCCGAACCAGGCGCGGTCCGGGTGATCAGGCCTGGACTGGACCACATAGTGTCGCCACCCTGTCACCTCATGCACATAATAACTGCTGGCGCCGGCCTCCTTCGTGCTGATCCAGGTGTGCAATGAAAAATAGCCCCGCCAGTTGTAGGCGCGTGCACCATATACCTGCACCACAGCGCCTGCCTCCTGTTCGGGAGTCGGCGCCAGGCCCGCGCTGGATCGGTCCGCCGTGCGCCAGCTACCGGTGTCCTGAAAGCCGGCGCAGGCGGCCAGGAACAGTGGGCCGGCAAGTAATAGCGCCATCGTCAGGAAAACACCTATAAAACAGCGTTTGATTCTTCTCATAGTGTTCCGGGCGGAAGTAGTGGGTAACGACCAGTTTACGACACAGGCAACCTCAGAGTTCATTTGATCCGGAAAGTTCCTGCACAGAAACCTTCCGTGTGTTTGCTGGTCCCAGTTTACTGGTATAGGCTGAAATAACAGGCATTCAAATGGTTTGCCTGATACACACGGCCTTAAGAAGCAGGAGGTGTCATGTCCGACCATCATGTTTACAAGAAGGTAGAGGTAGTTGGCTCTTCGACCAAGAGTATTGAAGAGGCCATCGAAAATGCGATTGCCGAATGCAGCAAGAACCTTCGGAACATCGAGTGGTTTGAAGTACAGGAAACCCGCGGTCATGTTACTGATGGCAAAGTCGGACACTATCAGGTTGTACTTAAAATAGGCTTCCGGATAGAAGGAAGCTGACATCCGGTGATCTGAACGAACCTCTTCATCTACATCTGGTAGAACCATGGGAGGAATTGTTATGGGCACTGGACCAAATGCTTTATTGCTCGTTGATGTTCAGAATGACTTCTGTGAAGGCGGCAGCCTGGCAGTTCCGGGCAGCGGTGAGATTTTCCCGGCCATCAATCAGTGGATTCGCAAAGCGCAAGAGTCAGATTGGCCGATTCTTGCCAGCCGTGACTGGCATACCGTTGACCACATCAGCTTTGAGGATCGCGGAGGCCCCTGGCCGGTCCACTGCGTTCAGGATACCCATGGGGCTGAATTTCACCCCAAAATGAACCTCCCCGATTCCGCCATCAGAGTCAGCAAGGGGACGGCCTTTGATACCGACGCCTATTCCGCGTTTGATGGCACCCAACTGGACAGCTATCTCCGCCGGCACGGTATCCATCGTCTGTTTGTGGCCGGTCTGGCGCTCGATGTGTGCGTGGAAGCAACCGTGAAGGATGCACTCAAGCTCGGTTTTGAGGTTGAGCTCATTGCCGATGGTACTCGTGCGGTTGAGGCAGACGGAGCGCCGGCAGTCTTTGAAGAACTGAAAGAAGAGGGAGCTGACCTGTGCTGACACAACCCCCGCTTGTCAGGCAGGGCGACCTGCCACTGATGGTAGACCTGTACGAACTGGCCATGGCCCAGGCTTACTGGTCCGAGGGCATGGATGACACAGCGGTTTTCAGCCTGTTCTTTCGTGAACTCCCGGAGAACCGGAACTTCGTTCTTGCCTGTGGGCAGAGGAGCGTCGTGTCTGTTATTGAATCCCTCTGGTTTACGGGTGAACACATTGAGCGTCTGGCGTCTCTTGACCGGTTTCAGCCGGCGTTTCTGGACTGGCTGAGGGATTTCCGCTTCAGCGGCTCTGTTCATGCGGTTGCTGAAGGCACGCCCCTGTTTCCCCAGGAACCTCTGTTGGAGATTGAAGGGCCGATCGCCGAGGTTCAGCTGCTGGAAAGCCTGGTGATGAACTATGTGCACCTGGAGTCGGTACTGGCGTCCAAAGCAGTCCGGCTGGCATTCGCCGCGGAAGGGCGGCCGGTGATCGACTTTGGCATGCGCAGAACACATGGTCTGGATGCCGCGCACCGTGCGGTGAGGGCCTATCGTCTGGCCGGGCTGACGGGCACCAGCAATGTCCTGGCTGGCCTGGATTTCAATATGCCTGTTTACGGCACCATGGCCCACAGTTTTGTACAGGCGTGTGCAGGCGAACTCAATGCGTTCAAGGTGTATGCGGATCTCTATCCGGGAACAACACTTCTGGTTGACACTTACGATACACGCTCCGCAGTCAGGCGAATCATCAATTGGCTGCAGGACGACCCGAAGGTGAGCATCGGTGGTATCCGCCTGGATTCCGGGGACCTTGCTGCGGAAGCCGTGGACTGCCGGAACATGCTGGATGAGGCTGGCCTGACGGATATCAAGATAATGGCAAGTGGTGGCCTGGATGAATACCGGATTGCGGAGCTGCTTTCTTCCGGAGCACCCATTGACGGGTTCGGTGTCGGCACAGCGATTGGTGTTTCGAACGATGAGCCAGCGCTGGAACTTGCCTTCAAACTGACTGAATACGCCAGCCTTCCGCGGATGAAGAATTCTCCGGGGAAGCAGTCGTTCCCGGGGCCGAAACAGATATACCGGCGCTTGGGGCCTGACGGCTGTATCGTCCAGGACGTTGTAAGTGGCAGGGATGAAGTGTTCGACGGCACCCCGTTGTTGAAACCGGTGATGAAGCGGGGGCGGGTCATCGAGGATGCCATGGTGTCACTGGATGATCAGGTCCAGAACGCCAGCAACGCAATCGACACCCTGCCGAAGCGTATTCGCTCCCTTGCTCCCATTAGTGAAGTACCCGTCGTAATCAGTGACTTTCTGAAGGCGTTGCAGCGGGATACCCTGGAGAGGGTCAGAAGGGCCTGAGTCTACCGGAGCATCCTGTGCCGGATGTTGGTAACCAGTTGGTCCAGCATTTCCTTGGACTGACCATCATAGAGCATGCGGAATTTTTCTTTCTGTACGGCCCTTTCATGATTCGAGCTGGATGACAGAGAGTCTTTGCGCAGATCCATGTAATGGCACGCTGCCAGGTGTGCTTTTATGTGATTATCAATCAGTTGGGTAATCAGCTCGTCAATATCGCCGTGACAGAAGGGGCGAACCCGATTCAAGGTGCTGCGGGCTGTCAGCGCTGCATTGCGGGCCTCAAGCCGAAGCTCGCCAGCCTGGTCGTCCGCCTCAACGGCCCTGAGAAACATGCCCAGTTTGTCGTGCAGTGACCAGACCAGTGGCCAGATGGCTTCGTAAGCCGCCTTTTCTGCAGAGAATCTCTCACTGGAGGTGGTATCGTTACCACCTGAGGCGCCGGAGGCTTTCGGGCCGTTGAAGTGCGATACCCGCAGTTCGTCCATATCTGTCCACAGGCTGTCGACCCTCATTTTTATGGCGTCGACTCGATCGGCCAGTTTGCGCCTGGCGGTGGTGCCGGAGAAAATCGAGACGATGGCCACAACCAGTGCTGCAACAGCGATCAGGAGGATAACGTGGTTGGTGCTTAAAATGTCGAAAAGATTGTCCGGTTCCATGGCTGCCCGCTCCGTTAAATGTCAGTAATATCTTGAGGTCTGCTACTGATCCGGCTCGACTTGCCTGAAAGGCAATGCCTCCCAAGCATCCTCGGCATAGGCCATCACATGCTCGGCTTCTTCCCGGGTAAACCTGGCAATAGCCTCACGGAAACCGGGGTGAAGTATGCCGTGCCAGGAGTGAGTAATAACCGGCTCGAAGCCCCGAACCAGTTTGTGCTCTCCCTGTGCACCGGCGTCGAAGCGTGTCAGTGCCTGCTGAATGGCCAGCTCGATACCCTGATAGTAACAGGTTTCAAAATGTAGATGGTCGAATTCCTCCAGGCAGCCCCAGTAGCGGCCGTAGAGGGTATCTCCGCCCTGAACAAACAGGGCTCCTGCAATCATTTGCTCGCTTCTGGCAGCCATAATAATGTGAAGCTGCTCTGGCTGTCTTTCCCTCAACTGCTGAAAAAACTCTTTGTTCAGATAGGGTCTTTGCCCCCGCTTCAGATAGGTGGCCTGGTAAAAAACATAGAATGCCGAGATGACGTGATCGGGGATGTCCTGGCCTGAAAAATGCCGGAACGTAATGCCCTGGTCCGCGACCAATCTTCGTTCCTTGCGGATGGATTTACGTTTTCGCGACGTCAGCCTCGCGAGGAAATCATCGAATGTCCTGTAACCCCGGTTATACCAGTGGAACTGGCAGCCAAATCGGTGAAGTTCATCCGGCTTGCCCAGTAGTTCCTGGTCCCGACGTTCCGGAAACAGCAGGTGCCAGGAATGGGCACCGAGGTCGCCGGTGACAGCGTCCAGCGTCTGGTGGATGCGCTCAGGCGTCATCCACCCGCGCAGCTCTTCAGAGAACAACAGCCTCGGCCCCTGGCAAGGGGTAAAGGGAATGGCAATCAGCAGTTTGGGATAGTAGTTCATGCCGTAACGCTGATAGGCCTCGGCCCAGGCCCAGTCAAAAACGTATTCGCCCATGGAGTGGGTTTTCAGATACGCCGGTATCACGCCTGCGAGTTTGTCATCGAGGTAGATCATCAGGTGAGACGGGCCCCACCCCGTCGTAGCGGTTGTGCCCCCGGTCTCCTCCAGAGCAAGCAGAAAGTCATGGCGCAGAAACGGCGTGTCATTGCCTGCGAACCGGTTCCAGTCCTCCGGGGGGATCTCGCCAATAGATCGGGTTGCATGGATTGTCAGTTCGGGGTTACCGGGTTCTGGCATAGTCTGGGCTGCTCACGAGTTTAGCTACTACCATACGTTACAATCCGGTCCGCGATCATTGATTGAGGGTTAAATTTCTGTTGGTCAGTTGATGTGGCGGAATACAACAGCCCCATGTAAAGGTTATGCAAAGAAAAATGAGACAAAACAGGCTCCTTGCAGTGTCGTGATAGACTGCTGTCTGTAACAACGGAGGATTGCCATGCAGAACCGGGTACTGTTGGTCGAAGACGATGAGGAATTGCGGGAGCTGCTGTCACGCTATCTCTCCAATCAGGGCTTTACCGTACGCGAGGCGGCGAATGGCCAGGACGGGTTGTCACTGGCACTGGGGCAGCACTGTGATATCGTCGTGCTGGACATCATGTTGCCGGACATCAGCGGCCTGGAAGTATTACGCCAGCTGCGGGAAAAGACCCACCTTCCTGTTGTTCTGCTGACTGCCCGTGGCGACGAGACTGACCGCATCGTCGGCTTCGAAGTTGGCGCGGACGATTACATCCCCAAGCCCTGCAATCCCCGTGAACTCATCGCCCGGCTCCAGGCGCTGCTGCGACGAGTGGCCTGGGATCAGCAAGTCGGGCTGGACGAGTCCAGAACCTATGGCGATCTGAGAGTGGAACCCGTTCACCGACGGATCTACCAGAACGATGAAGCACTGGATCTCACCGCTACCGAGTATGAGGTGTTACAGGTACTGCTGGCCCATGCCGGCAGTGTGGTGAGAAAGACGGATCTGATGCAATGGGCATTGGGCCGTCGTCTGGAGGCCTATGACCGCACACTGGATATGCATATCAGCAATCTGCGAAAGAAACTGGGGAATGATGACCCGCCGCGAATCGAGACGATCCGGGGGCTGGGGTACAGCTATCGGGTGCCGGCATGACCAGGGGGCTGAGATTTCCGCTGTTCTGGCGGATATTCATTTCCATCTGGCTTGCCATGGCGCTCACCATGATTGTCGGCAACCTGGTGACCTACACGCTGAAAGATCGTGAGAGGCAGGCTATCGAGCGCCAGGCAGGTTTGCAGGAACTTGCGGTTGAGGCACTGGCCGTTCGTGAAACCCGGGGACGGGGCGATGCCTGGCGCTTTCTGAAAGAGCAGGGCAGCAAGCTGGATCTGCATCTGTTCCTCATTGAAGCAGACCACGATGATGGCAGCCTGCCGGAATCCATTCGGGAACGCATGGAATCTGTCGGTTGGTATCAGCAGCGGCCCGCCGTAATTGAAGTGGCTGAAGGCTACCGGCTCGTTGCCTGGCCGCGCCTGAATGGCGAGGCATGGCTGAGCCCCCGGGTTTTTCAGTGGCTTGAGCTTGCCCTTGCCTTCGTCATCATCACCCTGGCGTGCGTGTGGGTCGCACGCCTGGTGTCACGCCCCCTGAAGCATATGGAATCGACAGCGCGGGCCATTGCCGGAGGCGATAATTCCCTGCGTGTCAGCGAGGGTATTGCCAGCCGCCGTGACGAAGTGGGTGCCCTGGCAACAGCGTTCAATGCGATGACCGAGCAACTGTGCAACCTGCTGGATCGCCAGACCCATTTGCTACGGGATATCTCCCACGATTTACGAACGCCGCTGACACGACAGCGGATTGCCATTGAGCTGGCGAGTGAAGGCGGTGTGGATGGCGACCTGATGGCCTCTATCCTGCGCCAGAATGAGCGACTGGAAGCCATGACATCCCAGATACTGACGCTGTACCGGGTATCGGAAAAAGGTGGGGATATCGAGCGCGAAGGCGTTCAGCCGGTCAAGGTAATCAATGATGTGCTCAAGGATGCAGCCGATTACGCAGAACATCGGGGCGTTGACTGCCTGCTGACCATCAGTCCGGATTGCAGGCGTGCTTCCGTACTGGGAGACCAGGGACTGCTGCAGCGCGCGTTCGACAATATTCTGCAGAATGCACTGGATCACACCCCTCCGGGCAAGAAAGTCCATGTCGCCTTGCGCTCAGAGCCACAGCAACTGGTATTGGAGATCCGGGACGAGGGGCCGGGAGTGCCCAACGAGGTATTACCTCATCTGTTTGAGCCTTTCTATCGTGCTGACAAGTCCCGTGGTGGCAAGGGCTGGGGGCTTGGGCTTGCCATAGCCCGGGATATTGTGGCCATTCATGACGGCCAGATAGAAGCCTTTAACGCGGATCAGGGTGGTCTGGCAGTGTTGCTGCGGCTTCCCATCTTCACCGGAGCAAATTGAGCCGCCCATGTCCAAGGATTATCCGGTCCCGGCAGGCTTCCTGGAACGGGAAACAGAGGTCAAGAAGAGCCGGTTTATAGCCCGGGTTGTGCCCGTTTCGTCCCGGGATGAGGTCAAGGCCTGGCTGGAGCAGGCCCACAAAGACCATCCGGATGCCCGCCATATCTGTTGGGCCTATCAGATTGGCCGGCCGGGTGCGGCTGCGGAGGCTGCCATGAATGATGACGGCGAGCCATCGGGCACCGCCGGAAAGCCTATCCTGAGCGTCATCCAGCACAAGGATATGGGCGATGTACTGGTCATGGTCATCCGGTACTTTGGCGGTATCAAGCTGGGAGCCGGAGGCCTTGTCAGGGCCTACGCCGGCGCCACCGAGGCGGTGCTGTCTGCGGTGGACCGGGTGATCCAGCAGCCACTATCGCGGGTGATCCTTACCATGACCTTCGCCGATGAACAGCCGCTCAGGCACTGGTGTGAGCAGAACAGCGCCCAGGTAGACCAGGTGGACTACAGTGCCCGGGTCACGGCAGAGATTACCCTGCCGGTCGACCGGAATAGTGAACTCTGCGCATTTTGCGACGCCCGCGGCATAGATTACAGTTTCGAAAGCTAGGGAACGTTTACCGAAACGCCAGGCGTCTACTGTGCGTATACTGAACACAGGCAATACAGAAAGGGGCAGTTGTAATCATGAGAGTTATCCTTGTTTCCTTGTTGATGTTGGCTTTGGCCGGATGTGCCAGCAACGTTGTAACAGATTATGATTCCGGCACCGTCTTTGGTAATTACGCGTCCTGGGCATTTGCGCCAAAGGGTGAGGGTGAGAATTTTACCTCCCTCGACGGTGGCCGCATTGAGAGCGCCGTTGAGCGGGAACTCAACCGTAAGTCCATGCGCAAGGTAGAGCAGAACGAGGCAGACCTGCTCGTCGCCTGGCAGATCGTCGAGGAAGAGCGTCTTGAACGCAGCGGCGTTGGCCTTGGTTTTGGTTTTGGCAGTGGCAACTTTGGCTGGGGGCTTTCCTCGGCGCCACCGATCCGGGAAATTGAGGAAGGCAAACTGGTTGTGGAACTGGTCGACACAGACACCGACCGCGTTGTCTGGCGAGCAGCCAGCCGCCGCTACCTGAATGAAAACCAGTCGTCCGAGTCCCGGCGAGAGCTGATTGATGAAGTCGTGGCCGACATGTTTGAAAAGTATCCTCCCGGAGTGTGAAGCCGGCAGGTACCGTAGTGAATAAGAGGACGTTATGAAAAACCGTTCCGGAGGACTGGTGTTCTCCACGGAGCAGGGGCGCATGTGCCCCGGTTGTCGACACCCGGTTGACGACTGCATTTGTGGGGCGCCGTCACGCCCCGCCGGTGATGGCGTTGTGCGCGTCAGCCGTGAAACCAAGGGTCGCAAGGGCAAGGGCGTTACCCTCATCACCGGCATCCCCCTCGACGAAAAAGACCTGAAAGCCTTCGCCAAGATACTCAAGGCCCGGTGCGGAACCGGTGGTACCGTCAAGGATGGGGTGGTGGAGATTCAGGGTGACCAGCGGGATGTGCTGGTGCCGCTTTTGCAGGATAAAGGCTGGACCGTGAAAAAGGCCGGCGGCTGAGGGGGAATGAATGCACATACTGGTGCTGGGAGCCGGCGTTGTTGGTGTTACCACCGCATGGTTCCTGAGACAGCAGGGCTATGAGGTCACCGTTGTAGACCGGCAGAGTAATGCAGGTATTGAAACCAGTTATGCCAATGGCGGACAGATCTCGGTATCCCACGCCGAACCCTGGGCCAACCCCTCAGCACCGTTAAAGGTGCTCAAATGGCTGGCGCGTTCAGATGCGCCCCTGCTGTTCCGCCCGCGCATGGATCCGGCCCAGTGGCGTTGGGCTATCGCATTCCTGCGGCAGTGTACGTCCGCCAGAGCCGCCCACAATATCCGGCAGATTGTGCGTCTTGGCACCTACAGCCGGGAGTGTTTGCAGGCACTGCGAAAGGATACCGGAATCGAGTACTCTCACCTTGAGCGGGGTATCCTGCATTTTTACACCAACCCCGCAGAGTTTGAGTCGGCTCTGGAGCCCGCCCGTATCATGCGGGAGCTGGGTTGTGACCGCCAGGTGATCGATGCCGATCACGCGGTTGAGCTGGAGCCCGCGCTGGCACCGGTCAGACATCGGATTGCCGGGGCAACCTACACCTCGGAAGATGAATCCGGTGATGCCTGCCAGTTCACCCAGGCTCTGGCCAAAAAAGCACAGGACGCCGGTGTTGAATTCCTTTACCAGACGGACATTCTCGGCTTTGAGAACACGCGGGATCGTGTGCTTGGCGTGAACGTTATTCGTGCGGGCAAGCATCAGACCCTGCGCGCGGACAGTTACGTGCTCTGCCTCGGCAGCTTCAGCGCCATACTGGCCCGGAAACTGGGCCTGTTCCTGAACATCTACCCGGCGAAGGGTTATTCCATAACCGTGCCGGTAAAAAATGAAGAAGCGGCGTTCAATGTCAGCCTCACGGACGACGAGTTCAAACTGGTGTTCTCACGCCTCGGCGACCGCATTCGCGTGGCGGGAACGGCTGAACTGAGCGGCTATAGCCGGGAGCTGAATCTTACCCGCTGCCGGGCGATTGTCCGGCGAACCGCCGAACTGATGCCAGAGGCCGGCCACTGGGAGCAATCGGAGTTCTGGGCCGGGTTGCGGCCAGCAACCCCCTCCAATGTGCCTTATATCGGAAAAAGCCGTTTCGGCAACCTCTACCTGAACACCGGTCACGGTACGCTGGGCTGGACGCACTCCTGCGGTTCTGCTGCAGCGCTGACGGATATTGTGGCTGGGCGAAAGCCTGACTTGGATTTCAACTTCACAGGTCTCTAGATAGACCACCCTCACGATAACAACGGCACTTCTGAAAAAAGCAGTGGCGTTGCTTCGTTGGCCTGATCTACCAGGCTATTGTCACGATTCATTCATAAACTTTTTCCAGTCTGTTACCTCCCAAACCAACTGTGGTTGAACGGTTATCGACCCAGCCCCGATTTATTGGAGAATAGAATGGACAAGCAACGTCGTGCGGTGGTCAAGGGCCTCGCTGCTGCTTCTTTCACTGCCTTGAGCGCCTGCGGGGGCAGTTCTTCGAACCCCGCCAGCACGAATGATGAACCAGGCTCGACTACTTCGGCAGGTGATAGCCAGAGTATCCCCGGGGTCGAGTTTAACCACGGCGTTGCTTCCGGCGATCCGCTTTCAGACAGAGTCATTCTGTGGACACGGGTAACCCCGACAGAATCGCTTCCCCGGGATGTGGACACTGTCCCGGTGCGGGTTGCAGTGGCACGGGATCGCGAGATGCGGGAAAAGGTCGGTGAGTTCAGCTCTGCGACCGGCCCCGAGCAGGATTTCTGCGTGAAAATGGATGTGACGGGATTGCAGTCCGATACCTGGTATTACTACCAGTTTGCCGTCGGTCAACAGGTTTCCATGGTTGGTCGAACCCGAACCTTTCCGGCAGCGGACATGCCGGGTGAACGGGCAAGATTCGCTGTTGTGTCCTGCTCAAACTATGCATTCGGCCTGTTTTCCGTCTACAAGGCCGTAAGCGAGCAAAGCGACCTGGACTTTATCCTGCACCTGGGTGACTACATCTATGAGTACGGACCCGGTGAGTATGGCAGTTTTCCTGGCCGCGACCCTCTGCCCCCCCATGAGATACTGACACTGTCGGACTATCGGCAGCGTCACGCCCAATACAAAACCGACACCAACCTGCAGGCGGTGCACCAGCAGTTTCCAATGATCTGCGTCTGGGATGACCACGAGTCTGCCAACGACAGCTACCGCAGCGGTGCTGAGAATCATGACGAGGCGACAGAAGGCGCCTGGACCGAGCGTCGCGCGTCGGCAGTCCAGGCCTATTTCGAGTGGTTGCCGATTCGTGAGGTGGGCACCGAAAAGGGGCGGATCTGGCGGCAGTTCGAGTTTGGCGGGTTGATCGACCTTTTCATGCTGGATACCCGTCTTGAGGGGCGAGACCTGCAGGCGTCCTCTCCGTCGGATCCGGCCCGTTTCGACGAGGAGCGGCGGATCATGAGTGATGCGCAGATGAACTGGCTTGTCGGGGGGTTGTCCTCGTCCCGGGCAAGCTGGCGGATGATCGGCCAGCAGGTCATGTTTGCAGAACTGAATATTGTTCGCACCCTGGATGCCGCAGGCACCCTTGGCATGGAGGATCTGACCACATTCAACGGCCAGTTGCTGGCGCTGAACGTGGACCAGTGGGACGGTTATGTCGCAGACAGAGAAGTCATTCTGCAATCGCTTGCCGAGGAAAGCATCGATAACACAGTGTTCTTTACCGGCGATATTCACACCTCCTGGGCTAACGAAGTGTATGCGGACTCGGGCAACCTTCTGGAGAATGCCACTGTCGGCCCCCTGGCGGCCGAGTTTGTCACGCCTTCGGTAACCTCGCCGGGGTTTCCGGAAGAGTTTGCCGATATCGCTGCGGAGGCGGTTAAAGTGGCAAATCCCCACATGAAGTACGTAGAGCTCAAGTCGCCCGGTTTCATTCTCGTTGACGTGACGACGGAGCGTACCCAGGCGGAGTTCCTCTATGTCCGCAGTATTTCCAGTGCCGACCAACTGGGGGAGGTTGATCCCGCGATGACCAAGGTTGTCGGTGTCGACGATGGCAATGCCCGTATTTATGAGGATCGCCCCCGGTCCCAGCCACGAGCGGTGCGCACCGCACTGTTTCATCCGCCCGTACGCAATGCGGTCAGCTAAGGAGTCACCGATGTCCCGATCATTCTTTCCGGAAGCTAATCAGTGGAAGCGCCGTGATGTTCTACGGACGCTGTTCTTCACTGCCGGCGCGGTGGGTTCTGCGTCCTGGCTGGTCGGCTGTGGTGGCTCTGATTCCACCGCCGCTGCACCTACCCCTGGTATTGGTGACGTGCCCGATGGCGAGGAGCTTCCCGAGATTGTAGATGAACTCCTTGGACGCTTTGCCGATATCGGTCCGTTGCAGGATGCCGACATTCATGGCGTGCGATCCCCTCAAGGCTTTGCGACGCGCATTGTCGCGATCAACGGTGAGCTTCCCCAGCCTGAAGGAATGGACGCAAGCGCGCCGCAAACGGGCGGCATTGGTAACCAGCCCTGGCACATCTTTCCGGATGGTGGAGGCGTTGTGCCCCGTGAAAACGGCGGCTGGATCTACATCAGTAACAGTGAGGTTCCCGGAGCTGGCACGCTGGGGTTTACCTTCCCGGAGCTGGCGGGGCTTTCCACCGCTATTGAAGAGTTCACACCGGGGCTTGCCCAGGTGGGTACGCTGGTGTTCGATCCCGACGGCACAATTGTCGACTCCTATACAATCCTCAGCGGCACCACGTTCAATTGCGCGGGCTGCGTAACACCCTGGAATACCTGGCTGTCGTGTGAGGAGTTTCCCAACGGGCAGGTCTGGGAATGTGACCCTTACCAGCCTGGTGAAGGATTGGCGAGACCGACGCTGGGCTTTTTCTCCCATGAGGCGATTGCCATAGACCCGGGCGAGCGCATGCTGTATCTCACCGAGGATATGCCGGATGGTCGGTTCTACCGCTGGATTCCAGACCCTTCCGACTGGCCGGAGGGCAGTGACCGGGCTGCACTGCAATCGGGGCGCCTCCAGGTGCTGGCAGTGCGCGGAGAGGGCGTGGATGCAGCTCTGGACGCGCCTCAGGCGATTGAATGGCTTGACGTCCAGAATCCCCATGAGCCGCAACATGAGAATCGTCTGCCAGCTTCAACAGTGTTCGACGGAGGAGAGGGCGTCTGGTTCTTCAAGGGCATCGTCTACTTCGCCACCAAGGGTGACGACCGGATCTGGGCAGTGGATACCCTGTCACAGACCATTGAAGTCATTTATGACCGAGCCACTGCGGTTGCTCCAAACGACATTCTGTCCGGCGTGGATAACCTGTTCGTAACCACGCAGGGAGATATCCTCGTGGCAGAGGATGGTGGCGATATGCAGGTTGTGGTGATTCTGCCGGACGGCACTCTTAAGCCGCTGCTGCAGATAGTCGGGCAGGACGCTTCGGAGGTTGCTGGGATCGCTTTTTCGCCGGATGGGCGTCGGATGTACTTTACATCGGATCGTGGGGGTAGAAACGGCGTTGGCGGATTTACCAATGGGCTGGGAATGGTTTACGAGCTGATTCTGCCCAATGACCTGTGAGCATGATATGGGGTCAGATGACAATCATCTGACCCCATGGCCGGGCTTGCGCCGATGATCCCTATTTCAACTGATCCCGGATCAGCTTCTTGTTGATCTTGCCAACACTGGTTTTCGGAATATCCTCAACAAAATCAATCTGGCCGGGGATGGCCCACTTGTTGATTTCGCCGGAATCCACGAACTGCTTCAGGTGGCTCTGGATATCTTCCAGGTTGGCTTCCTCACCAGGCTTCAGCGTCACCAGGGCATGGGGGCGTTCGCCCCATTTCTCATCAGGCACGCCAACCACTGCAGCGCCGGCAACCGCCGGGTGCTGGCTGATCAGGTTTTCCAGGTCCAGGGATGACAGCCATTCACCGCCGGTCTTGATCACATCCTTGATGCGGTCCTTGATCACCAGGGTGTTGTCAGGCTCCATGCTGGCCACGTCACCGGTGTGCAGCCAGCCACCCTGCCAGAGTTCCTCGCCTTTTTCCGGCTCCTTGAAGTAGCTCTGGGTAAGCCAGGGCGCGCGGGCAACCACTTCGCCCTTGGCTTCGCCGTCGTGGGGCACCGGGTTGCCTTCCGGGTCAACAATTTCAAGGTTGACCATGGGCACTGCGATGCCGGTCTTGATGCGCTTGGACGTCTGCTGCTCAAGCGGCAGCTCCAGGTCTTCCGGCTTGAGGTGGGTTACGCTCAGCAGTGGACAGGTTTCTGACATGCCATAACCGGTGTACATGGAGATGCCCAGTCTGGCGCCGGCGTCGCACAGGCCCCGGGTAAGGGCGCTACCACCGATCAGTACATGCCAGTTGCTCAGGTCGGCGGTCTTGATGGATTCGGTGGCCATCATCATCTGCATCACTGTGGGGACACAGTGGGAGAAAGTGACCTTGTGCTCCTTGAGCAGATCCACCAGCAGCTCGGGCTCGTAGCGGCCGGGGTAAACCTGCTTGATGCCCATCATGGTAGCGGCGTAGGGCACACCCCAGGCATGAACGTGGAACATGGGGGTGACCGGCATATACACCGAGGAAGAGCGCAGCAGCGGGATCTCGTCGTAGGCGGACAGGGAGCCGGTCATGGCCAGGGTGTGCAGGACCAGCTGCCGGTGGCTGAAGAAAACCCCCTTCGGATTACCGGTGGTGCCGGTGGTGTAGAAGGTGGTGGCAATGCTGTTCTCGTCAAAATCCGGGAAGTCGAACTGGGTGTCCGCCTTGCCCAGAAGCGACTCGTATTCACCGAGGGAATTGAGTGAGGTGGACTTCGCGCTCGGCTCGTCGCTTAGCTGAATGTAGTGTTTGACGGTTTTGATCTCGTCCTTCACGCCTTCCAGGATGGGCAGGAAGTCGTCATGGACCATGACCACATCGTCTTCGGCATGGTTCATGGTGTAAACGATCTGTTCCGGCGACAGGCGCACGTTGACGGTGTGCAGGACCGCACCAATCATCGGAATGGCAAAGAAACACTCAAGGTAACGGGGCGTGTCCCAGTCCATAACGGCGATGGTGTCACCAGGTTTGACGCCGGCATCGGTCAGGGCGTTTGCCAGGCGATGGATGCGTTCAACCAGATCGGTGTAGGTGTATTTTGAACGGTTGGCGTAAACGATCTCCTGGTCAGGAGAGTACCTGGGGCCAGACATGAGCAGTTGCTTGATCAGCAGTGGATACTGATGGGCGTTGTCTGCCGGCGGCAGGATGCGGGTCTGTGCCATAACTCGATGCCTCTTTCTCAATTGTTTAATTTATAACGAGAAGAGTCCTAAATCTGACACAGTTTTACGTCAACGGAAACCTTTAACGGTTAAAAATAACGCAGAACCGGAGCCGCAGGTTTTTATTGGCCCGTGTGTCCCGTTCCGCGTTTCTCCGGAGTGATGTGCAGGTGTTATTCGTAGGTACACAGGTAAGCAGTGTCTACGTCGGTTTTTGCCTTGAAGCTGGCCTGTCCCGCTACCTCGAAAAACTCGCCGGAACCATAGGTCATCCATTCATCCATACCTGGCAGCAGTACGGTAAGTGCGCCGCTGATGACGGTCATGGTTTCTTTTTTACTGGTGCCGAATTCGTATTCGCCAGGACTGATCACGCCTACGGTGGCTGGCAGGGTGGAGGTCTGGAAGGCAATGGATTTGGCCTTTCCATCAAAATATTCATTCACGTTCAACATGAAAGCATCTCCTCATAATTGATGGGCGCACTATACGCGAAGTTGTATTGCCGCGTTGTGAAAAATCACCGCGGCAAACCTAAAAGAAGGGGACACCTAGGGGTCTTCGGGTGACTCGGGTTCGGGCGGAGGTGTCACGCTCTCGGGGCTACCCTCATAGCCGCTGCTGAGCTTGTGTGTCTCGGCGTCGTAGTTTTCCCGGAGCTCGTCCTTGACGGTACCGTCCCAGAGGGTGGTTCCGGTAAAGTACCCGGCACGCCCGATAACATGGGCGGCGATGGGTGAGGTAATCAGGATGAACACCACAATCGCAAACGCCCGGGCAAACACGATGCTGTCTGCGAAATAGAACGCCACACCGCCCATGGTGAACATGGCACCCATGGCACCGGCCTTGGTGGACGCATGCATGCGGGTGGGCAGGTCAGGCAGGCGAAGAATGCCAACGGCAGCAAGCAGCATGAATGCCGCCCCTGCGAGAAGCAGTACCGAGACGATGATTTCAATCATTCCTGCGACCTCCCCGTTCCAGGAAGCGGGCAAATCCTATGGCTGCCAGGAAGGCAGTCAGAGCGATGACGATGGCCACGTCCAGAAGGCTGGAGACTCCGGTATCGATCGCATGCACTCCGACATAACCCACCACAATGGAAGCCACCAACTCCAGGGCCACGACACGGTCTGGCAGTGAAGGCCCCCTGGTCAGGCGAATGAATGCGAACAGGAGCGCCAACGAGAGCATGAAATAGACAATGTTGATCACAAACGGAATCACGTATTGGCTCCTTAGCGCAAGATCTTCAGGATTCGGTGCTCGAGTTCCCTGAGGTCCTGCCGCAACTGTTCTTCATCCTGGAGGAACATGGCATGAATGAAAAGCACCTGACGGTCGTCCGACACGTCCAGGCTCAGGGTTCCCGGTGTCAGGGAGATCACGCTGCTCAGGAACATGATCTCGACGTCGGTATGGGCCTCAAGACGAAATGCAATCACACCGGGTCTCATATACCAGACCGGCGTGGCGACGTCATAGGCAACGCGGAAGTTGGCTTTGACCAGTTCTTTCACAAAAAACACCAGAAACGCCGCCACCCGGGGGATACGGCTTGAATAGCCCTTGAGCACGGGGACCTGCCTTTGCAGGACCATCAGCGCCAGGTAGGCAAAGAAGAAACCCGCCAGGAAGTTCATCGCCGAGAAGTTGCCACTCAGGGCCACCCAGGCCAGTGCCAGCATGATGTTCCAGAAGAATCCGATCATTGTTGCGCACCTCCCAGAACCGCTTCTATATAGAGCTCAGGGTTCATCAACTGGTCAGCCGCCATTTCCGCCAGTTCATAGATCGGCTGACCGTTAAGGCCAATATACAGGGTGCAGGCAGCAAGGCCGACGACCGGTACGTGGTAGGCCCAGTTGTGACCGGTTTTCACGTCGCCCCTCAAAAGGCTCAGGGACTTGACGTGTTCTGGCGTTTTCTTCCAGAACACCTCCGCCCAGATCTTGATCATGGAGTAGAGCGTCAGCAGGCCAACCAGCAGGGCTATGCCGGTCACAACATAGGCTTCTGCTTCCAGGCCGGCGCGGATCACAACGAATTTTGCAAAGAACCCGGACAGGGGCGGAATACCGGCCAGTGACAGGGCAGGAATCAGGAACAGCAGGGCGAGCATTGGCCGCTCTTTGTAGACGCCGCCAAGATCCTTCAGTTCGTAGCTGCCGAGCAGCCGGTAAACAATACCACTGACCAGGAACAGATTCGTCTTAACGATGATGTGGTGCATGATATAGAACACGCCGCCAATGATGGCCAGCGGGGTGAACAGGGCAAGTCCCAGAATCATGTAGCCGATCTGGCTGACGATATGGAACGACAGAATCCTGCGGAACTCGAACTGGGCCGCAGCCCCGAGAACACCTGTCAGCATGGTGAGCGCAGCGGCCCACAGCAGAATCGTGTGGGTGTACTCCACATCCTGGGTAAAGATCAGGGTGAATACCCGGTACAGGGCGTAGACACCCACCTTGGTCAGCAGCCCGGCAAACAGGGCAGAAACCGCCACCTGTGGAGTGTGATAGGAAGCTGGCAACCAGAAAAACAGTGGAAAGGCGGCCGCCTTGATGCCAAAGGACACCATGAACATCATGGATACCACCGTGACCATGCCGGGGTCTTCCAGTGTGGCCACTTTCTGGGCGATATCCGCCATGTTGAGCGTACCAACGGTTCCGTAAAGCAGGCCCACCGCTGACAGGAAAATCGCGGAAGAAAACAGGTTCAGGGTGACGTATTTGATCGCCCCTTCCATCTGCGCCCGTTCGCCCCCCAGAGTGAGCAGAGCAAAAGAGGCGAGCAGCATCACCTCAAACCAGACGAACAGGTTGAAAATGTCACCAGTCAGGAAAGAACCCGAAACCCCGGCCAGCAGCAGGTGCATCAGGGGATAATAACCGAATTTCTCATGCCCGCTGGGTGTGGACGCCAGTGAGTAGATGGCGATGGCAAGACCGATGATGCCGGTCAACACGATCATGATGGCACTGAGCAGGTCGGAGACAAACACAATGCTGAAGGGTGCTGGCCAACTGCCCATTTCCATCACCAGGAACCCCTGGTCAATGGTTGAGCGCAGCAGCCAGACACTGGCAGCGAGCAAAAGGCCAGTAGCCAGAACCGCCAGGATGCGCTGATAGCGAACCGAGCGCCACAGTGCCACGGACAGGGCGCCGGAAATCAGCGGAATAAGAATCGGGAGGACGAGTTCCAGGTTCAAGTGTCCGTATCCTTCATCTGGTCGAGGTCATCGGTTCCCACTACTTCATACGCGCGGCGTATAAGAACCACTGCGAAGGCCAGGACGCCGAAGGCGATAACGATGGCAGTCAGTATCAGTGCCTGGGGTAACGGGTCAGCAACCACACCCAGAGGCGCATCAGCACCTTCCGGAAGCAGGGGAGGCGCTCCCCTGGTCATGCCGGAGACGACAAAAATGAGAAGGTTGGCAGCGTTGCTCAGCATTATCAGGCCGATGACCAGTTTGACAATGGAGCGTCGCAGCATCATGTAAATCGCTGCCGCGAAAAGGATGCCGACGACGTAAGCCATCAGACTTTCCATAACGGCCCTCCTTTTGAAAAGATGTACTGGATTTCAATAGCCTGGTTCATTCATCCGACTCCATCAGGTTGATAACAAACGTCATGATGGTGCCAAGGACGGCCGCGTAAACGCCAATATCAAAAATCAGTGGCGTTGACAGCTTGAGGTAGCTACCGCCGGGAAGCGGCAGCTCCCACCAGTGAGCGGTCAGCATGGGCTGGCCTGCCAGAAACGCAGGAATGGTCGAGGCGATGGCGAACAACAGCCCGGCAGCCAGGAGATCCCTGGGGGCGACCCGAAGGATGCGGCGAGTGGGTTCCGAGCCAAACGCAAAGGCGTAGAGCACAAAGGCACTCGCCGCTACCAGTCCGCCAATGAAACCGCCACCGGGCTCGTCGTGGCCGCGGAGCAGCAGGAAGACGGAGAACATAAGCTGCAACGGCATGATAAACAGTGCAGCGGTGTGCAGAATCAGGGTGTTGGATTTCATGATTTGTACTGATCCTCCGCCCTCAGTTTGATCATTGAAAGCACGCCGAGGGCGGCCAGTGACAGAACGAAGATCTCGCCCAGTGTATCCAGAGCCCGGAAATCCACCAGAATGACGTTGACGATGTTACGCCCATGGCCCAGCGTCCCACTGTTCTCGACGTAGTAGCTCGAGATACTTTCGAAGTATTGAACATCCAGTGCGGCGAGAATCAGCAGTGTCATCACCACGCCAGCAAACGTAGCTACCGCAAGGTCGCGGTATCGTTCGAACGGCGAGGACAGGTTGACGAATTCCGGCAGCTTGAACAGCACCAGCACCAGAAGGATGACGGTCAGCGTTTCCACCAGCAGTTGGGTAATGCCCAGGTCAGGCGCGCTGAACAGTATAAAGGTGAGGGCAACGCCGAAGCCAAGTACACCCATCGAAGCCACCGAGCCCAGGCGGGAGTGGGTGGTGCTGGCAAAAGTGGCAGCGGCAACGAGCAGCAGAGCAATGCCCCACTCATAGAAGTAACTGTCAGTCAGATCCAGGGTCAGATTGATGCCATGGTGGGTCAGCAGGGTGTACCCGGTGAGGCCGAAGGTCACCGCTACCAGCAGCAGCAGGTACAAACCGAGCACTCCGTTCTGCAATACCCGGGTCTGCCAGGCAGCAACAATGGTGATGCCTTCCATAAAGCGGAAGTACCCCGCCTCCGGGCCAAACCGGGCGGCGGAGGTATTGATGGCATAAATCGATGGCTGCAGCCGGTTCCAGCCGGTCAGCAGGCTCAGGCCCAGTGCCAGGCTTCCGATGGATAATATCAGTGGCACGTTGACGCCGTGCCAGAGCGCCAGATGGGTTTCTACCGAAGCACCATAGACGCTGCCTACGGCAGACTGTAGCAGCGCTCCCTCGGGAAGGAACGGAGCGAGGCCGAATATCAGGGCAGTCACTGACAGTACCGCAGGGCCAATCAGCATACCGAAGGGCGCCTCGTGAGGGGTTTTCGGTGTATTGCCGACCTGACCGAAGAAAGGCTTGATGGCCACCAGGCCCGCAACGCCGACAATCAGCACCGCAGCAGCAACGGCTACCGTGGTCAGACCGGCGGACCAGAGCGGGGAGTCCAGCAATGACTCAAACAGCAGTTCCTTGGCGATAAACCCGAACAGGGGTGGCAGGCCCGCCAGGGACAACGCTGCCAGGCATGCGATCACCGCGGTTACCGGCATGGCCTTTTTCAGGCCGCCCATGCGGGTGATGTCCTTGGTGCCGGTTTCGTGATCCAGGGCGCCAGCGATCATGAACAGCGCCCCTTTGTACAGCGAATGCGCCACCAGGAAACAGATAAAGGCAGTCAGGGCGAGTTCGGTGCCCACGCCAATCAGCATCGTGAGGGTACCAAGGGCCATGATGGTGGAGTAGGCGAGGACTTTCTTGATACCGGTACTGCAGAAGGCCAGGTAGGCACCGGTAAACATGGTGGCGGCACCGAACAGCATCAATGCCTGACTCCAGAGTTCGCCCTCCCCCAGAGAGGGATTCAGGCGGGCCATCAGGTATACGCCGGCTTTCACCATGGTAGCGGAGTGCAGGAAGGCGGAAACCGGCGTGGGTGCCGCCATGGCGTTGGGCAGCCAGAAGTGGAACGGCACCTGGGCGGATTTGGTAAAGCATCCCGCAAGGATGCAGATGACCGCCCCTGTGTAGAAGACGTGTTCATGGAGGGCCAGGTCCGACGCAAGGATTTCAGCCAAGGAGTAACTGCCAGTCATGATCGACAGAAGAATCAGCCCCGCCATCAGTACGAGGCCGCCGCCGGCGGTGACAAACAGGCCCTGAAGCGCACATTTTCGGGCCTCCATGTCTTCATGGTTGAAGCCGATCAGCATGTAGGAGGTGATACTGGTGAGTTCCCAGAACACGAACAGCGAAACCAGGTTGTCAGAAAGCACCAGTCCCAGCATGGAGGCCATGAAGGACAACATGATCACGAAGAAACGTGCCAGGTATTTATGGCCAGCGAGGTAGGCGCCGGCATAAATCAGGATAAACGTGCCGATGCCGCTGATCATCAGGGCAAACACCAGGGAAAGGCCGTCAACCAGAAAGTTCAGGTTGATGCCCAGGCCCGGTATCCAGGCATATTCCAGAACCAGCGAACCATTGGCCTGGATTTCCGGAATCAGGCTGGCGAAATAGGCAGTCAGGCTGGCGGGCAGTATCGCGAGCGTCCAGCCGATGTACCTGCCCGTTACCCGGTGTAGCGCCGGTGCCACTATTGCCAGCAGAAATCCTGATAACACAGCCAGTAGCATGTTGAGATTGCGCTCCAGTCAGGCCCGTTAAAGTCGGCTGGATCGCTCCGGGGCTGGAGACGGATCCACAGGGAATGTTGACTACTACCCTGTATTCAGACGCCTGAGAGCCTATCCGACACCTTGATTAAAGGCAAGACAGGTTGCAGGCCGCCTGACTACAAGACTAGACACCTCCATACGGTTTTGCAGAGCTGTCGGACCAGTGAGAAACCACGCTATCACCAATAGCGGTCAGAAATCACGGCGGTCCTGGTACGGTTTGTCCGGAGAGCCGGAGTTCCGTGCTAGCGCAACACGCTGATTGGCACGGCCCAGCACCTTCTTCTGCAATTTCGTTTCCCAGTCCAGCGCTACTTTGTCAGTGGCGCTCCAACTCCGGTTGAACAGCAGCTTGCTGGCGGCGACAGCGTCCGGGGAGCGATTCGCCAATTCGCGGGTAAAGGCCAGGGCCTCAGCCATCGGATCGTTGCTCACCCGGCTGACCAGGCCCATGGCTTTTGCCTCGGTACCGTTGAAGCGCCGGGCTGTCATGGTCAGTTCCTTGGCCAGGTCAATGGGGATCAGTTCGCGAAGGGATACGGTCAGGCTCATGTCCGGGATCAGGCCCCACTTGCTTTCCATAATGGAAAACTCGCAGTCGTCAGTGGAAAACCGGAAATCGGCCCCCAGCGCCACCTGGAAGCCGCCGCCAAAACAATAACCATGGGTGACGGCAATGACCGGCGCGGGCACATCCCGCCATAAATAGCCTACATCCTGGGCAAGGTTACTGATCTTGCGGCCCGGCTTTATCAGCAGCTTGAGAAAATTTACCGGGTTCTTCGACACGGTTTTTACATCCAGCCCGGAACAGAAGGCCTCTCCTGCACCTCTCAGAATAATGGCGCGCACACTGCGGTCTTTCTTCAGGGTCTTGGCCGCCCGGGTAATGGCTTCGAACATGGGCATGTCCAGGCCGTTATATTTTTCCGGCCGGTTGAGGGTGACAGTCGCAATGCCATCCTCAATATCGATCAGTACCCGTTCAGAATCGCTTGTGCTCATATCGTCGGTTCCGTGTCATACATTAGTCGTAGGGCGCTATGCTACCATGTTGCCTCCCGAAGGAGAGACTACATGACTGCAGCCTACCCGAACCTGCTCAAGCCCCTTGACCTGGGCTTCACCGAATTGAAAAACCGCGTGCTTATGGGCTCCATGCACACGGGTCTGGAAGACCGTTTCTGGAACATCCACAAACTTGCCCGTTATTTTGCCGAACGTGCGGAAGGCGGCGTTGGGCTCATGGTCACCGGTGGCTTCTCTCCCAACTTTGTGGGCCAGCTTTCGCCCCTGGCGTCCACCATGAACCATCGCGGTACCGCCTTGCTTCATCGCCATGTCACCAACGAAGTTCACGATGCCGGTGGCAAGATCTGCCTGCAGTTGCTGCATGCCGGCCGTTACGGGTACCAGCCCTTCAGCGTGTCAGCTTCTGCCACCAAGGCGCCGATCACGCCCTTCAAGGCACGGGCCCTGTCTACCAAAGGCGTGGACAAACAGATCAATGATTTTGTCGATGCCGCCAAACTGGCAAAGCTCGCGCGGTACGATGGCGTCGAGGTAATGGGCTCGGAAGGCTATTTTATCAATCAGTTTCTGTGCGAGCGCACCAACAAGCGCACTGACAAATGGGGCGGCCCCTTTGAGAACCGTATGCAGTTGCCGGTGGAGATCGTCCGCCGGATGCGGGAAGCGGTCGGCCCGGAGTTCATCATTATCTACCGCCTGTCGATGCTGGACCTGGTGGAAGGCGGGCAGACCTGGGAGCAGGTCGTTCAACTGGGGAAGGCCATCGAAAAAGCTGGTGCCACGATTATCAACACTGGCATCGGCTGGCACGAAGCCCGGGTGCCAACGATTGTGACTTCCGTGCCCAGGGGCGGCTTTGCCGACGTCACCGCCAAGTTCTACGGCGAAGTGGATATCCCGGTGTGCACCACCAACCGCATCAACACCCCGGAGAAAGGTGAAGAAATCCTTGCCGCCGGCAAGGCGGATATGGTGTCCATGGCGCGGCCGCTGCTGGCGGATTCGGAGTTTGTTCGCAAGGCCGAGCAGAACCGCAGCGATGAAATCAATACCTGCATTGCCTGCAATCAGGCCTGTCTGGACCACGTGTTCCAGCTCAAGCGAGCGTCCTGCCTGGTGAACCCCCGCGCCTGCCACGAGACCGAACTGGTGCTCACGGTGGCGCCGGTCAGCCGCCGTATTGCTGTAGTGGGCGCCGGGCCCGCAGGCTTGGCTGCAGCCACCACCGCCGCCAAACGAGGGCACAAAGTGACGTTGTTTGAAGCGGATGACAAGATTGGCGGCCAGTTCAACTATGCCAAGCGCATCCCCGGCAAGGAAGAATTCTACGAGACACTACGGTACTACCAGCGCCAGATTGAAATCCTCGGCATTGAGCTCAGGCTCAATACCCGCGTTGACTCGAACTCGCTCAGTGAAGCCGGATTTGACGACGTCATCATCGCCACGGGCGTGAAACCACGAACACCGAAGATTGACGGTATCGATCATCCGAAAGTGCTGGGTTACCTCGACGTGCTTCGTCACAACAAGCCCGTTGGCAAATCAGTGGCGGTGATTGGCGCCGGGGGTATCGGCTTCGATGTCAGTGAGTTCCTCACCCACGAATCCGGCCATCACCCCGAGGGCGAGCAGGTCAGCGTTGCCGATTGGCAGGCGGAATGGGGCGTTGACCCGCAATTTGAAGGGCCGGGTGGGCTGGCGGAACGCAAGCCAGCATCGTCACCGCGCAAGATCTACCTGATGCAACGCAAGAGCAGCAAGGTAGGTGGCGGCCTGGGCAAGACGTCCGGTTGGGTTCACCGCAACAGCCTCAAGCACCGGGACGTGGAAATGCTCCGGGGCTGCAGCTACGAAAAGGTTGACGATGAGGGCCTGCACATCACGTTATCAGACAAAGATGGCAAGGTTACGGAGAGTAAGGTGCTGGCGGTGGATAATGTCATCATTTGCGCAGGTCAGGAGCCGTTCCGTGCCCTGTTTGATGATCTGGTAAACCGGGGAATTCAGACGCATCTGATTGGTGGCGCTGATGTGGCTGAAGAGCTGGACGCGAAGCGGGCCATCCGCCAGGGGACAGAAGTGGCTGCCCGGATTTGACCGTATGGACAATTTTGGTCACAAAGTGAGCGCCTTTATCACTCCGGCGTTAGTGGCAGTCAGGTACCGTTACAGTCCTGGCTGCCCGTTATCGAATGGCTTTCAGGGCTGCGCTGATGGCGTCAGCTTCGGCAGACAGTACCCGGTAACGAAGGCTGTCGGCCTGCTGGCTGGCCTGTAGCAGCTGTTTCTGCTTCATGGCGTAGAGGCGGCTCAGCAGATCGGATTGCTGGTTTCTCTGTAGTGCTGTCATGGTATTACCCTCCGCGGGAAATAGCCTGTGTCAATAAACTTTACGTTTGGCGCCAGCTTTCGGCCCTATGGTTGTAACAAAGCATAACCCGGGCCAAACCGCCGTGTATGTGCGCTAGCGACCAAAGCGGGCCCGGTAAACACCGGGGGGCAGGCCAGTGTGTTTCCGGAACAGACGGCTGAACGAACTGACGTCCTCGTAACCCACCATTCTCGTCACTTCTCCCGCCAGTCTCCATCCGCAAGCAGTGTAATCCCCGTGATTGCCCGGTCGCCCAGAATGAAAAGTGGCGGGATTAACCATGATCATGTCATTAACGCCGGTTTCAACAAAACAACCGTATGAGAGGCTATACGCCATAAACAGGAGACTACCCCAATGACAGACACCCTGATCGACCGCCGCGACCTGGCGTTCCAACTCTACGAAGTACTCGACACCGAAAGCCTCAGCGAACGCGAACGCTTCAGCGAACACAACCGCGACACCTTCGACGCCGTCATCGAAACCGCCGATAAAATGGCCCGGGAAAAGTTCGCCACCCACAACAGCGCCGCCGACAAAGACGAACCGAAGTTCGTGGATGGCCAGATTGAAATGCTTCCCCAGGTAAAAGAAGCCTTCGACGCCTACGCCAACGCGGGTTTTATCGCCGGCCGCTACGACTACGAACTCGGCGGCATGCAACTGCCCGAATCCGTGATGGCTGCCTGCAACGGCTTCTTCACCGCAGCCAACCCCGGCACAGCCGGCTATCCGTTCCTGACCACCGCTGCCGCCAACCTGATCCGCGTATTCGGCAACGACCAGCAGCAAAACACCTTCCTGCCCCACATGCTCAGCGGCCGTTTCAGTGGCACCATGGCCCTGACCGAGCCCCATGCCGGCTCCTCCCTCGCGGACATTCGCACCTCCGCATCGCCAACAGATGATGGCCACTATCTGATCAAGGGCGCCAAAATCTATATTTCGGGCGGCGAACAATCCATCACCGAAAACATCGTTCACATGGTGCTGGCCAAGATCAAAGGCGCACCGGCGGGGGTGAAAGGTATCTCCCTGTTTATCGTGCCGAAATTCATCGTTGATGAAGACGGCAACCCGAAACAGCGCAACGGCGTGAACCTGGCGGGCCTGATTCACAAACTGGGTTATCGGGGCACCACCTCCACGGCCCTGAGCTTCGGTGACGACGCCCCCTGCCACGGCTACCTGGTTGGCGAGCCTCACCAGGGCCTGAAGTACATGTTTCAGATGATGAACGAGGCCCGCGTCGGTGTAGGCTTTGGTGCCGCCGTCATAGGCTACCGTGGCTACATGCACAGCCTGGAGTATGCGAAAGACCGTCTGCAGGGCCGCAAACCGTCGGAAAAGAATCCGGAAGCGCCCCAGGTGCCGATCATCGAACACGCCGACGTGCGCCGAATGCTGTTGGCCCAGAAGGCCTACAGCGAAGGGGGCCTGGCCTTGTGCCTGTACGGTGCGCGCCTGATGGATGACCAGCACACCCATCCGGATGAGCAAAAGCGGATGGAAGCCGGCAAATTGCTGGACCTACTGACCCCGGTCATCAAGGCCTGGCCGTCAGAGTTCGGCCCCAGGGCAAACGATCTCGCCATCCAGGTTTACGGCGGTGCGGGTTATACCCGGGAATATCCGGTGGAGCAGTGCTGGCGTGACAACCGCCTTAACCCGATCCACGAAGGCACCAACGGCATACAGGCACTGGACCTGCTGGGCCGCAAGATCTGGCAGGACCAGAGCCACGGCCTGCAGTTGCTGATGCAGGAAATGCAGGTGGATCTCGAAGCCGCCACTACCGACCGCTGCCAGCAATGGGCGCTTTCCCTGAGTGAAACCCTGCAACAGGCTGTCAAAGTCACCCAGAGCCTGGGCAAGTCCCTGATGTCGGAAGACCCGGACCGGGTTCTGGCCAACGCCTCATGTTATCTGCACCTGTTCGGCCACATCATTGTGTCCTGGATGTGGCTGCGCCAGGCCAATGCCGCGGCCAAGGCGCTGGGCTCGGCGAACAGCGACGACGAACGCAGTTTCTACCAGGGCAAACTGCAGGCTGCCCAGTACTTCTTCCACTGGGAACTGCCAACCGTGGCGCAGGACCTGGTGTTGCTGAGGAACCAGGACGATACCTGTATGAACATGAAGCCGGAGTGGTTCTGAGACTGGCAGACTGACTCAATCTGAACCAGACTGTAGGCATGCCCCGGCTCCCGCGCTGAATTCGGCGCTCCGGGGCATTTTTCTGTCCTGTCGGTATCCACAGGGAAGAGTCTGCCATGACGTGGGAAAATGCCTCTAACGCTTACCATCCGGTGCGCTGTGAAATACAGAGCCTGCTGAGGGAATACCTGACCTCATCAAAGCTGGCGGAAATCGTGTATCGCGACGATGCCGGGCAGGTCCAGACTACCCACGATGTCATCCGGGATCTCTTCAGCAGGGCAGGCCAGGAGTTTGTTTTTCTGGGGCGTGGGCATATGGTCCGGCTGGATCATGTACTGACGCTTGATGGCAGAACAGTGTCGGTGGCCGATTGACGTTCTCAGGTCATTGCTTTTCCTAACTTATTGTCACTACTAACAAAAACGTAATCAGCAGGTAATTGTGCCGGTGTCGGCGATGGCCGTAGACTTGTCGCTGTTGTTTTCACACCTCAAACCGAATAAGGACATGGTTATGAACAAGCTGACACTGAGCGCACTGGCACTGCTGATGACACTGGGCCTCGCGGCCTGCAGTCAGGACGACAATGAGGGCGCAGATTTCGAGGAAGCCGGTGATAACATCGAGGATATGGCGGACGACGCTGGCGATTCCATCGAAGAGACTTACGAAGACGCCACTGGCCAGAATGACAGCGCCTGGGATGAAACCAAGGATGCCGCTGGCGACGCCGCTGAGGAAACCGGCGAGGCAATGGACGAAGCAGGCGAAGAAATGGGAGAAGCTGCTGAGGAGGCAGGTGACTCCATGCAATAGAATCATCGGATTCACGCCGAGGCCACCTGATTGCCTCGAAGACGCGCACCGTTGCGTGAAAAAGCCTGCCCCTGACCGGGCAGGCTTTTTTCGTCTGAACTGTCAAAAAACGTTAAAGAAACTGACTTCTGACTGTCTGCAATCTGTCACCTTCGCCATCGACACTGGGTTCTCGGAATAACCTATAAACCACCCGAGAGAGGCAGGACCATGGCGAAGCATGACCTGGATCCGAATTATCTGGATCCCAATTTCGAGCCCGTTGTAAATCATTCCGGCAATACGTCCTTCGCATCGGTGCTGACCGCAAGAATGCAGCGGCGCACTTTGATGAAAGGCAGTGTTGGCGCTGCCCTGGCAAGTGTTATGGGGATGGGCCTCGTTGGTTGCTCTGACAGTGACGACGACAACGGCAGCACCACTGGTGATGTCCAGTCCAGCACAGAGTTGGGATTCAAGCCGGTGGCGGTTTCAACCGAAAACCGCGTTGTTGTTCCGGAAGGCTACTCGACTGAAACCTTTGTGCCCTGGGGAACGCCGATCACTGGCAGCTATCCTGAATACCGCGCCGATGGCACCAACACCGGCGAAGACCAGGAGCAGCAGGTTGGTATGCATCACGATGGCGTGCACTTTTTCCCGATCGACCAGAAGTCCGGGGGCAACAGCTCTACCGAAGGCCTGTTGGTCATGAACCACGAATACATCAACCAGGGCGCGCTGCATGCCAACGGCCCGACCAGAGCTGCTGATAACGGGAATGTTCGTCCGGCGGACGAAGTTCGCAAGGAGATTGCGGCTCACGGTGTTTCCGTTATTCACATCAGGCGCGACAGCAATGGTGCCTGGGACATCGTTTTCGGCAGCCCCTTTAACCGGCGCATTACCGGCAATACCGAAATGGATATTCGTGGCCCGCTTCGTGGCTACAGCAAGCTGATCACCGCCTACAGCCCGAATGCCACCCAAACCCGCGGTACCCTCAACAACTGCGCGATGGGCCCGACGCCATGGGGGACCTATCTTACGGCGGAGGAGAACTGGCATGGCTACTTTGCCACCGCCGATACCGAGCGCCCCCGTGAATATGTGCGACATGGTGTAAATGACAACTCCCGTTATGACTGGGAGTTGGCTGATACGGGTGCCGACGAATACATGCGTTTCAACGTAACAACCACCGGCGCTTCTTCTGCAGCCGAGGATTATCGTAACGAGGCGAACACTTACGGCTACATGGTTGAGATTGATCCTTTCACCCCCGAGAGCAAACCCCAGAAACGGACGGCTCTGGGCCGTTTTGGTCATGAGGGTGTTATCTTTGCGTCTGCCAAAGAAGGTGAGCCGGTGGTTTGCTACTCCGGTGATGACTCCCGCTTCGAATACATCTACAAGTTTGTCTCTTCCAAGCCTTACCATGCCGCAACGGCTGGCGGCTACCTGCTGGATGAAGGCACGCTCTACGTCGCCCGATTCAACGCCGACGGCTCCGGCGACTGGCTGGCACTGGATCTGGAAGACGCAGACTTTGCCGACAAGGTTGCAGCCGCTCAGGGAACCCTGGTGGGCGATATCCAGTTTGATGGTTTCGAGAATCAGGCCGACGTTGTGGTGAATACCCGTCTGGCGGCCGACATCGCAGGTGCCACCACGATGGACCGCCCGGAATGGGGCGCTGTTGATCCGAAAACCGGAGAGGTTTACTTCACGCTGACCAACAACAGCAACCGTGGGAAAGAAGGGTTTGACGACGTTAACGCTGCGAACCCGATTGTTGAGAATGCCACCGGCCATATTATCCGCTGGACAGAAGCCGGCAACGACCACACAGCGACCAGCTTTGACTGGGACATCTTTGTGTTCGCCGGTGAACAGGGAACCGAAACCGTGGTTGATGGAGAAGCAGTGGTTACCCTGGACGATACCAATATCTTCAACAGTCCCGACGGCCTGTGGTTTGATTACAATGGACGCCTGTGGATTCAGACCGATGGCAGTGATGCCGCGCCGTACCAGAACAATATGATGCTGGCAGCCAATCCGGTGACCCGTGAAATCAAGCGATTCTTCGTCGGTCCGGTAGGTTGTGAGGTCACCGGCGTCGTATCGACACCGGATGTGAAGACCATGTTCGTCAACATCCAGCATCCGGACGGCAACTGGCCGAATGCGGCGGAGGACCGTCCCCGGGATGCAACAGTGATCGTAACGCGGGATGATGGAGGTGTGATCGGCGCCTGATTCAGGCTGCCAACCATTCAACTGAGCCTGAACGCAAGCCGGATTCTTCTGCCTGGAAGTCTCCGGCTTGCGTTTTTTTTGCTTCAGATTTGTAGCCGCCTGCCGAAAAACAATTATTGGTGAACTAAAGTAGCAGTTATTAACACAGGTCAATTCATTACTCTCACGGGTAATATCCAATAAAGATGCATTCATTAATAATGATAATAACGAGGTGGCTATGGGTTTACTCAGTCGACCTATTCTGTTTATGGGGGTGTCGGTTGCGGTTGTTGTTGCCATCGTGGCGACAATGGGGGCACCGTTGATCGGGCTGGACGGTTCGTCGGTTTTGGCGGGCCTGGTAATCGGCCTGGTGGTGGCCACCGCTTATCTGGTATTGCGGGTACTGGAGCCGGTAGAACGTTCCCTCAAGCAACTGAGTGCCGGCGAGCTCTCTGATGAGAGCCTCCTGGGTAAACAGTGTTCGGGCCTCCTTGCCGAGGCGAAGGCCGGTCGCGCTCTGATTGAGGCGCTGTCGGGAAGTGCCGACAAGAGCGCGATTTCGGCGGCCCAGGTGTCTTTCGCAGCGGATCAGTTAAAGGTCCGCCTGGACCGCCAGGTCAGTGAAACCTCGCAGATGTCGGAGTATGCCGGGCAGATTACAGAAAGTGTGCGGGAATCCGCCCAGCAGGCCACGGACGCCGCTACCATGGCCCTGCAGAATCGGCAGGTGAGCATTGAAGGCAGGGAAGCGCTGACATCGGCCATAGACAGTGTGCGGGCGGTGCACGAGCAGTCCAGCGAGAATCTGAGGCTGATCCAGGAGCTGAACGAGAAATCCAACAAGATCCAGGGTGTCACCACCACCATTCAGGGAATCGCCGAACAGACCAACCTGCTCGCACTGAACGCGGCCATTGAGGCGGCCCGTGCGGGCGATCAGGGGCGCGGCTTCGCCGTTGTCGCCGATGAGGTCAGGCAACTGGCCGGTCGAACCGCACAGGCAACCGGTGAAGTGGCCGAAACCCTTCAGGAAATCCGCTCTGATACCTCCCTGATTGTCTCGCGAATCGAGGACCTTGCCAAAAGCGTCGAGGCTGGCCTGGAATCGGTTGAAAGTGTCGGTGAGCGCCTGGATCAGATTCGCGATCAATCCGACCGGGTTCAGCAGCAGGTGGCCCGTATTGCCGAGATTGACCAGAATAACGAACAAAGCCTGCAGCAGGTGTCTGGCGCCATTGAAACGGTCCGGGACCAGATCACGGAGAGTGATACCAGCGTGGCTTCCCTCGCCCAGCAGGCCGCAACCCTGATGGAACTGGCGGAAGAGGCCAATGCCGCCTTTGCCCTGAACAGTGATGAAAGTTATCATCGGGCCTTCTATGATCAGGCCCGCCAGGGTGCAGACCGTATCGGCAAGCTCTTCGAACAGGCGGTTCGTGACGGACAGCTGTCCGAGAACGCTCTGTTTGACAAGAAGAGGGAGCCCATACCGAATACCGATCCCCAGAAGTACTCAAGCAGTTATGACCGGTTTACTGACCAGCAGCTTCCATCGGTGCAGGAAGCGGTAAAGGCAGCTCATTCGTCCATGGTGTATGCCATAGCCATCGCGCCCGATGGCTATGTGCCTACCCATAACCGTGATTTTGCCCATGCACCAACCGGCGATCCGAAAGTGGACCTGATGAAAAGCCGCAGCAAGCGGCTGTTCAACGACCGCACCGGCGCCCGTTGTGGCAGCCATACCCAGAGTATGCTGCTGCAGACCTATCGTCGGGATACCGGGGAAATCATGCATGACCTGTCGGTGCCGATTTATGTGAACGGTAAACACTGGGGCGGTTTCCGCCTGGGTTACAAACCGGACAGTCACTGAGTGGAGAATCCATTGCCTGAGCCTGAATACATTCCCGCCGACGATGATCCGCTGGCCCGCCGCGAAGAACCAGGCCGCAATCTGGCCGTGCTGGTTTATATCCTCCAGGCGCTATCGTTCTTTGTCGGAGGGATCACCGGCCTTGCCGGCGTTATCATCAATTACGTCAAGCTTGATGATGTCAAAAACACCTGGATAGAACCTCATTTTCGCTGGCAGATCCGCACCTTCTGGATAGGGCTGCTGTGGACTGTTGTCGGCATTGTGACCACTCCCCTTATCGTTGGCTGGTTCGTGCTTCTGGGCGTATCCATCTGGATTATCTACCGCATCGTAAAGGGCGCCCTGGCCCTGAATGACGGGAAATCGCCTTTGTAGAGTAGCTCCCGCCCGGCTATTTGGGCGGGACTGTGCCGACGTAGGTCAGCAAAAACAGACTCAGAGAGAAGAAAACCAGGGCGAAAATGACCCGAGCACGACGATGGGGTGGCACCAGGCTGTGATGGTGAACCGCGTCGGGTTCAGGCCTGGCCGTCATGACGCCTTCGTTTCAGGTGTCAACCGGCTTTGATGCTTGCTGGGTATGGGTGTGTCTGTCCGCATTTCTCTGCCTCAAGTTATTAGCGACTGCGCAGTGGAACGACACGTCCTTGTTTTAGTATCCCTTTGCCAGGCTCCGTGTTGGCTGTTTTGGAACTTGACGTAAAATGCACCAATCCGGTTCCAATAGCATTGCTTGCTGTGACGTGCGTCTCAGTCGCGCGAGTCAGTCGGAGGTTACCTCCTGCAAACGTAGTGCATTGAACATACCCGCCAGCCCCATCAGGCCCAGCACAAGAATGACCGCCACATCCGACACCATCGAGATCAGCGCCGTAAAGCCACCAGTTACCAGCAGCAGGCCACCGATGACGGTGTTGCTCACCGCTGTATAGTCGGTGCGTTTGTTGCCTCCGGCCATATCCACCAGATAAGTTTTTCTGCCCAGCCGTACACCGGCGTGGGCCACGCTCAGAATGAAGAAAGCGACCGGGTAAAACCAGACGCTGCCGGTTTCGGTTCGGTCGATCAGTGCGATGGTGCCCACGACCAGGCATACACCACTGGCCATGGCGGCGCCACGAATCATCACTTTCCGGCTCGAAGTGTCGGCAGCCCAGCCCCAGAAACTGGCGCTGAGTGAGCTGGCGAGACTGCTGGCCAGCAGGAAAACCCCCAGCATCCAGCCAATATCGGATTCCTTCTGTGCCAGAACCACAAAGTAGGGGGCGGCCAGGGCCGAACAGAGCAGCAGTGCCCGGGTGACCACAAATTTCCGGAACGGAACGTCATCGCGGAGCAGGGAAAGACTGTTGAAGGCTTCTGCCATGGCATTGCCACCACCGCCGGTTTCACCGTCGTATTCTTCAACACCGGCAAACAGGAAGCCGGCAATAATCCAGAGTGAGGCAGCCAGTAGCAGCAGCACCGTATAAAAACCGATCGTCGGATCCCCCCGGTCCCAGAACAGCAGGGCCGTCAGGATAACGGTGGCGGTGCCGCCGAGGGTGGACGCCAGGCCGGAGAGCCGTCCCCGCCGGGTTTTGGGAATGCACTTGCCCTGCACGTCCTTCATGGACACGGAGCAGAAGCCGCGGGCCAGGGAAAAAACGATGAGTGCGGCAATGATGCTACCACCGGCAGCGTAGCCCTCCAGAAACCACACACTTGCAGCCATGGCGATGACACTTGCCGCCTGCCCGAAGCTCCCGAGCGTCCAGAACCATTTTCGCACCGGCTTTTGCCTCACCCAGGCTCCGATCACCATCTGCGGAATCATCGACCCCGATTCACGGATCGGGACCAGCCAGGCCACCAGTGCAGGTGCGCCGATCGCACTCAGCAGCCAGGCCAGGACCGTTTTGGGGCTGATCAACAAATCGCCGAGTTTGGTCAGCACGTTACTGCCAAGAATCAGGAAGAAGTTGCGGGGAACCTCGCGGCAGGCCTCCTCGGGAATATCGGTGCAGACGCGTGCGTCTTCTTCGTTGGCGATCAGGCTGTACAGTCGCTCGGCAGTGTCATCTTTCGGGGTTGGCAAATTGGTGTCCTCATGCAAATCAGGGCTAAAGGATATCAGTCAGCGACAGGTTCTCAAGTCTTGCCTCCTCTGTTTCACTGATGCCTAATACCCGTCCGTCAACCGGGAGTCCTGATGATGTTGAGTTACCTTCACGCTTTTCACGCCGGTAATTTCGCCGATATCCAGAAACATTCAGCGCTGGTGCTGGCTTTGCGAATGATGCAGGCCAAGCCTTCTGCGATTGCCTGCTTTGATACCCACGCAGGCAGTGCAAGCTATGATCTTGCCGGTGACCGGGCGCAGAAAACGGGTGAAGCAAACTCGGGGGTTCAAAAAGTCTGGCGCTACAGGGAACAACTGCAATCGGAGGACTGGCAGGTTCTCATCGAGGAGCTGGCACCCGGAGCAGGGCACCATGGTGAGATTGAGCGTTATCCCGGTTCTCCCCACTGGTTTTACAGGTATCTGCGTGAGCAGGACAGCCTGACGGCCTTTGAACTGCATCCGGCCGAAAGTGAAACTCTGGCCCAGTGGGGTTCCGGGCGTTCCGGGGTTCGAATCTGTCGGGAGGATGGCCTGAAAGGGCTGCTCCGTGGCTTGCCTCCCAGACAGCCAAGGCTTCTGGTACTGACGGATCCTTCCTATGAGGTAAAAAGCGAGTATGAAGATGTGGCGGAGGCGCTGACGCGAGCCTGGCAGAAATGCCGGCACGGGGTGTACCTGATCTGGTATCCGATTCTGGCCGGCAGCGCCCATGAAAGACTAAAAAATGCAGTTTCCGGCGGCCCTGTGCGAAAAGTGCTTTGCAGTGAGATAACGCTCAGGCAATCACCGGAGCGTGGTATGTCCGGCTCCGGGATGCTGGTGATCAATCCACCCTGGGGGTTTGACCGCAGGCTCGCGGCGATGATGGAAGCTGTTTCCGCCAGTGACTGTCTTGGCATTACGTCAACGATGGACTGGCTGGTTCCGGAATGACGTGATCTACCTTCCGGTTCAGAGGTCGGGGACGTCCGACTCCGCCTCATCGACCATGCCGATGAGGCGTTCCAGAATGGCTTCTCCCCGTTTGCCCGCGATGCGGGCGTAGCTTTCGCGAACCGACAGGCTGGCTTCGCGGAAACGGTCACGCTCTTGTTCTGTCAGCTCAACGGTGCGAATGTCGCTGTTCTGCCGGATGGTTTCAAGGCGGCTGGCATTGAGCTCCGCCTGTACTTCCCAGGCAAGAGGTGAGACCTCATCCAGCGCGTCTTCCAGCCAGCGTTTCTGGTCGTCCGGGAGGGCGTCAAACCACGCCTTGTTGGAAACCACTGAGGTGACAAACTGGGCGGGCCTGGCAAAAGTCATGGTGTTCTGGACCTCGTAAAATCCCATCTCTTCAATGGCAAAAACCGGGTTGGCCTGCCCTTCAATACGTTGTAACTGCAGGTCGCTGTATACCTGCGAGTAGGGCGCCGGAGTCGGTGTCGCGCCATAGGCCCTGTAGGCTTCCGCCGAAATCTTCGAGGTCATGGTGCGGAATGCGAGCCCGTCGAAATCGGCAGGTGTTTTCAGGGGTTTGTTAGCGGTCCAGACCATCCAGCCCTCGGGTACAAAGCCGTGGAGCTGGAGGTCCTGTTCTGCGTAGGGTTCGCTGAACATCTGCACCAGTTCATCACTGGCCAGAATATCCCGGTTTACATTCTCGTCGTCCGACAGAAGGAAGTGGAGGGTGAAAACGCCGGTTTCCGGAACCACGTCGGCCAGATGCCCGGGGGATGCAAAAGCAAGATGGACCGACCCCTCGCGGGCCAGATCGGTCAACTGGATGGACGTTCCGATCGAGCCGTAGGGAAAGATGTCGATAAGGATATTGCCGTCCGAGATGCTTTCGATACGCTCTTTCAGTTCCAGCGCATAACGGTGCTGGACGCTGCCCTCAATTTCTTCAAGGGCGAACCGCCAGGTGACCGGGTAGGTGGGCTTTTCTTCGGCATCTTCACGGGTTGCGGTTGGAGAGGGGCTGTCGGAACAGCCAGCCAGTAGCAGAATAACCATCGCAAACAATGGGGCCCGCCAATGGCAAAATCTTCGCATGTCCTGTCTCCGGCCGTTATCAACTGATTCTCGTACGCAAGGTACCACAATAAGCCGGCACAGTGGTTGCACCTTGCCGGGTGGCTCAACCAAAAAGGCCCCGCTAATGCGGGGCCTGAAACGACACGATCGCAGGCAGTCGCTTACATCAGCGCGTCAACGCGGTTCCGTACCTGCGGCTCGCTGTTGTAGGCAGTTGCGATTGAGTTGTAGGTGGGAATATCCATCCCGGCATCCTCAATCACGGTCACCATCTCATCATTGGCTTCCATCTGCAGTTCCTGGGCTTTTTGCTGGGAATCGGCTGCTTCAATTTTCTCCATGTATTCGTCACGGATATCATTGATGCCTTCCTGAGCTTTAACGAACTGCTTCAGTTCCTGGTCGTTGAAATTGGTGTTCTGGGTGCCTGCAGCAGCCGGGTCGCTGTAGCCACCGTCGCTGTCAGCAGATTCCGGGCTTTGCTGGTTGTCCTGCGCGAGGGCAGGGCCGGCGGCAAGCAGTGCCAGGGATGCGGTCAATGAAACGAGAAGCTTGTTCATAACGTTCTCCTTTTGCAGTGATTGGATTGCTTGCGTGTTCTACAAACAATCTTGGCGAACCGTAAGGGTGGTTCTGGTTGATTGATGCTTTCTCTGTGACACCTATCAAGCCCCGTGCCAGTTTTTGAATAGCTCATTAAATGCAATAAAAACAATATCCTAGAGTTTATAAGAGGTTAATGGTAGGTAATGTGTGTTGTGGCGAAATGTCACATGTGGCATAGATGTGTGACACTTTGTCGGAGTTCGCCATGAAAAGGCCTGTGCTCACCGCTCAAAAAATGTTCCGGTCACTACGCCTGACCCTGGTATTGAGCATCGTCGTTCCGCTTATGGTGTTCAGTGGTGTCGCTATCTATGTGGGGCTGGGTGCCGTGGAGGAAAACCTGAACGATCGTCTGAGAGAGGATCTGGAGCTTGTTGCCCGTGCGGTTAGCGGCCCGCTCTCACAGGCCATGTCTGATGGCGATGAAATTGTCATGGGCGAGTCGCTGAAATCGATATTCCGGATTGGCCGGGTGTTCGGGGCCTCCGTTTTCGATGAGGATGGTCAGCAGGTTGCCAGTCTGGGGGTTGCTGACACTGACGTCACCCGCAGTGACAGTGCCGAGCGGGTTATCGCCAGCGGTAAAGTCGGCGGTGCCTTTCGCCAGGTTGACGGGGTTTCTGTTTTTTCCCAGTTCACGCCGCTGATTGTCGGCGATGGCCGGATTCAGGGGCTGCTTCAGGTGACTCGCAAGCGCAGTGACTTCCACGAGTTGGTGGCATCCAGCCGCATCTGGGCCGTCACCATCTGGTCAATGGTGTCGCTGATGGTCATCCTCGTTGTGGTGCTGGGGCACTACGGAGCAGTCGGGCGTCATGTCAGCCGTTTGTTGGGAATCATGGAGCAGATGGCACCCGGGCGCTGGCGAGTTGACGAAGCGCCCGCCGGGCCACGGGAACTGCGCCAGATTCACGAGGGCCTGCGTGATATGGGGGAGCGCATGATGCAGGCAGAAACCGAAATAAGGGCAAGCGTCGAGCGTGAAAGGGAACTTGCCGAACAGCTCGAATACCAGGAGAAAGTGGCCATGATTGGCCGCGTGGCGGGTGGTGTTGCCCACGAACTTGGCGCTCCACTGAGTGTCATTCAGGGTCGTGCCAACATACTGGGCCGGGGCGATCTGGCTGACGGTGACAGGCGACATCTCACGGATATAGAGCACCAGGTCGAGCGCATGACACTGATCATCCAGCAGCTACTTGATTGCTTCCGTCACGTTCCTGACTCCCGCCGCAAGACCGATCTGGCGGCAACCGCAAAGGAAGTCGTGGGGCGCATCCGTGAAGAGCCCAGGTGCCAGGGGGTAGAGATCCGGTCCGCAATCCCCAATAGGACGGCAGACATCCTGGCAGAGCCGACCCGTCTTGAGATGGCATGCGTGAATATCATCCGTAATGCCTGCCAGGCGGCCCGCTCAACAGTGACAGTGGCTCTTGCCGAGCATGACGGGCTGTGGGAGTTGCGGGTGGGTGACGATGGTCCGGGGATAGCGGAAGCCATGCGTGAGCGCATTTTCGAGCCCTTCTTCAGTACCCGCGCTGCGGGTGAAGGGACCGGTCTTGGGCTCGCCGTTGTTGGCAGTGTGCTCAAAGAGCACGGCGGCCGGATTGAGGTGGGCTCGAGCCCTGAGGGCGGATGCCGGATGTCTACTTTCTGGCCGGTTTATCAACACCAGGAAGCCCTTGGAGAGAACAGTCATGAGCCGTAATCCATCCTCGATTCTGCTGGTGGAAGACGACGCCAGTTTACGAACCTTGCTGGCGGAAGAGCTTGAGGTGGACGGTTACCGGGTAATCTGCGCCGGAACAGCGGAGGAAGGGCGCAGGCTCGCCCTGGAATCAGGCGCTGATCTGGTTGTTTCGGATCTCCGGCTTCCGGACGGTGATGGGTTGTCGATACTCCGGCAGCTGCAGGCTGAGGGCAGGTCGGTGTCGTTTATCATCATTACTGCTTTTGGCACGGTCGATCAGGCGGTGGAGGCCCTCAAGGCGGGCGCCGATGATTTTCTCACCAAACCACTCTCCACCGATCATCTGAGATTGAAGATCAAGCGTTTGCTGGCCCACGCGGCCATTACCAGCGAACTGGCTCGCTACAAGTCGCAGACCACAGAAGACAATTCACTCGGCCTGGTGGGTGAAAGCCGGGCATTGGTACAGCTGAGGAATGAGATCAAACAGGTGGCCAGAAGCCAGGCCGCGGTTCTGATCAGCGGTGAAAGCGGGACCGGCAAGGAGCTGGTGGCCCGCGCAATCCACAGGGAGAGTGACCGCAGGGGCCGGCCGTTCATCCCGGTTAATTGTGCCGGCATTCCACAGGAACTGATGGAAAGTGAGTTCTTCGGTCATGAAGCCGGCGCCTTCACCGGGGCGAAATCCTCGCGTCCGGGGCTGTTTGCAGAGGCGGATGGTGGCACGCTGCTGCTGGACGAAATCGGAGAAATGCCCCTGGCCTTGCAGGCTAAGTTGTTGCGGGTATTGCAGGAAGGCACGATCAAGCCGGTGGGCGCCGACCAGGAAGAGAAGGTGGATGTACGCATCATCGCTGCAACCCATCAGGATCTGATCAAAGCCGTGGAGCAGGGGAACTTCCGGGAAGACCTTTATTACCGGCTGGAAACCCTGACCCTGGTCGTGCCTCCGCTGCGGGAGCGTGGAGACGACGTGGACCTCCTCGCCATGCACTTTCTGAGGGATTCGGCGAAGCGGCACAACCGTGGTTTCCTGCAGATGAGCGAGGTGGTATCACAGATCCTCGCTGACTACCCGTTTCCGGGCAATGTTAGAGAGTTGGGCAGTGCCATAGAGCGGGCTGTGACCTTCTGCGAAGGTGAGGTAATCCTCCCGGAGCATCTGCCCGCCCGGATACGTAAACGCCGGACGGAGACACCTGAAGCAAGGCCCGGCCTGCCCGCAGGAAATCTCGCAGACTGGCCCACCCTGGATCAGGTTCAGCAGGATTATGTCGAGCGTGTTATCACTGCCGTGGATGGCAACAAGCGGCGGGCCGCACAGATACTGGGGGTAAATCGTCGCACTCTTTATCGCTGGCTGGATAGCGAAAAGGACGAGGCTCATGACTAACCAGAAACACGCCATGCTGTATGGTCTGGGCACGGTGCTGCTCTGGTCCACCGTCGCCACAGCCTTCAAGCTGTCGTTGCGGGAGCTGAGCCCGATACAGATGCTGGTAGTGGCCTGTTCCGCCTCGGTGCTGGTTATGGCACTGGTGCTCATGCTCCAGCGTCGCTGGCACCTGGTTTTCCAGTTGAGTCGGCGCCAGTATCTACAGTCCATCGGAATGGGGCTGATCAACCCCTGCCTGTATTATTTTCTGCTGTTCGGCGCCTTTGATCGACTCCCAGCCCAGGAAGCCCAGCCCCTGAACTACACCTGGGCACTGGTGTTGGCGTACCTCTCGGTGCCCTTTCTGGGGCAGCGGCTGAGGCGCGCGGATATCATTGCCGGGCTGATCTGTTACAGCGGTGTGGTGGTGATTGCGACCCGCGGTGATGTCTTTTCAATGACCTTCTCCGACCCCCTCGGAGTGGCGTATGCGATCGGCAGCACACTGGTCTGGGCCTCCTACTGGATTATTGCCACACGGGACACCCGGGACCCGGTGGTGGGGCTGTTCCTGAACTTCCTGTGCGGCTTGCCGGTGATCGTGGCGATCTGTGCCCTGACAGCGGGCTTTGACTTCAGCCCAGGTACCGGCCTTACGGCCGCCATCTACGTAGGCGTTTTCGAGATGGGCATTGCCTTTATTCTATGGTCCTATGCCATGAAAAAGGCCGAGAATACCTCCCGGGTGAGCAACCTGATTTTTATCTCCCCGTTCCTGTCCCTGGTATTTATCTATTTCATCCTCGGGGAAATCATTCTGCCGTCCACCTACATTGGTCTGGTTCTGATTGTCGCGGGGTTATGGATTCAGCAGCGCAAGGCCCGGGAAAAAATGGCCAGGGCACAATCCACATGAGCCAGTGGTTTGTCTATATGGTGCGAACGGCCAGGGGAGCCCTCTACACCGGCATCACTACGGATGTGCCACGCCGGTTTGCGGAGCATCAGGCCGGCGCCCCAAAGGGTGCCAGAAGCTTGCGGGGAAAGGGGCCCCTTGAGCTGGTCTTCTCTGCCGAGACCCGGGACCGGGTAACTGCGTCGCAACTGGAGTGGCAGATCAAGCGTTGGCCGCGCCGGCAGAAAGAGGCACTGGTTCGCGGTGAGTTGTCCCTGCCCGATCTGACCGCGTTAAAAACCTGATTGCCGCTGGACCATCAGGTGGTGAGGTGGCGTCGAATAAACTGGCCCGCCGTTTCCAGCGCTTCGGTGGCCCGGTCCAGCTGCCCGGCATGCACCTGGAACACATGCCAAAGGCTGTTATAGATCTCCAGCCGGGTATCCACGCTGTCCCGGTTGGCCACTGTCGCCAGGCGCTGAGCGTCGTTCATCAGGATTTCCTGGCTGCCTACCTGGATCAGCAAGGGGGGCAAGCCGGAAAGGTCCCCATAAACCGGAGAGACGTAAGGGTTGGCTACAGGTTCACTACCACAATACAGGCGGGCGGCCTTATCGATCCAGCGTCTTTGCAGAACCGGCTCACATTCCGGTGAGTAAAGGTGTGCATTGGAAAGGTCGGTCCAGGGAGACATGACCATCAGTGATGAGGGCAGGGGCAACCCTTTGTCCCGCAAGCGCATTGCCAGTGCGATGGCCAGCCCGCTTCCGGCAGAGTCGCCCGCGAGGCTGAGTGACGCCGGCGGATGTCCCTCGTCAAGCAGCGCCAGATAAACGGCTTCCGCATCGTCCAGGGCTGCCGGGTAAGGGTTTTCGGGGGCCAGCCGGTAGTCAGGTACTATTACGATGGTGCCGCTGGCCCTGGCGAGGTGCCCGGTAATTCCCCGGTGAGTTCGCGGGGAGCCGATGATATAACCGCCACCATGGAAATACAGTACGACACCGTCCGGGTTGTCACTGTGGCAGACTCGCGTTATGGCAACGCCCTCGGCCTCAATGTTTTCAAAGCGGGTGCCACGGGGTGGAACCGAGGTCAGATAGGCTTTGCTCACCAGTTTGCGCTGAATGCTTACCGGAACGGCAGGGTGCAGCAAAGGCCTGATCAGGCGGATCATGGTCTGGCGCAGTCCTGTTTCCAGGGCAGTTTGTATCATTGTTCACTCCGCTTTAACGGCCTAAAAGGTGTTGTGGTGTGCTAATCTAACGGCTGGGCCCCCGGCGGCCAACGTGCCAACTTTGCACCTATTGATAACAGGCGTTTAACTCTACGTGTACTGGAAAACAGATACCATAGAAATTCCGAACTGGAACAGGGCATCGCTTCTGGAAAGGCTGGAGCCATTCGATCCCGAACGCCGGGAAGCGCTTGGCGAAGATATGGTGGCCTACTGTCGGTTTTACGGGCTGGATCTCTGGGTGGAGCACCCGGATGTTTCCTATCATCAAGGGTACGTCATGGCGGACCGGCACCAGGTGATGGTGCACTATTTCCGGTTGCCCGAACAACGTCGGCCCAAAGGTACCGTGTTCATCCTGCATGGCTATTTTGACCACGTGGGCCTGTACAGCCAGTTGATTGATCGTTGCCTGGGCGCGGGGTTCGACGTGCTCGCTTACGATCAGCCAGGTCACGGGCTGTCCAGCGGAACGCCGGCAGCTATTGGCAGTTTCCTGGAATATCAGGCGGTACTGACAGACGTGATGGCCAAGGTGAGAGGCAAGGTAAGGGCACCGTGGTATGCGGTGGGGCAAAGTACCGGCGGCGCTATCCTGATTGATTATCTGCTGACCAATCACCATACTCCCGAAACCTCGGATTTCCGGCGGGTTGTGTTACTGGCCCCGCTGATACGCCCGATGGGGTGGCTGGGGGCAAAACTCCTCCATAGCCTGGCTAAACCGTTTGTTTCACGGTGGGCCCGAGTGTTTGGTACGAACAGTGGAAACTCGCGTTTTCTGACCTTCCTTAAGGAGTATGATCCGCTTCAGGCCAGGGCTGTTCATGTAGACTGGGTGTCGGCGTTGCGGCAGTGGGTGCCCCATATCGAATCCGCTCGTCCGGTAAATTATCCGGTGACGGTGGTGCAGGGGGAGAAGGACCTGACCGTCGACTGGCAGCACAATCTGCGGATTATCCGTAATAAATTTGCCTCGGTTGAGGAACTCAGGATCCCCGATGGGCGTCATCACTTGGTAAACGAAGCTCAGGATTTGCAGGCAACGGTATTCAACACCATAGTGGATACCTTTGAAAGCGACCACGACAGCTTCCTTTCGGAAGCCTGTTAAGTAAACACAGAGCGGGAACGTGCCGCTATCAGTAATACCTTGGAAAGACTCTGGAGAATGCCGTGAAGAAAACTATTGTTGCTTTTGCTGTCGCCACTGTTGGTTTGGGCGGCTGTATGACATACGACCCCTATACCGGGGAAGAGAAAACATCGAGCGCTACCAAGGGCAGTATAATTGGCGCCATCGGTGGCGCGGCTGTTGGTGCGGCAACGTCCAGCAGCAGTGACCGCGGCAAGGGGGCACTGATTGGTGCTGCATCCGGCGCTGCAGTTGGCGGTGGTATCGGCTACTACATGGACAAGCAAGAAGCCGAACTGCGCCGCAAGCTGGAAGGCTCCGGTGTTCGCGTCGTGCGCAACGGCGACGAAATCGAACTGGTCATGCCTGGCAACATCACCTTTGATGTGGACCAGTCTTCCATCAAGCCGTCTTTCAGCAATACGCTGGAATCCGTGGCACTGGTGCTGAAGGAGTTTGACAAGACCATCATCCAGATCGAAGGCCACACTGATAGCACCGGCTCCAGGGACTATAACCAGTTGCTGAGCGAGCGTCGCGCAAGCTCTGTTCGGGACTTCCTGCTGAACCAGGGCATTGAGCCCAGGCGCACGCGTGCCGTCGGCTATGGCCCGCGTTATCCCATCGCATCCAATGATTCGGCCTCTGGCCGTGAACAGAATCGCCGCGTTGAACTGACGCTGGTTCCGATGCAGTAACAAAAACGCATGATGATTGATTGGCTCCGGAATACGATGGTTTCCGGAGCCAGTTCTGTCCCGCTTCCCCAATTCCCCGACGCCCCCCTGCCATTACAAATTGTTTAAAAGCGCCTGCATGGCCCCTTCTGACCTGATTTGGTTCGTCACTCATGGAACTGTTTGACGGGTCGCCCCGTGAGGAGACCTGAGGCTCTATGCTGTCCGTTCCTGGTGAGTCTCATTACTGGAAAGTGAGCAAAAGGAGGATGTGCTTTGACAACAAAGATCACAATAACAATGGGATTGACCGTCTGTTTTCTTGCCGCCGCGCCTGCCTATGCGGGCCTGGTGAATGAGGCCGGGCTGCCGGACTCTACGGAAACAACCGCGGCCGCACTTCAGCCAGGAGACAGCTTGCCCGGCCGCTACATATTGACCCTGGACTCCGCCATTCCCGACATGCTTGGCCTGTCCGACTTACAGGCAAGTGTCGAATCCCTGCTGTTAGCTGTGGGTGGTGGCGATATTCTGCATCTGTACCGGACCGCGATGACCGGTGCAGCAGTCACCCTGACGGAACAACAGGCGGCTTTGCTGTCCTCCCTGCCTGGCGTTCTGGCGGTTGAGCCCGACCAGGTGGTCGCGGCTAATGTCGAGACCCAGGTTGATGCCACCTGGGGCCTGGATCGGATAGACCAGGCAGTGTTGCCATTGGACGAGCGATACAGCTACCCGCAATCCGCCGGCAATGGTGTCAGTGTTTACATCATCGATACCGGATTGCGGGATACCCATGATGAGTTTGCCGGGCGGGTGATTGAAGGCCGCAATTTCGCAGTTAACGATGCCGGGCTACTGGGCCTGGGCGGGTTGCCGTTGATCGGCCCGATCGTCAATATCGGTGGCGAAACCGACCCGGAAAACACCACGGACTGTAATGGCCACGGCACCCACGTGGCCAGCACTGCTGCGGGTACGGTTTATGGCGTGGCCAAGCACGCGTCTGTCTCGGCGGTCCGGGTGCTGGACTGTTCCGGCGCCGGTACTAACGCGGATGTGATAGCAGGCGTGGACTGGGTGGCCGAGAATCATCGGGCGCCAGCGGTGGCCAACATGTCTCTGGGTGGAGGAGATTCCGATGCTCTGGACACTGCGGTGCGTGGGGCGATCGAGCAGGGGGTGGCATTCGTGGTGGCTGCAGGTAACAGCGATGCCGATGCCTGCTCCGGGTCCCCCAATCGGGTAGAACCAGCGATTACTGTGGGAAGCACCACCCGGGAGGACCAGCGATCGTCCTTCTCCAACCACGGTGGATGCCTGGACCTGTTTGCTCCGGGCTCTGACATAACCGCAGCCTGGTATCAGGAAGACGATGAAGTGAACACCATCAGCGGTACCTCCATGGCATCGCCTCACGTAGCGGGGGGCGCTGCCCTCATCCTCGGGGCTGAACCCGGGCTTTCACCTTCGGCCGTGGACGCCCGCCTGGACGATCTGGCGACCGAAAACGTACTTGGTGGTATTAAAGACGGATCGCCCAACCTCCTGCTCAGAGTGCCTCAGTAATACTGAAAGGGCGAAGCACTGAAAACCAGGTTAACCGGGGGTTATTTCCGGGAGTTGGCCTGATTGGCCAAAAAAAAGCCGGGGCTTGTGGGCCCCGGCTCCTGGTGATGCCTCATGTTCCCGGATCAGAACAGAACGCGGCACCGAATGGTGCCTTTCACTTTCAACAGCTTCTCCAGTGCCAGCTCGCCGTATTCCTTGTCGACGTCGATCACCACGTAGCCGATGTCCTCCTTGGTCTGCAGGTACTGGCCGCAAATGTTGATGCCGTTCTCAGAGAACACCTGGTTGATTTCCGACATCACGCCCGGCACGTTCTCGTGGATGTGCAGCAGGCGGTGCTGGTTCGGGTGCGAGGGCAAGGCCACTTCCGGGAAGTTCACGGAAGAGACAGAGGTGCCGTTGTCGCTGTACATGGCCAGCTTTTCCGCCACTTCGCGGCCAATGTTTTCCTGGGCTTCGATGGTGGAGCCACCCACGTGCGGGGTCAGGATGACATTGTCGAACTCTCGCAGCGGTGAGATGAATTCTTCGTCGTTGGACTTGGGTTCCACCGGGAAGACATCAATGGCGGCGCCCAGAAGCTTTCCACTACCGAGGGCATCAGCCAATGCGTCAATGTCCACCACGGTGCCACGAGAGGCGTTCATCAGGATGCTACCCGGTTTCATCTGGGCAAACTGCTCCGCCTTGAACATGTACTTGGTGGCCGGCGTTTCCGGTACATGCAGGCTGACCACGTCGCAGGTGTTCAGCAGTTCCTGCATCGTACCTACCTGGGTGGCATTGCCGATAGACAGCTTGGAGACCACATCGTAGAAATAGACGTCCATGCCCAGGCCTTCCGCCAGCACACTGAACTGGGTGCCAATGTTGCCGTAACCGATGATGCCGAGTTTCTTGCCACGGATTTCATAACTGTCCTTGGCGGACTTCAGCCACTCGCCACGGTGCGCCTTGGCGTTCTTCTCGGGTACGCCACGAAGCAAAAGAATGGCCTGGGCAAGAACCAGTTCCGCCACACTGCGCGTATTGGAAAAGGGGGCGTTGAAGACAGCGATGCCGCGACGGGTGGCGGCCTGAAGATCAACCTGGTTGGTGCCAATGCAGAAGCAGCCTACTGCCACCAGTTTCTGGGCGGCCTCGAATACCTTTTCGGTCAGCTGGGTGCGTGAGCGGATACCCACGAAATGAGCGTCAGCGATTTTTTCCACCAGCTCATCCTCGGCCAGCGAGTGAGTCAGGTACTCGATGTTCGTATAACCTGCGGCATTCAGGGTATCAATGGCAGACTGGTGCACGCCTTCGAGCAGCAGGATGCGGATTTTGCTCTTTTCAAGAGACGTATTAGACATGGGCTTGCTTCCGAACCTTTCGTCACATGAAATGACCCGTGAGCGCCGCTGTTGGCGGGCGGGCTCACAGAACAGGGGCGGTATGATACCATAAACGCAGATTTTCACAGCGCGTCAGGTTATCTGAATCAACTTCGCCTGCTGACGCCCTGACTAACCCTTTGCGAGACCGGACTATCCATGAATTCTGAACAGATCGTTGCCTCCCTTCGCGCCCTGATGGAAACGGGCCAGACGCCCGGGAAAGTACTGACCGACCCGGCCGACCTGGAAAACTACGGCAAGGACTGGACCAGGATCTATCTGCCCAAACCGGTGGCTATCGTTCTGCCAAAAACCACCGAGCAGGTGCAGGCACTGGTGATGTTTGCCAATGACAACCAGGTGGCGCTGGTGCCTTCGGGTGGACGCACGGGCCTGAGTGCCGGCGCTGTGGCCGCCAATGGTGAGGTAGTGGTGGCGTTTGACAACATGAACCAGATCCTGGATTTCAGCGCCAGTGACCGCACCGTGAAATGCCAGGCCGGGGTGGTGACGGAGCAGCTTCAGAATTTTGCGGAAGAAAACGGCCTTTACTATCCGGTGGATTTTGCCTCGGCGGGCTCCAGCCAGCTCGGTGGCAACCTGTCCACCAACGCCGGTGGCATCAAGGTGATCCGCTATGGCATGAGCCGGGACTGGGTCGCCGGCCTGAAAGTGGTGACCGGCAAGGGTGATATCCTCGACCTGAACAAGGACCTGGAAAAGAACAACACCGGGTATGACCTGCGCCATCTGTTCATTGGTGCGGAAGGAACCCTGGGCTTCATTACCGAGGCCACCATGAAGCTGTCCCGCAAGCCGGACAACCTGACCGTACTGGTTCTGGGCCTGAACGACCTTACCAACACCATGGATGTGCTGCAGACCTTCCAGAAGCAGATCGACCTGACCGCGTACGAGTTCTTTTCCCACCAGGCCATGGGCCATGTACTGGCCCACGGCCAGGTGCAGGCGCCCTTTGAAACCGAGGCGCCATACTATGCACTGCTGGAATTCGAGGCAGTCTCCGACCAGGTGATGGACGATGCAATGGCACTGTTTGAACAGTGTGTCGAAAATGGCTGGGTACTGGACGGCGTAATCAGTCAGAGCGAAACCCAGGCCCGGAACCTGTGGCAGCTACGGGAACGGATTTCCGAGTCCATTGCACCGCGCACGCCGTATAAGAATGATATCTCTGTGGTGGTTTCCCGGGTGCCGGGTTTCCTGCAGGAAATCGACGCGGTGGTAACCGAGCATTATCCGGATTTTGAAATCATCTGGTTCGGTCACATCGGTGACGGCAACCTGCACCTGAATATCCTCAAGCCCGAAGACATGGCCAAGGAGGATTTCTTTGAGAAATGCCAACAGGTGAACAAATGGGTCTTCGAGATTGTCGAACGTTATCAGGGCAGCGTGTCTGCAGAACACGGCGTAGGCATGACCAAGAAGGCGTATCTGGAGTACACCCGCAGCGCTGCTGAAATTGCCTACCTGAGAGGCATCAAGCAGGTCTTCGATCCCAACCGGGTGATGAACCCCGGCAAGATCTTCGACTAGAGGCGTGAGGGCGGTGCGGGTGGTTCCCGGGAGTAACCGCAATGGTAGAGCAGCTTTCCCGAGATGAAGGCGACTGTTTTCTCCTGACCCCCAACCAGTCCATGACATGGAAGGGAAACATCCGCGTCTGGCTGGCGGCAGTGTTCCTTCAATTGATGATCTCCACCGGAATGGTCCTGATCGGGGCATGGCCGGTGTTGCCGTTTGCCGGCCTGGAGCTGGGCGCCCTGGTGGCGGCGTTTTACTATACCTCAAGGAAGTGCCAGAAGCGGGAAGTGCTCACTTTCTCACCGGAACTGATACGCCTGGAAAAAGGCCTTACCCGCAAGGAAAAAGAGTGGGAACTTCCCCGCCGCCATACCCGCGTCTGGCAGGATGTGCCGCGCCACCCCTGGACGCCCCCCAAGCTCCATCTGCAGTTCCGGGGCGAAGAAATTTCCCTGGCTTCTTTCCTTAATATGGATGACACCGAGGAACTGGTTGCTATCCTTGAAAAACATGGGCTCAGAGTAGAAAAACGGCGTAAGCCGGAGAAACTCTGGTTCTGACGTACATCCCTACAAAAATAAAAGCGGTGCCCTATGAAAGATCACATCGTGGTTCTCACCGGCGCAGGCATGAGTGCCGAAAGTGGCCTTTCCACCTTTCGCGACAATGGCGGGCTGTGGGAGCAGCACAGCGTTTATGACGTCGCCACACCGGAGGCTTTTACCCGCAACCAGGAACTGGTGTTGCGCTTCTACAATGAACGCCGCCGGCAGCTGAAGTCGGCACAGCCCAATAACGCCCATCGCCTGCTGGCGAAGCTGGAGCAGCATTACCGGGTAACCATCATCACCCAGAACGTGGACAACCTGCACGAACGGGGCGGCTCCAGCAATGTCATCCACCTGCACGGCGAACTCACCAAGGCCCGCAGCTCAAAGCACCCCGAACTGGTCTACGACATCGGGTTCGCGGATATCCATACCGGCGACACCTGCGAGCGTGGCGCCCAGCTGCGGCCTCATATTGTGTGGTTTGGTGAGGAAGTGCCGATGATTGAGGCCGCTGCCGAGATCGTCCCAACTGCGGATCACCTGCTGATCGTGGGCACATCCCTGCAGGTCTATCCAGCCGCGGGGCTGGTGGACCTGGTGGATTTTGATGTGCCGATTACGGTCATCGATCCCGGTGAGCCGGCAAACCTTTCCAGGGCGAGGGTTATTCGTAAGGGGGCCTGTGAGGGTGTGTCCCAATGGGTGGCCGGACTTGAAAACCGCTGATCCGTGGCAGTAATCGCCCAAAACTCCGCTACAATTCTATAGCGCTCGTGTGGGCGTGCCCTCTGCTGTTTTTTTGGGCCAACAAGGTCTGGTATCAGGGAGTTGATTGCGATGAGCATCGTAAAGGAGTTCAAGGAATTTGCGGTCAAGGGTAACGTCATGGATATGGCGGTAGGCATTATCATCGGTGTCGCATTCGGCAAGATTGTTTCGTCGTTTGTTGCCGATGTTATGATGCCACCTATCGGACTACTTATCGGCGGTGTCGACTTTTCCAACCTCGTTATTACGCTCAAAGCCGCCGAGGAGGGTGCGGAGGCGGTTGCGATCCGTTACGGGGCATTCATCCAGGCCGTGTTCGATTTTCTGATTGTCGCAATTGCTGTTTTCATCGCTGTGAGGGCGCTGAACAGCATGCGTAAAAAGGACGCGGAAACCCCGGCCGCACCGCCCGCTCCTTCAGCACAGGAGCAGTTATTGATGGAGATCCGGGATTTGCTGAAACAGAAACCCGAGTAGTTTTTTGGCCGCTCTGCCGGGCCGGGTGACAACTCAGTCCGGCGTTTGTCGAAGGTATTTCTCCAGTTCTTCCCGAAACGCCGCCTGCACACCCAGCCGCTTCATCATCCAGTAATGCCCGGCAATCATGCGGTCGATGAATATACTCTCCACCGGTGGTTTGAAATAATCCAGGTATTTGAACACGGTCGTGGTCTTGGCGGCAACGTGCTTGTGGAGCTCCGAGTCAGCGAAATCGTAGGGTGTGTCACTACGGAACGGCTGAATGAGGATGTCCCGCCACATGGCATAGTAGGCTTCGTCCACTGCCGGTTGGGATTCCACGCGAGCGCCCAGGGCAATCAGGTGTTGGTCCAGGGCGGCGTAGTCTTCTTCAAGGGCCGAAATGAGGGCGTTGCGATAGGCTTCAACAATCTCCGGCTTCAGTTTTTTCACACACCCGAAGTCATACAGAATGATGGTGCCGTCGGGGCGGTAGGCAAAGTTGCCGGCGTGGGGGTCGCCATGGATGCACTGGTAGCGGAAAAGCTGGTCCGCCATCATGGTGAAGATGCGGTGACCAATCAGGTTGATGGTGTCCTGATCGTATTTTTCCGGTGTTACCTCGCTGATGTGGTCGCCTTCCACCAGCTCCATGGTCAGCACCCGCCGGGACGAGTGGCTTTCGAACACTTTCGGGATGACGATCCAGTCGTCGTTGGCATGGAATGCCTGGAAGAGTTCCAGGTTGCGGGCCTCGTTTTCGTAATCCAGTTCTTCTTTCAGCCGGACACGGATTTCACCGAACAGCTGGTCCACGTGTTCCTTGGGCATCCGCAGCAATCCGCCCAGTTTCAGGGCCATGCGTAGCTGCTTCAGATCGCTGTCGCAGGATTCGTCCACCCCCGGGTACTGAACCTTGACGATGACATCGGTGCCATCGTGCAGCCGGGCACGGTGGACCTGGCCAATGGAAGCGGCGGCGTAGGGTTTTTCCTGCAGGTATTCGAACAATTCTGAAACCGGCTTGCCCAACTCGCTTTCTACCTGCCCGACAATCACCTCGAAGGGCATCGGCGGCGCTTCTTTCTGCAGCCGCTCGAGAGCGTCGGAGAATTCCCGGGGCAGAAAGTCCTGAGTCTGCGACGCTATCTGCCCGACCTTCATCACTGCACCTTTCAGCTCCCCCAGGGTGTCGACAATCTGGTCTGCCATACGGGTGTAGCTTTCGGAGCGGGCGCCTTCGTCGTCCTCTTCGCTGCGGAATATCCGGCGTGCGCGCTGCCCGGCATATTGCCCGGCTACAGAAGCCGTCATGCCTGCCAGTCTGAAGAATCGTCCGCTACGGGTGGTAACCGGTTTCTTTGCCATGCCTGATATACGTCCTGAAAAGCCGATGGACCTGACTGGGTTTGCAGATCCGTGTTCCCACACTAGAGCACGGTGGTCTCAACAAACAAGGCATCTTCCAGTTCCAGGGACAATATCTGCCCCGATTCCAGCGGCCCGACGCCTTTGGGCGTGCCGGTGAGGACCACATCGCCGGGCATCAGCGTGAACTGGCTGCTCATGTGCGCGATCAGAGGCACGATCGGGTTCAGCATATCGCGGGTGTCGCCGGTTTGCTGGCGTTCACGGTTGATGTCCAGGGTAAAGGTCAGGTGGTCGCGTCGAAGTCGGTCAATGGATACGAATGGCGACAGTGGGCAAGCGCCGTCAAAGGCCTTGGCTCTTTCCCAGGGCTGGCCTTTGTCCTTGAGCCGGGACTGCAGGTCCCGCAGGGTCAGGTCCAGTGCCATGCCATAGCCGAGAATGGCGCCTTCGGCTTCGCTGGCGGAGGCGTTGGTCAGCGGGCGGCCAATCAGTACGGCCAGTTCGGCTTCAAAATGGACTTCACCCCGGTCCCGGGGAAAGTCCAGCGGGCGGGTGATATGCACTGCCGAGGTTGCCGGTTTTATGAACAGTAATGGTTCATCCGGCACCGGGTTGTTCAACTCCCGGGCATGCTCCGCGTAGTTGCGGCCGATGCAGACAATCTTGCCCAGCGGCAGGTGAACCGGTGTCCCGTCTTTCCAGTGGTGCTGATAATCAGGCATGGCAGCCCCCTAATCGCCCTCAAACGAGCACACAGTATAAACCTTCAGACCTTCCTCCTGCAGCTTGCGTGAGCCGCCCAGGTCCGGAAGGTCGATCATTGCCGCCACTTCGACAATCTCGGCACCAATACGGCGGATCAGGCGCGAGGCCGCCAGCATGGTGCCTCCGGTAGCAATCAGGTCGTCCACCAGAACCACGTTGTCGCCGGGTTTGAAGGCATCCTTGTGCAGCTCCACCGAGGCGGTGCCGTACTCCAGTTCGTAGTCTTCCACCAGGGTGTCGAACGGCAGCTTGCCTTTCTTGCGGATCAGCACCAGCGAGGCGTTGAGTTCATAGGCGAGTGCCGAACCGATAATGAAGCCACGGGCATCTACCGCTGCAACCGCATCGATCTTGTGGCCGTGGTAACGGTGAACAAAGGCATCAATCAGTTTGCGGAACGCGGTGCGATCCTGCAGTACAGTGGTGATGTCGCGGAAGGCGACCCCTGGCTTGGGCCAGTCAGGCACCGTGCGAATGGCTTTCTTGATGCTTTCTGCAAAGTAGTCCATAGCGAATCCGGGCTCTGAAAACGCAGCTTACGCCACGTCCAGGAAAGTGAATTTCAGGATAAAGACGACAGCGATGATCACCACACTGGCGTTCAGGTCTGACCAGCGTCCGCTTAACGCTTTCAGGATGGCATAGGTGATGAAGCCCAGGGCAATGCCGTTGGCGATGGAAAAGGTCAGCGGCATCATCAATGCGGTCACGACCGCCGGAGCGGCTTCGGTGACGTCATCCCAGTCTATCAGTTTCAACCCGCTGGCCATCAGTACCGCGACGTAAAGCAGGGCAGGGGCTGTGGCGTAGGCCGGGATAATGCTGGCAATGGGCGACAACAGCAGGCACGCCAGGAACAGGGCGGCCACGACAACCGCCGTCAGGCCGGTGCGGCCGCCGGCGGTAATGCCGGCGGTGGACTCAATGTAGCTGGTGGTTGTGGATGTCCCCAGGGCGGCACCGGACATGGTGGCGACGGAATCGGACATCAGTGCGCGACCCAGGCGGGGGAGTTTACCGTTCTTGTCCAGGAGTCCACCGCGCTGGGCGGCGCCAATCAGAGTACCGGAGGTGTCGAACAGGTCCACAAACAGGAAGGCAAAAATTACGCTGATCATGCCCACGTTCAGCGCGCCGGCCAGGTCCAGTTGCATAAAGGTCGGGGCGAGGCTGGGCGGGGCTGAAACAAAGCCGTCGTATTCCACCATGCCCATCGCCATTGCGGCGGCGGTCACGGCGATAATACCAATCATCACCGCACCGGTGATCTGACGGAACGACAGGGCGCATATCAGCACAAATCCGCCAAAGAACAGCAGGCTTTCGGCCACTTTAACGTCGCCAAGACCTACCAGGGTTGCGGGGTTATCGATAACGATACCGGCATTTTTCAGCGCGATGAGTGCCAGAAAGAAGCCTATACCGGCCGAGATGCCATAGCGCAGGGAGAGGGGGATGCTGTTGATGATCCATTCCCGGACCTTGAAGAGGCTCAGCAAAAAGAAGATGAAACCGGAGATGAACACGGCTCCCAGTGCCACCTGCCAGCTATAACCCATACTGCCCACCACGGTGAACGAGAAGAACGCGTTCAGGCCCATGCCCGGGGCCAGGGCAATCGGGTAGTTGGCCCACAGCCCCATGATCAGGGTGCCGATAGTGGCGGCCAGGCAGGTAGCCACGAACACCGCACCGAAGTCCATGCCGGTGGCGGAGAGAATGCTGGGGTTGACCACGATGATGTAAGCCATGGTCAGGAAGGTGGTAAAGCCCGCAATCACCTCTTTACGAACAGTGGTGCCATGGGCCTGGAGCTGGAATAGTCGTTCGAGCATGACGGATGCCTGCCTTACAGGGAGCTGAATGGGGATTGAATGAATCGGTTTCAGGAGTTGGGTGAAAAAACGGCAATGTTACCGGCTGGAGCCGTGAACGCCAAGAGACGATTCAACATTGCAGGCTGATTAGCCCTGTTGTCTGTCCCGTTGCAGGCGAATATCAAAGCGCACGGCCAGCAAGCGGGTGAGGGTAATGAACAGTAAGCCGATGGTCAGGGCGAGGGTTTCGCTCTCCAGCAGCCACTGGCATACAAAATAAAGCCAGCAACCGGCAAATGAAATGGACGCGTAAACCTGGTCCTTGCGAAAAATGTACGGCACCTCATTACACAAGGTATCGCGCAATGCGCCGCCAAAGGTACCGGTCATCACCCCCAATAGCGAGGCGACAAACCAGGAGTGGCCAAGGTCGAGGGCCAACTGAGCGCCAAGAATGGAGAAAACGCCCAGACCAATGGCGTCGGGAAAGACGATTCGGGATGCTCGGAGGCGTCCGGCGCGGTGCCAGTAGCTGTAGATGATCGCCATCACCAGGATCAGGATCGGCTGTTCCTGATGCTTGATCCAGTACAACGGATGGTTGTCCATCATCAGGTCCCGCAGGGTGCCGCCACCCAGAGCGGTGACAAAACCGATTGTGAATATACCCACCGGATCCATATTCTTGGATCGCGCTACGATCATGCCGGATATGGCAAAGGCAATCACGCCGATCATTTCAAGCAGGTAGATAATATCGAACATGTCAGACCCTGGAGCAACAGCAAGGGGCAGGCGGCAGCCCGGTTACGGTGCGCGCAGGATAGCTGAAAAGGCAGGCAGATTCATCCCGGAAAAGCGTAAGGTCCGGGCATTTTGAGTGGCGATGCAATGCCCGGGAGACAGAACCATACGAATGTCTATGATCCATCTTCAAGGTATGAGACGTATTTCACACCTACCTTAACCGTTTAATGTAGTACGGAGTGAATGATATGTCCCTGATGCGTCTGGCTTACGCCAGTGAAGCCACTTTCAAGGCCAAACCAGTGGAAAAGGGTGTAGAGCCCAACGTCGCCCGGATCCTGATGGAATCCCGTCGAAACAATGCCAGAAGTGAAATCGTTGGCGGCCTTTACTACGGCGACGACCAGTTTTTCCAGTATCTGGAGGGCGAAGAAGGGGCCGTTCGCCAGCTCTATGACCGGATTGCCAGAGACGACCGACACCGTAATGTGATTACGTTGCTGGAAGAGCCGATCGAAGCCCGAACCTTTACCAACTGGTCGATGAAGTACGTGCCGCTGTCTTCAGACGTCAACAGGTTCCTGGATAAGGAGGGGATGGAGGCCTTTCGACCCTCGGGGTTCAATCGCAGCCAGTGCGAGGAGATGATCACCCTTATTCGCAACTCCAGCCAGGAAGGTCGCGTGGTCAGCCATGACGGTGGGCGAAATAAACGAAACAAGCAGTCTGTCATTCCCAAAGGTATTCTTGCGGGTCTCATCGCGGCCGCCGTCTGTCTGGTGGGTGCAATGGCCTATGTAAGCACCATGCTCTAGCGTGGGATTCCGGAGACCATAAGCAAGGCTTATCCGGTAGGATAAGATTTCTTTATTTGCTTCATGGCACGACTCTGTTTAGGTTGATAACCATCAACTGCAGTCATCTTTTATCGACCGTCGATTAACGGAGTCACAACATGAGAGCGATTCTCTGCAAGGAATACGGCCCTGCGGACAAACTGGTGATAGAAGATGTCGCCAGTCCTGTGGTCAAAGGCCATGGCGTCAAGGTTCGGGTCAAGGCCGCAGGCCTGAACTTCCCGGACACGCTGATCATCGAAGGCAAGTATCAGCTCAAACCCACCATGCCGTTCTCCCCCGGCGGAGAAATGTCCGGTGAGGTGATTGAAGTGGGCGAAAAAGTCACCCGCTTCAAACGGGGCGACCGCGTTGCCGGCCTCACCGGCTACGGTGCCTTCGCCGAGGAAGTGGTGGTTCCCGAGCAGAATATCCTGCCGATCCCCGAGTCCATGTCAGACGAGAAAGCGGCTGCTTTCTCTATGGTGTACGGCACCTCCTATTATGCGCTCAAGCAGCGAGCCAACATCCAGCCGGGCGAAACCCTGCTGGTGCTGGGCGCCAGCGGCGGGGTTGGCCTGGCAACGGTGGAACTGGGCAAGGCCATGGGCGCCCATGTGATCGCAGCGGCCAGCACGGCCGAGAAGCTGGCGGTGGCGAAGGAAGCCGGTGCCGACGAGCTGATCAACTACACTGAAGAGCCACTGAAAGACGCCGTAAAGCGGCTGACCAACAGCAAGGGCGTGGATGTGATCTACGATCCGGTGGGTGGTGAATTCACCGAACAGGCCCTGCGTGCGATGGCCTGGAACGGCCGCCACCTGATCATCGGCTTCGCCGCTGGTGACATACCGAAGATCCCGGCGAACCTGACTCTGCTGAAAGGCTGTTCGGTAGTGGGTGTTTTCTGGGGCAGCTTCACCCAGCGCGAACCGCAGACCAGCGCCCAGAACATGATGGAGTTACTGAAGCTGTTTGCTGAGGGTAAGATTGATCCGAGAATCAGTAAGGTTTATGAGTTCGAGGATTACGAGAAGGCCCTCGGGGCGCTGACCGGGCGGACGGCTACCGGGAAGATTGTTCTTAAGGTTGGTTCTTGAGGTCTGGTTTTTGAGTTGGCTTCTGGGTTTTGGCCCTAGCCTTTTTGGCTTGGTGTATGGCCGGGGCTGAGGGGCCCTCCACAAAAACGCTACGAGCACATCCATGTGCGCTTGACTCCGGCCGTCCCTGGCCGGAGACATTTTGTGGAGGGCCCCTCAGCCCCGGCCGGTAGACCTTGGGAATATATCAGCACATGACAAAACCGTAGGTCGGATTAGCGAAGCGTAATCCGACAAATGGAGATAACGCCAGAAAAGAGTCGGATTACGCTTCGCTAATCCGACCTACGTTTTTCCCAGGATTACGAGTTAACGGGCGATATCTCCGATGCTTAGTCAGCACCGGTGGGAACCCCCTCCCAAAAATGTGCGGAGCCCAAGCGCACATGGATGTGCTCGTAGCGTTTTTTGGGAGGGGTTCCCATCGGTGCAGTCACCAAGCCATAAAGGCTAGGGCCGGGAGCCATAGGCACCACCATAAGCCAAGAAACACTCAGAACCGTACCTCCCCCGCATCAATCTCCGCCACCAGTTCAGGCGTTAACAGGGTATACCCTTCAGTCCCAGGCAACCACGCATAAACCTGCTCCCCGGGCTTGTCGATGGAATAACCGGCTTTCTGGATATCGACCTTCCGGTATTTGAAGGTGCCCGTCTTCTCTATGGCATTAGTCACCCGCACAAACACCGGAATCGCATAGGGCGGCAGGTTGTCGTTCAGGTAACGGAACAGACGGTTGACATCGAATTCCTGACCATTGGATTGGGGCACCAGCGTCACCATGCCGGCCTTGCCGTTGGTGCCCGGAATTTCCACGCCGTAGACAATCGCCTCCTCCACCATGTTGGAGCCGTCGATGATGTTCTCCACCTCTGTGGTGGACACGTTCTCACCCTTCCAGCGGAAAGTGTCGCCCATGCGGTCGACGAACTGCAGGTGGCCACAGCCGATGTCCTTGAGCACATCGCCGGTGTTGAACCACTGATCGCCTTTCTTGAAAGCATCCCGCAGGATGGATTTTTCCGTGGCGTCTTTCTGGGTATAGCCCTCGAAGGACCACTTTTTGGTGATCTCGCCGATCAGCAGGCCGGCCTCGCCTTGCTCCACTTCCTGCATAAAACCGTTGTCATTACGAACCGGGTCGCGGGTGCCGTCGTGGAATTTCACCAGTTTGTAGGGGGCCGTGGAAAAACCGACGGTGTTGTCCATGTTGAAGAAATTGCTGAAGCCGATGTTGCCCTCGCTGGAGGCATACAGCTCCGCCACGGTTTCGATACCGAAGCGGTCCTTGAACTCCTTCCAGATGGACGGGCGCAGGCCGTTACCGATCATTTTGGTGAGGTTGTGATTACGGTCCTGGTCGCTGGGGGGCTGGTTGAGCAGGTAGCGGCACAACTCGCCCACGTAGCCGAAGGTGGTGGCCTGGAAATACCGTACATCGTCCCAGAAGGCGCTGGCGGAGAACTTGCGACGCAGGGCGATGGCGGAGCCGCCGGCCATCACTGAACCCCAGCACACCAGCAGGGCGGTGCCGTGGTAGAGGGGCAGTGTGCAGTAAAGGACGTCGTGTGGCTTCATGTCCAGGGACATCATGCCAAAGCCGCCGTAGGCTTTCATAAACTTGCGGTGGCTGCCTGGCGCTGCCTTGGGTAGGCAGGTGGTACCGGAAGTGAACAGGTAAATGGCGGTGTCGCCCATGACGGGCGGGTCGGCCGGTCGGGGCCCGGTGTTCCGGTGGGCGCTGACCTTTGCAGCCATGTTCACGTAACCTTCCGGCGCATCGCCAAAGACGTTCATGGTGTTGGCGTCGGCCAGGAACAGGAACGGGTTGGGGTGGCTGGTCCGGATGTCGCCCTTAACACCGTCGAAGCTGTCGACCAGTTCTTCGCCTACCACAACCATTTTGGGACCAATCAGGTTGATGCTGTGCTCCAGAACCCGTCCTTTCTGGGACGTGTTGAGCATAGCGCAGGCGACACCAATTTTGGCAGCGCCGGCTACCACGGCCAGCAGCTCCGGACGGTTCTCCAGGAACACGGCAATAGCATCGCCTTTGATAAGCCCCTCGGCTTTCAGGAACCCGGCAATGCGGTTGGCCCACTCGTCGAATTCACGCCAGGTAATGCTGCGGTCTTCGTAGAGGATGGCCGGGCGTTGGCCGTGTTTCCTGGCGTTGCGTTCTACCAGGGTGCCAAGGGTCAGGTCTTTGTTCTCGTTCCTGACTGCGTAGTAGTAATAGCCCCGGGCAATAGCGGGAAAGCGCCGGAGTATGCCCGGCAGGCTGCGAGCGATGTCGCGTGGGGATATGTTGTCCTGGGTCATAGAGTCATCCGTCAGGGTCTGTGTTTAACGTTGTTATTCGTTTTTGCCCCGGGACAACCAATGGCTCCGGGGCTAATCCAGAAACAGGTCAGGCAGCAGCGGTTTGTCGCCGGGCTGGTACCGGTAGTGTTCAAAATCGGTAACGCCATCGGCTCTCAGTACATCCTCATCAATCACCGACTGGCCGGTCATGTCCTCGGCAGGGCGGCTGAGAATGCTCAGTGCGGCGTCCGCCATGATGTCCGGTTTGCGGCCCTGGGCCATCATCTGCGGGCCGCCCACTTCGAACTCGATGGCAGCGGTGGCAATCAGCGTTTTGGGCCAGAGTGTGTTTACCGCAATGCCGTAGCGTCGGAACTCCTCTGCCATCCCCATACTCAACATGGTCATGGCGTATTTTGTTGTGGTGTAAGGCCCGTACTGGGCAAACCACCGGGTGTCCATATTCAGGGGCGGCGACAGGCTCAGGATATGGGCCCGGTCCGACTCCTTCAGCCAGGGCAGTGCCGCCTGGCTACAGACAAATACCGCGCGTGCGTTGACCTGATGCATCAGGTCGTAGCGGCTGACCTTCAGGTTTTCCACGCCGGTCAGTTTTATGGCACCTGCGTTGTTTACCAGCGCGTCAATGCCGCCAAAGTGAGCGGCAGCCTCGTCCACCCGCTGGCGCACCAGTTGTTCGTCCCGTACATCCAGCACCAGGGGCAGGGCCTTACCGCCTGCCTGCCGAATTTCTTCTGCCACACTGTGAATCGTGCCGGGCAGCTTCGGGTGTGGCTTGTCGGACTTGGCCGCAATCACCACATTGGCACCTTCTCTGGCGCAGGCCAGGGCAATGGCCCGGCCGATACCCCGGCTGCCGCCGGTAATAAAAACGGTTCTGTCCTGCATTGTGCTCATTGTCCGGCCTCCTCTGAGGTAGCTTCAGCGGCAGTAATTTCCACCAGCAACTGGCTGCGTTTTACCTGGTCGCCTTTGGCGGCCAGCACCTCACCCACTGTACCATCGCGGTCCGCCTTCACCGGATGCTCCATCTTCATGGCCTCCAGGATCACCAGGGTGTCCCCCTGCTTCACCGCCTGGCCGGCCTGCACCAGAACATCAATGATGGCGCCGTCCATGGTGGCCTTGATGCGGCCGCTACCACTGGCCGCAGCCCCGCTGGCCGGCTGGTGGGTGACGTCATGCAACGCCACTGCCTGCCCGGACGCCTGCAAATATAGGTGATCGTCCCGGCGGTGATATTGGCATTGTTGACGAATGCCGTTGTCGATAATGCATAACAGGCCACCGCCCATGCTTTCAAGGTCGAGTTCGTGCTGGTCCTCACCCCGGGTAACCGTGAAGTGATTACCAGTGCGTCGCACCAGCAGTTCCAGGGTTTTGTCGCCGGTTTCCAGCTTCATGGGCGTGACCGTGGCAGGCGCATTACTCCAGGAACTATTCATGTCATGACGAGCCGCACCGGGGCCTGAATTGCCATGGCTGAACACGCAGGCCGCCAGTGCCAGTTCGCGTATGGAGGTGTCCTTCGGGGCCAGCGAGGGATCGTCCCGGAACGCCTGTTGCAGAAATGCCGTGGTGGCCTCACCGGCACCGAACGTTTCGTCAGCGATGATGCGGCTGAGGAAATAACGGTTGGTGGTCACGCCGAACACCGTGGTGTCCTCCAGTGCCCGCAATAGCCGGCGGCGAGCTTCGTTGCGGTTGGCTCCCCAGGCAACGACCTTGGCCAGCATCGGATCGTAATGGGGCGTGACGGCATCGCCAGAGCGAACACCGGTATCAAACCGTAATCCTTCGCCCTCGGCGGGCTGGAACTGATGCAGTGGTCCGGTCTGCGGCGTAAACCCGTTGGCCGGGTCTTCGGCGTAAAGCCGCACTTCAATGGCGTGACCGTTCAATTGAATTTGCTCTTGTGTGAGCGGTAGTGGCAGTCCCTCGGCGACGGAAAGCTGCCAGGCGACCAGATCCTGCCCGGTGATCAGCTCGGTGACCGGATGTTCCACCTGCAGGCGGGTGTTCATTTCCAGGAAGTAAAAGTTTCGGTCCTTGTCCACCAGGAACTCGACGGTACCGGCACCTTCGTAGCCGCAGGCGAGAGCCGCTTTGACGGCTGCTTCCCCCATTGCTTTGCGTAAGTCCGGGGTGACAAAAGGCGAGGGCGCCTCTTCTACGACCTTCTGATGCCGCCGCTGTACGGAGCAGTCCCGCTCACCCAGGTAGACCGCATTACCGTGCTGGTCTGCAAACACCTGAATCTCGATATGACGGGGCTCGATGACTGCCTTCTCCAGAATCAACTCGTCATCCCCGAAGGCCTGCTTGGCCTCGGAGCGGGCACGCCGGATGTTGTCGGCCAGTTCCTCTGCCTTTTCCACCAGCCGCATACCCCGGCCACCGCCACCGGCAGAGGCCTTGATCATCAGCGGGTAGCCAATATTTTTTGCAGCTTCGATGAGTTCCTCATCACTGGCATTATCGCCCTCAAACCCGGGCACCACCGGCACACCGGCTTCCTGCATGGCAATCTTCGACCGCCGTTTGCTACCCATCAGCTCAATAGCCGCCTCCGGGGGCCCCACAAACACCAGCCCGGATTCCTTACAGGCTCTTGCAAACCCGGAATTCTCCGACAGAAATCCATACCCCGGATGCACACAGTCCGCCCCGGTCCTGGCTGCCGCCTCAATAATAGCCTCGACTTTCAAATAAGAAGCCGAAACCTGAGCCGGGCCTATACACACCGCCTCATCGGCCAACTCCACATGCAGCGCTTTGGCATCTGCCTCTGAGTACACTGCTACTGTGCGGTAGCCCAGCGACTTCGCGGTTTTGGTCACCCGTACGGCGATTTCGCCTCGGTTTGCTATCAGGAGCTTTCTTAGCATTTTGTTGGTCTCATGGTTGGGTGCTTGTCCGCGTTGCTGTGAGGGGTGGGTCCGTCCAGGACACGCCGTGAATACGTCCATGTAGGCTCGTAAAAAACATCCTTGTTTTTTACGGTCCTGGACGGACCCACCCCTCACATCAACGCTCCCTCCAACGGTTGTTATCGCATGCTGTTGCTGCTAACTGGCGTTTTGCACATGGTCTGGGTCTGGGGCGTACATGGCTTTTCGGGACCGTCAAAAACATGGATGTTTTTGTCGAGCGTACAGGGACGTATTCACCGCGTGTCCCGAAAAGCCATGCCCGCCCCAGCCTGCCACCATCAGCCGGAAGCCGTCATTCAGAGGCCGCCCAAGAGGCCGGACGCTTCTGCATAAACGCAAGCGTCCCCTCAGAGCCCTCGTCGCTACGAATCGCCTCGGCAAACTTCTCCGCCGCACTGTCCAGAAGGCCACTCATGGACTCGTGGCCAACGCGGTGCAGCAACGCCTTGGTCTGGGCTGTCGCATTGGGCGCACACTGCCGAACCCGCTCGACCGCATGACCCAGAAACTCGTCAATCTCGACTTCCGACTCCGCAACCTGATGAACAATCCCCAGCCTGCAAGCCTCATTCGCATCCACCCGCAAACCCAGCAACGCCAACCGCCGCGCCTGCGTGAACCCGATACGCTCCACCACAAATGGTGCAATCTGAGCCGGAATCACCCCCAGGGTGGTCTCCGGCATCCCGAATTTCGCCGACGGCCCGGCAATGGCCATATCCGACACACACGCCAATCCAAAGCCACCGCCCATCACGGCACCTTCGGTCACCGCGATCACAACCTTCGACGACTCGTTAACCTGTTGAATCATCTGCCCGAACGCCCGGTTCAAACGGTAAAACGGGTCTTCCTCTCCCTCTGCCGGCTTCTGCCCCCGGGCACCGGCCATGTCCTTGATGTCCCCCCCGGCACAGAAGTGGCCACCGGCACCGCGAAGAACCACAGCGCGAATGCTGGTATCACCCTCAACCTGACTGAACACCGCCGAAAGCTCTGCCACCATCTCCAGGCTCATGGCGTTCCGAACGTCTGGCCGGTTGATGGTGACGTGCAGGGCAGGGCCCTGTTTTTCCAGAATGAGGGTTTCGCAATGAAGCAAAGTGTCCATAAGCATGACTCCAATAAAATTGTCCGGGGGCTGGTGTGTGGGTAGAAAGGCTTTCCGGGACCGTCAAAAACAGGGATGTTTTTGTCGAGCGTACAGGGACGTATTCACAGCGTGTCCCGGAAAGCCTTTCTACCCATGCGCCAGCCCTTTCTCCCAATCAAGAAGGTTCAGAGCCTAGTCGCGTTGCTTGCCAGGCAAAGTTCCCATCATCTTGCAGATAATTCCCAGCATGATTTCGTCAGCACCACCGCCGATGGACACCAACCGCACATCCCGGAACGCACGGGACACCGGGTTCTCCCACATGTAACCCATGCCACCCCAGTACTGCAGACAACTGTCCGTCACCTCGCGCCCAAGCCTCCCGGCCTTCAGCTTGGCCATCGACGCCAGCCTGGTCACATCCTTGCCTTCGATGTGCAGTTCACAGGCCTGATAAGTCAGGGCACGCAGGGCCTCGACTTCCGTCTGCAGCTCAGCCAGGCGGAAATGAATCACCTGGTTATTGATCAACGGCTGGCCGAAGGTCTTGCGCTCGCGGCAGTACTCAATGGTCTTGTTGATGCAGTGTTCCAGCGCCTTGATCACGTTGGCCGCGCCCCACAGCCGCTCCTCCTGGAATTGGAGCATCTGCATCATGAATCCCGTGCCCTCAGCGCCGATTCGATAACGCTGGGGCACGCGCACATCGTCAAAGTAGATCTCAGCCGTCTCGGAGGACCGCATCCCCAGCTTGTTCAGGTGCGGGCTGAAGGAAATGCCCGGCGTGTTCATGGGCACCACAATCAATGACTTGTTCTTGTGGGGCTTGTCGTCGGAAGTGTTCGCAAGCAGGCAAATAAAATCAGCCCTGGGGCTGTTGGTGATCCACATCTTGGAGCCATTGATGACATAGTCATCGCCATCCTGCTTTGCGGTGGTCTTCATCCCGGCCACGTCAGAGCCGGCAGCGACTTCACTTACACCGATGCAGCCCACCATGTCGCCGGCAATGGCCGGCGCGAGGAAGGTTCGTTTCAGTTCATCGGAACCAAAACGTGAAATGGCAGGGGTGCACATATCGGTCTGAACACCTATGGCCAGGGGCACACCGCCGCAGTGGGCCGTGCCCAGCTCTTCCGCAGCCACCAGGTTGTAGCTGTAATCCAGCCCCATGCCGCCGTACTCTTCCGGCTTCTGAATGCCCAGCAGGCCGAGGTTGCCGAGTTTCTTGAAGATATCGTGAATCGGAAACTCGCCGGCTTTTTCCCATTCGTCGCAGTGGGGGTTGATTTCCTTCTCCACGAAATCGCGGACGGTTTTTCTGAGGGCTTCGTGTTCGGGGGTGAATTTCACGTTCTTGTTCTCCTGACTTATTGGTAGTCCGTGCCCTTGTCGTTTTGGTGCACGTTCTCTAGCTTGGGCTGCACCTGTGGGGCACGGGCCTCAGAAACACGCCGCAAGTACGTCCGTGTAGGCTCGATCGGGCCATCCCTGGCCCTCCACGGTTTCTGAAGCCCGTGCCCCACAGGTGCTGTTGTCTATTAACCTGTTGCTTCCTGTTCCCTATTTGTCGGATTACGCCTTTGGCGAATCCGACCTACATGAGTCGCGGGCCCGGAAACGTAGGTCGGATTTACCCGTGAAGGGCACAATGAGCGAAGCGTAATCCGACAAAGCAACTCAGCTCCGGGTCCAAACACCATCACTACGACCCCCTAGAGGCGGGCCACACCAAACGAATTAGGCCGCAACTGTCGGGCCTCAGCCTCGCGGCATACCGAAAGCACCAGAGCCAGAACCCGCCGGGTATCCCGTGGATCAATCAGGCCGTCGTCCCACAGCCGCGCCGTACCGAACAGGGCAGTGGAACCGTCTTCCAGCTTCTTGGCGGTGGCCTGTTCCAGGAAATCCAGGGTTTTGGGATCCGGTTCCATGCCGCCCCGGCGCTGCTTGTCTTCGGCGACAATGCGCATCACCTTGCCGGCCTGTGCCGGGCCCATGACCGCGGTGCGGCTGTTGGGCCAGGCGAAGATGAACCTTGGGTCCAGGCCGCGGCCGCACATCGCGTAGTTACCTGCACCATAGGAACCGCCGATCACAATTGCGACCTTTGGCACCCGGCAATTGGCCACCGCCTGGATCATTTTGGACCCGTGTTTGATGATGCCGTTCTGCTCCGAATGGGTGCCCACCATGAAACCGGTGGTGTTGTGGAGGAACAGCAAAGGCGTGCCCGCCTGGTCGCAAAGCTGGATAAACTGGGCGGCCTTGGTGGCGCCGGCCGGGGTGATGGGGCCGTTGTTGCCGATGATGCCCACCGAGTGGCCCTCGATGCGGATGGTCCCGCACACGGTCTGGTCGTCGTAGTCGTTCTTGAAATCCATAAACTTCGAGCCATCGGCAATGCGAGCGAGGATTTCGCGGACGTCGTAGGGCTTTTTGGCATCGCTGGGGATCACGCCCATCAATTCTTCAGCCGCATACAGCGGCTCTTCCCATTCCGGTTCCCGCACAGGCGGTAATTGCTCGTTCCAGGGCAGGGCTTCGAGCACATTGCGGGCATGACGGATGCCGTCGGCGTCATCTTCGGCCAGGTATTCTGCCGTGCCCGCCACTTCCGCGTGCATCTGTGCACCGCCGAGTTCCTCATCGGTGGCCACTTCGCCTGTGGCGGCTTTCAGCAGGGGAGGGCCGGCCAGGAACATCTTGGCCTGCCCGCGGACCACGATTACATAGTCTGAAAGTCCCGGCTGGTAGGCACCGCCGGCGGTGGCGTTTCCGTGCACCACGGTCACCTGGGGAATACCGGCGGCGGACATGCGGGCCTGATTGGCGAAGCCGCGGGCGCCGAGCACAAAAATATCCGTAGCGTAGTTCAGGTTGGCACCGCCGCTCTCGGACAGCGACACCACCGGCAGCTTGTTCTCCATGGCAATCTGCTGCAGCCGCAGGGTCTTGTCCAGGCCTGCCGGCGTGATGGTGCCGCCCTTGATGGCACTGTTACTGGCCACCACCAGACAGCGAACACCACTGACGTGGCCAATGCCGGCAATAATGCCGCCACCGGACATGCTGCCGTCCTTGTCGTCGTGCATCTTGTAGCCGGCCAGGGAACACAGCTCCAGAAACGGTGTACCGCGATCCAGCAATCGGTTGATACGGTCCCGGGGCAGCAGCTTGCCGCGCTTGATAAACTTCTCCCGCGCCGCCTCCGCCAGGTCCAGCACCTTCTGCTCCACGTCCCGGAAAGTAGCGATATGGGCTTCCATCACCTCCGCATTGGCGCGAAAGTCATCCGACTGGGGATTAACGGTGGATTCCAGTACCTGCATTGCCTACTCCTCAGTCGTCACTCAACACTTTGGGCGTGACCGCCCGATGGAAACCGTTAAAGGGCTCGTTGTTCTTAGCCTTCGGGAAAGGCCAGACCCGTCCACCCTGGGACGCCGCGCCGTCGATCCGCAGACAATCCCCACTGATAAACGCCGCCCCCGGACTCAGTAGGAAACAGATCGCTGCACTGACCTCGGATTCCGTACCCATACGCTTGATGGGCACATTATCCCCCAGGCTGCGAATCCACTGCTTCATGTGCTCGGGATAATTGTCCATGCCACTGGACGCGATCCACCCAGGCGCCACCGCGTTCACCCGTACCCCGGAACAGCCCCATTCCACCGCCGCCGTCTGGGTAAAATTCACCATCCCCGCCCGGGCCGCTCCGGAATGCCCCATGCCGGGCATACCACCCCACATATCCGCAACAATATTCACAATCGCCCCGCCGGTTTTCGACAGTGCCTGAGTGTAGGCCTCACGGGCTATCAAAAAGCCACCGGTGAGATTGGTGCGAACGACAGTCTCCCAGCCTTTCTGGTTGATGTTCGCGAGTGGGGAGGGAAACTGACCGCCGGCGTTATTCACTACCCCGTTCAGCCCACCATGTTCCTCAATAATGGCCTTAACGGTCGCCTTGACCGATTCTTCTTCGCGGATGTCACACACGTGAGCCGAGGCAACACCCCCGTCCTCGGAGATCTCTGCCTTCACCGCCTCAACCTTCTCGGCCTTCCGCCCGACGAGCGCGACCCGGGCCCCAAGCGCGGCCAGTTCGTGGGCCGTACAGCGTCCAATCCCCGAACCACCCCCGGTAACAATAAAAACCTGATCCCGAAAGAGATCCGGATGAAAAACAGACTGATAGCTCATAATAAGAGGACCTTTTCAAATGTTCGGGCGCTCCGGTGGGAAGGCTTGTCCGGGACCGTCAAAAACATGGATGTTTTTGTCGAGCGTACAGGGACGTATTCACAGCGTGTCCCGGACAAGCCTTCCCACCGGAGTGCTTGCATCAATGTAAGACTAATCAAGCAGGTCAGCACGAACCGGCACGGGAAACTCCAGCAGTTGCTGAGCAAAAGCCTTGCCCTGGGGGTCAATCCGAAGGCTGGCAACGCCACCCCCGCCAAGACTGTGCTCGAGCAGGAAATTGAACGCATTGAAACCCGGCAACGCCCAACGAGTAACCCGACCATGCTCCGGATCCAGCGTGTGAGCCATCCACTCCGCCACCGCCAGTTCCGTCAACGCCGCCTCAATAAACGGCACAAATTCCGCCTTGCGGGCAATCACCCCGATATTGGTGTGATCCCCCTTGTCACCACTGCGCGCCCACGCCAGCCGGATCAATGGCACCGTCGTATCCGTGGCCGGCTCTGCGGCGCTGGACGCCTGCTGCTCAAGTTGCCCCGGCTCGAAACCACCAGTGGTATCCACATCCACTGCCTGCTGATGGCCATCAAGATCCACCGCAACCGCCACTTCAGTTTTAGGAACCAGGCAGGAGTACAGACGAATCTTCGGCCAAACCGTCGGCCGCCCACCCACAATGCCGGTAATCCCGGGCGCCATCCCCGTCGCCGCCTGGGCGATTTCCCGGGAAAACAGCACCAACGCCTCTTTCTTTACATGAGCAGTACTGATCTTCACCACCACCTCTCGGCAGTCTCCCATGCGGCCCTGGGCACCATAAGTCGTCTCGGTGCCCAGCAGCTCGATACTGGTGTCCGTGTAATCCGCCAGGCCGCGCTCGCTGAACATTCGCGACGTCTTTGCCAGAATCGCCTCGGCCACCGCCTGCGCCTTGGCTTTTGCGTCCATACCGGCCAGCAGGAAGGTAACCGTGCACTTGAAACCATCCGGCCAGGTGCCGGACACCTTGTAGCTGTCCGTTGGTGATAGCCCTTTGGCGCCGCTGACACGCACCCGGTCTGCCGCCACCTCTTCGAGGGTGACTGCCGTAAAATCACTGGTCACATCCGGGAGCAGGTAGGCCCTGGGGTCGCCGATTTCGTAAACGAGTTGCTCGGCCACAGTGCCCCTGGACACCTTGCCCCCGGTGCCTTCCGGCTTGGTCATTATGAAGTCGCCGGTTGCCGTGACTTCTGCAATCGGGAAGCCCATATCCGCATAGCCATCCGCCACATCTTCCCAGTCGGTAAAGTTACCGCCAGTGGATTGCGCACCGCACTCCAGCAGGTGCCCGGCAAGGCTGCCCTGGGCCAGCTTGTCGTAGTCGCTCCAGCTCCAGCCGAACTCGTGGACCAGCGGCGCCAGGACCAGCGCGCTGTCGGCAACCCGACCGGTAATAACGATATCGGCACCCTGTTCCAGGGCAGCGACGAGACCCGGGGCACCGAGATAGGCATTCAGGCTCACCATCATCGGTGGCATCGGCTGGCCGGTCGTCATCTCGGTCATGCCGGCATCCGCCAGTTGTTTTTTCTTGGGTAACAGGTCATCACCCAGCACCAGGGCAATCTTCATGTCTACACCGGCTTTTTCGCACAGTGCTTGCAGGGCATCGCGGCAGGCAATCGGATTTACGCCGCCAGCGTTTGCGAGTACCCGGATACTTTTCTGCTTTATCTCACCCAGCAATGGTCCCATCACCGTTTGCACAAAATCGCGGGCGTAGCCCTGGCTGGGGTCCTTCATTTTCTGCCCGGCCATGATGGACATGGTGATCTCCGCCAGATAGTCCGCCACCAGGTAATTGATATTGCCCTTGTGAACCAGCTGGGCCGCGGCGGTTTCGGTGTCGCCCCAGAACGCGGCGGAACAGCCGATGCGGATGGTTTCTGGCCTGGAACGATCGGAGTCTGGCATGGTTTCACCTTGTAAACGGAAGCCGAAAAGCGCTTGCAAAGGCCCTCAAGGGGCCGCGCTCTGCGGAGGTTGTCAGCGATTCCAGTGACAATACCAAGCAAGCGCTTGGTTTGTAAACAGGCAAAATCAGGATAGAATTGGCGTTCTTCTGTTCCCTGGCTGGAAAACACTGTGAATCAAGACTGTATCCTGCGCTCACTGATTGCCGACAATCTGGTTTCCGACCCTGCCAGCGCTCGCGGCCGGCTTCTTCACGAAGCGGCCAGGCTGTTTCGTGACAAGGGCTATGAGCGCACCACCGTGCGGGATCTGGCTGCCGCCGTGGGTATCCAGTCGGGCAGTCTGTTTCATCACTTCCGCACCAAGGAAGAAATCCTCAAGGCGGTGATGGTAGAAACCATTCGCCTCAATACCGCCCTGATGCAGGCAGCGGTGGACGCCGCAACAACCCATCGTGACAAGCTGCAGGCGCTTGTCCGCGCCGAGCTGGAGTCCATCAATGGCCAAACCGGAGAGGCCATGGCGGTGTTGGTGTTCGAGTGGCGCAGCCTGTCGGAGGCGTCCCAGGCCTATGTGCTTGAACTCCGGGATATCTACGAGCAGTTGTGGCTGGATGTGCTGGAGGAGCTGCGAAAGCAGGGCGTGCTGGCTGCGGATCCGTTTGTGGTGCGCCGCCTGCTGACGGGCGCACTGAGCTGGACAGTGACCTGGTACCGGCCGGATGGTGGCCTCACACTGGACGATCTGACGGAGCAGGTAGTGGCCATGATGGGGCTGACAGGGCCCGGAAGTTGAGTCCTGCAAGGAAATTTTTTGTGCTGGTACAAATGTATCAACTGTAATGAATTTCAGAAGTCATTGTTTTAAATCAATTTAAATCTTCTATTTTCCCGTCTTTGCAGGCCATTGGCCTGATCGGCATGACCAAATCGGCATTCCAGCCATTTTTGTCAGACAAGATTCGCAGCATTCTTGCCCCTGTCAAAATACGAGCGGGGATTCGATAGCGGGTTATCCATCACGGTATCTGTCGATCAGACAGTGATAATAAGCCCCGATCATCCCCGACCTATAAAAACAATGTAAGACAGGACGAACTATGAACTCCTCACTGGTGAAATCCTTTGGGCGCCTGCGTAATAGTGGCGTGGCCCTTCTGGTATTGACGCTCCTTGCCGGCTGTTCGGCCAACCCCATCTACACAACCACCGGCGTGGTTCTCTCCAATTATTCGGAGGGAGAAGCAACCCCCTACGTGATGCAGATGTCGGATCCGAAAATGGCCTGCGCGCTGGGTGAGGGCGTGGATCCCTTGCTGTATTCCTTCTCCAGGGTGACCGATGCGCCTGAAAGTACTGGGTCCCTGCTGATGCTGCTGGCGGCAAACTGTTCCGAGTACAAGGCCTGGGAGGCGGAACTGGATTACCTTCGAGCGGATTTCGCTGGTGAGGTGCCATCTGCGAAAGACGCCCGCGAAAAAGCCAAGCGACTGAACGCTGAAACCGCCAAGCGCCGTTACATCGCCTACCAGCGCGCCATGGCCGCTTACGATTTTGATCCTGCGGCTGAAGAGTTCGAGTGCCCGTTCCTGTTTGACGACCAGGAGGAGCTCACCTTCCTGCTGGGCCTGCTGACCGGGATGCAGGCCATCGTGAACGACGCCAACTCCGGAGCCATGGCAGGTGTGCCACGCAACATTGCGCCGCAGGCAGAGCGTGCCGCTACCTGTCTTGATAATGAGAAGTGGGGCGGCCTGCCGAACGCCATTCGCAGCATGGTATGGCTACTGTTGCCGGACACCCAGCCGAGTCTCGCTCCCGACCCCTGGAAGGTGCTTGAGGACAGCTCCCGCCTGGGAGTCGAGGCAGGCATCCGAGCGTCCATGGCGCTTGAGGCGGTCGCCGCAGAGACCTTTGGTCGTCCGGAGGTGCTTGAGGATGTTATCGCGAGATTTGCCGAGGCGGAAAACCGCATCAATGTGTGGAGCGAATTCCGGCTGGTGGATGAAGTGGCCGGTGACGCAATCCGGTTCTCATCCGATAAACACTGGACAGCCAATTATGGCTACCGCACCCCCCGTACTTATTTTGGCCGGATGAGCCCTGAGCGTGTCGGCGAAGAACCGGAAACCATGGATCTGGACGACCTGCTGTAGCGGGCGTCCACCACTCTGACAAACACCAACAAACACAAGAAACCCGGAGGTCATTTATGATCCGCAAATCCCTTACTGCCCTGTCACTGGTTATCGCCGCCCCGTTTGCCGCGGCTGAGCCGGTCAAAATGTGTGTCTTTGACGTAATTGGTGCCAATGGCGACATGTACAACATGGTCAAAGACTATGCGCTGGAAATGAAAGCCCATGGTGTCGACTTTGAATTGCGCCCCTACACGGACGAGGGCGTTGCCGTTGGTGACTTCAACTCAGGGCAGTGTGATGCCGTTGCCGCCACAGACCTTCGCACCAGGCCATTCAACCGGTTTACCGGCAGCATCAGCGCGGTCGGTGCCCTTCCGACCTACGGCGACCTGAAGACAACCCTGGCAACCCTGGCCCAGCCCAAGGCAGCTCCCCTGATGAAAGACGGGGATTACGAAGTGCTGGGGATTGTGCCCGCCGGTGCCGGCTACCTGTTCGTCAACGACCGGAGTATCAATACTGCCGGTAAGCTGGCGGGCAAGCGCATGGCCACCCTGGACTACCAGAAAGACGCCATTCACATGGTGAACCACGTGAAGGCCACCGTTGTGCCGTCTGATATCACCAACTTTGCCGGCAAGTTTAACAATGGGTCGGTGGATACGGCTTACGCACCGGCATTCGCCTACGAGGCCCTGGAACTCTACAAAGGCATTGGGGACGAAGGCGGTATTGTCGATTACCCGCTGGCGCAACTGACGATCCAGATCATTGCGCGGGACGGGGTCTTCGACGACGAAACTGCCCAGAAATCCCGCGAGGTTGCCTGGGGCATGTATGGCCAGGCCATGGACCTGATCGAGCGCCAGGAATCCGCCATTCCCGAGAAGCAGTGGGTGCGCATCCCCGAGAAGGACATCGAAGGCTACCAGGAAATGTTCCGTGAGAACCGCCTGCAGTTGCGGGATGGCACAGACGGCGCCGACGAGGTCTATCACCCCAAGATGATGAGCCTGCTGAGCAAGATCCGTTGCTCCAGCAATCCCGGTGCTTCCGAGTGCACAGCGTCCGACCGCGAATAAAGGGCTGATCCTCCATGAACTGGCGAGCATTATCAGCCGCAGGCTCGAAAACGCTGTACCCCGTGCATCGGTTGCACGGGGTTATTCTCCTGCTGCTCCTTATCTTCACGCTTCTTCTGGGTATGGGCAACTCGCTCCACTCGCGCATGCTGTGGGTGGGTGAGCAGACCTGGCCGAACTATTACCTGCTGGACCCGGATGCCACGGAGCCTACATGCAGGCTGGTCATGGATGTCGATGCAGAGGTTGAAAAGCGGGTTGAGGCCTATGAGCCGGACCCGGATGACCTGTTCAGTTCGCCACCGGACCCGGAGGCGATCCGCAAATCCCTGGAAAAGAATCTGGCGCTTTGTCAGGAAGCACATTTCCGGTACCAGGAGAACCAGAAGCACGCCACCGACGCGCTGGCGGTGTTCAAGGCCGTTGAGCAGGGCTTCGCCGATTTCCTGCTGGATAACATTGAGTTGACCAAGTTCCTGTTTATTGGCATGTTCGCCATGGCAGCGGCCATCTCCGCGCTGGATGCCGACCATATTGCCCTGAGACTGCCCCGCAACCGCGCCGAGTGGCGCCTGAGCCAGGGCATGCAGTTCGTGGTCAATGGCCTGATGGTGTATTCGCTGTTTTCCTACGTGGGCCGATTGTCGTCGTCCCCTGGCTCGGAAGACGCCATGGTGCTGCAGTACGCCTGGGCTGCGGTGTTTGGCCTGTTTATGGTTATCAATCTGGTGCGCTTCCTGTCAGTGCCGGCGCGAATGAGGGCGGGAACGCTGGCAGTATCCTCCGGCCTGGTTCTGCCCCTGTATTGCGCCATGGGCCTGGTTGCCATGAGTTATTTCTTCTTCGTTGACGGGTACTCCTCTGGCCTGGCCATCTACTTCGGCATGATGACCAATCTGTCGTCCATGTTTATCAACATCGGCCTCTACGTGCTGGTGGGTATGGCCCTCAAACAGACCCGGATTCCGGAACTGCTGCTGAATGTGATCAAGCCGTACCATCTGCCTGCCCCCATGCTGGCCTCGGTGATGATCTTCGCCACGGCGTTTCCCACGGCATTCACTGGCGCGTCGGGTATTTTTATCCTGGCCGTCGGTGGCGTTGTCTATGACGAGATGCGCAAGAGCGGGGCAGGGCGCCAGCTGTCACTGGCCACGACCGCCATGTCTGGCAGCCTGGGTGTGGTTCTGAACCCCTGCCTGTTGATCGTGGTGGTTGCAGCCCTGAACAAGGAAGTGACCACCTCCGAGATGTACGGCTGGGGCTTCTGGGTGTTCCTCATGTCGGCAACGCTGTTTTCCGTGGTTGTCTGTAAAACCCAGGGCAACTGGAAACCGCGCCCGGCGCCTGGAGCATTCAGGAAATCCCTTGCCGAGCTGCGGCCATTGGCGCCCTACGCAGCCGTTGCTGCCGTGGTTATCGTTGCCATCTGGCTGATCCTCGGGCTGGGATTCAATGAATACAGTGCACCGATGATTTTGCCGCTGGTGATGCTGGCACTGGTCTATCTGGATTCCGGAAAGGACCATGATGAACAGGGGCATTCCCGTGGCCGGGCTTTCTGGATGCGCAGCACGGCTGCAGCCAGTGACTCCGCCGTGCATATTGGTGCCTTGCTGGCGCTGATCGGCTTCTCGATCTGCCTTGGTGGTATTCTGGAACGCTCCGACATTGTTCACGCGCTGTTCCCGGAAAACCTGACCAGCCCGTGGCTTGCCATGCTGGTGATCGTAGTGATGCTGACCGTTATCGGAATGGTGATGGACCCGTTTGGTGCGGTTATCCTGGTGTCTGCTACCATCGCGCAGCCGGCGATCCAGCTGGGTATCGACCCACTGCATTTCTGGATTGTGTGCCTGGTGGCCTTTGAGCTGGGTTACCTGAGCCCGCCGGTGGCACTGAACCACCTGCTGACACGGCAGGTGGTTGGCGAAACCGAGGTGCTGGCAGCTGAGCGCACGGGCTCCTTCTGGCACCGCTATGAGCGATTGTTGCTGCCGCTGGTGGTGATGGGGCCAACGCTGCTGACCGCTGCCTTTGTGCCACTGTTGTTCTACGCGCTGTAACCAATTGTCACTATAAAGAAACCGCCTTCGGGGTAACCTGATGGCGGTTTTTTGCATCTGATGAAATGTTTGCAACGTATCCGGTGTTACCAACGTCAATCAGATACCATGTGGGAAAACAAAGGGAGCTGTTCTCGCGTGTCCATGATGTCGCCCTATGAGACTTTTATGATCCGGAATGCACCTGTCACTGCTGGTTTGATGTCCTTGTTGCTGCTGTTATCGGGCTGTGGTGGCGGAGGGTCCGGTGGCGGCGCTGAAAACCCACCTGATGTGGCTGGCGTTATCGATATAGAAAGCGGAACGCGGGTGGATTCCGACACCGCTGATGACTTCCGCCTTGATCAGTCGGTGGACAATGGCTCCCCCGGATCGGCACAGGCCTTGCCTTCAGGGGCTACTGTAGGTGGCTATCTCAGTTTCATTGAAGGCACCTATGACACGGGAACCCCGGATCAATTCGATTTCGTAACAGATACCGCGGACTTTTTTGTGACTGAGCTGTCGCCTGGCGACCGGGTAGCCGTTCAGATGTTCCTGTCGCCGGACCAGCGCCTGCCGTTGCCAGATCGAACCCTGCGTATCCTCAAGCAGGAAGGTGGAGATCTGGTGCCGAAGTACAGTGACACCGCCTCCGATACTCTGCGGGCACTTATGGTTACTCTCCCGGCTGATGCTGAAACAGGCTCCTACTTGATCGAAGTCAGCACAGCCGGGGGCATTCCCTTCCGTTACGTTCTTACACTGGCGGATCAGGCTTCCCCCAGTGTCATGAATACCAGTTATACGGATCCCGCTTTCATGGTGGATGAAGCCATCCTGAGTTTCGATGCAGATCCGGGGAGCGTCGCAATGGCGGCAGCCATGGCTGTGTCAGAGCGGAGGAATCTGGGTCGGGGCGCCTGGTTGATGCGCAGGGACAGCGCGCGAAACCTCGCCACCATGAGCGCCCGCCAGGTGGAGGATGCTCGCGAGGATACCCTGGACTGGATACGGGAGCTTCGTGAGCAACCCGGCGTTGCTGCCGCCGAGCCTAATTATCTTTACACTTCGCAGCAGGTTGCGCCAGACGACGATCCGCTTTATGACCGGCAATGGAATTTGCCGCTGACAAGGGCCCCTATGGCCTGGCAGGCGGCTCCGGACGCAGGGTTGGGCATCGGCATCGCAGTGTTTGATACTGGTGTGTTCCGATCGCCCCCGACAACCGGCGGCGCCTGGCACCCGGACCTGGACGAGAATGTCCGATTGATTTCCGGTGAGATCATGGATTATGTGTCTGGTGATCTGGATATTGACCAGGAACCAGGCCGAGACACCAATCCCGCTGACCCTGGCGACGGTAAAACCAGGAGTAGTAACTTTCACGGCACCCACGTAGCCGGCGTTGCTGCAGCAGTGGATAACGTCCAAGGTATTGTCGGCATGGCGTCTGGAGCCAGCATTTACCCGGTGAGGGTTCTTGGTCGTGACGGTGTAGGCTCTTCCGCGGATCTGATTGCTGCAGTGAACTGGGCGGCAGGCCGAAGCGAGATCGACGTGATCAACCTCAGTCTTGGTGGTCTCGGGCCCAGTAATGCACTCAAAAGCGCTATTGATGCAGCCTGGGCCGGCGGTAATGGCCAATTGATTGTGGCCGCTGCAGGCAACCAGGGCACTGATGAGCCAACCTACCCGGCTGCTTACCCCAACGTGATCGGCGTCGGGGCCGTGGACGGAGCTGGTAAACGTGCCTCCTACTCCAATGTGGGCGAATCCGTCGACGTAGTAGCGCCAGGGGGCGATGCGAGCCGGGACGCCAATCAGGATGGTACGGCTGATGTAATTGTCAGCACCTGGGGCAGGGATGACAGTGGCTCCTTCGAGCCGGGTTATGCCGGCCTTCAGGGCACCTCCATGGCGGCGCCTCACGTGGCAGGCGTCTATGCCCTGATGAAGGGAGAATCCACAATTACACCGGGGGAGTTCCGCAGCCTGTTAAGAAGTGGTGCTCTGACGGAAGAGGTTGGCCCTGCTTTTGAATACGGTGCCGGCCTGATCAACGCCCTGGCGGCCATGGACGCCGCGTTGGACGGAAACTTCCCCATCACCCTTGGGGCATCTCCGTCGGCGCTGCAGTTCAATTCGGCCGTTCTGAGTGCGGAGCTTGAATTTTCAGCCTATCCCGAAGGTGAACCAATCACTATCATCCAGGTAACCGCTGGAGCGGAATGGCTGAACCTGGGAGAACGTCCGGCTGACCTATCACAGTCGCTCGTCGTATCGGTGGATACGTCCGGGCTGGAAAATAATAAACGTTACACCACAGAACTGGAGATCGAATACGATCCGCAAAATGGAGAAGCAGGCACCCTGACGGTCCCGGTTTCCCTGCGGCTGGGTACTTCGGCAGACGAGCGGGACGCAGGCAGGCATTATGTGCTCCTGGTCAGCGCCGATGACAACCGGGATACCATCGAGCAGGTGGTGGCATCCGCAAGTGGCGGCCAGTATCGTTTCGCCTTTGACCAGGTCGAGCCGGGGGAGTATTTCCTGGTGGCTGGCACCGACATCGACAACAATGGCCTGATCTGCGAGAACGGTGAAGCCTGCGCCGAATACCCGGTCAATGGTCTGCCTGAGAAAATCGTCATTGGCGACCAGCCGCTGAGCGGGGTAAGGTTAAGCACCAGTTTCCGCCGGCCTACGATAGCTGCGATGGGCCTGCCACGGATCGGATTCGAAGGCTATCGCCTGAAGTCCGACGGTGAGAAAGAGCAGGATAACGTGCCAATTCGCCGCCTGGAGAACGACCGTTGATGATGCGTTTGCTACATATGACAGCCCTGACCCTCGCCATCACTCTGGTGGCAGGGTGCGCCGTTAATCGCTCGGCAACTGCCAGTGGCGCACCGCTGGCACGGCAGGTGACGGAGTCCGACCATTGCGGCCTGACGGCACCGGGGCTGGTCTATATCAGCGACGCCAGCGAGCTGGACAAGCTCGGGCGACTGCCATCCGGCAACCTTGCGATGAAAAAACTCCGGGCTCTTGATCTGGAGCAGGAACACCTGGTGCTTGTGGGGCTGGGACAGAAGCCCACCGGCGGCTATGGTTTGACCCTGGAGTCCGCAGAGATCGCTGACAATGTGCTGGGGCTGACCCTTGACGTCCGGAAGCCGGCATCGGATGCCATGGTCACCCAGGCGCTGACCACGCCCTGCGCCATTATTGCCATCACCCCCGAAGACTGGAAGCAGCTCAGGGTGTCCGGCAAGGGCCTGGATACCATCACACGCCCGCGATAGCAGCTCGGCAGCTGCGCTGGTCCTCACCCGCACAAATCAACCGTTGATCTTTCCCCGTGAATCCCTAAGCTATGGCCCAGCTTAATTACAAACCCGTGGAGTCATTTCCTTCCCATGAGCCAGAAACAGTACAACGCCGACGCCATTGAAGTTCTTAGTGGTCTGGACCCGGTACGCAAGCGCCCGGGCATGTACACCGACACCAGTCGCCCCAACCATCTGGCCCAGGAAGTCATTGATAACAGCGTTGACGAAGCTCTGGCAGGCCACGCCCGCCGGATTGACGTGATCCTCCACAGCGACGGCTCGCTCAGTGTCGAAGATGACGGCCGCGGTATGCCGGTGGACATGCACAAAGAGCATGGCGTGCCCGGTGTGGAACTGATTCTTACCCGCCTTCATGCCGGCGGTAAGTTCACCCAGGGCAACTACAACTTCTCCGGTGGTTTGCACGGGGTGGGTGTGTCGGTGGTCAACGCCCTGTCGACGAACCTTGAGGTACTGATCAAACGCGACGGGCAATTACACCGGATGACGTTCGCCAATGGCCACAAACAAACCGACCTTGAGGTAGTGGATACCGTTGGCAAGCGTAATACCGGCACCCGGCTGAAGTTCACGCCTGACCCCAGCTATTTCGACAGCCCGAAATTTTCCGTCAGTCGTCTGCGCCATAATCTCCGTGCCAAGGCCGTGCTCTGCCCAGGCCTGCATATCACCTTCCTGCAGGAGCAGACTGGCGACAAGGACGAGTGGTGCTATGAAGGCGGGCTGCGCGATTACCTGCGTACCGAACTGGCAGACATCGAAGCGGTACCTCTGGAGCCTTTCACCGGCAGCTTCTCCGGTAACAAGGAAGCTGTCGACTGGGCTATCCAGTGGCTGCCGGAAGGTGGCGAAGCGGTCATGGAAAGCTACGTTAACCTGATCCCCACTGCCCAGGGTGGCACCCACGTTAATGGCCTGCGCACCGGCCTGCTGGAAGCCATGCGGGAATTCTGCGAGTTCCGCAGCCTGCTGCCCCGGGGCGTGAAGCTGTCGCCGGAAGATATCTGGGAGCGCTGTGCCTACGTGCTGTCCTTCAAGATGCAGGAGCCCCAGTTCTCCGGCCAGACCAAGGAGCGCCTGTCGTCCCGGGAAGCAGCTGCGTTCATCTCCGGCGTGGTCAAGGATGCCTTCAGCCTGTGGCTGAACCAGCACACCGACGTTGCCGAAATGCTGGCAGAGCTGTTTATCAGCAACGCCCAGCGCCGTCTTCGTGCCAGCAAGAAAGTCGCCCGGAAAAGGGTCACCTCCGGCCCGGCACTGCCCGGCAAATTGGCAGACTGCTCAGGCAGCGACAGCAACCGCTCCGAGCTCTTCCTGGTGGAAGGGGACTCCGCGGGTGGCTCTGCCAAACAGGCACGCGACCGGGAGTTCCAGGCCGTGATGCCACTGCGGGGCAAGATCCTCAACACCTGGGAAGTGGACTCCGGTGAGATCCTCGCCTCCCAGGAAGTCCATGACATCGCCGTTGCCATCGGGGTAGACCCGGGTTCGGACAAGCTGGACGGCCTGCGCTACAACAAGATCTGCATCCTCGCCGATGCCGACTCCGACGGGCTGCACATCGCCACTTTGCTCTGTGCTCTGTTCGTCAAACACTTCCGCCCACTGGTTGCCGCCGGCCATGTATTCGTTGCCATGCCGCCCCTGTACCGGGTGGACCTGGGCAAGGAAACCTTCTACGCTCTGGACGAGCATGAAAAGCAGGGCATCCTTGACCGCCTGGCAGCGGAAAATCGCCGCGGTAAAATATCCGTCACCCGCTTCAAGGGCCTGGGCGAAATGAACCCGCTCCAGCTCCGTGAGACCACCATGGCCCCGGATACCCGGCGGCTGGTGATGCTTACCATTGCCGATGGTGACGACACCGACGCCCGTATGGATATGCTGCTGGGTAAAAAGCGCGCCTCCGATCGTCGGGTGTGGCTGGAAACCTACGGCAACATGGCAGACATCGAAGTGTGATGGTGTCCGCAACAGCTTAAACAACAACGTCAGCAAGGAGTGGTGACGATGAAACTTGTCCGGTCAAGGGATTTGACCGCGTATGATCTCCCTCGTATTGAAAGCCCGTTTCTGGCCGCCAGTAAGGTACAGCACCTGCTGGCCGACCCGTTTTCCGCATTGCAGCTACCGCAGGACCTCCCCCGCAAGCCTTATCGGCGCAATGGCTATCCCGATACCCTCCAGGACCAGGTTCGCAACGGTGAGCTGTTGCTGGTCCATGGCCCCGTGGACGGCTTTCCAGTGTCCCCGGTGGTTACCTGGCAGCCCGGCGGACATTTTCCTGGCGGTGGCCAGTGGAAAGTGAACACGCTGATTGTTGGCGCATTCCTCGAAAACGACGTGGCAAAGCTGAACGAATGGGCGGTTACTCCGGAGCAGTTGCGTAGCAGCAATCCCGCGGGAATTGGCGGATTCCGGAGTCGGACATTTGGCATCGACATGCAAATCCGGCATCACGCCGAAAACCATCAGAGACAATCGTCATCTGGAAGCGCACCGACACTACCTCTGGGGAGTGCCACGTCTGTGATGCCGCTTCCTGCCACTTCCAGTCCAGCGACTGACACCAGTAAGAAGTCGGAAGAACCGCCCGGTATTCATCTGGAGGTGGGGATTTTTACAGATGGGACCTTGAATAATGCGACCAACACCCGGGTTTTTACGGAGCAGTTGGAGAAAGAGTGTCTGACTCCCTTTGAGAACGATGAAATAAGCCAGGAAGAATGTGAGCGTCGTTTGGGCCTGATGCTGGGTGGCAGTTACTCCAATGCTCCGAGTAATGTGGCGAAACTATGGGATTTGTACCCAAATAGACAACTAAGGTCAGACAATAAAATTACTTTTCGTCGAAGCATTTACGCACCGGGCGCCGGTTCAAAGTCGGGTAGCGAAGATTCATTGTACGGTGCAGCTACCGGCTTGGGAGATGCTGGCGTTATCCGCCAGGTTCACTATGCATTTTCACAGCTGGCCATGCAGATGAGAGAAGACCTGCAAGGTAAACAAAGTGACCAACTGGCAGTCGATCTTTTTGGTTTTAGCCGCGGTGCTGCAGCGGCTCGTCATGCAGCGCATGAGATTAATATTGGCCCAGAGGGGCTGCTGGCAAAGGTTTTGAGTGAGTACGGCGTTGCCTGGCCGAAGGAGGTTCGCATCCGTTTCGTTGGGTTGTATGACACTGTTGCTGGTATCGTCAACGTTTTTGCCGGCGACCTGGCTGCGGACAATGCCCGCAACAGTCCTGTTAAGCTCTATCTGGACCCCGGTCAGGTTGATCATGCGGTGCATCTAACCGCTACCCACGAGCACCGCAAGAACTTCGCCCTGAATAGTCTTCGTAGTCCGAACGGTACCCTTCCTGCTAATTTCCGTGAAATCGCGCTACCCGGAGCCCACTCGGACATTGGTGGTGGATACGGTGACAGTCAGCGAGAGGAGGTCTTGATCAGTCCGCTATTGCCAGTGCCACCGAGCCGGCTGCGCTGGCCAGAGAAAAGTATGGAATGGGATAACCTTGAGGCATTGCGAACACAAGTGGCAGCTGAGGGCTGGATTGGCCTCCACAGTTTACCGGTTCGGCAGTCCCGCAAACCCCACAACTTGGCGGCCAACCCTGGCTCGGAAGGTGATGCCAGCCTGGACATAGTGACAAACCGAAAAGACCATCCCGCACCGGAAGGTGAGGTAGAGTTGGCACTGCGCATGACCCGACAGGTTCGTGGCGACTATTCCCGGGTGGCCCTGCGAATGATGCACCGGCTTGCAACAGACAAGGGGGTGCCATTGAAGGATGTAGGTGCGACGAAGCGGGATGAAACAATGCCTGAAGAGTTGGAAGCCATACTCGACAAGCTTATGCAGCAGGTCAAACAGGGAGACGATGAGCCTTCTCTATCCAGGGAGAGCCACGAGTTGTTGTTGCAACGTTATATTCACTACTCCGCGAACTATAACAGTTTTGAAACACTGATCGGCGAGGTGCCCGTGCGGGTAAGCCTGTTCCGCCATGTCAGGCCACATGCCCCAGCGTCATCGAGGGAACGCAGGGTGTACCCGCAACAGGAAGGCTACTGATGGTTAGAAAAATTGTGATTCTGTGGCTGACTCTGACAATATTTCTGGTCAGCGCTTGTGCTTCGTCGCCTGATAGCCGTGAACCGTGGAACATCAAGATAGCGGCACCCATGAATTACGAAGTGTGGGTGATTGACATGTTTCTGGAGAAGAGTGGAGAACGGAGCTGGCGTCAACCCATTGGTAGCGTTGCATGTTGTTGGAAAGGGCCGCACGGGCCTTCGGGTAAGGGAACAGCCGCGGACCCTTTCCCCGAACTGATCTTCCTTCGCTGGTTCTCCTTCGCCGAGCAGAAATACTACGCCAAGCTGATTGAAGTACCGCCCGGTCTTCTGGACCTCATGCGGGAACCTGCACCGTTCAAGGCTTATGATGGGTTACGTATGAGCCCCCGGCACACCATGACCATTGGTCTGGCCCCCGGAGGCACGGTGGTGGTATGGATCCTGAACCAGATTGGCAATGAAGTGGAAGTGATGCGTATGCAGGCCACGGAAATAGACGGGGATCCGGACGATTTTGAAGTCGGAACAGCAAACTACCTCGAACAACACGGCGACTACCTCGAAGAACACGGTGTGCCAACCGAGGGCTGGTAGACGTGCCGGCTATATATCTGTTGGTGCTTTAAACAGCATCCTTTATTCTTTCTATGTCTTCGGCAAACTCGGTATCCTGCGCCTTTTATCCAAGGGAACACCAGATGGACTGGCAGGGCTGGTTTGCTTTAAGCCTCGCGGGCGTGGCGTTGCTGTTGATGAGTTTCGGGCGTTTTGGTCCGCACCTCGTCATGCTGGGCGTGCTCGTTGTGCTGAGTGCCAGCGGCATTGTCACTGCCGATCAGGCCCTGGCCGGGTTCAGTAACACAGGCCTGATCACCGTTGTCGCCATGTTTGTAGTGGCTGCCGGCATACATCACTCCGGCGGTGTGGATCTGGTGGTTCATCACCTGTTGCGATCGCCCCGCACCGTGCGCTCGGCCCAGGCCCGTATTGCATTTCCGGTCGCGCTGCTGAGCGGCTTCCTTAATAACACCCCTGTGGTTGCCACCATGATCCCGGCGGTTCATGCCTGGTCGCGGAAAATTGGCATCTCGCCATCGAAGCTGATGATTCCCCTGAGTTACTCCGCCATCCTCGGTGGCACCCTGACCCTGATTGGTACCAGTACCAACCTGGTGGTCAACGGGCAGTATCAGCAGCTGACTGGCGAGGACGGCTTCTCGATCTTCTCCATTACCGCGGTCGGGTTGCCGGTGGCGGTGATTGGTCTGGCGGTGATGCTGCTGGTATTACCCAGGGCGCTGCCGGATCGCAAGGACCAGCAGAAGTTCGGGTCCATGCGGGAATTTACCCTGGAAGTTGCGGTTGCTTTTGACGGGCCACTGGTCGGCAAGAGCGTGGGCGAGGCTGGTCTGCGCGAGCTGGAACGCCTCTACCTGGTTGAGATTGAGCGGGATGGCAGTGTGGTAACTGCTGTGCCCTCGGAAGAACGCCTGCGGGGTGGTGACCGGTTGGTGTTTGCCGGCGATACCCAGGCCATTTCCGACCTCCTGCGGATTAACGGCATCGTGCCCTCCGTTCATGATGATGAGCCCAGCCTGAGCAAAGACCGGGCAGAGCGGCGGCTGGTGGAGGCTGCGCTGTCACCACAGTCTGAAGTACTTGGTCTGACCATCCGCGACGCCCGTTTCCGGGATCGATACGGTGCCGTGGTGCTGGCGGTCGCACGGGGTGGCGAGCGGGTGTCTGGTAACCTGGGTAATATTCGCCTGAAAACCGGGGATGTTTTGCTGCTTGAAGCCCGCCCGGCGTTCGTCAGCCGTCAGCGATACGCCAAGGACTTCCTGCTGATCAATGACCTGGAAACGGAAACGCCCCGTCACGACCGCGCGTATCTGTCCTGGGGAATTCTGCTGGTACTGGTGGGGGCTGCAGCCTTCGGTGTGTTGAGTATGCTCAACGCGGCGCTGATGGGGGCTGCGCTGATGGTTCTCAGCGGCTGCTGTTCGGTCGGTCAGGCGCAGAAGGCTGTGGATGTGCCCGTCATGCTCACCATCGCGGCTTCTTTTGCGCTCGGGGCGGCCCTGCAGGAAACCGGTGCAGCGGCCTTCGTCGCGGCGGGAATACTGGATGTCAGCAGTGGCCACCCGTTACTGACGGTTTTGCTGGTGTATTTCTCGGTATCGGTTCTCACTGAAGTGATCACCAATAACGCCGCCGCGGTGCTGGTATTGCCCATTGTGCTGTCCATGACTGCCTCATTGGGTATTGCTTCCGAGCCTTACGTGATTGCGGTAATGATGGCCGCCTCAGCCAGCTTTGCCACACCGCTGGGGTACCAGACCAATATGATGGTCTTCGGCCCGGGCGGTTACCGGTTCATGGATTTCGTGAAGATAGGCCTGCCGATGAACCTGTTTATCGGGCTGGTCACGGTCGGGGTGATTTCCCTGGTGTACGGGATCAACCTTTCCTGACGCTGGTTTCGGTCGGGTTGGCGAGAATGTCGCAGCAGAGGACTCTCAGTTTTCCGTTGTGATAATAGCCCAGGGACAGGGTGACACACATGTAGGCGCCGGTAATGCAGAGATAGGGCGCAGTCACCTGCAGATAGCCCGGCTGGGCGATGGCCTGGCGCAGGTACTGCTGGCGATACCAGTCGGCACTGGTGGTGCTCTCCAGGGGACGAAAGCGGGGGTCAAGGCTGCTGGCCATGGCATCTGACACCAGGGTGTCATCGATCTGAACGCCACTTTCATCGACCAGGTAACACCGGGAGACCGCCGGATGATTCAGCAGGGTGTTGCAGGCTTCTCGCATCACCATGCCCTGGCTGAGCCGGTCCACAGCATTGCGGAAGAAGCCTTCGAAAAAGGAAGTCAGCTGCTGGGTCGGATCCTGCGTTACCCGGTTCTTGCTCTTGTAGTCTCTCAGCAGCCCATCCAGATCGGTCAGTTCCCCGGGAATGTCTGCCAGTGCGATGCTCGGTTTACGGAAATAGAATCCCTGTACGAAATCCACTCCGGCATCAATGGCTATCATGGCCTGTTCGTGGGTTTCCACGCCTTCCAGCAGAACCAGGCAGCCGGACTGGTGAAGCAGCGAGACAATGCCATTGAGTATCTGTCTGGCCTTGCGGTCACCGGTGGCGCGGGTGAGCAATTTGCGATCAAGCTTGACGATATCCGGTGACAGGTTCCAGATGCGCTCGAAATTGGAGTGGCCGGCGCCAAAATCATCAATGGCGGTCAGGCAACCCAGTTGCTGGTAGTAGGCAACGGTTTCCCGCAATCTTTCAGCGTCATCGGTGGGCTGCTCAACAATTTCCATCACAATACGGTGAGGGGGAAGCCCGGTTTTTTTCAGCAGTTCACCGAAAAACGAATCAGCCCGGCTGCCGGCCGACACCACACGGGGAGACACGTTCAGAAACAGCCAGTTGAGCTGGTCCTGGAAGTTCGAATAGTTGCGAATGTGTAAATAGCGGCAAAGCCGGTCGAGCAGGAGGTTTTCAGCATCTGACGACGGCAGCTCGAACAGGTGTAGAGGGAGCACCGCGGCATTGTCCGGATCAAAGGCACGGATCAGTGCCTCATAACCGACGATGCGTTTGTGGGAAATGCTGAATATGGGTTGTAACGCTGTTCGCAGTGTCAGGCCCTGGTAATTCGCCGTCCATGAATCGCCCTCCCTGGATAGCATAGGCGACAGCACGTCCAGTTCCGGTGCGGTCAACTCTTCTGGGAGGGTTCGCGACATAGGTCTTCGGGGTCCGGATATACGAAAACATCGGAAACGCCCGGTGGCCTTCCGATCTGTCAATCCCGGCTGCACCCTGCTGATTTTGGTGGAATTTCAGCCAGTATGCACAGGATTATTGTTCCAGACAGGAGAGTGCCAAAACCAGCAAATTATTGCCACTATTTCATGTAAAAACAGGCAACGTCAGGTAACAGCGCACAGAACGGCGCTGTAGGGAGGGGCCTACGGACGGCTCGCCAGGAGCCGCCTGGAATCAGTTGTTGCTCGGCACTGCAACAGATTCGTCGAATTCAATTTCCATGTCGCTTCCTCTCGTTCAATGAGTAACCCTAACCGGGTATTCAAGATATGCATAAAGTCTATTCCAGTCATGGTTTTCTACAATCCGTAGAACCCGTATCAGACCAAAGGTATAAGGGAAAGTACGTGCTATAGGCCTGATAGTGCCTTTGGTCAGAATTTCTGACCTATGTATGCAAAACATTTCGATTGGTTTTAACGGCGCCTGTTTCTAAACTGCTTTTAGCATTTACGGCAGGTACAGGAACGTCAGGCAAGGAGATATTCATGCAGCTACGCAACACCGCCAACCGGTTCGGGGCTGTGACCATCGGGATCCACTGGCTTGTTGCGGTTGCCGTATTCGGGCTGTTCGGACTGGGCTACTGGATGGTAGACCTGTCCTACTACGATGACTGGTATCGCACCGGCCCTGACATCCATCGAAGCATCGGTATTTTGCTATTGATGGTAATGACGCTGCGGCTGGTGTGGCGGTTCATCAACCCGGTACCGCGCCCCCTGCCCAATCACAGTCGCTTCGAGGTGTTGGCGGCTCACGGCGCCCACCTGATGTTGTATGTCCTGATTTTCGTGGCGATGGTTAGTGGGTATCTCATTTCCACTGCGGATGGGTCAACCATCAGTGTGTTCGACTGGTTTGAAGTCCCCTCGGTGACTGGCCGGATCAAGGGGATGGAGGATACCGCCGGACTGGTTCACTACTGGTCGACCTGGGCCCTGATTGTACTCGCCGGCCTTCATGGCCTGGCAGCCATCAAACATCATCTGATTGACCGGGACGATACGCTGCGGCGTATGCTGGGTACGGACCGTCGCCAACACTGATCTGAACACTATCTACAATCACGCCTTCGGGCTGTTTCAATGAGGAGATAAACATGAAAAAACTGCTGCTTGCATCCGCTGTTACATTCACCATGGTTGGTGGAGCCCAGGCATCTGAACACAGTGGCACCTACGCTTTTGATACCGAAGGTGATCACCAGTTCATTACCTTCAAGATTTCCCACCTGGGATACAGCTGGCTTTACGGTCGATTCAATGACTTCGACGGCCAGTTTGTCTACGACGCGGAAAACCCGGAAAACAGCTCTGTAGAAGTAACTGTGGATACCTCCAGCGTTGACTCAAACCACGGCGAGCGGGACAAACACCTGCGTTCGGATGATTTCCTTCATGTCAGCGAATTCCCGGAAGCAACGTTCAGGAGCAAGCGGGTAGAAGTGGACGACGAAGGTGAGGCCGATATCATCGGTGACCTGACACTGCGCGGTGTGACGAAAGAAATCACTCTTGATGTGGAAATGCTGGGGCACGGCGATGACCCATGGGGGGGCTATCGCATGGGGTTTGAAGCCGGAACCGAGTTCAAGCTGGCTGACTTCGGCATTCCCATGGACCTTGGTAAAGCCTCTGAAACGGTTGAAATGATCATTTCAGTGGAAGGCATCCGTCAGTAACCGTCCTGGTTCACCCCGTCTCGCGGTGAAGCCGGAGATGGGGCGAGATCTTCCCATTTATACCTTGAACCTTCCTGTCTGTTGTTCCAGCTCCCTGGCGTAGCCGTCCAGCGACTTGCTAATACGGTCGATGCTACCTGACCGTTCCAGCCCTTCAAACGCCAGGTCATTGATTTCTGTAACACTGCGATTAATCTCGTCGACCACTTGAGTCTGCTCTTCTGTCGCCGACGCCACGCTGGTATTCATGTCGCTGATGTCCGCCATCGATTCAAGAATTCCCTGCAGCTCGGCCTCGGCTTCAGTCGCAAGTTTTTCGGTTTCCACCGCTTCCTTGCTTCCGGTTTCCATCACCGCCACGATATCGGCAACGCCGGTCTGAAGGGCGGTAATCATGGTCTGTATGTCTTCGGTCGACTGCTGTGTTCGTTTGGCCAGTGTGCGCACTTCGTCGGCAACCACGGCAAAGCCCCGGCCCTGCTCCCCGGCGCGGGCAGCCTCTATCGCAGCGTTGAGTGCCAGCAGGTTGGTCTGGTCGGCGATTTCCCGAATAACATCCAGAACCGAAGTAATGTTCTCCGAGTCCTGTGAAAGCTTGCGTATAACCTCCACAGCTTTGGATATCTGTGCAGCCAGGCGTTGTACCTGGACCGATGAGTTGCGGATGATGGTCGCACCATTCCGCCCCTTTTCCTGGGCGTGTCTGGTGATGTCGGCTGCGCGAGAGGCATTGCCCGCCACCTCCTCAATGGCACTTTGCATCTCATTGATGGCGGTTGCGACCATGGAAATGGCATCTGTTTGCCGGGTTACGCCATTGCTGTTGTCATGGGCGGTCGAGGACAATTCAGAGGCACCTTCGCCCAGTTGTTTGCTTAGATTCTGGATGGAGCCGATCATGCCCTGGAGGTTTTCAAGCACGTGATTAAAACTTGCGGCAAGCTTTCCGAGATCATCGTCCATTTCAACGGGAATACGCTGAGTGAGATCTCCCTCCCCCTGGGCAATGTTGTCCAGCTGTTTCCTTAGCACGCTCACAGACTGGATAATCATACGAAGGATGATAACGAACAGAAGAATACCAATGATGAGGGCGCCGGCCGTTATAGCCAGTATAAAGACGGAACTGGCCATCCCTTCGTCCGATGCTTCGCGGGCGGTGATCTGTGCCTGCTCATCGGCATGTATCCCGACACTGTCAAAATACTCCCTTAGTTGGCTGAAGGCTTGATTGCTCTGGCCAGTCAACAATTGGTTGCCCGCGTCGGGGTCGCCTGCCTGCGCCATCTCCATGGATTGGCGGGCTGAGTTTAGCCAGCGGTCGTAGGTATTGCGAAAGCCATTGGTTATTTCGGAAACACCGGTGCCGCTCAGGCGCTCGACGGCCGCGTTCATTCTGTCCAGTGCTTGTCCGGCATTTTCTTCGAAATCCGCCTTGTGCTGATTGGGGCGCTCGTCATTCTCGGTGGCGCTGATGAAGGACATCTGCGCGACCAGAGCCTGGTAAAGGTCGCGATCACCGTTGAGGGCTTCGCTTACAGCGGGGAGGTAGCGATCGGAAAGCGTATCAGTATCAGAGACGAGATTCCGCGCCGTCAGGACGCTGAAAAGACCTATCACAATCAGGGCGATGGCGGAAATTGCAAAAGGTAAGGCGACTTTGGCTCTCAGGCCCAAGGAGTTTCTTATATTCATCTTTCCATCCTGACTTCTTGTTGCAGCGTAGCGCGGTCAGTCAGGATAGCACTGGAAAGGAGCTTATCTTTGTTGATAAGTGTAACGCTTGATAGTGACTCGTAAGTGACACGTTAATAGGTGTCAGTGGAACCATGGCCAGATTGCCCGTTGCGGCAAAGGTGACGCTGGCGCCAGAACTGGCCAAAAAAGATAACCAGGCCGATCAGAAGTCCCGCCCAGATATAAGGTTCTGCCAGCTGGAAGGTGCCGCTTATGGCGAACTCCACTAACAGCATCAGGGCCAGAGCAAGAACAGCGTTGACCACGGCCGTCATCATGGCCTGCCCGCAGGCTATCAGGTTGGGTCTCATAGTTCTCCACTCTCGGATGTCGTGAAACGGGTCATCGTTTTACTGATTGCGAGCATACGGTGAGCGTTAAACTGTCTCCATGCGGGAATTCCGCTATTGGAAATCCGACAGGGTGTTGGTGTATCCGCCCCCGCCTCCATATAATGTGCCCTCCGGCTGCCGGCCGGGTAACCAGCGGAATTGATATCACGCAACTCACGCAAGTCACGCAACAAAGGGGCATCCATGCCAGAGTTTCAGACCACGGATGAAGGCTTTGAGCGGGTTTCATTGAGGGACTACACCGAGAAGGCCTACCTTGATTACTCCATGTACGTCATTCTCGACAGGGCTTTACCCAATGTGGGTGACGGCCTGAAGCCGGTTCAGCGCCGGATCATCTATGCCATGTCCGAGCTCGGTCTCAAGTCCACGTCGAAGTACAAGAAGTCCGCCCGCACGGTCGGTGATGTTCTGGGCAAGTTTCACCCTCACGGTGACAGCGCCTGTTACGAGGCCATGGTACTGATGGCCCAGCCGTTCTCATACCGCTATCCGCTGGTCGACGGCCAGGGCAACTGGGGGGCGCCTGACGACCCCAAATCCTTCGCCGCCATGCGTTACACGGAATCCCGTCTGGCCAAATTTGCCGATGTCCTGCTCAGTGAGCTGGGGCAGGGCACGGTGGACTGGGTGCCGAACTTTGATGGCACCATGGATGAACCGTCGGTGTTGCCCGCCCGATTGCCTCACGTTCTGCTGAACGGTACCACCGGTATTGCGGTGGGTATGGCAACGGATATACCCCCCCACAATGTGCGGGAAATTACGGCCGCCTGTGTGCGCCTGCTCGACCAGCCGGATGCCACCACTGATGACCTGTGCGAGCACGTCAAGGGCCCGGATTTCCCGACGTATGCGGAGATCATCACCCCCCGCAAGGACATCCGGCAGATGTATGAAACCGGCAAGGGTTCGCTGCGGATGCGTGCCCGCTGGATCAACGAAAGCGGCGAAATCGTGGTGACGGACCTGCCGCACCAGGTCTCGGGTAACCGGGTACTGGAACAGATCGCCCAGCAGATGCAGACCAAAAAGCTGCCTATGGTGGCGGACCTGCGGGACGAATCGGACCATGAAAACCCGACCCGCCTGGTGATTGTTCCCCGCTCCAACCGGGTGGACCAGGAAGGGCTGATGGCCCACCTGTTTGCCAGCACCGATCTGGAGAAAACCTACCGGGTCAACATCAACGTGATCGGCAACGATGGCCGCCCGGCCGTGAAGGGCCTGCGGGTCATGCTGACGGAATGGCTTAGCTTCCGTCGTACCACGGTTACCCGGCGCCTCCAGCATCGCCTCGACAAGGTGCTCGCACGCCTGCATATCCTTGAAGGCCTGCTGGTTGCCTACCTGAATATCGATGAAGTCATTGCGATTATCCGTTACGAAGATAAGCCCAAGGCTGAACTGATCTCCCGCTTCGGGCTGTCGGAAGAGCAGGCCGAAGCCATTCTCGAGCTTAAATTGCGCCACCTGGCCAAGCTCGAGGAAATGAAAATCCGTGGTGAGCAGGACGAGCTGGCCGCCGAGCGGGATGAGCTCCAGGCCATTCTGGGGTCAGAGGACCGCCTGCGGGAGCTGATCAAGGATGAGCTGCTGGCGGATGCGGAAACCTATGGCGACGACCGCCGCTCGCCGATTGTTGAACGCAGCGAGGCAAGGGCCTTCAGCGAAACCGAACTGGTATCCAATGATCCGGTGACGGTTGTGCTGTCCGAGAAAGGTTGGGTCAGGGCGGCCAAGGGCCATGATATTGAGCCGGAGGGCCTCAGCTACAAGGCCGGCGACAAGTTTGCCATGGCCGCGAAAGGGCGCAATAACCAGCAGGCGGTGTTCCTGGATTCCACCGGGCGCGCCTATTCCCTGGTTGCCCACTCGCTCCCGTCTGCCAGGGGGCAGGGCGAGCCCCTGAGTGGTCGCATCAACCCACCTTCGGGCGCGACTTTCTCCGGCCTGCTGATGGGCGATCCGGCCCGCAAGGTGTTGCTCGTTACAGACGGCGGCTACGGGTTTGTGACCTCCCTGAATGACATGATCAGCAAGAACCGCAACGGCAAAGCGGTGGTGTCGGTGCCGAAAGGGGCGGAAATCATGCCGCCGGTGACCGTGCCGGACTCTGAGAAACCACTGTACCTGGGCGCGATTTCCAACGAGGGCCGGATGCTGGTGTTCCCTCTGAGTGAGTTGCCGGAGTTGTCGAAGGGTAAGGGCAACAAGATCATCAGCATTCCCTCGGCGCGGGTGCAGAACCGGGAAGAGTATGTGGTGGCCGTTGCGGTGTTTGCCGAAGATGACCAACTGGAAATTCGCGCCGGCAAGCGCAAGATGGGCCTGCAGTTCAGCGATCTGGAGCATTACCTGGGTGAGCGCGGCCGTCGTGGCCACAAGCTGCCCCGAGGACTCCAGCGGGTGGATGCCATTGATGTCATCCAGTCGGCCAGCAATGCTGCTGAGGCCGCTGACGCAGCAAGTGCAGAGGAGCAGCCTGACCGTGAGTGAGTTGGTTCTGATTAATGTGTCGGGGCGCGACAAGCCCGGCCTGACGTCCGAGATCACCGGCATCATGGGCCAGTACCATGTGCGGATTCTGGACATTGGCCAGGCGGTGATTCACGACCACCTGACCTGGGGGATCCTGATCGAGATCCCCGACGAGTCCAAGTCCTCACCGGTGATCCGTGACCTGCTGTTCCGGTTGCATTCGCTGGACCTGCAGGTGCGCTTTGCGCCCATCACTATCGATGAGTATCAGCAATGGGCTGAGGGCCGCAACCGTGCCTGTTACATCGTCACCTTGCTGTCGCGGGATATCAAGGCCGAGCAGATTGCGCGGGTGTCGGCCATTACCGCCCGTCATGGCCTGAACATCGACAACATCAGCCGGCTCTCGGCGCGGCCGTCACTGAATCCCTCAGACAACCGCATTGCCTGTGTGGAGTTCTCCGTCAGGGGCACGCCTTCTGATCTGGAACAGCTGCGCTCTGATTTCCTGCACATAGCCGGTGAGATGAACGTGGACATTGCCTTCCAGGAAGATTCCATTTTTCGCCGCAATCGGCGGCTGGTGGTGTTCGATATGGACTCCACGCTGATCGATGCCGAGGTGATCGACGAGCTCGCGCTTGAAGCAGGTGTGGGCCCCCAGGTGGCAGAGATTACCGAGCGCGCCATGCAGGGGGAGCTGGACTTCAGCCAGAGCTTTGCAGAACGCCTGGCCCTGCTCAAGGGTCTGGACGAGTCGGTGCTGGAAGGGATTGCCGCGCGCCTGCGTCTGACCGAGGGCGCAGAGCATCTGATCCTGAGCCTGAAGTCGCTGGGTTATCGCACGGCGATTCTGTCCGGCGGCTTCACCTACTTTGCCCATCATCTGCAGCAGAAGTTGGGCATTGATTACGTCTATGCCAATGAGCTGGAAATCGAGAATGGCAAGGTCACTGGCCGCGTGGCCGGGCAGATTGTTGATGGCAGGCGCAAAGCGGAACTGCTTCTGGAAATTGCGGAACGCGAGCATATCTCACGGGAACAGGTGATCGCCGTCGGTGATGGTGCCAACGACCTGCCCATGCTGAGCCAGGCTGGCCTGGGCGTTGCGTTTCGGGCAAAGCCACTGGTCAAGGAGTCCGCCCGCCACTCCATCTCGACCCTGGGGCTGGACGCCATTCTCTATCTGATCGGGTTCAGGGAAAACGACAGCCTTCAGATAGGGAAGTAATCATCGGGATGGGCTGGCCAAAGGGCCAGCCCGTCCAGATGCTGAGGGCTAGTGATCGCCGAAGTCGTAGTTCATCTCCGGAACCGGCGCCTGCAGGTAGTAGCCCTGGATATAGTTCACACCGGCCTGCCACAGGGTTGCCAGAACGCTGGCATTTTCCACCAGGGGCACGATGGTCAGTTTGCCGGCGCTTTGCAGGCTCTTGACCATCTCCTTGACCTCTTCCTTGGCTTCGTCCTTCTTCTGAAGCTCTTCGGTAAACGAACCGTCAATCTTCACGTAATCCACGTCGATATGCTTCAGGGTATTGAAGGGATTCAGTGCGCACCCGAACTGACAGATCGAGACCTTGGCGTGCAACTCATGAACAGCTTTGGCAAATTCCTTGGCCTGTTTCATGAAGTTGTTGGCGTCACCTTCACGAATCTGGAAAATCAGTGAGTCACCGGGCAGGCGGGCTGCCTTCAATGCCACGCTCAGCCATGGCGTGAACGTTTTGTCCTCCAGGGTTTCTGCCGTTACGTTCAGGAACAGCCGCGTGTCATGGCCACGTGAGCGGTGGCTGGACAACTGTTTGATCGTTTGCAGGATTACCCAGCGGTCTATCTTGATGGCCATTTCCGAGGGGCCGACCGGCGGCAGGAAGTCGTAGGGCGAAACCTCTTCATTGTCCTTGTTGAGCATTCTGACAAACGCTTCGTAGTGCTCTTCGCCTTCGCCTCTCAGGTTGATGATGGGCTGGAACAGAAGCCGGAAGCGGTTGTCGTCCAGAGCTTTCTGTATGGCATCGACAGAGTTGCTTTCATCCATCGATTCATAGTCGGCAGGGTTGTAAACCAGAACACCGTTGCCCTGCTCGTGGCCCTCTTTCTTCTTCAGCTCCGAGGAAGCGGTATGAGCGCGTCCCATCAGGTCAGGGGCCTTGGGCGCATTCTCGGTAATAGCGGCAACACCGATGCTCAGGGTCAGCTGTACCGTGCGGCCATTGATATCAAACAGGTGGTCCTCTACTTTCTTGCAGAGGGCTTCACACTGATCTGCCAGGGTTTTTTCTTCGCAGGGCTGACAAAGCAGGCAGAAAGCATCATCGCTGAGGCGGGCGAGAATCATGTTCTCGGGCGTCTGTTCCTTGAGCAGGGTGGCCAGATCTCCCAGCATGAGATCCGCGCCGGCAATGCCAACCTGGCCCTTCAGGCTCATGAAATTATCAAGAGCGATGTAGGCCAGGGCGCCCGTCTGATTGTCTTTGCCGGCTTTCGCGATGGCCTGGCCTAGCGCGTCCATCAGGTATTGCCTGTTGAACAGACCGGTCAGCAGATCCTGACTGCTGATCTGGCGAATCTTCTCCTCCAGCTCAGCGTCGCTGTGTTCGGGCTGGATCACAATCTGGGTACAGATTTCACCGTCGTAAGTGGCCGCTGACACAGACATGGTGACGTTGAGTTCCTGGTCATCACTACGGCGGGCCACGCAGTTCATGGTCATGCCGTCTTCACCACTTTCGGCAAAGGACTTCATGAACTCCTTGTATTTTTCCTGGCTTTCCGGGGTCAGGGTATCCAGCACCGGTATACAGATCAGGTCGTCAATATCGTCGTAGCCAAGGAACTCCATGTAGGACTGGTTGGCATAGATGTGCATGCCATCATTGATATAGGCAATGGCGTCCTTGGAGCTTTCCAGCAACAACTGGCAACGCTGCTCGGCTTCACGCAGGTGTGACTCCAGGGTTCTGCGCCGACGACGGTCCTCGAGTGCACTCAGTTCGCGGTTAACCACCAGCACCAGTTGATCGGTGTTCTCGAAGGGCACGGCATCATGGGCACCGGCTTTCATGACGGCGACCGTGCGCTCACGGTTGAATTCACTGGTCAGCAGTACAGACGGAATATCCTTGTCCATGCGACGAATCATGGCCAGGGCGCCGTCAGGACCGAATTCCTGGTCCGCGTCGTCCCGCGCCAGTAACAGGTCCCAGTTGCCTGCTTTCAGGGTTTCCTCCAGATCTTCCTCAGAGGTGATGCGATGGGCCCGCGTGGCCTTGCCGGAGTTCCGGAGCAGGCTCACAAGAGTCTCGGCATCGTTTTGTGAGGGGTCAAGGATCAGCAGGTGTACGGTTGCGTTCTTTTTCTGCATTCGTCAGATGTCTCGTGATACGCGTTAACTGTGCCGGCTCTATTTCAGGTACAGAGTTGCTAGTACAGAGCCGGTCTTTCACTAACGCTGAATGATGCAGGGGTTACCGTTTAATAACAACCCTTGGCGCCAGCCGTAGCGCCTCTGATTGTCTGAAATGCAGACCTAGAGTGACGGCCACAGCGAATCAAATTCGTCCTCGCTGGCACCCGCCGCAGCCGGCATGGCGTGCGTGGTTGCAGCTCCGCTATTCTGAAGCTTGAGCTCGAACTGGCTGATGCTGCCGGTTGCGGAGATCTTGCGGGAAAGTGTGCCCTGATCCTCGCGGCCATCGTGGAGCAGCGATATCCGGCTCCCGGACTGAAACGGAAGCCGTGGTGTGATCAGGGTCGCCGCCTGGTTAACCACGCTGATCTCTGGCAAGAGCAGGCCCCGAAGGTATTCGCTGCTGTTGCCCACTTTCTGGATCAGACGTACACCGCAGGGCGCCGCACTGGGAGCCAGCAGTTCGATACCCACCTGGGTGCCCTGGTTGCGAACCTGGCGTATCCAGCGCACCACGGCAATACTCCAGGGGTGGTTGGACTGTTCACGAACCCCGAGTATTTCTCCGGCTTGCAGCGACGCCGGCACGTTGGTCTCCCAGCCGACGCAGTAGCCGCCGGGGCTGGTGTTGATCAGCAGGGCATGGTGAGACTGTGGGCGCCTGCGGTCATGTTCGCTGTCGGGTGTGGCGCCAATGCTGTTGCGGAAGTTGATGGGGGTATCCGCTGACTGGATCGGGTCGTCGTTGGGGCCGGCATCATGGGCTCCGGCCCAGGCGTCTTCCCGCCGACGTGATGATCTCATGAACTGATTGTCCTGATCATGGCCATGCTCATGGTGGCCACTGTCATTGCCACTGACAAACTCATTGAATGTCTTGGCGCCCGCCACGTAAAAGTGGGTGGCTGTCAGCCCCACGCATATTTCCAGGGTTCCCTGGCTGGAAATGCGGTTGAAATTCCGCTTCGCGAGAATGCCCAGCGCCTGGCTGAGGTGGGTCAGCAGCGTGTCACTGACCCGGGATGGAAGCTCCAGATTGCTGGCAGTGTAGCCATTCTTCTGGTGACGGGAGTGCAGTGACTCGATGATGTGTTCTGACAGTTCACGGGTATCGAAGTTGTAACTGTCGTTTCCGGGCTTCTGCTCCAGCAGGCTGCGGTATATGGGCGCAGTGTCCCGCTCCATATTCACCACAAACAGGCTGTCGTTGTCTGTCTCTGGGCCACAGGAAACGAGATGAGTCCAGTTTTCGAACAGGTCGTAGACCTGCGCCAGTTCCGCTTGCCGCAACTGGTTGGGCCGGGCGCAGCCAAGCAGCAGAATGCGCTTGTAACTGTCCTCTACCGTGCTGGTCCGACGGTGGCTCAGAGTTTCATCGTCGACAGACAGCCTGTTGAGCTTGTTGCGATGGGCAAACCGGAACAGGCGATGACATTCCAGCCAGCTCTGTGCCGGGCTGGGGCAATACAGTTGGTGGGATCGCACAATAGTGGCTGCCAGCTCAGAAATGGCCCGGTGAATCGCTGTGGCCACCGCTTTCCTGTGCTTGTCCAGCCCGCCATTATCCAGAAACTCCAGGACACAGAGCTTGTAGCCGCTGGCTGCGTGAAGCTGGAGTGCCTGGGACAGATTGGCAATCTTGCGCTGCTTTTCAGGCAGCGCAATGGCCATGCCCAGATAGTGCCTCGACAGTTCGGAGCAGACAAAGTGTATTTTCGGGCGAATCAGTTCCAGTAGTTGAAGGCGCTGCTGCGGCGCGATAAACAGGTGGTTGAGCTCGATAATGGCGTGGTAGAGCTGCCGCGAAGCCTCCCCAATATTGGCCATGGGCAGCTGGTTGACCCAGTCCCTGAAGGCCTTTGGTGATGTCTGGCAAAAAGAGAGACTCGCCGTTTTCTGTTCAGGAACACGGAGATCGGGTTTCAGGATCATGCCTTCCATGAGTTCACGCCAATTGTCTGGACCACGGTTGGTACTCCGGTTTGCGCCACGAGCCACAGGCTATGACTTCTGGCGCCTGCGGGTATTAATGGGAAAACGCCGAAAATACAGTTTTTTATTGTTATCACTCATTGCACTCTAAAATAGCAAACGCATAACAAAAAGCGAGAAAAGCACGAGTTGACAATGTTTAACAAGTAAATTTGGGCCAACTTTGCCAAATGTGTCACGCAAAAAGGTCAAGCGGGGTCTTCCCGGGGCGGTCAGGCAGTTCCCTGACAAGCTTTGGGACCAGGAATCCGGGGAGTGTAGCGATCAGTTGCCGGACCAGCTCCCGCGCCTTATCGTCACTGACGCTGAAATGATGGGCGCCTTCCACCGGGTCAAAAGCGTGGAGGTAATAGGGCAGCACACCACATTCAAACAACCGCTCGCTCAGTTCGGCCAATACGACTGCCGAATCGTTAACGCCTTTAAGGACAACGCTCTGATTCAGCAGGGTGACGCCGGCGGCCTTCAGCCGCCCCAGAGCGAGCCGGGTGTCATTATCCAGCTCCGCCGGATGATTGGCGTGAATCACCATTACCATCTGCAGCCGGCTGGCGGAAAGCCACGCCAGCAACGAGTCGCAAACACGTTGAGGAATCACAACCGGCAGCCGTGTGTGAATCCTGAGGCGGCGGATATGGGAAATGTCCGCCAGGGATTCGGCCCAGGATGACAGCAACCGATCATTGGCGACAAGCGGGTCACCCCCGCTGAATATTACCTCATTGATGCGGTTGTCATTGGCCAGGGTCGTCAGTGCTTCTACCCGGTCCTCCGGCGATAGCCGATGTTCGTCATAGGGGAAATGACGGCGGAAGCAATAGCGACAGTTAATGGCACATTGACCGGTAACCATCAGCAGGGCGCGACTCTGGTATTTCCGGATCAGCCCGGTCGCCTGCATCGACTCGCTCTCCTGTAGCGGATCACGGACAAATCCGGATTGCGCAACGGTTTCGGCGAAGAGCGGCAGAACCTGCCGTAACAACGGGTCGGCCGGATCACCCGGAACGATGCGTTGCAGATAGGGCTCCGGTACCCGCAGCGGAAACAGGCGGTGGCCTTCTGTAGCACCGGACAGCCAGATGGCCGGGTCAAGCCGGAGTCGCCTGAGCAGGTCCTCTGGCGTGGTGACAGACGCTGACAGTAGCTGTTGCCAGCTGCGCGTATCACGATCGACTGGGCGGGCTTCTATACGGGTGGCGGTTCGCTGTATCATAGCGACCTTCGAATTTTTATACGCATCTTTTCAGGTGATAATTTCATGGCTTCATATTCTACCAACGAATTCCGCGGCGGTCTTAAGGTTTTGCTGGACGGCGATCCCTGTATCATTCTCGATAACGAATTCGTAAAACCCGGCAAGGGTCAGGCATTCAACCGTGTCAAGCTGCGCAACCTGATGACCAATCGCCAGTGGGAGCGCACCTTCAAGTCCGGTGAAAGCCTGGAAGCCGCCGACGTCATCGATCTGGAAATGGAGTACCTGTACACAGACGGTGAGTTCTGGCACTTCATGAAGACAGACGGCTCGTTCGAGCAGTACCCGGCGGATGCCAAGGCTGTTGGTGATGCCCTCAAGTGGTTGAAAGAGCAGGACGTTTATACCGTCACGCTGTATAACGGCGCACCGCTGACGGTGACGCCGCCGAATTTTGTTGAACTGGAAGTGGTGGATACCGACCCGGGCATGAAAGGCGACACCGCCCAGGGTGGCACCAAGCCGGCAACCCTCTCTACCGGTGCCGTCGTGAACGTGCCGCTGTTCATAACCATCGGTGAAGTACTCAAGGTAGACACCCGCTCCGGCGAATACGTCAACCGTGTGAAAGGCGGCTGATTGGTTTCCGAAGTGAAAGCAACGCCTCCCTGGCAGCCTTCCGCGTCTCTGGCTGCTCTTGAAAGCCGTGCACGCCAGCTGGCCTGGGTGCGCGGCTTTTTTGCACAACGGGGCGTGATGGAGGTGGAGACGCCCGTGCTGGGTCGATACGGTGTTACCGACATCAACATCGACTGCATCCCCGCCAGTCCCACTCCTGTAGCGGGGGGCTTTGCGAAAGCCTGGCTCCAGACCTCCCCCGAATATCACATGAAGCGCCTGCTGGCCTCCGGCTCCGGGCCCATCTATCAGGTGGCGCGGGTGTTCCGGGACGGCGAATCCGGGCGCCGGCACAACCCTGAATTTTCTCTGCTTGAATGGTACCGGCCCGGGTTCACGGATTCCGATCTGATGGCGGAAGTGTCCGACCTGGTGTGCGGCTGGCTGGGTTGTGAAGCACCACACACGATGCGGTACCGTGAGGTTTTTCTTTGCTTTGCAGGCATTGACCCCTTTCTGGCCAGTGACAGTGAGTTGTCGGCCCGCTGCGAAAAGTGGATGGAGCCGGCACAGTTACGCGCCTTTACCCGGGACGATTGCCTGGATTTGCTGATGAGTTGCCTGGTTGAGCCGGCGTTGGCTGAAACCGGGCCGGTGTTTGTCACTGGCTACCCGGAATCCCAGGCGGCGTTGGCGCGTGTGTCAGAGCAGGGCGGTTTGCGCCAGGCGCACCGTTTCGAACTCTATGTGCGCGGGGTAGAGTTGTGCAACGGTTACTGGGAGCTTACCGACGGGGATGAGCAGCAGCAGCGGTTTGCGGCGGACAACCAGGCGCGACGTTCGGCTGGCAAGCCGGAAATGCCCGTTGACCAGGCATTTCTGGCGGCTCTGAACGCCGGCGTTCCGGACTGTTCAGGGGTGGCGCTGGGCCTTGACCGCTTGCTGATGCTGAAGCTGGGGTTGGATGATATCTCAGGGGTTATCGGGTTTCCTGCTGACCGGGCCTGATTTCTCCAAAGGCTGCTCCCATGCGCACCCTTCCGCCTGCTACCTGATCACTGTTCCAGGTGACAGCACCCTTGGGCATGACCATAACGACGGTCGAGCCCAGACGGAATCGCCCCATTTCCTCGCCTTTTTCAAACCGTATCGGAGTTTTGAGGCTGTCGTAGCGAGTTACGTCCACCTGACGTTTGCCCGGGGCCACGATGCCGGCCCAGGTGGTTTCGACACTGCCGACAATCATCGCACCCACCAGCACGAAGGCCATCGGGCCAGCTGCCGTGTCAAAAATACAGGCGACCCGCTCGTTCCGTGCAAACAGGTTGGGCACGTTTTCCGCCGTAGTGGGGTTTACCGAAAAGAGCTTGCCGGGGATATAGACCATCTCTCGCAGGGTGCCGGCCAGCGGCATGTGAATGCGGTGATAGTCCCTGGGGGCCAGGTAGATGGTGGCAAATTCGCCATCTGTGAAGGTGTTTGCCCGCTCCTGGTCGCCGCCGAGCAGTTCATTGAGGCTGAAAGACTGGCCCTTGGCCTGGAAGACCCGGCCACCGCTGATGTGGCCCAACTGACTGATAGTGCCGTCCACAGGACTCACCATGACGGAGTCACCGCTGTCCACTGGCCGTAGGCCCGGTTTCAGCTCACGAGTGAAAAAGGCGTTGAAGCTGGGGTAGGCGGCAGGGTCTGATTCAATGGCCTCGCTCATGTCTACGCCATAGCGGCCGATAAACCAGTTCACGACACGGTTCTTGAGCGCCGGAACGCTTTCGTTGTCTGCGAGGCGGCCGGCCAGGCGGGAGATGGTCAGCTGCGGTGCTACATACTGGCCCGTTACAAATAGCTTGTCGTACATCAGGGGTTATCCTTGGCGCTCAAAGGGGCAAAGTCTACCAAACCGCGCGGCGTGTATAGAAATTGTTTCACAGCTTCGCGGTTCCGACCGGTGCTTGCTATTATCTGTGCAAAGCGGAATGGCAGCCAGGCTTCAGTCGCGGTATCCCGATAACAATCACAGAAGGTATGTTCTCTTTCCATGCTACTCATAATCGGTGCAGTTGTTGTAATTGCAAGCGTCCTGGGGGGGTACGTTCTCCATGGCGGTAATCTCATGGTGTTATGGCAGCCCACCGAAATCCTGATCATCGGCGGCGCAGCGGTTGGGTCTTTCGTGATTGCAAACCCGTTGCACACCATCAAGGAAGTGGGCAAGGGTGTGCTTATCCAGTTAACCGGCTCTCCCTACAACAAGTCCTATTACATGGACCTGTTGAGCCTGATGTATGAGGTTTTCGACAAGTCCCGGAAGCAGGGCGTCATGGCCATCGAAGAGGACATCGACAATCCTCAGGAGAGCCAGATTTTTACCCGCTACCCGGCCATCATGAAATCCAAATACCTGCTTGCCTTCATGACTGACTACCTGCGGATCATCAGTTCCGGGAACATGGCCACCCATGAGCTGGAAGGCATGATGGAGAACGAGATTGACAGCCGCCAGCATGAACTGGAAGAGCCGGCCCATGCGGTCAACAAGATAGCGGATGCGTTGCCAGGCCTGGGTATTGTCGCGGCGGTACTGGGTATCGTTATTACCATGAATTTTCTGAGCGAGGGCCCCGAAAGAATCGGTCTCAGCGTGGCGGCTGCTCTGGTGGGCACGTTTCTGGGCATCTGGATGGGCTATGGCTTCGTCGGGCCCACGTCCATTGCCATGGAACACTCGGCCCGGTATGAGCTCAAGGCATATGAGTGTGTGAAATCCGCGATCGTCGCGACCGTATCCGGCCAGGCACCGCAAATGGCCATCGAGTTTGGCCGCAAGGCGTTGCCGTCCGACAAACGGCCGGGATTCCAGGAACTGAACGATCACGTGCGTTCAAAATAATCTGAACAAGAGCCGTCTGGAGCAGTTTCTTGGAAGATCAGCCAATTATCATAAAACGAAAAAAGAAAGTCGTCGCAGGGCACCATGGGGGGTCCTGGAAGGTGGCCTTTGCCGATTTTGCCACCGCCATGATGGCTTTCTTTCTCGTGCTCTGGCTGACCGCCACAGCCTCCCCGGAACAGAAACTTGCGGTCGAGGGTTATTTCAAAGACCCGGTCGGGTTTACCGAGGGCGGGTCCCCGAATCCTGTAGACCTCGAAGGCAGTGCGTCTGTCATCAACGAGAGCAGCGAGGATATCGAGCGCAGCGATATCCAGATTGAAGATCAGGTGGTTGAAGAACTGGCCCAGACCCTGGAGCAGCAACAGATGGAAGAGCTGTTTCAGGACCTGAAAGACCGGATTGAGCAGAACGAAACTCTGCAGGAGTTCAAGGACCAGCTGCTGATCGATATCACCAGCGAAGGTCTGCGGATCCAGATAGTGGACCGTTCCCAGCGGCCGATGTTCGACAGCGGGCGCGCCGAGCTCAAGTATTATTCACAGGATATCCTGTTCGAGCTGGCCAAAACCCTGAGTACAGTCAACAACAAGCTGAGCATTACCGGCCATACCGATTCCACCCCGTTCAGCGGTCGCCCCGGTTACACCAACTGGGAACTGTCGGCGGACCGTGCCAATACCGCCCGCAGGGCGTTGGTGGCGGGTGGGGTCCCGCAACAACAGATTGGCCGGGTAGTGGGGCTGAGCGACTCGGTATTATTTGATCAGGACGACCCTCAGGCCCCGGTTAACCGCCGTATTTCCATCATCGTGATGAACAAGAAAACGGCGGAAGGTATCCAGAGCAATGCTGGCAGGTCGAGCGAACCTTTGATTGACCTCACTGCGCCCTCTGAAGAGGAGCAGCAGGAGGCCATGGAGCGACTTGAGGGAGGCAGCTGGAACGAAGAGAAGGAAGAGCCGGAGCCCGGGGAGCTGAACTGGTAAGCCGGTTCAGTCAGCTTTCAGCCCCCGGGATTGCTGTTCCGCCATATCCTGCAGAATCCGATTGAAGCTTTTCATCCGTTCTACGCTTATCCGGCCGTCTTCCGCCGCCTGGGCAATGGCGCAGCCGGGGTCGCCCATATGGCTGCAATTGCGGAACTTGCAGTGACCGATCAGGTCTCGGATCTCCCGGAAGCCGTACTCGATTTCCTGGGGCGTCATGTGCCACAGGCCGAATTCCCGGATACCCGGTGAGTCGATCAGGTCGCCGCCGCAATCGAGGTGAAAAAGCCGCGCCGTGGTGGTGGTATGGATACCCTTGCCGGTGCTTTCCGAGATGGCGCCTACCCGGATCGATTCGTCGGGAAGCAGCGTCTGGATGATCGAGGACTTGCCAACTCCTGACTGGCCCACGAATACGCTGGTCTGGTCTTTCACCAGATCTTCCACACGAACCGCCTGCTCGCCTTCAAGGGTCTTTGCCGATGTGCGTTCTGTGCGGTAGCCAAGCTTTTCATAGCGAGCCAGCAGCTTGTCGATGGACTCCCGGTTCCGGTCGGTGATCAGATCGGTCTTGTTGAGCAGGATAATCACCGGAATATCCGTGCTTTCCGCAGCTACCAGGTAACGGTCAATCAGATTGTCGTGGGGCTCAGGCTCGGGGGCAATGACCAGGATAATGTAGTCGATGTTGGCCGCAACCGGTTTGAGTGCACCGAAGTTGTCCGGTCGTTGCAGCAGGGTATTACGGTCGCAGCGGGCCACAATTACGCCAGTGCCATCGCTGCCCGGCCGCCAGATCACCTTGTCTCCAGTCACCAGGCTGTCGATGTTGGCTCGCACGAAGCAACGAAGCACCTTGCCCGTTTCCTCGCCCTCCAACGCCTCTACGTCCAGTTGCTGGCCGTAATGGGCAATGACCAATCCCTGCTGCTCGGGACCCAGGTCACCGGCATCCAGTTTCTCACCGATGGATTCTTCTTTCCTCGCCGCCCTTGTCGCCCGTTCCTGCTGGATTTTCTTGATGCGCCATTGCTGCTGCTTGTTCAGTCGACGTTTAGCCATATCGTGGGTCGGTTTTATCCTGATGGAGAATGGTGATTGCTGTAACATCATACGTGATTCATCCACAATAGGCAGACTATGTGCAGCAACGGCGGGGCCGTTGCCCGACTCACGAGTGAACCGCTGGAGACTGCTGAATGCCAGAAGCCAACTATCTTGTCTGGATTGACCTGGAAATGACCGGGCTGGACCCGGAAAAAGAAAGGATCATCGAGATAGCGACAATTGTTACCGACTCGGATCTGAATACGATTGAAGAGGGGCCGGTTATTGCCGTACACCAGTCAGACAAGCTGCTCAATGAGATGGACGAGTGGTGCACCCGCACTCATGGCGAGAGTGGGCTGACCCAGAGGGTAAAGGATAGCAAGTTCAGTGAGATTGATGCCGAACAGAAAACCCTGGAATTCCTCCAGCGTTATCTTGAGCCGGGCCAATCACCCCTTTGCGGGAACAGCATTGGCCAGGACCGGCGCTTTCTGGTGAAGTATATGCCGGAGCTTGAAGCTTTCTTCCACTACCGTAATCTGGATGTCAGCACCATCAAGGAGCTGGCGCGGCGCTGGCGGCCGGATGTGCTGGAGGGGGTTAAAAAGAAGGGAAGTCATCTGGCCCTGGATGATATTCGTGACTCTATCGACGAACTGCGCCATTACCGGGAACACTTCTTCAAGTTATAAACCGTGTCGACCCAGGGCCCATTGCACGTGTTCCCGGACCATGTCCGACGGGTGACTGGCTCTCTGTTTCAGGGCCTCGATCACCGGAATGGTTGATGGGGCGTTGCCCAGGCCCACAGCCAGGTTTCGCAGCCATCCTTCGTAGCCGGTGCGGCGTATGGCGGAGCCTTCGGTGCGTTTGAGAAATTCTTCTTCGGTCCACAGGAACAGTGTCGCAAGCTCGCTGTTGTCCAGGCCATGGCGGGGCTGAAAATCCGGTTCGGCCGTGGGCCTGCTGAACTTGTTCCAGGGGCAGACCAGCTGGCAGTCATCGCAACCGAAGACACGGTTGCCCATCTTCGACCGCAGGTGTTCCGGAATACTGCCTTTCTGCTCGATGGTGAGATAGCTGATGCATTTGCGGGCATCCAGCTTGTGAGGGCCTTCGAAGGCGTCCGTGGGGCAGATGTCCAGACAGGCGGCACAGGTGCCGCAGTGTTCTTTTTCGAAAGGCGCATCGAGCGGCAACGGCGCGCTGGTAAAGATCTCTCCGAGGAAGAAGAACGACCCGGCTTTCGGATGAATCAGCATGTTGTTCTTGCCGATCCAGCCAAGCCCGGCACGCTGGGCAAGGGCGCGTTCGAGGACCGGGGCGCTGTCCACAAAGGCCCGGTAGTCGTAACCGGACACCGCTTCGTCAATCTGCTTTGCCAGGGTCGCCAGCCGTTTCCGCATCAGTTTGTGGTAGTCACGCCCGACTGCATAACGGGTAATATAGGCTTTCTCCCGGTTAGTGAGTACCCGCACGGGGTTGTCGGGCGCCGGGAGGTAATCCAGCCGAACGGAAATAACCCGACGGGTTCCCTCCACCAGGGAGGTGGGGGTGTAGCGTTTGTCGCCATGGTCCGCCATGTACGCCATTTCGCCGTGAAAACCTTCTCGCAGCCAGTTCTTGAGCCGCTCCCCGTGGATGCCGGTATCCGGCAGGGTGATACCCGCATCGCTGAAGCCCAGTTCATGGGCCCAGGCGCGGATCTGGCGGGGCAGATCGTCCAGTTTTCGGTCGGTTGAATCGGTCATTGAATGCCAGTAACGAAGTTTAATTTGATTAAGTTATGACCTTTTCCACTGTTTTGCTATTCTTTACAGGTATCTGGCCGTTTTTCTTAATCCGAATTCTGTAACGGGAGCGGACTTTCATGCCCCTGTCTGGTGGACACAGCTTACCAGAAGACCTCTACTCCGCCGATGCCGTGCGGGAGATCGATCGCTATGTGATTGATCAGCAAGGGGTTGACGGATTTGAGCTGATGCAGGCGGCAGCAGCCAGTGCGTTCCGGCGGCTGGTGCGTTACTGGCCGGAGCCGGGGCGGATTCTGGTGTTGTGTGGTGCCGGCAACAATGGTGGCGACGGTTATCTGGTTGCTGCAAATGCCGTTCGTCATGGTCTGGATGTAGACTGTCTTGCCGTCGCGCCCACTGAAAAACTGTCCGGCGACGCCCGCAAGGCATGGAAGAAAGCCGTCGAGGACGGAGTCCTTGTGCGGGAAATGGCGGACGTTGCTGACAGCGAAATCAGCGAACAGTTTGTCAGTGCCGGGCTGATTGTTGACGCCATGCTGGGCACCGGCGTTTCGGGTGCCCCGCGGGAGCCCTTTGCCGCCATGATTGGCCAGTGCAACCAGGCTGGGGCACCAGTACTGGCAATTGATTTGCCTTCCGGGCTGAACGCCACCACCGGCACTGTGGCCGGGGAAGCGGTCCGGGCGGCGGCAACGGTGACGTTTATTGGCCTCAAGGCCGGCCTGTTTACTGGCCAGGGCCCTGAGTGCGCGGGGGATGTTGCGTTTGAATCTCTGGATACGGATGACTGGGCCAGCGAGAGTGGACAGCGCCCGTTGGCCCGTCGCGTGGACTGGGCCGGTATTCGTAAGGCGATACCCCGGCGCCCGAGGGCTGCTCACAAGGGGAGTTTCGGGCATGTGTTGATTGTTGCTGGTGACCGTGGCTTTGGTGGTGCCGGCCTGATGGCAGCGGAGGCTGCATCCAGATCAGGCGCCGGCATGGTTACCCTGGCGACCCGCCCGGAATACGTTGCGCCTGCTCTGGCTCGTTGCCCGTCAGTCATGGTTCAGGGGCTGATTCACGGTTCTGAATTGCCGCCGCTGATCAGTGCTGCGGATGTGATTGTCTGCGGCCCCGGTATTGGCCAGGGTGCGTGGGGGCAGCAGATGCTCCAGCAGGTGGTGGCCAGCGGCAAACCCCGGGTGCTGGATGCGGATGCCTTGAACCTGATGGCGTCACGGGTTGCACAGCCGGCGGACAACCATATTCTTACCCCGCATCCCGGAGAAGCGGCGCGTCTGCTTGAATGCGGGGTAGGTGACATCGAGAACGACCGGGTACGGGCTGCAGAGAAGCTTCATCAGCTTTTCGGCGGCGTTGTCCTGCTCAAGGGCGCAGGTACGGTTGTGGCTTCCGGGGCAGGGGTGCCGGATGTTGTCAGTGGTAGTAACCCCGGGATGGCAACCGGTGGTATGGGAGATGTGCTTTCCGGAATATTGGGAAGCCTGTATGCGCAGCTTGAAGATCCTCATCTTTCCGCTTCGGCAGCCGCAGCACTTCATCTGGCGGCGGCAAACCGGGCTACGGAAACCCGGGGCTACATGGGGTTGCTGCCCATGGATGTCATTGAGGCTCTGCCGCAGGTGCTGGTGGAGTCAGAGCGAAAATCAGCGGGCAGGCAGGGTGTACGCGGAATGGCTGACGGCAGGGTTGAAGAGTAATGAACGTTGCAGTGGACGAGCTCAGGCTTTACCTGAAAAATGAGCTGGATACAGAACAGCTGGGCAGGATTCTGGCCGGGCTGGTCAGCGAGAGCGGCCAGGGATTAGTGGTGTTCCTGGAAGGGGATCTCGGTATGGGAAAGACGACCCTGAGCCGGGGAATCATGCGTGGCCTTGGTCATGAAGGCGCCGTCAAAAGCCCGACCTACACCATCGTTGAACCCTATGAACATTTGACGCCGCCAGCCTATCACTTTGACCTTTATCGGCTTGGTGATCCGGAAGAGCTTGAATACATGGGCATCCGGGATTATTTCCAGGGCCAGAATCTGTGCGTTATCGAGTGGCCCGGGCGTGGCCAGGGTATTCTCCCAGAACCGGATCTGCTGGTTCGTTTGGGTAAAAGCGGTGATGGGCGCAGAGCCCAGGTTTCAGCACCAACAACCCGAGGCGGCACTTTGCTGGCCCGGATTGGTGCTCAGTGGCCCCCGGGGCAGGGACATTAATCGTGTGTGATCAGTGCAGGTGTGCAGGATGATGAATATAAGAACGTTTTCCAGGTGGTTTCTTGCTGCGGGCATGGCGTGGTCATTGATGGTTCCGTTGGCGGCGATGGCGGGCGTCAGTGTGGAAAGTGCCCGGATCTGGCCGGCGCCGGACCATACACGACTGGTGCTGGACGTTGGCGGCAAGATTGATCACAAGGTATTTGCGCTCTCTGGTCCGTCGAGACTGGTCATTGACCTCAAGAATGCCAGCCTCAAAGCCGATTTTGACAAGCTTGATCTGTCCGGTAGTCCGGTTCGCCGGATTCGCAGTGCTCCCCGTAACGGCAATGACCTTCGGGTAGTCCTGGATCTCAAGAGTGATATCAAGCCACGGAGTTTCGAGCTGGAGCCGAATCAGCAATATGGCCACCGGCTGGTGGTGGATCTGATCGATGAGGGCGGTCTGAAGGCCCGGAAGCCTGCGGAGCCGACCATTTCCCAGAACAGCAACGGCAAGCGCGATATTATTGTGGTAGTCGACGCCGGCCATGGTGGAGAAGATCCCGGCGCGATCGGCCCTCGCGGCACGCGCGAGAAAGACGTGGTGCTGAAAATGGCCAAAACCCTGGCAGACCTGATTGAGGCCAAGCCCGGATATACTGCCAGGCTTACTCGTAACGGCGACTACTACATCGACCTCCGCAGTCGCACGTTGCTTGCCCGCAAGCACAATGCGGATCTGTTTGTTTCCGTTCACGCAGATGCGTTCCGTACGCCGCAGCCAAGGGGCGCCTCGGTGTTTGCGCTGTCGCAACGGGGCGCCACCAGTGAAACCGCCCGTTGGCTGGCGAAAAGCGAAAACCGGTCGGACCTGATTGGTGGGGCCGGTGGCGTTTCGCTGGATGGTCGTGACGAGATGCTGGCGGGTGTTCTGCTGGATCTTTCCATGACGGCCAGCATCAATTCCAGTCTTGGTGTGGGTAGCTCCATCCTTGGCAGGCTTGGCAGTGTGGCCAAGCTCCACAAGAAAGGCGTTGAGCAAGCTGCATTTGCCGTGCTGAAGTCGCCGGATATTCCGTCGATCCTTGTTGAGGCCGGGTTCATATCGAACCCCAAGGAAGAGCAGAACCTGTCCAGTTCCTGGTATCGCGAAAAGCTCTCCAGAGCGGTTTTCGAAGGTATCGATGACTATTTCCAGAAAACACCGCCCCCGGGTACCTTGCTGGCGTGGCAGAAACAGAACAGTCAGGGCGCAGGCAGTGTCAGCCAGTATCGCATCCGCAGGGGGGATACACTCTCGGGGCTCGCGAAGGAGAATCAGACAAGCGTCAGCGAACTGATGCAGTATAACGACCTCAATGATGACCGTGTTATGGTAGGGCAAACCATTCGTATTCCCGCATCCTGAAACGAGGTATCCCGGAAGCATGCCCTCCATTCGATTACTGACTCCGCGCCTGGCAAACCAGATTGCTGCTGGCGAGGTGGTTGAGCGCCCGGCTTCGGTCGTCAAGGAACTGGTAGAAAACGCGCTCGACGCCGGCGCCCGCCGGGTTGATATCGAGATCGAGCAGGGGGGTGTCAAACTCATCCGGGTTCGGGACGACGGCAGCGGTATCGACGAAGTCGATCTTCCACTGGCCCTCAGCCGGCACGCAACCAGCAAGATCGAGAACCTGGATGATCTTGAAGCCGTTGCGTCCCTCGGTTTCCGCGGTGAGGCCCTGGCGAGCATCAGTTCCGTTTCCCGGTTGGCGTTAACCTCGCGCACCGAACGCCAGGAAGCTGCCTCCAGGGTGGAAGTGGAAGGTCGCGACATGGATGCCAGCATCTCACCGGCCGCCCATCCTGTGGGAACGACGGTGGAGGTCCGGGATCTGTTTTTTAATACGCCGGCCCGCCGAAAGTTTCTCCGTACCGAAAAAACCGAATTCAATCATGTGGACGAGTGTGTCCGGCGTCAGGCTCTGAGCCGGTTTGATACCGGTTTCACGCTCCGCCATAACCAGCGGGTGGTCCAGAGCCTGCGGCCAGCGGAAAATCCCCTGGACCGTGAGCGTCGGATCGGTTCCCTGTGTGGGCAGCAGTTCATCGACAATGCCGTGGTGATTGATGCCGAGGCCACGGGGCTGAAACTCTGGGGCTGGGTAGCGCTGCCTACCTTTTCCCGCAGCCAGGCCGATCTCCAGTACTTTTTCGTTAACGGGCGGGTTATCCGCGACAGGCTGGTGGCCCATGCCGTGCGTCAGGCATACCGGGATGTGCTCTATAACAACCGTCACCCGGCCTTCGTGCTGTATCTGGAAGTGGACCCCGCCAATGTGGATGTGAATGTTCACCCCACCAAGCACGAGGTGCGTTTCCGCGACGGGCGTCTGGTTCATGATTTCATCTTTCGCACCCTTCACAAAGCGTTGGCGGATGTGCGCCCGGACGATCACCTGAGGGGCGCCGTGGCCCAGTCCCATGGGCGCGAATCTGGCGGGGTTTCAGGTGGCTATGGCACACAGGTTGCCATGTCAGACGTGAACCCTCAGCCGGCTCACGATCCGTTTGCTGGATCAGCGGGCCAGCAGCCCGCCGCTTTTTCGGGCAATCAGCGGCCACCGCAGCATGAATGGCAGGCCCGCGACCAGATGGCGTTCTACCAGTCCCTGAACCAGGGTGGTGGTGTCGAGCACCGGCCTGCCATGGCTGATACCGGCGAGTTGGCGGTCGCGTCACCAACACCACCTCAGAATAGTGGTGACGAACCGCCGCTGGGTTATGCCATTGCTCAATTGCATGGCATTTATATCCTTGCCCAGAGCCGCCAGGGCATGATTGTGGTTGATATGCACGCGGCTCACGAGCGCATCACTTACGAACGCATGAAGCGGGCACTGGAAGCCCAGGACCTCAAGAGTCAACCGCTTCTGGTGCCGGTGTCACTGGCAGTCAGCCAGAAGGAGGCAGCGCTGGCGGAAACCCATGGAGAGGAGCTTTTGCAGCTGGGTCTCAGAGTTGAGCGGATTGGTCCGGAAACCCTGGCGGTTCGCCAGGTGCCGGCGCTGTTACGGGGCGCCGACACCGAGCAACTGGTGCGGGATGTGCTGTCCGACCTGATTGAGAATGGCGAAAGCGACCGTGTTGAAGCCGTTACCCACGAACTGCTCGGTACCATGGCCTGTCACGGTTCGGTAAGAGCCAACCGGCAGTTGACCATCCCCGAAATGAACACCTTGTTGCGAGACATGGAGGCCACGGAGCGAAGCGGCCAGTGCAACCATGGCCGGCCAACCTGGACGGTGGTCACGCTGTCCGAGCTGGACAAACTGTTCCTGCGGGGGCGTTAACGTTTCCATGACGGCAATCACTGTTGATGGCGCCAGACCCCCCGCCATATGCCTGATGGGGCCGACAGCCTCCGGCAAGACCGATCTGGCAATCGAACTTTGCCGCCGTCTGCCCTGCGATATCGTCAGTGTTGATTCGGCGATGATATACCGGGGCATGGATATCGGTACCGCCAAACCTTCAGCAGAGGAGCTCGCCCGGGCCCCTCACCGGTTGATTGATATCTGTGATCCTGCTGATACCTATTCTGCTGCGGATTTCCGCCATGACGCCCTGCGTGAAATGGCCGAAATTACGTCAGCCGGCCGGATCCCGCTGTTGGTGGGCGGCACCATGATGTATTTCAAGGCCTTGCTCCACGGCATGTCCGATTTACCCTCCGCAGATCCCGGCATTCGGCAGGTCCTGGAACAGGAGGCGCTGGAAAAAGGGTGGGGTGCCCTGCATCGCGAACTGGAAGAGCAGGACCCGGTGGCAGCCAGACTCATTCACCAGAATAACCGGCAACGACTGGTCCGGGCCCTTGAAGTGATTCGTCTGACCGGGCGCCCGATTTCCTCACTATGGGAGAAGAAGTCCGGCAGCCAACTCGCCAGCGGCGATAACAACAGGGGCGGTGTTGAGGATTACACCTATTTTACCCAATGGCAGGCAGACGAAACGCCGACTCTTCCGTATACTGTGGTGCAGCTTGCGATGGCCCCTGCTGACCGGCGGGTACTCCATGAAAGAATCAACCTGCGTTTTCAGGCAATGCTGAGAGCCGGTTTTCTTGATGAGGTCAGGGCGCTGATGGCCAGAGGCGATCTGCATCCCGGCCTGCCTTCCATGCGTTGTGTCGGCTATCGACAGGCCTGGTCCCATCTGGCGGGTGATAGCGACTACAGCACCATGGTGGAAAAAGGCTCTGCCGCTACACGGCAGCTCGCCAAGCGACAGCTGACCTGGTTGCGAAAGTGGTCCGATTTGGACTGGCTGGACAGTGGCGACAAACTTATCTCAGACACTGCCTTGAAAATTATTGAATTTCGCACCACATTTAAACCTTGATAATGACGATCTGCCTTTACTTATAAACAGGAGAAAACACATGTCAAAAGGGCACTCTCTACAAGACCCTTACCTCAATGCATTACGCAAGGAGCGCATTCCGGTTTCCATCTTTCTGGTCAATGGCATCAAGCTTCAGGGCCAGATTGAGTCTTTCGACCAGTTCGTGATTTTGCTGAAAAACACTGTCAGCCAGATGGTCTATAAGCACGCCATTTCCACAGTGGTCCCTGCACGGAATGTTCGCATCCCGCCACAGGCGCCAGGTGGGGAAGAATCTGAGGACTGATTTACCCGGTAATGCCGGTATTACCACCCGCGCTCCCTATGGGCCTGAACTGGCCTGGAGGGCCGCGGGTGTTTGTTTTGTGCCCGGCTTTGTTGCCGGGTGTGTTGACTGTTATAACCTGACTGATCCGGAGTTTTTGCTACTTGTTTGAGCGTCCCGAGGTTGGTGAACGGGCGATTCTCGTTCACATTGAATTTTCTTCCGATGAAGAGTCCGAGGATCTGGGCGAATTTCGCGAACTGGTCTGGTCCGCTGGGGTTGAACCCGTTGGTGTTGTTACCGGCTCCCGGAAACAACCCAGTCCGAGGCTGTTTGTAGGCAAGGGCAAACTGGAAGAGATCCGTGATGCGGTGGCCGCGAACGAAGCCGACGTGGTTCTGTTCAATCATGCCCTGAGCCCCAGTCAGGAACGCAATATTGAGCGGGAGCTGCAGTGCCGGGTACTTGACCGCACCGGTGTGATTCTGGATATATTTGCCCAGCGTGCCCGCACCCATGAGGGCAAGCTACAGGTAGAGCTGGCCCAGTTGGAGCATATGTCCACCCGGCTGATCCGGGGCTGGACCCACCTTGAGCGGCAAAAGGGCGGTATCGGCCTGCGCGGCCCGGGTGAAACCCAGCTGGAAACCGACAGGCGACTGCTGCGAGAGCGGATCAAGTCCATCCACCGCCGGCTGGAAAAGGTTCGCAAGCAACGTAATCAGGGCCGCCGGGCCCGCAAGCGCGCAGATATCCCTACGGTATCGCTGGTGGGTTATACCAACGCCGGAAAGTCTACGCTGTTCAACCGCATCACCACCTCCACCGTATATGCGGCAGATCAGCTGTTTGCTACCCTTGACCCGACACTCAGGCGGCTGGAACTTCCGGATATCGGACCGGTCGTAATGGCCGATACCGTGGGGTTTATCCGTCATTTGCCCCACAAACTGGTTGAAGCCTTCCGCGCCACTCTGGAAGAGACCACGGAAGCATCCATTCTTCTGCATATCATCGACTGCCATGACAGTCGGCGCGAAGAGAACATGGAGCAGGTGGAAGAGGTGTTGACGGAAATCGGGGCGGACGAAATTCCTGTACTGCAGGTATTCAACAAGATTGATTTGCTGGACAATTTCGAGCCGCGAATTGAACGTAACGAAGATGGCATACCGGTGCGGGTCTGGGTTTCAGCGGTTACCGGGGCAGGCCTCGATGGACTGTTCGATACCATTGTGGAACGGCTCGCTGAAGATGTTATTCACCAATTTCTGGTGCTGGGCCCGGCTGATGGCAAGCTGCGGGCGCTTTTGCACCAGGCTGGGTCCGTGCTCAGCGAGAATCACCGGGATGACGGCAACTCGATCATCGAGGTGCGCCTTCAGTACCGGGACTGGTTACAGCTACTGAGCCGTGCTGACGTTCGGGAAAAAGACGTAAAGCTTGACGAACAACGTACATAGACAGGCTGTGCTATTGCCGGGGCGCTTATAAATCCCTAGTATTTGCAGCCATTCGACACGCTTGAAACGGAGAAAACTATGGCCTGGAATGAACCGGGTGGAAACCGCAATGACAATGACCCCTGGGGAACCGGTGGCGGTCGTGGCGGCAATGATCAGGGTCCACCAGACCTGGACGAGGCTTTGAAAAAAGGCCTCGACAAGCTCAATAAGCTGCTGGGTGGCAAGGGCAACAAATCCGGAGGCAATGGCAGCGGCTCGTCGTCAGGCGGCAGCGCCGGCGGTTTCGGTGCAATCCTCGCGCTCGCAGCCATCATTTTCGTTGGCTACGTGATCTTTCAGTCCTTCTACACAGTGAATGAGCAGGAACGCGCGGTTGTGCTGCGCTTTGGTGAGTTCAGCCGCACCGAGCCCCCCGGTCTGCGCTTCAAGGTTCCGTTGATCGACAACGTCAACCTGGTGAGGGTGACCAACGTGCGTAATGCGGAGTCCACCGGGCAAATGTTGACACAGGATGAGAATCTCGTGTCGGTGGATCTGCAGGTTCAATATCGCGTAGGGGACGCCAAGGCCTACGTGCTCAATGTCCGCGATTCCAACCAGGCACTGGCATTTGCGACCGACAGCGCACTGCGTCATGAAGTTGGCAGCTCGACTCTGGACGATGTGTTGACCGAGGGGCGTGCCGAATTGGCCGTTCGTGTCGAGCAGCGTCTTCAGACCTTCCTCGAAGATTATGGTACCGGGTTGTCAATCGTCCGGGTAAACGTCGAGAGCACCCAGCCGCCCGATGCGGTGCAGGACGCGTTCCGTGAAGTTCAGCGTGCCCGTGAAGACGAGCAGCAGCTCAAAGAAGAAGCGGAAACCTATCGTAACAAGGTGGTTCCTGAAGCCCGTGGCCGGGCCCAGCGCCTGACCGAAGAGGCCTCTGCCTACAAGGAAGAGGTGATCGAGCGCGCCCGTGGTGAAACCTCACGCTTCCTGGCGGTACTCGGTGTCTACGAGACAGCTCCGGAGGTCACCCGTGAGCGCATGTACATCCAGGCCCTTGAAGGTGTTCTGTCGAGAACCAGCAAGGTACTCGTCGACACCAAGAGCAGTGACAACATGATGTATCTGCCCCTGGACAGGCTGACGAATCGTTCTGGCACGAGCAGCGGAACTCAAAACAGTTCCGGAAGCTCTGGCAGCAGTGATGTCGACATAAAGACCCTGTCAGACCAGGTTATTCAGGAGCTGCGTGGCAGGCAGGATACTGGCGTTCGGAGGAGTAGATAATGATGGGACCCAAAAGCATTGCGGGCCTAGCAGGCGCCCTGATCGTCGTGCTTGTCGCGCTTTCCAGCGTGTACATCATTCCGGAAACTCACCGGGGCGTATTGTTGCGATTTGGCGAGTTGGTCGAAACCGACATTCCGGCGGGCCTTCACTTCAAAGTGCCGGTGGTGGATCAGGTACGGGAATTCGATATCCGGCTACTGACAACGGATTTGCCCTCGCGCCAGTATCTGACCATCGAGAAGAAGCCGCTGGATGTGGATTCCTACATCGCCTGGAAAATCCGCGATGTGGACCAGTTCTACCGGGCCACCGGTGGCGACGAGTACCGGGCGTCGGAACTGCTGATGTCCCGGGTGGACAACGGCCTTCGTGATGAGTTCGGTGTGCGCACCATGGTTGAGGTGGTTTCCGGTCAGCGTGACGAACTGATGATCGACTTGACGGAGCGCGTGAACGAAACGGCGCAGAACGAATTCGGTATTCGGGTGGTGGATATCCGCGTCAAGGCCATCGAGTTTCCGGGGCAGGTGAGTCAGAACGTTTATCGTCGTATGGCGACCGAGCGTGAGAAGCTGGCGCAGGAGTTCCGCTCCCGCGGTCGCGAGCTCGCCGAGGGTATCCGTGCGGATGCGGACCGTCAGCGCACGGTCGTTCTGGCCGAAGCGTTTGCCAAGGCAGAAGAAATGCGTGGTGAAGGTGATGCCCAGGCAGCCCAGATCTACGCCGATGCCTATGGTTCGAACAGCGATTTCTATAGCTTCTATCGCAGCCTTGAAGCCTATCAGAACACCTTTGCAAACGAAGACGACATCATGGTGATCGACACCGACAGTGAGTTCCTCCGGTTCCTGAAGGACCCCCAGGGAAGCCGCTGATTAGCCTCGCGGTGATGACAAAACCGGAATACCTCGGTATTCCGGTTTTTTTGTGCCTGCCAACAGTGTAAAATTCTGCCGGTTTTGGTTCGGGTTTTTATCATTCCCCGGACATCGCCCTAAATCCTGTGCAATCCCGTGGCCGCAGTTTTCGCTATGGGGCAGAACGGACAACCGAATCTCATGACAGTATCTGATCGCTGGCTACTGCCGGATGGCGTGGAAGATATCCTTCCGCCACTGGCTGGACAGATTGAGTCCCTGCGCCGGGACGTAATGGATACCTGCCAGCACTGGGGCTACCAGCTGGTTATCCCACCCCTGATCGAATACCTGGAATCGCTGTTTACCGGTACCGGACACGATCTGGAACTCCAGACCTTCAAGCTCACCGACCAGCTTACCGGCCGGATGATGGGGCTGCGGGCAGACATGACGCCCCAGGCAGCGCGTATTGATGCCCATACCCTGGGCCAGGAGGGCATAACCCGGCTCTGTTACGCCGGCCATGTCCTGCACACCCGCCCGCGTCATATGTTGACGGGCCGCACGCCCATCCAGGCCGGCTGCGAATTGTTTGGCAGTGCTTCTGAATCGGCAGACATGGAAGTGATCAGCCTGATGCTGGAAACCCTGCGGGTCTCCGGCCTGCCGCGAATTCATCTGGATCTGGCCCATGTAGCGATCTACGAGTCCCTGGTCGGCGAAGCCGGATTTGATCGTGATACCGGGGCGGCCATCTTCGATGCCATGGCCCGGAAATCGGTACCTGAGCTGGACGAACTGTTGGGCAATTGCGCGCCGGGTTCCGCCGGCAGCATGCTCAGGGAGCTGGCACGGGTCAGTGGCGGGCGGGAAGCGCTCGCCGAGGCCAGGCGCATTCTTGAGGGTGCACCGAAGCCGCTTGTTCAGGCCCTCGAGCAATTGGAACGGGTGGCGGAGATGCTGGCCGACAACTACCCGGAGGTGAGCGTCGGTTTCGATTTCTGTGAACTTCGTGGCTACAACTACCACACGGGCCTGGTCTTTGCGGCCTATGTGCCGGGCCACGGCGATGCGGTCGCCAAAGGTGGCCGGTATGATTCCATCGGCAGTGATTTTGGCCGCGCACGCCCGGCCACCGGCTTCAGCCTCGACATCCGCGCCCTGGTGTCCCTGGGGCAGCGTATCCGGCCAGCGGGCAAAGCAATCTGGGCCCCGGCAGAGCAGGATTCCGCCCTTGGCGGCGTTATCTCCGGATTGCGGATGACTGAAACCGTTGTCAGGGCCTTGCCTGAGGACGAAGGCGTTGATCCGCGGTCCCGCAATTGCGACCGGGTTCTGGTAAAGCGTGACGGCCAGTGGGTCGTGGAGCAGCTGGGCTGATACCAACTGGGCTGATGCCAATTGGGCTGATGCAAAAGGGTACCGAGCCACTCATTTACAGGTAAACCTGCGGATATCCCGTCGACCGGCGAAACCGCACTGAGAGAGAGTCATGGGTAAAAACGTTGTAGTACTGGGCACCCAATGGGGTGACGAAGGAAAAGGCAAGATTGTTGACCTGCTGACCGATAAGGTCGCTGCCGTGGTGCGTTTTCAGGGCGGGCACAATGCCGGTCACACACTGGTTATTGAAGGCAAGAAAACCGCCCTTCACCTGATCCCTTCCGGTATCCTGCGCAAGAACGTCCAGTGCCTGATTGGTAACGGCGTGGTTCTCTCTCCGGAAGCGCTGCTGAAGGAAGTCCGGGAACTCGAGGGCAACGCTGTTGCTGTGCGTGACCGGCTCAAGATCAGCCTTGCCTGCCCCATCATCCTCAAGACCCACGTTCGAATTGATCAGGCCAGGGAGCGTGCGCGAGGTGTCGACAAGATCGGCACTACCGGCCGCGGCATTGGTCCGGCCTATGAAGACAAGGTTTCCCGTCGAGGGGTTCGCGTTGGCGACCTGTGCGATCCGCAAAGCTTCAAAGAGAAGCTGCAGGAAATCATGTCCTACCACAATTTCGTGCTGACCGAGTATTTCCGGGAAGAGCCGGAAGACATTGACCAGGCGTTTGCCGAGCTGATGTCAATGGGCGAGGAAATTCTGCCGATGTCCGCCGATGTGACGGATATCCTCCATGATTTGCGCAAGCGCGGTGAGCACATCCTGTTCGAGGGCGCCCAGGGCTCACTGCTGGATATAGACCTGGGTACCTATCCGTATGTCACATCCTCCAACACCACGGCCGGCGGCACTGCGACCGGAACCGGTTTCGGACCGCTGTTCCTGGATTATGTGCTGGGTATCACCAAGGCCTACACCACGCGTGTTGGATCCGGCCCGTTCCCGACCGAACTGTTTGACGACATGGGCCAGCATCTGGCTGTAAAGGGTAATGAAATCGGCACCACCACTGGCCGTTCACGACGTTGTGGCTGGTTTGACGCCGTCGCGCTGCGCCATGCCATCCAGATCAACAGCGTATCGGGCATCTGCCTGACCAAGCTGGACGTGCTGGATGGCATGGATACCGTGAAGGTATGTATCGGCTACAAGACACCCAAGGGTGAAATCACTCGTCCACCCATCGGGTGTGACACCTACAAAGATATCGAGCCGTTATTTGCCGAGCTGCCAGGCTGGAAGGAGAGCACGGTAGGGCTGACCGGCCTGGACCAGTTGCCGGAGAACGCCAAGGCCTATATCCGGTTCCTGGAAGAGCAGATCGAGGCGCCCATCGATATTATCTCCACCGGCCCTGACCGGGTCGAAACCATCATACTCCGCCATCCCTTCGGCGAGTAAGCGGTGAGGGTTGTCGCGGGCGGCTTCAGGGCTTGTCCGCGATAACCGTCGCCCTTTTCGGTCCCGGATAGCCCTCAATAGTTTTCGTCGGGTCCTCCGGGTCCAGGAAGTCCTGCAGTGACTGGAAGCGCATCCAGTCCGTGCTGCGCTGCTCTTCGGTGGTGGTTTCGGTCACGTCCACCACGCGGGCATTGCGAAAACCGGTCCGGTCCAGCCATCGCAGCAGCGTATCGCAGCTGGGCAGGAACCACACATTCCGCATCCGGCCGTAGCGGTCCTCGGGCATCAGGCTATAGCCCTCCGGTCCATCCGCAATCAGCGTTTCCAGCACCAGTTCGCCGCCCGGGCGAAGGGTGTCTTTCAGTTCCAGCAGGTGGTCCAGCGGTGAGCGTCGGTGATAGAGCACGCCCATCGAAAAGGTGGTATCGAAAGCCTCCAGTTTTGCCGGCAGGTCCTCCATGCGGATGGGCAGCAGGTCGATGCGCTGCTCCAGGCCCACGTACCGTTTGACGCCCAGAAACTGGAACAGGAACAGGAGCCCGGGATCTATACCGATGACCCGCCCGGCACCTTCTCCCAGCATTCGCCAGCAGTGGTAGCCGGAACCACAACCCACATCCAGTATCTGGCGTCCGCTCAGGTCTGACAGGTAGGGCCATACCCGGTCCCATTTCCAGTCGGAACGCCACTCGGTATCGATATAGGTGCCAAAGACATCGAATGGGCCCTTGCGCCACGGCATGAGCCCACGCAGTCCCTGTTCGAGCTGTGCGGTGGTATCTGTGGGCAGCGGCTGCTCCGTGCTCAGGGTAATGGCTGAGCGGTTGAGATCCGCCTGCACCGCGGAGATCTCTGGCAATGTATCCAGCGCCCGCATCCAGCGTGCGATATCGCCGTGAGGGTTTTCATCAAAGCGTTTGTGAAGTTGCTGCTGTAGCAGGGTTCGCCAGTGTGCGAACCCGCGGCTGTCGAGGTCATCAAACAGTGAGGCAAAGCACCCCTGCCAGTCGAAAGTCGTCATGAAGGCTCCGTTCAGGGCGATTTGATGGCGAGCATGGACACGAAATTGAAGCACTGATACCACACCAGTACCCGATCGAAGCCCGCTTCCGTCAGCCGTTGCCGGTGCTCCGCCAGGGTTTCGGGAATCAGCACCTGCTCCAGGGCGGACCGCTTCTGGCTGATCTCCAGATCGGAGTAGCCGTTGGCCCGCTTGAACTCGTGATGCAATTGCGTCTGTATCGCCTGTTCCGCCTCGGATTCAAAGCGGATTTTCTCGGAGAGGATCAGCACGCCTCCGGGCAGGGTGGCATCGGCAATGCGTTTCATCAGTTCTCCGCGCCTTTCCGGCGCTACGAACTGCAGGGTGAAATTCAGGGTGGTGACCGAAGCCTTGTCGATAAAAGTGTCCAGAATATCTTCGCAGCGCAGGGACACGGGCAAGGGATGGTCATCCAGGGCAATGTAGTGCTCACAGCGGTCGATCATGGCGGCAGAGTTGTCCACGCCCGTCAGGGTGCAATCCCGGTCACCAATACCGTGGCGCATCGCCAGGGTGGAGGCGCCCAGGGAACAGCCCAGGTCATAACAGTGGCTGCCGGGGCGGGCGTATTGCTCGGTAATGACTTCGATCATCGGAATTATGGTGGTATAGCCTGGCACGGAGCGGCGGATCATGTCCGGGAATACCCGCGCTACCGACGTATCGAAACGGAAATCTTCGGTTTCACGCTCGCTGGCAAACAGCCGGTCCAGTGCTTGCCCCGGTTTTTTGTTGCTGTCACTCATTGTTCGCCGGCTCCTGTCTTTCTTGTTCGGGCTGCTCCTGCACTGGAGCAGGACCACGGCTGCAGCGGACTCCGCGGTTCTTGTAATCGACGAGAATGCCGCGGAAATCGGGGTCCACATCAGCGGCGATGGCCAGAAAGCCCTGTTCACAGACGGCGTGAAGCTCGGAAGACTTGGGCGACATGCGGAATTGCTCACCAGGCTTGATGTGAATCGCCTCGAATTCGCCCACCGGCACGTGATCCTTGTTGTCCGAGTGATCAATCTTGCCGCTGGCCTCCAGCACGATAACGGTCGCGATAATGGTGCCAATGGCTGTCGCAATCAGGCTGCGTACCGTGAATCTGGCCTCACTGTGGCTCATCGGGAAGTCTCCGGTCTGTCGGTTTTTCCGGCCTCAGTACTGGCCGGGAACATTAATGGAAGGGGCTTGCAGTGCCGCGAGTTGCTCCCGCAGTGACAGGATCTGGTCGGACCAGAAACGGGGCTGGGCGAACCACGGGAAGAAGCGCGGGAAGGCGGGATCGTCCCAGCGCTTGGCCAGCCAGGTACAGTGGGATATCTGCCGGTAACAGCGCAGGGGTTCGATCAGGTGACGCTCCCGGCGATTGAAATCCCGGAACATCTCATAGCCTTCCAGCAGTTCGCCAAACTGCTGGCCGCGCTCGATATCGTCCCCGTTCAGCAACAGCCAGAGATCCTGGATGGCGGGTCCGGTGCGGCAATCGTCCAGATCCACAAACAGCATCTGCTCTTCACGACAAAGGATATTGCCGCCATGGCAGTCGCCGTGCAGTCGCAGGGAATGAACCTCACCGGCGTCGTCGATGCGGCGGGCGCAATGGTCCACCAGGTCGGGAATCAGCGAATCCCAGGCCGGGCGAAGGTCATCGGGCACCCAGCGGTTGTCCGTCAGGAACCGGTTGTTCTTCTCAATGCCGGTGAGTACGGACATAACGGGTCGGTGGGTGAAGCTGGCGGTATCACCGATATTGTGCAGCTGGCCCAGCCACTGGCCAAGGCGATAGAGAGTATCGGTGACACTGGTGTCCGGGGCCTGTCCGCCTCGCTGGGGGAAAACGGCAAACAGGAAGTCATCGCAGCGGCCAAGGGTATCCCCGGAAGGCATCACCATAGGCGCTACCACGGGAATGTCGGCGGCCAGCAGTTGCGCGGTAAACTCGTGCTCTTCGCGGATCTGGGCTTCGCTCCAGCGTCCCGGGCGGTAGAACTTGGTAATCACCGGTGGTTTGTCTTCAATGCCGATCTGATAAACGCGGTTCTCATAGCTGTTCAGGGCAAACAGCCGGCCATTGACGATGAGCCCGGCATCCTCCATGGCATCCAGGATCTTGTCCGGTTTGAGATTGTCGTAGGGATGGCTGGAGATCTCGGTCATAAATAAGCGTTAGCGTCTCGAACTTTGTTGGGCCTGCATCTGGGCAAGGTGATACCAGTTTTCGTCCAGCTCCCAGCGAACCCGGTCTACACCGCTGGCGCTGAGAACGATATCACCGGCCCTGGCCTGAACCTGGGCCAGTTCACGTTCTGCCCGCTGCCAGTCCCGGTGGTTGTCGCCCAGATTGCGCATGCTGGGAAAAATAGTGCTCAGGGCTTCGTGGGTCGATGTCTCGTGCGAACGCAGGGAGCTCATGATGGCGGTGCTTCCCTCCACCCTCAACACCCGGTGCTGGTAGGGGTAGTTGGCCACCATGTTGTCGGCCTTCAGGGCCTGGTTGAGGCTGATAACCTCAAAGCCACGCCAGCCAAGCCAGCCGACAAATATGGCCGCGACCATCATAACAATTATAAACTGCTTCCTGTCAGACATCGTTTACCTGCTCCGTGCGCTTTTTTCTGGGGCAAGTATAACGTTTCAGGGCCGCTACAGTAACGCGAATAGGGCAAACTCCCACAGACAGGCAAAGGAAAGTTGAATTCCGATGACGGACAGGGAAACACTCCAGGCAGATACGGTCGTGATCGGCGCCGGCATTGTCGGCCTTGCCGTCGCCAGGCAACTGGCGATGCAGGGTAACGAGGTGCTGGTGCTGGAAGCCAATGGGCACTTCGGTGAGGGACTGTCATCCCGTAACAGTGAGGTTATCCATGCCGGCATCTATTATCCCGAGGACTCCGTCAAGGCGAGATTGTGCGTTCGGGGCCGGCACTTGCTCTATGACTTCTGCCGTCAGCGCCACATCGGACACCGTAAAACCGGCAAGTGGATTGTCGCCCGGGGCCAGGTGCAACAGGACAAGCTCGTTAGTATAGCCCGGCAGGCCGAGCGCAACGGTGTTGTACTGCAAAGGGTGGGCCGCGACGTGCTACAGGCGGAGCTGCCAGGCGCCGTTGCCGATGAGGCGCTGTATTCTCCGGAGACCGGTATTGTGGATAGTCATGGAATGATGCTGGCGTTGCTGGGAGACCTTGAGGACCTTGGCGGTCAGCTTGTCTGTCACGCACCGGTGGAGCGTGCTGTCATCAGTGGCGGCCAACACTGCCTGCAGGTAGGCGGTCAGGCGCCGTGCGAGCTGGTTGCCCGGCGTGTGGTGAACTCCGCGGGCCTCGATGCGGTTGCGCTGGCGTCCCGCTGGGAAGGCGTCCCTGAGGCAATGGTGCCGCAACAGTGGCTGGCGCGCGGGGTTTATTTCAGCTATTCCGGTCGACATCCCTTCAGGTCCCTCATCTATCCGGTGCCAGAGCCGGGCGGCCTGGGCGTTCACCTGACTCTGGATCTGGCCGGCCAGGCTCGGTTCGGGCCGGATGTGGAGTGGATAGAACAGGTGGATTTCTCGGTAGATCCGGGCCGGGTGCGTGCGTTTGCTGACAGTATTCAGCAATGGTGGCCGGACCTGGATGAAAGCCGTCTGCAACCTGCCTATGCCGGCATTCGCCCCAAACTGACCGGCCCGGATGGCGGGTTTGCGGATTTTCGTATCGATGGCGAGACAGACCATGGCGTGCCCGGACTGGTGCACCTGTTTGGCATCGAGTCCCCCGGTTTGACAGCATGCCTGGCAATTGCCGAAGAGGTGGCCGAAAAATTGGGCGAGTGACTTTTCCGGTTACCCCGGGGTCCTTGCCAGTGCCCACACCTGAACATCCGCCGCGCCAGCTGCAAGCAAGGCTTCAGTCAAGCTCCGTGCGGTGGCGCCGGTGGTCACTACATCATCAACAATGGCGATTCTTGAGGGCGGAGTGGACTCAACCCGGTAAATGCCCCGCAGGTTGGCCAGCCGTTCTTCCCGGTTCAGGTCCCGCTGGGGTCGGGTTCGACGATTACGGGTGACGAGATCGGTGGTCCAGGGTATACCGGACCGTTTGCTGATCTGCTCGGCAATATCCGCTGCCTGATTGAATCCCCGCTTGCGACGACGGGCCGGGTGCATCGGGCTGGCTACCAGCAAATCCGGCCTCTGCCCCGGACTGGCATCCAGAATCGACAGCAGATGGTCAGCAAAGTCATGGATCAGCGGCCGGGCAAACACACGCTGGCCGTTATATTTGTAGCGCTGGATCATGCTGTCGACCGGGAAGCGGTACCGCCAGGGTGCGATCACACGACTGAACGGTGGTAAATCCTGCAGGCACTGGCCGCAGAGTGTCTGGTCGCCGGCGAATGCCAGGGGCAGGGCGCAGCAGCGGCAATACCAGCGATTGGCGGGCAAGTCCTGGCGGCAGGGGGCGCAAAGCCCGAAGTGGGCATCAGGCGCCAGGCACGCGACACACTGTCCGCCGCCGGCAGGCAGAAGGCCCCGTAGATCTCGTACAGAGCCGTGAATCCATTCTTTGCTGTTAACCTTTAGTGTTAACAAGGTTGACAGCGATCTCAGTCCCTTTATCATCTGTTTCATCCGTAAACCAGATTCCCGGTAAAGTTAACAGGACTGAATCATGACTGCCACCGCGCTCTCCGCCACACCCCGCCACGACTGGACCATGCAGGAAGCCCGCGCACTGTTCGAGCTTCCGTTCAACGACCTGGTGTTCCGTGCCCAGAGCGTCCACCGTAAGCATTTTGACCCCAACGAGGTTCAGATCAGCACGCTGCTGTCGATCAAGACCGGTGCCTGTCCGGAGGACTGCAAGTACTGCCCCCAGAGCGGCCATTACAACACCGGACTGGAAAAGGAAAAGCTTCTGGAAATCGAAAAAGTGGTTGCCGAAGCCAAAGCAGCCAAGGCAAAAGGCGCCTCCCGTTTCTGTATGGGTGCAGCCTGGCGCAGTCCTTCGAAGAAGGATATGGGCTACGTGGTGGACATGGTGCGCCAGGTGAAATCCCTGGGTCTTGAGACCTGTATGACCCTGGGCATGCTGCAACAGGCGCAGGCGGATGAGCTGGCGAATGCCGGGCTGGATTACTACAACCACAACCTCGATACATCCGAGAAGTACTACAGCCACATCATCACCACCCGTACTTACCAGGATCGGCTGGATACCCTGGAAAATGTTCGCAACGCCGGTATGAAAGTCTGTTGCGGCGGCATAGTCGGCATGGGTGAAGACCCGGACGACCGTGTCGGCCTGCTGGTGCAACTGGCGAATCTGCCACATCATCCGGAGAGTGTGCCGGTAAACATGCTGGTGAAAGTGGCCGGGACACCCATGGAAGATGTGGAAGACCTGGACCCGTTCGACTTTGTTCGCACCATTGCGGTTGCCCGCATCATGATGCCGGCCTCCCACGTGCGCCTGTCTGCGGGCCGGGAGAACATGAACGAGCAGATGCAGTCCCTGTGTTTTCTGGCGGGCGCCAATTCGATTTTCTATGGCGAGAAGCTGCTGACTACTTCCAATCCCGAGGCCGATGCGGACCGTGAGCTGTTTAACCGTCTGGGCATTCGTCCTGAAGAGCGGGAGCAGGCCTGCTCGGAACAGGAAGCGGAAGAAGCCATCACCGAGGCCGTGGAATACGAGCAGACCCGCCACATGTTCTACGACGCCACCCGCGAATCCGCGTAAACAGGTAACCGTCGGGGAGAGCAGATCATGCGTGATTTTGCGGCCGAGCTTGAGAGCCGGAAACAGGCGGGGCTTTACCGTACCCGCCGGCTGATCAGTGGGCCCCAGCAACCCGAACTGGTTTCTGACGGTGTACCGCTGTTGTCTTTCTGCAGTAACGACTATCTGGGGCTTGCCAGCCACCCTGACATTATTCGCGCCGCTACCGATGCCATGCCTCACACCGGTCTGGGGGGGGCGGCGTCCCACCTGATCTGTGGTCATCACGACGGCCACCACCAGTTGGAAATCCGTCTGGCGGCGTTTACCGGTCGCAGCTCGGCGTTGTTCTTCTCCACCGGCTACATGGCCAATATGGGTGTGATATCCGCATTGGCCAGCCGTGGCGACACCATCTTTTCAGATCGCCTTAACCATGCCTCGATCATTGATGGCTGTATCCTCAGCCGTGCAAGGGTTCGACGTTATCCTCACGCAGATATGGGAGCACTGGCGGATATGCTGGCCACCACCCGTGGTCACAAGCTGGTGGTGACAGACGGCGTGTTCAGCATGGACGGAGACATTGCGCCCCTGAAGGAGCTTGCGGCTTTGTGCAGAGCGCACGATGCACTACTGGTGGTGGATGATGCCCATGGCGTGGGTGTGCTTGGCCCCCAGGGACGGGGCAGTATTGCCGAGCTGGGGTTATCGGAAGAGGATGTACCGGTACTGATCGGGACCCTCGGCAAGGCAGTCGGCACCAGCGGAGCCTTCGTGGCGGGCCCGAAACTGCTGATGGATTATCTGGTGCAGAAGGCCCGCACCTATATCTACACCACTGCCATGCCCCCGGCCATTGCTCTGGCGACCTGCGCCAGCCTTGATCTGATCGAGAAGGAGGATAGCCGCCGCAGTCATCTGCGGGCGCTGATCCGTGCCTTCCGCCTGGGCGCCTCTGCGCTGGGCTATGAACTGATGCCGTCCCGCACTCCGATACAGCCGATCATGGTTGGCGACAACTGGTCCGCGCTTGCCCTGAGCCAGGCTCTGGAACAGAAAGGCCTGATGGTGACAGCCATCAGGCCGCCTACGGTTCCGGAGGGTGAGGCCCGTTTGCGGGTGACGTTCAGTGCGGCCCATTCGACAGCAGATCTGGAAAAGCTGCTGACCGCACTGGCGGAGTGTCGCCCACTGTTAAAACGGCCGCCTGCCGAGGCCGTATGAATCAGGTCGCTCACCAAATCCCACTGGTGGTTGTCGGCGGATGGGGCGTCGATGCGGCCATGCTCCTGCCCCTGTTCGACAATTGGCCGGGTGAAATCCACCTGGTGTCGCTTACCGATACCATAATGGACCGATGTGAGACGGTCGCTGATGTCGCTACGTACCTGCTGGATCGTTATCCGTGCCCCTCGGTGTGGGCAGGCTGGTCCCAGGGTGCGCAGGTGGCCATGGCGGCAGCGTCGCAAGGTGATTTGCAGGTGTCCAGGGTGATTACCCTTGCGGGTTTCCCCCGGTTCGTCGCTGCCCCGGATTGGCCGGTTGGCATGGCAGCTGACACTTTTGAAACGTTCAGGGCAGCCGTTGCGGACGAGTCCGGTCAGGCGTGGCAGCGTTTCCAGCAGCTGTTGATACATGGTTGTGATGATTACCGGCAGGCTCGCAAGGACCTTCTGCCGTGGCTGAAGCATGGAACTCCGGTGAGCCCGGATAAACTGGTTCGCGGCCTGGAGTGGCTGGAAACGGAAGATCAGGTCGCCCTGTGGCGGCAAATCAGGGTGCCGGCGCTCCACCTCCAGGCAGGGCGTGATGCTGTCGTCCGCTCGTGGGCAGGTCGCCTTGCGCCGGCTGAACGCTCCGAGGTGGTAACCGTACCGGGAATGAGTCACTGGCCCCGGGGGCAAGCGCTTACGTTGTGCCGGGAAGAGATCCGGCGGTTCGTGTTCGGTAAGGGGGATTCATGGCAGGCCTGACAGCAACCTCCTCGCGGGCACCTGCGAAAACAGCGATTGCCCGGGATTTCGGCGCCGCATCGAAAACCTACAACCCGGCTGCCCGGCTACAGCGCTACATGGGCCAGGTCATGGTTGATCAGCTCCTGGGGCAGGGTCGCCTGCCGGAAGCCGGCGCCGGTTGCCAGGTACTGGACCTGGGGTGTGGCACCGGCTGGTTTACCGGGCAGCTGGCGGAGATGTTCGGCGGGCCTGAAAGCTCGGTAACCGGCGCCGATCTGTCGCCGGGCATGCTGGACTATGCGCGGGCCGCCGGGGCTCCGGGAACTCACTGGCTGGTTGCAGATGCCGAGTCCCTGCCACTGGAAGACAATAGCCTGGACGTTGTGTTCAGCAACCTGATGATCCAATGGTGCAGTGATTTCACCGGTGTCCTGGCTGAATGCCGCCGGATTCTGCGACCGGGAGGGCGATTGTTCATCTCGACCTTGCTGGACGGCACTCTGGATGAGTTAAGAAGCGCCTGGTACCGGGCTGATCCCGAACACGAACACGTGAACCGCTTCGAGGGCGAAGCCGCGTTTCGCAGTCAGGCCCTTGAGGTGTTGCCAGAGCCCCGGATCTCCACCGAATCCATCGCTCTGGACTATCCTTCGCCGCTGGCCCTGCTGGCGGAGCTGAAAGCGATCGGGGCCGGTTTCAAAGGCTCGTCCCGTCGCCGTCATGCCACAGCGCCAGGCCGTTTACGGGCCATGTGCCACCATTACCCGAAAGGGAGTGATGGCCAGGTTTACGCCACTTACCAGGCAGCATGGCTGACTTGCCGCCTGCCTTATTGATACGGGAGTTCTCAGGGCCATGGCCAGAAAAAGCTATTTTGTGACAGGTACCGATACCGGTGTAGGCAAGACCATGGTTTCGGCTGCCATCCTTGAAGCTGCAGCCTCCCTCGGAAGGCGCACATTGGCCATGAAGCCTATTGCCTCCGGCTGTGACGAAACGCCGGAGGGTCTGCGCAATGAAGATGCGCTGATACTGATGGAGGCCATGTCGGAGCCACTGGGTTATGATCAGGTTAATCCGGTAGCCCTGAAGCCTGCTATTGCCCCCCATGTTGCCGCAGCTCAGGCTGGCCGCACCGTCACGGCTGAACGCCTGGTGGGATTCTGTCGCGGTTTGCAGATGCGACCGGCGGAACTGCTGCTGATAGAGGGTGCTGGTGGCTGGCGGGTACCGCTCAATGACCGGGAAACCTATGCCGCTGTACCGGGGGTACTGCAAATGCCTGTCATTATTGTGGTGCCGCTGAAGCTGGGCTGTATCAACCATGCACTATTGACCGCCGAAGCCGTCCGCCGCGACGGACTGACTGTTGCCGGCTGGGTTGCCAACCGACCGGTTCCGGAGATTATGACCTGTGAGCACGAAACCCTGGAATACCTGGTGAACCACCTGGCAGCTCCCTGCCTGGGCGTCTTGCCATGGAAGGAGAGGGCAGACCCGAAAACACTGGCGACCAGCCTGAATGTGAACTGTTTGTTTGAAAATTGACCAGGAATGTGGCTTACTTAAGTCAATTAATGGTCATTGGACACCGCAGTTATGATCAATAACACATTGGGAATCGGTATTCAGGGCATTCAGGACGGCATGCAGGGCATGGAAAATGCCGCCCGCCGGATTGCCCGTGGTGGCGCTGACGGTCCTCAGGGTAGTGCCGACGGTGCCGGTGGCCTGTTGGAGCCCATCGTTGATCTCAAACTCTATGAGCGCAGTGTTGAAGCCTCGGCCCAGGTGGTCAAGACGGCCGATGAAACTCTCGGTACGCTTCTGGATATCACAGCCTGAACCTGTGTAGGTTGCGACCGCCCGGTCGTAATTAAAGCCACCTGAATCACTGACATGATGATTTCCGGTTCACTTCCCTCCGTCTCTCCAATGTATCCCCCTTCAGGAGTCGCAGCGGATATTGCAGGCCCACTCCGGCTGGCAACCGCCTGATAACCTGCGTTTTAGTCTCGTCCTTTCAGTTTTTCTCCCACGGTTTCCGAAAAACCTCACCACAAAATGCAACACAAATTTCGAGCATGGCTATTGACAATTCTGTGCCTCTAAACGTATGTTTCAAACAAGTGTTTAATTTGCGGTGTGGCGACTGATGCCATGCCGTATGAGCAAACCCCGAGGCAAAGTGCTGTGACGTTTTCGCAGCTGTGACCGAAAATCTGAGGTGGATTCCATGCCTGAATACAAAGCGCCCCTGCGTGACATTAAATTCGTGATGACCGAGCTGCTGGACAGCGAGCAGCACTACGCCAATCTGGAAGGTGCCGAAGATGCGACTCCGGATATGGTCGACGCCATTATCGGGGAAGGTGCCAAATTCTGTGAGCAGGTACTGTCTCCATTGAACCAGGTGGGTGACACCGAAGGTTGTACCTGGAGCGAAGGCGGTGTGAAAACACCAACCGGGTTCAAAGAAGCCTACCAGCAGTATGTGGAAGGCGGCTGGCCGTCCATGACGGCCGATCCCAACTATGGTGGCCAGGGCCTGCCTCACTCTCTCGGTCTGGTGATGAGCGAAATGGTCGGTACGGCGAACTGGTCCTGGGGCATGTATCCTGGCCTGAGCCACGGCGCCACCAACACCATTGAGGCCCATGGCACCGAAGAACAGAAGCAGACTTACCTTACCAAGCTGATCAGCGGCGAGTGGACCGGCACCATGTGTCTGACCGAGCCCCACTGTGGCTCAGACCTGGGCACCCTGCGTACCAAGGCCGAGCCAAATGCTGACGGCACCTACGCCATCACCGGCACCAAGATCTTTATTTCAGCGGGTGAGCACGACATGGCCGAGAACATCGTCCATATCGTTCTGGCCCGCCTGCCAGGCGCGCCGGAAGGTACCAAAGGTATTTCCCTGTTTATCGTGCCCAAGCAACTGCCTAACGAAGACGGTTCTTCCGGTGAGTGCAATGCCGTTTCCTGTGGTTCCATTGAGCACAAGATGGGTATCCACGGTAACGCCACCTGCGTCATGAACTTCGACGGCGCCAAGGGTTGGTTGATTGGTCCGGAGAACAAGGGCCTGAACTGCATGTTCACCTTCATGAACACCGCCCGTATCGGCACCGCCATCCAGGGCCTGGGCGCGGCAGAGCTGGGCCTTCAGGGCTCTGTGACCTATGCCAAGGACCGCCTGGCCATGCGTTCCCTCAGCGGTGCCAAGAACCCTGAAGGTATTGCCGACCCGATCATCGTCCACCCGGATGTGCGTCGCATGCTGCTGACCCAGAAAGCGGTCGCCGAAGGCGCCCGCGCACTGATCTACCTGACTGCGCAGCAGGCTGACATTGTTCACAGCGGCAAGACCGAGGAAGATCGCAAGGCGGCCGACGAGGCCCTGGGCTTCCTGACCCCGATCGCCAAGGCGTTCCTGACCGAGATTGGCTACGAAGCGGCCAACCTGGGCATGCAGGTATACGGTGGTCACGGTTTCATCTCCGAGTGGGGCATGGAGCAGAACGTTCGTGACGCCCGTATCGGTATGATCTACGAGGGTACGACAGGTATCCAGGCGCTGGACTTGTTGGGCCGCAAGGTTCTGATGACCCAGGGTGAGTCCCTGAAGGGCTTTACCAAGCAGGTTCACGTGTTCTGCAAGGAAAACGCCGACAACGAGCAGCTCAAGGAATTCATCGAGCCGCTGGCCGCCCTGAACAAGGAGTGGGGCGACCTGACCATGAAGATCGGCATGACTGCCATGAAGAATCGCGAGGAAGTGGGTGCCGCGTCCGTGGACTACCTGATGTACTCCGGCTATGCCGTGTTCGCCTATCTGTGGGCTCGTATGGCCAAGGTTGCGTTGGACAAGATGGTGGAAGGTACCACCGAAGAAATGTTCTATAACGCCAAAGTCCAGACAGCGCGCTTCTACTTCAAGCGTATGCTGCCGCGCACCAGGGGACATGCAGAGAGCATGCTGGCCGGCGCCGACAGCCTGATGGACATGCCGGAAGAAGCCTTCGCCCTTTAAGGCGGGCTTCAAGGGACCAAAAAAGCCCGCTCTCCCAGGAGGCGGGCTTTTTTCATGAAATGGCCGCCGGGACCTCATGAGTTGGGGGCGCCATTAGGGTAGAATAAACCACCATTAAAACAACCTGAGCGGACACATAGCCGAGGAAGTGAGCAGGGCCACAGGCTCAGGGTTGTTCACTTCGCAGACTGACTGAATTGTGGAATTTTGGAGAGATTAGATGGCTGACTATCAGGCACCTTTACGTGACATGCGCTTTGTCCTGAACGAAGTTTTTGACGCGCCGGCGCTGTGGGCGTCACTGCCGAAAGTGGCAGAGAACGTTGACCCGGACACCGCCGACGCCATTCTCGAAGAGGCGGGCAAGATTACCAGTGGTGTGCTGGCTCCGCTGAACCGCGAGGGTGACGAGCAGGGTTGTAAGTGGAATGATGGTGAAGTGTCTACACCGGAAGGCTTCCGTGAGGCCTACCAGACCATCGTTGAGGGTGGCTGGAATGGCCTGGGCGGCAACCCCGAATTTGGTGGCATGGGCATGCCCAAAACCCTGGTCGCCCAGTTCGAGGAAATGATGCAGGCTGCCAATATGGCTTTCGGTCTTGCCCCGATGCTGACAGCAGGTGCCTGCCTGGCCCTGGACGCCCATGGTAGCCAGGAGCTCAAGGAAAAGTACCTGCCCAACATGTACGCGGGTGTCTGGTCCGGCGCCATGGACCTTACCGAGCCCCATGCCGGCACCGATCTCGGCATCATCCGTACCAAGGCCGAGCCCAACGGAGACGGCTCTTTCAGTGTTACTGGCACCAAGATTTTTATCACCTGGGGCGAGCACGACATGGCGGAGAACATCATCCACCTGGTGCTGGCCAAGCTGCCGGACGCTCCCAAGGGCCCCAAGGGTATCTCCCTGTTCCTGGTGCCCAAGTTTGCAGTCAACGAGGACGGCTCTCTGGGTGAACGCAACAGCCTGAGCTGTGGCTCCCTCGAGAAGAAGATGGGCATCAAGGGCTCCGCCACCTGTGTAATGAACTTCGACGGCGCCAAAGGCTGGCTGGTGGGCGAAGAGAACAAGGGCCTGGCGGCCATGTTCACCATGATGAACTACGAACGCCTGGGGGTCGGCATTCAGGGTATTGGCGCCGCGGAGGCTTCCTTGCAGAGTGCCCGTGAATACGCCCTGGAGCGTATCCAGAGCCGTGCGCCTACCGGTGCCCAGCAGCCTGAAAAGGCCGCTGACCCGATCCTGGTTCATCCTGATGTGCGTCGTATGCTGCTGACCATGAAAGGCTATGTGGAAGGTGGCCGTGCCTTCTCCACCTACGTGGCCCAGTGGCTGGATATTTCCAAGTACTCCGATGACGACGAGCGCCGCAAGCATGCCGAAGGTATGGTGGCCCTGCTGACACCGGTGGCAAAAGCCTTCCTGACCGACCGTGGTCTCGACGCCTGCATCATGGGCCAGCAGGTTTTCGGTGGTCATGGCTTTATCCGCGAGTGGGGCCAGGAGCAGCTGGTTCGTGACTGCCGTATTACCCAGATTTACGAGGGCACCAACGGTATCCAGGCACTGGACCTGATGGGCCGTAAGGTCGTCGGTAGCCAGGGTAAGCTGTATGAGCTGTTTGCCGAGGATGTAGCCGCATTCATCGAGGACAACAGCAGCGACGAATATCTGCGTCCCTATCTGGAGCCACTGGCAGCGGCCTTCGAGCGCCTGTCAGATGTGACCGAGCATGTGATCAACCAGGCGGGCGATAATCCCGACGCGGTTGGGGCGGCTTCGGTTGATTACCTGGATCTGTTCGGCCTGACTGCCCTGGGGTATATGTGGGCGAAAATGGTGAAAGCGGCGGCGCCAAAAGCGGAAGGTGATACTTCCGGCTTCTACAGTGGCAAGGTGAAGAGTGCGCGTTTCTACTTCGATCGCCTGTTGCCGAAGACGGTCGCGCTGGCCGAAGGCATCCGCAGTGGCAGCGGCTCAATGATGGCGCTGACCGCCGAAGAATTCTGATCTTTCGGCGTACTATGAAAAGGCAGGCCCCTGGTAACCCGGGGCCTGCCTTTTTTAATGCACGAGTTAACGACCAATGTGTCGTTAAAGGTTTTCCAGCCTGCCCGGGTCCAGCACGAAGGGGTTTTCGTTGCCCTGGATCTCGGCAATCTGGCGATGCCGGGTCAGTTCCCAGTCATCCGGTGGATCAACCCGGTTCCAGTTCTTGAAAACCGTGGTCGCCCCTGCCCAGGGTAGGTCATAGGTGTCAACCATATAGGCAACCGTGCGGGCGACATCGCCTTTTACCTTTTCAGGGGGCTCAAAGAACTGGGTGCTCTCGCGAATGCCGCACTCATTGGGTTCGATAACGGAACCGAGTTCTTCATACAATGCGTTGCGCCGCCTCATCTCGGTGCGGCTGCGAACCGGTACGATGTTATGAAGGTCGGAGGCAATTTGCCGGTAACGGTCATTATCGGCACACTGGCTCGACGTGCCGCACTCAAGGGCACTACGAACCTTGGCCAGCGGGTAGATGTAGCCGTCCGTCAGCAGAAAGCCCTTGTTGGTGAAGGGGGTCTCGCAGAAGAAGGACACTCCTCCCTGGGCATAGAGCTTGCCCCAGAATTCGTTCTGGATAACGGTAGCGGGGTCACTGAAGCGCGTGTTCTGGCTATTGACCAACGAAGATACCAGTAATACGGACAATGTCAGCAGGAAGACAGTCAGAGTTTTCATAGGCCATTTATACCTCTCGGCGTTCAGAAGTGCCTTGGCTGATCGGGCCATGTAGGGATGCTGGCTGGCCGAATCAGACAAAAAAATGACGCTTCATTCACTTATAATGAGAAGTATGGCACAGAGGCCCTTTATGAAAAGAGCCTCGTGGTGGGTATTTGTAGCATTCTGTTAACCGGTTAACACTTTACTTCAGTCGGTTACGGATGTTCTGGTAGCCAGATTTCAGGTCTTCACCAAGCTTGTGGGCGGTCTGGCGTGCTTCCTTTGACGCATCGTCTGCATCGTGGAGGATTCCGTCGAGCTTGCCGCGAAAACGATCCCAGTCCTTTTCCAGATCGTCCCATTCGTCTTTGACATCTTCCCTGGCCAGATGCATCTGAACGCGGGCTTCGTCACGGTACTGTTTTATTTTTTCTGACAACTGTTTCAGATCGTCCTGGATACTCATATCACACACCTCCTTTGATGATTGACGGATATACCATGCTACCGAATGTCAAAATCTGTCAAGAGGGAAAGCAGGGGATTGCAAGCGACTTGATGTGGGTCAGGCGGGCCTGGCCAAAAGGGTAATCATGTCCTGGAGGTGATGCCAGGGGGAGAGGCTGTCAAAGCCCTTGGCAGCGCGGTCGGTGGCGCTGCACAGCTCCAGTGCTGCCATGAGTTGGCGGCGGTTCAGGCGCCTTGCTGCCTGCTCGACAGCCTTTGCTCTCTGGGGCTGGAACACGCCCCGTTTCTTAAGGAAGCCGGCCGTGTTCTCGCGTTTGGCGGCGGCGATATTCAGTTCCATGGTCAGGTTGAGATCCCGGGAGAGCACCGTCAGGAGGCCCAGTGGGTTTTCACCCTCCTGCTGGAGTACGCCGATGATTTTCCTGGCATGGGCTGCCCTGCCAGCAAGAAGTTCCGTGACCAGCTCGAAGCCGTTGAAGCGCGAACTGTCCTGAACAGCCTGTTCAATGGTTTCTTCATCAATGGTGGCTCCGGATCCCAGCAACGCCAGGCGGTCCAGTTCCTGGCTTGCTGCCAGCAAGTTGCCTTCCAGACGCTCAGCCAGGATGTCCAGGGCACCACGGGTCAGGCTCAGGCCGTGGTTGCGGGCCCGTTGCTGAAGCCATCCCGGGAACCTGTCTGCATCAATTGGCCAGACCGGTACGTGAACGCCTCTGTTCTGGAGTTCCTTGTACCATTTGCGGCGGGTTTCAGCCGCATCCAGGCGAGCGCTGATCAATAACAGGATGATGTCCTCAGGCGGATTCTGCAGCACGCTTTCCATCACCGCCCGGCCATCGCCAAGTTTGCCCGTGGGGAGGTGGATTTCAATACGGCGCTTTTCGGCAAACAACGACAGCGCACCGAGTTCCTCACCGACCCGGTTCCAGTCCAGCTGTTGGTCCGCGTGAAAGGTAATCCGGTCTTCAAAGCCCGCTTCGCGAGCGGCCTTGCGGACCTGATCGCAACATTCCTGAACCAGCAATGGCTCGTCCCCGGATATCAGATAGACCGGCGACAGGCCTTTCTGCAGTAGCTGGGGTAACTGGTGTGCCTGTGTCTTCATGATGACGGATCAGTCTCTTCGTTGCGGGCCTGCTCCGCTTCCTTCCGCAATCGTTCAATGCGATCTTCATCAATGGGCGCCAGCCGGAAGATGATCTGTTGTGCCAGGCGATCATGGAGCTGCTCCCTCAACGCCTCTTCTTCCCGCTGTTTGGCAAGCACGTTCGATTCGTCGTAGCGATAGGTTTCACTGGTATTGAGATCGGCGGGCTCAATAAGGGGAATGTTGTCTGCGGTGAGCACCTCGATGTTGACCGTATGCCGCAACGTGTACTCGGCGGCGGCAGCGCGCAGGGTAATGGCACTGGCGCGCCGTTCCTGGCGGAACTTGCCGATCCTGAGGACAAAATCCGCTTCTTCGGCGGGCTTCAGTTCAATCCGGCCCAGCTCCAGCTGTTCCCGGACAGCGTCGCACAGTTGCCCCGGTACGTTATCGGCGCAGTCCACCGCCAGTGGCTGCAATGCTGAGGATACCGGTGGCGCGCCCCGCAACTGAAAACCACACCCTGCAACCAGCAGGGACAGGGTTGCTACCACCATGGGACGAATCAGGGAGCCGGCCGCCGGTTTCATATCAGTTGGCCACCACGTTGACAAGCTTGCCCGGCACAACGATCACCTTGCGAACGGTCTTGCCTTCGGTAAAGCGGATGACATTCTCATTATCCAGAGCGAGCGCTTCCAGGGCGTCTTTTTCAATATTGGCCGGGACGTCTGCCTTGGCGCGCACCTTGCCATTTACCTGAAGCACAATCTGGATCTCGCTGCGAACCATGGCCGCCTTGTTGGCGGTGGGCCAGGAGGCGTCCACCACCGGTTCTTCATGCCCTAATGCGTGCCACAGCTGGTGGCAGATATGGGGGGCGATGGGGGAGAGCATCAGCACGGCAGTATCCAGCGCTTCCTGGCGTACAGCCTGGCTTTGGGGCTCGTCGTCGCCCAGTTTGCCAACTTCGTTCAGAAGCTCCATGACCGCAGCGATCGAAGTGTTGAACGTCAGCCGGCGGCTGATGTCGTCACTGACCTTGGCAATGGTTTCATGGGTCTTGCGGCGAAGGTTGCGCTGACCTTCATCAAGGCTGGCGCTATCCAGGGCCGGAACCGGTGCGTTCGCCGTATGTTCGCTGACCATACGCCACAGGCGCTTGAGGAAGCGGTGGGCACCCTCAACGCCGCTATCGGACCACTCCAGGGACTGCTCCGGAGGGGCGGCGAACATCATGAACAGACGCACGGTATCCGCGCCATGCTCGTCAATGATGGCCTGTGGGTCGATGCCGTTGTTCTTGGATTTGGACATCTTGGTCACACCACCGGATACTACCGGCTGGCCGTCGTCCTTGTGAACGGCGCGGACAACCTGGCCTTTCTCGTCTTTTTCGGTGATCACGTCCGCCGGGGAGATCCATACCTTGCCACCGTTGTCGTCTTCCCGGTAAAAGGTTTCTGCCAGCACCATGCCCTGACACAGAAGGCGGTTGAACGGTTCGGAACTGTTCACCAGCCCTACGTCCCGCAGCAGTTTATGGAAGAAACGGGCATAAAGCAGGTGCAGAATGGCGTGCTCGATGCCGCCGATGTACTGGTCTACCGGCAGCCAGTAGTTGGCAGCAGCCGGGTCCAGCATGCCCTTGTCGTAATTCGGGCTGCAGAAACGGGCGTAATACCAGGACGACTCCATGAAGGTGTCGAAGGTATCGGTTTCCAGCGTGGCAGGCTGGCCTTCAAAACTGGTTTTTGCCCACTCCGGGTCGGCCTTGATGGGCGATTGCACCCCGTCCATGGTCACGTCTTCCGGCAGGACCACAGGCAACTGGTCGTCGGGGACCGGGCGTTCGGTACCGTCTTCCAGGGTCATCATCGGAATCGGCGCGCCCCAGTAGCGCTGGCGCGATACACCCCAATCCCGCAAGCGGTAGTTGACCGTGCGCCTGCCGATGCTGTTTTTTTCCAGGTAGTCGGCGATGGCCTCGAACGCTTCTTCGCTGGTCAGGCCGTTGTATTTACCGGACGACACCAGGATGCCTTTCTCGGTGAAAGCCTCTTCCTGTGTGTCGATTTCGCGATTATCAGAGGGAGCGATCACCTGTTTGATCGGCAACCGGTATTTGATCGCGAATTCGTGATCCCGGTCATCGTGAGCGGGCACCGCCATCAGCGCGCCGGTACCGTATTCCATCAACACGAAATTGGCGACGTAAACCGGAATTTCTTCCTGGGTCAGCGGGTGAATGGCCTTGTAGCCGGTATCGATGCCTTTCTTTTCCATGGTTGCCATGTCGGCTTCGGCAACCTTGCTGTTGCGGCACTGCTCGACAAATTCTGCCACTTCCGGATACCGCTCGGAGGAGGCTTTGGCAATCGGGTGCTCTGCCGCTACCGCCATGTAGGTAACCCCCATCAGGGTGTCCGGGCGGGTGGTGTAGACATCCAGCGCGTCATCGCGGTTCTTGAGGGGGAACGTCAGCTCGGTACCGGTGGATTTGCCGATCCAGTTGCGCTGCATGGTCTTGACCTGCTCGGGCCAGTCTTCCAGCTGATCCAGGTCGTTCAGCAGTTCCTCGGCGTAGTCGGTAATGCGGATAAACCACTGGGGGATCTTCTTCTGCTCAACCGGGGCGCCGGACCGCCAGCCCTTGCCGTCCACCACCTGCTCGTTGGCCAGCACGGTCTGGTCCACAGGGTCCCAGTTAACGGTCGACATCTTTTTGTACACCAGGCCTTTTTCGTACAGGCGGGCAAAGAACCACTGTTCCCAACGGTAGTAGTCCGGCTTGCAGGTGGCCAGCTCGCGGTTCCAGTCGTAACCGAAGCCCAGCTGCTTGAGCTGGTTCTTCATGTAGGCAATATTGGCGTGGGTCCACTTCGCCGGCGCCGTCTTGTTGGCAATGGCGGCGTTTTCAGCGGGCAGGCCGAAGGCGTCCCAGCCCATGGGCTGCATGACATTCTTGCCCTGCATGCGTTGGTACCGGGAGATCACGTCGCCAATGGTGTAGTTGCGAACGTGCCCCATGTGCAGTTTGCCGCTGGGGTAGGGGAACATGGACAGGCAATAGTATTTGGGCTTGCCCGGCTCTTCCTTCACCGTGAATGTGTTATTTTCTTCCCAGTAGGTGCGGGCTTGCTGTTCAACATCGCGGGGATTGTATTGCTGGTCCATTCCTGCCATTACCAAAGTTACCCTGTATCAAAAAAGATGTGCGAAGCGGCCGGACATTCTAACGCACACAAGGCTTAACAGGTAGTCTGCCAATTTGCTGATACTGTGCCATGCTTGGAGTTATGGTGAAGGGCAGAGCGGGTATGGCTGTCCAGGGCACGCTGTGAATACGTCCCTGTACGCTTGACAAAAACATCCATGTTTTTGACATCCCTGGACAGCCATACCCGCTCTGCCCCGGACCTTGGCAGTCAGATCAGCAAGGCTATTGCCAATGTTTGGTGCCGGGGTGTGGGTGGCCTTTGCGGGACTGTCTGCAGCAGGGATGCTGCAGTCAAGCTTACATGGACGTATTTACAGCGTGTCCCGCAAAGGCCACCCACAGCCCGGCGCTGCACCTGTAACCCGGTAAAAGGAGCTGTCATGACCGAACCAGAACGCAATCACCTCTCAGGCAAGGCCCTTGCGGCCTATGACCGCATGCTGGAACGGGTCCAGTCCCGGCTCAGTGAAATGCAGGAAACCACCCGCGATACCCTGCAAGAGGAGATCGAGCGGGCAGTGGAATTCGAATACGAACTGGAAGACATGACCCGGGAGGAAGCAGACCTGCTGGGCGCCTACCTGCAACGGGATCTGGAACACCTGCTGCATTTCGTGGAGGAAACCGGCGAAGGCCTGAAGGAATGGTTGCAACTGGATATCTCGCTGCTGGAACACCAGCTGGCGGACATGCTGTTCTCGGTGGCGGACAAGACCAAACTCGACACCCTTGAACTGTCCCAGAAACTCGAGAAACACGCGCCCAGCCAGTACATCAGCGGCGAAGTGGCAACAGCCGGCATGTTCAAATGCCTCAACTGCGGCCATATGCGCTGCCTGACCGCCACCAGCCACCTGGAACCCTGCGAGGCCTGCGGCTCCCACTACTACGAACGCGTCACCAGCCGCTGGCCCCGGAAATCGGAGTAGGTGTAGTAAGCGTAGGTCGGATTAGACGAAGTCGTAATCCGACAAATGGTGTGAGTATCTAGTGGGGTGTCGGATTACGCTTCGCTCATTGTGCCCTTCACGGGTAAATCCGACCTACGGCAGCTAGCGCCAGAGTTAGAAAGGCCATGGGGTGGGGGTGCATTTTCTGCCAGAAAAAGGTGTCTGAGCGCAGCGAGTTCTTTTTCCAAAGAAAAGGCACCCCCACCCCATGGCCAGGCACCAATCTGGCAGGCTACCCGGACGAGAACCGAGATCAATTCTTGGGAATCACCCGCACCCTCACAAACACAATAAGAATCGCCGCCAGTGTCAGCACCGGCCAGGAGCCGGACTGCATGTAGGGTGTGCTCCCTTTCGCGGAGTAAACTTCACCAGTAAGCACCGCACGTTCAAATTGCGGAATGGTTTCCGCAATCTGGCCCTTGTGGTCAATGATCGCCGTGACGCCATTGTTGGTGCCCCTCAGCATATAACGCCCGGTTTCCAGGGCCCGCATGCGGGCAATCTGCAGGTGCTGCAGCGGGCCGATGGAGTCACCGAACCAGCCGTCGTTGCTGATGGTCAGTAACAGGTCGGTATTGCGGGCGTTGCTGGCGACGAAGTCCGGGTAGGCCACTTCGTAGCAGATAAACGGCATGATGCTGATGCCGTTGGCATCCAACGGAGACTGGTTGGACGGCCCCTGGCTGAAGCTGGACATAGGCAGATCAAAGAAACCGATCAGGCCGCGGAGCCACTGCTGCAGAGGCACGTATTCGCCGAAGGGCACCAGTTTCTGTTTGTGGTAGATACCGCCGCCATTACCGATGGCCATGATGCTGTTGTGGAAGGTGAAGTCTTCAATACGGTCACTGAAGCCATACCAGGGGATGCCGGTAATCAGGGTACTGTTTTCCCCCAGTTCCTCACCGATGTGATCAATGACTTTACCGGCCTGGTCCTGGGGAATGGGGATGGCGGTCTCGGGCCACAGGATCAGGTCGGTGTCCCAGTGATCTTCCGTCAGCTCAAGGTAGGCAACGATCTGGTCCCGGAGGAAATCCGGGTCCCACTTGATCTGCTGGGGGATGTTGCCCTGCATCGACGCGAATGTGGTTGGCTTTTCGTCGAGCGTTGTCCACGCCACGCTTGATGCCGCCGGGCCGGTGACCCAGGGCAACAGCGCGACAATGGCCACAATGGCGGCACCGGCATAGCGTGTACTCCTGGCCAGCCACCAGCAGGCGATGACCGCGCCGCCGGTAACCGTCACCCAGAAGGTAACACCATGCACGCCGACCAGTGGCGCAAATCCGCCCAGGGGGCCATCCACTTGTGCGGTACCCAGATACAGCCAGGGGAACCCCGTCAGCAGCCAGCCCCGGATCCAGTCAGCCAGTATCCACACGGCCGGAAACAGGAGCAGCCGTCTTACCGTACTGTCTTTGGACAGTTTGCCCCAGGCCCAGAATGCCAGGCCGTGGAACAGGGCGAGCCCCGCCACGAAAATAGCTGTGAGGATAATGGCCAATGGCACCGACGTATTGCCGTGCTCGCTGATACTGATATAGACCCAGCTCGCGCCGGTGCCGAACAAACCCAGCCCCACCAGCCAGCCGGCCCTGAACAGCTTCTGTGGAGCCAGTGGTAAGCAACAGAGGAGAATCAGGGTCACGGAAACCGGCCCCAGCCACCACCAGTTGAACGGCGAAAAGGTCAGGGTCTGCAGGGCGCCGGCGACCAGAAGGGCCACGGCACGCAGCCAGGGTTGTTCAGAAAGGGGCGATGTCAGCACGGTGGTTGCGGGTGTTGTGTTACTGGTCATCACCACGCGTTACCTGCAGCAGACGGATGACTCGGTTATCGGCATTGGCAATGGTGAACTGCAACCCGCCAAACTCCACTGACTCGCCCCGTCTGGGCAGGTGGCCGAACTCCTTGAGCACAACACCACCGATGGTGTCGAACTCTTCCTCGTCCAGCTCGGTTTCAAAGAATTCGTTGAAGTCATCCACCGGCGTAACGGCTTTGACCGCATAGGTTCCGTCACCACGGGCCTTGATGTGGGTTTCTTCGTCAAAATCGTGTTCGTCCTCGATCTCACCCACAATCTGCTCCAGCACGTCCTCGATGGTGATCAGGCCGGCGGTACCGCCGTACTCATCCACCACGATGGCCATGTGGTTGCGGGTTTCCTTGAATTCCTTCAGCAACTGGTTCAGGCGCTTGCTTTCCGGCACGAAGGTAGGTGGGCGCAGGATTTCGCGAATGCGATTCCAGTTGAGGTCGTTGTTCAGGGCCAGGGGAAGCAGATCCTTGGCAAGCAGCACGCCAATCACGTCGTCCTGGCTGTCGCCGATGACGGGGAAACGACTGTGGGCAGAAGAAATGATTTCACCCAGGAATTCTTTCGGATCCTGGGATGCCTTGACGGTGACCATCTGGGAACGGGGAATCATGATTTCATCCACCCGCATGTCGATCACCTGCATGGCACCTTCGATGATGCTCATGGCATCGGTATCGATGATGTTCTGGGACTCGGCGTCCCGCAGGATTTCCAGCACGTCCTCGACGGACTCAGGCCCGCTGGAGAAGGCCTGTGATATACGCTCCAGCCAGGACTTGTTGCTGCCCTGACTGCGACTCGACTGATCGTCGTTCATGAGTCTTTTTCCGTTTCCTCTGTCTCGTAAGGATTGCTGAATCCGAGTTGCCCGAGCAACCGGATCTCGAGGGCTTCCATGACCCCGGCATCGCTATCGTCAATATGATCGTAGCCCTGGAGGTGCAACATGCCGTGCACCACCATATGGGCCCAGTGTTCTGCCAGTGTTTTGCGCTGTTCGGCCGCTTCTTTTTCAACCACCGGGGCGCAGATGATCAGATCACCGGCCAACGGAACTGTTATACCGGCTGGCGCTTCAAATGGGAAGGACAGTACATTGGTTGGCCCCGATTTCCCACGATACTGACTGTTCAGCCCGGCGCTCTCATCGCTGGCAACGATACGTATCGTTACCTCTGAAGGCTCCTCGCCAAGCCACGCTGCCTGCGCCCAGCGCTCCAGGTCGGCATTGTCCGGGGCGCCTGGCTCAGCAGCAGCGCGTTGCAAATCCACTGTCAGTTCACTCACTGGACTGTGGCACTCCCGTCATCCAGGGAATCATAGGCCTCGACAATCCGCTGAACCAGCGGATGACGGACCACATCCCGGGATTCGAAACGTGTGAAACCGATACCGGAGACCTTGCTCAACACCCCGGCCGCATGGATCAGGCCGGAGTTCTGGCCGCGTGGCAGGTCTACCTGGGTGGTATCGCCGGTAATGACTGCGGTTGAGCCAAAGCCGATCCGCGTCAGGAACATTTTCATCTGCTCGCGGGTGGTGTTCTGGCTTTCATCCAGGATGATAAACGAATTGTTGAGCGTACGGCCCCGCATGAATGCCAGCGGCGCGATCTCGATCACGCTCTTCTCGATCAGCCGGGTGACATGGTCGAAGCCCAGCATTTCGTAGAGCGCGTCATAAAGCGGACGAAGATAAGGGTCCACTTTTTGCGCCAGGTCACCCGGCAGGAAGCCGAGCTTCTCGCCCGCTTCCACCGCGGGACGTACCAGCAGGATACGCTTGACCTGTTCGTCTTTCAGCGCCTCAACCGCACAGGCCACCGCGAGCCAGGTCTTGCCGGTACCGGCCGGGCCAATGCCAAAGTTTACATCGTGGGTGCGGATGTTATGCACGTACTTCTGCTGGTTCTCGCCCCGGGGCTTGGCCTGCAGTTTCGGGGTTTTGATGACCGTGACGGCGCCGTTGTAGGGCACATCATCCGCCAGCCGCTCAAAGCCGGTCTCGCGGATAAACAGGTGAACCATGTCCGGCGAGATGTCGTCACTGGCCTCGGTTTCCCGGTACAGATGCCGGATAACCTCTGTAGCCGCGGCCACATGCTCGGTTTCACCTTCCACCCGGAAATGATGGCCACGACGGCCCACCTTCACGTCCATACGCCGCTCGATGTGCTTCAGGTGCTCATCAAACTGGCCGCAGAGCGTGGTCAGCCGGTGCTGGTCTACCGGGTGCAGGTCGAATTGTCTTGAGTCGTTGGTTTTCAAACAGTCTCCGGTTGTGTTTTGACTCCCCCTTGATGGTGCCTTGGGGAGATTGCTTTTCTTGCATTGTGCGATGGACGCTGGGCGGGACGGCTGTCCAAAAAACGCCCGTGAATACGTCCATGTAGGGCTCGATCGCGCCATCCCTGGCGCTCCACGTTTTTGGGCAGCCGTCCCGCCCAGCGTCCTCATTTAACTATTTGCAGGCCCGCTTGCGTAAATACAAGTAGGTCGGATTAGACGAAGTCGTAATCCGACAGATATTGAGCCAATTGCATGCCCTCCGCCATTGTTGGATTGCGCTTTGCTTAATCCAACCTACGTTTATGCGCAGACACGACACGGGTTCGCGGAGAGTGGTGGGTACCTCCTCCCAAAAATGTGCGGAGCCATGGATGGCGGAGCCCAAGCGCACAGGGAAGTGCTTGTAGCGTTTTTTGGGAGGAGGTACACACCACTCGCCATTCACCAATCCCGAGACGCATGGGAACCCAGGTTTAATACATCTCTGAACCCACAGGCACACCCCGCAGAGAGTTAGGCAGAGCCTCCCGAATCTCCACATCAATAAAGTGCCCAACCACCTCCGGATTTTCATGCCGGAAATTCACAATACGGTTGTTCTCGGTACGGCCCGCGTATTCGCCGGGGTCCTTCTTGGAAAGCCCTGTCACCAGGATGCGCTGGGTCGTGCCTACCATCTTGCGGCTGATATCCATCACGTTCTGGTTCAGCCGGTCCTGGAGAATGCTCAGGCGCTGCTTCTTCACTTCCAGCGGCGTATCATCCGGCAGGTCTGCCGCCGGAGTGCCGGGCCGGGCGCTGAAGACAAAGCTGAAGGACATATCGAAGCCGATATCGTTGATCAGCTTCATGGTGTCCTCAAAGTCCTTCTCGGTTTCCCCCGGGAAACCAATGATAAAGTCCGACGAGAAGCTGATGTCCGGGCGGATCTTGCGCAGGCGGCGGAGTTTGGATTTGTACTCCAGTGCCGTGTGGCCGCGCTTCATGGCTGCCAGGATGCGGTCGGAACCGCTCTGGACCGGTAAGTGCAGGTGGCTGACCAGTTCCGGTACCTGTTCATAGGCTTCGATCAGCGAATCCGAGAACTCCACCGGGTGCGAAGTGGTGTAACGGATGCGATCGATCCCGTCGATGGTGGCAATCAGGGTGACCAGTTCGGCCATGTCCATCACGTCGCCGTCGTGGGTCTCGCCACGGTAGGCGTTCACGTTCTGGCCCAACAGGTTAACCTCGCGTACGCCCTGGCCGGCCAGGTGAGCGACTTCGGCAATCACGTCGTCCACCGGGCGGCTGACTTCCTCACCGCGGGTGTAGGGGACCACACAGAAGGTACAGTACTTGCTGCAGCCTTCCATGATGGACACAAACGCGGAGGGGCCGTCGGCGCCTGGGTCGGGCAGGTTGTCGAACTTTTCGATTTCCGGGAAGCTCACATCCACCACGCCCACGCCGTTACCTTTGGCACGAACCTCGGTAATCATGTCTGGCAGGCGGTGCAGGGTTTGCGGGCCGAAGACCATATCGACGTAAGGCGCGCGGTCAATGATGGCCTGGCCTTCCTGGCTGGCCACGCAGCCACCCACGCCGATGATCAGGTCCGGCTTGCTGTTTTTCAGTTTTTTCCAGCGACCCAGCTGGTGGAATACCTTGTCCTGGGCTTTTTCCCGGATGGAACAGGTGTTCAGCAACAGGATGTCAGCGTCGTCCGGCGAATCCGTCATTTCAACGCTTTCGCCGCTCTTCAACAGGTCCGCCATTCTGGATGAGTCGTACTCGTTCATCTGGCAGCCATGGGTCTTGATGTACAGCTTCTTGGCCATGTGTCTCAACATATTTTGGTGTGTGGCTTGCGCCGGGAGGTCAGGATTGGCGCTTAAAAAAGTTAGCTGGCCATTATAACGGGCTGATCAATCCGCAACCACCTCTGTCTCGGCAATCCTCTAAATCGCTTGTGGTATTATTCATTTTCCTGGGCTCGGGAGTTGAAGCGGTTGGGGCGAGGCTTTCCAAAAAACGCCCGTGAATACGTCCCTGTAGGGCTCGGTCGCGCCATCCCTCGCGCTCCACGTTTTTGGAAAGCCTCGCCCCAACCACTTCTCCGGCTGACGTGCAAAACCTCATCCACGTAGGTCGGATTAGGCAAAGCCGTAATCCGACAACCGAAGCCTGAAACACCACTGATCATTAACCAAAACTCCAATGACCCCCGAACGCCTAGCCCGAATCAAACAAACCCTCAACACCCGCCAACCAGACCTCAGCGTCCTCACCGACCAGGTCCACAAACCCCGCAACCTCTCGGCCATCATTCGCTCCTGCGACGCCTTTGGTCTGGCCAGCATGCACGTGGTCTGGCCGCGGGAAGGCTTCCGGGCGTTCCGCAAAACCGCCGGCGGCAGCTACAACTGGGTCACCACCCATACCCATCCCACCATGGATGAGGCGGTTAGCACACTGAAAGACCAGGGACACAAACTTTACGCCGCACAGCTTTCAAATCGAGCAATTGATTACCGGGAAGTAGATTTCACCGTACCCTGCACGGTGATCCTGGGTAACGAAGTGGACGGCGTCAGTGACAAAGCCGCCGAGCAAGCAGACGAGCACATTGTGATACCGATGATGGGCATGGTTGAGTCCCTGAACGTATCGTCAGCCTGCGCAATTATCCTTTCCGAAGCCCAACGGCAGCGCAAGCTGGCGGGGTTGTTTGATCATCGGCGATTGCCGGACGACGAATACAACCGCCTGCTGTTCCGCTGGTGCCAGCCCGTCGTAAAACGCTACTGCGACGACCGCCACCTGCCGTATCCACCCATAGATCCGGAAACCGGCGAACTGGTCGATGGAGTAGGCTGGATGCAGGAAGTCCGAAAACTACGCGCAAACCGCCCAAGATGGACGGACACCGCAGCAGAAACAGCTGATGAGTCGTAAAACCTTAGCGCTAACTCGTGACTTGATCGGTCACGGGGTGGGGGTACCTTTTCTGCCGGAAAAAGGTGTCCGAGCGCAGCGAGTTCTTTTTCCAGAAGAAAAGGTACCCCCGCCGCGGGACCAGCCCCTAAGCTACCAGTCTAGCGGATCAGCAACCTCAATCGTCGCGACTTTCCAGATACCGCTGTAACTGCTCCCGCAAAGCCTTAGGCAACCGAGTGATGGTCAACGCATCATTGTCACGATCATAGTAAACCGCCTGATTAACCAGATCCGAAGAAAACGAAACACTCATACCACCCCCAGAACCCGCAATCCGCACCAGCTTCTTCACCTTGCGATGATCCGGGTGCAGCACGCCGCTCTCCGGAAGCTCGGCAGTCTCGCTGGCAAACTCCTTGAAACGCTGCGGCTGATCCTCATCCAGGTACCCTGACAGTGCCTCAATAGCCACCGGCTCCCCCAGCGCATGCTGCTCCTTGGAAAACTCATAGGCCCTAGCGCGAATCTTGCCCGCTTCCTCCGGCTCGGAAGACTTCGCAAACGCCTCAACAGCATCCATGAACGTCAGGGTTTCCTTCTCCACATCCACCTGGTTGGTAAAACCACACAGCCGGATAAACAGCTCGCCCGGCTCACCGCTACCACGGGCATGGACCAGAGTCAGGTAATTCTCTCCGGCGTTGTCGCTTTGCCAGTCCTCCAGCTCGATACGAACAGCCAGGTTCAGCCGGGAAAGACTGAGCACGTCCGTGGTGTCCAGCGACTGCTGCCCATCGAACCGCAAGGCACTGTCAGTTTCCAGCACCAACAGATACATCACCTCCCCATCCGCCAGGGCCTCGTGCACCAACATCAGATGCCCCTGGTGTTCTTCCTGACTGCCATTCAGCAACTCCTGCCACTGGTCGAAGATACGGTCGGTCAGGGAAGTAAAGCTCTGCTTGTCCTCCAGATAATCCTTCAACCAGGCGCTAAAAGGCGACTCACCAATATCCTCGGAAAAGCGACCGTACTTCTTGCCGGGCTTACTGTTGAACAGGCGCTTCATCTGTTTGTGTAGGCCCTCATAGTCGCCGCCGGGCTCGGACAGGGCCTCGCCGGGACGCACCCGGGCCGGCTGGCCGGGTTGAAGTTGGCTGGCGAAGAGTGTGCGGAGGTGCTTGATGGCCATGGAGTTGTTGGATCCTTGCTTGGTAATACATGAGAGGTTCTGAGGATAAACCTTCAGGGGGTGGGATTGTAATGGATTTTGTGGGGTTTTGGGGGAAGTTGGTCTTGGGGGAGGGGGGGCGGAACTGGTTTGTCGGATTACGGCCTTTCAGGCCTAATCCGACCTACATTTGCGGGAATATTTTAAATTTGTTTGATCGGTCACGGGGTGGGGTTACCTTTTCTGCCGGAAAAAGGTGTCTGAGCGCAGCGAGTTCTTTTTCCGGCAGAAAAGGTAACCCCGCCGCGGGACCAGCCCCCAAGGTTTCAGACCAGGGGGCGAAGGTCCAAAAAAGCCAGACTAAACCCGCTTGTGCCGCACCAGATCCTGAATCAGAGAATTGACCGCGTCGGTAATTTCCTGATCATCGTCTGCAGAAACAGACGCCGACGCCACATCGGTACCGAGGTTTACCACAATCGCAACCAGGCCGTGGGCACTGATCACCTGGGCGGCGCGGCGCCGATCGTCGGCATTGCCGGCGTTGTCTTCGGTCAGAACGACGGATGTCTTGCCCTGATCGAACAGGGCACGCTCCACTGCCAGTGCCAGCGCTGTGGCCTGCTTGCCGTTACAGGCAATGATCGCTGGCTTCTGGGCCAGGCGACGCTCACGCTCCTCGCTGGTCACCGGATCCAGCGACTCAACCGTCCCCGCGGTGCCGGCAATCATGCCTGCGCCAATGGTTACGTTGGTCAGCCGGTCAATCACAATGAAGCTGCCAGTGGCGTGGTTGCGCGGGTAGGCGTCAAACGCAATGGGCTGGCTAAGCGTCAGCTCACACAGGCCAATCTCGTTCAGCTGCAGGGCAGAGGGATTATCGTTCCTCTCCAGAGTGTTCACATCAGTCTGGTGATGAATCTTCTTCACCGTGCCGGAGGTGAACGTGGGGCCGAGCTTGATGTCGTACAGGCGACCGGTTTCCAGCGGGCCATCGGTCATCCACACGATATTGGCAGTGAACCGGTTGCCCACTTCCGGCTCATCCTCGGCCTTCACCAGCATGTCGCCGCGGCTGACATCAATCTCATCAGCAAGTGTCAGCGTTACCGCCTGATCGATGTAGGCCTCGTCCAGGTTGCCATCAAATGTCACCACTTCCTTGACAGTACTGGTGCGCCTGGAAGGCAGGGCCATCACCTTCTCTCCCGGGCGAATCACCCCGGAGGCGATGGTGCCGCAGAAGCCGCGGAAATTCAGGTGGGGACGAGTAACGTACTGTACCGGGAAGCGGAAATGCTCCAGGTTCTTGTCGTGGGAAACCTGGACGGTTTCCAGAATGTCCATCAACGGCTGGCCGGTGAACCAGGGCGTGTGCTCGCTCTTGTTGACAACATTGTCGCCTTCCAGCGCTGAAATCGGTACGAAGCGGATATCCTTCAGGCCCAGCTTGTTGGCAAAGGCCAGATAGTCATCCTTGATTTCGTTGAAGCGCTCTTCGCTGTAATCCACCAGATCCATCTTGTTGATGGCCACCACGATGTGACGAATACCCAGCAAGGACGCGATGTAGGAATGCCGACGGGTCTGGGTCAGTACACCGTGGCGGGCGTCAATCATCAGGATTGCCACCTGGGCGGTAGACGCGCCGGTGGCCATGTTACGGGTGTACTGTTCGTGGCCAGGGGTATCGGCAATGATGAACTTGCGCTTGTCGGTGGAAAAATACCGGTAGGCCACATCGATGGTAATGCCCTGTTCCCGCTCTGCCTGCAGTCCGTCCACCAGAAGGGCCAGGTCCAGCTTTTCGCCGGTGGTGCCCATCTTGGCGCTGTCGGTTTTCAGGCTGGCCATATGATCTTCGTAGATCATCTTGGTGTCGTGGAGAAGGCGGCCAATCAGGGTGCTCTTGCCGTCGTCGACACTGCCGCAGGTCAGCAGGCGCAGCAGTTCCTTGTTCTCGTGTTGCTTCAGGTAGGCCTGAATATCTTCGGCAATCAGATCAGACTGGTGTGACATCTTAGAAGTACCCTTCCCGCTTTTTCTGTTCCATGGAGCCGGCCGAATCGTGGTCAATAACGCGGCCCTGACGTTCGGAGCTGGTGGCCAGCAGCATTTCCTGAATGATCTCCGGCAGGGTGTCTGCCTCGGATTCAATGGCGCCGGTCAGCGGGTAGCAGCCCAGGGTGCGGAAACGGATGGATTTCATCATCGGCTTCTCGCCTTCTTTCAGGGGCATGCGGTCGTCGTCCACCATGATCAGCGTGCCGTCGCGTTCTACCACCGGGCGCTTGGCCGAGTAGTACAGGGGAACGATCTCGATGTTTTCCAGGTAGATGTATTGCCAGATGTCCAGCTCGGTCCAGTTGGACAGCGGGAATACCCGGATGCTCTCGCCCTTGTTGATCTTGCCGTTGTAGATGTTCCACAGCTCGGGGCGTTGGTTTTTCGGGTCCCAGCGGTGGTATTCGTCACGGAAGGAATACACGCGCTCTTTGGCACGGGATTTTTCCTCGTCCCGGCGTGCACCACCAAAGGCCGCGTCAAACTTGTACTTGTCCAGCGCCTGCTTCAGGGCCTGGGTTTTCATCACGTCAGTGTGCTTGGCGCTGCCATGGGTAAAGGGGCCGATACCCTGCCTGATTCCGTCTTCGTTCTTGTGAACGATCAGGTCCAGGCCGTACTCCTTTGCCTTGCGATCCCGGAATTTGATCATTTCCTGGAATTTCCAGGTGGTGTCTATATGCATCAGCGGGAAGGGTAGCTTGCCCGGGTAGAAGGCCTTGCGGGCCAGGTGCAGCATCACTGCGGAGTCCTTTCCGATGGAATAGAGCATGACCGGGTTGTCGAATTCGGCTGCGACTTCCCGGATGATATGGATGCTTTCAGCTTCCAGCTGTTTGAGATGCGTCAGGTTGTAAGTGGTCATCGTATCCTGTTACCGCGTTTGCGTGCCTCCGGATTAGACAGAGGCTGGGCGTGTGAATGCGGCAATGATACCAGATCTGGCCATGGCATAAGAAGACGGGTAACTAGAGTTTGCTGCTATAACAATATAGCGGCATTGTGGCGGGGCAATCCATGGGAAGGGTGCTTGTTTGCTCAGGGCACCGAAGCGGCAAGCAGTTTGCTGACGTAATTATTGACGTACTCGAACCCGTTGCCTTCAAACTCGGTGAACTGGACGCCAAGCTGGAACTGGTCGCGGGCAATGCGGCGCATGTGGACGATATTGCCGGTAGTGACAACCGAAACGGGCTGCTGGGCAACCACAGGTACTGAAAACGTTGCCGTGACGGATATCCAGTGGCCGGGCGCGGGCGTTTTCTGGCCAGGGACCAGTTTCTTGACGGCTTCCCGGTCACACAGGATCATGATCCCTGTTCGCGAAATATTGGACACCATACAGGTCAGGCAGCTGCCATCGGGTTTTTCAATTCTGGCTTCAGTGGCAACATCAACACGTTGCTGGTTGCGAAGGTTTGGCTTGGCGGCAACTGGTTTCATAGTGACTCTTCTGGCATCTCTGGTTTCAAAGGAGGCTGCCTTACCCATCGTTCAGTCCTTTTTATACTTGCTGTTGCGCCTTGTTTTATACACAAGAAAGTCCCGCAGATTGTCATGATTTCCTAACATGACGTGCACGGGATAACGGCAAGCGCTTATTATTTCGGTCTTAACTCCCTGAAAGTCTAGTTGTTTGTTTCGTGATCGGCAAGTTGCCTGTCGCTAAACCTGTCAGATTTGTGAACTGAATATGAACATGGCGTCACTGATAGTGACGCCTGTTAAATCCGGATGGGCTGAATTCCCTGTTCGAGTTCACTGACGGCAGCAGCCCGGCTGAGGTAAACTACGCACCACCATTCACCTGGCGCTGATTCAGGCGCTATGATTCCGTGCAGGTTATGACAGACAAAAATCCTTCCGTTTCCCAAAGCGGCAAAGTTGGCTTCATCAGCCTCGGCTGCCCCAAGGCTCTTGTTGACTCAGAGCGCATCCTTACCCAACTGCGGCTGGATGGCTACGACGTTGTGCCCACCTATAATGACGCCGACATTGTTGTGGTCAACACCTGCGGCTTTATCGATGCCGCCAAGCAGGAATCCCTGGATGCCATTGGAGAGGCAATCAGTGAAAACGGCAAGGTGATCGTCACTGGCTGTATGGGTGTGGAGGCCGACAAGATCCGCGACACCCATCCCGGTGTTCTGGCGGTCTCCGGCCCCCACGCCTATGAGGAAGTGGTCGGTGCCGTGCACCAGTTCGTGCCGCCGAACAAGCAACACGATCCTTTCACGGACCTGGTTCCACCCCAGGGCATCAAGCTGACGCCGAGGCATTACGCCTACCTGAAGATCTCCGAAGGCTGTAACCACCGCTGCACATTCTGCATCATTCCCTCCATGCGCGGTGACCTGGTCAGCCGCCCCATCGGCGATGTGATGGACGAAGCGCAGCGACTGGTAGATGCCGGAGTCAAAGAGCTGCTGGTGATTTCCCAGGACACCTCCGCCTATGGCGTGGATATCAAATACCGCACGGGCTTCTGGCAGGGTCGTCCGCTAAAAACGAAAATGCAGTCACTGTGTGAAGCATTGGGCGAAATGGGTGTCTGGGTGCGCCTGCACTACGTATATCCCTATCCCCATGTAGACGACATTATTCCGCTGATGGCCGAAGGCAAGATCCTGCCGTACCTGGACATCCCGTTCCAGCACGCCAGCCCGAAAGTCCTCAAGGCCATGAAACGCCCGGCCCACGACAGCAAGACCCTGGAGCGCATTCGCAAGTGGCGGGAGATCTGCCCGGAACTGACCATTCGCTCCACCTTCATCGTGGGCTTCCCCGGCGAAACCGAAGAAGATTTCCAGTATCTGCTGGACTGGCTGGATGAAGCGCAGCTGGATCGGGTAGGCGCGTTCAAATACAGCCCGGTGGAAGGCGCCAGGGCCAACGAGCTGGAAGGTGCCGTGCCTGAGGAAGTAAAGGAAGAGCGCCTGGCCCGCTTCATGGAAAAACAGGCCGAGATCTCAGCTGCCCGCCTGCAGGCCAAAATCGGCCAGACTATAGACGTACTGATTGACGAAGTGGACGAGGAAGGTGCCATTGGTCGTTCCAAGGCAGATGCGCCTGAGATTGACGGGATGGTTTATCTCAATGAAGAGACTGACCTGGTGCCCGGGCAGATTGTTCAGGCCGTGGTTGAGCATGCGGATGAGCATGATCTTTGGGGTCGGCTTGTTTAGTAGCCTTTGAGTTGGGCTCTAACCTTCTGGGCTTGGAGCTGACGCACGGGTGGGGACGGCTTTCCAAAACACGCTCCTTCGGCACATCCATGTGACGCTTGAGCTCCGCCATCCATGGCTCCGCACAGTTTTGGAAAGCCGTCCCCACCCGCGCTGGCCGAACACGCAGTTAGCGCCAAACGTAGGTCGGATTTACCCGTGAAGGGCATAAAAGGCGAAGCGTAATCCGACACCGTGTTAACGGTCGATCCCATTTGTCGGATTACGCTTCGCTAATCCGACCTACGATGAGGTGTTTGTCCGGCGTTATCACGGAGTTGATAGGCCTTGGTGGGAGGCTTCTCCCAAAAATGTGCGGAGCCATGGATGGCGGAGCCCAAGCGCACATGGGTTCGGCCGAGCGCTTATGAAGCGAAGCTTCATGCGACAGCCGAACGACAGCAATCTGTGATTGCTGGCCGGACCCCGCAGGGGTGCTTGTAGCGTTTTTTGGGAGAAGCCTCCCACCGAGGCCTCCCCCCACATCAAGCAGGCTAGGGCCGCAGCAAGAATCCCCGACCCAAAGCCCGAGGGTTATCCCCCAAGCTTCTTAACCAGAATCTCGTTAAACAGCTTCGGATTGCCCTGACCCTTGGAGGCCTTCATCAGCGGCCCCATAAATCCGCCGAGCATCTTCTTCTGCTTCTTGGGATCGGACTCCTGCTGATACTGGGCCACCTGATCCGGCATGGAGGCGAGTACCTCGTCCACCATTTTCTCCAGTTCGCCGGTGTCAGACACCTGCTTCAGGCCTTTGGCGTCGATAATCGCGTCCACATTGTCGTTCTCGCCAGACCACAGGGCTTCGAATACCTTCTTGGCACCGGCCGAGGAAATCGTGTTATCGGCAATGCGCACCACCAGGTCACCCAACTGGGCACCGGAGATCGGCGAGTCGGCAACAGATTTTTCTTCTGCGTTCAGTCGTGCGGAGAATTCGCCCTGGACCCAGTTGGAAGCCAGTTTGGCATCTTTCCCTCGATCCGCGGCGGCTTCGAAGAACGCCGCGAGTTTTGAATCACTGGCCAGCAGGCCTGCGTCGTAGTCGTTCAGGCCGTACTGCTCCATGAAGCGTGCCTTGCGGGCGTCCGGCAGTTCCGGGAGGCTGTTGCGGGCTTCGTCGATAAAGGCATCGTCGATTTCCACCGGCAGCAGGTCCGGGCAGGGGAAGTAACGGTAGTCGTTGGCTTCCTCCTTGGTGCGCATGGAGCGGGATTCGTCCCTGTCGCCGTTGTACAGGCGGGTTTCCTGCACGATGGTGCCACCGTCTTCGAGGATATCCATCTGCCGCTCCACCTCGTGGGCGATGGCCTGTTCCATGAAACGGAAGGAGTTCAGGTTCTTGGTTTCGGTGCGGGTGCCCAGAGTGTCAGAGCCTTTCGGTTTGAGCGAGATGTTCACGTCAAACCGCATGGAGCCCTGGGACATGTCGCCATCACAGATGCCCAGTGACGTTACAATACCGTGTAGCTTCCTGGCAAAGGCCACCGCTTCCTCGGCATTGGTCATGTCCGGTTCAGTGACCACTTCGATCAGCGGGGTACCCGCCCGGTTCAGGTCGATGCCGGTCATGCCGTGAAAGTCTTCATGCAGAGACTTGCCGGCGTCTTCTTCCAGGTGGGCGTGGTGAATGCGCACACGCTTGGTCTCACCGTTGGCCAGGTCGAGATCCACATAGCCGGGGCCCACGATGGGCCGCTCCAGTTGGGTGGTCTGGTAGCCCTTGGGCAGGTCCGGATAGAAGTAGTTCTTGCGTTCGAACACTGAACGGCGTTCGATCTCTGCATTGACCGCCAGGCCGAACATCACCGCGTAGCGGAACGCCTGCTCATTCGGAACCGGCAGGGTGCCCGGCATCGCCAGGTCAACGGCGTTGGCCTGGGTGTTGGGCTCGGCGCCATAGGCGGTGCTGGAGCCGGAAAAAATCTTGGTTCGGGTGGCAAGCTGAACGTGAATTTCCAGCCCGATCACAATGTCCCATTGCATAGTCGCTCTCCTGTTTCTGGCCTGTTCCGGGCTTATTGCGGTTCACGCTGGTGCCAGTCGGTCACCTGCTGGAATTGATGGGCAGCGTTCAGCAGACGCGCCTCGGAGAAGTAGTCTCCGATAATCTGCAGGCCAACCGGTAAGCCGTCCACGAATCCCGCTGGCACCGACATGGCTGGAATTCCCGCCAGGTTAATTGCCACGGTAAACACGTCCTCCAGGTACATGGTGACCGGGTCGTTGGACTTCTCGCCCTGGATGAAGGCCGGGGAGGGCGTAGTCGGGCTCATCAGCACATCCACTTCCCGGAAGGCGTCAATGAAATCCTGCTGGATCAGCCTGCGTACTTTCTGGGCTTTCAGGTAATAGGCGTCGAAATAACCGGCAGACAGCGCATAGGTGCCCACCAGAATCCGGCGCTTCACCTCGGCACCGAAACCTTCGGCCCGGGTGCGAGTGTACATGTCCATCAGGTCTTTCGGGTCTTCGCAGCGGTAGCCATAACGGGCGCCGTCAAAGCGTGACAGATTGGCAGAAGCCTCTGCCGGGGCAATGACGTAGTAGGCAGCAATCGCAAGGTTGGCGTGGGGCAGGGACACGTCCTTCACCGTGGCGCCCAGCTTTTCATAGTCGCGGATAGCGCCACGAACCTGCTCTTCCATTGCTGCGCTGAGGTTATCGGCAAAATATTCCTTCGGCAGGCCGATGCGCAGCCCTTTCAGGGGCTCATCCAGCGTTGCCGTATAGTCAGGTACCTCCCGGTCGATGGAGGTGGAATCTTTTGGATCGAACCCGGCCATGACATTCAGCATCAGGGCCGCATCTTCAGCAGAGCGTGCCATGGCGCCGCCCTGGTCAAGGCTGGAAGCAAACGCAATCATCCCGTACCGGGATACCCGGCCATAGGTTGGCTTCAGACCGGTCACGCCACACAGGGCTGCCGGCTGGCGAATTGAGCCACCGGTATCCGTCGCCGTCGCCGCCGGCACCAGCCGCGCGGCAACCGCCGCCGCAGAACCACCGGAAGAACCGCCTGGAACACGCTTCTCGCCCTTGCTCAGGCCCCAGGGGTTCGTTGTCGCACCAAAATGACTGGACTCGGTAGATGAGCCCATGGCGAACTCGTCCATATTGGTTTTGCCCAGGCATACAGCTCCCGCCTTGCGGAAGTTCTCCGTGACCGTGGCATCGTAGGGTGGCACAAAGTTCGCGAGCATCTTTGATCCACAGGTGGTGGCTACCCCGTTGGTGCAGAAGATATCCTTGTGGGCAAACGGCACCCCGGTCCACGGCGTGGCTTTGCCGGCCGCCCGCTGCTCGTCCGCAGCATGGGCATCCGCCAGAGCCTGGTCTTCGGTGATGGAGATAAAGCTGTTGAGCTGTTCGTCTTCTTTCTTGAGGCGCCCCAGGTATTCCCGGGTCAGCTCCACACTGGAAATCTTGCCGCTTTCCAGTTCACGGGAAAGTTCTGCTACGGATTTGTTATGCATGATGAATCCTGAAATCGCTGGTCGTCAGATCACTCAATACCTTTTATTTACTCGATGACACGCGGCACGAGATAAAGGCCATTCTCGGTAGCCGGTGCAATAGCCTGGAAAGCTTCCCGCTGATTGGTTTCCGTTATCTCATCCGGGCGCAGGCGCTGAACCGCATTCAACGGATGAGCCATGGGCTCCACCGAATCGGTATCGGCGGCGCTTAACTGATCCACCAGCTCCAGGATATTGCCCAGATCCTTCTCCAGCGCTGAAACCTGCTCGTCATCCACCCGAATGCGTGCGAGCACAGCGACTTTTTCAATGTCTTTACGGGAAATGGTCACATTGCCTCCCAGGTTTAACTATGTGAAATGTCTTTAATAATACGGTTTATTCAATGAAGGCCACCCGGGTTTCCGGGGCGTTCGGGGGGAGCTTTCCAAAACTGTGCGGAGCCAGGGATGGCGTAGCTCAAGCGCCACACGGACGTGCTCGAGCGTGTTTTGGAAAGCTCCCCCCGAACGGCCCTCCACCAGAGCCTGACAAATAAAAGCGCTATGGTAACAGATTCGAACAATCGCGGGAGGGGCCAAAACAAAGGGCGAAAGCGTGAAAGACCCCGCGGGAGCCCCGATGGTGCCTTGCCTGCAGGGGTGCTCACTGCTAAAGTTGCCGCATCATTTTTTGCGACTGCAACTCTCAGGTTGAAACTACACGAATGTTGATCAAAAGACTCCGAGGTTTATTTTCCAGCGACCTGTCCATCGACCTGGGCACCGCCAACACCCTTATTTACGTGCGCGAACGCGGCATCGTACTTAACGAGCCCTCCGTTGTGGCCATCCGCACCCATGGGTCCCAGAAAATGGTTGCAGCCGTTGGCGCCGAGGCCAAACGTATGCTGGGCCGCACGCCGGGCAACATCACCGCCATCCGTCCGATGAAAGACGGCGTCATCGCAGATTTTGTCGTTACCGAGAAAATGCTCCAGCACTTTATCCATAAAGTGCACGAGAACAGCTTTATTACACCCAGCCCCCGGGTACTGGTCTGCGTGCCCAGCAAATCCACCCAGGTGGAACGCAAGGCTATCCGCGAGTCTGCCCTTGGTGCCGGCGCACGGGAAGTTTTCCTGATTGAGGAACCCATGGCTGCTGCCATCGGCGCCGGCTTGCCGGTAGAGGAAGCCAGCGGCTCGATGATCGTGGACATCGGTGGTGGCACCACCGAGATCGCCATTATCTCCCTGAACGGCATCGTCTACGCCGAGTCCGTCCGCACTGGCGGTGACAAGTTCGACGAAGCCATCGTCACCTATGTGCGCCGCAACTACGGCAGCCTCATCGGTGATTCCACCGCCGAGCGCATCAAGCACGAAATCGGCTGTGCCTATGAAGGCCTGGACATCCGCGAAATCGATGTTCGCGGTCGTAACCTGGCCGAGGGCGTGCCCCGTGCCTTTACCCTGAACAGCGAAGAAATCCTCGACGCCCTTCAGGAGTCCCTGGCACAAATCGTCCAGACGGTGAAAAGCGCCCTGGAACAGTCGCCACCGGAACTGGCTTCCGACATAGCCGAGCGTGGCATTGTACTGACCGGTGGCGGAGCGCTGCTGCGTGGACTGGACAAACTGATCAGCGAGGAAACCGGCCTGCCGGTAATCATTGCTGAAGATCCGCTCACCTGTGTCGCCCGTGGTGGTGGCAAGGCGCTGGAAGTGATTGACCGTGGTGGAATCGGAATGTTCTCCCAGGAGGGCTGACCTTGACCCCGGCTTTACGCCCCGACATTGCCACAACCCGGCCGCCGCTCGTGAAAATTCACGGCGGCGGTTGTCGTATGGACACCTGCAGGGATTGCGGGAGGGTTCGCCATTAAAACCATCTTTGTACAGGGTCCTGTTCCCGGCTTCAGACTGTTGCTGGTCATTGTGCTGTCGGCGGTATTGATTGTGGCTGATGCCCGTTTCGATCAGCTTACCCCTGTTCGCAGCGCCATTGGCACAGGCATGGCGCCGATTCACTGGCTGGGCAATGCGCCCTCTGAGCTGAGCGGCTGGGTCGCCAGCCTGTTTACCTCCAAGGAAGACCTGCAGGCCGAAAATGAGGAGCTTCGGGCACGCCTTCTGATTCTGGAGCGTCGGGCTCTTAAATACGCGGCGCTGGCTTCCGAGAACAACGAACTGCGTCAGTTGATGAATTCGTCGGAGGTGCTGGACGACCGGGTTATTGTCGGCGAAGTGGTAGCCGTTTCTCCCGACCCTTTCTCCCATGAAATTGTTATCAACAAGGGTCGCCGTGACGGCGTTGAAGTAGGCCAGGCGATCCTGGATGCCAATGGCCTGATGGGGCAGGTTCAGCAAACCAGCAGTTTTACCTCAAGGGTATTGCTGGTTTCGGATAGCAGCCATGCCGTGCCGGTGGAAGTGGTTCGCAATGGCCTGCGGGCGATTCTTCTGGGCAATGGCGACACCAACACCCTGGAATTAGTGCATGTACCGGATACCGCGGATATCCGGGAGGGGGACCTGCTGGTCAGTTCTGGCCTGGGTGGGCGTTTTCCCAAAGGATATCCGGTTGCGGAAGTGGACAGGATCGTTAAAGAGCCGGGCGAACCTTTTGTGAAAATAGAGGCAACGCCGCTGGCAGAGCTGAACAAGAGCCGGTTACTACTGGTTGTGTTCTCTCCTGAACAGGAGGCCACTGACGAAGCCGGGGACACAGCCGCTGGCACTGGCGTGGACACGGCAGAACAGGGAGAGGTGCGCTGATGCTGTCAGTAATCAGTTATCCCGTTTTCGCCTTCAGCATTGTTCTGGCCCTGGTGCTCAGCAGTTCCCTGTTCCCGGTGGGTTGGTTCGAGTTCCGGCCGGAATGGCTGGGATTGATGGTGTTCTACTGGACTTTCCGGGCGCCCGCCCAGTTTGGCATTCTGCTGGCCTGGTGTCTGGGGCTGTTGCTGGATGTCCTGGAGGCCACGCCGCTGGGCGTCAACGCCTTGGCCATGGGGGTCATTGCGTTCCTGGTGCTGACTATTCACCAGCGGCTGCGCATGTATCCAATGCCCCAGCAGTGCCTGATGGTCTTTCTGCTACTGGGTATCAACCAGATGCTGGTGCATTTTATCAAGCAGACTCTGGGCGCGGATGATTCGGGCTTCAGTTATCTCTGGCCGGCACTGACGAGTGCCATAGCCTGGCCTTTTGTTTGTGTTCTGCTGGACAATCTCAACCGCAAACTCGGATAGAGGGGGGCTCGTATGGCATCGATTATTCTGGCCTCAGCCTCACCGCGCCGAGCCGAACTGCTGAAGCAGATCGGATTGTCGTTTCATGTTCGCCCGGCGGATATTGATGAAACTCCGGGCACAGATGAGTCCGCAGTGGATTATGTGGAGCGGCTGGCTCGGGGTAAGGCACTGGCTGTTCAGGCAACAGAGCCAGGTGCCACTGTGATCGGCTCGGACACATCGGTCGTTCTTGGGGGCCAGATCCTTGGTAAGCCCCAGGACAGTCACCATGCGATGGGCATGCTGAAGCAACTGTCAGGCACGACCCATCAGGTAATGACGGCGGTGGCTGTTGCCAGCGCCAACGCCTGCGAGTCCCGGGTTTCTGTTACGGATGTCCGCTTTCGTCCACTATCGGGCGAGGAGATAGAAGCCTATGTGGCGACCGGGGAGCCCATGGACAAGGCCGGTGGCTATGGTATTCAGGGGCGGGGTGGTATTTTTGTAGAAGAACTTCGGGGTAGCTACAGCGCCGTGGTTGGTCTGCCCCTGCAGGAAACCGCAGAATTACTTGCCGGCGCCGGAAGCCCGGTCTGGGAAACCTGGAACAGCAGGCAGGAGAGCCGCAATGAGTGAAGAAATACTGATCAATGTTACCCCGGTGGAAACCCGGGTGGCTCTCGTGGAGAACGGCATGCTCCAGGAAGCCTACATTGAGCGTACCAGCCGGAAGGGCATTGTCGGCAATATCTACAAGGGCAAGGTGGTTCGCGTGCTGCCCGGCATGGAGGCGGCTTTTGTGGATATTGGTCTTGAGCGTGCCGCTTTTATTCACGCGTCCGATGTGGTGCCCGTTCAGCAACCGCCCAATGAACCCGCCGATACCCCGAAAACCGTCCCGGATATCCGTACCCTGCTACGGGAAGGGCAATCACTGGTGGTGCAGGTCACCAAGGACCCCATCGGCACCAAGGGCGCGCGGCTGACAACCCAGCTGTCTATACCGTCCCGTTACCTGGTGTTTATGCCCGGTGTCAGTCATGTGGGCATTTCCCAGCGAATCGAAGATGAGAATGAGCGTGCCCGGCTGAAAACCCTGGTAGAAGAGGGGGCAGCCGCAGACTCTGACGCCAGCGGGGGCTACATAATTCGCACGGCCGCTGAGGCCGCTTCAGCGGAAGATCTGCTTGGCGACATGACCTACCTGCATCGCCTGAATCAGGCGATCGAAGAGCGCATAACCCGCAGTGAGGCGCCGACTGCGGTCTATCAGGATTTGCCGCTGTTTATCCGTACCATCCGTGACCTGATTCGCCCCCAGACCGAAAAAGTCCGTATCGACAGTCGTGAGAGTCACCAGCGGGTCATGGAATTTGTGAATGAGTTCGTGACCGAGTTTTCCGACAAGGTCGAGTACTATCCGGGCGAACGGCCCATCTTCGACCTCTATTCCGTTGAAGATGAAATCCAGAAAGCCCTCAGCCGCAAGGTCCAGCTGAAGTCGGGTGGGTACGTGATCATTGATCAGACCGAAGCAATGACCACCATCGACATCAACACCGGCGCGTTTGTGGGCCACCGCAACCTTGAGGAAACCATCTTCAAGACCAATCTGGAAGCGGCCCGCGCCATCAGCCGTCAGCTGCGGCTGCGTAATCTTGGCGGCATCATCATTATCGACTTCATTGACATGGATGATGCCGAGCACCAGCGCCAGGTGCATCGCATGCTGGAAAAGATGCTGGAGCGGGACCATGCCAAAACCAAGATAACCGGGGTTTCGGAGTTGGGGCTGGTGGAAATGACCCGCAAGCGCACCACCGAGAGCCTTGGCCAGATACTTTGTGAACCCTGCCCCATCTGCGATGGCCGTGGTTTCCTGAAGACCAGTGAGACGGTCTGTTACGAGGTGTTCCGGGAAATCCTGCGGGTAAACCGTGCCTATGACGCAGAAAGTTATCTTGTCATGGCCTCCCAGAGCGTGGTGGATCGGTTGCTGGACGAGGAATCCGACAACGTTGCGGACCTGGAGACCTTCATCAGTAAAACCATTCGCTTTCAGGTTGAGCCATTCTACAGTCAGGAGCAGTATGATGTGGTGCTGCTGTAACGCCGGAACGGCAGGCATTCACTAGGCGTGGCGGTTACCCCTGATGGCATCCAGTGTCGCTGATCAAAAAAACAGACCTATCGTTGTTCGATTACTGTCGCGCCTTGCCAGTCTGATCTGGTGGTTGCTGCTGGCGGTCATCATCCTGCTGGCACTCTACGCCGGGCTTGGCCGGCAGCTCACCCAGAATATCGACGATTACCGCGCCAATATCGAGCAGGTACTGTCGTCGAAGCTTGGCCAGGAAATTCGTATCGGTTCCCTGTCGTCGAGCTGGAACTGGCTCAATCCGACCATTATTGCCCGCGAAATCCTGGTGCTGTCTGATGGCGATCGCAATGATGTGGCCGGCTCACTGCAGAGCGTTCGCATCGGCCTGGACTTTCTGGCATCGCTGAGACGCTTTCGCATTGTGTTTGCCAACTTTGAAGCGGACGGGCTGGAGTTGACGGTTAACCAGACCCGGCGCGGTGAAGTCATCGTTGAAGGGGTGGATATCCCCGGGCCGGTGGCCAACGACATTGAGCTCTGGCTGGACATTGCCGGAACCTGGCTTTCTGACCCCTCGGTAAAAATTACCCGCTTTGATCTCGGTGTCCGGGACAACAATGACCAGTTGCGGCATGTGGAGATTCCCCAGTTGGACCTGGTCTACCAGCGTGGTCTTTTTCATGCCTCAGGCCGGGCCATGAGCCCCGGCACTACCGAGCAACTGGCCAGTTTCGGGCTGGTTGGCCGGCACTTTTTCAGGGGCGACTTTACTGGCCAGATATACGCCGATATCAACTCCGGGCGGTTGTTCGACGGGTTGGTTGAAGAATATGCCTGGCGCGATGTCCGGGTGGAAGGGTTCGATCTGGGTGGCCAGGTCTGGATGACCTTTCGTGACGGTTTGATGGAGCAGGTCAGTGGCAACGTGGCGACGCCTTACCTCCAGATCGGGGCTGGCAAGGAATCCCTGGCGCCGCTTGAGGATATCAGCGTAAGGTTTGGCTGGCGCAGGCAGCATGCATCAAATGGCCCACCGGAAAACCAGTCCTGGTTCACCACCGGCGAGTTCCACCTGAAGGGGCTGGAGTGGCAGTGGAATGGTGATGCGGTTCCTCCTTTCGACGTCCGTTTTCAATTCGATGATGAAGAAGCCGGGCCCCGCATCATTGCCGACGAGCTATCGTTACAACCTCTTCGGCGGCTGGTAACCAGTCTCGGCCTGCTACCGGACACGGCTGCCAGGGCCCTCGAAAACTACCGGCCGGCCGGCAAACTGAACCAGTTGTTGCTCAAACTGCCATCCGAGAAGAACCGGCAGTTTGAGCTGACGGCGTTAATGAACGACGTTCAGGTGCGGGCCCACGGTGGTGCGCCGGAAATATCGGGCCTTAACGGCAATCTCGTAATGACGAATGAAGGCGGCTATGCGCAGGCCCGGAGCGACGAGCTGACACTGGGCTTTCCGGATCTGTTTCGCAATTCCTGGAGTCTGCGGGGCTTGCGGGCTGGCGTGGCCTGGCGCTTCGAGGGAGACATTATCCGGGTCTATTCCGACGAAATCGGGATGGTTTATGGCGATGGCACCGAGCTGACCGGCGCATTCGATTTGCGGATGGATCGTCACGGTGAGGACAGTCTCGGGGTCAAGGTCGGCGTTCGCAACGGAACCGCCGAGATGCTTGCGGATTTTGTGCCGGCCAGGGCCGTGGCCCCGGGCTTGTATCAGTGGCTGACAACCGCCATTGAAGACGTTGATGTCACCAGCGGAGAATATTTCGGCCACGGGCTGATCAATCGCGATGCCCCACCGGGCTCGTTTGTGTCCTCCATGGTCTACCACTTTCAGGATGCCACCGTCCGTTATGATGAACGCTGGCCGGAGGTCACTGATGCCTCAGGCACGGTTTACGTTCAGAATGGACGCACGCGGGTGGAGGTGGAGTCCGGCCGCACCGGCGGGCTCGACCTTGAGCCGGGGCAGGTGAGAGTCGAACCCGAGGATAGTCATGTTCGGCTCTCTGTGGATGCTTCGGCACCGGTAGCAGGTGAAGCCGTGGCCCACTGGATGACGAACAGCCCGCTGGGCGAAATGGCCGGAGAAGCTGGCAGGAGCATCCAGCTGGATGGCAGTTATCACCTGGGCCTGCAGCTTGCTCTGATTCTGGGTTCGGACTCGCCGCCCGACATAAATGCCACCGTTCGCGCCGATGCCGGCACGCTGACGTATACCCCGGCGGATCTTGAATGGACACAGATCAATGGCGAACTGAGTTTCAGCACCGAGGACGGATTTTCTGACACGCCTCTTCAGGCTGATTTCATGGGAGCTCCGGTTACCGTGCGGTTGCGCCGTGATGAGGCTGGGGAGGCACTCAATATCCGCCAGTACGGCCGTCTTGATATCAGCAATGTGCTGGCGCAGACCGCGCTGCCGGAGGGAACCAGTCTTGGGCTGAGTGGAGACCTCGGCTACCTGGCAACCCTGGACGTCTCGCCGGGTAATGCGACCGCCGTGAGGCTGTATTCGGACCTGACGGGGCTCGCGGTCAGCTGGCCGGAACCATTGGCAAAGAAGGCTGACGAGGAAGCGCCCCTGAGTGCAAGCATAGAGCCCAGGGGTGATGCCGGGATAAACGTCTATGTTGACTGGCCCGATCGCCTGAACCTGGAACTGCTGTGGCAGACGGATAACCTGGACCTGACTTTCCACACCCTTTATCTGGGTGACCAGCAACTGACCGGTGTCGACGTTTCAGCGCGCCAGGTCAATGAGCAGTGGACTGTTGAGGCGGAATCAGAGTGGCTTTCCGGGGGTGTATACTGGCCTGAGGATGACAGCCCGGTCGTCGTGGATCTGGAACGGCTGAAGCTGGCCCGGGGCGACGGCGAAGCGGAAGAGGAGGTGCCCCTGCTGCCGGAGCCGGATGAACAGGTTCGTGCCTTCCGCGAGCTGGCCATGGAGAACTGGCCGGATATCGACCTACGTATCGCCAGCCTTCAGCTCGACGATGACGATGCCGGCACCTGGTCTCTGGGGCTTCGTCCGGAAGCCACGCGGCTACAGGTGCAGGACATCGCCGGCAGGCTGAACTCGTTGACCCTGGGCGGACAGTTGACCTGGAGTATTGCCGGAGACCGGGAGACCACCCGGTTCGTCGGTGACATTACCGGTGAGTCCCTTGCGGATCTTGGCAACCTGTTTGGCACCGAGATACCGTTTCGCAGCGAGAGCACCGTGGTGAATATGGATATTGACTGGCCGGGCCGGCCCAATGAATTTGATGTATCAGGGCTCAGCGGGTCAGTGAGTGTGCGCTTTGATGACGGCGTCATTCTGGAAGGCAACAACACCGCCCAGTTGTTCCGGGTATTCAATCTGCTGAACTCCGACACCTTGTGGCGGCGGTTGCAGCTGGATTTCTCCGATCTGTACGAAGCCGGTGTGGCATTTGATGCCATCTCTGGCAAGGCAACCATGATTAACGGCCTGCTGACGCTGGATCCGGAGTTGCAGGTGGTTGGTCCCTCCGGTGCTTTCAAGCTGACCGGCACCAGCAACATGATAGAAGAAACCCTCGATATGAGCATGGTGGTGGTTCTGCCGTTGACCCAGAACCTGCCGCTGGCAGCACTGCTGATGGGGGCGGGCGCGCCCATTGGAGGCGCCCTGTTTGTACTGGACAAAGTATTGGGTGATCCATTGAGTAAACTGACCAGTGCAACTTATAGTGTCAGCGGAAGTTGGGACGAGCCGGAAGTTCGCCTCAGGCGGGTATTTGATACCGGCCAGTAATGATTTCATCCGGAGGATAATCAATGTCAGTACAGGCACAGCAGGCAGTGAACAGACAGCAAAACAGGGTAGCGGCGCTCCAGATGGTGAGCACCCACGATATTGCCTCTAACCTCAGGGAAGCGGGGCGCTTGCTGGCGGAGGCTGCAGCTTCCGGGGCCAGCGTGGCGGTACTGCCGGAAAACTTCGCCGTGCTGGCAACCCGGCAGATGATTGGTTGCGGCCGTCGCGAGGCAGATCCGGATAACCTGATACGGCATTTTCTGGCCGAGCAATCCGCCGAGCTTGGCATCTGGATTGTCGGTGGCTCACTGCCCATAGCTTCACGCCCGGATGGTTCCACAGTGAGGGATCGGGTCAGGGCCTGTTGCCTGGTCTACAACGATCAGGGCGAGGAAGTCGCCCGCTATGACAAGATCCACCTGTTTGATGCCATGGTGGAGGATGCCCAGGGTCAGTATCGGGAGTCCGATACCTTCGAGCCCGGCGAAGACGTGGTTTTGATCGACACCCCCGCCGGTCGGCTGGGACTGGCCATTTGCTACGATCTTCGTTTCCCGGAACTGTTCCGCAAGTTGCGGGAACAGGGCGCCGAATGGGTGTCACTGCCCAGCGCGTTTACCTGGAACACCGGCGATGCCCACTGGCACGCGCTGCTGCGGGCCAGGGCCATCGAGAACCAGTTCTGGATGGTGGCAGCGGGGCAGGGTGGCCAGAACAGCGAGCGGCGGCATACCTATGGCCACAGCATGATTGTTGACCCCTGGGGGCGAGTCTTGTCCGAGATCGGCGAGGGGCCCGGGGTAGTCACTGCCGACCTGGACCCGGAGATGCTCCGCGAGATACGTACCCGGATGCCGGTCTGGGAGCACCGGAAGCTCTGACCAGGCGGTCCGCTAGTGACCGGCCGCCTCAACGTCGTCAATGCATTCCCTCAGGTAGCGGAACAGTTTTCTGGGCTGGCCGGTATTTTTTTCGTTCTGCATGTCCCGGCGGGCGTTTCGGGCCAGGTTGCGCAGGTGCTGGATATCGGCCGTTGAGCAGTAATTCAGGAATTCCCCCACGGCAGAGTCACCCTCTTCGATCATCCGGTCGCGCCAGCGCTCCGCCAGGTGATGGCGACGGGTGTGCTCCTCGCTGCCAGCATCGAAGGCATCAATGGCACGGGTCAGACCTTCGGGATCGTCTTCCTGGCGAATGATCTTGCCGATGTACTGCAGGTGGCGCCGCCGGGCCTCATTCTGGCGAATGCGGCGGGACTCCTCAATGGCCGCCCTCAGTGTTCCGCTGATGGGCAGGGTGTCGAGCTGGTCGTTGCTCAGGTCGAGCATGCGCTTGCCCAGGCCCTGCAGCTGGTGCATGTCCCGCTTGAGCTGGGATTTGCTGGGGCCGGAGTATTCGGGGTGGTCGTTTTGAGTATCGTTCATGAAGCGTCCGTTTTGTCGGATTACGGCTTCGCCTAATCCGACCTACATTAAATTAAGCGTCCGACCCGTAGGTCGGATTAGCGAAGCGTAATCCGACAAACCTGTCATCCATAAAATATCGTAGCCAGGCCAAGAAACGCCATAAACCCGATCACATCTGTCACCGTCGTCAGTATAACGCTTCCCGCCAGCGCCGGATCAATGTTGCGGGATTTGAGGAACAGGGGCAATACGGTGCCCACGAGGGCTGCTGCAATCAGGTTTATGATCAGCGCAGCAGCAATGATGGCGCCAATCATCATGTCCTTGAACCAGAGGGTGGCGGCGGTGGCTACCACAACAGCCCAGAGCAACCCGTTCAGGGCGCCGGCGACAAATTCGCGGTTCAGCAGCCAGCCCACGTTGGCGCCACTGATCTGCCCCACGGCCATGCCGCGGATGACCAGGGTCAGGGTCTGGCTGCCGGCGATACCGCCCATGGAGGCCACGATAGGCATCAGCACAGCCAGCGCCACGACTTTCTCGATGGTGGCTTCAAACAGGCCGATGACAGCGGAGGCAGTAAACGCCGTAAGCAGGTTGATGCCCAGCCAGACAGCCCTGCGCCGGGTGGTCTTGAAAATCGGCGCAAAGGTGTCTTCATCCTCGTCCAGGCCTGCCATGCTCATCAGGGAGTGATCGGCATCCTCGCGGATGACGTCAACCACGTCATCGATGGTGATCCGGCCCAACAGCTTGCCTTCCTCGCTGACCACCGGTGCCGAGATCAGGTCGTATCGCTCGAACAGGGTGGCTACCTTGGTGTCGGACAGGGTGACCGGTATCGGCTCAATGTCGGTGTCCATCACTTCCCGCACCGTCGCAGCAGGGTTGGAAACCAGCATTTTGGTGATCGGCAGCATGCCGATGAATTCGTCCCGCCGGCTTACCACGATCAGGCTGTCCGTCATCGGTGGCAGATTACGGTGACGGCGCAGGTAACGCAGAACCACGTCGATGCTGATATCCGGGCGCACCGTGATGGTGTCCGTATTCATCAGGCCGCCAGCGGTGTCTTCCGGGTAGGAGAGCACTTCCTCAACGCGCTGGCGGTCCTGTTCGTCCATGGTGTCCAGGACTTCCTGAATCACCGTATCGGGCAGCTGTTGCAGCAAGTCGGCAAGGTCATCCGACTCGAAATCTTCAATGATGTCTGCGAGTTCCTGAGCGTTCAGCTGACTCAGGAAGTAGCCGCGGATATCATCATTGAGATACTGGAGAACTTCGCCCTCCAGTTGTTTGTCCACCAGGTTCCACAGCAACGCCCGCTGACGGGGTGGCGAGGATTCCAGCAGGTGGGCAATATCACTGGGGCTCAGGCCGCCATTGAGGATGCGGGCAACCTGTTTCAGGGCGCCACTGTCCAGCGCTTCGCTCAGGGAGCGAAGGCGTTGGCGAGCCTGGCTTTTCTCCAGAATATCGGTCATGGATCACCCACAGTCAGAAAACCCCCGTATTATAGCGAAGTTAGGGTACACAGGTGAGAAAGAGTTGTAGGTGAATGCCGTGGTCGGGCCACCCACGGGCTGGCGGCTATTCGCCCTCGCCGAAATAATCATCAATAAGTGCTGACAGCGCCTCGATGGCCTCGGACTCGTCCGGCCCGTCTGCAATCAGTTCTACTTCCGTGCCCTGGCTGGCAGCCAGCATCATCACCGGCATGATGCTCTTGGCGTCCACTTTTCGGTCGTTCCGGCTGATCTGAACACTGCTCTCGAAATCCGACGCGGTTGCAACCAGCTTGGCGGCAGCGCGGGCATGGAGGCCAAGTTTGTTGACGATGGTGATGGGGCGGCGAATCATAGACGGTTCAGCTTTCCCGGCTCTGCAAGTGCGGAAGTTCAGTGTGCCGGACCTGGACGTTGCTGTACTTTCCCGAGAAATGACGGCCCAGCTGTTCGCAGACGTAAACCGAGCGATGCTGGCCACCGGTACAACCGATGGAAATTGTCATATAGCTGCGATTGCTGTCGGCAAAGGAAGGCAACCAGGTTTCCAGGAAGCTGGTCAGATGGTCCACCATTTTCCGGCTCAGGGGTTCCTTTTCCAGGAAGTCGATAACAGGCTGGTCGGTACCTACGAATTTTCGCAGGCTGGTGTCCCAGTAGGGATTGGGCAAACAGCGGACATCGAACACATAATCCGAGTCCAGCGGCACCCCGTGCTTGAAGCCAAAAGACTGGAACAATAGCGCCAGTTCCTGCTCACGTCGCCCGGCCACCCGCTGCTTGACCATGTCCCTCAGTTCGTACATGGACAGCCCGGTGGTATCGATATAAAGGTCGGCCAGTTTCGACAGGGGTTCCAGCAGTTTTTTCTCGTTGCCGATGGCTTCGCGCAGTGAGGTCCTGTCGTCGCTCAGGGGGTGCTTGCGCCGTGTGGCGTGAAATCGCTGGAGCAGGGACTGTTCATCGGCGTCCAGGTAAATGACCTCGATGGTCACGCCGGTATCCTGCAGGCTGCGGTAGATGTCTTCAAAGTTACTGAGCTCGCCGGACAGATTGCGTGCGTCGATGCTCACCGCCATCTTGCCCAGCCGGCCCGGTGAGCTCTGGGTGGTGGCTTCCCGCGTCAGGGGGAAGAGCAACCCGATGGGCAGGTTGTCAATGCAATAGAAACCCAGGTCCTCCAGCACGTGCAGGGCGGTACTTTTACCGGAGCCTGACCGGCCGCTGACGATGATCAGTTTCATAGCCCATTCACCTCGAATCCAGAGCGGCTCAGCTTCCTTCGGCCGTCATCCGGCGATAGAGAGAGTCCGCATCGGTACACTGGCGGAGTTGATCGCAGAATGCCCGTACATTGAACTTTTCGGCCAGCTGGCTCAGCAGTTCAAGGTGTTCACTGGTCGCTTCCTTGGGAACAATCAGGGCAAACACCAGGTCTACCGGCTGGTTGTCGATGGCATCGAAGGCCACACCTTCTTCCAGGGTCAGCAATACCCCCACAACGTGATCGAGCCCTTCCAGGCGACAGTGGGGAATGGCGATACCCTGGCCAATACCCGTGCTCCCCAGTCGCTCCCGGGCAACGAGGTTGTTGAATATCGCGGTATCACTGAGCGACGGATCGTGTTGCTGGATCTGCTCCGCAATGGTTTCCATAACCCGCTTCTTGCTGGAGGCGGGCATCCTGCAAAGGGCCAGCTCCGGCGCGAGAATGTTCTCGATAGTCAGGGATGTGTCGGTCATGAATCGACTGCAGTTCCGTAAAAAAAGGCTGCGGCAGCTTTTGTAACGAAGCCGGCGCCGCAGCTCGATTAACTGTTATGCACCAAACAGGACGCCCTAGCGGGCTCCGTTTCCGTGCATCCGGTCAACGTTCTTTTCCTTGTGCTTCAGGATCTGCCTGTCCAGCTTGTCCACCAGCGCATCAATGGCGGCATACATATCGCTGTTTTCGGCCTTTGCGTGAATCTCACCACCTATCACGTGTAGCGTAGCTTCCGCCATCTGGCGCACTTTTTCCACCTCAAGGGTGACCTGGCAATTGCTGATGTGGTCAAAGTGACGCTCAAGCTTGTCAAACTTGCCTGTTACGTAATCTTTCAGTGCGGGAGTCAATTCTACGTGATGGCCTGAAATATTGAGTTGCATAGGCTTCTCCTGTTATCGGATTTTACTACTACACCAGTCGCTTTCTTTCGTTGGACGGAGGAATGTGCATTGCCTCACGGTACTTGGCCACGGTTCGTCTCGCTACCTTGATACCCTGTTCTCCTAGCATGGCTGCAATTTTACTGTCGCTCAATGGCTTTTTCGGGGTTTCCGTTGCAATCAGCTTCTTGATCATGGCCCGGATTGCCGTAGAGGAACATTCTCCGCCCTCGTCAGTGCTGACATGGCTGGAGAAAAAATACTTGAGTTCAAATATGCCACGCGGCGTGTGCATGTATTTCTGGGTGGTCACCCTGGAAATGGTCGACTCATGCATTTCCACCGCCTGGGCAATGTCCGACAGGATCAGTGGCTTCATGTATTCCTCGCCATGGTCCAGGAATCCCTGCTGGTGCTCGACAATTCGCGTGGCTACCTTGAGCAGAGTCTCGTTACGGCTTTGCAGGCTCTTGATAAACCATTTCGCTTCCTGCAGTTGGTCTCGCAGGTAAGTGTTGTCGGCACTGCTGTCCGCACGCTTTATAAGTGAAGCATAGCTGGCATTGACACGAATGCGCGGTGCAATTTCCGGATTCAGCTCTACCCGCCAGCGTTCGTTGTGCTTGCGCACGATCACGTCCGGGATGACGTAGTCCGGTTCGGCCTGGTCGAGGGTATCGCCCGGGCGCGGATTCAGCCCGGTAATGAGGGCCAGAACGTCCCGCAACTGATCTTCCTTCAGGCGGCTGCGGCGCAGCAGTTGTGCGTAATCACGATTGCCCAGAAGATTAATGTAGTGGGTGATCACCAGCCGTGCCTGGGCGAGCCACGGGGTATCCGGTGGCAGCTGGTTCAGCTGGATCAGCAGACATTCCTGAAGATTCCGGGCGAAGACACCAGGCGGATCAAAATGCTGCAACCGGTGAAGTACGGCTTCCACCTCGTCCATTTCAAGCGGGTCTTCATCAGACTCTTCCATCATCCCGGAATGGATCTCTTCCAGGGGAGAGGTGAGGTACCCGTGATTATCAACCGCATCCATCAGCGCGTGGGCGATGGCCTGGTCCCGTTCGCTCAGGGGCGTCAGGTTCAGTTGCCACTCCAGGTGATCGTGCAGGGTTTCCGTAGGCGAGTTGCGAGTTTCAAAATCGTTGTCGTTTTCATCGTCGTTACGGGCCGATGACGCGGGTGCCGACTGGTAGATGTCGTCCCAGGCGGTGTCGACCGGAAGGTCATCGGGAATGGTGTCGGGGCTGTCGGTCTCTGACGACCAGTCAGGCCCGTTTTCGGATTCATCCCAGTCTGAAGACGATTCGGAGGCGGTGTTTGACTCTTCTGTCGATGAGGCTTCGGCAGCGGTGTCGTTCTCGTTTTCCGTGGATTCCGGATTCTGGTTATCGTCGTCTTCCGAGGTTTCCAGCATGGGGTTGGATTCCAGCGCCTGCTGGATTTCCTGCTGGAGGTCGAGGGTGGAGAGCTGCAGTAGCCTGATAGCCTGTTGCAGCTGGGGCGTCATGGTCAGGCTTTGACCCAGCTTTAACTGTAATGAGGCTTTCATAACCATAGTTCAGGATCCGTCACTCGGTCGCTCTCGGCCTTTCCGGGGAGTTGAGGTTGCATAAAAACTCTTTGTATGCTGGCAACTTGCCGTGCCAAGCAAGTTCTTTGCCGAGTGTACTACAGGCGAAATTCATTGCCTAGATACACTTCCTTGACCTGCTGGTTGGCAAGAATAGCTTCCGAGTTGCCGGATGCGATGATATGGCCTCCGCTGACTATATAGGCGTTCTCACAGATGTCGAGTGTTTCCCTCACATTGTGGTCGGTGATCAGCACTCCAATGCCCTTGTCCCGCAGGTGGCGGATAATGTGCTTGATGTCGCTCACCGAGATCGGGTCCACCCCCGCAAAGGGTTCATCCAGAAGAATAAATGCCGGCTCCATCGCCAGGGCCCGGGCGATTTCGACTCTCCGGCGCTCGCCACCCGACAGCGCCATACCGGGGCTGTCGCGGATATGGGTGATATGAAACTCTTCCAGCAGCTCTTCCAGCTTGGCATCCCGTTGGCTGCGGTTAAGTTCGCGGCGGGTCTCCAGAATGGCCATGATGTTGTCACGTACGGTCAGTTTGCGGAACACCGACGCTTCCTGGGGCAGATAGCCGATACCCTTGCGGGCCCTGCCGTGCATTGGTAGTGGCGTGATGTCCTGGTTGTCGATGGTGATCCGGCCATTGTCGGCGGGAACCAGCCCTACAATCATGTAAAAGCAGGTGGTCTTGCCGGCGCCGTTGGGGCCCAGGAGGCCGACAATTTCACCGCTGCGGATCTGCAGGGAAACGTCGATGACAACTTTCTTCTGCTTGTAGCTTTTTGCCAGGTTACTGGCTCTGAGAACTGCCATCGGTATCCTGTCTGTCGGGGTTGCTGGGAGAGTTGCTGGTTCTGTTGCGGGGTTGTATGACCATCTCCACACGGCCACTGCCTTCGCCCGCGTCAGCAGCGCCTTCGGCGGTAACAACACGTTCGGCACTGTCGTAGTGGATAACATCCCCACGGAACAGGTTACCGTCCTGCTCAATAACCGCCTCACGTTCGAAGGTTACCCGGTTTTCGGCGGCTGACCAGATGATCGTCAGGGCGCGGGCATCTGTTTCTCCCTGTCCTTCCGTTGCCGGCTGCCGGTAATGAGCTGGCTGTCCGGTTGCTTCAATGCGGCTGACACCGTTCTCGTCCCGGTAAAGTACAACCTTGTCGGCGGTCAGGTTGGTCTGGCCCTGTGTCATTTCCACGTCACCGGTATAGGTTGCGATACCCTGGCCGTCATCCAGTCGTGCGCTGTCAGCATTGACCCTGATGGGCTGGTCAGACTCCATGTCGAACGCAAGGGCTGTGGGCGCTACCAGTGCCAGGCAAGCAGCAGCCAGTACCAACGATTTCGGTGCGGGCCAGCGGGGCCTGCCGCGGAGATCAGATTTACTTGCCAGGCTCATAGCGTCCTTCCACCTGCGAGTCGAGTTCAAGAATGCGGTCATCAATCCAGGCCTTCATTCCAGTAGCCGTGGTCAGGCTGACCGCATCGGTCAGTGCTACCGGCTCGTCCGTGTAAACGGTGCGATCACGGTTATTCATTGTCAGTGCCGTTGTTGTCAGGGTCAGCGGGCGCCCGCCTTCGGCTTCCCGGATGACTTTTACATCCCCGGTCAGGTGAACCAGGTCTTCAGCTTCGAGAAAACGTCCTTCGGTTGCCTGGACCTGCCAGGGTGGATTGCCACCCTCGCCGAACAGTGTCGCCCGGGGCGATTTCATGACAGTCTCGCTGCGGGACTCGAACTGCTCGATCCTCGGGCTCCGGAACCGTGTTGTCAGCCGGCCCGTTTCGTCGTACGACAGGTAAAGACCGTTGACCACAAAGCCGTCGGGCTCGGATTCGCCCCGCAGTGAGGCAGCGTCTGTCGGCACCGTTGGTTCGTCACTTTGCCAGAGCAGGAAAAACAGTGCCACTATCGTGCTTGCCAGGCCCAGGGTTCTTACCCAGGGGCGGTTAAACAGAGGCTGGGCGGACATCAATTCTGCTCCAGGTAGGGTTGCAGGCTCGCCTCGAGCTGCCCGCAGGCGCTCAGCAGCAATTCACAGGCTTCCCTGACCGCACCGCTGCCACCAGCGGCAACCGTGCAGACATCCGCATGCTGGCGCACAAACCAGTAACCATTGGGTACGGTAATGCCGAGCCCGGCATAGCGGATGGCCGGCAGGTCCGGCAGGTCATCCCCCATATAGGCGATCTGCTGTGGGGAGAGGCCGAGCTGTCCTGCCAGCTCCACCAGGGCGACCTTTTTGTCCTCCCGGCCTTGCATCAGGTGAGGGATGCCCAGGTCGTTCATGCGCCTTTCGGTCAGTGGTGAGCGGCGCCCGGTAATGACTGCAACGTCAATACCTGCTGCCATCACCTGCTTGATACCCAGTCCGTCGAGAATATTAAAGCCTTTCAGTTCGTCTCCGGAGGCGCTGAAAAACAGCTTGCCGTCGGTCATGATGCCGTCGACGTCCAGAGCCAGCAGGCGGATGGCGGCTGCTTTTTCCATTACGTCCGCCGGCCACTGCGGGCGCTGCTGGTCTGTCATCAGGTCACTGATCAGAGTACTCATCAGATAACACCGGCCCGCAGCAGGTCGTGCATATTGATGGCACCGGTGAGCTTGCCGTTGCGGTCGATAACCGGCAGGGCATTGATTTTCAGCTCCTCCATCATGTTCAGGGCTTCGGCTGCCAGCTGGTCGTCGTGGATAACCCGGCCGTTGCGGGTCATCACTTCTGCAATCGGGGTGTTGTGGATATCCACGGAGCGGTCCAGGGTGCGACGCAGGTCACCGTCGGTGAATACGCCCACCAGGTCTCCAGCGGCATTGATAACCGTGGTCATGCCCAGCCCCTTGCGGGAAATTTCCAGCAGTGCTCCGCCAAGGGTGATGTCTTCCTGTACCCGGGGAATGCGGTCACCCGTGTGCATGATTTCGGAGACACGCAACAGTAACTTGCGGCCCAGGCTGCCACCGGGGTGTGACAGCGCGAAGTCTTCAGTGCTGAAGCCCCGCGCTTCCAGCAAGGCGACCGCCAGGGCATCGCCCATCACCAGGGTGGCGGTAGTGCTGGAGGTAGGGGCCAGGCCGAGAGGGCAGGCTTCCAGGGCAACACTGACATCCAGATTGGCGACCGCTTCCCGCGCCAGGGTAGAGTTTGCGTTGCCGGTCATGCTGATCAGCGGCGCACCCATGCGCTTGATCAGTGGCAATATGGTGAGTACTTCACTGGTGTTGCCGCTGTTGGAAATGCCCAGTACCACGTCCTGGCTGGTGATCATGCCCAGGTCGCCATGGCTGGCTTCGCCCGGGTGCACAAAGAAAGAAGGAGTACCTGTGCTGGCCAGGGTGGCGGCAATCTTGTTGCCGATGTGGCCGGATTTGCCCATGCCGGTCACCACAACGCGGCCCTTACAGGCCATGATAACTTCACAGGCGCGGACGAAGTGATCATCGATCCTGTCGGTCAGGGCGTCAATGGCTTCGCGCTCGATCTCGATGGCTCTCAGGGCGGATTCTCTGAAGGTATGACTGATCTCGGTGTTCATCTGGCACCCGGGTCCGGAATGTTAATGCTTTTCATCGTGGCGAGAGTATATCACTTCAAGGGCTTTGGCTGCCTTCATGACAAGACGGTCAGCAAAACTGATCATTGAGATCCATTCATTTTGTTAAGGATGGATTGAGGTTGTCAGCAGGTTCGCATAATGTACGCACACATTGAGGGCTGCAACCGATCCGCAAGGCTGGCCCCGAGACACCCGGCGGTTACTTGGAACAGGTATGGACACTTCACCCTACATCGAGCTCAGAGACGTGGTTTTCACCCGCGGTGATCGTCGTATCTTCGATGGTGTCAGCCTGGACATTCCCCGCGGGAAGATTACGGCCATCATGGGCCCCAGCGGCACCGGCAAGACCACCCTGCTCAGGCTGATCGGCGGGCAGTTACGGCCGGATTCCGGTACCATCACGGTGGCAGGCGAAAACGTGCCGCGGCTCAAGCGCAAGGCTCTTTACCGCCTGCGGGAGAAGATGGGCATGCTGTTCCAGAGTGGTGCCCTGTTTACCGACCTCAGCGTGTTCGAGAACGTGGCCTTTCCGCTTCGGGTTCATACCTCCCTGCCGGAAGACATGATCCGTGACATTGTGCTGATGAAGCTGGAAGCTGTAGGCCTGCGAGGGGCCCGCGAGCTGATGCCGGCGGAGCTGTCGGGCGGAATGACCCGGCGGGTGGCCCTGGCCCGCAGCATCGCGCTGGACCCGGAACTGATCATGTACGACGAGCCCTTTGCCGGGCAGGACCCGATTGCCATGGGGGTACTGATCAAACTGATCCGGGATCTGAACAGTTCCATGGGTCTGACCAGTGTCATGGTCTCCCACGATGTCAAAGAATCCCTGAGCATCTGCCACTACGCCTGCATCGTGGCGGATGGGCAGATTATCGGTGATGGCACTCCCGAGGAAATCACGGCGCACCCGTCTGAGCAGGTCCAGCAGTTTTTGCACGGCCATCCGGATGGTCCGGTGCCGTTCCATTACCCGGCCGCGGATGCGGAGCAGGATTGGGGCATTACCGGGAGGAGCCGCTAATGGAAAAGTTGGCAGCGTTTGGCCGGCTGGGGCTGGATATCATCGCTTCGCTGGGGCGTTCCGGCCGTTTCCTGGCAGGCGTCCTGGGCGGCGTTTCAAAGCCGTCGGTGGCATTCCCGCTGTTGCTCAAACAGCTGTATTCAATTGGTGTGCTGTCTCTGGCGATCATCGTGGTTTCCGGCCTGTTCATCGGCATGGTACTGGGGCTGCAGGGCTACACCATTCTCAGCGACTACGGCTCGGAAGCGGCCATTGGCCAGATGATTGCACTGACGCTGGTGCGGGAGCTGGGGCCGGTGGTGACGGCCCTGCTGTTCGCTGGCCGCGCAGGCTCGGCATTAACGGCTGAAATCGGGCTGATGAAAACCACCGAGCAGCTCTCCAGCATGGAAATGATGGGGGTGGACCCGCTTCGCCGGGTGATTGCCCCTCGGCTCTGGGCCGGTTTTATTGCCGTACCCATTCTGGCTGCCGTGTTCTCGGTAGTCGGTATCTGGGGTGGCATGCTGGTGGGTGTTGAATGGCTCGGTGTTTTCGAGGGTTCTTTCTGGGGCAACATGCAGTCCTCAGTGAGTTTCACCAATGATGTTCTCAACGGTGTGATCAAAAGCGTGGTATTCGGCTTCGTCTGCACCTGGATTGCGGTCTACCAGGGCTATGACTGCGTGCCCACATCCGCCGGCATCAGTTCTGCCACCACCAAAACGGTGGTGTATTCGTCGCTGGCGGTGCTGGGGCTGGATTTTGTGCTCACCGCCGTCATGTTTGGCGACTTCTGATCGCGGTATACTGAAACAACAGGACACAGGGGGCCGTCATGGCACAGAGAACAACAGAAGTCATCGTAGGGCTGTTCATGATTGCAGGTATCGCGGCTTTGATGTTTCTGGCACTGCAGGTCAGCGGGTTGACGCCAAAAGCGCCGGAGCGTTCTTACACGCTTTACGCCAACTTCAACGATGCCGGTAACCTGGCGCCGCGGGCCAAGGTGTCCATGGCGGGCGTAACCGTGGGCAAAATCCGGGAGATCACACTGACTCGGGAAACCTTCCAGGCTCGGGTGGTGATTGACGTGAATGAAAGCGTGGACAACATTCCTGCCGACAGCTCCGCAGTAATACGTACATCCGGCCTGCTTGGCGAGCAGTACATTGATATTTCGGTGGGCGGCGACATGGAGTCCCTGGGCGACGGGGACACCTTTTACTCCACACAGTCCGCCATGAATCTTGAGCGACTGATAACTAATTTTGCCTCCGGGCAGTCAAAGTGAAAGCAAGTGGTTTACAGGAGACAACCATGGTTCTGATCAGGCATAGCCTGCTGCTCGTTGCATTACTGATGACCCTTCTGGCGCTTCCGGCCCATGCCGGCCCGGAGGACGATCTGCGGGAGTATGTGGATGAAAATACCCAGCAGCTCGTCGACAAACTTCACAATGAAAAGGGCCTGTACCAGGAAGACCCGCAGGCTTTTTACCAGAGCATGGACGAAGAACTGAAAAACTTCGTGGATTTCCGCCGGATTGCAGCCCGGGTGATGGGCCGTTACGCGCGCCAGACTTCGCCGGAGCAGCGCGACGAGTTTGTGGAAAAGTTCAAGCGAAGCCTGTTTGACAGCTATGCCCAGGCGCTGGTCAGCACCGAGGATTTCACCATTGAGGTAAAGGACGCCGTTATCAATCCAAACGATGACAAACGGGCGTCTGTGCGTATGGAAGTGATCAGCGCCTCCGGCAACCGGTATCCAGTGGCTTATTCCATGTACCAGAACAAGGAAGGGCGCTGGATGATGGAAAACGTCATCGTTGAGGGTGTAAATATCGGCCTGGCGTTCCGTGATCGCTTCAGCCAGGAGATGGAAAAAAATGGTGGCGAAGTCCAGGCCGTGATCGACGGTTGGGGAGATGCCGTTGACTCCCTGAACCTGGAAGGTGAAATCGACAAATCATGACACCGGCTCAGGCAACCGTCGCCCTGGACGATAACAGACTCACGGTCAGCGGCCACATCGACCCGCTGACCGTGGTTGCCCTCCGAAAAGAGGGCGACGAGCTGATTCTGGGCAGCAAAGCGGATCTGGTTGTGGATCTTGCTGCAATGAGCACCGCACACAGTGTGGTACTTTCCCTTCTGCTTTGCTGGCAGCGTCTGGCACGCGGCCGCAGCCAGACCCTTCATTTCACCGGTGTCAGCGAACGGCTGGCTTCACTGGCAGCCCTGAGCGGCCTTGATGACCAGTTGCCGGGCTTTCCATCCCGACCATCCCCTGAAAACCAGCACCAGAGCTGACCCGGACACGATAATTGGTTACAATCTCGCCCCTGATTCAAAAACGCCCGAGGATTTTTTATGGAAGCCACCGAAGTTACTGAACTGGTCAAAGAGGCACTGCCTGATTGCGACGTTCAGGTTCAGGTTGACGGAAATCATTACCTCGTCGTTGTGGTGGGTGACGTTTTTGAAGGCTTGCCGACCATCAAACGGCAACAACTGATCAACAAGGCGCTGTTCCAGCACATTCTCGATGGCACCATTCACGCCCTGCACCCGAAAGCCTTTACCCCGGCTGAGTGGGCCGCGCGTCAGGGCTGATACGCCCGCAAACAACAGGAACTCATTGTGGATAAACTTCTGATCAGGGGCCGTAAGCCTCTCGATGGCGAAATACGGATTTCCGGCGCCAAAAACGCCGCGCTCCCGATTCTTGCGGCCACCCTGCTGGCAGATGAGCCGGTTACCGTAGGCAACCTGCCGCATCTGAACGACGTGACCACCATGATTGAGCTGCTTGGTCGCATGGGTGTGGAGCTAATGATCGACGAGAAAATGAGCGTCGAAGTCCACGCCAACACCATCAAGCAGTTTCACGCGCCGTACGAGCTGGTAAAAACCATGCGCGCCTCAATTCTGGTGCTTGGGCCGCTGGTAGCGCACTTCGGCGAGGCGGAAGTGTCATTGCCCGGTGGCTGTGCCATCGGCAGCCGTCCCGTTAACCTGCACATCCATGGCCTGGAGATGATGGGTGCCGATATCAAGGTTGAGAACGGCTATATCAAGGCGAAAACCAACGGTCGCCTGAAAGGCGCGCACATTTTCCTCGATACCGTCACAGTGACCGGTACCGAGAACCTGATGATGGCGGCAGCGCTGGCGGATGGGAAAACCATCCTCGAAAACGCGGCGCGGGAACCGGAAGTGGTGGATCTCGCTGAATGCCTGATCGCCATGGGCGCTGACATCAAGGGCCACGGCTCTGCGACCATTGAAATCAACGGTGTTGAGCGGCTGCATGGCTGCCATTACGACGTGCTGCCGGACCGTGTCGAAACCGGCACCTATCTGGTAGCCGCTGCGGCAAGCCGTGGCCGGGTAAAGCTGAAAGATACCCGCGAGGATCTGCTGGAAGCCGTGCTGCTGAAGCTGGAAGAAGCCGGCGCCCATATCGACACGGGCAAGGACTGGATCTCCCTGGATATGAAAGGGAATCAGCCCAGGGCAGTCAATCTGCGCACCGCGCCTTATCCGGCGTTCCCCACTGACATGCAGGCCCAGTTCGCGGCCATGAATGCAGTGGCTGAAGGCACCGGTACTATTGTTGAAACAGTGTTCGAAAACCGGTTCATGCACCTGCAGGAGCTGATCCGCATGGGCGCGGATATTACCCTTGAAGGCAATGCTGCCATCATCAAGGGTGTGGATCACCTGACCGGCGCCCCGGTAATGGCGACGGATCTGCGGGCCTCGGCAAGTCTGGTTATCGCCGGGCTGGTGGCAGACGGCGATACCATCGTTGACCGGATTTACCATATCGACCGTGGTTACGAGTGCATCGAAGAGAAACTGCAGCTGCTGGGCGCGAGTATCCGCCGCCTGCCAGCCTGAACCCATTGAATCGGAAGGGCGCATGACCGACTCCATCACCATCGCACTGTCGAAGGGACGCATCCTCGACGAGACCCTGCCGCTATTGAAAGAGGCGGGTATTGAACTGGTCGACGACGTCAAAAAATCCCGGAAACTGGTGTTTCCCACCACGGATCCCGACGTGCGCGTACTGATTCTCCGCGCAACGGATGTGCCTACCTATGTGCAGTATGGCGGCGCGGATCTGGGTGTTACGGGCAAGGATGTGCTGATGGAGCATGGTGGCGAGGGGCTTTATGAGCCGCTGGATCTGAATATCTCCCGGTGTCGGTTGATGACAGCGGGGAAGAAAGACACCAAGGCCCCGGAAGGCCGCCTGCGTGTAGCGACCAAGTTCGTGAACCTGGCGCGTCGTTATTACTCCGCCCAGGGGCGGCAGGCCGATATCATCAAGCTCTATGGCGCTATGGAGCTTGCGCCAATCCTCGGCCTTGCCGATGAGATTGTCGATATCGTGGATACCGGCAATACCCTGAAAGCGAATGGTCTTGAAGCTCGCGAGCTGATTGAGAACATTAGCTCGCGCCTTGTGGTCAACCGTGCCTCGATGAAGATGAAACACGCGGGTATTAACCCCATAATTGAGAAGATGTCTGCTGCTGTGGAGAAACGCCGGCAGGTTTCGGAGTAAGAACGGCTCAGGAAGGGCTTTCCAAAACACGCTCCTTCGGCACATCCATGTGACGCTTGGACTCCGCCATCCATGGCTCCGTACAGTTTTGGAAAGCCCTTCCTGACCCGTCCCCGGGCCTTTTCCGTATTTTCAGGCCAGCAAGACTTTTCAAACCGCGGAGTAACTTCTCCGCACTGCAGGAACGATGAAATGACTGATATCAGCATCAGACGATTGAACGCCTCCCAAAGTGACTTCGACAGTGCGCTGGCCAAGCTGCTGGCCTGGGATGACAGTGTTGATCATCAGGTGAATGAGTCGGTTCGTCATATTCTGCATGAGGTGAAAACCCGTGGTGATGCAGCGGTTCTGGAATTTACCGAGAAGTTTGATCGCCTCAAGGTTGGCTCTGTGGCCGAACTGGAGATTGGGCAGGAGCGACTGCAAAAGGCTCTGGAGACGATTCCCCAGGATCAGCGTGTTGCTTTGGAAAAAGCTGCTGAGCGGGTGAGGGATTATCACGAACGCCAGAATCAGAAGTCCTGGCAATACGAGGATGAAGACGGCACGGTGTTGGGCCAGAAGGTGACGCCGTTGGATCGAGCGGGGCTGTATGTGCCTGGTGGCAAGGCCGCGTATCCGTCGTCGGTTTTGATGAACGCTATTCCGGCGAAAGTTGCTGGCGTGGGTGAGGTTATCATGGTGGTTCCTACACCGGATGGCGTGGTGAACGACATGGTTCTGGCCTCTGCTGCAATTGCGGGCGTGGATCGGGTGTTTTGCGTGGGTGGTGCCCAGGCGGTTGGTGCGCTGGCTTACGGCACAGAGACCATTCCTGCCGTTGATAAAATCGTCGGACCCGGCAATATTTTTGTCGCCACTGCCAAGCGCGAGGTGTTCGGTACCGTCGGCATCGACATGATAGCCGGACCGTCGGAGATCCTGGTGATCTGTGACGGCAAGACCGATCCGGACTGGATCGCGATGGATCTGTTCTCCCAGGCTGAGCACGACGAGCAGGCTCAGTCTATTTTGATCAGCCCGGATGCGGCTTTCCTGGATGCGGTGGAAGCCAGTATCAACAAACTGCTGCCCACTATGGAGCGCGCTGAGATTATCGCCACTTCCATGACTGACAGGGCTGCGCTGATTCACGTGGCGGATCTGTCTGAGGCTGCCAGGGTTTCCAACCGTATTGCGCCGGAGCACCTGGAGCTCTCGGTGGAAGATGCGGAAGGCCTGGTGGAAGACATTCGCCATGCCGGTGCGATCTTTATGGGTCGGTTTACGGCTGAGGCGCTGGGTGACTATTGTGCCGGGCCGAACCACGTGTTGCCGACGTCCGGTACTGCGCGGTTTTCGTCGCCGTTGGGGGTTTATGACTTCCAGAAGCGGTCTTCCATTATCGGGTTTTCTGCAGCGGGTGCGGACCGGATGGGGCGAGTTGCATCGGTTCTTGCCCGGGGCGAGGGGCTTACGGCGCATGCCCGGTCGGCGGAGTATAGGATTAAGTAGTAGGTCGGATTAGGCCCTCCGGGCCGTAATCCGACAAGCAGGTTCTATCGGATTACGCTGCGCTTAATACGACTTACCCGTTGACTGTTGGTTGTCGGATTACGGCCCGCTGGGCCTAATCCGACCTACGGTTTTAGGAGAGTCAGCACGCAAGTTTGTCAGGGCGGCGGGGCTACCCTCCCGGGAATGTAATTGGCCATGGATGGCCAATTTCAAGCGCACATGGATGTGCTCGTAGCGTTTCCCGGGAGGGTAGCCCCGCCGCCCGTTTCCACGGAGTAGACATCAAGATGAGCAAATACTGGAGCCCGTTGGTAAAAGGTCTGACCCCCTATGTACCTGGGGAGCAGCCGAAGATGGCCAATCTGGTGAAGCTGAATACCAATGAGAATCCGTTCGGGCCGTCGCCGAGAGTGGTGGAGGCCATCACCGTTGAGCTTAACGATAACCTGCGGCTTTATCCGGACCCGGAAGGGGAGGCGCTGAAAGGCACTATCGCCAAATACTATGGTGTCCAGAGCGATCAGGTGTTCCTCGGCAACGGCTCTGACGAGGTGCTGGCGCATATTTTTTACGGCCTGTTCCAGCACGGCGAGCCCGTTCTCTACCCGGACATCACCTACAGCTTCTACCCGGTGTACTGCGGCCTCTATAACATTGAAGGCAAAACCATACCGCTGACTGACAGCTTCGAAATCAACCCCGAAGATTACAAACAGCCTAACGGTGGCATCATCTTCCCCAACCCCAATGCCCCCACCGGTCGGTACCTGGCGCTGGACAAGGTTGAAGCCATTGTTGCCGCCAACCCGGATCGCGTTGTGGTTGTGGATGAGGCTTATGTGGATTTCGGCGGCGAAAGCGCCATCAAGCTGGTGGAAAAATACCCCAACCTCCTGGTCAGCCAGACGCTTTCCAAGGCCCGTTCCCTGGCCGGATTGCGGGTCGGCTTTGCGGTGGGTAGCGCCGAACTTATCGAAGCCCTGAATCGGGTCAAGAACAGCTTCAACTCCTACCCGCTGGACCGTCTTGCCCAGGTGGGTGCCATTGCCGCCTTTGAAGACGAAGACTGGTTCCGGGCCACCTGTGAGGGCGTTATCGGCGAGCGGGAATGGGTGACGTCCAAGCTGGAAGCGCTGGGATTCGACGTTTTACCCTCGAAGGCCAATTTCATCTTTGCCCGCCACCCTGATCACGCCGGGGAAGCGCTGGCAAAAGGGTTGCGGGAGCAGGGCGTGATTGTGCGCCACTTCAACAAACCCCGAATCTCCGAGTTTCTGCGTATCACCACCGGCACGGCGGACCAGAACAAACGGTTGATCGAATGCCTCGAAGCGCTGGTCTGACACGACAACTTTCAGGTATTGAATACGGAGAAGGCTATGGCATCACGCAACGAGATCCTCCGCACTCTGAACGAATGGCTCACCCCTGAGAACTTTCAGGACTACTGCCCCAACGGTCTGCAGGTTGAGGGCAGGGAAGCGGTGAATACCATTGTCAGTGGCGTAACCGCCTCACAGGCATTGATTGATGCTGCTGTGGACGCCGGTGCCGACATGATCCTGGTGCACCACGGTTACTTCTGGAAGGGCGAAGATCAGGCCATTCGTGGCATGAAGCGCGAGCGGATCAGGCGCCTGCTGGACAACGACATCAACCTGGTGGCTTACCACCTGCCGCTGGATGACCATCCGGACTATGGCAATAATCGCCAGCTGGCGGATGTGCTGGGTATTCGTAATCCCCGCCCGCTGGGTGGCCTGGTATGGCAGGGCGAGCTGGGCAGTCCAATGTCGCCTGGGGCGTTTGCGGACCTGATTGGCGAGCAGCTGGGCCGTATTCCCCTCTGGGTGGGGGACGGGCCTGCGGAGGTTTCACGGGTTGGCTGGTGCACTGGCGCGGCCCAAGGATTTATCGGCAAGGCGCTGGACGCGCGGCTGGACGCTTATATCAGCGGTGAGATTTCAGAGCCCACCACCCATACGGCCCGGGAATGCGGCATTCACTATTACGCTGCCGGGCATCACGCCACTGAGCGTTATGGTGTCCAGGCCCTGGGGCGGGCGCTGGAGACAACGTTCGGGGTCAGCCACAGGTTTATTGACTGCGACAACCCCGTTTAATGTCCTGCGATCCTCAGGCTTTCTGCTCTTTTTCAGTGAGCCCGAAATCTTCGGCCAGCGTGCCTTTCTCCTTCGGGTCGCTTTTGGGCGCATAGTCCCGGGGTGGCTCTGTGCCCTCATTCTCACCGGAGCCTTCAAGTCGCGCCCGGGCGTTTTCTTTTTCCAGTTCAAGCAGCCAGTCTTCATCGTTGCACAGCCGGTTGGCGCCGCGGGCCATATGCTGGTTCACGTCGCGGTAGGTGTCGTTGAAGCGGCGCAGCAGGTGAGCAGACTCCATGAAGTGCTCATTGACCTGCGCCTGGTAGCGGGTGTACTCATTTCTCAATTCTTCAATCTGCTGCTCAGCCCGGCGCTGACGCAAGGTGGAGCCCTGACCGGAGCGGCCAACCAGTACCCCGATGACAATGCCAACAATCAATGCGGCGATAGCTGCCAGAATCAGGTTTGTCATAAGCTGTGTCGTCCTTTTGATGAATCGGCCATGCCGTTGATAAAGAGTATAACGCCCGAACGCCTCCGCGCACACGAATGACGCGTGCGCCAATCGTCGTATTGCATCGTATCTCTCGCCTGCAGCTCAGGTTCAGGGGCTCCGGACAGTTCCGGAACATGGCGAAAAAAGCCAAAATCGGCCACAATACGCCGCCGTTATGAATGACCATACTTCGGGAAACGCCTTAATGACACCCCAAAAGTGCATCCATATGACCCCATGGGAACGATACCAGCAGGACCTCGAGCGGCCGGAATTCCATAAAGACCCGGCCCAGGAAGACGCAGTGCGCCGTTTGCAGTCACTGTACGACAAACTGGTGACGGCGGAAAGGGAGCGGGAAAAACCCATGGTCAAACTCCGCCTGAAACTGAAAAAGGGCAAGGAAGACCCGGTTAAGGGGCTCTACTTCTGGGGCGGTGTGGGTCGCGGCAAGACCTACCTCATGGATACTTTCTACGAGTCGCTACCGTTTGACCGCAAGATGCGGGTGCACTTTCACCGCTTCATGCAGCGCGTGCACAAGGAACTTAGAAGCCTGAAGGGCAAGAAGAATCCGCTTGAGCTTGTGGCAAAACAGTTTGCCGACGAAGCCCGGGTTATCTGCTTTGATGAGTTTTTTGTCTCGGATATCGGCGATGCCATGATACTGGCCACCCTGATGGATGGCCTGTTCAGCCGTGGTGTCACCCTGGTCTGCACCTCCAATATTGTGCCGGACGGTCTCTATAAGGACGGCCTGCAGCGCGCCCGGTTCCTGCCAGCCATTGAACTGGTCAAGAAACACACCGATGTGGTGAACGTGGATGGTGGCGTGGACTATCGCCTGAGAAGTCTCGAACAGGCAGAACTTTACCATTATCCCCTGGACGACGATGCCGACAAGAGCCTGCAGAAAAGCTACGACAGCCTTGCAGTGGAAGCCGGCAGCCACAGCCTGGAACTTGATATCAATGGCCGCAAGCTCAAGGCGATTAACCACGCAGACGACGTGGTCTGGTTTGACTTCAGAACCCTGTGTGATGGCCCCAGAAGCCAGAACGATTACATCGAACTGGCCCGGGAATTCCATGCCGTGATCATCAGCAACGTGCCGGTTCTGGGAAAGGACAAGGAAGACCAGGCCCGGCGGTTTATCAACATGATCGATGAGTTTTACGACCGCAACGTAAAGGTCATCATTTCCGCCCAAGTCGCCATCACCGACCTGTACGCCGGCGGGCGGCTCGAATTCGAGTTTGAGCGTACCGAATCGCGGTTATTGGAGATGCAGTCGAGGGAATACCTTGAGGCGCCTCATAAAGCCTGATGGATGTCGGATTACGGCTTCGCCTGATCCGAACTACGCAAAATCGAAACGAGCGCCGAACCCGTAGGTCGGATTTACCCGTGAAGGGCACAATGAGCGAAGCGTAATCCGACACCCAAGCAACATATATACGAGAGACTCAAAATGACCACAGACAACGTCGTAATCGTAAGCGGTGTACGCACCCCCATGGGCGGCTTCCAGGGCAGCCTGGCCGCGGTTTCCGCGCCAGAGCTGGGCGCCATCAGCATTGCTGAAGCCATTCGCCGTGCAGGGCTGCAGCCCGCTGACGTGCAGGAAGTCATCATGGGCAACGTACTGCCAGCAGGCCTCAAGCAGGGCCCGGCGCGGCAGGCAATGCGTCAGGCGGGCCTGCCTGACAGCACTGGCGCTACCACCATCAACAAGCTTTGTGGCTCCGGTATGAAAGCCGCGATGTTTGCCCACGATGTGATCAAGGCCGGCAGCAACGACATTATGGTTGCCGGTGGAATGGAGAGCATGTCCAACGCACCTTACCTGTTGTTGAACGCTCGCAAGGGTTATCGCATGGGCCCCGGCGACGCGGCCCAGGACCACATGTTCCTGGACGGCCTGGAAGACGCGGAAACCGGACGCCTCATGGGTGCCTTCGCCCAGGACATGGCGGACAAAAAAGGCTACACCCGCGAGGAGATGGACACCTATGCCATCAATTCCCTCAAGCGAGCCCAGAAAGCCATCACGGAAGGTTTGCTGAAAGAGGAAATCATTCCCGTGACTGTAAAGACCCGCAAGGGTGAGACGGTTGTGGAAGACGACGAACAGCCGTTCAATGCCAACATCGACAAAATCCCGACGTTGCGCCCGGCCTTCAGCAAAGACGGTACAGTGACGGCCGCCAACGCCTCTTCCATCTCCGACGGCGCTTCAGCCCTGGTGCTGATGCGTGAATCCGAAGCTGAAAAGCGCGGTCTCAAGCCGCTGGCGCGTATCGTTGCCCACAGCACCCAGTCCCAGCATCCGTCCGAGTTCACCTGCGCACCGGTGGGTGCCATCGAGACCCTGTTCGGTAAAACCGGCTGGACGAAAGACGATGTGGACCTGTTCGAGATCAACGAAGCCTTCGCCATGGTCGCCATGATGCCGATCCGCGAGCTCGGCCTGGACCCGGAAAAGGTCAACATCCACGGCGGCGCCTGTGCCCAGGGTCACCCTGTGGGCTCCACCGGCTCCCGCCTGCTGGTAACGCTGATGCATTCTCTGAAGCACTACGGCAAGAAGAAGGGTGTGGCAGCGCTTTGTATTGGTGGTGGTGAGGCTACGGCGATGGCCATCGAAATGCTTTGATCCCCGCCCTGCTGTAATCGTAGGTCGGATTAGCGAAGCGTAATCCGACAGAACAGGTGGCGTAATGCTCCCATTGTCGGATTACGCTTCGCTAATCCGACCTACGTTCTTATCCGACCTACCTACACAGCGTCAAAATCCTGTACTCACCCAACTGGTTGCATCCAGAAATGTTGACTATAGTGATTCTGTGCGAGGGAAGCCTGCCGTGGAGAGGGGTGTAATCGTAAAATCATACTTTTGACTGATCAAAGCGTCCGATGGCGTTAGCTATAGTGCCAACATCACGAGCACTGTGCATGAAGCCTCCTAACATCGTGAACACCAATAATCAGAGCAGCGACTCAGAACAACAATGGAGTAGCCTTCCAATGACAAGAAAAACACAGCAATGGCAGCAGTGGACCAAATTGCCGCTGGCCGTAGCAGTTGCCGCCGGAATGTCCGGTCAGGCGGCTGCCTATTCGTTTTATGTGGGGGATGTGGAAGCCTCTTTGAACACCACGCTGTCAGCCGGTGCAACCTGGCGTACCCAGGATAGCGACAGAAGATTGATTGCCCAGGGTAACCTCGGCCCGGAGTACGCGCCCGGTCAGCCGCTGGCAAATATCGGTGCGTCCACCAACAACTACGACGACGGTAACCTCAATTTCGAGAAAGGGGATACGGTTTCCAAGATCGTAAAGGGTAACACTGAGCTATTCCTTAACTACAACGTAGACAGCGATGTGCTGACCCGTGTCGGCGGCTTTATTCGTGGCCGCTATTGGTACGACTTCGAATTGAAAGACGAGAACAGGGCCGTAGATCCCGTTGGCCAGCGCCGCGAACTGAACGAGCAGGCAAAAGACAATGCCTCCGGCGGCGAGTTACTTGATGCCTACGTATTCTCGGACTGGTATTTCGGCAACACGCCCGTCAGCCTGCGTTACGGCAAGCAGGTGCTGAGCTGGGGTGAGAGCACCTTTATTCAGGGTGGTATCAACGTCATCAACCCGGTAGACGTGCAGGCTTTCCGTGCGCCGGGCTCAGAGTTGAAAGACGCGCTCCTGCCCGTTGAAATGTTCTACATGTCCGCCGGTATCACTGAAAACGTCACTGTGGAAACCTTTGTACAGGCAGACTGGGAGCCAGTGCGTCCAGACGACTGTGGCACTTTCTTCTCCACCAACGACTTCGCGGCAGATGGCTGTGGCCCGGTACTGCTGGCCGGCACGCTGCCGGATTCACAGGCACTGGCACAGGGTTTTGTAGCACCACGCCTGGCCGACAAGGAAGCCGATTCCAAGGACCAGTTCGGTGTGGCTGTGCGCTGGTATGTGCCTGCGCTGAATGATTCAGAACTCGGTTTCTACTACATCAAGTACAACAGCCGCCTGCCTTATGTCAGTGGTCTGGTGAACAATCCGTCTTCACCCAGTGGCAGTCAGCAGAACGATCCGAATGAGCCGTTCTCCCAGTTCCCCAGTTATTTCATTGAGTACCCGGAGAACATCAACCTTTACGGCATCAGTATCAACACTACCACCCCGGGCGGCTGGTCTCTGGGTGCTGAATACAGCTTCCGGGATAACGTACCACTGCAGTGGAATGCGTTTGAGCTGATTTTCGGTGGCCTGCAGCAGCGCGGCCCGGACGGCCAGATACTGAGCAAGCTGGAAGCGCAACGTCGTGAAGAAAACCCTGGCGCTAACCTGGCCGGCAAGCCCACTGATGGCTATGATCGGTTCAATGTATCCCAGGCCCAGTTCACGCTGATCAAGTTCTTCGACCAGGTCATGGGCGCAAGCCGCATGTCCCTGATTACGGAATTTGGTGCCACTTATGTGCATGATTTGCCAGACACTGACGAAGCCCGTTATGGCCGTTCTGGCACCTTCGGTATTGGTGAGCTCCCGCTCGATGGTGCGAACTTCACAGGAGATTTCTGTGCGGCTGGTGCAAACATCAACACCAACTACTGCAACAACGAAGGCTTTACCACGTCCTTCTCCTGGGGCTACCGTACCCGCTTGGTATGGAGCTATCTGAACGCGTTTTCCGGTATCAACCTGTCACCGCAGCTGGCCTGGAGCCATGACGTCCAGGGTTACGCACCGCAGCCGGGTGGTAACTTCAATGAGGGTAACAAGGCCATTGGTCTCTCACTGGAGGCTGAGTACCAGAACCGCATAACCGGCAATATCGGTTATACAAACTTTTTCGGTGGCAAACCGTATAACGAGTTAACCGACCGTGATTTTGTGAGTGCGAGCGTGTCCTACTCATTCTGAATCGGCCTGAATTCGTTTAACGAGGTAATATAAATGAAACTGAACAAGAAGCTACTGGCCACTGGCATACTGTCCGCGTCCCTGTTTGCGGGCAATGCCTTCGGCGCAGTTTCCGCAGAGGAAGCGGCCAAGCTGGGTGACTCTCTGACGCCGATGGGCGCAGAGAAAGCTGGCAATGGCGATGAAATCCCGGCGTGGGATGGTGGCCTGACTACATCACCGGCGGGCTACAACGATGATGGCATCTACGTGAATCCGTTCCCGGACGAGAAGCCGCTGTTCACCATCGATCAAAGCAACGTTGATCAGTATGCGGACAATCTGTCTCCGGGTCAGGTTGCCATGATTGAACGCTACGACGATTACAAAATGCCGGTGTATCCTACGCACCGTACGGCTGCCTATCCGGATCACGTGATGGAAGAGACCGTCGAGAACGCAACCACGGTTGAGCTGATCAAGGACGGTAACGGCCTGGGTAATTACCAGACGGCAACGCCATTCCCGATTCCCCAGAACGGCCTTGAAGCCATCTGGAACCACATCACCCGCTATCGGGGTGGTTCCGTTCAGCGTAATGTCGGGCAGGTTACGCCCACAGAAGATGGTGCCTTCAGTGTTGTAAAATTCCAGGACGAACTGACCTGGAAGACCTACCTGGAAGATTACGAGCCAGGGCAGGATCCTAACGTTCTGTTCTATTTCAAGCAGGCGATCACTGCGCCGGCGCGTCTGGCCGGTAACGTTCTGCTGGTCCACGAGACCATTGACCAGGTTGAAGAGCCGCGTCGCGCGTGGGTCTATAACGCCGGTCAACGCCGTGTTCGCCGTGCGCCTCAGGTAGCCTATGATGGTCCGGGTACCGCTGCGGATGGTATGCGTACCTCCGACAACTTCGACATGTTCAACGGCGCACCTGACCGTTACAACTGGGAGTTGATCGGCAAAAAGGAAATGTACATTCCGTACAATTCCTACAAGCTGGTGGATCGTGACCTGACCTACGATGAGATCATCAAGGCCGGCCACATCAACCAGGATCTGACCCGTTACGAGTTGCACCGTGTATGGCATGTACGCGCTACCCTGAAAGATGGCGAGCGCCACATCTACGCACAACGGGACTTCTACATCGATGAGGATTCCTGGCAGGCGACAGTGATTGACCACTATGACGGTCGTGGTGAGCTCTGGCGTGTTGCAGAAGCGCACAGCATGCAGTTCTACGATCAGGTTGTCCCCTGGTACGCCATCGAAACGCTGTATGACTTGCTTTCCGGCCGTTACCTGGTGCTTGGTCTGACCAACGAGGAAACCAATCCGTATGAGTTTGGCGTCGAGCGTCGGTCACGTGATTACACACCTGCTGCCCTGCGTCGTGCGGGCACCCGATAAGTCCTTATCTGCCCGGGAGTGAATCCCGGGCCATAAAAACGGCGGGCCCATGGGCCCGCCGTTTTTGTTCTGCCCCTTCAAACTTTTGCAGCCCACCCCTGATTTGGTTTAACCTCTCCGTACTAATACTAAAGGCGTACCCGATGCAGGTCGCCGTAATAACGACAAGGCAGAGATCACATTTGCCGGACGATGGGCCGCAGGGCCTGCGGATTCCGGATCTTCAACGGGGCAGAGAGTGAAACCATTTGATGATGGCTGTGCGGCCAACGATGAGTTCCAGTCGGCAGTGGGCGGGGCTCATCGTGGCGAGTTGATAAGGGATTTACTGCGTCAGCGGGTGCGGATGCCAGAACCCGTGCCTAACTATCTGAAAAGAGCGGCACTTACGGATAAACTCACGTCGGCTATCAGACCAGGGCGGGTTCTGTTTGTTGAGGCACCGTCAGGTTTTGGCAAATCCCATGCCCTGAGCGCGGCCTTCCGTGAAACCGGTCGCAACCCGGAAACCCTGAGATGGCTGGGGTTGACGGGCCAGGAAAACGACCCCGGCCGGCTGATGGCACTGCTTGATATCGCCTTGACACCCCCTCGCGTTACGCCGCGACCGTCCGGTCAGCAAAAAGCCGCCAGCTACAGCGATGCTCTGGCGATGTTGTTGTCTCACCCTCACTGGAATACGCCAGAAAGCAATAATCGAGAAGGCAACGACCCGGAAGCCGGCAGTGTGCTGGTGATCGACAATATCGGAACTGTCGCCAATCCCGCGGCCATTGCCCTGTTGCAACAACTTGCCGCCAACACACCCGACGGTCTGGCACTGGTACTGGTGTCGAGAAAGCCGCTGCCGTTTGAAACCCATACCTATGAGCTTGAAGGCCGTTTCAACCGGATCGGCACAGAATCTCTGGAGCTGACCCGTTCCGAAACCTTCGAGTTCTTTCAGACTGCCGTAAGCCGTAATCAGCTTACTACCATTGCCGTCGAGCACCTGTATTCACTGACTGAAGGTTGGCTTACGCCGCTGGGACTCTATCAGAGAGAGCTGGAGTCCTCTTCCGAGGCCCGGCTACCGATCCAGGAAACCTTCAGCGTTGAACGTTTTCTCAGGGATGCGGTGCTGGTTCATCTTACGCCGGGGCAGCAGCGTTCCCTGCGGATTATGGCTGAAATGGAAATTGTCTCGGATGAGCTCTTCCTGGCCCTGGCAGACGCCGGTTGTGATCATGCGTTTCGGCCTTCGGCGGCTGCGGAAACCGGTATCCCGCTCCGTCCGCTTCCCGGCAGGGGGCGCTGGTTCCGCCTCAACCCATTGCTGCATGACTGGCTGCAGACGCCTGCGCTGGACGGTTCCCGGGAACGGGCACTCAGAGCCAGTCGCTGGTTCAGTGAGCGGAATCAGTTCCCGGAGGCATTGCGATATGCACTGTTAAGCGGGGATATGGACGAGTCCGTCCGCATTGCCTCGGAAGGTTCAGAGGCGCTGCTGATCGGTCAGGATACCGCATCGCTGCTGCGGCTGCGCCGGTCCTTGCCACCGGGTTTGCTGGAAAAAAGTGCGCGGCTAAAGATCGTATACGGTTGGGTTCATGCCATCGGTGGGCAGTTCGGCCAGGCGCGGCTGTTGATCAGAGATCTGGATGACGGGAATCATCCCGAACTGGTGGGGCGTATCGACGCCCTGAGGGCGTTTATCCTCCGTGGCGAGGGTAGCGTTGATGAAGCTCTGGCAGTGGCGGACCGTGCGCTGCAGGCAGAAGAACTGTCCACCCAGGGCCAGTTGGTCACCCAACTGGTTCGCTCCAGCGCCCTGTGCGCGGCCGGTAACTTCGGCGAGGCCCGGGAAGCCAATCGTATTGCAGCGAGGCTGGCCAGGGAGGCTGGCGATGGCGGTTCGGAAATCCTGGCGGTGTATGCCCACGCGCGGATTGAACTGGGTAAGGGCTCGCTGAAACACGCCGAGCAATTGCTGAGAACCGGCCTGGATACCGCCATGAACGAATCCTCCCGCCCGGCGCGGGTTGGTGAAACCCGGCTCCAGCTTAATCTGGTGATGGTATTGTGGCACCAGGGCAGGGAAGCCGAGGCGGATCGCCTGCTGGTGACCTGCATACGCCATGCGGAACAGACCCGTGACCTGGGCCTGTTGCTGGCCATGGCGCTGCGAGTGCTTATCTGTCGCACACAGAACCGGCTGGATGATGCGTTTTCCTGGATCGGTCGTGCAGAGCGCATCATGCAATCCTGGCAGGTTGACCAGTCGGTGTATGTTCCGGTGCTGGAAGCCCTGAAAATTAGTGGCTGGCTGTCACTGGGGCAGGCGGACACGGCAGCCCAGGCGATGGAACGGCTGACCCCCTGGCGGGAAGTGAACTGTGTGCCGGAAATGTTCCCGATGATGCCGGGTATGCTGAACTGCCTGCAGGCCAGGATTGAACTGGCAAGGGGCGACGACGTAAAGGCTGCAGAAACGGTCAAGGGCATCCGCAACAACAGTGGCGAAACACTGCCGTTCGGGCTGGATATCCATTCGCGATTGCTCGAGAGTGTTGTCAGCTGGCGCCAGAAAGGCCCTGCAGCGGCGCAGAAGATTCTCGCCACTGCGATCAGTATGGCCGGGGATGAGCACTACATCAGCCCGTTTGCCGAGCTCAGGGGCGAGCTCCAGGAGTTGTTGGAAAAAACCTGGCAGCAGTTGCCGGACACCCCCTTCACCGAGTCGGTGGGAAGGCTTTACGGGTTATCGGATATGAAAGAGCAGGTGCCCCTGGCTGAGCCCATCAGCGACCGGGAGCAGGGCGTGCTGGAGCTCATCGCCCAGGGTTTGTCGAACCAGGATATTGCCGACTGCCTGCACATCTCGCTGCATACGGTCAAAACCCATGCCCGCCGTATCAATGCCAAGCTTGAAGTGAAGTCGCGTACCCAGGCGATCGTCCGCGCCCGGGAGCTTGGGCTGCTGTAACGGTCAGGCGGGTTGTTTCAGTTCGTCGATCCGCGCGTCCTTCTCGGCCCACAGGTCACCAACCCAGCGCTGGAAATCAACGCGGATTTCGCGATCATTCTGGTAATCCATGCCCAGGAACCGCTGTGGAATTTCCCTGGTTCGTACATCAATGACAATCTTCCGCACTCGCCCACACAGGTAGTCCCAGATACCGCATTTGCCCTCCGGGTAGACGATGGTTACGTCCAGCATGGTATGCAGGGACTCACCCATCGCCTCCAGCACAAAAGCGGTGCCACCAGCTCGGGGTTTGAGCAGGTTTCTGTAGGGTGAGTTCTGGCTCTTGTGTTTCGCGGGTGTCAGCCGGGTTCCTTCCATGAAATTGAAGATGGTTACCGGGGTATAACGGAATTTTTCACAGGCTGCCCGAGTGGTTTCCACATCCCTGCCTTTCAGTTCCGGGCGGCGGGCGATCTGTTCCTTGGTGTGCCGCTGCATGAACGGGAAGTCCAGCGCCCACCAGGCGATACCCAGAAACGGCACCCAGATCAGCTGCTGTTTCAGGAAAAACTTGAGCAGCGGAATGCGGTTGTTCAGCACATGCTGGATAGCCGGAATGTCGGCCCAGCTCTGGTGGTTACAGGTCACAAAATACCAGTGCTCCCGGCTCAGGTCCCCGACCCCGCGCACGTCCCATTCGATATCATGAAGCACATCGGCCAGCACGTTGTTGAAGCCGATCCATAGCCAGGCAATGCGATTGAGAACGATGGTGCACCCCTTGCGGATGGGGGGAGCCGGAATCACCAGTTTGATAATCGCAAAGATCATCAGGATCGGAAAAAGCCACAGGGTGTTCAGCAGCACAAGCACAATTGCAAGCACACCTTTGACCGGTGCAGGCAAAAAACTGAGCATTGTCAGACGTCTCCGGAATACAGGTATGGGCCATTATCGGGCGGCAGTTTTATCCTTCGCCGCCGGTTGCATCATCCTGACTGTCAGTCAGCAGGGCTTCTTCCTTGCTGGCTGAAGCAAGCTTCAGCAACTGTTGCTGGCTACTGTCCCGGACGCTGCGAAACTTTTCGTCGTAGTAGGTCAGGTTGTTGTAGCGGATCATGCTTCTGATTTCTTTCACGTATTCCTCGCCGCGCTCGGAATAGTCCAGCAGGCCGGCGGCAAGGCTTGAGCCGCTGGCGTCATCCCCGGAGCTGCGAGCCTTGAGGCGAACGTCCCGAAGCATCTGGTAGGCGGGGTGACGATTCAGGTTCTGGATGTAGGAGCGCACCGAGAGATACGGCGATTCGAAATCGGCCACCTCGTGGCTGGCACCCTCAACCCGGCTTTGAGGCACGATGCCGCAGCCTTTCGAGAAGCACCACTGGCCGAACAGGTTATTACCCCGGCGGGCAAAGCGGGAAGTGCCCCAGGCGGATTCATTCGCGGCCTGAGCCATGATCAGTGAAGGTGGAATCACATCCAGGCGGTTCTCCAGGCGCCGGAACATGTCCGCACTGCCGGGTTCTTCGTCCACCCTCAAACGCTCGGCCTGGTTTTTCAGCCAGGTGAGCTCGGACTTGCAGAGCTCGTCCTTGCCGGAAAGACTCTGCAAATAGCCCCGTTCGATCAGAATGCGGGAGTTTGCCAGCACGATACGTGGGTAGAGAAACGAGAAGAATGCCGCTTTCTTTTCAGTGGTATCGCTATAGCTGGAAAAGTCCGGCAGGTCAGCCCTGGACCAGCGGGGCAGGGATGGCAGCTGGGCCAGCGCAACGTCATCGGTTTCATCCCTGTCCCGGTCAAGATCGGGGTCTGGTGTGTGCAACGCTCCCCACAAGCCAAAAATCACCATCGGAAAAACCAGCAACAACGCCCGGATACCAGAAGACATAAAACCTCACGTTACAGTCGATATGGCAGCAATTATAACAGGTTATACGGCCACGTCGCCCGTGTGGTTTGGTGTCGGTCAGTCCGGCAGGCGTGTCGCCATCACCAGGCCTACGACTTCCTCATCCCCGTCCGTGTCGCTCAGTTGCAGGAAGAACTGATCCCGGTCGCCGGTAAAGAACCCGCCCATTGTCAGGGTGCCACCGGTGAAGGTTGCTGTCCCATCATTGTTCGCACTCCAGGTGAGAGATATGTCTTCCGGTACCCGGGCCTGTGGAACGGATACGGTTTCCGCATCTACTTCGTGGGTAACATCCAGTCTCCGGCCCTCAAGGCGGGCGATGCCTGCAGATTCGATGACCAGCAAGGCGTTATCGAAATGGGCCAGCCGGTTGCTGGACTGGGACATGCCCAGGCTTGCACCTTGCACCCGGTAGCTACCGCTTGTGGGTGGCGAAACGTTAGCCTGCTCGGCAGCCACCAGGAGGCCATCGCCGATGGCATTGGTGTCCAGGTTGAAGCCCAGGAGTGTGCCATCCGGCGTGGAAGCACCGATGGCGATGTCGGGCACTTCATCCAGACCCGAGGCGGTGTTCCTGTCCAGATTCAGCCGACCATTGCTGACGATCACGTTGCCTTCGTTGGGGTCGTAAACCCGTGACGGGCGCTCACTGATCACCCAGCTGGCATCGCGGGTTCCGGGGACTACGGTGACGGTTCCGGTATTGTCCCGATTAAGCGTGGTGGTGGTTGCGGTCTGGGTAACGTTCTGGCCATTGATTTGCCAGTTTCCGACTCCGCTCTCCACTACCATGGGCTGGTTCTCGTCGCCCATGCGGGTGGTCAGATAAACCACGTTATAATTCTTGCCGTCCAGAACCGCCTGCCGGTCAAACCCTTCTGCCCGCAGCAGATTCAGTTCAAACACCGACAGGTAGTGGTCCTCCAGGGTGCGTTCCCGTTTCAGCTCACCGCCTTCGGAGCGCAATTCAATGGCCTTCCCCGCTGTGAAATAACCGCTGAGCACCCGGTCAGGCTGGTCAGTGCCGCCGCCTGCATAGGCGTCCAGATGATAGGGGTTGCGGGTCCAGCCGATGATTTCCGAGCTGCCGCGGCCGGTGATGCTCTGGAACAGGGCGCGGCCGGCCAGCAGGCGAATATCATCCTTGAGGGTTGCAGCGCCGGGGGACGAGGAGTGGGTATTCAGTTCCCAGTCGGTGCGGTCGAAAAATGCATTGTCGTTCCGGTGGACCAGTGTTTTTCGGTCATAAGGGATATCGCTGGCCAGGGAGGTAACCTTGATATTGAAGGCATCGAAGGATGTCAGGGTCACGCCGGGATAGACATAGCCGGTGCCATTCTGGTCCGTGACCGTCTCCTCACGCGCGAGACGCACGCCCCATTGGCCGGAGCCGGAAAGGGTTGATTCCCGGAAGGTCTGGCCCAGTTCCACGCCCCAGAACACCGAGTGGTAATCCGCGGAGCTGGCTTCGATCTTGCCCGACGAATCCTCCCCCAGCAGCGCCAGGTCCGCCATGGAAGACACATAGCCGGCAAAGTCTCCCCGTTCTTCCAGTAACGTTAATGCTCCCTGAGCTCCCAGGTTGCCGGGAATATCAATCTCGAAATCGTGTACCTGATCGGCGAGGGTGGACCACACATACTTGTTCAGACACAGGGTGCTGTTGGTGTCATTCACACAGTCCATTATTCGGGAAAATTCACCCGGGGTATACGCGCCCAGCGCATTGGCCACCAGGTATTCCGAGAACGGATTGACCTTGACATCCCGGTCCGCATCGGCAGCCAGGGCCCGCAAGCGGGTGTTGCCGTAGGTGGCCTCGATGATCACGTCGGGGCCCAGGGGCAGGCCATCTTCAAAGGCAATCACAGTGCGCCCGGTGTCTTCCGTGCGGGAGCGGGTGTCGACAGAAGCGAGGTTGCGGAGCGACTGGTCAGTCCGGTAAACGTTGACGGTGTCCGGCTCGACGATCCTGAGGTTACGACGGGTGGGCTCTCCATCCGGTGCCACGGATTCCGGCACCTCCATGGTTACCCTGACCTCATTGCGTTCCAGGCCAGAGGTGTTGCTGGAATCGCCCGTGGTGCCGGAGGTGAAATCGTCGTTGGCATTCTTGGCCGGAGGGAAGCTGTTTTCCCTGTCTCTTGCATCATCGATGGCATCATCACCGCCGCCGCAACCGGTGCTGAGTACCAGTACGGAAGCTGCTGACAAGGCCAAAAGGGCCCGCCCGGTTGTCTGTAAAAAGAGGTTGTCCATACCAGATAAACCATTCCCGAAGCGTGAGCGGGAAGTTTACCAAGTTGGCAAAGGGCAAAGAGTGAGGCAGGGCACGATTTCGGGGGTGTTAACCCCGCCGGTCGGGTAACCGGCGGGGTGAGCTGTCGGGTGGTCAGGGGCGAATCAGAAGAAGATCTTCATGCCAGCCAGAACACCTTCGTCCAGGTTGAGGTCGCCACGGCCCTCAAAGTTGGTATTGAGATAGCGGTAGCCGGCAAAGAGCTCGGCGTTACGAATAACGCGGTAGCTGGCCCGCAGCTCCAGGCTGGTCAGGTCGTCGGAATCACCGAACGACAGAATACTCGGCGCGTAATGAAGCCCGCCGGTAAACGACAGCCCCGGCACGTCGGGAATATTCACAGTGGCAAACCCGCCGAGGGCAACCGCACCGCCGTCCGCAGGATCATCTTCCCAGCCGATGGCGCGCACACCAATGCCGGCGGTGGTAGGCAGGTTGCCAAGCGCCGTACGGCCCTGGGCGTGGAAGTCCACGTTGCCAATATGGCGGCTGCCTTCGTGATAGGTGTAGCCGGTACCGACCTGAATGTCAGAATTGGTGTCGAAAAAGTTGACCTGGCCCTTCACGGAGTCGTTGGTCAGGCTCAGATCCGCGTCGGCAGCGAAGACAGGGGCTGCCGCAAGGGACAGAACGATAAAAGGAATACGGGACGCTTTCATTCTTCTACCTTCTCATTGATTGAATGTAACCGGATCGGGTTTCATTTGGCCGAATGGTAACGGGCTGGCACGGGGGCCTCAACTTAAAACGGGTTAAGGGGCAATTAATACGTGCTGTCAGTGACTGGATGCATCGTCACCCTGGTCGAGGTCGTCCGGTGAGACGTTTTCGGCTGGCACGCGGTATTCTTCGTTGGCCCAGGCGCCGAGATCAATCAGCTTACAGCGTTCTGAGCAGAAAGGGCGAAAAGGATTATTCTCATTCCATTCCACGGATTTCTTACAGGTGGGGCATTCTACGTTCATGGTGACCTTGTATTCACGGTATTGAGGGTATTGAGGGCATTAAGAGCAATCAGGTGGACGCGGACGCCTTGCAGTATTGTTCCAGAACCGCCCGTAGCATTTCAATATTGACAGGCTTGGCAACAAAGGAATCCATGCCGGCCTCGCGGCAGCGCTCCTCGTCCTTCTCCATGGCACTGGCTGTCAAAGCCACCACCGGCACCGGGGTGCGGTTATGGTCTTTCTCCCATCGGCGCAGGCGCCGTGTGGCTTCGAAGCCATCCACCTTGGGCATGATGCAGTCCATAAAAATCAGATCAAAGGGGTGCCACTGCCACAGGCTGGACGCCGCCTCGCCATCATTGGCCGTCATCACATCACAGCCGAGCTTTTCCAGCAGCCGGCGTGTGAGGGTTCGGTTGACCGGGTTGTCCTCCACCAGCAGTACCTTCATGCGGCCACAGGGCAGCTCCTGGCGGCGGGTGTTGTCACTGACAGCCTGCAGGGAAAAACGGGTCAGGAACCGGCGCTCGTCCTTCGCAGCGTCAGCAAACAACTGATGGAGAATCGGCGTCAGGCACGACTCGCGCAGAGACTTGCTCAGAAATGCATCGGCTCCGGCCTGGCGGAAATGTTCCGCGTCGCCCCGTTGGGGGTTGGACGACAGAATCAGTAGCCGGGTATGGCTCCACTCTGGGTTGCTGCGTATCTGGCGGCACAGCAGGTCGCTGTCCATGTCCGGCACAAACCCATCCAGTGCAATGGCATCAAAGGGTTCGTGGTTGTCGGAGGCCAGTCGCAGTGAGGTCAGTGCCTCGCCGGCGGACTTCACCGCTTCGATATCCAGCTCGTGCCGCGACAGCATCTCCAGGGTAATCTTGCGGGACAGTTCATAGGAGTCCACCACCAGAATGCGCTTGCCGCGGATCATGCTGGTATCCGGCCGGCTGCGAGAGGCGCTTTCTGCTGCTACCGGCAATGTCAGCTCCATCCAGAACGTGGAGCCATCCCCGGGTTTACTCTCCAGGTCCAGGGAGCCACTCATCAGGTGAACCAGCTGGCGGCAGATGGTCAGCCCCAGGCCAGCCCCGGGAAGCTGGCGCTGGAACCGCTGGCCCAGCTGAACATAAGGCTCGTACACCAGGGGAATGTCCTCCGGATTGATGCCTACCCCGGTATCTTCCACTGCTATGCGCAGCCGCACGTTGTCATCCCGACGGCCCAGCACTTCAATGCTGATCAGCACATGGCCGGAGTCAGTGAACTTGATGGCGTTGGACGTCAGGTTCAGCAGAATCTGCCGCAACCGCACCGGATCGCCCCTCAGCGCCCAGGGCAGGTTCTCGTCAATGCGCAGTTCCAGCGCCAGCCCTTTTTCACGGGCGCGGGCGCCCAGCATATGTACCAGATCATTCAGGGTATCCCGCAGGTCAAAGGGAATGTCCTCCAGCACCAGTTTGCCGGCTTCCATGCTGGAGATGTCCAGCAGGTCATTGATAATGGACGACAGGCTCTCGGAGGCGTTCAGCAGGGTGTGAACATACTCCCGCTGTTCCTGGTCCAGGGGCGTGTCTGACAGCAGGTTGGCGTAGCCCAGGACCGACTGCAGCGGAATCCGCAGTTCATGGCTGACATTGGCGAGGAACTGGTTCTTGGCGTGGTTGGCCCGCACCGCTTCATCCCGCTCATCCTGGGACTGAATCGACGTCTGGCGCAGTGACCGGGTATCTTCCAGCAACTGCAGGCGCATGGTGTTGAGGGCCTGTTCCAGTTCGCTGAGCTCATCCCCGCGCCTGGGTGGCTTGCGGCGAAGCTGCAGCGGTTCAATCAGCGCATCCAGATTCAGCCGGGAGGCATAATCGGCAATGGTTTCCAGGTGCCGTGACAGGGTAAGCCGCACAATAATCAGCAACCCCAGAGTTCCCAGCATCACGATCATAGACTGGAACAACAGCGTCAGCAGAGCCCGGTCCATCAGCTCGTTATGGACCGTCTCCACCGACGAGGTTACCGTCAATGTGCCCACGGCTTCGGGGTTGTTGAAAGACGCGCGGTTAAAAACCAGAGGGAAGGACTGGCTGATCACCCGGCCATCGGGATAGGTACCGGTGCTGAACTCCTCGCCACTGACGGTGACGACACGGGCGTGCTGGATAGCCGGAATGGCACGCATATCGTCCAGGCTGTTGGCCACCTCGCTGTAGTTCAGCAACCACAGATTATTGCTCATGGCGCCGGACACCAGCTCGGCCGCGCGCACCTGAGTATTGCGCAGATCCTCCGTACGGCGCTCCAGCTCGCCAATCATCTGCACGCCCGTTGCCGCCAGCGATAGAATAAGGCTGAACAACAGAACATAAACCAGCAGCCTGGCAGCCAGTGGCCGTACACCTATTCGTCTGAATAACCGGATCGGAGGCAAGGCACGCGTTCCCTGTGTCGAAAAAACAACCGATCTGCAGTTTAACAGACAGTCAGCACTTCGACACGTTCCTGTGAATCGGCATGGACAAAGCGGAAACGTACATTCAGATCGTACAAATGCGCCCCGTAAATTCGCTCCTCATCCCGCCCCCGACGAAACGACGGCCGCGGGTCATAACTCACCACATCCTCAATCAGCCCCCGCAGATCCGGATACTGCGTCGCCGGCAACCCCGCAAGCTGCTCCTCCGCATCCTCGAGAAACACCACCGGCAACCGCTCCGTCGGCGCTGAATCCGCCCACCCAAGTGACGCCTCCGGCACCGAATCTGAAAACGGCAGGTACGGTTTGATATCCAGAATCGGCGTACCGTCAATCAGATCATGGTCACTGATCCGCAACACCAACCGCCCGTCATCATCCCTGCCCAGCCCCTCATTCCGAACCACCGACAGCCCCAGACTGTTGGGCCGAAACGGCGACCGACTGGCAAACACCCCGATCTTTTTATTACCGCCCAACCGCGGAGGCCGAACCACCGGCCGCCACTCTGCCCGAACCGCTTCATGAAACTGAAACGTCAGCCACAGATGACTCGCCGTCTCCAACCCCCGAAACGCATCCTCCCGGTCAAACGGCGGTTGAATCACCAGGTCGGCATGGGCGAACCGGGTTAATCCCGGCTGGCGGGGCACCCCGAATTTGTCACGGAAACACGAGCGGGTAAGGGCAATGGGAGTAAGTGTTAAAGCCTCAACAGCCGGACGGGAAGGATGGCGGCTCATTACTAATAGGGCCTCTCAATACTGCCAGAAAAATACAACTCGATCCGCAAAATCAACGAAGCCCGATCCTTGAAACTCTCATCCCGGGGAAACTCCAGCGCCGGAATAATCTCCCCAAACAACCAGTCACTGTGCAACCGATACCGGTAGGTCACATCCGTAAACACCGACGTCGTCCGCCATCCCGGCTTACTCTCACCCAGAATCCCCACACGCGGATTCAGAGTAGACCGGTTATTCAGCCGCTTATAAAAATTCGCCGTCTGGGAAAGCTCGAATTTACGCTCATCGTGAACCCACTCAACCTCGGAAGCCACCAGCGTATTCCAGCCATGGCCCAGATCACGACCCGCACCGAACCACGATCGCGTGCCCCAACCGTCCTGGTGGAAATAATACACCCGCTGCTCTACCGCCAGCTTCCAGTCCTCGCCCGGCTGCCAACTCTTCTCGGCTTTCGCCCGCCAGAACGCATCCGGTGGCAGCCGCAACCGAATACCCACATCGTTACTCAGATTGATTGCATCCCCGACACTGGTCAGATAACGAAACGCACCGGTAGCCTCGGTTTCACTGCGCTCATCCGCTGTCAGCTGCCGGCTTCGCCGCCGCTCCGAGAGAGGGATCAGCTCATCGCTCTCACTCTCGATGACCAGCCGCAGCTTTTCCTCAGTGGTCGGAATATCCAGCCGGAACCGCGCCTCCGGATCAAACTGGGCCGGGTCGCCATATTCTGATTCAGTGGCAAATCCCACCCGCAGATAGCTCTCATTATCCGGCAACGACTGATTGCTGCCGGAAAGGGTACGGTCTGCCCATTCCCCCAGAGACTGAACGCGATCACTGTGGCCGCGCTCCTGGGTCAGAACCCAGTTACTGAATCGCAGCCAATAGGAGTCCCTGGGCTCGGCCCAGTATTCGTCCGGGGAAAAGGTAAAAAACGACGGAGGCAGATTTTCAGGGGCCAGCACATTCTGCACTGCAGGGTCAGGAACGGTAAACAGTCGATCCTGTGCCGTTGAGATACCGGGAACCGCTGCAAGCAGGGCAGCACAAACTCGGGAAAAGGTACGGAAAGAACGAACGCTAGCGACCAAAGGCCACCATAAACTGGTTGTGTAACTCGTCAACGCGGTGCTCAACCTCAGAAACGGGCCGGTTATTGTCCACCACCTCATCAGCCTTATGCAGCCGCTGCTCGCGTGGAATCTGTGCATCAATAATTCGCTGAACCTGATCCCTGGCATTGTCGTCCCTGGCTATCGTTCTTTCAATCTGAATATCCACCGGCACATCCACCACAACTACCTTATCGACCAGCTGGTGCTGGTCCGTTTCCAGTAACAACGGCGATACCAGCAACACATAGGGCAGGGCGTAGTCCGAGGGATGTAGCTGCCGAACCAGTTCCTCGCGAATCACCGGGTGCAATAACCCCTCCAGCCAGGCCCGCTCCTCCGGCGCATCAAACACAACCTGCCGCAAAGCCGCCCGATCCAGCCCGCCGTCCGGCAGCAGGATGTCGTGCCCGAAATGCTCCGCAATCTGCTTCAGAGCTGGCGTACCGGGATCCACCACCTCACGGGCAACATCGTCGGCGTCCACCCAGTGTACGCCCAGCGCGCCAAACATGCGCGCAACCGTCGATTTGCCGGAGCCGATTCCGCCTGTGAGCCCCACAACCGCCATTAAACCCCCAAATACCCATACCAGGCCGCCAAAATCTCCGCCCCGAACCAAAGGCAAAGCAACCCCGCCGCCGCCAGATATGGCCCGAACGGAATCGGCACCTCACGCCCGTGCTGGCGGAACACCATCAAACTGATTCCCACAACCGCACCAACAACAGACGACAACAAAATCACCGCCGGCAACAACTGCCATCCGAGCCAGGCGCCCAGCGCCGCCAGCAACTTGAAATCACCATGCCCCATACCTTCTTTGCCAGTCACTAGCTTGAACGCCCAGTACACCGACCAGAGCGACAGATAACCCGCTATGGCACCCCAAAAAGCACTATCGATATCGGTCAGCACACCAAAGTAATTCAGCACCAACCCAAGCCACATCAGCGGCAAGGTTATGCTATCCGGCAACAGCTGGGTATCAAAATCAATCACCGTCAACGCAATCAGCGCCCACACCAGCAACAACGCCCACAACGCCGCCTCAGTCGGCCCCATGACAAAAACCGTCACCACCGAAAACAGCGCCGTCACCGCTTCGATAATTGGATAGCGCGGCGAAATACCGGTTTTACAGGAAGCACACTTGCCGCCCAGCACCAGGTAGCTGATCACCGGAATGTTTTCCCAGGCACGAATTTTGTGGCCACAGGACGGGCAGGTGGAGGCGGGCTTCGAAAGCGTGATCGGCTCTTCCTCCTTTCTCTGCCCTTCAGGAAGCTCCAGAAACTCCTCGCACTGGCAGCGCCAGTCCTGCTGCATCATTTTTGGCAGGCGCAGGATGACCACGTTCAGGAAGCTGCCGATGCAGAGGGAGAAGAAGGTAACTGTGGTGTAGAGGAGCCAGGGGGTGTCGAGGATGGGATCTAGGTTTGGCATTGCTGGTCCGGATTGGGGAAATTTACGAGTGCTTATTGTTGGATTCCAGCTTCGCTTAATCCAACCGACGCTGAAGGGATACTATTGCACCGTAGGTCGAATTAGGCCCAGCGGGCCGTAATCCGACAAACTGTTGTTTGACAAAACAACCAAACAAATCAAACCACCTGACCCATCTGGAAGATCGGCAGATACATACCAATAATAAGGCCACCCACCAAAACACCAAGAACCACCATAATCATCGGTTCCATCAGCGCAGTCAGGTTATCAACCATGTCGTCAACAACCCCCTCATAGTGGTCAGCAACCTTCTCCAGCATCTCGTCCAGGTTACCGGACTCCTCACCGATAGATGTCAGTTGAACCGCCATAACCGGAAACACACCGGTGGTTTTCATGGAGGCCTGAAGCTGGGTACCGCTGGAAACGTCATCCTTGATTTTCATCACGGCATCGCGATAAATGGCATTACCGGTAGCGCCGGCAACTGAGTCGAGGGCATCCACCAGAGGAACACCTGAAGCGAAGGTGGTTGAAAGAACCCGGCCAAACTTTGCAACAGCAGATTTATCCAGGATTTCGCCGACAACAGGGAGTTTCAGTAGGTATTTGTCAACTAAATCGGAAAATTTCTGTGACCTTCGCACGCTCTCTTTGAATGCAAATATAAAGCCCGCTATCCCGAGGAGCACTATAAACCACCATTTCTGCATCCATTCTGATATCTCAATAATAAACTGGGTAAACACCGGAAGATCTGCACCAAAGCCCTGGAAGAGGCTCTCGAACTGCGGCACCACTTTTACAAGTAGGATGGCGGTCACGATGATTGCGACCACAATAACCGCAATCGGGTAGGTCATGGCCTTCTTGACCTTTTTCTTTAGGATTTCGGTCTTCTCAAGATACATCGCAATTCGGTCGAGCATCTGCTCCAGGGCACCGGCCTTTTCACCGGAATCCACCAGGTTGCAGTAGAGGTCGTCAAAATGCTTGGGATGGCGGCGCAAGGCATTGGCAAAGCTTGTGCCTGATGCCACATCATTGCGGACCGCTGCAATCAGTTCCTTTAATCCCTGGTTTTCTAGACCGTCAGTCACGATATCGAAACTCTGAACCAGGGGCACACCGGCTTTCATCATTGTCGCCATCTGCCGTGTAAACATGGCAATATCAAATGGCGTGATTTTTTTACTACCGCCGAATAACGGCTTGGGCTTTTTCTTCACCTTGTCTGGCATAATGCCTTGCTTGCGCAACTGGGCCTTTACCAAGGCAAGGTTGGTACCGGATACCTCACCCTTGGACTTATTACCTTTACGGTCTTTACCTTCCCAGACGAACGCCTGAAGTTTCTCTGCTTTTTCTGCCATGCTTAATCCTTCGTCACGCGGTTGGCTTCCTCAAGGCTGGTCACACCCTCCATCACTTTCTTGAGGGCTGACTGGCGAAGATTCGGGAAGCCTTCGGCCTGTGCCTGCTTTGCAATTTTAATGGAGCTGGCCTCTTCCATAATCATGCTTGCCAGCTCATCGGTAATCTTGACCACTTCGTAAATCCCGACGCGGCCTTTATATCCTCCATTGCATTTATCACAGCCCTTGGGGCGGTACAACGTGAACCCTGTATCAATTTGTTCCTGTGTGAACCCTTCGGCCAAAAGCACGTCCTTGGGGATATCTGCCGCCTGTTTACAGGCATTGCACAGTCGCCGGCCCAGACGCTGGGCAATGATCAGGCTCACAGACGTGGCGATGTTGAACGCCGGTACCCCCATATTCATCATGCGGGTCAGGGTTTCCGCAGCACTGTTGGTGTGCAGGGTCGAAAGCACCAGGTGGCCGGTTTGTGCAGCTTTGATGGCAATGTTGGCTGTTTCCAGGTCCCGAATCTCGCCCACCATGATGATGTCCGGGTCCTGGCGCAGGAAGGCGCGCAACGCTTCCGCAAAACCCAGGCCGACTCTATTATTTACGTTGACCTGGTTGACGCCCTCAAAGTTGATTTCGGCTGGATCTTCCGCAGTGGAAATATTCCTTTCCGGCGTATTCAGGATATTCAGGCCAGTATAGAGAGAAACGGTCTTACCAGAACCCGTAGGGCCGGTAACCAGTATCATCCCCTGTGGTTGCTCCAGGGCGTCCATGTACAGTTTCTTCTGCTCTTCCTCGTAACCCAGGACATCGATGCCCAGTTTCGCCTGACTCGGATCCAGAATCCGCAGAACGATCTTCTCACCCCAGAGCGTGGGCAGGGTGTTCACCCGGAAATCGATCGCCTTGGTTTTGGAAAGTTTCATCTTGATCCGGCCGTCCTGGGGTACCCGGCGCTCCGAAATGTCCAGTTGCGCCATAATCTTTATACGAGCCGAGATCTTTGGGGCCAGTTTGATGGAGGGGCGTGACATTTCCTTGAGGATACCGTCCGTCCGGTAGCGTACCCGGTAGGTCTTTTCATAGGGTTCAAAGTGAACATCCGAGGCACCGCCACGAATCGCGTCAAGCAACATTTTGTTGACGTACTTAACTATCGGCGCATCGTCCACGTCCGTAGCTGCTACTACTGCATCGTCTTCCTGCTCACCGCCTTCTGTCTCCACGCCCTCGAGATCAGCATCATCGAGGTCGCCCATCGAACTGTCCTGGGACTCAAGGTATTTATCAATGGCTGCCCGGAGTTTTGCATCGTCTACCAGGATGGCATCGGTGCTCAGGCCAGTATTGAACTTGATCTCATCCAGTGCCTGAATATTGGTCGGGTCCGAAACCGCAATAAACAAACGATTACCTCTCTTATAGAGAGGCAGAGCGTTGTGCTTGCGGACCAGTTTCTCGTCAACCACCTTCTCCGGCATCATTTCCGGTAGAAAAGAGCTGAGATCCAACACTGACACCCCGAACTCCATCGCAGCTGAGAAGGCTAGCCCACTGCTATTTGCGAGCTCGTTTTGCACCAAGTAGGTAATTAATGGGATTTTGTTCTGGGAGGCTTGGATAAAGGCTTCTTTAGCTGTTGCCTCGTCCAGTAGCCCATCCTCGACAAAGCGCCGGGCAAGCCCTGTCAGCGTAACGTTGGAATTGTTAGTAGCCATAAAGGATTTAAGAATGCCGCCTAAGTTGCTGAAATTTTGTCAGGTGTGAATTACTCAGAGTTTAGATGGATGGGGTGGGTTTGGAAAGTAAGCGTTTGTGATCGCAGAGGTGACCAAAAGCGTCAGTGATTGACGAGAACAGGCACTTCGAGGCTCGATTGATAGCGTAGGCAATGGCGGCATAAAAAAAACAGGGTGTTGATAATATAGAATAAATTAAAATAAATTTCATTTGGCACGCGCTGTGCTTGTGATCTTGCAGGCTGCTCCCTTTGGAGTGTGACTGACGAAATCTCGGAGATAAATTATGAAAAAAGTTCAACAGGGTTTTACGCTGATCGAACTGATGATCGTAGTCGCGATCATTGGTATTCTGGCGGCGGTTGCTATCCCGGCTTATCAGGATTACACAATCCGTGCCAAACTGACTGAGGCAATGTCTGTGGCGTCCCAGGCAAAAACTGCGGTTTCAGAATATTACATTTCGCAGGGTTCTATGCCTGCAGACCAAGCTGCGGCCGGACTAGACCTTCCTGGCGCATATTCTACCGATGTTGTTCAAGACATGACCTATACTAAAACAAGTGACACGGTCGGCGTGATTACGATGGATATCGAAGCTGTTGGCGGTGATACTCTTGCAGGTGAAAACTTCCTGCTGACCGGCACAGGCACGTCTACTAACGTAACTTGGGCGTGTACCGCTGGCACAATCGATGCCAAATACCTGCCGTCTAACTGTCGTTAATCGACAGTGGCTGAGCAGCTAAGAGAAAGCGCCTCCGGGCGCTTTTTTACTATGTGGATATTAAACAACGCTTACTTTCAGGTTCTGATCGCCTCCCTGCTGACAGTCGCGGTCTATGCGCTTGGGTTTTCCGGCGGCTTCTACTTCGATGATGAGTGGAATATTCTGAGGAATCAGGCGTTACAGCTTGATTCACTGGCATTCGAAGGGCTTTGGAATGCTGCGCTTTCTGGTACCGCCGGGCCCCTGGGTCGTCCCATATCAGTGTTGAGTTTTGCGCTTAATCATGTCTTTTTCGGACTGGACCCTTTCTATTTTAAGCTTGTCAACCTGACTATTCATGTGTTCTGCGGTTGGGTTATTTACGCTTTGGCTCTCGCGCTCAGCGAACACCTTCCCAAGATGCCCGTGCAACGTAGGCATCTGTTTGCTTTCCTGGTGATGTTGCTCTGGCTGTTGCACCCACTAAATCTGAGTACCGTTTTGTATCCTGTTCAGCGTATGGCTTCCCTGAGCGCGCTCTTTTGCCTGCTTGGTATGTTCGCCTACGTTAAGGCACGGCATGTATCTCGGGCAGGGTGGGGAGCCCGGGCAGGCTTGTACGCCCTCTCGTTCCTGGTATTTTGGCCTTTGGCCATGTACAGCAAGGAAAACGCCTTGTTGTTCCCAATCTATCTGTTTCTCATAGAGCTCGTTTTTCTGAAATTCCAAAACCCTGCAGAGGGCAAAACAAGCCGGGTCATAGTGCTTTCATACGGCGTATTGTTCGTCCTACCCGGTGTCCTCCTCTCGCTTTATCTTGTTTTTTTCTTTCCTGACTGGATCCTGAACGGCTATGCAAACCGGGATTTCTCTCTCGGAGAGCGGTTATTGACTCAGTCTCGTGTGATAGCTTTCTATTTGGGGCAGGTCTTCTTGCCTATAAACAGTAGCCTGGGTCTATTCCATGATGATTTTGCCCTGTCAACATCACTCTTATCCCCCTGGACCACGGTCGTAGCGGTCCTATTTGTCTTCGTTGCAGTCGTCGCGGCATTTTCCGGTATCAGAAAATATCCGGTGATTGCATTCGGAGTGCTATTTTTTTTAGCGGCCCATTCGATGGAATCTACGATTTTCTCCCTTGAACTGGTGCATGAGCATCGAAACTACCTGGCGATTTTTTCAGTCCTGTTTGCTATTGCTTATTACCTGGTGATTGGTTCAGACAAATTTTCGTCACTACGGGTCCTTCTCGCTGGTAGTCTGATTATTTTCTTTGGGCTAACAACTCTGACAAGAGCTGCAGTGTGGGGAGAGCCTGTGGTTCACGTGATAACTGAGGTGTCTAATCACCCACTGTCGCCAAGAGCCAACTATGGTTTGGGCAAGCAGTATGCAATCTATGCTAATGCTCTTGACGGCTCGGCTCAGAAAACTGAAGCAATCCAGAGCGCAGTCAAATATTTTGAGAAAAGCGCGGAACTGAGGGCAAGTTACGTCGATGGTTTGTTCGGGTTGCTCATGTTAGAGGGACTAGAGGGCCACCAAATGAGCGAGGAATCGTATCGTTCATTACTCCGCCGGCTTCGAATCGCTCCGTTCTCCAATAACACCTATAACTATTTACACGGAGTTCTAAGCTGCCTGGAGGCCGGAGACTGTGAAATATCAAATAGGAAGATGAATGAGATTTTTGATGCTTGCCGCGACAATCCCGGGTTTTCTGGTAAACACGCTCGCAATGTACAGGAACGCTACCAACGGTATCGAAAATGAATCCAGGCCTGAATAGACGCTCGGTCTTTGGGCTAAGTTTACTCGATACTGCTGTATTTTCAGTGGCAATTATTGTACTTATTAAACGATGGTATCCTGATTTTTATTCAAATCTTTACGAGGTTAACCTAAAGCTTGCGGCTTTTTTAAGCCTTATTTTTTTATTAGGTCCGGTAATCAATGTTTTAATTTATAAACCTCAACGCGATAAGTATGTTAACGATCTCAGTGTGCTCTACATCCTTAAGCTTGTTGTATTGGGTGTTGGGCTTCATTTGGCCTACACCCAGCGACCGGTTTTAGTGGCGTTTTCTGTCGATAGGCTTGTTGTTGTGCAAGCCCATCAGACTGAGATGGGGAGGATTCCTCCGGAAATAATGAAATTGATGATCAGCTCTGAGGCTCCACCGTTAATCGCTGCGAGGGAATTGCCTAAGGATGACCTGAGTTTAATTTTCGAAGTTATGAGTGGCGGTGTTGATATTGAGTATCGGCCTGCCCACTATGAAAGGTTCAAGCACCAACGTGAACGCTTTTATCATCGAATGTGCAATTCTGAGATTGACGTCAAGGATTTTGGGGTTAACTTTGACAGGAACTGCGGCTCGATAGCTGTTCCTTTGGTTTATGACACGGATGAATTTGCTATCGCTGTGTTTGATAGCGAACACGAGACCATACGCAGAGTTATTTTTCAGGACCCATGGTAATAAAACCAGAATCTAGGGCATTGGTTAAGGTATGGAAAACGTTACGATAGTTATACCCGCAAAAAACGAAGTCGAATCCCTGAAGGTATTGTTGCCAAAAATTAGGCAATTGCATTACGACATTGAAATTATTGTTGTGAATGACGGTTCAACTGATGAGACAAGTCGCGTATGTTCAGAGGCCTCAGTTACCGAAATTATTCATCCTTATTCTAAAGGCAATGGGGCTGCCATAAAGACTGGGGCAAGGGCCGCCTCAGGCGATATTATTCTCTTTATGGACGGAGATGGTCAGCATTCGCCAGATGATATTTCGCGGTTGATTGATAAGGTGGAAAGCGGCTTTGACCTGGTGGTTGGTGCCAGACAGACCGGATCACAGGCCAGCGTGGGACGGAGTATGGCCAACCGATTTTACAATAGATTATCAAGCTATATGACGGGTCAAAAAGTTGAGGATTTGACCTCTGGTTTCAGAGCTGTTCGCAAAGATATGTTTTTACAGTTTTTGAACTTGCTACCCAATGGCTTTTCATACCCCACGACGTCGACAATGGCTTTTTTCCGCGCGGGTTACACCGTTGGATATGTTCCTATTGATGCCTCACAGCGAGTCGGTCAAAGTCATATAAAGCCATTTCGAGACGGGATTCGCTTTCTTTTAATAATTTTTAAAATTGGAACTCTGTATTCGCCCTTAAAGATATTCGTTCCTATGGCGGTTGCAGTGTTTGGATTGGGCTTGATGCGCTACATTTATACCTATTTGGCTGTTGGGTCTTTCACGAACATGTCGGCTACACTTTTTGTCGCTTCTGCCCAGATTTTCCTTATTGGTCTGGTTTCCGAACAGCTAACTTCGTTGATGTACAAAGATGATAGGTAGCAACTATCTGACTTTTTTTGTTATGTTGAATGATCATGTCTAAAGTCGTCGCGCTTTTTCCAGCTCATCCTGCCCAGTTATGGCTTATGTTATCGGTAAAGTCATGGATTCAAGAGGTCGACCAAAGTGTTCAGTTCAAATGGTTCTTCCGGGACAAAGACGTAACTCTATCACTTGCCAGTTCCCTTGGATTAGAGGGTGTCGTGGTATCGAAGGCTTCGTCGGGGTTATTCGGGAACGCGGTTGAGCTGACTGTTAATATTTTTCGATGCGTTTACTATACCAAGAAATACGGAATTGATTTATGGCTAACGAAATATGGTTGCGGGAATATTGCGGCGAAGATTTTAAATAAGAAAAGTATCAGCTTTAACGATGATGACGAAGATGTTGTTCCGTTGATTGCAAAGACCAGTTATCCCTTTGCCGATTTGCTGTTATTTCCAAAATTTACGAGAAACATAAAGTTCTATAAGAAATCAATCTACTATAACGGACTCCATGAATCAGCGTATTTAACTAATGACAGAGCAAAGTCTGAAGCGCCGCATAATAATTCAGAGAGTAGATATGCTCTAGTTCGTATATCTGCTTTAAAATCACACCATGATGTAGGACGCAGTGGAATCAGTTTAGAGTTTTTGGATAAACTGGTTGACGAGCTTGAGGAGCGAAATATCAGTGTATACATCAGCTCCGAATCCAGGTTGCCACCCCGATTCTCGTCAATGGTTCGAAATGCCGATGTATCGGAGATTCACGAGTTTCTCGCAGGCGCATGTTTTTATGTGGGAGACAGTCAGACTATGGCAATCGAGGCGAGCCTTCTCAGTGTTCCAACGCTGCGCATTTCGGATTTTGATAACCTGTCGGTAATCAACTACCTTGAAAAACAGGGTTTGATAATCAGTTTCCCCCCGGACGACACCTCCTCGCTCAGTTATTTGGCTTCGTTTCTTGATAATTACGAACAACGGTACGCTTCATTTTCTCAGCAGGTAAGACGGGTTCGGAATTCATTCGATGATACCCGTGAAGTGTTTGGCCAGGCCGTATTAAAACTGTTGCAGGGGTGATGGCGTGAAAGCGGTTTTAGTAACTTGCGGGTTGTCGGACGCCAAGCTGAGCGGGAAGCTCGCTGGTCTCATGTCAAGTTGTCTGGTGGATCGAATAATTCTTGTTCGCAAACACCCCTTGAAAGGCGGGAAAATAGTTAACGTCAATCCGCCGGTATGGATTGCTCGTTCCCGTATTTTATTTGAGATGTGGCGTTTTTTTTTGGTTTTGTTCTATGGCTATCGTCATCGTGTTGAGCTGTTCGTCGGAATCCAAGCGCAAATGCATGGGTCTGTGGCGGTTTTGGTTGCCGCGTTACTGGGGGCGAAAAGTGCACTCTGGCTAATAGGGAGTGATCTCCTCATCCACTCCAGGCACAGCGTTTTTGCGCCCATTATCAGGTATTCTATTCGTAGGTCTGACACGGTTTTTGTCATGGGTGATTACTCAAGGCAGCTAGTGAAGGAGGTGTGCGGGCGAATCTGTCGAGTTTTCGTTCTGCAAGTGGTCTGCAAGCAAGGCCCGATGCATAGAGTAGATCTTCCAGACAAGAAGTGGGATTTGCTGTTCGCCGGAAACCTCGTTGATGTTAAGGACCCTCTCGCAGCGATATCGATTTTTTCGCGAGTTCATGATGTAATTCCGACGGCACGGTTTTGCATGATAGGCGAAGGATATCTCATGGATGAAATTGTTAAGCACATCAAATGCAGAGGGTTGCAGGCCTGTGTTGACGTGCTTGGCCAGGTTTCCGAACCCCTTAATTACATAGGGGCCTCGAGGCTTTTGATTATCCCATCCAAGAGTGAGGGTTTACCCTCGGTTTTGATTGAAGCGTCAAAATTGGGCGTTCCGGTTGTTGCCTCTTTGGTCGGAGAGATCACGAATCTTTCTCAAGAGTCTAGCGGTATTATAGGGGCCGCATCCGGAAACACTGATTCGTTCGTCGAGCCGTCTCTAAGGCTTTTGTTAAACGAAAATGTTTATCATCGAGCCTCTGACTCTATTCTGGAATTTGGTATTTCCCATTGTAGAAAATGGTCAATAGAAAACCAAAAAGTGGTCTGGGAAAAAGCGATTATTTAATGATTAGGGAAAATTACCGTGTTTTAGCTACGCCCTTGAAGAAACTATACTCGCTTTTCGCTATTATCCAGAGACTCGAGCAAGTTTTTGTACAGTACTTCCTTAGAAATATATTGTTGAGACGATTCTGCTATTGATTTCTTTCCTACTTTTCTATTTTGGATTGCGAAAGCTATGGCAGCATCGATGTCGAACTTGGACTTCAGGAAGTAGGGAAAGCTGGAGTTAAAGCAAGGGTCTCTGTAATCGGCCATTACTGGTATTCCCTGTTGGAAGCTTTCCCGGGTTTTTAACGGGCACGCTTCATTTAGACCTTTCGCGTCCAGTCCGAACGGTCCGACACATAAATCGATTTTTGAAAGTAGGTCCTCAAGCTTATCTTGATTGAGATGCCCCGTGAAATGGACACGATTGTCGGTTTCTAGGTTTTCAGAAGCTGGTGATAAATTTCCGACGAAATAGATTTCGAAATCCTGTCGCCCAGATTCTTCGATCTCGTTGTAGATTTTATGAAGCCCATGCCATGGCACATCTTTATTGCAAATACAGCAAAGCTTTATCTTGTCATCTCTATAGTCCCTGATTTCGACATGGCTTGTTAGAATGCCATTTGGATAGAGCATAATATTCTTGGGAAACTTTGCTCGGTCGAGCTGATATTCTGCTATCTCATTGGTTACGCCAACGAATCCCAGTATTTTTTTCTGTAGTAATTTGAACTGAATTTTTTCAATTAAAAGTTGAAGCTTGGAAACGGTTGAGGGGTTGCTTTTTATTTCTTCGATTTCTTTGGTGTGATGAATAGTGTAGAAGGGTTTAATATAAAAAGAGAAAATCGGAAAAATAAAGTCACCAAGCGGATAGCGTATTAAAATTATATCAAACCTTTCTTGATTTTTTAATAACCAAGAGTAAGCGCTAATTCGCAAATGAATATAGTTTTTTAACTTTTTAAATATTAATAATTTCAGCCAGAATGAAGGCATAGCCGGTTTTTTCATATATTCGCGATCTGGCTCGCTATGAGAAAAATAGACTATGGTATGACTTGCGTTGACTTTAGTTGCAGATAATGACTCGTAGTCAAGCTGTTTTTTTACGCCTGGATTTATAGATCTAATTGCACCGAAATGTAATATTTTTGCCATGAAGTATTTGTGGTTCAGTTTTTAAGTGTTAAATTCGCATCTACGAGTAGTTTTGGCATGCGACTTAGTTATTCTTCAACCCTTCAACTAATTGGTGGGAAGCCTGCCAAGGTTATGTTAGAAAATCATTGTTATACAGGTACCTCATCAAACAACTCCGCCACCTCAACATCCCATCCAAACTTATCCCGAATCCGCTTCCGCATAACATCACTAGCCACAATCTCACCATGAGTAATATAAACCTTCTCTGGCTTCAGTGTCCCAGCCTCAAGCCACTGCAGAATCTCCTCATAATCCCCATGAGCCGACAGCGAATCGAGGTTATGCACCTCAGCCTTAACCGGCCAGTACTCTCCATGAATCTTCACCGACTCAGCCCCATTCACCAGCGCATCCCCTCGAGTACCCGGTGCCTGGAACCCGGCAAACACAATACTGTTGCGCGGATTAGGTAGAAGTGTCTTCAAATGGTGCAACACACGGCCACCGCTGGCCATGCCACTGGCGGAGATGATAATGCAGGGGTAACGCACGCTGTTGAGTTCGATGGACTCATCCACGGTGCGGACAAACTCGGTGTGCTGGTCGATCATTTCGCACTGGCCAGCACTGAGTTTATGCTCCTTGTGATGGCGGGAGAAGATTTCTGTGGCCTTTATCGCCATGGGGCTGTTCAGGTACACCGGCATTTTCGGTATGCGGCCTTCGCCCATAATCTTGTGGATCAGGTACAACAACATCTGCGCCCGGCCTACGGCGAAGGAGGGCACAAGTACAATGCCCCCACGCCCGGCGGTTTTGGTAATAATGTCAGCCAGTTCCGATTCCGGGTCGCTTTGTGCGTGCAACCGGTCCCCATAGGTGGATTCACACACCAGCACATCCGCCTTGGTGATGGGCTCCGGCGCGCGCATGATCACATCGTCCTGTCGGCCCACATCGCCACTGAACACTACCGTGCGGTCGCTTTCCCGGTGGTGGACGTGCACACAGGACGACCCCAGAATATGCCCGGCCGGAGTGAAGGACACCTCCATCCCTTTAACGGGTTCGAATCGCTCATGGAAATGCAGGGATTCGAAGTGCTTCAGGGCTTCGTGGGCGTCCTTGACGGTGAATAGTGGTTCCGGCTTGTCGTGCTTGGAGAACCCTTTGCGGAAGGCGTATTTGGCATCTTCTTCCTGCAGGTAGCCGGCATCGGGCAGCAAAACCTTGCACAGCTCATGGGTAGCTTTGGTGCAGTAAATCTTGCCATTGAAGCCGTTTTTCACCAGCGCGGGCAGGTAGCCGGTATGGTCGATATGCGCGTGGGTCAGAACCACCGCATTGATAGACGAAGGCTCCACGGGAAACCGTGCCCAGTTGCGTTTGCGCAGGTTCTTCACGCCCTGGTACATGCCACAGTCCACCAGCAGTCGGTGTTTGTCATCCGACAACAGATAGCGTGAACCGGTTACTGTGCCCGCGGCGCCAAGAAATTGCAGCTTCATGAAGTCATCCTTGCAATAGTTTTGATGTGTTATGCCACTATCGCCCATATTAGCGCAAAATTTATTGATCTGACGCAGGAAGCTTGGGGTCAGACCCCAAGGCATTTCAGCATGCAAAATGTTCGGGGGTCTGACCCCGGGCACACAGCCGTGACCCATAATCCTGTGGCTTGTGAGTTGTAGCAACATCTGTGCATGCGGGTGTTTGTTGTTTTCGTTTCTGTATGTACAATAAATGACATGAAAGTTGAATTTGATCCAGGGAAGGATGCGCTCAATACGATGAAGCACGGTGTTTCACTGGAACGTGCTGCATTGCTTGAGTGGGATTTTGTATGGGCTACCGAGGATGCTCGCAATGACTACGGCGAACGCAGGATGATCGGGTATGGGCCTATTGGTAGTCGTGTTTATTGCGTTGTTTACACTGAAAGGGGTGATGCCCGGCGTATAATCAGTTTCCGAAAGGCCAACAGACGAGAGGTGAGGCTATATGCGGACAAAATCTAAATCAGGGCGGGTGTTTGAGTTGCCGTCGGATCAGGAAGAGTCCGATATTAATAAAGGTATTGCGGGGGACCCAGATACTAGAGAGCTTACAGACGGGGAGTTTCAACAGCTCCGCCCATTGGGGCGACCAAAAGCGGAGGTCACTAAGGAGCGGATAACCATCCGGCTTTCCCCGGAAGTCGTTGAACAGTTCAGGGCTACTGGCAGCGGATGGCAAACCCGTATGGATAAGGCGTTGCAGGAGTACCTTAAAACTCACACTCAGTCGGAAGTTGAGAGGTTGGGTTAGTTGCCGGGAAAATTGGGGTCAGACCCCAAGACATTTCAATGGACTGAATGCACTGGGGTCTGATCCCCGATATCTTGCAATAGTTTTGATATGTTGCGTCACTATCGCCCATAATAGCGCAAAAGTTATTGATCTGACGCAGGAAGCCAGCCCTCATGCATTACAGCTCCATCCTCCCGGATGTCCTCAAAATCGCCGACGCCGCCAGCGAAAAAGTCCTCAGCATCTACATGACGGACTTCAAAGTGGACTATAAAGCTGACGAGTCGCCCATTACTGCAGCAGACGTTGCCAGCCATCGGGTGATTGTGGCGGGCTTGCGCAATCTCAGCCATGATATCCCTGTGCTGTCAGAAGAAGGTGCAGAGATCCCCTGGAGCGAGCGTAAACAGTGGCACCGGTTCTGGTTGATTGATCCTATCGACGGCACAAAGGATTTCACCCAACGCACCGGCGAGTTCACCGTTAACATAGCTCTGATTGAAAACGGAGAGCCTATTCTGGGCGTGGTGACGGCTCCGGCGCTCAAGGAAGCCTACTGGGGCCTGAAAGGCGAGGGCGCTTACAAGCGGGACCGCACCGGGCGGGTGCATCGCATCAGTGTGGCGACACCAGGTGAGACCAAGCGCGTTGTAGCCAGCAAGAATCACCTCAATGAAGAAACCAGAGCCTTTATCGACAAGCTCGGCTCTCACGAACTAGTGCAGGCGGGTAGTTCCCTCAAATTTTGCAAAATCGCCGAAGGCCATGCGGATATCTATCCTCGTCTGGGGCCCACCTGCGAGTGGGATACCGGGGCAGCTCACGCAGTGTTGTCGGCTGCTGGTGGCAAAGTAGAGACACTGGACAGAGAGCCACTGAAGTACGGAAAGGAGAATGTGCTGAACCCGTTCTTCGTGGCCGCCGGCGACTGGTATTGAGAACCATGGGGTCAGACCCCCAGACATTTCCCTTCATCAAATGTCCCGGGGTCAGACCCCAAATCGGGCGTGCATTTGCTCCTGAAACGCCTCTGTTCCAAGCGGTTTCCCGGCGATTGCGGCGTATTGGATCAAATCATCCATGCCATCCGGGGCGGGGCTGGCCACAAAGGAGCGGTAGCTCTCAAAGCGCTTATCCGGGGCAGGCTGGTACGCCAGGTAGCAACTGTGGGGCGTGTGCCACTTTGCTTTTAGTCCGTACCCATGGCACCGGTAGCTCGACCACTGATAGTCCCCGGCATAGTGCACCATTCCTGCTTTCACCGGGTTTAACTCAATATACCGCTGGCACTGTAGAAAATAGCTCTCGGTATCCACCAGACAGGACTTGAACCGCCCCTCCCAGAGCGTGCCGGAGCGCTCGTATTTGTAATTGAAGTACTGCGCATAATGCTGGCCTAGGGCTTTCATGAATCCGGACAGTGCTTGATCCGTTTGCGGTGTCACCAGCAGATGGGTGTGATTACTCATCAAAACCCAGGCATGAATGTCCACCTCATACTCTCGCCGGTAGCGGGAGAGAAAAGCGATGAAGGCGGCTCTATCTGAAAAATCCTGAAAACAAACCTGCCGGTTATTCCCCCTCTGAATCACATGCTGGGGCATCCCGGCCGGGCAAATCCTTGGTCGGCGGGCCATGTCACATTCCTTGTGAACTGATTCGAAAGCGCAACAATCTGCCGCACTCCGCGACCAATTTCAAGTTGGGGTCAGACCCCGATACATTTCACACTTTAAAATGCATTGGGGTCTGACCCCATGGAATGGGGTTACATTCTTCGGCGTGATCGTTATAATCTGGCGTGCTCAGGAAGAGCTGAAAAACTCTTAATCTTCAGGGATCGAAGACATGCCCCAGGCAACCGGACTGCAGTTCACGGCCACCCTTGGCCAACTCCCCAAAGACCTGTTCGCGGTCGTCCGCTTTGAACTGACCGAAACCCTTTCCAAGCTGTGCCACTGCAAGCTGGAACTGGCCAGTACCTCGCCGACTATTGCCGCTGAGGAAGTGCTGGAACAACCCGTGGAGCTGGTGGTGTGGCAGGACGGCATCCCCTTGCGGCGCTTCCACGGCGTGGTCAACGAATTCGCCCGGGGCGACTCTGGCCATCGCCGCACCCGCTACGAAGTCATCGTCCAGCCCCCGCTGTGGCGCCTGGGCCTGATGCACAACAGCCGCATTTTCCAGACCCAGAGCACCGACGCCATCGTGCGCACCCTGCTGGAAGAGCGGGGCATCATCGACACCGTATTTGACCTGAAACGCACCCCCGAAGAGCGGGAATACTGCGTCCAGCACCGGGAAAGCGATCTGGACTTTATTGAACGACTGTCGGCCGAAGAAGGCTGGTACTACCGTTACAACCACGGTGATGTGAATGGCGAGGAGCAACCGGGCCTGATCATCGCTGACCACCACGGCGACGCTCCTAAACTGGAGCCCGCCGAATACAACGGCAAGGCCGGCGGCAGCAGCCGCCAGAGCGCTGTCTTCCAGTTCAGCTACCGGGAACGGGTCCGCGCCGCCTCCGTGGCCATGAAAGACTACACTTTTCGGAACCCCGCCTACGCCCTGATGCACGAACAGCAGGCCGACAAGCTGGACGCTCAGCGCGAAGACTACCAGCATTACGACTACCCCGGCCGCTTCAAACAGGACGCCAGCGGCCAGCCCTTCACCGAACGCCGCCTGGACGCTTTGAGAAACGACGCCACAACCGCCAACGGCCAGAGCGACCGCCCCGACTTCACCGTGGGCGCCAAAGTGGCACTCACCGAACACGACAATCCGGCCCTGAACCGGGAATGGCTGTTCACCAGCATCACCCACACCGGCGTGCAGCCCCAGGCCCTGGAAGAAGACAGCACGGGGGGTGCCACCACCTACCACAATGCGTTCAATGCCATTCCCGCAGACCGCACCTGGCGCCCACAAGTAGAACACCGACCCTTGATGGACGGCCCCCAGATGGCCATCGTCACCGGCCCGGAAGGCGAAGAGATCCACTGCGACGAACACGGCAGGGTAAAAGTAAGGTTTCCGTGGGACCGCTACTCCAAGAACGACGAACACAGCAGCGCCTGGCTACGAGTCAGCCAGGGCTGGGCTGGCGGCCAGTACGGCTTCATGGCACTCCCGAGAATCGGCAACGAAGTCATCGTCTCCTTCCTCGATGGCGACCCGGACCAGCCCATTATTACCGGTAGAACCTATCACGCCACCAACACGCCGCCGTACGCGCTGCCGGAGCATAAGACACGCACCACACTGAAAACCCAGACCCACAAGGGCGAGGGCAGTAACGAACTGAGATTTGAAGACGAAGCCGACAAAGAGCAGATCTACCTCCACGCCCAGAAAGACCTGGACCTGCTGACGGAAAATAACCGCACCGAAGTCATCAGGAACGACAGCCACCTCACCGTGGACAACCACCGCAAGGCCCACATCAAGGGCAATGACCACGCCACCGTGGATGGCGATAAACGAGAACAAATCGGCAAGGACCACAGCTTCAACGTCACCGGCACCCTGCACCTGAAAGCCGGCACCGCCTGGCTCAGCGACTCCGGCACCGAACTGCACATCAAGGCCGGTCAGAAAGCGGTTATCGAAGCGGGTGCGGAAATCACCCTCAAGGCTGGTGGCAGCTTTGTGAAGATTGATCCCAGTGGCGTAGCTATGGGTGGCGCCGCCATCAAGCTTAATGCGGGTGGTTCGCCAGGCAAGGGGAGTGGACAGAAGGTTCAGGTGCCGGAGATGCCTGGTTTAGTGGAGAAGAATGGCGGAGCAGTGGCGCCGGTGGAGATTGCAGATGTTGATCAGCGTGCAAATGCCGAACCAAAACCTGTGGTAGTCCATCGATTGAAACAGGCGCGAATGAACCGCGCAGCGGTGGTTGAGGAATGTCAGGAACAAGCTGATGGCTCTTGTCCATTGAGTGATTGTCCCTGTGGAAAAGCCCGGACGGCATGAAGGAAGACGCTATGGCACGACGATCCAAGCAGGGCGACGACATCCTTTACCTGATATTGGAAAGTGCGGGAAGTAAATCGTTGCTGCAATCGCTTTACGAGCAATGTGATGCGCCCGTATGGCAGCCGTTATTCCGCGAAACGCAGTGGGCTCCCTATGAAGATGAGAGTCCGCTAGTCATCCAGACAGCCCGGGATAGTGACTTACACCGGTGGGCTCTCGATGGAATTGGAAAAACGGGTGAACTAAGTGGTTTGATGATTGAGTCTGATGAAAGACTTGAGGCAGTGCTGCGCTGGGCGAGAGAGCGTCTTACGGTGGCGCTGGGCGGAACAAGAAAAGGTCTGTTGCGGTTCTACGATCCATTGATCTGGCATAGCCTTAAGCCCCGCGATATTGGTCAGCAAGGCATAGTAAACTGTGTGGTTTATCTACACGGCAGTCCGGAAAACGGTGAATGGCTGACAAGTCTAAATCCGGAACCGGTAACCATGACAGAAGTCCCCATGTTAGAGCCAGAGCAACTCCATAACCTGGGTCTCGGAAGTGTTTAGGCAAGTTTTTACCTAAGGGATGACAAGGATGTCTGAAACAGAATCAACTCGAACTTCAAGAAACAGCGGTCCCGCCTGTGAGGGTGACACACTCATTGTCGAAGTACTGGGAAAGGATCATCCTGAGGGTCAGGAACTCCGCATATTGCATCACGAAGAGTCAGCTCCCTACACCGCTATTGATGACCTGCGTAGTAACGAAGCTCTGGACTCCAGCATACTGCGTGTCTGGCCCTGGGAAAATAGTCCGCAAGCCGATGTGGCGCTGGAGATTGCGGCCCATGAGGGTGACCCTTTACAGATACCCCTATACAGTCTCCCCGAGGTAACTTCACGCCAGTTGATTCGTCAGAAACTGATTCTTGCACCATTGGTGCCGCTCACTTTAGTAGAGCGGGAGGAGCCAATAGTGAGAGTGCCAGCACAACAGGTTGTTTCGGCAAGATCGGGTTATCTTTACCTGTTCCGGGATAACCGCCTTTGGCGCGAGATACATATATCCCAAGACGATGCAGGCTGCCTCCTTTTCCGGGACGTTCCGTTGAGCAATTACAGGGAAGCAGGGCAGCAACGTTTGACTTCGAACATGCGTCCACCCACGTCGATGCCCCTGGAAGAGATCTGGGTTCCGGTTAACGACTATAGGACAAGCGCCACCTATGCAAGTGATGTCAGAGTATCCTGGTCCGAGGTCCAATGGTCTGCTGCCCGCGTAGACTTCCTGGAAAATGATAGATCGGCCTTTAACGAACGCACTCAGAGGATTGTGCAGCGGCCGGATGCCCGTTGGCACCCACGGTTCGCAGAACTGGTTTCCCTGGATGAAGTGGCCCCTCAGCGTGGCCGACAACCCCTGCTGGAAGAACAGTTGCCGTGTACTTTCGACTTTCTCACGGATCTTGGCGGTGGGTATGGGTTGGATTGCTATAACCTGGCTGTCGAGGAACAGAAAAGCTTCTTCGCGGGCGGTGAAGATGCCGAAAACGCATGGCGCGAAAGTCAGTACCGGAATGCAGATCTCGGCCCCACGGCGGCAATACGGAACACGGTGTTGCAGGACCTGGTTGGAGAGACGGGGGAAGCCGGATCTGCAGAGGATAGCAGCAGCACCGCGTGGGAGAGCATTGGCGGATCTGGCGATATCTTTGATGGCTGCCGCACCAGGGGGGGATTGGGAGTCGTCGTTTACGATGAACTGTATGAAATCCGCAAGGCCATGGCCCGCACCAATGCCGGAATGCTGTACCAGAAGAATATCCGAGAGTGGGCCAGTCGCCAGCCCAACTATCGAAGCGCCGAGCTCGTTGAACAAACGGTATTGCCGGAGACCCTGGGCGGGCAGCCCAATCCCCTGAACAAGCATGCCGAACACCTCGACCTGTCCCTGACCGGCAAGCTCGAACGGGCCCTGCACCGGGGCTACCGCGGCCATGGCATCAACACCATCAAGGCCGCCCAGTGTCGGCTGCTGGCCCTGATGCAGGACACCCACAACCAGGCACGAATGGCCGACCTGTTTTCCCTGGAGGGAGGTGATTACCTGAGCGGCTTCGTGCTGACGGAGCAGTTGTTTAACGCCCTGCAGCACGATGCCGAAGCCGCCGACAAACCCTGGCTGGCCAGCAGCAATCCGGATTGCGACACCCGTTGCAGCGGCCACCTGACTGACCCGGACACCAGCCCGGCCCGGGAGGGCTCCCAGCTCGTACTGGATATCGGCTGGGAGGGCTCGGGCCACCCATTGCACGACATGCTTTATCCGAAACAGGGCGTTGTGCCGCTGGACCAACCCTACGAACCACCTGAGCCGGAAACCAACCCCGGTGATGGCCGGTTCCGCCCTGCGGCCTTTGCCCAACTGGATAAGGATGGTGAGCTGCCGAAACAGGAAGATCTACAGACCCTGGAGATCGCCTCGATGGTGGCCTTGACCGAACAAGGAGCCTTTGACTCTGTTGGCCATCTGAGGGGGGCCATCAAGTCGCTCGATGGAATCAGTGGCCAGTTGTTGGATCAGTTCAACAAGGCCCAACAGCGCATCCATGGTGAGATGATGCGCATCGACCTGGACATCCACGGCCCCATGGTCCGCGCCCTCAAAGCCATGAATCCCACCTTGCTTGGCGAACTTCACCTCCTGCCCCAAGGGTCGCAGGGGCTGAATATGGTCCTGCTGGGCGTTGAAGACCCGGACATCGGGCTGCGCAACGGCCTGACCGAAGCGGAACGCGACTACTTTAACAGCAATAACCACAGCGGCCGGTTCCTGGGGGAAATCCAGGACAGCGAGGGTCGTATCATTGGCAGCACCAACTCGAACCGGGTACCCGGCGGGGCGGATATCGAAGATTCCGGCCGTTTCTACGCCTTTATGGCGCCCACCAGCTCCGAACTGGTGAAAAACTACCGCGAGGTGCGGAAACAGGTCAGCCGGCAGCGTAGCCTGGGCAAGACTCTGGACCGGCTTGGGTTGCCGTATGTGGTACTGGGGTTTGAGCTTTGGAATATAAACAGCGCGTTGTCACGATTTTCTGAAACAATGCGAACAAGAGGTGGTTTGCGGACAGGGGCAAGTCTCGTGTCTGCAGCGCTAGATTTGTCAATGGCTTCTTTGGCCGTCGCAGACCAACTGTCCAAAAAGCTGATGAACAGCACAGCTATTGCCCGCCAAATGAACCGGGTTGTAGTTGACGTTGAGAGGGCCGTGGCTGCTGGCCGAATCTCAGAGGCGTTTGGGAGCCAATTGCCTAGAGCGGTAACCATGCGAATGGTGTCGGTATCTATACTGGCCTTGCTGGACGCCGGTATCCGAGTGGCGGATTCCGTTCACTACATGCAAACGGGACAAATTGCCTCCGCAGTGGCCATGGGGGGCTCTAGCGTTGGCGCCCTAATGACAGGCTGGGCCAGCCTGTCCCTGATGAGCTCAGGGACCGCGGCGGCTTCCAGTACCGGAGCAGTATTGGGGCTGAGTACCCCGGCGGGTTGGATCGTACTAGGGATCGGCCTGACGCTGATTGTGGGCGGGTCGATAGCTGCCAATCTGCTGGAGGACGACGAACTGGAGGAGTGGGTCAAGAACGGGCCGTTTGGGGACTACCGCAACTCCTCGTATGAGCACTTGTGGGGCGAAGCGAAAGCCCCCAAGCCGGTGCCGGAGCGGGAGGCCTTCTACCGGCTCGCTAATATCCTGGCTGGTGTCCGGATTGAGGAATCGCTGTACCAAGTAGATACTCTAGAGGTGTATCGGCTAGCCGAAGCCCTCATTGATGATCAGGAGCCACAGCCTTCCCGCCGGGAGGTAGATGCATTGCATGATGAACTGAGAAAGGCTAATTTCCGCGTGGTGGTCAAAAGCAACCTGATGAGTGTACTGGGGGATGCCGCACTCAAGGTCTACATTCGTCGCCTGAAGGAAAAACGCCGGCCCAACCCTCCGTCGGGGGGCTCCACGGTGGTCAGTAGCGAACTGCAGGAATCTCCCACCGGCCATTGGTGGCTCTATCGCAGGGCCTTGTCGGACGGGGTGGAGTACTGGCTGCACACGCCCCAGCCGGAGGGGTTGGTGTATCACGAGTGGAAGGTACGGGCCCGGGTCGTCGCCAACCTGGGTACAGACCGGGAATATGTGTTCCCGGCGCCGCCAATCAATGATCCGCTGGTGTACCAGGAGAGCAAACATGGCGGCCATGATGCCCCGGACTTTACCCGGGAAGATGCCCCCTTCTGGGCTAACCTGACCACCAACCGGATAGCCCTGAATGCCCAGGCCTACCGTTACCTGAACATCGTGGAGGAAGCCTCCGATGGCTGAGAGTGCCTATTACAGCCCCACCGCCTGGCAGTCCGGGCGAGACGAAAAGCCACGCCGTCGAGGGCAGCTGGATACCCGTTCCCTAAGCTTTCGGCTCCAGTGGGCAGCGGGGCAGAAGCTGCCCAAGGATTACATTCGAGACTTGGTCCCGGGCGACTTCCTTGAAACCTGGCCTCCTGGGCAGGACGAGGATACCAACTGGTACGTCGAGCAGGGGTATGGAAAGGAGAAAAGGAAGGTACCAATTGCCTGGATCAATCAGGAAAGCATTCGCTGGGCCACGCTGCCAAGTTCCTCGTGGCGGTGGTTGTTGCTGAAGGTCTTTGCGAAGTTTACTTTGATTCTAGGGGGGGGAGGGATTCTTCTAGCCTTTTTGAGTGTTGCATTATTTGTGGACGATAGCGATATAGAAAAGAGACAACTTTTCGTAGAGGGATTTTTGCCCATGATCGCATATGGGGGGGGCGGCTGCGCTCTAGTTTGGGGCGCCATCAGCCTCATCGAACGCCTCTTCCCCGGCTGGATCTACAAGGATCCCAGAGGCCCCCTGTGGGAATTCAACCGCCGCACTGGGCTGGTCACGGTCTTCCGTAATCCCAAGAAAAAACGGGATGCCGGCCAGATAGCCTGGCAATCTCCTTTCTCAGAATTTGATGGCTACATCCACAGCGGCCCAACCCACCAGGGCCTGCCGCTGTATTACGGGGCCATGGTCCATCGGTTCCGGGAAGAAGCCCTGACCCTGACAGCCTTCCAGGCCGCCTCCGCCAATGATGAAGATCACAAGGCACTGTGGAACTTCTGGCTGCAGTACATGGACAGCTCAGCTCCACTACCGGACATCCCGTTGTTCGAGCCCCACCGGAGCAAGGACCCGGTGACCGCCGAGCGCGATAAGCGTGCGTGTCGTAATCCCCGGTACTGGCGAGATATGGATGAGGCCACGTACAAACAAAAAACCGACGAAATGCACAAGAACTGCTTGAAAGGTTTTGGGTAGAGGTAACTGCAGTAACGGGCTAGAAGCCCAAATCCATTGTTGCAATGCTTCGGGCATTGGTAATCGAGAGTTAGGAATCAAGCGAACCCCAGACATAAAGCTATGCCCCATCATTATGTCGTCTACGCAAAAAACACCGGCTATGAGAAGCCCCCTGGAACTCCGTAAACTCTTCGAGGCTGTTGACGGTTCCTCGGCCAAGCTGGGTATGATTCGCGATATTGATAAGTCTCGCAAATAGCTATCTGCATTCTACGAGTTTGTTTCTCGCGATTCCGCCCCTGGAGAGCGCACCAAAAAGCTAGAACCGCTCTTCCGCAGCTCCCTCTTCGTCAACCTGGAAAAAACAGACCCCGGTGGGCTATTACATTCTTAACTGTGGCTCGGTTCCAGAAAATTCTCGTGCGTTACTTGTCGTGTCTATCCTCCTATCTGCCAATAAAGTAAGATGCCGTCCAACAACATACCGGCACACTTGAGAAACTAGCAGGATCTTTAGGGTGACAAAAAAATACCTTCCGCATGTCGATGGGTTGAGAGCGATTGCTGTGCTGTCGGTAATTCTGTTCCATCTGAATGTGTCAGCATTTTCGGGAGGCTACGTTGGTGTTGACGTGTTCTTCGTCATCAGCGGCTTCCTGATAACTGGTATTCTCAAAAGCGAACTAGAACAGACTAGAAGTGTCAACCTGGCACAGTTTTATAGGAGGAGAATAAAGAGACTTGCTCCGGCTTTTTTGGCCATGGCACTCGCAACCTTTCTATTCTCGATGCTGGTGTTTTCCCCGACTCATTTTCAAAGGATTGGAGGCGCACTCGTAGCTTCGCTAGCTAGCGTATCCAATTTCTTTTTCTGGTTGGAGGCCGATTATTTTGACACTTCCGCCAAGTTAAAGCCTTTTTTGCACACTTGGAGTTTAAGCATAGAAGAGCAGTTTTACCTGCTTTGGCCTGCAACACTATTAGTCCTATATAAACTAAGATTGCGAACTCTTGTCTTGCCTCTCCTTTTTATTGGGTCGCTGGCTAGCCTAGCTCTGAACTTTATACTTGCAGACGGCCAAAGTGATTTTCTATCGAACCACTTTAAAGTGCTAGCCGATCTGGTAGTTGATGGGAAAAGCACCCTGTTTTTCCTGCTACCGTTTAGAATTTTTGAATTTTCAATAGGTGCTTCAATAGTTTGGCTTATTGATAAACGGATGCCCTGGAGGTTGTTAAATGATCTGCTCACATGGACGGGCTTGGGCCTTATCGCATACGCGGTATTTAAATTTGATGAAGGGATGTTATTTCCTTACTGGTTCGCGCTGGTCCCCTGCATAGGAACAGCGCTTGTCATTTACGCCGGGGCGGACTCTTATTCTAGAGTTCTGATTTCGAACCCGGTAGCGGTCGGCGTTGGTTTAATTAGCTATTCTCTTTATTTGGTTCACTGGCCGATCATCGTGTTTTGGTATTACCTTGGAGGAGAGCTTGATATTGCGGATCAGATAGCCGCAAGTCTGTTAACGTTCATTCTTGCTTATGTGTTGTATCGTTTCGTGGAACAGCGGTTTCGCCAGCCGAAATATTTCAGGTTTAAGCCCGCATGGCGTACCACTGCGTTGATGGCGTTTCTCGCACTCTTTGCATCGGGAGTTCATTCCTACTCCGCAGAGGGCTGGACCTGGAGGGCCGAGGAGCCGATCGTTAACCTCGCTGAAGTAAGCGATGCAGGCAGTTTTCACAAAGCATACTATGGAGGCGCCGGCTATCCTTACTATGGTCCAGTTGGTGCGTCTACAGATCCTGACATTGTTTTGATGGGAGATAGCCACGGGCGCCACTATGCCGAGGGAATTAGTACTGTTTTTTCAAAAGGAAAAGGCCTCGGCCTGTATATGGCATCTGGTAGTTCGTGCTTTCATTTGCCAGGCTTTACCCGAATAACTGAAGGGAACGACTGGAATAAGATATGTACTGATCGCTTAGAGGAAGCTCTTGGCTACATAAACAAAGCGTCGACGCCCCCCCTGGTTGTGGTTTCCCACTCATGGAGGTTTCAAATGAGTGTAGCCGGTCTAATCAATAAAGGAGAATCGAAGATTGGTATTAGTAGCATAATTAAAGGGATACTGGAGCTGAAAGAATTGATCGGTGATTCCCCATTAGTTGTAATTGGTGAGGTTCCCGGAGCAGGCGTAAACCTTTATGACATCTTTACGCGACCGATGCCCCTCGTGTTCAATGATTTTGATCGCGAGTCGTATCTTTTCAATACACTACCGGACCACCGGCCGAGAATAAATAACGCGCTAAAGGAAGCCGCCGAATCAACGGGTGCTTATGTTTTCGTGGATCCATTTGACTACCTCTGCAGCAATAATAAATGCCGGAACACGGACGACCAGAAGCGGCTGATTTATTCAGACACGGCCCATCTATCTAAGTTTGGATCACTATATCTGATAGAGGCTATGCAGTCGGAAATTGAAAAGGCCTTAGAGGGAAGACTGAACGAGTAACTTGGATAGTCCAGGGTTTCGCCATGGAAACGTACGTGGGCGCCAGCACCGCCAGAAACATTTTAACCAAGAGGCACCCATGACCTGGTACGCCCTCCAACACAAACCCGCCCAGGGCGACCGTGCCCTGGCGCATCTGCAAAATCAGGACATCGCCTGCTTCTACCCCAAAATTACGGTAGAAAAAATCAAGGCCGGCAAACGCACCAAAAAGCTCGAACCGCTGTTCCCCGGCTACCTCTTCGTCAACCTGGAACAAACCGACCCCATGTGGTCCAAACTTCGGTCCACCCGGGGTGTGATACGGGTAGTGAGCTTCGCCAATAAGCCAGCAGCCATCTCAGACGACGTTATCCGGCACATCAAAGACAGCCTGCACACCGTCGCGGAGCAGGGCGGTATCAAGCCCGGCCAGACAGTTGAGCTGGACGACGGCCCCTTCAAAGGCCTCAGCGCCATCTTCCAGGCCTACGACGGCGAAGAGCGTGCCATCGTCCTCATCAGCTTCATGCAAAAACAACAAACCCTGAAAGTCCCCCTCTCAACCATCCACCCTCGTAGGTCGGATTAGCAAAGCGTAATCCGACACCCAGCTCCTCAAATACACCCAATCCAAAAAAGGAACCCTCCATCCCTTCTTTTCGTGTCCTAACCCGTCATAATATGCATTTCCTTTAACAAGACGGCAGATTCAGAATGGTAGAAAGCTCACAAGGATCGCGATCCCAATACGACGACGAAATCAGCCTGGTAGACTTGGCCACCACATTCCTCAAGCGCCGGCGCGTGTTCTACGCCGTTTTTCTGCTTGTCACCCTTGCCGGTGTGGCCTATGCACTTTTAACGCCAGCAAAATACGAATACGTTACCCTCGTGAAACTGGCTGAAAAGTCGGGTGGCAAATACATCGAAGAGCCAGCCACCGTCATCGCCGAGCTGGACAGCCTCTGGGTACCAGACTTGCAAGCCACATACCGCGCAGAACACGACCGCAACCTGCCTTTCAGGATAACGGCAAGCAACCCTGAAAATACGGGCCTGGTTCGAATCGTGTCAGAGGCAACCCCCGCCGGTGAAGAGCTTATCGATAGAACTCATCGCCAACTGATCGAACGGTTAATTACTGACCAGGAGCAGGCGCTGACAAGACTACGTAAGAGCCTGGAGAGACAGATAGAATCCCTGGATACCACTATCGAGATGCTCGAAGGCGGACAGGAGACAGGCGATGCCCTCGCCTCAGCAGTAGAAAAACAACTGTCTCTGGAAACAGATCTGGAATCACTGGCGCCAGCAGAAGCGTTGGTTGTCAGCAGGAGTAACGGCGAAAACACCGGCCCGGCCAAAAGCCTGATCGTGGTGCTGGCCGCCATGCTCGGGTTGATGGGCGGTGTCTTCCTTGCGTTTTTTGCCGAGTTTATTGGTTTGGTGCGGGAAAAAGCGGCCGAACTGTGACCCACGGGATCGGTTAACCTGTAGGTCGGATTAGCAAAGCGTAATCCGACAAAAAAACCGCCCAAAACTCACCCAATATCGGTGCAGTTACCATGCTTTGACAAGACTTAACACGATACCTGGCTCAAACACACAGGTCTGTAGTTTTGCGACTTGCGCGTCATATTGGATCCCGTAGAATCTTCGGCCTCTGGAACCAGACGCTCCATTAACCGACAGGGATACCGTTGGGATTAAGTTGTTCCCTCCTTTTATTCATCATTCCCTGTCCACGCAGTAAACAGTAAAGTTGTATGACCTCAAAGCACTGGACCCTGGTCGGTGGGGCGGTAGCGTGCCTGATCACCTCCGCGCATTCTTCAATAGCCACCGCCGCCCCCTGGCTGGAACCCGGTGACAACCGTGCCCGCTTTGCCCTGCAGAAGCTGGCAGACAGGGGCCACCTGAGCCGCACCATGTCTACCTGGCCGGTGATGATGGGCACCGTCCACAACGGCCTGGCTCGTGGAACCGGAAGCGACGCACCGGCCATTGGCGGCCCGCTGGCTTACCTGAAGTTCGAGATGGACGAGCAGGGGGCACAGGGCTGGCGAGCGGAATACGAATTGGGTGCCACCAGCGAACCGGCCTTTGTAAGAGGTTTCCAGGCGGGCCCCCGTGAAAACGGTGAAACGAACCTTAACGTGCAATGGCAGGGGGAATCCTGGGCCTTCGGCCTGAAACCGGCCTTCGCTGCCAACCCGGAAGACGACGAATCGCTGCGCTTGGACGGCTCCTACCTGGCCGCCACCGCTGGCAACTGGGTATTCGGCGCAGGCGCCATCAACCGCTGGTGGGGCCCGGGCTGGCAAAGCAGTTTGATCCTGTCCAATAATGCCCGCCCTATGCCAGCTGTCTGGTTGAACCGCAAAGATGCCAGTGCACCGGAATCGGACTGGCTGCAGTGGATCGGCCCCTGGCAGTTCACCGTATTTGCCGGCCAACTGGAAGACGAGCGCGCCGTGCCAGAGGCGAAAATGATCGGCATGCGCCTGACGGTAAGGCCTGTTGAAGGCCTGGACATCGGCTTCTCCCGGGCCATCATGCTCGGCGGCGAGGGCCGTCCGGAAGGCGCCTCCACATTCTGGAACGCCTTCATCGGGCGGGACAACGGCCAACTGGAAGAAAACGACCCCGGCAACCAGCTGGCCAGTATCGATGCCCGCTACGGCTTCGGCATCGGCGACCAGGCCATGGGCGTGTACGCACAGATGATGGGTGAAGACGAAGCCGGCGCCTTCCCGGCCCGCAAATCCTGGCTTCTGGGTACTGATTGGACCACCCAGTTACTGAGCAGCGACCAGCAGTGGTTCGTCGAATACAGCAATACACTGGCCGATGACTTCCTCGGCAACGCCATGCCCAATATCACCTATGATCACTCCCGTTATCGCAGTGGTTACCGTTACAAGGGCCGCAACATGGCATCCACCTTTGATGGCGACGCGGAAACCGTGACTCTGGGTGTGTTCAACTTCTTCCCGGATGGCCGAAACCTGTCTGCTTCCCTGGGTTACCTGGATCTCAATAAAGACGGCGGTAATCGCACTGTCATCACAGACCGCGATATTTTCTACAACGTACCGGAAGGAGCCCAGAACGCAGCGCTGCTATCCGTGGGTTATGGCACACAGTTTCTTAGCGGCTGGCTGGACCTCACGGCCCAGGCTACCGACAGAAAGATAGAATTCCTGGGCGGCGAGAAAGACCAGTGGTCTCTCGGCGCTGCCTGGCGTTATCGTTTCTAAAACCGGATTTAACCCAGTGACCCTGACCAAACGACTTCTGACGGTGTTGGCCCTGGTATTGCCAGTAACCCCTGCTGCGCAATCCATAAGCCAGTCCCAGATTGAACAGTTCAAAAGCATGCCCCGAGCCCAGCAAGAAGCCTTGACCAATCAGTATGGGGTGGACCTGGATGCCATCGCCGGCTCAACTGGCCAGCAAAACCAACGCCCGCAGAACGTAAACGTGGTTGAACCCGTTAATGCCATCTCTGATAAAGAACAGGAGCACGCCCGGGAAGAGCGAGAAGACAACGAAGAGCAGGACCGAAAAAACGGCGGCCTGAAACCCTTCGGATACGACCTGTTTGCCGGTAGCCCTACAACCTTTGCGCCGGTCACCGAAATACCCATCCCCAACGACTACACCCTGGGCCCCGGTGACGTTCTACGAGTACAACTCTGGGGCAAGGAAAACCAGCAACTGGAACTGCCGATATCCCGAGACGGCACCATCAGCTTTCCCCAGTCCGGTCCGCAAACCATTGCCGGCCTAAGCTTCGACCAGGCCAGTCAGCAAATCAAAAAGCGGGTCTCTGAACAGTACATAGGCGTGCAAGCCAGTGTCAGCCTGGGCGAATTGCGCAGTATGCGGGTGTTTGTGCTGGGGGAGGCAAGAAACGCCGGTTCCTACACGGTCAGCTCGCTCTCTACCATTACCAATGCGCTCTACGTATCCGGCGGCATCGAACGTACCGGCTCCCTGCGTAAGATCCAGCACAAGCGGGACGGCAAGCTGATCGGAGAACTGGACCTGTATGACCTGCTGCTGGCAGGCGACACCTCCGGTGACAACCGCCTGCAACCCGGCGACGTTATCTTCATCCCGCCAGTCGGTGACCGCGTAGGAATAGACGGCGAAGTCTACCGCCCCGCACTCTACGAACTGAAAAACACCACCAACCTGCAGGAACTGGTGAACCTGGCCGGCGGCCTGACGCCACAGGCCTATCCACAACTGGTGCGCATCGAACGCAATAACGACGACTTCCTGCGCATCATTGCCGAAGCCAACCTCACTACCCGCAAAGGCAGGCAAGCGAAGGTCAGGCCGGGGGACCACATAGAAGTCGCCTCCATCTCTGACATCACCGGCCAGTATGTGGAAGTGAAAGGTGCGGCTACCCGCCCGGGCCGCTACGCCTGGGTGCCGGGCATGCGAGTGAGCTCTGTTATTCGCTCCCTGGATAACGACCTGCTGCAGGAAGCGGACAAACGCTACGCCGCCATCGTGCGAACCGATCCGGATACCGACACCGTATCCGTCATCAACCTTCGCCTGCGGAAAGCCCTGAACAACCCGGGTGGCGAGAACGACATTCGCCTGCAGGAGAAAGACCAGTTCCTGATCTTTGCAGACGAAGGCAAGGTTAGCGCCAAAAACAGCGACCTGAACGACAGCAAGCGCCAGGATGCCCCTCGCACTATGGACGCAGAAGAGGACGAGGGCGCCGAAGAGACCGATTACAGCCGCTTCAGCCGCGAAGCCCTGTTCGCACCGGTACTGCAAAGGCTGAAAGCTCAGGCCAAACCAGGGGCCCCCCAGCAAACCATTCAGGTAACCGGCCCGGTGCGTTACCCCGGTGAGTACCCACTACCGGCCTCAAGGCAGGTGGCAGACGCCATCTACGTCGCCGGTGGCCTGATAGACTCAGCCTCACTCCACACCGCCGAACTGGCCCGTTTCGGTGTTGATAGCGATGGCACCGGCGAAACCTACATAAAGAATCTGGATCTTCAAGCCGTTATGAAAGGGCAAGCCGTAATCGCCCTCCAAAGCCGCGACCGCCTGCTGATCAAATCCATACCGGAATTCGCCCAGGCGAAAACCATCGAACTGGCCGGAGAGGTCCGCTACCCTGGCGAGTACACCGTTCGAAATGGCGAAACCCTCCGCGACGTCATCCAACGCGCCGGCGGCCTGACTGACAACGCTTTTCCCCGGGGCGCCGTATTCACCCGTGAGAAACTCCGCCAACGGGAAGCCCTGCGCCTGAGGGAAGCCGAAGAACGACTGCAGGGCGACCTGCTGGGCGTTCAGCTGGAAGGCGATGACATCGGCGGCCAGGCGGCGCAACGAACCGAGCAAGTGCGGGATCTGCTGGAAGATGTACAGAGCGCACGCCCGGTCGGCCGTATGGTGATCAACCTGGCAGACGTGGTGAGTGACGACGCCTACCAGGCTATTCGCCTGCAGGACGGTGATCGGCTGACCGTGCCAACCATCCCGCAGTCTGTCAGCGTATTTGGCGAAGTCCAGTTTCCCACCAGCCACCTTCATACCGAAGGGTTGACGGTGGACGACTATCTGGAACGAAGCGGCGGCCCCACCCGCCAGGCGGATGAAGACAGGGTCTATGTGGTGAAAGCGGATGGCTCCGTGATGCTGCCAGAGAAAAGCCGCTGGTTCGGCGGCCGCAGCCAGCAACTGGCGCCGGGTGATACGGTTATCGTGCCCATTGACGTGGACAGGCTAAACCAGCTGGAACTCTGGAGTAACGTAAGCCAGATTGTGTATCAGATGGCGCTGGGTGCAGCGGCAGTGGGGAACTTGCAATGACCCGATACGAACGTTTGCCGGAACCGTATGAGACTGGGCATTACCCGGATGATGAGATTGATCTTCGGGAACTCTTTGCCACTCTGTGGGCCGGTAAATGGATAATCATCCTGGTCACCATCCTCTTTGCCGCCGGTGGTGTTGCCTATGCCCTCTACAAACCGGATATCTACCAGGCTAATGCTCTTCTCGCACCGGCGGATGGAGATAGCGGTGGCCGCTTGGGTGGGCAGCTCGGCAGCCTGGCCAGCCTGGCTGGAGTCAATATCGGAAGCGACAGCTCCAGCAAAACCTCAATCGCCAAAGAAGTGCTTCAATCAAGGGTGTTTCTGACAGATTTCATACATCGCCATGAGCTCGAAGCTCCACTCATGGCAACGAAAGCGTGGAATACCAGGCAGAGTGAGTGGGTGTATGACCGAGAGATCTACAGCCCCGCAACGGGTGAGTGGGGCACCAATGAAGACGGTGAGAGCTTGCAGCCAACAAACTGGGATCTCATAAAGAAGTTTAAGCAAAGCCACCTAAGCGTTCGTGAAAATCAAGACAACGGCATGGTTACCGTCAGCATAAAAAGCCTCTCTCCCGTCGCTGCAAAACAATGGACCGAATGGTTGGTGAAAGACATCAACGAACACATGCGAGCCCAGGATATTGAAGAAGCGGAAGGCAGCATCAGCTACCTGGAGACTAAGCTCAACGAAACCAACATCGCTGGTATGCAGCAAGTGTTCTATCAACTGATAGAAAGCGAAACACGAACGGTAATGCTGGCTAACGCACAGCGAGAGTACGTCTTCAAAACCGTAGACCCGGCTGTGGTTCCCCAGGAAAAAAGTGAACCCAATCGGGCCCTGATCGCCATCATTGCTACAATGCTGGGCGGCATGCTCGCCGTATCCATAGTTTTTATCAGATCATTTATCGAAAAAACTGCTTAACAGTGAAAAGGATCAACAATGCCTAAGAAGTTTGCTCTGATCGGCGCAGCTGGCTACATCGCTCCCCGCCACATGAAAGCTATCAAAGACACCGACAATGAGTTGGTCGCCGCACTGGATAAAAACGATTCAGTTGGCATCATTGACAGCTTTTTTCCGGATGCGGATTTCTTTACAGAATTTGAGCGCTTTGACCGCCACATCGACAAGCTCCACCGTGCGAACGGTGGGCAGGCTGTGGACTTTATTTCAATATGCTCCCCAAACTACCTGCACGATAGCCATATGCGTTTTGCGCTTCGTTCAGGTGCCGATGCTATCTGCGAGAAGCCCCTGGTGTTGAACCCGTGGAATATTGACGGCCTCCAAGAGATCGAAAAAGACGCCGGACAGAAGGTCAACACTATCCTTCAGCTACGTGTTCACCCGTCGATCATCGAACTCCGTGAAAAAGTCCAGCGCGAACAGAAATCGACCAAGCATGAAGTCGACCTGACATACATCACCTCTCGCGGCCACTGGTACATGCAATCCTGGAAGGGTGATGAGAAGAAATCCGGTGGAATCGCCACCAACATCGGCGTGCACTTCTACGACATGCTGCACTTTATTTTCGGGGAGCTTCAGGAAAACGTGGTTCACCACAGCAGCGACACCATGGCGGCAGGCTACCTGGAGTACGAAAAAGCCCGTGTTCGGTGGTTCCTGTCGGTGGACTACAAGTTTGTCCCAGAGAGTGCAAAATCTCTGGGCCAAAGAACCTACCGCTCTATCACAGTCGATGGAGAAGAACTGGAATTCTCCGGTGGCTTTGCAGATCTCCACACCCGCAGCTACGAAGAAATTCTGGCAGGCCGCGGTTACGGCCTTGAAGACAACCGAGTAGCCATCGAAACCGTTGCCAACATCCGCAACGCCGACCCAATCGGCCTGAAAGGCAACTACCACCCCTTCCTAAAAACCAACTAACAATCAACACGCCTCTCCCAAAAGGAGCACCCATGCCTGTAAAAATCCACCCCAGCGCCATAGTAGACGAAGGCGCCCAAATCGGTGAAGGCTCCCGAGTCTGGCACTTCGTCCACGTATGCGGCGGCGCCCAAATTGGGAAAAACGTATCCATGGGCCAGGGCGTATTCGTTGGCAATAAGGTTACGATTGGCGACAACTGCAAAATCCAGAACAACGTCTCTGTGTACGACAATGTTCATCTGGAAGAAGGCGTTTTCTGCGGCCCCAGCATGGTCTTTACCAACGTATACAACCCCCGCTCACTGATTGAGCGAAAGGATGAATACCGGGATACATTGGTGAAGCGTGGTGCCACGCTCGGTGCCAACTGCACCTTAGTTTGTGGTGTGACTATCGGCGAGTTTGCCTTTGTAGGTGCCGGTGCCGTCGTAAATAAAGACGTACCAGCGTACGCCTTGATGGTGGGCGTACCCGCCCGGCAGGTTGGCTGGATGAGTGAATTTGGCGAGCAGTTGGACATGCCTGTTGCAGGTGACGGGGAAGCAGTTTGCACTCATACCGGCACCAAATATCTGCTTAGCAATGGCCAACTTTCTAAAGCCTGATCCTGATTGCTTCGGTTAACTCAATTGCTACTTCTAAAGGTTGATTACGTATGCAGTTTGTAGACTTGGCAGCTCAGCAAACCAGAATTAAAGACAAGATAGACGCCAACATCCAGAAAGTCCTGGCCCACGGCAAATACATCCTCGGGCCAGAAGTGGCGGAATTGGAAGAAAGACTCGCAGTCTACTGCGGCGCCAAACACTGCATAACCGTAGGCAATGGCACAGACGCCCTGCAAATCGCTCAGATGGCAGTTGGCGTGGGTCCCGGCGATGAAGTGATCGTACCGGGTTTCAGCTATATCGCCACTGCCGAAACTCCTGCGGTGCTGGGCGCAAAACCCGTTTACGTGGACATAGACCCGAGAACCTACAACCTGGACCCGGAACTGCTTGAAGCCGCGATCAATCCGCGCACCAAAGCCATTATTCCAGTTTCACTTTATGGCCAATGCGCAGACTTTGATACCATCAATACTATTGCTGAAAAACACGATATTCCGGTAATTGAAGACGGCGCCCAAAGTTTTGGCGCCAGCTATAAAGGCGGGAAATCCTGCAATCTCACCACGATTGGCTGCACCAGTTTTTTCCCCAGTAAACCCCTGGGTTGTTATGGTGATGGCGGTGCCATCTTCACCAACGACGATGATTTGGCGACCATCCTCCGCCAAATCGCCCGCCACGGCCAAGACAGGCGCTACCACCATGTCCGTGTGGGCGTAAACAGTCGCCTGGATAGCCTGCAGGCCGCTATCATGCTGCCCAAGCTGGAGCTACTTGATGAGGAAATTGAATTACGTAACAAGGTGGCAGAAAACTACACCCGGCTGCTGAACGAAGCTGGCATCGACACCACCCCCCATGTAGAAACCCACAATATTTCCGCCTGGGCGCAGTACACCATCCGGGTGCAAAATCGTGGACAAGTGCAGGAAAAACTGAAAGAGGCGGGAGTTCCAACGGCAGTTCATTATCCGATTCCCCTGAACAAGCAGCCTGCTGTTGAGGATGGTGTTGTTTATCTTCCTGCCGGGGATCAAGCCGCACAGGTTGTAATGTCGTTGCCCATGCATCCTTACCTGTCTGGTAGTGACCTTTTACATGTCGTTCAAGCTTTTGGTTGAGTGTTAAACACAAATGCATATTCTCTTACTGCCTTCCTGGTATCCAGGTCATGCGGGAGACGTCAAAGGAGTTTTCTTTCGGGATCAGGCATTGGCACTACTTAATCATGGCCACAAAGTAGGTGTGATTGCACCAATGCTGCGTTCATTGCGAACGCTGACTCAAAAGTCTGGAAGGCGATCAATACCTTTTTGTGAAATGGATATGGGTATACCAACCTACCGGGAAGATGTACTCGCAGCCTTACCTCGTGTGCCTTATGGTAATTATTGGCTTTTTAAGCGTGCGGCCAATGTTTTGCTGAAAAATTATATTGAGCATTACGGAAAGCCGGACATCCTGCATGCCCACTGCACAATATTTGGGGGATCGGCGGCGGCGGATCTAGCTAGAAAATATGGTATCCCCATGGTATTGACAGAACATAGCAGCGGCTTCGCAAGAAATCTTTATGCCGACTGGCAGTTGAGACTGGTAGGGAAGGGAATTGCCGGAGCATGCTCGTGTATCTCAGTAAGTCCATCACTTGGAGAGATTCTCGGCAAACAGTTTGTATCTAGTAAAGATCAGTGGCATTGGATACCCAATGTAGTTGCAGATCGCTTCAATGCTTCAAAGGGCCTCAAGAGAAGGCATGGTTCGTTTATATTTCTGAACCTTGCGTTAATGACAGAGAATAAAGGGCAGTTAGAGTTAATCGAGGCATTTCACAGTATCGCCTCGGATAATCCTACTACAGAGTTGTGGCTTGCAGGTGATGGGCCGATAAAGAAGGTATTGGAAAAGAAAGCCAGTGAGTTGGGGCTTTCCGACAAAGTGCATTTTTTAGGAATGGTTGCTCCTGAAAAGGTACCGGAATTACTGGGGAAAGCCGATGTAATGGTAGTTGCCAGTCATTACGAAACTTTTGGTGTGGTGGCCGCGGAAGCATTGATGACAGGCTTACCAGTTATTGCAACACGGTGTGGCGGGCCGGAATGTATTGTTGAGAAGGGTGATGGCTTGCTTGTGCCCACAAGAAACCCTAAAGCACTTGCTGCTGCGATGCAGAAGTTGTTGGAAAATATCGAGTCATTCGACTCTTGCTCAATCGCAAAACGGGCTCATGATCGTTTTTCTGGCTCTGCCATAGCTGGCATGCTTACTGAAGAGTACACGCGAGTAATAAACGCAAATAAAAACGAACTGGATTGTGCATGAGCGCTTTTACCGCAAAGAATTCAGACGACTTGACTGCTGTTCATTAGAAATCTGAGCTAGTGTTCCGTCCGGGTAATTCCTAAGCGTAAATGTGCTATAATTCGAGCTGTTATTCACGAGTTTGGAGACTCTGTTTTGGCCCGGAAACCAGCACCCTTTAATCTTACGGTAAACGATCAACTGGAGCTGGAAGGCTGGTTGCGAACAAGCACGCTCAGCCAGAATCTCGTTCAGCGAGCACGAATCGTTTTGGCCCTGGATGCCGGTGAATCACCCAAAGACGCTGCTGAGCGACTGGAAACCAGTACGGCCACGGTATTCAAGTGGCGTAATCGTTATATCGAACAGGGCCTGAGCGGCCTTCAGGATGCTCCAAGACCTGGGCAGCCCAGAAAGCTGGAACAGAAGAAGGTCAAATCAATTCTCGATGACACGGTAAAAAAGCTGCCCAAGGAATCAACCCACTGGAGTGTGCGGCTGATGGCCGAATATGCCGGCGTCAGTCGCTGGCAAGTGCACCAGATCTGGAAAGCCGCTGACCTGAAACCGCACCGGCTGAAAACCTTCAAAATAAGCAATGATCCGGACTTTGCTGAAAAGGTTTTCGATGTCGTTGGCCTGTACCTGAATCCGCCGGATAACGCTCTGGTACTGTCTGTTGATGAGAAAACGCAGATCCAGGCTCTGGATCGAACTCAACCAAAGCTGCAATTGAAACCCGGCCAGATCGAGCGCCGCACTCATGATTACAAGAGGCACGGCACGACCAGCTTATACGCGGCTCTGAATATCCTGAACGGCGAGGTGATTGGGCGCATCACACAACGCCACCGCGCCAAAGAATTTCTCGACTTTCTGCGGCAAATTGATCGAGAAACACCGAAAGAGCAGGACCTTCATCTGATTCTGGACAACAGCTCGACTCACAAAACACCAGAGGTGAAAGCCTGGCTGGAGAAACACCCTCGGTTCAAGCTTCACTTCACACCAACCAGCGCCTCTTGGCTGAACGCCGTGGAGGGATGGTTTGGTCAGCTGGAACGCCGCGCTTTGTACCGTGGAATCTTTACCAGTGTGGGCGAACTCAAGACGGCGATTCGCCGGTATATAAAGACCCATAACGAGAAACTGGCCAAGCCGTTCCGGTGGCACAAAAGTGCAGAATCGATTATGACTTCAGTGGCGCGAGCAAAACTGAGCATTATTGATAATAAATAAATGGATTACCCGGACGGAACACTAGGGGGGCCTCGTTTTTCGTTTTCGTTTTAAATTATCGCCGATACGTATTAAATTTTGGGATATATAATGTTTGAAGATAAAGTTCTAATGATTACCGGTGGCACGGGCTCGTTCGGTAAAACAGTTCTTAAGCGATTTTTAGATACAAATATTCGTGAAATTCGAATTTTCAGTCGGGATGAAAAAAAGCAAGAGGATATGCGTCTTGCGCTGTCGAACGACAAGGTCAAGTTTTATATTGGTGATGTGAGGTCTCATGACAGCATAAAGCAGGCCATGGTAGGCGTTGATTACGTTTTCCATGCAGCTGCACTCAAGCAGGTTCCTTCCTGCGAGTTTCACCCAATGGAAGCGGTGAGGACTAACGTTCTTGGCACTGAAAATGTCCTCAATGCGGCCATTGAAAGCAATGTAAAGCGGGTTGTTGTCCTTAGTACTGATAAGGCGGTGTATCCGATTAATGCCATGGGCATCTCGAAAGCCATGGCCGAAAAGCTGATGGTGGCAAAGTCACGTCTTGTCCCCGAGGGCGGCCCGGTTTTGTGTGCCACCAGATACGGAAACGTTATGGCTTCCCGAGGGTCGGTGATTCCTTTGTTTCTGAAGCAAATTAAAAACAAAGAAGCATTAACCGTAACAGATCCTGAAATGACCAGATTTCTGATGTCGCTTGAGGATTCTCTTGATCTGGTTCTGCATGCTTTTGAAAATGCGACACAAGGGGACATTTTTGTGCAAAAAGCGCCTGCGTCAACTGTGCAGGATCTTGCGCAGGCACTGAAAGAGTTATTTGGGGCTGACAATACAATTAGAATAATTGGCACCCGGCATGGTGAGAAACTCTATGAGTCACTCATTTCCAGGGAGGAAATGGCGAAGTCAGAGGATATGGGCCGTTACTACCGCATACAGGCCGATAACCGTGATCTGAATTACCGGAAATTTTTTGTGGAAGGTGAAGAAAAAATTTCCCAGTCGGATGACTATACCTCTCATAATACGACTCGTTTAACCGTTCCGGAAGTAAAGAGTCTGGTTAGTGAGCTGGAGTACGTGAAGGAGCAGCTCAATGCTTAAGGTCATGACGCTCGTAGGCACCCGCCCTGAACTGATAAAAATGAGCCGCGTGATTGCCGAGTTGGATAAACAGGTCAACCATATCCTGGTGCATTCCGGGCAAAATTATGACTTTGAGCTGAATCAGGTTTTTTTTGATGATCTTGAAATTCGCAAGCCTGATTATTTTCTGGGTGCCGCCGGAAGTACTGCCGCCAAAACCATTGCAGAAGTGATTGCCAGGGCTGACGAAGTTTTTGCCGTTGAAAAGCCGGATGCGTTGTTGCTTTATGGTGACACCAATTCCTGTATGGCGGTGATCTCGGCGAAACGGAGGAAAATCCCAGTCTTTCACATGGAGGCTGGAAACCGGTGTTTTGATGAGAGGGTGCCTGAAGAACTTAATCGTAAAGTGTTGGACCATTTGAGTGACATCAATATGGTTTTAACTGAGCACGCGCGTCGTTATTTGATTGCCGAGGGCATTCGGCCGGAAACAATCCTGAAAACCGGCTCTCACATGCATGAAGTCCTGAACTATTACATGCCCAAAATTCAGCAATCGGATGTTTTAGACCGAAGTGGACTTGAAGCCGGAAAATTTTTCATCGCGAGCGCTCATCGCGAAGAGAACGTAGACTGCCCCGATAGTTTAAAGGAACTGGTTGACTCACTGAAGGCGCTGGCGGACGAGTACAACTTACCTGTGATAGTCTCTACCCATCCAAGGACCAGGCAACGTTTGGAGGCCCTTGGAATTGACCTGTCGCACCCCCTGCTCAGATTCGTTAAACCCTTCGGTTTTCTGGATTATCTGAGGTTACAGATGGAGGCGTTTTGTGTTTTGTCGGACAGTGGCACCATCACTGAAGAGGCCTCTTTGCTGAACCTTCCGGCTATAACGATACGCAACACCCATGAGCGGCCGGAGGGCATGGACGTAGGAACTTTGATCATGAGTGGTTTGAGTAAGGACTCAATTCTTGATGCCGTGAAAGTAGTTACCAGCCAACATGATGCAGAAAAAAGAGTGTTTTCCTTGGTGGGGGATTACGAAGGTGGGCCTGTTTCCAAGCAGGTTGTACGAGTGGTCCTGAGCTATACGGACTATATCAACCGCACTGTGTGGCGTAAGTCTTGATTCAAATAAGCGTTATTTATGAAATTTAATCCAAAAGTATCAATTGTCATACCTGTGTATAATGGATCCAATTTTCTTGCTGAGGCCATCGAGTCTGCGTTGGGTCAAACCTACGATAACCTGGAAATTCTGGTTATAAACGACGGCTCCAATGATGAAGGTAAGACTGAATCTATTGCTATGAGCTATGGCGATTCCATTTGTTATTACCGCAAGGAAAATGGTGGCGTTTCTACAGCGCTCAATATGGCAATTGAGAAAATGAGTGGTGATTACCTTTCCTGGCTTAGCCACGATGATTTGTACTCATCCGACAAGGTTCTTAAGCAGGTGGAGGCCTTGCAAGCACTCGATGAGCCTTCAAAGCATGTTGTTTTCAGTGATTACAGTCTCTTTAACGTAGATACGAGGGTAACTAGAAGGGTAAAGCTGGAGAGTAGTAACCCGGTGGGGTTCAGGGGCCGTTTGCTGGTAAATAGTGATGTCCATGGTTGTACCATGTTGATACCGCGAGAGGCTTTTCGGGTTTGTGGACATTTTAACCCAGAATTGAAAGCAACACAGGACTACGATATGTGGTTCCGCCTCGGCCAGGAGTATACATTCATTCATGTGCCGGAAAATCTGGTAACCGGGCGGGTGCATGCTGAACAGTTGGGTACGCGGGTCCCATGGCGAGTGTCAGAAAATATCCGTTTAAGAAAGCAATGGATTGATGAAATAGACCCTGAAGAGGTGATGGCCTTCACCGGGAAGTCAGAGTGCCTCTCTTTCGCCGAGATCGGCAAGGAATTAGCCAGAAAGTGCTATTTCAATCTAGCGGCCAAGTGCGCTGAGAGGTCCTTTGTCGCTTCTGCCAGGCTTAAGCTTCAGGAGACCCCCCGGATCGTAGCTTTCCTTGTTTCGGGATACTCCTACGGCATAGCGGTTTCTGTCTATCGAGCGCTTAAACGGCTAGTTTGAAGTGTTTTTTGGGATGCAGGTGATCACCTCTTTTGAATATTAAAAATATTGTCGGATTTGCGATTGGGCCCATTGGTGTTGCTGTTCTGGGCCTTGCGACGACGCCTCTGATCACCTGGGCCTTCTCTCCTGAGGATGTCGGGAGATTTGGTGTGTTCCAAACGGTGCTGTCATTGGCACTGGTTGTCTCAGTCTTTGGCCTTGATCAGGCTTATACGCGCGAGTATCACTCGGAATCTGATAAGCCCCGCCTTTTCAAGAATAGCGTTCTTCCCGGCCTCTGCTTATTGATCATACTTTCAGCTGGGGTAATATTTTACGGAAAGCTCATTTCCGAGTTTCTGTTTGGTATTGAGAGCCGCGTGCTGATCTTTTTGACAGTTTGCGCCGTTATTCTCAACTATTTTTCACGGTTTTTATCATTGATTCTGAGAATGCAGGAGAGAGGCCTGGCATTTTCCATGAGTCAGGTAATACCCAAGTTTGTCCTGCTCGCGATCATCTTGGTTTATATTGCTTTGCCCTTTGAAAAATCACTGGTCCATCTGTTTTATGCCTTCGTGGCGTCGATGGCTGTAGTTCTGGTTATTTTTGGCTGGAATACACGGAAGGAGCTGAAAGACAGCTTCAAAGCCTCACTTGACAGTGACCTCATGCGGAAGCTGTTCCGCTATGGCCTACCGCTGGTGGTGGCCGGGTTAGCGTTTCAGGCGATTAGTGCTGTTACGATATTTTCACTTAGAACCTTATCAACATTCCCTGAATTGGCAGTTTATTCTGTAACTTTGCGGTTTTCTGCCGCAGCGGTGTTGGTTCAGTCTATCTTTTCTATCATCTGGGCTCCGTTGGTTTTCAAATGGCACTCCAACAACGTTGACATGAATCGTGTAAACTCTGTAGCCCAGACCGTCCTTGCGGCTGTATGTATATTTGCCGCAATATGTGGTTCACTTTCTTGGCTTGTGGATTACCTCCTTCCTGAAGATTATCTACAGGTAAAATACCTGATCGTGTGTGCAATGGTTCAACCGCTTTTATACACCCTTTCGATAGTAACGAGCGTTGGTATCGGATTGCAGAGAAAGAGTTCGTTATCCCTGGGCACCTCGGTGATAGCGCTTCTGGTGAACCTTCTACTTTGCTGGGTGTTAATTCCCCAACTCGGTGCCTCGGGAGCAATAATTGCAAATACTCTGTCCTTCTTCTTGCTGTTTGTCCTCAACACAGAGGCATCAGCGTTTATCTGGAGAGGTTTTCCGAGAGTGAAGATGTATCTCTGCCTTGTATTGGTCGTCAGTGGATCGATCCTTACGGTAATTCTGGGCCATGAGATAGGACCCTCAGTCTGGGTAGCTTGGTCTCTAATAGGTATTTTGAGTGTAATGGTATTTATGAGTGAACTCAGGAATCTTTATGGCCAGATCCTCAACCGGAATACTAAGGCTTAGCTAAGGCTTTAGTTCTTGAACATAAAAATAGATCTTCACGTTGGTATAAAAGGTGTCTAGCTATGCGGATTCTTGTACTCGGTGCTACCGGGATGCTTGGAAGTGCTGTCTTAAAGGTATTATCTGATGACAGTCGCTTCGATGTTTGGGGATCTGCAAGGGACTCCAGTAAGCTTTCCTTATTGCCGGAAAAAAGCACCCCAAAGATAGTAACGGGAATAAATGTACTGGATTCTGATCATCTCGCGTTTATTTTCAGGAAGGTAAAGCCGGATGCTGTGGTTAACTGTATTGGCCTGATAAAACAGGTTTCAGATGCAAATAATCCGTTGGTTGCGCTACCGACCAATTCATTACTGCCACATCGCATGGCAGATTTGTGTGAGCTGAGTCAGTGCAGATTGATACATATCAGTACAGACTGTGTTTTCTCAGGAAAAAAAGGGCATTATACCGAGAATGACCCCTCAGATGCTGAGGATCTGTATGGTAAGTCAAAGCATATAGGCGAAGTGACAGATCGAAAAAATACTATCACTCTACGTACCTCGATTATTGGACACGAACTACAGTCGCAGTACGCTCTTCTCGAATGGTTCTTAGCCCAAGAGGGTCTTGTATACGGGTATTCAAAGGCAATTTTCTCGGGCGTTCCTACAAATGAACTAGCCCGGATAATAAAAGAATATGTGTTACCACGAAACGATTTGAATGGTCTTTATCATGTTTCTGCAGATCCGATATCGAAGTTTGATTTACTGAATATAGTTGCGAGACAATATAAAAAAGATATTAAAATAATTGAAGACAGCAATGTGGTGGTTGATCGATCACTTGCGAGCGATAAGTTTCGTAAGGCCACCGGTTATAAAGCACCAGATTGGGGTCAACTGGTTGAGAGAATGTGGAGATTCCGGTCGTAGTTTCAATAAATTAAGTGGTAGAAGTAGGCGACGCTGATAACCGAAGAAAAACTGTAGTAACCTCGCTTATTCGCTTGGTCATGATAATAATGCCGCTGAACTGTTAGGGCTTGATTTCTACCGTGCGTAAGGCTGCTTGGCATAATAAAAATCTGATTGTTTGGTGCAGGTCTTCGCTTAGAGTTTTAACCTAGTGTACTAAGTATTTCTGGTGTTGTTATTAATTTTTAGGTGTTTTATAACTCGTTATGTTTTGGGCATCTTTGAACTCCCCTTCAATTTTTTCGGATTTTAGAAATGACTATCGATGCAACCAAAACAAAAAAGTCTTTTGTAATTGAGTGGATTCTAGTTTTAATAATCCTAAGCCAAAACCATCCGTGGTTTTTATGGCCGAATAGTTATATTTTCTCTGTTATTTTGATTGGAGTGCTATTTTTCCTCTGCGCATCAAGATTATCTTCGATATCGGTTAACTGCAATTTCTTAGCTATTTCATCCCTCACAATTATTTTGTTGTTATTCTTTTGTGTTTATGCTTCTCTCCAAACCTTTCGCACTAGTTCTTTTATTAGTATAGCAGTTTTTGTCTTAGTTTTTGCTTTGAATAAAGGAGAGAAATTAAAGGCCCTGGATAAGTTGACAACACTGCTAACATTGATAGTTTTTTTGTCGATTGTGGCGAGGGTGACAAATGAATATTTTTTTTCGTTGCCCCATTCGCCTTTGTCTTATCCTGATGGGAAGGGCGACATACCTGATTTAGGAATAAAAAATTTCTTTTTATACATTGAGCCGGCCGGTTTGGCAGGGAATAGATTGTACTCAATTTTTGACGAGCCTGGTACTTTGGGGACATTAGTTGCTTTTATGCTTGTGGGCAATAATTTTAATTTCAGAGATGTCAGAAATTTAGTTTTACTCCTTGGCGGTATTTTAACATTCTCACTTGCTTTTTTTATTATAAGTGCATTTGGGTTTTTCCTGTTAAGGCTTGGTTCGCCGTTAAAGATGGCTAAGGGTGTGCTCCTTCTTGTTTTAGCGGTCTTGGGTTCAGTGATATTTTTTTGGGATAATGACGCCTTTAGAATTATTGTAATTGATCGAATAGCTGGCCTTTTTGTTTTTGGCTTAGAATCTAGAAGCCCGCCTGTTCTCGATGTTTTTTTCTCGGATTACATTATATCTCTGGATGCACTGCTGGGGATGGGAACAAATTTCCATCTAGAAAATCCGACTATATTTTTAGGTCAAAGCTATAAGCTTTTTTTGATAGAGTATGGTTTTGTAGGGCTGTTTTTAGTTTTTTCTCTATATTTTTGTTTGATTTTAAGGGATTGGAAAATCGGTCTTGTTTGCTTGGCCGTGTTTTTTGTTTCTTTCCTGCAGCGGCCATTCTTGTTTACTCCGTGGCAGATTTTGTTATTTTCTATGGTTTTTGAAAGTCTTTTGTTTGTTAAAAGTTCATCTTTTGGGTTATATCGTGGTAACTACACAGTAGCTCAAAATTATCAGTGGAGGAAAAGAGAAAAGCTCTAAATGTGGTCCGATTTTCTGCTTGCGCTATCTTCCCGAGACAAGTACGAGCTTGACCTCAAGGCCTATGCGCCTGTTCACAATTAAGCCATAACTCAATCTTTCCAAAAAGCGACTCTATGAAAATCCTAACCATCATCGGCGCCCGCCCACAATTTATCAAAGCCAGTGTGGTCTCCCGAGCTATTCAACAAGCCGGCGGCATTGAAGAGATTATATTGCATACCGGTCAGCATTTTGATTCCAACATGTCGGATATATTCTTCAACCAGTTGGGCATACCGAGGCCTGATCTTCAGCTGGATATCCATGGCGGCGGTCATGGCGAGATGACGGGGCGCATGCTGACCGAAATCGAGAAGGCATTGCTTAAGCATAAGCCAGATCGCGTTATGGTCTACGGAGACACCAACTCTACCTTGGCCGGTGCACTGGCTGCCACGAAGCTGCATATTCCTGTTGCCCATGTGGAAGCTGGGCTACGCAGTTTCAACATGCGGATGCCAGAGGAGATTAACCGCATCTTAACTGATCAGATCAGCGATCTGCTGTTCTGCCCAACAAGCACTGCGGTTCGTAACCTGGAAAATGAAGGGTTTTCCAGTAAGCCGGTGAAGGTTATGCAAGTTGGCGACGTTATGCAGGATGCTGCCCTGCTGTTTGCTGAAAAAGCGGTTGCTCCGGCAGAAGGCGAGCTGCCGGAAGCCTTTGTCCTGGCCACCTTGCACCGCGCTGAAAATACAGACAACCCCGAGCGGTTGGCTAATATTGTGCGGGCGCTCAATCAGATACATCAGAATCAGGTTCCCGTTGTCTTGCCCCTGCACCCTCGTACCCGCAAGCTTGTCGCAGAGCAAGGTCAGGCACTGAACGTCCATATTATTGAACCTGTCGGCTACTTTGAGATGGTCTGGCTGCTTGAACACTGTCAGTTGGTGCTCACAGACAGTGGGGGTGTGCAGAAAGAAGCTTATTTTTTCGGTAAGGCCTGCGTTACTATGCGTGATCAGACAGAGTGGGTGGAGTTAGTCGAGATCGCTGCAAATGTTTTGGTGGGAGCAGTAGCTCATAGAATTATTCAAGAGTGCACCAAGAACCGTGGCCGACAGGTCAAGGATCTAAGTGAGCTTTATGGTGGTGGCAAAGCGTCTTACAGGATTGTTGAGTTGTTAAAGAAGGCTCACTTTCTTGAGGGATAACACAGGTTTTTTAATTTATTATAGTTTCTAGTTTTTGCGGGAGCCGAGTGTGAGATTTAGAATTTTCACTAAAAGTGACTGGGAAGAGCCGCCTAGAATCAGGCATCAGTTTGCAAAGATGCTAAAGGAAAATGGTCATGAGGTGATTTTTTACCAAAAGCCGAGCTATTGTGTTTCTGAAAGTCTGGTCGGCGCGGAGCATAATATTTCAATTGTGAGGACGGCTTCATTAATTCACCATCAGTTGCGTGTGTCTGGCGCTCTTTCTTTTTTTAACGAAATAGTTGAAAGGAAGTCGATTAAAGCATCTTTAGATAATTGCTCGGATTCAGATATAATAGTTAATTTTAATTATGATTACTACTTTTTAAGAAGCATTTTCCCGAACAACAAGATAATAACAATAATAAATGATGATTTTGTCGCACAAGCTCGTTTTTTTGGAGGGCGTTACGCTGAGTCAGCTTTGCGAAAAACATGCAGTATTAGTGATGAAGTTTTGTGTGTTTCTACTCCATTATGTGAGCAAGTGGAAAGATGGTGTAAACCTCGTCTGTTCCTTCCATGGACGACGAAAGAATATGAAGAGCCACGTGAAACCTGTCGAGATGCTGTCGTTCTTTGGGCGCATATAAATGATAGAGTAGATTTTGATTTGATTCAAATTATAGCGCTAAAGAGGCCTAACGTTGAGTTCCACCTTGTAGGACCAGTAGATGTTAATATAGCTAACGAAGTTAATGCTCTTGTCGATAGTAATGACAATATTTTCTTATTGCCGTCTGCTAGTCTCGACGAAATAAATTTCGATAAGTATTTTTCTTCAATAATACCTTACAGGAAAGGCCGAAAGGGAGTTGAGGCCGTTTCTGCTTCAAACAAGACGTTTCAGCTTTTATCAAAAGGAATGCCCCTGATTGTATCAGGAATGCCAAACTTCATAGATTCGGATGTTATTTTCAAGACTGAGTACGTGGATGATTTTGTTAAAGCACTTGATGAATGTCGAAATGATTTTTTTAAAATGCAGGGATCAATCGAAGAAATTGTTTCAGCGAATACGTCTATTCAAAGATTTCGTGAAATAGAGAGCATTTTAACTAATTGACTGGAATACCTTGGTCCGTTTTTTTAATTTGTCTTTAAGCTTTTGGGGAGGCTTTAGTTATAAATATATTCGCGAGCTCATTTGAGGGAAAATGCTATTCTTATGGTAGTAGTGTTTTAAGTAGACTCGGAATAGATTTCCAAAACCAGCGATAATAGGGTCATCCTCAGCGCCCCGTAAAGCTAATTGGTACCACGGATCAAAGTACAATCCTCTTGACCGAATTCTATATTATTACTCAATCGAGGATACTTCGCCAGACGGAACATATCCGATCGCCAGAAATTACAACAACCCATCGGCGATGTTCGCTCCAGCTATGCGGATTACTTTTATGCCATTTTTGCGCTGTTGTATTTCGAAATTTGGTATCAGCAGCTTTCAGACTAGGAAGTTTTCATGAAGCAGGTTTTACAAGATTTAGCTAAAGGTGGGACTGCGGTGGTTGATGCCCCCAGTCCCGGAATTTCCTCCGGGCACTTGTTAATCAATACTTGTTGCAGTCTTATTTCGTCAGGCACTGAGCGCATGCTGGTTGATTTCGGCAAGGCCTCTTATCTAGAAAAAGCGCGTCAACAACCCGACAAAGTCAAAATGGTGCTGGAAAAAGTCCAAACCGATGGATTTTTTACGACGATGGATGCAGTGCGCTCGAAGCTTGGTCAGCCGTTGCCACTGGGTTACTGCAATGTTGGTGTGGTCGAAGCAGTTGGGAAGAACGTCGATCATTTCCAGCCCGGCGTCAGGGTGGTATCCAACGGTCCCCACGCTGATGTTGTGCGTGTTCCGAAAAATCTCTGCGCCAAGGTCCCTGATTCAGTTTCTGATGAAGCTGCTGCTTTTACCGTGGTCGCCAGCATAGGGTTACAAGGTATTCGTCTGGTGCAACCCACACTGGGTGAGTGTGTTGTGGTAACAGGAGTAGGTTTGATTGGTTTGCTCACGGTTCAGTTGCTCCGTGCCCAGGGGTGCCGTGTTCTGGCTGTCGATTTTGATAATCGAAAACTTGAGCTGGCCAAGAGCTTTGGTGCCGAAGTCTGTAACCCTGGCAAAGGAGAAGACCCGGTCGCAGCGGGCACGGCGTTCAGCCGCGGCCACGGCGTTGACGCGGTGATCATTACCGCCTCCACCAAGTCCAATGACCCAATCACCCAAGCTGCCCGTATGAGTCGCAAGCGCGGGCGTATCGTGTTGGTTGGAGTGGCAGGCCTGGAATTTAATCGCGCGGATTTTTATGAGAAGGAGTTGAGTTTCCAGGTGTCCTGTTCTTATGGCCCAGGTCGTTACGATCCGGCCTATGAAGAAGAAGGCCTGGACTATCCTTTGCCTTTTGTCCGCTGGACTGAGCAGCGTAATTTTGAGGCAGTTCTGGATATGATGGCCAGTGGCGCTATCAATGTTGAGCCGTTAATCTCGCACCGTTTCGATTTTGAAGACGCTCAGTCCGCCTATAAAGTACTTACGGAAGACTCGTCGGCTCTCGGCATTTTACTGCAATATCCGGGCGATACGCAGGGCCGGCATAAAGCAACGGTCCCGTTGGCGGAGGTGCAGTTTAATTCCTCACAGCCAGTTCTTGGCGTGGTGGGGGCGGGTAACTACGCCGCTCGTGTACTGATACCTGCCTTCAAGGAAGCGGGCGCCCAATTGCATACCATCAGTACTTCTGGCGGTATCAACGGGGTAGTTCATGGCGAAAAGGCAGGATTTGCCCATGCATCGACAGATACTGATGGGCTGATGGCCAATCCGGCGGTCAATACCGTAGTGATTGCGACGCAGCATAATACCCATGCTCGTTTCGTCTGCCAGGCACTCAGAGCCGGAAAGCATGTGTTTGTAGAAAAACCTCTGGCCATTGACCTGGAGGAGCTAGAGGAAGTGGAGGTGGCTTTTCAAGCTGCACACGCCCAAGGAGCAGGTCCGCAGTTGATGGTTGGCTTTAACCGCAGATTCTCTCCCCAAATCAAAAGAATGAAAGAGCTGCTGATGGTCGTCAGCGAACCCAAGTCCTTCATCATGACAATGAACGCGGGCGCTATTCCCGCCGAACACTGGACCCAGAGTAATACAGTTGGTGGGGGTCGTATCATCGGTGAGGGTTGCCACTTTATCGACCTTATGCGTTACCTGGCTGGTAGTGAAATCATTTCAGTGCAAGCCCGTCGCATGGGTGATGCGCCACACCTTAGGGTGACGGAAGATAAGGCCGCTATTATTCTAGGTTTTGCTGATGGATCATTCGGGACCATTCATTACTTAGCTAATGGGGCGTCCAGTTTTCCCAAGGAACGCGTTGAAGTCTTCGCGGCAGGGCGTGTCCTGCAGCTGGACAATTTCCGAAAGTTAAAAGGGTTTGGCTGGCCGGGATTCAAAAAAATGAACCTCTGGCAGCAAGACAAGGGGCAAAAAGCCTGCGCCGCTGCTTTTCTGGAAAGTATTAAGAAAGGCCTGCCTTGCCCGATTAGTCCGGAGGAAGTATTTGAGGTCGCTCGTGTCTCGATTGACGCTGCCGAGATTTTACGTTCTCAGTAACAGGTTCAGGATTTTGTATGCTATCTGACTTGAAAATTTGTATTGTCGGCCTTGGCTATATCGGTCTGCCGTCTGCTGCGCTGCTTGCTAACCGTGGTTACTACGTCCAGGGTGTAGATATATCGGCAGAGGTTGTGGACACCATAAATCAGGGCGATATCCACATTATCGAGCCTGATCTCGATTTGTTTGTTCATTCGGCAGTCCATTCTGGACATTTGAGTGCATCTTTGCAGCCCGAACCGGCTGATATTTTTATACTCGCTGTGCCCACTCCGTTCCATGACGGCTTTGTGCCCAACATTGACTATGTGTTGAATGCAACTCGCGCGATTGCACCAGTAGTCAAGACTGGGGATCTGGTGATTCTCGAATCTACATCCCCGGTGGGTACTACGGAAAAAGTTGCTGAAACATTGCGTGAGGATGGCGTGGATACCAGTGCCATTTATATAGCGCATTGCCCTGAGCGGGTTTTACCAGGCCATATTATGCGAGAGTTAGTTGAAAACGACCGTATCGTCGGAGGGATTACGCCGGAGGCCAGTGAAAATGTTGCAGCGTTCTATCGCACCTTCGTAACCGGTGAGGTTCTAGTAACCGATGCCCGTACCGCGGAGATGGCAAAACTGACAGAAAATAGCTTCCGTGATGTGAATATTGCTTTTGCTAACGAGCTGTCGCTGCTGAGTGATAAATTTGGCATTGATGTGTGGGAGCTGATTCGTCTGGCAAACCGCCATCCGAGGGTAAATATATTACAGCCCGGCACAGGTGTTGGTGGTCACTGCATAGCGGTAGACCCGTGGTTTATCGTTCATGAGGGCGGCGATGATGCTCGCCTGATCCGCTCCGGGCGGGAAGTGAACACTCGTAAGACTGAGTGGGTGGTTGAAAAGATTAAGTCGCTGGTGTCGGGTTTTCGTGAACAGTATGGCCGAGAGCCGGTAGTCGCCTGCATGGGGTTGGCGTTCAAACCAAACATTGATGACCTTCGCGAATCTCCGGCGCTGTGGGTGTTCCAGCAGTTGATATCCTCCGGTATCCAGCCGTTGGCGGTTGAGCCCAATCTTAAAGAACATGCGAGTATTACTTTGACGCCTTGGAAAGATGCCGTCGGTGAAGCCGATATTGTGGTTTATCTGGTGGCGCATCGTGAATTCGAGAAACTTGAAGTTGCTGGCCAGGTATTGGATTTCTGCGGGGTAACTCAAGCATGAAGGTTTTAGTCGTTTTTGGTACTCGCCCTGAAGCCATAAAAATGGCGCCATTAGTAAAGGCGCTGCAGACGGACTCATTTTTTGATTCCAGGTTGGCGGTTACAGCGCAACACCGGGAAATGCTGGACCAAGTCCTTGATTTGTTTGCCTTGGAGCCCGACTACGATCTGGACGTAATGCGCCCTGGCCAAGATCTTTATGATGTAACTAGCAAAGTCCTGCTTGGGCTGAGAGACGTGCTCACGGATTTCCAGCCAGATTTGGTTCTGGTTCATGGTGATACAGCGACTACCTTTGCGGCGACGCTCGCGGCTTTTTACCAGCAGATTCCTGTGGGCCATGTGGAAGCTGGACTGCGCACCGGGGATTTATGTTCCCCTTGGCCGGAAGAGGCAAACCGCCAGTTAACGGGCCGGTTGGCTCGTTGGCATTTTGCGCCAACCGAACGTAATCAAACCGCTTTGCTTGCTGAAGGCACAGCAATAGATGATGTATTGATTACGGGCAATACGGTAATTGATGCGTTGCAATGGGTGGTGCGAAAAGTGAACGAAACTCCCGCGCTTCAGCAAAACATCCACAGTGCTTTGAGTGCGGCCGGACTTGAGTTTGATCTGGTCGATCAACGTTACGTACTGATCACCGGCCACCGTCGAGAAAATTTCGGCGACGGTTTTGAAAGTATCTGTCAGGCGTTGAGAGCGTTGGCCGAATCCAATCCGGATGTTCACTTTGTGTACCCGGTTCACCTGAACCCCAATGTTCAAGGGCCTGTTAAGCGGCTGCTGGATGGGTTGAGCAATGTTCACCTAATTGAGCCTTTGGCCTACGAGCCCTTTGTTTATCTAATGCAAAACGCTTATCTGGTGCTGACAGACAGCGGTGGTGTTCAGGAAGAAGCGCCTGGGCTGGGCAAGCCTGTACTGGTAATGCGTGACACCACCGAGCGCCCGGAAGCGGTCGATGCCGGTACGGTGCGTTTGGTGGGTACAGAAAGCAGTATGATTCGGGATTCTGTCCAGGAGTTGCTGGATGATGAAGCAGTGTATGAACGGATGTCTCGAGCCCACAATCCTTATGGGGATGGTAAGGCCTGTAGTCGTATTGTTGAGTTTTTGAAGCAGCAATGAAGTGGCGTTTGCTTTTCCATACGGTACGCTACCTCAAGGCGCGGCAACTTGCTTATCAGGTTTACTACCGGGTTCGTAAGCCCCGGTTAAAAGAACTGCCTGTCCCTGTGCTCCGGGGTGAGTTGAGCTCCTGGCCGGGTGAAGGTTTTTTAGAACCCTCCACTCAGGATGGGGAAACGTTTTCCTTTCTCGGGAAAACGAGCCGTTTTGACGGAAACTGGAACAATCCGGAATTCCCTAAGCTCTGGCTATATAATCTCCATTACCAGGATGATTTGAACGTAACGGGTGCGGAACAGAGAGAAGAGCTATGTGGCTCGTTAGTGAATTCCTGGATTGCAGGTAACCCTCCGCCGCACGGAAACGGCTGGGAGCCATATTGCCTTTCTCTTCGCATTGTAAACTGGGTGAAGTTTTTCAGCCGCTTGGCATCGGGTCAAGTAAGTGCAGAGTGGTTAAACTCATTGGCACAGCAGGCTGATGTGCTGGAACAGCGGCTGGAGTTTCACATTCTAGGGAACCATTTGTTCGCTAATGCCAAAGCCCTCGTATTTGTGGGTTGTTATCTGGGTGGAAAGCAGGGTGACCGCTGGCTTCACAGAGGGATAAAACTACTGGACAAGGAAATTCCGGAGCAGTTTTTGGCTGACGGCGCTCATTACGAAAGATCGCCCATGTACCAGGGAATTTTACTTTGGGATTTGGCAGACCTAGTAGCTCTTGGTAAGGCGAGTGGGTTGCATGAGTTAAAGCAGAGGCTTGGTAATTGGCGGGAGCGTTTTGAGAAAGGCTTGAGGTGGCTAAAGGCCATGTCTCACCCGGATGGTAAAATCTCGTTTTTTAACGATGCTACGTTCGGTATTGCACCCGCCGTTGAAGACCTTGAACACAATGGGACATCATTGGGCTTGATTGCATCTAAGGACGATAAGCCTCCGGTGGTTCGAGGGACGCTTTTACAACCCAGTGGCTATGGCATCGTGGACTGGCCCGAAGGCCACCGTTTGCTAGTTGATGTGGCGCCGGTGGGCCCGGATTATCAGCCGGGCCATGCGCATGCAGATACTTTGAGTTGTGAGCTGAGTTTATTTGGCCAGCGCGTGTTGGTTAATTCCGGTATCTCCCAGTATGGAGAAGGCGCGGAGAGGCATCGGCAACGATCGACGGCAGCCCACAACACTGTTGAGGTGGATGGTCAAAACTCTTCGGAGGTCTGGGCCGGGTTTCGGGTAGCGAGGCGAGCTAAACCACTTGAGGTGTTGCTCGGCCACCCGTCGGGCGAGGTTGAGCTCTCGGGGAGCCATGATGGGTATAAGCGGTTGCCCGGTAAGGTGATTCATCAGCGCATCTGGCGTGGCCGGGCAGAAAGTCTGGACGTGACTGATGAATTGCTTGGTGACTTTGAGGAAGCGGTAGCGCATTGGCATTTTCATCCGGACATAGTGGTTGAAGCAACTGCTGAATCCCAGTTCAGAGTAGTGTTGCCGGAAGGGCAGGTAGTCGTTTTTGAGGTTGTCGGGGGAGTTGGTCGTCTTGAAAGCGGAGTTTGGCATCCGGGATTTGGCGTGTCTAAGAAAAACCTGAAGTTAGTGATCGCGTTTACTGGGCGAAAAGTCACCACACGGGTTTGTTGGAGTACTAATTGACGGTTTTATTGCTCAGCTTTTATTTCAAACCGGATTTGTCTGCAGGCTCTTTCCGCAATACGGCGCTTGTCGACTCTTTGTTGGAGGCACTTCCCGAGGGCAGTGAAATTCATGTGGTCACCACGTTGCCGAACCGCTACTCGGGCTTCGGTGCGGAGGCTCCGGAAGAGGAATTTAGCCCAGAATTAACGGTAAAACGAGTGCGGCTGCCTGCCCATCAAAGTGGGATGCTGGATCAATCCCGCGCTTTTCTGACCTATGCCAAACAAGTGAAGGCCTTTGTTAAAGGGCGAAACTACGATGTGGTGTTTGCCAGTTCTTCCCGTTTGATGACAGCAGTATTGGGTGCATCTGTCGCACGAAAACAGGGCGCTCCACTTTATCTTGATATTCGGGATATTTTTGTCGATACAATTAAAGACGTTTTGCCCCGGAAACTGAGCTGGCTGATGAGGCCTGTATTCAGTGCGATGGAGCGATGGGCGGTGTCGAAAGCGGATCGGCTGAATGTCGTCTCAGCAGGTTTTTTGCCATATTTTGAGTCCCGCTACCCGGAAGTTTCAAAGGTGGTTTTTACTAACGGCATCGATGATGAGTTCTTGCGTGTTGCGCCGGAAGTCTGCGTTGATAAACATCGTTCTTCAGGTGGAAAAGCGTTTCGAACAAAACCGGTTGAAGTTGTGTATGCCGGCAATATGGGTGAGGGGCAGGGGCTTCATAATATTGTTCCCGAATTGGCCAAAAATCTGGAAGGCCGTGCCAAGTTTCGGTTGATCGGTGGCGGCGGGCGTTTACGGCAGCTGGAAGACGCTATCTCCCAGGCAGATTGTACCAATGTTGTAATCGAGCCCCCTGTTGCACGCGCAGAATTGATTCAAATATACCAACAGGCTGACGTGCTTTTCTTGCACCTTAACGACTACGACGCATTCCGTAAGGTGCTTCCCTCAAAACTGTTTGAGTATGGCGCACTGGGCAAACCAATTTGGGCTGGCGTGGCTGGTTATGCTGCCGAGTTTGTGAATGAGAATCTTGATAATGCGGCGGTTTTCACGCCTTGTGATGTGGCTGGAGCCATTGAAGCGTTTGAGAACCTTCACATTGCGGATGAGCCAAGGAATGAATTTGTGGCTCAGTTTGCACGTAAGGCCATTATGGATGAGATGGCAAGGGACCTAGTTGCACTCGTGAGTGGAGATAGCAAGGAGCAGTCTACTATGAGTGTGGAGGGTCACCTGTGAACATTTTACTGACTGGGGCAAGTGGTTTTCTTGGCGAGCCCCTTTCGGAGTGTCTGGATCGCGACTCCCGCTTCGTATTGACCAGGGCCGTTAGGCGAAAAGAGTCATTAAAAAATAGTCGTGATGTCTTGATTGATGGTTTACATGCCGGTACTGATTGGGCGACGGCGCTCAACGGGCAGGACGTTGTTGTACAGGCGGCTGCCCGCGTCCATATCATGAAAGATGAAGTGTCCGAGCCGGTGGCTGAATACCGTAAGGTAAATGTTGACGGCACCTTGAACCTCGCTCGCCAGGCAGTTGCAGCTGGCGTTCGTCGGTTTGTTTTCATTAGCTCTATTAAGGTTAATGGCGAAGACACTCCGTTAAACAGTCCTTTCACCCCTGGCGATAAACCCGCGCCGGAAGACGCCTATGGTTTTTCCAAAATGGAAGCCGAGCAGGGTTTGTGGGACATCGCCCGTGACACCGGCATGGAAGTGGTAATTATTCGCCCTCCGTTAGTGTATGGGCCGGGTGTAAAAGGCAACTTCGCCAGAATGATCAAGCTGGTGGAGAAAGGATTGCTGTTGCCTTTAGGCGCTATTCATAACAAGCGCTCTCTAGTGGCGCTGGACAATCTCGTTGATTTGATTGTCAGTTGTATTGACCACCCGGCCGCCGCTAACCAGATATTCCTGGCTGGCGACGGTCAAGACCTCTCAACCACGCAGTTGTTGCGGGGTATAGGTAAAGCCATGGGTAAGCCTGCCCGTTTAATTCCCGTGCCTGCGGGCATGTTGATGTTCGGGGCGGCACTGTTGGGCAAAAAAGGCGTTGCTCAGCGTGTGTTGGGCTCATTGCAGGTTGATATTTCCAAGGCACGTAATTTATTGGGGTGGGAGCCACCGATTTCCGTTGAGGAAGGGCTTCGCCGCTGTTTTGATTCGGAGAATACGCTTTGATTCGTTTTTTTGATTTTTTCTTTTCCCTGTTCGGGTTGTTGTTCGGTTTTCCGGTGTTGTTAATTCTCTCGGTGATTGGTTTTTTTGACACCGGCTCCCCTGTATTTCGTCAGGAGCGGGTAGGGCGCAATAAAAAGCCATTCACCCTGGTGAAGTTTCGTACCATGAAAACAGATACCGCCTCTGTAGCCAGCCACCTGGCCAGTGCCAGTGCGATTACACCTTTCGGGCACTTCCTTCGACGCACTAAGCTGGATGAGCTGCCCCAATTGTGGAATGTGCTGAAAGGCGAAATGAGCCTGGTGGGGCCACGGCCATGCTTGTTTAACCAGGAAGAGTTGATTGCCGAGCGTGAACAACGGGGTGTATTGGCGGCTCGGCCTGGCATTACTGGGTTGGCGCAGGTGAATAATATTGATATGTCTACGCCCGTGTTGTTGGCAGAGGCGGACCAGAAGATGTTGAAGAACCTGACAGCGGGCGCTTACTTTAGATACATTTTTATGACGGTTGCTGGTAAAGGGGCTGGGGACAGGGTGCCTGGTAAAGATTAAATAGCTACGGACGATATGGACTTACACGGACGAAAATATTAAAAAATTGGTCGGTTATGTCCGTTTTAGTCCATATCGTCTGAATCCGGAGCTGGATGAGGAATTTTACCAGTCCCGCGTGATTGATGACCTGAATCAGTTCAAGCGTGAAGCTGACGTCATTGTTGCTAATCGCCGCAGTGAAAATCTGGCAGATGTTGAGGACAAAGTATACACGTGATTTATTTGGAAATGGCTGATGGGTTTCAAATGTTTAATTCCATATGCTTGGTAGGTCGGTTCTATACTCGGCGAGGTTAGGGAGTGATTGTGTGAGCGGAGTAGTCATGTGAGCAAAGATAAACGAAATAAACAATCGGGCAGTAACTTCGTTATTAAGGCCTTTCTAAACCTTCCCAGGTTTCAGAAGCGGGTCGTCTCTGTACTTTCAGATGCATTTGTCCTGTTCTTTGCTATCTGGGCAGCCTTTGCTTTGCGATTGGAACAACATCTGTGGCTGCCTACTCGGGATCAGGTGATGGTTGCAGCGATAACAGTCGTGTTTACGATTGGGCTATTTATCCGCCTTGGACTGTATCGGGCGGTGATTCGCTATCTTGGAGACAAGGCTTTTCTGACGATTATCTATGGTGTTGTGGCGTCTGCCACAACACTGATTGTACTGGGTTATCTGCTTCAGGTGTTTGTGCCGCGTTCCGTGCCCATCATTTATGGTGCCTTGGCCTTCCTGTTCGTGAGCGGTACCCGTCTGGGTGTGCGGATGATAGTTAACCACCCCAAACAGCGTGCAAAGGAGGCCGTGGCCATTGTGGGCGCTGGTGAAACCGGCATGCAACTGGCCTCGGCCCTGGAGCAGGGCACAGAGTACCGGCCGGTGGTTTTTGTGACGTTTGACCGGGGCAACCACAAATCCATGATTAATGGCCTGCCGGTAGTCAGCATCAACCACATTGCCAAGCACCTACCGAAGTACCGTGCGCAGCGAATATTGCTGGCGCTGGATGAACATTCGCAAGTTGATCGCAAGAAGCTGCTGAAACAACTCGAGCCTCTGTCGATTCCGGTTCAGACCGTCCCCTCCATGTCGGAGCTGGTAGCCGGCCAGGCACGGATTAACGACATCCGGGATCTTGAAATTGAAGACCTGCTGGGGCGGGACCCGGTTCGGCCGGATTCTGCGGTTGTTGCCAGGAGTCTCTACCAGAAGTCCGTGATGGTGACCGGCGCCGGCGGTTCGATTGGCTCTGAATTGTGTCGCCAGATCATTCGCCATCGCCCACGTACGCTGGTGCTGTTTGAGCAGTCCGAGTTTTCCCTGTACGCCATTGAGCGGGAGCTGAACTCCATTAACCAGATTGAAGGGCTCGAAGTAGCGCTGCATCCTCTGCTTGGCAATGTGAACCATCGTCGCCGTTGCGAGACCGCTATGCGGGCTTTTGGTGTTGAGACGGTTTACCACGCTGCTGCTTACAAGCATGTTCCGTTGGTGGAGCACAATGTGATTGAGGGTGTGCAGAATAACGTGTTTGGCACATGGCACACGGCAGAGGCAGCCATTGCTGCCGGTGTCGAGCGTTTTGTGCTGATTTCAACGGACAAGGCCGTTCGCCCCACCAACGTGATGGGGGCCAGCAAGCGATTGGCGGAACTGGTTCTGCAGGCGTTGGCGCAGCGGCAGCAGAAGACCATTTTTTCCATGGTGCGCTTTGGTAACGTGCTGGGTTCTTCCGGCTCGGTAGTGCCCCTGTTCCGGGACCAGATTCGCGATGGCGGCCCGGTTACTGTTACCCACCCTGATATTATCCGTTACTTCATGACCATTCCCGAAGCCAGCCAACTGGTGCTGCAGGCGGGCAGTATTGGCGTGGGTGGTGAGGTGTTTGTGCTGGATATGGGAGAGCCGGTAAAGATTGCCGACTTGGCCCGGAAGATGATTCATCTGATGGGGCTGGAAGAGAAAACCGAGGACGATCCCGCCGGTGATATCGAAGTGGTCTTCACGGGCCTGCGCCCGGGGGAGAAGCTGTACGAAGAGCTGCTGATTGGTGACGACCCACAGGGTACTTCGCACCCCCGCATTATGATGGCGCGGGAGGTGTCTCTGCCCTGGGAGCGTATTGAGGAGTTGCTCAGCCAGCTACAGCGCGCCAGCCAATCCTTCGATTGCGCGGCGATTATCGAGGTTCTTAAAGACGCCAAGACGGGCTACGCGCCCAATGGCGATCTGGAAGATCTGGTTTGGTGCAATGGGCATTCCGATGTAGTGGCGACAGATCGCCAGGATGACAAAGTGCACCGGTTGTCGGTGTAGGGAAAACAACGTTTCAAGAGCAAGGTTGCTGAGTAATGACTGAAAATGTTGTCTGGCATCACCAGAAAGTCACCCGGGCGGACCGGGCCTCCATCAAGAACCAGAGCCCCTGCCTGTTGTGGTTTACCGGCCTTAGCGGTTCTGGCAAGTCCACCATCGCCAATGCCCTGGATGTGGCCTTGTTTGAGCGTGGATACCATACCTTTCTGTTGGACGGCGACAACGTTCGCCATGGCCTGAACAAGGATCTTGGGTTTTCCGATGAGGACCGGGTTGAGAATATTCGCCGTATTGGGGAGGTGAGCAAGCTGTTTACCGATTCCGGCGTGATTGTGCTCAGCGCGTTTATTTCCCCCTTCACCAGCGATCGGCGCCTGGTGCGCAATCTGTTCCCGGCGGGGGAGTATATTGAGGTGTTCATGGACACGCCGCTTGAGACCTGTGAAGAGCGGGACCCGAAGGGGCTTTATGAGAAGGCCAGGGCCGGCAAGATCAAGCACTTTACCGGTGTTGATTCGCCCTATGAGGCGCCGGAGCGGCCGGAAGTCCGCCTGGATACCTCTCAGATGTCTGTTGACGAGTGTGTCAACCGTTTGATTGCCTACCTGCTTGAGCGACAACTGATCTTTACCCCGCCTCACGCTGCCGGAGTGTAAGTAACCATGGCATGGGAAGCCATCGTTACCCTGCTAACCCTGTTTACGGTTCTTTCAGCGCTGGTGATTACCCGGGTGTCGGCCGATCTGGTGTTGATGGCGGCCCTGACATTCCTGCTGATAACCGGCATTCTGGGGCCGGTTGAAGCATTGGCGGGGTTCGGCAACCCGGGTGTGATTACCATTGCAACGCTTTACGTGGTGGCTGCCGGCCTGAAAGAAACCGGGGCTGTACAGTGGATTGCCCGTTTGCTGCTGGGCCACCCGAAAACCGAGAATGGCGCACAACTGCGGATGCTGGTGCCCACCGGTATTCTCAGCAGCTTTATGAATAACACGGCCGTTGTGGCCATGTTTATCCCCGCCATTCAGGACTGGGCCCAGCGCCTGGGCATTCCTTCCTCCCGCCTTCTGTTACCCCTGAGTTACGCCGCCATTCTGGGCGGCACCTGTACGCTGATTGGCACCAGTACCAACCTGGTGGTGGATGGCATGCTGCAGGCGCGGCTGGGGATTAACCTGGGGCTGTTCGAGCTGGCCTGGGTGGGTGTGCCGCTGTTGCTGGTGGGAGGGTGTTATTTAGTGTTGGTGGCCTCCCGGGTACTGCCGGACCGTGGTGGTATGAAGGAGGAGCTGGAGCAGGTTCGGCAATACGGGGTGGAGGTGGAAGTGGAAGCCGCCGGCCCTCTGACGGGTAAAACCGTGGCCCAGGCCGGTTTGCGGGCACTGAATTACGGCTACCTGACGGAAATCGACCGCGGCGGCCGGTTGATTACCGCGGTAGAGCCGGACCGGATGCTGCAGGCGGGCGACAAGCTGTATTTTGTGGGGGCGCCGGAGTGTGCCAGTGAGCTGCGCCGGATTCAGGGCCTGAAACCTGCCCAGACCAGTATTGAGAAGCTGGACCTTGCCAACCATCAGCGCTGCCTGGTGGAGGTAGTACTGGGCCAAGAATTCCCGGCACTGGGTAAGACGGTGCGGGAAAGCCGTTTCCGTACCCGTTTCAATGCAGCGATTCTTTCGGTTTCCCGCGAGGGCAACCGCGTGCCGGGTAAGCTGGGGGATATTACCTTCAAGATGGGGGACACCCTGCTGCTGGAGGCCAGCCACGAGTTCGTGGAGCAATACCGATTCCGCCGGGACTTTCTGCTGGTCAGTGGACTGAACGATTCCACGCCGCCGGATTTTCACAGGGCGCCCCGGGCATTGGGTATCCTGTTGTTGATGGTACTGGTGAGTGCCACTGGTCTGCTGCAGATTATTGAGGCTGCATTCCTGGCTGCGGGTGCCATGATTTTGACCGGTTGCATCACTGCAAGCCGTGCGCGCCGCAGTGTGGATCTACCGGTGCTGGTGGTGATTGCTGCCTCTTTCGCCCTGGGCAACGCCATGACGGTCACCGGCGGGGCAGAGTGGGTGGCAACCAGCCTGCTGGGGCTATTCGGCCCCCTGACACCCTGGCTGGCCTTGGCTCTGGTTTACATTCTTACGGCGGCCTTTACCGAAGTCATCACTAACAATGCGGCGGCTGTGTTAATGTTTCCGATTGCACTGGCGGTGTCTGAGCAATTGGGGGTCAATGTGCTGCCCTTTGCGGTAGCGGTGATGTTCGCGGCCTCGGCGTCGTTCATCACCCCGTTGGGCTACCAGACCAACCTGATGGTATACGGCCCCGGCCGCTACCAGTTCATGGATTACGTGCGCCTGGGTTTCCCGCTCAGCCTGCTGGTAGGCACAACCGCCATAGGCCTGATCCCCTTCGTATGGACATTCTGACCGTAGAACGTAGGTCGGATTAGCCGAAGGCGTAATCCGACACCCGGTAGCCTGATAGGTATGGTGCCTGGCCCGGCGGCAGGGGTACCTTTTCTTTGGAAAAAGAACTCGCTTCGCTCAGACACCTTTTTCTGGCAGAAAAGGTAGCCCTACCCCCGGGCCGATTTCGGCTTTTTGGGTGGCTTTTGTATTTGTCGGATTACGCCTTTGGCTAATCCGACCTACGGGGGAATGGTTCGCCTTGGGGAGTTGTAGGTCGGATTAGCGTCGCAACGCGGCGCGTAATCCGACAAAAATCGGGAGAACAGTCTTTAAATAACAAGGAAGGTTTTGATGATCGACATAAAACACCACGGAGCGGTGACAGGCGTAACCGGTTCCTGCCATGAACTGGTTGTTGGCAACTCCGGAATTCTGATTGATTGCGGCCTGTTCCAGGGCGAGGAAGAGGGCAATGGCGCCACTGCCTCGGATCTTTCCATTGAGTTCCCCATCAGCCACATCCGCGCGCTGGTGGTCACCCATGTACACATCGACCATGTCGGTCGTATTCCCTATCTTCTTGCGGCCGGGTTTGAAGGGCCGATTATCTGTTCGGAGCCTTCGGCCATCATGCTGCCGGAGATTCTTGAGGATGCCTTGAAGATTGGCTTTACTCGAGACAGGGAACTGATAGAACGGGTGCTGGGGCTGATTCGGTCCCGGCTTGTGCCGGTGCCTTATGGGCAGTGGCATTCTGTCTTTGGTGGGGACGGTGATGGCGACGATGAATCGCTTTCGATTCGGTTGCAGAGGGCCGGGCACATTCTGGGTTCGGCGTATGTGGAATGTGAAGCGGAGAGTGACGGCGAATTTGAGCGGATTGTGTTCAGTGGCGACCTTGGCGCGCCCCATGCGCCGTTGTTGCCGGAGCCCCAACCGCCGGAACGGGCGGACCGGGTGGTGATTGAGAGCACCTACGGTGACAAGGACCATGAGAGCCGGGAGAGCAGGCGGTACCGGCTGAAGGCGGTGTTGGAGCACGCGCTGGAGGATGGTGGGACGGTGTTGGTGCCGGCGTTCAGTATTGGGCGGACGCAGGAGTTGCTTTACGAGATTGAGAGTTTGATTCATGAGTTTGGGGGTTCCGCGGTGTCGGATTACGCGCCGCAGGGCGGCGCTAATCCGACCTACGTAGGTCGGATTAGGCGTAGCCGTAATCCGACATCCCGGCTTACCTGGAATAACCTTGAAATCGTCGTCGACTCACCCCTGGCCGCCACCTTCACCCGAATCTACCGTGACCTCAAACCTTTCTGGGATGCCGAAGCCACCGAACTGGTCAACCAGGGCCGGCATCCGTTGTCCTTTGACCAGCTCACGGTCATCAACAGCCACGACGACCACCTCAACGCCGTCGAGTACCTGGTCAAATCACACCGCCCCTGCGTGGTATTGGCCGGCTCCGGCATGTGTGCGGGTGGTCGGGTGGTGAACTACCTGAAAGCCATGCTGGCAGATAAACGCAATGACGTTTTGTTTGTGGGCTACCAGGCCAAAGGCACCCCGGGTCGGGATATTCTCACTTATGGGCCACGCGGTGGCTGGGTTGAGCTGGAAGGCGAGCGTTTCGATATCCGCGCCCAGATACATCAGGTGGGTGGTTACTCGGCCCATGCAGGGCAATCGGATTTGGTACGGTTCGTGAGCGGTATCGAGCGGCCACCCTCGGAAATCCGCATTGTGCACGGGGATGCGGGCGCCAAAGAATCCCTGAAAAGTCAATTTCATTCCGTCGGGCTAAAGGGGATAATGATCCCCGGTTTGGCCTGAACCAGTTATCAGTTAATAAAGGATTATTGGGATTATGAAAAAAATCGCCGTAGTCGGCCTTGGATATGTCGGCCTGCCTTTGGCAGCAGCGTTCGGGGAAAAGCGCGACATTGTCGGCTTTGATATCAATGCAAAGCGCATCGCGGAATTAAAAGACGGTGTGGATTTCACTCGTGAAGTTTCCCGGGAAGAGTTGGCCGCTTCAAAGGGGCTGTCGTTTTCCGATTCCCTGGAAGGTATTCGCGATTGCCAGATTTATATTGTGACGGTTCCCACGCCGATTGACGCATTCAAAACCCCGGATTTAACACCACTGGTTAAAGCCAGTGAGAGTGTGGGGAAAGTGCTCAAGCGTGGTGATATTGTTATTTATGAGTCCACGGTTTATCCGGGCGCCACAGAAGAGGTTTGTGTGCCTATTCTTGAGAAGGTGTCGGGCCTGGTTTTCAATCAGGACTTCCATGCAGGTTACAGCCCGGAGCGGATTAATCCCGGTGATAAAGAGCACCGTGTAACCACGATTAAAAAGGTAACCTCTGGCTCGACTCCGGAAATCGCTACGGAAGTGGACGAGCTTTATGCCGACATTATTACCGCCGGTACCCACAAAGCCAGTTCCATCAAAGTGGCTGAAGCGGCGAAGGTGATTGAGAATACCCAGCGCGATTTGAATATTGCGTTGATGAATGAGTTATCGATGATTTTCTCGAAGCTTAAAATCGATACCCATGAAGTGATTGCTGCGGCTGCGACCAAGTGGAACTTTTTGCCCTTCAAGCCGGGCCTGGTTGGCGGACATTGTATTGGCGTGGACCCTTACTACCTGACCCACAAGGCCCAGGCGGTTGGCTATCACCCGGACATTATCCTGGCGGGCCGCCGGGTCAATGACAATATGGGCCCTTATGCCGCGTCTGAGCTGGTGAAGGCTATGATCAAGGCAGGACATACCATTGCCCGTGCCCGCGTGTTGATCATGGGCTTTACCTTTAAAGAAAATTGTCCCGATTTGCGTAATACCCGCGTTATTGATGTGGTTAAAGAGCTGTCTGAATTTGGTTGTAAAGTGGATGTAACGGATTGCTGGGCAAACAATGAAGAAGCCGAGCATGAGTATGGTATTTCATTACACCAGAATCCGGAGAAAGCATACTACGATGCGGTATTGCTGGCGGTGCCACACCGGGAATATGCGGAACGTTCTTCCGGAGAATTGCGGGAATACCTGAAAGACAATGGTGTATTATTTGATCTCAAAGGTGTGTTCCCATTGGGTGAGGCCGATTTGCGGTTGTAGTCTTTTGGTTATTTAAATTAAGCCAGCCTTCGGGCTGGTTTTTTTATGGGTGACTGTTTTCTGAAGTAATATTTTGCCATATTTAAACTTATCGATTATGATCAGTTTTGACTTTTCGGTCATTTCAATTGTAGTGACATTAATAAGGGTTTATATCCATGGCAAAGATTAACGATTACTACCAGAAAAAGCAGCTTATGGAAAAGCTCTCTGAAGAACTGGCGAAGCTGGAGCAGGACCAGGCGCTGAAAGGCGAACTTGAATTTGAAAACAAGGTTCGCGAGTTAATGAAGAAGTATGACAAGTCGCCGAAAGACGTTCTTCAGATTCTGGGGGCTATTGATCCTTCTATTGCTGGTGCCAAGGCTGATTCCGGTAATGGTAGCCGTGCCAAGCGGCCGATGAAGACCTATAAGAACCCGCATACCGGTGAAGTGGTTCAGACCCGTGGTGGTAATCACAAGGTTTTGAATGAGTGGCGGAAGAAGCACGGGAAGGAGACTGTGCAGGGTTGGCAGCAGGATTGATTGGGTTTTAGTTGCAGCCGCGGTGTCGGGTTACGGCTTCGCCTAACCCGACCTGCGTAGGTCGGATTAGCGCCGCCATGCGGTGCGTAATCCGACAATCAATTTCGGTAAAATACGAATATTATCCGCCACCCCCAAATACCACCACCCGGTTCCTTCCCCCTTCCTTCGCCGCATACAACGCCTCATCCGCCTGCTGTAACCACTGCATATGATTCTCCGGCCCGTCGGTCAACGGGGCGATGCCGATGCTGACGGTGTACTGGATGGGCGCGACGGTGGTTTGTACGGTGCTGTTCTGGATGGTTTCGCGGATGCGTTCGCAGATGATGCGGGCGCCTTCGGCGTCGGTTTCCGGGAGGATGATGCCGAATTCCTCACCGCCGTAACGGCCTGGACTGTCGGACTGGCGGAGGCTGTCTTTCATGACTTTGGCGGTGTATTTGATGACTTCGTCGCCGGCCAGGTGGCCGTAGGTGTCGTTGACCGGTTTGAAGTGGTCAATGTCGAACATCACCAGGCAGGTGGGGTGGCCGTAGCGGCGATACCGTTCGAACTCGGCATCTATCAAGTTTTCCCAGGTGCCGCGGTTGAGCAGGCCGGTGAGGCGGTCGGTCATGCTCAGTTTGGCCAGCTGTTCGTTGGCTTTTTCCAGGGCCCGCTTGCTGGTGGCAATGTCGGTGACGTCGTAAACCATCAGGCAGATCTTATCCACTTTTCCGTCGGGTGCGGAGAGGGGGCTGATGGTCAGGTTCTGGAACATGAAATCTTCGGTGCCGGTGATCGGGCGCGTGTTGCGAAAACGGAACAGGTAGGGGCGCTGTTCCCAGGATGTGAACGCCCGGGTGTTGAGCATGACTACAGAGTCTACCTTGCGGGTCAGCCAGGCTTTGGGGATGTCGGGAAACACGTCAAACAATACCTGCTCACGGATCCTGCTGGCGGTGATGCCACTGTGGTGTTCCATGAAGCCGTTCCAGGCCTGCACGCGGAAGTCCAGGTCCAGCACTACCAGGCCCACTTCCACTGATTCCAGCATGTCGACCAGCCAGTGAAAGGTGCTTGCCTCTATCTCTTTCATTGCCATGATTAGTCCGCCAGGTACTGCAGCCGTTGTTCAAGGAAGGGTACTGAGTCTTCGGTAAGCAGTACCAGCATGTCGCAACTGATGTCCCTGTCTTCCAGCTCGTAGCTGATTTCAATGCACAGCAGTTTTTCCTGTCGCGTGCTGTGATGCTCCAGCAGGTCTCCGATCTGCCGGTGCTGGCCCAGTACCGTGGGGTGGCCCAGGCCGAGTTTCAGGTCCAGTTGGTCGCCGATGCCTTTCAGGAAAGCACCGAACAGTATGCTGGACATGTCCATCAGCACCTCTACCTGGATGGTTTCGGGGTCCATTTCTTCGTAGTGGAGCAGTTCGGCCCTGTCGTTGAAGCTGGCATCAGAGAACAGCAGCAAGGCCTCGCCGGCGATTCCCGCCCCGGTGAAGCCCTGGCAGACGGCGGAATAACAGCTGTCCTCCTCGGCGGCTGAGATGGCCATGCTTAGTTCTGAGCGAGCGATCATTTCCACCCGGGGAATCGGCTGTTTGACGAAAACCCGTAACAGCCGTGCCAGCAGATCCGATGAGCGACCCATGGCGACGTTAGAGATTTCCTGCAGGTAATCGTTCAGGCTGATGGTGGCTTCATCCGCCGCGGGTTCAGCTTTCTGCTCGTCGGTTGGTTCGGTGACAGGTGCGAGATCCTCCGGCCGAAGAAAGCCGTAGTCCTGCAGCAGCTTTATCACCAGGTCGGTGTCTGTGGGCTTCTTGATGAAGTCGATGGCGCCCAGTTTGCGTACCCGTTCCCGTGCCTCGGGCTGGATGTCGCCGGAGACCACAATCGTCAGAACCGGCAGATCTTCTTTCCGGATTGTTTCCAGCACCTGGTAGCCGTCCATTTCCGGCATGTTGAGATCCAGGAACATCAGCTCACCGGCGCCTGCCCGGAGCTTTTCCAGAGCGTCGCGGCCATCGATGGCGAAGGTGACGTCGGCGTTCCAGTTGGCGGGCAGGGCGCGGGCCATTTGTTTGCGAGCGAGCGAGGAGTCGTCGCAGATAAGAACGCGGGTGGTCATGAATGCTCCGTTTATTATTTTCGTCAGTATAGCAGTGGCAACCCTGAATTCTATGCCCTGTGAACTAACTCACTCTATTGGCCCTGGCGCCTGGGATATAGTGTCTCTGCGGTAACATGCAGTAACAAAAATAATAACTGCGGGCCGCAAGGCCGGGCGTCGGATGGCAAGGCCTACTAACAAATCAGAGACACGACACTATGAGACAGGATGCTTATTGGTATGCTGTCCCTCTCACCATCTGCCTGGGTATTTCGCCTGTTGCCCTGGCAGAACTGGAGCCTATTTCCGACAAGGAAATGAGCCAGGTGCAAGGGCAGGCAATGATGTCGGTAGACAATGTGGTTGGAGCCAACCACCAGTTTACCCGCGTAACACTGGGGATTGATTCCGAGAAGCGGCTGAATGCCGACCGTGTGATCATGGGCGGGGACGACTCTGGCGCCGACCTTGATATCAAGAATTTCGCCCTTGGCCACTACGTGCGCGAGGGCGACGAAGACCGCGTTCAGCTGGATGGCAACACCTACAATGTGAACGAGGTGGTTCCGTTTGAGGGCATCGAGCCCTACCTGGAACTGGCTGAACGGGACGGCAAGCTTTCCGGTTTTCGCTTTGGCCTGAACCAGGCGCGGGGCACGCTTTCGGGTGAAATCGCCAGTTTCAGTGGCAACCTGGGCCTGAAGATCAATGATGCCGAGGGCAACCCGGTAGATGCCACCCTGTTTGACAGCGCAGGCGTAGCCACCAACCACCGTGCTACCCAGATAGGCCTGGCGGGGGAAGATGGAACTTGCAGCGAGTGCGTGCCGCTGACCAACCTGCTTTCCATGGATGTTGGCGTGGATAATGGCGATGGCACTGTTGGCTTCACCAAAGACCTGTTCCTGGCATTCCAGAGTGAGTCGGTGGATTGGCAGGACCTGGACGGCACCAACATGATTCAGGGGCCGGAAGGGGTATTCCTCAATTTGCCGACCAGTATGACGCTGGATATGCAGACGTTGCAGAATGGGGTGCAGCGGGAGCGGACGCATTATGTGGATCGGGGGACTGGGATGTTTTGATGGTTGTTGGGTTAGCATTTGTCGGATTACGGCCCTACGGGCCTAATCCGACCTACGTTAGCTAAATGACCCATGGCGGTAGGTCGGATTAGCAAAGCGTAATCCGACACCCAGACCGATTTTTCCTCTAATTTCCATTACACTACCCTGCACCCGACCCATCAACGTAATGCAGGAGTCCTTTCGGTGATCCGCTCTTTCTACTGGCACGATTACGAAACCTTCGGTGTCGACCCCGTACACGATCGCCCCTCCCAGTTTGCCGGTGTGCGCACGGATGCTGACCTGAACATCATTGAAGACCCGCTGATTATCTACTGTGCCCCGGCGGACGACTATGTGCCCGCGCCGGAGGCCTGCCTGATTACCGGCATCACACCACAAGCGGCTCTGGGGAGCGGCTTCCCCGAGGCGGAGTTCATCGCCCAGATCAACGAGGCTTTCAGCCAGCCGGGCACCTGTGCCGTGGGCTACAACAGCCTGCGTTTCGATGACGAAGTGACCCGTCACACGCTATACCGCAACCTGCGCGATCCCTATGCAAGGGAATGGCAGAACGGCAACTCCCGCTGGGACATCATCGACATGGTGCGGCTGACCTACGCCCTGCGGCCGGAAGGCATCAACTGGCCGAAGAAGGAAGACGGCAGCCCCAGTTTCAAGCTGGAAGAGCTCACCGCCGCCAACGGCATCGCCCACGAAGCGGCCCACGATGCCATGTCGGATGTGGAAGCTACCATTGCCGTGGCAAAGCTGATCAAGGAAAAGCAGCCCAAGCTGTTCGATTTTGTGCTGCAGAACAAAGACAAACACTCCGCCCGCGTCATGCTGGATACCGCCAGCATGAAACCGGTATTCCACATCTCCGCCAAGTACCCGGCTACCCGGGGTTGTTGCGCCATGGTGGCGCCGGTGGCTGACCACCCCACCAACAAGAACCTGGTGATTGTCTATGACCTGCGGGAAGACCCCAGCGAACTGATCAACGCCACCCCTGAACAGATTCGTGAGCGGGTATTCACTTCCCAGGCAGATCTGGGGGAGGGCAACCGCCGATTTCCCCTCAAAGGCGTGCAACTGAACAAATGCCCGGTGCTGGCCCCGGCGACCATGCTTAAGTCGCTCTCTGAAGAACGGCTGGCAGAGCTGGAACTGGATGGCGGTAAACTGAGGGAACACCTGGCCATCCTCCGCAAGGCTCCGGACCTGCCTGGCCGGATTGCCCAGGCCTTCGACCAGCCCCATGAAGGCGACCTGACCGACCCGGATGAACAACTCTACGCGGGTGGCTTTATCAGCAAGACTGACCGGGAGAAGCTCAACTGGCTGCTGCAGCAACCGGTGGAAACGCTGGGGGAACAGGAAGTGCGGTTTGAGGATGGTCGTCTGGAGGAGATGCTGTTTCGGTACCGGGCGAGGAATTATCCCGATACTCTGATTTCGGAAGAGCAGGAGAAGTGGGAGGAATTTCGACAGCAAAGGTTAATGCAGCCCAAGAAGGGCTGGCGGTCTTTGGAGGAGTTTTTCAGAATTCTGCAGACCCTGGCTGCGGACCCCGAGCTTACACCGGAAAAGCGGCATGTTCTGGAGGAGTTGCAGTTGTATGGGGAGTCTTTGATTCCGTACGTTTAGCGTGGAAGTGTGGTTGTCGGATTACGGCCCGTTGGGCCTAATCCGACCTACATGATCCATGGCGGTAGGTCGGATTAGCGAAGCGTAATCCGACAAACCATCCTGAACGACAATCACCGCCGCCGCTGAAAATAAACGCTCAACCCTTGCCCCATTAAACTCTGCACCTCGCTCCCCAGTGCCTCTGCCTGAATCTGCTGCTGTACGGGCTTTGTGGCCAGGCTGTGGCCGTCGGTGTCCCGCGCCTTGACCAGCTTCCACTCCACCTCATTGCTCACCAGGGCCATCAGTTCCTTTAACTGCCCGGTGTCCTGCTCGCAGAACCAGCGGTCCCGGCAGCCGCCCAGGCCGTAGAAGTCGGTTTCAGATACCAGCGACTGCCACATCGGGTCCTGACGGTTGGTGAGCACCATTTTGCGGAGCTGGCGCAGGGCCGTGCGGGTGGGTTTCAGGTTGTGCTGGGCAACCAGGTGACGGATCTGTTTGTCGCCGTCGGTCTGTTCATCAACGGCGGTGTGCATGTGCACCACGGCACCGTTGCCGGTGGCGGAGCTGACCAGGGCGGCCAGGGATACGTCGGTCATTTTTGCCGAGGGCAGGCGGCCAATTTCGATCCAGTGTACTTTGTGGTCATCGGCCACGAATCGCTGGGCGATGGACCAGGGCCAGAAGACGATGTTGTCGATGCCCATTTCCCCGGCCAGCCTCGTAGCCTTGGCGATATTGGCCAGGGACTCGTCCACAGCGATGACTTCCACGTCTTTCAGGTAGTGGGCCAGCTCCATGGCGCGCTGGCCGGACTGGGCACCGCAGACCATGATGCGCAGGGTGTCTGGCAGCTGGTCGGTGTTCATGCCCAGTTCCGAAGCCATCATGGTTTTCAGGCTGGATTCGGTACGGTATGCGAGCTTTGACCAACTGGGCCAGGCCTGGGGTACATCGGTTTTCTCCAGGCACAGTTCTTCGGCTTTTTCATCAAAATTCTGTTTGATGGCTTCTTCCGAGGCGCGGTTGTAGTAGCTTGCGGCCATTACTGGCTGCAGGGCGACGGGCCAATCCACCAGGTTCCAGCGGCCAAGCTGAACCGCGAACTTCTGGTGGAACATGGCGCCGTACATGGCGCTGATGATCAGCGAGCCAATCATGCCGTCCTGTTCCTCGCCCATGGCCAGTTGCGCACAGATGCTCTCATTAATGGCCGAAACCAGGCGCTCCTCGTCGTCTTCTGCGGTCAGGGCGTAGCCGGTGCGGTCTGCATACAGGGCCAGGGCGAGTGCCAGTGGCTGGAGTTCGTCCCGCAATTCAACGGTTTGAGCGACTTCGGCAATGATAGCGCGGCGAAGCAGGGTGACCAGTTCTTCCACGGCGGGATCCGGCATCAGGGTTTTTTCCAGGGCCAGGATCAGCAGTTCGTCTTCGCTGGCGGCGTCCAGGGCGACCTGGGCGTTCGGATTTTCCAGGTCATATTGTTGGCGGATGATGGCGCCCACGAAACGACCGATTTCCTGGTGGGGCAGGCCGGTGTGGCGCAGCAGGAGAATGGCATCCCGAGCCAGCTTTGAGTCCGCTTTCTGCACGTCCAGCTGTTCGGCGCAGGTGAGCATGCCGCTATAGATGGACGGCCATTCCAGGCCCATTTCCAGCAGTTTTCGGTAATGCAGGTAGGCCACATCAAACTGGCCCTGCAAGCGCTTGGCATGGGCAACCCCGCAGAAAGCGGCGGCGGATTGCCGGTCCATCTCCAGGCCCTGGATGAAATACTGCTCCGCCAGGGCGGGGCGTTCGGAACGGATGGCCCAGTACCCCAGATTGGTAAACTGCTGCGGTTGCGACGGATCCTGGCTCAGGCTGTCTGTGAACAGGGTATGCGCTTTCTCGAGGTGGCCCTCATCCAGCTCCACGCGCCCAAGCAAGCCCAGCGCTGCGGTATTGCCCGGTTCCTGCGCCAGGATCTCTCCCAGATAGCCCCGGCATTCATGCCGTGCCTTGACGCGCTGAACCAGCGATACCGGGCTGTTGGACTCCCCATAGGCGAGGTTAGCCTGCAGCAGGAGCCGCGAGATATGAGCCTTTTGTGCATCTGTGGCGTGGATATTGTGCTGTGCTTGCATGGGACACCTCGTAAAACCCCGCCGCGGCAACCGAGCGGCAATGGTCTGCAGTTTTTTGACGTTTTGCAGTGCTTTGAAGGAAAGGTTGCGAAACCCATGCCAGTTTGAGGCAACCCGTAGGTCGGATTAGCGAAGCGTAATCCGACAACCCAGGCCTGATAACTACGGTGGCTGGCCCGGCGCCGGGGATCCCTTTTCTTTGGAAAAAGAACTCGCTGCGCTCAGACACCTTTTTCTGGCAGAAAAGGAATCCCCGCCCCCGGGCCGATTCAGGCTTTGGTGGTAACGTCGGCATTTGTCGGATTACGCTTTACTAATCCGACCTACCTGGGAACCATCGTGCCAGGGAGTTGTAGGTCGGATTAGCGAAGCGTAATCCGACAAAACAAACCAAAAGAAAACTCCAAAACGAAACAGCCGGACTCAAAGCCCGGCTGTTTCGTTCGTTTACTTCAGACCGATACTTAGCCCTGCAACAACTGCAACACCTGCTGCGGCCTCGCATTGGCCTGGGCCAATACCGAGAGGCCAGCCTGCTGCAACACCTGGGTACGCGCCAGCTCTGCACTCTCCGCCGCAAAGTCTGCATCTCGGATTCGGCTGTTGGAGGCCGACAAGTTTTCCGAGGTGGTTGCCAGGTTGGCGATGGTGGACTCGAAGCGGTTCTGCACGGCGCCGAGCTCGGCACGGAAGCCGTTGATCTTGTCGAAGGCGTAGTCGACTGCTACCAAGGCCTGCTCCGCTCCATCCCGGGTATCAATTGCCAGGTCGTTGACGGCTACGGTGTTGTCAGCAATGGTGGCAGTGTATGTTTCGTCAATTCGTGGTGTGACGCCATCATCCGCCAGCAGGTCAGAGCTGGTCAGTGATACTTCAAAGGCTTCGCCAAACTGAGACGAGAAGATTATCTCGTCATTTTCGGAATTGAGGTTGGCACGTACACCCGTATCTACCGTTCTGGCGTTCACTTGAGACACGATGTCGTTCAAGGATGTCGCATCAACGATTGAAAATGCCAGACCGTTGATGTCCACATCAAATGTGGCAGTTTCCCCGGATTCAAAATACTCTTCCAGAGATATCGGAGTGTCCGCTATGGCAACATTGACCGTCTCGGTATAGCTGGCAGCATCATCGTCATCCACAACAGCGAATACCGCATCGAATGCTTCGCTCCTGGTGTTGGAAAAGACCAATTCCCCGCCACTATTAGCGCTTACCGAAATTCCAGTCAGTGCCGTGTCGCCTCCGGCAACGGCTGTATCAATTTCACCCTGGATGGCGGCCGCCAGGTCCTCAGGTGTGTTATAGGTGCTGTCGGCAAGGGTCAGCGTCGTGCCATTGACCGTGACGGTGTCGTTCCCGCCAGACGTTGTAATCGGAAAAGTCAACGTAGCCTGGAGGTTGGTCGAGCTGGTTTCGACAGCTTCGTACCCGGCAGTAATGTCCGAAAGGCCGGCTGTGTTCTCGATCACAGAGCCAATCTGTGAACCCCTGGAATCCAGCCCGCTTATGCCGATGGTCTCACCGGCATTGGCGCCTACCTGGAAGGTTTGCTCACCAAAAGTGCCATCCAGAACTTTCAGTCCATTAAAGCTTGTCTGGCTGGCAATGCGGTTTATTTCTTCGATCCGCTGTTGCACTTCCTGATTCAGCGCCTGGCGGTCCGATGTGCTGTTGGTGGCGTTGGCTGATTGCACCGCCAGCTCGCGGATGCGCTGCAGGTTATTGGTCACTTCAGCCAGTGCACCTTCGGCGGTCTGAGCCAGCGAGATACCATCGTTGGCATTTCGCTGTGCCATATTCAGGCCGCTGATCTGTGCCTCAAATCTGGTAGATATGGCCAGGCCTGCTGCATCGTCTTTTGCAGAGTTGATCCTCAGACCGGAGGAGAGTCTTTCGAGAGCCTGGTTGGCCTGGCCCTGTGAGGTGTTCAGATTTCTTTGCGCGTTCAGCGACGCAATATTGGTGTTAATGACCTGGGGCATTTCTTTTCTCCCTGCTCAGAGATGCCGGTAACCCGGTGCCCGATCAATATGGACGCCTTGCCGGCCGAAGTTCGTTTAATTGCCGTTTTGCAGAGGGCGAAGCGAAGTACGTGCCAGTTTTATCGATTATTAACTAACGATCTGTTTCTAAAGAAAATAAATAAGTCATCGGGATAGGAGGTGCCTTAGGGTGGCCGTTTTCTGGCAGTGGAAATCGGAAGTGAGTTGCCGCTTTTACATTCCCTTACAAATTCCAGACACATTTCTCTAAAGGATGCGAAAGGGGCGCCGTTAAGCATTGCAACAGGGAGGCGCTCCTAAACCAAAAAAACGGGCGCCACACCTTTTCCATGAAATAACGACAACATGTCGAAGGAGAAGCAATATGGCTCTCGGTATCAACACTAACGTGGCTTCACTGTCTGCTCAGAATCAGTTGAGCGATTCGCAAAAAATGAATGATCAGGCACTCGAGCGTCTCTCATCTGGTCTGCGTATTAACTCAGCCAAAGACGATGCCGCTGGTCTCGCGATCTCTACTCGTTTTCAGTCCCAGATTTCAGGCCTAAATGTGGCGCAGCGTAATGCCAATGATGGCATTTCTCTTGCGCAAACTGCAGAGGGGGCGCTGGACGAAATCACCAACAACCTGCAGCGCATCCGCGAGCTGGCTGTTCAGTCCGCAAACGCTACCAATAGTGCCTCGGATCGAGCAGCGCTGAACCAAGAGGTAAGTCAACGAGTTGAAGAAATCGACCGCATTGCCTCTCAGACGTCTTTTAACGGGTTAAAAGTTCTGGATGGCAACTTTGGCGTAGCAGATTTTCAGGTTGGAGCTAATGCTGGCGAGACAATCTCTGTAAACCTCAGCCAAGGCGCTCGGGCAAACCAGATCGGCCAGATTGCAGAGGAAACTAGTGGCAGGGGCACCTTTGGCACTGCCTTGACCGGAACGGGCACGATTCAAGTTGGCTCAGGCGAAACTTACAACATTGGCGGCTCTGTTGCGGGTACCGAGGCTGGCCAGTCTGTGAGCAGTGCCTATGCTAAAGCTGAAGCGATAAAGAGCGCAGGGATTTCGGGGTTGACTGCTGAGGCAGAGAATACGGCGACGTACGACATCGCAGCTGTTGTTGGTGATGACGCCGACTCTTACGCTTTGGATATCAACGGTGAAACGATATTCTCCACCACCGATCTAACCGCGGGCATTTCTGCTGAGCAGGTGAAGAATGCCATCAATGATGCATCAAGCAAGACCGGCGTGACTGCTTCGTTGGACGGAGGAGCTCTGACCCTTACATCTGTCGATGGGCGTGACGTCACAGTGAATCAGGAGCTTACTGAAGGTGCTGGAACCACGCCCGTTGCGGTTGCAGGTGGGCTTACTGTTGGCACAAACGATTCTGTGTTGGGAGCTACGGCTGGCGCAGTAGCGTCTGGCGCTAATACCAATGTTGGCACGGTTACGTTGAGCGCTTCTGAAGCGATTGAAATTACTGGAGATGGGGCAGCTCTGGGCTTCTCATCGGCTGGTTATGTGATTTCAAAGGATACGTCTACTCTCAGCAATGTTGATGTTAGCGATGTCTCGGGGGCCAATGACGCGATCAAGCGTATTGACTCGGCGCTGACCTCTGTCAATGGGTTGCGTGGTGATCTTGGTGCGATCCAGAATCGATTTGAATCCACTATTGCAAACCTTGCAACAACTTCAGAAAACCTGAGTGCCGCCAACAGCCGTATCCTGGACGCCGACTTCGCAGCAGAAACAGCGAAGCTGTCCAAGTCCCAGGTACTGCAGCAGGCCGGTATCTCGGTACTGGCACAGGCCAACGCGCGGCCTCAGCAGGTTCTGTCCCTCCTGCAGTAATCGGGGCATAGCGGCACAAGCCGGGGCTTTTCTGATAAAGAGAAGCCCCGGTTTAACGCCGTTTGAGGATAGCGAGGTAAAGCTATGAATGACGTTAACCTGAACAGCCCGGATTTGAAGCTGGTTCGTTCCAGTGAACAGGCTCCGGTAAGGGCAATGTCGTCATCTCAGGCCGAAGGCAGGAGTGCCTCAGCCCAGGTAGCACCTTCATCGGCTGGCCGTTCGGACCGTGTGCAGTCTCCCAGTCAGGCCCCCAATCAGGCTGAGCAGCCTTCGAAAGCCGAGCGGCTCGAGACGCGCAACGAAGCCCGGCGGGAGCAACTGGATGACGCGGTGTCGCAACTGAACGATTTTGTTCAGACCGTCCAGCGGGATTTGCAGTTTGAGGTGGATAACGAACTGGGGCAGACGGTTGTGAAAGTAGTTGACCAGTCTACCCAGGAAGTTATTCGGCAGATTCCGGATGAAGTTGCATTGAGGTTGGCAGAAAACTTGCAGCAGGATGAACCGCTGACGTTGTTTAACATCAAGGTGTAGAGGCTTGCCGCTTTTCCCCTGATGTAAATGACGGACTTTCAGCACCGCCGCACCCGAGAGGGGCCGGCGGTGTTCTGCGTTTTGGGGAGATGGGCGGCAGGAGTGCTGGTTACGTGGTGTTACAAAAAAGCGGAAGTAATGGGCAAAGTTTTGCCGCCTTTTGCCGATAAACTGAACAGTATCGAATTTCGCCCCCTTGAGGAGGCATGGTTATGGCAAGCATCTCATCGTTAGGTATTGGCTCAGGGGTTCTTAACTCGGACCTGGTGGATCAGTTGGTTGCTGCTGAACGCAAACCCACTGACACCCGTCTGACCCGGCAGACTCAGCAGAATGAGGCGCTTTTGTCTGCCTATGGCAAGCTCCGCAGTGCTGTAACCGAGCTGCGCCTGCCCATGCGCCAACTCAGCTCACCGGATAACCTGAAGGCCTTTTCTGCGTCCTCCTCCAATAGCGATATCGGGGTGTCAGTGGACAGCACCAAGGCCAGTCGGGGCACCTACAGCGTTGAGGTGACCAGTCTGGCATCTGCGCAGGCTCTGGCCTCCCAGGCGGTATTTGCAGACCGGGACTCGACCAGCGTTGGCCAGGGAACCCTGAAGCTTTCTGTGGGCGACAAGATCACCAACGTTACTATTGATAGCAGCAATGATTCGTTGCAGGGGCTGGCGAATGCCATCAATGAATCCGATGCCGGGGTTTCCGCCGGTGTGATTGATACCGGCAACGGTTACCAGCTGGTGCTTTCTGCTGACGAGACCGGCACCGCCAACTCTGTCAGTATTTCTGTCAGTGGTGATAGCGGTGGCACCAATACCGATAACGAGGGACTTTCCCGCTTCGCCTTCAACGACACTATGGACCCGGGCGCGGGCCTGCAGGAAACCATTGCTGCCAACGATGCGGTGATGAAGGTCAACGGCGTTGAAGTCACTCGCTCCTCCAACACCTTCGAAAATGTGATCGATGGCCTCACCTTTGATGCCACGGCCCTCGGCACGTCGACTGTCAAGGTGGAGCAGGATCTGGGCGCGGTGGCGGATCGGGTTCAGGGCTTTGTCGACAAGTTCAATGCTTTGCAGTCCACCATCGACAGCCTTGCGGGCTTCAACGCAGAGTCGGGCACTGGCAGCTTGCTGACCGGTGATTCCACCGTTCGCAACATTCAGAACCAGCTGCGGAGCATTCTTACCCGTGTCGTGCCGGGTATGGAGAATGCCAGTATACGTAGCCTGGCGGATGTGGGTATTACCACTGACTGGGAAACTGGCGGGCTCGAGTTTGACCGGGACAAGTTTGAAGAGCAGCTCAAGGCCAATCCGGACGATGTTACGGCGCTGTTCGCCGAGCAAGGCAGAGCCTCTGACGGCCAGGTTGAGTTTGTGCGCAGTGGCCTTGACACGGAACCGGGAAAATACGACATCAACGTGACTCAGGCGGCTACCCGTGGCCAGCTTGTGGGCGGCACTGCGTTGGGTAACAGTTTTGACATTACCGACACCAATGATGAGCTGGCCCTGACTGTAAACGGCGATATTACTGTGAATCTGGCGTTGACGCAGGGTACCTATGCCGATCAGCAAAGCATGCTGGACGAGATTCAGGCCCAGCTGGATTCCAATAATGCACTGAACGCGGCCGGTGTTTCGGTGCAGGCCGGGGTGGACGGCGCAGGCAACCTGAGCTTCACCTCTTCCAGCTATGGCAGTGAGTCCAGTGTTTCGCTGTCTTCTGCGGAAAATGCGGCTACTTTCGGGCTGGACACCAATGCCAGTACCGATGGACTGGATGTGGCCGGCACTATCGATGGCAGGACAGCAGAGGGCGATGGCCAAGTCCTGTTTTTGTCCAGTGATAACGGTGGGGCATCCGGTCTGCAGGTCCGGATTCTGGGTGACCAGACTGGTGATCGTGGTTCCATCAACTTCATTGAAGGGGTTGGAGAGCGCACCGTGGACCTGGTCACCAGCATGGTAGGTGCTGGTGGCGCCTTCGAATCCCGTACCGACAGTCTTAACCGGGAACTGGATCAGATTCAGGAAAGCCGCACCAGGCTGGAAGAGCGGGTCGCAGCCTACCGGGAGCGCCTGGTGAGTCAGTTCAGCGCTGCAGATGCCCTGATTTCCCAGCTCAATAGTACCCGGGACTACGTCACCCAGCAGCTTGCTGCATTGGCGCCACAGAACAATCGCAATAATAATTGATGATTATTGCTTGAAAAGCGAATAAAGAGGTTACCTATGAACGGTTTGCAGGCATACCAACGGGTCAACACCCAGACCAGCATCACTGATGCGGACCCACACAAGCTGATCCATCTTCTGTACAACGGCGCCCTGGAGCGCATCAACATGGCCAAGGCCCGTGTGCAGGCGAAGGATTTCGAAGGCAAGGGCAAGCTGATTTCCAAGGCCATCGAGATCATCGGCGGCCTGCGGGGCTTCCTGGATTTCGAAAAAGGCGGTGACCTGGCCGTTCGCCTGGAGTCACTCTACGACTACATGGAGCGCACCCTGTTTGAGGCCAACGCCAAGAACGACGTCGCCAAGCTTGACGAAGTGGCTGACCTGTTGCGGTCTATCAAAGACGGCTGGGACGGTATCCGCGAAGAGGCGACTTCGCTGCAACAGCAGGCGGTGTGATTGCAGTTGGTCAGCCGGTTTCCGGTTTTGATACAGACGTTGTGAAGGTGCCGGTGAGCGCCATCAGCCAGGCAGTGGAGTTAATTTCACTGGGGCGGATTTCGGCGATTCTGGCCAGAAGGGCGCGCTTTACATGTCCCGGGCCTCAAGCCGGCCAGAGGTCGCCCGCAAGTTCAGTGCAGCCATTGATGAGATGGAAGCTGACGGCGAGCTTCACCGTATTTTCTATAGCAACGCGGCCAGCGCCTACAAACACGACACCCTCCTTTCCGCCCAATAGCCATTCCCCCCGCGGTCCCGTACAATATGCGGCTTATTTTCGATACATCCATTCTGTTCAGTCTGGAGCAAGGGCATGTCTGATATTAAAAAGGTGGTGCTGGCCTATTCCGGTGGCCTGGATACCTCGGTAATCGTTCGCTGGTTGCAGGATACCTATGAGTGTGAGGTGGTGACCTTTACCGCCGACATCGGCCAGGGTGAGGAAGTGGAGCCGGCGCGCACAAAGGCCAAGGCGCTGGGCGTCAAGGAAATCTACATCGAGGACCTGCGCGAGGAGTTCGTGCGCGATTACGTGTTCCCGATGTTCCGCGCCAATACCATCTATGAAGGGGAGTACCTGCTCGGTACTTCAATTGCCCGCCCGCTGATCTCCCGTCGTCTGATTGAGATTGCCAATGAAACCGGCGCGGATGCGATTTCTCATGGCGCGACTGGCAAGGGCAATGATCAGGTTCGATTTGAGCTGGGTGCTTACGCGCTGAAGCCGGGAGTGAAGGTGATTGCGCCCTGGCGTGAGTGGGACCTGAACTCCCGCGAGAAGCTGCTGGCCTACTGCGACGAGCGCAACATTCCGGTGGAGAAGAAGAAGGGCAAGAGCCCGTACTCCATGGATGCCAACCTGCTGCACATTTCCTACGAAGGCATGAATCTGGAAGACCCCTGGGCGGAAGCCGAGGAAGATATGTGGCGCTGGAGTGTGTCTCCGGAAGCTGCGCCGGACACGCCGACTTACGTTGAAGTGACCTATGAAAAGGGCGATATCGTGGCCATTGATGGCCAGGAGATGAAGCCCCATGTCGTGCTGGAGACCCTGAACAAGCTGGCCGGTGACAATGGTATTGGTCGCCTGGATATTGTTGAGAACCGCTATGTGGGCATGAAGTCCCGCGGCTGCTACGAGACCCCGGGCGGTACCGTTATGCTGCGTGCCCATCGTGCCATTGAGTCCATTACTCTGGACCGGGAAGTGGCGCACTTGAAGGACAGCATCATGCCGCGCTATGCGGAGGTGATCTACAACGGTTACTGGTGGTCGCCGGAGCGTGAGGCGCTGCAGGCGCTGATCGATCAGACCCAGACCTATGTGAATGGCACGGTGCGGTTGAAGCTTTATAAGGGCAATGTGGATGTGGTCGGGCGGAAGTCTGACGATTCGCTGTTTGATGAGAAGATTGCGACCTTTGAGGAAGATCAGGGGGCGTATGACCAGAAGGATGCTGAGGGCTTTATCAAGCTGAATGCCTTGCGCCTGCGTATTGCTGCTGGTAAGGGGCGCAAGCTTTAAAGTCTGGATCCGGGCCTGATGGGCTTGGAGTAGTCGCCAGGCAGGGACCGCTTTTCAGGACACGCTACGAGCACATCCATGTGCGCTTGACGTTGGCCATCCTTGGCCAACGACAGTCCTGAAAAGCGGTCCCTGCCTGGCTTTCCAGAGCTTGGTATTGCCTGCCCCGAATTCCTTCACGTTCTTGAAAGCCGGCATTGGCCTTGATCGTTCTGGCCTTGGTTTATACCGCTTTTAACTGGCGGAACTCACCCGGGGTCTTTCCCGTTTCTGCTTTGAACTTCCTGTGGAACGATGTGGTTTCGCTGTAACCCAACCTCAACGCTATCTCCGGTATTCCCAGATCGCTATTGGCCAGGAAGTCTTCCGCCATGGCCTGCCTGACCTCGTCCAGTAACTGCTGATAGGAAACCCCTTCCTGGCTGAGTTTGCGCTGTAGTGTTCTGCTGGTCATGCCCAGGTGGTCGGCAACCATGTCCTGCCGGGTGATGCCATGCATGAGTTGTTTGCGGATGCTGTGTTTTACCCGGTGGGTGAGGGCGGTGTCGGTGTCCAGGGTGGCGAGTTGGCTCAGGGCGTGGGCTTCCAGTGTCTTTCGGAGGAGCGGGTCGGGCTGGCGTAAGGGGGTGTTCAGCAAGTCCTTGTGCAAAACGATCGCATCTTCACCGGCGCGGAATCGGACCGGGCAGCCCCAGCGTTCGGTGTAGGCGCTTTCCAGTTCGGGGCCGGGAGAGGGGTGTTCCAGGAGCACTTCCACCGGGGAGGCGGTGGTGTTGTCGGCCAGCCAGCGGGCGTAGTTGATCCAGGAGGCAAAAACGTTGTCCACCATGTGGGGCCGGACGATCGGGTCGGTGTAGTTGCAGGCCCAGATCAGTTTGATGTGGTTGTCGCTGGCGGTGAGATGTGTCGTGCCCATGTCACCCACCAGTTTTTCAAAGGGCGCAATTCTCGTTACGGCTTCGCCAAGGGTTGCACAGCTCATGGTGATATATCCCAGAACGCTGTAGGACCCCGGCTGCACATAGTCCCCGGTTTCCAGACCGAGAATGGAGTTGTTGGTTTCCTCTACCAAAAGTCGGATGAACGCCTGGAATTGCTCCCCGTTTAAACGCCCGTCGTCGGTTTTGAGAATCGACGAATCAAGCCCGGCTTTTTGGAATAGCAAAACGGTATCAATGCCACGGGCATCGGCGGCGCGTACGTACTGTCTAAGGGCGGCAACGGAGGCGGTTCCGAGGGTTTTCATGGTTACGGCAACTTCTTGGGGTTATTGTTGGCAGAAGTATACCGGAGTTTGAAACGAAAAAAGCCAGCTAGAAAGCTGGCTTAAAAACAAGGAAAGAACGAAAGTGCCTGAAAAATTCGTTAATTCTGTGGACTCTCCCATTTAGCGGCGGAGGTACAACTCGGCTCCTCCGCCATGGGGGATACTGCTTGAATCCACAATTTCAGAATAGGGCTTTCGGGTGGGGAAGTCTGTTTGTGATGTGTGTCTTGGTGTTACGGAGTGTGTAGGCGGAATGGGGGAGCTGGTGGGGTGTTTTGTCGGATTACGGCTTCGCCTAATCCGACCTACGGGTGCCGAGGTCAGACAGGGGATGTAGGTCGGATTAGCGAAGCGTAATCCGACAATCCAAGTTAAACCTTCTCCCCAATCTCCGGCCTGGTCTCCGTAAACCGTCGCGTCTCATACGCATCCACCAACCCCTGAACCGCCGCCCGCTCCATCTCCTGCACGGATGGCGTACCATTCTGGGCATCCGCCCGGCAAAGCACCATGCCGGCTTCAACGGATATATAACCTGCGGTGGTCTTCAGGGCCTTGTGGTTAATCCCATCAAACACCCGGCGAAACGCCGTTGTGGAGCAATGGTCACTGTTGGGAAAGTGGGCAATGATGGCGTACTGGTTGTCGCCAGCACGGCAAAGGGAGTCCATGGGGCGGATCAAGTGGCTGAGGCGGCGGGCGATGCCCACGGCCAGTTCGCTCATCACTGAAGGCGCATGCTTGCGCTTGAGCTCCTGCCAGTTACGGATGCCACAAAGCACGTAGGCTGAGGCCCCGCCGCGGGATTCAGCCTGGCGCAGACACTTGCCAAGCTTGTCGCGGGAGTAGCGGTTGTTGCACAGGCCGGTTTCCAGATCAATGATGCTGCTGTTCTCCAGCTCCCGGTTGTTCTCGATCAGCAGGGAATTGGCTTTCAGGAGCGTATTCTGGCGGTCTGCCATGCGGTCGGCAGCGAAGATCCGGGGGATCAGCTGTTTGGTCATGTCCGACTTGTAGATGAAATCATCAACGCCGCGGTCGAAGGCTTCAGACAGGGCTTCCACACTCTCGCGGGCGGTGAGCAGGATTACATAGGTATAGTGGTTGTTCTGCTCGTCCTGCTGGCGTACCTGGTCGGTGAGCTCCAGCCCGTCCATCTCCGGCATCAGCCAGTCAGCAATCAGCACGCTCACCGGGCGCTGGTCGATAAACTCGAGCGCGGCGGGTGCATTGTTAGCGATTCGCACGTCGCGGTATCCTGCATTGCGGAGGGTGCGGCCTACCACCATGCTGCTGAATTTTGCGTCGTCTACCACGAGAATGGGAAGGTCAAGATTTGGCATTGTTATCTACTACTCACCAGTCCATTGTCAGATGCGGTGCCGCCCCGGTCTTGGTATGCTTTGGCACCTTATAAAACCAGAGTGCAACCAGAAGGGCTCCAGTATAGCGTTTTGTGCGTGCCCTGACGCGGATAATTGTAAAAAGTGAGAACCCACCATGCCTTCTTTTGACATAGTTTCTGAAATCGACATGCACGAAGTCACCAACGCCGTGGACCAGGCCAAACGCGAGCTGGGCAATCGCTGGGACTTCAAGAACGTGGAAGCGGACATCCAGCTGGACGACAAGGGCATTACCATCAGTGCCGAGCAGGAATTCCAGCTGGAACAGCTGATGGACATGCTGCGAATGGCCTTTGCCAAACGCAACATCGATGCCCGGGCGCTGGCGGAAGATGGCGAGAGCAAGTCCGGCAAGCTCGTCAAACAGCATCTATTACTGAAGCAGGGCATCGAGACCGACATGGCCAAGAAGATCGTCAAGATGATCAAGGACGGCAAACTGAAGGTCCAGGCCAGCATCGAGGGCGACAAGGTGCGGGTCAAAGGCAAGAAGCGTGACGACCTGCAAACGGCGATTGCCCTGCTGAAAGAAGCCGAGCTGGACGTGCCGTTGCAATTCAACAATTTCCGCGACTGATTCGGGGGCTGAACCATCTTATCCGGCAGCAACCTGGCACTGCTCAGGGAATCCGTTTACACCTATACCCGCTGGCAGGTCATCGCGCTCCTGTTTCTGGGCTTTTCCGCGGGCCTGCCATTCCTGCTGGTATTCTCGACGCTGAATGCACGGCTGGCGGATGTTGGAGTGGAAACCGCTACCATCGGGTTCTTCAGTTGGCTGGGCATTACCTACTCGATCAAGGTGTTCTGGGCTCCGGTGGTGGATCGGGTGAAGCTGCCCATCCTCGACAAACTGCTGGGCAAGCGCCGTAGCTGGATATTGCTGGCGCAGGCAGGCATTGCTACCGGTCTTTACCTGATGGCGCACGTTGACGCCACCGTCGCGCCGGAAATGATGGCGTTCTGTGGCCTGCTGGTGGCTTTCTCCTCTGCCACCCAGGATGTGGCTATTGATGCCTACCGCATCGAGATTGCCGAAGAGCGGCTGCAGGCGGCGTTGGCGGCTACCTATATCTTCGGTTACCGACTGGCGCTGCTGGTAGCCGGGGCCGGGGCCCTGTACCTGGCGGAATTCTGGTCCTGGCAGGTGTCCTACGAGGTGATGGCGCTGCTGGTCGGCGTGGGTACGGCGACTGTACTCATCGTGCGGGAGCCCGCAGTCAATCACTTCGCCGCCGCCCAGGACATCGCCGACAAGATCGAACACGAAGCCAGCAAACGCACCCACCTGAACCCTCGTCTGGCGCGGTTTATCGGCTGGTTCTATGCTGCGGTGGCCGGGCCGTTCCTGGATTTCTTCCGCCGTTACAAGGAACTGGCGATCCTGATTCTGGTGATGGTGGCGGTGTACCGCATATCGGACATCGCCATGGGCGTGATGGCCAACCCCTTCTACCTGGACTTTATGGGCTTCTCCAAAACCCAGGTGGCGGATGTGACCAAGATCTTCGGTTTCTTTATGACCATCGCCGGCTCTCTGGTAGGTGGTGTGCTGGTAGTGCGCTATGGCGTGCGCAAGATACTGCTCACCGGGGCTATCATGACGGCGGCCACCAACCTGTTGTTTGTGGTTCTGGCGCAATACCCCCCGAATATCGCCACACTGGCGCTGGTGGTCAGCGCCGACAACCTCAGTGGCGGTATCGCCAACGTGGCACTCATCGCCTGGCTCTCCAGCATGACCAGCGCGGCCTTCACCGCAACCCAGTACGCGCTGTTCAGTTCGTTGATGACGTTGCCGGGTAAATTTATTGGTGGTTTCTCGGGCATGGTGGTGGCCGGCTTCGGATACGGGGAGTTCTTCCTGGTGGCGGGGCTGATGGGCATACCCGCTATACTGTTAGCCTGGTTTATGATCCGCAAAGGCGAACGCCTGGATGCCCTCGCACCCCGCAACGAAGAAGTCGAAGACGAACCCCGTAGGTCGGATTAGGCCTTCAGGCCGTAATCCGACACCTGATAGCCTGATGGGTCTGGTGGCTGGCCAGGCGGCGGGGGTACCTTTTCTTTGGAAAAAGAACTCGCTTTGCTCAGACATCTTTTTCTGGCAGAAAAGGTACCCCCGCCGCCAGGCCGATTCCGGCTTTGCGGGTAATGTCGGCAATTGTCGGATTACGCTTCGCTAATCCGACCTACGATTTCCCAGGCGGATGGATCCCGCGTAGGTCGGATTAGCCGAAGGCGTAATCCGACAACCCAAACCTAAGCCAAACTCCAAAACACTATGACCGAACCCACCAAAGACCAAAAAATCTGGCAAGTCGTCGCCGCCATCCCCGCCGGCAAGGTCGCCAGCTACGGCCAGATCGCTGACATGGCTGGCCTCGGGCGCCAGGCTCGATACATAGGCAAGGCTCTGGGCAAACTTCCTGAGGGGCACTCTATTCCCTGGTATCGGGTGATCCGAAGCAATGGGCAGATCGCATTTCCCATCGGCAGTGAGGCGTTTGAAATTCAGGCTCAGAGTTTGCGGGAGGAGGGGGTTATGGTGGTTGATGGCAGGGTGTCGATGCGGGAGTTTGGGTGGCGGCCGTAGGTTTTGGGGGTGATTTTTGGGCTTGTGTCGGATTACGGCCCGGAGGGCCTAATCCGACCTACGTAGACCCATTGCGGTAGGTCGGATTAGCGAAGCGTAATCCGACAACTCACAGGCTTACTCGCTCCCAACCCCCTCAAGCTCTGCTTCATTAATTCCCCAATCCACCGGCAAAACCCCCTCCCTGACAAACCGGTGAAAACTCGAGTACGGCCAATCAATCGCGCGTGCCACATAGCCGTGTTTGACAGGGTTGTAGTGGATATAATCAACATGCCGGTTGAAGTCGTTTTCGTCCCTGATGGTGTGTTCCCAGTAGCGCTTTTGCCAGAGTGATTTGGGCTTGCCGGGTTTGCCCGTTGAGTGCTGCTGGAAACTCTTGGTGAATCCGCCTTTAACCAGGCGCCACCGGGTGGAGTAGTTGGTGTCATCGGCTGGTAACGTCCAGAGGCAGTGGATGTGGTCGGGGAGGACAACCATCGCGTCGATGGTGAAGGGGCGGCGGTTGATGACGTTGCGGAGGGTAGTTCGCAGGCGTTGGACGGCGGCGGGGTTGTTGAAGAGTGGGGTGCGGTTGGCGGTTACGACGGTGAAAAAGTAGGTGCCGCCAGGGAGGCGGTTGCGGCGGTAGTTCATCATACGTCCTTGTATGGTTTGGTGGTGTTTTTGGGTTTTGGCAGTTGTGTTTGGCATTTGTCGGATTACGCTTTGCTAATCCGACCTACGTTAATCACGGAGTGCAGTCGGGCAGGGGGTGGAGGTATTTTTTCTGCCGGAAAAAGGTGTCTGAGCGCAGCGAGTTCTTTTTCCGGCAGAAAAAATACCTCCACCCCCTGTCCAGCCCCCAAACCCGCAGGCAAGGAAGGCCAGTACAGGTCAGAAGTTAGAGCCTAAGCGCCCCGTCGACTTCGATCATCCGCCCGGACATGTAATCATTCTCGAAGATAAACGCAGCAGCGGAGGCAATTTCCTCTGGCTTGCCCATGCGCTTCAGGGGAATGCCGGCGGTCATTTTCTCCAGGGCTTCCGGCTTCATGGAGGCGGTCATCTCGGTTTCGATAAAGCCCGGTGCGATGCCCATGCAGCGGATGCCGTTGCGGGCGAGTTCCTTGGCCCAGACCGGAACCAGGGCTGAAACACCGGCCTTGGCGGCGGAATAGTTGCTCTGGCCCATGTTGCCGGCGCGAGAAATAGAAGCGATGTTGATGATCACGCCCTGGTCACCGTTCTTGATCATCTGCGTGGATGCCTCGCGGCCGCACAGGAAAACGCCCGTCAGGTTCACATCAATCACCGCCTGCCACTGGGACAGCTCCATGCGCTTCTCTACCTCGCCGTCCTTGCCCTTGACCATCAACCCGTCACGCAGGATGCCCGCGTTGTTGATCAGCCCGTTCAGTTGGCCGAAATCCCTCACGATGGTTTCAAAAGTCCTTTCTACGTCCTCTTCCTTCGCCACGTTACAGACGTAGGTTCTGACGTCGCCACCGGCTTTGTCGCATGCAGCCGCAGCTTCTTCCAGCTTTTCCGGCATCAGGTCGATCAGCGCCAGGCGGGCGCCTTTGTCGGCCAGGTATTCAGCCATCGCACGGCCGAGGCCCTGGCCGCCACCGGTAATTGCAATCACGGAATCTTGAAGTTTCATGTTTTGCCCTAAGGTAATGAATAAACAAGCGAGGCGAGTATACCAGAGCTGGTTACTGCCGCCGCAATCAGACACAGCGCACCCCGGGAGGCTCTTTTGGGCGTTTTTCTGTTTTTATTCATCGTCATGCCCATTGTGGAAATGACGATTCTGATCAAGGTGGGAACCCTCATCGGCGCCCTGAATACCGTAGGCCTGGTATTGCTGACGGCCGTTATTGGTGCCGCGTTGTTGCGGCAGCAGGGGCTCGCAACGTTGCTGAAAGCCAACCAGCGACTCAATAGCGGCGAATTGCCAGCGAGGGAGGTCGCTGAAGGACTGATTCTGGCGGTGGGTGGCGCCTTGCTGCTGACTCCCGGCTTTGTAACCGACACCATTGGCTTCCTTTGCCTGATTCCGGGCTCCCGCCACTGGCTAGCCGCCCAGGCACTCAAGCGCATGGTGGTGGCCGGCCAGGGCAGCAGTTTCACCTTTACCGCCGGCCAGCGCGGACCGTTCGGGGGCCAAGGGCCTTTTGGTGGTCGTGAGAGGCCGTTTGGCCGTCAGAGCCCCTTCGACCGGAACGGTGACATCATAGAGGGGGAGTATCGGGACGAAACAGAGCATGACCATCAGCGCCTGGACCGCAACGATGACGATTCGCCGGAAAAAAAGTGAAAATTTTTTGCGCCAAGTATTGAAAACGAATGCGCCACCCCCACATAGGTCTCACAAGTTCGCTGCGGGCCAATAACCGCTGTAAAACAGTTGGTTAAAAGCCCCGGCTTTTAACGCAACCATCATTGCCAAACCTAACCTGACATTGGAGATATCGAGCAATGAAAATACGTCCGCTACACGATCGTGTTGTCGTGCGCCGTAAGGAAGAAGAAGAGAAAACAGCTGGTGGCATCGTGCTGCCGGGTAATGCCAAAGAGAAGCCGTCCCAGGGTGAAGTTATCGCCGTAGGCAACGGCCGTATTCTCGACAATGGCGAAACCCGTGCACTGGCGGTCAAGGTTGGTGACACCGTAGTCTTTGGTCAGTATGCCGGTAATACCGTGAAGGTTGACGGCGAAGACCTGCTCATCATGAGCGAAAACGACATTTTCGGCGTTCTCGAGTAAGCACTCGGTTACGCAGCAATCCGATTGAACGAACAAATTGGGTTTAACGAACAGGAATAGAAGACATGGCAGCAAAAGACGTTAGATTCGGTGACAACGCCCGTAAACGTATGGTTCAGGGCGTTAACGTTCTGGCAGACGCAGTAAAAGTAACCCTGGGCCCGAAGGGCCGCAACGTGGTTCTGGACAAGTCCTTCGGCGCACCGACCGTCACCAAGGACGGCGTATCCGTCGCCAAGGAAATCGAACTGAAAGACAAGTTCGAAAACATGGGTGCCCAGATGGTCAAGGAAGTTGCTTCCCAGACCAACGACACCGCAGGTGACGGCACCACCACAGCGACCGTTCTGGCTCAGGCGATTGTTCGCGAAGGCATCAAGGCTGTCACAGCCGGCATGAACCCGATGGACCTCAAGCGGGGCATCGACAAGGCGACCATCGCCGCTGTACAGGCCATCCGTGACCTGTCCAAGCCCTGTGACGACAACCGCAACATCGCGCAGGTTGGCACCATTTCCGCCAACGGCGATGAGACTATCGGCAAGCTGATCGCAGACGCGATGGAGAAAGTCGGTAAAGAAGGCGTCATCACTGTTGAAGAAGGCCGTGGCCTGGAAGACGAGCTGGACGTCGTTGAAGGCATGCAGTTCGACCGTGGCTTCCTGTCTCCGTACTTCATCAACAACCAGGAAAACATGTCCACCGAGCTGGATGATCCGTACATCCTGCTGGTCGACAAGAAGATCTCCAACATCCGCGAATTGCTGCCGGTGCTGGAATCCGTAGCCAAGGCTGGCAAGCCGCTGATGATCATCGCTGAAGACATCGAAGGCGAAGCCCTGGCGACTCTGGTTGTGAACAACATGCGCGGTATCGTGAAAGTGGCTGCCGTCAAGGCACCTGGCTTCGGTGACCGTCGCAAGGAAATGCTGCAGGACATCGCCATCCTGAGCGGTGGTACTGTGATTTCCGAAGAGGTTGGCCTGACTCTGGAGAACACCACTCTGGACGATCTGGGTACAGCCAAGCGCATCAACATCACCAAGGAAAACACCACCATCATCGATGGTGCCGGTGCCCAGGGTGATATCGAAGCCCGTGTTGAGCAGATTCGCAAGCAGATCGAAGACAGCTCTTCCGATTACGACAAGGAAAAGCTCCAGGAGCGTGTGGCCAAGCTCGCTGGCGGTGTCGCCGTCATCAAGGTTGGCGCCGGTTCCGAAGTGGAAATGAAAGAGAAGAAAGCCCGCGTTGAAGACGCCCTGCACTCCACCCGCGCCGCGGTTGAAGAGGGTGTTGTACCGGGCGGCGGTGTGACCCTGATCCGCGCCATTGCGGCCCTGGACAAGGTAGACGCGATCAACGAAGAGCAGAAGGCTGGTGTGAACATCCTGCGCCGTGCCATGGAAGCTCCGCTGCGCCAGATCGTAACCAACGCCGGTGGCGAAGCCTCCGTCGTGGTGAACAAGATTCTGGAAGGCGAGGGCGCTTACGGTTACAACGCCTCTACCGAAGAGTTCGGTGACATGCTGGAAATGGGTATCCTTGACCCGGCCAAAGTCACCCGCTCCGCACTGCAGGCCGCTGCTTCCGTTGCTTCCCTGATCATCACCACCGAGGCGATGATTGCGGATGAGCCAGAAGAAGAAGGCGCCGGCGGCGGTATGCCGGACATGGGTGGTATGGGCGGAATGGGAGGCATGGGCGGCATGATGTAATGCCGGCCTGACCCGGACTGTTTCTCATTTTTTGAGGAATGGCCCCATAAAGCCATAAAAAACCCCGCGTCGGTTCACACTGACGCGGGGTTTTTTGTTTTTTTGTCATGAACTTGCGAAAGGGCTTTGTTAGACTCGGCAACCGGCCATTTATCTTTGTGACACTGTATGAGCGAAACCCCCGCAAAAGCCTTTTTCAGACCCGGCAAAGTCTTCCTGTTGACCCTTGCCGGTGTGCTGATTTATCTGGTTGCGTTGGTGGTTCTTGTTCCTGCCGGCTGGTTATGGCACCAGGCGTCGGCTCACATTCAACTTCCGCCGGAAGTTCAGGTCAGGCAGGTATCCGGTAAGGCCTGGTCTGGTGCCGCTGGTGCCGTGGTGGCCGGCTATCCTGTCCGGCTGGAGTGGCAGCTTGGCATGCCATCTCTATCAGGATTGTCATTACCGGTGGGTTTTTCGCTGGTGACTTCACAATCCTCGGTTGATGGTCGTGTCAGTCTTGGCTGGCAAGGGGCCGGTACTCTCGATGCAAGGGGCCGGCTGGCAGTCGCCGAATTTGAGGATATGATCCGTCGCAGTGGCGGCGCGGTGATCGAGGGGGACGTCACCATTGACCAGCTTGTGCTGTCCTGGCAGGACGGCCGTATCACCGGTGCTGACGGGCTCGGCCGCTGGGCAGGTGGTAAGGTGACCTGGCCCATGGGGAACAGCGTTGGGCAGGCGGATTTTCCGCCCATGCGGGCGACCCTGGACAGTACCGCTGACGGCGTTGCGCTGGTGGTGGCGCAGCAGGGCGGTGACGGCCCCGCGGCGGATGCCGAAATACGCTGGAATGGCATGATGGATTTAAGGGTATACAAGCGCATGGTGGATCTGGCCGGTCAACCATGGCCGGACTCCGCCAGCCCCGACGACGTGGTGTTTCGGGTAAGGCAACCACTGATTCCCGGAGGCGCCCTGTGATAGCAGTAGCGTCTGCGTTTGGCGGCCAGCGAATTCCGCGTATGCTGGCCAATCTGTTACTGGTTGGTTTGGTGGTTTATCTTGCCTTGGTGTTGGCACAGACTACATGGCTGATCGCCTGGGACGAGCGCCCGGTTACGGTGGCGTCGTCCGCTGCAGGTGCCTCCGGCATCGCTGCTGCAACAAGGCGATTGCAACCCCTGGCTGCCCACCAGTTGTTCGGCAGACCTGCGGAGCGGGCCCGGGTAGCTGAAGTGGTTCGCCGCTCGGCACCGGAGACTCGGCTTAACCTCAGGCTTGAGGGTGTACTGGTAGCAGAGCGCCCGGAAGACTCCGGTGCTATAGTGGCGGGAAGCAATGGCGTAACAGAGCATTATCGCGTGGGTGATGTCTTGCCCGGCAACGCAGAGCTTTCGGAGGTGGAACCTGGCCGCGTTCTGATTCGTCGGAATGGCCAGTATGAAAGCCTGACCTTTGATGATGAAGTGCCAGCAGGCCTGGTTGAGGATGTGGAGGAAGAACCGTTAGCTTCTTCCCCGGAACAGTTCCTCAGTGATGCCAGGGAGCAGCTCGATTCCCAGGGTGTTGCCGCCCTTGCGCCCTATGGCCTGAGCCTGGCGGGCAATGACGGCAGCTCCGGTTACGTATACGATGGCTCCAATGCCATGCTCAATGCCGTCAGCCTCAGGGCCGGTGACGTGATTACTGCCGTCAATGGCCAGCGCCTGGGTGATCTTGAGCAGGACATGGCGCTACTGGAAAATTGGCGGTCTGAACCGCAACTGGAAATCGAAATCGAACGGGACGGATCCATTCTGACCGTAAGCTATGCCATACCTGAACAGTGGCGCTGAACGGATTTAACAATAGGACAAGAACGCCAGATGCTGAACCACAGATCCAATCTATTCCGGGCTTTCGTTGTGGCCCTGTTGCTGCCGCTGATGTCTGTTGCTTACGGCCAGGATGAAACCTGGCGGCTGAACCTCAAAGATGCCGACATCCGTGCTTTTGTAACTCAGGTGGCTGACATTACCGGTTACAGCTTCGTGGTGGATCCGCGCGTAAAGGGCAAAGTCACCGTGCTGTCCAGTGCCCCCATGAACAAGGATGAGATTTACGATCTCTTCCTCGCAGTGCTGCAGGTGCATGGTTTTACCGCCATCCCCGGTGAGGAAGTGATCAAGGTGGTCCAGCAGGTGGATGCCAAGCAGTCCGCCGAATCGCTGGGCCGGTTCACGGAGATACCCTCGGAACAACTGATTACCCGGGTCATCCAGATTGATAACGCCAATGCCCTGGAACTGGTGCCCATCCTGCGGCCGCTGGTGGCGAAATACGGCCATCTGGCAGGCGTAGCCGCAGCGAATGCCCTGATTGTCAGCGATCATTCGTCGAATATCCGCCGTATTGAACAGATTGTCAGGGAGCTGGACAGCCCCTCCAAGTACGAAGTGGAAGTAATCCAGCTTGAGGAAGCCTGGGTTGGCGATATGGTTGAGCTATTACAGGAACTGGCGCCGGATGAGCTTGGGCGGGGAGGCGGAGAAAACGCCGCCCGCAAATACAGTGTGACAGCGGACGAGCGCAGTAACCGGTTGATTCTCCGCGGCGATGAAACCTTCCGTGACAAAATGCGTGGGCTGATCACCAAGCTTGACCAGCCTTCTGCCACTGGCGGCACCACCAAGGTCATTCGTCTGAGCCATGCCGATGCGGAAAACCTGACGGAAATTCTGAAGGGCGTGATGGGTGAGTTGGCCAAGGAATCTTCAGGCTCCGGCGGCGCGGCGGGTGGAGCCTCCGGCAGCACCCGTACCTCCGGTTTCGCCGTCTTCGCCGATGAAGGTCTGAACGCGCTGGTAGTGCGTGGTGAGCCGTCCATGATGCAGGAGGCCGAGCAGATTGTGCAGGCGCTGGACGTGCGCCGTGCCCAGGTAATGATAGAGGCTGCCATTGTTGAGATCAGCGATTCGCTGGGGCAGGACCTGGGCGTTCAATTTGCCGTTGGCGATGAGTCCGGCGGTTCCACACCCGTGGCGGGTAGCAATTTTGATAACGTTGGCCGCAGTCTGGGCGACGTACTGGGCGCAATTCTGTCTGAGTCGTTTCTGACGCCCGCCGTGGGCGGTATTACTGTTGGTGCGGGTCAGCGTAATGAAGACGGCATTTCCTGGGGTGTCCTGCTGCAGGCGCTCTCCACTTCGGCTGCGGCGAACCTTTTGTCCACACCCAGCATCATAACGCTGGATAACCAGGAATCTGAAATAATCGTTGGCCAGAACGTGCCTTTCCGGACCGGGCAATCCACGGTAACCGGTGACGGTACCACCAATCCATTCACCACCATCGAACGCCGGGATATTGGCCTGACCCTCAAAGTGACGCCAACCATCAGTGCCGACGGGCTGGTGCGCCTGGTGGTAGAGCAGAGCACTGAAAATATCGCGGACAGTATTGAGTCCGCCTCGGACATCATTACCAACAAGCGTGAAATCAAGACCACTGTTCTGGCGGATGATGGGGAAACCATTGTTCTTGGCGGCCTGACAACGGACGACCTTCAGATCAACAAAAGCAAGGTACCCCTGCTGGGAGATATTCCCGTGCTTGGCCGCCTGTTCTCGTCGGAATCTGAGCGCCGGGTGAAGCGTAACCTGCTGGTGTTCCTGCGGCCCACCATCATGCTGGGCAAGGCCGAGTCGATCGCTGCCACGGATGAGAAGTTCCAGAGTCTTTGGGAGATCAATCTCGGGGTGCGCCGCAAGCTGGGGCTTCCGGATCCTGAGAGCCCGCCTACGAAAGATTCGCTGTTCAACCCGAGCAATGACTGAGCGTCTCCCTGCTGTGCGCTTGAGCCGGCCAGGTCCTGAACGGAGCCTGGTCTAGCCTCTGAGCGGCGGCAGCGGGCAGTCGAGTTGGTCTGCTACCAGGCGGATCAGCTCATACTCGCTGGTGCTGATCTCTCCATCTGCCATTATGCAATGGCCACAGGCGTCAATAATGCCGGGTTTGAGCAGGGGAGACAGACTATTGAGTGTCATCAGTGCCTGCCGTAAACGGGTTACCGACACCTCCGCAAGCAGCTCCGATTTCTCCCCATTCGATATGAAGCCAGCCATAGCCTCTTCAAAAAGAGATTGTCTGTTACGGCCATCCTCCGCGCCGGCTCGTGCCATCAGGCTGAACACCACCTGTAGCTGAGCCGTCACTGGTCGGTAGCTGCGGTAACGCACCGGTACCACCCGTGCGGAATCGTCAGCCAGGTGGCGGCGAAGAAAGGTGTGCATGGCCAGCTCGAAGAGGCTCAGACGGTTGTCCGCCCTGATCAGTTTTTCGGTGCCGGCCATCAGCAGGGCACGCTCGTCCGGGTCCAGTTTGCGCAGGGCCGGCATGGCCAGTTCCAGAGCGGGGAATCGCACCCCCTTACCCAACGATTCCAGGGCGGGTAACAGTTTGTCCAGTAACGCCAGGTTGGGGGCGAAGATCGAATCGGCTTCAATCAACGCCAGCTGCTGATCCCTTGTCTTTGGGGGTAGCTGGTATATCAGTAGTGCGTAGCACAACTGGATAGCACCAGCGCGAGTGTAAAGCAGGTTTCGGAAGGTGGAAGGCAGGCTGTTCAGAAGCGTTACTGCGTAGTCTTCACTGCGCTGATTAACCGTACCCACATTGTCCGAAATGTTTCGCGGCGGCCGGGTGTTCAGCGGTGACGTGTTGCCAGTGCCAAATCCGGCTGCAGCCTCCGGAAGGGGAGCGCTCGAAGAGGCTGAACCTGCTGATCGCAATCTCTCCCCCGGCTCAGTGTCTCGCAGGCGGCTGCGAAGCCGTGCAAACAGGCCGGGCTGGATGGCTTCGATGCGTTCCTGCACCGGAGGATGCGACGCCAGCAGGGCGGTAAATTTCATCCGGGTGCTCTCGCCAAAACACATATGGTTCATGTCACTGGCGTGGCTGGTGGTATCAAGGTATCCACCCTTGAGGCCGATCTTGAACAGGGCACCGCCAATGCCTTCGGGGTTGCGGGTAAACTGCACGGAGGAGGCGTCTGCCAGCATTTCCCGCTGCCGCGACACCGCGGACTGTATCAGCCGGCCGAAAAACACGCCGATATAGCCGATCACCACCAGTGCCAGCCCCACAAGCCCGAAGACTGCTGTGCCCCGGCTGTTGCTGGATGTTCGGGCTGACCGGTGAGAGCCGTAGAAAGAGACGCGCAGCAGGAAGCTTCCAATCTGCCCGACCATCAGTATGCCGGCGAGCAGGGCGATAAGACGAACATTCAGCCGCATATCGCCATTCAGAACATGGCTGAACTCGTGGCCAACCACGCCCTGGAGCTCGTCACGGCTTAGTTGGGTCAGGGCACCATGAGTCACCACCATAACGGCTTCACCGGGCGTGTAACCTGCCACAAACGCGTTAATGCCGGTTTCCTGGTCCATCACATAGAGTTCCGGAACACTCACGCCGCTGGCGATGGCCATCTCTTCAACGATATTGCGCAATTTGCGCTCGTCTGAATCCCTGGTGTCCGGGTCGATGGCCCTGGCGCCAACCATCTTGGCCACCCGTTCACCGCCGCTGGCCAGGTCGGCCCAGCGGATCAGTGAGCCAATCCCGATAAGCACGACCACCGCAAGCGCCGTTAACAGACCGTGACGGCTGAGCAGCCAGTCAGCAAACGCAAGCCCTGTGGTCTCGCTGCGGGTAACCATATAGCCCACAAGGCAAACACTGAGCGTGATAATGACCACTGCCGCCAGAAACAGGATAACGAGTACACCTGTATTCCGGCGGGCGTTGGCCTGGCGCTGGAAAAACCCCTGATGTGCCATGGCAGCCAGCCTCAGAAGGCGACTTTCGGTGCCTGGCGGGCTTCAGGGGATTCCAGTTCCAGCTGGGACGACGGCTTGAAGCCGAGGAATCCGGCCACGATGTTGTTGGGGAACTGCTCGCGGAAGATGTTGTAGCCCATCACGCCATCGTTGTAAGCCTGGCGTGCGAATGAAACCCGGTTTTCGGTACTGGAGAGCTCTTCCATCAGTTGCTGGATGGTTTCGTTGGCTTTCAGTTCCGGGTAGTTTTCCGCCACTGCGTAAAAATTGGCAAGGGCCTTGGACAGCATGTTCTCGGCACTGCCGAGGCGCTGGATCTTGCCACCATCCGCGGGGTCACCGGCAGCGTCTTTCTGGGCGCTGACAGCATTGTTGCGGGCGTCCATCACCTCAGTGAGGGTGTTGCGCTCGTGGGAGAGGTAGGCCTTGGCGGATTCCACCAGATTGGGAATCAGGTCATGACGGCGCTGTAGCTGGACATCAATCTGGGCAAACCCGTTTTTGACCTGGTTGCGCAGGGAAACCAGACGGTTGTAGATAAAGACGATAAAGACAACGACAACGGTAATAACGATCAGGCCGATCAGCGTGGTTCCCATGGCAACTCCTTCCGTGCTTGGGGATCAGGTTGGGTGTTCAGTGCTCAGGCATTATTCTCCACGATTTTACGGTGAAAGCTGGCGACAAACCTCTCAAAATCGTGGGGCTTGAGTGGTTTACTGAAGAAATACCCCTGCGCCAGCTGGCAGCCTCTCTGGGCGAGATAGTATTCCTGTTCCGCCGTTTCGACGCCTTCTGCCACAACGGTGAGGTTGAGGCTCTTGCCAAGGTCGATGATGGTATTGGCAATTCGGGTGTCTTCTTCGTTCACCAGCAGGTCGCGGATGAACTGTTTGTCGATCTTCAGGTGCTGGACCGGCATGCGCTTGAGATAGGTCAGTGACGAGTAGCCGGTTCCGAAATCGTCCACGGCAATGCTGATGCCGGCAAGGTGCAGGCGCTTGAGTTTCTCCACTGCCTCTTCCAGGTTGGTCATGAAGCTGGTTTCGGTTACTTCCAGCTCCAACCGGCCGGCGGGAATATTGTGCCGCTTCAGGGTGTCCAGTATGTCGTCCACAATGGAGTCCTGGCGGAGCTGTACCGCCGAGAGGTTGACGGCAATCCTCAGGGGCATGCCATCGCTGGCCCAGCGGGCTGCCTGCCAGCAGGCCTGGTCAAGCACCCATTGGCCGATTTCGACAATGCTGCCGTTCATTTCGGCAACGGGAATAAAGTGGTCTGGTGGCACGAGGCCTTTTTCCGGGTGCTCCCAGCGGATCAGTGCTTCAGCGCCGATAATGCGGTGGGTTTCCAGGTTGATCTGTGGCTGGTAGACGAGATGGAACTGATGATTGGCCAGGGCGACGGAGAGGTCTTTCTCAAGTTGCTTCCGCTCACGAATCTCCCGGTCAACGCTGGCAACGTAGAACTGGAAGTAGTTGTGTCCGCTTTCCTTCGCCAGTGCCATGGTCTGTTCGGCGCTTTGCAGCAGTCTGTCGCCCTTTTCAGCGTCGCCCGGGAAGAGGGCAATGCCTAAAGTTGCCGTCATGGTGACGGTCTGGTCGTCGAAAACCATCGGGCTGCTCAGAGCCGCCAGTATCCGGTCTGCGGTGTTTGCCGCCTGGAACCCGTCACGCAGGCCTTTCTCCACAATAACAAACTGGTCGCTGCCCAGCCGGGCGATGGTGAACCGGTTGCCTCCCAGTATATGGGTGAGGCGATCTGCGACGGCCTGAAGGATCAGGTCACCGGTACGAAAGCCGCATTGTTCATTGATGGACTTGAAATCGTCGATGCCACAGCAGATCAGGGAAAGGACGGACCTGTCTTCCTGAGCCTCTTCGATATCCGTCTGTAGAAGCTCCATAAATGTGTCCCGGCTTGGCAGGCCGGTGAGCTGGTCATATCTGGCGAGCCGGTTAACACGGTCCTCGGCTTCCCGGTGGCGGGTCTGGCTATCACCAATGGCTACCAGCAAGTTGTTGGTGGCATTCACCCAGAGCCCGAGTTCGTCGTTCTGGTGGCCCTGGGGAAGGTGGATGAGGTTGTCGTCCGGGTGGTCCGGATCCACCTGCTTGACGGACTGGACAATGCGTAACAGTGGGCGTGTCAGCAGCAAATGGAAGACCACGAACAGCACCATTCCCAGAATAACGGCAATAGCGATACCGGAGCCGAAAGTTACCGAGGCCCGCTCAAGCCAGGTGCCCGCAGCCGGCCCGGTGTCATAGTGAAGTTCGAGGTAGCCATAGACATTGCTGTTTCCGGAGTTACCGCTGCGGGAAAGCTCCTGGCGATAGGTTCGCTCTGCAGCAAAAATCGGGTCGGTTATTGGGCGAAAGGGGCTTTCCTGAAGCGGACGGTCACGACGACCGAGAGCCTCGCCGTCCGGATGGGTAATACGTGCCAGATGAATGGATTCCTGGGCAAACAGGCCATCGACCACCTGTTGCGCCAGGTCGGCATCGATACTGAAAACGGCCTGGGTTGAGGCGTCCCTGACCAATGCGATGGTCTGCTGTGCCTGTGCATCAAGTGAGGCAGAGACACGCCTTGCATCCAGAATAACCTGGATAGTGCTGACAACAATCCCGCTTATCAGCGCAACAGCCAGTACCCATCGCAGTACCCGGTACCCCAGGCGATGTTCTACCTCAAAGGAATTTTGCATGGACGCCTGTATGATTCGTTGCAACAGATTGAGACCCGACACCGTCTTCCGGTAGGCGAGAGGGCTCCCGGTTTATTGTTTTGTTCAAATATGAAACGTTTTTAATTTACTGCCCTCAGTATCGGCAATTTTTCCAGATATTTCAGGGATCAGCTGTATCATTTTGTAATGCCGGTTTCCGTTCAGATACAAAAATGCCCGCAAGCTTGCGGGCATTTCTTCTACAGGCTTCTGTTATCTACAGGGTTCTCTGTAGAGGATCTGAAGCGTTATTACGCCAGGTTCTTGTTGACAAAATCCCAGTTAACAAGCTTCCAGAACGCTTCCAGATAGTTCGGGCGCGAATTACGATAATCGATGTAATACGCGTGTTCCCAGACGTCAACCGTCAGTACCGGCTTGTCTGCAGTGGTCAGCGGCGTTTCGGCATTGCTGGTGTTCACAATGGCGACGCTGCCGTCTGCTTTCTTGACCAGCCAGGTCCAGCCTGAACCGAAGTTGTTGGCGGCCTTGTCGTTGAACTCTTTCTTGAAGTCATCGAAGGAGCCAAAGGCTTTCTCGATAGCGTCTTTGGCTGCGCCGGTAGGCTCACCACCGCCGTTCGGGCTCAGGCAGTGCCAGTAGAAGGTGTGGTTCCAGACCTGTGCTGCGTTGTTGAACAGCGGGCCACTGGCGCTCTTGATAATGTCTTCGAGCGATTTGTTGGCGTTGTCTGTACCTTCGATCAGGCCGTTGAGCTTGGTAACGTAGGTATTGTGGTGCTTACCGTAATGGTACTCAAGGGTCTCCTGAGAGATGTGCGGTTCCAGTGCGTTCTTTTCATAAGGCAGTGCGGGAAGTTCAAATGCCATGAGGTCGTTCTCCCTGATTCTCTCGGTTTATGTGCATGTAGACTGTAAATATAGGGGCGCTTTGAGTTATATCAACCCCTTGCCGTGAGCGTGCTGTTGAACTCAGGACATCCGGGTAAAAACTGCGCGCAATTTTTTACCCGCCATACCAATTCTTCGTAGCTGTCCGCCAGAACGGTCACGTGTCCAAGTTTCCGCCCCGGGCGCTCGCCTTTATTATAGAGGTGTACATGAGCGTAAGGCAGTTCCAGGATTCGTTCAATATCGCCGTGCTCTGCAATGATATTGATCATGCAACTGACACCGCGCGGGGCGGTGCTGCCCAGCGGGTGACCGCTGACGGCGCGGATGTGATTCTCGAACTGGCTGGTCATAGCGCCTTCAATGGACCAGTGGCCGGAGTTATGGACCCGTGGCGCCATTTCATTGGCCACCAGTCCATCGGCCGTCTCGAACAGCTCCAGGGTCAGCACGCCCACATAGTTCAGTTCGTTCAGCAATGCCTTGATATAGCGCTCGGCGTCTTCCTGAACGTGCTTCTCCAGCTTCGGCGCCGGCGCGATAGAGTAGCGCAGGATACCTTCGTGGTGGGCGTTTTCTGCCATGGGGTAAAAAGCCAGTTCGCCGTCTTCAGCGCGCACTGCGATGATGGAAACCTCGCGACGGAAGTCGACGAACTTTTCAACGATCAGACGCGGGTGGCCAATGGACTTCCATGCGGCGGCGGCTTCTTCCGGTGACCGGAGAACCGCCTGTCCCTTGCCGTCATAACCCTCGGTGTTGGATTTTGCGACAACCGGGCAGCCCAGTTCTTCAGCGGCAGCCTGCAGAGACTCTGCGCTGTCAGCAATTTTCCATTGCGGTGTCGGGATGCCGAGCTCGCCGAACAGCGTCTTTTCTGCTTCCCGGTTTTGACAAACCTTCAGAGCCCGGGGGCATGGGTGAACCGGTTTCTGTTTGGCAATCTGCTCTGCCACATCTACGGGAAGGTGTTCAAATTCGTAGGTAACCCGGTCTACCCGGGAGATGAAATCGTCCAGGTATTGGCCGTCCCGGTCGATAATTACCTCGCCCAGCCCGGCACTGGGGCTACCCGACATATCGTAGAAAACAAACGTCTTGGCCAGCGGGTAACCAGCCAGCGCCAACATACGCCCAAGCTGTCCAGCCCCTAGAACACCAATTCTCATTCGTAATCTCCCGCCATTTTAGGCATCTGAAAAGTTCGGTGTTGTGAACGGGTCGGGGCAGGCTTTCCAAAACACGCTCAAGCACATCCCTGTGGCGCTTGAGCTCCGCCATCCATGGCTCCGCACAGTTTTGGAAAGCCTGCCCCGACCCGCTCAGCCGACTATGGAGTTGTATTCACTGATCGCTGGGATCAGGGTTGTCCAGGATTGTTTGTGTCTGGGTCGCTCTGAATTCATCGACCGCCTTGCGGACATCGTCCCTGAAAGTACCGATAATCTGCGCAGCCAGCAGGCCAGCATTGGTAGCACCGGCTTTGCCGATCGCTAGCGTGCCAACCGCAATGCCGCCGGGCATCTGTACAATAGACAGCAAGGAATCAAGACCGTTGAGCGCCTTGGACTGAACTGGAACACCGAGGACCGGTAGTGACGTCTGAGAAGCAACCATGCCCGGAAGATGGGCCGCACCGCCGGCGCCGGCGATGATGACCTTCAGGCCGCGGTCGGAAGCGGATTTGGCGTAATCAAACAGCAGGTCCGGTGTACGGTGGGCAGAGACAACCTTTGTCTCGTAAGGTACGCCCAGTTTGTCCAGCATCCCGGCGGCATGTTCCATGGTGGGCCAGTCTGACTTCGAGCCCATGATGAGTCCTACAAGCGGCTGCATATGCAACAGTCCTGATGTGTTAGAAAGCCGGCCATTGTATGTAAGGCCCTGTGACCATGCAAACGGATGATGTTTTGCACCTTCTTAAAAGGGCGCCGTTCGGGGCTCTCATTTTGCGTCGTTGCAAGGTACGGGTATTATCATGCCTTGTTACCCTTACCGTCCATATCCTGGAGCTGTTATGGAACCGATCCGTCCGGATGATGATGAAGTACGTAGTGGCAACCCAGATACCAAAAAGGTAGCCAGGGAGAAAGCGCCTGAAGCGCCCAGACGAGACGCTGCCGGAGGCGGTGGTACCCAAAAGCCGGCGGGCAGGCCCGGCAAGACCTCCGGCGGCGGTGGCTCGGGCCGGGGTATGATGCTGGCCATTGGCCTGCTGATTGTGGCCGGTGCTGCCGGTGCCGGATGGTATCAACAGGAACAGCGAATCCAGATGCTGGAAGGCCAGCTTGAAGAGGCCGACTACTGGGCGCGTCAAAGCAAACTGGCACTGGCGCGGTTTGAAGGCGACCTGTCTGAAACCGGTGAAAACCTGCAGGAAAAAGGTCAGTCCATTGAAGATCGGCTCGACACTCAGGGAGAGCGCCTGGATACCGCCGACAGCGAAATCCGCAAGCTCTGGGGTGTGGCCAATGACCGCAACCGGAAACGACTGGATGATCATGAGTCGCAGCTTGAGTCGCTTCGAGCTGAGGTCAACGATGGCAAGAGCGCCCGCGACACACTGGCTGCATCTGTTGAAGAGCTGGAAACCAGTCTTGTGTCCCGATTGGACGAGGTCGAGTCTGATCTTGAAAAACAGATCATTGCCGTGCGCGAAACCGGTCAGGAGAACGCCTCCAGGCTGACTGAGCTGGACGAATCCCTTGCAGGTGTGGACAAACTGGTTGAACGCCAGTTGGTAAGGTTTGAGCGGGAGCAGAAACTCACCATTGATGGCCTGGAAAGCCGGATTGCCGCACTGGAGAGAGCAACGGACAACCTGTCCAGCAGTGGCCAGTTGAATGCGGTCCGCAACGAGCTGGCAGAGCTGAAGCGTACTGTGGCCTCTATTGACTCTTCTCGGTCCCAGTTAACGTCCAGGCTGGTGCGGTTGTCCGACGAGGTAAATGACCTGCGTTCGCAGATCTCGGGGCGGTAATACCCCTGATTGTGCTTTGTAACGGTTTGTATTCATCCCTTGCGGTAGCTCTCAGTTCCGCAAGAGCGCAGTTGTTATGATCGGGTCAACTCGCGAAAGGATGAAGAGTGAACAACAATGAAAACCCGATTTCTTTTCCCCGGTCTTTCCCGTTTCCTGGCCGCAGTAATAGCGGCGTCGCTGCTGGTTGTTGGCTCCGGTTGCACGGTGTATCAGTCCATTGGCAAGAGCGTGGGCTCGTTTCTGCACCCGGTATCCGGGCATGATTTTGTCCATATCGCCAATGATCAGTGGGATCGCAGTAATGCGGTTCTTTACTTCTATCGCACCGATTCCCAGTGGGCTGCCGACGAAATAGAAGCCCCGAGCGTCTACATCGACGACAACCACTACTTCAATATACGCAACGACAGCTTTACCTGGCTCGAAGTTGCCCCAGGGGAGCGCCACATTGCCATCCGCCGGCCGCTGTTGGGATTGGAAGGCTTGAACTCCTTCAGTCTCAGCCTGATTGCGGACGCCACCCTGAAGGTAGAGCCGGGAAACATCTACTACCTGCGCTATAACGAGCTGGAGGGCCCGGAAAGCACTCACCCGGAGCTGGCTGAAGACCACCCTCTGACCGCTGGTGACTTGCAACTGGTCACGCGGGACTACGCCATGCAGGCGGACGAAATTGTTTCCACCCGTTTTCTGAACAGTGATCTGCTGGCGCCAAACCATGCAGCGGTTTCGATCGTTGAAGTGAATGAGGACGGCGACTACGAACGTAACCTGGTGGTGTTGGAAGAGGAGCGTGAAGCGGAGATAGAACGCCTGAAAGCCGAAGGTAAATATGAAGAATCACCCTGGTACTGGCCGTTCGGCGGCGGACCTACTGTGCCGTTGGAAAGTGATCGCAAGTTGCGTGAGCTGGAACAGGATTACGCGGCACTCGAGCAGGAGCGCGAGCGCAGGGAAGAGGCGGAAGCCGGTGATGGCTGGTGGATATTCTGACAATGAAATTTAGGCCGGCAGTGAATTGTTGTTTCTGTACCCGGTTACTAGACTGTTAGCAGTCAGGCAAAACAAGGTCGCTGAAACATGTCGCTGAAAGATTCGTTGCAGGAAAGATTCCGCCGGTTTTCTGAAGAGGCTCTTCCGGGAGCTCTTGGCGATGTTGGCGAAAAAATTGAGCATTTCAGGAAGCGGCTGGACCATCTGAACTGTTCGCTGGCGGAACGTGCATTGCCCGAAGACCGCAAACCACGGGTCCGGGAGCTTTCGCTGAGTCGCAAAGCTGAACGGGCAGGACAGAAAGTCGTAAAACTCCGAGAAAAAATTTGACACCGTCAGACAAATGCTTAAAATGCGCGTCTCACTTGGTCGAGACAGCAACGCTGACTCACCAGTGTGCTGTGAAAGTGGGCGGTTAGCTCAGCTGGGAGAGCATCGCCCTTACAAGGCGAGGGTCACTGGTTCGATCCCAGTACCGCCCACCACTTTTCAGCATCACCGGACTGCCCCGTCCGGTTTCAGGTCCCGAAAGCCGTCCAGGCAGGGATTGATGCGGAGCGGTAGTTCAGCTGGTTAGAATACCGGCCTGTCACGCCGGGGGTCGCGGGTTCGAGTCCCGTCCGCTCCGCCATTTTTATTCCCGGGTGGTTAGCTCAGCTGGGAGAGCATCGCCCTTACAAGGCGAGGGTCACTGGTTCGATCCCAGTACCACCCACCATTTTTTCCCCTCGATGTTCTGGTTCAAGCCCGATGCTTTGGGTTGTCGGATTACGCCTGCGGCTAATCCGACCTACACGTATTATCGGCCTGGCACCCGTAGGTCGGATTAGCCGCAGGCGTAATCCGACACCATGCTTCCGGCATCCTCCCTATTTACCAATCAACGACTGCCCACAAACCCGAACAACGTTCCCGTTCACGCCGTTGGACGCCGGGTTGCAATACCACGCGATGGCCTCCGCCACATCGACCGGCAAACCACCCTGGGACAGGCTGTTCATGCGCCGGCCGGCTTCGCGGATAGTTATGGGCATGGCGGCGGTCATCTGGGTTTCAATGAAACCCGGGGCTATGGCGTTGATGGTCACGCCGTTCTTCACCTGTTTCGCCAGGGCTTCCACATAGCCGATCACGCCAGACTTGGCGGTGGAGTAGTTGGTCTGGCCAAAATTGCCGGCGATGCCGCTGATGGAGGATATGCACACGATGCGGCCGTTTTCCCGCAGCAGTTCCTGGTGCCTCAGTTCTTCATCAATCAGTTCCTCCGCCGTCAGGTTCACCGCGATGGTCATGTCCCAGAAGTGCTCCGGCATATTGCCCAGGGTCTTGTCCCGGGTGATGCCAGCGTTGTGGATGACCAGGTCAATGCCGCCGAAGTGCTCTTTCACAAAATCCGCGATCTGCTTCGGCGCGTTATCATCGGTGATGTCACAGGCCAGAGCCTTGCCTTTGAGGGCATTCATGACTTTCTGCAGCTCTTCCATCGCCGGCGGAATGTCCAGGCCGATCACGGTTGCGCCGTCACGGGTCAGGGTTTGGGCAATGGAGGCGCCTATGCCCCGCGACGCGCCGGTCACCAGTGCCACTTTCCCGGTCAGCGGAGCGACGGGGTTGGTGGCGGGCGCATCTGTGCTCTTGCCGATACGAGTCACCTGCCCGGACACATAGGCCGACCGGGGCGAGAGGAAAAAGCGCACACTGGACTCCAGCTGTTTTTCTGCTCCGGGTGCCATCCACAGCAGATTGGCGGTGGAACCTTTCTTGCCCACTTCCTTGCCAACGCTGCGCACAAAGCCTTCCAGTGCCTGATGAGCGGCTGCTTTGGCCGGCTGGCGACAGGTAGCAGGGTCCTGGCCGATCACCAGCACACGGCCATTGCCTGCCAGCTTTCGGATGGTAGGGTGGAAGAAGTCGTAAGCGGCCCGCAGGTCGGTGGTGTCTTTCATACCTGTGGCATCAAACACCAGGGCTGAGAATTTGCGGTCAATGTCGGTATTGAGCGGCAGCGCCTCGGCCTTGTTGCCGCTTTTGGAAGAATCGTTCAGAGTATCTACAGCACTGGCATGGAAGAGTTTCGCAGGGCTGGCGCTCAGCAGGCTGCCAATTGCGGTAACAGCTTTGCTGCCGTTGGCCGCGCCGATAAGCACATCGCCTTCGATAAACGGCTGGTCTGCGCGCTTCCAGCGTTTCAGGTTTACAGGTGAGGGCAGTCCGAGGGACTGGGCAGCGGTTCTGCCTACCGGGGTGTTGACGAATTTGAGATAACGGTCAGACATGGCATTTTCCTTTTGCGAAACGAATATCAGCGTACAGATTAAAGAAATGGGCCGTTTTTGGATTGACTCAATGCTCCTGCACTGTTGTCAGGGATGCCAATGAGCCAGGCCCCCTCGGCGCTAAACTGCAACGCAATGAATACACTCGTTCAAACAGGACATCATCATGGCACAGGCACCGAAAAGCACCCAAAAGAAAACAACGGCACCAAAAAAGACGGCGGCGGCCAGGAGTGGCGTTCGCCGGGTCGCGGTTCTCGGCGGTAACCGGGTACCCTTTGCCCGCTCCAATACGGCCTATAGCAAGGTAAGCAACCAGGAGTTGTTAACCGCTGCGCTGCGGGGGCTGGTTGACCGCTTTGGCCTGCAGGGCCAACGTATGGGGGAAGTTGTGGCCGGTGCAGTCATCAAGCATTCCAAAGATTTTAACCTCACCCGGGAGTCTGCCCTCAGCAGCGGCCTGGCACCGGAAACACCCGCTTACGACATTCAGCAGGCCTGTGGTACCGGCCTGGAAGCGGCCATATTGGTCGCCAACAAGATTGCCCTGGGACAGATTGAGTGTGGTATCGCCGGCGGCACGGACACCACGTCCGATGCGCCCATTGGTGTCGGTGAGGGACTGCGGGAAATCCTGCTGGATCTGAACCGGGCCAGGACCACGGGCGAGCGCCTGAAGATTCTCAGCCGCTTCCGTCCGGGGCACCTGAAACCGGAGATCCCTCAGAACGGTGAGCCCAGAACCGGCCTGTCCATGGGTGGTCATTGCCAGATTACGGCCCATGAATGGGCCATTCCCCGTGACGAACAGGACAAGCTGGCCTATGAGAGCCATCAGAAACTGGCGGCTGCCTACGAACAGGGCTTTTTCAGGGACCTGATGACCCCGCTGGCCGGCCTGGAGAAAGATAACATCCTGCGCCCGGATACCACCCTGGAAAAGCTGGCCACCCTGAAGCCCGTATTTGATCGGGAGAACGGCACCATGACTGCCGCCAACAGCACTGCGCTGACCGATGGTGCGTCATGTGTACTGCTGGCCAGCGAAGAGTGGGCGAAAGCCAATAACATGGAGATCAAGGCTTACCTGACCTTCTCCGAAGTGGCCGCCGTAGACTTTGTCGACAAGAAAGAAGGTCTGCTGATGGCGCCGGCCTACGCCGTACCGCGTATGCTGGAGAAAGCCGGGCTGACCCTGCAGGACTTCGACTTCTACGAAATCCACGAAGCCTTCGCGGCCCAGGTGCTTTCCACTCTCAAGGCGTGGGAAGATCCTGACTTCTGTAAGGACCGCCTGGGGCTGGATAAACCGCTGGGCAGCATTGACCGCAGCAAGCTGAACATCAAGGGCAGCAGTCTCGCTACCGGCCACCCTTTCGCCGCCACTGGTGGCCGGATTGTTGCCACCCTGGCAAAGCTGCTGGAAGAGAAGGGCAGCGGCCGTGGCCTGATCTCCATCTGTGCCGCCGGTGGTCAGGGCGTGACCGCGATACTGGAGCGGTAAGTCAACGGAAAATGTCGTTTATCCCTTTGACAGACAGGGTTTCTACCCGTACCATGCGCCCCTCGTTGATGCGGGGTAGAGCAGTCTGGTAGCTCGTCGGGCTCATAACCCGGAGGTCGTAGGTTCGAATCCTGCCCCCGCTACCATATTAAAAGAAGGGCAGATCAGTTTTTACTGGTCTGCCTTTTTTCGTTGACGGGCTAACGGTCCGGCTCCAAACTGTGGTTGCATCCCCGGAGCCACAGCATACATCCGATTCTCAATGCCAACCTCACCACCCTGAGCACAGCTTGGAGTACCCTCTCGAATGAAGGCGATCTTGCTAACGTTATTGGCCGCGTTGTCGCTGGCCCCCGGGCAGGTATGGGCAAACCCGGAGCAAGCCCTGAATCTTGCTGCACACCCGGTGGGCTATCTCGCGCTGGCGATCTTTGTACTGGCGTACGTGCTGGTGATGCTGGAGGAGCGGATCCACCTGCGCAAATCCAAGCCCATGTTGATCGCCGCAGGGCTTATCTGGGTGCTGGTCGCCATTACGTATCGGGCGGCGGGCGCCAATGGCGAAGTCGAGGAGGCTATTCGGCACAATTTCCTGGAATACGCAGAACTGTTCTTCTTCCTGCTGGTGGCCATGACCTATATAAACGCCATGCTGGAGCGGGGCGTTTTTGACCAGTTACGGATCTGGCTGCTGGGCAAGGGTTATGGTTACCGGCGTCTGTTCTGGATTACCGGTATCCTTGCCTTCTGTATCTCGCCGGTGGCCGATAACCTGACCACGGCACTGATCATGTGCGCGGTGGTGATGGCCGTGGGCCGTGACAGCGCTGCCTTTGTGTCCATGTCCTGCATTAACATAGTAGTGGGGGCCAATGCGGGTGGCGCGTTCAGTCCGTTTGGCGATATCACCACCTTGATGGTCTGGCAGAAGGGCATTCTGCCGTTTCAGGACTTTTTCCAGTTGCTGCTGCCTTCCATGGTGAATTTCCTGGTGCCGGCGGCGCTGATGCATTTCGCCTTGCCCAAAGGCCAGCCGGCACCGCCCGAGTCGCACGCAAACGTCATTCTTCCGGGCGGACTGGTGATCTGCGTTCTGTTCCTGCTGACGATTGCCACCGCTATCAGTTTTCACCAGTTCCTGCATATCCCGCCGGTGTTCGGCATGATGACGGGACTTGGTTACCTGAAGATTTTCGGTTTCTATCTCAAACGTCACGAGGAGTACCACTGGAACGAGAGCTTCGAAACCCCACCCGGAGACAGTTCGGGGGATCGCACGCAGGGACGGCGTGCTTTTGACGTGTTCTCCCATATTGCCCGCTCGGAATGGGATACCCTGTTTTTCTTCTATGGGGTCATTATGGCGGTCGGTGGCCTGGGGTTCATTGGTTATTTGGGAATGATGTCAGCCACCCTGTACGGCGATCTGGGCCCTACCTTTGCCAATATCATGATCGGATTGATTTCGGCGCTGGTGGACAATATTCCGGTGATGTTTGCGGTACTGACCATGAACCCGGCCATGCCTGACTACCAGTGGTTGCTGGTCACCCTGACGGCAGGGGTTGGCGGAAGCCTTCTCTCAATCGGCTCCGCTGCAGGTGTTGCATTAATGGGGCAGGCGAGAGGGCAGTATACGTTTCTCAGCCACCTGAAATGGACGCCAGCGATTGCCCTGGGTTATGCAGCCAGTATCTGGGTGCACTTCCTGGTCAATGGCTGAGCTCTGGCGGACACTGGAAGCCGGCAAGTCCCTCTGCTTCCAGCAACTCCGCAAACCGGAGCGTGGTCAGATCCATTCCCGGCGCTCCAATCACCTGTATGTTGAATGGTAAGCCTTCCTTTGTCCTGCCAATTGGTACCGAGGTTGCGGGCAGGCCAAGTAGTGTGGCCAGGGCAATCCAGCAGAACTGGTCCATATAGGCCCTGGGCTGGCCGGCAACGGTGATTTGTCGCTTGAAGACCGGGTGGCTGTGATCGTGGCGGATTGCCGTCGTGGGCGTAACCGGTGTCAGCAGGACATCGAACTCATCAAACAGGGAGGTTATCTCCGCCCGCATCTTCTCCCGCATTTCACTCCATGCCATCCACTGGTACACCGGTTGATTCACGCCGCGGCCATATTCGCCAATATGGGCCGTGACCGGTCCGAACAGGTGCAGCCATTTTTCCAGCCGGGCGATCCACTTCATCTGCCGGCGTTGGGCCGGTTTCAGGGAGGTGCTCAGCAGGCTGCCCAGCAGGTTGAAATAGGCTGGCAGAATGTGTTCCAGGTTCAAGAGGTTGTGCTGCGCTTCGGCCACTAATGCGCCCCGGTTTTCCAGGTCGCGGCCCAGCTGTTCGTACCCGGTCACCAGTTCGTCATCGACCGGGCACAGGGGGTCTTTCAGCCAGAGCCCGACACGGGCCTGTTCCAGTGAGTGGATGGACGCCGGCGCCATTGCCAGTTGCCAGCTATTGCCTTCCCGCTCGGTCGGGCCGGCGATCACGTTCAGTAGCAGCTCCAGGTCTTTCGCCGAACGCGCCAGTGGGCCGCCCTCCGCGAGGTCTGGCCGGGACTGGGTGCCTGGTGGCCCGGGAATATGGCCACGGAACGGGACCAGTGCCCGTGACGGCTTGTGGCCGAAAATACCGCAGAAGTGAGCTGGCGTGCGGATAGAGCCAGCCAGGTCGCTGCCCACTTCCAGGGGTGTCATGCCTGCAGCCAGGGCTGCTGCAGCGCCGCCCGAGGAGCCTCCGGGCGTATGCGCCAGGTTGTGGGGGTTGTTGGTGATGCCGAAGAGCTTGTTGTAACTCTGAAGGTCGGTGGCGTAGATCGGAACGTTGGTTTTTCCGAGTATGATGGCGCCGGCGTTTTCCAGGCGCTTCACCACATCCGCGTGGCTTTTCGGGATATAGTTTTGCAATGCGGGTGCACCGGCTGTGCACCTCATACCCGCGACTTCCCAGGTATCCTTCAGGGTCAGGGGCAGGCCGTGGAGCGGGCCGGGGGATTCGCCCCGCGCCAGGGCTTCATCCGCGCTGCGGGCCGCTTCCAGAGATTTCTCTTCGTCCAGGGTCACAACAGCGTTAATGGTGCCATTGTACTGGCGGATTCTGTCCAGGAAAGCCCGGGTCACTTCCGTGCTGGTTAGCTTGCCTTCTTTAAGGTCGCTAACCAGTTCGGTGGCAGAGCGGTAATGCAGTGGATTCATGGTGTCCTCGTTATTGTTTTGTGGCGCGAATCAGGGCAATTCGGAGCGCCAGTGCTTGACCTTCACCTGCGCTTTGACGGCGTCCAGTATTTCAATAATCAGGTTGATCAGGGCTTCGTTGGGAGCCTCTTCCTGGCCGTTGTCATCCGGGGAGGGCAGGAAAACGTTCACGATGTCTTCGATAAAGGCATGGTTGGAAGCGGACGCCAGGTCCTCAAGAATCTGATGAATCACGTCCGCAACGATGTCCCCCACGGCGTCTTCCAGGGTTTCCTGAATGGTGGGTCCGACCACCGGCAGGTATTTCAGCCGCGACAGTTCCAGATTCTGCTTGAGGGCATTATCCACGCGGGCTTCCAGGTAACTGCGCAAGGCACCGCGGTTGGGTACGTAGCCTTCCTGCGCCGCCTCTGCCACACGCTTTGAAATCCAGTCCGAGAGCATTTCCCGCCTGGGGTAGAGGATGTCGTTCTGGATGCGTTCAAAGAGAGGCGAACCACGGCGGATTTCCTCTTGGGCGCCGGAGAGGACCTTTACGACGATACGGTCGGAGAGTTCTTCCAGAAAGGCTTCGTAGTAGAAGTTGAAGAACTGGAAAACTCGGGTCTGGGTGACGTCGATGACCTTGTACTGGTGCAGTCTGTAGACGATAGAGATAACCCGCAATATCCGCAGGAAGCGGAAGCTGCCAACAGGGATACAGCCGACAATGTCGTACCAGTGGATGAACGGGTAGAAGTACCAGCGGTCGTAGACCTTTGCCTTAATGGAATAGCCCCAACGCACGACGAATTCGGTCAGGAAGATGCTGACGAAGATGAGGTCGTAGAAGATGAAGTTTTCGTGGATGGGGTGGTAGAGGTCTTTGATCGCGGGTGCGTTTTCAGCCAGCAGGTTCTGGATGGCGACGAAGTTGTAGATGGAGTCGAAAATGATGAAGGCCAGGTTGATGATGAGCAGGCCGAGCATCAGGAAGTCTATGACGAACCAGATGAGTTGGTGGCTGGTTTTCAGGTTTGCTCTGTTTATCTTCAGCATTCAGCTATGTGTGCCTTTAAGACTGTATGTTGGGAGTCTGCGCGCTTGGGTGCAGGCAAGTCCCGGGCAAGGCCTTCACAGACACGCCGTTAACCCATCCATGGGGGCTCGGCATTGCCATCCCTGGCAATGCACGGTCTGTGAAGGCCTCGCCCGGGCCTTGCGTCAGGCTTAGTGCTATTCGCCATTGGTTTTGCGAATACGTGTTGCACCTGCCTGATTTTTCGACGCTTTCACACAGGTTAGCTTATTTCAGCTCCGCCGACGACTTGCCCAGTAATCTTCTCGCGATGATCAACAGCTGGATCTGCTGGGTGCCTTCGAAGATGTCGAGAATTTTGGAGTCCCTGGCCCATTTTTCCAGCAGTTCCGTTTCACCGTAGCCGAGGCTACCGCAGAGTTCGACGCAGCGCAGGGTGATGGTGTTGCCGACACGGCCGGCTTTGGCTTTGGCGATGGAGGCTTCTTTGGAGTTGGGCAGGCCGTTGTCGGCCATCCAGGCGGCGCGGAGGGTGAGCAGGCGAGCGGCTTCGAGTTCGGCTTCCATGAGCTGGAGTTCGCGGGTAACGGCGGGTTGGGTCCAGGTCTGGTGGCGGTATTCCAGGTCGGTGCCGGTGAGGGCGATGAGTTCGCGGGTTTTCTGCAGGGCCGCGCTGGCAACACCGATGGCCATGCCGGCGACGACAGGGCGGGTGTTGTCGAAGGTTTGCATGGCGCCGGCAAAGCCTTTTTCGACGCTGATGTCCGTGTCGCCCAGGAGGTTTTCCCGGGGCACGCGGCAGTTGTCGAAGCGGATGGCGGCAGTGTCGGAGGCGCGGATGCCGAGCTTTTTCTCCAGGCGTTCGACGGTCATTCCCGGGGTGCCTTTTTCTACCACGAAGGATTTGATGGCGGCGCGGCCTTTGTTGCGATCCAGTGTTGCCCAGACCACCACGGCGTCGGCGCGCTCGCCGGCGGTGACATAGATTTTCTCGCCATTGATGACGTATTCGTCGCCGTCTTCGGTGGCGGTGGTGCGGATGGCGGCGGTGTCGGAGCCAGCGCCGGGTTCGGTGATGGCCATGGCCGCCCAGGTGTTGCCCAGGCGGGCGAGTTGCTCGTCGTTGGCCACGGCGGCGATGGCGGAGTTGCCCAGGCCCTGGCGGGGGATGGACAGGGCCAGGCCAACATCGCCCCAGCAAAGTTCGGTCAGGCCGAGGACGGTTTTCATGTTGGTGCCGTTACGGTTGCCGGTTCCGCCGTTGTTGTCGGAGCGGGCGAGCTTTCCGGCGCCAGTGCCACCATCCGCCGCGCCGTCGTTCATACCGTCCATGATGGATGCGAACATGTCCAGTTCACTTGGGTATTCGTGCTCCGCAAGGTCGTATTTGCGGGAGATGGGCCGGAATACTTCACGGGCGACTTGCTGGGCCTGGTTGATGAGAGGGGCAAATTTTCTCGGTATCTCAAGGTTCATGTCGTTCTGCTCACTGTGACTGGGGTGATGACTGGGCTGATGACTGGACTGATGAAAAGCAATCAGGCGAGCAGGCCGCCGACCAGGGTGGCAACGGATCGCAGATCCCGGTACCAGCGCTCAACGGGGTGTTCCTTGACGAAGCCATGGCCACCCAGCAGTTGAACCCCATTGGTGCCGGCTTCCATGGCTTTTTCGTTACATAGCAATCGTGCCAGAGTGGTCTCCCGGTGGGCCGGCAGGCCCTGTTCCAGACGACTGGCAGCACGCCAGGTGAGCATGCGCATGCTGTCGGTTTCGATGGCCAGATTGCTGATCATGAAGGCAACGGACTGGCGGTGGCTGACGGGTTCGCCGAAAGCTTTGCGATCATTGCAGTAGGGGATGACGTAATCCTGAACCGCCTGAGCGGTACCAATGGCAAGACCGCATCGAAGCAGGGCCCCGCGATCGAGGAAGTTCTGGTAGTCGAAATCGTCGTCCCCCAACAGCGCATCCGATGGTAACTCGGCGTTCTCCAGCAGCAGTTGACAGGCCCCCGAAGCCCTGAGGCCCATCGCAGGGTCGGCTTTAACACGGATGCCCGGAGTTCCCGCCTCCACGATAAACAGTCTTGGTTGCCCATCCAGCTGTGCCGCAGTCAGCAACAGTTCAGCGCTTTCCCCCTGCACAACCGCATTCTTCAGGCCGGTGAGGGCATAGCCGGTATCGGTTCTTCGGGCAGAGGTTTGCAGAACGAGTGGATCAAACAACGGCGTCGGTTCGTCGACGGCAATGGTGGCTACCGGAGGCTTTTCGCCACAGAACGCCGGCAGGTAGCGGCTTTGCTGTTCGCCGGTGCCCCAGCGGGTGATGGCCTGGGCGACACTGAAAGGTGCCAACAGTGCTGTGGCCAGCCCCATGTCTCCCCAGGCGAGTTGCTCGGCGATCAATACGCTGGTTACCGGGGACTGATGCTCTGCAACTCCGCCGAATTCTTCCGGTATTGCATACAAGGGCAAACCCAGTTCGGCAGCAGCGCTGATGGTGTTATCTGGTATCTCCCTGGTTTCATCGGCAATGCCAGCGGCAGTTCTGAGTTCGTCACGGGCAAACCGCCCCAGCAAATCGGTGATCATACGCTGGTCGTCGCTGAGCGAGAGATCGAACAAGTCGGAGGCGCTGCCATCAGGCAGACGTTTCCTGGGCAGCCAGTTACTGACTCGATTGAACTCCCGTCCGGCAAAAGCAAGGGTGCGAAAACCGCTTCGGGTTCCGTGATAGGCGGTCCTTTCGAGCGGGGTGCGCAGGCCCAGCCGGTCCAGCAACGGATTGGCGGCAAGCCTGTTCATCATGGAAAGGGCAAAGCCCATGGGGTCCCGTATCATCTGTTGTCTCCTTGGTGGCACTGTCCTGATTTCGCCTGCAGGCGATCAGGGGAGGTCGTTATCTGACGATCATGAGCCCGGGCCGATCCGTCGCCATTGGCATGTCGTACATTACCCACAGGCAAGATGGTCAATAGCCATGGATTAACCGTACCTCTACCCGTTACACTCCGGTTGTTACCGTGCCCCTCAACTCACATTGACTGAAGTAACGCTGCTGGATGCTGCCCCACATTAGTTCTCGTTTTCACCGTCGGTTCCTGATTCTCTGGTTTTTTGTCTGGACCATGCCGGCGTTGTCCTGGGCCCAGCAAGTGGAAATAAAGGTGGAGGGGGATTTTCCGCAATTGCAGGACAATGCCGAGGCGTTTGTCGGAGACGTTGAAGGCCGTAGCGCCAACAGTCTGAGGCGTTATGCCAGCACCGCCGAAACCCAGGTGGAAGATGCGCTTCGCGCGCTCGGTTACTACAGCCCGGTAATCCAGTGGGAAATTGTCGAGCCGCCCGGCGAGGAAGAAGAACCGGCGCGCCTGGTTCTCACTGTGCAGCCGGGTGAGCCGGTGCTTGTCCGTTCCCGTAAGGTTGAGATCGAGGGCCCTGCCAGTGAAGATTCCGGTTTCACGGGTTCCCTGCCGCAGAAACCGTCTGAGGGTGATGTGCTGAATCATGGCGAGTACAGCTCGCTGCGCCAGACTATCCAGAATCGCGCCAGTCGGCTGGGCTATTTTGACGGCGAGTTCACTACCCGCAGGCTGGAAGTGGATCCGCAAAAAAGAGTGGCGGATATCACCCTGGTTTATCGCAGCGGTGAACGTTATCGGTTGGGTGATGTCAGTTTCAATGAGGGCCATGGCTTCGAGGAACAGTTATTGGAGCAGTTCGTGCGTTTTGAGCCGGGTGAACTCTTTCATGCGGACAAGATCGCCAGGCTCAATACCGATTTGTCCAACAGTGGCTATTTTTCCGGAGTGGATATTGAGGCCTCTCCCGGCGCCGCCGAGGACGGGGTGATTCCGGTGAATGTCGGGCTGACCACGCGCCCACCCCGATCAGTGGCCGCAGGCATAGGTTTTTCAACCGACGTGGGGCCCCGGCTGCGGGGCAACTGGCGGGAGCACTGGATCAATCCGATGGGCCACAGTCGTGGTGTCGAAACTGAACTTTCAGCGCCACGCCAGAACTTGAGCACCTGGTATGAATTGCCCCTGGATCCACCCATGACCGATTCCATTCGTTTGTCTGCCGGTTATCAACGGGAAGACATTGAGGATGTTGAGTCGGAATTGCTGACCTTCGGTCAGCAATGGAAGCATCAGCTTGATGACGGCTGGCAGCAGATCGCCTCTCTGAGGTGGGAGGGGGAGCGCTTCCGGATTGGCGACGATGAGACTGAGCAGAGCAGCCTGTTGTTGCCGGGGCTGGGGTATTCCAAACTGCATTCAGATTCGCCTCTGGACCCATCCCGCGGCTACCGGATTCAGTTTGATGTGACAGGTTCCCATCGGGCCGTCCTGTCGAGCGTGGACATTCTTCATGCGAATTTTCTCGTCAAGGGGTTGTATACGTTGGCGGATAACCACCGCTTCCTGACGCGTTTCCAGTTTGGCGGGGTGGCAACCAACCGCTTTTCGGATGTGCCACCGTCATTGCGGTTTTTTGCCGGTGGTGACCAGAGCGTCCGGGGTTATGGTTACGAAACCCTGTCGCCGCGAGACGATGAGGATGTTGCCGTGGGTGGTCGTTTCCTGATGGTCGGCAGCGCTGAGTATCAGTACCAGTTTGCCGACAACTGGCGGGTAGCTGCCTTTGTAGATGAAGGCAATGCCATTGATGATCTGGCGGACCCTCTGGCCACCGGCGTTGGACTTGGTATCCGCTGGATAAGCCCGGTGGGGCCTTTGCGTCTGGATATTGCCAAAGGGTTGAACCCGGAATTTGGCGGTGAGTGGCGCATTCACTTTTCCATGGGGCCCGAGTTATGACCGAAGCCCCAAAGAATGAGGTCCACAAACCAAAACGCCTGAGGAACGGCCTGCTGATTGCGCTGGCCATTATCATTCTGCTGCCACTTTTAGTGGTGGGGGCACTGTTACTGGCCTTGCGTTCGGAAACCGGAACGGCGTGGGTCATCGACCAGGTTCCCGGCCTTGACGTGGAACAGGGGCAGGGATCATTGCTGGGACAGTGGCAGGCGCAGTCCCTGACATGGCAGGGTTACGGCGTGGGTCTTCGGCTGGAGGCGCCGGTAGTTGACTGGTCACCGACCTGCCTGTTCAGCAAGCAGCTGTGCCTTGAATCCCTGCAGGTGGAAACCATTGACCTGACCCTGCAACCGTCAACAGATCAGCAGGATGACCGTGGCGACATCAGTCTGCCTGGCGTTAACCTGCCGATTGGTCTGGCTGTCAGGGAGGTAGATCTTGGCACTTTCACCCTGAACGATGGCAAAATCTGGGACCGGTTGCAGTTACGGGCCGAAGGCTCCGGATCTGACTGGCACCTTCAGAGTCTCAGCTTTGTTCGTGACGATATCGAAATTGATGGGTCCGGCCGCATCCAGACCCGCGGCGACTGGCCACTGGACCTGAATGTCGGCATAAGCCTGCCGCCGCCCTATGGCCCCGACTGGAATCTGGCTCTCAATCTCACCGGAAGCGCAGTGGACCTGAGGGTGAGGGGTGAAAGCACTGGTTACCTGGAAGCCACCCTGGCCGGCCGGGTGGCTCCCCTGGACAGTGCGCTACCGGCTCAATTGACCGTTGAGGCTCAACGCTTTGTTCCTGCTGAAGGCCTGCCTGAAACCCTGGTACTGCAGAATACGGTCGTTGCTCTGGAAGGTAGCCTGGAGGACGGTTTCCGTTCCAATTCCCGTACCTCGTTACCGGGTACTTCCGGTGACATTGCGGTTGCGCTGAAAGGGCTGGTGACAACCGCTGGCGTGGAAGATCTGGACCTCTCGCTTTCGGGCCCGGGAACGGGTGAAGCCGAGACCGGCACGGCCTCGGTGACCGGAAGCCTGGACTGGCAGCAAGCCTTCCTGGCGGATGCACGGGTCGCGATGGAAGCCTTCCCCTGGTACAGCCTGATACCGGATTTTGAGCAGCCGCCGGTTATCTTGAACCAACTGAACGGTGAGGTTCGATACCAGTCAGGCGCCTATCAGGCGAGTGTAGAAGCCAGCGTCGACGGCCCACATGGGGAGGCTGATCTGTCAGGGGAGCTGGATGGCGATATGGAGTCCGTGAAGATCACCCGTCTGCGGGTAAACACGGGCGCCGGCTTCCTCGGTGGTCAGGGAAACGTCGAGTTTGCTGACCAGTTGGCGTGGGATGCAAGCCTGGAGCTGGACAGTTTCAACCCCGGCTACTGGTTGCCGGCACTGGAGGCGAGCCTGAATGGTGATGTCACCACCAGTGGGCGGTTGGAGGATAGTGGAAATCCTTCGTTACAGGCAGAGTGGGACCTTTCGGGCGACTGGCGGGCCAATGATGCCCTGATCCGTGGCGCACTGAGCAGTGACGCAGGCGCATGGGCGGTGTCTGGCCTGGAGCTCCAAGTGGGCGATAACCGCGTTACCGGTAGCGGCGAGTGGGGTGGCGAGATTGCGGGCAATCTGGCGCTGGAACTGCCTTCTCCGGAAACCTTCCTGCCGGGACTGGCGGGCTCGCTGAGCGGAATCGCTTCGGTTTCCGGGACGCCCGATCAGCCGCAAGGCAGCGCGAAAGTGTCTGGGTCCGACCTGGCATGGCAGGATAAGCTGAGCCTGGCCAGTCTGGACCTCAATGCCACCCTTGGTGAAGGGTTAAGTGTGAGCGCCGATGTTCAGGCGAGTGAACTCCGCTACGGCGAGCAGTTGCTGCAGTCATTGACACTGGGGCTGTCAGGCACCCGGGATGATCACCGGCTGGAGGTTAACGCCGTTCATGAGGAGGCCGAGGTCGGGCTGGTATTTGCCGGCAATGCTTCCGAGGACTGGAATGCCTGGCAGGGAGCGTTGGAGCAGGGGCGGATTGATGTTCCCGAGCAGGGGCAGCAATGGACGCTGGCGGACCCCGCGGCACTGGAGTACACAGAAACCGGCAGACTGACCTTCGGCCGTCACTGCTGGCAATGGCAACAGGCTTCGGTTTGTGCCGAAGACCAGACCCTGTTGCCGACCCAGGACATTGCCTACCGGATCGAGAATTTCCCGACCACCGCGCTGTCCCCGCTGATGCCGGAAACCCTGCGCTGGGACGCCCTCCTGAACGCAGACGTCAGGCTGGTGATGACCGACAATGGCCCTGATGGCGAGGTGTCAGTGGATGCCGGTGCGGGCGAGTTTGAAGTCATGGCCAGGGACGAATGGCAGAGCCTGGGATACGACACCTTCACCACCAGGCTTCAACTGAAACCGGACATCGCCGAGCTGGATGTCAGGCTGAAGGGGCCCGAAGTGGGCGATCTTTCTGTAGCAATCGCCGTTGATCCGAACGCCAGTGAGCGGGAGGTTGATGGCCAGTTCCGCATCCAGGGCCTGGACATTGCGATGGCCGGGGTGTTTGCCGGGCTGGAAGTGGTCGAAGGTAAGCTCAATGGCGAAGGCACGCTGTCCGGCCCGTTACTGAAGCCGGCGGTGAATGGCGAAATAGCGTTGACCGGCGGGCGGATCTCCGACCCGCAGCTCCCGATACCGCTGGAAGACATGGTTGTCAGCCTGGAGTTGAATGGCTATTCCGCGGATCTGTCCGGCCGCTGGCGCAGTAACGAGCGCAGTACCGGCAACATCAAGGGAGGCCTGGACTGGTCGGCGGAGCCGTCCGTAGAGGTCAATCTTACCGGTGACCGATTGCCGTTCAGTTACGATCCCTACGCCCGTGTAGAGCTGGTGCCGGATATTACCATCACCTACGGCAGCGGTGATCTGGCGGTCACTGGCCGCCTGGAGGTTCCCCGTGGCGAGATCGAGATCAGGGAACTCCCCGCTCAGGCGGTTTCGGTTTCGGAAGACGAAGTGATCGTGGGGGCGGAGCAGGAAGAGGGCGGTTTGCGCTCCCTGAATATGGATGTGACGGTGGTGGTCGGCGATGATCAGGTCAGTTTCAATGGCTTCGGGGTAACCGGTAACCTGAAAGGCACCCTGCGCATCGGCAACAATATGGACACCCGGGGGGAGCTGCGGCTGGTTGATGGCCAGTATGAAGCCTATGGTCAGGAACTGGAGCTGCGCAGGGCAAGGTTAATGTTTGTCGGGCCTCTGACAGAGCCCTATCTGGATATCGAAGCCATCCGGCGGGTCGATACCGTCGTGGCGGGCATCCGGCTTACCGGGCCGGTAAGCGCGCCCCAGACTGAAGTGTTTTCCGAACCGGAGATGCCCCAGACCGATGCATTGTCCTATGTGATTCTGGGCCGGGCACCCCAAAGCAGGGGCGACGAGGGGCAGATGAGCCGGGCAGCGATTTCCCTGGGCCTGACTCAGGCGAACAAGGTCACCCAGGGCCTCGGGGAAGAGATCGGTATACAGAATCTTATGCTGGAGGCGGAGGGTTCAGGCGATGAGTCGGCCGTGGTGGCCAGTGGCTACCTGACCGATGAGCTCAGTATTCGTTATGGTGTGGGCATTTTCGAGCCGATCACCACCGTTGCCTTGCGCTATGACCTTGGCCGGTATTTCTATCTGGAAGCTGCCAGCGGCCTGGCAGCTTCCCTGGATATTTTCTACACCCGGGATTTCTGACCCGGCCTGCTATTCCAGCTTGAAGGTGGCACTGACCCGGGATGTCAGTTCCCGCGGGCCGATGTTGGACACGGTGTCAGACGAGGCGCGCATTTCTGCCATCATCGGAACCGGGGGCTGGTAGCCACCATCGATGTTGATGTTGATCACCTCGCCGCACTGCTTTTCAAGTTCGTTGGCAACAAACTCACACCTTGCCCTGGCGTCAGCGATGGCGCCGGCCAGTGCCTGCTTGCGGAGGCTGCTTTCATCGGAATGAAAGAACTGGTGCGGTCCCACGTTGTGGTCCATACCCAGTGCCTGGGCCTGCTCCAGGATGGGATTGAGCAGGGCAAGGTCGTCAATGGTAAAGCTCACAGTCTGTGAGGCGACGGCCACCTTTTCCGGTTTCTGACTACGCTCCTGGGACGGAATCGAGCGGCTGTAGAGGTTAACCGATGCATCGCTGTAAGAGCCCAGCTGGTCACGGTAGTCACTGATGCCATCCCGCCATTGTTCCATCTGCTCATTCACGCGCCGGGTCGCTGTCTCCGGCAGGCTGTGCTCGGCATTGGCGGTAAACTGCAGCCGTGCGCTGTCTGGCGTATACTTTACGGAAGCCTGGCCGCTCAGGCTTACTTCCCCGGCGACTGCGCACAGGGGAAAGAGCACCAGGGTGGCAGGAAACAGCAGGTATCGATGGACGTTGGGCAACATTGTGGGATCTCCATGCTTTTACACAATAATCAGGTCAGGTTGACTCCCCGGGAGCGTGACATCCTGCTCAGGCTGACCGGGAGCGATCCCCATTATGTGACGACCCGCGCGCAACTGAAAGAGTGGGCTGCCCGTCACCTGGAAGCCCTGCCCGGTGATGCCAGGGAAATACGGGAAATCAAGGCTGTTCTGCAGCATTATCTGCCGCTTTGACCTGGCAGGTCGTCACTGGCGTCGTCAGTGTCTGTCGGTTCATCCAGCCTTATCAGCTTTCTCTCCTCCGCAGCGTCAACAAAATGCTTGAAGATACGCCGGTGGCCACCGTGATACAGCAGATATTCCGGATGCCACTGAATACCCATCAGCCACTGCCCGCGAGTGTTTTCTATCGCTTGCACGAAATGATCATTGTCCAGGGCGACCACACGAAGGTGGTGTCCGAGCCTTTTGATGGTCTGGCTGTGAATCCGGTTGGCGCCAATCACCGGCTGGCGCATGACTTCTCCGAGACGGCTGTCGCTGACCACCCGAACGGTTTGCATGGGCAGCAGCAGCGGACGGTGGCGGGTGTTTATGCGTAGTGGGGTCACGTTCTGGCAAAGTGAGCCGCCACGGAAAATATTGATGAACTGGGCGCCCCTGCAGATGCCCAGTACAGGGATATTGAGCTCCTCGGCCCGGGAGAGCAGGCGAACATCGGTTTCATCCCGGCGCGGGTCATAATTTGCCGTTACCTGTGGTGTCTGCCCGTAACGTGAGGGGTGCACGTGGGTGCCACCAGAAAGCACCAGGCCGTCAAGCAGGGATACGTCCACTTTGGATCCAGGCCGGATGAAGTGGGTGCGAGCCCCGTGCATACGCAGGGCAAAGCTGATCAGCCGGTGTGCCAGGCTACGCCGGGCGGGGCCACTGATGCCGATGGTGAGGCCGGGATGTTCCGGCTTTTCCTGGACGGTGTCAGGCATAGTTCCGGGACCGCAGCCATTGGTCAGATGTATCGAGCCAGCTATGGGTCAAATTGTGGAAGCTCAGTTTGCGGCTGTTGCGAAACTCGGTCACCAATGTGGCCAGATCGCCGGCGTTGGCCGCCAGTTGCTCCAGTATCACCCAGTCATTCCATACCGTTGAGAAATGCCAGAGCGGGTTGTCGATATCGCAATCCGGCAGCCGGTAATGCAGGGTGGGCCTGCTCTTGATGCGTTCGTCTGTTACGTACCTGGCCAGCAGCTCGCTGTTCAGGTGTGCAAACAGCGGTAGCAGGTCAAGCGCCTTGTTCCGGGTCGGATTATAGTGGAGGTAGTCCTTCATCAACTGATCCATGTCCGGATCGTAGCCTTCAGACATCAGCAAATCGATGTAGTTGCTGCTCCAGGGTTCAATGTAGCTGGTCAGTTTGCGGCTCAGATCGATCTGATGTCGTGCCTTGAGCCATTCGTAAAGCGCTGCAAACGCCTGCAGATAACGCACCAGGGTTGAAGCTTTCAGGTCCGGTAGCTCTGGATTCAGTTGCAGACCGAACGCGTAGTAGAGGGCTTCCCGGCTGCCAAGGGCGCCGGCCTTGCGGAGTTCGTCACAAAGCGTTTCGATGCGCTCCAGTTCACTGAAGGGTAACGGAGGGCTGACAATTTCCAGGGGCACGATTTTCTCGGCCGCGGCATCTATCACACTCATTGCCTGGCCCCCGAGTTCCCGGACCGATTCCGGTAACCGTTGGTCCTGCAGATCCAGGTCCTTGATGGGGTCCGAATCCAGTTCGATGGCGAAGGCGCCTACATCGGTGGTGATTTCCGACACGTAGCGGGAAACCGGCTTCGCCTCACCGCCAAGCAATCGTGTGGAAAGCGATACGAGATCCCCGTACCCGAGGCCGGATAATTCTATCTCGACACCTACTTTCCGTTCCTTTCCGTCATCGGTTCTCATGATGTCCGGCATTCGGCATCTTTTGCTCATTCATGCGTCTCCACAAAGGGTTAGCAATACCTTACCACAGTCCCTCGGGCTGAAAGTGACGGTTACCGGCCAAAAAAAGCGGGGCACCGGAAAAACTTCAGGCATGGACTTTACACTGGATAAAACACTGTATATAGTCAAATCACTGTATATAAAAACAGGGCTAACCGGGGTCACCGACACATGAAGCTGACAGCAAGGCAGACACAGGTATTGGAAATCATTCGTCGCTCCGTCGACGAGACGGGATATCCGCCGACACGCGCGGAGATCGCCGCCGAGCTCGGATTCCGTTCAGCCAATGCCGCTGAAGAGCACCTCAGGGCACTGGCCAGGAAAGGGGCCATCGAGATGGTGCCGGGGGCAAGCCGTGGTATCCGTCTTCCGGAAGTCGAAGCGGACCCCGGATTGCCCGTGATAGGCCAGGTGGCAGCCGGTAGCCCGATTCTGGCCCAGGAGCACATCGAAGATCACTGCACCCTGCAGCCCGAATTCTTCTCGCCCTCGGCGGATTACCTGCTGCGTGTGCGCGGTATGAGTATGAAGGACATTGGCATCCTGGATGGTGATCTGCTCGCCGTGCACAGGACCAGCGACGTACACAATGGCCAGATCGTTGTGGCCAGAGTCGGCGAGGAGGTGACTGTGAAGCGGTTCCGCAAGGACGGCTCGAAAGTGTATCTCATCGCAGAGAACGAAGAGTTTGCGCCCATTGAAGTGGATCTGACAGAACAGGAATTATTTATTGAAGGTTTGGGTGTCGGTGTTATCCGGCGCTCGGATCTTCACTGATACCGCGGTATCCGGACATTTCCGGCAGTGCTCTGCAAGGTATCAATTACGCAGGGCCCGGCTTAAAGGCAAATGAGGCTTATCATGGAACAACTCAGCTTTAATCAGAACCTGGCTTACGCTCACGGAGGCGGCAGATTCGTCGGCCCGGAGGCTGTCGGTTTGAGCAGCCATGATGTGAGCCGGGCGCCGGTCAGCCGCACCCGCCCGGTACAGCCAAAGGGTAACGTGACGGAAATCATTCTGCCTGAAGGGCAGGTTGAAAATTTCCAGCTGTTGCTGCCGATGCTGACACAGCTGAACCAGGAAAAACGCTGGCTGGCCTGGATCGACCCACCCCAAAGCCTGGTCAGCAAGTGGCAGACCATGCGTGGGATTGTGGCAGGCGAATTACTGGTGTTGCGGTCTACTTCGGACTACCCAGCCCGGCAACTGGCCGAGCGGGCATTGAGCGCAGGCACCTGTCATGCCGTCGTGATGTGGACACGGAAACTTGGGCGTGAAGCCCTGACTTCACTGGAGCAGGCCTCTGCCCGGGGCAACAGCCACGGCGTTGTGCTGCGCCAACGCTGAAGGTTCAGTAAATCCGGGATCAGTGAAGCGTATAGGAAGGCCGGATTTCATGAGAGTCCGGCTCTTCTTCCCAGTCGATATCGTGGGCGACATTGCCTGCTGCTTCTATGCCGGCGGCAATCATGGCCTTGGCCACGTCCATCTCCCGGTCTTCCATCATTTCCCTGGCTTCAGCCGAGAACGATATTTTCACCAATGGTGCGCTGTCGTCGTCAATCCGGCGAAGTGCATAGTCGCCATTGCTCAGTTGTACAATCTCGAAAAAAGAGGGTGACATTCAGTTAGCCTTTCAGTTCATTCCCCGGGTGGTGGCAGTTTGCAGCGGCGGACCGTGGTATTACCACTCGCTGTGCCGTTCCTCAAGGGTGTCGGTAAAGTGTTTGATCGCACTCAGGGTTTGCTCAAGCGCCTGTTTCGATCTGTCTGGGCCCGTATCCGCAGCAACAGCAATCACATTTTCGTCACTCACGGTTTTTTTGGCCGCTGGCGGGTTGCCCTGGTGCCGCTCCAGTTGCTCAAGATGGTTCCACCAACTGTGAGCTTCGTTAACGAGCTGGTTCAGTTCTGCTGTCTCCGGAATCTCATCGCCCAGCAGTTCCGTCAAAGCTTCCAGGCTTTCGGGCCGCCCCAGCTTGTCCTGATACATTCTTGCGACCATGACCAGAACCAGCTTTCTGGCCCGCAAAGCAAGTTCAACGGCTCCCTGGATCAGGGCTTCACGCGCGGGCACACTGTCGTTGCCATCCAGCTGACCCAGCAGGGTCCTGGCAAGGAAAATCTTCTGGGAAACCAGTGAATGCCACGATGACGCCATGGAGATACCTGCATACGGGGTTAAGGTCGCGCGACGAATTAACTGGCAATGATAACATTTCTGGTCAGGAATTTCTTCCTTCCTGAGAATCCACGGGCCTTTGACAAGAATCTACAAAGAATCACTTGAAACGGTCGTTTGAATTTGGCAAAAAGGCGCCCGGTTTGAGTAACTTTTGATCGTCTGGCTCGGGATTCCAGTGAACGGAAAGTCCTGGCTGTCCGGCGTCCAGATCAGTTTCAGTGGAGGTGGAAGGGAATGCGTAACCATTTGGTCGCAGGTTTTACAGTGGCAATGCTCGGATTTTCCGGTAGTAGCGTCTACGCGAAGGTCAGTGAGTCCGAGGCCGAGCGGTTGGGCAATGAACTCACCCCCGTTGGTGCAGAAAGAAAAGGCAATGGTTCTGGCAGTATTCCGGAGTGGACCGGCGGTCTGACAACACCACCGTCGGGCTGGAAGCAGGGGCAGGTGGAAATCAATCCATTTCCCCAGGATGAGCCCTTGTTCGTGATTTCCGCAGACAATGTGGATCTGTATCGCGATAAGCTCACAGATGGCCACATCCAGATGCTGAAGCAGTATGGCCCGGAGTTTGTAATGCCGGTTTACCAGACCCGCCGTACGGCGGCCTTTCCGGAGCATGTTTATGAAAAATCCCGGGAAAATGCACTGAGTGCCGAACTGCTCAGTAATGGTAACGGTGTGCGGGACACGATCATGACCAGTCCCTTCCCGATTCCGAACGATGGTCTTGAAGTAATCTGGAATCACATTCTTCGTTATCGGGGCGAGGAACTTTCATTTCGCAGTTCCTCCGCGACCCCGCAGGTGAACGGTTCGTACAACCAGGTTGTAAACCAGTACGACTATTTTTTTGCCTACAGCCGCAAAGGGGCGGATCTAGAGGACATCGACAACAAGATCTTTTACCTGAAGACCGACACCATAGCGCCCTCCAGCCTGGCAGGGACCATCACCCTGGTGCACGAGACACTGGACCAGATTCGCTCGCCGCGTCTTGCCTGGCGGTATGACTCCGGTTCCCGGCGCCTGCGCAGGTCACCAAACCTGGCCTATGAAACTGACCTGCCCAATTCCTCCTCTCTGAGGTCCGTTGATCAGAAAGACATGTACAACGGCGCTCCGAACCAGTACGACTGGGAGTTGAAAGGGAAGCGGGAAATGTTTGTCCCCTACAACGCTTACAAGCTTCATGATGAAGACGTCAGACCCGACGATGTCATTCGCCCGCAGCACATCAATCAGCAGCTGGCGCGGTATGAACTGCATCGGGTATGGGTGGTGGAAGCCAAGCTGCGCACCGGTATCAGCCATATCTATTCCCGTCGTGTATTCTATGTTGACGAAGACAGCTGGCAGATTCTGGCCAGTGAGGAATATGACAGTGAGGGAGAGCTCTGGCGCGTATCCGAGGCTCACAATATCAGCTACTACAGTGAGCCGGTATTCTGGACTACTATGGAAATGACGTACGACCTCAAGGCGCAGCGTTACTATATTGATGGTCTGGATAACGGTTTCCCGGCCCTCGATTTCAATCCCGGCTTCCGCGGCAACCAGTTCTCGGCGTCAGCGGCCCGCAGGGCGGCTCGTCGCTGATAACCATGATGGCCGGGGGACCTTTTGAATCCCCGGCCATTGTCCGGGCCATACAGCGATACTGGAGATGCAGGTATGTCGGTGCCGGAACAACTGGAAGCAGTGGATACCCTGGTGGAGCATCTGAAAACCGCTCTAGCGGAGAAAAACTGGGAAGAACTGTCGCGCCTGAGCAAATTGGTCAAGCCGACCATTGAACCGGTGATGACAGCCCTGGAAGCCGGAGAGCTGTCCCCGGAGCCGGTACGGGAACGGTTGGCAACCCTTCAGACCTATTGTGACCGTGCCAATATTTCGGCAAATGCGGCCAAGGCGGAAGCCCAGCAAGCGCTCAAGGAAGTGAATCAGAACCGAAGCGCGGCAAAAGCCTATCAGAACGTCTCTTCAAATCGTCCCAAATAGCGTCATAAAATTGACTCGGGCGCACTTACAGTCTTAAATACCGCTCACAAATCCCCGCAAGAGATTCGTTTGAATGTCGAAGAATAATAAGGTGCTGGTGCTCAGCGAGGACGACTCCAGAAAGCGTGATATTGCCACCATACTTGAGTTCATTGGCGAGGAAGACGTCGTGTTCGGTGAGGAGGCGTATGCACTGCTTGCCAGTGGCGATCCGGAAAAGCTGGATGAGATCTCTGCTGTCGTCGTCAACGGTGAAGACGCCGGGGTGCGCAAGACTGTCTCGGTGGTCTGTGAGGCCACTGTGGGCGTGCCTGTGTTGATGATCGGGTACCCGGACCTCAAGCAGTTGTCAGAAGATCAGGCCAGTCGGGTTATTGCCCGCATGGAGTGGCCCCTTAACTACACCAAGTTTGTGGATTCCATGTATCGCGCCCAGGTCTACCGTGACCAGTTTTCGCGGTCGCGTGAGCGTGTCCAGCAGCGTGGATTGCAGCTGTTCCGCAGCCTGGTGGGTACCAGCCGCAAGGTGCAATCTGTGCGCCAGTTGATGGAGCAGGTGGCAGACAAGGATGTGAGCGTGCTGATTACCGGCGAATCCGGTACCGGTAAAGAAGTGGTGGCTCGCAATCTGCATTACCATTCTGCCCGACGGGACAAGCCCTTCGTCCCGGTCAACTGTGGCGCTATACCTGCAGAGCTGCTGGAAAGTGAGCTGTTCGGCCATGAGAAAGGTGCCTTTACCGGGGCGATTACCGCCCGTGTTGGCCGGTTTGAGCTCGCCGAAGGTGGCACTCTGTTCCTCGATGAAATTGGCGATATGCCCCTGAACATGCAGGTGAAGATACTGCGGGTATTGCAGGAGCGCACCTACGAGCGGGTGGGCAGCAACCGCACCCAGTCCGCCGATGTGCGGGTAATTGCGGCAACCCACAAGATTCTCGAAGACATGATCGAAAACGGCGATTTCCGGGAAGATCTGTACTATCGCCTGAACGTCTTCCCCATTGAGATGCCGGCCCTGCGGGAACGGGTAGAAGACATCCCGCTGCTGATCAATGAATTGATCTCCCGTATGGAGAAAGAGAAGCGTGGCTCACTGCGGTTGAATTCCGCTGCGATCATGAGCCTGTGTCGCCACGACTGGCCGGGTAACGTGCGGGAGCTGGCGAACCTGGTGGAGCGGTTGGCGATCATGAATCCGTACGGGGTCATCGGGGTGCAGGAGCTGCCCAAGAAGTTCCGCTACGTGGACGACTACGATGAAAACCGGCCGGTCGAGGATTCGGGGATGCCCTCCAATATTCCGGGGCTGGTGGGGCTGGATGCACCGGCCCTGTTACCAGTGAACGGTATCGATCTGAAGGACTACCTCTCCAACCTTGAGAAGCAGCTGATCCAGCAGGCACTGGACGAGGCCGGTGGGGTAGTGGCCCGGGCGGCGGAGAAATTGCGCATTCGGCGGACGACGCTGGTGGAGAAGGTGCGAAAGTATGGGCTCCGGGATGAGGATGAAGAGGCCGGGGAAGGTTGACGGCTGCACGCCTCTAACTGTGGAGGAGCCCTCCCAGCACTATGTTTCAAACGGCGTCAAAGGTTTGTAACCTTCGGCGCCGTTGTTGTTTTCGGGTGACGTAAACCCGTCATCTGTCCATTCTTTGATTTTCCTTCCTGTTGAAATATAAGCAAAAAGTAAAGTTGGCACGGTGCTGGCTTAGGTCTGCCCAAACGATCCATCCGATTGGTACGGGCCGGAGTTTGGTCCGGTCAGAGGGCGAGTTTATGAGTCAGTTGCAGTTTGTTGGTTTGTCGTCGGCGAAGAAGCCTTTAGCCAATAGGAAGCCTTTAGCCACTGAAGGGCCTTCAGCCAATGCGGCGGCGGATGTCAATGACAAGGTGACGGCGTTGTTCCCGGAGCAGGATGATGAGGCTGTGGGTACGGCGCTGGATCTGTTCAATCAGATGTCCCGGCAGATTACTGATTCCTATCGCACGCTGGAATCCCGTGTTAACCAGTTGTCCGGGGAGTTGTCTGCAGAGTCGCAGCAGCGCCAGGCGGAGCTGGAGCAGAAGGAGGAGTTGGCGGACCGGCTTTCCACGTTGCTTCATGCGCTTCCTGCCGGCGTGGTGGTACTCGACAGCCAGGGTGTGGTGACGCAGACCAATCCGGCAGCAATCACCCTGCTCGGTGAGCCCCTTGACGGTGAGCGCTGGGTGGATGTCATTCGTCGCTGTTTTGCACCCCGGCGGGATGACGGCCATGAGGTGTCGCTGAAGGATGGCCGCCGGGTGAGTATTGAAATCCGTACCATGGAGAACCAGCCAGGACAGTTGATCCTGCTGACGGATCTGACAGAGACCCGTCATCTCCAGGCCCAGTTGGCCCATGCCCAGCGCCTGTCGGCCATGGGCAAGATGGTAGCGTCGCTGGCTCACCAGATTCGCACGCCGCTTTCCGCCGCCATCCTGTATGGCGGGCACCTTGGCCAGGACGATCTGGATGAGGAGATGCGCCAGCGTTGCGCTTCCCGCTTGATGTCCCGTCTGACGCATCTTGAGCAGCAGGTTCGCGACATGCTGATTTTCGCCCGCGGCGAGACCCGGCTGGCGGAGGAGCTGTCTGCTCCTGCGCTGGTCCAGGCGCTGGCGTCGGCGCTGGACGGGCTGAAACTGCCTTCCGGCGTGGCCGTGGAGCTGGACAGCCAGGCGGACAACGAGGCGCTGATGTGTAACCGCGATGCCCTGGTCGGCGCGTGTACCAACCTGGTGAATAACAGCGTGGAAGCTGGCGCAACGACAGTCACAGTTGCCATTGCTTCTGCCAACGGCGAACTGTTGGTTCGGATCGCCGATAACGGCCCCGGGTTTGCTCCGGAACAGGCCAGTCAGCTTCTGGAAGCTTTCTATACCACCAAGTCGCACGGCACGGGGCTCGGGCTGGCGGTTGTCCAGGCTGTTGTGAAAGCGCACCAGGGCCGGTTTGCTATTGAGGCGCCCTCCGAGGGGGGCGCTGTGGCAACCATTTCGCTACCGTTGCTGCGTTCGCTGTCGGCCGGTGGCCTGCATTCGCAAGCAAAAAAAGCATAACTGACCGGAGGCAATCATGGCCAAAGCCCAAATTCTGATCGTTGAAGATGACCACGATCTGCGTGAAGCGCTGGTGACCACGCTGGAGCTGGCGAAGTTCCGGGTGCGCGAAGCCGCCGATGCCGGGCAGGCGTTGGCGCAACTGGCCGAGTCACCGGTGGACATGGTCGTCAGTGACGTGAATATGCCCGGTATGTCCGGCCATGACCTGCTGCATGAGATACAGAGGTTGTACCCCGGGTTGCCGACCATGCTGATTACCGCGTACGGCCAGATCAGCCACGCAGTTTCCGCCATGCAGGCGGGCGCCATTGACTACCTGGTGAAGCCGTTCGAGCCCGCCGTGCTGGTGGACGCCGTCAGCAAGGTCGTGGGTGGCGGCCGCCAGAAAGGTGGCGATCAGCCGGTAGCGGAAGACCCCATTAGCAAGCGCATGTTCCAGTTGGCTACGAAGGTGGCGGCCAGCGATTCAACGGTGATGATTTCCGGCGAGAGTGGTACCGGTAAAGAAGTGCTGGCGCGCTATATTCACCAGCAATCGCCCCGGTCCGAACAGCCTTTCGTCGCCATTAACTGCGCGGCGATTCCCGAGAACATGCTGGAAGCCATCCTGTTCGGCCATGAGAAGGGCGCCTTCACCGGCGCTGTTGCATCATCGCCCGGCAAGTTTGAGCAGGCCAACGGCGGTACCATTCTGCTGGACGAAATTTCGGAAATGGATCTGAGCCTGCAATCCAAATTACTGCGAGTGTTGCAGGAACGTGAAGTGGAGCGGGTGGGCGGACGCAAGACCATTGTGCTGGACGTGAGGGTGATCGCCACTACCAACCGGGACCTGTCCGACCATGTCCGGGAAGGCAAGTTCCGCGAAGACCTTTATTATCGGCTGACGGTATTTCCCATGCACTGGCAGCCACTGCGCGAGCGCACACTGGACATCATGCCCCTGGCCACTGCTTTGCTCAAGGCTCATTGCCGCAAGATGAAGCTTACAGGCGTGACTTTTGCGCCAGACGCCAGGAACGCCCTGATGGCACACCTGTGGCCCGGCAATGTTCGCGAACTGGATAACGCTATCCAGCGCGCACTGGTGCTGCACCAGGGTAACGTGATTCATGCCGGCGACCTGTGTCTGGAACTGGGTATTACCGGGCGGATGGACAGCGGTTCAGCCCCTGTCACGCCCGGGCAGGTTGCGCTCGAACCGCCTTCCGGAGCAGTTGCTCAGACAGGCGAGGAGACGGCTGATCAATCCACCGGGCAGGGCTTTGAGGATCTGGCTTCAACGTCTCTTGGTGACGAGGTTCGCCAGCGTGAATTCCGGATCATAATCCAGGCCCTGAAAAAGGAACGTGGCCGTCGTAACCGGGCTGCGGAACAGCTGGGCATAAGCCCCCGCACGCTCAGATACAAACTGGCCCAGATGCGCGATGCGGGCATTGATCTGGACGCCGAGCTGGCCGCCGCCTGAATCCCGTCAGGCACTCCTTCGTGCGGCACCTTCGGGTGCCGTTTTTTATGGGCTCGTCAAAAGACTGTCGTTGTCTTGCGCCTTCCTGCCAGAAAGTTCATTAACTTAATGAAAATAAAGCAATAAATAATATTGGCCTGTGGTTTGCTTTAACTCCGGAAAGCGATATCCAGTTCAATGGCTTGCCCGCTACAGGGGCGGTCCGGGAGAGTGAATCATGGTTCAACGTGCTGACATCAACAGTGTTCTGTCCGAAATCCGCAATATGCGCTCGCAGATGATGGAGAATCAGCGGGTTGAGCAGGATAACAATATCCGCGGTCGGATAGATGGGCCCTCCCGGGTGCAGGAAACCCCTGAAACCCCGAAATTCAGTGACATGCTCAGCCAGGCCGTAGGGTCAGTGAACGAGTTGCAGCAGTCGTCCAATGATCTCAAGACGGCTTACGATATGGGCGATCCAAATGTGGATATTACCCGTGTCATGATTGCGTCCGAAAAGGCGTCCATTTCCTTCGAGGCACTCACCCAGGTACGTAACCGGGTGGTCAAGGCCTACGAAGACATCATGAATATGCCGGTTTGATAGCGGAGCGGACCCATGGCCAGTTTACCTGCCGAAACCTCATCCTCGAATATGCCCGCAGCGCGTGGTGACGATACCGGCGAAAGCCGTAGTGATCTGATATTCGGGTTCAACAGGCTCAACCTGCTGCGACAGGTGGGACTGATGGTGGGGCTTGCCGCCAGTGTTGCCCTCGGTGTTGCCGTGGTTCTCTGGGCGCAGGAACCCAACTACCAGCCGGTGGTGGGGGATATGTCCGGGTACAACCCTCAGGACGTCACCACCATTCTTGACGCCAACGGTATTGACTACCGCATGGAGCCACGCACCGGCGCTTTGCTGGTGCCCTCGGATGAGGTCTATAACGCCCGCCTGAAGCTGGCGGCCGAGGGTGTGACAGACGAGCAGACGATGGGTTACGAGCTGTTGGACCAGGATCGCGGTCTGGGCACCTCCCAGTTCATGGAAACCATCAGCTTCCGCCGGGGCCTGGAAGGGGAACTGGCGCGAACCATTGGCAGCATGCGCACGGTTCGTGCGGCACGGGTTCACCTTGCAATCCCCGAGCGCTCCGTGTTTGTCCGTGACGCCCGCACGCCGACTGCCTCTGTTTTTCTGGAAGTGGTCGCAGGCCGCCGTCTGGAGCACGAACAGATTGCCTCGATTGTGAACCTGGTCGCCGGCAGCATTCCGGAAATGTCCAAGGACAATGTCACCGTGGTTGACCAGAGTGGAAACCTGCTCACCGGTCGCGATGACGGCGGCGACAGTCGTCAGATGGAAGACCAGTACGATTACACTGCACGCGTTGAGGACCGCCTGACCCGTCGGGTTGCCTCTCTGGTGCGCCCCGTGGTCGGAGACGGGCGGTTCCGCGCCGAAGTGACGGCAGACCTTGATTTTTCTTCGGTGGAACAGGCCGAGGAGCTTTTCAATCCTGAACAACAGGCAGTGCGAAGTGAACGCCAGATGTCCGAGCGTCGTGCTGCTGGCGGTACCGGTGGCATTCCCGGTGCTCTGTCCAACCAGCCGCCGGCCCAGGCAACCGTCCCGGAGCAGGCCAATGGTGGCGACGAGGGCGAGGCACAGGCGCCGCCGGTGAATGTGCGTGAGGAGTCCACCCGTAACTACGAGATGGACCGCACGGTCAGCTACGTGCGCCAGGAACTGGGCCGGGTAAAACGATTGTCTGTAGCCCTCGCCGTGGATGACATGAAAGTAGTGGATCCCCAGACCGGAGAGGTCAGCTACGAACCCTGGCCTGAGCAGGAGCTGCAGCGCCTGACCATGCTGGTGCGTGACGCTGTTGGTTATTCTGCGGCCCGGGGAGACAGTGTTACGGTCATGAATACAGCCTTCGCAGCCCAGGAGCAGGTGGAATTCGAAGCGCCGGGATTCTGGGAGCAGCCCTGGTTCTGGGACCTGATGAAGCAGGTACTGGCAGGACTCGTGATCCTGGTGCTGGTGTTGGGATTGTTGCGCCCGACCCTGAAGAGTCTCTCTGGTGGCGGTCGCAACGAACGTCGGGGCGATTCTGGTGAAGACGGTTACGAAGGCCTGGATGGCATTGAGGGTGGCGACGCCCTGCGGGAGGCCATGCACTCGCAGGACGATCTGCTTTTGCCCGGGGCAACAGACAGCTATGATAGGCAGCTTAATGCACTGAAAGGCCTGATTGCGGAAGACCCCGCCCGGGTCTCCCAGGTGATGCGCCAGTGGGTGAATGTTGATGACTGATGAGAACAACCGCCAGCCTGAGGCGCCGCAAAAGCTCCAGCGGAAAATTCCGCGGGTAGAACAGGCGGCGATCCTGCTGATGTCACTTGGCGAAAACGACGCTGCCGAAGTGCTCAAGCACATGGGCCCGAAAGAGGTGCAGCGGGTTGGCGTGGCCATGGCCCAGATGAAGGATGTCAGCAAGGATGACGTTACCTTTGTGCTGAACCAGTTTGTCGAGGCCGTCGGCGGCCAGACTGGTCTGGGCGTTGGCAACGATGAATACATCCGCACCATGCTTACCCAGGCCCTGGGTGACGATAAGGCCTCCAGCCTGATTGACCGGATTCTTATTGGTGGCAACACCACCGGCCTGGATACCCTGAAGTGGATGGAGCCCCGTGCCGTCGGGGACATCATTCGCTATGAGCACCCTCAGATCCAGGCCATTGTTATCTCCTATCTTGATCCGGACCAGGCTGCCGAAATCCTCGGCACTCTCGACGACAAGGTGCGCCTGGATGTGATGATGCGGGTGGCATCCCTGGAAAGTATCCAGCCACAGGCACTCCAGGAGTTGAACGACATCCTCGAGAAGCAGTTCTCCGGTGGCTCCGCGGCCCAGACCAGCCGCATTGGCGGCGTCAAGCGCGCTGCCGATATCATGAACTTCATGGACCGCAGTATTGAGGGCGGCCTGATGGATTCCATCAAGGATATGGACCCGGATCTCGCGTCCACAATTGAAGACCTGATGTTCGTCTTCGACAATCTGAAGGACATTGACGACCGGGGTATTCAGGCACTGCTCAGAGAAGTGTCCTCGGAGGTGCTGGTCGTGGCGCTCAAGGGTGCCGACGACGGTGTCCAGGAAAAAATCTTCAAGAACATGTCCAAGCGCGCTGCCGAACTGCTGCAGGATGATCTGGAGGCCAAGGGGCCGGTGCGTGTCAGTGAAGTGGAGTCGGCACAGAAAGACATTATCACTATTGCCCGCCGCATGGCAGAAGCCGGTGAAATCACCCTCGGCGGTGCTGGCGAAGAAATGATGTGATGAAAGATCCCCGTCGCAACCTCGATCGCATTCCCAAGGAGAATCTCACCGCTTATGAGCGCTGGGAGCTGCCTCTGCTGGATGCCCGGGGTAACGAGGTGGCCCGGGAAGAGGAGCGTGAAGTAAAGCCCCTGACCGCGGCCGATATTGACGACATTCGCCAGGCGGCCCATGAAGACGGCCATGGTGAAGGCCGGGAGGCCGGATACCAGGCCGGTTTCAGCGAAGGCCGGGAACAAGGTTATCAGGAAGGGTATGAGGCGGGTGCTGCCGAAGGCCGCGAGCGGGGGACCGAGCAGGGACTGGCGGAAACCCGCAAGGAAGTCGACGTCAAGCTGGACCGGCTGGAGCACTTGCTGGGTGAGTTGTTGGTTCCCATCCAGCGCCACGAGGATGAGGTGGAAACTGCCCTGGTTAATCTGACCACCGTGCTTGCCCGCGCCGTTGTGTTCAGGGAACTGTCACTGGACTCGTCCCACATCGCCGAGGTGGTCCGGCACGCAATGGCGTCATTGCCGTCTACTTCGGAAAACGTGCGTGTTCATATTCACCCCGACGACTATCAATGGGTCAGCGAGGTCGCCGGGAAGTTTGAGGCAGCCACCTCCATTGTTGAGGATGCCTCGATTCTGCGGGGTGGCTGCAAGCTGGAAACCCGTCACAGCCTGGTGGACTTCACGGTTGAAAAGCGGTTCCAGAAAGCCATTCAGGGCATGCTGGACAAACAACTGGACACTGAGAAAGCCGGTGACGTGGAAGAACTTGACGCCATGATGAGCGATCTCACTGACTTCCAGCACGGTGTACTTGATTCCGATCAGGGCGAGAGCCGCGAGCGGGAGACCGACGAGGGCAAGGATAAGGGTGAGAGCGATGACGGCGCACCTGGCTGAACGCCTCGCAAGATTACAGGATTCGTTTACCGAAGAACTGCAACCGGAGCTTTCCGGCCGCCTGACACGAATGGTTGGCCTTACCCTGGAATGCGTGGGTTGCCCCATGGTGGTGGGCGACCGTTGTGTGATTACCGGGCAGGGCGCCGGCACTGTGGAAGCGGAAGTGGTGGGTTTTGAGGATGAGCGCGTCTATCTCATGCCCCTGACCGCTATTGAAGGGCTGCGCCCCGGTGCCAGGGTGGTGCCGTTGTCGGTGGCCAGTCGGGTGCCGGTAGGCCCCGAGCTCCTGGGGCGGGTGGTGAATGGCAATGGTGAGCCGCTTGATGGCAAGGGCCCGCTACAGGCTGAATCCCGGGTTTCTCTGAGTGGCGATATCATCAACCCGCTGGACAGGGCGCCGGTTCGCCAGTCCATGGACGTGGGAATCCGGGCCATCAATGCGTTGATGACCGTAGGCCAGGGCCAGCGCCTGGGACTGTTTGCCGGCAGTGGTGTGGGTAAAAGTGTGCTGCTGGGCATGATGACGCGCTTTACCGACGCAGATATCACCGTGGTCGGGTTGATCGGTGAGCGGGGTCGCGAAGTCAAAGAATTTATTGAAGATATCCTGGGGGATGAGGGCCTTGACCGATCCGTGGTGGTTGCCTCTCCCGCCGACGATTCGCCACTGATGCGGCTGCGTGCTGCCATGCTGACCACCCGAATTGCGGAGTATTACCGCGACCAGGGCAAGCGGGTGCTGTTGTTGATGGATTCCCTCACCCGTTATGCCCAGGCCCAGCGCGAAATCGCCCTTGCTGTGGGTGAGCCGCCGGCCACCAAGGGCTATCCCCCATCGGTTTTCGCCAAGCTGCCGCAACTGGTGGAGAGAACCGGCAATGGTCGCCCGGGTGCTGGCTCGATAACGGCGTTCTACACCGTGCTGACGGAGGGCGATGATCAACAGGACCCCATTGCCGATGCCGCCAGGGCCATCCTGGACGGTCACATTGTGCTCTCCCGTCGGCTGGCGGAAGAGGGACACTATCCCGCCATTGATGTCGAGGCGTCCATCAGTCGTGTTATGCCCCAGGTAACTCAGCCGGAGCACTTCGCCCGCGCCCAGCGTTTCAAGCAGGTCTATTCCCGCTACCAGCAGGCCCGGGACCTGATCAGCGTTGGCGCCTACGTGAAAGGGTCGGATCCGGAAACCGATTTCGCCATGGCCCATATCGCCAACATGGGGCAGTTCCTGCAACAGGGGTTGAACGAGAGCGCCCCCCTGGAAGAAAGCATTCAGCAACTGCTGGCGGTGGTGCCCGAAAGACGGTCTCCTGACCGCGCCAAACACCCGCCGGCCGTCGGAGGAGGTAGCTGATGTTGCGATCCCAGCGGCTGGCAGTGGTGCTGACCCTTGAGGAACGCAAGGAAAAAACAGCCCTGGAGAAAATGGCTGAAGCCCAGCAACACCACGAGGCTCAGCGCCAGCAGATTGAAAACCTGGAGCGTTACCAGCAAGAGTACCGGGAGCAGATTCGCAGCAGCCAGCAGGGCGTGGTGTCGGTTGCTCGGTTGCAGGGCTGGCAGGCGTTCATTGCCCAGCTGGATCAGGTGATTGGTCAGCAGCAGAAACTGCTTGTCCAGGCCGAGGATCGGCTCAGGCATTGCCGTGAGGAGTGGCAACGGGCCTGGGAGCGACGCCGGGGCATGGAAAAGTATATTGAAACCTGCCGCCGGCAGGAACAGCGGGAACAGGATCTGAGGGAGCAGAAACAGATGGACGAGGCCGCCGGCCGAATAGTTGCCAGGCGGCGCTGAAACATTTGCTGACATTGCGGTGCGGGTGCAAAATCAGCATGGTGAGCTATCCTTTACCTGAGGATGCCCCCGAGGCTCACACTTTTCCCTGTTACCCGGCTAGTACTTCATGGAGGCACCGGAATGCCGATTCAGACGCATCGCAGTGAGGACGGTCGAACCCTGACCATAAAAATTGAAGGGCGCTTCGATTTCAGTACCCATCAGGCCTTTCGTGATGCCTATGAACATGGTGACGAAAATGTGACGGCCTTTGTGGTGGATCTTTCCGACACCACCTATCTTGACAGCTCGGCTCTGGGAATGCTGCTGTTACTGAGAGACTACGCCGGCGGCGACAGCGCGAAAATTCGCATCGAAAACTGCAACAATGACGTTCGCCGTATACTGTCCATATCCAATTTTGAACAGTTGTTTGCGATTCGCTGAGTCGTGACATCGCGGGGTCACGGAGGTTCGTCGTGGATGATTCACTCTCAGAGAACCGGCCGCTGAGGATTCTGATCGCCGACGACAGCGACAGTGACCGCCTGATTCTCAAAACCCTTCTACGTCGTCTTGGCCATGAGGTTGAAGACGCAAGGAACGGCGAAGACGCCGTCGAAATATTCCGTCAGTCCGGCGCGGACATTGTGTTGCTGGATGCGCTGATGCCGGTTATGGACGGAATGGAAGCTGCCCGTCATATCAAGGCGCTGGCGGGCGAGCGCCTGGTGCCACTTATCTTTTTGACCTCGCTGTCTGATGCCGACGCGCTGGCCCGCTGCCTGGAAGCCGGCGGCGACGACTTCCTCACGAAGCCCTATAACCGCACAATCATTGAAGCCAAGATCAATGCCTTCAACCGCATGCGGCTGATGCACCGCACTCTTAGCGAACACCGCGACCTGATCCGCGACCGCAACCGTCAGCTTCTCGAGGAACAGGACGTTGCCAAGCGGGTGTTCGACAACATAGCCCACACTGGCTGCCTGAACTCGACAAATATCCGTTATCACGCCTCTCCCATGTCGATTTTCAACGGCGATATTCTTTTCGCCTGTCCGCGTCCGGCAGGGGGGATGCAGATACTGGTTGGCGACTTCACCGGCCATGGCCTGCCGGCAGCCATCGGTGCCATGCCGGTGGCCGAGATTTTCTACGGCATGACCAGCAAGGGCTTCAGCGGTAGTGATGTGCTGCGGGAAATTAACCAGAAGCTTGGCCGGATACTGCCCACCGGCATGTTCTGTTGCGCAGCAATGATTCAGGCAGACTTTCACCTGAATCAGTTGCAGATTTGGAACGGGGGGTTGCCGGATGGCGTTCTTGTAAAGAGGGACGGGATTCTGGAGAGCATTGCCTCAAGGCATCTGCCGTTGGGCGTGCTTGGTGCCGCGCGCTTTGATGCAGGCATGGAGATATTTCGCACGGAGCCGGGAGATACCCTGCTGATGATGACCGATGGCGTGATGGAAGCCGAGAATCGTCACGGCGACATGTACGGCGAGGACCGCCTGAAACGTTCGCTGGATGACGCCGGCAATGCCGGTTCACCGTTCGACGCGGTGATGGCAGGAATACACGCATTCACCGGCAAGCGGCCAGAACAGGATGATGTAACGCTATTGTCGCTTGAAATGGTGGAGGAAGCCGAGCTTGAGGGAGTATCGGACGGTTTGCCCCAATCGGCACTGGAAGGCCCTGCGGAATGGCATTGTGTCTATGAAATCCAGGACCGGTCGCTGGGGCAATTCAGTCCGTTACCGTTGTTGCTCCATATCTGTATGGAAGTGCCGGGATTGCGGCGCAAGAGTGGAGAAATCTACACGTTGTTATCAGAGCTTTACACCAATGCCCTGGAGCACGGTGTTTTGGGGCTGTCTTCAGACTGGAAGGCAACGCCGGACGGTTTCGGCCGCTACTATGCCGAGCGGGAACGGCGCTTGCGGTCGGTATCAGGCCACTTTATCCGGTTTTCTCTGACCCATACCATGACGGGCCGGGGCGGGCAACTGACCATAGTTTGTGAAGACAGTGGTAGCGGATTCGATTACCGTAGCGTCGCCGCGGCCGGCAATGACAGTGGCTACTCCGGGCGGGGGCTGATGCTGTTGCGGAAGCTGGGGCACTCCCTCAGTCTCCGGGAAAATGGCACCCGGACGGAGATTATCTATGATTGGCATTTTTCCGAGGTTGCTGCCCGGGAGGGCAGCACCAATACATAAACAGGGGGGTTGGTCATGACGGAAAAGCCGCACCTTGATCAAGAGGCACTGGCCGAGTTGCAGGATGTGATGGAGGATGAGTTCGATATCCTGATCAACACCTACATCAAGGATTCCTCTGATCGCATTGCTCATTTGCGTTCGGCCCTGGAACAGGAGGACGCGGACAGCTTTTCCAAATCCGCGCACAGCTTCAAGGGCAGTTGCATCAATATTGGTGCACCGAGGTTGGGTGAACTGTGTTCCGAAGCTGAAAAGGCCGGGCGCAATAATCGCCTGGGGGAGGCTGTTGCCATGGTCGATGCCATCGAGAGCGAATTCGGGCAGGTAAAAGCAAATCTCCGACGGTTTCTGGAGTAACTTGACGAAAGGTCACTGCTTTTTTCCAGAATGGCACCACTTTTGCTAAATACCCGGATAACGCATATAGATACACTCCGATCAGCAAAAAGCGGCAAGAGGTTGCCATGTCCCAAATGGTTCTTCCCCAGACATCCCCGCAGGGGCCGCAGTCCGATAATAGCGTAAAGCCTGCGTCGGGCGGCCGCGAAAAAAACGGTGACAGTGATTTTGATGCTGTTTCCCGTACCGAACAGCAGCGGCTCGACAAAAAGCAGGCCGAAAAACGGGATCAGGCGCGCTCTGACGAAACCGCCCGTAATGAAGCCCGAAATGAACAGGCGCGCCAGGAGAAAAGCCGCGACACACGCCCGGACGACCGCAAGGACGCCGCCGCGGCAACGGAAACCGGAAATACAGACAACCAGGCCGCCGCCGAGACTGGTGAATCAGCTGACCTTTCGGCAATGGCCGATACCGCCTCTGGTGCCGACAACGTTATTCCGCAACAGATGACTGACCAGAACCTGCCAGAAGAGGCCGTGCCTCTGACGTTTGCCGGTCTTCAGGCTTTGCTGATGCCGGCCGAGGGGACTGATGGCAGTAATCTGCCTTTCGCCGCCACCGGCAAGAGTGGCGGCCAGGCTGGCGGTAATGGCGTAATGCCGGGGGTGCAGGCAATTGCCGGATTCATGACAGGCCTGCCTGGCGCCGCCGGCAGCAAACCTGGCCAGGGCAATGGGCAGGGTGTCGGGGCAGGGGCCGGACTGGCCCTGACCGAGGCATTCATGTCGGGCGTGGCAGCCGACACCGCCCGTACCCAGGAGACGCCGTCAGTTCAGGGTGCAATACGCTTTCAGGCAGCTGCCGAGCTGGCCAGCCAGCAGGTGGCCAATCCCAACAGTGCAAAGTTGCCCGCCGAGGCAGCCGCGTTGCGGGGATACACTACGTCTATCGATGTGCCGGTCAATCACGCGGAGTGGGGCGACAAGCTGGTTGGCAAGCTGACGTGGCTGACCGCACGCAATATGTCAGTTGCTGAAATACACCTGACACCACCGGATATGGGCCCGATGGAAGTGCGGGTCCAGGTTCAGCAGGAACAGGCAAATATAACCGTGCATTCGGCCAATCCTGCCGTACGGGATCAGCTGGAACTCCACAGCCATCGCCTCAGGGATATGCTGAGCGAGCAGGGCCTTTCCCTCGAACAGTTCGATGTTTCAGACTCCCCGCAGCAACAGGCCGGGGAAGAGGGCCCTGGTGAACAGAACGGAAACGGCAGTGGTGCCCTGGCAGACCGCAGCCCGGAGGATCAGGACCTGCAAGCGGAATCCCTGGATCTGACCTGGAAAGGCGAAGTTGATATCTTCGCCTGAACGGATTTCCCTTCCCCGGTAATTCTTCTTTTGCCCATCCTCCACAGCAAGGCTAAACTGCTGTTCTGATAAGGAGGATGCGGCTTTCTGGCCCGTCCTTTGCTTGTACCTTCATATATCCTCTCCGGTTGACGGATTTCTGGCAGAAGCACGTTATGGCTGAAGACAATGCGCCCAAGGCGGCGCCGGCAAAGAAAGGCAAACTCAAGCTGATTATACTGCTGGTATTGGTGGTTACTCTGGCTGTAGGGCTCTCTGTGGTCGGAACCATGTGGTTCCTGGGGGGAGGAGGTATTCCCGGTATCACCGGTGGTGATGACGAAGAGGTTGCGGAGCAGGTCGACGTTTTTGTTCCCAGCACTTATACCTTGCTGGACAAGGCGTTGGTCACCACGGTACAGGCCGAGGGCCGCCAGCGTTATGCCCAGGCTTATCTTGCTTTTGAAGCCAACAATCCCGAGGCGTTGGCCGCAGCCAGCCAGCATATGCCGCTATTGCGGAGCCGGCTGATCAGCGTGCTCGGGGGCAGAAGTTTTGAGAACCTGCAGACGCCGGAAGGTCGGCAGGCGTTGGCCGATGACATGCTGGAGGCCGTCAACAGTGCGCTCGAGCAGGAGGGAGAGCCTCCCTTGTTGCGGGTGTTGTTCAGGAACTTCGTCGTTCAATAGAGCGTTCAACAGAATGTATTAAACAGCTCATCAGGCCCGGCGAGGGCGGATAAAGGGGCAGAGAAACGTATGCAGGACTTACTGTCACAGGACGAAATCGACGCGCTCCTCCACGGTGTGGACGACGGCGATATTGATACGTATGACGAGGCCGACGAGACCGGTATCAAGTCCTACGATCTTGCCAGCCAGGATCGTATTGTCCGTGGCCGCATGCCTACGCTTGAAATGATCAACGAGCGTTTTGCCCGCTACACACGTATCAGTCTGTTCAACCTCCTGCGCCGTAATGCCGATGTGTCCACCGGTGGCGTTCAGATCATGAAGTTCGGCGAATACATCCACACCCTGTACGTGCCTACGAGTCTGAACCTGTGCAAGGTCCGGCCCCTCCGCGGCACATCCCTGTTCGTGCTGGACGCCAAGCTGGTATTCAAACTGGTGGACAATTTCTTTGGCGGTGAGGGCCGTCACGCCAAAATTGAAGGCCGCGAATTCACGCCGACGGAAACCCGCATCGTGCAGATGGTGCTGGACCAGGTTTTCCACGACATGAAGGAAGCCTGGCATGCGGTGCTGAAGGTGGATTTTGAGTACCTCAGCTCCGAGGTAAACCCGGCCATGGCCAACATCGTCAGCCCCAGCGAAGTGGTGGTGGTCAGCACCTTCCATATTGAGCTGGATGGCGGCGGTGGGGAGCTGCACATGGCGCTGCCCTATTCGATGATTGAACCTATCCGGGACGTGCTGGACGCTGGCGTCCAGAGTGACATTGATGATGTAGACGAACGTTGGGTCAGCGCCCTTCAGGAAGACATCAAGGAAGTCAACGTACCTGTCAATACCACGGTGTGCCGGCGCCGCATTTCCCTTCGCGATATTGCCAAGTTGAAAGAAGGCGACATCATTCCGGTGGAAATTCCCGAATTTCTGACCCTGACTGCCAACGGTATCCCCATCTATAAAGCCACGATGGGTACCCGCGATGGCAAGCTGGCACTGAGAATTCATGAACGGGCAACCGTGCCCAAGGTGAAAAAGCAACTGAAGGTGGGACGCAACAATGGCTGATGACGACAAGAAAGACGAGCAGGAGCTCAGCGAAGACGAGAAGCTCGCTGCCGAGTGGGAATCTGCCATGGAAGAGTCTGGCGATGGCGATGACGACGGTCGGGAGGATGAATGGGCGGCTGCCATGGCGGAAGCGGGTGAATCCGGGGATGATGGCGCCGGGGATGACAGTGGGAACCGCAGGGACAATGTCCGTGCCGCGCCCATGGAGGAGTTTCCGGAAGGTGCCAACTTCACCCAGGGTGATGGCCCGGCCCCCGATCTGGACGTTATTCTCGATATTCCCGTTACTATCTCCATGGAAGTGGGCAATACCCAGATCCCGATTCGCAACCTGTTACAGCTGAACCAGGGCTCGGTCATTGAGCTGGATCGACTGGCCGGCGAGCCGCTGGATGTGCTGGTGAACGGCACTCTGATAGCCCATGGCGAAGTGGTAATGGTCAACGAAAAGTTCGGCATCCGCCTGACAGACGTGATCAGCCCCGGCGAACGTATCAAACGGTTGCAGAAGTAATATGACGCTGCCATCTGGTCTTCTGGCTCGCAAAGGGCTTGCCGGCTTGATCCTGACACTCCTGACGCCAGCCCTTGCCACGGCCCAGGAGCAGGAAGCCCCTGCGCGGGAAGCGACATCAGCGCCCGACACCCTGGTCACCATGCTGACCCTGGGTGTCGGCCTGCTGGCGGTGCTGGCCCTGATTTTCGGTTGCGCCTGGATTGTGCGGCGGATGGGCGGAATGAGCGGGGGCAATACCCGCGCCATCAAGGTGGTCTCGGTGATGCCCATGGGCACGCGGGAACGGATAGCACTGATCGAAGTGGGTGGCACACAGATTCTGCTGGGCGTCACCCCGTCCACGATTCGCACACTCCATGTATTTGACGAGCCAGTGGTCAGCGCCGGTGAGCCGGTATCCGGTGACTTCGCCCGCAAGCTCCAGGGCATGATCGGTAAATCCTGGGGTTCCGGCTCTTCATCGAAGGAAGGTTCCTGACATGTTGGCGCATGTTCCCGGTCGTGTGATTGCGCTACTGGCTCTGCTACTGCTTACCGCCTGGGCGCCTGCGGCACTGGCAGATATTCCGGGGATACCTGCTTTCACGGTAACGCCGGGCGAAGAAGAAGGCGTACAGGAATACTCGGTATCGCTGCAGATCCTGGCGCTGATGACAGCGCTGACCTTCCTGCCAGCGATGCTGATGATGATGACGTCTTTTACCCGCATCATCGTGGTGTTTGCCATACTCCGCCAGGCCCTCGGTCTGCAGTCCACACCGTCCAACCAGATCCTTCTCGGACTGACCCTGTTCCTCACCATCTTCATCATGAAGCCGGTGCTGGAAGAGGTGAACGAAGTTGCGCTCCAGCCCTACATGGAAGAAGAGCTGACATCGCTGGAGGCCGTGGAACAGGCCAGCCAGCCGTTCCGCAAGTTCATGCTGGCCCAGACCCGTGAAAGCGACCTGGGCCTGTTCATGCGCATTGCCGATGAACAATACGCCACCGCCCAGGACGTTTCCTTCTGGGTGCTGCTGCCGGCCTTTGTCACCAGCGAGCTGAAAACCGCCTTCCAGATCGGGTTCATCCTGTTTATTCCGTTTCTCATCATCGACATGGTGGTCGCCAGTGTGCTGATGGCCATGGGTATGATGATGCTGTCGCCGATCATCATTTCGTTGCCATTCAAGATCATGCTGTTTGTACTGGTAGACGGCTGGGCCCTGATCATGGGCACCCTGGCCGCCAGTTACGGGTTATAGGGGAGTGCAGACATGACACCCGAAACCGTTATCGACATCCTCCGTGAAGCCCTGTGGATGATTGTACTGCTGGCAAGCCTGATCATCGGCCCCGGCCTGGTCATCGGCCTGGTGGTCAGTACCTTCCAGGCCGCCACCCAGATCAACGAACAGACCCTGAGCTTCCTGCCGCGCCTGCTGATCACCCTGATCACCATCATCGTCGCCGGCCCCTGGATGCTCACCCAGCTTCTTGATCATGCGGAACGGCTGATTACCAGCATTCCCTACCTGATCGGCTGACCGGGCATGCCCACAGAAATACCAGCCGACCTGATTAACCAGTGGATAGGCCAACACCTCTGGCCACTGTTCCGGCTGGCCAGTTTCATGATGGTCATCCCCTTTATCGGCACCCAACTGGTACCCGCCAGGGTCCGGCTGGGCCTGGCCCTGCTCATTACCATCCTGGTGGCGCCGATGATACCCCCGGTACCGCAAGTCGACGCCTTCAGCGCGGATGGGGTCATCATCACCCTGCAGCAGATCCTGATCGGTGTCGGCATGGGCTTCGCCCTGACCGCGTTATTCCAGTTATTCGTCGTCGCTGGTCAGATGATTGCCATGCAAATGGGCCTCGGCTTCGCCTCCATGGTCGACCCGGCCAACGGTGTAAACGTGCCCGTACTGGCACAGATCTACAGCATCACCATCACACTTCTGTACCTGGCCATGAACGGCCACCTGGTGGCTTTCGAAGTCTTCATAGAAAGCTTCCGCACCCTCCCCATCGGCCTTGAAGGCCTGGGGCAGGCGGGTGTTTGGGAACTGGCCCACCGCATCAGCTGGATGTTCGTCTCCGCAGTGCTGCTGGCCCTGCCGGCGGTAACCGCCGTATTCATCGTCAACATCTCCTTCGGCGTCATGACCCGCGCCGCCCCCCAGATGAATATTTTTGCCCTCGGCTTCCCGATTGGCCTGATTTTTGGATTATTTGCCATATGGGTGCTGCACGCCAATTTTCTGCCGCACTTCGAGCAGTACACCAGGGAAACGTTCGAATTCATGCGAAACCTGCAGGGCCAGCCTTAACCGCTAACCACCAACTGACAGGAAAGGTGGTATTGGTTCGGATCTGACACTGTAGTTCGCAGAGGTCGGTGGGGATGGCTATCCAAAACTGTGCGGAGCCATGGATGGCGGAGCTCAAGCGCCACATGGATGTGCCGAAGGAGCGTGTTTTGGATAGCCATCCCCACCGGCCGATACTCCGAATCAAAGAAGACAAAACATGGCCGAAGAAAACGACAACAGCCAGGAGAAAACCGAAGAGGCCACCCCCCGAAGGCTGGAAAAGGCCAAGGAGGATGGCCAGACCGCGCGTTCCAAAGAACTGGCCACCATGGCAGTCCTGCTGGCCGGCGCCGGCGGCCTGCTGGTATTCGGAGCCTCCATGGGCGCCTCCATGGAAAGCATCATGCGGGACAGCTTCACCATAGAGCGCTCCGCTATTTTCGATACCCGCCACATGAGCGTTCAGCTGCTGGCGTCAGCGAAGGAAGCGGCCCTCGCCCTGGCTCCACTGCTGATCGTGCTGCTGATTGCAGCCATCGCCGGCTCCATCGGCATCGGCGGCCTGCTGGTCAGTGGCAAGGCCATCGCACCAAAACTCAATCGCATGGACCCCCTCAAGGGCCTGAAACGCATGTTTTCCCTGCGCTCTCTGATCGAACTGGTCAAAGCCATCCTGAAAGTGGGCCTTGTGATGGCTGTGGCCATTTTGATCCTCAACCTGCGCACGGACGACCTCCTCAGCATCTCGGAAGAGTCTGTCAGGCCCGCCATGGAGCACGTGCTGTGGACCCTGGGCTGGAGCTTTTTCGTCCTCGCCTGCGCCACCATCGTCATTGCTGCGATCGACGTACCTTTCCAGATCTTCGATCACCAGAAAAAGCTGCGCATGACCAAGCAGGAGGTGAAGGACGAGTACAAGGACACCGAAGGCAAGCCGGAAGTGAAAGGCAAGATTCGTCAGCTGCAGCGGGAAATGGCCCAGCGCCGGATGATGCAGGATGTGCCGGGTGCTGATGTGGTGATCACCAACCCGACCCATTACGCGGTGGCGTTGAAGTACGACCAGAAGAAGATGGCGGCGCCCATTGTGGTGGCGAAGGGTTCTGACGAAACGGCCTTCAAGATCATGGAGATTGCCCGGGAACACAAGGTGGATATCCTCCGCACGCCGCCTCTGACCCGGGCGGTTTACCACAACACCGAGGTGGGTGGTGAAATTCCGGATGGCCTGTACATGGCGATTGCCCAGGTTCTTGCCTACGTATTCCAGCTTCGCCAGTTCCGCAAGGGGCGCGGCCAGAAACCCCATGTTCCGGATTTTCCGATTCCTTCGGATTTGCGGCGGGATGTTTAGTGGGGTGTTTGCCTGCTTGTAGCCTTCTGATGGCGGAGGAGGTGGTTCGTCGGGTGGGCTTTCCAAAACACGCTCAAGCACATCCCTGTGGCGCTTGAGCTCCGCCATCCATGGCTCCGCACAGTTTTGGAAAGCCCACCCGACGAACCACGTTCGGCCTCTCAGATAACTCCAAACGTAGGTCGGATTAGCGAAGCGTAATCCGACGCTGTGCCTCGGCCATACAACATTTGTCGGATTACGCTTCGCTAATCCGACCTACAAGTGTGCAGGTCAGGACCGAGCTTCAATAACCCGAACCATGGGATCATGCCGGCTTTCGGGAATCGGAAGGCGACCATAAAAGTCCGCAGGATTGTGGACCGCTACAGAAGGGAACCCGCATGCAGCGAAATGCTCAGCGGCCTGCTGGTCGTTCAGGAAATGAAAGCTGACATCACTCCGGGTAACCGCCCCCAGTAAACCGCCGAGGGACTTCAGCGTTCCTCGCAGCAGCGGCTGGCCTGGCATCAGGTAGCTTTCCGACAGGTAGACCGAGCCCGGGCGCTGTTGCATCAGCTGGGCAAGGCGTTTCCAGAACTCTGAAATGACCGGCAGTGAGAAGTAACTGGTCAGGCCCTCGGTGACGACAACCATGGGTTCGTTGTTGTTGAAAGCTCTTTCCACCACCGCCTCCAGTGCCTGCTCGCCCGACTCCGCCAGAATATCGACAGGCGTGACCTGATGGCGATCGCCCAGGCGACCGGCTACCAGCAACCGTGCAGCTTTGCGGGTGGCCATGCCGGGGAGGTCGGCTTCCACCATGTGGAGCAGGGGGTGTTTGTCCCGCAATCGGATACCCCGGGACGACATGCCACAGGCAATTTCCAGCACCTGGGTGACGCCCCGTTCGAGGGCCTGCTCGATCAGGTGGTCGATAATCAGGTGGCGTTGCAGCAGGAAGGTGCGGATGCTGCCGCCGATGAGGGCCTTGCTGCTGGCTTCGAATGGGGTCATCAGGTGGTAGAGCCAACGGCCCTGGTCGGTGGCGAGTACGTCGTCCGAAAGCCCGTGCCGGTGCCAGACGGCACCGGTATAGAGGGCGGTGAAGCTGATGCCGGAGCTGTCAGCTTTTTTGCTCGGACTTTTGTCAGAGGGTGTCGTGTTCATGGATCTTTTTACCCCACGCCTCGCCACTGCCGGGAAGGACCAGGTTGAGGGCGATGGCCACCACGGCGCACAGGGCGATGCCCTCGATATTGCCTATGGCCATGCCACCAATGCCGAACACCAGGGTGATGGCCACGATGACCAGGTTGCGGGCCTGTGACAGGTCTACCTGGTGGCGGATCAGGGTGTTCAGGCCTACCACCGCAATCGAGCCGAATAACAGGCACAGGATGCCGCCCATGACCGGCGCCGGTATGGTCTGCAGGGCGGCACCGAACTTGCCTACGAAGGCCAGTACGATAGCGATGCAGGCGGCCCAGATCATTACTTTCGGGTTGAAGTTTTTGGTCAGCACCACGGCGCCGGTGACTTCGGAATAGGTGGTGTTGGGCGGGCCACCGAGGGCAGAGGCCGCGCTGGTGGCCAGGCCGTCACCCAGCAGGGTGCGGTGCAGGCCGGGTTTTACCAGGTAGTTTTTGCGGGTAACTGTGCCGATGGCGAGGATGTCGCCGATGTGTTCGATGGCCGGTGCTATCGCAACCGGAATCATGAACAGGATAGCCGCCCAGCTGAACTCCGGTGTCACAAAGTTGGGAACGGCAAACCAGGGCGCTTCGGTGATAGGTGACAGGTCCACGATGCCGGCGATGGCCGAGAGAATGTAACCCACAATGATGCCGAACATGATCGGGATCAGCCGGAAAATGCCGCTGGACCAGACCGCCATGATCACCGTTATCGTCAGGGAGATCATCGCGATCCAGATGGCGGTGTCATAGGGTACCAGTTGCTCGGCGCCATCGCCGGTGCGGCCGGAGGCCATGTGAACGGCGACCGGGGCCAGGCCAAGGCCGATTACCATGATCACCGGGCCAATGACCACCGGGGGCAGCAGGCGGGTAATGAAGCCTGTGCCACGCAGGCGCACAGCGCCACTCAGGACGATGTAGAGAATACCCGCAGCCATCAGGCCACCCAGGGTTTCCTCAAGTCCAAACCGGCTCTTGGCAGCGATGATTGGCGCGATAAACGCAAAGGAAGACGCCAGGAAGATGGGGATCTGGCCGCCGGTGACGATGTGGAAAATCAGGGTGCCAATGCCGGCAGTGAACAGCGCAACGTTGGGGTCCATGCCGGTGATCAGCGGCATCAATACCAGTGCGCCGAAGGCCACCAGTAACATCTGCGAGCCCGCAATGGCCTGTTTCCAGACCGGGTCGTTCAGGTGGTCCTGCATGATCAGACGTCCTTCTGCTTGGTGCCGAAAATCTTGTCGCCGGCATCGCCAAGGCCGGGGAGGATATAGCCTTTCTCGTTCAGCCGCTCGTCAATGGATGCGGTGTAGATGGATACATCCGGGTGCTTTTCCAGCACCTTTTCTATGCCTTCCGGCGCGGCGACCAGCACCAGCGCACGTATTTCCGTACTGCCCGCTTTTTTCAGCAGATCAATGGTGGAAATCATGGAGCCACCCGTGGCCAGCATCGGATCCACAATCATCGCCATACGCTGGTCAAGCTCGCCCACCAGCTTCTCAAGATAGGTGCTGGCTTCGAGGGTTTCTTCATTTCTTACCTGGCCGACAACGCTCACGCGGGCGCCAGGAATCAGGGTCAGTACGCCGTCCAGCATACCCATGCCGGCGCGTAGAATTGGAACAACGGTGATCTTCTTGCCTTGAATCTGTTCGATCTCGACCGGGCCGGCCCAGCCTTCAATGGTTTTCTTCTGCAGCGAGAAATCCTTGGTGGCCTCGTAGGTCAGCAGGGCGCCCACTTCCTGGGCCAGCTCCCGGAAATTCTTGGTGCTGATGTCGGCGCGGCGCATCAGGCCTAGCTTGTGGCGGATCAGCGGGTGTTTCACCTCGTGAATGGGCATGGGCTCACCTTTTTTGCGTTCTGGTCTGTGGCTGAATGCTGAATGTTGGCGCGGCGCAAAGGCCGGCAAATGGCGCAAGGATACCGTATATCGACAGGTCCGTCAGGCATGGTGGAGATAAAAACCCTGAGGGCTGGTACGGATCTTGCGAACACACCTTCAATTGATGCGTCGGCGTCAAAAAAACCACCCGCGAAAGACCGCGGTTAACCGCTTATCGGAGAGTTTCCCGGCATGGACCGAGCGTTTGTCCTCAATAATGTCAAATCCCTGACGCGGGGTAATCTGGGCGTACCCATCATGCTGATGGGACTGCTGGGCATGATGATACTGCCCATGCCGGCATTCATGCTGGACGTGTTTTTTACCTTCAACATCACTCTCTCCATCGTGATATTGCTGGTGTGCGTGTACGCCCTGCGCCCTATGGAATTTGCGTCCTTTCCCACGGTATTGCTGGTGGCCACGCTGCTCAGGTTGGCGCTCAACGTTGCGTCCACCCGGATCGTACTGCTCAATGGCCATGAAGGCGGGGACGCTGCCGGTAAAGTCATCGAATCCTTCGGGGCGGTGCTGATCGGTGGTAACTACGCGGTTGGCCTGGTGGTGTTTGCCATCCTCATGATCATCAACTTCCTAGTGGTTACCAAAGGTGCCGGCCGGGTCTCGGAGGTCAGTGCGCGGTTTACCCTGGATGCCATGCCCGGCAAACAGATGGCCATAGATGCGGATCTCAATGCCGGCCTGATCAACCAGGACGAGGCCAAGCACCGTCGATCCGAGATCGCCCAGGAAGCCGATTTCTACGGGTCCATGGACGGTGCCAGCAAGTTCGTCAAGGGCGACGCCGTCGCCGGCTTGCTGATTCTCGCCATCAACCTGATTGGCGGTATCGCCATCGGTATGGTGCAGCACGGCCTGGATTTTGGTACCGCCACCCAGAACTACGCGCTGTTGACCATTGGTGACGGTCTGGTGGCGCAGATTCCGTCGCTGTTGCTGTCGACGTCTGCCGCCATCATGGTTACCCGCGTAACCTCCAGCCAGGATATGGGTGGGCAGATACTCCAGCAGATGTTCAATGCGCCCAAGGCCCTGGGTATTGCGGCGGTGATTCTGGTCATTCTCGGCCTGATTCCGGGCATGCCTCACATCGCCTTTCTCGGTCTTGGCGCCATTTCCGGTGGCATTGCATGGTATATCTGGCAGCAGGAGCGCCAGACCATTGAGGAAGAGGGGGTGTTTCCGGTCAGGGGCGGCGGCGCAAGACCGACTGGCCGGGATATTCCCTCCGTTGGTGATGGTGGGGACCAGGGTGCCCAGCTTCCGGCGCCGGGTGAGACACGTGAGCTGGGCTGGGATGATGTGGCGACGGTGGACATCGTTGGCCTGGAGGTCGGCTACCGTCTGATTCCCCTGGTGGACAAATCCCAGGGTGGTCAGCTGCTGAGCCGGATCAAGGGTGTGCGCAAGAAGCTCTCCCAGGATATGGGGTTCCTGATGCCCTCGGTTCACATCCGCGACAACCTCGACCTGATGCCCAACGTGTACCGCATTACCCTGATGGGCGTGACCATCGCCGAGGCCGAAATCCATCCGGACCGGGAGCTGGCCATCGATCCCGGCCAGGTGTTTGGCAAGATCGAAGGTATTGAGGGCAAGGACCCCGCCTTTGGTCTGGATGCCAGCTGGATAGAGCCGGACAAGAAGGACCAGGCGCAGACCCTGGGCTATACCGTGGTGGATGCCAGTACCGTAGTGGCCACACACCTCAACCAGATCCTCCAGAAGCACGCCCATGAATTGCTGGGTCACGAGGAGGTCCAGAAATGGCTGGATCAGCTTGAAAAGGTGTCTCCGAAGCTGGCGGAAGAGCTGGTTCCCACCACCGTCTCCATCAGCCTGCTGTTGAAAGTGCTGCAGAGCCTGTTGAAGGAAGAGGTGCCAATCCGCGATATGCGCTCGATCGCCGAGGCCATCGTGAACGTACATCCGAAGAGCCAGGACCCGAAACTGCTGACCACGGTTGCCCGTCAGTCCCTGCGCCGGATGATTGTCCAGAGCATCTGTGGCAACGATTCCGAAATCCCGGTGATCACGCTGGATCCAGACCTGGAACAGTTATTGCTAAAGTCCATGCAGCAGAGTCAACAATCCGGCGGTCAGGAAGACATCGGGCTGGTGCTGGAACCGAATATGGTCGAGAAGCTCCAGCGTTCACTCCAGGACAGCGTCCAGCGCCAGGAGATGCTGGGCAAGCCGGCGATACTGCTGGTGTCCGGGCCGCTACGGCCGGTACTGGCAAAGTTTGCAAGTTTCGGGGTTGAGCGATTGCACGTGTTGTCGTACCAGGAAATACCGGATAACAAACAGATCACCATTGTGGCATCCGTTGGCCAGTAAAGGCCGCGGACGGCAAGGCGGAAGGCGCCACACAGCGCTGACCGGGGAGGAAGAGTCATCATGAAAGTAAAACGGTTTTTTGCCCAGAGCATGGCAGAGGCGCTGCGCCAGGTGCGGGACCAGATGGGCCCCGATGCAGTGATTCTGTCCAATCGTCGTGTGGATGGTGGCGTCGAAATTGTGACAGCGCTGGATTATGACGAAAATATGGCGCGCCAACGGTTGGGAGATGCAGCCCGGGAAGCCACCAATGGATCCCGGCTGGCAGAACTCCAGGCGGAACAGCACCGCCGCCTGGAGGATGAGCTTGGCCGTTCCCGTGAGCGAATCCGCGAAGTCCGGGAAAAGCGCTCAGGGGCGGGCAGCCGCAATAATGGCTCGGATCAGGGTTATGCCAGTCTGGCGGCCGATGCTTTTGGCGGCAGCGAATTAACGGTGGAAGAGCCTGTTAGCGTGAACCCGGGCTATTCCGGTGAGCTGGCCCAGATGCGCGCTGAAATCAGCTCTCTCAGAGACCTGGTCGGTGCCCGTCGAGCGGCGGCCGAGCCTGAAAAAACGGCAGTGAATGCGGTGCAGCAACGGTTGGCGGAACGGCTGCAGGAATTCGGTCTGGGCCAGGAGCTTGCCGGTTCACTGTCCCGTCGCCACCGTGCCGGGCGTCTTGAAGATGGCTGGAAACAGTCGCTGAAAATGCTGGCAGCCGGCGTAAAAACCTCCCGGGCCGAGTGGCCCGAGGAGGGTGGCGTCTATGCCCTGGTGGGCCCCACAGGCTCTGGCAAGACCACCACCATCGGTAAGCTTGCGGCCCATTATGTACTGCGCCACGGAGCCGATTCCCTGGCATTGGTGACCACGGATCGCTACAGGGTGGCTGCCCACGAGCAACTGTTCGTGTTCGGGCGCATTCTGAATGTCCCGGTGCGGGTAGTGGATGAGACCCATTCACTGGATGATATTCTCGACGAATTGTCGGACCGCCACCTTGTGCTGATCGACACTGCAGGCCTGACCAGTACCGATAAAGGGTACGAGGAGCAACTCACGGAACTGGCCCGCAGTCATCACAATATTCGCACCCATCTGGTGGTTTCTGCGACCAGTCAGCCACGCATCATGAAATCCGTCTGGCATTGCTATAAGATGGCAAATCTCACAGGGTGTGTGATGACAAAAATTGATGAAGCACTGACCCTGGGAGAATCGCTGGGATTTGTTATGGAAACGGGATTGCCGGTTGCCTATTACACTGACGGCCAGAAGATCCCTGAAGACCTGCACCACGCCGAACCCATTCCGCTGGTGCGGCTGGCCGTGGAGAGGCTGAAAAAACTCCAGCAGCAAGAGGCGGTCGCTGTTTAATAACAACACAGCCTGTGGTTCAACGTGGCAAGAGATCAGAATCAGTATGAGCAAACCACATCCGGTACAGGTGATTGCGATTTCCGGCGGGAAGGGGGGCGTTGGCAAGAGTAACGTTGCGGTGAACCTCGGCATCGCCCTTTCGCAGAAAGGGCGGCGTGTCGTGCTGCTTGATGCCGATCTTGGTCTTGGCAATATTGACGTTTTGCTGGGGATTACCGCCAACCGGAACATCCAGGATGTTATTGCCGGTGACTGCGACCTGCGCGATGTGCTGGTCAGCGGTCCTGGCGGAATCAGGATTGTGCCAGCTTCCTCCGGTACCCAGCGCATGACCCAGCTGTCCTCGCTCGAGCACGCCGGGCTGATCAATGCCTTCAGCGAACTGGGCGACCAGATTGACGTTCTGATTGTGGATACCGCGGCCGGTATTTCCGATTCTGTGGTCAGCTTCCTGCGAGCCTCCCAGGAGTTGTTGCTGGTCGTATGCGATGAACCCACCTCCATCACCGACGCTTACGCCCTGATCAAACTGATGAACCGTGATTACGGCACTAACCGCTTCCGCATTCTGGCAAATCAGGTGCGTAACGAGCAGGAAGGCCGCCATCTGTTTGAAAAACTGACCAGAGTGACCGAGCGGTTTCTGGATGTAGCACTACAATATGTGGGTATAGTGCCTTACGACGAGGCCGTAAAAAAGGCGGTTCAACGCCAGCGCGCTGTGCTTGATGCCTATCCCCGTGCCAAGGCATCGCTTGCCATCAAGAGCCTGGCGGATAAAGTCGACAACTGGCCATTACCACAATCGCCCCGGGGGCATCTGGAATTTTTTGTGGAGCGGCTCGTCGAAGTCTGATTTTGATCCTTCACTGAAAAGCCGGATACATGACATTGGCGAAAGAACTTGGAATCTACCACCGGACCGGCACGCAGGGGCCCTCACAGCTTGTTGAGGAGCAGGCGCCGCTGGTCAAGAAAATCGCACTTCACCTGATGGCCCGGTTGCCGGCTTCGGTCCAGCTTGAGGACCTTATGCAGGCTGGTATGATCGGTTTGCTGGAAGCGGCCCAACGTTACAGCTCCACCAAGGGGGCTACCTTTGAAACCTATGCAGGCATCCGGATCCGCGGTGCCATGGTGGATGAGATCCGTAAGGGGGACTGGGTTCCCCGCTCCGTGCACAGAAACTCCCGCCGTATTGCCAAAGCTATCAAGGCCGTCGAGGACCGCTTGGGTCGTGAAGCCCTGGACTGGGAAGTCGCCGAGGAACTCGGCCAGAGCCTTGATGAATACCACTCCTCACTGAGCGATGCCAACAGTGGCCGACTTTTTAGCCTCGATGAGCTCAATGAATCCGGCGACCTGCCGATAAACGAAGCAGAGACCAGTGATAACCCACTGGAAGGCCTGACATCGGACAACTTCCGGAAGAACCTGGCCGCGGCCATTGGCGATCTGCCAGAGCGCGAGAAACTGGTGCTTGGTCTGTACTACCAGGAAGAACTGAACCTCAAGGAAATTGGCGCAGTTCTGGGTGTCAGCGAAAGCCGGGTGAGCCAGATCCACAGCCAGGCGGCACTTCGATTGCGGGGTCGGCTCTCCGACTGGAAGCAGTGAGCTCTGCCCGGTCACAGTCGTGGTGCAGCGTTGCAAAGCATTCTTTACTGTAGCCTTTTGGTAACCGGTGCTTTACAACCGGGCCAAAGGCAACACAATAAGCGGTAAATCTGCCGGCTTGCTGGACTGAGAGCCGGAAGCCAAAAACGAATTCCGGGCGTTTTATACTGGAGGTCCCATTGGACAAAAACATGAAAATCCTGATCGTGGATGATTTCTCCACCATGCGACGGATCATCAAGAACCTGCTTCGCGATCTTGGCTTTACCAACACCGATGAAGCGGATGATGGCAATACCGCACTGCCCATGCTCCGCAGTGGAAAATACGATTTTCTGGTTACCGACTGGAACATGCCGGGCATGTCCGGGCTGGACCTGCTCAAGGAAGTCAGGGCTGATGAGAACCTCAAGACCCTGCCGGTGCTCATGGTAACGGCCGAAGCCAAGCGGGATCAGATTGTGGCGGCGGCGCAGGCCGGGGTGAATGGCTACGTGGTCAAGCCGTTCACTGCAGCGGTCCTCAAGGAGAAGATTGAGAAGATCTTCGAGCGAATCCAGTAATCAGAGGTCGGACGGGCTCCCATGAGCGAAAATGACAAGAACCACCAGGGCCTCGACCCGGAGATTACGGAAAAGCTCCGTAGCCAGGCCGCTGAACTGGCTGAACAGGTCAATGCCGGAGAGTATGCCCGGGCCATGACCCTGATCAATGAGCTCAGCGAGGTAAGGGATCAGAGTCTGTACCGCGAGGTTGGCCGGCTGACCCGCAGCCTCCATGAGGCAATTCGCAACTTTCATGTCGATCCGCGTAATGATGAACAGTCCGAAGCGCTGTCAAAAATGACCGACGCGTCGGACCGCCTGGAATACGTGGTCCAGATGACGGGAAAGGCGGCTAACCGCACCATGGACCTGGTGGAAGAAGCCATGCCCCGGGCCAGCGCCATTCGTGATGAAGCGGCAGAGTTGAGGGACGAGTGGCAGAGGCTGCGCCGCCGTGAGATGGCGCCGGCAGAATTCCGCGAACTCTATGCCCGGATAGATACCTTTTTTGTCAGCCTCAATACCGATGCCGGCGCCATGTACGAGAACCTGTCGGAAATACTGCTGGCCCAGGATTTTCAGGACCTGACCGGCCAGGTCATCCAGAAGGTCACCACACTGGTCAAAGAGGTGGAGGAACATCTGCTGAGCCTGGTGGTGATGGCCAGCCATGTGGACCAGATGACCGGCACCGTGCACGAACTGGATGAGAAGGAAAAAGTATCGGCGGAGCAGGGTGTGGGGCCGCAGATAAAAGCCGAAGAGCGCGAAGATGTTGTATCGGGCCAGGACGATGTTGATGATCTTCTGTCCAGTCTTGGTTTCTGAGTAAAAGAGGGTAACCCATGGCGTTTGATGCCGATGAAGAGATCCTGCAGGACTTCCTTGTTGAAGCAGGCGAGATACTCGAAAAGCTGTCAGAGCAGCTTGTCGACCTTGAGCAACATCCGGATGACAGTGATCTGCTCAACGCCATTTTCCGTGGTTTTCATACGGTAAAAGGCGGTGCCGGCTTCCTTCAGTTGGATGCCCTGGTCCGCTGCTGCCATTCCGCGGAGAACGTGTTTGATATCCTGCGCAATCACAAGCGCAAGGTGGACTCTGAGCTGATGGACGTGGTGCTGGAAGTGCTGGACCATGTCAACGCCATGTTCGAACAGGTTCGTCACCATGAAGAACTGACGCCCGCTCCCGACGAACTGATTGCCGCCCTGGATGCGCTGGCGAAACCTGCGGGAGCAGCAGCCCCGGCAGCAAGCGCAGCGGCAGAGCCGGCAGAACCAGCGACGGAAGCAGGCTCAAGCGACGATAACGGTGATATCACCGACGACGAATTCGAACAACTGCTGGATGCCCTTGAAGACGAGAAAAACAGCGCCCCGGCCACATCCGGGGGAGGCAGCCCGTCTGCCGGCGGTGATGACGAAATCTCCGATGATGAATTTGAAGCACTGCTGGATCAGCTCCATGGCAAGGGCCAGTTCGCCGGCCCGCCAGAAACGGGTAAAGCTGATGATCAAGAGCCGGAGAAGCCTGAAGATGCCGGCAATAATGACGGTGAGGATCTGATTTCCGACGACGAGTTCGAGAAGCTGCTGGACGATCTGCACGGTAAGGGGGGTAGCCCCACGGCAGAAACTTCGGGCGCCGCTGAAGCCCCTGCCGACAAAAAACCGGCAGCCAGACCAGCCAGCACAAAGCCTGACAAATCGTCCGATAATTCTGACAAGCCGCAGGCAGAAGGCAAGGCCGGTGCCACGTCAGCCGCGCCCGCGATGCCATCCCGGGAGGCAAATGCTCCGGTCGCCGAGACCTCGGTACGGGTCGATACCAAGCGCCTTGATGACATCATGAACATGGTGGGTGAGCTGGTGCTGGTGCGTAACCGCCTGCAGCGCCTGGGTGCGCAGAGCGAAGACGAGCACATGCACAAGGCTGTCTCCAATCTGGATGTGGTCACCACGGACCTTCAGTCTGCCGTGATGGCAACGCGAATGCAGCCCATCAAGAAAGTGTTTGGTCGCTTCCCGCGGGTGGTTCGTGATCTGGCGCGGAGTCTCAAGAAGGAAATCAATCTTGAGATGCACGGCGAAGACACCGACCTGGACAAGAATCTCGTGGAGGCACTGTCCGATCCTCTGGTCCACCTGGTGCGCAACTCGGTTGACCATGGCATTGAAGCCCCCGATGTCCGTGAAAAAGCCGGGAAACCTCGGCAGGGTAAAGTAACTCTCTCCGCTGAGCAGGAGGGTGACCATATCCTGTTGTTTATCGAAGACGATGGCGCCGGTATGGACCCGGACGTGTTGCGGCGCAAAGCCGTTGAAAAGGGCATCTATGAAAAGGATGCTGCAGACCGGCTGACAAACGCAGAGTGCTACAACCTGATTTTTGCCGCCGGTTTTTCCACCAAGGACCAGATCTCCGATGTCTCCGGGCGTGGCGTTGGCATGGACGTGGTCAAGACCAAGATCGGGCAGCTCAACGGTCAGCTGAGTGTCGAATCCGAGCTGGGCAAAGGCTCGCGCATCGTCATCAAGGTACCGCTGACGCTGGCCATCATGCCCACCCTGATGATCATGCTCGGGGACCAGTCCTTCGCCTTGCCCCTGGTGAACGTGGTGGAGATTTTCCACCTGGATCTGAGCAAAAAGAACATCGTTGACGGCCGTGAATGTATTGTGGTCCGCGACAAGGTCTTCCCGTTGTTCCACATCAAGCGGTGGCTGGTGAAAGGCGCGGCGGGAGAGCCGGAGCCGGAGAACGCCCACGTGGTGATTGTCGCCATGGGCACCCGCCGCGTTGGCTTTGTGGTGGACCAGCTTGTTGGCCAGGAAGAGGTGGTAATCAAGCCTCTTGGCCGGGCCCTGCAGGGAACACCGGGTATGGCGGGTGCAACCATCACCGGTGACGGCCGTATTGCACTCATAATTGACGTTCCAAGCCTGCTGCAGAACTACGGCTGACCGTTTTTAGGCCGCCGTTTTGCAGCAGACCCGGATTTAGGAGAAATGGATGACGGTTTCTGTCCTGGTCGTTGATGATTCAGGGTTCTTCCGCAAACGACTGACGGAAATCCTGACCGCGTCCGGTCAGATCAAGGTAGTAGGCGCCGCTACAAACGGCCGCGAGGGCGTAGAGCTTGCTGCAAAGCTGCGCCCCGACGTTATCACCATGGACTACGAAATGCCGGTGATGGACGGAATCTCTGCGGTGCGGGAAATCATGAAGCAACACCCCACGCCGGTGCTGATGTTTTCGTCGCTGACCTACGAGGGCGCGCGGGTTACCCTGGATGCGCTGGAAGCCGGCGCTGTGGATTTTCTGCCCAAGAATTTCGAGGAAATTGCCAGAGACTCCAGCCAGCTGCAGAAGATACTGATCGATCGCATAATGGATGTGGCAGGCAGTCGGCCGGGGGCAAAATCCGCTCCGTCGCCTGCTGCCCCCCCGGTGTCGCGTCCTGCTGCAAAAGAACGCGCAGCACCTGTCAGTTCCCGTCCTGAGCGTGGTCGTGAAGCCCCACGGCCGGCACCGGAGCCGCAAACGCCCGCCCGGAACTCCTCCAGCCGCCGCGGATCCGCCAAGCATTACAGTGTGGTGGCCATTGGCACCTCGACCGGTGGCCCGGTTGCGCTTCAGCGTGTGCTGACAGCACTGCCGGCAGGCTTTCCGGCGCCGCTGGTACTGATCCAGCACATGCCCGCAAGTTTCACCCCCGCCTTCGCTGAACGGTTGAATAAGCTCTGTCAGATTGAGGTTCGCCAGGCTGTCGATGGCGACATGCTGAAACCGGGGCTGGCTCTGCTGGCGCCTGGTGGCAAGCAGATGATGATCGAAAACCGTGGTGGTCAGGGCCGGATACGTATCCTTCCCGGTGATGACCGTCTTAATTACAAGCCCTGTGTGGACGTCACCTTTGGTTCGCTGGCGCGTAGCTTCCCGGGCAAGACGCTGGGGGTGATTCTTACCGGCATGGGAGCGGATGGCAAGGAAGGCTGCCGGCTGATGAAGCAGAGCGGCTCCGATATCTGGTCGCAGGATGAGAAAACGTCGGTGATTTATGGCATGCCCATGGCGGTAGCCAGGGCCGGCCTGACGGACGAGGTCCTCGCCCTCGAGGACGTCGGCCCCCGCCTGGTTGAAGGGGTGAGCTGATGGATATTCTCAGCCTGTTGGGGGTTATTCTTGCGTTTGTGGCCATCCTTGGTGGAAACCTGCTGGAAGGCGGCGCAATCAGTTCCCTGTTCAACGGCCCGGCGGCGTTGATTGTTATCGGCGGAACAGTCGCAGCGACGATCCTCCAGACCTCCTGGCCGCTGCTGAAGCGGGCCTGTTCCCAGGCGCGGTGGGTGTTCTTTCCGCCCTATGTCAGCCTGGAAGACGGCATTGGCAAGGTCATTGACTGGAGCGTGAAAGCCCGCAAACAGGGGCTTTTGGGGCTGGAAGGACTGGCGGAGAAAGAATCCGAGCGTTTTGCCCGCAAGGGGCTGCAACTGCTGGTGGATGGTGCCGAAACCGAAACCATCCGCAGCATCATGGAAGTGGATCTGGAATCCCGGGAACAACGGGACCTGGAGTCCGCGCGGGTATTTGAGGCCATGGGGGGCTATTCCCCGACCATCGGCATCATTGGCGCGGTGATGGGGCTGATCCAGGTGATGACCAACCTGGAGGACCCCCAGTCACTCGGTAGCGGTATTGCGACGGCTTTCGTCGCCACCATCTACGGTGTGGCACTGGCCAACCTGTTTTTCTTCCCGGTTGCCAACAAATTGCGGGGCATCCTGCGGGAACGCACCCGTTATGAAGACATGATGATCGACGGCATCATAGCCATTGCCGAAGGTGAGAACCCCAAGTCCATCGAACTGCGGCTGCGGGGCTTCCTGTGAGACGTCGCAGGCGCCAGGACGATGATCTTCACAACAAGGAACGTTGGCTGATTTCCTACGCCGACTTCATTACCCTGCTGTTCGCATTCTTCGTGGTGATGTATTCCGTGTCCTCGGTGAACGAGGGCAAGTACAAGGTACTGTCGGAAACCCTGACCGGTGTCTTCAACGCGCCCCAGCGCTCCTTCCAGCCCATTGAAGTGGGTGACCAGCCACGCCGCTCAACGCCTCAGGCGGCCGAAGATGTGATTGATCCCCCGGTCACTGAAGCCCCGCAGAATCCCTCGATGAGCGAGCAGGGGCGTACCGAGGCACTTCGTGCCATGGCCGACCAGCTTGCCCTGGAATTTGATGAGCTGATAAACCAGGGCGTGGTGACGCTCGAAACCAGTGATGATTGGCTGGAACTGAGCTTACGTAACAGTCTGCTGTTTGGCAGCGGTGATGCAGAACCCCATTACGACGCTTTTGAGATGGTGGAAAAAATTGCCGGCGTGCTGCGAAACCGCGACAACGCCATCCGGGTGGAAGGCTTTACCGACAATCTCCCGATACGAACCAATGCCTTCCCTTCAAACTGGGAGCTTTCGGCTGCCAGGGCAGCTGCCATCGTACGCATGCTGTCGATGGAGGGGGTGGAATCCGAACGGCTGGCGGCCGTGGGCTACGGTGAATATCAGCCCGTGGCCCGCAACGACACCGAAGAGGGAAGGCGGCGCAATCGCCGCGTGGTATTGCTGGTTTCCCGGGACGCCAGTATCCGCGGTGCCATGCGATAAGCACTTTGCACTCAGCCACTTGCCGGTTGTTGACGGAAGGTCCCTATAGGCAAGTTGGCATAATATCTGTATTAACTCCGCTACATCTTTAATGCCGGCAAACCCTTGCCGAATTGTTTTCAAGTTGAGCGGATGACGGCCGATAACTCCTTACGGTTTCCGGCGTTTCCGGGCCTGATATTTCTGGAGAGTGCAGCGTGCGAATCTGGGCGGTAGCCAATCAAAAGGGCGGTGTGGGTAAAACCACATCTGTTGTGGCGTTGGGTGGTCTGCTGGCAGAAAGCGGTAAACGCGTGCTGGTCGTGGACCTGGATCCCCACGGGTCGCTGACCAGTTGGTTCGGGTATGATCCGGACACCATCGCTCACAGCGTTTTCGACCTGTTCCAGCACCAGGGCAAGGTGCCTGATGGCTTGCCTGCCCAGTTGATTACAGACACCAGTTGTCCGGGGCTCTCCCTGCTGCCGGCCAGTACAGCGCTTGCAACCCTTGAGCGGCGGATGGTCGGTGTTGAGGGAATGGGATTGATCATATCCCGGGCCCTGGCCCAGCTGTGGGACGATTTCGATTATGTCCTGCTGGATAATACACCCTCGCTGGGCGTACTGATGGTCAATGCCCTTGCCTCTGCACAGCACCTGATCATCCCGGTACAGACCGAGTTTCTCGCCATCAAGGGCCTGGAGCGCATGCTGCACACACTCACCATGATCATGCGCTCCCAGAAGAACCAGCTTTCCTACACCATTGTGCCAACCCTGTTTGACCGGCGCACCCAGGCGTCGGTAAAAAGCCTTAACCAGCTCAGGAAAGCCTATGCCGATTCGCTCTGGCGGTTTGCCATTCCTGTGGATACCAAATTCCGGGATGCCAGCCAGGCGGGCATAACGCCATCATCACTGGACAAGGAGACCCACGGTGTCAGGGCCTATGTTCGGCTGTTAAACGATCTGCAGGAGATGACCGGTTCAGTGGCGGAGCGCCGGCATGCCTGACAAGAAATTGACGCAGGTGGCGGACCCGACGTCGGCCATTGCCAGCTACCTGGATGAATTGCTGCATACGGCAACGGATACCGCCTGGCAGGATGAACCGATACCGGAGCCGCCGAAACCGGTTGTTCGTGAGCGTGCCCGTGTGGCGCCGCGGCCAGCACCGGTTATGGCCAGGCCGGCCCCGGAAGTGGAGATTGAAAAACCGGAGCCTGTGGTACCGGCGGTGGTTAAGACGCCTGACGTTGAAAGCCCTGAGCTGAAAACTGAAAAGGCCGCCGACATTCCGTCACCACCGGCAGCGGCCCCACCTGGCCGGCCAGAGTGGTCCGACAAGCCTTTCGAGTGCCTTATTTTTTCGGTCGCAGGCCTGCAACTGGCGGTACCTCTGATCCTGCTGGGGGCCATTCACCGCATCGAGGAGCCGGTGAAGCCGATTCCCGGAAGCCCGCGTTGGTATATGGGCATGCGACCGGACCGGGACCACAACCTCCGGGTGGTGGATACGGCAGAGTGGATTATGGCAGGCCGGGCGCCGGCCAATGCCAGGGACAACTACCGGTTTGTGATCCGGCTGGATAGCAGCGAGTGGGGGCTGGCCTGCGATGACGTGGCCCAGTCCTTTACCCTGAAACCGGACGAAGTGCGCTGGCGAACGGCCCGCAGCAAGCGGCCCTGGCTGGCCGGAACGGTCATTGACCACATGTGCGCATTGATTGACGTGAAAACCATGGCGGACTTACTGGTCCGGGCCGAGCGTGAACAACACCTCGATCTGAGCTAGACGGTTTTAATGAAAGTTGGTTACTGAATGAAACCGTGCTGTGCTGGCACGGTTTGTGCCCTTAACTATAGTATTGGGCACTGATGATGAATTTTTGACGATCAGGTTGCCCACAGGGGCGGCCCACAGGAGACACAAGGCTATGGCATCCCCGAGCGGACAGAAAAATCAGGCCCAGGACGATCAGGTACTGCAGTACGTTACCTTCAGGCTGGATGACGAAACCTATGGCATTGATGTCATGCAGATCCAGGAGGTGCTGCGGTACACCGAAATTGCGCCGGTTCCCGGTGCTCCGGATTATGTTCTGGGCATCATCAACCTGAGGGGCAACGTGGTCACCGTTATCGATACCCGCCGTCGCTTTGGTCTGGCGGATGCGGAAGTAACAGATGCAACACGCATTGTGGTAATGGAGTCGTCCAACCAGGTGATGGGCATCCTGGTGGATTCCGTGGCCGAGGTGGTGTACCTGAAAGCCAGTGAAATCGAAACGGCACCCAATGTGGGGAACGAGGAAAGCGCCAAGTTCATCCAGGGTGTGTGTAACAAGAACGGCGAGCTGATCATACTGGTCGAGTTCGACAAGATGTTATCAGAGAACGAATGGGCTGAAGTCTCGGCTCTGTAACGCCGGCTGTCGCGGGCGCGCAGGCACGATGGAAGGCCCTGGAACAATCAACCGAGGACGTCCATCATGTTTGCAGATATTTCTTCCCTGGCTCCGTGGCTTTTGACCGCCGTCGCAATGGGCCTGTTGTTTGTTCAGGGCCTGTTGTCCCGCCGCGAAAACCACAAACTCCGGGAACAACTCAAAGAACGCTGCGAAACCCTGGGCCGGGAGCTTCACGCAACCGCCAGTGGCAGTATGGGCGTGGGGCAGCGGGTAGTCACCTGTGAGCGCCAGATTCATGAGCTGCGGGGCATGCTCGACGAAATGCGCCAGAATGACCCCCTCAGAATATCCTACGATGAAGCCTCAAGGCTGGTTGATCTCGGGGCCGATATCGACGATCTTATGAACACGTGCGGAATTTCCCGTCCCGAGGCCGAGCTGGTGTCAGCACTCAGAAAACGTCAGGCGGCCTGATACCATGCTGTTACGGACGTTACTGGATGAAGAGAGTCTACGCCAGGGCCCTTGAGGCCCTCAGGTCGGTATCCCGCCATGATTTTGTTTCCGGTTCCGATCTGGCCCCCTCGATAACCGGCCATTCCATCCCCCGCGAAGAAACCATCAGCCATATCCTGTCTCTGGTTCCGGAAATAGAGCCGGACCAGGTGGTGATGCATGTGGGTGGTGGCTCCGGCTACCTTACGGCAGTGCTTTCGGAGTTGGCCCACCGGGTAATCTATCTGGAAAAAAACCCGGTGGTAGCGGAAGCCGCGCGGGAGCGGTTTTTCCGCCTGGGCATGCACAATGTGGATGTTCTTGTTGCCAGTGTTGAGGAAGCGCCGGAGCCTGATCAATCGTGCGATCTTGTCCTGTGCACAACGTTTATCACAGAACGGAATGCTTTGGTTTCCTTACTGCGGGAAGGTGGGCATCTGGTCTGTCTTGAAGGGCGCGCGGGTCCGGTTCCGAGTCTGGCCATGTTCGTGAAACGGGATGACCGGCTGGAGCGGGTCCGCACACTTGGCTGGGTCGACTTTAACCGCAACGTGGAACAGATCCTGATAGACCAGGGGATCATTGACGACAAAGTTCTGGCAGAGGCAAAAGTCGAGGCTGCGAAGCAGAATAGCCCCTTGCTCGATGTCCTTCGACGCAAGCTGAATCTTGAAGAAATTGATCTCTATCGGTCCCTCGCCCGACAGCGGGGCATGACTTTTACCGATGCGGATGAGCTGCTCCCGGATCTTCATCCGGCACTGTTCAGGCGATTTTCCCGGACGTTCCTGGATCTGTCACGCCTGATTCCGGTTGCCCAGGACGACGGCAAAATCACCGTTGTGACCGATGATCCGGATGCGCGTACTGATCAGTTGGAACGCCTGACCCCCAGCCAGGTTATTGACTGCCTTCTGGTAACGCCGACTGATTTTCGCCGGATCTGGTCAGCGCTGGATCTGACGGCAAAGGGCCTTGGTTTTGTGGCCGATCACGGCGACGGTGTGGGTGAAAAACCGGCTGCGGCTGGAAGCAAAGACCAGCTGCTGGGTAGCGATCGGGGGAGCAGGCATGTCAGTCCGTACCTGGTGTCCGTCTACGAAGCTATCCTGTTGGATGCCGTGAGTGGAAAAGCCAGCGATATTCACATTGAACAGTATGGAGACCGGATCCGCATCCGCCTCAGGGTAGATGGCGACCTCCACGATTTACCCCAATACCAGTTGTCACCCCGCGAGATCAAAGGGGTTATAAACGTTATCAAGCTCCGGGCGGAACTGAACATTGCCGAGCACCGGTTGCCCCAGGGCGGCCGTTCCCGATTGCAGCTGGGCGATATGGCCTATGATCTGCGAATCCAGACTCAGCCATCGCTTCATGGTGAGCATGCCATTATCCGGTTATTGCCCCAGACCGGGCGCGCCATGACCATTTCAGAGCTCGGGATGTCTGCGCTGGTTGGCGCCCGTTACCAGCGTTTGCTGGACAACCCGGCAGGCCTGGTACTGGTAGTTGGCCCTACTGGTTCAGGAAAATCGACCACCCTCTACGCGGGCCTGCAGACCCTGGCTGACGACGGGCGCCGGAAGGTCATTACGGTAGAGGATCCGATCGAATACTCGATCGACAATGTTCAGCAGACCCGGGTGCGCACTGAAATCGGTTTTGGCTTTTCCGATGCCATGAGAGCCTTTGTCCGGGAAGATCCGGACGTCATTCTTGTGGGCGAAATTCGCGACCAGGAAACGGCGCTGGAGGCGATTCGTGCGTCACAGACCGGGCACGTGGTGCTTTCGACACTGCATTGTAACGACGCGGTCGATTCACTTCAGCGGCTTTACGACCTGGGCGTTCACCCCAATTCCATTGCCGGTGAGCTGTTGGCAGTCATCGCCCAGCGCCTGGCCAAGCGAATCTGTAAGCATTGCCGCAAGCCCGCCGAGCCGGATGCGGTGATAATGGCCGAGGTGTTTCCGGACGGTCCGCCGGCGGACTTCCGGTGTTTCGAGGGAGCGGGCTGTGACAGCTGCAATGGCCGCGGCACCCAGGGCAGGGTGGCGATTATTGAGTATATGGAGGTCGATGCCGATATCCGTAATGCCATTTCCAGCCAGCCCCCGATCGGAGAGCTTCGCTGGCGAGCCCTGGATGCGGGGCTGATTACCATGCGAGACAGTGCTCTGGACCACGTTATTGAAGGCATTATCCCGCTGTCGGAACTGCCACGGATTCTTCCCAGGGAACGCATGGCGCCGGAAGTCCGTGGTGGCCGCAGGAGTCAGCAATGAGCAGCAATAATCAGACGTCGAAATCCGCCCAGCGTGAGCCTGCTGAGGTTGTCTATTCAGCAGAGCTGGAGAAGCTCAAGGGTATGGACCACGGTCCGGTGCCGCCCGGCTGGCACATGTCTCCCCGTGCCGTGGAAAAATTCGTGATGGGAGATGAGACGCTGGGGATTGAACGGAAATTCGTTGCTGACCGGGCTACGGTGGTCCGGATCATCATTTCATTGTGCACCAGCCGCGGATGCCTTCTGGTAGGCGAGCCCGGGACTGCCAAGTCGTGGTTGTCTGAACTGTTGTCGGCCGCGATATCGGGCAGCTCCACCCTCACTCTTCAGGGCGGCGCGGTCAACCAGGTCGGCCAGCTACTGTATAGCTGGAACGAATCTGTTCTGCATAACGAAGGGCCCTGCCTCCAGGCACTGGTGCCAAGCCCCTTGCTGAGGGGGATGATGGAAGGCCGTATGGTGCGTTTTGAGGAGATTGCCCGTTGTCCGCAGGCACTGCAGGATGCTCTGCTGTCTGTGTTGTCAGACCGGGTGGTCGTAATCCCGGAACTGGCCGGGGCGGAAGGTGTGGTGCTTGCCCGGGAAGGCTTTAATGTCATCGCGACCTCGAACAGCATCGATGAAGGTGTCCACCGCATGAGTGCTGCCTTGAAGCGACGGATGGACTTTGAGGAAATTCGCCCGATACAAAACCTGTCGGACGAATTGGGTGTGGTGCTGCGGGAAGTTCGTAAGGCCAATGCCCGGGCAGGCATCGACGTGGACCTTGATGAATCGGTGGTCGAGGTTCTGGTGACCATGTTTCACGAACTTCGCAACGGCCAGACGCTGGATGGTCGCAGTACCGACCGGCTGGCGGGTTCCGCCCTGTCCACGGCAGAGGCGGTTTCCGTGGCCCACGCGGCCAGCCTGAACGCCTGGTATTACGGCGGCGGCAGCATGACAGTGGAGCAACTGATGCACCACATTATTGGTTCAGCCCTCAAAGACCAGCCGGAAGACCGGCGCCGGCTGCGGCATTACTTCGAGACAACGGTGGCGCCGAGGCGAGGTGATAACTGGCAGCAGGCCTGGGCGCTCCGGTCACTGATCCGCTGAGGCATCCGGTGCTCCCGGTTTCCGGTCATCGGGGGTCAGTCCCCGGATATGGAAGGCAAACGCCAGAATTTCGGCAATCACCCGGTACAGTGAGTCCGGGATCTCTTCATTCAGCGAAAGCCGCGCCAGGATACTTGCCAGCTCTGCGTTCTCATACAGTGGAACGTTATGCTCCCGGGCAATGCGGATAATTTCCTCTGCCAGTTCGTGGGTGCCGGTTGCCGTGATTGTCGGGGCTTTGTCACCATCGTAATTAAGTGCGACGGCGGCTCTGCTGTGGTGATCGGTCTCTGATGTCATGCCCGGGTATCCACCAGTCTGTGTTCGAGTCGGGTGACGCTGCTCTGGGGTGTGCCGCGGCGGCATTCCAGGTCTGTCACCTCCAGACCCAGGTCGGCCAGGCATTGCCGCAGTGCGGGCAGTTCCTGATTCACCCGGCGCAGGGTCGTCTGTTTCTCTGCCCAGAGCCGGGCACTGACCGCCTGCTGCCGCAGGGCAACATCGAAGTGCAGCGGGCCGGCTTCATCCAGATCCATCGCCAACGATAACCGCCACTCGGCCGTTGCCCTCGTCGGGGATTTTCGTTCCGACTCCGTGTCCTCCAGATACTGTTCAATCCTCAGTTGTGCCAGTCTGGGTTCGTTCTGCGGTGTCAGCCATGGCAGGTCCAGCAGCAGGGTAGAGGCTGGCGCTGCCGTGTCGCCACCGCCTCTGGCCGTTAATACCTGGCTGTGTAACTGGTTGACCGTTATACGGTTAAGCATTCCCGCCAGCAGGCGGAGCATTTGCCCGACACTCGGGGGCTCGCCGTCGCTGCGGGCCTGGGGGGCTGCCAGAGCCTGCGGGAATTGCAGCGGAGCCTGCATAAGCTCAGGGGTTGCTATGGGTGTCAGCCGGTTGAACTGTTCCGGCGTGCTGCCCTGTTGTGTCAGCAAGGCCGTAATGACCCGGCCAAGGGCCAGCTTGAGATCGGGGATCTGGCTGGCAGGAGCCTGGGCCAGGCGTGACTCCGCAAACAGGCCGCTTTCAGCAATCCACTGGCGGACCTGTTGCGTTGCCGTGGGCTGGCTGCCAGAGCCGGGTGCCAGGTTGTTGCCGGAGGGAAGCCTGGCTATTACTTGCTCAATCGCCTGCCGGGCAGCTTCCGGGAGCGGTTGTGCCGGCCTTGACGAGGGCAGCTGGCCGGGGAGCGGATCTTGCCTGAGGCCCTGTGTCAGCGTGTTCACAAGCCTGGTCAGGCCGGCATCAATAGACTGTTGCCAGGGCAGGCGCTGGGCCAGGGCGCGGGCAATGCCGGCTTCCGGTGCCTGCGCCAGCTTGCCCATCAACTGCAATTCATTACCTGCCCGCATGACCTTGACCCAATCACCGATTTCCAGGGAGGTATCACCAATGGCGGCCTGAACGGTCAGTGACTGGCCGCGAATATCCAGCAACAACTGCGCGCCAGCGGACGACTGGCGGTTGATCACTTCCGCCACCCGTGCCAGTGTGGCTTCGCGGTTGGCAAGCTTGAGCTGGTCGAGAAGGACCCGCGCGGAGGCCGCATCCGGTGTGGCCACTGGTTGCTCTCCCGCCGGCCGGCTGGGGACCGGCACGGGTGCCTCTGTTTTTGGCGGTGGTATAGGGTTACCGTTTGGTAATTTCATTGCCACTGATTTGATGTCAGACAAGAGTAATCCTGAGACGCTTTCGTTATAATACGCCCCGCCGGCAAGGTTTGCCTTCCCGAACGTCTGAACCCGCCGGGTCAGTAATGTCTATAAGCCCTGGGGCCCCGATGTCTGAGCCGTTACTACAGGCTGTCAATCTTGAGTGTGAACGTGATGACCGGGTACTGTTCCGGGACCTCTCGTTTTCCATACTGCCCGCTAGTCTGATCCGTGTCGAGGGCCCGAACGGTTCCGGCAAGACCACCCTGTTGCGAATACTGGCCGGACTGAACGACAGTTACAGTGGCGACTTGCTCTGGCGCGGTAAAAGTCGCCATGGATACCGGGAAGAATTTCTCCGCAATATGCTCTATCTCGGCCACCGCCCCGGAATCAAGCCCCTGCTCACCCCCATGGAAAACCTGCGTGCCCTTATGGATGGCCGCCGGTCAGTGCCGGACAAGATTCTGTGGCAGGCACTGGAGGGCACCGGGCTTGGTGGTTTCCAGACGGTGCCCTGCCGTAATCTCTCCGCGGGCCAGCAGCGACGTGTAGCCCTCGCCAGGCTGCTGATAGCGGATGAGCCGCTGTGGATACTGGACGAAGTATTCACCGCGATTGATATTCAGGGCGTGGCCGCCCTCGAGAGGTTGCTGGTTGAGCGGGTGGAGAATGGCGGCGCCATCGTCGTCACAACGCACCATGATTTGCGGCTGCCCTCAATGCAAAGGGTTACCCTGGGCGGAGGCGACGGTTATGGCCACTGAGTTCACCGTCAGCCTGCGCTCCCCCGAGGTATCGGTAGGCACAGCAACCGCCATGAAAGCAGTCTTTGTCCGGGACCTGAAAACAGCGTTCCGTCAGCCCCAGGATCTGCTCAATCCATTACTGTTCTTCGTGATGGTAGTAAGCCTCTTCCCCCTTGGGGTTAGCCCGGAAGTGTCATTCCTCCAGCAGGCCGGCAGCGGTATCCTGTGGGTGGCGGCATTGCTGTCAGTGCTGCTGTCACTGGACCACCTGTACCGGCATGATTTCGACGATGGCACGCTGGAGCAATTGGTACTTCAGCCGCAGCCACTGTTTCTGCTGGTGCTGGCCAAATCCCTGGCGCACTGGGTACTGACGGGGTTACCACTGGTACTGCTGACGCCGGTTCTTGGGGTAATGGTGCACCTGGAAGGGAACTCTGTTGCGGTATTGTGTCTAACGCTGCTGATCGGAACGCCCGTGCTCAGCCTGATAGGCTCCATCGGGGCAGCGTTAACGCTTGGTTTGCGGTCGGCAGGGGTGCTCTTGTCACTGCTGATCATTCCGCTGTACATTCCGGTGCTGATTTTCGGTACCGGAACAGTGATGGCCGCCTCCGAGGGTGCGCCGGTGGCGGGACAGCTGGCACTGATGGGGGCGTTTCTGGTGCTGGCCCTGACATTGGCGCCCTTCGCATCGGCAGCCGCTTTACGGATCAGTCTGTCCAACAGTTAAAAGTAGAAGGGTAGCAACCTGATGTGGCAAATTTTTCACAAGCTGGGCTCGCCGAAGTGGTTTTTCGGTATTGCGTCAACATTGATGCCCTGGCTGCTTTGGGTTGGCGTCGCGCTGTTGGCAGCAGGTATCGGCTGGGGGCTCGCCTTTGCGCCCCAGGATTACCTGCAGGGCAATAGTTACCGCATTATTTTTATTCATGTGCCCTCGGCCTTTCTGGCCCAGTCTGTCTACATCATGATGGCGGTAGCAGGCCTGGTGACCCTGGTCTGGCGTATGAAACTGGCCGATGTTTTTGTCAAAGCCGTCGCACCGGTGGGAGCCGTTCTGACCTTTCTGGCCCTGTTTACCGGGGCGGTCTGGGGTAAACCGACCTGGGGAACCTGGTGGATATGGGATGCCCGGCTTACCTCGATGCTGATCCTGTTGTTTCTGTATTTCGGTGTGATAGCTTTAGGTGCAGCCATATCGGACGAGAAGTCGTCGGCGCGGGCGGTTGCTGTTCTGGTGCTGGTGGGTGTCGTGAATATACCTATCATCAAATACTCCGTGGAGTGGTGGAATACCCTTCATCAGCCCGCAACCTTCAAGCTGACGGAAAAGCCAAGCATGCCTGCGGAAATGTGGGTGCCACTGTTACTCTCGGTACTGGGGCTGTATATGATTTTCGGCTGGCTGGCCTGTTTGCGGATGCAGACCGAGATACTGATGCGGGAAAGTCGCACCCGCTGGGTGAAAGAACTGGTTCAGGCAGGGGGGAACTGATCCGATGGCATTTGACTCGTTCGGCGCCTTCATCGCTATGGAAGGGCACGGTCCCTATGTGTGGACCTGTTACTTCGTGTTCTTCCTGTTAATGGGTGCCGTTGCACTGTGGTCACTGCGTCAGCGTCGTTCCGTTATTGCCCAACAGCGCCGCCAGATGGATATTACGCCAGCACGGGACATGAGCCCGGCCGGCGCCAGCTTTACCCGAATTGAACCTTCACAAGACTGACTGGTAGACGAACCATGCATCCGATCCGTAAAAAACGGCTCACCATTGTCCTTTTCCTGCTTGTGGGCGTGTCGGTGGCCGTAGGCCTGACCACCTATGCGCTGCGACAGAACATCAACCTGTTCTATGACCCCAGCCAGATTGCTGAAGGCGAGGCGCCGGTGGATGTGCGTATAAGAGCCGGTGGTATGGTAGAAGAGGGTTCGGTCATAAGGGATCCGGAAAGCCTGAAGGTGGAGTTCAAGGTAACGGATTTCACCTCATCGGTATTGATGGAGTACACCGGTATCCTGCCGGATCTGTTTGCCGAGGGCCAGGGGGTTGTTGCCATGGGACGTCTGGATGGCAATGGCCGCTTCGTGGCGGACCAGGTGTTGGCAAAGCATGATGAAAATTACATGTCGCCTGAAGTAAACGAGGCACTGGAAAAAGCGGCCGGTAAACGCGCCGCGATCTCTGATGCACAAGGCGAAGCGGCCGCCAGCTACTGAGCCCGCCGGCCACCCTGTTGAATTAGTTGGAGAACTCTGATGTATCCGGAACTCGGACAGATTGCACTGATACTCGCGCTGTTGCTGGCAGTGTTGCTTTCCGTGGTCCCTCTTGCGGGCTCGGTGACTGGGCGTGACCAGTTGCAGGCCTTTGCCAGGCCACTGTCCGCAGGGATGTTTGTGTTTGTGGCCCTGGCCTTCGGAATACTGACCCATGCTTTTGTAACGGATGATTTTTCCGTGGCTTACGTGGCCAATAACAGCAACAGCATGCTGCCCTGGTACTACAAGTTCAGTGCCGTATGGGGTGGCCATGAAGGCTCGCTGCTGCTCTGGATACTGATGCTGGTAGGCTGGACCCTGGCGGTTGCCGTGTTCAGCCGCCGCCTGCCGGCGGTGATGGTATCCCAGGTATTGGCAGTGCTCGGTATGGTTGCGGTGGGTTTCCTGCTGTTCACCATCATCACCTCCAACCCCTTCGATCGCACACTGCCCAACGTACCGGCTGACGGCGCCGATCTGAATCCTCTGCTGCAGGATTTCGGTCTGATTGTGCACCCGCCCATGCTCTACATGGGTTATGTAGGCTTCTCCGTGGCCTTTGCCTTTGCCATAGCGGCTTTGATCAACGGCAAGCTGGATGCGGCCTGGGCGCGCTGGTCACGCCCCTGGACAACCGTGGCCTGGGCGTTCCTCTCTCTGGGTATTGCCCTTGGCAGCTGGTGGGCCTATTACGAGCTTGGCTGGGGTGGCTGGTGGTTCTGGGACCCGGTGGAAAACGCATCCCTGTTGCCCTGGCTATCCGGAACGGCGTTGATGCACAGTCTTGCCGTCACCGAGAAACGAGGGGTGTTCAAAAGCTGGACGGTGTTGCTGGCCATTGTCACCTTCTCCCTGAGCCTGCTGGGTACCTTCCTGGTGCGTTCGGGTGTGCTGACGTCCGTGCACGCCTTCGCGTCCGATCCGGATCGCGGCACTTTTCTTCTGGTGCTGCTGGCAATCACCATCGTATCCAGCCTGACCCTGTATGCGTTCCGGGCGCCGGTGGTGCATGTACGTTCCCGTTACGGAACCCTGTCGCGGGAGATTTTCCTGCTGCTCAACAACGTTCTGCTGGTGGCAGCAACCCTGCTGGTACTCGTGGGAACCCTGTACCCGCTGGTACTGGATTATCTTGATATGGGCCGGCTCTCCATTGGTGAGCCGTTCTTCAGCCTGACCTTCAGCCCACTGGCCATCGCCGCCGGCCTGTTGCTGGGTGCTGGCATATTCTCCCGCTGGAAGAAAACCGACGGCGGCTGGCTGGGGCGCAAGCTGCTATGGCCTCTGGCAGTCAGTATTGTGGTGACGGCTGCGGTTCTGGTGGGTTACGGAGGGTTCAAACCCTGGGCCTTCGGTGGCGTCTTCGCGGCCGTGTGGGTGAGCGTTGCAACCTTCTGGGATCTCTGGGATAAGTCCGGCTCGAAAAAAGGCCGGCTCCATGGGCTGAGGCGCCAGTCGCGAAGCTACTATGGCATGGTACTCGGGCACCTGGGGCTGGCCATTACCATGGCTGGTGCGACCGTGGTATCCAATTACGGAATAGAGCGGGACGTAAGGATGTCGCCGGGCGATACCGCCTCAGCGGGGGGCTACCAGGTGGCATTTACCGAGTTCGGCAACCGACGGGGCAAGAACTTTACCGCGGAATACGGACGTTTTGAGGTTTCTGATGGCAACGGTCGGGTGGTTTCGACACTTTACCCGGAAAAACGCCAGTATATGGTGCAGCGCAACACCATGACCGAAGCCGGGATAGATGCCGGGCTGTTCCGCGATGTGTTTGTGGCGATCGGCGAGCGGGTTTCTGACGACGCCTGGGCGATCCGTCTGCAATACAAGCCGTTGGTGCGCTGGTTGTGGCTGGGTTCTCTGTTCATGGCGGCAGGCGGCTTCCTGGCCATTTCTGACCGCCGTTATCGCATTCGCGACAAGGTATCGGAAAGCCAGCCGTCGACGGCACCCCGGCCGCAGGTCGGTGACAACAGTCGCCCGGATCCGGCAGGGGCTGTGTCATGAAGCGGCTGTTCCTGTTTATACCGGTTATTTTCGCTGTAGTACTTGGTGTGTTCCTGTTCGCCGGCATCGGCAAAGACCCCAACAAGCTGGAATCGGCACTGATTGGCAAGCCGGTGCCGGAATTCCGGTTGAAGGACCTTCACGACGAAGAGCGTGAACTGACCCGTGAGGTGTTCAAGGGTCAGGTATCGCTGCTGAATGTCTGGGGGACCTGGTGTCCGGCCTGCCGTGATGAGCATGACGATCTGGTGTGGCTTGCCGAAGAGAAGGGGATCCGGATCGTCGGCCTCAACTACAAGGACAACCGTGACGATGCCCTGGTCTGGCTGGACAGGCTGGGCGATCCCTACCAGGTGTCCATCTACGATCCCCGTGGCCGGCTTGGCTTTGATCTGGGTGTCTACGGCGCACCGGAGACCTACGTGATCGATGCCGAAGGCATCGTGCGCCACCGGCATGTTGGCGTGGTCAATGAAAAGGTCTGGGAACAGGATATCGAGCCCCTGGTCAATCGTTACAGGGAGAAGATCTGATGATTCGTGCTGTGCTGGCCGCGTTGCTGCTGATGGCATTCGGACCTTCGTCAATGGCCCAGTCCGACGATGTGTACAGTTTCGATTCCCGCACAGAAGAGCAACGGTTCCAGACGCTGATCTCGGAGCTGCGCTGCCCCAAGTGCCAGAACCAGAACATTGCCGATTCCAATGCCCCGATATCCAAAGATATGAGGGACGAGGTCTACCAGATGATGTCAGAAGGCGCCCGCAACGAAGAAATCGTCGATGCCCTGGTCAGCCGATTCGGCGAGTTTGTGCGTTACAAACCCGAGGTGGACAGCCGGACGATCCTGTTGTGGGCTACCCCGGTGATCGCCGTGGTGGTTGGCTTCCTGGTGGTTGCCATTATTGTAATACGCGCCCGTCGCAATGGCGAAAGCGAGCCTGCACTCACTGATGAGGAGCGTGCCCGGGCATCAAGAATTCTTGCCGGGGATGATTCCGATCGCACATCCTGATTATTCCATTTAACCGGACCATGACTGCTCCATGACACAGACTTTCTGGCTCACTGCAGCCGTAATGATCGTACTTGCGCTGGCTTTTATTATTGCACCGCTGTTCTTCCACCGCTCGGGCCGCCGCGCTGAACTGGACTTGCGTAACCAGAATCTGATGGCCTATCGAAGCCGGATGTCGGAGCTGGATCGCGAGTATGAGTCGGGGGCCATGGACGAAGACAGCTATCGTCAGCTTAAGGAAGAACTCGCGGGCAGCATGCTGGATGATGTGCCGGATGCTGACAGGGGTATGCTGGAGTCTCCGGCGCAGGTGAACAAAGGTGGCAAAAGCTCCGTTGCCGTAGTGCTTGCCAGTCTGGTGATAATCCCCGCTGCCGCTGTGTTTCTGTACCAGCAATGGGGGGCACTGGATGATGTCGAGCAGTTCCGCTCCATGCAGGAAATGATGGCAGCGGATGGCGACCGTCTCGGGCAGATGCAGAAGCTCACGGCACAGTTACGGGAGCGCCTGGAGGAGAATCCGGACAATACGGAAGGCTGGGCGATGCTGGGCCGGACTTATATGCGCCTGGAACAGTACAGCGATGCCGCCTGGGCCTTTGAGCGGCTCGCCGGCAGCATTGATGACGACGACAATGGTAAGGCCGTGGCGTGGGGGCTGTCGGCGCAGGCGCAGTTTTTCCTGAGCCAGGGGGGCATGACGCCCCAGGTGACAGAGACCATCGAAAAAGCCAGGGCTCTTAATCCGGATGAGGTGAATTCCCTGGGATTGCTGGGTATCTATGCGTTCAGCCAGGAAGACTACGAAGGGGCGATTCGTTATTGGGAGCGGATTGTGGATGTGGCGCCTGACCATCCTCAGATCGGCTCTATACGCCAGGGTATCGAGCAGGCCTATCAGCGGCTCGGTCGCGAGGCGCCTGCCGACGACGCAGCGGTTGCATCCGGGCCGGGTGTGACCGTCCGGGTGGAGATTGCCGAGTCGTTCCGGAACGAGGTTCCGGACGACACCACACTGTTTGTTTTTGCCCGCAGAGCCGAAGGGCAGGGTGGGCCGCCACTGGCGGTTGCCCGCCTGACCGCGGGCCAGTTGCCGACAGATGTACGTCTGGATGACCGCTTCAATATGTCACCGGATTCAAAACTGTCCGATGCTGGCGAGGTACGTGTGCAGGCGCGACTTTCACGGTCAGGCACTGCGCGGCCCCAGGCCGGTGACTGGGAGGGAGAGCTTGACCAGCCGGTTGCGGTAACCGGTAACGAAGCCGACCCGGTCACTCTGGTTATAGACACCCGGCTGGTGCAGTAGCCACGTCAGTTTCCGCTGGTTCTCAAACCGTCTGGGTAGAGTGGCGGTAACGGCTCTTCTGTGCTGTGCGAGCCAGCGGCACCGCGAATCCGGATCAGTGTTGCCACCAGGCGGTCCCCATCCCAGGGGGCCGACGCTTGCTGTTCCGGCGTTCCGAACAGCCGGTGCTGCAACTGTTCAATCTCGGCCGCCAGGTCTTTGTCCTGCAGAAACCGGTTAACATCCACCACGCTGCGGAAGGTGGTTTCCGGATGCTGCACCGCCATCCAGCGTACCAGCAACTCGGTGGTTGTCGGTGATCCCGCTCGGCCTGCTTCACAGAGTTCCCGGAACAGGGCCTTCTCACGAATCTCACGGGGGTTTTCGGCCGCTGTTTCGGGCCGCGACTTGCGTCGGGACAGCCACCAGGCTGCAAGGGTAACCACCCAGATACCCAGAAGTGTCAGCGTCGCCAGAGGCCAGAAACCAGCGCCAGCGGTCCCTGTAGCTGTATTTTTCGTTTCATCCCCTTCCTCTTCAACAGCGCGGGTGGCCTGGTTGGGTGAGTCAGCGGCTGAGGTCTCAATCTGACCGGGAATGGCATCAATGGTCAGCGTTCTGGCAGGGACCACCGCAACCCGCTCGGTGTCACTCTCGGTATCCCACCAGGGGATCCGGATTTCAGGCAGCACCAGTTGTCCAGGCTGTACTGGCACCAACGCTGTGGTCTGGGTGAGTCGAGATGCCAGCCCTTCGCTGCCCGGGGTTGTGGATCGCTCTGCCTTCTCGGGATAGGCACGAATGCCGTCGGGCATTTCTTCGGGGAAGGGCGGCAGGGTTTCCGACGGTAAGCCATCTGCCTGCAGAGTCAGGGTTCGGGTGAGGTTCTGTCCCGCCGTCAGTGTCCGGCTTTGTGGCAACCCGGACTCATTCAGCTCCAGGTTGCGTGCTGGCAACCAGGTATCACCGCTGAAATCTGCAGGAATTCCGTTGACGGGTACGTCGAACAGGGTGGCATTGTCACGGAGGAATTTCAGTTGGCCGTCGCTGTTGCGGGCCTGACCCTCAAATCGGATGGGCTGCAGGCTGAGTTGTCCTTCTTTCTGGGGATAAATGGCGTATCGGCGTTCCACCACTCTGTAGCGCACGCCGTCCCTGTAGCGGGTGTATTCGCTCTGCTTGCCCAGGGACTCAATGATGGCGTGTGGATGCTCGGGCTCTGACAGCTCACCACGGATGAGGTTGCCGGTGAAGAACAGCTTGATGGTAAGCACCAGTTGTTCCTGCACGTAGACTTCGTCCTTGTCGGCGGCCAGTTCGATAAAACTGTCACGCGACGCATCGGCTTCCACCTCCGGTGGTGTGCCGTCGATGACATTGACCGTGACCGGGTCGGATTCTGAATCCCGGAATTTCAGCGCCGGAATCGTCAGCTTGCCGGTCGTTTTGGGGGCCAGCTGGTAGGTCCAGGTGATTTCGCCAACCATTTCGTTGTTGATTGTGCGGATGGAATACTGCTGATTGCGGGCCAGGATTTCGAAATCGTCCTTTACTTTCTCGATATCCGGCTTGGGCAGGCTGGACATGTCGAAATCAAACAGATTGCCGAGGTTGATATCAATCTTCGTACTGCCTTTCACCGTCAACGTCAGTACTTCGCCTTCGTACAGGCGAGTCCGGTCAGGCTCCACAGTCAGATCCTGCGCAGCCATGGCCTGTCCAGCCATGGTCAGAAGCAGCGATATCAGAATAAACGGATAGGTCAGCCGGCTTACCATGGTGTATCGCCCTCGTCAGATGGTGTTTCCCGTTCCTGGTATTGTTGCAGGAATTTTCTTCGCAGCAGGCCGCCGGGGTTGTCCGGAACCCGCCTGAGCCATTGCTCCTGACCCTGACTCAGTGGCGAGGTCTCCAACTCGGCTGGCGATCGGGCGGCCTCGCTGTCAGTGCCTTCAGTGTTGCTCTGGTCCTGCTGTCCCGGGGATTGTTCCTGTTCCTGGTTGTCACCGTCGCCATCCGGCTCATTGTCCGGATTATTCTGCTGGTTGTCCTGCTGCTGGTCACCGGGCTGACCGGACGAGTTGCCCTGCTGATTCTGGCTGTCCGAATCGCCCCGGGAGTTCTGCTGATCGTCCTGTTGTTGCTGGTCCCCGTCCTGGTCGGAGGATTCATTACCTTCACCACCGGACTGGTCCTGTTGTTGCTCCATAAGCTGCTTTACCAAGTCACGGTTGAATCGGGCATCCTCGTTCTGTGGCTGTTTCTCCAGCGCTCTGTCGTAAGCCTTCAGTGCTTCTTCCAGCTTGCCGGCCCGCGCAAGGGCATTGCCACGATTGTATTGCGCCGATGGAGTCTCGGCCCGGGCAAAGGCCTCTGCAGCGCTCTCGAAGTTTCCTTCGCGGTAGAGCGCGCTGCCGCGCCAGGCGGGATCATCCAGGACCTGTGCTGCCCGGCCGGGATCTTTCTCGATCAGTTCCGGCGCCCGCTGGTCCTGCCGCGACCAGAGGCTGTCCCAGTCCAGTGCCATGGCCGGGCGGGGCGTGAGCGGCAAGAGCGCGAACAGCATGATGACCATGGCACCGCGACGCCAGCCAATAAGCGCCAGAGGCGCCGCCAGCCAGAGTAGCCAGTAGCCATCGTCCTGCCAGCGATTGACCGTCAGGTCCCGATCGCTGTCTTCCCAGTCAGCGGCGTCGATGGGGCGGAGCTCCAGAGCAAGGATGTCGTCATCGGTAATGGTCAGTGTGTGGCTGTCGCCGTCGTTACGGCGCGCCAGGTCCGCCATGCTGTCCGGGTCGGCACGGGCGATGACGATATCGCCGTTGTCCCTGATAAATCCCTGGCGTGCCAACGGAATCGGCCCACCCTCTGCGGTGCCGACGGTAAGTGTGCTCAGGGCAAAGCGGCTGTTGGCCAGGTGATCGGTAATGCGCTGGCGATAGCGTTCTGCAACGTCGTCTGCGATCAACAACAGGCGTCCGTTGCCGGGGGCTCCCTGTTCCAGCAAATCAAGACCACGCTTGATACCGAGGTCGGTGCGGTTTCCGGCCGCGGGCATGATGACGGGCTCAAGTACGTCCAGCATGCCTTCGATGGTGTTGCGGTCATCCGTCAGGGGCGTGACCACATGGGCATCTGCCGCATACACCACCAGTGCGGTGAGGGCACCTTCGCGGGCCTTGAGGATATCACGGATCTTGCGTTTGGCGACCGTCAGCCGATCTGGCTCCACATCGGTAGCCAGCATGGACAGGGACAGGTCCAGCACGATCACCAGGCTGTCGTTCTGCTGCTGTAACGGCGTGGGGGCCTGTCGCCAGGATGGCCCGGCCAGCGCAATCGACAGCACGACTAAGGCGGCAACCGCCGGTAACACGGGTGACTTTCGGGGAGAGCCGGCGGCACCCGAGTGGCTGATCATCGGGCGCAGCAGTCTTGCGGGAATGATCCTGCTCCAGCCGCTGTCGCTCTGGTGAAAGCGCCGTAAAACCAGCGGCAACAGGAAGGCTGCCAGTAATAACAGTAGCCACAGTGGGCGAAGGAAATGAAAGTCAGCCATTGCCTGCCTCCTGTGCGGTGTTGACCGAATGGCGTCTGACACCTGCCAGCCTGACACCTTGCATCAATAACCATATCAGGGCGGCAAGGCCCGCTGGCCAGGCATAAAGTTCGGTCACGGGACGGTAGTGCTTGCCTTCCAGTTCAATGGGTTCCAGCTGGTTGATGCTTTCGTAGATCAGCTCGAGCTCGGGCAGGCTGCGGGCACGGAAATACTCTCCGCCAGTCTGCTGGGCTACCCGCTTCAGCAGGTCCTCGTCCAGATCCCGGGACGGATTGACCCGGCGTGAGCCAAGCAGCCCGCGCTGCACCATGGATTCAGCGCCAATGCCGATGGTGTAGATGCGCACACCGGCAGCCCTGGCGATCTCGGCGGCCTTGTCCGGGGCAATTTCTCCCGCCGTATTGGCGCCGTCGGTCAGCAGTATGACGACCCGTTGTTCCTGTGGGCGGTCCCGCAGGCGCTTGACGGCCAGACCCAGGGCGTCGCCTATGGCAGTCGCTCTCCCGGCCATGCCAATGCCGGCCTCGTTAAGTAAGGTTTGCACCGTTGCCCGATCAAACGTCAAAGGGGCCTGGATGTAGGGTTCGGTGCCAAACAGCAGCAGCCCGAGCCGGTCCCCTTCCCGGCGCTGGATGAAGTCATCCAGTACCCGCTTGACCGCCTGCAGTCTGTTAATGCTGCGGCCCTGAACCACCATGTCCTGTTCGTCCATGGAGGGGGAAATGTCCACGGCCAGCAGCAGGTCGCGGCCGCTGACGGGCAGTTGTACCTGCTCCCCGACATGTTGCGGCCGGGCCAGCGCTACCACCAGCAGAAGCCACATCAGCAACAGTACCAGCTGTTGCCAGAGGGGGGTTCTGCTGCCGCTGCGGCTGACGCCGGGCAAATCGGACAGCCAGTGGCCGACGGGAAAAACCGGCGCCTCCACCGCCTGGGCACTACGGCGACGCAAGTGCGTAAGCAAGGGCAACAGGGCCAGTAACAGTGCCCAGGGAAAGGCAAGGCTCAGCATCTCTGTCCTCCCAGCCAAACCCGGGCAAAGGCGACGGCTTCCTCTGGTCGGCACCCCGGTACCGGTTGCCAGGCACTGTTGACCATGGCCTCGACCACCGGTCGCGATGCGACCCGGTCTTTCGGGCTGGTTTCAAGCAGGAAGCGGATCCAGGGCTCGCCCGACAGCGATTCCGGTACCTGTTCCGGGTAGCGCATGCGAGCCGACTGTTTCAACAGCTGGTTCAGGGCAGCAAACCAGTCATTATCTGCCGCCGCAGTCTGTTCCAGCCGTAGCAACTCTCTCTTTGCGACGCCAAGCCAGCGGTTTCTGCGCTGTTTTCGCCTGACAAGAACAAAGGCCAGTACGGCCAGCGCCAGGGCAATGGCGAACAGAAACCACCAGCCCGGCGCGGGAGGCCAGAAGCCGCCCGGTTGCGGCAGGTGTATGTCTCTGAGCTGGCTCAGTGGATCCTGTTCCATCATGGGCTAGAAGCGGTCCTGTTATCCAATGTGGCCACGGGGGCCGAGCAGTGTCTGCAGTATCAGTGCCGGCTGGTCGCTGGTCATGACACTGGCCGGTTGTACGCCTGCGGTGCGGAAGCATTCGCCCACTGCTTCGGTATGCTGCCGTACCTTTTCGGCATACGCCTGCTGAAACCGTGGATTACTGCTGTCAAACCATACCGGCCCGTCTTCACCAGCGATGGCGAAGCGTCCGCTGTCTGGCAGCTTCAGCTCCAGCGGATCAATGACCCTGAGGGCGCTGACGGTATTGTGGCGTGCCAGCGACCCGAGCAGCCGTGACGTGTCTGCGGTAATGTTGAGAAAATCACTGATCACAAAAATACGACTGCCGGTGTGAGCGACCCGGCGGGCCTCCTGCAGTGCGGTGTCGAGAGCACGAGTGGTCTCACTGCCCCCCTGCAGGTCCGGATCGTTCCGGGATACTCTTTGCTGCTGCGCCACGGTATCAAGCAAACGCAGCACTGATTTCTTGCGGCGGGCAGGGCGTTGAACGCTCAGCTCGCTGCCGTTGAACACGATACCCCCCACCTGATCCCCGGACCAGAGCGCCAGCCAGGCCAGAATACCGGCCAGCTGTGCACAACGGACCTGTTTGTAGGCACCGGTACTGGCAAAGAACAGGGAAGGGCCAAGGTCGCACAGCAACAGTACCGGACGCTCGCGCTCCTCTTCATAAAGCTTGGTATGGGGGGATTGCCGCCTGGCGGTAACCCGCCAGTCAATGCTGCGTATATCGTCGCCGGGTTGATATTGACGCACCTCCGCAAAAGCCATTCCCCGCCCCCGACGTGGAGAACGCTGCAGTCCGGCCTGGCGGGACCTGACCGGCCGTGCCGCTGGCAACTTCAGGGCACGGGCATCTGCCTGTAACCGGATCAGCTCCGGCAGGGAAATATGGGTGGCTGGTTCGGTTGCAGTCATGGTCACGGTTTCAGGCGGTTACCGGAACGCGGTCGATCAGTCGCTGGATGATGGCGTCTGCGGTCAGGCCTTCGGCTTCGGCTTCGAAGGTCAGCAGGATACGGTGTCTGAGTACATCAAAGGCGATATTGCGGACATCGTCCGGGCTGACGTAATCCCTTCCATCAAGCCAGGCCATGGCCCGGGCGCAACGATCCAGGGCAATCGTGCCCCTCGGGCTGGCACCGAAGGCAGTCCAGCGGGCAAGCTCGGGGTCCAGAGTGGCGGGGTCCCGGGTTGCCAGCACCAGGGCCAGCAGATACTGCTCGACCGGCTCCGACATGTAGATATCCGAGACCTCGTTCCGGGCGTCGAAAACCTGGTCGGCCGTGAGACGGACTTCCGCGGCCACCTGCCCGCGCCGATAGTCATTTCTGGCCAGGTGCAGGATCGCCTTTTCCGCATCAGCGGAAGGGTAGTCGATGACCACGTGCATCAGGAACCGGTCAAGCTGGGCTTCGGGAAGCGGATAGGTGCCTTCCTGTTCGATCGGGTTCTGGGTGGCCATTACCATGAACAGACGGTCCAGCGGAAAGGTGCGCATGCCGACGCTGACCTGGCGTTCCCCCATGGCCTCCAGCAATGCTGACTGAACCTTGGCCGGCGCGCGGTTGATCTCGTCAGCCAGCACCAGATTATGGAAAATCGGCCCATGCTGGAATTCGAACTGGCCGGTTTCAGCCCGGTAGATCTCACTGCCGGTAACGTCTGACGGCAGCAGGTCCGGAGTAAACTGGATACGGTGGAAGTCACCTTCAAGGTGATCGGCCAGGGCCTTGATGGCGGTTGTCTTGGCAAGCCCGGGTGCGCCTTCCACCAACAGGTGGCCGTCGGCGAGCAGGGCAATCAGCAAACGGTCCACCAGCTTTTCCTGGCCGATGATTCTTTTTGCTAACTGAGATCTGAGCTCACCAAACGTATGCTGTAATGCCATGGGGAATGTCTACTCCTACTGCAGGGACGGTTCGCGTAAGTAGTTGCCGCAGTTTTCGCATCTGCGGCGCAAAAATCAAGGCTTTGACTATGCTTATGTGACAGTACGCCGATTACGTTTATTTCACACTCATAGAGGTCGACTATGAATGCGCTGACTATCGCCAGCAAGGAACAGTTTTTTCAGCAGCTGGACGAAGCTTTCGCGGAAAAAATAGCGAAACCCGAAGCGAAGAAAATCAGTGAATTCGCAAAGCAGCATTATGCCCATATTCCTCTCGAAGAGCTTGTGAGTCGCCGTTTTTCCGATACCTACGGTGCCATTCTTGCGGCCTGGAAGTTTCTGCAGAAACGTACCGCCGAAGAAACCCCGGTGGCGGTGTTCAATCCCGAGCTGGAAAGTGACGGCTGGCAGTCGACCCACTCCGTCATCTTCATTCTTCACCCGAACATGCCGTTCCTGATTGATTCTCTGCGGATAGCGATCAATCAGCGTGAGATAGGTACCCACTCGATCCAGCATTCGATTCTCCAGGTGGAGCGCGACGCTCAGGGCAAGTTGAAAAAACTGCACCCACCCAAGAAAAAGGTCGCCGATGGCAATCACGAGGCGTTCATTGTTCTGGAAATCGACCGCCACAGCAATCCGGAGGATCTCCGGTCGCTGGAAGAAGTGTTTCAGACCATTCTTCATGAAGTCCGGATTGCGGTCAGTGACTTTCCTCTTGTAACTGAAAAGGTCAATGAAATCAGTCGGGAACTCGATAGCACCACCGCCGGTATCGACGAAGAGCAGAAAGAAGAAGCGAAGGCATTCCTGGACTGGCTGGTAAGGGACCATTTCACCTTCCTGGGCTACGATGAATACGATTTTGCCAAGGACAAGAGCGGGTTGGTGGTCCGCCGCGTTGAGAATTCCGAGCTGGGTATCCTGCGGGTCAACAATGAACGCCCGGACAAGGTGCGGCTGAACGAATTGCCGCAACGCACGCGGCATGAGATGACCCGCACGGATGATATTTTCATCTTTGCCAAGTCTGCCCAGCGCTCGCGAGTGCACAGGCCTGCTTATCCCGACTACATTGCGGTCAAGAAGTTCAATAGCAAAGGTGAAGTGGTCGGTGAACGCCGCTTCCTGGGTCTGTATACGTCCCGCGTCTACAACGAACGGCCGGACGAGATTCCTCTGCTGCGCCGCAAGTTCCAGACCGTCATGAGGCGTTCCGGTTTTCTGCGGGCCGATTACGCCGGTAAAGAGCTTGATCAGATACTCACGGTGTATCCACGGGACGAATTATTCCAGATCGAGCCCGGTGAGCTGCTGTCGGTTGCCAAAAGCATTCTCTACATTCAGGAACGTCGTCGCATCGAGCTGTTCATGCGGGAGGATGTGTATGGTCAGTTCGTCACCTGTCTGGCATTTTTCCCGCGGGATATCTACAACACGGAACTGCGCCTGAAGGTTGAGCAGGTGTTGCGGGACAGGCTTGAGGCGGAGGACATCGAGTTTGTCACCCACTTCTCCGAATCGGTGCTGGCACGGGTGCAGTTCACGGTTCGCGTGCCCCAGGTGGAAAACCGCCAGATACCGATCTCGGAGATTCGAGAGAAGGTTATTGATCTTGCCCAGTCCTGGCGTGACGGCCTGCTGGAAGCATTGAATGAGGCGTACGGTGAAGAGCAGGGCAACGAAATGTTCCGGCTCTATTCCGCAGGCTTTCCGGCCAGCTATAAGGACATGTTCTCGCCACGGCGGGCGGCCATAGACCTTGAGCACATTGCCGGAGCTGCCAGAGAAAAGCATCTCACCATGAGCTTCTACAGGGCGCTGGAAGAGGACGAAAGCACGCTGCATTTCAAGCTTTTCTATCCGGATGAGCCATTGCCGCTATCCGATGTAATGCCGATTTTCGACAATCTCGGGTTCCGGGTTATTGGTGAACATCCGTTTGAGGTCAGTGACCGTCGCGGCGAGACTGTCTGGATACACGACTTCACCCTGCAGGCTCATAGCGGAGCAGTGGTGGATATCCACCGCATCCGCCCTATCTTCGAAGACCTGTTCCGTCGGGTCTGGTACGGCGATGCGGAAAACGATGCCTTTAACCGGTTGTTGTTGTCCTCCTACATGAGCTGGCGGGAAATTGCCCTGCTGCGCACCTATGCGCGCTACATGCGGCAGATTCGCTTTTCCAACAGTCAGACCTTCATATCCAACACCCTCGTCAACCATGTGGAACTGACGCGCCTGTTACTCGAGTTCTTCGAGGTTCGTTTCAATCCCGCGCGTTACCAGAGTGACGGCAAGAGTGCGGCTGCCCAGCAGAAACTGGAGATCGAGTTCAATGCTGGCCTGGACAGTGTCGAAAACCTCAGCGAGGACCGGGTGCTGCGGCTGTTCCTGGAACTGATGCAGGCCACCCTGCGCACCAACTACTACCAGCCGGACAAGGACGGCCGCACCAAACCCTATATCAGCGTGAAGTTCGATCCGTCAGAGATTCCGGACGTTCCGTTGCCCCTGCCCATGTTCGAGATTTTTGTCTACTCGCCACGGGTTGAAGGTGTGCACCTGCGTGGCGGTAAAGTTGCACGCGGTGGCCTGCGTTGGTCCGACCGGTTTGAGGACTATCGCACCGAGATCCTGGGGCTGGTCAAGGCGCAACAGGTCAAGAACGCCGTTATTGTGCCGGTAGGCGCCAAGGGCGGTTTCGTGGCCAAGCGCCTGCCCGACATGTCGGACCGGGAAGCTTTCCAGGCCGAGGGTATCGAGGCCTACAAAACCTTTATTCGTGGCCTGCTGGATATTACCGATAACCTTGTGGATGCCGGCATCCAACCGCCGGAGTCGGTGATCCGTCACGATGAGGACGATCACTACCTGGTGGTAGCCGCCGACAAGGGTACGGCGACCTTCTCGGATATCGCCAACGGCCTGGCTGCGGAATACGGCTTCTGGATGGGGGATGCGTTTGCCTCCGGCGGCAGCAACGGCTATGACCACAAGAAAATGGGCATTACGGCCCGGGGCGCCTGGGTATCCGTGGAGCGGCACTTCCGCGAGCTGGGCATCAATCCCGCTCTGGACGAATTCACTGCCATCGGCATCGGCGACATGGGTGGTGATGTGTTTGGTAATGGCCTGCTGTCGTCCGAGAAGACGAAGCTCGTTGCTGCGTTCAACCACATTCACATCTTCATTGACCCGGCGCCGGATGCCGCCAAAAGCTACAAGGAGCGCAAGCGCCTGTTCGAGCTGCCCCGTTCATCGTGGACCGATTACGACACCAGCCTGATTTCCAAGGGCGGTGGTGTGTTCAGCCGCAGTGCCAAGTCGATTCCGGTCAGCCCGGAGATGAAGAAACTGCTGGGCATCAAGTCTGACCGCGTGCCCCCCAACATGCTGATCACCCATATACTCAAGTCCCAGGCGGATTTGCTCTGGATCGGTGGTATCGGCACCTACGTTAAGGGGCACGAAGAGTCCCACGCCGATGTGGGGGACAAGGCTAACGACGCCTTACGTATTAACGGCTCGGAGCTCCGCTGCAAGATTGTAGGTGAGGGCGGCAACCTGGGCATGACCCAGTTGGGGCGCATTGAATTTGCCCTGAAGGGTGGCCGGCTGAATACGGACTTTATCGATAACTCCGGTGGGGTGGACTGCTCTGACCACGAAGTAAACATGAAAATCCTGCTCAACCATGCGGTCGCCATGGGGGATCTCACCGACAAACAGCGCAACATCATGCTGGAGGAGATGACCGATGACGTTGCCGCTCTGGTGCTGAAAAACAACTACCGGCAAACCCAGGCCATCAGTATTGCCAGCATGGGTGCAGTGAGCCGGCTGGAAGAATACCGCCGCCTGATGAACACCATGGAAAGCGAAGGCAAGCTCAATCGCAGCCTCGAGTTCCTGCCGGATGACGAGACGCTCTCCGAGAGGAAACTGGACAAGAAAGGGCTGACGCGTCCCGAGCTTTCGGTGCTGATTTCCTACGTCAAGGGTGACCTGAAACAGACCCTTATCAACAGCAGTCTCCCCGACGAACCTTCGTTGGCGGGGGAGATGTACAAGGTATTTCCGCAAGAGCTCACCCGCAAGTTTTCAAAGGAGCTGGGCGAGCACCAGTTGCGTCGCGAGATCATCGCCACCCAGATTGCGAATGATATGGTCAATCACATGGGCATTACCTTTGTTGAGAGACTGAAGCAGTCTACCGGTGCCGATGCCGGTTCCATTGCGCTGGCGTGGATCATTGCCCGGGACGTGTTCCGCCTGGATACCTGGTGGGACAAGATTGAATACCTGGACTACTTCATTCCGGCGAACTTGCAGATGGAGTTGATGGGCGACCTCATGCGACTGATCCGCCGGGCGGTTCGCTGGTTGCTTCGTAACCGCCGGGCTGAACTCAGTATCCAGAGCCATATGGAGCGGTTTGCCGACAGTGTGTGGAAAATCACGGCGGACCTGCCGGATTATCTGGGAGACCAGGCCAGGGCAGACTGGAAGAAGCGACACGATGCACTGGTTGAGTCGGGATTGCCGACGGAGCTTGCCTCTGTGGTGTCCGGCACCAGCTACCTGTATTCGTCGCTGGGTATTATAGAAGCTAGGGAGGCCACCGGCATGCCGTTGAAAACCGTTGCCAATCTTTATTATGACCTTGGCGACAAGCTGGACCTGAACTGGTTCGCCAAAGCCATCGCGGAACTGGTGCCCGGCTCCCACTGGCAGGCACTGGCGCGGGAGAGCTTCCGGGAAGACCTGGACTGGCAACAGCGGGCACTGACCACAGGCGTGCTCAAGCTTGCCGAGAAGCCAGCTGACGTCAATGGTTGTGTCGAGAACTGGATGCAGAGGCACGCCGCCATGATCAACCGCTGGAAATCCATGCTGACCGAGCTCAAGGGCGTCAGGGAACCGGAATACGCGATGTTCTCGGTGGCTCTGAGAGAGTTGCTGGACCTGGCACAGACAACCATGCACGAACAGCACGACGACGCACTCAGTGCGACTACTTGAGTATTGCTTTATGGCGTTGATTGCCGTTCAATTCCGGCATCGTAAATATGCAGACAGGAGGTTCGATGGGGCAGCTCGATAAATTGCTGGATAAAAACAGGGCGTGGGCGGACAGCATCAAGAGTCAGGACCCGGAGTTTTTTACACGGCTTTCCAATCAGCAAGCCCCTGAGTATCTCTGGATCGGGTGCGCAGACAGCCGGGTGCCGGCGAACCAGATCGTTGATTTGATGCCCGGTGAGCTGTTTGTGCACCGCAATGTCGCGAACGTGGTGGTGCACACCGATTTCAATTGTCTGTCGGTACTCCAGTTCGCCATTGACGTACTCAAGGTGAAGCACATCCTGGTTGTGGGTCACTACGGTTGTGGTGGCGTCAAGGCGGCGTTGCATGACGAAGGCTTTGGGCTGATATCGAACTGGTTGCGGCACGTTCAGGACGTTCGTGACAAGCATCAGCATGTGCTCGACGGGTTGGCAACGGACCAGGACCGCGTTGATCGGTTGTGCGAGCTTAACGTCGTTGAGCAGGTCGGGCATGTGTGCCAGAACAGCATTGTCCAGGAAGCCTGGCGCAGAGGGCAGCCGCTGACCGTTCATGGTTTCGTCTATGACGTGGCCGACGGTATCCTGCGGGATATGGGTCTTTCCATTGCCTCCGAGGCGGACCGCGAGAGCGTCAAGCAGAACAGCGTTGACGAACTGGTGTTAAGGCCGGTTCGCTCGGGGCGTCAAAAAAAGTGACGCCAATAGTGTCAAATTGTGTCAATTATTCGTGACGGGCGTCACTATCTGACCCTCGCAGTCATCACAGTTACTCGCTACCTTGCTTGTTACACTGGGTTTGTAGCAATCGAGGAGGTTAATGATGCGAGAAATCATGCAGAAAGCCCTTAGCGCACTGAACCAGCGTAAAGCGTCGCAGGTGGCAGAGGCCCGTCGCAGAACCAATCACGCCGCATCCCAGCCCGCTTCCTCCGAGGATTGGGGGATGTCTCCCGAAGATGCATTGCGTGCCAATACGGTCGCGCGGTACAAGTAAGGGCCGAGACTCCGGGCTTTATTCCGGTTAGAGTATTCCGCCTGATACCGAGACCGGAATAGTCCAACAATGTCTGTGTTGCCCAACTCCCACGAAGCACTCCTGAAAAACCACGAACACCTGCGCGGCCGTCTGGCAGTGCTTGGCCCTGTAGATATTTCCATGGTTCCCATCCTTGCACAGTCTGGTCTGGTACTGACTGAGCATTTTGGTCTCTGGCAGCAACTCAATACCGTTGATGGCTGGACCGCCGTATTCGGCTATGACGACGCTGCACTGGCTCCGGCCGGCGTTGATACGGTGGTGGTTTTCCTTCCCAAGGCGCGGGCCGAACTGGCACTGCGGCTGGAACTTGCGGGCTGGCTTGCGGCAAAGGATGCCCGTCTGATTCTTGTGGGTGAAAAAAAGGAAGGCATCGCCGGCGCCGTGAAACAGCTCAAAACCGTGGCGCCCCAGGCCGTCAAGATTGACAGCGCCCGGCATTGCCAGGTCTGGCGGGCTGATAACCTGGAACCATCGGAAGCGTTCGATGTGCGCCAGTGGCTGGAGTGGCACCGGGTTGAATCTGCCGGTATCCGCTTCGACGTGGCCGGATTGCCCGGAATTTTCAGCGCCGGTGAGCTGGACGCCGGTACTACCATGCTCCTGGACTCACTCGCCGAGTTCCCCCTGAAAGCGGGGCCAGTGCTGGATTTCGCCTGTGGCGCCGGGGTTATCGGTACCTGGCTTCAGCTCTGCCAGCGCAAACAGGGACAGTCAGAAACACCCGTGGATGGAGTGGATGTGCAGTCCCAGGCTGTGATTTGCGCCCGCTCTACCTATCAGCGCGCCAATGTTAGCGGTGTTATTACCGCCTCGGATGGTTTGGACCGTGTGCAGGGCAAATACGCTGCGGTAGTGAGTAACCCTCCCTTTCACACGGGTATCCGGACAGATACATCGATGACAGAACAGTTTCTGAAGCAGGTGGCAGGGCACCTGGAACCGGGTGGTGAGTTACGGCTGGTGGCCAACAGCTTCCTGCCTTACCAGGAGCTGATTCGCCGCCATGTGGGGCCGGTTAAAGCCATTGCCGCCGACAAGCGTTTTACCGTCTGGTCTGCCCGTCGTCACTGAACTGTCGTACGATTGTCACACGCTCGTCACTGCCGTCGGACAAGGTACCTGTAGTCCTTGGTCCGTCCGGTGGGAGAAGCCGATGCATCAGTACCGGAGTGTTTTCATATCCGATGTACACCTGGGGTCAGCCGACTGCCAGGCCGAATACCTTCTGGATTTTCTCGATAATATCAGCTGCGACACACTGTACCTGGTGGGTGATATTGTCGATCTGATTGCCATGCAGCGCCGGGTACATTTTCCGGAAAGCCATCAGGCGGTCGTGCGGCGGTTCATGGCCATTGCCAACGCCGGCACGCGGGTTATCTATGTACCCGGCAACCACGATGACTTTCTCAGGCATTTTTGTGGCCAGACCCTGGCGGGCATCGAGCTCAAGCACAAAGCCATTCACACCACCGCGGACGGCCGCCGTTTCGTGGTCTGCCATGGTGACCAGTTTGACCAGGTGGTGAGGTGCAGCCCGTTGATGCTGCTGGTGGGAGACCGTGCACATGGCGTCTTGCTGCGTCTGAACCGCTGGTTCAATGCCTGGCGAAGGCTGCGCCGGAAACCTTACTGGTCGTTGGCGGCGTGGGTGAAGAGCCGCATTGGCAAGGCGAGGTCTTTCATTCGCCGATTTGAACTGGCCGCTCTAACGGCGGCGGAGCGAGGCCACTATGATGGCTTTATCTGTGGTCACATCCACTCTGCCGGTTTTCTTCGCAGCCAGGAGGGCCTGTACTGCAATGACGGGGACTGGGTGGAACACTGTACGGCGCTGGTGGAGCAACAGGACGGCCGCCTGGATATACTGCACTGGTCCGAGCAACCCGGTATCATTGCCACGGAGCCGTCCGCGCCTGCCCCTGAATTTTCCCGTGGCCAGCGCCCCGTTGTCGACGTATTGTCTCCGGCATTCATTGAAAGCATAAACGCCGCGCCCAAGTGAGGGTTTTCCAGGACGAAAAAAAGCCCCTGGGGTAAGGGGCAAAAGAGGTTGGCTTCCAAAAAAAGCGGAGCAACCTGAAATCGTCTGCACAGAGTAGGGTTAATTTCTAGAATAATCAGCCTAGAATGTCCGCTGTTTCAAAAGAGAATAACGGAAGCCCGAAATGACAAGTGACGTGCTGGAAGTGAGTGGTCTCTCCCTGCCTCTGAAGCGCCCTGGTGGTGGTCGCTCCCTGCGGGCCTGGGACGCGGCGGATGAGCTGCTGCTGGAGCAGACCTTTGCGCGTTTTAGCCCGGAATCCTGTCCCCGCGTACTCATTGTAGACGACCAGTTCGGTGCACTGACGCTCGGGCTGGCGTCATTTGCACCGGTTTCCTTTGCGGACAGCCGTTCGCTGGCGTCTGCACTGATCATCAACACGCCCTCCGGACAGGACATGGCGGAGCCATCAAGCTGGCTGTCGCCACCGGAAGGTCCATTTGATCTGGTGGTCATGCGTATTCCCAGGCAGGTGGACTATCTGACCTGCCTGCTACGATGGGTGAACGGCGTGCTTGACTCTGACGGTGTGCTCATCGCCGGGGGCATGATCAAGCATCTGCCGGACAGCAGTGCCGGCGTATTCGCGGATCTGGTGCACACCCGGGAAGTATGCCCGGCCCGTAAAAAGGCAAGGGTGATTGTCGCTGCGCCAGGGGATCAGACCCTGAGAAACTGGGATGATTTATGGAAGGGGTACCGGCTACCGGACTCAGAACAAACAATAAGTGCGATGCCCAACGTGTTTGCCAGGGACAAACTGGATATTGGTACCCGGCTGCTTCTGCCGTTGGTTAAACGTGAGGCTGCCGGTCTGTCTGCCGGTGCCCGGGTTCTGGATCTTGCCTGCGGCAATGGTGTGCTGGGCCTGGCGGCGCTGGCAGCAAACCCGGCGTTGGCTGTGACATTTTCAGATGTCTCCAGCCAGGCTGTGGTCAGTGCCCGTGACAATGTTTCAGAGGCCTTCCCCTCGGCCGAGGTTGCATTCCACCATAATGATGGTATTCCTGAAGATGCCGGCCGTTTTGAGCTGGTATTACTGAATCCTCCATTCCACGAAGGCGGTGTGGTCGGGGATCATATTGCCCTGCGGCTGTTCCGGCAGGTCGCCCGCCACCTGGAACCCAGCGGACGAATGCTGATGGTGGGTAATCGTCATCTGGGGTATCACCGCAGCCTCAGGCGCCTCTTTTCAACGGTTCGCCAGCTGGATGCGGACCCGAGATTCGTGGTCTTCGAAGCTGGCAATCAGGAGGCCGGTCGGTCGTAGCCCATTCGTGCCAGAGTATCGACGATGGTCTGGGTCTGGCTGTCAATTTCGATGTTTACCCGGTCGCCAACGGCGACATCACCAAAGGTCGTGGCCCGCAGGGTTTCCGGAATCAGGTACACGTTGAAACGGTTACCCCGAACCTCCCCGATGGTGAGGCTGCATCCGTTAATGGCAATGTAGCCCTTGGGAAAGATGTATCTGGCCCAGGATTCCGGCACCTCGAATTCCAGGGTGCAGTTGTTCTCGGGGCGGTCGATCGCCACGATGTCTGCGGTGGTATGAATGTGTCCGGACAGCAGATGCCCGCCTATTTCGTCGCCGATCCTGGCAGCCCTTTCGAAATTGATCCGGTCCCCGGGTTTCAGTTCCCCCAGGGTGGTTGCCCGCAGAGTCTCCTGCATGGCATCGAAGTATAGCCGGCTGCCTTCCTGCCGGGTGACGGTCAGGCAGGTGCCATTGATAGCGACAGACGCCCCGATCGTAACGCCGTGAACCTGCTCTTCGGGAAAACGGATCGCGAAGCTGCTGAGTCCCGGCTCGGCGGCCAGGCTGTCAATGGTGGCAACACCCTGAACAATACCTGTAAACATTCAGTCCCCTCTAACGACGTTAGTGGCCGGTCCCGGCTACACTGGAAGAGGCAAGGATAGCGATAGCATGGCGACATGCCAAGCCGTGTTTGGCACTACGCCGCCATCCCCTCGGGCTCAAGGATCCTCCGGTGTGGTCGATAGACAATGAAAGCGGGCACAGATAAGAAGCTGTTGGCCCGGGCATCGTCAACGGGTAACCAGTAATGGCAGAGAACCAGAGTACAGTCCGGCAGAGCACCAATCCGGAGGAGCCCCTGCTGCGGAGAGGGCGTCCTGCGGATCCTCAGCCCCCTGCGCCTGAAGGGCGGGATGTGACTGCCGATGCTGCATCCACCGACGCCGTGCACTCTGAAGCTGGCCAGGAGGTCGCCGTACCCGGCCGGAACGACACAGCGGCTGCCACAGGCTCCGGTGAGCTGGAGAGGGACAGCGATGATTCCAAGAGTATCGAAAAAACCCTGGCAGAATCCCGCCAGCGCAAGCTGAGGCTGATGCTGCGGCAGTGCGACCGGGTGTTACTGCTGGACTTTGAACTGTTGGCATTGCCGGACTGGCCTGACAACTACTCACTCTCTGCGGCGCGGCGGAACCGGGATTTGTGGCTGTTCAGTGCGTTGCTGGCAGCGATTGTCTTTTTAAGTGGTATGACCGGTTTCGTGCCTGCCTGGATTGCTGGCGGTGGATTTGGTGCGTTTGTTATTATTTTGTTGATGGGGATGCCGACAGTTCGTCGTTTGTATACCTCCCGCCCCTCGCACATGGACCTGATCATCCGCCGTCAGCGGCTAATGCGGGACGCACGCAAACACATTGAGCACCTGGAAGGAAAAGAAGGCCTGGTGTGGCAATGTGCCCGCATGGCTGAATTCAATCCAACTCTCAAGGCCACGCGTTTCAGTGAACTCCTGGCACTGTCTGAGCGCCGGGTACTGGCCAGGAATATGACACGCCGGGAACACGTCCGTCTCTACCTGGTGTATATTCTTGAGGCGGAGAAAGCCTACACCCGGGCCCAGCAGGCATTCTTCGAAGGGCATCAGCAGGCAATCGACAAGGGCTGGGAATCAGTGGCGTCCGAGCCGGAGGCCAGAGCTTGACAAGATTGCTGGTCAAACGTATGTTTCAAACAGACGTTTGCTAGAGGCATTGATAATAAAATGGCGCAGTCTGATACGGTTGACCGGATTCTGGATGCAGCGGAAGAGCTTTTCGCAGAGCGGGGGTTTTCTGAAACCTCCCTGCGGATGATTACCAGTAAGGCTAAGGTAAATCTGGCCGCTGTCAATTATCATTTTGGCTCCAAGAATGCCCTGATTCATGCGGTGTTCGCCCGCTTTCTCACGCCATTTTCGGCGACACTCGAGAACGCCTTTGATGATCTCGAGGCGCGCTGTGATGGCGAACCACCCACGCTGAACCAGACCCTGTGGGCACTGACAGAAAGTGCTGTGCGTATGCCCCAGCGCAATGAGAAGGGCATCTCCATCTTCATGCGCCTGCTTGGCCTGGCCTATACCCAGTCCCAGGGGCATCTCCGCAAATTTCTCGAGCAGGAATACAGCCAGCCATTCAGCCGTTTCATGCGCCTGCTGAAAGAGGCCACGCCGCAGCTGTCGTCTGTGGATCGCTACTGGCGGATTCAGTTCATGCTGGGTGCCACGGCCTTTACCATGTCCAGCAGCGACGCCCTGAGGGATATCCTGCAGAACAAGCTGGGCGTGGAAACCACGGTTCAGGAAATCGCGGCCAGACTGGTGCCATTCCTTGCAGCCGGAATGCAGGCCGAGGACGCCATGCTGTTGCCCCCTGCCCATAACAGCTCAGTTGCCTGAATTGCCCACTCTCGGTTAGGCTTCCCGTCTGACTCGTCTGCCGGGAGTGCAACGCCGCATGCCAAGTGATTCTGTTTCCCCCCCAGTGCCCGTGAATGTGTCCGGAACAGCGCCGGGAATTGAAATCGACCTGGCCAGACAGACACTGACCCTGTTTCCGGAAGACGCCACCTCTTCAATCTCCTACCCGGTCTCCACAGCACTCAATGGCCCTGGTGAGCGCCATAGCAGCGGCTGCACACCCAGGGGGAGTCATTATGTGCGGGCAATGGTCGGTGGCGGTGTTCCCCTGAACAGTGTTTTTGTCGCCCGCAGGCCGACCGGAGAAGTGTATTCGGCGGACCTTGCCCGACAGTTTCCGGAGCGGGACTGGATACTGTCCCGAATTCTCTGGCTATGCGGCCTGGAATCCGGCAAAAATCGCGGCCCCGGGGTCGATAGTTTTCGTCGCTTCATATACATTCACGGCACACCGGACTCCGAACCCATGGGTGTTCCGCGTTCCCATGGCTGTGTCCGCATGCGAAACACAGACGTCGTCGATTTGTACAGCCGGGTGAAGCCGGGCACACCGGTGTTGATACGATAAGTCCATCCCTGAACTGACGGAACCGAGAGAACTGATGATTGAAGAAACGCCTTCCATAGTGAATGACTGGATTCAGGACTGGAGCCTGCTGTCGGAGGGCTGGCGGGTCGGACTCGTGGTGTTTGCCCTGGTGTTCGGGACCGCTGTGGTTGCCTACATTGCCAGTTTTGTCGTGGGCGCCATCGAGCGGCGTTTCAAGAAAACCGACAACGCCTGGGACGATGCATTGCTGCACGCTGCCAGAAAGCCGGTTGTTGCCTTTGTCTGGTTGCAGGGGGTGTACTGGGCTGCGGAGGTGGCTCACCGCTACTCGGATGCCGAGATATTTTCCGTCAATGACACACTGCTGCAGATTGGTTTCGTCTGGTTGCTGGTGTGGACCCTGTTGAGGTTTATCAAGCAGGGAGAGGAAATACTGACCTCGCCCCTCAAGATGAAAACTCCGATGGACTACACCACCGTTAACGCGGTGAGCAAGCTTTCCCGGGCGGTGGTGATCATTACCGCAGTGCTGATTGCTCTCCAGTCTTTGGGCTACAGCATTTCTGGTGTGTTGGCGTTCGGTGGTGTCGGCGGTATCGCGGTCGGTTTTGCGGCGAAGGACTTGCTGGCCAATTTTTTTGGCGGATTTATTATCCACCTGGACCGGCCTTTTAAAGTGGGCGACTGGATTCGTTCCCCGGATCGTAATATCGAAGGTACAGTCGAGCACATCGGCTGGCGCCTGACCACGGTCCGCACGTTTGACAAGCGCCCGCTCTATGTTCCGAACGCCGTCTTTACGCAGGTTGCTGTCGAGAACCCGTCCCGCATGTTCAATCGGCGGATTTCAGAGACGATTGGAATCCGCTATGCGGATGTCGGCCAGATGGCCACGATCGTCGCTGACATCCGTACCATGTTGGAAAATCATGAAGATATCGACCACGACCAGACCCTGATTGTCAATTTCCTGGCTTTCAACGCGTCTTCCCTGGATATCATGGTTTACACCTTCACCAAAACCATTCAGTGGGTGCGGTTTCACGAGGTCAAGCAGGACGTGCTGCTGAAAATCAGTGATATTATTGAGGGCTATGGCGCCGAGGTTGCCTTTCCCACCCGTACTCTTCACATGCCGGACGGCGTGCGCGTGGCCAGTAACCAGGCCGGAAAGGGGGACAGTGGTGAAGCCTCCAATGCCGAACCGGGTAGCAGCCGCGCTCCGGTGGACGGCAGCGAAGGTTCGACGGAAACTCAGGGTGACAGCGCCGAGGCAACAGGGAATTGATCATGGGTACAGCGGATAACAACCCCCCGGTTGGCATTATTGGTGGCACCGGCCTTTCAACCCTGTCAGGGCTTGAGATAACCGCCGAGCGTCCCGTGGATACGCCCTGGGGGCAACCGTCGTCGGCGCTGGTTGAGGGGCGTCTCGGAGATCAGGCGGTGGTCTTTCTGGCCCGCCATGGCAACCCTCATCGCATACCGCCGCACCAGGTCAACTATCGGGCCAACCTGCAGGCACTCCATGATGCGGGTGTTCGCTCTGTGGTGGGGGTGAATGCTGTGGGCGGCATTCATCCGGACATGGGGCCGGCGCACATCGTGATCCCTGACCAGATTATCGATTACACCTGGGGCAGGGCGAGCACCTTTTTCGAGGGTGAACTGGATGAAACCACCCATATTGATTTCACCTGGCCTTACACCCGGAAGGCACGTGAGCTGCTGATTGCTGCCGCCCGGGACCAGGGCCTGCCGTTCTCTGATTTCGGTGTTTATGGGGCTACCCAGGGGCCAAGGCTGGAAACGGCCGCTGAGGTGTTGCGCCTGGAACGTGATGGTTGTGACCTGGTAGGCATGACCGGCATGCCCGAGGCTGCGCTGGCGGCCGAATTGAAGATGAACTACGTCTGCCTGGCGCTGGTGGTAAACCATGCGGCCGGCAAATCGGACCACATCATTACCATGGCGGAAATCGAGGCCGCCATCGACCAGGGCATGTCTGGTATCAAGCGGATCCTCGAAGTGTCAATGAGTGGCCTGGGCGCCCTTACTCCTCAATTTTCTTGAAGAAAACCAATACGCCGATGGTGGGGGAGTCCAGGAAATGGACTTCCTCGCTACGCATGCGGCGGGTTTCACGAATCCAGGTCAGCAATTCCGCTCTTGGCCAATTGATGCCCGAAATAGCTGCCTGCTCCGGCTGTACTGCCGTTTCGCTGACGCTCCCGGTGCCTTCGTCACTGGTCTCGCCGGTATCAGACGGCTGGTCCTCTTCCGGGGCGCTCGCCATCACATCGACCGTTTCTTCCGTGCGCGGCATGGGTTGCCAGTGATTGAGATGCACATCAACATGCAGGTAGCGTTGCCGGTCAATGGTGATATGTCCTTCTACGTCGCGGTGCCCCGCCTCCGCCAGCCAGTCTCCGATGGCGACCCGCAGTGGTTCCCCCTCAAAATCGGGGGGGAAAGACTGATACCAGCCGGCTGCCAGAAGTATCCGGTACCGGCCACTGTTCTCCAGTCGGTTGGCGGCTGAGTTGAGGTGGAGTTCGCTGCGCGGAACCAGATCCCGTGTCGTCTCCACGGTGCCATTGCCGTCCACTGCCCGCAGAATTTCGGTGACGTCCGGGTTGGGTGGCTCCGGTATCCGGCCGGCCATTCGTTCGTTGATGGCGTCCGGTTCAACCTTGCGTTCCAGGATAACGAATTCAGCACGATAGTAGTCTTCACGGGCCTCTGTCGAAGCGGCCTGTCCGGAAGTCTGCTGGGCGGACACCAGTGGTGACAGGGCCAGCACGACCGCAAAAATGAAGGTGGACTTTCCAAGCAATAAGTTACCGGGCGTTCGCAAGGGCTTTGCTCCAATGTTCCTGTTGTTCATCTCGGGCCTCTGGGCCGGGCGCATCATGAAACCAGCTGGCCCAGCATGTCGGAAATGCCGTCGAGTTTACCACTGGTTGAGGTGTCGTTCAGCCGGAAACGAAAACTGTTGGCCCCTTCAAGGCGATACCGGTCTGGCGAGGATTGCACTTTTTTAACCAGAACCAGCGGATCCACGGGGGTTGAACTGCCAAACTCCAGCCTGGCCCACTCTTTACCGGCGTCCACTTTCACGATTCCGAGGGCTTCAGCGCGGATCCTCAACTCCGACTGGCGGATCAGGTTCTTTGCCGGCTCCGGTAATAAACCGAAGCGATCGATCATCTCAACCTGAAGTTCTTTTAATCCGTCCTTGTCGCTGACGCTGGCAATCCGTTTGTACAGCATCAGCCGATTGTGAACGTCGGGCAGGTAGTCATCGGGAATCAACGCGGGTATCCGCAGGTTCATTTCGGTGCCATGGCTCAGGGGCAGTTCCGCATTCGGGGTTCTGCCCTCGCGAATGGCCTGCACGGCTTCATCCAATAGCTGCATATACAGGGTAAAGCCGATGCTCTCTATCTGGCCGCTCTGCTCCTCTCCCAACAGTTCTCCGGCCCCGCGAATTTCCAGGTCGTGGGTGGCCAGCATGAACCCGGCGCCCAGGTCCTGCGCTTCGGAGATGGCTTCCAGGCGCTTTTTGGCATCCGCGGTGATGGCTCTGGGCGGAGGTGTCAGCAGGTAGGCATAGGCCTGGTGGTGGGAGCGTCCGACACGGCCTCGCAGTTGGTGCAGCTGGGCAAGGCCGAATTTGTCCGCCCGCTCGATAATAATGGTGTTGGCGCTGGGAATGTCGATGCCGGTTTCAATGATGGTGGTGCACACCAGGACGTTGAAACGCTTGTGGTAGAAATCCGACATGATCTGTTCCAGGTCACGCTCGCGCATCTGGCCATGGGCAACGCCTACCCGGGCCTCGGGGATCAGTCGCCGTAACTCCTCGGCGGTTTTCTCGATGGTGGCAACATCGTTGTGGAGGAAATACACCTGGCCGCCCCGCAGGATCTCCCGCAGGATGGCTTCCTTGACCATGGCTTCGTCTCGCTGGCGCACGAAGGTCTTCACCGACAGACGCCGGGCCGGCGGGGTGGCAATGATGGACAGGTCCCGCAGATGCCCCATGGCCATGTTCAGCGTTCTGGGAATCGGTGTGGCCGTCAGGTTGAGCATGTCGACCTCGGCCCGTAGCGCTTTCAGGCGCTCTTTCTGCTGTACGCCGAAACGGTGCTCCTCGTCGATGATCACCAGTCCCAGGTTTTTGAACCTGATATCACCCTGCAGCAGTTTGTGGGTGCCGATCACGATGTCGGCCTTGCCGGCTTCGATAGCGGCCAGCGCCTTGCTGGTCTGACTGCCGCTGCGGAAGCGGCTGAGCAGTTCCACGCTGACAGCAGTCTCTGAAAAGCGGTCCCGGAATGATTCGTAATGCTGCTGCGCCAGCAGGGTGGTGGGCACCAGCACCGCCACCTGTTTGCCGGACCAGGTGGCCATAAAGGCCGCACGCATGGCGACCTCGGTTTTGCCGAAACCCACGTCCCCGCAGACCAGCCGGTCCATGGGTTTTTCGCTGATCATGTCTTCGAACACCGCTTCGATGGCCGCCTGCTGATCCGGTGTCTCCTCGAAGGGGAAGCCGGCAGCAAACGCGCGGTAGGCTTCCTTCGGGTCCTCAAAGGAGAAACCCTTGCGGGCTTCCCGGCGGGCGTAGACGTCCAGCAGCTCGGCCGCGGTGTCGCGGATTTTCTCCAGCGCTTTCTGTTTCGCATTGCTCCAGCGATCCGTGCCCAGTTTATGCAAGGGGGCGTGATCGGTGTCGGAGCCGGTGTACCGGGAAATCAGGTGAAGGCTGGACACGGGCACGTAGAGTTTCGAGCCGCCGGCGTATTCCAGCATCAGGAATTCACTGGCTTCCCCTTCCACGGTGATGGTTTCCAGGCCCTGGTAGCGGCCAACGCCATGGTCGATATGCACCACCGGAGCACCAATCCTGAGTTCGGAAAGGTCGCGATAGCCGGAATCATCGGTTTCGGTGGGCTTCTCCCGCCGCCGACGCTGCAATACCCGTTCACCGAACAGGGCCGTTTCTGTCACCAGGGCGACGTGCTGCTGCGGCAGAACCAGCCCGAATTCCATGGGGGCTACGGTAATGCCGAGCGTGTTTTCCGGATCATCTGTGAATGTCCGCCAGCTGTCCAGTGCGGTTAGCTGTAGCCCGTGATCAGCGAGGTTCTCGATCAGGGCCTCGCGGCGACCTGACGACTCCGCACAGATCAGTATCCGGCCATGGAAATCATTGATGAATCGCTTGAGGCGGGCGGCAGGGTCGGCGGCACGACCATCCATTGAAACGTCGGGCAATACGTCCGTGGGACAATTGACGCCGCCGGCGGATTCCGTGTTTTCCGTGGTGAGCGTTACCCGCGGAAAATGCTTGAGCTGGCCAAACAGTTCGTCTTGCTGCAGGAACAGCTGTGCCGGAGGCAGGATAGGTCGCATCCGGTCATGACGGCGTTCCTCATAGCGGTCACGGGTATCGGCGTCGAAATGTTCTGCGGCTTGGTGGAGACCCGATGCCGTAAACACCAGGGTTTCCCCGGGCAGATAGTCAAACAGGGTTGCGGTCTGCTCGAAGAACAGTGGCAGGTAGTATTCGATCCCCGGCGGGGTAATGCCGTGGGTTACGTCCTGGTAAATCGGTGAGTTCTTGTCGGCATGGGGGAACTGCTCGAACCAGCGGCTGCGAAAATCGGAGCGGGCTTCCTTGTGCCAGGGAAACTCGTTGGCCGGAAGCAGTTCTATTTTGTCGATCCGGTCGATGGAGCGCTGGGTTTCCGGATCAAAGGTGCGCAGGGTTTCAATTTCATCGTCGAACAGGTCAATCCGGTAGGGTCGGGTCGCGCCCATGGGGAAAATGTCCAGAATGGCGCCCCTTACCGCATATTCGCCGTGCTCATAGACATTTTCGGCATGGCGGTAACCTGCGGCTTCCAGCTGCAGGCGCCAGGTGTCGATGTCCAGCGACTGTCCCACCTCCAGCAGCAGGGTGTTGCCTTGCAGGTAACTGACCGGCGGCAAACGGTGCATCAGCGTGCGTGCCGGCACCACCAATACGCCATGGCTGGTGGTGGGCAGCCGGTGCAGGGCCCGGATGCGCCGTGAGGTAATGTCCTGGTGCGGCGAAAACAGATCGTATGGCAGGGTTTCCCAGTCCGGCAGGGAAAGCACCTCGAGCCCGTCAGGGGTAATGGCGGCCTGGTCCTCGTCCGGTGGCAGGCCGAGATAGAAACGCATGGCCTGTTCCAGCCGGATGGCTTCATCCGTGCTGCGGGTAATGACCAGTGTCAGTCCTGTGTGGGCCTGCGCGCTCTCACAGATTGCCAGAGCGTCGGCGCTGCCGTGTAACTGGCCCCAGGTTCGATGATCCGCTGCCTTGTGTGGAACGGGGGGAGCCACCAGTACGGCGTGTCTTTCGGAATGGGAGGCACCTTGGCTCATGGTCGTTGTGGTTCTCCTGGAAAGTGACGGGCCGGATAACGGCGAGGCGCGTATTCTACCGGCCAGAGATAGCGCTGTCATGACAACAGCGGCATACTGATACGAGCGGAGTGGGGGGTCTGTATTTGCTGTTAGCCCCATAACGTTGGATAATGTGCGCCCAATTTTCCAGGTTCCAACTGCCGAGGTTCAAGCGTGAGTCACGAACAGATCAATCAGCACCTGTCTAACTGGACGGAAAGAGAATCCACTGCGGAAGCCATGATTCCGTTGATTGGCCGTCTCTACCGCAAAAACAATGTGGTGACGTCCGTTTACGGTCGTTCCATTATTAACCAGTCGGTCATCGACATTATTCGAGCGCACCGATTTGTGCGCCAGGTTGAGGATAGTGAGCTGTCAGTCCATAACACCCTGCCTATCCTGCAGGCGATGGACAGTATGGATCTGGGGCGCGGCCATGTGGATATTGGCAAGCTTGCCGTGAAATTCAAGGAGGAGGGCGGTTCCCTCGAGGATTTCCTGAAGCGCGAAATTGGCCCGATTGTGGGTCAGTACCAGACCCAGTCGGAAGAGGACGCCGAAAACGACACCAAAGACGTTGTGCTTTATGGTTTTGGTCGTATCGGTCGCCTGCTGGCCCGCATCCTGATTGAAAAAGCCGGCGGCGGCAACAACCTTCGCCTGCGTGCGATTGTCGTACGCAACGGTGGTGCCGAGAATGACCTCGAGAAGCGGGCCAGCCTGCTGCGCCGCGACTCGGTTCATGGTCCGTTCAATGGCACCATTAGCGTGGATGAAGAGAATTCGGCGCTGATTGCCAACGGTAATTTCATCAAGGTGATTTATTCCGCGGGCCCGGATCAGGTGGATTACACTCAGTACGGTATCAATAACGCCATTGTGATTGATAACACCGGTATCTGGCGTGATGAGGCAGGCCTTGGCCTGCACCTGAAGTCCAAGGGAGTCAGTCGGGTGATGTTGACCGCGCCCGGTAAGGGCGATATCAAGAACATTGTTCACGGTATCAATAACGACTGGATTACCAGTGAGGATCGTATCCTCTCGGCGGCGTCCTGTACCACCAACGCCATCACGCCGGTGCTCAAGGCGATCGTTGATGAGTACGGCATCGAAGATGGCCATGTTGAAACGGTGCATTCCTACACCAATGACCAGAACCTGATCGACAACTACCACAAGGGCAGCCGTCGCGGTCGCAGTGCGCCCCTGAACATGGTAATTACCGAAACAGGTGCCGCCAAGGCCGTTGCCAAGGCACTGCCGGAGCTCAAAGGCAAATTGTCCGGTAACGCGATTCGTGTACCGACCCCGAACGTATCCATGGCCATTCTCAATCTGAACCTGGCCAAAGAGGTCACGGTTGAAGGGGTCAATGAGTACCTCCGCGACATGGCACTGCACTCCGAGTTGCAGAAGCAGATCGATTTCGTCAACTCGCCGGAAGTGGTCTCTACCGATTTTGTCGGTTCGCGCCATGCCGGTATTGTGGATGCCCAGGCCACCATTGCTAACGGCAAGCGCCTGATTCTCTACGTGTGGTACGACAATGAGGCGGGTTACAGCGCCCAGGTTATCCGTGTGGTTAACCAGATGGCAGGTGTCACCTACCCGATCTTCCCGAAACGGGCCAGGGACTGATAAGCACCTGACAGGATCAGCGCAACAGGGGAAACCCCGGCCGTTTTTGCGGTCGGGGTTTCTTTTTGGTTGTCTATAAACCACTCTGTGTTTACGTTCAGGCACAAAGTCCGCTGGGTTTCTGGTGGAAATAGTATTCCTTAATCTCTATAATTGGCGCGATTTTGGGTACGTCTGACACCCGCTTCCCATCGCGCTCTGTAACAGGATGCCCGGCATGTAACTGGCGCCGGAGTATTCGTTGCTCTGGCATCGCCATTCGGTACAGGCCGAATTGCATACCTGGGCCGCAAGCGTCGGGCGTTACAAATCCATCGAACAGTTTCTGATGATTGGATGAGGCTAATGATCAAGATCAAAAAAGGCCTGGATCTTCCCATCAGCGGCGCTCCTGAGCAGACCATTACTGACGGCAAACCCGTTCGCCACGTGGCATTGATCGGTTTTGACTACATCGGCATGAAGCCGACGATGGTTGTGAAAGAAGGGGACCGTGTAAAGCGCGGTACGCTGCTGTTTACGGACAAGAAGACCGAAGGCGTTCGTTATACCTCACCGGCAGCCGGTGTGGTCAAAGAAATTAACCGCGGTGAGCGCCGCGTGTTCCAGTCGATTGTCATTGAGATTGACGGCGACGATGCGGAAACATTTGCGCGCTACGACGCCTCCGATATTGCTGGCCTTGAGCGTCAGCAGGTTGTCGACAACCTGGTTGAATCCGGTTTGTGGACGACCTTCAAGACTCGTCCGTACAGCAAAGTGCCTGCGATCGACTCGGCACCGCATTCCATCTTCGTGTCGGTGATGGACACCAATCCTCTGGCGGCAGACCCCACGGTCATCATCGGTGAGAACGGCGCCGCTTTTGAGCAGGGCCTGAAGATTCTCACCAAGCTGACGAACGGCAAGGTGTTTGTGACCGGTAAGCCAGGATCCGATGTGCCGGTTCCGTCTGACGACAATGTGGAAGTGCAGCAGTTTGATGGTGTTCACCCGGCGGGCAATGTCGGTACCCATATTCACTACCTTGACCCGATTGCCGGCGACAAGGTGGTGTGGAGTATCGGCTACCAGGACGTTATCGACATCGCCAAGCTGTTCGAAACCGGGGAGCTCCCGGTAGACCGGATCGTCGCCGTTGGTGGGCCGAAGGCACTGAAGCCACGGATGATCCGTACCCGCATCGGCGCCAGCCTCACGGAACTTCTGGAGGGTGAAATTGCCACAGACTGCGAGGTTCGCACGATTTCCGGTTCCGTGTTTGGTGGCCGTCGCGGTGATGGGCCCTGCGCCTATCTCGGTCGTTTTGCCAATCAGATTTCTGTTCTGGAGGAAGGCTATAAGCGAGAGTTTATGGGCTGGCTGTCTCCGGGGCCGAACAAGTTCTCGGTTCTGAACATCTATCTGTCAAAATTGGCGGGCAGCAAACTGTTCAACTTCACCACCTCAACCAACGGCAGCGAACGCGCCATGGTGCCCGTAGGTGCTTACGAGCAGGTGATGCCACTGGATATTCTGCCAACGCAGCTGCTGCGTTCGCTGATCGTCGGTGACACCGAGATGGCACAGAAACTGGGTGCGTTGGAACTGGATGAAGAAGATCTGGCACTGTGCACGTTCGTGTGCCCGGGTAAATACGAATACGGTCCGATTCTCCGTGAGAACCTGACCCGAATCGAGATCGAGGGCTAACAGATGGCAATCCGACAGTTTCTCGATGGCATAGAACACCACTTTGAAAAAGGTGGCAAGTACGAGCGCTGGTATGCGCTGTACGAGGCCGTCGATACCATTTTCTATACTCCCGGCTCGGTGACGTCCACTACCTCTCATGTGCGCGATGGGGTCGACCTGAAGCGCATCATGATCACGGTGTGGCTGTGTACCTTCCCGGCGATGTTCTTCGGTATGTGGAACATCGGCTTCCAGGCCAACAGCTTCCTGGCTGAAAACCCCGACGCCCTGATGGGTGACGGCGGCCTGCGTACTGCTTTTATCAGTGCCCTGGCGGGTAACAACGCCGCCAGTATCTGGGACAACTTCGTTTACGGCATGGCCTACTTCGTGCCCATCTACTTCGTTACCTTCGTGGTCGGTGGTTTCTGGGAAGTGCTGTTTGCCACGGTTCGCCGTCATGAAGTCAACGAAGGGTTCTTCGTGACCTCCGTATTGTTCGCGCTGATCTGCCCGCCCACCATTCCCTTGTGGCAGGTGGCCCTGGGTATCACCTTTGGTGTGGTTATCGGCAAGGAAGTGTTTGGCGGAACCGGCAAGAACTTCCTGAATCCGGCCCTGACCGGCCGTGCGTTTCTGTACTTTGCCTACCCGGCGCAGATTTCCGGTGACACAGTATGGACAGCGGTTGATGGATTCAGCGGTGCAACGGCACTCAGCTGGGCAGCCAGCGGTGGCCTGGAAGCACTGGAAACCCAGATTGGCTGGATGTCGGCGTTCATGGGCTCTATCCAGGGCTCAATGGGTGAGACCTCGACGCTCGCAGTACTGATCGGCGGTATCATTCTGCTGGTGATGAAGATCGCCTCCTATCGCATTGTCGGGGGTGTAATGATCGGCATGATTGGCATGTCGGTGCTGCTGAACGTTATCGGCTCCGAGACCAATGCCATGTTCAACGTGCCTGCGCACTGGCACCTGGTCATGGGCGGTTTCGCCTTTGGCATGATGTTCATGGCCACGGACCCCGTGTCTGCTGCCATGACCAATACCGGGCGCTGGTGCTTCGGTATCCTGGTAGGCGTTATGACCGTGCTGATCCGCGTGATCAACCCCGCTTTCCCGGAAGGCATCATGCTGGCAATCCTGTTTGCCAACCTCTTTGCACCGCTGATGGACCACTACGTGGTTCAGGCCAACATCAAACGGAGGCTCGCACGTGGCTAAAGCTAAAGAAACTGTCTCCAGAACGCTGATGGTTGCGCTGGTGTTGAGTATTGCCTTCTCTGTTGTGGTTTCGACCGCCGCGGTAATGCTCCGTCCGGCGCAGGTCAAAAACCAGAATCTCGACATTCGATCCAACATTCTGGCTGCGGCTGGTATGCTTGAAGAAGGAATGTCGGCTGACGAGATTGAAGAAATCTTCTCACGCTTCGACGTGCGGCTGGTGGACCTCGATTCCGGAAACTACGTGGAACCTGACGCGGTCGGTGTTGAGGACCCGATGAAGTACGACATGTACAAAGCGGCCTCTGATCCGTCCATGTCCACCGATATCCCGGCGTCGGAAGACAAAGCCGGTATCAAGCGTCGTCCGGATGTGGCCAAGATCTATACCCTGAGTGAGGACGGCGAACTTGTCAGAGTGGTGCTTCCGATTCATGGCTATGGACTGTGGTCCACTCTGTATGGATTTGTGTCGCTGGAGGGCGATGCCAACACCATTGAAGGGCTGGGCTTCTATGACCACGCAGAAACTCCCGGGCTTGGCGGCGAAGTCGATAACCCTCGCTGGAAGAGTCAGTGGGTTGGCAAAGAAGTGTATGGCGATGAGCTGGAAGAGCCGCAGATTCGACTGGTCAAGGGTGGCGTGAGCTCCGGAGCATCCGACAAGGAGCACAAGGTGGATGCGCTGTCCGGTGCGACCCTGACGAGCCGTGGTGTTGAACAGCTGGTCAACTACTGGATGGGTGACCGGGGCTTCGCACCGTACCTGAAAAAACTTCGTGAAGGGGAGGTCTGATCATGGCAGACGCTTCAGCCAAACAGGTTCTCTTCGAACCGATTTTCAGTAACAACCCTATTGCGCTGCAGATACTGGGTATCTGTTCAGCGCTGGCGGTGACCACCAGCATGAACGTGACTCTGGTCATGTGTGCGGCGGTTATCGCGGTAACGGCTTTTTCAAACCTGGCTGTGTCGCTGGTTCGCATGCAGATTCCCGGCAGCATCCGGATCATCGTCCAGATGACCATTATTGCTTCCCTGGTTATCGTGGTGGATCAGGTGCTCAAGGCCTATGCCTACGAAATCAGCAAGCAGTTGTCAGTGTTCGTTGGTCTGATCATCACCAACTGTATCGTTATGGGCCGGGCTGAAGGCTTCGCCATGAAGAACGGTCCCTGGTTGAGCTTCCTTGACGGCATTGGTAATGGCCTCGGCTACTCGGTATTGCTTATCTTTGTCGCGTTCTTCCGTGAACTTCTGGGTGCGGGCTCGCTATTCGGCGTGTCCCTGATGCCGGTTGTGAACGAAGGTGGCTGGTACATTCCCAATGGTCTGCTACTGCTGCCGCCAAGTGCGTTCTTTATTATTGGTCTTACCATCTGGGGTCTGCGGACCTGGAAGCCGGAGCAGGTGGAAGAGCCCGACTTCAAGATGTCCCGCCACACCGTTAAGGAGGCCTTCTGATGGAACACTATATCAGTCTGATACTGAAGGCCATTTTTGTTGAAAACATGGCGCTGGCGTTTTTCCTGGGGATGTGTACGTTCATTGCGATCTCCAAGAAGATCGAAGCCGCTGCCGGGCTTGGTATCGCGGTTGTCGTGGTGCTGACGATCACGGTTCCGGTGAACAACCTGCTCTACAACACCATCCTGAGGGAGGGTGCGCTGGACTGGGCAGGCTTGCCGAACGTTGACCTGAGCTTTTTGGGCCTGCTGACGTATATCGGTGTTATCGCCGCGCTTATCCAGATCATGGAGATGATTCTGGACAAGTACATTCCGGCGCTGTATGCAGCGCTCGGTGTGTTCCTGCCGTTGATCACAGTGAACTGCGCCATCCTTGGTGCCTCACTGTTCATGGTAGAGCGCGACTATACCTTTAGCGAAAGCGTGGTGTACGGGTTTGGTGCAGGTGTTGGCTGGGCGCTGGCGATACTGGCCCTGGCCGGTATCCGTGAAAAGCTCAAGTACAGCGACGTTCCCGAGGGCCTGCGTGGCCTGGGTATCACCTTCATTACGGTTGGTCTGATGTCCCTGGGCTTTATGTCATTCTCAGGCATTTCACTGTAACCAATCCGGTGATTCGGTTTAACGAAAAGGCGAGACCATGAATACAGAAATCATTCTCGGCGTGGTCATGTTCACTGTTATCGTACTGGCCCTTGTCGCGGTCATCCTCGCGGCACGGTCCAGGCTGGTAAGCACCGGTGATGTGACCATCGAAATCAACGATGATCCCGAGCACACACTGAAAACGGAAGCCGGCAGCAAGCTTCTCGGTACTCTGGCCAACAACGGCATCTTCCTGTCGTCAGCCTGTGGCGGCGGTGGTACCTGTGCCCAGTGCAAGTGCAAGGTTCTGGAAGGCGGCGGTGCCATGCTGCCTACGGAGAAAACCCACTTCACCAATCGTGAAGAGAAGGAAGGCTGGCGTCTGTCGTGCCAGGTGCCTGTAAAACAGGATATGAAGGTTGAGGTGCCGGAGGAATTCTTTGGCGTCAAGAAGTGGGAATGCGAAGTTATTTCCAACCACAACGTTGCAACCTTCATCAAGGAACTGGTACTGAAGCTTCCGGAAGGCGAAGAAGTGGATTTCCGGGCTGGCGGTTACGTCCAGTTGGAGTGCCCTCCTTACGAGATCGATTTCAAGGATTTCGACATTGAGGAAGAGTTCCACGAAGACTGGGACAAGCACAACATCTGGCGCTACAAGGCAGTCAACAAGGAAGAGACCATTCGCGCCTATTCCATGGCGAACTACCCGGACGAGAAGGGGGTTCTAAAGTTCAACATCCGTATTGCCACGCCACCTCCGGGCACAGATCATCCACCTGGCATCATGTCCACGTATGTGTTCGCCCTGAAGCCGGGTGACAAGATCACCGTGATGGGACCATTCGGTGAGTTCTTCGCCAAGAAGACCGATGCCGAGATGGTATTTATCGGCGGTGGTGCCGGCATGGCACCGATGCGCTCCCATATTTTCGACCAGCTGAAACGCCTGAATTCCAAGCGCAAGATCAGCTTCTGGTACGGCGCGCGAAGTGTCCGGGAGATGTTCTATGTCGAAGATTTCGACATGCTGGCGGAGGAGAACGAAAACTTCGAATGGCATGTGGCATTGTCTGATGCTCTGCCTGAAGATAATTGGAAAGGCCCGACCGGGTTCATTCACAATGTGCTCTACGAAAACTATCTGAAGGACCATCCGGCCCCTGAGGACTGTGAGTACTATATGTGTGGGCCCCCAATCATGAACGCCTCCTGTATCAAGATGCTGAAGGATCTTGGGGTGGAAGATGAGAACATCATGCTGGATGACTTCGGGGGTTAATCAGCTCACATGACACTCAGCATGCTACGACCCGTCAGGGTGGTTCTGGCCAGCGCCATTCTGGTGCTGGCCTTTGCCGCGCTGGCGGGTTGTTCGTTTGAGGAAGAGGAAAAAGTCTGGGAGATATCCGGGCCTGTTTTTGGCACCCAGTATCATATTAACGTGGTATTGAAGGAAGACGCAGATCGGCTTGAGAATCTGGCAGGTGGTATCGAGGAGGTGCTTGAAGATGTTGATGCCTCCATGTCCACCTGGCGGGACGATTCGGAACTGTCCCGATTTAACAGCCTGGACGATCAGAGTCAGTGGGCCGGGATATCCAGGCCGCTTCATGAGGTCCTGGCAACAGCCAGGGAAGTGTCGGAACTGACGGGTGGTGCCTTCGATGTGACCGTGGGCCCGGTGGTCAATCTGTGGGGGTTCGGGCCTGATGCCCGGCCAGAGCAGGTGCCCGGCGATGACGAGCTTTCCTCCAGACTTGAAAGCATCGGCTATGACAAGCTTGAGCTACAGGAAGAGCCGCCCGCACTCAGGGCCAGCCCCAATCAGTACGTGGATCTTTCTGCGATAGCAAAGGGTTATGGGGTGGATGCGGTTTCACGCTTCCTCGAGTCAGAGGGAATTTCCGCCTTTCTGGTGGAAATCGGTGGTGAAGTGCGCGTTTCCGGGCGTAAACCGGACGGTGAAGCCTGGCGTCTGGCCATTGAAGAGCCGGTTTCACAACGGCGGGAAATCAACCGGGTAGTTGCCCTGGACAGTCAGGCAATGGCAACCTCGGGAGACTATCGTAACTATTACGAATCGGAAGGGGAGCGGTTTTCACATACAATAGACCCCAAGAGTGGCAAACCGATCCGTCACAACCTGGCGTCGGTCACGGTTATAGCAGACGATTGCATGACTGCAGACGCGCTGGCGACGGCTTTCAATGTGATGGGGTTTGAACAGGCAAAAGACCTCGCAACACGTGAAAACATTGCTGCTTACTTTATTGTTCGTGGCGAAGACGGGTTTGAAACGGATTACACCCCGGCTTTTTCCTCGTTCCTGGCACATTAACGGAGAGACCTCCTATGGGTACTTTTCTGCTGGTTCTGACAATTGTTGTACTGCTGGTTGCCGGTATGTCGGTCGGCGTTATCTTCGGTCGCAAGCCTATCAGCGGTACATGTGGGGGTATTGGTGCCATGGGTATCAGCAAATCCTGCGATATCTGCGGTGGTAATACCCAGAAATGCGAAGAAGAGAATGAGCGTCTTGCCAGCGAGGGCAATTCAGCGGAGGCATTAACCTACGACGCCTCCAATAACAAGACCCACTGATTCGACGCTATCAGAACACTATAAAAATCCCGGGAGCCTCTGAAAAGCGCCTGCCTGGCCTTTGCGCACGTGCAGGGTCTTTTCAGAGGCTCCCTCACGACGTAGCTAAGGAGTCACTGCAGAATGGCAGAGCATCATTACGACGTCGTCGTTATCGGCGCGGGCCCCTCGGGGGAAGGCGCGGCGATGAATGCGACGAAGCATGGTAAACGTGTCGCGATCATTGAGGACAAACCCACGGTTGGCGGTAACTGCACCCACTGGGGCACAATCCCTTCCAAAGCGCTGCGCCACTCGGTCAAGCAGATCATCACGTTCAACACCAATCAGATGTTCCGTGACATCGGTGAACCACGTTGGTTCTCGTTCCCGCGCGTTCTGCAGAATGCCCAGAAGGTGATCGGCAAACAGGTCAAGTTGAGAACCCAGTTCTATGCCCGCAACCGGGTGGACCTGATCAACGGCCGGGCGAGCTTTCTCGATGCCAACCGGTTGGAAATTCGTGGTAACAAATCCCACGAAATTCTTCACTTCAAGCAGGCTATTATTGCCACGGGGTCGCGTCCGTATCTTCCGCCCGATGTGGATTTCCGTCATCACCGGGTTTACAACTCCGACACGATTCTCAACCTGTCCCACACCCCCCGTACATTGATCATTTATGGTGCCGGTGTGATCGGCTCGGAGTACGCTTCGATTTTTGCCGGGCTTGGTGTGAAGGTGGATCTGATCAACCCGGGTAGCCGCCTGCTCACTTTCCTGGACGATGAAATATCCGACGCCCTGAGCTATCACCTGCGCAACAACGGCGTACTGGTCAGACACAATGAGGAGTACGAGTCGGTTGATGGCGACGACCACGGGGTTGTGCTGTCACTGAAATCCGGCAAGAAAATCCGTGCCGATGCTTTCCTCTGGTGTAACGGTCGCAGCGGGAATACCGAAAAACTGGGGCTGGAGAATATTGGCCTGACGCCCAATGGCCGCGGTCAGCTGGCCGTGGACGACCATTACCGGACGGACGTTGAGAATATTTACGCGGCCGGTGACGTGATTGGCTGGCCCAGCCTTGCCAGCGCCGCCTACGACCAGGGCCGCTCGGCGTCCTCCGACATCGTCAAGGACGACTACTTCCGCCTGGTAACCGATGTTCCCACCGGCATCTATACCCTCCCAGAAATCAGTTCTGTGGGCAAAACCGAGCGTGAGTTGACGCAAGCCAAGGTGCCTTATGAAGTGGGACAGGCGTTCTTCAAGGATCTGGCGCGGGCCCAGATTACCGGCGACCCGGTTGGAATGCTCAAGCTTCTGTTTCACCGGGAATCGCGACAGCTTCTGGGTATTCACTGCTTTGGTGACCAGGCCGCAGAAATTGTTCACATCGGCCAGGCCATCATGAACCAGGAAGGGGAGGCCAATTCCCTGAACTACTTCATCAATACCACCTTCAACTACCCGACCATGGCTGAGGCTTACCGCGTAGCCGCACTAAACGGTCTGAACCGGATTTTCTGACTGGGTGCTGTCGGCCCTGTTTTGCCCCGCGGGCAGGTGCAGGGCTGCTCTTGACCGGTTATCGAAGTACATGCGTGTACTGGTCGGGTAATCGGTGATAATGCTGTCGACACCTTTTGCCTCGAGCTGGAGCATGTCGTGGATGCGGTTGACGGTCCAGGTGGACACGTGCATACCTCTTCGGTGGGCATCGTTCACAATGGCTTCCGTGCACATACGCCAGCCGATGCACAAAAAGTCGCAGTGCAACCGGGCTGCCGCATTGACGGGTTTCGGGAATTTGCGGTCAGTAACCAGACCGATGCGCACCTTCGTGTCCCTGCGGCGCGCCTGCTGAAGGAACCAGTGATCAGAAGAGGTGATGGCAACGCGATTGTACAGGTCGCGACGCTGAATGACTTCGATCATGCGGTTGCAGAGAATGTTCAGGCGCTGGCGGCTGTCTTTTTTTACTTCCAGTTGCAGATGCTCAAAATCGGGGTATTCGTTGAGCAGCGTTTCCAACGAGGGAATGCCGACGGTCCGTGGCCAGGGCGTTCCGCTTCGCCTGGCATCCATTCCCGCGAGTTCCTCGGCAGTGAAGCTGCTGACACTGCCTTCCTGGCCGGTGGTGCGATCGACCGTAAGGTCATGAACGATCACCGGTTTACCATCTTTGGACAGTACCAGATCAAGCTCAAAGTGCCGGACACCGTGGCGGTAGGCATGGGTGAATCCGGCGAGGGTGTTTTCCGGGGCTTCTCCCTTTGCCCCCCTGTGCCCATAAACGATCATTCTGTAGCGGATTCCTTCAGGCGGTTGTAAATTTGCTGGCGTTTCTTCCAGGTGTCATGACACAGCTGGATGTCTTCCAGGTAGGCTGGCAATTCTTCCATCAACAGGGCCTGTGGGCCATCCACCAGCGCTTTTTCCGGCTTGGGGTGAAAGTCCACCAGCACCATGTTGGCGCCGGCAATCACGCCCTGGGCGGTGGCGTGCATGACGTCCAGTACTCCGTCTGGCGCGCGCTCACGGCTGCCTACCGAGTGGGATGGGTCCACACACACCGGCATCCGGGTAAGGCGTTTGACTGCGGGCACGTGGGCGAAGTCCACCATGTTGCGGTGGGGCTGGCCGGCTTCCGTTTTCATGCCGCGCAGACAGAAGATCACGTTGGCGTTGCCTTCGCTGGCCAGGTACTCGGCGGCATTCAGCGATTCGTTCAGAGTGATACCAAAGCCGCGCTTCAGCAGTACCGGATACGTGGACTGGCGGCCAATAGCCTTCAGCAGCTCGAAATTCTGGGTATTGCGTGTGCCCACCTGAAGCATGACGCCTGTCGGACGGCCAAGCTGTTCCAGACAGTGGTCGATTTCTTCAATATGGCTCTCATGGGTGATTTCCATGGCAATCACCTTGATGCCATGCTTGCCGGCTTTCTCGAATACCCAGGGCAGACACCCCTTGCCGTGCCCCTGGAAGGAATAGGGGTTGGTCCGTGGCTTGTAGGCACCCATGCGGGTACAGACCTGGCCGTTCTCCTCCAGTGCCTGCATCATCTGCTCCACATGCTCCGGCACGTCGACGGCGCAAAGCCCGGCAAAGATATTCAGATTGGACTGGTCAAAAGTGACGCCATTGTAGGTGAAGCCACTCTGGCGGCGATCGTCCTTGTGGCGGCCGAGTATCCGGTAGTCATCAGAGATACGAATGGCCCGCTCCACCGCGGGAAGGGCCTCGATGTCCTCCTTGTTGAGAGACTTGGTTTCTCCCAACAGGTAAACCTCAGTGAGACGTTGTTTCGCGCCCTGGACCTGGTGGACCCTGACTGATACGCCCGGCAGGTTTTCGAGAAAGTCCATGGTCTGGCGATAGGCTTCGCTGTCCAGTGCGGTATCCGGGTGGAGAATGGCTAACATACTTGCTCCTTAAGATTCAGTCAGCGCTCTCGGCGCGGTGGCGGGCCTGCATGAATTCCCTGTGGTTCAGGTGCAGCAGGTCTGCCATACGGCGAATGAGGTGTTCTTCGTACTTGTCGATACGGCCATCGGCAAAAGCCACCCGCCAGATACTCTCGAGCAGGACCTGTTTCTCGTCCTGGCTCAGCTGCTCATTGATCATGCCGGTAAATTCGTACAGGGAAGTGGCATCATCGGCATGGCTGAGGGCGTCCTGCAGGATGTCTTCCGCTTCCTCACGGGTGACCTGGTGGGCCCGTACCGCGCAGTCAACGATGGTTTTCAGTTCTTCGTCATCCTGTTCATTGTCCACCCTGGATAACTGAACCATCAGCGCGGTGGCGGCAACGGCAAGCTGGTGATTGTCTGGCTGCGTCGGTTCGTCTTCAGGCGAGCCAAACAGTTTTTTCAGGCGCTCAATCATGGTTTGCGGCACTCCTCCCGGTTACTGCTGCTGGCGTCAGGCGGCCTGGGACAGTCTGCGGACGCGGTTTTCAAGTTCAATCTGGTCATTGGTGAAACGTCGGATGCCGTCCGCCAGTTTCTCGGTGGCCATGGCGTCTTCGTTGGATTCCCAGCGGAACAGGCGTTCATCGATGTTGCCGGGCTTGTCAGCACTCGTCGCGCCTTCCGCCGACAACCGCCGCGGCAGGGTACCGGAGTCGTTATCCAGCTCCTGCAACAGTGCCGGGCTGATGGTGAGGCGGTCACAACCGGCCAGCATCTCGATCTCACCGGTGTTGCGGAAGCTGGCGCCCATGACTACCGTCTTGTAGTCGTTGGCCTTGTAGTAGTTGTAGATACGGCTTACGGACTGCACGCCCGGATCTTCTTCAGCCGGGAAGGCGTCGCGGCCGGTTGCTGCCAGGTGCCAGTCCAGAATACGGCCCACAAACGGCGAAATCAGGAAGGCGCCGGCATCGGCACAGGCGGCGGCCTGGATAAAGGAGAATAGTAGAGTCAGGTTACAGTGAATGCCTTCCTTTTCCAGTTGCTCGGCAGCGCGAATCCCTTCCCAGGTAGAGGCGATCTTGATCAGAACCCGGCTGGTGTCCATGCCGAGATGGTCATAAAGCTCCACCAGGCGGCGGGCCCGGGTGAGGGTGGCGCCGGTGTCGAAGGACAGCCGCGCATCCACTTCCGTTGAAACCACGCCCGGTATACGGCCCAGAATCTGCTTTCCCGCCAGTACGGCCAGCATATCGGTGGCGTAAGTCAGCTGCTCGGCATCCGAACCACCCTGTTTGCGGGCGGCGGCCACGGCTTCGTCCAGCATGGGGCGGTAGGCATCGGAGGCCGCGGCCTTGAGCAGAAGCGACGGGTTGGTGGTAGCATCCTGCGGTTTCCACTGGGCAATGGCGTCCAGGTCCCCGGTATCGGCTACCACGGTGGTCATGGCTTTGAGTTGTTCAAGCTTGCTGGTCATTCGTCCTGTCGTCCTGATAGGTTTGTTATTGATCGCCCGTATCGCGGGCGCTGAAGGTTATACGCCTACAATAACGGGCTGCCCTGACAGGAACAAGACAGTAAAAGGTATCAGGGCGATCAGGCCGGCACGACCAGTGAGGCGTCCGGCTCAGGAACCCGGGCCATGGCCTGCTCGATAACCTCAATGCCGGAACCCGGCTTGTGGGCGTTCTCACTGATGTAGCGCCGGAACTGGCGGCCGCCGGGCTGGCCATGGAACAGGCCCATCAGGTGCCGGGACATATGGCTGAGGTAAACCCCCCGGTCCAGTTCATCCTGAATGAATGGTAATACCGCACGCAAGGCATCGTGCCGGGAACGGGCCGGTCCGGGTTGCCCGAAAAACTCGGTGTCCACACCAGCCAGCAGCCAGGGGTTGTGATAGGCCTCGCGGCCGAGCATGACGCCGTCGGTATGCTCAAGGTGTTGGCGGCACTCGTCGAAGGTCTTGATGCCGCCATTGATGATGATTTCGAGATGGGGATAGCGGGCCTTGAGCCGATAGACCCAGTCGTACTTGAGCGGCGGTATGTCCCGGTTTTCCTTGGGGCTCAGCCCTTCCAGAACGGCAATGCGGGCATGGACGATAAAGGTGCGACAGCCTGCCTCGGAGACCTTTTCAATGAATTCGCACAGTTCCTCCCAGGATTCCCGACCGTCAATTCCGATCCGGTGTTTTACCGTTACCGGAAGACCGGTGGCGTTGATCATCGCCCGCACGCCCTCGGCAACCTTGTCCGGGCAAGCCATCAGGCAGGCGCCGATCATGTTGTTCTGCACCCGGTCGCTGGGGCAGCCCACATTCAGGTTTACTTCATCAAAACCGTATTGCTCCGCCAGCGCTGCGCAGTGAGCCAACTCCTGTGGATTGCTGCCGCCCAATTGCAGTGCCAGCGGGTATTCCGCCGCATCATGCCGCAGGAAACGCGACGTATCGCCATGAATCAACGCGCCAGTGGTGACCATCTCGGTGTACAGCAGGGCGTGCCGGCTGAGCTGACGGGCCAGGTAGCGATAGTGGGACGTCGTCCAATCCATCATCGGGGCCACGCAGAACCTTCGTGACGGCCCGAAACGGGTGTTTACCTGATTTTGCACTGTCTGTGCTGGCATATCTGTGGTGCTACTCGTGATCATTAACTGCCCAATCTGAATCTGTCTGTCATTCGTCGCTGAGGTCAACGGATCAAATGAAAAGGGCTGCTATTCTATCAGGAAATCGGCGCGCCTGGCCGTAGGGCTTTGGCGAAACAAAGAGAACGTTATGAACGAATGCATATTTATTACCGGCGCCGGTGCCGGAATCGGTCGCGCCACGGCCCGGCTTTTTGCTGCGGAAGGCTGGTTTGTCGGTGCGGCAGACAGGGACGCGGAGGCTCTGGAAGCCCTGCGCAATGAACTCGGAGCCGACAGGTGCAGTATTCATATCGCGGACGTTACCGATTCCCCGTCAGTAACGCAGGCGCTGGCGCAGTTTGCCGGGCACACCGGCGGCAGGTTGAAGGTGCTGCACAATAATGCCGGCATATTGAAAGTTGGCGCCTTTGACGGAATCAGCCCCGCCGTCCACCGCAGTGTGGTGGAGGTGAATGTGATTGGCCTGATGAATGTCCTTCATGCCGCTTTTCCCTACCTCAAGGCAACGCCTGGCGCGCAGGTGATCAATATGAGCTCCGCGTCGGCGTCCTATGGTACCCCTGATTTCGCCTCCTATTCCGCCAGCAAGCACGCGGTGCGTGCACTGACCGAAGCGCTGGATATTGAATGGGAGCAATATGATATAAAAGTGGGAGACCTGATGCCGCCGTTCGTGAATACCGGTATGGTTCAGTCCAATGAGGGGCGGTCAGCGCTGTTCGACAACCTGGGCATCAACCTGACCGCGGAAACCGTGGCTGCTGCGGTTCGGGATCAGGTCCGCAAGCCCCGGCTGCACCGTCCCATTTCGTTGCAGTTCCGGGCGCTCTGGCCCATTACCCGGACCGCGCCGATCGCTGTTACCCGGGCGGTTATGAAGCAGCTGTGGCGCAACGGTTAGCAAGTTCTGGTGCCTGAAAATGACTTATGACAACGAACTGACTTCCTGAATCCGCTAGGTTGGTTGGACGCACGGCAGCTATATTTTCAGGAGGTCAGTCATGTCCGGTTCTGGCGATGCATTGGCGTCTTTGGAATTCTTTCCGTGGAGCCGGCATTTCGAGGTTGGCATCGAGGAGATCGATGAGCAGCACAAAATGCTCGTGAAGATTGTCAACAGGCTGGTCTGGCATTCTGTGTCTGACGTCCCCCAGTCCCGGGTTGATCAGATCCTCGATGAATTGCTGTCCTACGCCAATTATCACTTTACGTCGGAAGAACGCATCTGGAATTCGGCGTTTGGTGACGCGACCATTGCCCGCAACCACCACGACTCTCACCAGATGTTCTTTGCCCAGATTCAGACGCTTCGCAGCAGCGGCCAGTCCAAAGGCCAGATAATGTCTGATCTGTTTGATTTTCTCGCCCGCTGGCTGGCGTTTCATATTCTGGAATCGGATCGCCGGATGGCCATGACCGTCAAGGCTGTTGAGCAGGGAGCCTCCCTGGATGAAGCCAGAAAACAGGTTGATGACCAGTTGGGGGGCAGTGGGGGTGAGTTGATTTCGGCGTTGCTGGAAGTCTACAGTAAGCTCTCTTCGAGTACCGCGCAGTTGATGCGGGAAAACCTCACCAGAGAGTAAGGTTCAATGCCGGTAATGGTACAGGCGCTCACGCCTGTGTTTGTGTTGATACTGTTGGGCTACCTGTTCCGGCGCTGGCATTTTCCAGGGGACGACTTCTGGGTCCAGGCGGAGCGCTTCACTTACTACGTGCTCTTTCCGGCCATGTTGATCTTCAAGCTGGGCCAGGCAAGGGTGCCGCCGTCGGCCTATGGCGACATCCTTATTCTTATCGTTGCCATGCTGGTGGCGATGACGCTGTTGCTTGCCGTCCTTCAGTGGATCTGGCGCTGGCCCGGGCCGGTTTTCTCCTCGGTATTCCAGGGCGGCATTCGCTTTAACTCCTACGTTGCCCTGGCGGCGGCAGGCATGTTGCTCGGTGATGAAGGCCTGTCGCTGATTGCCATTGCGGTGGCGGTGAAAGTTCCGTTACTCAACCTGCTGTGCATTCTGATGTTTTCCCTGGTGGCCGGGAACGGTGCAGTCAAGCTGAAACCGGTTGTCAGGGCCATTGTCTCCAATCCGTTGATTATCGGCTCGGTGGTCGGGATGGTCTGGAGCTATTTCCAGATCGGCTTTCATCCGCTGGTGGCCGGCATTCTTGAACCCTTGAGTGATCTGGCCCTGCCACTGGGACTGATGACCGTGGGCGCCGGGCTGCAACTGAAGGCGCTGCGTGGTGCTTCGATGCCTTTCCTGGTCTCCTCGACCGCCAAACTTGTCATTTTCCCCTTGCTGACGGCTGCTCTGGCGATACTGCTGGGTATGGAAGGGATAATGGTTCAGGTGATCGTGTTGCTGGCAGCCCTGCCGACAGCCACCTCTTCCTACATCCTGGCGCGTCAGTTGGGTGGTGACGCGCCATTGATGGCAGGCATTATCAGTGGCCAGACATTGCTGGCCATGGTGACCATTCCGCTGTTACTGGGCGTTCTCTGGTAAACACCTGAGCACCGCGTCTGCCAGGCCCTGCTGGAATGTGATATACCCGTCGCGGCCGGGCTCGATGTTAGTGGCAAGCGGATCCCAGGTGCTGAAGGTAATATCCAGGCCTTCAGTGATCGAGCGCCACCACTGGCGATTGAACTGGGGTTCCGTCATCAGACAGGGATGGTTGGCCTCCTGCAGCTTCTGTTGCACCTCTGCAATATGCCGGGCGCCCGGAGACAACTCGGGGTTCAGGGTCAGGATACCTTGCAGTGTCAGGCCATAGTGCTCTGCGAATCGCGTGAACGCATCGTGGTAGGTGAACAGGTCGATCTCTGCCACAGGCTTCAGTCGGGTGGTAATGTCACTTTCGGTGGTGGACAGGTCTCGCTCAAACCTTTTCAGGTTGGCGTCAAGGGCAGCCGCGTCGGCGCCATCCTGCTGCACGAGTACCTTGTGAATATCCCTTGCCATATCCAGTGCCAGTGCGGGGTCCAGCCAGATATGCGGGTCATCTCCGTCGCCGTGATCATGGCCGTGCCCGGCGTGATCATCATGACCACCGTGATCATCTTCGGTTTCAATCTCGGGTACATCTTCCCCGTGCATCAGTGAGTAGGTGCGGTCCCGAAACTCATTGCCGCTGAGCAGGCGTGTGAGAAAGGTTTCCAGCTCCGGCCCCACCCAGAAAATGGCGTCAGCATTCTCCAGGGCCCGGCGCTGAGAGGGTTTCATGGTGTAGTTGTGGGGGCTGGCGCCGGGCTGGACCAGTGTTGTTATTTCCACATCATCCGCCGCCACGGCTTTTACCAGCAATTCGATGGGTTTGAGTGACGTGACAACCTGGGTGGCCGCCAGGGCAGTGGCGGATCCGAGGAGTGCGGCGCATCCCAGTGCGGTGGCGCCGACAAAGCGTTTGGCGATCATAGTAGGTAAGGTCTCCAGAATTGATGGTACGTTATAATATAACAATAAGGCGCCCGGATAAAATGGATTGTCGCCGGCCCATGCGAAATCCGCCCGTGGCCGGTATAATGCGTGGCCTTTAACGCACAGCCTTTACCAGGCAGTAACCTTCAGGATGCTTTCATGACCGTACGTACCCGAATCGCACCGTCCCCCACCGGTGATCCCCACGTTGGTACCGCCTTCGTGGCGCTGTTTAATCTGTGCTTTGCCCGACAACACGGCGGCCAGTTTATTCTGCGGATTGAAGATACGGATCAGGTCCGCAGTACCGATGAATCCGAACAGGACATCCTGCAAGCCCTGCGCTGGTTGGGACTTGAGTGGGACGAGGGCCCTGATGTGGGTGGTCCTCATGGCCCCTACAGGCAGTCAGAGCGCAAGGACTCTTACCGCCAGTACGCGCTGGATCTCGTCACCAGGGGGCATGCCTTTTATTGTTTTCGTACCCCGGAAGAGCTGGACGCCATCCGCGAGGAGCGCAAGGCCCAGGGCCTGAATCCCGGCATCAAGGGTGACCTGGAGTTGCCGGAAGAAGAGGTCAAGCGCCGCCTGGATGCGGGCGACCCGTATGTGATTCGCATGAAAGTGCCGGAACACGGCGTCTGCGAGATCGAGGACATGCTCCGTGGCACCATCGAGATCGACTGGTCCCAGGTAGACAGCCAGATCCTGCTGAAGTCCGACGGCATGCCCACCTACCATCTGGCCAACGTGGTGGACGATCACCTGATGGAAATCACCCACGTGCTGCGTGGCGAAGAATGGATCAACTCCGCCCCCAAGCACAAACTGCTGTATGAGTATTTTGGCTGGGATATGCCGGTGCTGTGCCATCTGCCGCTGCTGCGTAACCCGGACAAGAGCAAGCTGTCCAAGCGCAAGAACCCCACCAGCATCAATTTCTACGAGCGCATGGGCTTCCTGCCGGAGGCGGTGACCAACTACCTGGGCCGTATGGGCTGGTCCATGCCGGACGAAAGAGAGAAATTTACACTAGATGAAATGATCGAGAACTTCGACATCCAGCGTGTCTCCCTGGGTGGCCCGGTTTTCGATGTGGAGAAACTGCGCTGGCTCAACGGCCAGTGGATCCGCGACGAGCTCAGTGATGAGCAGTTTATCGAGCGCATGCGCCACTGGTGGTTCAACGAGCAGGCCCTGCGGGACCTGGTGCCCCATATCAAGGGCAGGGCGGAAGTGTTCAGCGACGTGGCCCCGATGGCCTCGTTCATGTTCTCCGGCATGCTCAACCTCAAGCCGGAAGATTTCAGCCACAACAAGCTTGACGAAGCCCAGGTCAAACGGGTGCTCCAGTTCACCCTATGGAAACTGGAGGCCCAGCGCCACTGGAGCAAAGACAACATTTTTGCCGACATCAAAACCCTGGCCAAGTCCATGGAACTGAAAATGGGCGACTTCATGTTCGCTATCTTCGTGGCCATCGCCGGCACCCCCAATTCCTGGTCGGTGATGGACTCAATGGCCATTCTCGGCCCGGACATGACCCGCTCCCGCCTGCGCCATGCTCTTGAAGTGATGGGCGGTTTCTCCAAGAAGGAAACCAAGCGGGTAGAGAAGGAGTATGCAGCGTTGCTTGCCGAGTAACCAGATTGGTGAATAAGTAAACGGCCTGGGCAGGGATGTTCACGAAACTGAAAAAACGTTGGAAAAAAGGTTGACGCCCCAGGGGCCGATCCTTAATATACGCAGCCGTTGAGGGGCCATAGCTCAGCTGGGAGAGCGCAACACTGGCAGTGTTGAGGTCAGCGGTTCGATCCCGCTTGGCTCCACCAATTTCTAGTCCCCTTCGTCTAGTGGCCTAGGACTCCGCCCTTTCACGGCGGCAACAGGGGTTCGAACCCCCTAGGGGACGCCAATACGGCTTATCGGTTTAGTCCACCGGTAGGCCATCAAAAAAACCGCCTTCGGGCGGTTTTTTTGTGCTTGCAAGAAACCTCAGCGAGAAGCAATAGCGCCTTTGCCAACCCCCTCATAGGCCTTCACTCGAATAATATCCTCCGGAAACTCGGCCTTAAGCTGCTCGGCTATGTGCGCAGCAATCAGCTCCACCGTCGTATCGGAATCCAGCATATAAACCCGACTCTCCGGCAGCGTCAGCGCAAATTCTCCCTGGTTTGCCTCATACTCGAAGGTCACATATTCCGTGCCGTCCGCGGCTACCCAGCGCTGGGTTACATCTTCCTCGGACCCCACGTAGATATCCTGCCACAACTTCGCCCAGCGGTTTTCAAGATCCCGGTCGCGATGACCGTTGCGGTCAATCCGGATCGGGGAGCGGTGTCCGTGAGCAATCCTCTGGCAGTTACCCAGGTGTTTCTTCAGGCCATGAACGTAATGGTAGTAGGCACCTTCAATCACATCTTCCCGCAGTGAAATCTCCACGTCGGTCACATTGGCGGGAAGCACTGCCCGCAATTCGTGCTCCAGCAGAGTAGCGACCGCAGATGGAACCACCCGTTGAGAGGACAGCCAGACCACGGCCTCGTCCGGAGATTGATGAAGAATGCGGGTGCCGTCTGTCAGGTGCCACATAAAGCTTTCCGGCTCGTCTTCGTTCCATTCGAGCCCGCTATAGCCCCGGGGGATCACCAGGCGGTGATCCACTCGCTCATCAATTACCCGCTTGATGGTGCGTTTGACGTTACTGAAATCAAACACCATACCCTGGTCGTCCAGCTCGCCACCCAGAACCACGTCCACAATCCAGCTTTCGCCCACGAGCCCGCGGGAGGCGTCCAGATAGGCAAAGTCGATAACCGTCAGATTGTCTACGAAAAGGTGGTTCATCGGAGGGGCCCGGGAAGATGAGGTTGATTGATGGGCGGATTCTAGCAAAAATCCGCCAACGCTAGCAGCTTTGCATGGGGTGCGTGGTGAAAACAACGGAGCAGGTGAGAATGGAAAAGACCGATGAAGATCGCCATGATGCCTTTCCCGCACTGGTGTTGGCCGCCGGCGCGTCCCGGAGGATGGGCAGATCAAAGGCCTTGTTGCCGGTGCATTCGGGCACGCTACTGGATCACGCCATTGGCCAGGCAAAGCTGCTGGGTGCCCCGGTCACTGTCGTTGCGGGCGGTTGGTACCCGCTGGTTCGCTATCGTTGCCGTGTGCAACCGTCAGCCTGGGTATTTAACAGGGATTGGCACGAAGGTATGTCGGCCTCGTTGAAAGCCGGTGTTGGAAGTCTGGGGGCGCATGCCAAAGGGGTGTTTGTGGTGTTGCTGGACCAACCCCTGATTGAATCCGGCGCGTTGACCGCACTGGCGCAGGCGGCCAGAAACAACCCCTCGCAACCTGTGGCGGCAGATCTGCACGGCAAACCTGGCGCACCGGCCTATATCCCCAGGCGTTTGTGGCCTCAGGTAATGATGCTGGAAGGGGACAGAGGGGCGGCTGCCATCCTTGCGAGCAACGGCGCCATCAGGATTGCCATGGCTGGCGCCGGTTCGGATGTGGATACGCCCGCAGACTGGTGCCGTGTCAGCCGTCAGTTACCCGAACAGCCCTGACAACCAGGCGATGCCCACTGCAAAAATGCCCAGGCTGGCGGCCAGCCCCATGGTGTAGATGCGGGACGTGGCCGAACGCTGCTGGGATACAAACAGGTCGATAGTGCGCTGGGCGATGTCCTCGGCGGTTTCCCGGGAGATCTCGTGGGCCTGCTGTATGGCTTCTGATTGCAGGGTCTGCCAGAACTCGGTATCAATGGTCTGTACGCTGGTGATGTGGTCTTTGAGTTCCGCCATGTGATCGCTGGTGAAGCCCGTGTTGCGGGACAGATCCTTGCGCAACTCGGCCAGCTCACGAGCCAGGTTGAGATTGACCTCTGCTGCCACGTCATCCCGGAGATTGCGGGTACGCTGTTCGATCATTTCGGTCACAGCGTTGAGGCGCTCTTCAACCGCTGCTTCCTGTCTTTTGCCGGATTCGTCGAGCGCCCGCTTGAGGTGGTCAAACTGTTCGTCGAACAGTGAGCTGAGTAGTTCATGCAGGCGATTGTTGATGTGGGTTTTCACAGCCGAGCGGGCAATCTGTTCGATCAGGTCGCTGGTCAGTGGAACCACCTGGGGGCCGTTGCCGTTGGCCTGTGGTTCACCATCGGCTTTCGGCGACATTTCCAGGGATGCATCCGTGGGGATATCCAGAGGTTCTTCCTCCGTGGCCCCGGCGGTGGTACCCGGTTCCGGTGGCTCGGGAAGGTTGCCATCGGTCACATCGCTGTCAAGCTGCTCCAGGACCAGGCTGAGGCCCTCTGTGTGAGGCGGCTTGGTGAGGATGTTGTAGACACCGAAATTGCGTGCTTCCTCCATGAACGACTGGGACTTCTTCGAGGTGCACATGATGATGGGGATGGCGGCTGTTTCCGGATTGCCCTTGATGGCCTTCGTGGCTTCCACGCCATTCATGCCCGGCATCAGGTGATCCATGAAGATCACATCGGGGCGTTTATTGGTGTTGAGGAAGTCCAGCGCCTCCTCTGCCGAGCCGGCCATGTTCACTTCCATGTCCCGGCCTTCCAGCAGTTTGCTCAGGGCAAATCGAGCCACTTTCGAGTCGTCTACCAGGAGTGCATTCTTGATCGCCATGTCACAACCTCAACCTTTACTGCATGTGTGTTCATTAGCGGGCTGATGCTTACCAGCCTTCCAGTTTCGGGCATTGGGTTGCCCGATAGCTCTTCTCCCGATAACAAACACCGGGTTCCTTGGTCCGGGCGGTGAAAATCTCCCCGGCCGCCGTTGTCAGGCGCACCTGTCCGTAGGGTTCGCCATACCTGAAAGTCGCCTCGATCGAGCTACCGTTGGGATTGCGTAGCAGCCCCTTGCCATGGAACGAGCCTTCAATGTATTCACCTTCGTATTTCTTGCCATCGGCAAACACTTCCTTGCCTTTGCCATGGAACTCCCCGTTGGAAAATTCGCCTTCGTAATGTCGTCCGTCGGGGTAGGTGAGGGTGCCTTCGCCATGAAATTCGTCGTTCCGGAAGCCGCCTACATAAAGCATGCCATCCGACGTGGTGAGTGAGCCATGTCCGTTCAGCTGTCCTTCGGACCATTGCCCGGTCAGAATATCATCGTTCGCCAGGGTCAACGTGCCCTGGCCGTCAAACTGGTCGTTGCGGAACTGGCCGGTATACCGGGTGTCGTCAGCATTCCGCCAGGTCCCTTCACCGTGGCGCTGGCCCTCACGCCAATCGCCTTTATAGCGACTGCCGTCGGGGTACCAGGCGGTACCTTTGCCATCAAACTCACCATCCACGAAGTGTCCTTCGTAGCGCAGGCCCTTGGCATCTTCATAGCTGCCATCGCCGGTTTTGATGCCGCCAACCCAGGTGCCGTCGCGGTATTCGACCCGGGTGTAGGCGTCCAGTTTGCCCACCAGCGTCTTTTCATTGCCGGCCGAGAGCGCTACTGTTTGCTGCCATGGCTTGTGGCCCTCCTTGCTGATAACCACTTCGTATCTGCCGGGTTCCAGTTCCAGATCCAGCCGGGTGGCACCGTAGTCCTTGCCGTTGATAGTGACTTCATCGCCGACCACGTTTGAGCGCAGCACCAGCTTGCCGGTTGTCGGGCGGGGCTCTTCCGGTTGCTGTGGGGATGCATCTGTGCGCGTTTCAGGCATTGCCGAATGGGGTTCGGCTACGGCCAGCATTTCCGGGTCTTCGGGTAGTTCGGGGATAAAGAAGGGCTCGCCGGTGATGCGGCCGCGGGTGCGATCAGTGTCGGCCTCGTCACCAGTGGGTTCTCCGGAAGCGGCCAGAGCGCTGTCCCCCAGTGGCAGTTCCGGAGTTTCACCAGCGCTGGCTTCGGTGGTGCTGTCTTCCCGGTAAAGTTTCTCGGTTGCCGGTTCCGGAGTGTCTTTGGAAACGGTGGCGATGGTCTCTTCGGCTTCCGGCTCACTGGCAATGATATCCGTACCCATGGAAAGCTCATTGCGCACCGATGCAAAGCCGGCCGTCACCAGAAGCATTAGTGCCAGGGCGTTGACGAACAGTAGCGGTCTGAAATCGACCATGAGAAACCTCTCGATTCTGCATTCTTGTGTTACAGCCGGTGCCCTGCCCGTGTCATTGTCATTGTTCAACGGGAATCAGGGATTACACAGCCTTATCTTACCCAGTCGGGGCAATCTTATGTAACACAAAGTCACGGAAGTTAACGAGAATGCAGGACAAATCACACTTTCTCCGGAAGCTGATCATGGTTGAGCTGCTCCCAGGAACGCATGTACACATCCGCCTCGTACTGATAGGGGGATTTGAAAGGGGTCAGCACAAAGTCGAACACCAGAAAGAAGAATCCGACAGATCCCCAGGCGATGAACAGCGTACTTATAGTGGTAGCCTGGACTTCCGGGTTTGCGTCGACAAAACTTTCCAGCAGCGGTATCAGGTCCGATGCCATCACCACCGGGTTGAAGCTCGATAGAACGAACGGTATCCAGAAAGCCAGGAACACCGGAAAGAACCCGAAGGACCACAATACCCTGCGTAACAGGTATATGCCGATGGCGCGCCAGTACCGTTGCCTGATCTCGGGAACCCGGCGTATGCGCTCCAGGTAACGGCGCCGTTCGGCCCAGTAGGCAGCCACTTCCGGGGCGTGGACATTGTGGCCTTTGCTGGCGGGCTTGTGGCCGGTACCGGATGCGCTTCTGGTGGTGTCCGGAGTGTGGTTACCCTGGGTTTCAGTGGTCATGGAGTCGGCTACTGCCTTGTGGCTTCGGGTTAGTGCATGATAATAGAAAGTACGTGTTACCCTACAATCCCCATTTGGTTAAAGACAGGATAGTTTTAATGGCGGCAGTGATCGAGAACACAGTCCATCCGGCGTTTGAAATGCTACGAAGTCACCGCGTCAGCACGCTGAACGTGACCGTCGAAGAATACCGTCACCGTAAAACCGGCGCCCGCCACCTGCACCTGGCGGCAGATAACGACGAGAATGTGTTTTTTGTGGCGCTGCGGACCTTTCCGATGGATTCCTCCGGGGTAGCCCATATCCTGGAGCATACCGCGCTTTGCGGCAGTGAACGCTTCCCGGTGCGGGATCCGTTTTTCATGATGATTCACCGTTCCCTGAACACCTTCATGAATGCGTTCACCAGCAGCGACTGGACGGCATACCCGTTTGCCAGCATGAACCGCAAGGATTTCGATAACCTGCTGACGGTCTACCTGGATTCGGTATTTTTCTCCACGCTTGATCCGTTGGATTTTGCCCAGGAAGGCCATCGCCTGGAATTCGACACGCCGGAGGATCCGTCCTCGGATCTGGTCTACCGTGGCGTGGTATACAACGAGATGAAAGGTGCCATGAGTGCGCCTACGTCCCAGTTGTGGCAGAACCTGTCCAGCCAGCTGTTTCCCACCACTACCTATCACTACAACAGTGGCGGTGAGCCAGACCACATAGTCGATCTGAGCTACGATGATCTGCTGCGCTTCTACCGACACCATTACCATCCCAGCAACGCGATTTTTGCCACTTACGGCGATATTCCGGCCCATGAGCACCATGAGCGGTTTGAAGAACTTGCGCTCAAGCGGTTTGACTACCTGGATGTGGAGCTGCCGGTGCGGGACGAGAAGCGGATGTTTTCGCCGATCCGGGTTGACCAGAGCTATGCCGTCAGTGAAGGCGAGGAAACCGGACACAAGACCCATATTGTGATGGGCTGGCTGCTGGGGCACAGCTTTGACCTGCAGGAAAATCTAGAAGGCCAGTTGCTGGCCAGTGTGTTACTGGAAAACAGCGCTTCGCCATTGATGCGGGCCCTGGAAACCACGGATATCGGGCACTCCCCGTCGCCCATGTGTGGCCTTGAGGACTCCAATCGCGAGATGACCTTCGTGTGTGGTATCGAGGGCAGCGAGCCGGACAAGCAGGGCGACCTCGAACAGTTGATCGAGCAGACCCTGGCAAAAGTGGTGGAAGAGGGGGTCAGTCAGGATCGCCTGGAAGCCATTCTGCACCAGTTGGAGCTTCATCAGCGCGAGATTGCCGGCGACAGTTTCCCCTATGGCCTGCAGTTGATCATGACCGCTATTTCGCCCATGGTTCACGGCGGTGACCCGGTGGAGCTCCTGGACCTGGAGCCTGTGCTGGTGGATATGCGCGAGAAGATCCGGGATCCGGACTATGTGCCCGGCCTCATTCGCAGCAAGCTGCTGGAAAACCCGCATCGGGTCACCCTCACGCTGCGCCCGGACGACAAGCTCGAAAGCCGCCGTCAGGCCGCGATCCGCGAGGCGCTGGCCCGTCGCAAGGCGTCACTGACCGATGACGAGGTGCAGCAGATTATCGACCGCGCCCGGGCACTCGAAGAACGCCAGACCCGTAAGGATGACGATTCCATACTGCCCAAGGTGGATCTGTCAGACGTGCCACTGCAGCTTCCGGAACCCGAAGCCCGGTTCGCCGGCGACATGTCGGCTACCATCTATGCGCGGGGGACCAACGGCCTGGTCTACGAACAGGTGGTCGTACCGGTTCCGAATCTGTCTGAAGATGAGCTGCTGTTATTGCCGTACTACACCACGCTGATTCCGGAAGTGGGCTGCGGTAATCTGGATTACCTGCAGATGCAGGACCGTATTTCCGCTGAATCCGGCGGCATCAGTGCGTCATTCTCCGCCAAGGGGCGGATCGATGATGTGCAGGATCTGTCCGGCTATATTGTCTTTAACGGCAAGGCACTGGCCAGAAACCGCGAGGCGTTGACCCGCCTGCTGAAGGACGTGTTCGACGGTGCCCGTTTTGATGAGAAAGAACGGGTTCGCGAACTGGTGGCCCAGATTCGTGCTCGCAGAGAGCAGGGGGTGACCGGCAGTGGCCATGCTCTGGCCATGGGCGCAGCTTCCCAGGGCATCAGTCCGGGAGCCTGGCTGTCATTCCGGCTCGGTGGCCTGGCGGCGATTCGCGGGGTCAAGGCCCTGGACAAGTCACTCGATGACCCGGCTGAACTGGAAAAGCTTTGTGAGCGACTCGCCGCACTGCATGAGCGTATCCGGCAGCAAACCCGTGAGTTCCTGCTGATTGGAGAGGAAGAGCACCTGGACCCCATGCTCACTGAACTGAAATCCATCTGGGGCGACACCAACGCCGAAGCCGGTGATTCCTGGAAATTGGCGCCGGTCAGTTACCAGGCTCGCGAAGCATGGCTTACCTCAACTCAGGTGAACTTCTGCGCCAAGGCGTACAGCACCGTTGCCATCGATCATCCGGACGCCGCTGCACTGACGGTGTTGGGTGGCTTCCTGCGCAACGGATACCTGCACAGGGCGATCCGTGAAAAGGGGGGTGCCTACGGTGGTGGTGCCGGCCAGGACAGCGTTAATGGTACCTTCCGGTTCTTCTCCTATCGCGATCCCCGGCTGGGTGAAACCCTCGCAGATTTCGACAGGGCCCTGGATTGGCTACAGGAACAACAGCATGATCCCCAGGAACTGGAGGAGTCCATCCTCGGTGTCATCGGCCAGCTCGACCGTCCACGGTCCCCGGCCGGTGCGGCCCGTCACGCCTTCCATAACCGCCTGTTCGGCCGCACACCTGAGCAGCGCGCCCGCTTCCGTGAGCGTGTACTGGCGGTGACTCTGGAAGACCTGAAGCGGGTGGCTAAGGAATGGCTGAAGCCGGAGAGCGCCAGCGTGGCGGTTATCACCAGCTTCGAAAACCGCGACGCCGCCAGAAAACTCGGGCTGGAGATTCAGGAGTTGTAAGTCTCCTAACGGTTGCGCTTGAGCCCGGTGCTTACCATGATGCGGGTGGATATTTCTTCCACTGAATAGGCTGTCGTATTGAGGTAGGGGATCCGCTCCCTGCGGTACATCAGTTCTATTTCCTCGATTTCGTGCATGCACTGCTTCAGGGACGAGTACCGGGAATTCGGCTTGCGCTCGTTACGGATCGTGGCCAGCCGTTCAGGCTCGATGGTCAGCCCGAAAATCTTTTCCTTGTGGTTGCGAAGGGCGGCGGGCATTTTCTGGTCTTCCAGATCTTCTTCGGTAATGGGGTAGTTTGCAGCCTTTACGCCATATTGCAGAGCCAGATACAGGCAGGTGGGCGTTTTGCCGCTGCGGGAAGCGCCCACCAGAATAAGGTCGGCCTCGTTATAATGACGGGTGCGCGCGCCGTCGTCGTTATCGAGTGCGAAGTTGACGGCTTTGATTCTTCGCTCGTAGCTGCCTTCGTTGTTGATGGCGTGGGACTTGCCGACAGTGTAGGACGAAGACGACCTCAGCTCCTGCTCAAGCGGGCTCAGGAAGGTTCCGAAGATATCCACCATGAAGCCGTCGGCGCCGGAAATAAGATCCCGGATATCGCTGTTTACGATGGTGTCAAAGACCAGAGGCCGGGTGCCGTCAACGTCCGCTGCCTTGTTGATGCGTTTGACCATTTCCCGGGCTTTGTCAGTGTCATCAATATATGGCACCGTAATGCGCTCGAAATCGATTTTTTCGAATTGCGCCAGCAGGCTGTGGCCGAGAGCCTCGGCGGTCAGGCCAGTACCATCGGAAATAAAGAAAGCGGTTCTTTTCATGGCGTGTCGTCCGGCTCCGTATTTGGCGGGTTCCCTAGGTAATTTCCACAGGTTACAGTATCATACACGCCAAGTTCGAGAGCCCGCAGTGGAGAATGCAGGAATTGCAGGGGCAGGGTCACGTGAGAGTCACCTCCACCGCTTCGGTTTCGCTCTTTGCTTCAACGAATCAAGGGAGACACGCTTTGGAAGATTACATTATCTGGTTTGATCACCTGGGAATGTCAGATGTTGACCGGGTTGGAGGAAAGAATGCCTCCCTCGGTGAAATGATCAGTAATCTCGCCAATGCAGGTGTTACGGTGCCCGGAGGCTTCGCCACCACGGCCCATGCTTATCGTGAGTTCCTCGCAAAAGATGGCCTGCGCGAAAAGATCGATAACACGCTCGACGCCCTGGACATTAACGATGTTAATGAACTTGCACGAGTTGGCTCCCAGATCCGCCAGTGGATCCTCGATACACCCTTCCCCGAGGCACTGGAAAAACCGCTGGAAGACGCTTACGCGAAACTGCGCGGCGGTAATGACAATATGGCGGTTGCGGTGCGTTCCTCCGCCACAGCCGAAGACCTGCCGGATGCTTCTTTTGCGGGCCAGCAGGAAACGTTCCTCAATGTGGTGGGGCTGGAGCAGGTTCGCACGTCGGTGAAGGAAGTGTTTGCCTCGCTGTTTAATGACCGTGCCATATCCTACCGTGTTCACCACGGTTTTGATCACAAGCAGGTAGCCCTGTCTGCGGGCATCCAGAAGATGGTTCGCAGCGAAACCGCCGCCAGCGGTGTCATGTTTACCCTGGACACGGAATCCGGCTTCCGGGATGTGGTGTTTATTACCGGCTCCTATGGACTCGGCGAAACCGTGGTTCAGGGTGCGGTAAACCCCGATGAGTTTTACGTTCACAAGCCCACCCTTGATGCCGGCCGGCCCGCTGTTCTGCGTCGTAACCTCGGCAGCAAGGCCATCAAGATGGTCTATCACACGGATCCGTCCGCAGAGCAGTTTGTGGAAACCGTCAAGGTCGAGCAGGAGGAGCGTAATCGCTTCTGTATTACCGATGCCGAAGTGGAAGAGCTGGCCAAACAGGCCATGATCATCGAAAACCACTACCAGCGCCCGATGGACATCGAGTGGGCGAAAGACGGTGACGACGGCCTTATCTACATCGTTCAGGCCCGCCCTGAAACCGTCAAGAGCCGCGCATCCGCCAACGTGATGGAGCGCTATCTGCTGAACGAAACCGGCACGGTTCTGGTGGAGGGTCGCAGTATTGGTCACAAGATTGGCAGTGGCCCCGTCAAGATCATCACCAGTATCAAGGAAATGGACCGGGTACAGGCCGGCGATGTGCTGGTCACCGATATGACCGATCCGGACTGGGAGCCGGTGATGAAACGGGCCTCCGCCATTGTCACGGACCGTGGCGGGCGTACCTGCCACGCCGCCATTATTGCCCGTGAACTGGGCATACCGGCGGTGGTTGGTTGCGGCGATGCAACGGACGTGCTGAAAGACGGTCAGGAAGTGACCGTATCCTGCGCCGAAGGTGACACCGGCCTGATTTACGAAGGCAGCCTGGATTTCGAGCTGAAAGAGAACACGGTTGATTCCATGCCCAATATTCCGTTCAAGATCATGATGAACGTGGGCAACCCGGACCGTGCCTTCGACTTCCAGGCCCTGCCCAATGAAGGCGTAGGCCTGGCACGCCTGGAATTCATTATCAACCGTATGATCGGTGTGCATCCCAAGGCTCTGCTCAACTATGACGGCCTGCCCCGTGACATTCGCCAGACCGTGGAAAAGCGCATTTCCGGGTACAGCTCACCGGTGGATTTCTACGTCGACAAACTGGTTGAAGGCATTTCCACCCTGGCAGCGGCGTTTGCCCCCAAGAAAGTGATTGTCCGGCTGTCGGATTTCAAGTCCAACGAGTACGCCAACCTCATCGGTGGCACCCTGTACGAGCCGGACGAGGAAAACCCGATGCTGGGCTTCCGGGGCGCTTCCCGCTATATCTCCGAGACCTTCCGTGACTGTTTCGAGCTTGAGTGTCGGGCCCTGAAGAAGGTGCGCAACGAGATGGGCTTCACCAACGTGGAAGTGATGGTGCCGTTTGTGCGCACCGTGGGTGAAGCGGAACAGGTGGTGAACCTGCTGGCCGAGAATGGTCTCAAGCGTGGTGATAACGGCCTGAGAGTCATCATGATGTGTGAGTTGCCTGCCAATGCCTTGCTGGCGGATCAGTTCCTGGAGCATTTTGACGGGTTTTCCATCGGCTCCAACGATCTGACCCAGCTGACCCTGGGGCTGGACAGGGATTCAGGCATCATTGCGCACCTGTTCGACGAGCGGAACGACGCCGTCAAGGCCTTGCTGGCCAGTGCTATTCAGGCCTGCAAAAAGGCCAATAAGTACATCGGTATCTGCGGGCAGGGGCCATCCGATCATCCGGATCTTGCAAAGTGGCTGATGGACCAGGGTATCGATTCGGTGTCCCTGAACCCGGACTCGGTTCTGGATACATGGTTCTTCCTTGCTGACGAGAAAATCGACTGACCAATTCGAGAAAAGGAGAGCGCAAGCGTGCCTATCGTAACCCCTGATCTGTGTGATGATTATCCGGAAATACTCGTGGTGGAGCCGGGATTTCGCAATTATGGCGCCCGGGATGCGTTCGGCGGCGAGATTGTGACGGTCAAGTGCTTTGAGGATAACTCCATCGTCAAAGAGCAGGTTGCCCTTCCGGGAAACGGACGTGTGATGGTTGTTGACGGCGGCGGCTCAAAGCGCGCCGCGCTGCTCGGCGATATGCTGGCGGAAAAGGCGGCTGACAATGGTTGGGCCGGGCTGATTATTTATGGCTGCATACGGGACGTGGACGTGATCGGTAAGACGGCTCTGGGTGTCCAGGCGCTGGGCACCCATCCGCGCAAAACTGAAAAACGCGGTGTGGGTGACCTGAACGTACCGGTGACATTTGGAGGCGTGACCTTCCACCCGGGCCACTATGTCTATGCTGACAACAACGGTATTGTGGTATCCGAGAAGGCGCTCAAGACCGGTTAGATTCTTTTCATTCTGCGAATGCCCGGTAGTCCTTTGCGGTTACCGGGTATTGCTGTCTGGTCATCCTGATCAGCGTTTTATCTCGACAATCTCCATTCCCAGCAGGAAACCGTCGCCGTCAGGCTCGCAACGCAGTACGCGACAAACTGTCTCGAACGGGGGGAACTGCTCACTGGTTGTCGGCAGCAGGGTATTTATTTCGTCCCCTTCGGAAAACGCCCTTTCAACGAAGAGTTGCATGCCAGTGCCGCTCAGGTCTTTGCAAATACCCGGAAATGTCACACCGTTACTATCCGTGAGTTCGATTTCAAGATTCATCGTCATGCGATGAAAATCGCGTTTCTCCGAATAGTTTTTCATGAACTCCGACATTGCGGCACCTCACGGTTGTTGTTTTATTCTTTATAATGGCTATGGCGCTGAGCGTCAAAGTATATACGTGAGAGTGCCGGGGGCAGAGGCTATGCCCAGTTATCGGTTTTCCGGGTTGGCTTCAGGAGCGGGATCACCAACGCGAGAATTACGCCCAGCAAAACCAGGGCAGCGCCAAGCAGCATGAAGTCGGATTCTTCCTTCGCCTCCAGTCTTTCCTTTTCAGCGGTGAGTACTTCCAGCTCATTGCGAAGTTTCTGATTCTCCTCGCGAAGCTCGCCGTTTCGGCGGTCAAGGTTGATTGAATCCGCAGCCACTTCCTTGATATTGCTGAGCTCTTCGCTGAGACGGCCGGCCCTGGATTGAAGAGCCTCCTCGGAGTTTCTGAGCTCATTCCTTTCGCTGGTGACTTCCTGCAGTTGTGTCTTGACCTCGCTCAGTTCGTTACGGGCCTGTTCAAGCTGCCGGTTTGCCTGTTCAAGACGTTGGCGGGCTATCGGAGTCTCGGTGATGTAGCGGCTGACTATCCAGCCTTCGATGCCATCGGGGGTGCGTACCCGGCTATAGCCGGACTCAGAGGTTTCCAGGAGCTCGAGGGCGGTACCACTACGAACGCCGGAATGGAGAATGCGATATTGTGTCCCTTCACCGCTGCGGATGGGAGCAAAAAGTGTATCGTCGACGTAGACGGTTTTTGCATGGGCTGAGGTGGCAGCGACCATCAACACAATCAAGCAGATAAAAAGACGTTTAGGCGACACTGGCTTTGTTCCCTGAAACAGCAAGTTGAGGCGCAATTTTGTCACAGATACCGGGTCATACAAGGTAGCGTTCATTACAAAAAACTCATGGAGTTCGATGCGGGCACAGGGGCGCGGCTCACGGGAGCACAGCCTTGAAGGGTTTGACGGTAACCCGCTGGTAAACCCCGGCTTCCACGTAGGGATCGGCATCTGCCCAGGCCTGGGCAGACTCCAGGGAGTCAAACTCGGCAATGACCAGGCTGCCGGTAAATCCCGCATCACCCGGTTCCGGGGTGTCGAGTGCAGGGTGGGGGCCTGCAACCAGCAGCCTGCCCTCGTCCTTCAGGGCGTTGAGCCGTGCAATATGGTCTGGACGGGCCGAAGATCTCAGTGACAGGCTGTCTTCAACGTCCTCGCTGATAATGGCGTAATACATGGCGTTCTCCGGATATTTGCTGACACGGGCCAGTGCCTGGCTGATACACTGGCACCTTTGTAATAACTCTGAAATCGGAATCGATGTGACTATAACGCAAGAAGCTGAGTTCTGCATTGATCTGCATTGCCACAGTACGGCATCAGACGGCGCCCTGGCGCCGGAAGATCTTGTGCGGCGGGCCAGCGATAAAGGTGTGACCCACCTCGCACTGACGGATCACGACACTATTTCAGGTCTGGGCGATGCCACAGAGGCAGCGCAGGCCGCTGGTATTTCTCTGGTTGCGGGTACTGAACTCTCCTGTCTCTGGAGAAGCCACACGATACATATCGTCGGGCTGGATTTTGATACCTCAGACCACAACCTCAATGCTGCTCTGGCACGTCAGAATGATAACCGCTGGCGCCGCGCCCGCACGATTGCCGAAAAGCTTGCCAAGTTGAAAATTGACGACATGGTGGAGAAGGCCACGCTCAAGGCTGGCGGCGATGTGCCGGGCCGGCCGCATTTTGCCAGGGTGCTGGTGGAGGAAGGAGTGGTCAAGGACTCGGCACAGGCCTTCAAACGTTACCTGGGTTCCGGCAAGGCGGGTGATGTGAAGGGCTTCTGGCCTTCGCTGGAGGAGGTGGTGCAATGGATTACTGGTGCAGCGGGGATTGCGGTCCTGGCGCATCCCAGAAAATACAAACTGACTGCTACCAAATTGCGGGCGTTGACCAGCGATTTTCGCCAGGCCGGCGGCCGGGCTATCGAGGTGTCCACATCGGGCCAGTCCAGTGGCGACCTTGGCTTCCTGGCGGAGCTGTGCCGCCGCGAGAACCTGTTGGCTTCCCAGGGCAGTGATTTTCACTTTCCCGGGGCACCCTGGTGTGAACTGGGCTCCATAATGAAAATGCCAGACGGGCTCGATCCCGTCTGGCATCATTTCAGACAACCGGTAGGCGTTCCCGCAGCGGTTTAATCCGGAGCGTGGAACAACAGGTACAGATCCGTCAGCGAGTCCGGAATCGCGTCCGCCATGTCACGTGACAGTTTCGGGCTGTTGCGGACGTTCTGGAAATCTTCATCCTCGAACAGGCCTGACAGTGTCAGCATCGGCACCAGCAGGTCTGCGGTTTCTTCCTCACCTGCTTCCAGCCACGCATCCTCATTTTCAAGGAACGTATCCACAAAGCCTGCGCACCAGTTTTCCAGTGCATTCATCGGATCGCCATCTTCAGGCTCCGGCAACTCCAGGGGCTGCCCCAGGTCCAGAGCGTGGGCCATATCCCGGCCGAGTTGTTCCACAGCATTACGGAAGGTATCCGGAATCTGGCCGCCGGGCGCCTCATCGGCGCCCGTAGCCAGCCTGAAGATGTCCTCAGTGCTGAGTGATGCCGGGCCTACCACGCTGGCGCAGACAACCCCGTGCAAACCGAAGAAGTCCAGGGCGTCGTCGCCCCAGGGTTCTGCGAACAAGATGTCTTCCAGCGCTTCAATGTCCGAATCTGATAGCATTCGTCAGTTACTCCCGGCCTTTTTGGCCTCTTCGGCTGCCCGCTGACGTTTACGGACTTCCCTCGGATCATTGTAGGCGCGGCCCGGTGTTACCGGTACATCCACCTGGTCGGTTGGTTTTTCCGGCTCTGCTGCTGGCTCCTCGGCCTTTTCAGCGGGCTTGTCGTCCTGCCTGGCCTGTTCGGCTTCCGGCTCTGCGGAAGGTTCCGGAGCTGCCGCCGGCTTGTCTTCCGGTTTGCTGTCATCATCCTTTGCAGCGGGTTCCGCTGCAGGAGTCTGCTCTGCAGGCTGTTCGGTTTTATCCGCTTCCGGAGCAGTGGCTGCCGTTTCAGCGGTACCATCAGGGCTGGTGGTTGCCTCGGCTTCGGCCTGCTGCTCGGGTTTTGCAGTGACTTCGGGTTCTGCAGTCCCGGTGTCTGCCGCTGGCGCCGGCTTCGCAGCTGTTTTGTCTGGGGACGGCTCGTCCGCTGTCTCCGGCGTGGCCGTGTCAGTCGCTGTTTCGGCCTTCTTCGCTGCAGGCTTCCTGGTGGAAGATCTGCGCGGACGGGCAGGGCGTTTTGGCTTTTCTTCGCTGACCGGCTGTTCCGTTCCCGGTGATTCAGCAGGTGCTTCTACCTGATCAGCGTTCACTGTGTCCGAGGGTTCCGCCTCTGGCTGCTTCGGGGATGCCTCCGGAGTCGCTGCTGCTTCAGCCTCCTTGACGCTCCGATTCTCTACCGGCTTTTCGGCTGGTTTATCTACCGGCTTCTCCGCCGGCTTTTCCTCTGACGTATTGGCAGCCGCTACATCCGGCTTTACAGCGGGTTGCGCTGCAGGCTGTTTTTCCAGCTGGTCTTCCGGCTGGGTATCTTTCTGGTGCTTTTCACTCCGGGCAGTCTTGCGATCCGCCGGTGTGGAGGCCGGGGTTTCTGCAGGTGAGCCATCGCGACTGCGATTGCGCCTGGGCTTGCGGCGCTTCTCGTCGGAGCCGGATTTGTCAGCAGCCGGTTGGGCAGTGCTGTCCTGCGGCTCGGGCTTGTCTTTCAGTTCCCGGGTGTCTTTCTGCTCTCGGGTATCCTTCTGGTCGCGGCTCTGGGGCCGGTTACGACCCTGGTTGCGGCCCTGAGGCTGGCCGTCCTTGCGGCTGCTGTCCCGGCGGCTGTCAGCTGCCTTTTCGGGGCCGCCCTGCTGGGCCTGACCACCTCGAGCCTGGTCTTCACCGCGAGTGCGGTTGGCACCACGATTGCGACTACGATTCTCGTCGCTGCGACCACTGTCACTGCGATTCCCGTTACCATTGCCCTGACGACGATCGGCGCCGCTACGGTTGCCCGAGCGGTTATCGTCCCTGGCTACCCTGGACTTGCGACGTTCCTGGCGGTCCTGAGTGCGCCGCTCTTCATTATTGGGGCGGCCGGTTTGCTGGCGCTTCACCGGTGGCTCGCCAATAACTTCCTCGCCACTGAAAAAGTCGGCAATTTTGCGGCCCAGTTTTCTGAACAGACTTTCGGTCTGTTCGGACTGAGTTGTTTCCGCTGCTTTCTCCGGGGCCGGCGCTGCAGCCGGAGCCGGAGCAACCGGGCGAATGGCTTTCACGGCAGCCTGCTCGCGAACCGGAGGCTGGGCCGCCGGAGCCTCGAATATTTCTTCTTCCCGCTCGCTGTATTCCTGAGCCACCTGGTAGCTCGATACATGCTCCGCGCCGGACTCATCGTCACGCATGCGCAGAATTTCGAAGTGCGGAGTTTCCATGTGAGGTGCGGGGACCACCACAACTTCCACTTCCTGGCGGGCTTCAATGTCGGCCAGCTGCTTGCGTTTTTCATTGAGCAGGAAGGTGGCGACCGCCACGGGCACCACGGCCCGTACCTGGCCGGTCTTCTCTTTGGAAGACTCTTCGAAAATCAGGCGCATGATGCTCAGGGCGAGGGACTCTATGCCCCGGATCGTGCCCTGGCCTTCACAGCGTGGGCAGACTTCACTGCGGGTTTCGCCCAGTGACGGGCGCAGGCGTTGCCGCGACATTTCCAGCAGGCCAAAGCGGGAAATCTTGCCCACCTGAACCCGGGCGCGGTCGATCTCCAGCGCTTCACGCATTTTCTGTTCGACTTCCCGCTGGTGTTTGGCCGGGGTCATGTCGATGAAATCGATGACGATCAGACCGCCCATGTCCCGCAGACGCAACTGGCGGGCGATCTCTTCTGCTGCTTCCAGGTTGGTCTGAAACGCGGTTTCCTCGATGTCGTGGCCCTTGGTGGCCCGCGAGGAGTTGATGTCGATGGACACCAGTGCTTCGGTGGGATCGATAACGATCGAACCACCAGAGGGCAGCTTCACTTCCCGCTGGAAGGCAGTCTCGATCTGGCCTTCGATCTGGTAGCGGCTGAACAGGGGGATTTCGTCCTTGTACAGCTTGATCTTGTTCTCGAACGACGGCATCACGGCACGAACAAAGCTCAGTACGTCCTCGTAAACCGTACTGGCGTCAATCAATACCTCGCCAATGTCCTGGCGCAGATAGTCACGCACGGCGCGGATGATCACGTTGCTTTCCTGATGGATCAGGAACGGTGCCTTGCGCTCGCCGGCTGCCTGGGTGATGGCTTCCCAGAACTGGACCAGGTAGTCGAGGTCCCATTGGAGTTCTTCCGTGGTCCGGCCGATGCCAGCGGTGCGCACGATGATGCCCATGGATTTGGGTACCTGGACATCGCTCATGGCATCTTTCAGCTGAGCCCGCTCATCACCTTCAATGCGGCGGGAAATGCCACCGGCACGAGGGTTGTTGGGCATCAGCACCAGATAACGGCCGGCGAGGGAGATAAAGGTGGTCAGGGCCGCGCCCTTGTTGCCACGCTCTTCCTTGTCGACCTGGATGATTACTTCCTGGCCTTCGGCAACAACATCCTTGATGTTGATCTTGCCTTCAATCTGGCCCGGTGATTTTTTGAAATACTCCTTGGAGATTTCTTTAAGGGGGAGGAATCCGTGACGGTCAGCGCCGAAGTCCACGAAGGCGGCTTCCAGGCTGGGCTCTACGCGGGTAATACGGCCTTTGTAGATGTTGGCTTTTTTCTGCTCGCGGGAGCTGGATTCAATGTCCAGATCGAACAGACGCTGGCCGTCTACCAGGGCTACGCGCAACTCTTCAGGGTGAGTTGCATTGATCAGCATTCTTTTCATGGAAAGAAGTGGTTCCTGTCGTTTGGTTTGGACAGAAAACCTGGGGGAATGGCATCAGCGAAGCAGAACTTGCGTGCCGCGGGCCCCGTCGTTCGGGGCAAGCCGGCGGCCAGACGAATCAGATCCCTGCGGGAAGTCTTCCCGGGGTTCCGAGGCCACCGCCGACAGTTCGACTGCCCGAAGGCAGGGAGGTGTCGTGTAGGGTTAATGTCTGTTGACGCATGTTATCCGTTTTCAGGTTCACGCGGGTGCCTGGGTCTCACGTCGTATTCGTAAGCTGGACGGCCCGGCCCTGCGTGCTGGTAAAGATTCTTCGCGATGTCGCCCGACGGTTTTCCGTACGGTTTCATGTTCTCCCGGCGCCCGGTCAGTTGCCGTTCTCGGCTTCTTCCGTTTCAACCCGGGAGGATTCGGTCGCCGTGCCCGGTAATGATTGGGCTTTCGGCGTTCAAACTCTCAAATAGTGTCGGTATACTTCTGCCGCTCCGGCTTCTGACATACTGGCCAGGCCGTAGACAAACGGTAAAGCACGCCGGAATATAACAGTATTTGTCATACCCTTCAATCCCGCAGGCTTTTCGGCGGTAAGGTAATCATGTCCAGATCTCCCAGGCAGAAACGCGCTTCTTCCTCATCCCGGTCAGCCAGGGATGCGCGGAGCAGTCAGGCGCCCGGCACCCGGAATGCAGAGGTGAAGCAGGGGGTGCGAAAAGTGGTAGTGGATGAGGACAACGCCGGGCAGCGGGTAGACAATTACCTGATGGCGCAGATTCGGGATGTGCCGCGCAGCATCATCTACCGTATTATCCGCAAGGGCGAGGTGCGGGTGAACAAGGGTCGGGTCAGGCCTGACACCCGCCTGAACACCGGGGATGAAGTGCGCATTCCCCCTGTCACCCGCAAGGAAAAACCGGAGCAGGTTGTACCCGGTTCCCGGGTTCAGGGGGTGATGCAGGATGCGGTCATTTTCGAAAACGATGAGATGCTGGTGGTGAACAAACCATCCGGCATTGCCGTCCATGGTGGCAGCGGCCTGGATTTTGGCCTGATCGAGGTGCTCAGGGCAGCAAGGCCCGAGTCAAAGTTCCTGGAACTCGTTCATCGCCTGGACCGCGATACCTCCGGCCTGGTGATGGTAGCGAAAAAACGCTCGGCGTTGCGCTATCTTCAGGATGAATTGCGCCATAAGCGCATTCGTAAGAGGTATCATGCGCTGGTCGCCGGGGACTGGTCGCAGTCGGTCAAGCGGGTTGACGAACCGTTATTGCGCTTTGAGCTGGGTTCAGGTGAGCGCCGGGTACGGGTAGACAGTGCCGGCAAGGAGTCTCTCACGTTGTTCCGGTGTCTGGAATTCTACAGTGGGTACAGTCTTGTGGAAGCCTCTCCGGTGACGGGGCGAACCCATCAGATTCGTGTGCACAGCGCCTGGGCGGGTCATCCGATTGCCGGGGATGACAAGTATATGGATGATGTGAGTCTTCGGGCTTTCCGCTCCGCTGGTGGCCAGCGATTGATGCTGCATGCCCGGTCGCTGGACTTTACATTGCCTTCAACCGGCGAAGCTGTTCATCTGGAGGCGCCTTATGACAAGGCGTTTGGCGATACCATCGCCAGGCTGACGGCACGTCGGAAGGCATCCGAATAACCGGTTGTGCTGCCGAGTACATGCAGCATGATCACAGCAGGGTAGTAAGAATGGACGTAAAGGTCGTAATTTTTGACTGGGACGGAACACTGGTGGATTCCGTCGACCACATCGCCGACAGCCTTCACCAGGCAGCCACCGAACTGGGTTACCCTGAGCTTGAGCGTGAAGCCTACCGGGATATTATCGGTCTGGGCATGATCGAAGCGTTGGAAAAGCTCTATCCGGGTATCAGTCGCGAAGAAATGAACACCATCCGCGAGGGTTACGCCCGCTACTTCTTTTCCAAGACCACCACTCCACAGAATGTTTTCGAGGGGATGGCGGATGTGTTGGCCGACCTGCGCGGTGGCGGGCGTGGCTGCTCCGTTGCCACTGGCAAGAGTCGCCGCGGCCTTGAAGGCGCACTTGTTTCAAGTGGGCTCGGCACTCATTTCGACATTACCCGCTGTGCCGATGAAACCCGCTCCAAACCGGACCCGGCCATGCTGGGCGAGATTATCCGCTTTTATGGCATCGAGCCGTCCCAGGCCGTAATGATTGGTGATACCCGGTACGATCTCGAGATGGCGCAGCGCATCGGCATGCCCTCCATCGGAGTGGAGTGGGGCGTGCACAAGCGGGATGTGCTGGGGCACTATTCGCCACATGCGATCGTTGATTCTGTAAAGGATCTGCGGGACGTACTTGGCCTCTGAACTGAAACAGTAACAGGATGCATCAATGAGTGATTGGGAGTCAGACAGGAATCCGGGCTGGGGAAGTGAGCCAGAGAGCGGGGCGGAGAAGGATGCGGGCAAGCGGTCCGGGAGCCGCAAGTCGCCGGCAATACCACCGGAATCGGCCCGCGACTGGAAACTGATTGAAAAGCTGGTGATGTCTCTCCAGTCGGAACAAAGAAAGAGTCGGCGCTGGGGAATTTTCTTCAAGCTGCTGACGTTCGGATATCTTTTCGCGCTGTTGCTCATGATTCAGTTCCCCTTTGGCGGAGCCCTGGAGTCTGCCACCAAGGGCAAGCACACGGCTCTTGTGGAAGTGGAGGGCACTATTGCCGCAGATGAACTGGCCAGTGCGGACAATATTGTTGGTGCTCTGCGCAATGCCTTTGAGGCTGAAAATTCGGTGGCTATTATTCTGCGGATTAACAGCCCGGGCGGAAGTCCCGTGCAGTCGGGGTACATCTACGATGAAATCGTCCGTCTGCGGGACGAGTATCCGGATAAAAAATTGTACGCTGTTATTTCCGACATAGGCGCGTCCGGCGCTTACTACATCGCGGCTGCCGCCGATGAGATCTACGCAGACAAAGCCAGCCTGGTTGGTTCCATCGGTGTGGTTGCCGGTGGCTTCGGGTTTACCGGCATAATGGAAAAGATCGGGGTTGACCGCCGTCTCTATACCGCTGGCGAGAACAAGGCGTTTCTCGATCCATTCTCGCCGGAAGAAGAGGAAGAGGTTCAGTTCTGGGAGGGCGTGCTGAAAACCACTCACGGACAGTTTATCGAAAGTGTACGTGAGGGCCGCGGCGATCGCCTCGCCGATGATGAGCGCCTGTTTTCAGGGTTGGTCTGGAGCGGTGAGCAGGCGCTGGAACTGGGCCTTATTGATGGTCTGGGCAGCTCGTCCCACGTAGCCAGGCAGGTGATCGGCCAGGAAGACCTTGTGGATTACAGCCGCCGCAAATCGCCATTGCAGGATATTGTGGATCAGTTCGGCGTGTCGGTGGGTAGCGGCATTGCCCGCTACATTACCGAGTCAAGGCTCGAGCTTCGATGATCTGACCGGGGGCTGGAGCAGCGGATTCAGCCCCCAGTTCCGCAGCATGTCAGTCAGTGCGATCAAGGGCAGGCCTACCAGGCTGTTGGGGTCTCTGCCCTCCAGCTGGCTGAATAGCGCGATACCCAGGCCTTCCATCTTGAAGCTGCCGGCGCAGTCATAGGGTTGCTCCGTATGCAGATAATTCTCGATCTCTTCTCGCCTGAGGTGCCGGAAGTGGGCATGGAAAGGCTCACAGTGGATCTGTATCTGTCCTGAGCTGGCATCCAGCAGCGCCAGGCCGGTCATGAAGGAAACCCGCTGGCCACTGCTGCGGGCAAGTTGCTGCACGGCACGCTCATGGTTTCCCGGCTTGTTCAGCAGGGTGCCATCCTCCAGGCAGGCAACCTGATCCGAGCCGATAATCCAGTGCCCGGGCCAGGCCTTCGCAAGCGCTCTGGCCTTGCTTTCGGCCAGCCGTGTGGCCAGCTGTGCCGCCGTTTCGTTCCTGGCAGGTGATTCATCGATATCCGGTGACGCAGCTTCGAACGGCAAGCCGAGCCTTGTCAGCAGTTGTCGCCGGTAGGGCGATGAGGAGGCGAGCAGGAGTGGGCGCGGGGTCATGGGCTTCCTTGAAGAAAGGGGATGACAGGTGTGATGCATGGTCGGGGCGGGCCCCGTTTCGACGGTATTATCGTAGAATACACCTATCCCCGGTGTAACCCCTGGGCAAATACGCATGAAGTCTTTGACAGCAGCGCGCCGGGCCCCTAAAATTGCGCGCCTATGTCAAATGCCTCAAGCGCCGAGCTGCCCAAAACTGTCGATCCTTATCGTTTGGCAGAGCAAAACATTGTGTTGGAGGGAGAAATTCCTCTGAAGGCATTGTCTCGCTTTGGTGATTCCGTTTACGGATTTGAGGACGGTGCGGTGTGCCGTGTAGAGCTGTTATTTTCCATGGACAGTGAGCGCCGGCGCATGGTGACAGGCGAGCTGGAAGCGCCGGTAATCCTGGAATGTCAGCGTTGCATGGGGCCCATGCAGAAAACGCTGGTTTCCAGCTTTACGCTGGGGCTGGTAACCAGCGATGAGCAGGCGCAACAGTTGCCCAAGGAACTTGAACCGTTTCTGACAGACGATTTCAGCGCGAATTTGTGGTCCATGACCGAAGACGAGCTGCTGCTGGTTCTGCCTCCGTTCCCGCTTCATGAGCGCGACGAGTGTCCCGCCAGGGAGGAACTGGAAGCCTTCGAGCCGGATAATTCCGGTGAAGAGCCGGTGAAAAAGTCTGAAGACAATCCGTTCAGCGTGCTGGCGGATCTCAAGACGAAGAAACACTAATCAGGCGTCGTTTTTCACAGAAAGCCGGCGCGAATTTCACGAACACACGTTTATCAGGTCAGGAGCATAACCATGGCTGTACAGAAGAACCGAAAGACCCGCTCAAAGCGCGGTATGCGTCGCTCACACGACGCCCTGAGCACTGCAGCTTTGTCCACTGACACCACCACTGGTGAAGTGCATCGTCGTCACCATGTGTCGCCAGACGGTTTTTACCGTGGCAAGCAGGTAATTGAGGCCAGCGACGAGTAAATCGTCGTTAGCATCCCACCCGCCAGTGCGAGATGGAGGAACGGTGAAGCCGGTCACCATCGCGATTGACGCCATGAGTGGTGATCGCGGAGCCGCCGTGGTGGTCTCCGCTTCACTGGATGCGGTGAAAGAAAACGAAGCCTTGAGTCTTGTTCTGGTGGGAATCCGGAGCGAGCTCGAGGCTTTGTTGCATGAGGGCCACCCTCGGATTCGCATTGTCGAGGCAGCTGATGTGGTGCGCATGAATGAGCGGCCCTCCCATGCACTTCGGCATAAACGCAATTCCTCCATGGCCGTTGCCCTTGGGCTGGTTCGTGATGGCGTTGCCCAGGGCTGCGTCAGCGCCGGTAATACCGGCGCGCTGATGGCTTTCGGGCGATCTGTTATCCGCATGTATCCGGGTATCGAGCGGCCCGCGATTGCCAAACTGATCCCGTCCCTGCGGGGCCGCTGCCACGTGCTGGACCTGGGTGCCAACGTGGATTCCACGGCGGAAAACCTCTATCAGTATGCCTTGATGGGGTCACTGATGGCGTCGGCCATCTGTAATCAGCCCGAGCCGCGCGTGGCACTGCTGAACGTCGGCGAGGAAGAGATCAAGGGTAATGAGCAGGTGCGGCTTGCCTCTCATATGCTGGCTCAGTGCGATACCATCAATTACATCGGGTATATCGAGGGCAGTGACCTGTTCAGGGATGTGGCTGATGTGGTGGTGTGTGATGGTTTCGTTGGCAATATCGCCCTGAAGACCGGCGAGGGCGTTGCCGGACTGTTGATTGAGCTGCTGGAGCAGGCATTCACCAAAACCCTTTACGGGAAATTTGTCGGCTTGCTGGCCCGGCCGATGATCGGGCGTCTGCTCAGACTGATGGACCCTTCGCGCCATAACGGCGCCAGCCTTCTCGGGCTCCAGGGTGTAGTGATCAAGAGCCACGGCAATGCGAATGAGCGCGCCATGCTGGCAGCGATTCGTCAGGCTGTACTCGAGGTAGAGCTGGAAGTGCCCATCCGCATCAATGAACGTCTCGATGACCTGATGTTCTGAATGTCCCTCTGCGAAAAGCCCTCTGAGACTAAAGTCTCTTCCCATATTTGCCAGATTGGCTGTACCGTCCCCGGAGTTGTACTATTGGCTAATCTCCCGTAACCCCTCATTAACGGTAAGATTCGCGCTATGAATTCAGCTTTTATTTTTCCCGGACAAGGATCGCAGTCTGTAGGCATGCTGGCGACAGCAGCCGAGAGCTGGCCGATCATAGAAAAAACCTTCTCGGAAGCCTCCGACCTACTGGGGTATGACCTCTGGCACCTGTGCCAGCATGGCCCGGCAGAGGAACTGAACCAGACCACGGTGACACAGCCCGCCCTGCTTACCGCCAGTGTTGCGCTGTGGCGGCAATGGTTTGTCGCCGGTGGTAAGGCGCCTGATTTTCTGGCCGGACACAGCCTTGGGGAATACAGCGCCCTGGTGGCGGCCGAGAGTCTGAACTTTTTTGATGCCATCAAGCTGGTACGTTTGCGCGGTGAGCTCATGCAAACAGCTGTGCCGGCCGGTGAAGGCAAGATGGCGGCCATTATCGGTCTGGAGGATGACGATGTTATCGCGGCCTGTTCAGAGGCCGCCAATGGTGATGTGGTTAGTGCCGTGAACTTCAATGCGCCTGGCCAGGTGGTGATTGCCGGTTCTGCTGCTGCAGTGGAGCGTGCTATCGAGGCCTGCAAGGCTCGTGGTGCGCGCAAGGCAATGCCTCTGCCGGTGAGTGTGCCGTCCCACTGTGCGCTGATGAAGGGTGCTGCAGAGGAGCTGGCAGCAGCACTTGATGAAGTCAGTTTTAACGATGCTGTCATTCCCGTGGTTCAGAATGTCACAGCGACTGTTGCCCAGGATAGCGACACACTCAAGAGCAATCTGGTCAAGCAGCTATACTCTCCAGTGTTGTGGACAGACACAATCCGCGAGCTGGTGGCTAATGAAGTCGGGATCGCGGTAGAGTGCGGCGCCGGCAAGGTGCTTGCTGGCCTGGCAAAGCGGATCGATCGTGACCTGTCGGTCTATGGAATTGAGGAGCCGGATGCCCTGACAAAGGCGTCAGAGGCATTCGGACAGAAAGGATAGGAGCATTACATGTCTCTTGAAGGCAAAACTGCACTGGTAACCGGTGCAACCCGTGGAATCGGTAAAGCCATCGCCAGAGCGCTGGCTGATCAGGGCGCAACAGTCGTTGGCACCGCAACAAGTGAAGCGGGTGCGGAGTCTATCTCGGCCGATCTGAAAGCCGCGGGCGCGAAGGGTTTCGGTATTGTAATGAACGTCGCGGACCCGGACAGCATCGACGCCGGGCTGAAAGAAGTGAATGAAAAAGCCGGTACCCCGGTGATCCTGGTCAACAACGCGGGGATCACCCGTGATAACCTGTTAATGCGCCTGAAGGACGACGACTGGTCGTCTGTGATTGAAACCAACCTGTCGAGTGTCTATCGCACCAGCAAGGCTGTATTGCGTGGCATGGCAAAGGCCCGATGGGGCCGGGTTATCAATATCAGCTCGGTAGTGGCAGGCATGGGTAATCCCGGGCAGGCCAACTACTGTGCTGCCAAGGCCGGTGTAGAGGGCTTTACCCGTAGCCTGGCGAAAGAAATGTCGAACCGGGGCATCACCGCAAACTGTGTTGCCCCGGGATTTATTGACACGGATATGACCCGAAAACTGGACGACAAGCAACGCGAGGCTATGATGGAAGTCATACCTGCCGGTCGTCTGGGTGAGCCGGAAGAAGTGGCAGCGGTTGTTGCCTTCCTGGCCTCGGAGGCCGCCGGTTACGTGACGGGCGAAACGATTCACGTCAATGGCGGTATGTACATGGGATAGTCCCTGCGGGGGCATGTGCGCAAACCCTTGTTGCACAACATGTTTGAATGGAACCCCTGCTTGTTTGCAGGTATGGTTTAAACTAAACTGGCAGCACTTAAGTTGCTTGGTTGACACAAAAGTGAGGACATTATGAGTACAGTTGAAGAGCGCGTTAAGAAGATCGTTTGTGAGCAGTTGGGCGTGAAAGAGTCCGAAGTTCAGAACACATCTTCTTTTGTAGAGGACCTTGGCGCTGACTCACTGGACACCGTTGAGCTGGTCATGGCACTCGAGGAAGAGTTCGAGACCGAGATTCCGGACGAGGAAGCGGAAAAGCTGGCGAGTGTTCAGGACGCGATCGACTACATCGTCGCGCACACCTGATACTCAGCACGTTTTTTACGCCAGGCAAGAAGCCGTCCATGTGATACTGCAATGGGCGGCTTTTTTATTGGCTGGCATTTGTTACACCAGTACCGGAAAAGACTTCAGGTGAAGGGGATATGGCTAAACGACGTGTTGTGATAACAGGCATGGGAATGCTGTCACCACTGGGCAATGATGTGGATTCGTCCTGGGAGGGTATCCTGGCCGGGCGCAGTGGTATCACCGAAATCGACCGGTTCGACACGACCGGATACAACACACGGATCGGCGGCGGTATCAAAAATCTGGATATGGAATCCTACCTGTCCACCAAAGACGCCAGGAAGCTCGACCCATTTATTCATTATGGTCTCATTGCAGCCCAGCAGGCAGTCAATGCCAGCGGTCTGGAAGACTATGCTGACCTCGATCGGGAAAGGGTGGGGGTTGCCATTGGCTCTGGTATCGGCGGTCTTGAATATATCGAAAAGACGGTCATTACCATGGAGAAATCGGGGCCCAGAAAGGTGTCGCCATTCTTTGTGCCAGCGTCCGTCATCAACATGATCTCCGGTAATGTCGCCATTCGCTTTGGTTACCAGGGCCCCAACATTGCCATCGTGACCGCCTGCACCACGGGCACCCACAATATCGGTTATGCCGCCCGTACCATCGCCTATGGTGATGCGGATGTGATGCTGGCGGGTGGGTCGGAAATGGCGACCACTCGCAGCTCCATCGCCGCATTTTCGGCGGCCAGGGCCTTATCCACTCGCAATGACGAGCCGGAAAAGGCGAGCCGGCCCTGGGACTCTGGCAGGGATGGTTTTGTACTCAGTGATGGCGCCGGCGTGGTGGTGCTTGAGGAACTTGAGCATGCCAAGCGCAGAGGCGCAACCATCCACGGGGAAGTCATCGGATTTGGCATGAGTGACGACGCTTTTCACATCACCTCCCCGCCGGCAAATGGCGAAGGTGCGGCCCGCTCAATGAAAAATGCCATCCGCGATGCCGGACTTGACCCCGACACGGTCGACTACATCAACGCTCACGGCACCTCCACCCAGGTGGGTGACGTAGCCGAAGTAGCCGCCGTAAAATCGGTGTTTGCCGACCACGCCTACAAGTTGTCTGTGAGCAGCACGAAGTCCATGACCGGACATCTCCTCGGCGCGGCAGGTGCCGTTGAGGCCATTTTCTCGTTGTTGTCGATTCGCGACGGTGTCCTGCCTCCCACCATCAACCTGGATGAGCCGGATGAAGGCTGTGACCTCGACTTTGTCGCCGGTAAAAGCCGCAAGGCGGACGTTCGGGTTGCCCTGTCAAACTCCTTCGGGTTTGGCGGAACCAACGGTACCCTGATTTTCCGGCGCTACGAGGACTGAGCAAGCTTGTGCTGAATGTTATCCGGGCTGACAGCAGTGACATTCCCGCAGCCGATCGCGGACTAGCCTATGGTGACGGCCTGTTTGAAACCATCCGGATGCGCGGTCACCAGGCCGTATTGCGCCGGCTCCATCTGGACCGGATGGTGGCGGATGCCGCTCGGCTGGGCATACCGGTTGACCGTCGTGGCCTGGATGCCGCAATAACGCAGGCCGGGTTCGATTACGAAGCCGGTTTTGAAGGCTTCGACTGGGTGCTCAAGCTCGTTCTTACCCGCGGCAACGGAGGGCGGGGGTATCGCTTGCCCGAGATCTGCCAGCCTCACCTGATTGTGTCCGTATCAGCCATGCCGACGCTCCCCGACAATGGCGGAGTTGTGGCAGACTGTTCAAAATTTCCGCTGACGGTGAATCCACAACTGGCCGGTATCAAAACGCTCAACCGGCTGGAACAGGTTATGGCAAGCCGCGAGTTTACCGGTAAGGAGTTCGAGCTGATTATGCGGGATTCAGCAGGAAACCTGGTTGAGGGTACACGGACAAATCTGTTTGTCCGGCACGGTGATAAATGGCTTACCCCACCTGTCGGAAGTCTTGCGGTAGCAGGTGTAATGCGAAAGTATCTGATTGATTGTCTGAGGGAAACCGGACACGAGATCCGCGAGGAAACCGTTCCGCCTTCCATCCTCTCGTTGCCCGGTTTCCGGGGGCTTTATCTGACCAACAGCGTTGTGGGTATTGTTCCTGTTCGCATAATGAGTGGTGTTGATTTGCCAGTGGATGGCGGGCTTGAGACAATCTGCGACCCTCTGCAAACATTGGAATAAAGAGCTTGTTCAAGAAGTTATTAATCAGTCTGTTTTGCCTCGTCGTTCTGGCAGTTGCCGGCAGTAGCCTCTGGGTATGGCAGGGGCTCCAGACCCTTGAGCAACCGGTAGCACTGACCGAGCCGGTGCTGTTCAGTGTTCCCTCCGGTAGTGGTTACGGGCAGGTTGCCCGCAAGCTCGAGGAGGAAGGTCTTGCAGGTGACAGCCTGTGGCTGAAGATCCATGGCAGGCTCTTCCCGGACCAGACGCGCCTGAAGGCAGGGGAGTACGAATTCACCGCCGGAATGAGTACGCTGGACATGATTGCGATGATGGTGGCCGGCGCCACCAAGCACTGGCAGATCCAGTTCATCGAAGGTTGGACATTCCGGGATATGCGCCGTGCGCTGGAAGCCAGCGAACGACTTGAGAAAGTAACCACGGACTGGACCGACGATCAGATCATGGAAGCCATGGGGGCTGAAGGCGAGCATCCTGAGGGGCGGTTCTTCCCGGATACCTATCTGTTTACCAGTAATGAATCCGATCTCGATCTGTTGCGCCGTGCATTCGAAAGGATGGAAGAAGTGCTGGCCGCTGAATGGGAGTCCAAAGCTGAAAACCTGCCTTATGATTCGCCTTACGAAGCACTGATCATGGCCTCGATTGTCGAGCGGGAAACGGGTGCCGCCCACGAACGTGAAGAGGTAGCGGGTGTTTTCGTCCGCCGCCTGGAGAAAGGCATGCGGCTGCAGACGGACCCAACGGTGATTTATGGCATGGGAGAGAGTTATCAGGGCCGAATCACCCGCAGCGATCTGCAAACCCGCACTGACTACAACACTTACCGCATCGATGGCCTGCCACCGACACCCATAGCCTTGCCCGGACAGGAAGCGATTCACGCTGCACTGAACCCGGCCGATGGTGATGCCCTGTATTTTGTCGCACGCGGTGACGGCACCCACAAGTTTTCCCGGACCTTGCAGGAGCATCAGAAGGCCGTGCGGGAATTCCAGCTCAACCGCCGCTCTGACTACCGCTCGTCGCCGGCACCTGTCCCGGCTCCTGAAACCGGGGAAACTGAGCAATGACCGGCCGCGGGCAGTTCATTACCTTTGAGGGTACGGAAGGCGTTGGCAAGTCCACTCAGCTGGCAAATGCGGCGGCTGCCCTGAAGGCGCTCGGTGTCGACTATACCGTGACCCGGGAACCCGGCGGCACACCCATGGCGGAGTCCATCCGCGAGCTTCTGCTGGCTCCCAGGGACGAGCCCGTCAATGACATGACCGAGTTGCTGCTGATGTTCGCGGCTCGTGCGCAGCACCTTCATACCCGCATACTTCCGGAGCTGGAGGCCGGGCGCTGGGTATTGTGTGACCGCTTTACCGACGCCACCTTTGCCTATCAGGGAGGAGGGCGCGGTGTGCCTGCAGAGCGTATCGCCCTTCTGGAAAACCTGGTGCAGGGGAGCTTTCGGCCGGACCAGGTTATTCTGCTGGACGCGCCAGTAGAAACCGGGATGACGCGCGCCCGTCACAGGGGCGAGCTGGACCGGTTTGAGCAGGAAGCCGTCGCGTTCTTCGAGCGCATTCGCCGGACCTATCTCGAGCGGGCTGCGGCAGACCCTGGCCGATATCATATAGTGGATGCGGCACAGCCGCTGGAAGCGGTCAGCCGCGACGTTACCAGTCTGGTTAACCGGCTGGCCCGTCGGTCCTGATCGTGCATGTTGCGCGATGTTCTGCTTTAATTGAGTAACATTCTCAATCATCCTCCAGGTCGCGGGTATGTTGAACGCACGCTTGCTCAAGCTTCCAACGGCTTCTCATCACCATCGCCATGAACACCACCAGATTGTTGTGGGGGTTCGCGGCGAAGCCGATCTCAGCGTAGACGGAACCCGTTCCCACCTGGATACCTGGCGTGCATGCCTGGTGCCCACCGAAGCCAGGCATGATTACTGTGGCGACCTCCAGAATCACGTTCTGGTGATCAATCTCGATCCTTATGTGCCAGCCTTCAACAGCCCTGCTCACAGTGAATACGAAACATTGGCCCCACTATTCGAGCGGCCACGCACACTGGTGCTGGACAGCAAGTTGCAGGGACTGGTGCAGTTTGTCGCCGGAGAGTTTGATCGCTCGCCTGAAAACGAGGGCATGAAGCACCACATGGGCGCGAGTATCCTGCACTGCATGGCCGAGCGCTTGAATGACGGCCGCGAAGTTCGCCAGAATCGCCATGCCATAAGCCCGGATACGATCCGGCGCTATATCATGGAAAACATCCAGCGCAAGATCACCGTCAACGATCTGGCCGGGGTTGCCTGCCTCAGCGTCAGCCGTTTTCATGAAATGTTCCGGGAGGTGGTTGGTGTGACGCCACATCAGTTCTTGCTGCAGACTCGCCTTGACCAGGCTGTACAGCTGCTGACAATGACCCCGCTGTCGGTGTCGGAAGTCAGTTACCGAACCGGATTCTCCTCTCAGAGTGCCCTCACCAATGCCCTCCGAAAACACAAGGGCACAACACCTTCCAGATTACGAATTGATGGCAAAGTTGCCTGATTTGCTAAAAAACGCCCATTTCCGGATGAATTTACAAAAAAATCGTAGGATTTTGTAAGCTTGTGATCCGTAGTAATACTAACTTATGGAGGTAGCTGGTCATCGTCAGGGCGCTGGACTGATTCGTGCCTGTTGTCTGACCCAAACAGAATAATAAATCCGGGTATTCGGCTGGTAGCCGGTGCCATCGACGAGGCGCGGACATGTTCAATGCAAGCAAGGTGTTAGAGCCTGCATTTCAGGAACAGCCAAAATCCTTTTTCTGGCAGGGAATCATCGCCAACTACGCCGTTGATGAAGCGCGCTACCTTAATGAACTGATTCCCCTGGCCCAGAGTGATGCTGCAGAGCATCGCGCCATCACCGAGACGGCTACCAGCCTGATTAAAAAGGTCCGGGACCAGGACGATTCCGTCCATATGATCGATGCGCTCCTGCAGGAGTACAGCCTGGATACCCAGGAAGGCATCCTGCTCATGTGTCTGGCAGAAGCATTGATGCGTATTCCTGACAAATACACTGCCGATGCCCTGATTCAGGACAAACTTTCCGACGCCGACTGGAAAAAACACGTTGGTCGCAGTGGGTCCACGCTCGTCAATGCCTCTACCTGGGGGCTTCTGCTGACAGGGCGGGTGGTCAAAATGGACAAGCGCCTTGACGGTTCGCCCTCCAGCATCTGGCGACGCCTGGTCAAGCGCAGCGGTGAGCCGGTCATTCGCAGTGCCATGTACCAGGCCATGGCCATTATGGGCAAACAGTTTGTTCTCGGCCGTGATATTGATGAGGCACTGAAGAACGCCCGGGAATACCGCGACATGGGCTACAGCTATTCCTTCGATATGCTGGGCGAAGCGGCAATGACCAGCGACGATGCCGCCCGCTACCTGAAGGATTATATGGATGCCATCGCATCGGTCGGAAACGACACCTATCCCGGCAGCAAGGCCCCGGCACCCTCGATTTCCATCAAGCTCTCCGCGCTGCATCCCCGCTACGAAGTGTCCCAGCAAGAGCGTGTTCTGCAGGAACTCGGTGCCACACTGACGGGTCTTCTGGAATTCGCCCGGGAGAACAAGGTGTCGATTACCATCGACGCCGAGGAAATGGATCGTCTGGAAATCTCACTAAAGTTGTTTGAAAGGGTGTTCAGTTCCCCGGTGGTCAGAGGGTGGGGCGGCTTCGGGCTGGTTATCCAGGCCTATTCCAAGCGGGCGCTGCCGGTTCTTTGCTGGCTGACAAAGCTGGCCAGGGAGCAGGGCGATGAGATTCCCATCCGGCTGGTCAAAGGTGCCTACTGGGACACCGAAATCAAGATCTGCCAGCAGCTGGGGCTGGAAAGTTATCCGGTATTTACCCGCAAGGAAGCCACCGATACGTCCTATCTGGCGTGCCTTCGATTCCTGCTGAGTGACTATACCGAAGGGGCGTTGTATCCCCAGTTGGCCAGTCATAACGCCCACACCGTTGCCTCGGTGCTGGCCATGGCAAAGAGCAAGCGCCGCCGGATCGAGTTCCAGCGCCTCCATGGTATGGGTGATGCGCTTTACAACAGTATCCTCGCGGAGAACGATATCCCCGTGCGCATTTACGCTCCGGTTGGCGCCCACAAGGATCTGTTGCCGTATCTGGTGCGTCGCCTGCTGGAAAACGGCGCCAATTCCTCCTTCGTACACCGTCTGGTGGATGCGGCGACCCCCATTGAAGACCTGGTTCAGAATCCGGTTCACGAACTCCAGAAATACGATTCACTGCCCAATGACCGGATTCCAGCGCCAACTCATATCTATGGCGATGAGCGTCGTAATTCCAGGGGTATGAATATTCACGTTGCAGCCGATCTTGATCCGCTGCTGAACCATCTTGCCCAGTGGTCGGAATCCGGCTGGGAAGCAGCCCCGGTGATCAGGGGTGAGAAAAGACGTGAAGGAAGCCCCAGGGAAATCACCGCGCCCTTCGACACAACCCGACCCGTGGGGCATGTCTACTGGAGCACCGAGGCCCTGTCGGCTGAAGCGCTTGATGTGGCTGCTGAGGGGTTCCCGGGTTGGCGGGATCGCCCTGTGGGGGATCGTGCCCGGTGCCTGGAAGCATTCGCGGACCTGATGGAATCCCACATGGAAGAACTCATGGCAATCTGTTGCCGTGAAGCCGGTAAAACCATGCAGGATGGCATCGATGAGGTTCGTGAAGCTGTTGATTTTTGCCGTTATTACGCCATTCAGGGGCGGGCCCGGTTCGGCGACGCCATGGCCTTGCCCGGGCCAACGGGAGAGAGCAACGACCTCTACATGGAAGGGCGTGGCGTATTTCTCTGCATCAGTCCCTGGAATTTCCCGTTGGCCATTTTTACCGGCCAGATCATGGCCGCCCTGGTTGCGGGTAATACAGTCATTGCCAAACCGGCGGAACAGACAAGCCTGGTGGCAGGCCGCGCCTTTGAGCTGATGCTCGAGGCCGGATTCCCGCCTGAGGTGCTTCAACTTTTACCCGGTGATGGTGCATCAATCGGCGGCAAACTGACCCCGGACCCCAGGATTGCCGGCGTCGCCTTCACCGGTTCTACAGAGGTAGCGCATATCCTCAATCGTGCCCTTGCTCAGCGCGAGGGAGCCATTGTGCCCCTGATCGCAGAGACGGGCGGGCAGAATGCCATGATTGTGGACAGCAGTGCGTTACCGGAGCAGGTGGTCAGGGATGTGATCCAGTCCGCCTTTGCCAGTGCAGGGCAGCGCTGCTCGGCACTGCGTGTGCTCTATATTCAGAAGGATGTGGCCGAGCGAATGGAAACCTTGCTGGCAGGCGCCATGCAGGAGCTGTCGGTTGGTAATCCGGAGCTGCACAGTACCGATGTCGGGCCGGTGATTGATGACGAAGCACGGTCCAGTCTGCAGTCGCATCTGACGGAGCTGGACAAGGGCGCCCGCTTTATTGCCAGTGCGCCACTGCCTGAATCCTGCCAGTCAGGGTATTTCGTAGCACCATCGGCCTACGGAATTTCGGGCATAAATGAGCTGAAAAGGGAACATTTCGGGCCGATTGTTCACGTTGTCCACTACACTGCAGAGAAACTGGATGAGGTTATTGATGACATTAACGCAGCCGGGTATGGCCTTACGCTGGGAATTCACAGCCGCAGCGAATCCACGGCGGCGTATATTGAACAGCGCGTGAAAGTGGGCAATACCTATGTCAACCGGAATCAGATCGGTGCGGTTGTCGGTGTTCAGCCCTTTGGTGGTCGGGGCTTGTCGGGCACCGGCCCCAAAGCTGGTGGTCCGCATTATCTGCTGCGGTTCGCCACCGAAAGAACTCGTACGATAAACACGACAGCCGTGGGGGGGAATGCCTCGCTGCTGTCCCTTGGAATCGAAAAGGTGTAAACGGCGCTATGCTCTTAAAGCAGGGCGGAACGAAAACTGACGGATAAGGAGGTAGGCATTGCGATGCGGAGGCTGGCGCTATAGGCAGTAGCGCCTCATCACTTGGGCAAGAAGAAGCATTAAAAAAACAAAGCGTGCGGCTACCGGTTTGAACATGGTAAACGCACCAACCGGTCGGAGTCAGATCCGTCCTATTGAACTGGAGGAGTTTCATGGCTATTGGTGTTTGGATAAGTCTATTTCTTTATTTTGCGCTCATGATCGCCATCGGCGTTTATGCAATGCGCAGAGCTACGTCTTCATCCGAAGATTACATGTTGGGTGGGCGAGCACTCAGTCCAAAGGTGGCGGCGCTATCGGCCGGGGCATCAGACATGAGTGGTTGGTTGCTTCTGGGTCTTCCGGGGGCGCTGTTTGCATCGGGCCTGGGTTCGGCCTGGATCGGTATCGGCCTGCTTGTGGGTGCGTTCTTTAACTGGACCCTGGTGGCGCCACGGCTTCGTGAACAGACGGTTCACTATGGTAATGCGATCACCATTCCCTCGTTCCTGGCGAACCGGTTCCCGACTCAGGCACTGTCGCTGAGAACGGTATCCGCGATCGTTATCGTTATTTTCTTTGCGGTTTACACCGCGTCCGGCCTGGTTGCCGGCGGCAAGCTGTTTGAAAGTGCCTTTGCCGGAATCTTCAACTTCGGTGGGTTGAGTGATTACGCAGTGGGTATCGTCATCACGCTCGGCGTGGTTCTGGCCTACACCGTTGTTGGTGGTTTCCTGGCGGTGAGCATGACGGACTTTGTCCAGGGTTGCATCATGATGCTGGCGCTGGTGATTATGCCGGCGGTGGTGCTCTTTGGTGAAGGTGGCGGCGGTTTCGCCCAGGCGTCACAGACTCTGAATGAAGTCGACCCCACGCTACTGTCGTGGACGGAGGGACTGACCTTTATCGGCTGGCTGTCTGCGGTTACCTGGGGGCTTGGGTATTTTGGTCAGCCCCACATCATCGTGCGCTTTATGGCAATTCGCACTTTGAAAGAAGTACCTGTGGCTCGTAACATCGGTATGGGCTGGATGACTATTTCCCTGATTGGTGCCGTCTCTCTGGGCGTGTTCGGCCGGGCCTACGCCATTCGCAATGGATTGGATATAGAAGATCCGGAAACCATCTTTATCATTCTGTCGAACCTGCTGTTCCATCCGCTGATCACCGGTTTCCTCTATGCTGCCTTGCTTGCAGCAGTCATGAGCACCATCTCCAGCCAGCTTCTGGTGTCCTCATCGTCACTGACTGAAGACTTCTATCGTCTGTTCCTGCGCAAGGAAGCCGACGACAAGGAATGCGTATTTGTTGGCCGGATCTGTGTTGTACTGGTTGGTCTGGTTGCTGCCGTGATCGCCTCTGACCCGGATTCTCAGGTTCTGGCTCTGGTCAGTAACGCCTGGGCAGGTTTCGGTGCCGCCTTTGGCCCGCTGATCATCCTGTCGCTGATGTGGTCGCGCACCAACGGCGCGGGCGCCATCGCAGGCATGGTCACTGGTGCTGCTACCGTTATGATCTGGATTTCACTGGGCTGGAACGGTGAGTTCATGGGTGGCCCGGGTGTGTACGAGATCATTCCTGGCTTTATCCTTTCCTTCATTGCGATCCTGGCGGTGAGCAGTGTGACTGCAGATGCTGGTGAATATCAGCACATCACTCGCTGATGCAACGGGCGCATAGCGCCCGAAGAAACGGCAGGGTTTAACAAGGAGCCCTGTGAGTTTGTCGACAAACCCCCGCCTACCAGCGGGGGTTTGTTGCATTAGGCGCAGCGAATTATTGCGGAGCAAGTCAAGACTCATACCAAGGTCTAGAACTCGTTGCATCAACTGGTAGATCCCAGACTTAGCCACTACCTTGATAAGGTGAGATCTCAGTTGCGGACGATAATAATCACAAAAGGATAATGGATTATGAACAAGAACCAATTTCTGCAATCCACCGTGGGCTTACTGGCAGCCGCCATCTTTTCCTTTTCTTCCGGGGTGCACGCCGAAGGCAACTACGTCATGGGCACCGCGACGACCGGAGGTACCTATTACCCGGTGGGCGTTGCCCTTTCCACGCTGATCAAGGTAAAGCTCGAGCCCACGACCAACATTTCCGTGTCTGCCATCAGTTCTGCCGGTTCCGGCGAGAACCTCAAGCTGATGGACGAGGACCAGATTCAGTTCGGTATTCTCCAGGGCCTTTATGGTGCCTATGCCTGGAACGGTACCGGACCGGTGCCAAAGGCCTACAAGAACCTCCGCTCCGTCTCCATGCTCTGGCAAAACGTCGAACACTTCGTGGTGTCCAAAGAATTGGCGGACACCGGCACCATTGCCGACATGACCAATCTTTACGACGAAAGTTTTTCCATTGGTGCCCGGAACTCCGGTACTGAGGGCTCCGGACGCTTTATCCTGGGCAACGTGGGCATTGATCTGGACAAGATCGATCTGGCGTATCTCGGCTATGGCCCCAGTGCTGACGCACTGCAGAATGGCAATATCGATGGCATGAACATCCCGGCCGGCGTACCGGCATCAGCGGTTACCCGGGCTTATGCCAACATGGGCAGCGACATTGCCACCCTGAATTTCACCACCGAACAGTTGGCCGAGGTGAACAGTGATTTCGAGCTGTGGACTCCGTACACCATCCCGGCGGGCACCTACCCCAATCAGGACGAGGCGATCGAGACCATTGCCCAGCCCAATATCCTCGCCGTACGGGCGGATGTTTCCGAAGAGGATGTTTACCAGATCACGAAAACGATCTACGCCAATCTGCCGTTCCTGAACAACATCCATCCGGCGACCAAAGCGATGGCACTGGACAAGGCCATAGCCGGGTTGCCCATGCCGCTTCATCCGGGCGCAGTCCGGTTTTACCAGGAGCAGGGGCTCACCATTCCTGATCGGCTGATTGCCGAGTAATCGTGGCTGAGCGGGAAACGGGCGAACCTCCGGTGGAGGTTCGCGACGAAAGCATCAGCGATGCAGCCGAACGACTGGATCACCGGCTGATCGGGCCGGTGATCTTCTGGCTGGCTGTTGGCGCTGCATTGATTCACCTGTACTTCAACACCCTGTCCACACTGTCGACCCTGTGGACATCGGCGTTGCACTTTGGCCTGTTTGGTCTGATCTGCACCCTGACCAACCCGATGCTGAAGGCCCGCTCGGCTGCCAGTCAGCGGGTGGTGCTGGGCGTGGATGTGGTGCTTGGTCTGGTCGCAATGGCCTGCGCCTTTTACCTGATCCTCTTTGAGGATGACCTTTACCAGCGTGGCGTCAACTTCAATATCGCGGACTGGATTGTCTCCATCGCCGCAGTGGTATTGATTCTGGAGTTGGCCCGAAGGACCGTGGGCTGGTTCATTCCGCTGTTGTGTGTGGTGGCCCTGACCTATGTGGCCTGGTGGGGGCAGTATGTTGACGGTATTTTCAACTTTCCGGGTCTTTCATGGGAAACGGTGCTGTTCCGATCCTACCTCGGTGGCCAGGGCATGCTGGGCTCGATTGCACGGATATCCTGGACCTACGTGTTCATGTTTATCCTGTTCGGTGCCTTCCTCGTCAAATCCGGCGCTGGCGATTTTATCATTGAGCTGGCCCGCTGTGCTGCCGGCCGCTTTGTCGGTGGCCCTGGCTTTGTGGCGGTCTTTTCCTCGGGGCTGATGGGTTCGGTGTCCGGCTCCAGTGTCGCCAATACCGTGTCGACCGGTGTAATCACTATACCCCTGATGCGCAAGGCGGGCTTTCCGGCCCGTTTTGCTGCCGGTGTTGAGGCGGCGGCATCCACCGGTGGCCAGCTGATGCCTCCGGTGATGGGAGCCGGTGCATTTATCATGGCCTCTTACACCCAGGTCTCCTACCTGACCATCATTGGCGTGGCGGCGCTACCTGCGCTGCTGTACTTCCTCTCGGTGGCCATGTTCGTGCGGATTGAGGCGAAACGCAGCCACGCGGTCAAACTGGAAGACGAGGAAGCGCCCACTCTGAAGGAGGTGATGAAAGACGGCTGGCATTTTCTGTTGCCACTGGTCGTGCTGATCGCAGCACTGATTTACGGGTTCACGCCCACCTATGCTGCCGGCATCGCCATCCTTTCCGTGATCGTTGCGTCCCGTTTGTCCAGGCACCCTATGGGGTTTCGGGATATTCTGGATGCGCTGGCCATGGGCGCAAGAAACATAACCACCACCGCGATTTTGCTGATTACCGTTGGTCTGATCGTGATGGTGGTCTCCACCACGGGTATTGGAAATACCTTTTCGCTGATGATTACCGACTGGGCCGGAGGCAGCCTGGTTATCACAATTCTGCTTGTCGCCCTGGCATCACTGATTCTGGGTATGGGCTTGCCGGTTACAGCGGCTTACATCGTACTGGCGACTCTATCGGCACCCGCGATCTATAACCTGATTGCCCAGGGCCAGGTGCTGGAGTTGCTGGTGAATGGCAACCTGCCGGAACAGGCGAAAGCCATCTTCATGCTGGCAGCCCCGGACAAAATGGAACTGCTCAATGCGCCGATGGATCTGGCCACGGCTCAGCAGCTGCTGGCGGTGGTACCGGACACTTTCAGCACCCAACTGCTAGAACAGGCCCTTTCCCCGGCGAACCTGTCGATGATGCTGGTGGCTGCTCACATGATCATTTTCTGGTTGTCGCAGGACTCCAATGTGACACCGCCGGTCTGCCTGACCGCTTTCGCAGCCGCGGCGATTGCCGGTACACCGCAGATGCGTACCGGATTTACCGCCTGGAAGCTGGCCAAGGGCCTGTATATTGTGCCGCTACTGTTTGCCTATTCACCGCTGATTACCGGTGACTTTACCGAAATGATCCGGGTATTCTGTTTCGCCCTGTTTGGCATCTACGCCATTATTGCCGGGCTTGAGGGCTATCTGGAGCACAAGCTCCACCCGGTTGTGCGGCTGCTGATGTTCCCCATCGGGGCCCTCATGCTATGGCCCCACGGTCAGGTTCTGCTGGATGGAGCCGGGGTGGTGATATTTTTGGCAATTCTGATCTGGAGCGCTCGCCGAGGCAGGGCTTCGCCGGCATTGGAGCAGCAGGCTGTCCGGGCTGAAACATGACGGTCATTGATGTCCTGGCCCTGCTTGCGCTCGGCGGTCTTGCCGGCTTCATCAACGTATTGTCTGCCGGCGGATCGATGCTGACACTGCCGTTGCTTATGTTTCTGGGTTTGCCGCCCCAGGTGGCGAATGGCACCAACCGGGTCGCCATTACCCTGCAGAGCATCGCTGCAGTAGGCAGCTTCCATCGAATGGGGCATGGCAGCCTGGTGGTCAGCCTGCATCTCGCGGTACCAGCGGTCGTTGGTTCGCTGCTGGGAGCCTGGGTGGCCACCTGGGTGGCCGATGCAGTCTTCGAATTTGTGCTGGTGGCCGCCATGATCGGCGCCTCTGTGTTTATGCTGCTGCCCCAGCCAATACTGGACACCCGCCCGCTGACGCCGGACCGGCTTGGCCCTGTTATCTACCTGGCCATGTTCCTGATTGGGGTCTACGGCGGCTTCATACAGGTGGGCGTTGGCGCGCTTTTCCTGGTGGTTCTGTACCGAATGCTGAAAATTGACCTGCGCCAGGTGAACGTATTCAAGGTTTCCATAGTTTTGCTGTATACCGTGCCGGCGCTGCTGATTTTCGCCATCAGTGACCAGGTGCGGTGGGGTATGGGGCTGACGCTGGCTCTTGGCAATATCACCGGTGCATTCATTGCAGTTCGCGTCAATCTGAGTGACGAAGGCGCCAGGTGGGTCAAGTGGATCACCCTGGTGATGGTGGTGGCCATTCTGGTGCGGCTCATCGTTTATTAGTCTGCAAACCGTTGCGATGTCCGCTGGTATGCATCCCCATCAAAAAAACGCCAGCCCGGGGGCTGGCGTTTTCATGGAGCTACCTTTCTGCCTTTGAGGTCAGAAGGTCAGGTCTTAAGCAACGTTCGCTTCAGATGCCTTCTTGGTGTAGTTCTCCATCTGGTCGAAGTTGAGATACTTGTAGATCTCTTTCGACATGCTGTTCAGATCCTTGGCGTACTCCATGTACTCCGCAGCGGAGGGGAGTTTGCCCAGTACCGCGCCAACGGCCGCCAGTTCCGCAGAGGTCAGATACACGTTGGCACCATCGCCCAGGCGGTTGGGGAAGTTACGGGTAGAGGTGGACAACACGGTGCTCTTGGCAGCAACACGGGCCTGGTTACCCATACACAGTGAGCAGCCTGGCATTTCGGTGCGAACACCGGCGGTGCCGTAGATGTTGAAGTAACCTTCTTCCATCAGCTGGGCCTGGTCCATCTTGGTGGGCGGTGACATCCACAGACGGGTTTTCAGGGGCTCCTTGTTCTGTGCCAGCAGCTTACCGGCGGCACGGAAGTGACCGATGTTGGTCATGCAGGAACCGATGAAGACTTCGTCAACCTTGTCGCCGGCCACTTCGGACAGCGTGCGGGCATCGTCCGGATCGTTCGGGCAGCACACGATAGGCTCTTTGATTTCAGCCAGATCGATTTCCACCACGTGGGAGTACTCGGCGTCCTTGTCGGCACGCATCAGCTTCGGATCGGCAATCCACTCTTCCATCTGCTGGGCGCGACGCTCCAGGGTACGTGGGTCGCCGTAACCTTCGGCGATCATCCAGCGCAGCATGGTGATGTTGGAGCGCAGGTACTCGGCCACGGACTCTTCAGACAGGTTGATGGTACAACCGGCGGCGGAGCGCTCGGCGGAAGCGTCAGACAGCTCGAATGCCTGCTCTACGGTGAGGTGCTCAAGGCCTTCGATTTCCAGGATACGACCGGAGAATTCGTTGATCTTGCCTTTTTTCTCAACCGTCAGCATGCCCTGCTTGATGCCATACAGCGGGATGGCGTGTACCAGGTCACGCAGGGTGATACCAGGCTGCATTTCGCCTTTGAAGCGAACCAGAACCGATTCCGGCATATCCAGCGGCATAACGCCGGTCGCAGCGGCAAACGCAACCAGACCGGAACCGGCCGGGAAGGAGATGCCCATCGGGAAACGGGTGTGGGAGTCACCACCGGTACCCACGGTGTCCGGCAGCAGCATGCGGTTCAGCCAGGAGTGGATGATGCCGTCTCCTGGACGCAGGGAAACACCGCCACGGGTGCGGATAAAGTCCGGCATGGTGTGCTGCATTTCCACGTCAACCGGCTTGGGATAAGCCGCAGTGTGACAGAATGACTGCATCACCAGGTCGGCCTGGAAGCCCAGGCAGGCCAGGTCTTTCAGCTCGTCGCGGGTCATCGGGCCAGTGGTGTCCTGGGAGCCAACGGTGGTCATGTGGGGCTCGCAGTAGGTGCCGGGGCGAACGCCTTTGCCTTCTTCCAGGCCACAGGCCTTGCCGACCATCTTCTGGCCGAGGGTGAAGCCCTTGGTGCCGGCCTCAGGGTCGTTCGGCAGGCGGAAGATGTCAGTGGCGCCCAGGCCGAGTGCGGTGCGGGCCTTGTTGGTCAGGCCACGGCCGATGATCAGAGGGATACGGCCGCCAGCCTGTACTTCGTCCAGGATCACGTCGGACTTGAACCCGAACTCGGAGATGGTCTCGCCGGCTTCGTTCAGGATCTTGCCTTCGTACGGGCGGATTTCGATCACATCGCCCATGTTCATGTTGTCGACTGGGGCTTCGAAAACCAGGGCGCCGGCGTCTTCCATGGTGTTGAAGAAGATCGGGGCAACCTTGTTACCGATACACACACCACCGGCGCGCTTGTTGGGTACGCCCGGGATGTCGTCACCGAAGAACCACAGTACGGAGTTGGTGGCAGACTTACGGGAAGAACCGGTACCGACAACGTCGCCGACGAAGGCAACGGGCAGGCCCTTGGACTTGATTTCGTCGATCTGGCTCATCGGGCCGGTGACGCCGGGCTCTTCCGGCTTCAGTCCGTCGCGTTCCATTTTATAGGCGGCGCGGGCGTGCAGCGGGATATCGGGGCGGGACCAGGCATCCGGGGCAGGGGACAGGTCGTCGGTGTTGGTTTCGCCGGTCACCTTGAACACCACCATTTTGGTGCTCTCGGGAACTTTCTTCTTGTTGGTGAACCACTCGGCGTTGGCCCAGGATTCAACCACAGCCTTGGCGATGGCGTTGCCGGCGTCCATTTTTTCTTTAACGTCGTTGAACGCGTCAAACATCAGCAGCGTGTGCTTGAGCTCTTCGCCGGCCAGCTCGGCCAGTTCGCTGTCGTCCAGAAGGTCAACCAGAGTGGCGATGTTGTAGCCACCCTGCATCATGCCCAGCAGCTGGACGGCCTTCTTCTTGTCAATCAGCGGAGAAGTCGCTTCACCTTTAACAATCGCAGACAGGAAGGCAGCTTTTACATAGGCAGCTTCGTCCACGCCGGGCGGAATGCGGTTTTCCAGCAGGTAAACAAGAGTTTCCTCTTCACCGGCCGGGGGATTTTTCAGTAGCTCGACCAATGCAGCGGTCTGCTCGGCATTCAAAGGCTTGGGGGGAATACCCAGAGCTTCGCGTTCTGCAACGTGTTCACGGTAGGCTTCTAACACGATATGGACCCTCATCAGTTGGAATGTCCCGCGCGGTGGGCGTCGATGCCTGGCGGGAGTTTTATGGCGAAAAGGCGTTAAGTTGGCGCTGCATTCTATAGGAAAGCCCTTACAAAGTTAAGTTGGACAGAGGTCGGAGGAATCTGTTAATTGCGCTATACTCGCCGGCCGCAAATCATCACTGTAATGACGCCATGAACAACGCCCTGCTAGAGATCCACGACTTTCTGCCCTGCCGGACTCCTCAACAATGGATCGACAACGCTCTGGCAAACCAGGACCTGATGCTGATCGATCATGCCCACTGCGAGAAAAAGGCAGCTTCGACGGCCCTGAGCCTGATGTACCGCTACGTGGACAACACCGACTTGCTTAACAAGATGTCCCGTCTGGCCCGGGAAGAACTGCGCCATTTTGAGCAGGTGCTGGCTATTATGCAGAAACGTGGCGTGCGCTATGACCACCTGACACCCGCGCGCTATGCCGCCAGCTTGCGCAAAGAGGTGAGGGCAGAGGATCCGGGCCGGCTGGTGGACGTGCTGATTGTCGGGGCCATTATCGAGGCACGCTCCTGTGAACGCTTTGCCGCCCTCGCTCCGCATCTTGATGACAAACTGTCGGATTTCTACAACGGACTGCTGAAGTCCGAAGCGCGCCACTATCGGGATTATCTGGCGCTGGCAGAACAGGCTGCAGGTGGTCCGGTGGGTGATCGTATTGGTATCTTTCTGGAACTGGAAAAGCAACTGATTGAGTCACCGGATACCGAATTCCGGTTTCATAGCGGACCAGTCTGATCTATCTTTAAAGCCTGGCCGAAACAAACAACCCACAGGCGCATTTGCACATTATGCTCGTTATCAGTGCCGCATCGAGATATGGCCGATGCTTGCTGCATTAAGAAGACTCTGGTCGACGGGTGTGGCTGGCAACCCGGTCAGTTTACGGCGCCAGATAGAACTTTGTAACCAGGTAGGGCTGTTTGGGGCCGCTGCCACCGTTCCCTACCAGTTCTTTTATTTTTTCTACGATTTTGCCCTTTATCGCGGCGTTTTCCTGGCCAACCTGATATTCATTGCTGCGTACCTGCTGGTGTTGCTGATCAACCGCAGGGGCTGGTACAACACTGCCAGAAACCTGTTGCTGGTGAACGCGTCCTGCCAGTTGTTTGTTGTGACCTTTTTCATCAGTGCGGGCGCCGGTGTGCACCTCTTCTATTTCACCCTCGCAGCTATTCTGGTTTTCCTTTTCCAGTACCTCCATGTTCTGTTGTATATCGCCATCATGACCGCATTTGGTTCGCTTTATGTAGCTGCGCATTTTCTGTTTCCACAGGGCTCCGTTGCCGCACCGGTACCATCACCATGGATTGATATCATGTATGCAGGCAGCGTTGCGGGCGTGCTGACTTTGTCCGGTGTCTTTCTCTATCTGTTCCGAAAAAATATCGATCAGGCAGAGAGCGAACTGACGATTAACAATCGCTACCTTGAGACGCTGAGTAGCACCGATCCATTGACGGGGCTGGCCAACCGGCGCGGTCTGGATGAAACACTTGAGCGGGAATGGGCGCGACTGTCACGCCACCCGGCGCCCCTGTCGGTGATCATGTGTGATGTGGACCATTTCAAGTTGTTCAATGATCGCTACGGCCACGATGGTGGCGACAGGTGTTTGCAGCAGATTGCAACGACCCTGAAAGATATTGTCTCCCGGCCCTCAGACCTGGTGGCACGTTACGGTGGGGAGGAGTTTGCACTGGTTTTGCCTGGCACCGGTGAGGAAGGTGCCCGATACCTGGGAGAGAAGTTGCGTGAGGCGGTGCGGGAACTGGCTGTTCCCAATGCTGATGTGGGTACGGGCGCCCGTATCACTATCAGCGTTGGGGTGACCAGTATTGATCATTTCCGTTCAGATGAGGCCGCTTGTCTGCTCAAGAGAGCTGACACGGCGCTATACCAGGCCAAGGAGAATGGTCGCAATCAGGTGGTTTTCCTGCCATACAACAGCCCGCGCTCTTCCGGCAACGGTGGGTCCTGAAGCTGTTCACAGAGATCGATCCAGCGGTCAATGCCAGCGCTCCGGTATTTCTGCTTGTGCAGGATAAAGTAGAAGGTCCGGTCGAACTGTCGTTCTTCAGGAACTTTCAGTGGTACCAGGCTTCCCCGCCGAAATGCATCCGCCAGGCAGACCCTGGACAGGCATCCAATGCCAAGGTTGGCTTCTACGGCGCGCTTTATGGCTTCGGTGTGCTCCAGTTCCAGCAGAATGTCCAGATCCGGTAGCAGTCCGTGCATGCCCCGCTCAAAGGTCTGGCGGGTGCCCGAACCCTGTTCCCGCATCACCCAGGTAGCGGATCGCAGGTCCCGGTCTGAAAGCCTTTCCTTGCCGGCAAGAGGATGGTCCGGAGAGCAGAAGACCACCAGTTCGTCCCCCCGCCAGGGGATCACCTCCAGTTCCGAGGACTGCAATTCCCCCTCGATCAGCCCGATGTCCAGCTCGAAGTCATTGACCCGTTTGGCAATGGTGCGTGTATTGGCGACTTCGAGGGACACTTTGGGGTGGGTAGGGGTATTCATGTATTGGGCCATGACGCCCACGGCCAGATAGTTACCGATAGTGAGGGTCGCGCCAACCTTGAGGGCACCAACCTCGGTATGCTTGCTGAAGGCCTGTTCCAGTTCGCCGGCCTGAGCCAGCAGGGCTTCTACTTTCGGCCGGTAAAGTCGGCCCAGCTCATTCAGTTGAAGGCGTTTGCCCACCCGGTCAAAGAGCTGGATATCAAACTGGTTTTCCAGTTCCTTCAGGGCACTGCTGGCAGCGGACTGGGACATGGCCAGGGAATCTGCGGCCCGGGTGATGTTCTGGAAGTGCGCTGCGGCCAGGAAAACCTCAAGCTGACGAAAACTGAACTTCATAATCGATAAACCCGAATAAGGTTATGAAAATATCCCATTTTGTCGATAGGTTACCTATGGGTTATTATTTACACAATGATTTTCATACATTTGCTAACGGCTAACAAACGGGCGATACCATGAGCAACCTCAACAAAGAGCGTGTAACAAGTGTTCGTCACTGGAACGACACCCTCTTCAGCTTTACGACCACTCGTGACCCCGGGTTCCGGTTCAAGAATGGCCATTTCACCATGATTGGCCTGGAAACCGACGGCAAGCCGCTGATGCGCGCCTACAGCATTGCCAGCGCCAACTATGAAGAGGAGCTGGAATTCTTCTCCATCAAGGTGCAGGACGGCCCGCTGACCTCACGGTTGCAGAAGATCGAGGTGGGCGATGAGATCATGGTAAGCCGCAAGCCAACCGGCACCCTGATCATGGACAACCTGCTGCCGGGCAAGAACCTCTGGCTGATCAGCACCGGCACCGGCCTGGCGCCGTTCATCAGCATCATCAAAGACCCCGAGGTTTACGAGGCCTTTGATAAGGTGATTGTTACCCACGGCGTTCGTTACAAGTCTGAACTGGCTTACCAGGATGAGATTGAAGAACTGCCGAACAACGAGTTCTTTGGTGAAATGGTGGAGGGCAAGTTGCTCTACTATCCCACAGTCACCCGTGAGGAGTTCCGTAATACCGGGCGCCTGACCGACGCCATGGAAAATGGCAAGCTCACCAAAGACCTGGATCTGCCCGAGTTTGATCTCGAGAACGATCGCTTCATGGTCTGTGGCAGCCCGAGCATGCTGAAAGACACCTGCTCCATCCTCAACAACATGGGCTTCAAGGAAGCGCGCCACGGTAATCTCGGGCACTATGTGATCGAGAGAGCATTTGTGGAGCAGTAATTTGCCCACTCGTGCAATGGCAATCAGCCTGTTCTCAGGCAGAATAGGTTGAAACCGATGCGGCAGGAGTGGATGTTTGAAAAAAGCCATGGTGATCCTCGGTGTGGCGCTGATGGTTGCCGCACTTGCCAGTTATGCCTCCCGGCCTGTACCTGTTGAGCACAAGCTCATTTCGATCCAGGCCAGGGAGGCTTTGCCCGGTTTTGACCGCATAAAACACGAACCCGTTGAGGTGCAGGCGGCCATTCTGGACCTGGGCGATGACCGCCTGATACTGCTGAAGGCCCAGGCCGCTCTGCTTGCCTACCCCGACATGGCGCGCACGATTCTTCCTCTTTACGCGTCTGAACCCGAGTTTCGTGAGGTATTGCGCACCTACGGTGAAAGCGCTCTGCCACCCATCCACTACTTTATTCGCCAGCCAGTCAGCTCCATTGAATGGATGAACACAGCGGCCCGCCAGTATGAGCGTGCCAAGGGATACATTGCGGAATTGAGGGGCGAAGAGACGGCCGAGCCAGAAAAAGCTGAGCCACTTTCGCCTGAGGAACGTGGCTGGTACGCAGTGAACTTCATCCGCAACGAAGGGCACGATTTTCTGGGGCAGTTTGTGGTGGATGCCAATGGCCAGACCCAGTGGGTCCAGACCGAGCGGGTTACCGAGGGCATCACTCAGTTCTTTACCAGTGGTGTACGAGAGCTGGAAGCCAATTACCGCACCGGTGAGGAGATTTCTGCCAGCGATATTGGCTGGGCCTCGGTGGATGTGCTGGTGTTTGCCAGTGCTGTAAAGGTGCTTCGTGCCGGCCGCACGGCGGCTAAAGCAACCCAGGGAGCCAGGCTTTCAACCCGGTCAGCGGCACTGGCTGCCCGTATCACCGGTAGCGGGCGACTGATTCTCAGCAGTGCCCGGTATGCAAAATGGCCCGTACTCCTGGGGGCAGGGTACCTGGTGGTCACACATCCCAGCCTGATCAATGATTTCTTTGCCGGGGTGGCGGATGTGCTGGGCGTATCTCCTGTGGCCATGCAGATTGCGGGCTGGTTAATCATCCTTGTGCCGGCCCTGTACATCCTCAGCTGGTTGTTATGGCCCGCTATTGCGCTGCTCCGGGGAATTCTTTCGGCCCTGTACCGGCTGACTGGTCGAAGGCCCGGTTATTCGGGCCTCCAGTGAGCGTCGAAGGAGCGGCATCCTGTCCGGGCCAACTCAGGGATGGCAGACATACCAGTAATTCTGGAAATCATGATCCAGCTCACGCACTTTAATAGACCGGAAGCCTGCTGTCCTGAAGTACTCAAGGGCTTTTTCCCGGCCCCACATGGCTCCCAGACCTTCGCCATCCTGCGCCAGCGAAACGGTCATGCAGTGCATGCAGGAAATGGTGTAGAGCAACGGGCCGATCGGGTGGTCGCGGTCACCGTGGTGATGACTTGATCCCTTGATGTCCTGGGCCAGATAAACACCATCGTCAGCCAACGCCTTCCGGATACCCCGCAGTACGCTGAGAGGGTCCCGCTGGTCGTGGACCGCATCGAAGGTGGTGATCAGATGGTATGGGCCTGGCTTGTCAGCAAGCTCCAGGCGGCTGGCGTCAAAGACTTTGAACGCTGTGTTGTTGTTTCCGAGCGCCCTGGCTTCCTGGCTGGCATACCTGATGGCATCTTCGGACAGGTCGTACCCGGTGAACCGGCTGCGCGGGAATAACTTGGCCAGCCTGTTCAGTGCCCGTCCTCTGCCACACCCCACGTCGAGGACATCAATACCCTGCTCCAGTCGTTTGGTCAGTCCCGGTACGAGCGGCAGTATATGCGTTTCCAGGGCCGGAACAACGGACTGACCGCTGTCCTCGGCCATGACATCGTGAAACCGCCCGAAGCGTTCGTACGGGACCCCGCCACCGTGCTTGAAGCAGTGGACAATGTCGTCCTCCACGGCGCCGAGCAGGGGGATATACTGGGCAAACACCGCCATGTTGTCGGTCGGTGACTGCCGGCAGAGGCTGGCAGCGTGTTCCGGTGGCAGGTAGTAGGTTCCCCTCTCGGCATTGTTCTCAACAATCGCGCCCACAGTCATCGCACCGAGCCATTCCCTGACGTAACGCTCATCAAGTCCGGCCTTTTCGGCAATTTGGGCGCTGGTGGCAGGTGGCATGTCTGACATGGTGTCAAACAGCCCGGTGCGATGCCCTACCGAGAGCATCAGTGACAATGCGCCGGAGTTAAGCAGGTCCACCATTCGTTCGCCGAATGCGTCTGCTGCTCCCGGATCGGTTTCGTGGTCTTCGTAAGTGATGGTCTCAGCGTTGCCTGTCATAACTGTGTCCTCCTCATCAATAGTGGCTGGTCGTTTCCAGCTGCAACCAGCATGTAACAGGTAGCGGATGGCCACCAGAGAGCACGTGGTATGGTTCTCTCGAAAGATGTTTAATTATTTAAAAACAAGGAGGTGGATGTTTTTTGGGGGCTGGGAAAGCAGCGGTGGTTGAGGTTCCCGGCAGGTAAACCATACTTGCAGTACGGTTTACTGGAGGTGGCGCATGGACAAGGGACAGGCTACCCGTGAGCGGTTGTTGGACATTACCGAAACATCGGTTCTCAGGAAGGGGTTTGGTGCAACCTCGATCGAAGAGGTGATTGCCGAGGCAGGTATCACCAAAAGTGGCTTCCTCTATCATTTTTCCACCAAGAACGCGTTGGCCCGTGCATTGTTGCTGCGTTATATGGCGCGGGAGGATTCATTGTTGGATGACGTGTTTGCAAGGGGCAGGGAACTGACAGAAGACCCCCTCCAGGGATTCCTGGTCGGACTCAAACTGTTGGCAGAGATCATGGAGGATTTGCCACAGGCGCATCCGGGGTGTCTGGTGGCAACCTACTGCTATCAGGAAAGCCTGTTCGACCGTGATGTGCGCGAACTGAACCGGCAGATCGTCCTTGGCTGGCGCGTGCGTTTTCGCACCTTGCTGGACGAGATCTATGAACACTACGAGCCCGGAGATGACGTCGATCCTGATGCGTTGGCGGATATGGTGTCTACCGTCATTGAAGGGGGGCTGGTCCTGGGGAGAGCCACCGGAGAACGGGCCATTCTGCCAAACCAGCTGATGCTGCTTCGCAGTTACGTCAAGTTGCTGTTCGAGTCACGAGGGCGCGGTATCGGCTCGTCTTCCGGCTGAGTGGTCGCGATGTCCGCCATTGTCCGCAGGTGAATATCCCGCTGAGGGAAGGGGATCTCGATGCCTGCCTCCTTCAGGGCGCGGGTAATGGCGGCGTTGATCTCGTGGGACAGCGGCATGATGTCGAGAGGGTCATTTACAAACACCCGTAACTCGAAATCAATGCGGCTGTCACCAAGACCGACGCAGAACACGGCTGGTGCCGGATCATCCACAACCCGTTCGTTGCTCTGAGCCACCTCCGTGAGCAGTTCTTGCACCTGGTCTATATCGGAGCCGTAGGCAACGCCGACTTGCAGTATGACGCGGGTGATCGAGTCAGACAATGTCCAGTTGGTCAGGTCCTGGGTCACGAAGGTTTTGTTGGGAATGATCTGCTCCTTTCGGTCCCAGTCAACCAGAGTGGTTGCGCGAATGCGGATACGCGAGACCGTGCCGGTTATGCCGCCGATCGTGACCGTATCTCCAACACGGATGGGGCGCTCGAACAGCAGGATGATGCCGGACACAAAATTGGCGACAATTTCCTGAAGGCCAAAGCCCAATCCCACCCCGAGTGCCGCCACCAGCCACTGGAGTTTCGACCATTGCACTCCGATCACTCCGAGAAAAGCCACCACGCCAATTAACACCAGGATATAGGTGGTGAGGGTGGTAATGGCATAGCCGGTACCGGGTTCAAGCTTCATCCGGCTGAGCACCATGACTTCCAGGGTGCCTGGCAGGTTTCTGACGGCGAGCACGGTACCAACGCCGACGAACAGCGCCAGCAGCAGGTCACCCAGTGTGATGGGTAGTGGATCGCCGCCTTCAAGGTCGGTGGCGATGGTCCAGAGCGTGATGTTGTCAAACAGCTGCAAGGCCGGAATCAGACTGGCCCAGAGCAACCAGAGACCGGTAATGATAATCACGGAAATCACGATGCGCAGGAGCGCTGTGCTCTGCTGGTTGATATCCTCAAGATCCATTTCAGGCAATTCCAGCGTTTGCGGTACTCCTTCGCCCGAAGACTCCGCAGCATCCCTGGCCTCGGCGAGCTTGCGCTCCCCCTCGCGGTGTTCACGCAGCCGCTCCAGGGTCAGGCGACGTTCCCTGACGGAAAGCGCCCGTAGTCCGATGTAGAACAGCATGGCGTTGAAGGCTATCCAGCAGATGCTGATGAACAGGTTTCGCTCCAGTTCCAGAGCGGTGTAGTGATATCCGAGCAGCGATGCCACCACCAGGACCAGGGGCGTGACCACGGCCAGTATATGCAGGAACAGCAGGCGCTTGCTCTGTGGCCGGTCCGACCGGACCGCGCTCATGATGCGGTGTGCGAACGCCGAAAGCGCGAAAGATACGGCGGTGAAGAGCAGACGCCCGAGACTGTCCTCGAACTCGGACCCTCCGGGCGTTGCGGTGGTCGGCATGATCACGGTGATCGGGATGATTACCGCCAGAAGAAACGGAAGCTCCCGGCGAAGGGCGCGGAGTGAGTCAATATGCCAGTTGAAGTGCGTGTCTCCCAATCCATCCTGGCGGGCCACGTTGTGAACCAATGCAAGCAGAAGGGTGACGAGTGCGGCAGTGGCCAGGCCTGCGGATAGGGCGGAAAAGAAGTCGTTGCCCTCCATCAGCAACAGCGCAGCGATGGCGAACACCAGTACGCCAGGCAGTGCCAGTAATACGCTGTTGGCGAACGCATACAGCGTAAATTCGATGCGATCGTGCCCCACGTTTCCAACGTACTGGCTGTTGGCCTTGAGGTTACGTCTGACGGCCCGTCGCTTGATGAGCAGCAGTGCCAGAAGGGCTATGAGAACAGTGATTGGCGCGCCATGCTCCTGGACCGATTTGCCGATTGCGTCCCTGAGCGGGTCAAGACGCATCTGTTTGGCAAACCAGGCCGCAGCCGTGAAAAGCTCAGTGAGCGTGTCTAGCCCTAAAACGGGAGCACTGGGCAGCCAGAAAAGGCGCTGCTGCAATAGCGTCTGGTACGCCTGTACGCGCTCCTGCAGTGCAGATACAGTGCTGTAATACTCGTTCAGGGCCTGGATGTGTTCGGTGACAGCCTTGTGCAGCTGGCGGACCAGGCTGGCCCTCTGGCTCCTTAGCTGGTCGCGGGCATCATCGCCGGGATCAATGATGGCCTCGAACTCTTCCAGTCGGAGTTGTTCCTCACGCGCTGTAGACAACTGGTTTTCGATGTCACCAATCAGATCCTCGGCTATCCCCTGGCGCCGGAGCCGCTCAAGCCGCTGCTGAAGGAGATTGGCGTAGTTTCCGGTGAGGTTGAGGCCGGCTTTTTCCAGGCGAAGCTCAAAACTGTCGTATTCGTCTCTGAGTCGGTTGAGAAGTGATTCCGCGTAGGTGAGCCGATTGCGTGTGCCTTCAACCGCAATTAGGCGCTGGTCCAGTGAGGTTCTAAGGGCCTGAATCTGCTGGCGGATATCCGCCGTCTCGGTATCGGGAAGCTGAATCTGGGGTGGTCCTTCGGCATCCGATTCCAGTTCGGGCTGGACCGCAGGCCTTGCTTCTTCGGGTTCTTCTTCTTTTTCTTCAGTAGGCGTCTCGGCGCCTTCCTCGTTCGTTTCTTCACCACTTCTTTCGTTATGTTCCTCGGCCTGGACCGGCAGGGCTGCACAGCAAAAAATAATCGTCCATATCAGACAGAATGACCGAAACCAGCAGTGCGAGTGCAGCCTGTGGCGGTTCATGACGGTCGCGCTCCTTGCGTAGGGTGGTGAACTCACGTTCAAGATTAGACTAGTTCCGCTGGGGAAGCAGCTGTTACCGCAGCCAGTTGCGCAGCTTGATCACCAGCACTTCTGCATCAGTGAGTCCGCGCCGATGCTCAAGCAAGCCAGCCAGAACCTCCGGCCTGTCGGTGATAATATTATCCACGCCCATGTCGATAAAGCGTGACATGGCGTTCGGGCTATTGACCGTCCACACATGAAGTTCGTTGCCGGATCGGTGGGTTTGCGCAACAGCGGCGGGCGTGGTCCGGTTCCGCCGCAGGCCAAGATTGTCAAAGTTCCGGTCCCAAAGCGGGCCGACTATGAACTGAGCCAGCAGTGTGGTTTTCAGTTCAGGCTCCAGCTGGCGAACTTCAGCCAGCACGTACCATTCGGCGGCAGCAATCACGGTGCCGTCAACGGCATTCATTCGCTGGAGCAGCGTGACTGCCTCTCTGGTCAGTTCGGGGGTATCCCGATCGGGTTTTATATCGACGTAAAGGTTTGCCTTGCCCCGGGTGGCGTTGATGGCTTCTTCCAGTGTGGCGATTCGCTCCTGACTGAAGGCCGGGTCGAACCAGGAACCGGCATCCCGGTTACGGGCGTCTTCCAGGGTGATATCGGAGATTTTCCCGGCGAGGCCGAAGACTCGCCGCATGTCGGCGTCGTGCCAGAGTACCGGCACCCCGTCAGCGGTCAGTCGAACATCAATCTCAATGTAATCCGCTCCATCTTCAATGGCCTGCTCTATGGCGCTCAGGGTGTTTTCCGGTGCCTTCAAGGCGCTGCCCCTGTGGGCGGTTATGGAGACGTCGTCCTGTTGTTCAAAGGATTGCAGCACGAACCAGGCCTGGCCGAATGCCAGCAGGATAACCAGCACTTCGGCCGCCCAGGCCACGGGGCCGGCCCGTTTGGGCAATCCTTTTGCAGAGACGCGCTGGTGATGGCCGGTTGCCTGGCGGTAAACGCTGTAAATAAGCATGCTGTAGGCTGCGATGCCGGCAAAGGCCAGTGTTATGGTGAAGAGAATATAAACTGCGACAAAGGTCAGGGTGACGGGCATGAGCAGGTCCATTCGTTCCGGCAACCGGGGCAGCAGGTGGCTGCCAACACCCTCAAACACAAGAGTGACCAGAATCGGGAGCAGGATCAGTCCGGCAAGGCCTGCCAGCAAGGCGCCTGTGGCAGGCAAGCGCTGCCCGTGCACATAATGATTGCTCAGCCTGAGCGCTGCCCTGGCGCCATGGCCATCCAGCAAAACCAGGGGCACAGAAAGTATCCAGCGCAGATACAGCCAGCCGTTACAGACGGCAATGCCGAGCGTCGCTACGGCGGATATCCCCATGAACCACCAGACAACCGGTGGCCGTTCCAGCCGGAGGTAGTAGATGTCGTGGGGTGAGAGCAGAATCTGATAAGCGAGGATCACCGTGATCAGGAAAGGCAGTGCAACCAGGAGGTGGCCGGCGACCTGTAGCAGTGCCAGCGCTGAAAGTTTTCGGAAATGACGGGCGAGGGCCCAGAGTGCCGACACTGCAATTCGGTACTCCCGGTGGCCTCCGGAGGCGGCAATCCAGGTCATGCCCGCCTGTTGCAGAATGACCAGAAGCGTGCCAATGGTGGCAGTGGCAGCCAGCCAAAGGATCCCTCCCGGCGAGATAATGAACTGCACCAGGCCGCCGGTGCTGATGGCGGCCTGGCCAGTGATCGGCCGAAGGGCCGCCAATGCGCCGGAGAACAGGGGCGTCAGAGCCGCGAGAGTCAGCCCGGTGAAGAAAAGATAAAACGTCAGTAAGCCCCGGCGGTGAACATGCAGAAACGCAAGGGTGTGCAGTGCAAGAATCTTCATTCAGGTAAGGGTCTCCTGGTTTGAAGTTTCTGCTTCATGGATTTTCAACGGGTTTCATATAAGCCGCGTTATTGAACAGCGCTGTACGTTCCTCAAAGGTCAGAAACGGGTCAACATCCACCTCCTCCAATGTGCCGAACAAACGTTCCGGGTCGAATGTCCATGCGCTACAACTGGTCATCAGTTCACTGCAACTGAGCAGCTGGCCAGATTCCCTGAGAAAGTATTTCAACCCTGTATAGGTGTCCGCAAGCAGCAGGTCCCGTTCAGTGTCTGTTTGCCATACCAGCAGGCTTCGGCCAATCATGTCGCCGGTCTTTCTGCCCAGGCCGGTCACGTCCAGTATTGTCGGAGGCACGTCTATCTGGGCGACGATCCGGTTCCCGGGGGCGTAGCGGGCCAGTGAATCACCATTGGGAGGCCGCACTGCCAGGACCCCGACATTGTTGTTCAGGGGCAGGGATTCCGGGTCCTTTCTGATAAAACCGCCAGATTCATCAGAGGTGAGAATGACCAGAGTGTCGTCGAGGATACCGTCGGAGGCGAGGCCATCGAGAAAACGGTTCAGTGACTCTGCCATCGTTTTCATGGCTTCTCGGCGGGCTTCCTGGGGCTCGGCGTCGGCAAGCTCTTCAAGATCCTCGGCGTCAAAGCCATCATCGGGTTTTCTCTTTCCGGTATTGAAGGGGTGGTGTGTACCTACGTTCAACAGGGTCACCATCCATGGGTCAGAGGTGGCATCAAGCCTGCGAATCCGCTTACCGATGTTGTCAAAGTACGTCGGGTCAGGAGGGCCCCAGCCTTCCACTTGCTCTCCTTCGCTGATAAAGACTTCCGCTCCGGTCACATCCTCGAACCCGACCCGTGGCATAAAATCCCCTTTTCGCATGTAGTCCAGGGGGGCGGCCTGCCAGTACGCCGTGGTATAGCCGCTGTCGAGAAGTCTTGATGGCATGCAGTCGGCACTGGCGCGGTCTTCAGCGACATCGACCATTTTTCTCGATTGCCTGCGGAAGTCCGGATACTCACCGCAGAGAATGGAAAAGGTTCCCCGGTCTGTCTGCCGTTCCATGCTCAGGGCGTTCCTGTAGATGCGGAACCCGTGCCGGTTGAGGTTCTCCTCCAGGCTGCCGAGTTTCACGGATGGGTCGAGGTTGTGATAATTGCTCACGCTTGGAAAATAGCCTGCTGACAAACCTTCAATCATGATCAGCAGGACATTGGGCGGGTTCTCCACGTAGGGAGCGGCCACCTGCTGGTGGAAAAAATTGGTGTTTTCGGGCAGGTCCTGAGCATTCTCCGCCTGCTCGCCGTCAGTGTTTGCCGCCGATGCAAAAGGGCTGACAACGGCGCCGGGAAGCTGCGAAAAGAAACTGGCAACAAGATTATTGGCAGGTGTTGTAAGGCTCTGGACGGAGGTGCCATAGACGGCTAGCACGAGAGCAGCGAATACAACCAGTCCCTTGCCGCCAGCGATAGCGGTGGGCAACAATCGGCGGTGCAGCCAGTGCAGCAGCCAGGCGAACAAAAGGTAGACCGGCAGCAGGAGAGAGTGTTTGTTGATGAGGCTCCCGGTTATAAACGTCGGATCGACACCCTTGCCGATAAGTGACAACTGGAAAAGCGTGCCATGGATGGTCAGGTGCATACCGGCCACGAAGGCTGCACAGCCGAGCAGGATTATCATCAGCCCCCTGAGGGCACCCGACGTTACACATAATAAAACGGCCAGAACCAAAGCGCCGGCAAGATCGCTCGCGAGCATGGCCGCGGGATTGGCCCAGATACCGCTCTGCAGTATGTGGCTTGCCCTTACTGCCAGCAGCCAGCAAAGTGCCAACAGCACAGTATGTGCAAAGCGCCCGGAGGTGAGCGCTGAGAAAAATGTCATAGCGTGTTCCGATGTTTGCCACGGATTCCGGCTGCCAGGGTTTTGGTGCGTGGCAACATTCCTGTAAAACAGGGTATCCCCACCGGCTGGAGGCTGGCAATGTCACGCGTGAAATATGAACCTCTGTTAATCGGGCTGGCGCTCCTGCTTTTTTTGACAGGCTGCCGGCACACCACTGAGCCCCCTGCACTGGCTATTGAACTCACCCCTGCCGAGCTGACCTGGATTGGTGATCAGGTGTTCCGGAATGAGTGTGCTGGCAGGAGAACCTGTCTGGTTCACTGGAACGAGGGAGAAGCGTTCCCCTCGTTGGGGATCGGGCATTTTATCTGGTACCCGGCCGGTGTGGATGGGCAGTTTGTAGAGAGTTTTCCTGCGCTGATCCGCTTTATGCGGGAGCAGTCTGTTCCCCTGCCCGAATGGTTGGGTCAGTTGGAGCCGTTCGATGCACCCTGGCCGGATCGTAAGGCCTTCATGCAGGCGGAAGACCTTGAAGAGCGAGATGGAAGGGTCACTTCACTGAGAGAGTTTCTGTGGGCAACCCGCGGGGTGCAGGCGGAATTCATTGTTCGTCGTGCGCGAAGTGCCCTTGAAAGGGTGGTGTCCGCGGCCCCGGAGCCTCGCCGGGCGTCACTCCGGGGCCATTTGCAGCAATTGATTGCAACCCCGGGAGGCGCCTATGCGGTGATTGATTACGTCAATTTCAAGGGTGAGGGACTGTCAGCTCAGGAAACCTACCAGGGGCAGGGCTGGGGCCTGCTTCAGGTCCTCCTCGCCATGCCCGAAAACGACGAACCTGCCCTTCAGCGTTTCCGGACGGCGGCAAATAAAACGCTCACAGGTCGCGCCGAGCTTGCTCCCCGGGCCATTGAACGCGAACGCTGGCTGCCAGGCTGGCTGGCCCGGATCGATACCTACCGCGAGCCCCGTTAGGGGCAGAGGGCAAAGCCAGGGTGCAGAAATTTCCCGGGAAAACTGGTTCATTTTCGGATCTGCTTCTACTTTATACATGAGCGTTCGGAAATACCGGCTCCGGAGCCTCTGGCACACCAGTGCCCTGATACAAGGCGCTGATTGCACAGTATTGTGGCCCGTTGGTGTTATCAAGGAATGCTCATGGAAGAACAAATATTATAAATCAGTGAGTTGGTGGGGCTGGCTTGCAAATTGCTGAAAGCCAGTTGCTCATCTAACCAACGGAATTTCGGAGAAACCAGAATGAATAATACCAAGTCGATTGCCGTCGGTGCTGTCATGCTGTGCGGCTTGTTTTCTGCTTCGGCCGCCTCCGCGGCAACCACGCTTGAAAGCGTCAAAGAAAAAGGTCATTTGCAGTGCGGTGTGACCAGTGGTCTTCCCGGCTTTTCCCAGCCAGATGACAAGGGTAACTGGACCGGTATCGACGTTGATACCTGCCGCGCTGTCGCCGCTGCGATCTTCGGTGACGCGCAAGCCGTCGAATTCACTCCGCTGACTGCCAAGGAGCGTTTTACCGCGCTGCAGTCCGGTGAGATCGACATGCTGTCGCGTAACACCACCTGGACACTGACCCGTGATGCCTCACTCGGCCTGAACTTCACCGGCACTAACTACTACGATGGCCAGGGCTTCCTGATCAAAAAGGAACTGGGTGTCAATGATGCGACTGAGCTGAACGGTGCCACCATTTGTATCCAGGCAGGCACCACCACGGAGCTGAACCTGTCCGACTACTTCCGTTCCAAGGGCATGGAATACCAGCCGATTGTTTTTGATACCTCGGAGCAGACGGTCCAGGGCTTCGCCGCCGGTCGCTGTGACGTGTTGACTTCCGACCGCTCGCAACTGGCAGCGCTGCGTTCCAAGCTGAACGATCCGAGCTCTGCCGAGATCCTGCCCAACACGATCTCCAAGGAGCCGCTAGGGCCTGTAGTCCGCCAGGGCGACGACCAATGGTTCAACATCGTCAAATGGGTTCTGTTTGCCCAGATCAACGCAGAAGAGCTGGGCATCACCAGCGACAACGTTGAAGATATGCTGAAGTCAGACAACCCGAATGTTCAGCGCCTGCTGGGTACCGATGGCGACATGGGCGCCAAGCTTGGGTTGCCGGATGATTTCGGTCACAAAGTGGTCAAGCAGGTCGGCAACTATGGCGAAATGTACGACCGTAACGTTGGCCCGGACACCCCGCTTGGGCTGGAGCGTGGTCTGAACGCGCTGTGGACTGAAGGCGGTATTATGTACGCGCCTCCGCTTCGCTAAAACCTGAAAGCGGACAGCGGGTGGGGCGGATTTTCCGCCTGCCCGCTGTTTTCGTGATTTGTTTCATCGCGGTTCAGCTTTCCGGGAAACTTCATGAAAAAACAGACTCTTGACTCAAGACCGGCAGGGCCCAAGCCCTGGTATGACCCCCGAATACGCTCCATCTTTTTCCAGTTTATCGCCATTGCCCTTGTTTTCTGGGGCGGCTGGACACTGGTCGATAACACCCTTTCGAACATGGAAAGCCGTGGCATCAGTACCGGCTTCGGATTCCTGAACGAGACCGCAGGCTTCGGCATCATCATGTCGCTGGTGCCTTATGACGCCACCATGACCTATGGCCGGACGTTTTTTGTAGGCCTCATGAATACATTGCTGGTTTCGGCAATGGGTATCGTAACCGCCACCATTCTCGGCTTTATCATTGGCGTCGCAAGGCTATCCAGCAACTGGCTTGTTGCCAAGCTCGCGCTGGTTTACATCGAAGTTATTCGCAATATTCCCCTGCTTCTGCAGATCTTTTTCTGGTATTTCGCTGTTCTCGGCAGTCTGCCTTCGCCCCGTCAGAGCGTAGAGGTGGGCGGCAGCTTTTTCCTGAATAACCGAGGGCTGTATCTGCCGGAGCCAATGACCCAGGAAGGTTTCGGCCTTGTTTGGGGCGCGGTTATCGTGGCGATTGTTGCGGTGATCGGCTTACGCACCTGGGCGAAGAAACGTCAGCTTGCCACCGGCCAGATATTCCCCACGTTCAAAGTCGGTGTCACCATTTTGTTGGCCCTGCCGATGGTGGCTTACCTGGCCGCCGGCGCGCCCCTGGAGTGGGAGTTGCCTGCCTTGAAAGGGTTCAACTTCGGTGGCGGCATCACTATCATTCCGGAGCTGGCGGCCCTGTGGATTGCGCTGTCTCTCTACACCGCAAGCTTCATTGCCGAGATCGTTCGTTCCGGCATTCTGTCGGTCAGCAAAGGGCAGACGGAAGCAGCCAAGGCGCTCGGTATACCCAACAACCTGACTTTGCGGCTGGTGGTGATCCCCCAGGCAATGCGGGTGATTATTCCTCCGCTCACCAGTCAGTATCTGAACCTGGCCAAGAACTCCTCATTGGCGACAGCGATCGGATATCCCGATCTGGTGGCTGTGTTCATGGGTACAACCCTGAATCAGACCGGCCAGGCGGTAGAAGTGGTGGCCATTACCATGGCGGTGTATCTCACCATCAGTCTGACCATTTCTCTGGTTATGAACATCTATAACCGGGCTGTAGCGATTAAGGAGCGATGATGACTGAGTCAACGATCAGGCCGCCAAAAATTGCGATCAGCCCCGTCGCCTGGATGCGCCAGAACCTGTTCTCAAGCTGGTACAACAGCCTGCTGACCCTGGTGGTAGGCTATCTGGTGGTGACCAGTGTGGGCCCGCTTTTCAGCTGGCTGTTTTTTGAGGCGACCTTTCAGGGAACCGATTCGAGCGACTGCACCGGCACAGGTGCCTGCTGGTTGTTTATCAACGAACGACTGAACTTCTTTATCTACGGATTCTACCCCAATGACCTCCAGTGGCGGGTCGACACGATGTTTGTGCTGCTGGCCGTGTGCTTTATCCCCCAGTTCATTGAGCGCTTTCCCGGGCGCAAGTGGTTCGGGCTGTTCGGCCTCACCGGCCTGCCGGTTGTCGGCTACTTTCTGATTCCCGGTGGCAACTTTGGGCTGGAAGTGGTGGAGAGCAGCAAATGGGGTGGCCTGATGCTGACACTGATCCTGGCGTATATCGGGATCATTGCCTCTCTGCCCATTGGCATAGTGCTGGCATTGGGGCGGCGTTCGGAGATGCCGATTATCCGCGGCATTTGCGTGGTGTTTATCGAGGTCTGGCGGGCCGTGCCATTGATTACTGTGCTGTTCATGGCATCGGTTATGTTGCCGCTGTTTTTGCCCGAGGGCATGAATTTCGAAAAGCTGATGCGGGCGCTGATCGGTATCACACTCTGGCAGTCGGCTTACATGGCGGAAGTGATCCGTGGTGGTCTTCAGGCTATCCCGCGAGGGCAGTATGAAGCCGCGGACGCACTCGGGCTGGGCTACTGGAAAAAGACAGGGCTAATCATTCTGCCTCAGGCGCTGAAAATGGTCATTCCCGGCATCGTCAATACCTTCATTTCACTTTTCAAGGACACCACGCTGGTGCTGATTATCGGCCTGTTCGACATTCTCGGTACTGTGCAGTCCACGATTACGGATCCGGCCTGGCAGAACGTCGCGATAGAGGGCTACGTGTTTGTGGCTTTCTGTTTCTGGATATTCTGCTTCGGCATATCCCGCTACAGTCAGAACCTTGAACGCAAACTAGACACCGGTCACAAGACCTGATGGGTAACACTATGACAGAACAAACCCAGGCAACGGGTTCGCCGAATTCCGTTCCAAGTCAGAAAGACGATAGTTCCGCTATTATCCGGGTTGAGGGGATGAACAAATGGTACGGAGATTTCCACGTACTGAAGGATCTGAACCTCAATGTCCGCCAGGGCGAGCGCATTGTTATCTGTGGCCCGTCCGGGTCCGGAAAGTCGACGTTCATCCGCTGTATCAACCGGTTGGAGGAGCATCAGAAGGGCAGGATTGTCGTGGATAACATCGAGCTGACCAACGATATCCGCCACATCGATACCGTGCGGCGCGAGGTTGGCATGGTGTTCCAGCACTTCAATCTGTTCCCACACCTGACGGTACTGGAGAACTGCTGCCTGTCACCTATCTGGGTTCGAAAAACCCCGAGAAAAGAGGCGGAAGAAGCGGCCATGGAGTATCTGGAGCGGGTCAAGATTCCGGATCAGGCCAACAAGTTTCCCGGGCAGTTGTCCGGTGGCCAGCAGCAGCGGGTGGCCATTGCCCGGGCACTGTGCATGAAGCCGAAGATCATGCTCTTTGACGAGCCCACGTCAGCGCTGGATCCGGAAATGATCAAGGAAGTGCTTGATGTAATGATCGAGCTTGCAGGCAGCGGCATGACCATGATCTGCGTAACCCACGAAATGGGCTTTGCGAAGACCGTGGCAGACCGGGTGATTTTCATGGACGGCGGCGAGATTGTGGAAGAGGCACCTCCCCACGAATTTTTCACGAACCCACAGGAGCCGAGAACCCGGCAGTTTCTGGAACAGATTCTGCAGCATTAACCTGGGGCTGGGTTTGGAGGCTGGCCATGGGGCGGGGTGCCTTTTCTGCCGGGAACAAAGGTGTCTGAGCGCAGCGAGTTCTTTTTCCCAGAAGAAAAGGCACCCCGCCCCATAGCCGAGTTCCAGCTATAGGGGAGAAGCCTTTGTTTATAGGAGGTGCTTTTTGAGGGTTGGTGGTTGGTCTGGAGTGACCTCCAGCCACCAGACGTTCTCATCCCAGTCCCCCAGTACGATACGTGTTGCAGGCTTACCGTTGGCTTCAAGCTCGTGAACTGCGGGGCGATGGGTATGGCCGTGGATCAGGCGCTGTACGCCGTAGGCTTCCATCTCCTTCACCACCTCGTCCGGGGTGACATCCATGATGAACTCTTCCTTGCCCTTGTTCTTGGCCATGCTGATTTCCCGCAGCTGGCGGGCCATCTGCTGACGTTCGGCCAGGGGCCGCTGGAGGATCATCTGCTGCCATTGGGGGTTACGCATGTTGGTGCGGAACTTCTGGTATTCCACATCGGCGGTGCACAGGCTGTCGCCATGCATCAGCAGGGTGGGTGTGCCGTACAGGTCAACCACCATGGGGTCATCCAGCAGGGTGGCACCGATACGGCTGCAGTAGTCCTCGCCAATCAGGAAATCCCGGTTGCCATGCATCAGGAACAGTTCCGTGCCGGATCCCGTTACCGCTCGCAGGGCTTCCGCTATCTCTTCCTGTAATGGCGTTCGTTCGTCGTCACCAATCCAGGCTTCAAAAAAATCCCCCAGGATGTAGAGCTTCTCCACACCAAGGGCCTTTTCCTCCAGAAATGCGAGGAACGCGCTGGTAATGTCCGGCCGGGATTCTTCCAGATGAAGATCAGAGATGAACAGCGTGGTCACGCCGCGCCTCCGTCCTCTACAACTTCGGCTTTTTCAATCACCACGTCGTCGGCGGGGACGTCCTGATGACCTGAGCGCATGGTGGTGCGTACGCCGCGAATGGCGTTGACCGTGTCCATGCCTTCGACAACCTTACCGAATACACAGTAACCCCAGCCTTCAGCATTCTGGGCGGTATGATCCAGGAATCCGTTGTTCTCGACGTTGATGAAGAACTGCGCGGTAGCGGAGTGGGGGTCCATGGTGCGGGCCATGGCAACCGTACCCTGCATGTTGCTCAGGCCGTTGTTGGCTTCATTTCTGATGGGCTCGCGGGTTTTCCGCGGCGTCATGCCCGGTTCAAAGCCACCGCCCTGAACCATGAAGTTGCTGATAACACGGTGGAAAATCAGGCCGTCGTAAAAGCCGTCGCGAACATACTGCTCAAAGTTTTTGGCCGTCTCCGGGGCGTTGTCGTAATCCAGTTCCAGTTTGATATCACCGTGGGAGGTTTTCAGCAGAATCATCAGGGTTTCCTGTTTGAATGGGTATAGAAAGCAACGTTGGGGCTATTGTACTGAAGAGTTTGTTTGCGTGCATGAGTTAGGCAATGATTTGTGAGTATAATACGCGGTTTCAGACCCACACCCTATGATTGAGATTGTATGAGCGCCGAGTCCAAGAAAGCCCATAACTTCATCCAGAGCCTGATTGAAGACGCGATCGCCAAAGGCGAGCACACAGGCAAGGTGGTGACGCGATTTCCGCCGGAGCCCAACGGTTACCTGCATATTGGCCACGCCAAGTCGATCTGTCTTAACTTCGGTATTGCCGAAACGTTCGATGGGGTGTGTACCCTGCGATTTGACGATACCAATCCGGAAAAGGAATCCCAGGAGTACATCGACGCTATCAAGCAGGATGTCCAGTGGCTGGGCTACGAGTGGGCCGGCGAGGTACGTTACGCCTCGGATTATTTCGACGCCATCTACGAGTTTGCCGTTGAGCTGATCGAAAAGGGCAAAGCCTATGTGTGTGCGCTGGCCGCCGACCAGATGGCCGAGTACCGTGGCACCCTGAAAGAGCCCGGGCAGAACAGCCCCTACCGCGACCGCCCGGTGGAAGAAAACCTGCAACTGTTCCGCGACATGCGCGATGGCAAGTACCAGAACGGTGAGCTGGTGCTGCGCGCCAAGATCGACATGGCTTCCCCGAACATCAACCTTCGGGACCCGATCCTGTATCGGATTCGCTACGCTGACCACCACCAGACCGGCGACAAGTGGTGCATCTACCCGATGTACGACTTTACCCATCCGATTTCCGACGCCATGGAGGGAATCACCCACTCCCTGTGCACCCTGGAATTCGAGGACCATCGCCCGCTGTACGACTGGGTACTGGAAAACATCTCGGCTCCCTGTCAGCCAAGGCAGATCGAATTCGCCCGGCTTAACCTGAACTACACCATCACCAGCAAACGCAAGCTCAGGCGCCTGGTGGATGAAGGTTTCGTGGACGGCTGGAACGACCCGCGCATGCCCACCATTTCCGGCATGCGCCGCCGTGGTTATACCCCGGAATCCATTCGCACCTTCTGCGACATGATTGGCGTTAACAAGGCTGGCGGCACCGTGGATATGGGTATGCTGGAGCATGCCATCCGCGAAGACCTCAACACCCGTGCGCCGCGCGCCATGTGTGTTATGCGCCCGCTGAAGGTTACGCTGACCAATTACCCGGAAGACAAGACTGAAACCCTGGTGTTACCGGTTCATCCCCAGAATCCGGACATGGGCGAGCGGGAAGTGACCTGGAGCCAGACCCTGTACATCGACCAGGAAGACTTCGCCGAAGAGCCGCCCCGCAAGTGGAAGCGTTTGGCCCCGGATCAGGCAGTGCGCCTGCGTGGTGGGTATGTCATGACCTGTCGTGAGGTTATTCGTGATGAGGCTGGTGAGATCGTTGAGCTTAAATGTGAGTACGATCCGAGCACTTTGGGTGTGAATCCCGAAGGCTACAAACCTAATGGCGTCGTTCACTGGGTATCAGCGACAGATAGCGTTGAGACCGACATCAATCAGTACGACCGTCTGTTCAATCACGAGTCGCCGGATAGTGACAAAGAAACTGACTTCGTTGACTCCATCAATCCCGAGTCATTGGTCGTTCTGAAAGGCGCCAGGGTAGAGAAGAGCCTGGCCACGCCCCGGACAGACCTGCCATACCAGTTCGAGCGGGAAGGCTACTTCTTCTGTGATGAAGAATCGACTGCCGCTTCAGGTCGCCCGGTCTTCAACCGCACAGTGACCCTCAGGGATTCCTGGGGCAAGGGTAAATAAGGTTAGTCCGTCGAACATCGGTAATACATTCATTTGAACTTTTAACGAGCGTAGCGTGATTAGAATCTACAACACTCTTAGTCAACAGAAGGAAGAGTTCAAACCTATCGAACCCGGGAAGGTTCGCATGTATGTCTGTGGTATGACGGTCTACGATTACTGTCACCTTGGACATGCGAGGGTTTTGGTGGCGTTTGATGTGATCACGCGGTATTTACGTCACAGCGGGTACGACGTTCACTACGTGCGCAACATCACCGATATAGACGACAAGATCCTCCGTCGCGCTGACGAGAATGGTGAAATCTATAGTGATCTCACCAAGCGCATGATCAAGGCCATGCACGAGGATGAGGCCAAGCTCGGTGTTTTGTCACCGACGGAAGAGCCCTGTGCCACAGATTACATTGATGACATCGTCGCTATGATCCACAAGCTTGTTTCCAGCGGTCATGCCTATGCCGCAGATAACGGTGACGTGTACTTTTCGGTTGAGTCCTACCCGGACTACGGCAAGCTCAGCAAGAAAAAGCTGGAGGATCTGGTGGCAGGTGCCCGGGTGGATGTTCAGGAAGCCAAGCGCAGCCCGGCTGACTTTGTGCTGTGGAAGGCCGCCAAGCCCGGTGAGGTGAGTTGGCCTTCGCCGTGGGGCGACGGCCGGCCGGGCTGGCATATTGAGTGTTCAGCCATGTCCAACCGCTGCCTGGGAGAAACCTTCGATATTCACGGTGGCGGGCCAGACCTGCTGTTTCCGCATCATGAAAACGAAATTGCCCAGTCCGAGTGCGCCAACGGCCACACCTTTGTGAACACCTGGATGCACGCGGGCGCCATTCGGGTGAATAAGGAAAAAATGTCCAAGTCCCTGGGCAATTTCTTTACCATCCGCGAGATCTTTGAAAAATATGCGCCGGAAGTGGTGCGCTACTTCCTGGTTTCCAGCCATTACCGCAGCCAGGTGGATTACTCGGAAGAGAATCTGGCGGAAGCGGGGCGAACACTCACCAAGTTGTATCATGCCCTGCGAGGCCTGGTGCCGGCCAAGGATGTGGCGGAAACCGAACATGACCGGCGCTTCGCCGAGGCCATGGACGATGACTTCAACACCGCAGGCGCCATTGCGGTGCTTCATGCTGTGGCCAATGAGATCAATCAGCACCGACGGGAAGGGCATGACAAGGAGGCCAATGAACAGGCGGCCGTGCTCGTGAGGCTTGGCGGTGTTCTCGGGCTGTTGCAGCAGGACCCGGAAGCCTTCTTCCAGGCCGATACCGGGGGAGAGCTCAGTGCCGACGACATCGAGGCCATGATCCAGGCCAGGGCCGATGCGCGGAAGCAGAAGGATTTCGCAGAAGCGGACCGTATCCGCGATGAACTGGTGGATAAAGGCATTATTCTTGATGACAGCCGTGAGGGAACCAGCTGGCGCCGCGGATGAGATAATCCATAGGTCGGGTTGTAGGCGCAGGAATGACCTTGTAGGGAATTTCCCGTACAATACGGCCCTCGAATTATAACGGCCCTTCCGGGGAAACCCGCCGAAAGGGCAGGGAATACAGTAACCCACTGAGGCAAACAACGATGACAGAACGCGTACAAGTCGGCGGCCTTCAGGTCGCAAAGAACCTGTTCGATTTCGTTAATAATGAAGCGATTCCGGGCACCGGTGTCGACGCTGACAAGTTCTGGGGCGAGTTCGACAAGATCGTTCACGAACTGGCACCCCGCAACAAAGAACTGCTTGCCAAGCGCGATGCCATCCAGGAAAAGATGGACACATGGAACCGCGACCATAAAGGTCAGAAGCTCGACATGGCCGAGTACAAGTCGTTCCTGAAAGACATCGGCTACCTGGTCGACGAGCCGGGTGACTTCAAGATTTCCACCTCGAACGTGGATCCCGAAGTGGCCACCATGGCCGGTCCCCAGCTTGTGGTTCCGGTAATGAACGCCCGTTTTGCCCTGAACGCTGCCAATGCCCGTTGGGGTAGCCTGTACGATGCGCTTTACGGCACCGATGCCATTTCCGAGGAAGACGGCGCCGAGAAGGGCCGTGGCTACAATCCGGTACGTGGCGCCAGGGTTATCGAATTCGCCCGTAATCTGCTGGACAGCTCTGCACCATTGGCTTCCGGTAGTCATAAGGATGCTGCACAGTACCTGGTTGAGGGCGGCAAGCTGGTGGTCAAGCTGCAAAACGGCGAATCCACTGGTCTGAAAGACGAGGCTGGTTTCGTTGGTTATACCGGTGCAGCGAATGCACCCACCGGCGTGCTGTTGGTCAAGAACGGCATGCACTTCGAAATCCAGATCGATGCCAGCGATCCGATCGGCAAAGATGACGGTGCCCACGTCAAAGACGTTCTGATGGAGTCCGCCCTGACAACCATCATGGACTGTGAAGACTCCGTTGCCGCCGTTGATGCAGACGACAAGGCGCTGGCCTATCGTAATTGGCTTGGCCTGATGAAGGGCGACCTGGAGGAGACCTTCGAGAAAGGCGGGCAGCAAATGACCCGCAAGATGCACGAGGACCGTACCTACAGCAAACCTGGCGGTGGTGAACTGGTACTGAAAGGCCGCAGCCTGATGTTTGTGCGCAATGTCGGCCACCTGATGACCAACCCGGCCATTCTGCTGAAAGACGGCAGCGAAGTGCCGGAAGGTCTGATGGATGGCCTGCTGACTTCGCTGATCGCGATCCATGACCTGAAGGGCACCGGTAAACTCCAGAACAGTACCACCGGTTCCGTTTACATCGTCAAGCCGAAGATGCACGGTCCGGAAGAAGTGGCGTTCACCAATGAATTTTTCGGTCGCGTGGAAGACGCCCTTGGCCTGCCGGCCTTTACCCTGAAAGTCGGCATTATGGACGAGGAGCGTCGCACGACGGTGAACCTCAAGTCCTGTATCCATGCCGCGAAAGAGCGTGCCGTGTTTATCAACACCGGCTTCCTGGATCGCACGGGTGACGAAATCCACACCTCCATGGAGCTGGGTCCGTTTATTCGCAAGGGCCCGATGAAGCAGGCCGCGTGGATCCAGGCCTACGAGCAGTGGAACGTGGACATTGGCCTGGAAACCGGGTTCCGTGGTGTTGCCCAGATCGGTAAAGGCATGTGGGCCATGCCGGACCTGATGGCAGGCATGCTGGAAGCCAAGATTGGCCACCCGAAAGCCGGCGCCAATACCGCCTGGGTACCATCACCCACGGCTGCCACCCTGCACGCCACCCACTACCACCAGGTCAGCGTTGCGGATATTCAGAAGGAGCTGGAAAGCCGCGCCCGCGCCAATCTGGACGATATCCTGACCGTTCCGGTTATGGATGATCCAAAGTCCCTGTCGGCGGACGAAATCCAGCAGGAGCTGGATAACAACGCCCAGGGTATTCTTGGTTACGTGGTGCGCTGGATCGACAGCGGTGTTGGCTGCTCCAAGGTTCCCGACATCAACGATGTGGGCCTGATGGAAGACCGGGCAACGCTGCGTATCGCCTCGCAGTTGCTGACCAACTGGCTCTATCATGGCATCTGCACTGAAGAGCAGATTCACGAGACCATGAAGCGCATGGCTGCGGTGGTAGACCGCCAGAATGCCAACGACCCGTCGTACCGCGCCATGGCGCCTGAGTTCGATGGCAGCATCGCCTTCCAGGCCGCCATGGACCTGGTGCTCAAGGGCCGCGAGCAGCCGAATGGCTATACCGAGCCGCTTCTGCACGCCTATCGCCTGAAGGCGAAAGAGAAATACGGGCAGTAAACGCCTGGCCATCAAAAAACCCCGCAGTTGCGGGGTTTTTTGTGGGTGGAAGTTTCTGGCTTGGGTGGTTGGCTGGTGTCGGATTACGGCTTCGCCTAATCCGACCTACATGTGCAAGCTCCAGGGTACCCCGTAGGTCGGATTAGGCCCGAAAGGGCCGTAATCCGACAACCCAATTCAATCCTTGTGCAACTCATTCGCCGCGTACAACGTATTCTGCAACAACGTCGCAATCGTCATCGGTCCCACACCCCCGGGAACCGGCGTAATATACGCCGCCCGTTCTGAAGCAGCCGCAAAATCAACATCGCCGCGCAGTTTGCCGTCTTCCATCCGGTTGATGCCAACATCAATCACCGTTGCCCCGGGCTTGACCCATTCGCCTTTGATCAGCCCCGGTTTGCCAACCGCAGCAATCAGGATGTCTGCTTCTCTCACGAACTTTTCCAGGTCATCGGTAAAGCGGTGGCATACGGTAACGGTGGCGCCCTTGAGCAGTAGCTCCATCGTCATCGGACGGCCAACGATATTCGACGCACCCACTATAACCGCGTGCTGACCCTTGTAAGGGGTATCAATGCTGTCCAGCAGGGTGATGACGCCAGCTGGTGTACAGGGCCTCAGGGCGGGTTTGCGTTGCACCAGGCGGCCGATGTTGTAGGGGTGGAAGCCATCCACATCTTTATCCGGGCGGATTTTCACCAAAATGGGGTCCGCGTCCATATGGGCTGGCAGCGGAAGCTGTACCAGGATGCCGTCCACATCCGGGTTCTCATTGAGCTCGTCGACCAGGGCTTCCAGAGCCTCCTGGGAGGTGTCTTCCGGCAGGTCGTAGGAGAGCGACATGATGCCCGCTTCGTCACAGGCCTTGCGCTTGTTGCCTACATATACATGCGAGGCTGGGTCGTTGCCCACCAGCACCACAGCCAGTCCGGGAGCACGAAGCCCCTGCTGTTTCCGGGCTTCTGTTCCTGCCGCAACTTGCTGTCGCACCGTGGCGGCGATTTCTTTTCCGTTAATCAGTTTGGCGCTCATGTCTTTGTCTTGTCGGTTGTGCGAAAATAAAGGCGTCGCATTGTCTCATGCTTGGCGCCTGCCGCCAATCAGAGGGCGAAAAGCCAAAATGCGTGTTGACGGACCGGTTCGGCGCCGGTAATATGCGCGCCAACTTTGCTGAGGTATCTGTTGTTCAGTTCAGACGGGGTATAGCGCAGTCTGGTAGCGCGCCTGCTTTGGGAGCAGGATGTCGGGAGTTCGAATCTCTCTACCCCGACCACTTTCTGAATGTTCAGGTGGGCGAACGGTTTATGCGCCCGTAGCTCAGCTGGATAGAGCATCGGCCTTCTAAGCCGGTGGTCGCAGGTTCGAGTCCTGCCGGGCGCGCCATACCGCAGACGGTTTGATCCGTCCCGGAGACACCGAATCAGCAAAGTTAATTTGGAGTATTTGTCGGGCCCTGCCTGACGGTAGTCTGGATGTGGTGGACGTAGCTCAGTTGGTAGAGCTCAGGATTGTGACTCCTGCGGTCGAGGGTTCGATCCCCTTCGTCCACCCCAATTTTTCCCCGATGATTCACGGTTGATTTCCGCACCCGCGGAGTTCTACGCTTGTGTTCAAGCCTGTGGATTCGCGCATCGTGTGCGAGCGTGGCGGAACTGGTAGACGCGCTGGATTTAGGTTCCAGTGGGGCAACCCGTGAGAGTTCGAGTCTCTCCGCTCGCACCATTATTTTCTTGTCGGTTGTTTCTCTTTGTTCTTTCCCTGATCTGTCTGTGACCTGTTCCTGAAAAGAGCCTGCACCGGGTGATTCTCTCGGCATGGCAAACCGTGATAAACTACCCGCTTTTAAATTTGCGTCCTTTTCCGGGAATTCGCCCTGAATCGGATTTTTGGTTTTATTTTCATTCACATACCGAACCTGTAATTTGAGGATCTTCCATGCAAGTGTCTGTTGAAACGACCTCCAACATCGAACGTCGGATGACGATTGGTGTGCCCGCCCAGGAAATCGACCAGGCGGTCCAGAAACGCCTGCAGGAAACCGCACGCACAGTGAAAATGAACGGTTTCCGTCCGGGCAAGGTGCCCATGAGTGTGGTGAAGCGTCGTTTCGGTGACAGCGTCCGCCAGGAAATTGTTGGCGAGGTCATGCGTGACAACTACATCAAGGCGCTGCAGGAGCAGGACATCAATCCGGCGGGCTGGCCGAAGTTCGAACCAAAGACCATGGAAGAGGGCAAAGACCTCGAGTTCGTGGCTATTTTTGAAGTGCTGCCGGAAGTAGAGCTGGGTGATTTCAGCAAGATTTCCGTTGAAAAGCCGAAGGCCGAGATTACCGAGAAAGACGTCGACACCATGATCGACAACCTGCGTCGTCAGCAGGCCACCATGAAATCCGTCAAGCGCAAGTCCAAGAACAAGGACGTCGTGCTCATTGATTTCAAAGGTTTCGTTGACGGTGAAGAGTTCGAAGGTGGCGCTGCCGAGAACCACAAGCTGACCCTGGGCTCAGGCCAGATGATTCCCGGCTTCGAGAAGGGCATCGTTGGCGGCAAGGCCGGCGAAGAGCTGGAGATCGAGGTGACCTTCCCGGAGGACTACCAGAACGAAGAGCTGGCGGGCAAGCCGGCGAAGTTCGAGATCAAGATTCACGAGGTTCAGGAACCGCAGTTGCCGGAGCTGGACACCGAGTTCTTCAAGAAGTTCGGTATCGACGCTGAAGACGAAGCCGCGTTCCGTGAAGAAGTTCAGAAGAATATGGAACGGGAGCTCAAGCAGGCTGTCTCCAATAAGGTCAAGAACGACGTTGTTGACGGGCTTCTGGAAAGCACTGAGCTGGAAGTGCCCACAGCCCTGGTAGACCAGGAAATTGATCGTCTGCGTCAGGACGCAGTACAGCGTTTTGGCGGCCAGATTGATCCGCAGCAACTGCCGAAAGAGATTTTCGAAGAGCAGGCTCGTCGCCGCGTGAAAACCGGTCTGCTGTTCCAGGAAGTGGTCAAGCAGAATGACCTGAAGGCAGATCCTGCTAAAGTGGATGAAAAGATCCAGGAAATCGCGTCAACGTATGAACAGCCTGAAGAGGTTGTGGCGCACTTCAACAGCAATCCGGAGCAGAAACAGCAGATCGAATCGTCTGTTCTTGAGGATGCGGTTGTTGATCTGGTACTGGATAAGGCCCAGGTCAAGGAGAAGAAGCTCAAGTACGAAGAGGCTATTCAGGCCGGCCAGCAGCAGCAAGGTTAAAAACTGTGGGGGCATTCATAATGTCCCTTGCAGGCCTGACAGGGAAAACAGCCGGCACGTCCGGCTGTTTTCATCTTGGCCCGGTGCTGGCAAAGTAACGCAATGCGAAGCCGAGTTATAAAGCTGTGGCGGACACACGCCACTCTATATTGTCCAGAAGGAGTTCACGCGCATCATGACGCAGAAACCAATTGATGGTCCCGCAATGGTTACCAATTCCGGCCTGGTGCCAATCGTTATCGAGCAGACCGCAAGAGGCGAGCGCTCTTTCGATATCTTCTCTCGTCTGCTGAAAGAACGGGTAATCTTTCTGGTGGGTCCGGTTGAGGATCACATGGCGAACCTGATTGTGGCCCAGTTGCTGTTCCTTGAATCGGAGAATCCCGACAAGGACATCCACCTGTACATCAACAGCCCGGGTGGTTCCGTTACCGCCGGTATGTCCATCTACGACACCATGCAGTTTATCAAGCCCGATGTGGCTACCCTGTGTGTCGGCCAGGCCGCCAGTATGGGTGCTTTCCTGTTGGCGGGTGGCGCTGAAGGCAAGCGCGCCTGTCTGCCCAATTCCCGGGTGATGATCCACCAGCCGCTGGGCGGCTATCAGGGCCAGGCGACGGATATCGAGATCCACACCCGCGAGATTCTGAAGATTCGCCACACTCTGAATTCCATCCTCGCCCACCATACCGGGCAAGACATGGAGACCATCGCCAGAGACACGGACCGTGATAATTTTATGGATCCGCAGCAGGCGAAGGACTATGGCCTGATTGATTCTATACTTGATAAGCGTGTACCGAATAAATAATACTGAAGGTAATCGCAACATTCCCTGCCGGCGTATTGAAGTGACTGCGTCGGTAAACCAAGCTCAGAGGTATTTCAATGGCAGATGAAAGAAACGGCAGAGGCGACGATAACGGCAAGTTGCTGTACTGCTCGTTTTGTGGAAAGAGCCAGCATGAAGTCCGTAAGCTCATTGCAGGGCCTTCGGTGTTCATCTGCGACGAGTGCGTCGACCTGTGCAACGATATTATCCGGGAAGAAATCCAGGAAAATGCCCAGGAAGAAGCAAGCGATCGTCTTCCGACACCCGCCGAAATCCGCGATACACTCAACGAGTACGTGATTGGTCAGGATCGAGCCAAAGTGGTGCTTTCTGTAGCGGTGTATAACCACTACAAGCGCTTGCGTTATGGCGAGGGCAAGGCCGAGGTAGAGCTTGGCAAGAGTAACATTCTGCTGATCGGTCCCACCGGCAGCGGTAAGACTCTGCTTGCCGAGACGCTGGCACGCATGCTGAATGTTCCCTTCACCATTGCCGATGCCACCACGCTTACCGAAGCGGGCTATGTCGGTGAGGACGTTGAGAACATCATCCAGAAGCTTCTGCAGAAATGCGATTACGACGTCGATAAGGCCCAGCGTGGCATTGTCTACATTGACGAAATTGACAAGATTTCCCGTAAGTCCGACAACCCGTCTATTACCAGGGATGTATCCGGTGAAGGCGTGCAGCAGGCCCTGCTCAAGCTGATTGAGGGTACAGTGGCCTCGGTTCCGCCCCAGGGCGGGCGCAAGCACCCGCAACAGGAATTCCTGCAGGTGGACACTGGCAATATGCTGTTCATATGCGGTGGTGCTTTTGCGGGTCTGGACAAGGTGATCCAGGAGCGTTCTGATCGAAGCAGTATCGGGTTTTCGGCAACCGTCAAAAGCCCCGAAGACGTCAAGAACACCGGTGACATTATCAAGGACGTGGAAACGGAAGATCTGGTCAAATATGGCCTGATTCCCGAGTTCGTCGGCCGCCTGCCGGTTGTGGCGACACTGACGGAACTGGACGAGGAAGCGCTTGTCCAGATTCTGACAGAGCCCAAGAACGCTCTTACCAAGCAGTACCAGAAACTGTTTGATATGGAAGGCGTGGAGCTCGACTTCCGTGAGGACGCCCTGCGCGCGGTAGCCCGCAAGGCAATGGCGCGGAAAACCGGCGCCCGGGGCTTGCGCTCCATCATGGAAGCAACACTGCTCGACACCATGTATCAGATTCCATCTGAGCATGACGTTTCCAAGGTGGTCATTGACGAGAGTGTCATCAACGGTCAGTCCGAACCGTTCAAGATCTATGACAGTAGTGATCACGCCAAGGCGGTTCCTGAGGACTGAGTGTCCGGGCTGTTCATATGGAAAAGGGCGGCGACGCCCTTTTTTTATGCCCGGAGTACACCGGCAGGACCCGCATCCGAACTGTAAAAAGATTGCAATTTTTGCGGTCGCCCCAATGAAGGGTGATATGCTGAAATAAATATCATCAGAGGATTTTCTATGACCCTGATACCTGAAGAATCTGTGCAAGAATACCCGTTGTTGCCGCTGAGAGACGTGGTGGTGTTCCCGCACATGGTGGTGCCGCTGTTTGTGGGCCGTGAAAAGTCCATACAGGCGTTGGAAGCGGCCATGGAGGGCAACAAGGAAATCCTGCTGGTTGCCCAGAGAGACGCTTCCACAGACGAACCCGGCCCCGATGACGTATTTGCCATGGGCACCGTGGCCACGGTGCTGCAAATGCTCCGGCTGCCGGACGGAACCGTCAAGGTTCTGGTGGAAGGTAATGCCCGTGCAACCATCACCAACATTGACGACGGTGAGTACCTGGCCGGCAAGGCCATGCTGATGGATGAGGATTCCCTGCCTGCACGGGAAGAGGAAGTGCTGGTCAAAACCCTGATGGATGAGTTCGAGAAGTACGTCAAACTCTCCAGGAAGGTACCTTCGGAAGTTTCCAATGCTCTCACCGGCATCACCGAACTTGAGCGCCTGGCCGATACCATGGCGGCTCACCTCGAACTGAAGATTCCAGAGAAACAGGAGCTGCTGGAAGCGCTGGAAATCCGTCAGCGTGTGGACCTGTTGCTGGGCAAGCTCGATGGCGAAATCGACCTGATCGAGGTTGAGAAGCGCATCCGTGGCCGCGTCAAGAAGCAGATGGAGCGCAGCCAGCGGGAGTATTACCTCAACGAACAGATGAAGGCCATCCAGAAGGAAATGGGTAGCCTGGGTGAGGGCAACAACGACTTCGAAGAGCTCGAGCAGAAGCTGGAAGAAGCCGGCCTGCCGGAAGAGGCCCGCAAGAAGACCGAGGCGGAGCTTAACAAGCTCAAGATGATGTCTCCGATGTCGGCAGAGGCTACGGTGGTTCGTGGCTACATTGACTGGATGCTGGCCATTCCCTGGAAGAAGCGCAGCCGCGTTCGCCACGACATCGAGAAAGCCCGTGACATTCTGGATGAAGATCACTACGGCCTGGATGAGGTCAAGAAACGTATCCTTGAGTATCTGGCGGTCCAGAGCCGGGTGAAAAAGGTAAAAGGTCCCGTGCTGTGCCTGGTAGGCCCGCCTGGTGTGGGTAAAACCTCCCTGGGGCAGTCCATTGCCCGTGCCACCAACCGCAAGTACACCCGCATGGCACTCGGTGGCGTACGCGATGAAGCGGAAATCCGCGGTCACCGCAAGACCTACATCGGGGCGCTGCCGGGCAAGCTGTTGCAGAAGCTGTCCAAGGTGGGCGTGAAGAACCCGCTGTTTCTGTTCGATGAAATCGACAAGATGGGTATGGACCATCGTGGCGACCCGGCGTCGGCACTGTTGGAAGTGCTGGATCCGGAACAGAACCACACCTTCAACGACCATTACCTGGAAGTGGACTACGACCTCTCGGACGTGATGTTTGTGTGCACGTCGAATTCCATGGACATTCCGCCGGCCCTGCTGGACCGCATGGAAATCATCCGTATTCCGGGGTACACCGAAGACGAGAAAGTCAATATTGCGCTCAAGTATCTGTTGCCGAAACAGATCAAGGCCAATGGCCTGCGCAAGAACGAACTGGAAATACCGCAGGAAACACTCCGCGACCTGATTCGCTACTACACCCGTGAGGCGGGCGTACGTGGCCTGGAGCGGGAGATTGCCAAGCTCTGCCGCAAGGTGGTGCGTGATCACGTAGAAAGCGGCGACAAGGCCTCTGTGACCCTCACGCCGGAGATGCTCGAGGATTACTCGGGTGTGAAGAAATTCAAATATGGTCTGGCCGAGGAGAAGAACCAGGTCGGGCAGGTAACCGGTCTGGCCTGGACCCAGGTCGGTGGCGAACTGCTGACCCTGGAATGTGCATTAACCAAGGGCAAGGGCAGGGTCATCAAGACCGGCTCCCTGGGTGATGTCATGCAGGAGTCAATTCAGGCCGCATTAACGGTGGTCAGAAGCCGTGCGCTCGGCCTTGGTATCAGTGACGATTTCCATGAAAAGCACGACCTTCACGTTCACGTGCCGGAAGGGGCAACGCCAAAAGATGGTCCCAGCGCCGGTGTTGGCATGTGTACCGCGCTGGTTTCTGCATTGACCCAGATTCCGGTTCGGGCGGACGTGGCCATGACCGGTGAGATCACTCTCAGGGGGCGTGTCCTGCCTATCGGAGGACTCAAGGAAAAGCTGTTGGCGGCTCATCGTGGCGGCATCAAGACAGTGATCATACCGGATGAAAACGCCCGTGATCTCAAGGAGATACCGGACAACATCAAGGAATCCCTGGAGATACGTCCGGTCAAGTGGATCGATGAAGTTCTGGACATCGCGCTTGCCTATCCACCGGAACCACTGACCGAAGATTCGTCGTCGAAAAAGGCTTCCGGCACGCCCAGGGATGACGACGGCGAAGCGGCAGAGCGCATAAATACACATTAAACACACCGCCTGTTGTTGACATGCGAGAGAGCCCATTGGTATAACTGTTTCGCCGTGAAGCAGCCAATATCAAGGGCTCCCGCGCAGTTAATGCCTATTCCGTACACCGGTTAGTAGCCGCAAGGAATAAAAAAAGTGAAGAATGGAATTCTCTGACCGCTTATGCGATAGTCGGGAACGTCCAGGAAACAACAAACCAACCTATAACATCTTCAACCTGAAATCGAAGGGGTTTAGTGTGAACAAGTCCGAACTGATCGATGCAATTGCAGAATCCGCAGATATCTCCAAAGCCGCCGCTGGCCGTGCTCTGGATGCCATGACCACCTCCATTACCGGCGCCCTCAAAAAAGGCGATCAGGTAACGCTGATTGGTTTTGGTACTTTCTCTGTTAAAGAGCGTGCCGCTCGTACTGGCCGTAACCCGCAGACAGGTGCCGAGATCAAGATTCCGGCCTCCAAAGTGCCTGGGTTCAAGGCAGGTAAGGCCCTGAAAGACGCCGTAAAGTAACGGCAGCTTTCATTTGGCAGCGCCCGGAATGACGGGGGTTGCCGGAGCGGTTGGCCCGGTGGCAATACCGCAGTCAGCCAGCTCCGATGAATTCAAGGCGCATTCCTGAATGAATGCGCCTTTTTACGTTAAGAGACCCTTACAGACATTGATCAGGGATCCGGGAGAAACATGCTTCAAGATATTCGGGATAATGCCCAGGGCACCATTGCCAAAGTTATTATTGGCCTTCTGATTGTTTCACTTTCGATCTGGGGAATGGACGCGATTGTCGGCGGTTTCTCCGGCGAGCCCGAGGTTGCCACAGTCAACGGAGATGATATTACAGAGCGGGAATTTCTGCGCGTTGTCCAGATTGAAAGCCAGCGCCGCCTGTCGGAAATGGATAATCCCGACCCCTCCCTGCTTGATGAAGACCAGATTCGACGTGACGTGCTGGAGTCGCTGATCCAGGAAAAGGTCATGATCCAGGATGCCGGGAATCAGGGCCTGGAACTTTCGGATCAGGACATCGACTCTCTGATCACCCAGATGCCCCAGTTCCAGGTGGACGGGTCCTTTAATCGTGACCGGTTCGTGGCAACGGTCCGGAATTTGGGCATGGGCGTTGGCGAGTTCCGGGAAACCATGCGTAAGCAGTACGTGGTAAACCAGATTCGTGCGGGCATAGCCCAGAGCGGCATCGTGGCAAAGGAACACGTAGCCCAGTTGCTGCGCATTCAGAACCAGACACGTGATTTCCGTATGGTGACACTCGCTGAGGACACGGTGAGTGACCAGGTTGAGGTTACAGAGGCCGAGATCGAAGCTTACTACCAGGATAACCAGGACGCGTTCCAGCAGCCTGAAAGAGTCGATGCCCAATACATTGCCTTGTCACGGGAAACGCTTGCAGAAATGGTCGATGTCAGCGAAGACGAACTTCGTGACTATTACCAGGAGCGTTCATCGGAACTTGCCAGGGAGGAGCGTCGTGCAGCCCACATCCTGATTGAAGATGGTGAAGACGCCGAGGAAACCATGTCGACCATTCAGGAGCGGCTGTCAGCAGGAGAAGATTTCTCCGAACTGGCGGAAGAATATTCCGTGGATACCGTTTCGGCCGAAGAGGGTGGTGACCTTGGCTTTGCCGGGCGAGGAGTATATGACGAAGCCTTCGAAGAAGCCCTGTTCCAGCTCGAGAAGGGAGAAGTCTCCGAGCCGGTTTCCACCAGCTTCGGTATCCACCTGATCAAGTTGCTGGATGTGCAGAAGTCCGAAGTACCACCTCTGGAGGAGCTGGAAGACGAGCTTCGCAGGGAGCTCGCTCGCAGCAGGGCCGAAGAACGCTTTGCCGAAGTTCGCACGGAACTTGCTGATCTGGCTTATGCCGCTGACGATCTGGATGGTCCGGCGCAGGATCTTGGCCTGGAAGTGCGGGAGAAGAGCAATATTACCCGTGACGGTGGCGAGGCGCCATTTGATCACCAGGGGTTGGTGCGCCAGTTGTTCTCGGAAGATGTTCTGCAGGATGGCTTCAATACCGAACTGATTGATGTCGGCGATAATATGTCAGTGGTTGCCAGGGTGGCCCGCTACCAGGAAGCCCAACAACAACCTCTGGACGAAGTGTCTGACGAGATCCGTGCGGCACTGACCCGCCAGAAGACCCGCGAAGCGCTGGACCAACGCGCAGAAACCATTATCTCGGAGCTGGAATCCGGCAAGGATCTTCAGGAGATGGGCATCGGGGAATGGCAGTCCTATGACGACCAGCCGAGAAACAACCCCACTGTGGGTGGTGCTGTCATGTCCGGAGTGTTTTCTCTCCAGCGGCCTGAAGGTGACGAAGCGGTCTATGGCTCGGTCATGTCCGGAAACGGCGTGGCAATTATTGCCCTTGAAGCCGTCAATGAAGGGAACGTAAACCGCGAGGGGGCCGAGTTCAGCCAGCTACGCACCTTCCTGGCTTCCCTGGAAGGCCAGCGAGAGTATCAGGCATACCAGCAGTACCTTCGGGAGCGCGCTGAAGTAGAGCGCCAGTAAACAAAAAAGGCACCCGTCAAAGGGTGCCTCGGTATGATGCTGAGTTGGGCCCGGGGTATACCCCGGGCCTTTCAGTTTGCCTCTTCAATATAGATTTCCGGTGTCTCTCCCCGAACGTCAAAGTAAAACCCATAGGTAGCGGTTTCCGGCGGGGTGAAGCGGAAGTTCTCGAACACGGCCGAACAGTTGGCTTTCACCGGTTCGTTCAGTTTCACGTCCTTGTCTTCCTCGGAGAGGTAGCCGCAGTTGGTGCCGGATGACCAGTTGGCATCACCAAACTTGAACTCGTATGGCTGACCGTCAGCCTTGAGCTCAACTTCCGTTCGATACAGGCCATTCTCCACCTGCTTGACCTTGTACTCCGGCAGTGCATCCCACCAGGCAAACTGGCCCCGCAGATACAGCGAGTCACTGTAATCTCTTCCGCCGGACGTGGCGCAACCGGCGGTGATCGCCAGCACAGAGGCCATTGTCAGTGTTGTGAGTTTCTTGTTCATGGTTTTCTCCTTTATGGCCGCAATAGTGCGACTATCTGCTGAACACAGCGACGGACAGTGCCGGTACCGTGAAGGTGCCGTTCACTGCTACTGCGTTATTGCCCGGCGAGGTATCAGCCATGATGGTGAAGAGGTCATTCAGGCTGGTGTCCAGGGACTGTTCTGAGCCGGTGCTGTTGATGACGACCACTATTTGTTCGACATCACTGTCCAGGTCAGCCAGCCCGTTGTCCGGGCCGTCATCCAGGCTGAACAGGATCACGCCCGGTAGCTGGTCTGGTCCGGTATTGTGGAAGTCCAGACGTTCGCTGATATCTTCAGCTGTTTGCAGTCGGAACAGCTCGCTTTCGCTGCGAACCGACAGCAGTTTCTGCACCTGGTCCCGGGTGTAATCGATCTCGCTTGACGTGGGGCCGATCTCGAACTGGCCAATGATCTCGGTAATCAGGTCCCAGTTGGCGCCATCCTTGTCCTGCCTGGGCAGACCGCGGTTCCAGGCGGTTTCCTGGTAGCTGAAGTCCACTTCGTTGAACCAGTCACCGGAGTCGTAGCTGTCGCGTTCCATGGATTTGGAGCGCAGCAGTTCCGAGCCCATATGAATGAACGGGATGCCCTGGCTGAGAATGGGCACTGACAGACCGACGACCTGCATCTGTGCGCGCTCCTGGGGTGTGGTGGCGAAATCCGCCTTGTACTGGTTGTTATCCCAGAGCGTCTGGTTGTCGTGCTTGGAGACGTAATTGACGATTTCCTGGGGATCGCTTGTATAACCGGCGTTCTGGCCGTTGTAGTCGATCTCGGCACCGCTCCGGGTGGAACCGTCCGCAGTCACCAGGTTGTAGTCACGCAGGCTGCCGGCGATGCCGATGCGGATCCAGTCGCTGACTTGCAACAATCGCTCTTTTTCCGCATCACTGCCGCTGTTGCGGTCGTTGGGAATGCTGAACAGGCCATTGGCAAAACCCTGGTTGGCTCGCAGGGCGTCACCGCCGTCGAACGGGCCGCCGCCGCGTACCGCATCGCGCAATCGATCGTTGAACGAGCCAATACCGCTGCCTGCCATGTTGGCCTGGATGGCATTGGTGCCGCGGGCGTTGTTGGCTACCTCACCAAAGTTCCACGCCTCACCGTAGAAATAGGTGTCTGGATCGACCGCTTTTACCACAGCCAGTGCCTTTTCCATATTGGACAGCATATGGTGCCCCATCAGGTCGAAGCGGAAACCGGAGATGCTGTACTCGGAGGTCCAGGTGACCAGGGAGTCAATCATCAGCTTTTCCATCATCCGGTGTTCGGAGGCCGTGTTTTCACAGCACGTGGACTGCTCAACCATGCCTGTTTCCGGGTTCTGGCGGTGATAGTAACCGGGCACCAGCTTGTCCAGCACCGACTTGTCGGCCAGGCCAGAGGCGTTGGTGTGGTTGTAAACCACGTCCAACACCACATTCAGACCCAGGCTGGTGGCCGACTGCACCATCCGGCGGAATTCCAGTATCCGGGTTACACCATCGGCATCGGAGGCATAGCTGCCCTCGGGAACCGTGTAATGAACCGGGTCATAGCCCCAGTTGAAGCTGTCCAGGCCACGAAAAGTAGCGTACAGGGCCTGGGCGTCGCCGGTCGTGGGGTCGAATGATTCCAGCACCGTGCCGATGGTGTTGCCGCTGGCGCAATAGCTGGCGTAGTCTTCTGCCGCCTCGTCTGACAGGTCACAAAGCCTGCTGAAATCGTCGTCTATGTTCACGACCTCCGCCGGGTCTTCATTGATGGTGGCAATATCAAAGGTTGGCAGCAGGTGGAGGTGGGTGATACCGGCATTGGCCATGGCACCAAGGTGGGCCATGCCATCGCTCAAGGTTTCGGTGAATGCGGCATACTTGCCTTGATTGCCCGCAGGCACCGTTTCATCGGTGGCACTGAAATCCCGAATATGGGTTTCGTACACCACCACGTCTTCCGGCGCGAGCATGGGTGGCGTGCTCAGAGTGTCCCAGTTGGCGGGCTTGAGGTCGCTGTCAGCCAGGTTGACCACCTGGGCATACACCCCGTTTTCTGACAGGCTGAGGGCGTAAGGGTCCGAGGTCATCGTGGTTTCGATGGCATCGGTGCGAGGATGGAAGACCGTTACCTCGTACTGGTAGAACTTGCGGTCAACATCCGCCGTGTTGCCGGTGTGCGTCCAGACGCCGTTGTTTCGCGTCATATCTACCGGGTAGCCACTGACCATGGTGCCGTCGGCGTTGAACACGTGCAGGCGCATATTCCTGGCCGTGGGTGCCCAAACCGCAAAGTCGGTATCTGCACCGTTAACACGGGCACCAAGGCCGCCATCGTAGGCATACAGGTCGTCCAATACACCGGGAAGTTGCAGGCGGGTGGCTGATGTCAGTTCGCCGTCTGCGTTGTAGGTGCCTGCAACCAGTTGGCTACGCAGCGCTTCGGCCCTGGTCTGCGCGTCGGTATCAACGGAGTAGGCGGGCCAGTCAGCCAGGTGGGGGAATGCCTGTTCCAGCTCTGGCGACAGTGCTGTGGCGCTCAGGGCAATGGTCGTTCCACCATCAAGGGTCTTGTTGCCGTCATCAACACGGATGCCTGCGCTGGCATCATAGCGAAGCTCAACCCGGGCAGCGTTGCCGCTGTCCGCAAACACCAGGGTATTGCCATCCAGCCAGTGAGCTTTGGCGCCGCTGATGGTCAGTCCCTCGGCTTCAATCGGATCAGGCGACAACAGCTCGCTGCCGCTGAGGGTAAAAATGCGGTTGCCCAGGGCTCCGAAGTGCCAGCGTTTGTCAGTACCACCCAGGTCCTTTTCGTCACCCTTGTGCATGATGAAGTTCATGCAGTCTCCGCCATCGCGCATGGGGATGACGTAGTAGGCGCCGTAGGTGTCGTTGACTCCAGTGTAGGGGTGCGGATTGCTCCACTCTGTCGGTACTCCCTCGGCCAGCCCATCGCACCCGGATGCTGCATCGTTCCAGAGGTGGAGGCCCCAGCCGTCGTAATCACCTTCAGGGCGTTTGTAATAGAGGATTGCTTCGTTCTCACCGGGTTTCAGCAGGGCGGTTGAATCGCCACCTCCGGAATCACCGGGATCCGAAGGAGAGTTGCTGCTACCGGAGTTGCAACCGACAAGGGCCAGCGAAAGTGCCAGGGCCCAGCCGCCTGCAACCAGTTTATGGTCAGGCATAACGGATATCCTTTTTCCATTGTTGTTGTTCGAAAGGTAATGCGTACACAAAAAAGGGCCGGCCCAAGAGCCGGCCCAAAGAGGTCCAACGAGAGAGTGTGGAGTTTAGAGCCTTACCACCAGGCTTCGATCTGGGCACCGACCTGGATGTCGCCATCGATGCCTTCGCCACCACGGGCATTCTCGGCTTCGTCACAGAAGAAGGTTGCCGCGTAGGCGCGAATAACCGGGCGCGCCCAGTAGCCCGGGCCGGCCTGCCACTGTTGTGCCACTGCGAATTTGCCCAGGTCCTGGGACTCTGCGAACCAGGGGCGGTCGGTGTCGCTGTAGCCCACCTCAATGGCGGTACTCATGACCGGTGACCAGTTATAGGTCGGGCGGGCCACAATGCTCAGGCGCTCACCATCTTTGGCAGCCGGATCGTGTGACTCGGCCTCTTCATAGACCACTGAGTGACCAAGTTCCCAGTCACCGCCCAGTTTGATAACGCCGTGGTTCAGAATGCGCCAGCTGGACTCGAAGTAGCCTGCCACGTTGGCGTTATCAACCCGGCCACCACTGGCATTTTCGGCGTTGGTAAAGCCCATGGAGTCGGCACCGTACTGGAGCGCAAACTTGTTGAAGCCGCCCATGATGCCGGAAGAGATCTCTGCCATGACGAAATAGCCGTCTTCATCTTCAATGCCGGCGTCCTGCTGGGCGTCGGTGAGATCCGCCATGGCGTAGATGCCAATCAGCTCGAGATTGTGACCGCCTGCAACCGGGAACGCATAGCGAACATCCATCTTGTTGTTCTGGACAAGATTGTCGCCATCACTGGTGTCTGAGTTGGTGTAGGCGACAGACAGCTGACCGGCGCCCGCCTGGATGTTCTCGATACCGGCACCGTAGCCGGAGTTGCTGAGATAGAACAGGTCGAGATGGTGGATATCCTTACGCTTGTAGAAGCGCTTGCCGGCCCAGAGTGTCGCGCCAGGCAGGGACTCGATGACGTTATTGGCAGACACGTAGAGCTGGCGAAGAGCGATATCGCCGCCGCCATAAGGGTCAGAACTGTTGCGTCCGACTTCGTTGCTGCCGAAATCAACATTGTTGATGTTGTTTCCGCCGTTCAGGGCCTGGTAGTCGTTGCCCTGACGATTGGCGCTATAGGCCAGCATGGAGTCAAAGCGGAAGGTCTTTCCGTCCTCGCTGAAGAGTTCATCACCCAGGCCCAGCTCTGCATAGGTGTCGCACTCATCGGCGAGACGGCCAACGTAATGACCGGTAGCACCGCTGCCGAAGCAGGTCTGCTCGCCGCCACTGCCGATGTTGGTTGAGACACCGGCACGGGAGTAACCGTGAAAATCAACTGCAATGGCCGGAGTGGCCATGATGGCTGCTGTCACGGCAGCCGCTAGCGGGAGTTTGTTCGGGAAAAAGCGCTTATTGTTTTGCATCATCTGTGTCCTGTGCTTTTTGTCTTTTTTGAATGTCAGGGAAGCGGAGTTCCGGACACTCTGCCAGGGGACAGCTTGTTCCGGCTCGGACCTCCGGCTTCCGTGATAGCAGCTTCTGCCAATCAGACATTGGGAAACCGGATTTCATAGTCCTGTAACCGGAAGATGAGTACATCCTCCGCCCTGAAGAAAAAGGGGGGTGAGTTTTCAGGGGGAGGAGGGGCGTAGAAGGATGAGTCAGCAAATTAGTGACTTTTCGGGGATGATCCGAGGTTTTTGCTACACCGGAAACCGCGTCGGCTTCAGGCTTTCCTTGATCTTTTTCAGGTGGCCCAGGAAGTCTGCGCCGCGTTTCAGGGTGACGCCTGTGGCCAGAATATCGATCACGGTAAGGTGAATAATGCGGGACGACATGGGCATATAGACTTCGGTGTCTTCCGGGGCAGTGACCTCTATAACCACCGTGCAGGCCTCGGCAAGCGGCGATCCGGGCATGGTAATGCCGATCACAGTGGCACCGTTGTTTCTGGCCTGCTGGGCGATCTCCACGGTTTCGCGGGTACGCCCGGTGTAGGAGATCAGCACGATAACATCGCCCGTGGTGCAGCCGGCGGCAACCATGCGTTGCATCAGTGCATCGTCGTAGGACATCACCGGGATGTTAAAGCGGAAGAACTTGTGCTGGGCATCCATGGCGACGGGGGCAGACCCTCCCATGCCAAAGAAATTGATCTGTTTGGCCTGAATCAGGTAATCGATGGCCGCAGACAGCGCCTTGGGGTCAAGAGCCTGGCGTGCCTTGTCCAGGCTGGCGATGGTGCTCAGCATGATTTTGTCGGCAAACTCTGCCACCGTATCATCGGGCTCTACATTCTGGCCGATGTAGGGAGTTCCAGTGGCTATACTCTGGGCAAGGCGTATTTTGAAATCAGGAAAGCCGGTGGCGGAAAACCCGCGGCAAAACCGGTTGACGGTAGGTTCGCTGACGTCAGCGGCCCGGGCCAGTGCAGCAATGCTGTATCGGGTTGCGGCGCTGGGGTCGCGAAGAATTGCCTCGGCAACCTTGCGCTCGGATTTGTTAAGAGTGTCCAGTCTCAGTTGGATATCTTCGAGCAGATTGTCGTCGCGTTGCGCCTGATTGGCAGCCATTGGAAGTACTCCCTGAATTATCGGCTTTCTTGTCAAAATCCGCGCTGATTATAGCGCGTTTTATGGCAATTTGTGGTAGTAAACGTATCATTAATTGGAAAATATCCTTGGAAAATTTCGTTTCAGGTGTCATTATTTGCATAAAATTACTACATTGATGCCTTGAGTTGTGCAACCGATGCCGTTCTGCACAAAAAATAAAGAGAGAAGGGAACCGATGGCTGACCCGATAAATACCCGCTGTGACCTGATGATGTTTGGAGCGCTGGGCGACCTGGCGCAACGCAAACTCTTTCCCGCCCTTTACCAGTTGGAGCGCGCCGGGTTGCTCCACGAAGGTAGCCGTATTCTTGCCATCGCGAGAAACAAGGCCGACGCCGGTGAAGTTCGCAAGATCCTTTTTGACAAGTTGAAAGAGCATGTGAAAAAAGATGAGTTCGACGCGAGCCTGGCAGAACAGTTCCTGCAGCGTGTCGATTACCAGTTTCTCGACTTTACCAACCCCGAGGGGTACAGCGTTCTTAACGATTGGCGCAGCACCGAGTCCAGCAACCTGATCGTCTATATGGCGACACCGCCGTCCATGTACGGGATTATTGCTCGCAATCTGCGGAGCAATGGCTGTTGCGATCGGGACACAAGAGTAGTGGTTGAAAAGCCGATCGGCCACGACCTGGAATCTTCCAAGGTCATCAATGATGAGCTGGGTGAAGTCTATAACGAGAACCAGCTGTTCCGTATTGATCACTATCTGGGCAAGGAAACGGTTCAGAACCTGATCGCGCTGCGTTTCGCCAATAACCTGTTTGCCTCCCAGTGGGATCAGAATCACATCTCCCACGTGGAGATTTCGGTGGCGGAAAGTGTCGGCATAGAAGGCCGTTGGGGCTATTTCGACAAGGCCGGCCAGGTCCGCGACATGGTGCAGAACCACCTCCTTCAACTGTTGTGCCTGATTGCCATGGATCCGCCTTCAGACCTGTCTGCCGACAGTATCCGTAACGAAAAAGTAAAGGTGTTGAAGGCGCTGCGCCGGATAACGCCAGACCTGATGGATACCCACGTGGTACGCGGCCAGTACACGGCAGGCACCAGTGGCGGCAAGCCCGTGCCCGGCTATCTGGAGGAAGAGGGGGCTATCAAGCGTAGCAAAACCGAAACCTTTGTGGCCCTGAAAGCTGAAATTGATAACTGGCGCTGGTCCGGCGTGCCTTTCTATATCCGTACGGGTAAGCGTCTGCCGGAGAAGCTGTCGCAGATTATCATTCACTTCAAGCCGGCGCCCCACTACATCTTTGATCCGGACCAGAAACACCTGGCCAACAACAAACTCATTATTCGCCTGCAGCCGGACGAGGGCATGTCCCTGCAGATCCTCACCAAGGATCAGGGTCTGGACAAAGGCATGCGTTTACGCCAGGGGCCACTGGAACTGACCTTCTCGGAAACCTTTGAAACGGATCGTATTCCTGATGCCTATGAACGACTGCTGTGGGAGGTCATGAAAGGCAACCAGTACCTGTTTGTCCGTCGTGACGAAGTGGAACACGCCTGGCAATGGGTCGATCAGATCATGCGCAATTGGGAAGACAGCGGGCAGCCACCGAAGCGATACGCTGCCGGCACCTGGGGCCCGGTTGCCTCTATTGCCATGATTACCCGGGATGGGAGGAGCTGGTATGAAGATGCATGACCTGAATCTGCCGGATGCGGTGGATGCGCACTTTTTTGATACCCCTGGCGATGCCGCGCTGGCACTGGCAGATGCCGTTGCCAAACACCTTGCTGAACGGCTGTTGATCGCGCCCCGGGCCAGCCTTGTGGTTTCTGGTGGCTCCACGCCGCTGCCGTTCTTTGAGGCATTGCGGGAAAAACCGCTGGACTGGGCAAGAGTCGATGTATTGCTGGCGGATGAACGCTGGGTGCCGGAAGACGATGACGACAGTAATACTCGACTGGTCAAGGAAAACCTGCTTCAGGGCCCGGCATCGGAAGCGAATTACCTGTCGCTCAAACAGCCCGGTGATACTCCGGCTGATGGCCTCGCAGCTGTGGAAAGGGCGCTTGCCGACCTTCATCTGCCACTGGATGTGCTGATTCTGGGCATGGGCAATGATGGCCATACCGCCTCCCTGTTTCCGGACGCGCCCGAACTGGATGAGGCGCTTGATACCGATTCGGCCGCTATCGTGGCGCCAATGACACCGCCTTCCCAGCCCCGGAAACGCATTACGCTGACCCTGAGGGCGCTGAATCAGGCAGGTTTCACGGCATTGCACCTGAAAGGCGATGACAAGCTGAAAACCCTGCAGGCTGCCTGCAGTGACATCGCGCAGGTAAAGGAAATGCCCATCCGCGCCTTCCTCAAGCCCGGCCTGCAGATTTTCTGGAGCGCCTGAGCCGCGCTGACGACTGAATTGTTTTACCGGAGAAAATTATGAGCCAATTGTCTGACTTTCACCGCGAGCGTGTCCGGTCGGTGCTGAGTGCCTCGCCTCTGATACCGGTGATCACCATTAACGATCCGGATCAGGCATTGCCGTTATGCCAGGCCCTGGTTGATGGTGGCATCCGCGTTCTGGAAATTACCCTGCGCACGCCTCACGGCGTCAAAGCCATCGAGCAGGTAAGAAAAGCCATCCCGGAGGCCTGGGTAGGTGCCGGCACGGTCACCAGCATTGCCCAGTATCGCCAGGTGGAAGCCGCCGGCGCCCAGTTCGTGATTACGCCGGGGGTCACCGAGTCTATCCTGGAATTCGGCGTTACCTCTGAGGCCCCGTTATTACCGGGCATCGCGACCATTTCAGAGCTGATGGTGGGCTACAACCTTGGCTACCGGGAATTCAAGTTCTTCCCGGCCGAAGTATCCGGCGGCATCCCGGCCCTGAAAGCCTTCGCCGGTCCTTTTCCGGACGTCACCTTTTGCCCGACTGGCGGCATACGGCGCAATACCGCAAAAGACTATCTGGCGCTCGACAACGTGTCTGCCGTGGGTGGTACCTGGTTGACGCCGGGTGATGCGGTTGACTCTGGTGACTGGGGGCAGATTTCGGAGATTGTTCGTGGGAGTCTTTTGGACCTGTGAGTTACCTGCGGCCTGCAGTCTGATGGATTGGGGCTTCCGCGTTTGGTGGGCCGGTCTTTCGGGAAACGCTACAAGCCCGTCCATGTGCGCTTGGAATTGGCCATCCATGGCCAATTACATTCCCGAAAGACCGGCCCACCAACCGCTTGATCTGGCTCCAGAGATAACGCTTCGGGGGCGGCAACAACAAATGTAGGTCGGATTAGCGAAGCGTAATCCGACATTTTGTTTGAGGTGGAAGCCAATTTGTCGGATTACGCTTCGCTAATCCGACCTACAAAAACCGTACTATCTGGCGATATCAGTAAGGTTCAAACAGAGGCTGCGGGGCGGGGCTTCCCAAAATGTAATTGGCCATGGATGGCCAATTCCAAGCGCACAGGGATGTGCTTGTAGCGTTTTTGGGAAGCCCCGCCCCGCTGCCTCCAGGCACCAAACCAACAGGCTACAAAGCAGTAAACCTCCCAACTAGCGAGAAATCAGCGAATATCCGCCCCAACACGAACAATCTTCATGGTGTTGGTACCACCCTGGGCATTCACATAGTCCCCCTTGGTGATGACAACCAGATCGCCTTCCTTGACCACACCCATCCGAACCAGCTCAGCCACCGCACGGGAGTTCGTCTGTTCGGGCGGAATCGCCGCCGAATCAAACGGCACTGTCTGCACGCCGCGGAACATCGCTACCCGATGCTGAGTGGAATGATGGCGGGAGAAGGTGAAAATCGGCAGGCTCGATTTGATGCGGGACATCAGCAGGGGAGTGGCGCCGGTTTCTGACATGCAGATGATCGACGTGACACCCTCCAGGTGATTGGCCGCATACATGGCAGACAGGGCAATGGCCTCGTCCACATGCTCCATGCTTTCGTGAATGCGGTGTTTTGACTGGTGCATCGAAGGCTGCTTTTCCGCACCGATACAGATGCGCACCATCGCCTCCACGGCTTCTGTCGGATAGTCACCAACGGCTGTTTCCGCAGACAGCATTACCGCGTCGGTGTAGTCCATGACCGCGTTGGCCACGTCAGAAACCTCTGCCCGGGTAGGCATCGGGTTTTCGATCATGGATTCCATCATCTGGGTGGCGGTAATGACTACGGTGTTGAGTGCGCGGGCGCGGTTGATGATGTGTTTCTGTACACCCACCAGCTCGGCGTCGCCGATTTCCACGGCCAGGTCGCCGCGAGCAACCATCACCGCATCGGAGGCATCAATCACCGCGTCCAGGGCTGCATTGTTATGGGCCAGTTCCGCGCGCTCGATCTTGGCAACCAGGCGGGCTTCCGAGCCGGCTTCTTTCAGCAGGCGGCGGGCAACGTGCATGTCTTCGGCGGTGCGTACGAAAGACACGGCCACATAATCGGCGCCAAGGCGGGCTGCGGTTTTGATGTCCTGTTTGTCTTTCTCGGTCAGCGCTTCGGCAGACAGGCCGCCGCCGCGCTTGTTCAGGCCCTTGTTGTTGGACAGGGGGCCACCGATAAGAACGCGGGAAGAGATGCTGGTGCCGTCGACGGTTTCGACTTCCATCTCGATGCGGCCATCGTCCAGCACCAGGATGTCGCCCGGTTTCACGTCTTGGATCAGCTGCTCGTAATCAATGCCAACCCGCTCCTCGGTGCCGGCTTCCTTGTCCATGGCGGCGTCCAGGATGAACTGCTGGCCGGCCTTGAGGGTGACCTTGTTCTCAGAGAAACGTGCAATACGCAGCTTGGGACCTTGCAGGTCTGCCAGCAGGGCCACGAAGCGGCCATTGGCGGCGGCGCATTCGCGCACCCGGCGGGCGCGTTCCATGTGATCTTCGGCGCTGCCGTGAGAGAAGTTCAGCCGGGTTACATCTACGCCTGCGGCAATAATGGCCGACAGTGATTCTGGCGAGTCGGTGGCGGGGCCGAGGGTGGCGACGATCTTGGTACGCCTAAGCATGGTTGCTGTTTCCTTTTGTTTTCCAGTGGAGCTTTCTGGTGATTGCCGATGAATGCCTGGTAGGCGGCCCGTGTTACTGGCTCGCCTTTTCCATCAGTGCGGCGGCATTATCGAGCATCCGGTTCGAGAAGCCCCATTCATTATCGTACCAGGCCATGACTTTTGCATGACGGCCCATGGCCCGAGTGTGGTTAGCGTCGAAAATGCTGGACAGGGCATTGTGGTTGAAGTCAACGCTGACCAGTTTTTCAGAATTGTAACCCAGTACCGGGCTGTTTTCCGCGGCGGCCCTGACAGCTTCGTTGATTTCCTCCACTGTCGTGTCACGGCTGGCAATAAAGCCGAAATCTACCAGCGACACGTTGATAGTAGGAACCCTGACCGCCAGCCCGTCAAATTTTCCGGCCAGTTCCGGGATCACCTTGCCGATCGCTGCTGCAGCGCCGGTCTTGGTGGGGATCATCGATTGCGTGGCCGAACGTGCACGATACAGGTCTGAGTGATAGACGTCGCTCAGCTTCTGATCGTTGGTGTAGGAGTGGATGGTCGTCATCAGCCCGCTTTCGATGCCGATCTTGTCGTGCAGCGCTTTGACCACCGGCGCCAGGCAGTTGGTGGTGCAGGAGGCGTTGGAGATGATGTCGTGTTCGGCAGTCAGGATGTTGTCGTTGACACCGTAAACCACCATGGCGTCTGCATCCGGGGAAGGCGCAGAGATGATGACCTTGCGGGCGCCCGCCTTGAGGTGGCCTTCGGCTTTATCACGGGAAGTGAACAGGCCGGTACACTCGAACACCACGTCCACGTGATAGTCTTTCCAGGGCAGCTCTTCCGGGTTGCGGATGGCGGTGATGGCAATGCGGTCGCCATTGACAGAGAGGGACTCGGAATCGTGGTTTACAATGCCAGTGAAGCGACCGTGAACACTGTCGTATTTGAGCAGGTGGGCGTTGGTCTCGGCGTCGCCCAGATCGTTGATGGCGACAACCTGCATCTGGTCGCGGTAGTCATTTTCGTAAAGTGCGCGGAGAACATTGCGGCCAATGCGTCCGAAGCCGTTAATTGCGATGCGAATAGTCATGTTCTGGCTCCAAATCTGGTTGTTTATTGTTCATCTTTGTTGGTGATGTAGTAAATATAACAACAAATATTGGAAAAATGAATGATGCGCGGGTGAAAACGGTAAAAAAAGACAGTAAACTTACGGGAATTAAAAAGGCAACGAAATAACGAGATTTCAGGAGACCCACTATGCATCCGACCGTAGACGCGGTAACCCAACGCATTATCGAGCGCAGTCGCGCTACCCGTCAGGACTACCTGAACCGGATGGAAGAGCTCAAGGCGCAGTCCCCCCAGCGCAGTACACTTTCCTGTGGCAACCTGGCCCACGGGTTTGCGGCCTGTAACCAGTCAGACAAAGACACCCTGAAGCTGATGAACAAAGCCAATGTGGCCATTGTTTCTGCGTACAACGACATGTTGTCTGCCCATCAGCCTTACCAGAGTTTTCCGGATGTGATCCGTGAGGCGGCCCACGGCATGGGATCAGTTGCCCAGTTTGCCGGTGGTACGCCCGCCATGTGCGACGGCGTGACCCAGGGGCAGCCAGGAATGGAGTTGAGCCTGTTTTCCCGCGACACCATTGCCATGAGCACGTCGGTTGCGCTCAGCCACAACATGTTTGATGCCACTGTGTTACTGGGTATCTGCGACAAGATCGTGCCCGGGCTGCTGATCGGCTCCCTGAGTTTCGGCTACCTGCCAACGATACTGATTCCCGCGGGACCGATGCCTTCCGGGCTGCCCAACAAGGAAAAACAGCGCATCCGCCAGCTGTATGCTGAAGGCAAGATCGGCAGGGACGAGTTGCTTGAGGCAGAGTCAAAGTCTTACCACAGCCCGGGTACCTGTACCTTCTATGGCACCGCCAACAGCAATCAGCTTCTGGTGGAAGTCATGGGGCTGCACCTGCCGGGTGCTGCGTTCGTTAATCCGGGTACACCGTTGCGGGACGAATTGACCCGTGTCGCCACCGAGCAGGTGATCCGGCTTTCCAAGCCTCACGGCGGCAAGCTCGGCCTGGGCGACATGATAGATGAGAAAAGCATCGTCAACGCGCTGGTGGCGCTGCTTGTCACCGGTGGCTCCACGAACCACACCATTCACTGGATCGCCATTGCCCGGGCTGCTGGCATTATCATCGACTGGAACGACTATTCCGAACTGTCGTCGGTGGTGCCCTCTATGACCCGCATCTATCCCAACGGTCAGGAAGATATAAATGCCTTCCACGAAGCCGGTGGTACACCGTTCCTGATCCGGGAGCTGCTGGGTGCCGGTTTCCTGCACAATGATGTTGAAACGGTAATGGGTCACGGCCTGGAGCAGTATGCCCGCATGCCCGAAATGGAGGGTAACAAGCTGGTCTGGAAGCCCGCGCTGGAGAAAAGTGCCAAGCCGGACGTGCTGAGCACTGCGAAAGCGCCCTTTGCACCTGACGGCGGCCTCAGGGTTCTGGACGGCAACCTTGGCCGGGGTGTTATCAAGGTGTCGGCGGTTGCCGAAGAGCACCGAACCGTCAAGGCGCCAGCGGTGGTCTTCAATGATCAGAACGAACTCAAGGCAGCCTTCGACGCTGGTGATCTCGATAAAGACTGTATTGTTGTGGTCCGCTTCCAGGGGCCGAAAGCCAACGGCATGCCGGAGTTGCACAAGCTGACTCCTTATCTGGGCGTGCTGCAGGACCGTGGCTTCAGGGTCGGTCTGGTCACCGATGGCCGCATGTCCGGCGCGTCCGGCAAAGTGCCCGCAGCGATTCATGTTTATCCCGAGGCAGCCAATGCCGGCCCTCTCTCACGGGTACACACTGGCGATGTCATTACCCTGGACGCGGTAACAGGAACACTGGAGGTAGATGTGCCGGTGGAGAAATTTGCTGCCCGGGAGTCGGAAAAGGCCGACCTGAGCAGTTATCATCATGGCCTGGGCCGGGAACTGTTTGGCTGGATGCGTAAGGCCGCCAGCACCCCGGAAGAAGGTGCCAGCTTTTTCTGGAATCATGACGCATGACGACAACCAACTACTCGCTGGTCGGGGATATCGGTGGTACCAATGCCCGTTTCGCCCTCGTGCGTTCCGGTGATGTAACGCCAGAAGCCGTTGAGGTTCTGGCCTGCAGCAATTATGACAACCTCGATTCCGCCATTACCGATTATCTCCAGCGGTCCGGGGTCGGTGAAGTACAGGATGTTTGCCTGGCCGTAGCCTCCCCGGTGTCGGGTACCCAGGTGCGGATGACCAATAATCACTGGAGCTTTGACAGTGAGGAAGTGCGCAGCCAGTTTGGCTGGAGCGCATTCAAGGTCATCAATGACTTCACGGCCATGGCTCTGGGGGTTCCCCACGTAGCCGCCGATAAGCTGGTTCATGTTTGCGGTGGCCCCGGCAATGCCCGCCGGCCGCGGCTGGTCATCGGGCCGGGAACAGGGCTCGGAGTTTCCGGCCTGGTACCACTGCAGAATGGTTGGGTTCCCCTGATGACCGAGGGCGGCCATGTGGATTTTGCGCCTACCGATGATACCGAGATGGCGGTACTGCGGATTCTCAAGGCCCGGTTCGGCCGCGTGTCTGTGGAGCGGATTCTCTGTGGCCAGGGGTTGCTGAACCTGTACCAGGCCCATGCCGAGATACAGGATGTGGCAGCGCCCCTGGATGCGCCAGAAAAAATAACCGCTGCAGCGCTGGATCATTCCGACCCGCTCGCAAGGCAGACCCTGAGGCACTTCTGTGAGATTCTGGGGCGTGTTGCCGGCAACGGGGTATTGACCCTGGGGGGCACTGGCGGCGTTTATCTCTGCGGTGGCATTCTCCCGCGGTTTATCGATTTCTTCCTGGAAAGCCCGTTCCAGAAAGGGTTTGAAGACAAGGGCCGGATGCGGCCACTGCTGGAATCAACGCCGGTTTTCGTTGTGATGGAAGGCTACACCGGCCTTCTGGGTGCAGCGGAAGCGCTGACCAACCCGGAAGTGTAGGGCGCGCATCCTGTTGCTGCTCGTCTTCAGAGCAGCAACAGGTCGGCTTACAGGTAATGGACCAGTTCATCCTTGTCAAAGCGATACTGGCGGTTATAAACCCCTTTTTCAGAACGTTTTCCGGCTGCCAGTACCATGGTTACCAGGCCTTTTTTTGGCAGTTTCAGCAGCCGCCGTACCCGGCACTCATCGAAGCCTTCCATGGGGCAGGAGTCGTAGCCGTGTGCCCTGAGTGCCAGCATCAGGTTCTCTGCGGCCAGAGCGGTGGATTTGGTGGCCCAGACTTTCATTTCATTAGGGGAATAGGGCCCCCTCGGAACCGGGCGTGTCAGGCCCACAAACAATCCTGCGGTCTTCTTGGCGACTCCGAACAGTCCGAAAGGTCCCTGGTTGTAATGGATCGGGGCGATTTTCGAATAATACTTCTTCACAATAGTCGGCAGGTTTTCTTCCGGCCACTGTTCCAGTGCCATGCGTGAATGCTGGCGCCAGGTATCCGTCCTGGCAACCACAACGATCAGTACCGGTGCGGTTTTTGCCGCGTTCTGACCCAGGCAGGCTTCGGCAAGTTTCGCTTTCAGGTCCGGCGTTCTCACCACGAAAAATTCCCAGGGCTGCAGGTTGCTGGAGTTGGGTGCCAGCATGGCCAGGTCGAGGCAGTCGTCCAGTACGTGTTCCGGCACCGGCTCGTCGGTAAACCGGCGCACCGAGCGGCGGCTACGTACCACTTTGCGGAATTCGTCTAGGGCAGGATTCGGCTCGATGTCTGATTTGGCATTCATGTCAGGCAGTTCCTTTCGCCAGTGTGGGCATGGCGCATTTGTGGGTAATGGAAACAGGCTTTAAGGTTACGGTAGCCGGCTGTTTATGCAATGGCCTTTTGTTCAGGAGTGGTTGGCACAAATGACCAGTATTGATACACGGCTGCCTTTCGAGGAGCTTGTTGCACAGGTTCGTCAGTGCAGGATCTGCGAGTCGCAGCTCCCGCTGGGCCCCCGGCCGGTTATCCAGATTTCCCGCTCTGCCCGGATTCTGGTGGTGGGACAGGCGCCCGGCCGCCGCGTACATGAGACCGGCCTGCCATTCAATGATCCCAGCGGTGACCGGCTGCGGGACTGGATGGGCATCAGTCGGGAGGTATTTTATGATGAACAGCAACTGGCCATCCTGCCCATGGGGTTCTGTTACCCGGGTACCGGCAAGTCCGGTGACCTGCCGCCACGACCGGAATGTGCGCCTGCCTGGCGTGACCTGTTGCTTGAGCGCCTGGAGCACATAGAGCTGACCCTGGCTATCGGCCAATACGCCCATGCCTGGCACCTGCCCGGCGGGAAAACGTCGGTCACCGAACGGGTGAAGCGTTGGCGGGACGTGTGGCCGGAGGTGCTGCCGCTGCCACACCCGAGCCCACGGAACAACTTGTGGTTACGTCGCAATCCCTGGTTTGAAGAGGAAGTGATTCCGGAATTGCGGCAACGGGTCGGGGATATTCTCGGGCGTAAGCAAGGATACCGCCCGGAGTGATTCAGGCACTGTGGTGGAGAGCAACAGTCTGTGGTTGCGGAGTTGCCTGAGCCGACAGGTACCTATCCAGCTCGCGCACATCGTCTTCAGTGGCGTACAGCCCCTGCTTGGTGCGACGCCAGAGAATATCTTCCGACGTCATTGCCCATTCATGTTTGATCAGGTATTCCACTTCCCTTTCATAGAGGGTGCCGGCAAACCGGTAACCCAGATCCTGAACGGATTTGGCGTTGGCCAGAATGTCGTAGGCATTGGTTCCAAAGGTGCGCACATAGCGACTGCACACGGCCTCGGGTAGCCAGGGATAATCCGCTGATAGGCGAGCTTCGAGGGTGTCGTGATTCTCAAAGTCACCACCGGGCAGAATGCCCTTCTTGGTCCAGGCGCCCTGAGCGTGCGGGAAGAATTGGCACAGCTTGTCTGTAGCTGCTTCCGCAAGCTTGCGGTAGGTGGTGATTTTTCCGCCGAACACGGAAATAACCGGGGCTTTGCCTTTTTCCTTGCTGACTTCAAAGGAGTAGTCCCGGGAGGCCTTCTTGGCATCACCTTCTTCGTCATCCATCAGCGGACGAACGCCGGAGTAGGACCAGACCACGTCACTTTCCGTCAGCTGGCGCTTGAAGTGGGAGTTGACGATGTCCAGCAGGTACTCGGTTTCTTCCGGCGAAATTTTTGCTTTCTTCGGGTCGCCCTCGTAATCCACATCGGTTGTGCCGACAAGGGAGAACTCGTCCTCGTAAGGGATAACGAACACAATGCGCTCATCCTCATTCTGAAGGATGTAGGCCTCTGTTTCCCGGTTGAGGCGGGGGACAACAATGTGGCTGCCTTTGACCATGCGAATGTTTTTAGGCGCTTTCATGGCGAGGCTTTCGCTGAACAGGCGGCTTACCCAGGGGCCGGAGGCGTTGACAATGACCTTTGCCGATACATGGTGGATGCTGTCGTCGTTCATGTCCTGCAGTGAGACATCCCACGAGTTCTCACCACGTCGGGCGTTGATGCACTTGGTTCTGGTCAGGATGGTCGCACCGCATTCCTGGGCTTTCCTGGCGGTCAGTACTACCAGGCGGGCATCGTCTACCCAGCCGTCGGAATATTCAAACCCTCTGGTGATGTCCGACTTGAGCGGGTCCTTTTCATCGAATTTGATGGACCGGGACCCGGGCAGAACTTCCCGTTTGGCAAGGTGATCGTAAAGGAACAGCCCCATTCTGATCATCCAGGCCGGGCGCAGGTGAGGGCGGTGAGGCAGCCGGAAACGCATTGGCCACATAATATGGGGAGAGTTCCGCAACAACGACTCCCGTTCTGCCAGAGCTTCCCTTACCAGCCGGAACTCGTAGTGTTCCAGGTAACGCAGTCCGCCATGGATCAGCTTGCTGCTGTTGGAGGATGTCGCCGAAGCGAGGTCGTTCATTTCGCAAAGCAACACCTTGAGACCCCGGCCCGCAGCATCCATTGCGATCCCCGTTCCGTTAACGCCGCCGCCAACAACGACAACGTCAAATTCATTGTTCTCCTCGGTCATCTTGTGTCATCTCCTGACGCCAATGAAAGGACGCTTCCGGGCGCTCTTTCCGGTTTTTGCACAAACGTATTTCTATATTATGCGAAAGCAAAATATATTCGTAAAGGAAAATACAGAAAAAAAACGAAAAAATGTGAGGCGATGAGCAGAAGGCCACCTGGCTGGTCTTCAGGAAGCGAAAGAAGTCATCAGGGGGGGTCAGACCAGGTGCAGCTCTACGTTGTTCTCGCGCAGCAGTTGGCGGATTTCAACGGGTGGTGGCTCGTCAGTAAATACGTGGTCGGCCTGGGCGATGCTGCCCAGGCGCACCATGGCATTGCGGCCAAACTTGGAGTGGTCGGCGGCCAGCAGCACCTGGCCGGAATTTTCAATGATGGCCTGGGCGACACGAACCTCGCGGTAGTCGAAGTCCAGCAGTGAGCCATCGGTGTGAATGCCGCTGATGCCTATGATGCCGAAGTCCATCTTGAACTGATTGATAAAGTCCCGGGTGGCTTCACCCACAATGCCGCCATCGCGATTCCGGACTTCGCCGCCGGCAATGATGATATGGAAGTCTTCCTTCGCGGAAAGAATGGAGGCTACGTGCAGGTTGTTGGTCACCACCTGAAGGTTGTTTTTTTCAAGCAATGCCTTGGCAATGGTTTCCGTGGTGGTACCGATGTTGATGAACATGGAGGAGTTGTCCGGAATCATTTCCACCAGGGCTTCGGCAATCCGCTCTTTCGCTTCCAGATCCATGATCTTGCGGGCCTGGTAGGCGGTGTTCACCGTGCTGGAGTCGATGCCGGCACCGCCGTGATGGCGACGGAGTTTCTTCTGGCTGGCGAGCTCGTTCAGATCCCGGCGAATGGTCTGCGGTGTGACTTTGAACTGGTCTACCAGTTGTTCTGTCGTCACAAAGCCGTTTTGCTGGATCAGCTCCATGATCAGATCCTGTCTGCGTCGCTGTGCCATTCAACCTCCTCCGGCATCCGGTTTTTCTGTAACGAACGAAATGGCGATTCTATATCCGTGTTCAGTTTAGAGTGTTTTAGGTCTTTGTGCAGCATTTTTAGGGGGTTGTGTGCGGAGTCGTAGTCAGTGGCTTATTTTTCGTTTGCTAAAAGGGTTGGCTTTTGTTTTCAAAAAGGTAAAAATGCGAAAAAATAAGAACACCCAAGGCCAAACAACTATGACTCAGTACATTCTGTCAATCGACCAGGGAACCACCAGTTCCCGTGCCATTCTTTTCACCCTGGACGGCAATATTCACGCCACCAGCCAGCAGGAATTTCCCCAACATTTTCCAGCCAGTGGCTGGGTAGAGCACGATCCCGAAGATATATGGCGGACAGTCAGGGAAGTCTGTGATGAGGTTATGGGCAAGGGGTGTGGCAACAGCGACGAGGTGGTCGCGGTAGGAATAACAAACCAGAGAGAGACCACTGTACTCTGGGACCGGGCGACCGGCGAAGCGGTTTATCCGGCCATCGTCTGGCAGGATCGCAGAACCGCTGACTGGTGCGAATCCCTTAAAAAGCAGAGCCTGGAGCCGTCGGTGAACAATAAAACCGGGCTATTGATCGACCCCTATTTTTCGGCCACGAAAATTCGCTGGGTTCTCGATAATGTGCCTGGTGCCAGGCAGCGGGCCGAAAAGGGAGAGCTTGCGTTTGGCACCATCGACAGCTTCCTGCTGTGGCGCCTGACCGACGGTAAGGTTCACCGTACCGATGCCACTAACGCCAGCCGCACTATGTTGTTCAACATTCACAAACAGGAATGGGATCAGGAGCTGCTGGACCTTTTCGGTGTTCCGGAATCCCTGCTGCCCGAGGTTATGGATTCAGCCGCCGACTTTGGCCAGATCGTAGGTCACGGACGACTGCACGGATCCTCGGTCATGGGTATGGCCGGTGACCAGCAGGCGGCACTGTTCGGCCAGACCTGCTTTGAAACCGGGATGGCAAAGAGCACCTATGGAACCGGCTGCTTTTTGATGCTTAACACTGGCGACAAGGCCCTGACCTCAGAGCACCGGTTACTGACCACAGTCGCCTATCGTCTCAATGGCAAACCGGTCTATGCACTGGAGGGGAGTATTTTTATTGCCGGTGCTGCCATTCAATGGCTGCGGGATGGCCTGCAACTGATCAGGAATGCCTGCGAGACTGAACCGCTGGCAGAGGGTACGCCTGTGGATCACGGCGTATACCTGGTTCCGGCGTTCACCGGGCTGGGGGCGCCCTACTGGGACCCCAATGCCCGCGGCGCCATTTTCGGATTGACCAGGGATACCGGCATCAAGGAAATCGTCACCGCCGGGCTGCAATCGGTGTGTTACCAGACCAAGGATCTGCAGAAGGCGATGGAGAAAGATGGCCTGAGGCCCATTACGCTGAGAGTGGACGGCGGTATGGTTGCCAATAACTGGGTTCTGCAGTTCCTGGCGGACATCCTCGGAGCACGGGTTGACCGGCCCGCGCTGGTAGAGACCACCGCGCTTGGTGCCGCCTATCTGGCAGGTTTGCAGGCCGGTGTTTACAAGTCCCTTGAAGATCTGAGCAGCATGTGGCGATGCGATCGGAGTTTCGAGGCAGTGATGACCAAGAGCCAGCGTGACAGTCTTTATGAGGGCTGGATCAAGGCAGTGACCAAACTCTGACTATCATCCATAAACTCCGAATGGGCTCTAACGAACCCCCAGGTCCCTGAGTCGTTTGTAGAGGGTGTTGCGACTGACGGCCAGTTCCCTCGCAGTGCGTGACACATTTCCCATGCACTGCTGATAGACCACCAGTGTCTGTTTCATGGTGTCGGTCCGGGAGTTGTCATTGGCCTGGGGGGCCTCGCTGAAAGACGACGGATCAAATACCGGCTTTTGCGCGGACTTTTTCTGACCTTCGTATTCGGCAACAAAGTCTTCCGGCAGGTGCCAGATTTCAACGTCATCGCCGTCAGCGATGGCGATTGCCACACGGATGATATTTACCAACTGGCGGATGTTTCCGGGCCAGGGATGGTTTTCCAGGGCGGCCATCACTTCCGCATTGAGCCATTCCGGCTGGCTGTCGTCTCGATGTTCCTGATAGATCCGATGGATCAGTTGGCGTTTGTCCATTCGCTCCCGCAGTGGTGGGAGTTCAATGCAGAGGCCATTGATGCGGTAGTAGAGGTCAGCGCGAAATTCACCATTGTCGATGCGATCGGACAGAGGGCGGTTAGTGGCTGATACCAGTAGTAAGTCTACCGGAATGCGTTCTGTGGACCCGACCGGAGTCACTTCCCGTTCCTGCAATACCCGTAGCAGTCTGGACTGGGCAGCGAACGGCATTTCGCCAATCTCGTCAAGAAACAGGATGCCCTTGTCCGCCTTTCTTATCAGCCCGAGTGAGCCTTGCGCACGGGCGCCGGTGAAAGCACCTGCCTCGTAACCGAACAGCTCTGACTCAACCAGCTCCGGCGGTATAGCCGCGCAATTTACCGATACCAGCGGTTGGTCCCGCCTCCCACTGTCGCAATGCAGGGCCTTTACCAGCACCTCCTTGCCCACACCGGTTTCCCCACATATAAGGATCGGGACGCCGCGCTCAAGTACTTTGCCCGCCCGATCCGCGCATCGACGGACGACAGGTTCACCGTGCTCGACGTCATCAAGCGACACCGTGATTGGGTTCGGGTCAGCGGGTCTGGTTCGTTCGGTGGGTCGCGGTGACGGTTTCGAAGCAGCCGTTTTAACCTCTACGGGCCGCTTCAGCAGCCCTGACAGTCTTACCCGCTGAACGGTGGTCAGCTGAATAGCAGACGTTTCGGCGTGATTAAGGATCAGGTTCCTGCTTTCCATGAACAGCGAACTCAGATTCCTGCCAGGCAAAGGCACCCCCAAAAGTTGATCAGCCCGCTGGTTCGATGCGGCAATACGCCCCGTTTGATCAAAGGCGATCAGGCCTGACCAGGGGCTGTCGATGTTATCGGCCGTGGCGTTGAGGGTAAGAATGAAGTGGTCGCCTCCCAGTTGCCTGATAATCAGTCGGTTCTCAACGGACTGGGACAGCAGCCGTACCATGCCCAAAGTGTGAGCCTGGGGCAGGTAAGCGTCACTGAAGGCGCTGAGAACCCCCAACAGGGTCCGGTCAGTATCAAAAATCGGGGCGGCGGAACCGATAATGCTGCGGTTCAGCTTGAGAAAATGTTCGTTTCTCTGGACCTGGATCGGTGAACCGCTGGCAATTGACGTACCAATGGCGTTGGTTCCTGCGTAGCGTTCATGCCAGCTTGCGCCCGCGCAGAAGTAGGGGCGCAGGTGGCTCTCGGTAATGCGCTGGTCACCCCATCCTTTCAATACCCGTGCTCCTGAATCCGCAAGCAGGATAAGGCACCGACTGTTCGACATGATGTTGTTGTAATAGGGCAGTACCTCGGTTTCAGTGGTACTCAGCAAAGGTGCGTATTCCCGTTCCAGCTTCGAAATGGCTGTTTCATCGAGATTCGCCGGTTCCGGCTGGTGATCATGCTGAAGGCCATAATCGATACAGCGATTCCATGAATCAGCAATGACCGACCGGTATTCTGGCTGTTGGTGCTGTCGCTTCACCCAAATCACTCCGTGAATCTGCAGTTTCGTTTTGTTTTTATCAGGTCGCCAGAAGAGCTTCTGATGCGCTCTTTCTGTTCATGGCTCTGTTCAATAATGTGCTCAACGGCTGTTCAGGTCAATGTTCAAATTGAACAAAAAGTTTGGTAACGAACATTTGTATTTTCCCTAAAGAAATCTTTCAGAATTTATAAGCCATATAAAACAAATGGATAGATTTCAGTCCGTGGTTTTTACCTATATTGGTATGCTCATTGCCTTTCAGTATTCGAAACCGAATTTTCGTCAGTGCCAGAACCGGTGCCGATGAATAATGTTGCGACAACAACAACAAAGGAAAGCCTATGTCCTTAACACTGGAGAACCTCTCCCGTGTCGTGGATGGTGTGGATTACATCCGGGACGCGAATATCACGTTTGAGGCTGGCTCGTTCAACGTTTTGCTCGGGCGCACCCTTGCCGGGAAAACATCCCTTATGAGGATTATGGCGGGGCTCGACAAACCCGATGAGGGCCGTCTTATCTACAACGGCAATGATGTGACCGGGCAGAGCGTTCAGCAACGTAATGTCTCAATGATCTATCAGCAGTTTATCAACTATCCCAACCTCACGGTTTACGAAAACATTGCTTCGCCTCTGCGTCTGGCCAAGATGAAGGAGAGCGAGGTTGATCGCCGGGTGAAGGAAACCGCCAATATGCTGCAGATCGATCCGTTGCTGAAACGGTATCCGCTGGAGCTCTCGGGCGGGCAGCAGCAGCGGACAGCCATGGCGCGGGCACTGGTCAAGGATGCCACGCTCATTCTGTTTGACGAGCCCCTGGTAAACCTGGACTACAAGCTGAGGGAAGAACTGCGGGCGGAGCTTCGTGACCTGTTCCGCGAACGCCAGTGCATTGCCGTGTATGCCACCACTGAAGCCAACGAAGCACTGGCGCTTGGTGGTGTTACAACGCTTCTGAACGAGGGGCGAATTGTCCAGACCGGGCCAGTGATGGAGGTTTACCGCAATCCGGTGAACACCCTGGCGGCGCAGCTGTTCAGTGAACCGCCCATGAACCTGATCAAGGGGCGTGTTACCGACACGGAGGTGACTTTTGATGAATATTCCCATCATGCATTGACCCAGGAGCTCGCAAGACTTGAACCGGGTGATTACTGGTTTGGCGTGCGGCCGAGCCACATCGGCCTGGTACCTACCAGTGAAGATGACCTGGAGATGTCGATGGAAGTGGAGTTGAGTGAAATAAGTGGCTCCGAAACCTTCATGCACGTCCGCAACCGGCATTTCGAGATGGTGATGCAGCTGATGGGTGTTCATCAGTATCACACTGAGGCACCCATCAAGATCTACCTGCCCATCAACAAGCTGTTTGTCTTCGACAAAGACGAAAACCTGGTGCACACCCCGGCACAGTTAACAGGAGGGTCGATCTGATGGCTGAAATTCATTTGAAATCTCTCGCTCACAGTTACAGCGAAACCCCGACCGGGCCCGATGACTATGCCATTCGCCACCTTGACCATGTCTGGGAGAAGGGCGGTGCCTACGCGTTGCTCGGCCCTTCCGGTTGCGGCAAGAGTACGATGCTGAACATCATTTCCGGGCTGCTGCAGCCCTCTGAGGGCGATGTACTGTTCGACGGCAAGCGGGTTAACGAACTGTCTCCCCGGGATCGGAACATTGCCCAGGTATTCCAGTTCCCGGTTATCTATGACTCGATGACGGTTTTCCAGAATCTGGCATTTCCGCTCAAGAATACCGGGGTGCCTTCTTCCCAGATCAAGGCCAAAGTTCATGAAATTGCCGAGATTCTGGAAATCGAGAACGAGCTGCACAAAAAAGCCAAGAATCTCTCGGCAGACCAGAAGCAGAAAGTCTCCATGGGACGTGGCCTGGTTCGGGGTGATGTCTCTGCCATTCTGTTCGACGAGCCGCTGACGGTGATCGATCCCCAGCTCAAATGGAAACTGCGACGTAAGCTCAAGCAGATCCATGAGCAATTCGACATCACCATGGTGTATGTCACCCACGATCAGCTGGAAGCATCGACGTTCGCTGACAAGATCGCGGTGATGTACGGCGGCCAGATTGTCCAGTTTGGCACACCAACCGAGCTCTTCGAGCAGCCGAACCATACGTTTGTGGGTTACTTCATCGGCAGCCCCGGGATGAACCTGATCGAGGTGCAGCGGTGCCCTCGCGGTGTGTGCTTTGGCAGTACGGTGCTGCCACTGAGTCCCCATCAGGTCGAGATTCTGCAACGGGTCCAGTCCAACAATATCAAGATCGGCATCCGGCCGGAATTTATCCAGGCCTCGGATGTTCCGTCTGATGACACGTTCGAAGCAGAGGTCGTGGATCTCGAAGATCTGGGAACCTACAAGATCATGACCGTAAAACTCGATTTCGAAACACTGAAAGTTCGCCTGACCGAGGATCAGCATTTCGGGATTGGCAACCATGTCCAGCTCAGTTTCCCCGAGAAGTGGCTGAAGCTCTATGTGGACGAGTTTCTGGTAGAGGAGAAGGACCAATGAACAAGGTTCCCAACAATCGCGCCTGGTGGCTCGTACTGCCAGTCTTCATCCTGGTTGCTTTTTCTGCGCTGATACCCTTGATGACGGTTGTAAACTATTCAGTGCAGGACATTTTCGGGCCCGGAAATGCTTACTATGTAGGCACCGAGTGGTTCGAGATTATTCTGAAGGACGAGCGCCTGCAGGATTCTCTGCTCAGGCAGTTCGCATTCTCTGGCGCTGTGCTTGCGATTCAGATACCCCTGGGTATCAGTGTCGCACTGATGATGCCCAAGTCCGGCATCAAGGCTTCCCTGTGCCTGATTCTTCTGGCCATACCCTTGCTGATCCCCTGGAACGTGGTTGGCACCATCTGGCAGATCTTTGGCCGGGGTGATATCGGCCTGTTTGGCTGGGGCCTGAACGCGCTGGGCATTGACTACAACTATACCGGCGACACGGTGGATGCCTGGCTGACCGTATTGTTGATGGATGTGTGGCACTGGACGCCACTGGTTGCACTGCTGTGTTACTCGGGGCTTCGTGCGATTCCGGAAGCCTTCTACCAGGCAGCGGAGATTGACCGTGCCTCCAGGTGGGCGGTGTTTCGCTATATCCAGTTGCCAAAGCTGAAGAGTGTACTGGTGATTGCCGTACTCTTGCGGTTCATGGACAGCTTCATGATCTACACCGAGCCCTTCGTATTGACCGGTGGTGGGCCAGGCAGCTCTACCACCTTCCTGAGCCAGACTCTGACCACCATGGCGATCGGCCAGTTTGATATCGGCCGCGCAGCGGCATTCTCGTTGATCTACTTCCTGATCGTGTTGCTGGTCTCCTGGTTGTTCTTTACCGCCATAACTCACCTCGACAAAGAAAAATAAGGAGAGAGTGATGAATTATTCACGTTCCAAGGGCATCGGAATGGCAGTGTTTATCCTGCTCCTGCTGACACCGATCTATTGGCTCCTGAACATGTCGTTCAAGACCAACCGTGAAATTCTCGGAGGACTTACCTTCTGGCCCCAGGATTTCACGCTGCAGAACTATGCGGTGATCTTCACGGATTCCAGCTGGTATTCGGGTTACATCAACTCGATGATCTATGTATCCATGAACATGACCATCACGTTGCTGGTGGCGCTCCCGGCTGCGTATGCCTTCAGTCGCTACAAGTTCGTGGGTGACAAGCATCTGTTCTTCTGGTTGCTGAGTAATCGTATGGCACCTCCGGCGGTCTTCCTTCTGCCATTCTTCCAGCTCTATTCATCCATAGGCTTGTTCGATACGCACATTGCCGTGGCGCTTGCCCATTGCCTGTTCAACGTGCCGCTGGCGGTCTGGATTCTGGAAGGCTTCATGTCCGGTGTACCACGCGAATACGACGAAATGGCCTATATTGATGGCTACAGCTTTCCCAAGTTCTTCGTGAAAATTTTCCTGCCGATGATCCGGTCCGGGATTGGTGTCGCGGCCTTCTTCGCCTTCATGTTCTCGTGGGTGGAGTTGCTGCTGGCAAGGACGCTGACGTCTGTGGATGCACAGCCCATAGGCGCCATCATGACGCGAACGATCGGGGCCAGTGGTATCGATTGGGGCGTTCTGGCTGCAGCCGGTGTGCTGACCATTATTCCTGGCGTGCTGGTGGTCTGGTTTGTTCGTAACCACATTGCCAAAGGCTTCGCACTGGGTCGGGTATAAGGAGATCTATCATGATTGCGTGGATGAACTGGACACCGTCAGTTGCCATTTTCTTTGCAGTGATTGCTGGAATATTGATGGTAATGACCGTTTACGAAATTGTTTCACCCTGCACAGAACGAAAAGGTTTTCTTCCGATAGCCACTACCCGTGGTGACCGGCTGTTCATTGGACTGCTTTCCGCTGCGTATATTCATCTGGCATTCCTCGCGGTGTCGGATATTACGCTCTGGGTCGCGCTTGCCGTTTCGGTTGTCTGGCTGGGCGTACTGCTTCGCTGGGGGTAAGGGGTTGGATTTTCGTTTGCCATGGAGGGCAACAAAAACTTAAGAAATTCGGCTTAGAACGGTTGTAAAAATTTCCATAACGAACTATTTTCTATCTAATGATCGGAATCGAACATATTGGTTGGGTTCCAATCCAGGAATAGCGATGAAAACGCTATACAGGAAAATCGGAATGCATTCAGCAGTCGCATTCTGACTAAACCAAAACAAGACAAACGAGGTTGGATATGTTCAACAACAATAAATATCCGAAAACCCTGCTACTGAGTGCCGCTGTCGGCGCCGCGAGCATGGGGCTCAGCTTTCAGGCCAGCGCCGATGAGTATTCGGATGCCGCCAGGAAGTGGATTGACGAAGCGTTCAAGAACTCGACTTTGAGCAAAGAAGAGCAAATGAAAGAGCTGGAGTGGTTTATCAAAGCTGCTGAGCCCTATCGTGGTATGGAGATCAACGTTGTCTCCGAAACCATCGCTACCCACGAATACGAATCCAAGGTTCTGGCTGAAGCGTTCAGTGAGATTACCGGCATCGAACTCACCCATACCCTGATCCAGGAAGGGGATGTGATCGAGAAGCTGCAGACGCAAATGCAGTCCGGCCGCAACATCTACGACGGCTGGGTCAACGACTCGGACCTGATCGGTACCCACTTCCGCTACGGTAAGGTCATGCCTGTTGAAGACATCATGAACGGTGAAGGCAAGGATCTGACCCTGCCGACTCTGGACCTTGATGATTTTATCGGCCTGGATTTCACCACAGCGCCAGACGGCAAGCTCTACCAACTGCCGGATCAGCAATTTGCCAACCTTTACTGGTTCCGCGCCGACTGGTTTGAGCGTGAAGACCTGCAAAAACAGTTCAAGGATATCTACGGCTATGAGCTGGGTGTGCCGGTCAACTGGTCTGCCTATGAGGACATCGCAGAATTCTTCTCGGTACATGTGAAGGAAATTGACGGCGAGCGTGTCTATGGCCACATGGACTACGGCAAGAAGGACCCTTCACTGGGTTGGCGCTTCACGGATGCCTGGTTCTCCATGGCGGGTGCCGGTGACAAGGGGCTGCCAAATGGTCTGCCCGTGGACGAGTGGGGCATTCGGGTTGATGAGTGTCACCCTGTAGGTTCCAGCGTAAGTCGTGGAGGTGCTACCAACGGTCCGGCTGCTGTTTATGCAACGACCAAATACGTTGACTGGCTGGAAAAGTATGCGCCGCCTGAAGCGCAAGGCATGACCTTCTCGGAAGCTGGTCCAGTGCCTGCACAGGGCAACGTGGCCCAGCAGATCTTCTGGTACACCGCATTCACCGCGAGCATGATTGAAGATGGTCTGCCAGTGGTCAATGAAGACGGGACTCCGAAGTGGCGTATGGCACCGTCCCCACGCGGGCCGTACTGGGAGGAAGGCATGAAACTGGGTTATCAGGACGTGGGTTCCTGGACCTTCATGAAGTCCACTCCCAAAGAGCGTCGCCTTGCCGCCTGGCTGTATGCCCAGTTTACGGTTTCCAAGACAGTATCCCTGGAGAAAACCATTGCTGGTCTTACCCCCATCCGCGAATCTGACATCGAGTCGGACGTGATGACCGAGATGGCTCCGAAGCTTGGTGGCCTGGTTGAGTTCTACCGCAGCCCGGCGCGCGTACAGTGGTCACCCACTGGCACCAACGTACCTGATTACCCGAAGCTGGCTCAGCTCTGGTGGCAGTACATTGCCCAGGCTGCAAGCGGCGAGGCTACTCCCCAGAAAGCTCTGGACGGACTGGCAGAAGCCCAGGATCGGGTCATGGAGCGTCTGGAGCGCGCCAATGTCATGCCGAATTGCGGCCCCAAGCTGAACGAGCCGCGTGATCCGCAGTACTGGCTGGATCAGCCGGGTGCACCGAAGCCGAAGCTGGACAACGAAAAGCCGCAAGGCAAAACCGTCCGCTATGAAGAACTGCTGAAAACCTGGGAGGAAGCTCGCGAGAGTTGATCGATTCTTACCTGTAACGCCCTGCCGCTGCCCTCCCGGGACTGGAGATTAGAGGGTGAGTGGCTGGCCGGCTTCCTTGCGGCGGGCCTCCCATTCCTCCCGGGTCTGGGCAGCCTCGTCCCCCGGCATCGAATCGATGATCTCGAAATAGTCGCTGGAATAGTCATCGTCCATGATTTCATTGCGGGGCTTCACCCGAACGACGTAGACGGTTTGTACGTTCTGGTGGTCAAACTCCCGCCAGTATTGTTCGTCTTTCAGGAATGTGTACCTGTGGCCCTCCAATGCGCGGATAACCTGGCCGGTGTCAGTGGTGCCAGCACGCTCCACGGCGTCCTTGTACTGATAGACAATGCTGTAGGCGGAAGCCGCCGCCGTGGACGGGCGCATTTCGTAGCGGCTGGAGAATGCCTCTACAAATTCTTTGCCTCGTGGGTAGTCATACTGGTAAGGCACGCTCCATACCCAGGGTGCACCGCCAATGACTCCTTCCATGATAGTCGGGCCCACCTGGCGAGCCATGCCCAGTGTCAGATTGGGAACCACGACCTGCATTTTCTTAGTTAGCCCCATTTCATACGCCACGTTCAGCGCACGCACCATATCGTCACCGAACAGCACCATCATCAGCACTTTGGCATCGCTTTGCTCCGCCTGCTCCAGAGCCTCGCGGAAGTCAGTGATCAGAGCGCGGGGAAAGGGCGTTTTGACACCCTGATGCGCACTGGTGTCATCGGTATTGGTGAATTTCCTGACGGACTCTTCCACCGACCAGCCCCAGGTGTAGTCTGCGGTGATGTAGAAGTATTCGTCATCGGCATGCTGGGTAGTGAGGTACTTGCTCAGGGCCTTGGCCGTCATCCAGGCATTATAGGGTTCCCGGAACATGTGGCTGTGGCCGGCGGCACCGGTGGTGGCATTGGAGTAAGTCAGCGTTCCGAAGTAGATTCTGTCTCTGTCTCTCGCCGCTCTTCCGGAGGATATGGCAACGGCGCTGGAGACGCCGCCAAACAGCATTTGCACCCCCTGCCGGTCGATCAACTCGGCGGTGTTTTTGGCGCCTTTGTCCGGCTCACCGGAGGTATTTCGTATGACCAGCTCCACGTCGCGACCCATGATGCCGCCGGCCTTGTTGATTTCATCAACCGCCAGAAAAGCACCCAGGCGCTGTTGCAGGCCCTGGTCCTTGTAGCGTCCCGTCTGTGGGTAGTTCAGCCCTATTTTCAGGGTTTCGGCTGCCACTGGTGTGGTTACAAGCAGGGTGAGTAAGAGGAAAACAAACAGCTTCTTCAAGTGCATTGGCGAAGGCCCCCGTGGTCGCGCCGGGCCCGAAACTCAGGCCCCTGATATTGTTTTTATAAAGAAGGAGCAGTGTCGCGGGAGTCCGCCAAGGCAACAATGATACTAAAGTGGAAATTGTGTAACGATTTGTCAGGTTTTGATGGCAGTCACGAATTCTGTTTTTGTCAGGCAACTGCCTTGCTGCGCACAGATTCCAGCATCCGATACCAGGTCGGGCGGGGCAGCACACTCTGGGCGCCGCGAAGGGCGGAGTGGATCCGGTCAGGATCCATGGAGCCCAGGACGGGCACCGGCGTTCCCGGAATCTGGTGAAGCCAGGCAATAGCCAGCGCCGTTTCATCCAGCCCGGTTTCCTCCCGTGCCCGGTCGAGAACATCAGCAGGCATCCGCTCGGCCAGGTTGCCGCCCCCCAAGGGAGACCATGCCAGCCAGCGCAATCCGTCAGCAAGGTGAGCCTCCACCGTACCGTCGAACAACGGGTCAGTATGGCCGAGTGACAACTGGCTCTGGTTGCAGACTAGTGGCAACCTGGTATTCCTGGCCAGCCACCGCCACTGTTCCGGCAGGAAATTGGATACACCTATCTGGCGTACCTTACCCGCCGACACGGCATTCTCCAGCGCCCGTGCAACATCGTCCGCCTGCATCAGCGGATCTGGCCGGTGGATCAGGAAGGTATCAATCTGCTCTACAGCCAGAGCCTCAAGGGCCCGGTCGATTGCATTCGCCAGGTAACCGGCTTCGGCCCGGTAATGCTTCACCTGCCACGGCGACCGGTCTTCGCTGGCCGGTACAATGCCTGCCTTGGTTATCACCCGTACATTTTTTGCCAACAGCGGATGGGCTCGCAGCGCATCTCCGAACAGCCGTTCGCACTCGCCACCGCCATAGATGTCGGCATGATCGAACACGTTCAGCCCGTCATCCAGCCGGGCGGCGATCCAGTCGGCCAGCCTGGCCGGTCTGGTGAGTTCCGGATGGTCATGAAGGCGCATCATCCCCAGAATCAGGGGTGTTTCCGGTGTGAATCCAGCTGTTCGGGTGCTTTGCACGGTTACTCCTTGCCGAAGGCGATGACCACGCGGTCGTCACCATGGGTTCTTGAAAAAACGTAGGGCTCGGTGCTGAGGCGCTGGTGTTCGCCAGCGCCGATGGCCGGGTGGCGATCCCGGAACTGACCGAGCGTTTGCCAGTGGGACAGTACCGGCGCCGCCGTGCCGCTTTCAATGTCTTCCCAGTTCATATCGGAACGGGTGCCCTGGTGACCGTCGGAACCAGTGGGTCCGAACGGCCGCCCGGATTCATCTCCATAGAATATCTGGCTGGTGCCCGGTGTAAACAGCAAGGCACTGGCTGCGCGCTTCTGCATGGCAGGATCGTTGTCTGCGATGCGGCTGAACAGCTGGGTGTCGTGGGATGAAATGTAGCTCATGACGTTGAAAGGTCTGTCGCCGTTCATCTTCTCTGCGTAATCGCTGTAAATGGGCTCCATCTCCGACAGGCAGGTGGCACCGGCCCGGGCTTCTTCCTGCAGGTCAAAGTTGATCACCGCATCGAAGCCGGCATCAAAGTAGCTGCTGCGGGTGACGGTGTGGGGGAACACCTCCGCCACCATCCAGAAGTTCTCCGCTGGCAGCGGTTGCCCTGGATTGTTGCTACGGTAGGTTTCCAGTGCCTCCTGGGCTTGCGCCTTGAGTTCCTGCCAGGCTTCCGGCTCCACGTGTTTGGCGGTATCGACCCGGAAACCATCCACGCCAAACTCACGCACCCAGTCTGTCAGCCAGGTGATCAGGTAATCCCGCACCGTTGCATCATCAAGCTGCTCCGCCCGGGTGTTGTCCTTGTTCCTGAGGAACACCGGGAGGTCGACTGCCTGGTCAGATTCGGTCTTGAAGTCCGGCAGGAAAGCCAGCGAACCCCGTACCGGATCGATGGAGGCATTGGGTGGGGTGTCATAATCTCCGATGCCGGCGCGAACCCAGTCCTTGCCCCACCAGTTGGTCCAGTCCGGGTGATCGTAGTCAATCAGGGCGTGGTAGGCGTGGAAATCCTCCCAGGACTCCGGCTGCCACGCGCCCCATTGTTCCGGCAGGTGCTTCTCGAAGCCGTCACGGAGCCCGCCGAAGTTGAAGGTCTGCATGTCCTGGAGTGTGGAGTAGCCGGGGTGGTTCATGACCACGTCCATCACCACACGTATGCCGCGGGCGTGGGCCTCTTCAACCAGGGTGCGGAATTCATCACGGGTACCGAAGTTGGCGTCGGGGCGGGTAAAGTCCAGGGCATAGTAGCCATGGTAGCCATAGTGCTGGAAATCGCCCCGGTCGCCGCCACCAACCCAGCCATGAATTTGCTCGAAGGGTGGGGTGATCCAGAGGGCGTTGACGCCCAGCTCCTTAAGGTATTCCAGCTTTTCCGTCAGTCCGGCAAAATCCCCGCCATGGAAGGTACCGATTTCGTCCTTGCCGTCGGGCTGGCGGCCGTAGTTCCGGTCGTTATCGGTGCGGCCGTTGGCGAAGCGGTCAGTCAAGGTAAAATATACCGTGGCGCCGGCCCAGTTGAAGCTTTGTTGAGGGGCATCGGCAGCCTCAAGCAATAACAGCCCTTCGGATTCCGGTGCGGGGGTCAGTGTGACTTTGCCGTCTGCCACCCGGGCTTTTTTCCCGCTGTAGAAATCCCGCACCCATTCACCGTCAGTAAACGTGTCACCCACGGAAACCGTCATTGCGGACCGGGTCGCAACACAGAGGCCGCCGCTGGTTGAAGCGCCGGGGTTGTCTGAAGGAGGGGTTGCAGTCTCGAACTGGCCGCTGGCGCAGCCGACAAGAGAGAGGCACGTCACAAGGCTGGCGGTCAATCTGAGTTTTTTCGGGTATGAATTCATGCAATGGGCTCCGGTTCCATTTATTGTTGTCGTACCGCAATCAGACCAGACCCGGGGGGAGGGTGGTAGACGGAATTTGCTACGCCTCCCTACTCCCCCGTTCTACGCCTCAGGGAATGAAATCAGGGCTGATGCCAGCAACGGCAAATTGCAACACAGTTCGGTTACTCGCAATAGAAAGATTTGCGTTCAGCCCGTCCGGCCAACCTCGTGCCAGGGCGGACAACAAGAATAAGGCAAGAACAAGCAGAGGAATCACCTGATGAATCGTCGAACTTTTATCCGCAGCACACTCGCAGCCTCCATTGTTGTAGCATCTTTCGGGATGTCTGCACCTGCCCATGCCGAGATTGAGGAAGGCAAACTCCTGGTCTGGATCAATGGTGACAAGGGTTATGATGGCCTGCAGGAAGTGGGTGACTGGTTTACCGAAGAAACCGGTATTCCCGTTGAAGTAGCCCACCCCGACAGCGCCACCGACAAGTTCCAGCAGTCCGCCGCTACCGGTAACGGCCCTGACATCTTTATCTGGGCACACGACCGCTTCGGCGAATGGGCGCAGAGCGGCATCATTTCCGAGATCAAGCCATCACAAAAGGTGGTTGATGCCAATTTTGATTTCACCTGGGATGCGGTGACGGTCGACGGCAAGATGTACGGCTACCCCATGGCCGTCGAGTCCATCGGCCTGATCTACAACAAGGATCTGGTGTCTGAGCCGCCAAAAGCCTTTGAAGACATCCCTGCCATCAACGAAAAACTGGCGGAAGATGGCAAGCGCGCCATTCTGTGGGACTACAACAACACCTACTTCACCTGGCCGATGATCGCCGCGGCCGGTGGCTATATCTTTGCCCAGAACGAAGACGGCACCTATGACGTCAAGGACACCGGCGTCAATAACGAGGGTGCCATGAAAGGGGCCAATATGCTGGCCACCCTGATTGAAGAAGGGGTAATGCCCCGTGGTGCGGACTACAGCGCCATGGAGTCCGGGTTCAATAAGGGCGAAGTGGCGATGATGATCAACGGCCCCTGGGCCTGGGGCAACCTGAAGAAGAGCGGTATTGATTTCGGTGTTGCCAAACTGCCTACCGTTGACGGCCAGCCAAGCAAGCCGATGGTGGGCGTAATGGCGGCAACCCTCAACACCGCAAGCCCCAACAAGGATCTGGCGGTGGAGTTCCTGGAGAACTACGCACTGTCCATCAAGGGTCTGAAGATGGTGAACGACGACGTTCCCCTGGGCGCTGTCGCCAATAAGGAATTCATGGACGAGCTGTCGTCGAACCCGAACATTGCCGCAACGTTCGAGAACGCCGAGTTGGGTGAGCCCATGCCAAGTGTGCCCGCCATGGGCGCCTTCTGGTCATCCATGGGCCCGGCTCTGCAGAACATCACCTCTGGCAGACAATCCGTTGAGGATGCCCTGAACTCTGCAGCAAAACGCATTACCCGGTAACACCAAAAATGAAAGTGCCGTCGGCAGTCTTGCCGGCGGCTTTTAACGGGCTGACTACAATGATAACGGAAACCCTGTCCTCCCCCGGAACCGAAAGCAGACTTTCAATGACCCGAATGATTCTGAAGTGGGGCGCCCTGGCTGCGTTGGTGGGAATGGCGCTCTACCTGATACTGGCACTGTATGCCCAGCAGGAGTTCGTGTTCGCGATGCTGTTCCTGGTGCTGACGGCGTCAGCGGTATTTGTCTTCGTCAACAAAAAACTCTACGCCCACCGCTACATCTTTCCCGCCGTAGCGGGCATGGGGCTGTTTGTTATTTTCCCGCTGATGTACACGGTGGGTATTGGTTTTACCAACTACAGCGCCAGCAATTTGCTGAGCTTTGAGCGGGTACAGGAAAACCTGCTGGACCGGACCTATCAGTCCGATTCCGTTCGCTACAACTACGAGCTTTACGATACCGACGCCGGTTACGTGATCTATCTGGAAGGGGAACACCAGGACCTGGTATCGGCACCGCTGGCCCTGGATAGCTCGGATTCCAGCGCACCGGTATTGCCTGCCTCAGGGAAACCAGCGGGAGAGCCACTGGCAATCCGGGATATCATCCAGCTCAGGTCGGAACTGTCGCAACTGGAACTGCTGACCGAGGATGGCCGGGAGTTGAGCATGGCCAGCCTGCGTGCATTCGCCGCGATCAACGACCAGTTCACGCTGCACGACAATGGCAGCATTACCGACAACCAGACTGACGTCACCTACTTCCCGGATCACGATACCGGCTTTTACCGCAGCGCGGACGGCCAGACCCTGTCACCGGGGTGGACCGTCAACATCGGCTGGGACAACTACCTGAAAGTAGTATCCGACCCCAGCATTCGTGGGCCGTTTTTCGAGATCTTCGTGTGGACGCTGTCCTTCGCGGTGGCGACAGTGGTGTTCACCCTGGCACTCGGTCTGCTACTGGCAAATCTGCTGCAGTGGGACCAGATTCGTGGCAAGGGCTTCTATCGCACCATGCTGATTCTGCCCTATGCGGTGCCTGCGTTCATCTCGATACTGGTGTTCAAGGGCCTGTTCAATCAGAACTTCGGTGAGATCAACCTGGTGCTGGAAGGCCTGTTCGGAATACGGCCGGACTGGTTCAGCGACCCGGCACTGGCCCGGACGATGATCCTGATCGTCAATACCTGGCTTGGCTACCCGTACATGATGCTGCTCACCATGGGCTTGCTGCAGGCGATCCCACGGGATCTGTACGAAGCATCCGCCATGGACGGGGCAGGGCCGGTGAATAACCTGTTCAACGTCACCCTGCCGCTGATCATCAAGCCGCTGATGCCGCTGCTGATTGCAAGCTTTGCGTTCAATTTCAACAACTTCGTCCTGATCGCCCTGTTGACCGGTGGTGCGCCCGATATTATCGGTGCCAGCACACCTGCAGGCACGACAGACCTGCTGGTGAGCTACACCTACCGTATCGCGTTCCAGGATTCCGGACAGAACTTTGGCCTGGCGGCTGCCATCGCCACTGCCATCTTCCTGGTGGTTGGCGCCCTGTCGCTGATCAACCTCAAACTGTCCAAAGTCAAAGTCTAAGGAGCTACCCATGGCGATGGTTGAACCCCGCTCCACGAAGTATCGCGTATTGGCATCCCATCTCGGGATGCTTGGATTCATCGTGATCATTCTGTTTCCGCTGCTGATGGTGATTTCCATCTCCTTCCGCAGTGGTAACTTCGCCTCCGGCAGCCTGCTGCCGGAGAATCCCTCGCTGGAGCACTGGTATCTGGCGCTCGGCATTCCCTACACCGGTGAAGACGGCACGGTAACCCAGCCGCCATTCCCGGTGCTGCTGTGGCTGTGGAACTCCATCAAGATTGCGGTGGTCTCCGCGGTGCTGATCCTGGCGCTATCCACCACCAGCGCCTATGCCTTCGCCCGCATGCGGTTTGCGGGTAAGGGCTTCGTGCTCAAGTCCATGCTGATCTTCCAGATGTTCCCACCGGTGTTATCACTGGTGGCGCTGTATGCCCTGTTCGACAAGATAGGCAACCACGTCAGCTGGTTGGGGCTGAATACCCACGGTGCGGTGATTGTCGCGTCTCTGGGGGGCATGGCTCTGCATATCTGGACCATCAAGGGCTACTTCGACTCCATAGACCGCTCCCTGGAGGAGGCGGCTATAGTGGATGGAGCCACCACCTGGCAGGCGTTCCGTTACATCCTGCTGCCGCTGTCTGTGCCCATACTGGTAGTGGTGTTCATCCTTGCGTTCATCATGACCATCATGGAATACCCGATGGCTTCCGTGCTGCTGGTGGATACCGACAAGCTGACCCTGGCGGTGGGGGCGCAACAGTACCTGTATGAGCAGAACTATCTGTGGGGCGATTTTGCCGCCGCAGCAGTGCTCTCGGGGCTCCCCATCACTCTGATCTTCCTTTACTGCCAGAAATGGATTGTTGGCGGGCTTACTGCCGGTGGCGTCAAAGGCTGACGCCACCATCCCTTCCGCGAGCATTGCGTCTTCCTTCTTTTGCACTTCGCGACCCGGTCAGGCTAATCCCCCCTGCTGACCGGGCTTTTTTATTTTCGTGATCGCTGGACAGTAGCGGCCAGGCTCTGGCTAGTAAAACAAAAAAAGGGCCGGTACGTGACGAACCGGCCCCTGAAAAGGTGTCAGAGCAAATCAGAAATCAATGCAGGGCTCACGGTACAGCCGGGGGCAGGCGTTGCCGTCCTGGCGGAACAGATGGCATTTGATGGCGTTGAAGCCCAGGGTGACTTTGGTGCCTTCCTGGATCGGGTCGCTGCCGTCGGTGCGCATGGTGATGACACCGTCCACGCCGTTGACGTCCATGTGCACCAGGGTCTGGTAGCCCAGCCGTTCAACCACGGTGACTTCGCCGTCCATGTACATGTCGGCTTCATCGCCTGTGGTCAGGTGTTCGGGGCGGACACCCAGGCTAACGGTTTCACCGGCTGCCAGTTCGTGACCGTTGACGGGGATTTCCAGGGAATGATTGCCGGGCAGGGTCACGGTAACGGACTGGGTGTCGGCTTTCTCGACAGCGCAGTCGACGAAGTTCATTTTTGGTGAGCCGATAAACCCGGCTACAAACCGCGTGGCCGGGTAGTGGTAAAGCTCCATGGGTTTGCCAACCTGGGCGATGGTGCCGTTGTCCAGGGCGACGATTTTGTCGGCCATGGTCATGGCCTCCACCTGGTCATGGGTGACGTACACCATGGTGGCGTCCAGGCGTTTGTGCAGGCGCGAGATTTCGATGCGCATCTGTACCCGAAGGGAAGCATCCAGGTTGGATAATGGCTCGTCGAACAGGAATACCGTGGGTTCCCGCACAATGGTGCGGCCAATGGCAACACGCTGGCGCTGCCCGCCAGACAGGTCTTTCGGCTTACGCTCCAGCAGGTTGTCGAGCTGGAGAAGCCTGGCGGCATCGTTAACGCGACGGTCAATTTCGGTCTTGTTGGTCTTGGCCAGTTTGAGGCCGAAGGCCATGTTCTCCGCCACGTTCATGTGGGGGTACAGGGCGTAGGACTGGAACACCATGCCCACTTCACGCTCCTTGGGTGGCAGGTTGTTGACCTTGTCGTTACCAATGTACAGGTCACCGGAGGTGATGTCCTCCAGCCCCGCGATCATGCGTAGCAGGGTGGATTTGCCGCACCCGGACGGGCCGACAAAGACCACAAACTCGCCGTCATCGATATCCAGGTTCACGTTGCGGGTTACCTGGGTTTCGTCAAAACTCTTGCAGATGTTTCGTAGTGTGACGCTGGCCATAACGTTGGTCTTCTTGTTTGATCTATGGAAGCAGGGGGTCAGAGTGATGCAATCTCGACACCCCATGGCTGCAGCTCGAGTTGCCGGCCTTTCCAGGAACCACCGATAAAGTCCGGGGTGCCTTTGATTGGCTGGCCAGGAGCTGGCGTGGTGATCCGAACTGGCTTGTCCGTCAGGTTCAGTGCCACCAGCAGGGTTTCACCCTCGTAATGTCGGGTGTAAACCAGAGTTTCGTCCGGGCTCTTGAGGAACTCGATATCGCCCTTGAGCAGAACCGGCTGCTGTGCACGCCATCCCAGGAAAGCGCGATACGCCTGCAGGATGGAATTCTCCTCGTCATGCTGGACCGCAACCGCTGCATTGTAGTGTTCATCATAAACCGGCAGCCAGGGGCGCGCATCGGAGAAACCACCATGGGTTTCCCGGTGGTGCCAGACCATCGGTGTGCGGCAGCCGTCCCGGCCCTTGTACTCAGGCCAGAAGTTGATGCCATAGGGATCAACCAGCTCATGGTATTCCAGCTCCGCTTCGGTCAGGCCAAGCTCCTCGCCCTGGTAGATGCAGACGCTGCCCCGCAGGGTCAGCAGCATGGCCATGTAGGCTTTGAGTTGCTGCGCTGAACCGGCTTCCCAGCGGCTGGCCACGCGGGCTACGTCATGGTTGCCTATGGCCCAGCAGGGCCAGCCGTCGGTCAGTTTCTTCTCGATGGAGTCGACAGTCTTCTTGAAAAATTCTGCGCCACGTTGCTCGGTCAGCAGGTCGAAGGAATAGGCCATGTGGAGCTTGTCACCGCCACCGGTATATTTCGCCATGGTTTCCAGGGAGTTGTCGTCCCCGATTTCTCCCACGGTAGTGGTTCCGGGATACTGGTCAAGCAGCGCACGCAGCCGCTGCAGGAAAGCCAGGTTTTCCGGGCGGGTCTTGTCGTATTTGTGAAACTGGTAGGCGTAGGGGTTTTCCTTGCGCACACCAATGGACCCTTCGGCAACCGCATCGCTGGGAGGATTGTCCCGCAGCTTGGGGTCATGGAAACAGAAGTTGATGGCGTCGAGGCGGAAACCGTCCACGCCCCGGTCAAGCCAGAACTTGACGTCCGACAGTACCTGATCCACCACTTCGGGGTTGTGGAAGTTCAGGTCCGGCTGGCTGGCCAGGAAATTGTGCAGGTAGTACTGCTTGCGCCGGCTGTCCCAGGCCCAGGCTGAGCCACCAAAAACCGAGAGCCAGTTGTTCGGAGGTGTACCATCTTTGCTGGCATCCGCCCACACATACCAGTCCGATCTGGGGTTGTCGCGGCTGGAACGGCTTTCGACAAACCAGCGGTGCTGGTCCGAGGAGTGGCTCAGAACCTGGTCGATCATGATCTTCAGGTCGCGCTTGTGGGCTTCTGCAATCAGCTCGTCGAAGTCTCCAATCGTACCGAATATCGGGTCCACGTCGCGATAGTCTGAAACGTCGTAGCCAAAATCCTTCATGGGGGAGGTAAAGAACGGCGACAGCCAGATCGCATCTACGTTCAGGCTTGCGATGTAATCCAGCTTGGCGGTAACCCCGGGCAAATCACCGATACCATCGCCGTTGGAATCGTTAAAGCTGCGTGGATAAACTTGGTAAATGACGGCGCCACGCCACCAGTCCGGGTTTTTGATCATCATGCCTCGCTTAACACCCTGACGGTGAAAGATTGTTATTGTCTGGAACGGAACATTCCGTGGTAATCGCTTAATGCATAGTGCGATCAAGCCACGGGCCGTTCATCCTCCTGCCGCACTTTTTGTTGGCGTAGCCCGGGGGAGGAGGGGGGCGTAGAGGGGATGAGATGAATATGACTACAGAAGGAGAGTGACTGTCATCCCTGTCGATCCAGTTATCGGCGGGGATGACAGTCCGGGAGCGGAGTAGTTACTACCTCCTGGCAGCAAAGGCCAGCGCCAGGCTAACGAGGGTAGACCCGACCAGGGCGCCCACAAATGGCAGCAGCGTCGGAATTCCGCCCGGAAAGCTTGCGACTTCCAGACCGGCCATCAGGCTGCCTCCAGTGACCCAGCCGGGAATAATCGCCCCGGCCAGACCAGCAAGGCCACCCATTACCGCTGCTGTGGTTGTCATTCGTTTCCAGAGGCCCATCAGCACCGGTATAACGGCCGTGGCGCATAGCAGGTCGGCAATCAGGAACAGCCTCAATACTGAAACACCCTGCAGTGACACAATAACCACTGGGATCATCAGGATGACGGTAATCCACCGTGCCGAGGTAATGGAGAGCCCCTGTTTTTCCGTGACCGCCAGGGACGCCAGGGCGTTTTGCAGGGTATCCACTGATGAGGCCACCAGGGTCAAGGCCAGTACCAGGGCAGGAATCGTCAGCCACGCAGGCGCCCCCGAGAGGAGGGCAAAGAAGGGAATGGGCGGGGATCCGAGATCGACCCCACTCATGGCGGCGGCAATTCCCAGGGCGCCCACCGCAACCACCACCGCAATGGTGATTACACCACCAAACAGGGCACCCCGTCGCAGAGCAGACGTGTCCCGAGCCGACCATAGTCGCTGCCAGTAGCCCTGATGAAACAGATTGGCGGCCGTAACAGCAATCACAAGCGTCAGGGCGACGCCCAGAGCACTGCCAACGGGCGCCGACGGTGCGTTCGATGTGGTCAGTTCAGGCAGCCGCTCCATGGCCACAAAGCCGACAATGGCCAGCAGACCAATCAGCAAAAAGGCCTGCCACTGGTCGGTGACAATACTGGCGCGCAAGCCACCCCAGGCGGTGTAGATCAATGTGGCAATGGCCACGCCCAACACGGCCAGATTGCCGTTGACGCCGGAGAGCATCGAGGTGATGGCACCAATGGCGGTCAATTCCGCGGTGACGAAACACAGCATGTAGAGCACGGAGATCAATGACACGTAGCGGCGAACAGCGTTGCCATAGCAGGCCTGGGCAAATTCACCGATACTGCGGCCCTGGGGCAGGTAGCGTCGAATGGCCGGGCCACAGAAAGCAAAGACGATAAATGGCAGCGCCGCCCCCAGGGCGTAACCGCCGAGGGCAATGGGCCCCACCAGCGCCCCGACTTCCGGGGGCGCAAACAGTATCCAGCCACCCATGCCCGAAGCCAGGAACGATAACCCCAGAGCCCGGGCACCCTGGCTGTTGCGGGCAGTTACATAGTCGTCCAGGCCGCCATCAGCCAGACGCGCCCGCATTCCCAGCCAGGTAAAAAGAATCAGGGCAGCTGCCAGGGCAGCAACGGTAGTGTAAAACATGGTGGTGTTCTCCGCCTGTCGTGAAGCCGGGAATACTGACACATTCAGGGCGGCGCTGCGACCAAAGGGGCTGCTGAACTGGCAACGTCGTCAGGCGGTTACGGCGGGTTCCGGGTGGAAGAGGCAATACAGATTGCGACCCTCCCGTTTGGCGCGGTACATGGCAATGTCGGCGGCCTGCATCAGCTCATTGGCGCTGGTGCCATCCTCTGGATAGAGACTGACCCCGATGCTGGCACCGACGGTTACCTGCTCGCCACCCACATGATAGGGCTGGCTTGCAATTCCCAGGAGACGGCGGGCGACATGGTGCACGTCGTCGACATGGTTCATCTCCGGCAACAGGACAATGAATTCGTCACCGCCCAGCCTGGCAAGGGTATCGTCTTCACGCAGGCAACCCTGAACCCGGTGAGTGAACTGCAGAAGCAGTTCGTCACCGGTAGCATGGCCCAGGGTATCGTTGACCTGCTTGAAATGGTCCAGGTCCATGAACATGACGGCCAACAGCATCTCCTTGCGGTGCGCGTGACGGATGGCATGTTCCAGCCGGTCTTCGAGCAGACGCCGGTTGGGCACACCTGTAAGTGCATCGTAGTACGCCAGCTGTCGGATCTGTTCCTCATTCCTGCGGTGCTGGGTAATATCGGTGAAAAGCCCGGCGTAATGGGTGGTCTCGCCATCGTCGTTAGTAATCGCCGTGATGGTCAGCAGTTCCAGGTAGAGTTCACCGGTTTTGCGACGGTTCCAGATTTCGCCGCGCCAGTAGCCGTCGGTTGTGAGCGAGTGCCACATCCGTTGGTAAAAGTCTGCATCATGGCGGCCGGACGACAGGATTTCTGGCGTCTTCCCTATGACCTCTTCGGGTGAATAGCCGGTGAGCTGGGTAAAGGCGGGATTCACGAACTCGATGGTGACATTGGCGTCCGTAACCATAATGCCCTCAAACGAAGACTCAATAACCCGCTCCGCCAGCTGTAATGTCCTGCGGGACCTGGCCAGTGCCTGATCCCGTTGTTCCAGGGCAGTGCGCAAGTCCTCCAGATACATCCGCTCCGCCCCGGAGAGCATGTCGTGGTAGCCGATCAGCCCGATGACATCGCCATTGCTGCCCGTGACTGCAAGATGTCGGATGTGCTTTTCCAGCAGCAAATCCCTGGCATGGATCAATGGCTCTGTTTCGTGCACGGAAAGCAGGGGTTGGGTGGCAAGCTGTGACGCGGGACTGTTGCCCACGTGACGGGCGATAAAGCGGACAATATCGCGCTCGGTTAGTATTCCCAGCCCCTTGTCGCATTTCACCACAACAGCATCGGTATGCTGGCTGTGCATCTGGCGGGCCACGGCCGATACGGGCATGGTGCCATCAACGACAACCGCCGGACGCGGGATGACGGCCTTGACTTCCCTCAGTCGCAAATAAGGCTCAAGGCCCTGGTTGAGGGCCATATCGGTCTGGGAGAGGATGCCAATGGGACAGTCCTCGTCATCTACTACAAGAAAATGCCGGCGGCCCTGTTCACGAAACTCAACGGCTGCCGCTCCTATTTCCATGGAATGCGGTAGAGTGGCAACCGGTGCGCTCATTACTGATGCCACGGGCTGTTGCAGGATGGCAGAGTCTGAAAAGTCCACGGCCAATGCATCATGTTCCGTCCAGATGCCGGCAACCCGACCACCCTCAACGACCAGAATGGAGCTTACCGCCTGATCCGCCATACGTGCTGCAGCCTGCGCAATGGTGGTATCCGGTGCACACTGGAGCAGCATGCCGCTATGCATGATGCGGGAAATGGGAAATTGCGGCCCCATTGAGTCTCCTTGGTTTTCATTTTTTGCAGAGTTGCCTGACGTTATTCTGGACTGGATCAGGTCAGGCAATTTTGACAAGCGTCAAAGGCCTGTCAGTCATATGCTTTACTGTAGGTGGAATTTATTCGGGGAAATCCCCGGCACAGGAGGTCCAAATGAGCAATCGCAAATCGGAACTGGAAACCCTTCGCGCTGATCTGAAAGCGCGGCTGGCAAAGTATGAGGCCCATCAGCACCGGCAGGATGGGGCCCTGGAGAAAGACTCGGAAGAACAGGCCGTCCAGACCCAGAACGACGAGGTGGTGGATTCTCTGGAAACTGAAACCCGCATTGAACTGGCCCAGATAGAACGTGCCCTGGAGCGGCTGGCCAATGGACTGGGGGATGAATGTGAGAGCTGCGGGGAGGAAATAGACCCGCGAAGGTTGCAGGTACTACCCTATACCACGGTATGTGTGAAATGCGCAGACGAATGATCCGGTAAAAAGGAGGCCTGATGTCAGCAGCTGCCAGTTCCGACAATAAACTCGACGGGCTGCCGAAAAGCAGGGTGATCGGGTTGATTCTGGGGCCCCTTTTCCTGCTTATGGTGCTGGTCCTCCCGGCCCCGGAAGGGATGGCGTCCGAGGCCTGGGCAGCGCTGGGGCTGATGCTGCTAATGGCAACCTGGTGGTCCACCGAGGCGATCCCCATTCCCGCCACGGCGCTGATACCGATTGTGCTGATCCCGGCGCTCGGCCTGGGTGGTATCAAGGATGCAACAACACCCTACGCCAACCCCATCATCTTCCTGTTTCTCGGTGGATTTACGCTTGGCCTGGCAATGCAGCGGTGGAACCTGCACCGACGGATTGCCTTACTGACACTGCGTGGTGTGGGTGACAAGCCACGGCGCCAGATTGCCGGATTCATGATCGCCACCGCCTTTTTGAGCATGTGGGTCAGCAATACGGCGACATCGATCATGATGCTACCCATTGGTCTTTCTGTGATTGCAATGATGGACTCTCCCAACCCCGAGGGCGTTCGTCGCTACGCCACAGCCTTACTGCTGGCTATTGCCTATTCCGCCAGTATTGGTGGCATTGCCACGCTGATAGGGACTCCACCCAATGCATTACTGGCAGCCTATCTGAGTGAGAATCAGGGTATCTCCGTGGGTTTTGCCCAGTGGATGCTGCTGGGGGTGCCTGTGTCGCTGGTAATGCTGTCACTGACCTGGTGGTGGCTGACCCGCCAGGATTTCGCGCTGGGTAGTCAGGCCGGCAGTGGCGACATGATCCGGGACGAGCTAAAAGCCCTTGGCGCCTTGCAGAAAGGGGAAAAGCTGGTGGCGCTGGTATTCGTGGTGACAGCAGCGGCCTGGATCTTCCGGCCACTGTTGTCTGATGGGCTGATGCCCTGGCTGAGCGACACCGGCATTGCCATCGCGGCGGCCATCGCCATGTTCCTGATTCCGGTAAACCTGAAAGAGCGCGAATTCGTGCTTGACTGGGAGACCGCCCAGGGGATTCCCTGGGGCGTATTGCTGCTGTTTGGCGGTGGCCTTGCCATGGCAGGAGTGATCAGTAGCTCCGGCCTGGCAGAGTGGATCGCCGAAAGCCTGTCGGTGGCTGGCCATCTGCCGTTCCTGGTGATGATTGCCCTGGTGGTAGGGGTTATTATTTTCCTTACCGAGGTCACCAGCAATACCGCTACGGCGGCGGCATTCCTTCCGTTGCTCGGGGCCCTGGCGATGTCCCAGGAGATGTCGGTTCTGTTACTGACCGTGCCGGCCGCAATTGCCGCCAGTTGCGCTTTCATGATGCCAGTGGCGACTCCGCCCAACGCCATCGTTTTCTCCAGCGGCCACATGAAGATCCAGGATATGATCAGGGCGGGTTTCGCCCTGAATCTTCTCGGCATCGTAGTGGTGACGGCGCTCAGCTACCTACTGCTTGGTCTGGTCTTTACCATCTGACCGGGGCTGTTGTGCGGCCCCGGTTTCATTCTCCCTGAATCTTGCTCAACAGGTCCTTGGCCAGCTCGATGGCCTCGGACCTGTGGCTGATATTCTGCTTCTGGTAGAGGCTGCGGATATGGGTCTTGACCGTGGTCGAGGCCACCTTCAGGTGTTCGGCAATCTGGTCATTGGAAAGGCCGGCATGTATCAGGCTCAGTATCTGCCACTCCCTGCGGGTCAGCGGTGACGTCCGGATCAGTTCGGGCACGTCCGGTCGATCAATGATGTCCTGAATGATGGCCTCATCAAGCGAAATGCGGATGGCACGGCTGAAGTCACGTTGCTGCTGCGCCAGCTGGATCAGACGTTCTGCCCGCTGCAATTCCATGCCGTCGATGGCTTCATCGTTGATCAGCGCTTTAAGGATCACAATCAGAACCTTGCCCATGCGCAGGAAGCTGCCAACCGCACCGGTCGTGCTGGCCAGCTGGAGCGCCGTCACCATATGCCTGAGGGCGTTCTCCCGATCGTCGGTCTTCCAGTACAGCAACGACAGTGCAATGTGATTGCGGTTCAGATCGGTTTTCAGCCCGACCTGCTCGGCGACGGTCTGCAAGCCGGACAGCAGTGGTTGTGCCTTGCTGTAGAGACCAAGGCTCATGTAGGCCCGGGCCCGGTTGCGGCCGTTACACTGGTTGAAGTGGTTGGTGGCGGTGTCAGGATCCACGGGCGGTGCAATGGTCAGCCAGCGCTGGATGGCGTCACGATCCCGCACAGCATCCCAGTAGGCCAGCATGGTGGCGTGGGCATTGGCCACCCAGTCCAGGTGATAGTCACCGGAGGCCAGCATTTTCTGGATCTTGGCAATGTAGTCGGCACAAAGGCTCTGGCGGCCCCGGGCGTGGGCTACCTTGGCCAGCGAGGTATAACTCTGCACGTACCAGCGTTCCCCCTGCGCTTCCAGAATCTCGATGCCTTGCAGGGCGCAGCGCTCGGCGTTCTCCAGATGGTGCCATTCCCACATGATCTGGCTGCGAATGCGGAACAGGAATTCCAGAATCGGAAGGTGGTTGAGGTTGTTTTCCTCAGCATACTGGAAACCACGTTCCTGGATATTATAGGCCTTCTGTAATAGCCCCATGGCCACGCTGATTTCGGATTGCTGGCACAGTGCCCAGATCACGTTCTGGTGGGCCTGGTGGGCCCGCGCAAGGTGCTCGGTTTCCTGCATGCGGGCCAGGGCCTCGTCGAGTTCGCCCTGAACGAACAGGGCTTCCCCGATGACGGAAGCGGCGGCCACCCGGGAGGTGGGCAGGTAGCGGGCCTCCTGGTCTATGGCCTCCTTTGCCAGTGCAAGTGCCCGTTCGCCATCGCCGTAGTTCATGGCTACCTGGGCCCGGATAGCGCTGAATTCACCGTACACCGCCCGCTGGGTGTCCTCGGTCATGGAGGCGGCCAGCCTGGATTCGGCAGCCGACAACCAGTTTTCAACATCATCAAACTGATACTGACCCTGGGCCACCCAGGCGCGGAGCAGGGTCAGTGTAGGGTCCTGGGCAATGATGTCCTGCGGCAGGGCGTCGAGGCAGCGTTGCAGCAGAATGAACTGACCTTCGGTGAAAAACTTGCGCCCGTGGAGGGTCAGTACCCGTGTGATCCGCTCGGGGTCGTCTGCCTCAATGGCATGCCGGGCTGCTTCCTCTGCGTGATCCAGCTCCAGCCAGGCATCGCAGGCACGCTGGTGCAGTTGTTGCCTGTTTTCCTCGGTTGTGCAGCTCAGCAGATGTCGCAGGTAGACGGAGAACAGCGGGTGGTAGCGGAACCACAGGGCGGAGTTGTCCACAGGGGTGATAAACAGCCCCATGGCCAGCAGGCTGCTTAGCAATGCCTGGCCGTCGCTGTCATCCATTACCCGCATGACCATTCGCGCGTTAAAACGGTCCAGTATGCTGGTACGCAACAGGAACTTGCGTTGCTGCTCGGTCAGGCCGTGGCCAACCAGCTCATCAAAATAATCAAAGATATGCTGATTGCCGAACTCCAGTTGATCGACAAAATCGTTGAATTCAAGGCTGGTCATTGCCGAGGCGGACAATAGCTGAAGCGCTGACACCCAGCCCTCAACCCGCCTTACCGCTCTCTCAATACTCTCACGGGAAATCTCGAACGGCAGCCGGCTGTCGAAATAGTGCTGTGCCTCATCGGCACCAAAGGCCAGGTCGCGGGAGGTGATTTCAGCCATTCGGCCCTGCATGCGGAGCTGGGCAACGCCGATGGGGGGAATAGTCCGGGTAATCAGTACCAGCGTCAGGCAGGCCGGCTGATGCCGGAGCAGGAATCGCAATGCATCATGGATGTCCGGGTTGTCGATCAGGTGGTAGTCATCGAGCACCAGGTAAAGCGGGTCTTCATCCAGCGGTAACTCCGCCAGAAGATCTGTGAGAAAGCTCTCCAGATCTTCGAATCCGCTGTCCTGCAGTTTTCGAAGTGTGGCAGGACAGCTTCCGGGCATTGCCACTTCCAGCGCCTTGGCCAGGTAGCCTGCGAATCTCGCCGGGTCATTGTCTCCGACTTCCAGCCGGTACCAGGCGGTGTTTGCTTCAATTGCTCCGAGGCGGTCGGCAACGGTGGTGGTCTTGCCGTAGCCCGCAGGGGCGTGGACCAGTAACAGACTTACCGGCTCAAGACCATGGAGAAGGTCATTGAACTTTTCCCGGTGCAGTAAGGCCGGTGGGGGTTGAGGGCTCTGATTTTTGGCGGCAATGAACGTCAGTTGTCCCGGCTTCAGTGTTGTTGTCATCAGGATCTTCAGTAATGGATGTCAGACAATGGCATTGGATGTGATACCGGCTTTCAACTTCGGCGTCAACTTATCTCTGGTGTGTTCGGGCGGGCATGAACCAGTTCTCAAAACCGGCAGAGAGGGCCCCATCTGCAGCGGCAGATTTGAGGCACAGTTATCTTTAAGGGATTAGCGATTTCGGTATCTTACCGTAACAAGATGTAACTCGGGAAACGTCATGTCTAATAATAACAGGGACTTCGTCTGACCATGCTGCTGGTACTCGCCGGATCCATCCTCACGTTCACCATGGCCCAGGAGGCAGTCATTGTTGAGCCTTATCAGCAGGGCACCATCGTGATTGAGCAGGATTTTGATACCAGCCCCATTGAGCTGAGAACCGACACACGTGTGGAGCCGCTGGTAGAGCAGCAATTCCGCAACATTGTGCGGCAGGCCTATGACTACAGCTGTGGCAGCGCGGCATTGACTACCGTACTCAATTTCTACCTGGGCAGGAACCTCGGGGAGCGGCAGGTTATGGAGGGTTTGCTTCATTATGGAGAAAGCGAGCGCATCGTTCAGCGGCGAGCCTTCTCCATGCTTGATATGAAGCGCCTGGTGACCGCCCTGGGTTATCCGTCCGGGGGCTTCCGCGCCACCATTGATGATCTGATTGACCTGGACCACCCGGCGATCGTCCCCATCCAGCATGCAGGCTTCAAGCATTTTGTGGTGCTGCGAACCATCCGGGACGGTCGGGTATACCTGGCTGACCCGGCGGTCGGCAACATTTCTTTTACGCTTGCCCAGTTCGAGGAAAAGTGGGACGACAATGTGCTTTTCATTGTCTTCCCCGGCAGCGACAAACCACTGGATTACCTTGAGTTGAAGGAAGAGGATTTGCGGTTTGTGGACGACCAGACAATGACGTTGCTGGCGCTTCAGAAGATTCCCGAGTTTCACGAGTCAACGGAACGCCGGATCCGGAACATGCTGGAACGCCAGAAAAACAATCCGGACGGCAGTGTCGAGAATACCAGAAAGCAGCTGTTCTACCGTCGCAATTAACGTGCAGGGCGCAACGCCCCGTACAGGAACCATTACAAGTAAAATAAGGGAGTCAGGATGAATCGTTGGTTAGTGCGAGGTTTTATCCTTTTTTCCGTGACTGGCCTTTACGCAACCACGGCTCTGTCGCAGGAAGGAAACGTAGACCAGGCCAGGGAAGCGCTTGCAAAACAGGAGGGTGACGAAGATTCCTCGAAACAGCTGGAGGAGGTTTTCCAGTCAGCGGAGACCAGCTATTCGTTGCAGAAAAAGGGCACTCACGCGCTCAATTACTCCTTCGATTACTCCTACACCGGCGACCAACGCCTGGACCTGGCGATTACCGACGGCTCCGTTCGTAATCTGGATGTTGTGCCCTCTGCCACACACAGCTTCACCAATGCCTTCTCCTACGATTTTGGTTTGCTGGACAACCTGACAGTGGGTACCCGCATTCCGCTGGTGGTCAAGCATGACACCCAGGATGAACTCAGCGTTTACGATGTGGGTGACATATCCGCCACGGCTCGCTGGCAACCTTTCTCGTATGTGCCAGGGAAGATGTCCACCACGGTTTTCGGGACGTTCACGTCCAAGACCGGCGTCAGTCCCTATGAAATCGATATCGACGAACAGCTATCCACCGGTAGCGGTTATTACTCTCTGGCGGCGGGTGTTAGTGCTTCGAAAGTCCTGGACCCGGTGGTGGTATTCGGCTCCGTCAGTTCAACCTACAACATTCCGGAAACCGACCTGCAGCAGGTAAGGGGTGCTCGGGTACTGGAAGAGATTGAGCCAGGCTTTGGTCTCTCTGCATCTGGCGGCTTCGCCTACTCACTGTCTTACGACATTTCCCTCAGCATCTCGGCGCAACTGAGTTACAGCGACGAAACCATACTTTCCTTCAGTGATGGATCCCAGGCCGTTGCCCAGGACCAGATGAGCGGCTTTCTCAGCATGTCGCTCGGCACCCGTGTGAGTGATACCACCATTGTGAATACCAGTCTTGGTATCGGCCTGACCGAAGACGCACCGGATTTCTCGCTGGGCGTGTCCCTGCCCATCAGATTTTCAGGTCTCAAAGAGTGAATCCAGCCTCTGACGTTTTACGGGAAGGGAAGATTTCATGGGTATAACCAGCCACAAGAAACGGATTGCCGGTGCCATCATGGCGGCCTCGGTGACCTGTGGTGTCGAGGCGCAGCTGGCACAGAACCTGACGATTCACCCAAAGGCCCTGGCACTGGGGAACGCGGTTACAGCAGATCCCCCCGGCATCATGGCCATTCACTACAATCCGGCGGGCCTGACAAAGCTTGATGGTCGTCAGCTTGAAGTGAATCTGATGAGTGTCTATCTGGATATTGATGCGGACTTCCACGCCCCGGAAGGCTATGAAATCTTCGGCATCGATGGCCTGGAGACTGATCCACTGACCGGCAAACAGCGCGACCCGGTTGCCAACAAACACAGTCACACCAACAACGTCGCGCTCTACGTGCCCGGGTTTGGCATACTTCGGACGCCTCCCGGGCCGGCCATTGCTCCCTCTGCCGGTATCAGTATCAATCCCCCGGGTTCGAAACTGACCTTCGGTAATGCCTTTTATCTTCCGCTGGCCGCCGGTTACTATCGTGACAAGGATGACCCGGGCCGCTATATGCCCCAGGCCACAGCCCTTCAGCGTACGACCTATCTGTCCCCCACGGTCGGGTACAAGATCAATGACGAGTGGTCGGTTGGTGCCGGTATCCATCTCTCCCACATGGGCGTTGCGGCCGATCAGTACATGCGTGCCCCGAATATGCTGCTGGGCGTTGCAGAAGTGCTTCAGGATGCCTTCAATTGCGAAAGTGGTGACGAGCCTCTCCAGCCCTGGTTGGCGCTTTGCGGTGGTAATGTCGGGCCCTGGGATGATATCGGTGCACTCAGTATCAATGTCCAGGAAACCCTGTCGCCAACATACGCCCTCGGTGTGATGTGGGAACCGAATGACTGGTTTACCTGGGGCGCCAGTTATACCTCTGAAGCCGACATGAATCTCAAGGGTACCTTCGAGATCGAGTATACCGACGACTGGTCCGGCTTCTGGCAGAGCGTCAATGGTTCGGTTCTGGGTGCTATCACCTCAGCGATACTCAGCCTGCCATCCGGTGCACCCAGGGAGGCGGGTAACGTCTCCATGGATCTGACCTATCCCCAGCATTTCCAGACCGGTATCAGTGTCGACGTTCATCCCAAGCTGACCGTCAACGTGGATGTGGGCTGGACCGATTACAAGCAGTGGGACGCGTTTGTGTTCCGGTTTGATCGCAACCTGGAATTCCTTAACGCCGCGAGGATTCTTTCGCCGGAGAATGCCACCCCCAGCACCCTCAGATTGCCGCTCGGTTTTACCGACCAGTGGAACTGGGGCTTTGGCCTGGAATTCCACGCCTCATCCCGCCTCGATCTTCGAGCGGGTGTGGAAATCCGCGATTCGGTCATTCCTGACGACCAGCGCAGCATCATGGCGCCGTTTGGTGGAGCCAATCTTTACAGTGTCGGAATGGGGTATCAGTGGGACAAGGACACTGAGATCGACATGAACCTGAGCTACCTGCAGTCCATCGAAACCATTCCGGCCAATGGCAGTTGTAACCTTAACTGTGACAATATAACCAATATTATCTACAACCCTTACGCAGGACTGGATGTAAAAACCTCGCTACGGGTTGTGATGGCGGGTCTCAGTTTCCGCACCAAATTCTGACGCGAAAGCGCGTGCAAACAGGGTCATCAGCCCCGATGTATAAACGCCATTTGTTGGTTGTCATTTGTCTGGTCGTCGCCATGGCAGGATGCCAGTCCTCTGGTCCTGACTCGTCAGCAGGCCGCGAGGGCTATTTTACCTGGGTCGATGAGCAGGGCCGGGTACGGCATACGCCGATACCGAAAGCTGCCGACGATGGCGACGAGGAAAATGAAGAAGGGGGCGAAGGAGAAGGCGATACCCGCGAGGATTCAGCGTCGGAAGAGGTCGACGATGAATTCAACCTGGAAAACTACCCTGACGGCAACCAGCTGGAAAAAGACGGTTATATCCGTCCGGGCGAACCCCAGCCCTATTTCACCTGGCGGGATGCCGAAGGTAACTTCCGTGTCAGCTACTACCAGCCGGATACCCGATCCGCCGTCGAAAAGGGGCGTATCAAACCGCCAGTTCAGCTGACTCAGGCCAGCATACACCAGCCAGGGGAAAAGTCCGGGGGCACCGGCCTGCCAGAGGGCGCTGATCCCGAAGCCATGGCGGTGCTGGCCATGGAGCCGGACACTGAATCCTTCTTTGCACAATGGTCCCGTCAGTGTTGCCGGAACCTGGACAAGACAGAGACGGAGGAGTGGCAGCAGGGAAGGGAGTTTGGCATTGATATGGACGAAACAGCGCCGGTGCACTCGTTCAGTACCGGTGACAGCCCGTATCGACTGGTAAGGTTACCATCAGCGGAAACGCACAACGATTTTATTCTTCACCTCAGATCGTTTGCCAACGACGGGGTTTTTGTTCCCTCCGTTGCTTTTCTGGATGCGTCCTTTGAACCATCCCGTATCGTAACCGATCTGGTTGCGGAGTATGTGCCGGAATCCTGGCACAGTCTCGGCTATCTCCAGGCCTATATACCGGTATTTCCCGCCCGGGGCGAGCGCTGGATGGTTATCTTCACGCGCGACGACGACCTGGCGGGGCAAACCGTTTTCGAGGGAAAATACGGGCCTGAGGCGATTCCTCACACCCGTACCGGCGAGCTGGGCCTTTCAAGGGAAGGCGAGTAGGCGGGAGACTAGTCTTCCGGCTTACTCAGATCCAGCCATTGCTGCGACAGCCAGTAAAAACTGCCATCCGGGGCGGGATGGGTGCAGTTGTAGCGAAAACGACGGCTGTTGAAACTGTCGGGGGCCTTGAGCATGACCTGGTCCCCGGAAACCTCAAAATCCACACGCCCCTGTCCGGACGCAAAGCAGGTCAGCCGGTCTGTGCTTATGGATTCCGGGACGGGGAACGACAGTGTTGGTGGATTCTCTTCGATAACGCCATCAGGAAGTTCGTTGGCATCGACCGGTAGCGCCTTGCTACGAAGTTTGTTCTCAAGGCTGTTGAGCTGCCCGTAGGCATTGGCCATAGGAAACCGGGGCAGGCGGGTGGCGCCGGATGTGGCGCCGATGGCACCGGACTGCTGGCCGTAGCCAAGCCATCCACGCTCCGTGATCTTGCCCTCAAGGGCTTCGTCAAATTCCCCATAGGGGTAGGCGAACATCGGAACGTCAATGCCAAGCCTGTCTGCGAGGGTTTCCTGCGCGGTGTCCAGGCTGCTTTCCACGCGCTGCGCCCAGGCGGCCTTGCTTTCATCCGGACGCCTCGCCAGGTGGCCGTGGTCTTCGCTGTGGTTGGCGATGGTCACGCTGTCTTTGTCAAGCACCTCCTCAAGTTGGTCCCAGGTCATGTAGCCATGGCTGCCTATGGCATCGGTATTCACAAATATCGTGTAAGGGTAACCCCGCTTTTCGAGCTCTGGTATCGCGCTGGAATAGACGGATTCGTAGGCATCGTCAAAGGTGATGGCAATCTGTTTGCGATCATCCAGCTTGCCGTTTAGAGCCGCGCGGGTTCCGGACTCCAGGGGCACAACCTCGATTCCCAGCTCATCGATCATGTCCATCTGGCCCTCGAACAGAGAGACTGAGGTGCTGGTGGATGGCGGTGTGGAATCACTGACATGATGATACTGGAGCACCACGAGATCGGCTTTCGCGCTCAGGGCAAAGCCGGCAAGGGATGCCATCAGAAGTGATCGGGTCATCATTCGTTTTACCATTGTGTCGTCCTCTGTGATCCGGGTAGTCGCAAACGTCAGGTCCTGAAATGGGCCTTCAACACAGAAAAAGCCTGGTTGAGGTGTTGAATGGCTTCGGTTTCACCGCCGCGGTCCGGATGGGCATGCATCACCGCCCTGCGAAACCTTTGTTTCACCTCGTCAAAGCCTGTCGGAATGCTATCAAAGCCAAGGGTGGCTGCAGCATCCCGGGTTTCTGCAAGTTCCGGCCGATACCCGCTGCGTCCGGCCCAGAAGTCGTCCATCATCCGGTTTATGGATTCTTCGGGCATCTCGTATTTGGACAGATCCAGGTAGAAATGCCTCAGCTCGTCCGCCTGGTCGGGCAACCCCGTGCCGGCCACAATGGTGCTCGGCCGGAGCCGGATTACCAGGGGCGAAATGCTCAGCGTCTCCCCGCCAGGGGCAAGCTGGTCACGGAGACGGTAAAGTACGTGGAAGAGCAGAAAATGCACCGGATAGAGTTTATCCGGCTCCGCGAAATTTACGGTGCCGATCAACTCCCAGGGCGCCCTCTGCAGTGTCTTGATGAGCCCGAGCTCATTCATTCCGGCAGGGTTCTGCCGGAGTATGTGTTCGGTGGCAACCAACAGATGCTGAATCTGGAAATTCAGTTTGTCGTCCTGTGCGTCGGAACGGGGCGTTTGGGTGGTATGTGCTGCCGTGTCAGGTTGAGTCATTCCGTCATGGTATGTGACGGGGCGCCATTACGGAAGAGGGGGTCGAGTCGCAGCCCGTTGAGAAACAGGTTGGTGGCAAACCGGGTGGCCTTTCTGGCCTCGGCCTCAGCCTCGTCGGGATTGCTGTGGGCACGATGGGCAAGACGCAGGCTGAGTTCGTAGCCGACACCGAAAAAGGCTGCGCACAGGTATTCCTGGTCAAGGTCCGGAAGCAGGCCCTGCTCGACTGCGCCTTTGACGTCTTCCTCAAGTGAAACCATCGTGAGCCCGAGAATGTCTGAGCCGAACAGCTCCCGGATCGCACGGTCGTTGTGGTGGGCGAGCTCATACACCAGGGGGTCGCTGGCGGTGGCTTTGAACAGTGCAAAATAGGCAGAGTAAATGAATTCATCTGCCGACCCGGCAGCCTGCCTGCTTTCGGTAAGATTATGATTGAGCCGGGCAAGAAAATCCGTCAACAGGGCCGCGAAGATGTCCTGCTTGCTGGAAAAATAATTGTAGAAGGTTCCGGCAGCCAGACCGGTGCGGCGTACGATATCGCGGATGGTGGAATTGTCATAGCCACGTTCCCGGAAGCACTCCCGGGCCGCACCCAGTATGGCCTTGCGGTTACGAATACGGTTGAATTCCCGCTTGCCGGGGGTTTCCTTTTTTGTCTCTGACATATCCATGTCTGTATCCTGTCCCTGGAACATTTGCACGCGTATAATCCGACGCTCACTGACCCTATGAACGACGTTTATCTATGTCCGAAGCAATCACTGCCAACTCCGAAGCTGTCCTGACCTCTGAAGCAGAGCGCAGGCAAAAACTGGAATTCAATAAGCTGCAGAAGCGCCTGCGCCGCGAAATGGGGCAGGCAATTGCTGATTTCTCGATGATTGAAGCCGGCGATAAAGTCATGTGCTGCCTGTCGGGCGGCAAGGACTCTTACGCCATGCTCGATATTCTGCTGAACCTGCAGAAAAGCGCACCGGTGCGCTTTGAACTGATCGCCGTGAACCTGGACCAGAAACAACCGGGGTTCCCGGAGGAAGTGCTCCCGGAGTATCTGTCGGCACTCGGTATCGAGTATCACATCATCGAGAAAGACACTTACAGTATTGTTAAGGAAAAAGTGCCGGAAGGGAAGACCACCTGCGGACTTTGTTCCCGTCTACGTCGCGGAATTCTTTATAATTTTGCGGAAGAACACGGTGTGACAAAGATTGCGCTGGGTCACCACCGGGATGATCTGCTGGAAACCCTGTTCCTGAATATGTTCTACGGCGGCAAGCTCAAGTCCATGCCACCGGTGCTGCACAGTGATGACGGCCGCAATACAGTTATCCGGCCACTGGCCTACAGCCGTGAGAAAGACATAGCCCGGTACGCCAGACTGCGGGAGTTCCCGATCATCCCGTGTAACCTCTGTGGCTCTCAGGAGAACCTGCAACGACAGGTGATCAAGGATATGTTCCAGACCTGGGACAAGCAGCACCCGGGACGGCTGGAGACCATGTTCCGCGCCATGTGCAATGTGGAGCCATCCCACCTTGCCGATACCGCTCTTTACGATTTTCGTGAGGGTTCCCGGCGCCCGGACGGTGGTCAGGCGGTCGGGACCGTTGAGCCGGAAGCCCCGGATTTCGGGCGCCTGGACGTGCTCAATATCTGACTAATGCATCATCGCGGTGATCGGCAGCGTCCAGACCCCGAAGCCAATCAGCAGCAACCCGGCAAACTGCCGGAAATGCCTCTGTTCCCGAAGTTTGCGAATCCAGGTGGCCGCGTACCCGGTTGCCAGCATGGAGGGCAGGGTGCCCAGGCCAAAAAACATCATGGTGGCAGCGGCACTGCCCACGGTTGGCTGCAAGGCTGCCCACCCCAGCGTACTGTAAACCAGACCGCACGGTAACCAGCCCCAGAGCGCTCCCAGCGCCAATGCCTGCCGAACGTGGTGTACCGGCAGCACATGTCTGGTAAGTGGAGAGAGGCGTTTCCAGATCGGCGCGCCGACGCGTTCCACATAGCGGATACCCTGCCACCACTGCCCCATGGAAAGCCCCATCAGAATAAGCAGTATGCCCGCGAGAGTTCGCAGAACCGGCCCCAATTGCGTCCAGTAGCCAGCCGCACTGGTGCTGAGCAGGGCAATCAACGCCGCAATCAGTGTATAGCTGCCAATACGGCCACCGTTGAAGGCCAACAGCAGGAAGGTCTGGCGAAGGCGGAACCCCTTGCCGACGGGCAGGGCCATGGAGAGAGACGCGCTGATTCCGCCACACATACTCAGGCAATGCGTGCTGCCCAGCAGTCCGATCAGGAAGGCACTGGAATAACTCAGGTAAAGTTCTTCACCCATCAGGAGGTCTGGTCTTCTCCGGATTGCTTCCCGGGCTGCTTTGCGTCGTCCGGAATCTTGTCGTTGTCGTCATCATAGAGGATGCGATGCGCCGGCCCGTCCAGATCATCATACTGACCGTTCTTCACGGCCCAGGAAAACAGGACAATGCCAAGGGCTACGAGGACCAGCATGACCGGAACCAGGATCATTACGATTTTCACGGCGCTACCTCAAGCATTGTGGGGGATTTCTCGTTCACGGTATCAGGACGTCGCCTCGGCGCCAACTGCCGGTGTGGGTGACTCAGCCCTTTCGGGTGCTCTGCCCAGCCTCATGGCATTGAGTACCACGACCAGCGAACTGAGGGACATGCCGATTGCAGCCAGCCAGGGGGGTACCAGTCCGGCCGCCGCCAGGGGGAGGGCACACAGGTTGTAGCCAAGTGCCCAGGCCATGTTCTGGCGAATGATACGGCGGGTACGCCGGGCTGTTTTAAGCGCTTCGGGCAGCTGGGTCAGTTGGCCGTTGAGCAGAACGGCGTCCGCTTTGAGCTGCGTCAGGTCAGCGGCGCTGCCCATGGCCACTGAAACGCCTGCGCCGGCCATTGAAGGCAGATCGTTGAGGCCGTCGCCCACCATCATGATGTGCCGGCCCTGATCCCGTAGCGCTTCCAGCACCTGAAGTTTGTCCTCGGGGGACGCCTGGCCAATGGCTTCATCGATGCCTAACCTTTTTGCAATCTGAGCTACGTGGCCAGAACGATCTCCGCTGAGCAGAATCGTTCGCAGGCCGGCCTGTTGCAGCATCTGCACCGCTTCTCTCGCCTCTGGCCGGGGTTCGTCATCCAGGGTGAAACGGGCCAACCATTGGCTGTCGTTTGCCAGCCAGATTTCCATGCCCTGTTGATCGTCGCTTGCTGGTGGTGGCTGACCGATACTGGCCTCAACGAAATCCCGGTGGCCGATGTAAAAGCATTGTCCCGCCAGTTCGCCACAGAGGCCTCCCCCGAGATGGTTTTGCACGTTCCTGGCGGAGTTGCCATGGAAATTGTGGAAAACCCTGGCTATCGGGTGTTCCGAGTGTTTCTCAAGGCTCGCAGCCGTTTCAAGACATTGTTCCTGGCTGAGGGGGCCGAACGCGCGGGTGTCTACAAGACTGAGCTCGCCGCGAGTGAGCGTGCCGGTTTTGTCGAAAATCACCGTATCGATGGTGTTCAGTGATTCGAGGGTATGACCGCGGGTGGGTAGCAGGCCAAGTTTGCGCAGGCGCATGGTTGCCGAAGTAATGGCCGTCGGTGTTGCCAGGGAAAGGGCGCAGGGGCAGGTGACCACCAGCACTGAAAGGGTGATATCAAAGGCATTGTCCGCACCGGCAAGCCACCAGCCAATCCAGATCACCGGTGCCAGAACCAGTACGCGACTGACGAACACACCGGCGATGCGGTCAGCCATCAAGGCCACTGGCGGTTTTTCCGCCTGAACCCGGTCAAGAATGCGAAGGATGCCAGACAGCCGGGTCTGGGCACCGGCACGGCGGACTTCCACCTCCAGCGGATTTTCGCCATTCACACTGCCCGCATGTACCTCATCGCCGGGGTTCCGGGTTTCCGGCAGGTATTCCCCGGTCAGGGCGGCTTCGTTCAGGGTGGAATGGCCACTGACAATCACGCCATCGGCCGGCAGGGTTTCCCCGGGACGGACCCTGATAAGGTCACCCGTAGCCAGGTCATGGCTTGAGACAATCTCGCTGTCATTCCCCCTGACACGGCTGGCCACCATGGGCTGGAACCCCGCGAGTGCGTTGCCGGTCAATCCTGCCCGGTAACGTGCCTGCATCTCGATATACCGGCCAAGCTGGAGGAAAAAGGTGAACATGCACACGGATTCGAAATAGACCTCCTCGCCACCGAACACGGTAACCCAGATGCTGGCAACATAGGCCAGGCCGATGGCGGTCGCCACCGGCACATCCATGGTCAGGTGGCGGCTGCGAAGATCTCTTACCGCGTTGGTAAAGAAGGGGCGGGCACTGTAAAGCACCACGGGGGTGGCCACCAGAAGACTGAACCAGCGGAAGAAACTGACAAATTCCGGAGACAGCTCACTGACCAGTTCGAAGTACAGTGGGAAGGCCAGCATCATGGTCTGGAAGGACCCGATGCCGGCAACCGCCAGGCGAATCAAGGCGGACCGGTGTTCGGCTTTCAGCGCTCGTTCGGCCTCATCGGCCTGGTAGGGGCGGGCACGGTAACCCAGTTCGTGGATGGCAACCAGGAGGTCGCTGAGCCTGGCCTGTTCCGGGTTCCATACCAGGCGGGCCCGCTGGGTGCTGTGATTGACGGAGAAAGACATCACCCCCGGCTGCTTTGCCATATGGTTCTCAAGCAACCATATGCACGCAGCGCAAGTGATGTCGCTGATCAGCAAGGTGGCTTCCTGGCCCGACTTGACCGGTGAGACGAAGGATTTCTGTACCAGTGGATGGTCCAGTTCCCGTATCCGGTTGAGCTCAGCATCTGTCAGCTCTTTCGGGGTGACAGCCGGCTCGGTACGGAATTGATAGAAACCATCGAGACCCTCTGCCCGGATCGTCTCGCAAACGGCTTTGCAGCCCTGGCAGCAAAAGTGACGTAGCTCGCCGTCAAGCTCGAGTGTAATGGCGGGTTGGCCGGGCGCCGGCTCCCCGCAGTGATAGCAGTTCAAGGGGTTCACCCGCGGTCTTCAGTGCCCACACCGAGGGTCAGTGGACGCTCTGATGGCAGGTTGGACTCGCCTTTCAGTCGCCAGTCATTATCCGGACCCCGTAAATCGAAGTACCAGCGGCCCTCAATGGGCTGGTTCAGCTTCGCTGTGTACTGTCCTTCGCCTACGGCGCGGAACTGGACGGTACGGTCACGTTCGGAGAGGGTTGGGTGGAAAAGGTTGAGAATCAGGTACGGATAATCAGCACTGCCGTCACTGCTATCAACGGACAAGGTGATTTGTCGTTCGGTAAAGGCCATTTCGGCCCTCAGACCCAGGTTTTTCGCCGTTTGATCCCGGGCAATCTGCATATTGTAACCGCGGCCTTGCTTCGAATAATCATCGGTCACCATGGAGTTCTGTGTGGTGATTGCCACCGTGAGCATGAAGGTACACCAGGCTATTGCAGCTCCCGGAAACATAAGCAGGAACCAGAGCCACGGCTGACGGTACCAGGGCTTTATATCCAGATCTTCATTCATAGTTCTGTCTCTCAGTGCTATTCCCGAATGACGACTCCGGGATCAGCGATTAGGACCGACAAATCGACTTTCGGTTTCAAGAACGAGGCTTTTATCGGATTGTGATTCAAGCGTAAACACAATGTCATTGTTGCTTTCCGTAATGACCTCTGGCGCCACATCCACAACTGTTGGCAAAGAACGGTTCTCGCTGCTCTCTACGGTGACTGTGTCCTCGGTCAGTATGCGGATACCCTCCATGCCCGAAACCGAGATAGTAAAGGTTTGTGGTACTTCCGACATGTTGGCAATTTTCAGCGTGTATGTGTTCTCGATTCGGCCCTCGCCGTTGTAGTTGAAGAGGGCGCCGCGATCCCTGAGAACATCCAGCTGTGCCGGAACCCTGGTGGCAATCGTAAATGCGATCGCGGCCATCATTGCCAGCAGTACCAGCCCGTAACCAAAGGTTCGCGGCCGCAGGAGTTTGGAGGTCTTGCCCTCCAACTCGTTTTCCGTGGTATAGCGGATAAGGCCGCGTGGATAATTCATCTTGTCCATGACCTCGTCACAGGCGTCGATGCACAGGGCGCAGCCAATACACTCGTATTGCAGACCGTCGCGGATGTCGATGCCAGTGGGGCAGACCTGGACACACTGCCCGCAGTCAATGCAGTCACCCAGGCCCAGCTCTGCGGGATCCACCCCTTTCTTGCGGCTACCCCGGGGCTCTCCCCGATTGGGGTCATAGGACACCACTCGGGTGTTGGGGTCGAACATGACGGACTGAAAACGGGCGTAAGGGCACATGTACAGGCACACCTGCTCACGCATCCAGCCGGCGTTCAGGTAGGTGGCCACGGTAAAGAAGCCCACCCAGAAGTAGGCCCAGCCATTGGCCTGGAGGGTAAACAGGTCCGTGATCAGTTCACGAATGGGGTAGAAGTAACCGACAAACGTGAGGCCGGTAGCGAGTGCGATCAACAGCCATGCGGAATGCTTCGCCGATTTCTTGGCGATTTTCTCGGCGGAACGGGGTGCCTTGTCCAGTTTGATGCGCTTGTTGCGGCCGCCCTCAATACGCTCCTCGACCCACATGAAGATAAAGGTCCAGACCGTCTGCGGGCAGGTATATCCGCACCAGACCCTGCCGAACAGAGTGGTGATGAAGAAAAGGCCAAAGGCACAGATAATGAGCATTCCGGACAGAAGGATGAAATCCTGGGGATAGAAGGTGGCACCATAAAGGTGAAATTCACGTGCCGGAAGATCAAAATGAATCAGCGGCTGGCCATCCACGGTTATCCAGACGAACAGAAAATACATGCCCATCAAAGCCGTCAGGCTGACATTGCGGATACGCTGAAAGAAGCCCTTGACCTCTTTTACGTAGATCTTCTTGCGGCTGGCGTAAAGCTCTACAGTTCCGGAATTTTTGTTTTTGTTCTCGGAGGCGTCAGAGGATGGGTCAACCTGCTTGACCGGAATCTCACTGCTCATCGTTAACCTCCCGATGATGTGGTGCCCATATCACAGCGGACTGTGGGGCAGGGGATCTTCTCAAGCCTGTGCCCGCGCGGGCAGACACAGGGTTGAGCAGACCGTGCCGGGGCCCTGGCCCCGGCCGGATACTCAGTTGGACAGGCTGTAGACGTACGCAGCCAGAATCTGGATCTGGTCGTCAGAAAGCCGGTCGCCCTGGGCGGGCATCTGGTTCTGCCGGCCGTTAACAACGGTTTCCCTGATCCAGTCATAGGTGGAACCGTAGAGCCAGCTGTTGTCCGTCAGGTTCGGAGCACCAAGAGCCTGGTTGCCCTTGCCGTCCGGACCATGGCAGGCCACGCAGGCCTGGGCATAGACCTCTTCGCCTTTCTTTGCCGCTTCCGCGTCCTTTTCCCGGCCGCTGAAGCTCAGCACATAGTTAACAACCTGGTCGACCTGGGCATTGGTCATGTTCGGCATGGTGCCCATGGCCGGCATGTTGCCGTTACGACCCTCGTGAAGCGTGGTCAGGATCGAGTCAGGGTCTCCCCCGTACAGCCAGTCGTCGTCGGTCAGGTTAGGGAAGCCGAGAGAACCCCGGCCAGCCGAGCCATGACAGGTGGCGCAGTTATTGGCAAACAGTCGCTGGCCCATTTTCATGGCATCGTCGTTTTCTGCCAGCTCCGGCACTGGTGTGTCACCGAACTTTGCGTAGAGCTCCCCGTAGCGTTCGTCAGCCTCCTGCATCTCGGTTTCCCACTGGCCGGTGGAGGACCAGCCCAGAAGACCCTGGAAGTTGCCAAGGCCCGGATACAGGGCCAGATAGCCCAGGGAAAAGATACAGGTGGCAATAAACAGGTAGAACCACCACTTCGGTAGCGGGTTGTCATATTCCTCGATGCCATCGAAGGAGTGGCCCACAGTCTTGTCGGTTTCAGTATCAGTGGTCTGGCTTTTGCGGGTGGCAAGCAGAAGCCACCAGCAACCGAACACGGTACCGAGCACGATCACGCTGATCCAGATGCTCCAGAAGGTACTCATTGTTTTTTCTCCGTTTTTTCCTGTTCAAGAGTACGCTTTTCCACTTCATCATCATCGAAGGGAAGGTGGGCGGCTTCTTCGTTGGCTTTCTTCCGGTGAGAGCTATAGGCCCACCAGATGATGCCGAAGAACATGGCCATGATGATCAGTGTTTGAATGCCGCGTAACTCGTTAAGATCCATGGGAATCACCGTTTCTCTGAAATGACGGTACCGAGCTGTTGCAGGTACGCGACCAGAGCTTCGATTTCAAATTTGCCCTTCACGTCTTCAGCGGCCGCTGCAACCTGCTCATCCGTATATGGCACACCGAGGGTCTGAAGTGTTCTCAGCTTGGCCTCAGTGTCGGTGTGGTCGACGCGATCCTCGAACAGCCAGGGGAAGGCCGGCATGTTGGATTCCGGGACCACGCTACGTGGATCGTACAGGTGCTGGCGCTGCCAGGCGTCAGAGTAACGTCCACCTACGCGGGCAAGGTCAGGACCGGTACGTTTGGAGCCCCACAGGAACGGACGGTCGTAGACGAATTCGCCCGCAACGGAGTAGTGGCCGTAGCGCTCGGTTTCGGCGCGGAATGGACGGATCTGCTGGGTATGGCAAACGTGGCAGCCTTCGCGGATATAGATATCCCGGCCTTCCAGTTCCAGCGCAGACAGCGGTTCCAGGCCTTCTACCGGTTCGTTGGTTTCATCTATGAAAAACAGCGGAACCACTTCGGCAAGGAAACCGCCACTGATGGTCAGGATAATCAATACGATCATTATCCCGATGTTCTTTTCAATAATTTCGTGCTTCATCAGTACTGTCTCCCGTTACGCCGCTTGCGCTGCTGTGTTGTCCTGAGCAACCGCATCTTTCTGACGCACGGTCATGTAGACGTTGTATGCCATTACCAGCATACCGGCCAGGAAAATCACGCCGCCAAGGAACCGTACAAAGTAACCCGGGTAGGACGCTTCGAGTGCTTCAACAAAACTGTAGGTCAGCGTGCCGTCCTCGTTGACAGCGCGCCACATCAGGCCCTGCATGATGCCGTTGACCCACATGGCGACGATATAAAGCACGGTGCCGACCGTTGCCAGCCAGAAGTGCACGTTGATCATGGCGGTGCTGTACATGGCCTGGACGCCCCACAGCTTGGGGATCAGGTGATAGACGGCACCAATACTGATCATGGCAACCCAGCCAAGGGCGCCGGAGTGAACATGGCCAATGGTCCAGTCGGTGTTGTGGGACAGGGCGTTCACCGTCTTGATAGACATCATCGGGCCTTCAAAAGTAGACATGCCGTAGAACGACAGGGATACCACGAGGAACCGCAGGATCGGGTCGGTGCGCAGTTTGTGCCAGGCGCCTGACAGGGTCATCATACCGTTGATCATGCCGCCCCATGAGGGGGCCAGCAGAATCAGGGACATTACCATGCCTGCAGTCTGTGCCCAGTCCGGCAGTGCTGAGTAATGCAGGTGGTGGCCACCGGCCCATACATAAGTGGCGATCAGTGCCCAGAAGTGCACAATCGACAGGCGGTAGGAGTAGACCGGACGGTTGGCCTGTTTGGGCACAAAATAGTACATCATGCCCAGGAAGCCAGCGGTCAGGAAGAAACCAACGGCGTTGTGTCCGTACCACCACTGCATCATGGCGTCCGTGACCCCGGCATACGCGGAGTATGACTTGAAGGCCGTCGCTGGCAGCGCCATGCTGTTGCCGATGTGCAGTACGGCAACGGTGATGATGAAGGCGCCATAGAACCAGTTCGCCACGTAGATGTGCGGCGTGCTGCGCTTCATGACGGTACCGAAGAACACCAGTGCGTAGGCTACCCATACCAGGGTGATGGCGATGTCGATGGGCCACTCGAGCTCGGCGTATTCCTTGGAAGTGGTCAACCCCATTGGCAGTGTAATAGCGGCCGCCACGATAATGGCCTGCCAGCCCCAGAAGGTAAACGCGGCCAGTGCGTCTGAAAACAGACGGGCCTGGCAGGTGCGCTGCACCACGTAGTAGGCTGTCGCGAACAGTGCGCTTCCGCCAAAGCCGAAGATTACGGCATTGGTATGCAACGGCCGTAATCGGCCGAAATGGGTCCAGGGCAGGTCGAGGTTGAGGGCGGGCCAGACCAGTTGTGCTGCAATCAGCACGCCGAGGGCCATACCGACAATCCCCCATACCACTGTCATGATGGCAAACTGCCTTACCACCTTGTAGTTGTATGTCAGGTTTGGATTTACTGTGCTCATAGCCTTACCAATGGGTTCAGAGTGGGAAAGATGCGGGCGCAAGTATGGAGAAAGCATTAGCTGTTTGCAATGACACAGATCAACTCGCCAGCTCTGTCAAATGCGTCTAAATCAGTAACATGGCGAATATCTTAGAGTATTTACGATTGCACAGGAGCGGAGTGGAAACCGACCCGGTGTGCGGTCGCCTGCGTCATCAATCCCCGCTCCTTATGGAGGTTTAGTGAATCCCGTAACTTTTTACAAGTCCGAAGCCCGGGGCGGACTCCCCGGGCCCCGGCTGGTACTGGCCCATGGGGCCGGCGCGCCGGCCGATTCAGACTTTATGGACCGGCTGGCTTCAGCGCTTTCCGCGGAGGGGATAGCAACGCTGCGTTTTGAGTTCCCGTACATGGAAAAACGCCGGCAGGATGGGCAGAAACGCCCGCCGGACCGGCAACCGGTGCTGTTGGACCATTTTCACGAGGCAATTGCCGCCCTTGTGGCGGAACCTGTGGAAGACAGCCGACTCTTTATTGGTGGTAAGTCCATGGGCGGCAGAATGGCCAGTCAACTGATCGCGCAGGCGGAACTGGAGCCTGAGGTTTGTGGTGCGGTCTGTTTCGGATACCCGTTTCATCCGCCGGGCAAGCCGGATCGTTGGCGGACCTCTCATTTTCAGGACCTGCGGCGCCCGCTTCAAATTATTCAGGGCACCCGTGACCCGTTCGGCCGAAAACACGAGGTAGAGGCACAAGGCCTGGACTCATCAGAGAACCTTTGCCTTTCGTGGCTGGAAGGCGGTGACCATGATTACCGGCCGCTGGCGCGGCAACCGGAGACACATGAAGAGATGATCCGGCAGGCCGCAAGGATGGCAGCAGGTTTTATTCACCGTGGGGAGTAGACCAGGAGGGCGCCGCCTCTGACTGCTCAGTCCGGTTCCTGCCTGCAGCCTTTGCTCTGTAGAGCGCTTCGTCAGCTCGCCGGAAGAGCTCTCTTTCGTCCTCTCCCGGGACCAGGGTTGCAGTACCCGCACTCATGGTCAGGGAAACGTACGCACCATCAGTGGTAACCATTCGAGAACTGGCCAGGTCTTCCAGGATCTGCTCACAGAGTCGGCGTGCACCGTCGGCGCCGGTACCCGGCAACAATATTGCGAACTCCTCGCCGCCGAAGCGGATCGCCACATCCCTTGGCCGTTTGACGTGTCGCCTCAGTATGTCGGCGATGTGCTGCAGGCACTGGTCGCCGAAATCGTGTCCCCAGTCATCGTTGACCGCCTTGAAATGATCAGCGTCGAGCAGCGCAATGGTCAGTGGCTGGCCGCTCCGACGGGACTCAGCGCATAACTCAGGCAACAGGTTGTCGAGATGGCGACGGTTGTGGAGTCCGGTCAGTGCGTCATTGAGGCTGAGTGTGGCCAGCTGTCGGTTGGCCCGCTCCAGTTCCCTCATGGTGTTGCGTAGTTGGGCGGTGCGCTCATGTACCTTGAGCTCCAGATTGGTGCGGGCGTTCTGCTCCACGTCGAGCAGTTTCTGGTTTAACAGCCGCCAGCGTTGAACCATGGCATAGTTCAGCAGGATCACCTGGGCGCCTACGGCCACCTGCATGAAAATCTCCCGTGCCAGGAAGTCAGCCAGGTAGCCAAACGCAGCAAGCGAGTATATGAGAGCGCCCGCCAGCATTCCGGACCAGGCCATCACGTACCACTTGGCCGGCAGATATCCCTGGCGCCAGCGAACGAGCCCGATCAGGAACAGGCTGGCAATAATGATCAGGGCGACAGTTGTGCTCAGCACGATGGACTTGTTATAGGGCAGGATAAATGCCATCACAAACAGGCCGAGGCTGGTCAGCGCGAGGCCCCGGAACACCTGGTCCGACCTTGAGCCAGGCAGGATTTCAAGGAACGAACGGCCGAACAGGGTCATGGCCAGGGAGCTGACAGACATCAGCATCGGAATAGAGGTGTTGGCAAAGCCTGTGCTGTCTGGCCAGAAGTATTGATTGGCAAAGCCCCCCATGGCAAACAGGAAAAGCCCCAGTGACGCCATATAAAAGGCGTTGTAGAAGTAGTAGGCCGTGCCTGAACTGAAGAACAGCAGCAGGTTGAACGCCGCAAATACAAGCAGCGCGCCATAGAACAGACCGTGAACCAGGGTCAGGTGATTGCTTTGGGCAATGGTTGCCTCCGGGGTTTCCAGGGACAGGGGAACATTCAGCGCGCCACTGCTGCGAATGCGGATAGTGATGGTCCTGGATTCATTGGCACCAAGCGTGACGGGGAGCAGGAAATACCGGTAATCTATGCCCCGCGACATGAACGGATACTGGTCTCCGGTGGCTATGGCTGTTGTGCCGTCGTTGCCTGTCTGCCAGAAGGTGACTTCATCGAGCAGCGGATAGTTGAGTTTGAGGTACCAGAGTTGTCCGGTATCGCCGGAATTGCGCACGTTGAGGCGGACCCAGTAAACCGCGTCAGTGTGACTGAACACCAGGTCGTGGCCGTTGGCCGCTTTCCAGTGGGTGTCAGCCGACAGTGCTTCCGGTGTATTGGCCTGATGGGCAGGTTCCCCGGGCGGGGCGCTGAGGAAGCACACATGGTCCATCAGCGACGCTCGCTGCTCAGGGTTGTTGGCATCCAGTGTCGGGCACTGTTCAGTCTGTGCCGGAGGGGCTGCGATAGCCAAACCTGTGGTAAGTAACATCGCAACAATCGGGATGAAATAACGCAGGTACAGCAGCATTCAAGGTATTCCTGCCAACGGAAAGCTGGATAGTGTAGTCAATTGCGAGCCGTGTGGATGTTAAACAGTTTCAAATTTAAGGGTTCCCGATGGGAACCCGGTTCAGGTGACGGATGGAACAACTGATTGCCTTCTGTCGGCCAGGCTTCGAAACAGAAGCAGGCCGGGAGATTACAGATGCAGCTGCAGCACAGGGTGTCTACGGCTACTTCGAGCCCGGAAATTCCCGGGGCTTCGTTATTTTCAACCTCCCCGGTCCGGCCCTGGCGGATACTCTGATGGCCCGGTTGTCCATCCACTCGCTGGTATTTGTCAGGGACTGGTTTGTTATTCTGGCGGAGGTGGCGTTGCCGCCTGCGGACCGTGTGGGCGCCGTTATTGAGGGTCTGAAGTCGACGGATGCTGAAATTCCGCCCTGTGCGCGGGTGGAAATCCGTTTGCCTGAAAACAACAGCGACCCGGATCTTGGCAATTTTGCCCGCAAATGGGTATCGCCGCTTTCGAAGGGCCTGCGAGGAGCGGGCTTATTGCAGCCTGACCCCAGAGCGGACTCGCCGGCCCGTCTGGAGTTGCTGCTGCTTGGCTTTGACCGGGTTATTGCCGGTGTCAGTGTGGCGGGTAACCGAGCCCGCTTTGTCAGCGGGATTCCACGTTTGCGTTTGCCGGCCTCGGCGCCCAGCCGCTCGGCACTGAAGCTGGAAGAAGCCTGGAAGGTGTTTCTGCCCCCGGAGGTGGAGCTGGACTACCTGGGCGGCGGAAAACAGGCGGTGGATCTGGGTGCGGCTCCCGGTGGCTGGACATGGCAACTGGTCAGGCAGGGTATGATGGTAACCGCGGTTGATAACGGGCCAATGAATGGCGACCTGATGGCTTCCGGCCACGTCCAACATATTGAGGCTGATGGCTATCAGTGGCGGCCCAGGAGAGGGGTGGACTGGATGGTCTGCGATATCGTCGATCATCCTCGGCGTACCGCGGCACTGGCAGTGGACTGGCTGAATCAGAAACTGTGTCGCTACACGGTGTTCAACCTGAAGCTGCCAATGAAAAAACGGTACGACGAGTGGTTGATTTGCCGGGATATTCTGGAGCAGGGGCTAGCCCGGACCGAAATGAACTTCCGTATCAGGGCTCGCCACCTCTATCATGACCGTGAGGAGATTACCTGCTTTGTAGAGCGACTGGGCTGAAGGCCATTACTCCGGTATCAGTTACTGTGTTGCAGTACCGTGATGATTTCCTCCCGGTCCATCATCGGGATCAGCTCAGCCATCAGCTCCCGGCGTTCTTCGGACTGGAACCAGCGTTGCCAGTCGGCTTCCGAGCGCCAGTTGGCAAGGGTAAATCGATGGTTCGAATCGTGGGTATCCACGAGGGTTTCACCGGACACAAAGCCTGGTGCGCTTACGGCGTTCTGAAGAACCTTGCGGGATCTCTCCTCGTAAGCGGCTTCAAGCGATTCGGCAATATGGCGTTCAATCAGTACCCGGATCATTGTTTACCTCGTATTGTTTTGACAACTATAAACAATAATTTAGCACGTATTTTTCAAATTTCAGGTGGAATTTCAGGAGGACAGACGTTGGGACACCCTGATTATGACTCAGAACTGGATGCCCGGGGGCTGTTTTGCCCCGAACCGGTCATGATGTTACACAACCGGATTGTCGAGATCAGCCCCGGTGCCGTGTTGAAGGTAGTGGCAACGGATCCCTCCACAACCCGGGACATTCCGCGATTCTGTCAGTTTCTTGACCATGAACTGGTATACAGCGGCGAAGATGAAAAAGAATTCGTGTTCTTTATCCGCCGCGGCAGCTGATTAAATCTGTCAGGATTCGCCGGAAATCCCGAGTGCATCGAGATGGCCAAGAAACTGGTCACGGTCCATCTCGCCCAGTACCCGCGCTGATTCCATTTCCGCACCGGTGTCGTGATAGAACAGGATAGCCGGCGGTCCGAACAGGCCCAGCTCGTCCAAAAGGGCCTGTTGCTCCGGCGTGTTATCAGTCATGTCCAGTTGCAGGAGCTTGTAGGGGGCCAGCGCCTGGATAACGGCAGCGTCACTGAAAACATTGCGTTCCATAACCTTGCAGGAGATGCACCAGTCGGCGTAAAAATCGAGCATCACAGGGGTGCCATTCCGGCTGGCCAGTTGGAGCTCGTTACGAATGTCCGCCGGTGATTCCAGCCGGATAAACTCCGCATGGCTGGCCGCAGCGCCCGCCGGGGAGATTCCGGCCATGGGCTGGTTTGATGCAGTGAATGCTGCCAGGGGTTTGAGTGGATCATTGGCTCCGGACACCGCACCGGCAAGCAGTGCTATGCCATAGGCAAACATAACCAGCCCCATCCCCTTGCGGGTACGTTCCCAGCCAGCTTTGGCGGCGTCAAAAGCCCCCAACTGCACGCCCGTAATGGCCACCAGCAATCCCCACAAGGTCAGTGCCACCCATCCGGGTACCATTCGTTCGACCAGCCAAATGGCGACCGCCAGCAACATGACGCCGTAGAATGCTTTGACAACGTTCATCCAGGGACCGGTGGTGGGGAGAAATTTACGACCCCCAACGGCCACGAGGATCAGCGGGAGGCCCATCCCCAGGCCCAGGGCGAACAGGGCAACACCACCGATCATTGCGTCCTGGGTGGTGCTGATGTACAGCAGGCTTCCGGCTAATGGTGCGGAAACACAGGGCGAAACAATCAGCGCCGACAGGGCGCCGATCCCGAAAATACTGGCTACGCGCGTTCCTGTGAGGCGGTGGCTGGCGTTGTCCAGTGGTTCGCGGATAAACCGGGGCAGCTGGATTTCAAAGAGGTTGAACATGGACAGCGCAAATACCACGAACAGCGCTGCAAAAACGCTTAACACCCAGGGGGACTGCAGCTGGGCCTGCAGGTTGAAACTGGCGCCGAGTAACCCGGTCACGACCCCTGCCGCAGCATAGGTGAGGGCCATGCCAAGTACATAGCTGGAGGAAAGCAGCAGCGCGTGGCCGGTTGTGCTGGTGTTGCGGGATGACACCAGCGACGAAATGATCGGCACCATGGGTAGTACACAGGGCGTGAACGTCAGTCCTAATCCCAGGAGCAGAAACAGGCCGGCAATCACCAGAGTGGACTGGTTGGCGAGAAAGCCCGCCAGACCTGTTGCAGTGGACGTGTCTTCAGGCGGCTGCTGAGCATTGCCGGAGGAAGCGGAGCCCCCTGAACTGCTGGCTGGTGTGGCATCCGGGTTGTCACTGGCGCTGGCGTAGTAGAGCACGTCCCGGGTCTGGGGGGGATAACAGAGCCCGGCGTTGGCGCAGCCCTGATAGGTCACCTGCAGTTCCGCCTCGCGCACGCCGTCGGGAAGGGTTACCGGAACCCGGGCCGCGACGGGCTCATAGAAGACGGTGACCTTGCCGAAGAACTCATCCTCGGTGTCGGTACCGGTATAGGAAAATTCCGGTTCACCCAGTGCGACACCCTCGGTATCGCTGCTGATGCTGATACGTTCCTGGTACAGGTAGTGATCAGGTGCGATGTCCCAGGACAGCAGGACAGCGCCGTTGTCCGCGGTAAAGCTGAATGGCAGTGCCTCATCTACGGGGAGAAAGCCGTTGTTGTTGCCGAACAGGGAGTTGCCGGCACCGGCAGCCAGTGTTGAGAGAAAAGACAATGCCAGAAACAGGCATACGCTGCTCAAAGCCCTGGAAGGGGCACTACTGCATGAGGTTGTGGTGCTGCCGGTCATAGTCAATAGAGTACCGTTGGTGGATCCGGGTTTCTCCCGCGCCGAATCCGGAGGGGTTGAGACGGCGCGGCTTCAGGTTGCAATGGACACAGTTACCAGGCAAAAGTTCCCTCTGGTATTGAACGGTCTAAAGTCGCACAATACCCGTCCCATGAGACATGATCCAGACGATCTTATCATGCTGTTTAATGACCTGTTCCGGGATGAGTACCGGACTGTTCTGGTCAGGGGCGGCGATGAACCCGAGTATCTGCCGGCGACGGAGCCTGATGGCTTCGCACAGATTATCTTTGCTCACGGCTATTATGCCAGTGCACTGCATGAAATCAGTCACTGGTGTATTGCTGGCGAGTACCGGCGCAGACTCCGGGATTTCGGTTATTGGTATTGCCCTGATGGCCGCAGTGCGAAACAGCAGCGGGCTTTTGAAAAGGCGGAAATAAAACCCCAGGCCCTGGAACGGCTGTTTTCTGTTGCAGCAGGCGCGCGTTTTCACATCAGCGTCGACAATCTATCCGGTACCGGAGCATGGGATGAAGACGCCTTTCGCAGGAATGTGACGGCGCAGGCCAATGACTACCTGGAGCATGGCTTGCCGGCTCGCGCCGGCCAGTTTTTTCAGACGCTCAGACTATTTTATGGAACCGAGGCTGGATTTAACGAAGTCTGGAACAAAGAGACCAGGCGACTGATGCCCGAATGTTCCGTTACAGACACCGAGGTAAATTGAAGCAATATGACATCTGACGCACCCGAAGCCGGCAAAACACTTTTCAAAGATCTGAACCTGGACCAGAGAGTACTCGATGCCATTACCGATATCGGCTTTGAGCATTGTACGCCGATCCAGGCAGAAACCCTCCCGTTCACATTGGCCTGCCAGGACCTGATCGGCCAGGCGCAGACTGGCACTGGCAAAACCGCAGCCTTTCTGATTACTGCTATTCAGAGCATGCTGGAAACACCGATTCCGGAAACGGACCGATTTGCGTCGGAACCCAGAGTGCTGGCCCTGGCGCCCACGCGGGAACTGGCGATGCAGATTGCCAAGGATGCCGAGCAGCTGTGCGGTTACACCGGGCACAACGTGGTCACCGTGGTAGGCGGAATGAACTACGACAAGCAGCGTGACCAGTTGCAGAACGAGATTGTCGATATCCTGGTGGCCACGCCGGGGCGTCTGATCGATTTCCTGGGCTCACAGGACGTGTTTCTGGACCAGCTGGACATCCTCATCCTGGATGAAGCAGACCGGATGCTGGATATGGGGTTCATTCCGGATGTGAAGCGCATTATCCGCAAATGTACCCCGAAAGAAGAGCGCCAGACGTTGCTGTTCAGTGCCACCTTTAATCAGGATGTGCTTAACCTGGCCTCCATGTGGACCCGCAACGCTGAGTTCGTGGAAATCGAGCCGGAACAGAAAACCGCCGAACGGGTGAAGCAGACCGTCTATCTGGTGGGTGAAGACGAGAAACTGCCGGTACTGGTGAACTACCTCCAGCGCCCGGAGGTTGAGAAGGCCCTGGTGTTTGCCAATCGCCGTGACCAATGCCGTGATCTGGATGAGGACTTGAGGAACCAGGGCGTCAAGGTGGCGCTCATGTCCGGTGAAATTGCCCAGAACAAACGTCTCAAGACCCTGGAACAGTTCAAGGAAGGCAGTATTCAGGTGCTGGTGGCCACTGATGTGGCAGGGCGTGGTATTCACGTTGACGGTGTGACCCACGTTTTCAACTATAATCTTCCCGATAATGCCGAGGATTACGTCCACCGTATCGGGCGTACCGGTCGTGCTGGAAAGCACGGCGTTTCTGTCAGCTTCGCCAGTGAGGATGACGCCTTTTCATTACCGGCTATCGAGTCCTATATCAGCCAGAAGCTGACCACAGCTGTTCCTGATGAAGAGCTGATGACCGCGCTCGTCAAACCGCCGATCACCCGCAAACGCGGTGGCCGTCGCCCCCAGGGCAGCCGCAGCCAGGGCGGTCGCGGCGGCAACCAGCGCCAACGCAGGAACTAAAGGGCCGGGAAGTAACATCATGCGGATAGTAGCGGACGAAAACATACCTTTGCTGGATTCCTTCTTCGGCGACATCGGCGAGATACACCGCGTGTCCGGCCGCACCATGTCGGTAACGGACGTGCAGAACGCGGATATCCTGCTGGTACGTTCGGTTACCCGGGTCAATCAGGCGTTACTGGAAGGCAGTCGTGTTCGCTTCGTCGGTACCTGTACCATTGGTACTGACCACGTGGATCAGCAATGGCTGGCATCCAGTGGCATTGCGTTTTCAGCAGCACCCGGTTGCAACGCCAACAGTGTGGTTGAGTATGTGCTGTCGGTAATCTCGCTGCACGCCGAAAGGCGCGGTGTGGCTGACTGGTCAAAGCTCAGTGTCGGTATTATTGGTGCCGGTAACGTAGGTGGAGAGCTGGCCCACAAGCTGGAGCGTCTGGATTTCGATGTTGTGTGTTGCGACCCGCCACGCGCCGAACGGGAAGGCGACGACGGTCAGGCTTTTGTCAGCCTGGAAGAGGCGATGGCCTGCGACGTAGTCACGCTGCATACACCACTGATCCGGGAGGGAGACCACGCCACCCTGCACCTGTTCGGACAGGATCGATTGTCCGCCTTGAAAGAACACCAGCTGCTGATTAATACCAGCCGTGGAGAGGTCATCGATACCTCTGCCTTGCTGGCGCGCCTGGATGAGCCCAATGCCCCCACGGTCGTGCTGGATGTATGGGAGCAGGAGCCGCGCATACACGCCGAGCTGTTGGAGAAGGTCTGGATTGCCACGCCCCATATTGCGGGTTATAGCCTGGAGGGCAAGGTGCAGGGCAGTGAAATGGTGTACCAGGCCCTGAGTCGTTACATGGGCCTGCCTGCCCGCAAGAAGGCGGGGCAATTTTTGCCGGAACCGGCATTGGCCAAGCTGTCGTTCACCAGTGCGGCGCAGGAAATGAATTCGGCGAATATCGCCATAAGATCCTGCTACGACCCCCGTCAGGACGACGCCCGGATGCGCCTGGCCATGTCGCTTCCCGCCGAAGAGCGGGGGCCTGCATTTGACCGGCTGCGCCGGGATTATCCGGTGCGGCGGGAGTTTTCCAGTGTCAAGATTCAGCTCAAGGGCACCAGCAAGTCCATGCAGGATACTTTCCGCGCCCTTGGCTTCAAGCTGAAGCTATAGCTGCGCTGTTTGCAGAGCCTCGATCCGTCTCTCAAGGGGCGGGTGGGTCATGAACAGGGCGCTGAGTCCCGCCCGTGCACCCCGGTTGATGCCAAACGCCTGCAGGCTTTCGGGCATCTGGTCCGGCACTTCACTCTCCTGTTTGAGCCGGGCCAGGGCATTGATCATGGCGCCACGGCCTGCCAGTTGGGCGCCCGCAATGTCGGCCCGGTATTCCCGGCGGCGGGAGAACCAGAACACGATAGTACTGGCAAGGATGCCCAGCACGATCTCCGCCGCAATGCTTACCACGAAAAAGCCGATACCGTGGCCGCTCTCGTTCTTGAAAACCACACGGTCCACAAAAGACCCGATCACGCGGGATGCGAAAATCACGAAGGTGTTGACCACGCCCTGAATCAGGGCGAGCGTGACCATGTCCCCGTTGGCAACGTGGCCGATTTCATGGCCCAGCACCGCCCGGATCTCATCCTTGTTGAAGCGGTGTAGCAGGCCCTCACTGACCGCCACCAGAGAGTTGTTCTTGTTCCACCCCGTCGCAAAGGCGTTGGACTGGGATGCGGGGAAGATGGCCACTTCCGGCATGCCGATGCCGGCATTTTTGGCCAGTTCCCGTACTGTATCCACCAGCCAGCGTTCAGCCGGGGTTCTGGGTGATTCGATCACTTTGGCCTTGGTGCTCCACTTGGCCATGGGCTTGGAAATCAGCAGCGAGACTATCGCGCCGGCAAAGCCAAAAACGGCCGCGAAGGCCAGCAACGAGCCGTACTGGATTCCGTTCTGGGCGAGGTAGCTGTCGACGCCCAGCAGTCTGAGGGTGAAGCTGGCAACCAGAATGACCGCCAGGTTGGTAGCAAGAAAAAGCAGAATACGCATCTTGAATTCCCTGTTGAATCGTCAGCCGCAGACAGCGGCTTGTACCTGCAAGCTTATATGTGGCTTGTGTCGCCATGTTCAACAGGCTTACACCGATTTAATGATCGGCTCTGTCGCGAAAGAACGCAGCCTGCATCACGCGGCTGATTTTGGCGGAGCTGCCACTTCGAAGGGCGGTGCGGAGCATGTGAATGTGGGTGGAGAAGTCCTCACGGATCGCCGGTGGCAGGTCCCGGCTGCTTTCGGCAGCGGCTTCCTCCTGCAGATCCGGACTGGCTGGTGAGCTCAGGCGAACGAACGCCTCCTGGGTGAGCACGGCCTGATCCAGGGCTTCCTGGCGGATGGTGTCCACGAAACGCAGCAGATTTTCTTCAGCCAGCCACAGAAGGGTGCCGAAACACGCCATATGCCGCTTGCTGTGCAGCCCGAATTCATCCGGCTCGTCGGGGCCGGCAATGTCTTCCACGAACAGGTTCACCCGGCGGGGGAAGGCGTTGTAGAGTTGAACCAGGGCGATTGCGGCGTCCTTGTAGAATTCTTCAATATGAATATCCGCCATAAAGCCCCCTGTTACAGCTGATAGGAAGACAGGAAGTGTGCCAGACGCTTCATGGCGTCCTCCAGCGTGTCCTCCCGGGGCAGGAACACCACGCGTAAGTGCTGTTTGTCGTCGATATTGAAGGCCGAGCCCTGGACCAGCAGGATGCGCTCCTGCAGCAGCAGGTCCAGCACCAGCTTTTCGTCATTGACGATGGGGAAGCGCTTCGGATCCAGCCTGGGGAACAGATAGAGTGCGCCTTTGGGCTTCACGCAACTGACCCCGGGGATATCATTGAGCAGGTTCCATGCCGTCTCCCGCTGCTCGAACAGGCGGCCGCCCGGTGCCACCAGATCGTCAATGGACTGGTAGCCGCCCAGGGCAGTCTGGATGGCAAGCTGGGCCGGTACATTGGCACACAGGCGCATGTTGGAGAGCATTTCGATGCCCTCGATCAGGTCCCGTGCGCGATGCTTGGCGCCACTGATAATCATCCAGCCGGAGCGATAGCCGGCAGCGCGGTAATTCTTGGACAGCCCGTTATAGGTAAAAAACAGCACGTCGTCCGCCAGTGACGCGGTAGGAATATGCTCGGTACCATCGTAGAGGATCTTGTCGTAGATTTCGTCCGACAGCACGATCAGGTTGTGCTGTCGGGCCAGTTCCACCACTTGTTCCAGCAATTCGCGGGAATAAACGGCACCGGTCGGGTTGTTGGGGTTGATCAGCACGATGGCACGGGTTCGACGGGTGATTTTCTTGCGGATATCGTCGATGTCCGGGAACCAGTCCTGTTGCTCGTCGCAACGGTAGTGCACCGGCTTGCCACTGGACAGGGTCACGGCGGCGGTCCACAGGGGGTAGTCCGGGGCCGGGATCAGTACTTCGTCGCCGGTGTTGAGCATGGCCTGCATGGACATCACGATCATCTCGCTGACGCCATTGCCGAGGAAGATATCGTCGATATCCACCTTGTCGATGCCCCGTTGCTGGCAGTAGTGCATTACCGCCTTGCGGGCAGAGAACAGGCCCTTGGATTCCACATAACCCTGGGCCAGGTGCATGTTGTAGATCACGTCCTGCTGAATTTCCTCGGGAACATCCAGCTCAAAGGCCGCAGGGTTGCCGATATTCAGTTTGAGAACCCGATGGCCCTCTTCTTCAAGACGACGGGCCTCGCGCAGAACCACGCCACGTATCTCGTAACACACGTTATCCAGCTTGGCGGATTTGAGATAGTTCTGCATAAGCCCGGTAATTCCTCAGTAAAAGACACAAGTCTGTATTCTAGCGGAGCAAAGGCTGGCGACAACAGGCCAATTGTGATGAATTGTGGCACAGAAGCGGAGATTTAACGCCCAAAGCTCACAGTTTCCATGAACTGGACGAGTTATCGATCGGGATTCGGTTGTAAAACCAGTTGTGCACAATATAATAGGGGCAAATACAAAGGAGCAGAATCATGAGCAGCCAAAGCGTCTACGACTTCACCGCGACAGACATTCGTGGAGAAGAACATTCCCTTGACGAGTTCCGCGGCAAGGTACTGCTGATCGTGAATACGGCCAGCAAGTGCGGTTTCACCCCTCAGTTCGAAGGGCTGCAATCCCTGTATGCGGACCTGAAGGAAAAGGGGCTTGAGGTGCTGGGTTTTCCCTGCAACCAGTTCCGGAATCAGGACCCGGCAGACGACAAGGCCATCAGCGAGTTCTGCTCTGTGAATTATGGCGTGGATTTTCCCATGTTTGCCAAGATTGAGGTCAACGGGCCGAACGCTCACCCCCTGTTCGAGTACCTCAAGCACAACGCCAAGGGTCTGTTGGGATCAGAAGCGGTGAAATGGAACTTTACCAAGTTTCTTGTTAACCGTGAGGGCGAGGTTGTGGGTCGATACCCGCCAACAACGAAGCCGTCCGCCATTCGTAACGACATTGAGAAGTTGCTGTAAGTCATGGCATCTGAAGACGATATGCTGGCCCTGGACAACCAGCTCTGTTTTGCGCTTTATGCCGCCAACCGGGCTGTTACTGCCCGCTATCGCCCATTGCTGGCCGAGCTCAATCTGACCTATCCCCAATATCTTGTCATGTTGGTATTGTGGGAGGCCGGCCAGGAAGGAACAACCGTCAGGGTGTCAGATCTGGGAAAGCGGTTACGCCTTGATTCCGGCACCCTGACGCCGTTGCTCAAGCGCCTGGCTGAGCGGGATCTGGTGACCCGTCTGCGGGACACCTCCGATGAGCGGGTGGTTACCGTAGCGCCTACCGAGAAAGGCATTGCCATGCGCCAGCGGGCCAGGGATATTCCAGGCCGGCTGCTGTGTGGTACCGGGATAGACCAGGAGCGCATCGTGGCACTCCGAGAGGAGCTGCGTTCGGTGCTCAGCCTTCTTGAGGCTCAGGGGGAGCCCAGCGATCGATAACCGATTTAAGGTCGGCCGGGTTGTAGGGTTTGGTGATGTAATCGTTCATGCCGCATTCCAGGCAATCGTCCCGGTCTCCCTGCATGACATTGGCGGTCACGGCAATGACCGGCAAGTCCCGCCAGGCGGGATTCTCCCGTATCGCGCGCGTGGCCTCGTAGCCATCCATCACCGGCATCTGGCAGTCCATCAGCACAACATCGAACTTCCCTGATTTCAGTGCCTCCAGCGCACGCTTGCCATTTTCCGCCAGAGTGACCTTGTGGCCCAGTTTTCGCAGCATGCTGCTGGCAACCACCTGGTTGACCTGGTTGTCCTCAACCAGCAACAGGTTCAGCGATCTTCTGGCGCCTGCTCCTTTCTCTTCATCCTTTTCATGGCCTTTCTTTGCTGGCTTCAGTCCGGCTGCGGCGCAAAGTGTACGGAACAGCTGATCCCGCCTCAGGGGCATGGACAGGATCTGTTGATTGCCGTCAGCCACCGCGGTGCCGTTTCTGTCCACCAGAATAACGCCGGCACCTGACCATTGGGCCGCCATTTGCTGGCCGGAACTGTTTTCTTTGTCTGCCGCCACCATCAGGATACCGCCGCCGCTGCGGGCTGCATCACGCACGGGAATGCTCCAGGCTCTGAGCTGGCTTTCAATGGGCAGTCGGTGCGGATGTTCATGGGGGATGGCCATATCCACACCTGAGGTTCTGACAATGGTCGGTATGTCCGCCGGCGTTATCCCGGATCCACCCTGGTCGTGAACCGGCAGGGGCAGGTTCACCGTAAAGTGTGTACCCCGGCGCTCTTCGGAATCCACCAGAATCTGGCCGTGCATGCGTTCCACCAACTGCCGGCACAGGGTCAGGCCCAGCCCGGTCCCGCCATACAGCCTGGTGGTATCGGCGTCAGCCTGGGAAAAGGGTGAAAAGATCCGGTGCAACCCTTCCTTGGACATGCCGATACCGGTATCAATCACATCAATCCGGAGATTACCGTTGAAGCGGGTTGCACGAATTCGAACGCTGCCCTGATCGGTAAACTTGATGGCGTTGCTTAACAGGTTATTGAGAACCTGCCGGGTGCGGGTCGGGTCACCGAGGAAAGTTTCGGGCAGATCGCACTCAATATCGGTCACCACATCGATGTTCTTGCGGCGGGCCTGTTGAGAGTGCAGCGTTGCGCATTCCTCAATGAGATTGCGGACACTGAAAGGAATGTTCTCAAGGCTGAGCTTGCCGGCCTCGACCTTGGAAATGTCGAGGATATCGTTCAGCAGTCCAAGCAGGCTTTGCCCGGCGTTGAGTGCTATCTCCAGGCGGTTCCGCTGAGCTGGTTCCAGGTCACCTTCCAGCGCCAGGCCAAGCATCCCCAGAACCCCATTGAGCGGTGTCCGGATTTCGTGGCTCATGCTGGCCAGGAAGTTGGCCCGGGAGCGGGCCCGGCGGACCGCATCTTCCTTGGCTCGTACCAGCGCGCGATTACCTCGCTGGAGGGCTTCGTTCTTTTCAGAGATCTCCCGGGTGCGGTCCTCCACCTCCTGTTCCAGCTGCGTGGAGTAATTCTTTATGGCGCTTTCTGCAGTTCGCAACTGCCCGAGACTGGCGTCCATGGTTTCCAGGTGCAGATTGATGATCCCCACCATCTGACCGATTTCGTCTTCACGGTGATTGGGGGGCACCGGCAGCCGGACTTTTTCCGGAGATTCAGCGCGCACCCGGCTCAGGGCGCCTATCACATTGAGCATGGGGCGGGTCAGGACAAAATAGAAAATGGCGAGCAGAGCGGCTGTCAGCACCAGGCTTTTGAGCAATCCGCTGACCAGGGTGTAGCCAGCCCTCTGCAGGAACAGCAGGCCGTAATGATAGGTGTCAATGGTGACCGTCAGGTACCCAAGGGAGAGATCGCTCAGTTGAGGTACCATCAGTTCCTGACTGAAGACACGGCTGTCGCCGAACAGCAGATCACTGATCCAGCGGTAGCGGGAATCCGGACTGCTCTGGCTGGCAGCGGCCATGGTCTGATCGTTGTTATCGATGATGCGGGCGTCAATGGTGGCAGGGTGACGGAGCAGGCCATCCAGCAACTCCTCTGCCAGCCGGATGTCGATGTTATAGGCAATCTGGGAGGCCGGGCTGTGGCTTATTTCGATCAGTGCCCGGATTTCCTGCTCCATGGAATCCCGGGCACTGAAATAATCAAGGGTGACCTGAACAACGTTGAGTATCAGACCCAACACCATTGCTATCAAAACGGTGTCCCGGGTGAGGCGGTAGGAAAGCCGTTTTTTGAATGGAGTTGTCACAGCGTATCTACAGTCCCTGTTTATCAGCGTTTCAGATGGTGTGGATGAGCCACTGCCCCGTGGCTAATCGTCGTAGTCGGCCTTCTTGCGCCATTCCTCATCGTGCAGGAAGGTATCCCATTCGCGGTCCAGGCGCGATTGTCCTTCAGCTCTGCTGCCCGGCGACTCATCATCTTTCATGGCTTCCAGTTCCTTGATGCGGGTGCGGAAACTCTTGACCGCTTTCATGGCCATGGGGTTGTCCCTGGACTTGCCCATTTCAGTGCTGGCCAGATGATAGGCGTGAATCGCCTTGCGAATCTGGTTCTGCTTCACATAATCGCGGGCCTGAAATACGTGCAGGTCGGCGTGAGTCTTGTGTACCAGGAACAATACAAACTTCAGGTTCTTCTTGGCGGTGGCGCTGTCGATCTTTCCGGCCTTGTGCATACCTTCAATCATTTTGAACAGGTTCTGCAGCAGCTCTTTGACATAGCTGGACTTCTCGGGCGAATCGATCTTGACGGGAGGGCGCCGGTCTTCGTTGTCCATTACCGCCTTTTTCAGTTGTTGAGTAGCACTGAGCCATTCACTGACGGGCTGGTCGGACTTGAGCGCCTTGAGGTCCTTGCAGGTTTCCTCCATGCGCCTGATCAACAGCAGTTTGAGATCAGTGGTGAGGTATTGGCCCGGAATCTCGGAAAGCAGGCGGTTGGCGCGATTGTAACTGTCTTCGAGCGCAGTGATTTTCCGTGCACGCTCAATACGGGCCCGTTCCCGCATCTGGCTGGCCACAATAATAACAATCGAAATGATAACGACAGCTGCCAGTAGCAGCACAATCATTGTGGTATCCATTCTATGGCAAAAGCTCCGGCTTATGGACGGCCACTGGGGGCTCCGGTGACTCAAATAAACCGGAGAAATCCAGCAAGTATCCGAAAGACTAGCAGAAAACCGGAGACGATTCCGTTTTGAAATGTGAACAATTTTGGCTTTATATCATTTCGATGAATTGATACGCTGCAATCTATTATTTCTGTGAATAAAACCGCCGCTGTGTTCAGGAGACAGTGTCCCCGTGACAGGCAGTGCTGGTCAATAAACAGGTGCCAGGGTATGGATATTTCACGGGTTGATCTGAACTTGCTGGTCTATCTCGATGTGCTTCTGAGAGAGCGGAATGTCACCAAGGCGGCGAACCATCTGGGCATTACACAGCCGGCCATGAGCAATGGCCTGCGACGGCTGCGGGACCTGTTTGGTGATCCGTTGCTGGTCCGGACCAGTGAGGGCATGACCGCAACGGAGCGTGCGACTGAGCTGCAGCCACTGGTGCGGAGCATTCTCTCGGATATTGAGCAGGCAGTTCATGAGAAAACCGCCTTTGCCGCCATGGAAAGTCAGCGGGTATTCCGCATCATGGCCAGTGATTACGCCGAATCCTGCCTCATGCCACGGGTACTGCGGCGGATTCGCCAGGAAGCACCCCACGTTACCCTGGATGTTCTCACCCCCAGTGACGTCAGCTTCCTGGATGTGGAGCAGGGGCGGTTGGATATGGCCATCAACCGCTTTGACAAGATCCCCCAGTCGTTTCACCAGAAAACCCTGTGGACCGAATATTTCGCCTGCCTGATGAATGCGCGCAACCCGATTCTGAAACAACCGTTCACTCTGGACACCTATCTGGACGCCAGCCATATATGGGTGAGCAAGACCGGTTTCGGAGTCGGTGTAGGGGTGAACCCGAAGGATGTCCAGCGTCTGGGTTGGGTGGATGAGGCACTGTCGTTGATGGGCCGGAAACGCCAGATTTCAGTCTTCACCCGGCATTACCAGGTGGCGATGCTACTGGCAGAACAGCACGATCTGATTGCCACCTTGCCGTCCCGCGCCGCCTGGCTGCAGAAAGACAATCCCAATCTGGTGGTCAAGGTGCCGCCGTTCGAAATTCCGCCGTTCGAGTTGAAAATGGCCTGGAGCCCGCTGTTGCAGCACAACAAGGACCACCAGTGGCTGCGCAAGCTGATTGCCGAAGTGGCTGAAGAAGTGGATGCAGAGTTTGCCCCGTTCGGGGCGCAGTTTGAATCTGCCGAGGTTCCCGGCATTCACCACTCAGAGCGGTAGTTCTCGTAACTCCAGCGAACGTTTGCCGGCATCCCACATGCGCTGGAAAGATTCTGCCAGCAGCTTCACACGGCCACTGTCGCAAAAGCTGGCGAAGCCTTCAGGCCTGTAGAAATCATGCCGAAATACCACGCCCTCACGGTCAGCCAGCAGAAAGGGCCGGTCTTCCACCGGGTAGTCCTCATTGACCAGTCTCAGTTCGATGCGGCTGGGCAGCCGGCGCATCAGTTCCACAATCTGGTGTCGGTGTTTCACCAGCGGCTTGTCATCGTGAATCAGCAGGCGCACCTCACTGAGCCGGTGGCGGCGGGCGAGGGTGGAGATCAGCTCCCGGAAACGCAGGCGATCATAGAGATCATGGTCGAGCAGGCGGTCATACAGCCAGATTCGCTGGCGGGCCTGGCCGATAACGGAATCCATCAACCCGGTCATGGTGCTCTCGCTGTCGAACAGCCAGGCGTCGTGATCCTCTCCCAATAGCATGGGGGTCTGACGGGTGTCGAAAGCACCGCTCACCAGCTGTGGCGCCAGGCAGCGCATATCCACGTGGGGGATCCCGGCGTCGTCGTAGAAGTCCGAGCAGACGTGAAAGCCGGAGCGCTGGTAGAAGGGGATCGCATGTTCCTGTGCAGAAAGCTGCAGTTCGCTGAACTGGCTGGCTGCTTCAGACACCAGGTGGCGTAACAGGGTTTCGCCGATGCCCTTGCCGCGATGGCCGGGTAGAATAGCCATGCGCCCGATATGGGCGGTTTCTTCGAGGGTAGAGAACAGCCGGCCGACCCCCACGGGAGTGTTATCGGGCAGTACCACCAGGTAATGGTCAGCGATCTCGTCGGTATCGTCCCATTCCAGTTCCGGTGGAACCCGTTGTTCTTCCACAAAGACGGCCTGACGTATGGTCCGTATGTCGGCCGGCGCCAATTGCCAGCTGTATTTGCGAATCCTTACGTTCATGCTGTTCTCTCTCGCCCTCACTCTTACTCGAAATACAGCGAACCCTGGTTAACGAGGTTGCTCAGAAGCCCCGCGATGGTGTCGTCGCCGGCAACAAATGCGGCCAGTTCCGACATATCCGGTCTGGCGCCGGCGCATAGCAGGGGTGCCAGAGGCCGGGCATCGCCACGGAGCAGGAACTGTTCGCCATCCACGAACAGGGCCGTTTCGTCCCCAAGTTCATGGTAGGCGAAGCGGGAGCCTTCGTTCCAGCGCAACGGGTTGCCGGCTGCTATAAGTTCACCGAGCAGTTCAGGTGTCACGGGTTCTTCCGCCGGCACTACAATATCCAGGCTCTTGGGAAGCGTGGAGTACTGACCAAACCACAGCGCCAACTGGCGCCTGTCGGTGAGCTTTTCGCGAATCACGTGATCAAGGCGGTCGATCACTGCCGGAGCGATGGCGCCGGGATTATTCTGCACCTGCAGGTCCGGATCATTCAGGTGTTTTGAGGCATCCGACTGACTGCACAGGAAGTCCGTGAAGCCTGTGAGCACATCGTCAATGGTGGGCGCACGAAAGCCAACGGACAGGGTAATACAGTCATCCTCGGCCACGCCGTGATGGCCAATGCCCGGTGGCAGGTAGAGCATGTCGCCTGGCGCCAGGGTCACAGTTTCCTCGCCATCCCAGCTACTGAGAATCCGCAACGGTGTACCGTCCACCCGGGGTGAGGTGTGATCGCAGTGGCCGCCGAAGGTCCAGCGCCGATGGCCCTGGGCCTGCAGCAGGAACACATCGTACTGATCATAGTGGGGGCCCACGCTGCCGCCTTTGGGTGCGTAGCTGGCCATGATGTCGTCCAGCCGCCAGTTGGGCACGAAGCGGAATTCGTCCAGCAGGTCCGATATGTCCGGAACCCAGTGGTCAAGGCCCTGCACCAGCAATGTCCAGTGGCTTTCAGGCAGCTTGCTGAAGCGTTCTGGCTCAAAGGGGCCATTGTGCAACTGCCAGGGCTTGCCGTTGTCGTTCTCGATGACAATGCGGGATTCGACGGCTTCCTCACAGGCCAGCCCGGCCAGTTCATCCGCCGATACCGGGCACTCAAAGCCCGGAAACGCCTGGCGGATCACCAGCGGCTTCTTTTGCCAGTAGTTCCGCAGGAATTCGTCCGCGGGCATTCCGCCGGGCAATTTCATCATTCAGATATCCCGCGCCTGTTGGGTGGCATTGCCGATGTAGCTGCCCGGTGTCAGTTCCATCAGTTCTGCCTTGGCGGCGTCGGGAATGTCCAGCGACTCCACGAAGGCCTTGATAACATCCGGCGTCATGGCCTTGCCGCGTGTCAGCGCTTTGAGTTTTTCGTAAGGCTTCTCGATGTTATAGCGGCGCATGACGGTCTGAATGGGCTCCGCCAGTACTTCCCAGGCATGGTCAAGGTCTTCGTTCAGCCGCGCCGGGTTGATTTCCAGCTTGCTCAGGCCTTTCAGTGTCGCCTCATAGGCGATCAGGCTGTGAGCGAAACCGACGCCGAGGTTGCGAAGAACCGTGGAGTCGGTCAGGTCACGCTGCCAGCGGGAAATCGGCAGCTTTGCGGACAGGTGGCTGAACAGGGCATTGGCGATGCCCAGGTTACCCTCGGAGTTCTCGAAATCGATGGGGTTGACCTTGTGGGGCATGGTGGACGAGCCTACTTCGCCTTCTACGGTCTTCTGCTTGAAATAGCCCAGGGAAATGTAGCCCCAGATATCCCGGTCCAGATCAATCAGAATGGTGTTGAAGCGGGCAATGGCATCATAAAGCTCCGCGATGTAGTCGTGGGGCTCGATCTGGGTGGTGTAGGGGTTCCAGTCCAGTCCGAGACTCTCGATAAAGTCCTTCGCATTCTGTGACCAATCGATGGCCGGGTAGGCCGACAGGTGGGCGTTGTAGTTACCCACGGCACCGTTGATCTTGCCCATGAGCTCCACACTACGGATCTGTTTCATCTGGCGGCGCAGGCGATACACCACGTTGGCCAGTTCCTTGCCTACGGTCGACGGCGACGCGGTCTGGCCATGGGTGCGGGACAGCATGGGCTGCTCGGCATGTTCATGGGCCAGCTCGGCCAGCCGATCGACCACCCGGTCCATGGCCGGAAGCAGGCCATGGTCCAGCCCCTCACGCAACATCAGGGCGTGGGAGAGGTTGTTGATATCTTCGGAGGTGCAGGCGAAATGCACGAATTCGGTGACAGCGTGCAGTTCCGGGACTTCCGCGATCTTTTCCTTGATAAAGTATTCCACCGCCTTGACGTCGTGATTGGTGGTGCGTTCGATGCCCTTGATCCGCTCCGCATCGGCGAGGCTGAAGCCAGAGACCATGTCATCAAGGTACTGATTGGCTTCGGCAGAAAAGGCAGGGACTTCGGTAATCCCGGGATGGGCGGCGAGCTTTTGCAGCCAGCGGAGTTCGACGGTCACGCGGTTCCTGATCAGGCCATATTCACTGAAAATGTCACGGAAAACGCTGACTTTACTGCCATAGCGTCCATCCACCGGGGAGATGGCGGTCAGGGCGTTGAGTTCCATCGAAAACCTCTCAAGTCATCAAAGAATCGGAAAAAAGAAAAACAGGGGGCGCATATGATACACCAGCGACGGTCGGGATTCAGTCGTAAACCGAGCGGTTAGCCTTCTCGGCCAGTTCTCGGGCGGTCATGATGACCTTGCGGCGGTTGAAAATAAGCTGCCAGCGGCGTCCGCCGGTCTGGTGCCAGAGTATTGAGGAACGTATGCCGGCAAGGAGCAGGGCGCGCACTTTGGCGGCATTTTCCTCACGCTGGAGAATAGTGGGCTCTCCGGTAACCTGTATGCGCTGGCGGAAGGTGCTGATGGTATCCGCATAGATGGACGCCAGGTTGGCAACCAGGTTGCCGTGGCTGTATCCGAAATGGCTGGCCGTGTGTCGGGCCTGGTCGATGCGGCTGCCGATCACATCCAGCATATCGTTGTTACGACGCAGTTTTGATGACAGGTTGATCAGGTTCAGGGCGTAGCGCAACACTTCGATATCCTGCTGCTTGCTTTGCTGGCTGAGAACACTGGACAGCGTGGACAGGCCTTCCCGCAGGTCTTTCAGTTCGCCACCATACACATCCAGGGTGGTCTCGGGTTGTGTGGCGAACAGGGAGCGCATGCAGGTTTCAAAGCTGGATTCCGCGCACTGGCCGGAATGGGCCACTTGCTGCACCAGCGCCGAGGCCTGAAAAACCCCTGCCAGGGCAAGGGTCTGGTCGTGTATCGATCGGCTCATGCGCCGGCTCCCTCTGACGTGTTGTTTGCCGCTGCCGGCTCCTGCTCGCTGTCCCGCCAGGTTTGCTCGATAACCCCACCACCAAGGCAGACCTCGCCATGATAAAAGACCACCGACTGGCCGGGCGTGACGGCCCGCTGGGCGTCGTCAAACACCACCCTGAATCCGTTATCGAGGGCGGTGACCACGCAGTCCTGATCCGGCTGGCGGTAACGGGTCTTGGCTTTGCAACGGAATTCCGCCGCCGGCGGTTCGCCCGCAATCCAGTCCACCGGGCCGCTGATCAGGCCACGGGAGAACAGCAGGGGATGGTGTTTACCCTGAACGGCAATCAGCACGTTGCGGGACAGGTCTTTCTCCGCAACGTACCAGGGCTCGTCGCCGAACTCACTGAGGCCGCCAATACCCAGCCCCTGACGCTGGCCGATGGTGTGATACATCAGGCCCTGATGACGACCAATGATCTGACCATCGGGCGTTTCAATGTTGCCTGGCTGGGCAGGAATGTACTGCTTCAGGAAATCCCGGAACTTGCGCTCGCCGATAAAACAGATACCGGTGGAATCCTTCTTGTCATGGGTAATGAAACCCTGTTCGGCGGCAATGCGACGAACTTCCGGCTTCTCCAGTTCGCCCACCGGGAACAGGGTGCGGGCGATACGATCGCCGGAGACTGCGTGCAGGAAGTAACTCTGGTCCTTGTTGGGATCCAGCCCCTTAAGCAGTTCAGCCTTGCCGCTGCCATCGTTGAGGGGGCGCTGGCGGGTATAATGACCGGTGGCAATGTAGTCGGCACCCAGGGTAACGGCATAGTCGAGGAAGGCGCGAAACTTCACTTCCTTGTTGCACAGGATATCCGGGTTCGGGGTCCGGCCGGCCCTGTATTCAGACAGGAAGTGCTCAAACACCCGGTCCCAGTACTCCGCCGCAAAGCTGGCGGTATGAAGGGTGATGCCAATGGTGTCCGCCACCGCCCGGGCGTCGGCCAGGTCGGTCATGGCAGTGCAGTATTCGGTGCCGTCGTCCTCATCCCAGTTTTTCATGAACAGGCCTTCCACCTGGTAGCCCTGGTCTTTCAGGAGCCAGGCTGCCACGGAAGAGTCCACGCCGCCGGACATGCCGACAATCACTCGGGTATTTTCAGGTGCTTTAGTCATGTCTGGGTCTGTCGGGTTCAAAGGGGCGGATTCTAGCATTTAAGCCAGGTTACGTCTGCGGTTCGACAATCACATCCAGGGGAAAGCGGCGCCCGTTTCGGTAATCGTCTATGCACTGCATCACCAGCGGGCTGCGAAGCTTGTCGGACTGCTGACGAATTTCCTCCGGAGTCAGCCAGTGAGCGGCAATAATGCCATCATCCAGTTCCCGGCTGACCCTGGTCAGCGCCCTGGCGGAGAAGCAGAAACGGTAGTAGGTAACGCCGTTTGCCGGCGCTTTGTAGGTGTAAACGCCAAGGAAATACTCTGGCTCCACCTTCCAGCCGGTTTCTTCGAGGGTTTCCCGGAGCAGGGCATCAATGATTCTTTCGCCTTCCTCCACATGCCCCGCTGGCTGGTTGAAAACAACCTGGCCGTGACTGACTTCTTCCACCAGCAGGAATCGGCCCTGAGCATCTTCAACAATAACAGCAACAGTGGCGTGGGGCGTCCAGGTCATGGGCGAGAGTTTCTCCGTGTGGACGGTTTACGGGACTTTATTGGCTTTCGTTCAGTTTTCTGCGAACGGGTCGCCGGCGCGTGAACGGTTACGGCCCTGGATTCTCCGGGCGCGAGCCCTTCCAGGGACCAGTCTCCAATACCATAGCGAACCAGTCGCAGGGTAGGGAAGCCTACGGCGGCGGTCATGCGTCGAACCTGACGATTCCTGCCCTCAGTAATGGTCATTTGAATCCAGCTGGTCGGAACCGATTCCCGGTACCTGACCGGCGGGTTCCGCGGCCAGAGGTCCGGTGGTTCCATGGGTGTCACCTCTGCAGGGCGGGTTTTGCCATCCTTCAGCTCAACCCCTTTACGCAGTTGCTGCAGTGCATCGTCGGATATGTCGCCCTCCACCTGAACCCAGTAGGTTTTTGGCATTTTTTGCCGTGGAGACGCGATGCGATGCTGCAGCTGACCATTGTCCGTCAGCAGTAAAAGGCCCTCGGATTCGAAGTCCAGACGGCCGGCAGGGTAGACATCAGGGACGTTGATCCAGTCTGCCAGGGTGGCTCGGCGGTTGCCGTCGGTACCGCCTTTTTCGTCGGTAAACTGGCACATAACCCGGAAAGGTTTGTTAAACAGGATCAGCATTGCCATTGCTGCGTGGGACCTTCGCATCAGGATGGAAGTGGGTAGTATGCCAGAAATGGCCCTGAATCAGAGGGGGATGAGCGCGAGCCGACTCTGATTCAGATGCATACGAAGACAAGGCCGCAAACTGCTTGCGCAGTTGCGGTGTCGTTCGGCGGCAGGGCAGTACGTGCTGTCAGCCGACAGTACGGGGGTTACAGTCAGGCGTTCGCGGCGCGAGGCTGATCCTGATAGTCGCTGCCCTGGTTCTGCCGGGCATCGCTACTGTCACTGCCGGGCTTCTTTTCGGAAGTGCTTTCCGACGAACCCTGCTTTTGCGGCTGCTCTTCAGGGACAATATTGACCGCGTGGATCCCTTTGTCACTGGGTTTTTTCTCAAAGGTGACGGGCTGGCCGGCCTTTAAGGTTTTGTAACCTTCCATTTGCACTGAAGAGAAGTGAGCAAACAGATCGTCACTGCCGCCCTCTTCGATTATGAAGCCATAACCCTTGGCATTGTTGAACCACTTTACTTTGCCTCTTGGCATGATGAACTCCCCTGTTCTTTCACTGTCAGTGTCTTTGTTATTGATATTTTCACCGAGCGTTTTGCCTTGCACGGATACCGGGTTGTCACAGGCTTGTGTAACAGAGCCCGTACGCCAATTTACAATATTTTACATTGTTAACGTACTGTTGACCAATATCCTCCTGGAGTCAATAGCAGTTATAGCGGGAATGTATGGTTGAACCGGGGCCTGAGCCTGTATCATGACGTTATTGATAACCAGCGCACGCCAGGTTCTCTCAAGCACCTTGAAAACCGGGCGGCAGACAACCATCTTTAGGAAGAGGCACCGATTTCCGGTAAAGAATCATGCGGACTATCCAGAATTCTCTACTAGTATTAAATCAGGGAGAGGACGAACAGCCCGGGCGTCAGGACGACGTCAGCGTTGCTCCCGAGAAGCCTGCTCTCAAGCGTCCGGCACGCTTCAGGGTGCTGCTTCTGAACGACGATTACACACCCATGGATTTCGTTGTGGATGTGTTGATGACATTCTTCGGAATGAATGAAGAAAAGGCGACGCAGGTGATGCTGCTCGTCCATACGCAGGGAAAAGCCGTATGCGGGGTATATACCCGGGACATCGCGGAAACAAAGGCGGCACAGGTGAACCAGTATTCTTCGGAATGCGAGCATCCGCTCCTTTGCGAGATTGAACGTGCGGACTGATAGACCTTGGGGTGGCCCATGCTGAGCAAAGATCTTGAAATTACACTGAATACGGCTTTCAAAAGTGCCCGTGACAAGCGTCATGAATTCATGACCGTTGAGCACCTTTTGCTGGCCTTGCTCGATAACGATTCGGCAGTGGGCGTCCTGAAAGCGTGTGGTGCAGATCTGGCCCGGCTTCAGGAAGAACTCGTAGAGTTTGTGGATTCAACCACACCACTGATCCCCAGCAACGACAGCGAGCGGGAAACGCAACCCACGCTCGGATTCCAGCGCGTGCTTCAACGTGCTGTCTTTCACGTGCAATCCTCTGGCAAGAAAGAAGTGACCGGCGCCAACGTGCTGGTGGCTATCTTCAGTGAACAGGAAAGCCAGGCGGTCTATGTGCTCAAGAAACAGAGCATTGCCCGCATTGACGTGGTGAATTTTGTTTCCCATGGCATCTCCCGCGTTCAGGGTGCCGAGGATCAGGAAGGTCATGACCAGGCTTCTCACGAGGAAGCCGGAGAAGAAGGCGGTGCTTCACGACCGCTGGAAAGCTACGCAACCAATCTCAACGAGCAGGCACGTCAGGGTCGCATTGATCCGTTGATCGGCCGTGAACATGAAGTTGAGCGGGTAGTGCAGATCCTGGTTCGCCGTCGCAAGAATAACCCGCTGCTGGTGGGCGAAGCCGGCGTGGGCAAGACCGCGATTGCCGAAGGTCTGGCCAAGCGGATTGTGGATGGCCAGGTGCCGGATATCATCTCGGATGCCGTGGTCTACTCGCTGGATCTGGGTGCATTGCTGGCAGGAACCAAGTACCGGGGCGATTTCGAGAAGCGTCTCAAGGGCTTGCTTGCGGAGCTCAAGAAAGAGAAGCACGCGATCCTGTTTATCGACGAGATCCACACCATCATCGGTGCCGGGTCCGCTTCCGGCGGTGTCATGGATGCCTCCAACCTGCTCAAGCCCATGTTGAGCTCGGGGGAAATCCGTTGCATCGGCTCCACCACGTTCCAGGAATTCCGTGGCATCTTCGAAAAAGACAGCGCACTGGCCCGTCGCTTCCAGAAAATCGATGTGAACGAGCCCAGTGTTGAGGATACCTACCAGATCCTCAAAGGGTTGAAGCCCCACTTCGAGAAGCACCACGACCTGAAATACACCGACCAGGCGCTTCGCGTGGCGGCAGAACTGTCGGAACGTTACATCACCGATCGTCATCTGCCGGACAAGGCGATCGATGTTATCGATGAAGCCGGTGCGCATCAGCGTCTGCTCCCGATCGCCAAGCGCAAGAAAACCCTGGACGTGTCGGAAATCGAGGATGTGGTGGCCAACATCGCCCGTATTCCGCCGAAGAACGTGTCCACCAGCGACAAGGATCTGCTCCGCAACCTGGAGCGGGACCTCAAGATGGTGGTCTTCGGTCAGGATCCGGCCATCGAGTCACTGTCCACAGCCATCAAGCTGGCTCGCGCCGGCCTGAAGGCACCGGAAAAACCGGAAGGTGCCTTCCTCTTCGCCGGCCCCACGGGTGTAGGCAAGACGGAAGTGACCAAGCAGCTCGCCAAGGTGCTGGGCATCGAGCTGGTAAGGTTCGACATGTCGGAATACATGGAGCGCCATACCGTCTCGAGGCTCATTGGTGCCCCTCCGGGCTATGTAGGGTACGACCAGGGTGGCCTGTTGACGGAATCCGTGAGCAAGCATCCACACTGTGTGTTGCTGCTGGATGAGATTGAAAAGGCCCATCCGGAAGTCTTCAACCTGCTGCTGCAGGTAATGGACCACGGCACGCTGACGGATAACAACGGCCGCAAGGCGGATTTCCGCCATGTGATCCTGGTGATGACCACCAACGCCGGTGCCGAGAGTATGGCTCGCCGTTCCATTGGCTTCAGTGAGCAGGACCACAGCAGTGACGGTATGGAAATCATTACCAAAACCTTCACACCGGAATTCCGCAACCGTCTGGATGGCATAATCCAGTTCGGCGATCTCCAGCCGGCCACCATCACCCACGTGGTGGACAAGTTCCTCACCGAACTGCAGGCCCAGCTGGACGAGAAGCACGTTGTGCTTCATGTGGATGATGCTGCGAAGGTGTGGCTGGCAGAGAAAGGTTACGATGTGACCATGGGCGCCCGCCCGATGGCACGCCTGATCCAGGACAAGATCAAGCGGCCTCTGGCTGAACAGATCCTGTTTGGTCGCCTGTCGGAACGTGGCGGTGACGTGCATATTCATCTCAAGGACGATGAACTGCATTTCGAGTATGAGGACGAGCCGGCCGAGGCGGTCTGAGAAGGCCGAAGCGGAACAGGCTATGCGACAAAAAAGCCCCGGTGGTAGCACCGGGGCTTTTTATTTGTCATAAGGCTATTAACGGGCGCGGTATACGATGCGTCCCTTGCTCAGATCGTAAGGGGTCAGTTCCACCTTGACCTTGTCGCCTGTCAGGATGCGGATATAGTTCTTGCGCATCTTGCCGGAGATGTGAGCGGTAACAACATGACCGTTTTCTAGTTCAACGCGGAACATGGTGTTCGGAAGGGTGTCAACAATAACGCCTTCCATTTCAATAGCATCTGACTTTGCCATTCAGTAAAAACCTCGTAAATTGGCTTGCTGTGATTTTAAATTGCGCAATTCTGCCTGATTTATCGCCATTTGGCAAAATCAGTTAACGTCCATCGTGCGCCACTGACCGTCCCGCAGGGCTTCGATAGGCTGGAAACGGGTCTTGTAGTTCATTTTCCGACACTCTTCAATCCAGTAACCCAGATACAGGTGGGGAAGCCCTAACCGTTTCGCTTCTTCTATCTGCCAGAGTACTGCAAAGGTGCCCAGGCTGCGGTGCTCGTAGGCGGGATCAAACACGGTGTAAATGGCCGATAGCCCCTCATCGAGCATATCCACGGCGGCCAGACCGACCAGCTTTTCATTATCCATGATTTCAATAAACCAGGAATCGGTAGCCCCTTCCACCAGGAAGGACATGAACTGCTCCCGGGACGGCGGGTACATGTCTCCGTCAGCGTGGCGCTGTTCAATATAGTGGGCATACAGGCTGTAGTATCGCTCGGAGAAGGTAGCCCGGACCATTCTACAGTCAAGGTCGGCATTTTTCTTCATTACTCTGCGCTGCCCGCGGTCTGGCTGGAACTGATCCACTTTCAGTCTGACCGGAACACAGGCATTGCAGTGCTCACAATGAGGGCGGTAATAATGGGAGCCGCTGCGGCGGAACCCCAGGGCGGTCAACTGGCTGTATAACCGCTTATCAACGTGTGCCCTCGGGTCGACGAACATGGTGGTTGCTTCACGATCAGGCAGGTAGCTGCAGTCATGGGCCGGCGTGGCAAAAAATACCAGGGTCCTGAGATTGCTCATTCACACCTCCGGGCCGGGCCACTGCCACTGGAAGTCCCAGTGGTCGTGTTCCGGACTAGTGTCGACGCATGTCCTGAGTATAGATAAAAATTCGCTACGTGGGATACAGCGGGCGCCCATCCTGAGCAGGTGCCCGCTTTCCACCTGGCAGTCCATGATGTGGTAGCCCCACACCCTGAGCTGGTTGGCCAGGTGGACCATAAGAACTTTTGAGGCGTTGGTTTCCAGTGAGAACATGGATTCGCCGAAAAAACAGCGGCCAATGGCCAGGCCGTACATGCCGCCCACCAGTTCCCCCCGGGGATTCCAGGCTTCAATGGAGTGTGCCACGCCCTGTTTATGCAAGTGGCCGTAACTGTCGATCATATCCTGGGTGATCCAGGTACCTTCGGCGCGGGTGTTGGCGCACAGACGGATAACCCGGGGGAAGGCCTGGTCTGCGGTGATGGTGAAGTGGCCGCTGTTCAGCGTTCGCCGCAGACTTCTGGAAATGTGGATTTCCTCGGGAAACAGGACGCATCGGGGGTCGGGGGACCACCAGAGTATGGGCTGGTCGTCGCTGAACCAGGGGAAGATGCCGCTGCGGTAGGCCAGTTTGAGGCGTTCGGTGGACAGGTCGCCGCCGATGGCCAGCAATCCGTCGGGGTCGTCGAGGGCCTGTTCGGCGGGGGGGAACCAGAGGTGGTCTTGTTCTAGCCAGGGTAGTGAGGTCATCTGGGTCCAGAGTTCGGGTTTGCGTGTTGGTGGTGTCGGCGGGTGGGCACGGATGTCTGAAACACGCTCAAGCACATCCATGTGGCGCTTGGGCTCCGCCATCCATGGCTCCGCACAGTTTCAGACATCCGCGCCCACCCGCCTTTTCGGGCCTGGGAGTTGCCTGCCCGGGACCGTTCCCGAATTGGTTACTCAATTAAGCTTAGTCCTGGTCCAGGAACTTTTCTGCGTCCAGGGCTGCCATGCAACCGAAGCCTGCGGATGTGACAGCTTGACGGTAGACGTGGTCGGCTACGTCGCCGGCGGCGAAGACGCCGGGTACGCTGCTCTGGGTGGCCATGCCTTCGAGGCCGGAGCGAATTTTGATGTAGCCGTTCTCCATGTCCAGCTGGCCGGTGAACAGGTCGGTGTTGGGTTTGTGGCCGATGGCGATGAAGACGCCGGCCAGGTCGCGGTCCTGGGTGGAGCCGTCTTTCATGCTTTTGATGCGCATGCCGGTAACGCCGGTGCCGTCGCCGAGGACTTCATCGAGGGTGTGGTCCCAGACGATGTTGACGTTGCCGTTTTCGGCTTTTTCGAACAGTTTGTCCTGCAGGATTTTCTCGGCGCGCAGGCTGTCGCGGCGGTGGACCAGGGTGACCTCGTCGGCGATGTTGGAGAGGTACAGGGCCTCTTCGACGGCGGTGTTGCCGCCGCCGATGACGGCGACTTTCTGTTTCTTGTAGAAGAAGCCGTCGCAAGTGGCGCAGGCGGAGACGCCCTGGCCCTTGAACTTTTCTTCGGACTCGAGGCCCAGGTACATGGCGGAGGCGCCGGTAGCGATGATCAGGGCGTCGCAGGTGTATTCGCCGTTATCGCCCTTGAGGCGGAAGGGGCGGTTGCGCAGGTCGGCTTCGTTGATGGTGTCGTAGACCACGTGGGTTTCGAAGCGCTCGGCGTGTTTGAGCATGCGCTGCATCAGTTCCGGTCCCTGCACGCCGTCGTTATCACCTGGCCAGTTGTCTACGTCGGTGGTGGTGGTCAGCTGTCCACCCACCTCGATGCCAGTGATCAACGTCGGCTTGAGGTTGGCGCGGGCCGCATAAACGGCTGCGGTGTAGCCGGCCGGGCCGGAGCCGAGGATGATCAGTCGGGAGTGCTTGGTTTCGCTCATTGGGGGTCTCTCGTTAACGATTTATTCAATGACAGATACGGAGGTCAGAAGTTGCCTGATTCGTTCAGCGCTCTTTCCGGATTCTCCCTGTTCCAGGCGGTGTTCTGCAACTGCGGGAAATACGGCCTGGATGTCATCCGGCAATACGTGATGGCGGCCGTCCATCAGGGCCCAGGCCCGGGCGGCGCGCACCAGCCCAAGGCCGGCGCGGGGTGACAGGCCGTAGAGCAGTCCCGGCATGCGGCGGCTCTGATCCAGCAGTCGTTGTACATAGTCCAGCAGCGCGGGGCTGGTGGTTACCCGGTTGACGGCGTCCTGAAGGGTTTGCAGGTTCTCTGCGGAAAGGATGGACTGCAGGCGATCGGTCATTGCCCGGCGGTCCTCTCCCTCCAGCAACTCACGCTCGGCGCGGGGATCGGGGTAGCCCAGCCGGATGCGCATCAGAAAGCGGTCAAGCTGGGATTCCGGTAGCGGGTAGGTACCGCCCTGCTCAATGGGGTTCTGGGTGGCAATCACAAAAAACGGGTGCGGCAATGGCCGCGTTTCACCTTCAATGGATACCTGCCGCTCTTCCATGGCTTCCAGCAGTGCGCTCTGGGTTCTGGGGGAGGCACGGTTGATTTCGTCGGCCAGCACCACCTGGGCGAAGATCGGGCCCGGGTGGAACACCAGGCTACCGGCTTCCTTGTCGTACATGGAGAAGCCGAGCACGTCTGCTGGCAGCAGGTCGTTGGTGAACTGGATGCGCTGGTAGCTCAGGCCCATGACTTTGGCCAGGGCATGAGACAGGGTGGTTTTGCCCATCCCGGGGATGTCTTCAATCAGCAGGTGGCCCCGGGCCAGCAGGCCGCAAAGTGACAGGCGAACCTGGTGATCTTTGCCCAGCAGTATGCTGTTGAGCTCGCGGATAACCGTATCCGTCAGTTTCTTCATGCAGTGCTCAGTCCCTAACCCGCTTGAGAATGTCGCCATAGGCGTCGATGCGTCGGTCTCTGAAATACGGCCAGATGCGTCGAATCGATTCACTGCGTGAGCGGTTGATCGTCGTGGACAGTATGGTTTCCGAGTGGCCGTCAGCTCGCGCCAGGAACTCCCCCTGGGGACCGCAGATAAAGCTGTTGCCCCAGAAGCGGATACCGTCCGACTGTCCGGAGGGGTCTGGCTCGGTACCAATGCGGTTGGGGGCGATAACGGGCAGGTTGTTGGCCACCGCATGGCCACGCTGAACGGTCTCCCAGGCCTCGAGCTGGCGGGCCTGTTCCTCGGGGTCATCAGTGATATCCCAGCCGATGGCGGTGGGGTAGATCAGTACTTCGGCGCCGGCCAGGGCCATCAGGCGGGCAGCTTCCGGGTACCACTGGTCCCAGCACACCAGCACACCCAGGCGGCCAACCGAGGTGTCGATCGGGGTGAAGCCGCTGGTGCCATCGTTAAAGCTGGCGTCGCCGGGCGTGAAGTAGAACTTTTCGTAAAAGCCCGGGTCGTCCGGAATATGCATCTTGCGGTACAGACCGGCAATGCTTCCGTCGCGCTCGAAGACCACGGCGGTGTTGTGGTAGACGCCGTTCATCCGCCGCTCAAATATGGATCCCACCAGGACAACCCCGAGCTCTGCTGCCAGGGCAGACAACCGGTCACTGGTGGGGCCCGGTATGGGTTCTGCCAGTTCGAACACCGAGGTGTCTTCGGTCTGACAGAAGTACAGGGTGGCGTGTAGCTCCTGCAAGACGACCAGTTGCGCGCCGTCTTTCGCGGCCTGGCGGACCAGGCGCTCACTAGTGGCCAGACTGGTGTCCTTGTTGGCGTCGCATGCTTGCTGAACAGCGGCAATGGCCAATGCGCCGGCCGGGGTGGGACGGATCATGCCTGCACAACTCCTGCGGGTATCTGCATGGTAACGCAATGAAGGCTGCCATGTTGTCTGATCAGCGGGCGACAGTTAACCGGAATCATCTCCCGGTCGGGGAAGAGGCCGGCCAGGATAGCCAGGGCCTCTTCATCCCGGGGAACACCGTAGACCGGCACCAGAACGGCCCCATTGATGATCAGGAAATTGGCATAGGTAGCCGGCAGGCGTTCACCGTCGTCACCATGGATCGCGTCAGGCCAGGGTAGCGGAGTGAGTCTGTAAGGCTGGCCATTGGCCTGGTGGAACTGTTGCAGCTCTTCCTCCATGGCAGCGAGGGCGCTGTAATGTTCATCGCTGACATCGGGACAAGCCACATAACAGATATGATCCGCCGCGCAGAAACGGGCGAGGGTGTCGATATGGCTGTCGGTGTCGTCACCGGCCAGGTAACCGTGGTTGAGCCACAGCATTCGCTCAGCCCCCAGGGTTTCCCCTAGCAGGTGCTCAATGGAAGCGCGGTCCATCGCCGGATTACGGGAGGGAGTCAGCAGGCATTCGCTGGTGGCCAGTATGGTTCCCTGACCATCGGATTCGATGGAACCACCCTCAAGGACAAACTCCACGGGTACCAGCTGAGTGGTGCCAAAACTGCCGAAATTCGCCAGGTGGCGGTTGAGGGCGTCGTCCTTTTCCCAGGGAAACTTGCTGCCCCAGGCGTTGAAGCGAAAATCCAGCAATTCAGGGCCATCCACGCCGTAAATGGCGATGGGGCCATGGTCACGGGCCCAGGTATCGTTGGCAGGAGCGGGTACTGCAACAACTCGCCCGGGCAGCCCCTGCTGCTGCGCATAGTCGTTGAGCTCCCGTTCCAGCTCCTGCAGGCGAAACACATGCTCACAGCTGAGAACGACATGCTCGAAACGGAGCACGGCCCGGGCAATGTCCAGGAACACAGGTTCCACCTCGGCGAGGCTGCCGCTCCAGTCGGTTCCCGGATGGGGCCAGGTCAGCATTACGGCACTTTGGGGTGCCCACTCTGCGGGCATCACAGGTCTGGAAGTCAAGTTGCGAACACCTTTATCCAAAAACCGACATTCTAACGAACAGGAGGGGTTGCGTCAGGACATAATTGAATGATTTTTCAACGTCGGGGCTTAAGCACCGCATGAATGACCCTGTCGCCTTCAAAATACACGACAAAATCGTTGTAGTGCCACTGGGAAATGGGCGGGTCGCCCACAGGCCCCGTGATTTGCAGGGGGTTCCCCCAGCTATCACGAACGCCTGACTGGCTCATGCCGGTGCGGGGCAGGTCTGCCTGGGAGCTGCGTTCGGCCTGTGACTTCACCGGAACACGGACTTCTTCGGCAACAACCGTGGTCAGAGGTCCGATCGCCAGTGCGGTGAAGGCGGTGGCGGCACAGACAGCTTTTATTGTGCGTTTTTTCATCAGTGGCTTACTCCCTGGCGTTACATTGATAAAACGTAATATCTGACAAAGACTAACAAAAGTCAGCCCGATTTCGGTGATTTGTGGACAGTTTATTCTTTTTGCCGTTGCCGAATCTGCCAGCGCATCACATGGCGGGCAATTTGCTGCCGGTCACCATCCTGGATGTCGGTAAACTCCGTATGCACCCTGGCGCCTCCGCTTCCGTCCGGCTCAACACTGATTACCCGCGCAATGCCTACCGGCTGAAACAGCTCCGGGGGAAGGGTCATACGCAGCGCGAGCCTCTCGTCTGTCACGAAGCTGTTGGTTGCAGTATGGAACGACAGGCCGCCCTCGCTGAGTGTGACGTCTTGCCAGTCTTCAGGTTGCAACGGATTTTGCTCAAAGGCCATAATGCGCGCCAGCGTATCCAGCTTCCCATTGAGTGACTTGATCAGTGAGGTCAGCAGGCGGTCTCGCTCTGCCAGGGTGGCCAACTGTGCCCGGACATCCTGATCGAGGCGTCGGAATTCGGATCGGAGGCTCTCCAGGTGGCTGCCGTTAAAGGGGTTTTCCTTGTTCGCGTCATCGGAGCCGAGCTTGCGGATTTCCAGTCCGATATGATCGCTGATACGAAAACAGTCCCTGCGATCAGAGGGGATCTCTGCCGGGTTATTGTCGGGTGTCGTTGCAGGCATCGGGGCTCCATAACGCGGTATTATTGTTTCCTGATAGAAGTTTAGCAGCTTCCTGCCGCTCCGTATCGGGGCAGGATTTTCGACAGACCAGAAGGTAGCGACAGGCTCCTCCCAATGTTCAGACCCTTATCACTGTATGTTGGCTTGCGGTACACCGCAGCCAAACGACGTAACCACTTTATTTCATTCATATCACTCACTTCCATGATCGGCCTGATGCTCGGCGTTGCGGTGCTGATCATCGTTCTGTCGGTGATGAACGGCTTTGACCGCGAACTCAAGCAGCGGATTCTGGGTATGGTGCCCCATGCCACCATTCAGGCGAACGGTGTGCTTCAGGACTGGGAAGATGTTGATCGCCAGGTTGAGCAGCACCCATCGGTCATTGCCGCCGCGCCCTATATCCAGGGACAGGGTATGGTAACCGGTGGCGGCGATGTCCGCGGAGTAATGCTCAATGGCATTCTTCCGGAGCAGGAGCGCAGTGTATCGATCATTGAAAATCACATGATCGAAGGTGGCCTGGATGATCTGAAGTCGGGCGAATTCGGGATTATCATCGGCAAGCTGATGGCGTCTGCGCTCCGGCTGCAAATCGGTGACAAGGTTACCGTGGTTCTGCCGGAAGCCACCGTGACGCCCGCCGGTGTGTTGCCGCGTCTGAAGCGGTTTACGGTCAAGGGTGTGTTCAGTGTCGGGGCAGAACTGGATGGCAACTACACCCTGATTCACATGGATGACGCCTCCAAGCTCATGCGCACCGGTGGCAAGGCCGAGGGGGTGCGCCTGCTGGTGGACGATCTGTTCCAGGCCCCGAACGTGGCCAGGGAAGTGGCAACAGGACTCAGTGGCCGCCATTATATCTCCGACTGGACTCGCACCCACGGCAACCTTTTCCAGGCCATCCGCATGGAAAAAACCATGATTGGCCTGCTGCTGATGTTCATCGTTGCGGTGGCAGCCTTCAACATTGTCTCCACCCTGGTCATGGTGGTGACCGACAAAACGGCTGACATTGCCATTTTGCGCACCATGGGTGCCACTCCCGGCCGGATCATGCGCATCTTTATTGTCCAGGGCGCCGTTATCGGTATTACAGGTACGATTGTGGGCACGGCCCTCGGCGTGTTTGGCGCCTATAACATCAGTGGATTCATCGCCTGGCTGGAAGCCTTCATGGGCCACCAGTTCCTCAGTGCGGACGTGTACTTCATCAGCTACCTGCCTTCCCAGCTGCAGTGGCAGGATGTGTGGATTATCAGCGGGGCCGGCCTTGCGCTGAGCCTGCTGGCAACGATTTATCCGGCGTGGCGTGCATCTCGCGTGGATCCGGCGGAGGCATTGCGTTATGAGTGATTCAGCAACCATGAACAGCGAAAAGCCACTGGTAATTGACTGCGACAAGGTCACCCGCACCTATAATGAAGGCCCCGGCAAGCTCACCATCTTCTCGGACATTTCATTGCGGGTGTCTGCCGGCGAATCCATCGGCATTGTTGGCAGCAGTGGCGCCGGGAAAACAACCCTGCTGAATCTTCTCGGCGGGCTCGACAAACCCTCTTCCGGCCACATCGAAATATGCGGTCAGGATATCCACCGCATGAACGAGGCCGGGCGGGCTCGCTTCCGTAATCGTCATCTGGGTTTTGTCTATCAGTTTCATCATCTGCTTCCCGAGTTTTCCGCGCTGGAAAACGTGATGATGCCCTGCGCTCTGGGAGGACTGGGGGTTAAGCCGGCGTCCGCCAAGGCAAGCGCCATACTCGAGCGCGTCGGCCTGGGGCATCGGCTGGCTCACAAGCCCGGTGAATTGTCCGGAGGCGAGCGTCAACGGGTCGCCATCGCTCGCGCACTGGTGAATGAGCCTGAATGTGTGCTGATGGACGAGCCCACGGGCAATCTGGACGAGCAGACAGGTGAGGGTATTCGTGACCTCATTGAGTCACTGCGGGACCAGATCGGAATTGCCTTTGTGCTGGTCACCCATGACATGAAGATGGCCAGAAGTCTTGGGCGGGTATTGCGGCTGGAGCAGGGAGAGCTGTTTCAGGAGCTTTGACTGTCGCTGTGCCGCTGTCGCCGGGCCTGCCTTGCCAGCCGTCGATGGCGGATGCGTACCGATCTGCGATCCTGCCAGTCAGAGCGGACCTTGCGGCGCCAAAGGAACTGGATGATGAGGTAAGCCAGGCACGCCGACAGGGTGGCTACCAGAAGTGACCCCAGATACAGGGGGATGCCGATGTCCAGCAGCCGCCCACTGAGCCAGGACCAGGATAGCTGGAACTCGAAATTCAGCACCGGCCGGTCGAGAATCCAGGCCCCGACCTTGTAGTTGAAATAGAACAGGGGGGGCATGGTTACCGGGTTGCTGATCCACACCAGTACAACGGAAAGCGGCAGGTTGGCATTGAACCAGATGGCAAACAAAGCGGCTGCGAGCATCTGGAAGGGCATGGGAATAATGGCCAGGAAGATGCCCACCAGGAAAGCGCGGGCAACACTGTGCCGGTTGATGTGCCACAGGTTGGGTTCATGAAGTATATCGCCCAGAAAGTGCAGCGATTCGATCGCGCGCACCTTTTCCGGCGACGGTAGGTATCGTTTCATGAACTTCTTTGGCATCGGGAAGTTCTGCCTGCTCAGGATCATGGTTCCGGGAATACGCAGCGCCCGGAGAGGACCAACTATCAGGAGGACAAGGATTGTCCGGAAGTTTTATGGCCAGGATTGGCCTCGCGGGCTTCGCCTGCGGCGTTATCTTACTGTATAGCCTTGCGCTCTTGCCACCTCTGCACTGGCTGATTTCCGCGATGGTAATCCCGTTTCTGACGTTGCTGGTGGCCACCTCGCCACTACACAGGATCGGGGCAATGTTGGTCGCAGGCGTTCTTTCCGGCATGCTGTGGGCCGGTTGGCAGGCCGATGTCCGCCAACAGGGTACGCTTCCCGCCAGTCTGGAGGGCGAGATTCTGGAGGTGTCTGGCTATCTCTGTGACGTTCCCTCCACTGGCAGTTTCAGCAGTGTCCGTTTTGCATTCTGTGTCGATCGATGGCACCTGCCGGAGTATTCCAATGCTTCGGATTCGCCAGGGCTGCCACAGAAACTGCGTCTTGCCTGGTATGGCGAGGCGGCAACAACCAGCCTTTCCCAACGGCTCAGGCTCAAAGTGGTTCTCAAACGCCCCCATGGCTCGGTGAATCCCGAGGGCTTTCGCTACGAATCCTGGCTGTATCGAAAGGGATTCGGCGCCACCGGCACCGTCCGTGACCTGGTTCCGGACAGCCGTTCTGACTGTCCGTTCCGCTGCCAATACCACGGCTGGCGCAACAGCCTTGTGCACGCGGTCTCGGAACGGCTGTCCGGTGCCCGGCATTTCCCGCTTATAGCCTCCCTGATGATTGGCTACCGCGGACATATGGAGCCCGCGCACTGGGATGTCCTCAAAGCGACCGGTACCATTCATCTGGTGGCTATTTCGGGCCTGCACCTCGGTCTGATTGCCACTGGCGCCGGTTTCTTCTGCCGGCGATTATTGCTCTGCCTGCCACAGGGCCGGATATCGCCGTCCAGACTTCGAGGCTTGGTCTTTCTCTGCGTGTCTCTTGCCAGCCTTGCTTATGCGCTTGCGGCCGGTTTTTCCGTGCCCACCCGGCGGGCGCTGATCATGGTCGTTATCGCCGGTTGGGTGCTGTTGGGGGCACGCAAGACCGGAGCATTCACAGGGTTGCTGGGCGCACTGTTTGTGGTGTTGCTGAGCGATCCGTTTTCGCCCCTGGACCAGGGTTTCTGGCTTTCCTTTGGCGCGGTTTCTGTTCTTGTGGTGTTGTTCAGCCTGCGATTGCGACAGGCAGGGTGGCTTCAGGGGCTGTTGCTGGCTCAATTCGCTGTGTTTGCTGCACTCTGGCCAATTCTGGCGGTTCTTGGTCAGTCCCAAGTATTGATTGGCTTTGTGGCCAACCTGTTTGCGATACCCTGGGTATCGCTGGTGGTTATGCCGGTGCTGGTGCTCGGGGCGCTGGTCATGGGGCTTTCCCCATTGGCCGACGGCATCGTCATCAAGGCTTTTGACATGGTGTTCGGTGTGCTTTGGGAGGGGCTGGCATGGCTGGCTGATATGGACGTTACCATGCCCACCCCGGGCGTACCGACGCTTCTGTTGCTGGCGGTGGTGGTAATGCTGGCATTGCTGGTGCCATTTCGTGGTTTTCGCCTGGCAACGGTTTGCGTGGTTGTTGTATGGGTAACAGGGGCGTTGGTCCCGGGGGCGCCCGGCGGTGCCCAGAACATGCCGGTAGACGATCCGGAACTCTGGGTGTGGGATGTGGGGCAGGGGCTTTCCGTGATGGTGCGGGACCAGCACCAGGTGCTGGTTTACGATACCGGCCCTGCGCTGGAAGGCATTTATTCCGCGGTTGATTCAGTGTTGATCCCCAATCTCCGAGAACTGGGCGTCCGGCGCATCGATACCCTGGTCATCAGTCATGGCGATGGCGACCATGCCGGCGGATTGCCTCTGTTGTTTGAAAACTTTGGTGTAGGGCAGGTGGTCACCGGAGAGCCCGAGCGGGTTGCAGTCATGCTGCCTGGTGGTTCCGGTGTGCCGGTGCAACCCTGTGCTCAACGCGGTAGCCAGACCATGGGCAGTCTGGATATCTCCTTCTGGCGCAGCCCCGGTGAGGCTGGCAGCGGCCAGAAGGTAGATAGCAACGATGCCTCCTGCGTGCTGACCATTCGGTCTGCGTCATCGGCCGTCGAGGTGGTGCTGCCCGGGGACATTACCCGAAGGGCAGAGAGCAGGTTCATCGCAGGTCAAGCGCAGGAAGCAGCCGGGTTTCGTGTGGTGCTGGCGCCCCACCATGGCAGCAAAACCTCGTCGTCCCGGCGATGGGTAGAGCAGATGACGCCGGATCTTGTGGTGTTCAGCGCCGGTTACCGGCACCGCTTCGGACATCCTCACCCGGATGTGGTGGGCCGGTATCTCTCTGCTGGCAGCCACATACTGAACACAGCCACCTCTGGTGCCTTGCGTCTTGTATGGCAGCAAGGCGGGATGTCGGTAACCGAGGCGAGGGCAGAGACGCCGTTCTGGATCCGCAAACCGGAAAGCCGCTGATGTCCCGTATAAAAACCGTGACATTCCGGGTGTGGCCTACGCCGGTAGCTATGCTAAAGTAGCGCGGCTTGCCAACAATCAGGGAGACCCAAGCGTGTTCGAGCTTTTGAAAGCCGGTGGCATCCTCATGGTGCCGATTCTTGCCTGTTCAATTCTTGCCCTTGCCATCATTCTTGAGCGTTTCTGGACTCTCAGACCGTCCAGAGTGACGCCGCAGCACACCATTAACGAGTTGTGGCGCTGGATCAAGAAAAAAGAGCTTAACGGACGCAAGCTCAAGGCCCTGCAGGCCTCTTCTCCCCTGGGCCGCATCCTTGCAGGCGGCCTGATGAATGCCAAGCATGGTCGTGAGATCATGAAAGAAAGCATTGAACATGAAGCCAGCCAGGTCATCCACGATCTGGAACGCTTCCTCAACCCGCTGGGCACGGTCGCGACCATCACTCCGTTACTGGGCCTGCTCGGTACGGTAATCGGCATGATCAAGGTGTTCGCTGAGATCCAGCTCGCCGGAGTCGGTGATGCCGGCAACCTTGCCGGTGGTATTTCCGAAGCGCTTATTACCACGGCCTCGGGCCTCAGCGTGGCTATCCCGGCGCTCATCTGTCACCGCTATTTTATCCGCCGTGTGGATGAGCTGGTCGTGGGTATGGAGCAGGAGGCCATCAAGCTGGTCGAAGTAGTGCATGGCGACCGCGAAATCGACGTGGAAGGAGCCTGAACACCGTGAAGTTCAAGCGCCAGAGAAGTCAGGAAGTCGGGGTTGACCTGACGCCACTGATCGATGTGGTCTTCCTGCTGCTGATATTCTTTATGGTTTCCACCACCTTCACCCGTGAAAGCCATCTCAATATCGAACTGCCTGAAGCCAATGGTGAACGGTCAGAATCGGAAGCACAGCTGATTGATGTGGTGATCAACGCCGAGGGGCAGTACATCCTCAACGACCGGACCCTGGTCAACAACCGGCGGGAAACCCTGGAGCGCGCGGTCAGTGAACTGGCCGGCGACGATGCGTCGTTGCCCTTTATCATTACCGCTGACGCCCGTACGCCCCATGAATTCGTGGTTCGTGCCATGGACGTTGCCGGTCGCCTTGGCTTTGCCAAACTCAGCATCACCACCGAGCGTGAGGCGGAAGGGCAGTGAGCGAATCCACTTCGACAGCGGATCCGGTTCAGCAGTCGGCATCAAACTGGGCAACCTACAAGCGCCTGCTGGCTTATGTGAAGCCTTTCTGGCTGGCTTTTTCCCTTGCCGTGGTGGGCAACGTCATTTATGCGGCTGCCTCCACCGGTATGGCAGCCGCCATGGAATACGTGATCACCGCGCTGGAGAACCCCACAGACGAAAACCGCATTCAGTTGACCATTCTGATCGTGGCGGTATTTGCCTTTCGTGGTGTGGGCACCTTCATGAGCCAGTATTTCATCAGCTATGTCGGCAGGCAGGTGATCAATGCCCTGCGCAAGCAGGTGTTCGACCGGCTGCTGAACCTGCCCTCCCGCTATTTCGACGAGAATGCCTCTGGCCGGCTCGTATCCAAGCTTACCTTCAACGTGGAGCAGGTTGCCGAAGCCACCACGAATGCCGTCACCATTACCCTCCGGGAAGGGCTGACAATCGTTGGTTTGCTGGGCTTCATGATCTATACCAACTGGAAGCTGACGCTGGTGTTCCTCGCAGTAGGGCCATTGATTGCCCTGGTGGTCAGTTATGCCAGCAAGCGGTTCCGCAAGATCAGCAAGCGGATTCAGGGCTCCATGGGTGACATTACCCACGTGGCGTCGGAATCCATCAGCGGCTACCGGGTGGTTCGCACCTTCGGTGGTGAGCACTATGAGCGGGACCGCTTCCGCAAGGTGAGTGAAAAGAATCTGGAGCAGAGCCTGAAAATGGCCTCGACCCAGGCTATCAGCGTACCCGTCATCCAGGTGCTGGTGGCGATTGCCATCGCCTCACTGGTGTGGTTTATGCTCGCCCCCGAAATCCGCGGAAACATGAGCACCGGTGAGCTGGTGGCGTTTATTACCGCAGCAACCACCATGGCCAAACCCATACGGCAGGTTACCTCTGTCCACGCCAAGATCCAGAAGGGTGTGGCCGCTGCCCATGACGTGTTTGGCACCATGGACGAAGAGCCGGAGGAGGATCCAGGCACCTATGCCCCTGAGCGGGTTGATGGCAACATCGAGTTCGACAACGTGTGTTTCCGCTACCGCAATCAGCTTGAAGACGTTCTTAAAGGTATTTCGCTGAGTATTCCGGCCGGCCAGAGTGTGGCGCTGGTTGGACGCTCCGGCAGCGGTAAATCCACGATGGTCAGCCTGCTGCCGCGATTCTACGAATACACCGGCGGCGATATCCGGCTGGACGGGCACTCGCTGAAGGAATTCACCCTGGAAGCATTGCGCGCCCAGATCGCACTGGTTACCCAGAATGTGGTGCTGTTTAACGACACCATCGCCGCCAATATCGCTTACGGTGCGCTACGCCACCATAGCCGGGAGCAGATTATCGACGCGGCCAGCAAAGCCCATGCGATGGAATTTATTGAGGACATGCCGGAAGGTCTGGACACCATGATTGGCGATAATGGCGTGATGCTGTCCGGCGGCCAGCGCCAGCGCCTGGCCATTGCCCGGGCGCTGCTCAAGGATGCACCGGTGCTGATTCTCGACGAGGCCACCTCGGCCCTCGATACCGAATCCGAACGCCACATCCAGGACGCCCTGGAAACCGTTATGAAAGGCAGGACAACACTGGTTATTGCCCACCGCCTTTCCACCATTGAGAAAGCAGATCGCATCCTGGTGATGGACGGCGGCAGGATCATCGAATCCGGGCGGCATGACGAACTGCTGGCCCAGGGCGGTGCCTACGCCCAGCTTCATCAGATGCAGTTCAGCGAGCAGGCATGACCACGCTGGTGGATCGGCTGTGGTATAGCGGCAGGCGCCCCCTGTGGCCACTGTATCCGTTGGTCTGGCTTTATCGCGCCATTGCCGAAAGCCGGAGGCGCCGGGCTTGGCAGGCCAGGGACGAACGTATTCCGGTCCCGGTTGTGGTGGTAGGCAACATAACCGCCGGCGGTACCGGTAAATCGCCGCTGACCGCGGCCCTTACCGGGCTGTTGCAGGAACATGGTTGGCAACCGGTGATCCTGAGCCGGGGCTACGGTGGCAAGGCCGGCCACTATCCTTTGCTGGTTACCCCGGAAACAGGCCCTGAGAGGGCAGGCGACGAACCGGTGATGCTGGCCGCGGAATCCGGTTGCCCGGTGGTGGTCGATCCGGATCGTAAACGCGGCGCCCTATGGGCCCTGGACCAGAAACTGGGTACCATCCTTGTGTGTGATGACGGGCTCCAGCACTACAGGTTGCCCAGAGACATAGAACTGGCGGTGTTCGACGCTGCCCGGGGCCTTGGCAATGGCGCTCTGATTCCCGTGGGCCCGCTGCGCGAGCCCCTCGAAAGGCTCGCCTCGGTCGATTTTGTGGTCACCAACGGTGGCCGCCTCGATGAGATTAACCACGACCAACAGTTCACCATGACCCTGGCCCCGACTGAGCTACGCAACCTGGTGACCGGAGACGTCCTTTCTCCGGAACGTCTCCGGGGTCAGCCGGTACGGGCGATAGCGGGGATCGGCAACCCGCAGCGGTTTTTCGATACACTAAGGGAACTGGGGGCGCAGGTCCGGCCCCGTGCCTTGCCGGATCATCACCGCTTTGCGCCTGAAGATCTGCTTTCCGAAGAAGGGGAGTGGCTGGTGATGACGGCGAAGGATGCGGTCAAATGCCGGAATTTTGCGCCAGAGAACAGTTGGGTACTCGTCGTAAATGCCGTGCTTCCGGAGTCGTTCAGGGAGGCGTTTATGGCCAGCGTCAATCACTGTCGTCAATCACTGGATTCCAACGAAACTGTGAGAACACACCATGGATAAGAAACTGATGGCCCTGCTGGCTTGCCCGGTTTGCAAAGGGGACCTCAAGCTCAACGAGGACAAGACCGAACTGCTCTGCTACCAGGATGCAATGGCCTTTCCGATTCGTGAAGGTATACCGGTCATGCTCGCAACCGAGGCCCGCACTCTGACCACCGATGAGCGTCTGGATAAACACTGACAGGAAGCCAGTATGTCCTATTCCGTTGTGATTCCGGCTCGCTACGCATCCACCCGCCTGCCGGGAAAGCCGCTGGCAGACATTGCCGGCAAGCCGATGATCGCGCATGTTTATGACCGCGCCTGCGAGAGTCACGCCAGCCGCGTAATCATAGCCACCGATGACCCTCGCATCGAAACAGCCTGCCGGGCATTCGGAGCAGAGGTGGTAATGACCTCTGCCGACCATGCCAGTGGCACCGACCGCCTTGAAGAGGTCGCCCGGCTGATGGATTTCGGCCCGGACGAACGAGTGGTCAATGTCCAGGGCGACGAGCCACTGATACCTCCGGAACTGATTGATCAGGTGGCTGCCAACCTGGAAGCCCATCCCGATGCCGCCATCGCCACGCTCTGCGAACAGATTTCGGACGCGGCCAGCGTGTTTAATCCCAATGTGGTGAAAGTGGTGTTTGACCACCGCGGCATAGCGCATTATTTCAGTCGCGCACCGATACCCTGGGCAAGGGACGCATGGCAGGCTTCGGATGCCCGGAAGCAGCTACCGGAGGGGGTTGGTTACTACCGCCACATTGGCATCTACGGATACCGCGTCAGCCTGCTGCGTGACTTTGTCACCTGGCCACCGGCGCCGACGGAAGTGACCGAATCCCTTGAGCAGCTGCGGGCGCTCTATAACGGAGCTCGCATTCATGTGGAAGAAGCCTGCTGTGTGCCGCCGTCAGGCGTCGATACGCAGCAGGATCTCGAGCGTCTGCGGGACTACATGACAGCAAAGCAAAAGGAGGCCCCAAGCTCATGACCGCGCCGGTAAAAGTACTTTTTGTCTGTCTCGGCAACATCTGCCGCTCTCCCAGCGCAGAGGGTGTGTTCCGCAAGGTGGTTCAACAGGCCGGGCTTGATGACCGGATCGCAATCGACTCCTGCGGCACCGGCGGCTGGCATGTGGGCAAGGCTCCGGACAGTCGTGCGATTGCGGCTGCACGCACCCGTGGCATTGATATCGGCCACCTTCGGGCGCGTCAGTTCTGCAGTGATGACCTGGACCACTATGACTATGTGTTGGTGATGGATCGGCAGAACCTGTCGGATGTGGTGGATGTCTGGCGCCAGAATGGCGGTACCAAGCCGCTTCTGTTCTTGCAGTTCGGCAGCTCGGAGCAGGAAGAGGTGCCCGATCCCTATTACGGTGGCGACCAGGGTTTTGAGCACGTGCTGAATCTGATCAACGAAGCCAGCGAAGGGCTCCTCCGGCATATCCGGGAGCAGTCGGCTTGATCCGTCCGGTGCAGGTTCAGGAGAACGTCTTTCTGGGTGAGATGAACAGCCTGGGCATTGCCGCCCGGGCGCAGTACTTTGTGTCGGTAACGTCTGTCAAGGCGCTTCAGGAGGCTCTGGAGTGGGCGTCTGAAAAGTCAGTGGAGGCGCTGATTCTCGGAGGTGGCAGTAACCTGGTTTTCGCCGGAGATTACCGGGGCCTGATTATCCGCATGGCGATTGCTCGCCGGTGCTGGGAGCATGTAGATGGGGATGAGGCTACGTTGGTTCTGGGTGCCGGTGAAAACTGGCATGAGGTTGTTATGTACGCTGCTTCCGCCGGTTACCGTGGTATTGAGAACCTGGCGCTGATCCCGGGAACCGTTGGCGCTGCCCCGGTCCAGAATATCGGTGCCTATGGCGCCGAGCTGCGGGATACCTTGCTGGAAGTCAGTGCCCTGGACCGGCACACCGGCAAAGAAATAGCACTTACCAACAGCCTGTGCCATTTCAGCTACCGCGACAGCGTGTTCAAGCACGAGCCAGGTCGCTATGTTATTACCACCGTGCGTCTGAGGTTGTCCCGCTCCCGCCCCTTCCAGCTGGATTATCGCGACCTTGCGGAATATTTTGACCGCCAGGATACGCGCAGTCTGACGCCACTCGATGTTGCCAACGGCGTCATGGCCGTGCGGCGGCGCAAGCTACCGGACCCGGCCCAGCTTCCCAATGCCGGCAGTTTTTTCAAGAATCCGGTCATACCCCTCGACACCTGGCACTCGCTGCAGCAATCCTACCCGGACATTGCCGGGCATCCTGGTGATGACAATGCCAAGGTAGCCGCCGCATGGCTTATTGATCAGTGTGGCTGGAAGGGGTATCGCAATGGCAAGGTTGGGGTTCACAACCGGCAGGCTCTGGTGCTCGTGAACCACTCCAATGGCAATGGCCAGGATGTGCTTTCACTGGCGGAAAGGATTCGTAAAGATGTCGAGGCGCGCTTTGGTATCGCCCTGGAGATGGAGCCGGGAGTGGTCGGCAGCCAGGCAAGCTGCCAACCACTCCCGCTGTAAGCGATCTCAGAGCCCGTTGCGGGGTGAGGCACTGATCAGGAACGGAAGCGCTTCCGCCAGCGGAACATCCTGCTTGTCCTCGTCGCGGCGGCCTTTGTATTCCAGGGTCTCAGCAGCCAGGCCACGCTCAGACACCACGAAGCGATGGGGTATGCCGATCAGCTCCATGTCGGCAAATTTCACACCCGGCCGCTCGTTGCGGTCGTCCAGCAGAACATCAAACCCTGCCTGACGAAGCTGTTCGTAGAGTTTTTCACCCGCTTCCATCACGGCGGGTGACTTGTGGGCATTCAGCGTCACGATGGCCACTTCAAATGGCGCAATGGCTTCCGGCCAGATGATGCCCTTGTCGTCATGGTTCTGCTCAATGGAGGAGGCGACAATCCGGGAAACACCAATGCCGTAACAGCCCATTTCAAGAATAGCGCTCTTGCCGTTCTCATCCAGTACGGTGGCATTCATGGCTTTGCTGTACTTGTTGCCCAGCTTGAAAATATGGCCCACCTCGATGCCGCGACGGATCTCGAGGGTGCCTTTCCCGTCCGGGCTGGCGTCGCCTTCTACGACGTTGCGCAGGTCTTCCACCCGCGTCAGGGGTACATCCCGCTCCCAGTTGACGCCGGTCAGGTGGTAGCCCTCCTTGTTGGCGCCACAGACGAAGTCCGCCAGGTGTGCGGCACTGCGATCAACAATCACGGGCACCGGCAGATTCACCGGCCCGATGGAACCGGCCTTGCAGCCGATGGCCAGCTCGATTTCTTCGTCGGTGGCCATGGTCAGAGGCTCAGCTACGCCTTCGAGCTGCTCGGCCTTGATGTCATTGAGGGTATGGTCGCCTCGCAGAATTAATGCAACCAGACCGATGTTGCCGTTTTCGTCTTCGTCGGCTCTGACCATCAGCGTTTTGACCGTTGCGCTGGCGTCGACATTGAGGAAGCCGGAAACGGCCTCAATGGTGCGTTGCTCCGGTGTTGCCACTTCTTTCAGGTCCTGCGACGGCGCCGGCCGTTCGCCGGCCGGGGCGATGGCTTCGGCCTTTTCGATGTTGGCGGCGTAGTCGCTGCCGGTACTGAATACGATGGCGTCCTCACCGGAGGAGGCCAGTACATGGAACTCATGGGATGCGCTGCCGCCTATGGCTCCGGAGTCCGCTTCTACCGGGCGATAATCCAGGCCCAGGCGATCGAAAATGGCACAGTAGGTACGGTGCATCAACTGATACGTGTCGTTCAGGGACTCGGTGGTCACATGAAAGGAATAGGCGTCCTTCATAATGAATTCCCGGGCACGCATCACGCCAAACCGTGGGCGTCGTTCATCGCGGAACTTGGTCTGGATCTGATAGAAGTTCGCCGGCAGTTCCTTGTAGCTTTTGAGCTCGTTGCGGATCAGGTCGGTGATGACCTCTTCGTGAGTGGGCCCGAAGCAGAAGTCACGGCCATGGCGGTCGTTCATTCGCAGCAACTCACCACCGTACTGCTCCCAGCGACCGGATTCCTGCCACAACTCGGCAGGTTGCACGGCAGGCATCAACACTTCCTGGGCACCGCTCTTGTCCATTTCTTCTCTCACGATGCGCTCAACCTTGCGCAGCACTCTGAGCCCCATTGGCAACCAGGAGTAAAGGCCAGCGGCCAGTTTGCGGATCATCCCGGCCCTGAGCATCATCTGGTGGCTGATGATCTCGGCATCTGCAGGCGTTTCTTTCTGGGTGGCAATCAGGTAACGGCTTGCTCGCATTGTGTTATCCGTAAACAGTTGAGAAGGGATTCTTTATTTATTACATGGTGGCCGCTATTGTACGGAGCGATTACCACAAGGTACAGATGGACAGACGGAGAGTAGTGAATGACCCTGACAGCGGCCGAAGTTGAAGCAGTCATACGTGCCGGAGTGCCCATGGCGGAGGATATCGGCTTTACCGTCGACGAGGCCGGAGATCAGGGCTACGCCCGCACCCGCCTGGTGTTCTCGGAACGGCTCATTCGGCCGGGGGGCACCTTGTCCGGACCGGTGCAGATGGCCCTGGCGGATGCGTCCATGTATGCCGCTGTCATGGCCGCGATCGGCAAGGTGGAAATGGCGGTGACCAGCAACCTTTCGATCAATTTTCTGCAGCGGCCGGCGCCGGCCGATCTGATCGGCGAAGCCACGGTTTTACGCATGGGAAGGCGGATCGCTTTCTGTGAAGTCCGGCTGCTATCAGGGGAAGGGAATCACCAGCAACTGGTCGCCCACGTGACAGGCAGCTATGCTTTACCGTATAGCCGCGACTGAAGAAGGGATATGACTGAAGAATCCATAGACGTTACGCCCCGCCGTCAGCCAGTGCAGGCCCGGAGCCGGGAGCGGGTTGACAGCATCCTCAGCCACGCTGCTGCGATCTTTCACGAGGTCGGTGTGGACGCCACCAGTATGTCTGCCATTGCCCGCCAGTCGGATATGTCGCTGGCTTCACTCTATCGTTACTTTCCCAACAAGACCGCCATTGTAAAGGCCATTGCCGAAGACCACGTCAGCAGGATGGAATCGGCCTTGCGGGAGCGGCTCGAAACCCTGGAGCTGATGGACGCGGTGGATGTGCTGATCGATCAGTTTTACGAGTTCTACCGGAACGAACCGGCGTACTCCGCCATCTGGAGTGGTGTGGAATCCATGCCAGAGTTGCGGGAACTGGATGTCCGCGAGCTTTACAGCCATGCCCGTGACATGGATGCCCGCCTGAAAAGGGAGTGCCCCCGGCTGCCAGACGACCGGCGCTGGACGGCAAGCCTGATGTTGCCCCGTTCCGCCGGTACCGTCCTCAGACTGGCAGCCACCCTGCCGGACAAGCAGGCCCGTCTGATGATCAGCGAGCTCAAGTGCATGGCACGCGCCTATCTTGCAGAGTTGGTCCGGTAGCCCGTCAGGAAAGATACCCCAATGGCAGTGCTGTGCTGTCAATCACCCTTCTGAGTACGAAACTTGAATGTACGCCGCTGACCCCCTGAATGCGGGTGATGCGGTTGAGCAGGAAGTGGTGGTAGTGGTCCATATCCGGCACGACAACCTTCAGCATGTAGTCGGCATCCTGGCCGGTGATCAGGTAGCATTCCTGTACTTCCGGGTACTCTCCCACCTGTTTCTCGAAGGCGGCAAAACGCTCGGGCGTGTGGCGATCCATTCCGATCAGGATGATCGCGGTTAACGACAGTCCCAGTTTCTTGTGATCGAGTATGGTCACCTGCCGGACAATAACCCCGGCTTCTTCCAGAGCGCGAACCCTTCGCAGACAAGGGGAGGGGGAAAGGCCCACCTTGTCCGCCAGTTCCTGGTTGGTCAGGGAGCCATCCTGCTGCAATTGTTCGAGGATATTGCGGTCAATCCTGTCGATTTTAACAAGTGATTTCGCTGCTGTTGACATAAACTGCCGCCCCTGTGTCATAAAATGGAATAATATGGCTATTCTCTGCCTTCGAAAGGCAAAAAAGCAATCATTTTCCCCAAATGACGCGCTATCCTGATACACAGTCAATGAATTCCCAGTCAGAACAGCAAGGAATCACCCCAATGGCATTTGATCATCGTAAGTACGTTGCGTTCACGCCGGTGGCAAAAACCGATCGCCGCTGGCCCGACAAGGTCATCACCACGGCACCGCGTTTTTGTGCCGTAGACCTCCGGGATGGCAACCAGGCGCTGGTGAAGCCCATGTCGGTGGCCCAGAAGCAGCGGATGTTCGAGCTACTGGTCAAACTGGGATTCAAGGAGATCGAGATCGGCTTTCCGGCCGCAAGCCAGCCGGATTTCGATTTCTGCCGCAAGCTGATTGAAGAGGACCGGATTCCGGACGATGTCCACATCCAGGTACTTACCCAGGCCAGGCCGGAACTGATCGAGCGCACCTATGAGGCGCTGAAAGGTGCTCACAAGGCCATTGTCCACGTGTATAACTCAACCTCCACGGTCCAGCGGGAACAGGTGTTTGGCATGGACCGGGACGGTATCAGGGACATTGCGGTCAACGGGGCGCGCATCGTCAAGGCCAACGCCGAAAAATACCCCGATACCGAGTGGACCTTCCAGTACTCACCGGAAAGCTTTACCGGCACAGAGCTGGATTATGCCGCAGAAGTGATCGACGCGGTAAACGATGTCTGGCGTCCGGATCAGGGGCAACCGGTGGTGATCAACCTGCCGGCCACCGTGGAAATGGCCACACCCAACGTATTTGCCGACCAGATAGAGTGGATCTGTGATCATATCCGCTACCGTGAGCACATCAGCATCAGCGTTCACACCCACAACGACCGTGGCTGCGGCGTGGCAGCGGCGGAACTGGCTGTCATGGCCGGAGCTGACCGTGTAGAAGGCACGCTGATGGGCAACGGTGAGCGCACCGGTAATATGGACCTGGTGACCATGGCGATGAACCTGTACTCCCAGGGCGTGGATCCCACAGTAGACCTGTCTGGCATGGCGGAGATTACCGATGTGGTGGAAGCCTGCACCGAGATATCCACCCATCCACGCCACCCCTATGCCGGTGAGCTTGTTTTCACGGCGTTTTCGGGTAGCCACCAGGATGCCATCCGCAAGTGCCTCGCAAAACGTAAGGACGGGGATACCTGGCATGTGGCCTATCTGCCGATCGATCCACGGGATCTGGGCCGCCGTTACGAAGAGGTTGTCCGCATCAACAGTCAGTCCGGCAAGGGCGGCGTTGCCTACGTGCTTGAGCGGGACTACAACATCAGCCTGCCACGCTGGTTGCAGATCGAGTTCAGCAAGCTGGTGCAGCGGGAGGCAGAAACCAATGGTGGTGAGATTGACTCATTGACCATCCACCGGCTGTTCGAAGATCGTTACCTGAAAGTGCCCGGAGCCTGGGAGCTGAGGTCATACGATCTGCACCGCGATGACGAAGGTGTTGCTGCTACTGTCAGCATCGGCGCCGGGGATGAACCCGTCATCTTGAAGGGACACGGTCTTGGTGCCGTGGAGGCGGTGTCAGCGGCGCTGGAGGCAGAATATGGCGTGTCGCTGGCGGTAGAGGCCTACGATGAATTCGCGCTGGGTGAGGGCACCAACGCCAATGCGCTGGCCTGCATCCGAGTGACCGTCAACGGCCAGCATTGCAGCGCAGCAGCACTGGCGGAGGACACCACCTCGGCCACGCTTCAGGCGTTGTTCTCGGCGGTTTCCCAGGTAGTGGGGGAAGGTCACCAGCAACGGGTATCCAGTGCAGCGACAGCTGACGCGAGTGCCTGACCACGAAAAAAGCCGGCAGCTGCCGGCTTTTCTGTGTTCCCTGTGCCCGTGAGGGGCATAGGGCGGGGTCGCGCAAACCTCAGACCGGGGTTACGTTTTCCGCCTGGGGGCCTTTCGGTCCCTGTGTAACGGTAAACTGCACCTGCTGACCTTCGGTCAGGGTACGGAATCCGCTGGAGTTGATTGCGCTGTAGTGAACGAATACGTCACTGCCACCGTCCTGAGCGATGAAACCAAAGCCCTTGGACTCGTTAAACCACTTTACGTGGCCTGTTTTTGTATCATCTGACATTGATCTTTCCTGTATTTCCGAGATTTTTGCCCTCACGGGACCTTCGGTGTTCCTGCGGGACACATCCTGGGATTGCCCGTGGGATTACCGATGCTGTAAAAATCCAGAAAGTACTGAGGAAAGTGGCAACGAAGAGCTCTTTGGCAGGACGTTGAAACGCATTCACAAAATACCGCTGTATTTTCACAGCATTTTCAGTATAGACCGAGCTGGGAGTGCGTCAACGCTTTTTTTAGTACTTTATTCAAGTTTTTTAAGCCGCAAAAACAACAGCTTGTAATAAGCTTGTCACCAAGCCGAAGCGTTGCCGACTGGCCGGCTCCGGTTGGTGACGATGCGTTGTGGCAGCTGATTGTTTCAGTGCCTGAACTGCTGGCTGATCTCCTCCAGTATCGCCGGATCATCAATAGTGCTGGGCACGGCGTATTCCTCACCGTCGGCAATCTGGCGGATAACCCGGCGCAGGATCTTGCCTGACCGTGTTTTCGGCAGCCGGTCCACAACCAGTGCCCTGCGGAAACAGGCAATAGCACCGATTTTCTCGCGAACCATTTCGATCAACTCGTCTTCGAGCTCATCGTGATCGATGGTCGCTCCATCCTTGATCAATACCAGCCCGATGGGAATCTGGCCTTTCATTTCATCGTGTGCGCCCACAACACAGCATTCGGCAATCGCAGGATGCGAGGCAACAACTTCTTCCATTTCGCCGGTTGACAGCCGGTGCCCGGCCACGTTGATCACGTCGTCGGTTCGCCCCATGACGAACACATAACCGTCGTCGTCGATATAGCCGCCGTCTCCGGAACTGTAGAATCCCTCGATCGGCTCCAGATAGGTCTTGCGGAAGCGGGCATCATCGCCCCAAACCGTGGTCATGCACCCCGGTGGCAGCGGCAGCTTGACGGCAATCTGGCCCTGCTCACCGGCAGGAACCTGGCTCCCTTCCATATCCACCACCTGAACGTTGTAGCCGGGTGAGGGTACCGTGGCAGATCCGGGTTTTGTCTCCATCATTTCGATGCCCACCGGGTTGCAGCAGATTGCCCAGCCGGTTTCGGTCTGCCACCAGTGGTCGAGAACAGGCAGACGGGTGTGTTCCTTGAGCCACTCGTAAGTGGGAGGGTCCAGCCTTTCCCCGGCCAGGAAAATCCGTTTCAGCGAGCTGATGTCATACCGCGACAGCTGATCAGCTTCCGGATCTTCCTTGCGGACCGCGCGGAAGGCCGTGGGCGCCGTAAACAGCAGGTTGACGCCGTGATCCTGAACAACGCGCCAGAAGGCGCCTGCATCCGGTGTTTTTACCGGCTTGCCTTCATAAAGGATGGTCGTGCACCCGGCAAACAGGGGCGCGTAAACAATGTAGCTGTGGCCGACCACCCAGCCTACGTCCGAGGCAGCCCAGTAGACATCACCCGGGCTGGCATCGTAAACCAGCTGCATGCTGTAGCGCAGAGCCACAGCATGGCCGCCGTTATCGCGGACAACGCCCTTGGGTTTGCCGGTGGTGCCGGAGGTATAGAGGATGTACAGCGGGTCGGTGGCTTTTACCGGTACCGGGTCGACGGGGCTGGCCTGGGCCATGAGCTCGCTCCAGTCAAAATCCCGGCCGCTTTTCAGTTCGGCCCGCACCTGTGGGCGCTGGAACACAATGCAGCATTCCGGCTTGTGGTCAGCCTGGTCGATTGCCCGGTCCACCAGTGGCTTGTACTCGATGACCTTTTTCACTTCGATACCGCAGGAGGCGGTAATCACAGCTTTGGGTGTCGCATCGTTAATGCGCACTGCCAGCTCATGGGCGGCAAAACCACCAAACACCACGGAATGGATGGCGCCAATGCGCGCGCAGCCGAGCATGGCAATCACGGCTTCCGGCACCATGGGCATGTAGATGATTACCCGGTCACCCTTGGTGACACCCCGGTCCTGCAGCACACCGGCAAAGGTCGCCACGGCACGGGTCAGTTCGTTGTAGGTGTAGGAGTCGGTGGTGCCAGTAACGGGGGAATCGTAAATCAGTGCTTTCTGCTCACCGCGTCCGGCACGGATATTGGCATCAAGAGCGACATCCGAGGTGTTCAGGACACCGTCCGGAAACCACTGGCCATGGCCGTTGTCGGTGGGCTTCCAGATGGTTTTGGGTGGCTCGATCCAGTCAATGGCAGACGCCTTTTCTCGCCAGAAATCCTCAGGCCGGTCGATGGATTGCCTGAATTCGGAGTGGTAGTCCATAACATCCACCTCGTAGTGTTGTTGTTGTGTTGGGCATTTCTCACAACTGTAAGCGCTTTGAGGTACAGGACTACTAGACCATAGGCTAAGTTTCTGTCTTTTTGACGGTTATTGGTCTTCGGAATTGACTGAAATCACGTTTGCTTCGAGCTGCCCGTGGGCAACCCGGGCGGTAATTTTCTCTCCGGGTTGAACACGGTCGGCACGGCGCACAATGTCGCCGTTTTCCTGCTGGACGATGGCATAGCCACGGCCAAGGGTGGCCAGCGGACTGACCACATGCAGGGTCTGGCCCATGTGTTCCAGGCGCTCGCGCCGTCGTGTGAGGGATTCCCGGGCTACCCGGACCAGTCGCTCAGCAAGCTGGTTGACGCTGGCCTGGCTGTCGCTGAGTTGCCTGACCGGGGATTGCATGGCCAGACGCTGGTCAAGGTGGGCCACCTTGACCCTGCTGCGCTCAATCCGTTGGCTCATGGCGGTGCCCAGTCGCAGGTCCAGTTCGTCCATGCGCTGGGCTTTTTCCATCAGCTCCCGGCGGGGGTCACGTAACCGCGCTGACAAGTGCTCCAGCCGGGTTTCCATGCGCTTGAGGGCTCGGCTGGCCGCCCCGGCCAGCCTCAGTTCCCGCTCCCTGAGCTGGCGCAGCCAGTCGTTCTGGTCCGGTGAGATTTTCTCGGCCGCAGCAGAGGGAGTCGGGGCGCGCAGGTCCGCCACGAAATCGGCAATGGTGACATCCACTTCGTGGCCCACCGCGCTGACCGTCGGCAGGGGGCATTGCGCAATGGCGCGGGCCACGGCTTCTTCGTTGAAGCACCAGAGATCTTCAAGGGATCCACCCCCACGGCCAATAATCAGGACGTCGGCAACCCCATGGCGCGTAGCCCGGTCAATCGCGCGAACGATATCAGCCGTAGCGGCTTGCCCCTGGACCGCCGTGGGGTAGAGAGTCACCGGTATAGCGGGGCAGCGTCTCGCCAGCACAGTCAGGATATCGTGGATGGCGGCTCCGGTCGGCGAGGTGACAACGCCTATGTGTCGGGGCGTTGCGGGCAGTGATTTTTTGCGGGCCGCATCAAACAGCCCTTCCTGTTGAAGTTTCCGCTTCAGTTCTTCAAACGCCTGTTGCAGTGCTCCCAGCCCGGCAGGCTCGATATGCTCCACAATAATCTGGAAGTCGCCCCGGTTCTCATAAAGGGTGACCTTGCCACGGATGCGGACCTGTTCGCCTTCCTTCGGGACGTCCTTCACCCGCTGGTTGAAGCCCCGGAACATGGCGCAGCGAATCTGGCATTTGCGGTCCTTTAGGGAAAAGTACCAGTGACCGGAAGACGGGCGGGAGAGGCCAGACAGTTCGCCCTCGACCCACACCTGCATAAAGCTGGCCTCAAGCAGGTGGCGGGCCTGGTGATTCAACTCGCTGACACTCAGTGCCCGGGGTCGGGAATCCTGAAAACCACTGTCCAAAGGAGGCGCTCCGTGTTGATGCATACGCACAAGCCGAAATTGGAGGGTAAAAATAACGAAAATTCAAAAAGATGCAACCCGGTAGTCAAACAACGCCGGTTTACTGTCAACCAAGGCCCATTTATAATAGGTCGATTAAGGATTTTGCTTTGCTGCACCCTGCCGGATGTGGCACCGGAATCCTCCAATCTAGCATGTTCAAAAGGCGGATCCCAATGCTGCGAATTGCCGAAGAAGCCCTCACATTTGACGATGTATTGCTTGTACCAGGATATTCAGAGGTTCTTCCTCAACAGGTCAGCCTGAAAACCAAGCTGACCAAAGGTATCACCCTGAATATTCCGCTGATATCAGCGGCCATGGATACCGTTACCGAAGCAGAACTGGCTATCTCCATGGCGCAGGAAGGTGGCATCGGCATCATGCACAAGAGCATGTCCGTTGAGCAGCAGGCCGCAGCGGTCCGTAAGGTGAAAAAGTTCGAGAGCGGCGTGGTGAAAGATCCAATCACCGTCACGCCGGACACCACCGTCCGCGAACTGGTCGATATCACCATGGCCAACAACATTTCCGGCCTGCCGGTAGTGGATGGCCGTGACCTGGTCGGTATTGTGACCGGCCGCGATATCCGTTTCGAAAGCCGTCTGGACACCCCGGTTTCCGACATCATGACCGGCAAGGACAAGCTGGTGACGGTCAAGGAAGGCGCGGACCTGGAAGACGTCAAGGAATTGCTTCACCGCCACCGTATCGAAAAAGTTCTGGTGGTCAACGACGAGTTTGAATTGCGTGGCCTGATCACCGTCAAGGATATTCAGAAAGCCAAGGATTATCCGTTGGCGTGCAAGGACGAGCAGGGTCGTCTCCGGGCCGGCGCGGCGGTGGGAACCGGTGCTGACACCGAGGCCCGGGTCGCTGCCCTGGTAGAAGCCGGCGTGGATGTGATTGTCGTGGATACCGCCCACGGTCATTCCAAAGGCGTGCTTGATCGGGTTCGCTGGATCAAGGAACATTTCCCCCAGGTTCAGGTCATTGGCGGCAACATTGCCACCTCTGAAGCAGCGATCGACCTGGCTGACGCCGGAGCGGATGCGGTCAAGGTCGGTATCGGCCCCGGTTCGATCTGTACCACACGTATTGTTTCCGGAATTGGCGTCCCCCAGATCTCCGCTGTTTCCAACGTTGCCGCCGCACTGAAAGACCGTGGCGTTCCGGTGATTGCCGATGGCGGCGTGCGTTTCTCCGGGGACATTTCCAAGGCCATCGCCGCCGGAGCCTACAGTGTCATGATTGGCAGCCTGCTTGCCGGTACCGACGAGGCACCGGGTGAAGTGGAGCTGTTCCAGGGGCGCAGTTACAAGGCCTACCGGGGGATGGGTTCGATCGGGGCCATGGGGCAGGGCTCCAGTGACCGTTACTTCCAGGACGCCAGCAAGGGCATTGAGAAGCTGGTACCGGAAGGCATTGAAGGTCGAGTGGCCTGCAAAGGGCCAATGCGCAATATCGTTCACCAGCTGATGGGTGGCCTGCGAGCCTCCATGGGTTACACCGGTAGCGCGACCATGGAAGAGATGCGCACCAAGCCGGAATTCGTCCGCATCACCAACGCGGGCATGCGTGAGAGCCACGTCCATGACGTAACCATCACCAAGGAAGCTCCCAACTACCGTATCGGCTGATTATTGTCGTTCCAGGCGCGGCTCAGGGTATGAGCCGCGCTTTTTCTTTCTGATCCGAGGATTTCATGGCCCACAACATCCACGACCACCGCATTCTGATTCTCGATTTTGGTTCCCAGTACACCCAGCTCATCGCACGTCGCGTTCGGGAAATCGGTGTCTATTGCGAGATCAAGGCCTTCGATATCACTGATCAGGAACTCAATGATTTCAATCCCAAAGGCATCATCCTCGCCGGTGGTCCCGAGTCTGTCACCAAGCTGGGTGGCCCGAGGGCGCCGGAAGGGCTGTTCGACAAGGGCATTCCGGTACTCGGTATCTGCTACGGCATGCAAACCATGGCCGAGCAGCTCGGTGGCCGGGTGGCCAGTTCCGAAAAGCGGGAGTTCGGCTATGCCCAGGTGAAGGTGCGCGCCAAGGGCCCGTTGCTCCAGGATATTACCGATCACCTGACGGCTACGGGAGACTCTCTGCTGGATGTCTGGATGAGCCATGGCGACAAGGTGGTAGTCATGCCTGATGGGTTCGAACTGCTGGCATCCACAGAAAGCGCGCCAATTGCGGCCATGCAGGATCTCAGCCGCAATCTGTATGGTGTTCAGTTTCATCCGGAAGTGACCCACACGCTGCAGGGGAAACGCATTCTCGAACACTTTGTGCTCAACGTCTGCCAGTGTGAGGCGCTGTGGACACCGGCCAAGATTGTTGATGACGCGGTTCAGCAGATCCGCAATCAGGTCGGCGAGGACAAGGTGCTGCTCGGGCTCTCCGGCGGTGTTGACTCCTCCGTTACGGCAGCGCTGCTGCACAAGGCCATTGGCGACCAGTTAACCTGTGTATTTGTCGACAACGGGCTGCTGCGCCTGCACGAGGGCGACCAGGTCATGGACATGTTCGCCAGCAACATGGGCGTCAAAGTCATCCGTGTGGATGCGGAAGACCTGTTCCTGTCCAAGCTCAAGGGGGTCGATGACCCCGAGAACAAGCGCAAGATCATTGGTAACACCTTTATTGATGTCTTCGATGAAGAGGCCGCCAACATCCGCGATGTGAACTGGCTGGCCCAGGGCACCATCTACCCGGATGTGATCGAATCTGCGGCTTCCAAGACCGGTAAGGCCCATGTCATAAAGTCCCACCATAATGTCGGCGGTCTGCCCGAAACCATGAAAATGAAGCTGGTGGAACCGTTGCGTGAGCTGTTCAAGGACGAGGTGCGTCGCATCGGGCTTGAACTGGGCCTGCCTTACGACATGGTGTATCGCCACCCCTTCCCGGGGCCAGGCCTGGGTGTACGGATTCTGGGTGAGGTGAAAAAGGAGTACGCGGAAATCCTGCGCCGCGCCGATGCCATCTTCCTGGAAGAGCTGCATCGCGCCGACTTCTATCACAAGACCAGTCAGGCCTTCGCGGTCTTCCTGCCGGTCAAGTCGGTGGGTGTCGTTGGCGATGCCCGCCGCTATGAATACGTGGTGGCGCTGCGAGCGGTAGAAACCATTGATTTCATGACCGCCCGCTGGGCACACCTGCCTTACGATTTACTGGAAACGGTGTCGAACCGCATTATCAACGAAATCGAGGGCGTATCCCGGGTAACCTACGACGTCTCCTCCAAGCCACCTGCCACCATCGAATGGGAGTAACTGCGCGTCTGGCACTGACCGCGATGGGCAACTACACTTGAGCGTGACCGAATAAACCACGAAGGCTGAAGTATCGCGAGCACTGGGAGCTGTATTTTCGGTAAATACCGGCAATATGGCCAGGGCTGCCCCTGACCATTCAAAGGGGCAGCAGGGAGCGATAGCCATCAACATCTTCAGATTTTCGGCCCGCACAGGAAGTGGGCTGCGCCATGACCGGGATACCGAGTTGTTGCGCGCGGAGCTGTTCAGCATTGAGCAACTGAAGCGCCATGCGGTCACCCTGGCAGGACAGCATCAAATCGATCCAGGCCTGGGGGCGGACAGATTGCTGCCGCGTCTGGCGGACAATGCCCGCGTTTTGCTGGAGGCCTACGACGTCGTCACAGCGGCGGTTACGGCAGGGCAACGGATCGTGCCAACCGAAGCCTGGCTGCTTGACAACTTCTATCTGATCGAACAGCAGATGGGCCTGGCGCGGCGCCATCTTCCGCGTGGGTACAGCCGGCAGCTGCCGCGCCTGGCCGATGGCCAATCGGCCGGTTTTCCCCGCATTTACGACCTGGCGCTGGAGCTGATCTCCCACATGGATGGTCGGGTCGACAGCGACAATGTCACCCAGTTCGTCGCCGCCTACCAGACCGCACAATACCTGCAACTGGGCGAGCTGTGGGCCTTCCCCATCATGCTGAAGCTGGCGCTGCTGGAAAACCTGCGACGCGTCGGCGTAAGCATCGCGCAGCGGCGCGAAGAGCGCGACGCCGCCATCAGGTGGGCGGACCGCATGCTTGACGCGGCGGAAAGTGAACCCAAGCAGTTGATCCAGTTGCTGGCCGAGTTTGCCCATGCCGACGTACCACTGACCGCGTCGTTTGTGGAAGAGTTTTACGACCGGCTCCAGGCGCAGGGGCCCGCCATGGCCTTCGTGCAAACCTGGGTCGAACAGAAATTGCTCGAGCAGGGTACCACCGCAACAAAATTGTCGGAGGCGGCCGGGCGGACCGCCGCGGCCAACCAGATATCCATCGCCAACAGCATTGGCAGCCTTCGCTTCATAGGCGCCATGGACTGGAAGCATTACGTCGAGTCGCTCAGTGTCGTTGAAAAGACCCTGTGCGAAGACCCGTCAGGCATGCACGCCCGCCAGGATTTCGCCACCCGCGACCGCTACCGGCATGTTATCGAAGACGTGGCGCGGGGCAGCGGTGGTGACGAAGCGGCGGTAGCACGGGAAGCCATTGTTCTCGCGCAGACGGCTGCCGCGCAACGAGGCGGGCAAGACCGCAGCGCGCATGTCGGCTACTATCTGATCGATCGGGGACGCCCGCCTCTGGAGCGTGCTGTCGGCTGCTGCCCGTCGTTCACAACCCGCGTGAAAAGGGCGAGCCGGCCTGTCCGCCTGCCACTCTACCTCGGCCTTATCCTGGTTCTGACGCTGCTCACGACGGCAGGCGTGCTTTATACGCTTGATGGGCTCGCACCCACTGACTGGCGCTACTGGTTCATTGCAATCACTGCCATGATCAGCGCCTCTGCACTGGCGGTCGCGCTGGTAAACCTCGCGGTCACGCTGTTGTTGCCACCGCGTGTATTGCCACGAATGGATTTTTCACAGGGTATTCCCGACGTTCACCGCACCCTGGTGGTGGTTCCCACGTTACTGGGCAGTCGGCGGGAGGTCGATCATTTGATCGAAGCCCTGGAGATACGCTATCTCGGCAATCGCGACCCGAATCTGTACTTCGCCCTGCTGACAGATTTCCCCGATGCGCCCGAGCAAACCCTGCCGCAAGACGCGGCTTTGATCGCGTACACGCGCGCAGCGGTCGAAGCACTTAACGAAACCTACCGCGATGACCGTCCCTGCATTTTCTATCTTTTTCACCGGCCGCGAGTGTGGAACCCGTTCGAGCGGGTGTGGATGGGCTACGAGCGCAAGCGCGGCAAGCTCGAGCAGTTCAACGCCCGGCTCCGGGGCGGGGCGGACACCGCTTTCTCGGACATCGTCGGCGATCAGTCCATCCTTGCCTCGATCCAGTACGTCATCACCCTGGACACCGATACGCAATTGCCCCGCGACGCAGCGCACACTCTGGTCGGCAACCTGGCGCATCCACTCAACCGGCCGATTTACGACGACGCCAGCGAGCGTATTGTAGAAGGTTATGCGATCTTGCAACCGCGCGCCTCGATCAGCCTGACCAGCGCTGGCCAGTCTCGATTTTCCAGACTTTTCGGGGGTGACTCGGGCATCGACCCCTACACGCGCGAAGTGTCGGATGTCTACCAGGATCTGTTCGGGGAAGGCTCGTTCATCGGAAAGGGCATCTACGATGTCGATGCGTTTCGTCAGGCCGTTGATGGACGCTTTCCGGAGAATCTCATCCTCAGTCACGATCTGCTGGAAAGCGGCTACGCGCGTTCGGGTCTGGTGACCGATGTCGACCTCATTGAGGAGCAACCGGCCAGTATTGCCACCGAGTCCAGCCGGCGCCACCGATGGATTCGCGGCGATTGGCAGCTTGCTGGTTGGCTGCTGCCACGCGTGCCGGGACCACCTGACGTCATTGGCGCGAGATCATCGCGGCAGGCGAATCCGCTGTCAGCGCTGTCGCTGTGGAAGATTTTCGACAACCTGCGACGTAGCCTGGTGGCGCCGGCGCTCCTTGCTCTTCTGGTAGGGGGGTGGCTTGTTGGTCCGGGCCCCGTGTGGGTGTGGACGGTGCTGGTTGTGGCGGTGGTGTTCCTTCCGCCCACGCTGTCCACCCTGATCGAGCTGATCCGCAAGCCCGAAGAATCTGAATGGTTGCTGCACCTGAGCCTGACCGGAAAATCCGCCGGCCGTCCAATCGCGCTTGCCCTCCTGACCCTGGTCTTCTTGCCCTATGACACACGAATTGTCCTGGGAGCGATCTGGCGCTCGGGCGCGCGCATGCCGTTCACGCGCCGTGGCCTGTTGATATGGCAGTTGCCCGGCTACGCACGCCGCAATGCCTGCAGGTCGCTGACTGACTTTATCCGGGAAATGTGGGTCGCACCGGTTATCGCACTGGGGGTGGGCGTGGCCCTGGTTCTGGCGGGGAGCACATTGGCGGCGGGGCTGGTCGCAGGCCCCATCCTGCTGCTGTGGCTGGTGTCGCCCGTCGTCGGCTGGTGGATCAGCCGGCCGCTGGTCGCCGCCAGTCCGGGCTTAAGCATGGAGCAACAAGTCTTTCTGCGCGCTGCGGCCCGTCGCACCTGGCGCTATTTTGCGGATTTCGTCGGCCCGGACGACAACTGGCTGCCGCCTGACAATTTCCAGGTCTATCCTGCGCCGACCATCGCGTCGCGAACCTCACCCACCAACATCGGCATGTCGCTGCTGGCCGACCTGGCAGCGGTCGATTTCGGTTATCTCACGGTGGGGGAGTGTCTGCACCGTATCGACAATACGCTCAGCACAATGGAAAAGCTGGAACGCTACCGTGGCCATTTCTACAACTGGTACGACACCCGAACGCTGCAGCCGCTTCACCCACGATACGTCTCTTCAGTAGACAGCGGCAACCTGGCCGGCAGCCTTCTTACCCTGCAGGCAGGGCTGGCCGAGCTGAAAGACCAGCCGGTGCTGTCGCTCAGCGCGCTGCAGGGCTTGCAGGACACCCTGCAGGTGTTGGCCGAACAGCTGCCTGCCTCACCGGCCCCCGAACTGGCGGAACACATCGGCGCGCTGCAAGACACCCTGCGCGACCTCACACGTGAGGGACAGCCGCTGACGCTGGCTGCCGCCGTCAGCGCGCTGGACCAGATTCTTCGCACCGACAAAGCGCTGTTTTCCTGGTTGCCGGCGGATGTCGACATTGATGGCGAACTGGTTTACTGGGCGCGGGCGTTCGACCAGCAATTCCGTTCGCTTCGCGATGAACTCGGAAGTCTGGTGCCCAAGTCGTGGCAGGGCAGTGCGCTTCCGACCCGGATGGAGCTGGTCGCTACAGATAGCCGCACCGGTGGCGCCGGCGCTAAGGCACAACTCGATCTCATCGATGACCTGATGAATCGTTGCCAGGATCTGGCAGTCATGGATTTCGAATTTCTCTACGATGCCGAACGCGGTCTCCTGACCATCGGCTACGACGTCAGTGAACGCCGTCGCGATCCTGCCTGCTACGACCTTCTGGCTTCGGAAGCTCGCCTGGCCAGCTTCCTGCTTATCGCTCAGGGACAGGTGCCGCAGAAGCACTGGTTCACGCTCGGCCGTCTGCTGACCAGTCACGGTGGTGACGTCAGCCTGATTTCGTGGAGCGGCTCGATGTTCGAATACCTGATGCCTCAGCTGATAATGCCCAGCTACGCCAGTACCCTGCTGGAGCAGACCTGCAAGGCTGCCGTGTCGCGCCAGATCGAATACGGCCGCCAACGCGCGGTGCCCTGGGGTATTTCCGAGTCCTGCTATAATGCCACCGACTTCGATCAGGTATACCAGTACCGGGCCTTCGGGGTGCCTGGCCTCGGCCTCAAGCGTGGGCTGGGCGACGACATTGTGATCGCACCTTACGCCAGCGCGCTGGCACTGACGGTGATGCCGCGGGAAGCCTGCCGCAATCTGCAGGCGCTGGCTGATCTGGATTTCCTCGCCGCCTACGGCTTCTACGAGGCGATCGACTACACGCCCACCCGTGTCCCCCGGGGCAAGCCGCACGCCATCGTGCAGACTTTCATGGCCCACCACCAGGGCATGAGTTTACTGGCCTTTGCCCATGTCTTGCTCAACCAGCCAATGCAGCGCCGCTTCATGTCAGACCCGCTCGCGCGGGCAACCGAATTGCTGCTGCAGGAACGGGTGCCGAAGCGAGGCGACACCCTGCATCCGCACGCGGCCGAAGCCAGCGCAGCGGCCCGCCCGCCCAGCGCAGAAGCCGGCGCAACCATGCGCGTGTTCACCGACACCGCAACCCGGCTCCCCGAAGTTCACCTGCTGTCGAACGGCCGTTATCACGTGATGGCGACCCATGCGGGCGGCAGCACCAGCCGCTGGGGTGACCTCGCGGTTACCCGCTGGCGCGAGGACGCCACTTCCGACAACTGGGGCACATTTATCTACCTGCGTGACCGCGACAGCGGAACATACTGGTCGACGGCTCATCAGCCGACCCTGCGCCCGGCTGATCACTACGAAGCGATCTTTGTGCAGGGCCGCGCGGAATACCGGCGGCGTGACCATGCGATTGAAGCGCACACCGAGCTCAGCGTGTCACCGGAAGACGATGTTGAAATCCGTCGCGTAAAGCTCACTAACCAGTCGTCCCACACCCGCCACATTGAAGTGACAAGCTTTGCAGAAGTGGTTCTGGCGCCGCTGAGTGCAGACCTGGCCCATCGCTCGTTCAGCAATCTGTTCGTGCAGACCGAAATCCTGCCCGGGCGGCGGGCTATTCTCTGCACCAGGCGCCCCCGTACACCAGGCGAGCAGGTGCCCTGGATGTTTCACTTGTTGGCCACTCCCGGCTCGGTCGCCGACGAGCCATCCTGTGAAACCGACCGGGCCCGTTTTCTCGGGCGGGGCCGCACGGTAGCCAATCCGATAGTGATGGACAACGAAGACCGCGCATCAACCTTGTCGAACACACAGGGGGCGGTGCTTGACCCCTGTGTGGCAATCCGCAGCATGCTGACCCTGACGCCGGATGAATCGGCAAGGGTTCAGATCATTTCCGGTGTTGCTGACACGCGCGAGGCAGCATTGATGCTGCTAGAGAAATACTGCGACCGCCACTTCGTCGAGCGCGCGTTCGAGATGGCCTGGTTCCAGAGCCAGGAGGTGCTGCGGCATCTTAACGCGACCGAAGCAGATGCCCAGAAATTTGGCCGCCTGGCCAACTCTGTCATTTACGGCAATGCCCTGCGCCGTGCGGCGCCCGATATCATCGCCCGCAATCAGTTGGGGCAGTCAGGATTGTGGCGCTTTGCCATCTCGGGGGATCTGCCCATTGTCCTGCTGTTCATCGGCGACCTCAATCGCATCGAACTGGTCAAGCAGGTGGTGCAGGCGCACGCCTATTGGCGAATGAAGGGACTGGCCGCCGATCTGGTGATCGTCAACGAAGGTTTCTCCGGCTATCGGGCGGAGCTGCAGGATCTGATCATGGGGCTGATCAACGCGGGACCCGAAGCGCAGGTAATTGATAAACCGGGCGGGATCTTCGTGCGGCGCGCCGAAGAGCTTTCCGAGGATGAACGTGTGCTGTTACAGACTGTGTCCCGCATCGTCTTCAGCGACACCGCCGAGACCCTGATCGAGCAGGTCGATCGCCGCGTATCGTCAGAACGCCCATCAGACCTGTTGAAGCCTTCGCAGCAGGCGGGCACCGAAACGGTTTATCCGCTGGAGCCGCGCGAGCTGATTTTCGGCAATGGTGTGGGCGGCTTCACCCCCGATGGACACGAATACGTCGTCACTCTCGAACCCGGACAGACCACGCCGGCGCCCTGGGCTAACGTCATTGCCAGCCCTCACATTGGCACTGTCGTCAGTGAGAGCGGCAGTGCCTACACGTGGGTGGAAAATGCGCATGAATTCCGCCTCACCCCCTGGTACAACGACCCGATCTCCGACAGCAGCGGAGAGGCATTCTACATCCGGGACGAAGAAACCGGCGCGTTCTGGTCGCCGACGCCGCTGCCCGCCAGTGGCCGCTCTGGCTACGTTTGCCGACACGGCTTCGGCTACAGCGTGTTCGAGCACTTTGAGGCCGACATCGCCTCGGAGCTCTGCACCTACGTCGCCATGGATGCGCCGGTCAAATTCGTAGTGGTCAAGATGCGCAACGAGTCGAAGCGTGTGCGCAGCCTGTCGCTCACCGGGTTCTGGGAACTGGTGCTCGGCGAGTGGCGGCATGCCAATCAGATGCACATTGTCACCGAAATCGACCTGCACACCGGCGCGCTGTTCGCCCGCAATGCCTACGGTCGCGAATGTGCCAATCGGGTGGTGTTCGCTCAGATCAGCGAGCGCGAGCGGACGGTGAGCGGCAACCGCACCGAGTTTATCGGCCGTAACGGTGCGCTGGCCAGTCCGGCGGCGATGCGCCGGAAGCGGCTGTCGGGCAGGACCGGCGCCGGCCTCGATCCGTGCGCTGCGATCCAGACCCGGATTGAACTCGACCCCGGCCAGGAATACGAAATCGTGTTGGTGTTCGGTGCGGCGGGCAACGCCGATGAGGCCCGCCATCTCGTCCAGCAATTCGGCGGCCAGGCGGGCGCGCGGCAAGCGCTGGAATCGGTATGGGAATACTGGAACCACACCCTGGGAGCGGTCAATGTCGACACGCCGGACCCGGCGCTGAACGTGTTGGCCAATGGATGGCTGGTTTACCAGACCCTGTCGTGCAGGTTGTGGGGGCGCAGCGGTTACTATCAGTCCGGCGGTGCCTTTGGTTTCCGTGACCAGCTGCAGGACACCATGGCGTTGATCCACGCAGCACCATGGCTTGCCCGCGAGCAGCTGGTCCGGCACGCCGGGCGCCAGTTCCTCAAGGGCGATGTGCAACACTGGTGGCATCCACCGAGCGGGCAGGGCGTGCGTACCCATTTTTCCGACGACTACCTTTGGCTACCCTATGCTACCTGCCGCTATGTGCGGGCGACCGGCGATACCGGCGTGCTCGACGAGCCGATCCACTTCCTGGAAGGACGTGAACTGTATGCGGAGGAGGAGGCTTACTACGACCAGCCGCAACGATCTCCTGAAGCGGCCAGCCTTTACGAGCACTGCGTGCGCGCGCTCAAATACGGCCTGCGCTTCGGCACCCACCATTTGCCGCTGATGGGCTGCGGCGACTGGAACGACGGCATGAATCTCGTGGGCAATGACGGCCGCGGCGAGAGTGTGTGGCTGGCCTGGTTCCTGGTCGAAAATCTTGAGTTGTTTGCCGGCCTGGCGCGCGACTGCAATGATGAAGGTTTTGCCGAGCTGTGCAGTGCCCAGGCGACAGAACTGCGCAGCAATATAGAGGCCCAGGCCTGGGATGGTGCCTGGTATCGGCGCGCTTATTTTGACGACGGTACCCCCCTGGGTTCAACCAGTAACGACGAATGCCAGATTGATTCGATCAGCCAGAGCTGGGCGGTGATCTCGAAAAGCGGCGACGCGAAACGGGCACGTCAGGCGATGATGGCGGTGGACCAGCGCCTGGTAAGGCGTGACAAGCAGATCATCCAGCTGCTCGACCCGCCCTTTGACAAATCCGACCTGGAGCCCGGCTACATCAAGGGCTACATTCCCGGCGTGCGCGAGAACGGCGGCCAATACACCCATGCCGCAATCTGGACCACAATGGCGTTTGCCATGCTGGGTGACACCGAGCGAGCGTGGGAACTGTTCGCCATGCTCAATCCTGTGAACCACGGCAGCACGCCTGAATCCATCGAACACTACAAGGTTGAGCCCTACGTCATGTGCGCGGACATCTACGGCGTGTCGCCACACACCGGCCGCGGAGGCTGGACCTGGTACACCGGGGCGGCGGGTTGGATGTACCGGCTGACCACCGAAACCCTGCTGGGGTTGCAGCTGGAAGCGGACTATCTCCGCATTGCGCCCTGTGTCCCGGCCGATTGGGATGGTTACAAAATTCACTATCGCTACAGAAACACCATCTACCACATCACCGTCAGGCGGGTCGGAGAAGGATCGGGGCAGGTAACCCGCATGACGGTGGATGGTAATGTGAATCCGGATGCGCGCATTCCGCTGATTGACGACCGCAGGGAGCACTTTGTGGAGGCGGAGCTGGGCGGCGTGTGATCTGCGGCGTCAGTGCTGTTGTCCGATGCTGGGGTTGAACGGTTTATTCGTTCCCCTTCTCGTCGTCATTGACTTCGCCCAGCACGGTGCCTTTCTTGTCGCCATGCTTCCTGGCGTTGTCACTGGATTTTTCTGACTCGGGACGTGCCTTCCTGTCATGCTTCTCGGTATCGTCCTTCTCGGCATCGTCATTGACCTCTCCTAACACGGTTTCGGACTCGTCGTCAGGATTCCCGCTTTTGTCCCTGGTCTCGTTTGCATGACCTTCAGTCTGGTTCCTGTTCATGAGTTGCTCTCCTGATAGCTGTTCCGTTCGGGTTCTGCCTCTTGCCCTGAACTCATAGAGATGCAGGGTAAGGTTCCCAAATTACTTGAAGCTCAAGGTCAGGTCTGTGCGTTGTCTAACTTAGCGGATTTAAGCGACCTGTGTGCGCTTCCGCACAGACTGCTGGCCGGTCAGTCAATGATTCTGAGGATGTGGGTTCGCGCCGGTTGACTGCCGTAGTATCCGTCGCGCCACAGTCCGCGCCAGGTACGTATTGGCGCACTACAGATATGCAATCTGAACAATGAAAGCAAGGAGCTTCCCATGATCAGAGCCAACACTGCGGCAATCACCTTCTGTATTCTCGGTGCACTGCCCCTGGCAGTAGCCGCACAGTCCCCGGATTTCGGCCCCCAAGAGGGCGAACGGGAATTCTCGCTCTCCGGCACAGGCAGTAGCGACCGGGATTTCAACAGCAGCAACATCGGGCTAACCGGCGATCTTGGTTGGTATCTGCGGGACAACCTGGTTGCCGGTGTCCGGCAAAGTCTCAATTACGCTGATATTGAAGGCGAAGGGGTTACGGATGATTTCTGGAACGGCTCAACCCGTGGCTACCTCAACCATCATTTCCTTGAAGATCGTACGCGGCCCTTCGTCGGTGCCAGCCTCGGCGGAATCTACGGGGACGGTGTCAAGGACAGCGCCTTCGCCGGTCTGGAAACGGGCGTAAAGTACTACGTTCGGTCAAAGACCTTTATCCTCGGGCGCGTTGAGTATCAGTTCCTGTTCAGCGACAGCGATGAGGTGACTGATGCGTTCCAGGATGACGGGATCTGGGCCTATACGGTGGGTCTTGGTTACCACTTCTGAACCACGTCAAAGCGCTGGTTTGAAGAGATGGGTGTCGGGGCCATCGGCAAGTTGACTGCCCTTGGCGCCACGCCCGTAGAGTCGCTGTATGCCGCGCAAATCTCCGGGTTGTAGCCCGGGGAAAGCTTCGGTGTAGCGAAACCCCATCACCTGCCCGGATGGACCTGGATGGTCCAGACCGATGGCGTGGCCGATTTCATGAATCAGCGTATAGCGGATGTCGTAGACTTCCTTGTCGCCACCGAACCCGACCTTCCACTTCTGCTCGGGGTTGAGGCACACCAGCGACTTTTCGATGGCGCGCACACCTTCTTTCTCATCGGGCGCGTAGGCTACGTTGGCAAATGCCCGCCGGCGCGGCTGACCTTGGGCACCGAGAACAATATCCGCATCCCGGGCATCGGCAACCCGGTGGAATGAAAGATCAGCAGCACGTTCCCAAACCTGAAAGGCCGCTGCTGTCTCGCGCTCCAGCGTCTCGAAGGGAAGATCCTGCCCGGAGAGCGCTTTCATTGGCGCCAGGATGCCACAGTTGCGCGCATCATCGAACCGCATTGTTTCGTCAGCGAAGGCATAGCTTATGCTCGCCCCCGCCCCCAGTATCTGCTCGCCCCATTTGACCTTGTAGCCGTCCAGCTCAAGCAGGCGATACCCGTCTTTTTTATCCCCGGCAAGCAATGGCAGCGACAGTGGCAGAAAGGCAGCCACTATCAGCGCTTTTATAAACTGTCCGCACCACAAGGGGCGTTCCCACGGTATCAATACTCGATTCATGGCGAGAGAGTACTGACAACCTCAGGAGATGTCGGTTGTAATTTGGTAAGAGAATGTTTACCGGAAAACGATTATCCCAGACGTGCAAAGGCAAAAAGCCCGGACAACGAATGCATAACGGAGCCGGGTGACCAGGGCAGGTCCGGTACTTCGCAAGGGTTCGGTACCGAACAGACAGGTCACATCAGCGATATGAGAATCCATCAAAGACCAGCGATTCGAGCAGCCTCTCGCTTGTCCAAGTTTCTCACCTCCAGAGAAGAACAATGGCTACAAAAAAGAAACCTGCTCGATCGTCGCAAGCCAGAAGTCAGGTCGATGTCGATGTAGTCATAATTAACGACATAGTTGCCAGGCAAGCCGGTGCAAGCGACGACTTCGTCGCCGGGCGGACGTTGCTGAAGATGACAGGCCTTGAAGCAGCCGCGGAGGAAGACCCGGGTGCTCTTTTTGCCGAGACCGCCAAGCAGGCCTCAGGATGTTGAGCCCGGACAAGTTTCGTTTTTTCATCAGCCGGATTAAAGAGCGCTTGTGGGTCAAACCACTGGTGCTTTGTGTGCTTTCTATCGGTGGTATTTATATCGCCAGCCTGGCTGACGATATTGGTCTTTCCAGCATTTTGCCCGAGATAACTCTGAATTCCGTCGAGACCTTGCTGTCCATTATGGCGTCCAGCATGCTGGTTATTGCTACCTTTGCAGTAGGTTCCATGGTCGCCGCCTATGCATCCGCCAGTGCCGGCGCCACCCCTCGGTCCATACCCCTGGTTATAGCGGATGACGTTACCCAGAACGCACTGTCTGCGTTTATCGGCGCCTTTATCTTCAGCATTGTTTCCCTGGTCGCTGTCAAGAATGACTTGTTCGACGCCGCAGGCCGGTTTGCGATCTTCGTGCTTACCCTTCTGGTGTTCGCTATTGTCATCATTACCTTCGTTCGCTGGGTGGATAGACTTGCCCGGTTGGGGCGGGTGGTTAACATCATTGAGAAAGCGGAAACTGCAGCCGGAGATGCATTGGATCGTCGTCGGCATGCACCCACGCTCGGCGCATTGACAGCGTCCCCGGATCTGGCCTCTGGCACAGGTGTTCCCGTTTGTGCTTCATCGGTTGGCTATGTACAGCACATTGATCTGGAGAAGTTACAATCCTGCGCTGAAGCGCAGGATTGCCGTGTGATAGTGACAGCGTTGCCAGGCACCTTTGTCACTGTACGCAGGGCGCTGCTTCGTATTGTGGAGGGTACTGAAGGACGCGAAGCGTTCAATTCAGATGCCTTTTCCAGCGCCTTTACGATCAGCCCGAACCGAACCTTCGAAGATGATCCCCGTTTCGGGCTTATTGCCTTGTCCGAGATCGCTGACAAGGCGCTGTCGCCTGGCATCAATGACCCGGGAACCGCGATCAATGTCATTGGTACGCTGGTACGGCTGTTTACCCTTTGGCAATCTCCGCTTGAAAAGGACAGATTGCGGGAGATCACCTATGACCGTGTATCGGTTCCGGAGCTGGTAGTCGACGACCTGTTCGACGATGCGTTTACGGCAATTGCCCGTGACGGTGCGGCCATGGTTGAGGTTTCCATCCGACTGCAAAAAGCATTTTATGCGTTGGCCGAAACAGATGACCCTGCGATGGTTGCTACCGCCAAAAAACATTCACGGATGGCACTGGCACGCTCGGAGCAAGCCATGGTGGTTCAGGACGATATCGATGCCGTGCGCAGGACTGCTGCGTTTTCAGCCCTGTAGATTCAGAACGGATACCTGTCCGTTTTTTCGGGCGTATCGTAGAAATACATCCGGCGGCCCATGGAAAGGGCAGGGGCTTTCGCCCCTGCCGCTCAATCATTCCACCCTGATGTTAGAAGGTGGTGCTGGCTTTCAGTTGTCCTGCTTTTCAAAACCCGGCGCTGACTCAAGCTCTTCACGAGTGACGTCAACCCGCAGGTCCCGATCATCAGCATTGCTTGACATCTGTACTTTATCCCAGGAAATGGCGACATGTTTCTCGCCCATACCCAGGAAGCCGCCAACACTGACTACAACCGCCACGACCTTGCCATCCTGGTCAATAATCAGGTCACCGATCTCACCCACGCTCTCGTCACCGCTGGTTTTAAGATCAGTACCGATCAAGTCGCTCGCCTGCATGCCGTTAGGCGGAGCAGCGCCCAGGTAACTCTGGTTTTTCATGCCAGACTGGTCGCTTTGAGCAGTCTTGTTGCTGGACTCCATGGTGTCCTGGTTTTGCTGAGAGCTCTGCTTTTCGCGGTCAGCATCCTGGCCCATGCTCTGCTCACCCAAATCTTCATTCTCGCTACTGGCTTGTGCGGCGAGCACGGTACCGGAACCCAGGGTGATGGCCGGAGCGACCAATGCATAAAAGGCGAGTGAATGTAGCTTTTTCATAGAATTCTCCTTCGAATCAATTGTGTTAGGCGGACGAAACATCCTGTCCAACCGCTTCATCACAGCTTCTCTCCCTGGCGTCACTGCCCTGAAGGAGACTGAATCGCCATAACCTATGGAATTCAGGATGAAGTCCCACAATACGCCCAAAGAATTGGTCAGTCGGTTCGCTGACGCACCAAAATGCAACGACAAAGACCGAATACTGGTTTGATCGGCAGCTGCTTTGCGCGCTTGTACGTGACTGGCAGTCAGGAGAAAATCACCCCCGACACAAAACAGGCAGGAAATCATGACGGGCAGTTCAGAAGACGAAGCGTGGATGAATAGGGCCCTGCAATTGGCGGGGCAGGCTGCGACCGCCGGAGAAGTTCCGGTTGGGGCTGTGGTGGTGCTTGACGGTAAGGAAATCGGCGCTGGGTTCAACGCCCCGATCAGCGGCTGTGACCCTACTGCCCACGCCGAAATCCGGGCGCTGCGGGATGCCGCCAGCCGCGTGGGAAATTACCGGTTGCCGGGTGCGACGCTTTACGTCACCCTTGAGCCTTGTACTATGTGCGTCGGCGCTGTCGTACACAGTCGCGTCAGCCGTCTTGTTTATGGTGCGGCCGAGCCGAAAGCCGGTGCAGTGGAATCGGCCCGACGAACGCTGGAAGAAGATCATCTGAACTGGCGTGTGGAATCCGTCGGCGGCGTTCGGGCAAGGCAGTGCAGTGGTATCATCAGTGATTTTTTCGCACGGCGGCGGGCCGATAGTCGCCGCCGGAGGCAATTGTTTTCAGGGAAGGAGTGATTACCGATCATGAAAGTTCTGGTAACCGGCGGAGCCGGCTATATAGGCAGTCACGTAGTCAGGCAGTTGGGCGAAGCCGGCCACGACATCGTCGTTTTCGATAACCTGTCCACCGGATATCGCTGGGCTGTCACCTGTGGTGAGCTGGTGGTGGGTGATCTGGCAGACGAAGTGGCCGTCGCCGAGCTGTTCGGCCAGCATCGCTTCGAAGCCGTTCTGCATTTCGCGGCCAATATCGTCGTGCCGGAGTCGGTTGAAAACCCTCTCAAGTACTACAGCAACAATACCCGTAACACGCTGAACCTGCTGAAAGCGGTTGAGCAGCACCAGATTCCTTACATGGTGTTTTCATCCACCGCGGCGGTCTATGGCATGCCGGAAGAAACCGTACTGACGGAAGATCTCCCCCTGGCGCCGATCAATCCCTATGGCGCATCCAAAATGATGAGCGAACGGATGATCATGGATCTGGCGGCTGCATCGTCATTGAATTACGTTATTCTGCGCTATTTTAACGTGGCCGGAGCCAATCCTGAGGGATTGCTGGGCCAGGCAACGCCTGAGGCCACCCATCTGATCAAGGTGGCCTGCGAGTGTGTGACCGGCAAGCGTGATGGCATGAGTGTGTTCGGCACCGATTACGACACCCGCGACGGCACCTGCATCCGCGATTACATCCACGTGGAAGACCTGGCCAAGGCTCACGTGATGGCGTTGGATTACATGGCAAATGGCGGCGAGTCGCGGGTACTGAACTGCGGTTACGGGCGTGGATTTACCGTGCGTGAAGTCATCGACGTGGTCAAACGCAAGTCAGGCAACGACTTCCCCGTGAAGGAAACGGGCCGTCGGGCAGGGGACCCTGCCGCGCTGATGGCTGACAACTCGCGAATCAAAAAAGTACTTGGCTGGCAGCCGGATTACGACGACCTGGATACCATCGTCGGCACGGCGCTGGCCTGGGAAAAAATCTGGCAGGAAAAACAGGGCTGGCATAGCCCATCTAACGATTGAAACACATTACAGACACCAGGGTTTTAACGGATGAAAATTACGATTTTTGGTACCGGTTACGTTGGGCTTGTTACCGGAGCCTGCCTTGCCGATGTGGGCCATCATGTTCTGTGCATGGACGTGGATCAGGGCAAGATTGAAAAGCTCAAGAATGGCCAGATCCCCATTTACGAACCGGGCCTGGAATCCATCGTAAAGCATACCGTAGAAGCTGGCCGACTGGTATTTACCACAAATGCTGAGGAAGCCGTTGCCCATGGTGTTCTGCAATTCATTGCGGTGGGGACGCCACCCGATGAGGACGGTTCCGCCGACCTTCAGTACGTGACCGCCGTCGCCAGGTCCATTGGCCAGTATATGGACGATTACAAGGTAGTGGTGGACAAGTCCACTGTTCCGGTGGGTACCGGTGACAAGGTCAAGGCCGCCGTGCGGGCGGGACTGGACAAGCGTGGTCTTGAACTGGAATTCGATGTGGTATCCAACCCGGAATTCCTCAAGGAAGGCGCGGCCATCAACGATTTCATGAAGCCTGACCGCATCATCATCGGTACCGACAGTGAGCGTGCCATGGAGCTGCTCCACGAGGTTTACTACCCGTTCAATCGCAGTCACGATCGCATGATCTTCATGGATATTCGCTCCGCGGAGCTGACCAAGTACGCCGCCAACTCCATGTTGGCCACAAAGATCAGCTTCATGAACGAGATTGCCAACCTGGCGGAACGGCTCGGGGCGGACATCGAGAACGTTCGTCGTGGTATCGGCTCTGACCCTCGCATTGGCTATCACTTTATCTATCCCGGTTGTGGTTACGGCGGTTCCTGTTTCCCGAAAGATGTTCAGGCCCTGGCCCGCACTGCGAGGGACTGTGATTACGAGTCCCGGCTGCTGAATGCGGTTGAAGCCGTGAACAATGCCCAGAAACATGTCCTGTTTGACAAGATCAGCCACTATTTCAACGGCAATCTCAAGGGCAAGGTGGTCGCTCTCTGGGGTCTCGCTTTCAAGCCCAATACCGATGATATGCGCGAGGCGGCCTCCCGCGCCCTGATGCAGGATCTGTGGAATGCCGGTGCCCGTGTCCACGCCTTCGATCCTGAGGCGATGGAAGAGACCCAGCGGATCTTTGGTGATCAGCCTGGTCTGACCCTTTGCGGTACCAAGGAGCAGGCGCTGAAGGGAGCCGACGTGCTGGCAATCTGTACCGAGTGGAAGGAATTCCGTTCGCCGGACTTCGAGGCAATTGCAGCGACTCTTAAAGAGCCTGTCGTGTTCGATGGCCGCAACCTGTACGAGCCGGAAATGCTGGAGCGCCATGGCATGATCTATTACGCCATTGGCCGCGGCCGGAACCAGTTCCACGGAGACTGATATGGTTGACAGGAAAGGGCCAGGGCAGTCGTTTGTGCTTCATGAGCGTCTGGAGGCGGACACTGTCAGCCTCGGGCGAAGCCGGTTGTGTGAAATCCGGCTGATGAATGACAGTAACTGGCCCTGGGTGCTGCTGGTGCCCCGTGTTGCGGATGTCCGGGAGATCTATCAACTGACGTGGGAGCAGCAACAGCAGCTGCTGGCGGAGTCCTCCCTGCTGGGAGAGGGCATGATGGAATTGTTTGGCGGCGACAAGCTGAACGTCGCCGCTCTGGGCAACATGGTGCCGCAACTCCACCTGCACCACATCGTGCGCCATGAAGGTGACCCGGCCTGGCCCGGGCCGGTATGGGGCAAATTGCCTCCCGAGCCCTACAGCGAGGAGGCTTTGGCGGAATTAGCGAAGCGAATGAAACCCCTGTTGGACAGGCTGTCCCGAGCGGGCGCCTGATTGCTCCCGCCGGTGGGCCAGGTAGCCTAGGATTTGGACTTGTGCCGGGCGATGGTTCGCGAACCCACCAGCACCATTCTGAGTTCGGTTTTCAGTTTTACTTTCAGTGCTTCCTTCTCTGACGTCGTAGCATCCAGCGCGTCAGCGCCCTGATTGAATACCAGGGTGACCATGGCTTCGGCCACCAGTTTCGGATCCGACAGCGGTTTCTTCTGCTCGTCTGCAATCCGCGCCAGGTCCGCCGCCAGTTCCGTCACGAAGTGGTCGATTTCAGCCCTGATAGCGGTGCGAAAGGATTTCGACACCCCGGTGCTTTCCCGCAACATCAGGCGCAGCAGGTTGGAGTTGTCGCCCAGATACTCCATGAACGTGTCCACCGATGTACTGATGGCACTGCCATTTCGCGCAATCCGCTTGCGGGCCTGGCGCATCAGCTGGCGCAATGCAACGCCACCTTCATCCACCAGGGCCAGCCCCAGTTCATCCAGTTCGGCGAAGTGCCGGTAGAAGGAAGTGGGCGCTATGCCGGCCTCTCGCGCCACTTCCCGCAGGCTCAGGCTGCCGAAACCCCGGTCTGCGCTCAACTGGGCGAGGGCGGCATCCATCAGGGCGCGGCGGGTGCGGAGTTTCTGTTCGGCTCGGGCTGACAAGGGCTGCTCCAAAGGCTGTTAAATCGGGTCAGTGTAGCGATGAAACGTTTTACCGTCACCCAATGTGTCGGAAGCCTGATTTTCACCGCCATTGTGTTTATAATGGGCCGCTTTTGCAGTAGGGTCCGCCAAAACCATTTTTGCAAACTTTTACGCACACATCAGATACAACGGGAACCGGTATGCGCAGTCATTATTGCGGTGGAATCAACGAATCTCACATTGATCAGGAAGTCACACTTTGCGGTTGGGTTCACCGTCGCCGCGACCACGGTGGGGTCATCTTTCTGGACCTTCGTGACCGGGATGGCATTTCCCAGGTGGTGTTTGACCCGGATACCCCCGAGAGTTTCAATCTGGCGGAGAAAGTCCGCAGTGAATTTGTCATTCAGGTGACCGGCCGTGTGCGCCGGCGTCCCGCTGGTACCGAAAACGCCAACATGCCCACCGGGCAAGTGGAATTGCTGGGCAAGCAGTTGTCCATCCTTAACGCCGCAGCAACGCCGCCATTCCCGCTGGATGAGCACGTGGACGTGGGTGAAGACGTTCGCCTCAAGTACCGTTTTGTGGACCTGCGCCGTCCGGAAATGCTCAACCGCCTGCGTTTCCGCTCCCGCGTGACCAGCTACATCCGTAACTTCCTGGACAGCAATGGCTTCATGGATGTGGAAACCCCGATCCTGACCCGCGCTACTCCGGAAGGCGCCCGTGACTACCTGGTGCCGAGCCGCACCCACGAAGGATCCTTCTTTGCGCTGCCGCAGTCGCCGCAGCTGTTCAAACAGTTGCTGATGGTGTCCGGTATTGATCGTTACTACCAGATCGCCAAGTGTTTCCGCGACGAGGATCTTCGCGCCGACCGCCAGCCGGAATTTACCCAGATCGATGTGGAAGCCTCGTTTATCGACGAGGAAACACTGATGACCCTGAACGAGAGCATGATTCGTTCCTTGTTCAAGGATGTGCTGGAAGTGGAACTGCCTGAATTTCCCCGCATGCCATACTCCGAGGCCATGCAGCGGTACGGCAGTGACAAGCCGGACCTGCGTATCCCACTGGAACTGGTGGATGTGGGTGATCTGGTTGCCGGTGTGGACTTCAAGGTGTTTGCCGGTCCGGCTAACGATCCCAAAGGGCGCGTGGCTGCCCTGCGTGTCCCGAAAGGCGGGGAGCTGACGCGCAAGCAGATCGATGACTACACGAAGTTTGTTGGCATCTATGGTGCCAAGGGCCTTGCCTACATCAAGGTCAACGACCTGTCCAAGGGTGTCGAAGGCCTGCAGTCACCAATTATCAAGTTCCTGGGCGACGATGTTGCCCTGGCCGTGATCGAACGCGCTGGTGCCGAGGATGGCGACATCGTGTTCTTTGGCGCGGACAAGACCAACGTGGTTAACGAGGCCCTGGGCGCGCTGCGTATCAAGGTTGGCCACGACCTGAAGATGCTGACCTCCGAGTGGGCGCCATTGTGGGTGGTGGACTTCCCGATGTTCGAGGAAACACCGGACGGCGGCCTGACCGCTATCCACCATCCGTTTACGGCACCCTCCTGTTCCGCAGAGGAGCTGGAATCCTCCCCGGCGACAGCGTTGTCCCGGGCCTACGACATGGTTTTGAACGGTACTGAACTCGGCGGTGGTTCCATCCGTATTCACGACGAGAAAATGCAGGAGAGCGTATTCCGCACCCTGGGTATCGGCGATGAGGAAGCCCGCGCCAAGTTCGGGTTTCTGCTGGATGCCCTCAAATACGGCTGTCCTCCCCACGGTGGCCTGGCCTTCGGCCTGGACCGCCTGATCATGCTGATGACCGGTGCCAGCTCCATCCGTGACGTGATTGCCTTCCCGAAAACCCAGAGTGCCACCTGTCTGATGACCCAGGCGCCCGGGGAAGTCGACGACAAGCAGTTGCGTGAACTGCATATTCGCCGCCGCAAGCCGGTAGCCAAGGATGGACAGGGTAACGAAGCCACGTCAGGAAACGCTTAAACCGGCTCAGGATGCAACGTGTCTATAATCATGGGGGTCGACCCCGGCTCACGCACCACTGGATACGGCATCATCCGGGCCGAAGGCCGGGTGATTGAGTACATTGACAGCGGTTGCATCCGGGTTGGCGAGAAACCCATGGCGGAACGTCTGCAAACCATTTTCCACAGCCTGGCAACGCTGATAGGTGAGTACCGGCCGGGGGAGTTTGCCATCGAGCAGGTGTTCATGGCCCGTAACCCGGATTCGGCGCTGAAGCTGGGGCAGGCCAGGGGAGCGGCGATTGTTGCCGCCGCCAATAGTGGCCTGGAGGTGCACGAATACTCTGCCCGCCAGGTCAAACAGGCCGTGGTAGGCAAGGGCGGAGCCGACAAGGCCCAGGTACAGCACATGGTTCAGGTACTTCTGGCCTTGTCCCGCAAACCCCAGGAGGATGCCGCCGATGCACTGGGTATTGCGCTCTGCCACGCCCACATGAGCCAGAGCATGGCGCGGCTGGCTACCGGGGGCGGCGGCAAGGTGCGTAATAACAGGGTCAGAAGGCAATAACAGACTCATTGAAGTCGAGATTGAATTCGAGATTGAATTCGAGGGAGAAACCCGTTGATTGGTCGTATCCGAGGCATCCTGATCGAGAAATCCCCTGCCCAGGCATTGGTAGAATGTGCCGGGCTGGGCTACGAAGTCGATATTCCCTACACCACGTTTTTTAACCTGCCTGAAACCGGTGATGAGCTGGTTCTCCATACCCATTTTGTGGTCCGCGAAGACGCCCAGAGCCTTTATGGCTTTTCTTCCCGACTTGACCGGGACCTGTTTCGCCTTTTGATCAAGGTGAATGGGGTGGGCCCCAAGCTCGCGGCAGGGATTCTCTCGGGGCTGGATGCCAACCAGTTTATCCGTTGTGTTGAAGCCCGCGACGCCAATGCGCTGGTCAAGCTTCCGGGGGTTGGCAAGAAAACCGCCGAACGGCTGCTTATTGAAATGACGGATCGTATAGGGCAACTTGAAGGTCAGTTTACGCCCGGGTCGCCGAATGCGACAGTCAGCACCGGTGCATCGGGTGCCGGGGGCGCAATGGGTCATCATCCGGCGGAAGAGGCGGAGGCTGCCCTGATCGCCCTTGGCTACAAGCCCCAGGAAGCAACAAAGGCTATCAGCAAGGTGGCTGAAGATGGCATGTCGAGCCAGGAGCTGATTCGGCTGGCGCTGCGTAATATGATTCCAGCCAGTTAACGGTCCGTCTTTCAGGGCGTTGTGGCGCGTATTGTGTAGAGAGCGTAACGTGACAGCAAAAGAACGGTTTGTACAATTGGGTCACCATTAACCCGAGACGAGTGTACAGACATGTTGTTGATTCCCTCTGAGCGGGTAGTTCAATGATCGAATCGGATCGCCTGATTTCATCCCAGGCCGGACAATACGAGGAAGTTCAGGACCGTGCTATCCGCCCCGGCGTGCTGGCGGATTATGTCGGCCAGCCCGCTGTGCGGGAACAGATGGAAATTTTCATCTCCGCAGCACGTGGGCGGCAGGAAGCCCTGGACCACGTGCTTATCTTCGGGCCTCCTGGCCTGGGCAAGACCACTCTCGCCAATATCATCGCCAATGAAATGGGCGTATCCATCAAGACTACATCCGGGCCGGTGCTGGAGAAAGCCGGCGACCTGGCGGCAATGCTCACCAATCTGGAAGAAGGCGATGTGCTCTTTATAGACGAGATTCATCGCCTCAGCGCCGCCGTGGAAGAAGTTCTGTATCCGGCCATGGAAGACTACCAGCTGGACATCATGATCGGGGAGGGCCCGGCGGCACGCTCCATCAAGCTGGACCTGCCGCCATTTACCCTGGTGGGCGCGACCACCCGGGCCGGGCTGCTGACATCACCGCTGCGGGATCGCTTTGGTATCGTCCAGCGTCTGGAGTTCTACAACACGAAGGATCTGACCGACATCATCCTTCGATCCGCACGCCTGTCATCCGTCACCATCGACAACAACGGCGCCTACGAAATCGCCCGTCGTTCCCGGGGCACACCCCGTATTGCCAACCGTCTGCTGAGACGAGTGCGTGACTTTGCCGAGGTAAAGGCGGATGGTTGCATCAGTGAATCCATTGCCGATCAGGCCCTGAACATGCTGAAAGTGGATGCCCTGGGTTTTGATCACATGGACCGACGCTTACTGCTGGCGATGATTGAAAAGTTTGACGGTGGCCCGGTGGGCGTTGAAAGCCTGGCGGCAGCTATCAGCGAGGAGCGGGGTACCATTGAAGATGTGCTCGAGCCGTTCCTGATTCAGCAGGGGTATATGCTGCGCACGCCCCGGGGTCGAATGGTGACCTCCAGTGCGTATCAACATTTTGGCGTGGTGCCGTCCGGGCCGGAGGGGGAGGACCTCTTTGACTGATCGTTACGAGCCATCGTCCGGCCTGCCGGTCAGAGTCTATATTGAAGACACAGATGCCGGTGGCATTGTGTACCATGCCAAATACCTGCACTACATGGAGCGTGCCCGAACCGAGTGGGTGCGAAGCCGGGGTGTCGGCCTGCGGGCAGGGCTGGCGGATAATGTCAGTTATGTGGTCCAGCGTCTGTCCATTCATTACGGGGCGCCGGCGAAGCTGGACGATGAGTTACGGGTGACTGCAGAGCCGGTGGCATTCGGCCGGGTCTGGATGGATTTTCGTCAGCTGGTAGTTAGGGTTCCGGATGAGGCTGTGCTGGCGTCTGCGGATGTTCGCGTGGCCTGTATCGCTCTGGATTCCGGCCGGCCCCGGCGGCTACCCGAAAATATGCTGGAATTGCTGGAAAACGACCGGAAAACCAATTCACAAGTGGAATAATCCAGGAGTAAAAGGTGGAGTCAGAAGTTTCTGTTTGGTATCTCATCGCCAATGCCGGGGTGCTGGTTCAGCTGGTCATGCTGTTGCTTGCCCTGGCTTCCATTGTCTCCTGGGCGCTTATTTTCCAGCGCCTTCAGGTGTTCCGCAAGGCAAAGCAGGCGCAGAATGCCTTTGAGGAGCGTTTCTGGTCCGGCATGGACCTGGGGCAGCTGTACCGTGAAGTGAACAGCGACCCCACGCCGTTTTCCGGCATGGAATCCCTGTTCCGTGCAGGCTTCAAGGAGTTCTCGCGCCTGCGCCAGCAAAGCCGTGATGCCGATGCCGTTATGGAAGGCACTCAGCGGGCCATGCGTGTAGCGTTCTCCCGGGAACAGGAAAGGCTGGAATTGCACCTGCCATTCCTGGCAACGGTAGGTTCCACCAGTCCCTATGTGGGTCTGTTTGGTACCGTCTGGGGCATCATGAATTCTTTCCGCGGGCTGGCACAGGTGCAACAGGCCACGCTGGCAACGGTCGCACCGGGTATTTCCGAAGCATTGATCGCCACGGCCATGGGCCTGTTCGCGGCGATTCCCGCGGTTATCGCTTACAACCGGTTCTCGTCAATCTCGGACGCATTGCTGAAGAACTACGAAACCTTTGCCGAGGAGTTTTCCAGCATTCTCCATCGCCGGGTACACAGCAGCGAGCAAACAGCTACGTGATGAGCGTCGTCGTTAACAGGCAGACCTTCGGGAGTACAGGAACATGAAAGGCATGGGAATGATGCCGGCACACCGCCGCAAGCCGATGTCGGAGATTAACGTCGTGCCCTACATCGACGTGATGCTGGTGCTGCTGATCATCTTCATGGTGACAGCGCCAATGCTGACGCAGGGTGTCAAGGTGGATTTGCCGGAAACAACCTCCGAGCCAATCCAGTCCGACAAGAACGTGGAATCCATTGTGGTGTCGGTTGACAGCAATGGCGCGTATTTCATGGATGTAGGCGACGAAAGCAGCGATCCGATGTCGCTGGGCGATGTACGGGAGCGAATCTCCAAGATCCTGTCCCAGCGTACCGACCGCGAAGTTCTGGTGCGCGGTGACGAGCATGTGGAATACGGTACGGTGGTTCGCCTGATGTCCCAGTTGCAGGCGGCGGGCGCCACCAATGTGGGTCTGATTACCGAAGCACCAACCAACGATGAGTGAGCACAGGGCAGGCAGGTTTTTGTGAGAGGTCATGAGCGTGATGTAATCAGTACGGGGCAGCCACCCTGGAAGTCGCCTGTCGCACTGTCCATCCTGATGCATGGGCTGGTTCTGGGGGTGGCATTGGCGGGCTGGTCCTGGTCTGTTCCCAGGGATGACCCGCAGCCGCCCAGTATCTCTGCGCGACTGGTCACCCAGAACGAACCCGAGCCCAGCCCTGTCACAGAACCGGTAGACCAGCCTGACCGGGACGAAGAGCGGCGGCAGGAGGAGCAGGAGAAACAGCGGCAGGAAGAGGCTGAGCGACAGAAAGCCGAGGAAGAGGAGCGTGCCCGCCAGGAGGTGCGTCGCATCCAGCAGGAAAAGGAACGCGAGCAGGAACGTCAGCGTCAGGAGGAAGAGGCGCAGCGCGAGCGGGAGCAGCAGCGTAAGGCGGAGGAAGAAGCCGCCCGCCAGAAAGCCGAGGCAGAAGCGAAGGAACGTGAACGCCAGAAAGCCGAGGAAGAGAAGCGCCGCCAGGAAGAAGCTGCCCGCAAGGCCGCCGAAGAAAAACGGCGGGCCGAAGAGCAGCGTAAGCAAGAAGAGGCGGAGCGCAAGGCACGGGAAGAACGGGAACGGTTGGAAGCCGAGCGCAAACGCAAAGAGCGTGAGCGTCGTCTGCAAGAGCAGCAACTGGAAGCCCTGGCGGATCAGGCGCAACAGGAGCGCGCAGCCGAGGAGCGGGAGCGCCGCGAAGCGGCTGCAGCAAAAGCACGCGAAACCCAGATGTTGTCGGAAAGCCAGAAATACCAGGCGTTGATTCGTGAGCGGCTAAGCCAGGCCTGGTATCCACCGTCGTCGGCAACCGAGGAAATGACCGCAAGGTTGCAGATAACCCTGCTACCCACCGGTGAACTTGCGTCGGTAAAGCTTGTCTCCAGCAGTGGTAACACCGCGTTTGATAACTCGGCATTGGGGGCAGTGAAATCGCTGAACCGGTATCCAATTCCGGATGATCGTGACACATTTGAACGCTATTTCCGCCAGTTTACGATTGAGTTCAATCCCCGGCGGTTAAGATAAGGATGATGGGACCACAGATGACGAACCGGACAAGTACAGGCAGACAGCTCTCAGGAGCTGCAGTGACATGGTTGTTGGCGATTGCCGTAATGATCGGAAGCAGCCCGGCCAGTGCCGAATTGCTGATACGGATTACCGAGGGGGCAGACTCTGCCATTCCGGTAGCCGTCGTTCCCTTTTCAGAGACCGGAGTCTTGCCGGCGGGCGACAAGATAAGCAGTATTGTGCAGGACGATCTCTCCATGACTGGTGAATTCCGCCCTCTGCCTGCGGAAAAAATGCTCAGCCTGCCTTCGAAAGGCGAGGACGTGTACTTCCGCGACTGGCGGCTGCTTGGCCAACGCTATGTGTTGGTCGGTCAGTTGACACGCAAGGGCGACAAGGTCGAGGCGCGCTACGAACTGTTCGATGTAAATCGTGAAGAGCGGATCATGGGGGCAACAGCTTCTTCCTCGGTCAACAGCACCCGAAGCCTGGCCCATCACATCAGTGACCGCGTGTACGAAGCCATTACCGGTGTGCCCGGGGCATTTTCCACCAAGCTGGCCTACGTCACGCTGCAACGCTCCGGTAGTGAACCACTGTACCGTCTCCAGGTCAGCGACGTGGATGGCAAGCGGGCGCGGGTACGACTGGAAAGTGATGAGCCCATCCTCTCTCCAGCCTGGTCACCGGATGGGGAGAAACTTGCCTACGTGTCGTTCGAAACCGGCAAGCCGGCTATTTACATTCATGAGCTTTCATCGGGCAATCGCACCCGGATTGCCGACTTCCCCGGCCTGAACTCGGCACCGGCTTTTTCGCCGGATGGCCGCTCAATTCTGCTTACGCTGTCGAAGGATGGCAACGCGGAAATCTACAGGATGGATATTCAGAGCCGTTCATTGAAAAGACTCACCAACCACTGGTCCATTGATACCGAGCCTACCTGGGATCATACCGGGGGGGGGTTCTTCTTTACCTCTGACCGATCCGGCGGGCCCCAGATTTATCATAAGTCCAGCGAGGAAGCGGCGCCCCGCAGGATTACCTTTGGCAGCCGCTACAATGCCCGGCCGCGCGCCGACAATGACGGTAAATACGTCTATTATGTGCATCAGCGGGACAGCTCGTTCCACATAGCCCGGACCGACCTGAGGACGGAGGAAGAGACAATCCTGACTCGCACCGGCTCCGATGAGTCACCCAGTATTTCGCCAAACGGCCGGATGCTGATCTATGCAACAAAGCAGGGCGCCAACAGTGTACTAACTGTAATTGCCGCAGACGGCGGCGCGGCCTATAGTCTGCCGGCCTCGGAGGGTGATGTGCGCGATCCGGCATGGTCGCCGATCGTTCGGTAAAACCGGAACTCCGGACTCAACAGATTCGTTCTTATTCAAGTACTACAGACTGTCAAAAAGGAAGGAAATGATTATGAAACTAGCAGCTCACCACAAATTGTTTGCCATGGCTCTGTCCCTGGGCCTGATCGCCGGTTGTAGCAGTACGGGTGATACCACTGAAGATGGCGCCTATGGCTCTGATGTATCTGCTGTAGATCAGGAAGGCGGCAGCACAGTTTACGGCGGTGATGATGAGGGTGGCGTATCCTCCTCGGAAATGACTGAAGAGCAGCGCCGTGCCGCTGAAGCCCGTGCCGAACGCGCCGAAGCAGAAGCGATGCGTGAAATCACCACCTTCTACTTCGATTTTGACACCGCCGAGATCAAGTCTGAAGCCCGTGAAGTGCTGGTTGCCCACGCCCGCTATCTGCAGGCCAACCCTGGCCGGAATGTACGCATTGAAGGTCACGCCGACGAGCGTGGCACCAAGGAGTACAACCTGGCACTGGGCGAGCGTCGCGCCAACGCCATTGAGCGCTTCCTGATCGTGAACGGCGCATCACGTGGCCAGATGGAAACCATCAGCTACGGTGAAGAGAAGCCGGCCGTTATGGGTTCCAGTGAAAGCGCATGGGCCCAGAACCGTCGCGTTGAACTTGTTTTCCAGTAACAGGCGAACCCCATGAGACATCTGCTCATGGCGACAGTGCTGCTCCCGCTGGCCTTAGGGCCGGCGGGTAGCGCCCTGGCGCAATCCGTTTCTCCGATGTTCCAGGACAATTCGTCGGAAGCCGAGCGCAAGGCCGGTAACAGTCAGGCCAACGCAGAGCTGTTTTACATGATCCAGCAATTGCAGGGCGAACTTCGCCGGCTGCAGGGGCGGGTCGAAGAGCAGCAAAACCTGATTGACCGTCTGACCAAGCAATCGCGTGACCGCTATATTGATCTTGACCAGCGGATCCTGAAGCTCTCTGAAAAAGTGGCTGAAGCACCGGCGCCTAGTTCCGCTGCCAGTGATTCTGATGCCGGAGGGGGCAGTTCCGGAGTAAAAACCAGAATCTACCGTCAACCTTCTGACGACGAACGACGCGCCTATGACAAGGTCCAGACGCTTATTCATCAGGACAAGAACTACGACCAGGCCATTAACGGGCTGTATGACTTTATTGATGAGTACGAAGAGGGCGACCTTACTGTAAACGCCTATTACTGGCTGGGTGAGGTGTATCTGGTCGAGAATCAGCTTGAGCAGGCCCGTCAGGCGTTCACCATCGTCGCCACCCGTTACGGGGATCATCGCAAGGCTCCGGACGCGGTGTACAAGCTTGGTGTCACACTGGATCGGCTGGGTAACAAGGACCAGGCCCGGTCACGCATGGAAACCGTGGTTGAGGATTACCCGGATACCAGTGCCGCAAAGCTGGCACAAAAGTATCTGGATTCCGGTAGTACCTGATTTCCGTTGGCGTGAAGAATGTTGAGAAACCTGGGAATTAGGGGTTGATCGGCGCTGAAAAATCATTACTATATGCGCCTCGTTTGGGTCGTTAGCTCAGTTGGTAGAGCAGTTGGCTTTTAACCAATTGGTCGAAGGTTCGAATCCTTCACGACCCACCAAATTGCGAACGAAGCGGTGGGATAGTTCATCGATTGGTTCCGGGTCCGGAAACGGGCTGGTAGTTGCGGGTCGTTAGCTCAGTTGGTAGAGCAGTTGGCTTTTAACCAATTGGTCGAAGGTTCGAATCCTTCACGACCCACCAAAAAAACAGGCAGCAAATTGCTTTCTGTTGAAAAAAAGAGCCTCAGGGCTCTTTTTTTTTGGCTGTACGGTCATACATCTGTGGGAAGGGAACGTAACCGACCCGAAGTGATATACTCCGCACGTTGACGAAATATAGAGATGCAGTGATGACACGAGGTGAAGACCGTATTCTGGTTCAGGAGCACCTGGCACACCAGGCTGAGCCCAAGAGCCTCAGTGAGGCAGAAAAAGCCGATCTGGAATCCCGTATCCGAGCCGCCCTGAAGGCCCAGGATGCAGTGCTCGTAGCGCATTATTACACGGACCCGGATATTCAACGCCTTGCGGAGGAAACCGGTGGCTGTGTGGCGGACTCCCTTGAAATGGCCCGTTTCGGCAATCAGCACGACGCATCAACCGTTGTCGTCGCTGGTGTACGCTTTATGGGCGAGACCGCGAAGATTCTCAACCCCGAAAAACGGGTTCTGATGCCAACCCTGGAAGCCACCTGTTCTCTTGATATTGGTTGCCCGGCCGACGAATTTGCCGAGTTTTGCGATCAGCACCCGGACAGAACCGTAGTGGTGTACGCCAACACCTCCGCCGCCGTGAAGGCCAGGGCCGACTGGGTGGTGACTTCCAGCTGCGCCCAGGCAATTGTGGAATCACTGGACGCCCGTGGTGAGAAGATTCTCTGGGCGCCGGACAAACACCTTGGCCATTATGTCCAGAAGACCACCGGGGCTGACGTCCTGTTGTGGGATGGCTCCTGTATCGTTCATGAAGAATTCAAATATCGTGGGCTGGAGGATCTCAAGGCACTGTATCCGGACGCCGCCGTACTGGTTCACCCGGAATCCCCGGACGCCGTGGTGGAAATGGCCGACGTGGTGGGGTCCACGTCACAACTGATTCACGCGGTACAGACGCTGCCCAATGAGCAGTTCATTGTGGCGACGGACAACGGTATCTTCTACAAGATGCAGCAGCTGGCGCCCAACAAGACCCTGATCGAAGCTCCCACCGCCGGAAACGGTGCCACCTGTCGCAGTTGCGCTCACTGTCCGTGGATGGCCATGAACGGGCTGGAGAACCTGCTGTCGGTCATCGAAAACGGAGACCAGGAAGTCCACGTGGACCCTGAGCTGCGGGAAAAGGCTCTGAAGCCTCTGCACAGGATGCTGGATTTCACCGCCAACATGAATCTGAAGGCCGCCGGCAACGCCTGAAATCAGCTGCGCTGCTGGTTGAGCCTGGCCGACACCTGGGACAGGCGTTCGGTAACGACCTGCCTGAGAGGCGCGCCAGCTGGCAGCCGTTCCTGGGCCTGGCGCAACTGACGCTGGGCTGACTCCAGGTCTCCCATCAGAATGTCGTGCTCGGCACGGGCCCGGTGAACACCCACAATATTTCGGGCCATTCCCTCGGCCTCCGCAAGCCGAAGCCACAGGTGCTCTTTTTGTGGTAACTCCCGTGTCAACTGGTGCAGATAATCCGCGGCACGTTTTCCGTTACCGTCCTCGATTTCCACCCGGGCCAGCATGTCGGTAATGGGATAGTTGCCCGGATTCCGGTCCAGCGCCTCTGCCAGCAGGCTGCGGGCCTGTTCAAGCTGCCCCTGTTCAATCAGGGCTTCCGCCAGGGTGACCTGGTAGGTAATTCGCCCCGGTGTGCTCTCAAGCAACCGCTCAAGTTCGGTGATTGCGTCGTTGTAGTTGCCGGCGTTCAGCAAGGCCACGGCAAGCCCGTAGCGTACCGCATCGGGTTTTTCGGTATCCGGGCGCTCCAGGTAATCCCGGAAGGTCTCCACCGCCACCTGCGGCGACTTGGCGTAGCGTACCTGGAGGCGTGCTCGAACCAGGTGGTATTCCTGGGCGTCGACCACATCCCGGCGAGGGTATTGCTCGGCACGATTGCGGGTGTCAGAAACCCGGCTCTGGGTAAGTGGGTGAGTAGACAGATACTCTGGCACCCGATTTCCCTGGAGCCGGTTCTGGCGCATCATGATTTCGAACATTTCCGGCATGCCCCTCGGGTCGAGGCCTGAATCGGCCAGTATTTCCATGCCGATACGGTCGGCTTCCTGCTCGTGGGCGCGGCTGTAGGCAAGCATGTTCTGTATTGCCAGTGCCTGGGTGCCGGCAATGGCGGCTATTCCGATGTCCGACTGGGTCACCGCTGACAATACGATACCCGCGATCATGCCGGCAATCGTCAACGGCGCGCTGGCTTCCTGCTGCTCAAGACGCCGGGCAAAATGACGCTGGCTCAGGTGTGCCAGTTCGTGGGCGAGTACCGAAGCAAACTGCTGCTCACTGCTGGCGTTCAGGAATAAGCCACCGTTAACGCCGACGATGTTGCCCGGCACCGCAAACGCGTTGATGTCCGGGCTGTCGATAATGGCCAGCGTGAGGTCACTGCTGGAAAGCGGTGCAGACGGAACCAGCTGGTAAATAATCGAGCTGAGATAGTCGTAGACCAGCGGGTCGGTGATCTGCGGCGCCGACCGGCGGATAGACGTCATGACCTGGCGGCCGATATCGGCTTCCTGCTGGCCGGAAATCAGCCCGCCACCGGCTCCACCGATGGAGGGTAGGGTGCTGTCCGGGGATTGGGCCAGCGCTCCACCTGAAAACACGGTCACCAATAGCATCAGCGTGAATGCCACTACTCCCTGCCAGGGCGCAGGGCTTCGATCTGTCGGGGTCATGGATGGGCAGTGTCCCTTGTCATGTGATTTCGTCAGACAGCATTGTGCCACTGAAAGTTCGCTTCTGTGTGGCCCGTTACGATTGTGATGCATTAAAGTAACACTGTCGGCATAATGCCGGCTCTTCTTTTGACCATACGGGTATCTGGTTGTCATGGCTGATCGAACACTTGATGCATCGGGGCTTCGCTGCCCCATGCCGTTACTCAAAACCAAGCTCGAACTGAACAGCATGTCCCCCGGCCAGGAGCTGGAAGTGATTGCCACCGACGCCGGGTCGGCTCGGGATATTCCCGCGTTTCTCAGGTTGTCTGCCCATGAGCTGGTCAGTTCATCCGAACAGGGTGGTAACTTCACCTTTGTGATAAAGTGCGGCGGCTAAGCCTGCAGTGGTGACCATTCGGAGTTGTTCATGATCAGAATTTTACGTGGTCTGGCCCACAAATACTTTTCAGATGAAGAAGCCGTCATTCTTTTCCTGCTGATATTGGCAGGGATTGTTTTTGTCATTCTGTTCGGCGCCATGCTGGCTCCCGCCATTGCCGCAGTCATCGTTGCATTCATTCTGCAGGGACTGGTTACCAAGCTTAACAAGATGGGTGTCCCGGAAATCGTCTCTATCATCGGGGTGTTCCTGATATTTCTTGGTGTTCTGATCGGGTTCCTGTTCGGTCTGCTGCCACTGATCTGGACCCAGGTGACCTCTCTTGCCGGCGAAGCTCCACGCATATTCCGGGAAATGCAGTCCTACCTGGAGGTGCTTCCCCAACAGTATCCCACGCTGATCTCCATGGAGGGTATCAACACCATCTACAATCAGGTGACCACCGAAGCCGGACGGATGACCCAGTGGTTGGTGTCGTTCTCGCTGGCCAGCATTCCTGATCTGGTTGCCCTGCTGATCTACATGGTGCTGTTGCCGATCCTGGTGTTTTTCTTCCTCAAGGACCGCCGCTTTCTTCTGGATTCCATCTCCCGCATGCTGCCGTCCCAGCGCCCGATGATGGTCAGAATATGGAATGAAGTGAATCTGCAGTGTGCCAACTATGTACGGGGCAAGGCGGTGGAGATTCTTATTGTGGGCGGGGTAACCTATGTATCTTTCAAGTTACTGGGTATGCCCTATGCGGCCTTGCTGTCCCTGATGGTCGGCCTGAGTGTCGTTATTCCCTATATCGGCGCTGCGGTTGTCACCATTCCGGTTGCCATGATTGCCCTGTTTGCCTTTGGCTGGGGCAGTGACTTTATCTGGGTCATGGTGGCCTATGGCATCATCCAGGCGCTGGACGGTAATGTTCTGGTGCCGGTATTGTTCTCGGAAGTGAACAACCTGCATCCTGTGGCTATTATTATTGCAGTCCTGTTCTTCGGTGGTATCTGGGGGCTTTGGGGCGTTTTCTTTGCGATCCCCCTGGCAACCATGCTCAAGGCCATATTCTCGGCCTGGCCGGTGAAAGATCAGCAGGCACCGACATGACAACTCCTTTAATTCCCTTGTGTCAGTGGGTGCCCAACATTACCATATCGTTTTTATTCGTACGGAGCTTTTATGATTACGGGTAGCCTTGTCGCATTGGTCACGCCCATGCATTCCGATGGCAGCATCCATTGGGAGCAGCTTGATACGTTGGTGGACTTTCATCTGGACAACGGGACACATGGCATCGTGGCTGTTGGTACGACGGGTGAATCCGCAACGCTGGACCCGGACGAACACATGCGGGTCATCGGGCACATCATAAAACGCGTTAATGGCCGCATCCCGGTTATTGCCGGTACCGGTGGCAACAGCACCCGTGAAGCCATAGAGCTGACCGAAGCAGCCCACAAGCTGGGTGCGGACGCCTGCCTGCTGGTTGTACCCTATTACAACAAGCCTACTCAGGAAGGGCTTTACCGCCACTTCAAGACCATCGCCGAAGCGGTTCCGGTTAACCAGATCCTGTACAACGTGCCCGGGCGTACAGCCTGCGACATGCTCAATGAAACCGTTGAACGCCTTGCAGACATCCCGAACATCATCGGCATCAAGGATGCCACCGGCAACATTCCCCGCGGCGCCGAGCTGATCGAAGCCGTCAAAGGGCGGCTGGTGGTCTACTCCGGTGATGACGCAACCGCAGCCGGGCTTATGCTGGCCGGCGGCAAAGGCAATGTGTCGGTAACCGCCAACGTTGCACCCCGAGCCATGGCGGCACTGTGTGAAGCGGCTATCGCAGGTGATCAGGAGGAAACCGACAGGCTCAATGAACTGCTGATGCCGTTGAACCGGAAGCTCTTCCTCGAAGCGAATCCCATTCCCGTGAAATGGGCCCTGCATCGAATGGGAATGATTGGTGAGGGCATTCGCCTGCCGCTTACCCCGCTGAGCGACAAGTTCCACGACGAAGTGGAAGAAGCATTGAGAGCCTCTGGCGTACTCTGAGTCGGGCTGTATCATCTATCGTAACTGGAGTCGCCTGATGGCGTTTAGGTTCAGGACAGAAAACACAAGATCCGCACATTTCATCAGGCCCCTTTCGGGCCTGATGCTTGTTTTGGCCCTCGCTGGCTGTAGCTTTATTGAAGACCGATCCGAGCGCTACGTTGACGAACCCGAAGGTACACCGCTGAAACTCCCGCCATCCGCGGATGAGGGGAAGTTCACACAGGTGATGCCCATCCGTGAGATCAACGCCGCGGATTCTGGTCGCATGTACCGTGACAGCATTCCTAATCCTCCCGACATGACCTCCGACATCCTCGATGAGAATTACGTTGTCGAGGAACTGGACGGTCAGGTGTGGCTGCTGGTAAACGATGTGCCGGGCAGGCTGTGGCCAGCGGTGACCACCTATATGAACGAGAATGGGCTTGGTGTGGCCCATGACAGCCCTCAACTGGGGCTGATTCAGAGTGAGCTTGTCAACTTCAGCAAACAGGCAAGGGAGCTGCTTGAGCTTCCGGACAACCCGGACGGTCAGGAGGCCCGGATTGTGGTGCAGGCGCGCATTGCACCGGGTGTTCGGCGCAAAACCACCGAGATCCAGTTCCGCACCTTCGAGGTTGAGGATGATCCGGACGAGCTGCTCCCATGGGGCGACCGCGACCGGCGCAGCGAGGAGCAGCTAAGCACCAGCAAGGTTCTGCTGGATGATCTGGCAGAGCACCTGAAGAACCGCGAAGACAGCAAATCCTACTCTCGCGCTGCGCTGGGCATGGTCAGTGAGCCGCTTGTCCGCCTGGTGTCAGACGATGACACTCCGCAGCAGATCGTCATGAGCCTGGATTATGGTCGTGCCTGGGCAGAGGTGAGGCGCTCACTGGATGAAGCCGGCGTGCCGGTAGTGGATCTGAACCGCGACGAGGGCTATTTCTTCGTAGACTTCCGACCGGAATCAGAGCGCGAGCCCGGCTGGTTCAGCTGGTTCTCCGACGATCCCGAGCCTGAACACAGCTTTGACGTGCGGCTGGACGAAAGCGGGAGCGATATCGTGGTGACAGTCAACCGCGCCGAGGACTATACCGGCGATGACCGATCCCCGGAGCTGTTGTCCGAACTGTTCGAATACCTTTACTAATAGCAAGCAGTACCCGCGCAGTGCGGGTGCACCCGGAGACCCGAGATGGAAAAGCGTGAAGAACTTTACGCAGGCAAGGCCAAATCTGTTTACCGCACCGACGATCCCGATCGTTTCGTTATGGTGTTTCGCGATGATACGTCCGCGTTCGATGGTGAGAAAAAAGAGCAGCTGAACCGCAAGGGCATGGTCAACAACCGCTTCAATGCCTTTATCATGGAAAAACTGGAAGCGGCCGGTGTTCCCACTCACTTTGAAGGCCTGCTGTCTGATACCGAGTCGCTGGTCAAGAAGCTGGACATGATCCCGGTGGAGTGCGTGGTCCGGAATATTTCTGCTGGTAGCCTTTGTCGTCGCCTGGGGGTGGAAGAAGGGCTGGAACTGAATCCGCCCACCTTCGAACTGTTCCTGAAAAATGACGCCATGCACGACCCCATGGTGAATGAGTCACTGGCGGTCAGTTTTGGCTGGGCGAACGCCGACGAACTTGCCAGAATGAAAGAACTGACGTATCAGGTGAACGATGTTCTCAAGGCGTTGTTCGACGAAGCCGGCATGCTGCTGGTGGACTATAAACTTGAATTCGGCCGCGCAGGCGGTGAGATAGTCCTCGGGGACGAGTTCAGCCCCGATGGCTGCCGTATCTGGGACAGGGAAACCCGCAAGAAAATGGACAAGGACCGTTTTCGTCAGGGACTGGGCGATGTAATCGAGACTTACGAAGAGGTGGGTCGTCGGCTCGGTATCAGTTTTGACTGATGCGTCACAACCAACAAACAGAAACAGGTGTCATATGCGTAAATTGATTCTCGCCCTCGGCGGCTCACTGATTATTGCCGCTCCCGCGGTCTCTGCCGATGTGATCGGTGTGGGTGCCAACATCAGCTACTGGGATTCTGATTTGTCCGGCAAGGCCGGAAAAAATAACGATGTAGTCGATATTGAGAACGACCTGAATCTTGACAGTGACACCAACGCTAATTTGAGTGCCTATTTTGAGCACCCGGTGCCGTTGCTGCCAAACGTACGTCTGAACTATACCCGGATTGAGCAAAGCGGCAGTGGCGAAGTGTCCACCCAGTATGACCTGGTTTCCGGAGATGTAGATTCGGACCTGGATCTGACACAGTTCGACGTCACCCTCTATTATGAAGTACTGGATAACTGGGCGAACCTGGATCTCGGGATTACCGCTCGCGATCTTGATGGCGAGCTGATCGTACGCGAGAAAGTCTCCAACGGTCGCGTCAGCAAGACCGAGATCAATGGTGTTGTCCCCATGGGCTACCTTGCAGCCCGTTTTGACCTGCCATTCACCGGCGTTTCTGTGGGCGGCGAAGCCAACCTGATCAGCTTCGACGGCGATTCGATCTACGACTACAACGCCTATGGCCAGTACGAAGTATCGCTGTTGCAGCTTCGCGCCGGCTATCGCCAGATCAGCATCGATTACGAAGACAGCGACGACCGTCTGGATATTGAACTGGGTGGCCCGTTTGTGAGTGCCGGGCTGACCTTCTGAAGGAACAGGGAGAAACGACTTTGAAAATTCTGGTTACGGGTACGGCGGGCTTTATCGGCTCCCATCTGGCGCATCGGCTGCTTGACCGCGGTGATGAAGTGATCGGCGTGGATAACGTCAATGATTACTACGATCCCACTCTCAAAGAAGCGCGCCTGGAACGCCTGACCTGTAAGCCGGGGTTCACCGAAGTCCGCAAGGATGTGGCAGACAGATCTGCCATGGAAGCGCTGTTCCGGGAGCAAAAGCCGGAACGGGTGGTTCACCTGGCAGCCCAGGCGGGCGTTCGGTATTCTCTGGAAAATCCCCATGCCTATATCGACGCCAACCTGGTGGGCTTTACCAACATCCTTGAGGGCTGTCGCCACAATGATGTGAAGCACCTTGTGTACGCTTCCAGCAGCTCCGTATACGGCGCCAACGAAACCATGCCGTTCTCCGTGCATGACAACGTGGACCACCCCCTGAGCCTGTATGCGGCCTCCAAGAAAGCCAACGAGCTGATGGCCCATACCTACAGCCACCTGTATAACATGCCTACCACCGGCCTGAGGTTCTTTACCGTGTATGGCCCCTGGGGTCGTCCGGACATGGCGCTGTTCATCTTCACCAAAAAAATCCTGGCAGGTGAGCCCATTGACGTGTTCAACCACGGCAATCACAGAAGGGACTTCACCTACATCGATGACATCGTGGAAGGGGTTATCAGAACCCTGGACAACGTTGCCACGGCCAACCCCCAGTGGAGCGGCGAAAAGCCGGATCCGGGCACCAGCAAGGCGCCTTACCGCCTGTACAACATCGGTAGTAACAACCCGGTAGAATTATCCCGCTTCATTGAAATCATCGAAGAGCGCGTTGGCAAGAAGGCGGAGAAAAATCTGCTACCCCTGCAGCCGGGTGACGTACCGGCCACCTACGCCAATGTGGACGACCTGATCAGCGATGTTGGCTACAAACCGTCTACCACGGTGGAAGAGGGCATTGCCAACTTTGTGGACTGGTATCGGGACTTCTATAAGGTTTGAGAAAGCAGTCAGCAATAAAAAAACGGCGACCTGCAAGGTCGCCGTTTTACTTTTCTTCAGGTCTACCCGTGATCAGAGAGTGCGCCGGCGACGCACAAAGCCAAGGCCGGCCAATCCAATGCCGAGCAGGGCAAGAGAACCCGGTTCGGGTACCTGAACCGGGTTGTCAACGCCGCCACTACGTGCTGAAAACACATAACGGCCATCAACATCCGAATTCAGACGGCTCGATATCAAGGCGTTAGGGCCGCCATCAATGAAGGCGCCGTTAACCGCCGAGCCGGATAACTCAAAAAATGTTCCCGGATCTCCGGTACCATTTGAATACCCGACCCGGGCAGAGCTTCCACCGAGACCATCCGGATCGCTGCCACTGGCTGTGCCCGCTTCCCACTCTATCTGGTCATAGTTGAAAATGAAGTCGAAATCACCGCTGGCAATATCGGATCGATCCACCAGAATCAACTGGAAACTATTGCGGTTTGTATGGGCGGTATTGCTGGGGTAGTAATCGACATCAATCCAGTTCACCCCGAACGCATCACGCCCTTCGTACATGCCGGTACCATAGGTGACTGGTTCGCCAGCGGACCTTGTATCGACGTCGGAGAAGAAGGGTGCAATGATCTGCTGGCCGGTTGAGGTCAGGTCAAAAGGTGTGAAGGTCGAGAGATCGGAACCGAAGGTCACGTTGCCATTGTTATTAACATACAGCTCGTTATGTTCGATGCCGAAAAAGTTGGCGGTAAAGCCAATATTAACGGGGCCATCCGAGCCGTCGTCGTTGCGGGCGAGGGTATTGGTATTGAATCCTGAAACGATGGCGGCAGCATGCGCGCCTGCGGGTACTGCCAACGATGACAGCCCAATGGTAAGAGAAAGTGCAGTGACACTTAGCGCTTTTGCTAAAAACCTATCCATTTTAAATATCCTTATTTGTTACTGACTGGTCTCTACAAGCGATGAATAGTTCTATCGCTTGTCGTCGAGTTGCAAATATGACACCAAGAATGCAACTCATTGATTTGTAGGAGTAAGTCATATATCTCTGAAGTTCCTGTCATGAGTACTGTAATAAAACCTGACATACTCACGCAGCAAACCTTTGGCAAACGAGTGTTGGGTGATACCGTGAGATTTTCGAACATGAGGGAGGAATTATGGATACCCGATCTTTCGGAAACACAGATATTCAGGTGACACCGGTCGGCCTGGGCACCTGGGCCATCGGTGGCTGGATGTGGGGCGGCACTGATGAAGCCCAGTCCATTGACACCATTCACAGGGCGATCGACAAGGGTATCGGGCTGATAGATACCGCGCCTGTATACGGATTCGGGCGTTCAGAGGAAATTGTGGGTAAAGCCCTGGCCGATGGGCGACGCGATCAGGTAGCGCTGGCCACCAAGGTTGCCCTGAACTGGAACGAGGATCATGACAAGGTCTGGCGTGATGCTACCGCAGCTCGCATAGAGCGGGAAGTTGAGGATTCGCTGAAACGCCTGCAAACGGATCGGATCGACATCTATCAGATCCATTGGCCGGATCCGCAGACACCCGTGGAAGAGACTGCACGGGCAATGGAGAACCTCTATCAGGCGGGAAAGATCCGCGCCATTGGTGTCAGCAATTTCTCCCCTGCCCAGATGGAAGCATTCAGCAAAATTGTGCCCCTGCACAGTCTGCAGCCTCCCTATAATCTTTTCGAACGGGAGATCGAACAGGACGTCCTTCCATATTGCCGGGAACACGGTATTGCAACCATCACTTACGGTGGCCTGTGCCGTGGTCTGCTGACCGGAAAAATGCGGGAAGATACCGAGTTTACCGGCGACGATCTGCGAAAGAACGATCCCAAGTTCCAGGGCGAACGTTATCGCCAATACCTGAGCGCCGTGGCGGAACTGGACACCTTTGCCCGTGAGCGTTATCAGAAAAATGTATTGGCATTGGCGCTTCGCTGGCTGGTTGATCAGCCGGGTGTCACAACAGCCCTATGGGGCGCAAGGCGGCCAGAGCAGCTTGATCCGGTTGGTGATATCGAAGGCTGGTCGCTGGACAGGGAAGCGTTTGACGCGATTGACGAGATTCTGACCAGGTGCATTAAGGATCCCGTCGGGCCCGAGTTCATGGCGCCACCATCCCGGTAACAGGGGCACGCTGGAGCTCCCCCGGGGCGACCAGACACAAAAAAGCCGCTGAGGAATATCCATCAGCGGCTTTTTTGTGGAATGTCTGGCAGGAATGGTAGGACCAGGCAGATTTGAACTGCCGACCTCTGCCATGTCAAGGCAGCGCTCTAACCAACTGAGCTATGGTCCTGTGTCCTGCAACGGGGACGAAATATACTGATTCCGATGGGCGTGGTCAACCTCTTTCAGGCGGTTTTCTGCTTTCTGGTCCAGCCTTTTACCGCCCTGCTGATCACTCCCCAGCGGTTGATCAGCAGGGCCAGGAATATCAGCCCGCAGCCCGCCAGTTGGGTGGCGGACATGGTTTCGCTGAACCATCCTGCCGCAAACAGAGCGACCCACACCGGTTCCAGCACCAGAATCACCACCCCATGGCTGTGGGCGGACAGGCTTTGGGCGTAGGTCTGAATCAGAAAACGGCCCGCGGTGCCGATGACGGCGCTGGCGATGATCCACATGGCGAGCATGCCGGTGAAGTTCTCCAGGGTTGGTGTCCAGGGCTCAAGGATGGTGGATTCAATCAGTGTAACGACACCTACAGTGAGCAGGGCGATGCTGGTCAGGGGCAGGGCAGGTACGCGGTGCTTTTCCACCGCCTCGCCCTTGCGGTTGACCACAGTGCGCTGGTTGGCGGCCCTGGTGTTGAGTGTGAAGTACAGTGCGAAAATAAAGGCCGCACCTACAAAGAAGAGCTGCCCAATCTCCGGCCGGAATCCGTTTTTCAGCGAAAGAAGCGCCAGCCCGCCTACAGCCACCGGAATCGCAAGCCATGTGCTCAGGGGCTGTTCTTCCCGGAAGACCACGCGGGCAATCACCGGTACTATCACCACACCCAGGCTGGTCAGAAAGGCGCTTTCTCCAACGTGAGTCGCGTGAAACAGCCCCATCACCCAACAGCTCATGGCAACACCGAACACCAGCCCCACGCCGGCACTCCGCTTGACCTGGTCCAGGCTCAGCCTTCTCAGCGATGGCCAGGCAATTGCCGCCAGCACGGAGCCTGCCAGCAGGAATCGCAGGGCCATAAACATCAATGGCGGCATCAGCAATACCGCTTCTTTGGAAAACATCCAGCTGATAGCGGCCATCAGGGTAACAACAACCAGCAACAGGTCGGATTTATGGGTGTTCGAGAGGGGCATTCACAACCGCCTTGCAGAAGATCGACTGGGCCCGGCCAATGAGCGGGACAGCGGCGGAGTTTATCATGGAAGGGTGAAAATGGCTCTTCCGTGAGCCGGTTGATACTCCTGTGGGCGGGTGAGCCCTTTGGTTGTTTCTATCAGTTTTTGAGCGTGTTGTAGACCAGCGTCGACATGTCGGTCTGGTCAGAGCCGGGCACCTCTACGTAGCGGTCACCGGAACCCCACCATTGCCACCAGGCGCGCTTGTTGTACGTGCGGCTGGCGAAGTCCACCTGAAGCCCGTTCAGGGTTGTATTGTTCACTACTGGCACCGAGATATTGCCGGTTTCCGATCCCAGAACACCGCTGTGGGAAACGCCTTCGTTCATCAGGATCGGGAAGTGGTTGTAATACAGGCCAGACGGGCCGTTCTGGCTGGACACCTTGCCCGCCATGCTGAGGTTGGAGCTGCACGAGTCGATGCCATTACTGGAGGTGGCGCCACAGGCTGAGTGGGTGGGAACCACGCCGTCATCGGTACCGGCAATGAACGGCTTGGTGATGCCCCCGTAGGACGAGCCACCGGCCACAAACCGCAACCTTGGAATGTTGTTGGGGCTCACTGCCAGGTTGCGTGCGGCGTTGGTTTGCAGATCATTCACCACGCCGAGCTTGCCTGGCTCCGGTTCGATGCCGGTGAAGGCACGGACCGCCTGTTTCAGTGGCCAGTTATACCAGCTGTCGTTGTAGGCAATACTCATGGCCAGGTCCGCCAGCTCGGTTCCGCCGCCGGCACCGGAGTAGTCAATGGCAGCCAGGATCCTCAGGGGCTGAAGCCCTTCGGCCTGAAGCCAGCGCGCCTGGTTCTCCAGCAGGTAGCGAGTGACCAGGTCACCAGTGGAATGGGAAACCACAATGCAGTAGTCGTTGCACAGGCCCTGCTGGCTGATCTGCCGCAGTTGCTCGTAAGCCTGCTGAGCGATATTGCCTTCCACCCGGCCATTGCTGCCCCAGTCAATCCGGGCGTCGGAACGGGATAACCAGAAGGTTCGCCAGTAGTCCTCGCCGGCGCTCTTTACTGCGTCGAGGTTGGCAGGTGGGTTGGCCAGGTCTTCCTGCTGGAACCCGTGAACCAGAACCACGTTGTGGCCGGCCAGCTGGGCCTGGGCGTTACCGGCAAACAGTCCGCCGGCTATGGCGACCGCGAGAGCGGTCTTACAGGCACTTCGTTTTCTTGTTTTCATAAAAGCTCCGTCTTTGTTTTATTGTTGTATCAGAACTTGTCCGCCAGTTTTTGAAGCAGGGCGGCACGCTGCTCTGATTCGGGGTCGCTCGCCGGGCTGTCGGTGAGCCCGTCCAGATCCGGCGGCGTAAAGGAATAGCCCTCATCGGGCCCGAAGCCATAATCTGTGCGGTCGCCGGGCCTGGCCGGCAGGCGACGGATCTGCAGGTTACGCAGTTCCAGCTGCCCGGTGATCTCCCGGTTGGCCAGAACCGAGCCGTGGGCCTTCAGCTCCAGGGTGTCGGTGGTTCCATCCAACCGCTTCTCGGCCTGTAATTGCGCCACTGCACGGCCGTTGTGGTAGAGCTGGGCGGCCAGGGCGTAGAAACCGGGCTCATTGGCGTCAAAGTGAACCGGTATCACCAGGTCATTGTTGCTGACACGGGGGCTTCCCAGGCCATCGAATTCGCCAAGATCCGGCTCAATGGTCAGGGTGGAGGCATGGCGCACCGGCTTGCCGTCGACACTGGCTTCGACAATCAGGCGATATTCGCCCGGCTCTGCATCGGCACTGATCACACCCTCGTAATAGCTGTCCCCCGAATCATTCTGTAGTGAAGAGCTGGCGTGCTGTTGGCGGGACTCCGTGGACTCCAGTGTGACCTCCAGGCGGTCGGAGACCACCGATGAACCGGTAATGGTGGCCACCACAAGAATGTCTTCGTCCTGCACAAAACGATACTTTTCAAGCGTGACGGTAAATCGTCCGTCGCCTTCAAGGGGCAGCTCCACCGGTTCAAACCGATTGCCCCTGTAGGCTTGGGCCTGGTCTTCCGAAAGCGGGATGGAATACTCGGGATAGCGGATATTCTGAGTGTACTGATTCGCAGCGCTGGCCAGCATGAAGCCAACCGCATTATCAGGTGGCTCTGGTTTCGGGGGAGGAGATGAACTGCTGTCCAGGGCAGGTACTTGCGATTCGGAAGCGTCGGGGAGCGGTTCTGCATGGTTGGCGCCGGTTATCCAGGCGAAGCGGCCCGGGTTTTCAGCCGCCAGCAGGTACCCGAGCCCGATAGCGCCGGATACAATGATTGTAAGGGTCAACAGAGCCCGCAGTGGCATCATCCGATCCTTGTTGGTGGCATTTTTTTATAGTGTTGTCCTCTTAACATAACGGGCCAAATTTGGTTCTGGCAAAAATTTGCCCCGATTGTGTAACAAAATGTGTCCAGCCTGTGATGCCTGTCACAGCTTTCAGAGCCAGCCGGAATCCCGCACCGCTTCCAGGCCAAACCGCAGGCGAACTTCATCGCCCACCAGGTCATCCTCGATGCCGTAGGTCATGCCCCATTCGCTGCGTTTGATGGTGGTTTCTGCCGTCATGCCAAGGGTGTAGTCTTCATGGCCGATGGGGTATTCAGCGGATTTATTGAGGGTAACGTCCACGTCCACAGAGCGGGTCTGGCCCAGCAGTGTGAGTTCGCCGGTGACAATGCCGGTGTTGTCTCCAGTGGATTCGAACCCGGTCACTTCAAAGGTGATATCGGGGAACTTACCGCTGTTGAGAAAGTCGTCCTTGCGCAGGTGGTCGTCCCTTTTGTCGTGGTTGGTAAACACGCTTTTGCTTTTGAACGTCAGCTTGCCGGAGGTGAGTTGTTTCTCTTCCTCGTCGTACTCAAACTGGCCTTCCACATCCCGGAACATGCCCATCACCGGTGCGTAACCGATATGCATGACTTCAAAAGCCATGGAGAAATGCTCGTCATCAATCACATAGGTTTCCGGTTCAGCCAGCGCCGCAGGAGTGGCCAGCGCCAGAGTGACGGCCGTAGTGGTGGAAATGACCGCAGTTGAAAGAAAGGTTTTCATGGCTGTCTCCCTGTTTTATAAAGCCAGCGCAGATCCGTAAGAAACGAATAACACAGCAGCGCCAGAGCGGTCGCGAGTGTCCAGGTTGCAAAAGCCGTGGAGGCGACAGGCAGTATGGCAACCATCAGGGTCACCACTTGCCAGACACACACGGTTTTACGTCGAAAGCTTTCAGGCAGTGGCTGGTTCATGAAATCCAGCCACTGGCCGGCGGCCACAAAGGCATAGCGCATCAAGCCCAGTGCCAGTACCCAGATGCCGGCTTTTTCCAGTACAAGCACGGCAACACAGAGCCCCAGGATAAACAGTGCATCCAGCTCCATGTCGAAACGGGCACCAAAAGTGGTTGTGGAGTGGGTGGCCCGGGCGATGGCCCCATCAACCCCGTCCAGGATCAAGGCCAGCAAACACAGAGCCCCGTAAAGCCACAACCAGTTCCCGAGGCCCGCGATAAAGGGCGCCAGGCTTACCAACAGCACAATCATGGCGGTACGCACGAGGGTTGCACGGTTGGCCCAGCCGAAATCCTGCCCCGCAGGCCAGCAACGGATTATGGGTAGAGCGATGGCCAGATACAGCAACGCCGCTATACCATAGAACCCCGGGGGCATCCGGAACCCGATGCCGGCGCCCGCAACCAGCAGGGCAGTCAGGCCAGCGCCCCAGGCAAGATCTGCGGCGACAGGCAGGTGAAATGTCCGGGTTCGGGAATCCATCATCAAACCTCTGCGTATGTGCTCTTCTATGCACCATTCTCTATGAACTATAGTTGCTTACGTGCGCTGTAAGGAAACAGACGATATGACAAACGCATTCTGGGTCACCGGTCCCCTGGAAGGGGCCATCCGTGAGGCCACCTTTGACCATCATCCCCCGTCTACAGTAACCGCAGATAACCCCGCGGTCGAAGTACAGGCGCTGTATTCGGGCATCAGCCGCGGAACCGAAGCGCTGGTGTTTGCCAATCAGGTGCCGGAGTCCGAGTTCCACACCATGCGGGCACCGTTTCAGGAAGGTGACTTTCCATTTCCGGTCAAGTATGGGTATGCCAATGTCGGGCAGGTAACGTCTGGCCCAGATGATCTGCACGGTCGGTTCGTGTTTTGCCTGTTTCCACACCAGACGGCTTATCGTGTGCCGGCTTCTGCGGTTGTGCCTCTGCCAGAGGGGTTGCCGCCTGGTCGGGCAGTGCTGGCGGCAAATATGGAAACAGCGGTGAATGGCCTTTGGGATGCCGCGCCCCGGATCGGGGACCGGATTGCTGTGGTGGGCCTTGGGGTTGTCGGACTGCTGGTGGCATGGCTTGCCAGCCGGATACCGGGCACCCGCGTCAAAGCTGTGGACACCAACCCCGGCCGCCAGGCTGTGGCTGAATCCCTGGGGCTCGATTTTCAGACCCATTGCGAGCATAACGACCATGACCTGGTTATCCACGCCAGTGGCCAGCCCGCAGGTCTTGAAACCGCCCTGGGCCTGGCCGGTATGGAAGGGCGCATTATTGAAATGAGCTGGTACGGCGCGCAGACTGTGCCCTTGCCCCTTGGCCACGCCTTTCATTCCCGGCGCCTGACCATTCGTTCAAGCCAGGTTGGTCATCTTCATCCGTTACAGGTGCCACGCTGGCAGTACCGCGACCGCATGTCTCTGGCACTGGATCTGTTAAGGGACGAAGTCCTCGACAACCTCATCACCGGGGAAAGCCCCTTTGAATCACTGCCAGAGGCCATGGCATTACTCGCTGGTGGCGCGGGCAGTGCCAGCGTCTGTGCGTCTGAAACCCTGTGCCATCGTATTGTCTACAACTGCCACTGAATTCATTCATCTGCAGAAAGGAAACGCACCCTATGTTCAGTCTCACTGTCAGGGATCACATGATGATCGCCCACAGCTTCAACGGAGAAATTTTTGGCCCGGCACAGGGCCTGCACGGGGCGACGTATGTTGTTGATGTGACCTTCGAGCGGGAAGCGCTGGATAGCGACGACCTGATCGTGGATATCGGGCTGGCGTCCCGGGTGCTGTCGGAAGTGATCGGCGAGTTCAACATGAAGAACCTTGACGATATCGAGGAGTTCGCCGGTCGCAATACCACCACCGAGTTCATGGCAGTGACAGTATTTGAACGCATGGCTGCGGCCGTGCATCAGGGCAGGCTGGGAGAGACGGGCAAGGGCCTGTGCGGCATGAAAGTCACTCTCGGCGAGTCTCACATTGCCTGGGCCAGCTATCATGGCAAGCTCTGATCCGGCGCAATCGATCCTCTTTATTGTCCCGGGCAACCCGGACCAGAACACAGGCGGGTATCGGTACGTACGCCGGCTTGCCGAAGAGCTCAGGGACGTCGGTGTAGAGGTGTCCCGGGAGGGGCTGAGCGGGACCTTTCCGGTCCCGGACCGCCAGGCGGAGCTATCCATGGACCGCCTGTTGGCCAGCTTGAGCGACGGCTCTCTGGTTGTTCTGGACGGGCTGGCGATGGGCGCACTGCCGGATGTTATTGCCGACCACGCCGGGCGCTTGCGCATGGTAGCGCTGGTGCACCATCCGTTGGCGGATGAAACCGGTTTGCCGGCCCGAATCCGTGACTGGCTGTTCAGGGTCGAGCGCAGGGCGCTGGCCGCTGTGGCCGGGGTAGTCACCACCAGCCGGCATACGGCTGAACGGCTGCTTGATTATAGCGTGCCTGCACAGTGTATCCGCGTAGTAGAGCCGGGATCCGATACCGTCACCAGTTCAGCCCTTGCCAGCAAGCCGCCAAAACAGGCTGGTTCCGTCATCAACCTGCTGTGTGTCGCAAACCTCTCACCCCGCAAGGCACAGCATCATCTTGTCGAAGCCCTCAGCGGCCTTCAGCATTTGCCATGGCAGTGCACACTGGCCGGCTCGACGGACCGGGACAAAACCTACGGCCAGACAATCCGGGATCTCATAAATACCCACGGTCTTCAGAAGCGCATCATTCTGGCCGGAGAGCTGGATAATGACGGCCTGGCTAAGGCCTACGAGGCCGCGGACCTGTTTGTGTTGCCATCGGTTTACGAAGGCTACGGTATGGTCATCGATGAAGCCCAGGCAGCCGGCCTGCCCATTATCACCACCGACGGCGGGGCACTGGCGAGTACCGGCAATCGCCCCGGAATACGACAGTACCCGGCCGGCAATACAGCCCGACTCAGAGCCTGCCTCGAAGAATGGTTGAGTGATCCACATGAACTGTCCCGGGTGGCACAGGCGGCAACTACGGAAGCACAAAATCTGCGCCGCTGGAGCCTCGCTGCGAGGGAATTCCGGGACGCCCTCGCAAGTCTTCTGCCAGGCGGCGAACTGACCACCTTTGACAGCGACTGGCTAGCCCTGCGGGAGCCGGCTGACCATTTGGCCCGTAACCGCTCATTAATGGCGGAGGTACGCAGCTGGGCGGAGCACGAATACAACACCCGGGATACGGCGAGTGGTCAGCATGCGCCTCCGCTGTTGGTAGCGGATCTGGGCACAGGCACGGGTTCCAACGCCCGGTTTCTCGTCCCGACATTGACCGTACCCCAGCGCTGGGTTCTGCTGGACCAGGATGAGCACCTGCTGGCAATTGCCGCAGAGCGCCTGGAGCATCTGGATGTGCCACTGGAAACCCGGGCCTGCCATTTGACAGCCAGGACACTGGCCAGCCAGATTCCTGAAGATATCCGGCTGGTAACCGCTTCGGCGCTGATTGACCTGGTGTCAGCGGAATGGCTGAAGGCTCTGGCCAGCGCAGTAGCGAGTCACCGGGCGGGCCTGCTGATTGTGCTTACCTACGACGGCAAATTCGAATTGTCGCCGACCGAGGCTGATGACCACTGGATACTGGAAACGGTCAATGCTCACCAGCACCGCGAAAAAGGAGCGGGGGCTGCCATGGGCCCGGATGCAACCGCTTATTTGCAGACGCGGCTACAAACCTACGATTATCGGGTGGCGGTAGCTCCGAGCCCCTGGCGACTGACACCGGAGCAATCGGCGTTGCAGGTTGCCTTGCTGGAAGGCTGGCAACAGGCCGTTCTGGAGCAAAATCCGGCAGAGCAGGCACGGGCGGTACGCTGGTTTGACCAGCGGCTGGCCCAGGCACGGGCCCAACGCCTGACCATTCACGTCGACCACCAGGACCTGTTTGCCTGGCCCGCCTACGAAGGTGCCCGCTGACGTGTCACGGCGCGGTGTACCCACCTGGCTGCGATGGGCGTTAACCCTGCTGTTATTGCTGACAACAGCGATGTTTCTCGATGTCTCGGATGTCTGGCAGGAGCTTGCCCGATTTTCCCTGCCCATGTTGCTGGCGGCCATGGTGATTTCGGTGCTCCAGGTACTGGTGTCGGCCTGGCGCTGGCGCTACACCGCAGCGCGACTGGCCATCCTCCTGCCGTTTGTGGTGGCGGTACGAGAGTATTATCTGGCGACTTTTCTCAACCAGGTTCTTCCGGGCGGTGTACTCGGAGATGTTAATCGTGCCTGGCGCCATAGCCTGGATTCCGGGGCGCGACTGGGGGCGGTTCACGCGGTGATGATCGAGCGGCTTTCCGGCCAGGTGGTGATGATCTCCGTTGCCCTGGGCCTGGGTACCTGGCTTGCAATGCACCAGGGACAGGCTGCTGGTGTCGTTGCCGATCTGGGTGGGGTTGCGGTGGCCCTGGTGGCTGTTGTGATGATCGCACTGGGCGTGGTTGGCCGGTTCTGGGCACCGGGCAGAGGCTACGTGCATGCCTTGCGTCGGGATATTCGCCGGGCGCTACTGAGCTGGCCGGCGATTCTGGTGCAATTGTCCTCTTCAGCCGTGGTCGTGGCGACCTACCTGGGGGTGTTCGCCCTGCTGGCTCTGGCGGCGGGGTACTGGAACGGACCGTTGGAGGTGCTGGTTCTGATGGCGCTGTGCAGCCTGTTATTACTGGCCATGGCTGTTCCCGTCAGCGTGGCGGGCTGGGGGGTGCGTGAAGGCGCCGCTGCGTTGTTATGGCCGTTGGCGGGACTGCCGCCGGAGCAGGGAGTAGCACTGAGCGTGGGCTACGGGCTGGCGGTACTGGTTTCGAGCTTGCCCGGCGTACTGTTTATCGTCCGTGGCCGTCAGCCCGCTGGCTGAAATCCAGGTCAAACAGCATGTCAGTGCCCAGGTCCATCATCTGGGCCCTTGGGCGCAGGGCGCTGTCAAGGTGGCTGATTTCCGGCAATGAAAAAGCGGGACGGCCGCTGCCTATGATCATCGGGGCAACCATCACATGCAGCCGGTCCAGCAGGCCCGCGTTGAGGAACTCAGAGACCGTCAGCCCGCCGCCTTCCACAAAAATCTTGCGCAACCCGAAGTCCGCCAATACCGCCAATATGTGAGCTGGGTCTGTGGTTTCTGCCGTCCCGAGGCAGGGTACTTCAGTGACGCCTTGCCGCGGTGTCAGTTTGTTCCCGGGCTGATACTCACCGGCAACCAACCGCAGGGTAGGGGATGCCTCGTCACTGAACAGGTGGTGGTCTTCCGGTACCCGCCGGTTGCGATCAATCACCACCCGTACGGGATTGATACCCGGCGCTTTGCGAACGGTAAGCCGGGGATTATCGGTGGCGGCGGTACCGGCGCCCACAATCACGGCTTCCGATACGGCTCTCAGGCGGTGCAGGTGGGTAATGCCGTCGTTTCCATTAATAAACCTGGAAGCACCAGTGACGGTAGCGATGCGGCCATCCAGGCTTTGGCCCATCTGCCCAATAACCCGGGACGGGGCTTCTCTCGACAGCGGACAGCACAGGGGCAGGAAAACCGACAGCAGGGCCCGCGCATCTGCACCGGCATGAAGCCGTAGTTGCCAGTCACCATCACCCCACAGCTCCAGTGCCGGGGTATCACTGCCCGGTAACGACAGTGTCACGTTACTGCGGTTCACTGCCTCCAGTATCAACGCCCAGGCCGTGTTCTTGTCGAGTATCTGTGCCGCCATAGCGAGTAATTCCATTGCTGGTGGATTCATTATAGGCAGATTGTGTGTAAAGCTATATGTACGTTACATTTCCGGTTTGATTCACAAAAAGCGTAATTAAGCCTCCAGAAACCCGGCAGAGAGCAGTTCTTATGCGGTACCTGCAAACCTTCAACCGCCGTTTGCGGCAGATTCGGGAAGCCGGGCAGCTGTCCCGTTGGGATGTGGCTCAGATGTGTGGTGTCGACGAGGCCAGAGTTGTCGGCTGGGAAGCAACCGATGCCAGGCAACGCGGATACCCGGGCGTGACCGAACTGCTCGACCTCTGTATCAAAACCGAAACCCCGATGGAAGACCTGCTGGATCTGGATGACTCCGGAGACACCGGACAACTGGAACTGCCAGGCCTGGCTTTCAGCCAGGGGGATGGCCTGTCGGCAGCGCTGAAGGAACTGGAACAGGAAATCAGCCGGCTACAGCTTTCGGAAGAAGAGATGGAGCTGCTGCGCCGGTTCCGGAAAACCTCTAACGAAAACCGGCGCATGATTCTGCAAATACTGGGCAGATAACCCGCTGCCCCTTACTTGCCTTTCTTGTAGATATTTTCGTAGACGTAGTTGGTGGCTTCCACAAAGCCGTCGATGCTACCGCAGTCAAAACGACGACCCTTGAATTTATAGGCCAGCACGCAACCATTCCTGGCCTGTTCCAGCAGCGCGTCGGTAATCTGAACCTCACCGTTCTTGCCCGCAGGCGTGCGCTCGATGATATCGAAAATATCCGGCGTGAGGATGTAGCGGCCAATAATCGCCAGGTTACTGGGGGCATCCTCAGGCGCAGGTTTTTCAACCATATCGGTTATGCGATACAGACCATCTTTCATGGACTCGCCGGCAATCACGCCGTACTTGTGGGTTTCGTCTTCCGGCACTTCCTCAATGGCCACGATAGAGCAGCGGAACTGGTTGTAGAGCTTGACCATCTGGGACAGTACGCCCTCTCCATCACTGGCCGCCACGCAGAAGTCATCAGCCAGCACTACGGCGAACGGGCTGTCACCCACCAGGTTGCGGCCGGTCAGGATCGCATGGCCCAGACCTTTCATTTCGTTCTGGCGGGTAAAAGCAAAAGAATTGTGATCAATCAGATCGCGGATGGAGGTGAGCAGGTCTTCCTTGCCCGACCCGGCAATCTGGTGCTCCAGCTCGTAGCTGATGTCGAAGTGGTCCTCTATGGCACGCTTGCCCCGGCCGGTAACGAAACCGAATTCGTGAACGCCGGCTTCCGCGGCTTCTTCCACCCCGTACTGCACAAGAGGCTTGTTCACAATCGGCAGAATCTCCTTCGGCATGGCCTTGGTGGCCGGAAGAAAACGGGTTCCGTATCCGGCAACAGGGAAGAGACACTTCTTGATCATAACGTTCGTCCTTATATTCGCGTGGGTCACGGCCTGTTGTAAGTCAGTCATCCTTGAAGGCTGACTCACGAAGTATGCCAAGTGTAACCAAGTTGTTGGTCTAAATGGAGGTCCCGGTACTGAAATGTAGAGATTGGTAAAAAGGGGAACCTGTTCCCCTATGGTATTGCTTGTTGATTTGCATAGAAAAAACTTTCAGTTAACGCTGTAACTGACTGTATTATTGACACATTTCGTTTGTAAAGTTTGGCAACAGCCGCTGGATTTATCCTTTCTGATGCAATACATTCCCCCACATGAAAAATTCTTTAGAATAACCGGCTTTCCTTTCATATGGCGGCCGGGGCTATCTGTCAGGACCCTAACCCTTGAAATTATCCCTGTTGATTGCACTGCTGTGGTGCGCTGTCAGCCAACCTCTCTACGGCGAAGAAAACGGCGCCTGGCTCCGTAACGGGTGGCAGCCTTATTCCGGTAACTTCGCCGGCAGTGCGGATGCCTTCAAGGAAGAGCGCGAGCACTGGTTGCGGTCGCGGCTGAAGTTCTCCGGCAAGACAGCGCTGAACAGTGATGGCATCAATGGGGCAGTAGGCGTTGCAGCGGACAGACTGGTCGGCCAGAGCGACGCCATCGGATTCGACTACCGCGATGCCCGGTCCTACAAGAATGATACCGACTCCAGTGGTGCTTCCTTCCGCTATCGTTTCCCGGCGGGGGCCAACCGTTTGCGAATTGAAGCGGGTAGATCCCGTTACGAGCACGCGGTAAGCAATGGCGACCGCCGCTTTAACGCCAGTGGTGAATCCCGTGTGATGGGGCTCGGCGTGAGCCGGCCACTGTTCTCCAGGTTTGGTATGGCGTTTGGCGGTATCGCACAGCACCGGGGGCGCGACAGTGCATCGTTCCGGGAAAACAGCCTGGTCTCCGAATCTCGATACCAGCTTTCGACCCTGGGCCTGGAAGCGCGTGGTGGCCACGAACTTTGGGGCGGGATAGTCGCTAACACCAATATGCTGGCGTTGAGCGGTCGTGAGTTCCAGGCAACCGACTACCCGATGCATCACGAAAAAGTCGACGAAGAGGATTTCTACAAGGTAGCCATGTCTGCCTCCGTGGAGCATGAACTGTTCCAGTGGAGCTGGCGGGTCAAAGGTCGGTACCAGTTTGCAGATGAAGACCTTCCGGCCTCCGAGTACATCACAGTTGCTGGCCCGTCCATGCTCACCGGTTTCAACGGTCAGTCAGTTGCCGTGGTCAGGGGTGGTTGGCTTCGGCTGGATACGGCCAGCCCCGCCTGGCCGATGCCCTTTGTCGATGGCGTATTGTCCAGTGTTAACTTTGCTGTGCTGCAGGGCTGGATCCCCTATTCAAGGGCCCAGGCAAACCGGCACGGTACGGCCAGTGCGGGCCAGGTCTCATTGAAGATGCAGGGCCGCGCTTTTACCGCCAATGTCAGCGTGGGCCGGATGATTCGTACGTCAAGTACGGCCATGACAATGCCCGACCATCCGGACGTGCGGTTCTCGCTGTCCATGGGGATCTGATCCCGAGCCTTACAAACTTGTCACTTGAGTAAGTTTCGACCGCAGGTGCTACATTAGTAGATCTAAGGGATGGAATTGAGGTCGGAGAACCATGCGCTCAGGGACAGAATTGCCAACGCTGCTTATATTGGCGTGTTTTCTCTACACCATTCCGGCTAAGGCTTTAGAGTTCGGAGAAGTGGTCGACAAGGCCAGGGCCCTGGCCGAACAAAAGTATGAGCAGCCACCGGAAGTGCCGGGATTCCTCCGGGACCTGGATTACCGTGAGTATCAGTCGATTCGATTCAATCCGGAGGCCAGCCTCTGGCGGGAAGGTCTTTCTCTTTTCCGGGTCATGATGGTGCCACCCGGGAATTTCTATACCCACACGGTAAAGCTCAACGAGATTGACGCCACCGGGGTGCGCCCCATCACTTTTGACAAGACGGCCTACAGCTTCCCCAATGACCTTGCCAAACGACTTCCCCCCGATCTTGGCCATGCCGGCTTCAAGCTGACTTACCCCCTTGGCGAGGGAACGGAGCAGAATCAGTTTCTGGTTTTCGCCGGAGCAAGTTATTTTCGGGGCGTAGGCGCGGATAATAGTTTCGGGCTGTCGGCCAGAGGCATTGCCTTGAACACCGGCCTTCCCTCTGGTGAAGAGTTTCCTTCCTTTATTGAGTTCTGGCTTGAGCGTCCCGGCGGTAGCAGTGATCGTGTGAGGGTTTACGGGCTACTGAACGGGCCCAGTGTCGCCGGTGCCTACCGCTTCGATATAAAGCCGGGGTCGACCACGCGGATAGATGTCAGTGCGGAACTGTTTTTCCGTTCAGATGTGGAGCAGCCGGGCCTGGCACCACTTACCTCCATGTTCTACTACGGCGAGAACACCGTGCGGCCGGTGGGGGAGTGGCGGCCGCAGGTTCATGATTCGGATGGCCTGCTGATTCACGACGCGGGCAGTGGCGAGTGGTTGTGGCGACCACTGGTGAATCCTTCCCGCCTCAAACTCAGTTACCTGCAGATCAACCGCCTTGGCGGTTTTGGCCTGATCCAGAGAGACACCGCCTTCCACCAGTTTGAAGATGCAGAAGCCCGATACGATTTGCGCCCCAGCGCCTGGGTCTCACCCCGGCCAGGCTGGTCAGACGGCGAAGTGGTGCTGGTAGAGATCCCCACGGATTCGGAAACCAACGACAACGTAGTCGCGTTCTGGAAACCGAAGGGAGGTGCGAGCAAGGGAGAGCACCGTAAACTGGACTATACGCTCAGCTTTGGCGGCAAAGACGTGGCAGGCCAGGAGACCGGGAGTGCGGTAAACACCTTTGTGGGGGATGGCGACCGCACCGGAGGTGGTGATGCCGCGAATGCCTTCCGTATCATTGTCGATTTTGCTGGCGGGCCGCTGGATGCCCTCAAGCCGGACGCTGCGGTGGTTGGCAGTGCCAGTATAGGAAGCGGTGGCGACGGGGCTGAAGTCCTCGAGCATTATGTGGAATTCATCGAGGCTGACAACAACTGGCGGCTGTCGATGCTGGTGCGGCCCGGCAAAGGAACGGATACGGTTCTGCGCGGCCAGTTGCTGCTGGACGACAAGCCGGTGACGGAAGTCTGGACCTATTCGCTATCGGAGGCTGCCAGGATCCGACAGGGTGGGTCATGACCAGCGCCCTGAACATGCCGGAAATCCTGTGCCAGCAGGCGCTGGAACGGGTACTGGCCTACCTGGGTGATGACGGTGTTGTACTGACAGCGGACACCTGCAGGAAGGCCCTCCGACTTGTGGAGTCAGCACTCACCGAAGGTGCCGGCCCCGACCTGCCTGCCCGATGTATTGCCAGCATTCCCGATTATTTCGAACGTCCCTCTGAAAGCATTCCGGAAGCCAACCCACCGTTGAAGCGCGGATGCATCGGTTATGACTGACATGGACAACGCAGCAAAGGCATTGGCCAGAAGACGTTCCGGCGGCTGGCGCAGAGTCGCCACAATCAGGCGTTTTCTGATGACCGTCTTTGTGGTGGGACAGACCCTTGTCGCCTGCTACTTTCTGCTCTGGGTTCTGCCATACCACGGTGGCACTCTGGTGGAGCTGGGGCTCCTGGTGCTGTTTGCCCTGCTGTACATGTGGATTGCGGTGGGCTTCTGGACGGCAATCCTCGGTTTTGTGTTAAGGCTGGTCGGAGGCGACCGCTACAGCCTGTTGAAGCGGTATGCAGGAGAGGCGCTGGAAGCCACGCCGCTGGCCAGAACGGCCATTATCATGCCGGTCTATCACGAGCCCGTGTACTGGACACTCAGTGGGCTCAAGGCAGTGTACCGGGACCTGGAACGCTCCGGCCATCTGGACCAGTTCGAATTCCATATTCTTTCCGACAGCCGGGACCCGAATGTCTGGCTCGAAGAACAAGCTACCTGGTATCGCCTGTGCCAGGAACTCGGGGCCGAAGGCCGTTTGTTCTATCGTCGCCGGCGGGTGAATCTCAATTTCAAGAGCGGCAATGTGGCGGACTTTCTGCGCCGCTGGGGCCGCCGCTATCGCTACATGGTGGTCCTTGATGCTGACAGTCTGCTCAGTGCTGACACCATCGTGCGCATGGTGCAACTGATGGAGCGGGAGCCGAACGTCGGCATACTGCAGACGGCGCCTTCCCTCATCAACGGTGAATCCCTGTTTGCCCGGGTACAGCAGTTCTCCAACCGGCTCTATTCCACCCTGTTTGCTACTGGCCTTGCCGCCATCCAGATGGGAGATGCCGCCTTCTGGGGGCACAACGCCATTATCCGGATCAAACCCTTTATGGCTCATTGCGGCCTGCGCAAGCTGCGCGGGTTTGGCCTGTTCCGCGGTCCTATCATGAGCCACGACTTCGTAGAGGCAGCCTACATGGGCAGGGCCGGTTACGAAGTCTGGCTGGAGCCCGGTCTGAGCAACAGTTTCGAAGAGTCTCCGCCAACGCTGACGGACGAACTGTCCCGAGACAACCGCTGGTCCCGTGGCAATCTGCAGCACCTGTGGATTCTGTTGTTCGGGCGCCGGCTTCGCCTGGCCCACAGGATGGCCCTGTTAAACGGCGTTATGGCCTATATGGCCTCGCCCCTTTGGCTGGGGTTCCTGATTCTCACCACCGTGGAAGCGGTTCAGATGACCGTGGCCAGCATCGATTACTTCCCGGAGGGGCACCAGGGGTTGTTCCCGCTCTGGCCTGAATGGCGACCAGAATGGGCTTTGGGCCTTGCGTTAAGCACCCTGTCGCTGTTGTTCATTCCGAAATTCCTGGCCATTCTGGACGCGGTTATTCACGGCACTTCCCGGCATTTTGGCGGCGTTTTTCGGTTATTTGTCTCGGTGCTGGTCGAAATTGTGGTTTCAGTGCTGCTCGCGCCAGTACGGATGATCGCCCATAGCCAATACGTTCTTGGGGCCTTGCTGAACGTGTCGCTGACCTGGGCCGGGCAAAACCGCACACAGGAGACCTCCTGGCGAGAGGCGCTTGTGACCCAGTTTCCCGGAATGGTGCTTGCGGCTGGATGGTCCGCCTTTGCCTGGAGCCTGGACCCCATGTTTTTCCTCTGGTCACTGCCAGTCGCTATTCCGCTGGTGCTGGCGGCCCCCACCTCCGTTTTGCTGAGCAGGATCAGTGCTGGTCAGGCGCTGCGTAAGCTGGGCATGCTGGTGATTCCGGAAGAACGAGAGTCCGTGCAGGTGCTGGACGATGCCCGCGCAGCCAGGAGTGACAGCAGAAACGCCTCCATGCTGACAGCGGTCGAGGAAGCCGTGGTCCGGCCCAGACTTAACCGGCTTCATCAGGCACTGGCACGAGACGTCCGCCTTGCCAAGCGGGAAGCGTTGCTGGTGCCGCTGGTGGAGCATTGCGGCACAGCGGGCCCCGACTCATTGTCCCGTAGCGAACTCAGCCAACTGTTTCGCGACAGGCAATCCCTGGCGGAGTTGCACGAACGTGCCTGGCAGGCGCCGACCGACAGTTTCTGGGGCCGGCGTATCGCTATCCTGAGCAGAAAAGGCAGAAAACGCAGAACACGGAGCGCATGATGGATAGACGCACACTGATCAAGACCTTTGCCGCCCTCGCAGGCGCCCAGGCGCTGCCTCTGTCTGCATTGATGTTCAGCCGGCGTGCGCAGGCCGATACGCTCGGTGAGGCTCGCCCGTTCAGCTATGCCTGGCTGAAGGGACGCGCCAGAGCCCTGGCGGGCGAGCCGTGGAAATCGGAGGAAGGGAGCTTGCCGGGCTCTCTCAAACACCTGTCCTGGGACGATTATCAGGCTATTCGTTTTCTGCCCCAGGAGGCACTCTGGCGTAATGACGAGAATGCCTTCCAGGTCCAGTTGTTTCATCTGGGCCTGTACTTCCAGTCGCCGGTGCATATCTATGAGGTAGAAAACGGACAGGCCAGGGAACTGGCCTATCAACCGGACTACTTCAGTTATGAGGGAGAAGAGCCCCTCGGCACACTGCCCAGGGATCTTGGCTACGCCGGCTTCCGGGTGCACTTCCATACAGACTTCGAAAGGGATCTGGTGGCTTTTTTGGGGGCCAGCTACTTCCGCGCGGTGGGTTCCGATATGCAATATGGCCTGTCCGCAAGGGGCCTGGCTATCGACACCGGCCTGAACCGTGAAGAAGAGTTCCCCCAGTTCACCGCATTCTGGCTGGAAAAGCCGGCTCCGGGCAGCCATCAAATGATGGTGTACGCCTTGCTGGATTCTCCCAGCACGACGGGCGCCTACGCGTTCACCATGACCCCGGGGCGGAACATGGTGATGAAGGTAGATGTGGCGTTGTATCCCCGCAAACCCATGGAACGTGTAGGTGTTGCGCCCCTGACCAGCATGTACCAGACCGGCGAGAATGATCGCCGCATGGCCAACGACTGGCGCCCGGAAATTCACGATTCTGATGGCCTGGCGGTCCATAACGGGCAGGGTGATTGGCTCTGGCGGCCATTGGTAAATCCGCGATCAGTGCGGGTAAACAGTTTTGTCGACAAAAACCCGAAAGGCTTCGGCCTGCTTCAGCGCGACCGGGATTTTGCCCGCTACCAGGACGACGGCGTGTTCTATGACAAGCGGCCCAGTGCCTGGATAGAACCCCATGGTGAATGGGGAGCCGGAAGCGTGATGCTGGTGGAAATTCCCACCAGGGACGAAACCTTCGACAACATTGTCGCCTTCTGGAACCCAGAGGAGCCACTGGAGCCGGGGAACGAGTACCTTTACTCCTACACCCTGACCTGGGGCGAAGAACCCCCGCGACAGCCGGTAGCACTGGCGACGGTACAGGCAACCCGCACAGGGCTCGGGGGCGTGATTGGCCAGAAAAGAGAGTACTTCTCCTGGCGGTTTGCGGTGGATTTCGCCGGTGGCCCGCTGCCTTTGCTGGCCGACGACGCGGAAGTAGAGCCCCTGATCACCGCCAGCCGTGGCCGGGTGGAAATCACCTCGGCCCGCCCTCTGGCTTCCATTGATGGTTACCGGGCCATGTTCGATCTGGTGCCCGATGACTCCCTGGAACCCATTGACCTGCGACTGCAACTGAAGCTGGGGGACCAGGTGCTGACAGAAACCTGGCTGTACCAGTACATACCACCGCCAGAGCATGAGAGGGCATAGCCATGGAAGAGCGGCGATCAGAATCAGAGGGCGCGCCTGAACGCACCCTGATGCAGAGGGTGGATATTCGCAATACCGCAATGATCGTCCTCTCCTCCGTGGCAGCTCTGTATTTCATCTCCTGGGCACAGGCAGTATTGATCCCCCTGGTGGGGGCCATCCTCATCAGTTACGCCCTGGACCCACTGGTGTCCGGGCTGGAAAGGTTCCGGATTCCTCGCCCCCTCGGTGCTGCACTGGTGTTGACCATACTGGTGGTCACCATTGCTGGCGCGAGTATCCCGCTCAAGCGGGAAACCATGGCCATACTGGACAAGGCGCCCTGGGCAATCGAGCAGTTCCGGCGTACTGAAGCGCGCTCGGCGCCGTATGAAGAAGGTGTCGTGGAAAAGGCCCAGGATGTGGCAAAGAAAATTGAGGACAGTGCTGAGGCGGATGAAGAGAAGTCGGATGAGCCTGATGTGATGCGAGTCAGGGTTGTGGGCGAGAAGTTCAATGTCTGGAAATACCTGATGGACGGGTCATCGACGATATTGGTGCTGGTTTCCCAGGTTTTTTCGGCATTGTTGCTGGTATTTTTCATGCTGTCGGCAGGGAGGCTCTACAAACGCAAAGCCGTCAAACTGTCGGGGCCGTCGTTCCACAGAATGCGCAAAACGGCGCGAATCATGAACGAATTCCATAGCCAGGTGCGGCGATTTCTGTTCGTGATGCTGCTGGGTGGCCTGTTTGTGGGCTTTTTTACCTGGCTGGCATTTTTCTTACTGGGTATGGAGCAGGCCGTTTTCTGGGGGGTGGTCGCGGGAGTGGCAAGCGTCGCACCTTATCTGGGGCCTTTTCTGGTATTGGTCGGGTCTGGCGTAGCAGCATTCATTCAGTTTGGCACCATCGATATGGCCTTGCTTATCGCCGCTATCTCGCTCGTGATCACCAGCATCCAGGGCAACCTTCTGCTGCCCATGCTGACCAGCCGGCTCTCCAGCCTGAATGAAGTGGCCATCTTCCTGGGCCTGTTGTTCTGGGGTTGGCTCTGGGGCCCGGTAGGACTCATCGTGGCGACTCCCGTGCTGATGATTATCAAAACCCTGTGTGACCATGTCAGCAATCTGAGAGCGGTGGGGGAGTTGTTGGGCAAGTGAGGGTGTCCTGTCAACAATTGAACAATCTTTGGTCGATGGATTGTTGACAATAACGTTCGTCAGGCGTAAATTTCGGGTCATTACAGTCGCTAATGTTGACAAACTATGCCCGAAGCCGCCATCCAAACCTACACCCGCGCCGACGAAGCCTTCGATTGTCTGCAAACGGCCATCGTCAAAGGCGATCTTGTTCCCGGCGAAAAAATCGGCGAAGTGGAACTCTGCTCCCGTTTCAATCTGACCCGTGGCCCCTTGAGGGAGGCCCTTGGCCGACTCGAATCCCGAGGATTGCTGGTCCGCCGGCCCCATGCCGGAGTAAAGGTGGTGTCCGTGAGTGCAGAGGAGCTCATGGAGCTGTACCGCATTCGTGAAACCATGGAAGGCCTTGCCGCCCGTCAGGCCGCCGAACGAATGACCGACGAGGAAATTGCAGACCTCCACGCTACCCTCGACGCCCACGAACAGATGATCGAGCAGGCCCAGGGCCAGGCCTACTATCAGGCGGAAGGTGATTACGATTTCCATCACCGCATCGCCACCGGTAGCCGCAACACAAAACTCGCGCAAATGCTGCTGGGTGATCTTTACTATATGGTCCGGATGTACCGTTATCGCCTGAGCACCTCCTCCGGCCGGCCCCACATGGCCCTGGGAGAGCACAGAAGAATCGCAGAAGCCATCGCCCAGCGCGACGGCGAACTGGCGGAGTTCCTGATGAAACGCCACATCAACGCCGCCCGCAAAAACATAGAAACCAAGATCCACAACGGCAGCCTGACAATCTGATGGTTGCCCGGGGTGCAACGAACCAGCCGTGGGTTGTCGGATTACGGCCCTGTGGGCCTTTTATGCCCTTCACGGGTAAATCCGACCTACAAAGCTGACGTTTGCGCGGGGTGCAACGAACCATGTCGGATTACGCCTTCGGCTAATCCGACCTACAAATGCCAAGGTAGAACACCAAAAACGTAGGTCGGATTAGCGCAGCGTAATCCGACAAAAAAGCATCAACCAAACCTGTAGGTCGGATTTACCCGTGAAGGGCATAAAAGCCAAAGGCGTAATCCGACAAAAAGAATCCACCAGTATAGAGAGGCCAACAGCATGTCCAAAAAACCATCCGCAGGCGCCCGCTTCCGCAAAGCCCTGAAAGAAAACCACCCGTTGCAAATCGTAGGCACTATCAACGCCTACACCGCCATGATGGCGGAAAAGGTCGGCCATCAGGCCATCTATCTGTCGGGCGGCGGCGTAGCCAACGCCTCCTACGGCCTGCCCGACCTGGGCATCACAACCATGAACGACGTGGTTGAAGATGTTCGCCGCATCACCGCAGCCACCGACGTACCGCTGCTGGTCGACATCGACACCGGCTGGGGCGGAGCCTTCAACATCGGCCGCACCATCCGTGAAATGGAACGCGCCGGCGCGGCTGCGGTCCATATTGAAGACCAGGTAGCCCAGAAGCGTTGTGGCCATCGTCCCAACAAGGAAATCGTGTCCCAGGAAGAAATGGTCGACCGTATCAAGGCTGCGGTGGATGCCCGTGAAGACGACGACTTCTTCATCATGGCCCGCACCGACGCTTTCCAGAAAGAAGGCCTCGAAGCCGCCATCGAACGTGCCAAAGCCTGCATCGAAGCCGGCGCCGACGGCATCTTCGCCGAAGCCGTCACCGAACTGGAACACTACAAAGCCTTCTCTGAAGCCCTGAACGTACCGGTACTGGCCAACATCACCGAATTCGGCGCCACGCCACTGTACAACCGCAAGGAGCTTGCAGAGGCCGGCGCCGGTATGGTGCTGTATCCACTAAGTGCCTTCCGCGCCATGAACAAGGCCGCATTGCTGGTGTATGAAAACATACTTGAGAAGGGCGACCAGAAAGACGTGGTTGACCTGATGCAGACGCGGATGGAGCTGTACGACTTCCTGAACTACCACGACTTCGAGCAGAAGCTGGATGAGTTGTTCCAGCAGAAGAAGGGTTAGTCACGATTTGGGCCTGCTTGTCGGATTACGGCCCTGCGGGCCTAATCCGACCTACACGAACTCGGAAAGACGCGAACCGTAGGTCGGATTAGGCGAAGCCGTAATCCGACAAACAAAAACATGAGGGGGAGAACACCATGGCAGAAGCAAAAAAACTCGGAGGCGCTGGCCTTCGCGGGCAGGTAGCCGGCGTAACAGCACTGTGTACCGTGGGTCAGTCCGGCACCGGCCTGACCTATCGTGGCTATGACATCAGCGACCTGGCCGAAAACGCCCAGTTCGAGGAAGTGGCGTACCTGCTGCTACGAGGGAAACTGCCCAATCAGCAGGAACTGGATGCCTACAAACAGAAACTGGTGAGCCTGCGCGAACTGCCGTACGCCGTGAAATCCGTGCTCGAACACATCCCCAAAGACGCTCATCCCATGGATGTCATGCGCACCGGTTGCTCCATGCTGGGCAACCTGGAAACCGAAACCGACTTCAGCCAGCAGGACGACAAGATCGACCGCATGCTGGCCCTGTTTCCGGCCATCATTACCTATTGGTACCGCTTCGTCCACGAAGGCGTGCGCATCGACACAGCCAGCGACGTGGACTCCATCGGTGGCCATTTCCTCGAGCTGCTCCACGGCAAGAAACCCAATGAGCTGCACGAGCGCGTCATGAACGTATCGCTGATTCTTTATGCCGAGCATGAGTTCAACGCCTCCACGTTCAGTGCCCGTGTCTGCGCCTCCACGCTGTCTGATATCCACAGCTGCGTAACCGGTGCCATCGGCACCCTGCGCGGCCCGCTGCATGGCGGCGCCAACGAAGCAGCCATGGCTCTGATCCAGAAGTTCAAGACGCCCGACGAAGCCGAGAAGGGCCTGCTGGGCATGCTCGAGCGCAAGGAGAAGATCATGGGCTTCGGCCACGCGGTTTACAGTGAGTCCGATCCCCGCAACGCCATCATCAAGAAGTGGTCCGAAAAGCTCGCCAACGAAGTGGGCGACACCGTGCTGTACCCGGTTTCGGTACGCTGCGAGGAAGTGATGTGGCGCGAGAAAAAACTCTTCTGCAACGCCGATTTCTTCCACGCTTCCGCGTATCACTTCATGGGCATTCCCACCGAGTTGTTCACCCCCATCTTCGTGATGTCCCGGGTATCCGGCTGGACAGCCCACGTGAAGGAACAGCGCGAAAACAACCGCATCATCCGCCCCAGCGCCGATTACAACGGCCCGGCGCATTCGGAGTGGGTGCCGATTGAGGAGCGCCAATGAACACAAATTACCGCAAACCCCTCCCAGGCACCGACCTGGACTATTTCGATACCCGCCAGGCCGTGGAAGACATCCAGCCCGGCGCGTATGACAAACTCCCGTACACCTCCAAAATCCTGGCAGAACAGCTCGTTCGCCGCTGCGACCCGGAGGCACTGACGGATTCCCTGAAACAGCTGATCGAACGCAAGCGCGACCTGGACTTCCCCTGGTACCCGGCGCGCGTGGTTTGCCACGACATCCTGGGGCAGACAGCCCTGGTAGATCTGGCCGGCCTGCGTGACGCTATCAAGGAAAAGGGCGGCGACCCGGCCAAGGTGAATCCCGTGGTACCAACGCAGCTGATCGTTGACCATTCCCTGGCCGTTGAACACGCCGGTTTCGAGAAGGATGCCTTCGAGAAAAACCGCGCCGTGGAAGACCGCCGCAATGACGACCGCTTCCACTTCATCAACTGGACCAAGACAGCGTTCAAGAACGTGGATGTGATTCCCCCGGGCAACGGCATCATGCACCAGATCAACCTGGAAAAGATGTCCCCGGTGATCCAGAACCGCCCGGACGGGGAAGGCAAGCACGTTGCCTACCCGGACACCTGTGTGGGCACTGACAGCCATACGCCGATGGTTGACGCCCTGGGCGTTATCTCCGTTGGTGTCGGCGGCCTGGAAGCCGAAAGCGTCATGCTCGGCCGCGCCTCCATGATGCGCCTGCCGGACATCGTTGGCGTTGAGCTGACCGGTAAAATCCAGCCTGGCATCACCAGCACGGACATGGTTCTGGCCATCACCGAATTTCTGCGCAAGGAGCGGGTGGTAGGTGCCTACCTGGAATTCTACGGCGAAGGCGCCGACAGCCTCACCGTCGGCGACCGTGCCACCATCTCCAACATGACCCCGGAATACGGCGCCACGGCGGCCATGTTCTACATCGACGGTCAGACCATCGATTACCTCAAGCTCACCGGCCGGGAAGATGATCAGGTGGCCCTGGTTGAGACCTACGCCAGGGAAACCGGCCTCTGGGCCGACAGCATGAAAAACGCCGAATACGAGCGTGTGCTGAAGTTTGACCTGTCACAGGTCAAGCGCACCCTGGCCGGCCCTTCCAACCCGCACGCGCATCTGCCTACCTCCGAACTGGCCGAGCGTGGTATTGCCGGCGAATGGGTGAAGGAAGAAGGCAAGATGCCGGACGGCGCATGCATCATTGCGGCCATCACCAGCTGCACCAACACCAGTAACCCCCGCAACATGGTGGCTGCCGGCCTGATCGCCCGTAACGCCAACAAGCTGGGCCTGACCCGCAAGCCCTGGGTGAAAACCTCCCTGGCACCGGGCTCCAAGACGGTCAAGATGTACCTGGAAGAAGCCAACCTGATGTCGGAGCTGGAAGAGCTCGGTTTCGGTGTAGTGGCCTTTGCCTGCACCACCTGTAACGGCATGAGCGGCGCCCTGGATCCGAAAATCCAGAAGGAAATCATCGACCGGGATCTGTATTCCACCGCCGTGCTTTCCGGTAACCGCAACTTCGATGGCCGGATTCATCCCTACGCCAAGCAGGCGTTCCTGGCGTCACCGCCATTGGTGGTCGCCTACGCCATTGCCGGCACCATCCGCTTCGACATCGAAAAGGATGCCCTGGGCTACGACAAAGACGGCAATCCGGTCACCCTGAAGGACATCTGGCCGGATGATGCGGAAATCGACGCCATCGTCAAAGCCAGCGTGAAGCCGGAGCAGTTCCGCAGCACCTACATTCCGATGTTCGACATCACCCGGGATGCCCAGGCCAACACCAATCCGAATTACGACTGGCGCCCCCAGAGCACCTACATCCGTCGCCCGCCGTATTGGGAAGGCGGCATGGTGGGGGAGAAAACCCTCAAGGGCATGCGCCCGCTGGCCGTGCTGCCAGACAATATCACTACGGACCACCTGTCACCGTCCAATGCCATCCTGATGGACAGTGCCGCCGGTGAATACCTGCACAAAATGGGCGTGCCGGAGGAAGACTTCAACTCCTACGCCACCCACCGTGGTGACCACCTAACGGCCCAACGCGCCACTTTCGCCAACCCGAAACTGTTCAATGAAATGGTCCGGGACGAAAACGGCAACGTGAAGCAGGGCTCTCTGGCCAGAGTCGAGCCGGAAGGTAAAGTCACCCGCATGTGGGAAGCGATCGAAACCTACATGGAACGCAAGCAACCGCTGATCATCATCGCCGGCGCGGATTACGGGCAGGGCTCCTCCCGTGACTGGGCGGCGAAGGGCGTTGCTCTCGCCGGTGTGGAAGCGATTGTGGCCGAAGGCTTTGAGCGCATCCATCGGACCAACCTGGTGGGTATGGGCGTGATGCCCCTGCAGTTCGAGGAAGGCACCACCCGCAAGACCCTGGCCCTGGACGGCACGGAAACCTACGACGTGGAAGGCACCGCCGCTCCGCGTGCTGAGTTGACGCTGGTTATTCACCGCAAGAACGGCAGCACCGAGCGTGTGCCGGTTATTTGCCGGTTGGATACGGCGGAGGAAGTGTCGATTTACAGTGCCGGTGGGGTATTGCAGCGGTTTGCGGAGGATTTCCTTCAATCGGAAGGGGCTGCGTAGCCTGCATGAAGATGTCGGATTACGGCCCTTTGGGCCTAATCCGACCTACGCCAGAGTTACCGTGGACATCCCGTAGGTCGGATTAGCGAAGCGTAATCCGACACCCAACTCCGATTCCGACCCCCAATCCAAAAAGGTACCCCCATGCCCAACACCCCCCAAATCAAAATCCCCGCCACCTACATGCGAGGCGGCACATCAAAAGGCGTCTTCTTCCGCCTGCAAGACCTGCCAGAGGTAGCACAAACCCCGGGCGAAGCCCGTGACAAACTCCTGCTCCGGGTCATCGGCAGCCCGGACCCCTACCAGAAACAAATCGACGGTATGGGCGGCGCCACCTCGAGCACCAGCAAAACCGTCATCCTGGCCGCGCCCACGCAGCCAGACCACGATGTGGATTACCTGTTCGGCCAGGTCTCCATCGACAAGCCCTTTGTCGACTGGAGCGGCAACTGCGGCAACCTCACCGCTGCCGTGGGCGCCTTCGCCATTAACGGTGGCTTCGTTGCCAAAGACCGTATTCCGGAAAACGGCACCGCCACCGTTCGTATCTGGCAGGCCAACATCAAAAAAACCATCGTCGCCCGCGTGCCCATCACCTACGGGGAAGTGCAGGAAACCGGCGATTTTGAGCTGGATGGTGTCACCTTCCCGGCGGCGGAAGTGCAGGTGGAATTCATGGACCCGGCCGACGGCGAAGGCGCCATGTTCCCCACCGGCAACCTGGTGGACGACCTGGAAGTGCCCGGAGTAGGCACACTCAAGGCCACCATGATCAATGCCGGTATACCAACCATCTTTCTGAACGCGGAAGACATCGGCTATAAAGGCACGGAACTGCAGGATGACATCAACAGCAACCCCGAAGCCCTGGCCATGTTCGAAACCATCCGCGCCCACGGCGCCGTGAAGATGGGCCTGATCCAGAGCGTGGAGGAGGCTGCCAGCCGTCAGCACACCCCCAAGGTCGCTTTCGTGGCCAAGCCGTCGGACTACGTATCATCAAGCGGTAAAACCATCGGGGCAGGGGATGTCGATGTACTGGTGCGCGCCCTCTCCATGGGCAAGCTCCACCACGCCATGATGGGAACCGCCGCCGTCGCCATCGCCACCGCTGCTGCCGTTCCGGGAACACTGGTGAATCAGGCGGCCGGTGGTGGCGACCGCACGTCTGTGACCTTCGGTCATCCGTCCGGCACCTTGCAGGTCGGCGCAGAGGCCAGCCAGGCAAACGGCCAGTGGACCGCCACCAAAGCCATCATGAGCCGCAGTGCGCGTGTGCTTATGGAAGGTTGGGTAAGGGTGCCCGGGGATTCGTTCGTGTCGTAGAAGGGGGTGTCGGGGATGTGTCGGATTACGGCCCTTTGGGCCTAATCCGACCTACGCGGGTAGAGCTCAATTCACGTAGGTCGGATTAGCCGGAGGCGTAATCCGACAACCGCACTGATCGACTCCAGCCACTGCCAACAGCTTCATCAAGGGTTTCATACAACCGTGCCCGTTTTCCTGGTGTCAGTATTATTTACGCAACTTGAGCTCGGGGCGCTGTTTAAGTCCGTCGTTAATTATAAATAACTATAAAAAGACCGGCTTGAATGGTTTTGTTATGAGCGATACTAATTACTTACGCCTTAAATGCATCGCAAAAAAGCACATGGCGCATAAGGCGATGCATTAAGCCTCCATCAATGTCGAATATGCTTACACCTGAACCTTTTCATTGATTGCGGTTTAATCCCAGTTCGTTGAAATACAATAGGTTTAAATATTTGGTATGGATGATGCTATATAACAATAGACCGCTGGCATGCGACTTGGATTCAAGGTGGCAGCGTCCATAATCAAGGAGGAACAACCTATGAAAACTGCATTTAAAAGAACTCTTCTAGCTTCTCTTGTCGTGCCCTTCGCACTGGGCGCGCAATCCGCCAGCGCGGTGATGATCACCGACTGGGGATATGAGGTAAACAGCTCATTCTCCGACTGGACGGACACAGGTGGAGACGGCGCCGTTACAGCTTCGGACTCAGACCGTAAGCTGTCGTGGGGCATCAGTGATCCGCAGTCGTCTGTTTCGATCACGGATGTAAATGAGCCAAGTGGCCTTATCACAAACGGGGGCTACGTGATGGGTGGAACATTCACCCATACCAACAATACACTCCCTGCCAGTGGTACGGCGTTGGCCAGCTTCGATCTGACCTCCACACTGACGCTGACCCCTTTTGATCCGGCTGGTGGTTCCCTGCCTCCGACATCCCGTACCTTCGAGAGTTTCTTCAATGAAACCCTGAATAATGGGAATTGTGTGTCTGCTTCGGTCTCCAACTGCGATGACATTTTCACCATTGACAACATCGGTGATCTTGGACTCGTAGAAACTGATGACGGCTTCGAGTTCGCGTCACCGTCGTTCACCATTGACGACTACACCTATACGGTATACCTCGAGTTGGCTGGTCTGGCCTACCTTGGAGCCGAAACTTGTGCAGAAGCAGGCGCTTCAGCCGGGTGTATTGGTCTTCTCACTGAAGAAGGCCAGGTGAATAACTTTGACACCCGGTTCCGCATTACAGCTACAGAGGTTCCTGAGCCAGGCACCCTGGCACTGCTGGGCCTGGGCCTCGCCGGACTGGGTCTGTCACGCAGGAAAAAAGCAGCAAAAGCATAATGTTTGAACGGCTATAATGTTTAGACGAAAGTGCTGAAAGTAAAAGCCCCCGCTTCTGGCGGGGGCTTTTTTGTTTTCAGGCCGGCTCCGTCGTGGGGTCAGGCAACCTCCCTTTCCTTTACCTGATAGGCGGTATCCGGTTTCGCCGGCAAGTATCGGCCATCGTCAGTAATCAGCGACCAGACATCCGGACGACGCTTCTTGATACCGTCAATCAGTGACGCTGCTTCGGTGAAGGCAGGGCGGCGACGGCCGTGGTATTCCATCACAGGCCCCACATGGTCAAATTCCACCCCAAATCGCTTCAACAGGCGTAGCTGTGCAGGCTCCATGATTGCCATCCAGTGGGTTATGCCGTGTCTGACGGACATCTGGAGAATGCCGGCAAAAAGCCCCAGGCTGATATACGGCATGGCGCGTCTGCCATTTTCCGAATCGCTGTAGCAGGCGAGATCACTGATACCAGCGGCCGAAGCGTCCTCATTCAGGCGCCGCCGGAATTCCCGGCTGACTGCCATGCGGGATATCTCTGCTATCTGCTCACGGCGTGCGCCTGCAAAGGCATCCCGAGCAGGCTTGTCCATCCGGTGGATGCAGGGCCCTTCCATGGGAAAGTCAGAATGCTCCGGGCTGTCGCCGGCCATGACGAGACGAACCGCGGCGACGCTGTCTCCCGTTATTCGGTGCCGGATCAGAGCGTGCGCCGATCGCGGGTCGTAGGCATCGTGCTCGCGTTTATCGGCGAAGCAGTCAGGGTCTTCAAAATGCCGGTCAATGCAATAGACCTGGTACCGGACTTCGAAGACCTTGTTGATTACCTCAGGAGACGTCGCCAACTGGACATTGAATACCGAGTTGAAAATAGTGCTGACGTCTTCCTGTATTTCCTGATCTTTTGTGTTTTCTGTTTCTTGGTGGAGTGCAAACCCTGTGTTCATTTCTGGATCCTCATTCTGTCCCGTTCAGGGAGCTGTTAGGGCGATAGTCGCAGTGATAAAAAAGCGCCGGTTAAACTCCGTTTGACGGCGTACTACGGGTGTATCGAGGTTACAGCTCATCAGACCTCGGAACGCTGGATCCTGGGCACGTAACGTCCGGGCGCCAGGATGCAATTGGGGTCGACTGCAGCTTTCAGTTGACTCGCAACTCGGGTGAAAGCTGAGCCACCGGTATTCAGAATGCCCATCGCGTCGATATTGAGGCGATAGGGCAGGAAACCTTCTTTTTGCCCCGCGTCGAACAGTGCGCGATAGCAGTCATTGGCCCGTTCTGTCGCTTTCGCGTCCCTGCGATCAAAAAGCAGGGGAACGGTAGAGTCGAAGCAGCGATCATTTACGGTGGTCAACGTAATCAACGGATTGACACCGTACTGAGGGCAAATTCTTTCAATCATATCGATATAGCGTCGAACGTCGTTTCCCCGAATCGGAACCAGCGGCGCGAACCAGATCAGCCCACAACCGTCGCGTGCTGGGTTTTTTGGTTGACCGGCGTCTGGCAGGGTGCCTGAGCGCCAATAGGCCAGCGCCAGAGCGACATCATTCGGGGTGCCATGCATGATTTCCAGTGCGCCCGAGAGCGTATCTGCCATGCCTTTGACCCGTGTAGCCAACCTGCCAGGCAGTACGCGGGCAATATTCCGTACTGCGTCAACTTTCCGCCGGTTGATAAAGATGAGACGGTCAGTCACCGGCCCGAGAAGCCGCCGTAGCGTGCGTCTGGCTGCCTTGGCCACCTCTTTTGAAGCATAAATCGCGCCGACCCCGCTCCAGGCCGGAACACCATGACGGTCGGCGAGAGTTTCAATTTCGTGCGCAGGAAGAACACCGTCGACGGCTCTATCCTCTGGGAAGGGCGTCATCATCGAGAGCATGCGTTGGCTGTTAAGCAGGTTGATCGCCACAACCGAACCGCCGAGTGCTCGCAGCACAGCCCGAACCGTGGGCACCAGTGCTTCCAGTTTGGCGTCGTCTTTGGTGGAAAAGAAAAATGCAGTCACGGTGTCAGGCACTGGCGCAAGGGCAATGGTTATATTCACAACCACACCGAAATTCCCCTGGCTGAAAAGCCCGTCGAGGTAGGGACCCAGGCCCCATTTGAACAGCCCGTCTACTTCGGCACCGCCAAGCTCGCTGAGGGGTGTCCGGTAAAGGGTGCCGTCGGGAAGAATCGCTTCCAGCTTTGTCACCGCAGCGAAATGGTCAGTGATCGGCGTGATGCCATAACCCCGTTCAAGCGCGTTACCAAGAATACTGCAGGTAGGGCCTGCGCCGGTCACCGGAACGAGGTAATTACCGTCATGGCGGTCCAGGAAGTCTCTGAGAGCGCCTTGCGTTACGCCGGGCTCAACGGTGACGACGCCCAACTCGGGATCAAAATCGGAAATACGGTCAAGTCCGCCAAGATCAAGGATGACGCAGCCATCTTCGACCGGATTGGCACTTCCGTAGCCCCAGTTATTGCCGGTGCTCACAGGGTAGACAGCGACCTGCCACCGTTGAGCGACCTGTAGAACCGCTGCTACCTGCTCCCGGGTCTCTGGACGGAGCACAGCCGGAATAGAGCGCTTTGTTCCTATTGTGGAGGCGCCAACGTCCTCTGCACGAGCTGCGCGGGCTACAACGACGCCGGATTCACCCAGAATAGTGGTCCATTCGGCAATTGCAGACTCGGTAGAGGTGCTATTCACTGGCATTTCCATGATTAATCGACGCCATTTATTAATACGTCGTTAAAGTTTACTGACGGGTTGTTCATCATTGGCGGGGTGATTATAGGCGAGATAAGGCAATCAGGACCATGCTGCAGCATTACGGCTTCGAAAAGGAACTGCGCTAAAGAACTGAATTGCAAACAAGCAGTTAAAGTGAAATCGGAGAAATAGTGTGGAGATTGTATATTAAGAAAATTTAAACTGATTTATGTGATAACTTGTCAACTAAAGTAGGTCTACGCATTTCAGTCGGCCTTTTATTATTTAAATGGTTGAAATCGGGATTGGTTAAATCGTTTGGTTGTTATATTTGTGTATGTAAAGCCGACATATATGTGATAAATATAGTGATAATATAGATACATACACACTGAATTTCACAGGTTCTTCAACTAGGCTCAAACAAATAATCCTCAGGATCAGGAGAACAGTTAAATGTCAGCAACATTCGATCTCAACGAACGCCCCGACTACGATGAGCTCATCCAGACCATTGCCGATTACACCCTCAATTACAGGATAAAAAGCAAAGAAGCCTGGAACACGGCCCGCAACTGCCTGATGGACACAATAGGCTGTGGCTTACTCGCCCTGCGATTTCCGGAATGCACCAAACACCTCGGCCCGTTCGTTGATGGCACGGTGGTCCCCCATGGTGCTCGTGTTCCGGGCACATCCTTCCGGCTTGACCCGGTAAAAGCCGCATGGGATATCGGCTGCATCATCCGCTGGCTGGATTATAACGACACCTGGCTTGCGGCCGAATGGGGCCACCCCTCAGACAATCTGGGGGGTATTCTTGCGGTGGCTGACCATCTTTCCCAGAAACGGGTGGCAGATGGCAAAGCGCCCCTGACCATGAAGGATGTGCTCGAAGCCATGATCATGGCCCATGAAATTCAGGGTGTGCTGGCACTGGAAAATTCTTTTAACCGGGTAGGACTGGACCACGTCGTGCTGGTCAAGGTGGCATCCACTGCCGTCACCGCAAAATTGATGGGCGCAAACCGGGAGCAACTGTTATCAGCGCTGTCCCACGCCTGGGTGGATGGTCAGTCATTACGCACCTATCGCCACGCGCCAAACGCAGGTTCCCGCAAATCCTGGGCAGCAGGCGACGCCACTTCCCGAGCGGTGCGCCTGGCCGACATCGCCATGAGGGGAGAAATGGGCATTCCGAGCGCGCTGACTGCGCCCCAATGGGGCTTCTACGATGTGCTGTTCAGCAAAACCAACAAAGACCAGGAGCTCAAGCCCGAGGACAAGCGTCAGTTTTCTTTACCCCAGGACTTCGGCTCCTACGTGATGGAAAACATCCTGTTCAAGATCTCCTTCCCGGCGGAGTTCCATGCCCAGACAGCGGCGGAAGCAGCGGTCACTCTGCACCCACAGGTAAAACACCGCCTCGACGAGATTGATCGCATTGTTATCACTACACACGAGTCCGCCATTCGCATTATCTCCAAACAGGGTAAGCTGGCGAACGCTGCGGACAGGGACCACTGCCTGCAATATATGGCGGCAGTGCCACTGATCTTCGGCAGCCTGACGGCCGAGCATTACGAAGACAGCTTTCATGAGGCCAATCGGGTCATCGACCAGGTTCGTGAAAAGATGGAAGTTGTGGAAGACGAAAGGTACACCCGCGAGTACCTGGAAGAGGACAAGCGCTCAATCGCCAATGCCATACAGGTGTTCTTCACTGATGGCAGCAGCACCGACAAAGTCGCGGTTGAATACCCCATCGGCCACCGCCGACGCAGAAAGGAGGGGATCCCGCTGTTGGAAGACAAGTTCCGCAACAATCTTGCCACCCGGTTCCCAGGACAGCGCTGTGAGCGGATATTCCAGCTCTGTAAGGACCAGAAGGCGCTGGAAAGCACACCCGTGCACGAGTTCACCGAGCTTTTTGTAATATGACGGTGATACAAAAAAGTTACAGGTGTGTCAGTTTCCTTTGCATCCGAAGACGTTCGTTTTGTTCGCCGACGATTGCAGTTACAGAAATTTACAGTACACTGCTGTTCACGTAACGCTGTATGTAAACGCACTGGATGCGTATCGTCATAGTTGTGAGCAGCAAAAGGAGTTGGCGTGGCCCACGTCAGATTGTTCAGACACTATATCCACCTTCCGTACGTCATTCTTGGCCTGATTGATTTTCTGGTGCTCGCGCTTGCCTTCGCGTTGGCGGTGTTCTTTCGCTATTTCGGTGATGTTTCCTTCTTCCTTGAGAACCTGAATTTCCTGCTGCCATCAGCAGTTGTGTTCTCGGCAATGAACCTGCTGGTCATGGTAGCACTCGGTGTTCATCAGTCTCGCCTGGAAGAAGGCATGTCGGGCATGATGCTGCGCACGATCATGGCGCTGATCGTAAGCATTCCGTTGTGTGGATTTGCCAATCTGCTATCTGATGAGTGGCTCTGGTACATAGGGTCCAGCAGTGTACTGACGACAGGGTCCGTTTTCGGATTCTTTCTGCTGGGCATTGCCCGAATGCTCTTTTTTGCCACCGTTGGCAAGGAAACCTTCAAGCGAAAGGTGCTGGTGCTGGGTGCAGGCTTCCGCGCGAGGCAGATTCATGAAGACCTGAGGACGCCTTTCAATCGCAAGGGCTTTATCCTGACCGGCTTCGTGCCCCTGCCGGACGAACCGGTCGAGATCGGTGAAGACTACCTGCTGAACATCCCCACCACACTCCAGCAGTACATTCTCAAGCATCCGGTCAATGAAATCGTGGTGGCCGTGGACGACCGCCGCAAAGGGCTGCCCATGGAAGACCTTCTGGAATGCAAGATGGAAGGCGTACGAATTGTGGATGGCGCTTCATTCTACGAGAGGGAATCCAGAAAGGTAGCCCTGGAAATGGTCACCCGTGGCTGGCTTGTGTTTTCTGACGGATTTACCGTTTCTTCCGTGTTCGGGTTCGGCAAACGTTCCCTGGACATACTGTCGGCTACCGTTCTTCTGCTGGCCGGCCTGCCGTTGATGCTGCTGACTGCCATTGCCATCAAGATCGAGGATGGCCGCAAGGCGCCCATTTTCTATAGCCAGGAGCGGGTAGGGCTGAACGGCAGTGTGTTCAAGGTTTATAAATTCCGTTCCATGAGAACCGACGCCGAAAAAAACGGTGCCGTCTGGGCCAGCCAGAATGATGCACGGGTAACCCGGGTAGGAGAATTTATCCGCAAGGTGCGCATTGACGAATTGCCACAAATTTTTAATGTACTGAATGGCACCATGGCCTTCGTTGGCCCGCGCCCTGAACGGCCGGTGTTCGTAGAGCAGCTGTCGGAGAAGATTCCCTTCTATAGCGAGCGCCACCGGGTCAAACCGGGATTGACGGGCTGGGCCCAGCTTTGCTTTGCTTATGCAGATAACGAAGAGGATACCCGGGAAAAGCTCCGGTACGACCTCTACTACATCAAGAACCAGAGTTTGTTGCTCGACCTATTGATTATAATTCAGACAGTAGAAGTGGTATTGTTCAAGAAAGGATCAAGGTAGTTTCGGGACCAGCTCTCCCCGAGACATGGAATCAGACATGGAACCAGAGAGGAATCATAATGTCATCGAAGTATTCATTGAGGGGACTTTTGCTGTCCCTTACTGCGGTAGCACTCGTTGCGGGTTGTGCCGGCCCTCGCACTTCATCACCCGAAAAGATTCAGAACGCCCTCGCCGTTGATACCACCAACAGTGTCGACCAGTACATTCTGGGGGCGACCGACGTTGTCCGGGTTTCAGTCTGGCGCAACGATGATCTGAGCATTTCTGTACCCGTCAGACCGGACGGGAAGATCTCGGTTCCCCTCGCTGGCGACGTTCAGGCCAGTGGGCTGGCACCGGAAGAACTGGCGAGCGATATCGAGCTGCGCCTCGAGTCATACATTCGTGAGCCCCAGGTGAGTGTTGTTGTGACCAGTATGGGGAGTCACGAATTCAGTGACCGTGTTCGGGTAACCGGTGCTGTTCAGCAACCTACATCCGTTCCACACCGTTCTGGAATGACAGTACTGGATATGGTGCTGAACTCAGGTGGCTTGTCTCCCTTTGCCGCTGCAAACAACTCGGTATTGTATCGGATGGTTAACGGAGAGGTTGTCGCCATTCCTATCAAACTGGATGAGATACTGACCCGAGGTGACATTTCGACCAATTACAGGCTGAGGCCGGGCGATATTCTGACGGTGCCAGAGAGACGTCTCTGATGAAGTCGGGAATTGAAAACCAGCTCGCGCCTCCAGGTAGCAGGTAATTACTATGGCACTTCCACTAAGTCGGTTACCGATAGAAACTGTTCGTGAGATCCGAACCCGCAAATGGCTTGCGTTATTTGTGTTCGCGGCCGTCAGTTTTGCGGTACTGGCGGCAGGGTTTCTGTGGCCATACAAGTACCAATCCCAGGTGATTATTTTTGTAGACGACAGAAATATCATTCAGCCGTTAATGGAAGGCCGGGCCGTCACAACCGGGATTAGTGAGAAAGCATCGGCTGCCAGGGAACTGCTCTGGTCCCGTAGCGTCATGGAGAAAATCGCCAGGGACACAGAGATTTTTGGCGAAAACGCTGATGATATGAGCTCGGAAGCGTTGGCAGGCCGCATAAGTGGTATCCGGAGTAATATGTCCGTGGCTACGCGGGGTGACAACTACTTCAGCATTGGCTATTCAGCGTCTTCCCCCCTCAAAGCCTTCCAGATTGCGCAGAAACTGGGGCAGTCGTTCATAGAAGAGAACAGCAATCGAAAAAGGGCGGAAAGTCGTTCGGCTTATGACTTTATCGATAAACAGGTCAAAAGTTATGAACGGCAGATTGCCGGTGTGGAGAAGCGCCTGAAGGAGTTCCTGTCAGAAAATGTTGACGGAACCGAGGCCGCCGCTAACTCCCGCTTATCCAACCTTCAAAGTCGCCTGGAAATGGCCCAGCTTGAAAAAGAAGAGCTTGAAACCCGCGCAAATGCCCTTGAAAGGCAAATGGCCGAGATCGACCCCAGAATCAGACAGGGGCAGACCGTAGATGCCTACCAGCAGCGCATCAGTTCCATGGAAGAACAACTGGATTCCTTGCGTTTGCGCTACCACGACACCTATCCGGACATAGTCATTCTCCGGGAACAGATTGCAGAGCTTCGGAAGCAACGACAGCGAGCACTCGACAACCAGATGGAGTCTCCAGAGTCGTTCGGTGATGTCAACATTGCCAATCCGGTCTACCAGGATATTCGGTCTACGTTGGTTACCACAAATACCGAGATTGAGACCGTGGAAACGCGGATCCAGTCACTTGAACGGCTGATTGCCGAGCAAGCAACGCGAATGGAGCGGATTCAGGAAAACAAGGCGCAATACTCAGATCTGACACGAGACCTGGAAGTTAACAAGGAGATTTATAACGATCTCCTTAAACGCCGGGAGACGGCACGGGTTTCCATGCACCTCGATATTGAAGGCCAGGGGCTCAATTACAGGATTAATGAAACCGCACAGTATCCCAATGGCCCGTCAGGGCCAAAATTCTCGATGTTCGCCCTGGCAGGCCTGTTTATCGGGTTAGTGGCGCCATTTGGTGCTGTCGCCGCGCTATTGCAGGTTGACCCGAGAGTACGTTCCCGGGAACAGGTTGAGGATGTCCTCGAATTGTCGATATTGGAGCAATTTCCTGAAGTGCGTACGCCTTTTGAAAAACGAAGGGATCGCAGGATAACCCTGGCCGTTTCGGTAATGGCGGTGGTCGTCGCCGGGGCCTATATCGCCGTCGCTCTGGCTGCAGTGTTTGGAGTATTTTGATGAACAATTCCAGAACAGACCAGGATAACGAACTCTTCGAAAATCCGGATCGAGACGCCGAGAAAGACAACCCCGTCAGAAATGTGGATGGCGACTATCAACCCGGGGCCGGAGGGCGTGGTAATGGCAAGGGCGGCGAGCTAGCCGGAGGCAGGTCTTACTCCGATTGGGACGATTCACGAATGCTTGTGCCCAGCTCGCTCGAGCTTGGCCCCGGCACCGTAGACAGATACGTCATCAGTAAACAGATTGTCCGGATGCAGGAGCCGCGCAGGCTAACCCCGGATGACCTGGATGAAAGGCGAATAATCTATCCGGAATCCAGTAACAGGAGACTCGTTAACCACTTCCGCAACCTTCGCACCAAATTGCTGGAAAAATCCGGTGGTAACAATTTCACAATGGTTGTGAGTGGGGCCGGTACTGGCGCCGGGGCATCCTTTGTGTCACTGAACCTGGCCGCTGCTTTTGCATTTGACGAGGCCAAAACGGCTCTGATCATTGATTGCAATCTGCGAAATCCTGCACTCCATTCGACCCTTGATATTATTCCTGATGCCGGGTTGACTGACTTTCTGGACGATTCTGATTTTGATATTTCACGCATTCTTTATCCCACCGGTATCCCGAGGCTACGCCTGATTCCCGCGGGTAGCAGGCGTGAAACGCCGAGTGAATTCTTTACCTCGTTTCGCATGAAGCAGTTTCTGCAGGCTGTAAGGAGGCGGTATCCAGACAGGTTTATCGTGCTGGACACAGCGCCGATTACCGAATCACCTGACGCGCGTATTCTCGCCGATCTGTGTGATTACGCGATGCTGGTTATTCCTCACGGGGGCATGACCGTTAACGGTATTGAGCAGGCGGCTTCTGCATTCAACCCGGAAAAATTTGTTGGAGCTGTCATAAATGGCTAGATTAGCCGGGCCACGGAAGTGCCCAGAATTTTTCAGGTTTACTGTCATTTGTGCGGCCGTTGCCGCAACCAATGTCGTCCAGGCAGAGCCACTGACCCTGTCAGGTGGGCTGACCAGCCGGTTCAGCGACAACGTAGGACGTACGTCATCGAATGAAACCAGTGATACTGAAACCAGAGTCGACCTGTCACTGACGCATCAGACCGATCCAGGCAAGTGTGAGGCGCGGACCGCAGCAGATGTCGGTTACGGGGTCTGGCGCAACGATACATTTGATCCCAAGAATTATGTGGCTCTGGATTTTGCCGGAGATTGTGAAATAGCGAGGGGCCTTTCCTGGGAAGTGTCAGATAACTTGCGAGACGTCACACAGAACGCCAGAGCCAGCGAAACGCCGGATAACCGCACACGTAAAAACGTTTTTCAGACCGGGCCGGTTTACTCGTTGATGCTTGGCCAGCTGGACCAGCTAACGTTCTCCACAAAGTATCAGAATACCGATTTCAGTGAGCCGGAAGATACCGATAGTGAGCGTTACATCGGCACAGCCAGCTGGAACCATATATTCAGCCAGACACTCTCAGGCGGACTTCAGTTCAGTACCAATCGGGCGGAACTGGATACCGGCGCTGAAATAGATACTGACGTGGCCAGTCTGTTTTTCTCGAAATCCTGGCAGGCGACAAGCTTATCGGGAAGCATTGGCGTCAGTGAAATAGAGAGCCGTTTCGGAGGCAACACCCAGACGAACGATGGAATTGTATGGAATTTCTCTCTTGACCGGGAGATCAACCCTGTCACGCAGGCTTATGTCAGAGGCAGCCGTGAGCTGACGGATCAGACGTCCGATTTTGACATCAGGTTCGGCGAAGTTGTCTTCAACCTGCGTGAAACCAGTGCGGTAGAGGTAACGGCACTGGACGCAGGTTTTGTTCGCCAATTCAGTGATGCATCAAGTATCGATGTAGGCGTATTCGCCAACCGATCACATTACTTCAGGACAGACGAAGTTGAAGACAGCGTCGGTTTTTTCATTAATCACAGTCGTACGATTTCAACCTTGCTTTCTCTTCAGACAAGGGCCAGGTATCAGCATCGTACATTTGCTGACGACCTGAACGATGACACCTATAGTGCAGACATTGGTCTGGTTTACGAGCTGACTCAGGATCTCGATATCAGCGGTCGCGTTGGTCACACCACCCGGGACAGTGATTCGGGAATCAGCGAATACCACGAGAACTGGGCCTCACTGAGCCTTGACTACCGGTTTTTCTGATATTCAGTCGCATTAGTACGTCTAGGATCTGGAGCAATATGGAAGTGACAAAGAATGCGCTGACCATCGATGTGGAAGATTATTTTCAGGTGGCGGCTCTTGCGGAAGCCGTAGACCGGAATGACTGGGCATCGATGGAATACCGCGTCGAGGCCAACACCGATCGGCTGCTGGAGCTATTCTCACAAAGGGGCGTAAAAGCGACGTTCTTCACTCTTGGCTGGGTTGCTGAGCGGTCCCCTGAACTGGTCAGGCGTATCCAGAAAGCCGGGCACGAGATTGCGAGCCACGGTTACAGTCATCAGCTGGTTTACAATCAGACACCGGACGTGTTCCGGGATGAAACCCGAAAATCGAAACAGCTACTGGAAGACATCACCGGTGAACCAATTACCGGCTACAGGGCGGCCAGTTACTCCATTACTGCGCAGTCTCGCTGGGCACTGGATATTCTGTGCGAGGAAGGGTTTACCTGGGACTCTTCCATTTTTCCGGTACACCATGACCGCTACGGAATGCCGGGAACGCCCCATGAGCCCTATCGCCTGGAAGCGCCCGGTGGTGGTACATTAATCGAATTCCCGCTCTCCACATGCCCGCTGGGGAACTACCGGTTGCCGATAGCCGGAGGTGGTTACTTCCGCCTGTACCCATATTGGCTGAGCCGGTGGGGACTGGGGAAAATAAACAGGGCAGGGCAGCCCTTCATTTTCTATCTTCACCCATGGGAGATCGATACCGGCCAGCCCAGGTTGAAAGTCAAACCACTTTCACGATTCAGGCACTATAACAACCTGAACAAATGCATGGGGAGGCTCGAGCAGTTGCTTGAGGACTTCCGTTTCGGCTCGGTTTCAGATGTACTATCGGAGACAAAGATACCCGCTGGTGCTGTTGTCGTCTAAGAGACTGTTAAGGATAGCGCAATGGGAATGGAGATGCCTGAGCCCAAGTTGGAGGGCTCGAAAGATCGGCTTGATGAACTTAAAAACACCAAAGGCCGCCTGAGCCGCCTGGTGGGCGAAGCCAGGCAATCCGGCAACAATGCCGATGAACTGATCGACGAGCTGAAGCAGGTCTCCGATGAGATCAAGCAGCTTCAGAAACTGCTCAAACAACAGCTCAATAAAACCCGGACAGCCAATAAATGGTCCCCTGGTACCATCGACGTTCCCCCGGCTGTCGCCAATAAACCTTCTCACGGCGCAATAAGAGTTGAGAGAAGCAGCGCAGACAGCGTTGGTGCAGTCGAGGCCTATCTGGCCGACCACCCGGCCGCATCAATATGGCACCGCCCGGCAGTTTCCACGTTCATCGAGAATACCTACGGGCACAGCGCCAGGTATTTCTGTGCGTTCGACGAAAACGGTAGCGTTGTTGGGGTTCTTCCCCTGGTCCAGCTCAACAGCCGTCTGTTCGGTAACTTTCTTGTGGCCATGCCCTATTTCAACTATGGCGGGTTGCTGGCGAACAACCGGGACATCGCCCTGGACCTGATTGCGCAGGCGGACCGCTGGCGCGAGGAGGTTAATGCAACGCACCTGGAGCTCCGTTTTTGCCAGGATAACGCCCTGGGCCTGCCGCAAAAGACCGACAAAGTCACCTTCTGGTTGCCACTGCCGGAGAACACCGATGAGCTTTGGGACAGTTTCCAGCCCAAGGTGCGCGCCCAGATACGTCGGGGCCAGCGGGAAATGTCCGAATTCACCATTGGTGGGCCTGAGCTGCTCGACGAATTCTATCGGGTTTTCTCGGTCAACATGCGCGACCTTGGCACCCCCGTTTACGGTAAGGTCTTTTTCGCCAATCTGTTGAAAGCCCTGGAAGGCCAGGCCTGGCTGGTGGTTGCACGGATAGATGGACAAGCCGTTGGCTGTGCGTTTCTCACCGGCTACCACGGCAGGATGGAGATTCCCTGGGCGTCGACCCTGCGCCGGTATAACCACACCAGTATCAACATGAGCATGTACTGGAAGATTCTGGAATTTGCAGTCCAGCGGGGTTTGCAGGTGTTTGATTTCGGACGCTGCAGCCGGGATGCTGGCACCTATCGCTTTAAACAGCAGTGGGGCGCGCAGCCACTGAAGCTTTACTGGGACTATGTGCTACCGGATGGTGAGAAGCTGCCGGCACTCAATCCGAACAACCCGAAATTCAGGCTGTTGATAGCCGTTTGGCAACGAATGCCAGTGGTGCTGACGAACCTGCTGGGGCCCCACATCGTTAAGGGACTACCATGATGAGTCTGTTCCAGACCAAGGCCTGGCAAAGCGCATGGTGGGATACCTGGGGCAATCAAAAAGGCTTCAGACTGGTCAGGAAGTGGGACGGCCAGGTATCGGGCCTGTACGAGTCGAGGTATCGGCTGAAAGGGTTGCTGCCAGTACGCTCACTCCAGTTTGTTGGAACCAGCTATCGTGAGCTGAGAACCCCCAGAACGGAGTACAACCAGTTCTGCCCCGACAACCTGAGCGGCCAGCCACTATTACGAGAAATGGAAGAGGTGCTACAGGATCAGCCCTGGACAGAAGCCGTTTTTAACGACCTGCGGACTGGCTCTGAAGAGCTGTCTGCGCTGGTGACCATTGCTGCCACACATAACTGGGCCTTCAGGATTACCGCTTCAGACAACGGTTATGCAGTGTCGACCTCCGGCAGCTTTGAAAACTATACGGCCTCCCTTGGTGCCAACAGCCGCTTGCGCCTGTTCAATCGCCGGAAAGTCCTGGAGTCACTAGGGCGCGTCCGCGAAGAAAACCTCTGGCCGTCCGACGTCGATGCTTTCTTTCAGCACCTTAACCGGTTTCACCTGGCAAGGTGGAAGAAAAACTGTGTAACGCCCACCAGCCTGGAGTTCCACAAAAAGTTTCTGTCCCGGGTTGAGGAAGAAGGGGGCAAGCCTATGCTGTGCGCTCTGTATTGTGGCGGCGATGTGGTATCAGTGCTTTACAACGTGTGCTATCGCGGCGTTATATACAATATTCAGGCGGGATTTGATGAAAACTTCCACAAAAAGTTATCCCTTGGCTCTCTGCACCTGGGGTATGCCATCGAAGACGCGTTTAACGCGCCGGACACGCGAAGGCTGGATTTGCTGGCTGGCTGGGGCAAGAAGGAAGACTACAAATCCCGGTTTGCAACTGACCAGTACCAATTCATATCCATAATGCTGGTGAAAAGTGTTCTGTTTCGCGCCCTTTACTGGATGAGAGGGTAAATCACTGTGGCAGGGAGTGCTATGACGACCATTTTGCATCTTATAGATACCACGGGGCCAGGTGGCGCAGAAACCGTATTCACCAACCTGCTTAAAGAGCTGGAGCAGACAGAATTCCGCAACATTGTGGTATTGCGTGGCGAAGGATGGGTGGCAGACAGGGTCCGTAGCCTTGGTATTAAACCACACATTATCGATTCCAAGGGCAGCTTCAATCTTGGCTACATCAAGGCACTGCGGCAGCTGATCCTGCGCGAGAAGGTGGATCTTATCCACGCCCACCTTCTCGGCTCAAACGTCTATGGTGCTTTGCTGGCCCTGATATGCAGAAAGCCCATGATTGCAACCTTTCACGGTGCCGTGGATGTCGCCTCAAGAGAACGATTCTTACGGGTGAAATTTTTCCTCATAGGGCGCGGTGCCTCCAGCATCGTGTGCGTTTCAAAGCGACTCCAGCAAGAGCTGGCTGATCGCAGCCCCTTGTCCACCCATAAGCTGAAACTCATCTACAACGGTGTGGACCCCGAGACCTTCAGTGGTGCCCCCGCATCGGGGCTTAAAGAGGAGCTGGGGCTCCCGCAGGACGCAACCCTGGTGGTCTCCATAGGCAACATTCGCCCTGCGAAAGGGTATGAACACCTGGTAGACGCCGCGGTCACCATGGCGGACAGGGACCCGAAAGTTCATTTTGTCGTTGTCGGGCACCAAAAGGAAAATCTCTTCAATAAACTGATGGACCAGGTCGCAAATGCGCCCAGACAACCCAATATCCATTGGCTGGGTTTTCGGCAGGACGTGGCCAATATCCTCAGGCAGGCTGATATTTTCCTGTTGCCCTCCGTATCTGAAGGCTTTTCCATTTCCACCGTGGAGGCCATGATGGCAGGGGTACCCGTGATCGCCACTCGAAGTGGTGGTCCGGAAGAAATCATCATAGACGGAGTGTCAGGCATTTTGGTGCCGGTAAAAGACCCTGGGGCCATCGTGATGGCCATTCAGAAGTTGATGGGGCAGTCGACGCGTGAAGGCGTAATCGATGAGGCGAGGCGCTCCGCCAAGGATCGCTTCTCTCTGCAATCCATGTTGGCGAGCTATAAAGACACCTATAATCAATTGGTCAACAAGAAAAGGGACGGATAATGGATGTCCAGGTTCCTGGCATATATCAATAAAGGCAGGGCGGCTGGCTCTGAGTCAGTGCACGCTATACTGCAGGAGTCGACGCCTCCTGAGGTAAGCATAAAGACGTTTTCCCACGACTGCATTCAGGTCGCATACTCAGGCAAGGTGAGCATCCATCGGGATGACTCCCTCAGTCTGTTATTTATTCTGACAGGTTACTTCCGCCACTCCAGCGTCTCGTCAGCATACTCAGACGATGCCAAAGACCTTTTACCGCTGTTTGAGGAACAGAACGACCCGTTGAAAGACGACTTTGAAGGTTGTTTTTCTCTGGTTGTATGTGATCTCAACACCGGTGACGTCCGGTTGATGACGGACACATTCGGAACAAGGCCACTGTATTACAACTCCGGCGAACGACATGTAGCTGTCTCATCAGAAACCTTCCTTCTGCTACCCTGGGTAGAAAAACTCTCTGTGCCATCAACAGCTTTAACGAGCAGCTTCTGGCTGGGGTTCTGTCGTGCACCTGAAAGCCTGATTTCAGGGATTGCAAAAGTGCATGATAACGGTGTCGTGAACATATCCAGTGGGCGTGTCACTGAAAGTCACGTCAAGCCTTGCCCTCTGGTGATAGAGCCTGACGAAACGCTTGATTTTGATGATGTGGTCAGCCGCATTGAGAAAGCACTGGATCGGGAGTTTGCCAGCCTTGGCAGGACGGTGAACAGGGTTGCCGTGTTGCTGAGTGGTGGCGTCGACTCATCAATAATGGCCGCCTACGCTAAGAAACATTTTGCGGACTGCGTGGCATATTCCTGTGAGATAGAAGGTTTTGATAACCCCGAACTGGAAAGGGCCGTTTACGTCGCAGAAAAATTGGGCCTGAGGCATGAAATTGTCAGGCTGAACCTGGATGATCTGGACCGGGTTTTTTCTGACGTAGTTACAATGCTTGAGGGGCCCTCAAGGCACATCAATAACATTGTCGTGCGCCGGATTTTCCAGGAGATCCAGGGCTTCGACGCCATCATTGGTGGTGATGGGGCAGATGCTTTATTTGGTACCAAAACCAACCGAACGATTAAAAATATAGAGAAAAAAACAACGCTGGCGAGCCGGGTTCCTGATTTTCTAAAACCGATTATCTCAATGATTGTTGACAGGGTTAGTCCTGGCAAACGTGCCCACCTGAGGCGGATACTGACTAACGATCTTGAATCGCTGCTAGGCAACCTGTTTACGATAGATTACGGAGAGCAGCAGGTTTCTGTCGCGGCTAAGTTGGGGGTATCCCAGTTTTACGGAATCCCATTGAGTGCCTATAAATCAACCAACATCGTAGGAAAAAGCCTAGAAGCAAATATTTCCCTATTCCTGCGGTGTATGCTGGAGCGCAATAGCAAGTTGTCTTATGACTCAAGCATCCCTGTTTACTATCCTTTTCTTTCGGAGGGGATGCTCAAAATATCGAGACAACTTCCATACAAGCATCGCTTTGATGAAGCAGGCAATGCCAAGCCAGCATTAAGGGAAGTTTGCAGGCGGCGCATCGATTCTTCAGTTATTGAATGGCCCAAGATTGGCTTTGAAACTCCGGAAAAGGCCTGGCTCACCAATAATCTCAAGCCCTATCTGGACAGGGTTCTCGCCAACGGCGGGGGAATTAGCAAGGTTCTGGGTGTGAAACTGAATAGCGATGACATTGAAACTGTGCAGTCTTCAACCCGAATGTTGTGGTGGTTGATGACACTGGACGTAAGTTTGCTTGAGATGGAATCAAAGTTTCTCAGGTGGAAGCAGGAGTAATTAGCAGAATGTCAGAGGCACGACCGTTTTTATTGGGAGAAAAGCATTGAAGGAGCAGGTGCTGAAATGGGCAAACATTCTGGGCGAGACGGGTTTCTACCGGTTGATATGCCCTGGCCGCTTACCGGTCTTCATGCTTCATCGCGTTACAGAGGGCGATGATGGTGTTCCGGGAGGACTGACAGCCAACCGTTTGCGAAGTTACCTCCAATATCTTACAGGCAGGGGATACCAGGTCCTTTCAATGGATGAACTTTGGCAATCTCTTTGCCATGGACAGAGGATCTCATCCAGGTCTGTCATGTTTACCATCGATGATGGTTTTCATGATCATCATGACGTGGCCGCAAAGGTGTTTGACGAGTTCGGTTTTCCGTTGAACTTTTTTGTTATCACGGGCCTGCTGGACCAGCAACTGTGGCCGTGGGACGACCAGGTGACCTATGCACTCAAGCACGCCGGTGTAGAGCACACAGATATCCGCCTACCTTCCGGAGCGGTCTATTCGATCAACCTGGAGGATAAATCAGCAGGTGCAACGGTGAGGGAGATTCGCGATGCCCTGAAAATTTCGCCCCAGGCACAAGTCTACCAGTGGCTTCGGGAGGAACTTTTCGCCAAACTGCAGGTCGATTTCCCCTCTACTATTCCCCAGGAATATCAGCCAATGTCCTGGACCGATGCAAGATTGTTGCGTGAGAGGGGGCACGGTGTCTATCCGCACACTCGTTCCCACCGGATACTCTCAACCTTGGACCTGACAGAAAAGCGTGAGGAAATCCGTAATTCTCTTGAACGGGTTGGGGCGGAACTAGGGTATTCGCCACAGGTGTTTGCCTACCCAACAGGACGACCTGCGGATTACGATGGCGACGATGTGGAAGAACTCAGGCAGGCCGGGTTTAACATGGCGTTCAATACGGTTCCCGCCTACGTAAAGCAGGGGCAGGACCAATACCAGCTTCCCCGCTTCTCCCTGCCGGAGAACACAGCGGACTTCCTGCAGATTGTTAATCGTTTCGAGGCATTGAAAGAAAAACTGCGGCGCTAGTTGGCATCCCCGCGCAATTTTCGCCCGACCCGGGCGATAATATCCCGGATGGAGGCGCAAGAGTATCTGAACGCCGGGTGCGGGTCTTTCCAGTAAAACAGGGCTGCTACCCGGCGGTAGCGGAGCAGCCCGATATATCGGAAAAGCACGGAAAACAGGTTCTCGCGGTCTTCAAGCCGGGCTACCAGATCCCCAAAGAAATTCCAGTACACGCGATTGTTTTTCTGCGGCGCGAACGCCACCTTATTGCCATAGGCGACCTGTGTGCAGGCCAGAATGTTATTGATCCCGCATCGGGTGTCAAACCAGTTACACATTCCGAGGCGTGGGTTGGTCTCAATATAATAGTAATTGCCGGAGTTCTGGTCCTTCTTGAACTCGATCATTGCTGGCCCGGAATAATTGAGGGCCTCGCCAATTTTTGCGCATTCATCGCGCAATACCTGATTTTCCCGGCTGATTGCCAGTGACGTTACCCCGTAATGCGAAGGCATGGTGCCCAGGCGGTTGAACACGAAACACGCACTGAGCTGCTTGTTCAGGTCGAAGGTAACGTTGCATACCCACAGATTATCGTCTTCACCCTCAATCACCTCCTGGGCAATAAATCGGTCCAGCTCACCACGGAAACGTGCTCGAAACTCATCGAATTCCGCCTGGGAGTTGATAATGACATTCTTGGCGCCTAAAACCGCGTACTCACGGAACGTTCGGGGCTTGATAATTAATGGGAAGGATTCGGGAACATCGCTGACCAACTCATAATAGGTTTTAGGGAGGGTGATGCCGCCTTCCTCCATGGATTTGCATTCCAGTTTCTTGTCATTGAGGATCTCGGTGGTTTCCGATGAAGGAACAATCAGGTGGTGATTGGAATAACCCTCAGTCTTCAGTTTACCAAGCAGTTCCGCCGCAAGATCCGAGCAGGCCAGTAATACCCCCGGCCCATCTTCGTTGCGGTACAACTGGTCCAGAACCGGCCTTATATCCTCCACGCCAGGATTTGCCGGTAACAGAAAACGGTACTGGCTATACCGGCTATAGGCGCTCAAATCCGTCTGGCTGGTCAGCAGGGTATAGGTTCTCAAGCCCGCATACGCGGCTGAGCGCACCGCACCGAGTCCATTAAGGCCGTTTGCAAGAATGATGACATACGGTTGATTCATAGAAATCGTCAACTTTTGAGTGCACGTAGATATTGTTTCACCTCGAACCAGAAAGGGCGAAGGTCTTTCCAGCGATTAACCTCGTGACGGGTTCGCCATCCCGGTTTGAAAAACCGCAAAATCTCAACAAGCTTCTGGCCGAAGGTGTAGGTGTCCGGCGCGGATTTCAGCACAAGGTAAAGTCGGTCCAGGTCACCAAGCAACCATCGCACTCTCCGGTGCTGCCAGCTTACTTGAGGCACAGTTTGCCCGGTGCTGGCCAGATACAGCCACCAGGGGAAGTCGATTCCGGAATCAATGGCCAGTTGCAGCGACCCCCAGAACCTGGGATTCACCTCCATCAGGTAACCTGTACCATCCGGCGAGACCCGGAATTCCACCATGGCTACACCGTGCCAGGTGACAGTGCGAAGCAGTTTTTCTGCATAGGTTCGCAGCTGATCATCTACGGGTGCCGACTCGCATAAAACGCTGACGCCCCCGCCCGGTGGCTTTTCCCTCAGTCTGCGATGGGCGAAAAAACACACAGGCTCGCCATGATCAAAAAGCGCAAAAATGCCCTGCCCAGAGCCCTCTATAAACGATTGAATCGTGAACGGAAACTGGAAAAACAGGTGATCCCGCAAGGCAGCTGCTGCTTCCTGGGCTGAGTACGCAATAACAACTTGCGTTGAAACAATGGAAGTCGGCTGCAGAATCTTTGACTTGAAAGGCTTGAGCACAACAGGATAGTGGGTGATCGTCTCCAGTGCCTTAACGCCTTCTTCTGCCGTTTCACAGAACACCGTCTCCGGCACTGGCACACCCTGCTGAAGTGCGAGTTGGAACAGGTTGTTCTTGTTGGCAAGCTGCTCCACAGACCCCGTTTCGGGGAAGGGAAGCGTAACGTGCGCAGGCAGCTCGTCTCGGTAGGCCAGAATAACGTAAGTGGTGGCTTCCGTGATGGGGAGCAGGAATGAAATATTCAGCTCACGGATCTGTTCCAGAAGGTCTTCAAAAAACCGCCTGGGCGCGGTAAAAGGATCTGCATAGGTGATACATTGGTAACAATACCGGGAGAGGCCGGCCATAGACGGGGAACCACTCTCACCGACAGCTACCCATAACCCTTTCGCACCCAGTGAACGCACTGCTGCAAGTGCCGCCCGCTGATTGCCGTCCAGCACCAGAATTCTGGGTTCCATAGGTAGCAACGTCCTGTGTTTTTACCAAGTGTTCAACTGATGGCCGATTATCCTGCATAATGAGCCTGAATTCTATCGCCGTCTTCTTACGGAAAAGTAGGAAACGCCTCCAACCGGTCACAGTGGCAACCCTGTTTGTGGCATGATGGAGATCAAAAGGGAAGTCAGTCAGCGTTCTGGTTGAACTATAGGGAGATTACGCATTGAGCCAGTGGGTGTACGAGCAGTTTGGCTCGAAAACAGGATTTGTCCGATTTTACTATCACCGGGCTCGAGCGTTTACAGGCGCCTATCGGAAATATTCCCGGAATGCAGTTTCCGTTGCCTCCCGGCGACTGGTTTTCATCTGTAGCGGAAATATATGCCGTAGCCCCCTGGCAGAGGTGTATGCCCGCAGCCTCGGGATGGAGGCGGCCTCCTGTGGCCTGAACTGCGGTGACGCATTTCCTGCAGACCCTCGGGCGCGGGAGTTTGCCCGGGAGCAAGGGTTAAGCCTCGAAGACCACAGAACAGTCAATGTCCGGGATTTTGAGTTTCAAGATTCGGATCTGATTGTAGTAATGGAGCCGTCCCACATAGACCAATTCGAGAAGAAGGTGGGGAAGAACCACATACTGGTTCTGGCTGGAAGTTACTGCCGAAAACCCATACCGTACATTCACGATCCCTTTAACTGTTGCCCGGCGTTCTTCACACGATGCGAGACTCTAGTAATGGAATCTGTGCGGGGGCTCTATGCGTAAGAAAGTCAAAGAAATTACCGATGAGGATCTCTATTCGCTGAATATCGGTAAGACGTGGCGATATTTCAAAGGTGAAAGCTTTGCATTCTGGATGATCTGCGGGTATCTGTTTTTTGAATATGTGCGCCCACAATCTATCTATCCGGCCATAGATTTTCTTCCCTGGACACAATTGACGGTAATTGGCGCTATCTTGGGGTGCTTTGCAGATAGATCAGTACGATGGGTGTCTTCATCTGTAAATGTATTGCTCGTTCTATTTCTCGTCGTAATCCTGTTGTCCAGTGTTTTCGCCTACTTTCCTTCAGTCTCTTATGACAATCTCGATAAGTACTATCTTTGGGTGATAATCTATTTCCTTATTATCAATATCGTAAACACCAGGAAGCGATTTTTTATCTTCTTGTGTGTATTTTTGGTGGCTTCGTTCAAGATTTCTTTGTCACTTGCCATCACATGGGCCCAGCGCGGATTCTCCTTTACCAGTTGGGGGCTTTCTGGCCCTCCCGGCTTTTTCCAGAACTCCGGAGAGTTAGCCATCCAGATGCTGGTATTCTGGCCCATAGCATGGGCCTTTACCCATTCGCTTAAACCCCATGTAAGCAAGAATTGGTATCGGCTGCTGATGCTTATGCCCATTACTGCCATTATGGTCATTCTTGGCGCCAGTTCACGCGGGGCTCAGCTTGCATTAATCATTCAACTCGTTGTGATGAACTACAGAACGGTTTTCAAACCCAAAGTGCTTTTATCGTGCTGTGTGTCAGTGTTTCTAATTTGGACATTTTTACCTGATGAACAGAAAGAACGCTTTGAAACCATGGGTGAAGATAGGACGTCCCGTCAGCGTATCCTATACGTAGAGAATGGCATTGAAATGATAAAAGACAATCCGTTATTCGGGGTGGGCTATTTCAATTTTGTTCCGTATTTTAATAGATATTATCCGGACGACTTATTAAGTGGGCGGGCAGAGTTGCCTCATAATATCTTTGTGCAGGTAGGCACGGATACTGGTCTTATTGGTCTTACTATATTCTTAGGGATTATTTTTGTTGCGTTTAAGACCGCGCGTACGGTGAGGTTGTGTCAAGAGGAAGACCAACGAGCGAAATTTGCAACTTATGCTAACGTATCGCTTGTTGGATTCTTGGTGGCCGGTCAATTTGTTACCGTTACATACTACCCTTACCTTTGGATTCATCTTGCGCTATTGGTCTCTATGAAGAATTCTTTTGCGAAGCCTAGTTAGTAAATTAGGATTGCCATTTTGAAAATGAATTATCCAAAGGTTGAGCCATTTATGGATCTTTCAGTAATTATACCTGCATTCAATGAAGAAGATTATGTTGGTCAGTGTCTTTCTTCAGTTAAAGAGGTGTTGGCGGAGCGTGATATTGTTTATGAAATTTTATTATTGGATAACGGATCCTGTGATCGAACCTCCCAAATAGCGTCGTCTTTTTCGGGCACCTCGGTCTTCAATATTTCGCGAACCAGTGTATCACAAGCCAGGAACTTCGGGGCTCAGAAAGCCAAAGGTCGTGTTTTTGCGTTTATTGACGCCGATGTGGTGCTAAAAAACGTATGGGGTGAGAGCATAGAGACGTTATGTAAAAGCGGCAAAAGATTATTTGTCACTGGCTATCAGTATGGTGTCAGAGATGAACCGTCTTGGATTGAAAAATATTGGTTTAGCAACCTCAAGAGTAATCACATAAGTGGTGGAAATCTCATAGTGGGTCGTGAGGCCTTTTTTAAAATTGGTGGTTTTGATCCAGGGCTTAAAACTGGAGAGGATGTGGATTTTTGTAATAGGGCAAAAAATAATCCACAAATAAATTTTGAGCTAAACCCGAAACTAAAATCTGTACATTTGGGTTATCCAAAAAACATAAAAAATTTCATGAAAAGAGAGTATTGGCATGGAGAGGGTGACTTTCGTAGCTTTCAGTCTTTTTGCAAGTCAAAAATTGCTCTAGTAGCGATAGGTTATGGATTGGCGCATTTAATCATGCTCGGTTTGTTAATTAGGGGCGAGTACGCAGAATTTTTGGTATTAGTTATATTATTTATTCTTTTTAATATTGTTATTAGTTCAGTCAGGTTTAAAAAGTCACCGAAAATCGCTATTTTTTATAATTCTATATTAAATTATTTTTATTTCATGGCTAGGTTCTTTTCGTTGTTCAAAGCCGTTAAAAATAGAGCGAAAAATTATTAAAATTTGATTGCTGGTGGCGCCCAGTTAAACAGGGCGACCCAATGCATTGCACATTGGGTCGCGACACCACTTCTCTCTATAATTGCGGCCGCAGCTATTTCAGGGTGAGCACAGGTGGATTTGGCTTATTGCTGAATGCTAAATTATCAATTGGCGACTGGGTGTGTAGGGCGAACTCATCTAACAACCATTCTGTATTCTGGTCGTAAGGGTCGTTTGCCCAACCCATTATGTAGCCTTGGGATATGCCTTGCATTTCACTGGAGTCGTCCCAAGTGTCAGCATTCAGTTTTTCATGTATCTTGGTGTAGCTACTCTCTCCCTCCCAACGGCGGAAAAACTGAATGGTTCCGTCTTTAGCAGTGGGGCCCGAAGATGCTTTGATATGTGCAGCGACGTGCATCCAGCGACCTCTGTCATCTGGAACTGTAATAAAGCTTGTTGAGTCGGCCTCTCCGCTTGTTACACCGCCATCTTGAAATACGAGATTTGCACCACCCGAGCCATTTGGTCGCGTCTGCCAGGTAACCGTTCCTGCCCGATCATAGGTCGATGGCCAAAGTGACAAGAACTTGCTGTTCTGCGACCCTTGTGTGAAGTTGATCGGGACTCTAATCCAATAAGTCACCCACACATCTTTATAGTGTTTGCCCAGTTTGAATCGCTGTTCAGCCATAGGTTCGCCAGCTGGGTACCGGAATCGTAGACTGTGGTTGCCATCTTTGGGCCCCCAATCACGACCGCTAGGAATCGCTATATCCTTATCGCCATTACTGTAGACGACGCCTTCAGCCGTAACAACAGATGTCCTGTTATTGCGACCCCAGTCAAAACCATCCTCATTTGTGGCTGACATGTCTCCGGACTCGAATGAGTCTACGATCAGTGTCTCACCATTGGCTGCGCCAGCCAGGAGAGAGGCGAGGGCCAATGCGGTGAAGTACTTAAATTGTTTGAGTTGTGCCATGTGGATCCTACTCCCGAGCTAATTCAGAATCGGACTATAGCCGATTTGACAAAATTTTGCGTTTTGTAAGGTTGTCATTTGGTTACTGCTTGTGAATAGCTGAGGTGTAGTTCACGCTGATCACCACCCGGTTAGAGGGTGGCGTCCGACCTCGAAAGCTTTGGTTTTGGTTGAATGATGTGGCTTTTTCGGTACTATCCTTTAAGCGGTTCAACGAAAAGGATTTCTGATGACTCTGAATGTCGAAAATAAGCAGAATGTTCTTCTTTACAGAGCAAAGCGACGAGGACGGCATTACCTCAAGCTGCTATACCAGCGTGTTAATCCTTCCCATGAAACTCGTCCAGTATTCATTTTAGGCAGCGGCCGGTCTGGTACGGATATTGTCTCTCATTGCCTGAGCAAGGCCTGGGACGTGGAGCTCATAAACGAAGACAATCCAAAAGCGTTTGATAACTGGCGGCTTAAAAGCCTGGAGGCTGTGAAGGGTGCTGTCAACGCAAGCAACGCAACTTTGGTGTTGTTCAAACCCATAGTAGAATCGCTCCGGGCGGAAGAGTTTCTGAAGGAGTTCCAGTCTGCTGCCGTTGTTTTTGTTGTGCGCAATCCCCACGATTCAATTAACTCTATGGTTCGTTTTTTTGGCGAGGCTCAGATTAGGGCGGTCAAGAGCTGGGTAGAAACAGACTTTGCCCGAAAAACTCAGGCGCCCGCTGAGCTCAGGGAGTTTATTGCGAGCCATTGCCATGCTGACCTGTCCGTCGAAGATGCCGCTGGTCTGTACTGGCTTCTTTACAACAGTTCTTACCTGTTCCTTGATCTGCAATCGAGCCCCCGTGTCACCAAGATCCGGTATGAGAGCCTTGTCCAGGAGCCGTATGAAACCATACGGGAGACCTGCGATTTTCTTGGGGTGAAGTGGTTTCCCTCCATGACCGAAGAGGTTTACGCGGGTTCCGTTGGCAAAAACCGGAAGCCGGATCTGTCGCCGGCAATTGAGAAGCGATGTAGTGAAGTCTGGGAGCGGCTAACCGTTGAGAAATATCAGAATTCTACGGCCAGCTCCATTGTTTAAGCATTATTAAGGTTGCCATCATGTCAACGCTAAAGATCGGGCATGCCGCGAGGCAGTATCCTGAAGTGCGGAATATCATCGGTTGTGTCGAGGGTGCGAGTTACCACTTATGCCGTGATTACTACTCTTTGCTAAGAAGGTTTGGGCCACTACTCGGCGTGGACCCTTCCTCTGATCGTTTGTCCGACCTTCAGTTCCAGTTCCGCGATTTTGGTCTAAATCGGGTTGACTGTCTCCATTTGTTTAACGGCGTTAATTACTCCCGAACGCCCTGGATAACGACTTATGAGACTTTGGTTCCACGTTTCCGCTTCGCGTTGAAGAATCACTTGTCGGATTCAGAAACAATACGTTCGTCTCCGGCAACGAGACAAGCAGTTGAGCAGCTCGCTTCAGATCGGTGTATAGGCCTCATTGCGCTATCCGATAGCGCCAGACAATTGCAGAGTCGGTTTCTTGGTCATTTCCCTGAGTTCAAAGATGATATTGAGCGTAAAACAACCGTCTTACATCCACCTCAGCAACCATTGGTGGATGTCGGGGCTGAGTTAACGTTCCCCTATGAGAGTGATGGGGTGATTACTTTCATGCTGGTTGGCCACGAATTTTTCCGTAAAGGCGGTTCAGAGGTTATTGGCGCACTTTCGGAGGCTCGTCGGAGAAGTGGTGTCGATATGCGGTTGACCATTATTAGTCGCCTTAAGCCGGACTCCTATGCGACTGCCACGAATGAGGAGGACGTCGTCCGCATTGGAGCAATGCTTGAAGACAATAAAGAGTGGATAGAGTATTACCAGTCCCTTCCTTATAGCGAGGTGCTCGGAAAGATGAGGTCGTGTGATGTTGGCCTGCTCCCATCATACGCTGAAACCTATGGCTATTCCGTGCTGGAATTCCAGGCATGTGGCCGCCCCGTGATAACAACGGACATTCGGGCCTTTCCGGAGATTAACAGTGATGACCGGGGGTGGCTTATTCCTGTTGATAAAAAACCGATAGGGGGAGAGGCCTATTTGCGTGATCCTGAACGGAGAGCGGCGCTGTCCCAAGCAATCAGAAAAGGCCTGACCGATATTTTTCAAGATATATTGGAAAACCCGGAGCAAATAAAGCGTAAAGGGCATCAGGCACTCTCTAAAATACAATCGTTCCATGACCCCCGGCGTTTTGGCGAAAGGTTACGATCGATTTATGAGTCCGGTGTTTGATACTGCCTCGATCGGGCGAAACCATGACCTTCGTGGTTTCGCCCGCTGTTCTGACGGATACTTGGCTTTAACCAAGGAGTTAGTTTTATGTTGATTGATATCATTGCCGGTGCACGCCCTAACTTTATGAAAATTGCGCCAATCATCCGCGCGATACAGGCGCGCCAGGAGGGCGGTAGTAGTCTTTCCTACCGTCTGGTGCACACCGGGCAGCATTATGATGTAAGCATGTCCGGAGCTTTCTTTGAGCAGCTGGGCCTACCTCATCCAGATATTAATCTCGAAGTCGGGGGAGGCACGCAGGCGGAACAGACCGGCGGAATCATGACGCGTTATGAGGCGTTGTTGATGGAGTCTCCCAGCGCACTGTGCATGGTCGTCGGGGATGTGACTTCGACCATGGCGTGTGCGATTACTGCACAGAAGCTTGGTGTGCCAGTCGCACATGTGGAAGCTGGCATCCGGTCCGGTGACTGGTCAATGCCCGAGGAAATAAACCGTATGGTGACAGATAGCATTACCAACTGGTTCTTCACAACAAGTGAATGGGCGGGTAGTAATCTGCGCAAAGCGGGCGTAAGTGAGGAGCGAATATTTTGGGTAGGTAACACTATGATTGACACGCTCCTTACGAATCTGTCAAGGCTGAGCCCGCCACAGGTCTGGGATGACCACAACCTCAAAAGGGGCGAATACTTTGTTATTACGATGCACCGCCCGGCGAATGTTGATTCATCCGGAAAGTTTGCGGAAATGTTACGTTCAATCGGTCAGCACACTCGTGGTTTACCTGTTGTATTCCCTGTTCACCCCCGTACTGCCAAGACGCTCAGGGAAATAATTGACCTCCCGGACAACTTTATTTTGGCTGAGCCTCAGCCCTACCTGCAGTTTAATTATTTGGTCAGGAATGCCAGGGCAGTCATTACCGATTCTGGAGGCATAACCGAGGAGACCACGGTAATGGGGGTGCCTTGTCTGACCCTGCGAGATACGACAGAGCGCCCCGAAACAGTGGATCTTGGAACCAACGAACTGATTGGTACTAATCCGGAGGCGATAGGCCCCGCTTTATCCCGATTATTTGCCGGCGAATGGAAGAAAGGAGGTATACCACCTCTCTGGGACGGAAAAACCGGAGCGCGCATTGTTCAGGAATTGGAGAAGCTGTTACTACCAAATTCGGGCTAGATAATGTCAAAAACGTTACGGCAAACAACCTTGAATTCCTGCGTGCAGTTATCAAGGCTGTAATGGGAGTTCGCCTTCTCTCGAGCTTTACAACCCATTAGCCGCCTTTCTTGCTCGTCCGATATCAGCCGATTCAGGAAAGCTGCAGCGTTACTGCAGTTATCTTTTTCATAAACGAAGCCGTTTTTTCTATGGTCAATAGCTTGTTTGACGGAAGGGATGTCTGGCACGAGGACAGGTAGGCCGGCGCTCATGTACTCTACGATCGAGAGTGAGAAGCCTTCTCCCAGAGCAGCATGCATAGCGATGTCGGCTACGCTGAGCAATTCCCGCGCGTCTGTCCTAAACCCCGGCATTAATACCCGGTTGCCCAGCCCCAGGTCGATAATTTTCTGCTTTAGCCTGGGATATGCCGGCCCATCACCGATCAACAGGAACACAAGGTTGTTGTCTGGATTGAGCTGCTGGAGAGCCGCTGCGGTGTCGATGATAAAATCAAAGCGTTTATAGGGGTGCGCCCGACCGGTTGTTATGCAAATCTGACTGTCCGTAGCAATATTCAGGTTTTTCAGGAGCGATTCCCGGGACCTTTGGGTTTGTTCGACTGGCGGAATACCGTTCTGAACCACGTGGCACCGATGGGCTGGCAATCTACCGTTTTCGATGCTTCGGGTGCGCATCAGATCCGACACGCACAACTGGCTGTCGGCGCAAACAAAGGGCAGTCTGTTTCTAATAGATTTGAACAGGCCTTTAAGTCCACCAATCGGAGGTCGGTCGCCAGGGGTATGGTCGTGTACGACAATTTTTCTAACCCCTGCCTGGCGCAATGCTGCATATCGGGGATTGTACCAGGCGCGATCCGTGAAATAGATATAGCGGATATTGTTGTCTTGTATAAAATTTCTGATATTTTTCATTGGCCAGGAAGACGAAGCTGGAAACTCAAGCTCAATAGGGGTGATGTTGCTGGCGCTGATCGTCCCTGGAAGAGAAGTGATAGTTGGGTACGCAAGAAAAGCTTTTGAACCTGATGCTGCAAACGCATCCGCGATAAGGGTCCAGAAATGTTCCATCAACCACCAAGCGTATCCGACGTCCGAGGGGTAGTTTGATACTAAGAGAATATTTCCTTCGCAGCTTTGTGCCATAAGCTCAAGTGGTGTCCATTTTGATGAGGGGATAGGTCTGCAGTGTCCCGGTTGCGTATGCTGCAGCATAGCAGTATCCCGAAAAGCATAACGATTTAACGCTTAAATACAACGTTGAAAACAGGATACTGGCACAATCCTTTTCAATATAATCTGTTAGAATCCTTAGCGGCTCTGTAATCATCGGTTTCAGCAGTTCGCAGAAGGAATCTTTAAAGAGGTCGCACAGGATGTCGCCGAGGTTAGCCGTAGTTATTAACAAGGATGGGAGCCAGCTGTCACCATCCGAGACGTTTCTTCACGCCCACATCAACAATCTCCCCTACCAGTGTTTTTCCCTGATCGGCAATCCGGGTTATCGGATGGTCCGTGAAGGCTCTTCCGGACCAGGTAGGTACCTGGCTTCCAGAGCCCTCGTTCCTCTGGGTTTTCGTTGGCTGATCAGACATGTCATGGGAGTCACGGTGGCTGCCCAGGACACCCGCGCATTTGTAAAAATGCTGGAGCGAGATCGTATAGACGTCGTGCTGGCTGAGTATGGTCCGACAGCTGTTTCAGTCATGGAGGCGTGCAGGCAGGCAGGTGTGCCACTGGTCGTTCATTTTCATGGTTACGACGCATATATGACTCACATTATCGAAGAGTTGGGCACCCAGTACCGTCGGTTATTTGATATCTCCTCCGCGATTATCGGTGTCTCCCGGCACATGTGTGAACAATTAATCCGTCTTGGCGCACCTGCGGAAAAGGTCTGCTTCAATGCTTGTGGGGCAGAAGTCAGTCAACGTAAAAGGCCGACTGACCGGGAGTGTGGCCATCGTTTTGCAATGATCGGGCGCTTGGTGGAGAAAAAAGCCCCGTTTGTTTCCTTGATGGCCTTTTCGCAGATTTGTACCAGCGTCCCTGACGCCACGCTGGAAATCGTTGGAGATGGCCCATTAACTGCCGCGACACAGCAAATGGTTCGTGCTTTAGGCATAGAGGATAGGGTGACACTCCATGGCGCACAATCCCACGATTTTGTCATGGCAGTACTGGAAAGATCTGACTACTTTCTGCAGCACTCTGTGCAGGCACCCAATGGAGATATGGAAGGTACGCCCGTCGGGGTGCTCGAAGCAATGGGGCTGGGACTGCCTGTCGTTAGTACGCGACATGGAGGCATTTGCGACATCATATCTGAGAATGAGACTGGAATCCTGGTCGATGAGTACGATGTGGAAGGGATGGCCCAGGCGATGCGGTCTCTTTGTGAAAACAGTGAGTTTGCCATACATATGGGGGAAAAAGCCCGCAAGTCAGTCGTTGATAACTGGACGTCTGAGAAGAGTATTGCCCGACTCTCAGAAATTATCCGCTTTGCAACACACTGACTGATAGTAATGCCCCACTTAGGAATTGTCCTCGTCAAACGGAGATAACGGGATGAAAATTGGTTACTTATACGACCTCCAGGCTTACCCACCTAAGGGTGGAAATCATATCCATGTGTTTGAGTTGATTCGTGGATTTGTTGAAAGTGGACATGAGGTAGCAGTACTGGGAGATCCCACGATGCCGGACGTGCGGAATTTTGACGGGGAAAGTGATGCGTCCGTTTCTACATTCGTTGCGTTTTGCGATGTGATATACGCTCGGGTCGATTCCCGGTCCCTGGAGAGATGGGGGCACCTTAGAAAAGCCATGCAAGAGGTTGATTCGAGCGTTCCAGTGGTTTGGGAGATAAATTCTCCAGCCGATGAAAATCTTGCTTTCTCTTGGTTAGGGGGCAGGAAAGCCGGGCAAAGTGAGTCGTGGTTCAGGTGGTTAAGACGTTGGTTTCACGCAGCCCGGCAAACGCCCGGAATTCGGCGGGAGGAACGTTTCAGAAAGCAACTGGCGCAGAGGGTAGATGCTGCTGTGTGTGTTTCTTCGTCGATGGGAAGATATGCTGGTAATAATTTGGGTATCGGTCAGGTAGTAGTGGCGCCGAACGGTGGACCACTAGTGCCCGAGGAAGAGATTATTCGTCGTCGCAACAACAGGGAGAACGACAAATTCACGGTGTTTTACAGTGGTAGTGCGATCTACCCTTGGCAAGGCCTGGATTTGCTCGCGGCGGCAATTGAGCTGGCTAAAACCGAGGCGCCTGACATCCGTTTTGTCCTCGCCGTTAATCAGCGATCAGATAATCTGCCTCAGGGAGACAATGTTGAGATCAAGGAGAAGATACCAAGGGATGAAGTGCTTGATGAGATATGCAGCGCCGACGTATGCATTGCTTTGCACCCCGACTGGTACTGGACACCCCACGGCGTACATGGTTCCCCGACAAAGCTATGGGAATATATGGCCTGCATGACCCCGGTGGTTACTTCCAATCGTGGCCAAATGGCGGAGTTGATCCAGCACGAGAAGAATGGGTTGCTTTCGAGTGATGAGCCTGCGGATATCCTGGCACAACTTTTGAGGTTACGTGACGATCCTGACTTGGCAGAGGCGGTCGGGCGAGCTGGGTGGGAGTTGGTGCAGGAGAAGCTTAACTGGCCGAATGTGGCGAGAGAGACCCTAGATACCTTCCAGCAGTCGATTCAGCGCAGAACGGGAGCCCGGTAAATGGCAGTTAGTAAAATAAAGCGTGCTGTCCATGCCTTGTATCCGCTTGGAACAGGGCGAGGTAAAGTAATCGTTGCTGGTATGCCGAAGTCTGGCACAACGGCCATCGCATCGTTGCTTGCTAAAGCAATTGATGAAGATGTCTGTAGCGACCCTTTTCACAGACTGGATCAGTTGGAAGTCAATTACCGAGAGCAGCTGTTTGCAGGCGATTTCTCTCTTTCTGGCCTATGGCGGGCCCACCGGGATGTATTCAGCGGTGCTGTAGTCAAGGATCCGAACTTCCCGTTTTTTCTTGACGATTTCGACGACTTCCTGCCTGAAGCCAAGCGCGTGTTTATTATTAGAAACCCATTCGACAATATTCGTAGTATTTTGAACCGCCTTGATTTACCGGCAGATCCGCTCAAGGGCGAGCCCAGCCTTCCACGCTTCGCCAACGGGGGCTGGTTTCATGTTTTGAACGGAGTATCGCCAGACCTCCCCGGTAATAACTATCTTGAAAAGATGGCGTGGCGATGGCGAATTTCAGCAGAGCACTATTTGCAAGCTAGGCATCCTGTCCGATTGATTCGTTATGAAGACTTTCGCTCCGATAAAGTCGCTCAGGTGCGGCAGCTTGCTGCTGATCTCGGGTTTGAAGCAACCAAAGATATTTCTGGGCTGGTTGATATCCAGTATCAACCCAGAGGCGACAGTTCGGCGAGCTATGAAGCTTTTTTTGGTGAAAAAAATCTCTCAATGATTGAGAAGATTGTCGGGCCGCAACTGGAGCCCTTCGAATATGGTAAATAATAAGAAAAGAAAGCGGATTCTGATAACAAATATTGTCACCCTGAATCCTGGAGATGCCGCGATTTTGCAGGGAATGTTTCAGATACTACGACAGAAGTACGGTGAAGACGCCAATATAGTTGTGTTTGATCGTTTAGCTGCAGCAGCATCCAGATACTATCCCTGGGCTTCATTTCGCCAATCCGTTTTTGGGCATCCACCCAAGGGAAAATTTGCGCGTGTGCTACAAAGGCTTGGTTATGGTCACTGGAATGATCGCCTGCGCTATTGGTTGTTGCGATCTTGCGTCGCTCTTATTCGCTCGAGACTCGCTTTCATCCCCCGGGTTCTGATACGTCAGGAAGATTACTCTGCACTTCAAGAGTATTGCGCGGCGGATGTGGTTATCAGTACTGGAGGGACTTATTTGATTGAAAACTATAATTTATGGCCCGCGATCTATGATTATCGTTTGACGCTTGCATGCGGGCGCCCGCTCGTATTTTTTACGCAGTCTCTGGGACCTTACCATAGGCCAAAGTACCAGGCAGCATTCAGGAATATTTTCCGACAAGCCCATGGAATTTTTGTTCGGGATCAGAAGTCTTGGGACCATGTATCTGCATTAGGTGTAGGGGAGAGCAATATTGTTCTTGGAAAGGATGCGGCTTTTGTTCTGGAACCGAATAAAGCTGCGGCGTCTATCCAGGATGGCGCACTCACGCCCAAACAAAAATTGAAAGTTGCCGTCTCTGTCAGAAGTCTCCATTTTTTTGATGACCCAGAGAAAGATCTGGAAAGTAACTATGTATCCTGCGTAGTTGCCATGGTCGAGCAAGCCGTTCGAGAGTTCGGCGCGGAAGTTACCTTCCTGTCTACGTGTCAGGGCATTGAAGAATATTGGACAGACGATGCAGAATACGCGCAGGTGGTTTTCGAAAGCCTTTCTCCCGATGTAGAACCGTACGTTAAGTTGGATACAGCTTTTCGTCAGCCGGTAGAAGTAGTTGATGCCTATCAGCAATTCGATCTCGTGATTGCTACTCGAATGCATGCGGCCATTCTCGGGCTTGTGGCTGGCACTCCAGTCCTGGGTATTGCCTATGAGTTCAAGCTCGAGGAGTTATTCCATCAGCTCGGGATGGACGCAGCAAGACTCTCGACAAAGTCCATGGAGCCGGAGCAATCAAGGGCCATGGTGTCTGACATATTAACTCACCTGACCGACTGGCAAAAAAAAGTGCGCGCAGTACAAGCCGACTGCAGCAGACAGGCTGCAGCGGTCATGGATAAACTGCCGAATGTCTGACTTCAGAGGTAGAGTTCTCAAGGCCCTTAGTTGGACAGCTGGCGGAAAGGTCATCAGCCAGGTCATCTCGATGGGATTCGGCATTGCTCTCGCGAGGATGCTGACACCGGACGACTTTGGTCTGATCGCCATGATGATGGTGTTCACCGGCTTCGCCGGCCTTTTGATGGACGTGGGGCTTGGATCGGCTCTTGTTCAGAAAAAGGATGTAAAAGAGATACATTACAATACGGTCTTCTGGACAAATCTCGGGCTTGGCGTGGGGCTTTGGGCACTCGTATCTTTGCTTTCTCCCTCGATTGCGGAATTTTACGGAAGAGAAGAACTGACTGATTTGGGGCTCGTTCTGTCCCTTCAGTTTATTCTTGGAGCCCTGGGGCTGGTACCCAGGCAGCGCCTGGTAAAGGATTTGTCATTTCAGGTTACGGCGGTAGCGGATCTGCTGGGTATGATCATAGGTGGTACCGTTGCGGTGTTGATGGTGAGGGAAGGCTATGGATACTGGGGCCTCGCCTGGCAACCGGTAATACTCCGGTTTGTCGCAACATGTTACGTCTGGGGAGCTGCGCGCTGGGTGCCTGCAATTGCATTCAGTGGAAAAGCGCTGAAAGAACTTTTCGGCTTCAGTTTTTATGTGTTTGCTACAAGGGTAATTCGGTTCGCAACAATGAAAGCGGACAAACTGCTGGCGGGCAAATATATAGGGGGTGATGCGGCAGGTTTATTGGACAAGGCTCAATCAATGATGCTTTTCCCTCTCCAGAATGTCTCGCACACAGTCGGCAGTGTCATGTTTCCAGCACTGAGCTTGATCCAGTCTGACATAGAACGAATACGGAAAGTTTATATGCGGAGCACCCAGGCTATTGCTCTGCTTACATTCCCGATGATGGCAGGCATCTTCGCAGTCGCTGAAAATTTTGTTTTCGGTGTACTTGGAGAACAATGGGCAGAGCTGGTGCCACTTTTGCAAGTTCTCTGCTTGGCAGGAGTAGCACGTTCTATCGTGACTGTTACCGGCGCGATATACCTCTCGCTTGGGCGGGCAAAGCTCCAGTTCAAGGTTAACCTGTTCACTCGTCCAATTGCGTTAGCAGGCGTGATTTGTGGTCTTCCATGGGGGGTAGAAGGTATTGTCATCGGAATTACCACCGCGACCTGGATCAATAGCCTGATTACGTTATCGATTGCGGGTCGGCTGATCAATTTGAGCCTGCTTGAGCTGATGTTGTCCTTTTCCCGCACGTTAGCGGCGGCAATTCTCATGGCTATCGGGATTACCCTGCTCGACCCGGTGTTGTTTGGAGTTGGTCCTCTGGGATCCTTCCTGATCCAGGTTCTGGCTGGAGGCGGCATTTATGTGCTGCTTGCATTTGCATTAAAAATCAAGGCATTAAAGGATGTTCTTGGAATATTGTCGACTCAATTGTCTAAACGACGGAGCGGCGGTTAGGTTTTGTCGTTCGGCTTTTGGAAGGAGGTAATGGCGTGCACTTGTACAAGGATCAGTTCTCGGATTCACATGACTTCCCGCGTCAGGAGGGGCCAGATAAAATGCTCGTTATTGCCTCAACCCCTCGTTGTGGCAGTCACATGTTAGGCCACACTTTACATCAGACCGGCGCCTTTGGTTTCCCTTTAGAGTATGCAAATCCGGCAAACCTCAGAGAATGGAAACGGCGTATTGCCACGGAGAGTACCGAAGGTGTTATCAGGGAGCTCACCAAAAGAAGAACGTCTCCAAATGGAGTGTTCGGTATAAAGCTCCACTACACCCATATCAGAGTGCTTGGCGGGTTTGACAGGGTGCAGGCTCTTTTTCCTGAAGCATATTACGTTCTTCTTTCTCGTAAAGGCATTCTGAAGCAGGCAGTTTCTCTGGCGATTGCCAGACAGACCGGAGTATGGATTGCAGGCCAGCAACCCAAGAACAACAATCCACCTCAGTATCGCTTTGAACAGATTGAGAGGTGTCTGCGGGAAGTGATCCTTGATAACTCTTCGTGGCGCTACACTCTTGCAGCTAATGGGTGCAACTATATTGAAATGGACTTTGATTCTGTTCGGAAGAACCTGGGAGCCAGCGTGCAAACCATTGCCGACTTTATGGGGGTGCAGATAGATGACAACCAGGTCCAGGAGGAGCACGCAACGTCCAGGCAGGGAAGTAGCCTGAACGACCAATGGGTAGCGCAGTTTGTGCGGGACTTCGAGCATAGCAGCAGCGAACTGGTATCCTCAGAGCCAGGGTTGAAGCGCAGAGTGCTAAGAAAGTTCAGGAAGATGCTGTCGGCAGGTTAACACCCCGGGGTGTTAACAGGATTTTCGTATATAGATCGACGTATTTTTTGGAATTCTCTCGGCTGCTGAATTTTCTCTCGAAATCCGGAGGGGGATTGTCGCCAGTTTGGGTCTGTCGCGACAGAACTGAGAGAACGTTGTCTGAATAGGCGGAAGGGTTTTGTTCGTGGACGAGTGCCCCCCGTTTCCAGTCTTCAAGTACCTCGGGAATGCCACCCACGTTGTGGGCGACCACAGGAATGCCCAGTGCGGCGGCTTCCAGCAACGTCATGGGCAGCCCCTCATGATCAGACGGCATTATCAGCGCGTCCAGCTTTCTCATCTCCTTCATTGCGGGATTTACAAAACCTTTGAAACTGATCCGGTCACCGACGCGCAGCTCAAGTGCCAGCTTCTTGAGATCTTCTTCAAGGGGCCCATTACCGATGATTGCGCCACGGCAGGGATAGCCCTCCTCATTCAGAGAAGCAATCATTCTGATGAAAAGATCCACGCGTTTGACGGGTACCAATCGGCCGACAATACCCAGCAAGGCCTCTTGATTCTTGTTCCTGTTGCTTTCGAGCCGCCAGGTTTGCTGAATCTCCTCGACATTCACGAAATTGAAAATCTTGAAAACCTTACCCGGAAACGTGGATTGTAGAGATTGTTCAAGCTGGGTTGATACGGCAATAACAGCCTGTTGTCGTAGTCGGCCAAGCCAGATGTCCAGGCGGCTGGTTAGCCATTTGTGTGGCTTCTTGAATGAGAAGCCATGCTCCGGGTTGCCGTGGACCGTTCTGACTGAGTAACGCACTCTGGCCAGTTCCTTGCCGAGCACACCCAATACATTTTCCTTGAAACCGTGGGTATGAACGATGTCTGTACCCTGCATCTTGCAGTGAGTGGCGATGGCTTTTGCGATTGACAAGGTGCCTGTGCTGGCTTCGTCAGCAAGGGTTACTGGAATCCCGAGCTTTACCAGTTTGTCGTGCAGAATGCCGGGATTGAAAATTACAGCGGTCACGGCAACTTCCATGCGAGTACTGAGCGCCTGGCACAGGTTATAGACCTGCACTTCGGCTCCGGCCCAGAGGTCTCCGGATATAATATGCGTTATGGTAATCGGGGGAGTGCTCGGTTCTTCAGTCATGCCAGGCTGCGCCCGATGGTGGCCAGTAAGGTACGGGGGGTTGAACTGTTCCCGTCATGAAGGTTGAAGCGATGGAGGTCAAAGTTGCTTCGGCTGGCCCTGTTCCAACCGGTTTTGGTTGTGCAGGCCGCCTGGTAGTGGTTTGCAACAAGCTGTTCACCGCCGTCGGTTATGTCTCCGTTGGGGTAGCAGAAAATCGGCACGCTGTTGAGGTTCATCGCCTCAAGGTCTGACAGGCACCCTGTTATTTGCTCCTCAAGCGCCTCTCTACTGTTAAGGCGGTTGAGCCGGAAGTGGTTTCTGGTGTGGGCACCATATTTGACCAGATTCTCCCCGGACATTTCCTTCAGATCCTGAGACTGCAGTATCACTGGTGCCTGATCACCACCGTTGATTTCAGCGGTGAGCCGGGACGTGGCCTCCTTCAGGTGCTGGATAATCGTGGCGTCATCCAGATCTTTGAGGCGATTAACTATTTCATCGGCTTCCAGGAGTGAGAGTGGCGTGGAGTAGTTGCCAAGATCACCGAGGTAAGGCTGAAGCCACTCGAGTGATTGATCGTTTAGATTGATACCGGGAGTACGGAGCAGCCTAATGACCGTTTCAGGCCAGAAGGTATCGCCGGTGTCGACCATGCCGGTAACAAGGAAGATGGTCGCAGGCACTTGCTCCTGGCGGAGCACAGGATAACCATACAGGTAGTTGTCCCTCCAGCCGTCATCAAAGGTAAAGGCTACTGAAAGTGCTGGCAGGGTCTCACCAGTGTCTTTCTTGCGCAGCCATTCATCAAGATGGACAGGGACGGCGCCCAGTGATCGGGCGAACTTTATGTGCCGCTGGAGGTTTCCGGGTGAAATAATCATACCGGGTTGTTCCTGCTCCCGTTCGCCGGAGTTATCCGGCAGCACCCGGTGATAGGTCAGAATGATCAGGGTCGGGCTGCGGGCAAGTTTCAGGCGTAGCCACCCGAAAACGGCAAAAGCGCTGAGCGCCCAGAATTTTAATAAGGATCGTATGGTAGCCACGCCTTTTGCCTCCGTCGGCCAAGCCTGTGGTTTTGGCGCAATCGTCCATGTACAGTTTGCTGGCACAGTGATTCTGCCAGTAGTGTGCAGAGATGTCATCCAAAAGGACTGGGCGCGGTTCCATCTTGCGCTGGGGTTTTTGTTATCTGCTCACCACGAGTCTCTCCAGTCTTTCGTTATTCCTATTCGGCTTACAGTATTGCAGTCCTGCAGATGGCCTGAGTTTACTTTTGAGCCCGTTACAGATGGGGGATTAGAGTTCAGCCTCGGACTGGTTAGAATCCGTCGACTCTTTTTACAGACCTTTTGCTGAAAATTATCCAAGTTTCTGATTTTAAGAGGCTGGCTTAGTATTTGCTTAAATAATATCGAGATGGTGTTTCACTTTTTACGGGCCTGTGGATGTGTACATGCTCGTTAACTCATCGTCTCTAAAATAGAGCGAACTGAGAGTGTTCAGGGCTAATAAGGAAACGGATTAATGAGTGTTACGCATGAAAAGCTTAGGTTGGGCTTTGGGACTGGGGTAGCTGCAAGTATTCTATTAGCGGCAATGTCGCTGTTGACTCCATCAATTACCGAGGCATCCATAATCACTATTGAGCCTGATGACTTTGCTGAGGGAACAGATCTCTCAAGCGTGTCTTCATATGTGTCTTTACAAAGTTTGGTCGCCAACTACCGTGAACCAGGGCCTATCTACGCGACCCGCTCTCGGCCGGAATATAGAGCGCCTACGGGCGAACTTGTCTTCGGTAATTTTGGGGCTGGCATTGGCATTTTGGATGAATGCGAAACTGATTTTGAATGTGCGATAGGGTTTGGAATGACCTTCCATCAGCCAGTGAGGTGGGTTTCGCTGCTATATCAGAACTGGGGGTATCCTTTCATGGGTGGTTATGGTCTGCCCAATATTTGGTATGCGTTTGATGTCAATGGCGATCGCATTGAATGGGGAGTGAGCAGCACGATGGGTGACACTTTGGGGCAAGTTTTCAGTTTGAATTTAGCTATACCCGGTATGAAGTCGCTTGTAGTTGGTGGCGGTGCGACTATAAATGCAATGGAATATGATCGTCTGTCTTTCGCTGTTGGTGTGCCAGAACCGGCCCCATTAGCCTTACTTGCAGTGGGTTTGGGAGCTGTTATCTTTGCTCGGAATCGAAAGCTGTTAACAGTAGTGAAGTAAAAAATAGATCCACCCCACCCGAAACCCTTCCAGTCCAGATGCGATATATTGTTACGAGCAGGGTACCAACAGCTCTCAGACCCTGAATATCGTTCCTGCGGCGTGATGTATCCATTCTATTAGCTGGCATCCCAGATTTTTCAAGAGTTTTGAATAGTGCTTAGCGATAGAGAAACCCTTCTCGGGGCCTCTATTGACTTCGCAAATGGTGCTGACTGGTTTCTGTATGTATAGTCTTACACCGCAACGATTCTGCCAGTACCGGCAGAGATGTCATCCACAAAGGTTCACAGGGATTGAGAGCGATGCTGGTTTTTCTGTTCTGGTTTGCAGCTGTTGGAGCGCTTTTCAGCTACTTTATTTATCCGTTGATTCTGCGTTTTATGCCGCGCCGCGCGGGAGCCGAAAAGTCACATGCCCCGACGAGCAATCCGCAAGCGGTCTCCCTCATTGTTACAGCGCACAATGAAGCTCATCGTATTCGGGAAAAAATCGAGAACTGCCTGGCACTGGACTATCCGGACCTGGAAATCATCGTTGCCTCTGATGCCTCAAGTGATGATACAGACCGGATTGTACTGGAGTACGAGGACCGTGGGGTTAAGCTCGCCCGTGCCGAGGACAGAAAAGGCAAGGAACACGCACAGTTGCAGGCCATTAAAAGAGCCACCGGCGATATTCTGATATTTTCGGATGTCGCAACATCGATTCCTGAAGACGCGATAGGGCGGATGGTTCGTTATTTTGACGATCCTTCTGTGGGAGCGGTTTCCAGCGAAGACCGCTTCACAAGCCACGACGGCGGTATAGTGGGAGAGGGTGCCTATGTTCGCTATGAAATGTGGCTGCGGGGGTTGGAGTCTGACAGGGCAGGACTCGTGGGGCTCAGCGGATCATTTTTTGCGGCCAGGCGTTCGGTGTGTGGTGAGTGGGATATCTATTCCCCGAGCGACTTCAACACCGCCCTTAATAGCGCCAGTCAGGGCCTGGTCGCTGTTACAGCGCCCGATGTACTGGGTTTCTATCAGGATGTAGCGGACGCTTCAAAAGAGTACCAGCGCAAGGTAAGAACCATCATAAGGGGGCTGACAGCGTTGAGCAGGCACCCGGAAGTACTCAATCCGTTTCGGTTTGGCATGTTTGCATTCCAGGTATTCGGGCACAAACTGATGCGCTGGGCTGTGCCCTGGTTTCAGGTTCTGTTGTTCATCACCTCGGTGTTGTTAGCGGGCAAGGGGGGGATATATTTGCTCGCTCTGCTGGCTCAGCTCCTGTTCTATGGTGTGGTCATTGCAGGACATGTCAAGCCCGAGCTTCGGGAGCGTACTGTCTTCAAGATTCCCTATTTCTTTGTGCAGGTGAATCTGGCTATTGCCCGTGCGACCATCGATTTTCTAAAGGGCCGGCGAATGACGGTCTGGACGCCGTCCAAGCGATGAAGGGTATGTTGAGACCTGTTGGAAGCCGTGTTCCGGTCCCGGATACAGGTACTGGACTTCGCTTGCCCTGGGAGGACAATTACCACACATGGTATATGGGCTCTGGTACCCAGGCCTTGTCTGCCGCAGTGTTGTTGGCGATCAGCCGGTCCAGCCTGAAGAATTCAACGCCGGAGGTTATTCTGCCTGCCTTTGGGTGTCCGGATCTTGTCGCTGCTGTAGCGGCACAGGGTACAAGGCCGGTGCTGGTCGATCTGCTACCTGACAGCCCTTTCATGGATACTGACAAATTGTCCCGGGCGCTTTCGGACAACACGGTTGCGGTCATCGCCGCTGGCTTTCTGGGTGTGCCTGAGCAATTGGCGTCACTGGCAGGCATATGCCGGGAGCGTGATGTCTGGCTTATTGAGGACTCCGCACAATGTTTTCCACCCGATTGTGCCCGCGATCCAGTCGCGGATTGCGCGGTGCTGAGTTTCGGTCGGGGTAAGCCAATTAACCTGATGGGCGGCGGAGCCTTGTTGGTTCGCGGTGACCACAGTGCGATCGCAGCTGACGCGCTTACCAGATTGCCGGAAGAGTCTTTGAATATTGACTTGAAGTGGAAAGCCAGGCGAAACATTTTCAATTTTCTTCTTGGCAGATTCGGCTATGGCCTGCTGAGGCGGGTTCCGTTTCTTGGGCTCGGCACTACGGTGTACAAACCCCTTGCCAGCCTGTGCCGTAGACAGCTACCTGACGGACTTGTGGAGGCAGGTATCCTTGATGCAGGAGCGAGGCCGGCGATTGCACCGAGCTACGTCAGGGAGCTTGAATTTCTCAAGCGGCGTGGCTGGAAACCGTTTATGGAAAATACGGTTTCCGGAAAGAAAGGGGCTGGGCAGGTGACGTTACGGTATGCCTTACTGGCACCGGACCGGGCAACCAGGGATAAGGCAACTGAAGCACTGACTGGCAGGGGTATTGGAGCCAACGCTTTTTACGGGCGTATATTGCCTGACATAGAGGGTATATCCGGCCTTCTGAGGGGCTCAGCAGGTGAATTTCCCAACTCAGAATCCTTTGCTGATCGACTGATCACATTGCCAAGCCATGAGGATGTTACCGACAGGGACTTGCGCATAATTGCCGCAACGCTTGACAGGATTACCATCCAACATAAAAAATGACGTTTTCTGGCTGCTGTGAAGCTAGCCAGTCAATCCTTCCCGCTGTTTTGGTCTTTTCATAGTGCTGTACTGACTTCAGGAAGAGGTTTTCACCGATCGGTTTGATTCTTCTATTACCTAAGGATAGGGATGTGCAGTATGAAACATGTAATGTTGTTTGGTCTTTTGCTTGCGTTCGCGTGTGGCGTAAACGCAAGGCCTTATTATTCCTATGATCTGTATGGAACGGTTACAGGTAATGCTGTAGCGGCCAACTCCCTGGCGGATGTTAATGTTGGGGATGAGTTTCTTATCCGGCTTAATATAGGGGGGAAAGATTCCGGGGAGCACAAGATCTCTTTTCAGGGTGTTATTGGCGGATGGGATATATTCGAACAACAGACCAATGGCTATTACCACTGGGGCGATTGGTCGCCGGAGCGTTTTTACACCACCGGCAGTCACTCACCGTTGAATGCCCCTGACGGAAACGGATCGACGGTTTATCCCAATGATATATACCTTACATTGTTAGGTATGGAGCAAACCGGAACCGTCATAATTCCGGAGGACGACCGATTGGTCCGGGACACAGGGGAACTCAATCTGAATCAGTTTCGCTCGGGGGGCTTTCATTTCTGGTTCTTCAATCAGGGAGACGGCAGCACGACTAGTACCGAAGAAGATCTTTACGGCTCGATAACTCGCATCATGAGGGTCCCGGAACCAGGCACGTTGCTGCTTTCTGCACTTGGGCTGGTTTTTTTACTCATTAATCGACAATTGCGCTATCCGCGATAAAGGGCACCGTTATATCGCGAAAAGAACTATCGCCGATCCTGTGTCCACCTGAATCTGTGCCATCCTTCCAATAGTTGTTGTGAACAACGAGGGAGGAATGATGATGAAAAGGATGAAGTTACTGGTTTTGGCAGTTGCCTCGGGGAGCGTAGTGACCGGCTGTAGCAGCCTTAAACCAAAAGTTGATTTTGACGAGCTACCGGCACCCGCAGCCGGCCCTGAGACTGAGTACATTATTGATAATGTTAACCCTGGCTTCTACACAGATGGAGAATGGAAAGAATCATCAGTATCAAGCGGATACATTGGTGAAAATTACCTGGCAGGGGAAGCAGGTACGGGCGAGAAGACCGCTACCTGGAATCTGAATATCATAAAAATACTCGATGTGTATGCCAGATGGACGTCCCATGGAAACCGCGGGTCTAATATAAAATACACTGTCCATCATTTGAACGATCAGGATTTTCTGACCACTACGACGATTGAGGTCGACCAGAGGGAGTTTGGAGGAGAGTGGTTCAAACTGGGCACCTTCCGGATGTCATCGCTCACCGGCCGCGTTACTGTTTCCAATGATGCTGATGGCTATGTTATTGCCGATGCCGTTCTTTTCAAAGAGGCTGCGGCAGTCCCCTCCGTGGATGCGGACAATGACGGCATGCTGGATGCGTGGGAACAGGAGCAAGGGCTGGACCCTACCAATCCATTGGATGCTGATCAGGACCCTGATGGCGACGGCTTGACGAATCTGCAGGAATCTTTGGGGATGACTGATCCGTTTAACGTCGACACCGATGGTGATGGCATGCCCGACGGCTTCGAGAACGATGCGGGTTTAGATCCGACAGTGGCAGACGGCGACCTGGACGCAGACGGCGATGGGTATACAAACTACCAGGAGTATCTGGCAGGTACGGACCCTACTGATGCCTCCAGCGTACTGGCGGCGGATACGGTATTGCTCACCTGGGAAGCGCCGGTAACACGAACCGACGGCAGCGATCTTTCCCCTGAAGAAATTGATTATTACGAGTTGAAATATTCGATAACAGAAGGCGAAGGTAACACTGGAATAATTTCAGATAACGGGTCATCCGGCTTCGTTATTTACGGACCGGACGCGAGCACTTCGACCGTAACAGACGGGTATGTAGGCGAAAATTATGTGGCGATGCCTTCAGGAACAGGAGATAGCTATGCGAGCTGGTCGGTTAATGATATTTCGCCAGGGACTGAGTACCGGTTGTCAGCCAACTGGACGTCGTATAGCAACCGTGCAACGAACGCCACGTATCACGTCCAGTATGAAACGGTGAATGGTAACCTTGATGAAAGACAGTTCACTGTAGACCAGACCTCAGGTGGCGGCACATGGCAGGAGCTGGGTTCATTCATCCCAGGCTCTAGCCAGCTAACCGTTGTATTGGCGAATGACGCGGATGGCTACGTCATTGCAGATGCCATAAGGCTGGAGCCGGCCACGAAAGTTGTAGAGCCGATCAGAATAGAGTCTGATAAGACGCGATCCTATGTCGTTAGAGATCTGCCGGTAGGTGAATGGCAGTTTCAGATACGCGCTGTGGACACAGAGGGGCTTGCGAGTGATTATACTGAGCCTCAAGTTTCTTTAATTGAATAGTGTTGGCCTGTCCCGTGTTCAGACAAGGCCGCAGATTCCCTGTAAAAAGCGTTAAGGAGCGACGTAAGTGGCCTTGGTTTACTTTGACAAATTCATGGAGAGAACTGGTGTTGGGAATTTTGGCGATGACATAAACCCTGTTCTGATGGGCAGGTTTTTTAATAGGAATATTTTGTCATCCGAGGAGATAGCACTGTTCGGTATAGGAACGATACTGAACGACAACAACATAAAAAGTAATAATCACTATGCCAGAAAGGTGATTTTTAGCTCCGGCGTAGGGTACGGGAAACTTGAAACAACACTTGATGACACTTGGGATATTGCTTGTGTCAGGGGCCCGGGGTCGGCGAGGGCGCTTGGTATTGGGTTGGATAAAGCGATAGCCGATGGGGCAGTCTTGCTTTCAGAGATGTATAGCAAGCCCGCGAAAAAGTGCACAAGAGCGGTGTTTATCCCTCACGTCAATTCCCATCTTTCAACAGGACGACTGCTGGCAGCAATAGCCGATAAACTCGATATGGATTACTTGACCCCGAGTTGTAATGCTGATGAGTTTATCCGTACTGTGGCAAGTGCCCCTTTCGTTGTCACGGAGGCGATGCACGGGGCAATTCTTGCAGATACGATGCGGGTTCCCTGGATTCCCGTAAGTCTGCATGAATTCCATGAGTTTAAATGGCGTGACTGGATGGACTCTGTGGGACTAAAAGGAAAACCGGTTCACTCCCTGTCGCCAAAATGCTGGGATGCAAGGGAAGGGAGCCAACCAGCTTCGTTTGTGCATCGGTTATATAAAAGCGGTAAGGGGAAGGTTCTCAAACATAATATCAGACAGGTGATTGCAACGCAGGAACCGCTCCTTAGTCAGCTGGATATCATCGATTCAAAAAAACAGGCACTTTTAGAAGTCGTGAATGACATCAATAGGGCCTATTCACGGATATAGTCTCGGAGTTGCATGCGGCCAAAATATACTCAGAGACCTCAGTGCCACTATCCAGCTCCCGGATTTCCCGGGAGTAGCGATCCATAGTTTCCTTTATTGCATTGTCGTGCAGGATGTCACTGAGAAATCTGGATACTTGCTCAACAGAAAAGTGATTTTTATTAATAACCCTCCCTGCGCCCAAGGTTTCGACAACCCAGGCATTGTAGGGCTGGTCCCATATCTGGGGGATACACAGCAGCGGTTTTGCGAACCAGAATGCCTCCTGCACTGCTCCAGACCCTGCATGTGAAACAAATCCACGTATGCGCTGGTCTGCCAGTAATGTTGGTTGGGGGCCCCAGGATATCCATCGTATGTCTGGATCGCTCTTGAAACTTGTCGGCACGGGATCGGTCCGAGAAACCCAGAGAATTCTGCAGTGGTTTTCTTTTGCTCCCCTGATCAGGCAGTGTGAAAGCTTGTTGGTTATGGTGACCATGGATCCAAGGCTCACCAGAATGACGGGTTTTTTTGGCTGCATTTCCAGCCAGGCCTGATCTTCGTTCGATATGTTGCCAGCCACCAGGGGAGGAAGAGGGCCAAATGCTTGAATACCGCCACACACAGTAATTTTTGGTTGGAGATGACGACTCTCAACCGTTGCCATGCCGGTTGTAAAGATCTGTTTGGGCTTGCCTGAAAGCTTTCCTCTTTTGATGATTTCGTCCCACTTCCGATTTATATCGATTTTCATTTCCTGCGTCGAACGGTGGGCTTCTTTGTTCAGCTTAGAATTGGCTGCGTGTGAGAGCTTCCCAATAATTTTAGACAATACTGGTATTGATTTGCTGGCCAGAAGTGACGGCCGCTTAGCGTAGGGCTGTGGATTCTGACACTGCTGATTTGACCCGGATGCCCGGTGCATAAGAACTGGGATACCTAATTGAACACCCAGGTCATGTATTGCTGCGCCTAACAAGTGTTCGTCAGCGATGATCAGATCTGGTTTGTGTTGTTGAAATTTATCTTTGAGCAAGGGCAAAAAGGATAAGCCTTTATATTGAATCGGCTGGAAATAGTGTGACTCAAAATACCTATTGAAATAGAGTTTTCTGTAGAGCGGGCTTGTATGGGAAATCCTTTTCAGAAGAGAGGAGGCGTTGGCCGGCAGAACAGGGGGGAGCAATTCATACTCGAAGCCTTGGGTGGCAGGCAGGCTTTTGCCTTCTTCCGGCACAATGAAACGGCACTCAATATCATCGGTTGTCAGAGCCGAAGCAATGCGCAATAGGGGGATGACGTGCCCGGCGTCAGGTATCAGTGACACAAAAGTAATGCGCATTTCCCAAAGTCCTTTTCGTTTATCACATACTTGGCTGTTTCGCGAATTATCCGGAGTCGAGTCTATACCGAAACTTAAAATCAGCAAAACGTTGCACTGGGTTTACAGGTGGTGTCGAAAAACTTTACGCCCAATGGGCGTTAGGGAACTTTGGTGTTTATAACACTATGAAAAATAACGATTAAAAAGCACTGGCATGGATATGGCTTATAGTCGGAAGTGTTTTTCGCAGTAACCATAATGAAGAAGGATCTACCATGAATAAGATGTCGATGTTGGGAGGAGTGTTCGCTGCTTCATTAGTTGCACCTGCCTTTGCAATGCCGGTGATATCCGTCGATAGCGTGTCTGGTGTTTGGTCAGACGCTGTTGGTGGCACCAACGTAAATTACATTGACGGCGGCCAGGAAGTACGTTGGGGCGGCGGTCAACCAACACAAAGTGGCTACCGTTTTGATGGTTCCGCACCTGCTGCCTTTGATGTGGACATAAACGAAGAGTTCGATTTGGGCGATTTCACCCATTTTAACTATCAGATCAACGCTGGCACGGGCGTCGACAGTGTTTTGCTGAGTATTTCAATGGCCATCTCAGTAGATGGCAACCCGTATGCTACGCCTCTTTCGTTTACCTTCCTGCATGAGGAAACCCCGAACTCTGGTAACGGGTGCTGTGACGATATCGTATCCTTCGAAAGCCTGGTGTCATCAGAGACTTTCGAGGTTGATGGAGCGCTGTATACGCTCGACCTCAGAGGGTTCAGCCAGGAGGGCGGCCCCACCATGGAAGAGTTGATTACATCTGAGGGAGCCGACAACGTGGCTCAACTCAGAGGTGTATTCACCAAGGTTCCTGAGCCCGGCACTCTTGCCCTGCTCGGTCTGGGCCTTGCCGGACTGGGACTTTCGCGTCGCCGCAAGTCCTGATTCCGATAGAGACCACCTACAGAGATTGTAGTGGCCTTTAAAATAAAAACCCGGCGCTCATATGAACGCCGGGTTTTTTGTTGTGCCGGGTGAATATCAGCGTTGGACGTCCTCAAGAAATCGTTCGAACGTGGCTCTCTGGCTCGAACAGTCAGGTTTTTTCTCGCCTTCACTTACGCCTTCACACCGTCCGGCAAGTGCCCACAGGGCGCCGCGGGCGTCGCCCTGCAGTTTGTTGAGAGCGCCTTTGATCTTCACTTCAATCCTGGAGTTGGTCAACTCCTCGCCTATCTGATACCAGGACCATAGGATAACGTAGGAGCTATCGGTGTTCTTCTGTATGACCGTCTCGGTGAGGGTGTCAGGGCTTCCAGAACCGCTACTATTCAGTGTTCGGGACGTTTTGGAGACAAGCTTCCATTCCTTTTGGTCGAACAGCTGGTTTCGGTAGCCGATCAGTTCCTTGTTCTGCGCCTGACGGCGATACCCTGTGATTTGCAGTTGTACCTGCTTCAGGTCATCGGAAACATACGTTCCGCTGAGATCGATGTCCGGTTTTGCAAAATCGGGTTGCCATATATTTGCGTGTCTCAGGGGGCCGCTCCAGTCAGAGTCTGGCGTAGGCAGTCCCGGCGCCCATGAGCTGGCCATGCGCTCTGTTCTGGCATCAAGGGCGGCCGGCAGAAGCGGTGGCAACAGGAGGAGGAGTGACGCTGCCAGGGGCCATTTGATGGACGGGTACTTTGCGTGCGCCTGCCCGGTTTCGGGTTTGTGGTTGCTGGATGTGTTCTCGCTGTCAGAAGCGGGCTGTTCCAGTTTGCCTGAAATAAAGAATAGCGGCACCAGCGTCACAATGACGAAGATAACCCATCCGAAGAGCTCATGGTCCTCAATCAGTGAGGTTTCCATGTCGGTGTAGTGCCCTGCCGCTATGATTCCAAAGACTCGTATCCAGTTCGCCACCATGGACAATAAGCCGGCAATGACAATCAACAGGGCAATGCGGGTATTCGAACGGTAATAGAGCTGGCCATAGAAAGCAGCGAGAAAAAGCGCAACCATCAGGTACCGCACACCACTGCAACCGTTTTCAACCAGGAAGGTCCCGACATCCAGAATGATGTAAAACTCGTGGATGGTGGCTGGAATATCAAATGCCTGAAGCAGGATTGTGTTAAAGAAAACGGTGATGTGTTGGAGGAGGGGCGAGAAGTCGTCCCATATAGGTACCGCGAAAATCAGCAGCAGAATTGGCCCGCCTGCGGTGGTTACGAATCCCTTTCCCCATATAGACCAACCCCAGAACAGGATGATCATTGGCGCCAGCATCAAACGGAACACTCTGATGTCTGCCGCCTGGGAGAGGATCAGCGTGGCAGTGGCGCCAGCCAGTAAAAACAACCCCAGGGGGGAGCCGGTGACCTTCAGGTCGGCGAGGGTCTTTCTTCTCTGGTACAGAAGAAAGAAAACGCCACCCAGCACCAAAAACCCGTGGTTGTAGACGATTGAGTCATACCACAGGTGAACAAATGACTGCCATTCAGCCCATAGTCCAACCGTCAGCAGCGGAATTGATGCCAACCAGAGATAACGCATTGTTAAAGCTCGATCCATCAGCCCTGGTCACCAAATTTTTCCAGAATACGTTGCGCATCCGCATTCCTGCCCACAGCGCGGTAGGCCTCTGCGAGGTGAAGAGCGATTTCTTCTGAGTCGGGCTGAAGCTCGTGGGCCTTTTTAAGGATGGGCAGGCTTTCTTCAGATTTGCCGGCTTTCAGCATGATCCATCCATAAGTATCCACGATGGCCGCACTCTCTGGAGCAAGGTCGTAGGCTTTTTTGGCCATGGATACCGCCCGCTCATCCCCCGTTTCGTGATACAGCCAGGCGAGGTTGTTCAGTACAACGGTATTCTCGGGCATTGAGTCGAGTATTTTCTCGTAATTGGCTTTGGCTTTATCCTTTTCGCCCTCGGACTGCTGGAGCAGGGCGAGCCTCAGGCGTAGCTGCACGTTACCAGGGTAGCTATCAACGCCTGATTCGAGAAGTGAGAGAGCGTCGTCTTCCTTGCCAATGGCCTGCAGGACTGCAGCGTAGGCATTGATAATGCCGGCACTGGACTGTTTGTCCATTGCCAGTTGATAGAACTCGGCCGCCTGTTGGTATTCGCCCAGGCTTTCAAAATAGCGTGCCTCTATCAGGTAAGGCCTTGGAGAATCCGGATGCTGTTGTTTCGCTTCCTGGAGAATGCTTCGGGCTTCATCAGTGTCCTCCGCAATGAATGCCTGTTGAGCTGCCTGCAGGGAAATCTCTTCGTTCTCAGGAAAAAGCGCTCTGGCTCGGTTCAGAATCACTGTGGCCCGGTCAGCCTCTCCCGTTTCTCTGATTCTCGCCGCCATTGTGTTGTAGATGTTCGCGACAAGAGGTGCGGCCCGCGATGGCGTATTTTCCTCGTCACGCTCAAGTAACGAGGCGGTGAGATCGTCCGCTTCCTGGGTTTTACCCTCGCGTAATGCCAGTTCCAGAAGGATGAGGCGTGGGCCAGTTGCATCGGGGTTGTTTTCAAGCACTTCCCGCATGAAGCGTTCAGTTTCTTCCTGATCCAGAACCGCGGTGAGCCCTTGAAGAGCCTGTCGGCTGTCTGGCGCCAGTTCGACTGCTCTGCGGAATTGCTTCTGCGCCTCGTCGAGATTTTCCTGACTGAGCGCTAATCTGCCCAGGGCGATGATCGGGCCCAGCGCCTCAGGGTGTTTGTTGAGCGCTTGCGTGAAGTATTTGCGCGCTTCCTCCATGTTGTTTTCGCTTGCAGACAGGTTTCCACGAATCACCAGGGCGTCGACGTTGTCCGGCTCATCCTTGATCCACTGTGATGCTGTATTCACGGCTGCTGACATGTCCCCGGAGCTTGCCTGGGTCTGAATCAGAAGCGTTCTGGCCTGATCGAGGTCAGGCGCCTTGTTACGTACCTGAGTTATCAGGTCGATTGCTCGTGAATGTTCTCCCTTCCGATTCAGATAGGCGGCGTATCGTAACCGCAACTGGTGATTATCGGGGTTGAGTTCCAGGGCTTTTTCCATGAGCGCTTCGCCGGTCTCGGCATCGCCACTGGCAAGTGACGCTATTGCCACTAAAGCGAGCGTTTCCGGGTCTGAGTCTTTGTCTTCCAGGGTATCGAGTATGTCCTGTGCGCCCTGGGGGTTGCGCATTTGAAGGCGTGTGGCCGCCAATAATTTGCCCGCAACCTCCGAGTCGCCCATTTCTGCAACCGGGGCCAGCAGCTTTTCGGCCTCCTCAACACGGCCCTGCCTGAAACGCACAAGGCCCAGCATCAAGGCACTTTGCTCATGACTGGGGGCCTGCGCGAGAACTTCCTCCAGGTAACGCGCTGCTGTGTTGAGGTCGCCTTCTTCCATGGCTTCCTGGGCGGCCACCAGGTTACTTTTGATGGTGCCGGGAGCAGACTTGGCCAGTATCTCTTCATAGACAAAGGCTTCGGATTGCTTTCCCTGGGCTCTCAATACCCGGATAAGAGCAGAGATCGTGGTGTATTTGCGCTGGGTCATGACATCGTACTGGCCAATGTCCTCGAGCGCCCTGATGTAGCTGTCTTCCGCCTTCGACCACTCTTTTTCAGCGTGAGCCATCTGAGCTTTCCATAGCCAAAGTTCGGTATGCTCACCGTTGATCTCTTCTGCTTCCGCCACCAGCTCAAGCGCTTTTTCCTTTTCACCCTTGGCGAACGCAGTCTTTGACAGGCCAATTACCGATTCAACCGCACCTGGGTCGATCTCTCTGGCTTTTTCAAACGCGGCATTGGCCTCTTCGAGGCGATCTGATGCCAGATAGATTTCGCCCTCGAGTAACGCAGCCCTGGTTTCTACTGGCCGGTCGGGAGAGGTAATACCTTCCAGTTCAGCCAATGCCTGCCCATACTCGCCTTGCATGAGGCTTGCTTCGGCCAGGATGAGGCTGGCGCGGTTTTTGACCTCGGCACTGAGTTCCTCTTCAGGGATTTGCTCCATGACCCAGTCAAGCTGCCTTTCCGCATTGACCGCATCGCCGGCCTTCAGCAGGTTGTCGATGATCAGAAAATAGGGTTCAAGTTTCTCAGGCTGCAACTCGATCGCACTACGCGCCTCCAGCGTACTGGCCTTGAGCTCACCCTGGCGCTGGAAAAAGCGTGACTGGTCAAGGTGGCTGATATACTGGATTTCTTCCTGGCTCATTTCATTGCCGTTCTCTCCGCCGCAACCGGCGAGAGTCAGCGAGATGGCAACTGAAAGAAGGGTGGCACGTACTGCTAAAACTGGTTTCATGGCCCTGTTCCTTTCCTTTCTGGGTATTGTTATGGATTCCCTGCCTGCATTTCAGGCGCTTGGCGATTCAGCGGATGTCTCTATATGGTACTTGTCCGTCAGGTTGTAGAGTGTTGGCCGGGTTACGCCCAGCAGGCGCGAGGCCTGTGCCATATTGAAGCTGCAGGACTGCAGCGCCTGTAAAATTGCCGCACGCTCAGCGTTTTCACGCACCTGCCGCAGGTTGAGCTGGCTCTCGGGGCCTTCCTCGTCGCAGTTGAGCTGCAAATCGGCGGCGGTGACCCGTTTGCCATCCGCCATGATGGTGGCTCGTTTTACCTTGTTGATCATTTCCCTCACGTTGCCAGGCCAGGCGTAGCTCTTGATGCCCTTGATGGCATCTTCGGTAAAGGCGAGGTTGGGGCGGTCCATCTGTTTGCCCAGCGATTTCAACAACGATTGCGCGATGACCAGGGCGTCTCCTTCCCGCTCCCGGAGCGCCGGAACGTCCAGCGTAATCTCGCTGATACGGTAGTAAAGATCTTCGCGGAAAGTGCCCTGGGTAATGAGTTCATGAACGTCGCGGTGGGTGGCGCATACCACGCGCACGTCTACCGGAACCGGCTTCACCGAGCCCACCCGGTCTACTACCCGTTCCTGCAGGAAGCGCAGCAGCTTGGCCTGGAGGGCCATGGGCATGTCGCCGATTTCATCCAGAAACAGGGTGCCGCCGTTGGCGTTCTCGATCTTGCCTTTTTTGCTCTGGGTTGCGCCGGTGAAGGAGCCTTTCTCAAAGCCGAACAGTTCGCTTTCCAGAAGGTTCTCTGGAATGGCGGCGCAGTTGATTGCCGCAAAGGGATTGTCTGCCCGATGGCTCAGGTCATGGAGGGCGCGTGCGAGCAGTTCCTTGCCGGTACCGGTTTCGCCGGTAATCAGGGTGGTCACGTCGGTGGGGGCAACTTTTTCCAGGGTACGGCAGATGGAGAGCATTTGTGGGCTGGCAGCGACAATGCCCTTGATACTGGTGCCGTTACGCTGGCGTGAAAGCTCGCGGTTGTCACGCTCCAGTTCTGCTAACCGGAATGCGCGGTTGACCACAAAGGTAAGAATGTCGGCATCCAGGGGTTTCTGGTAGAAATCGCTGGCGCCCATGCCGATGGCCTTGACGGCGTTTTCCTTGTCCTCACGACCGGTCACCACGATGATCTTGGTCATGGGGGCCAGTCGCAGGACTTCTTCCAGCAACAGGAAGCCTTCGGACGCTCCGCCAGGATCGGGGGGCAGGCCCAGATCCAGGGTGATTACGTCTGGCTCAGTTCGTCGCAGGGCCGCTAGTGCAGACTCCCGGTCAGCGGCAACGGTCACTTCCAGGTCCGCGCTGAAACACCAGCGCATCTGGCTTTGCAGACCCGGATCGTCCTCTACGATTAAAAGTCGTCTACTCACAACGGCTACAAATCCTTTTTTGTATTGTGATGGTCTTGCGGTGAATCCTCTCACCCTGATTTTTAACCGAATATTGACGCTTTGCAATGATAGTGTTCGGTTGATTTCAATTGCGCCATTTATTTGGCATTTTGCTTTGGCGCTGTCTCGCCGGTAAACGTTTGTTCTGGCGCGATTTCGTCAGGCGCCTGTTCCTCAACAGGCCTGGCGAGAGGGAATCGGATTGAAAAACACGAGCCCAACCCGGGTTCGCTGGTGACGTCGATATTGCCCCCTACGTTACGCACATATTCCCGGGCCTGATAGGCACCAATGCCCATGCCGGTCAGCCCCTTGGTGCTCTCAAAGGGCTTGAATAGCTGGGCCTGGATGAAATCTTCGGTCATGCCGGCCCCGGTATCCTGAATAAACAGTACCACACTGCCGCTGGCAGTTTTCAGGGTCAGGGTTATCTCACCGTCTGGTGGTGTGGCGTCCTGGGCATTCTGTATCAGGTGTCCGAGGATGCTACAGAGTTGGTCCCGGTCGGCATTGATATGGATTTTCCCGGGGTCGCCGGCAACCCGAGGTGCTGGCTGGCGACGGGAATAGTGCTCCGCAAGGTGGGTAACCACCTCGCGAAGCTCTACTTCTTCGGTCACCATCGTGTCGTCGGCCGGCTTACGGATATGGTCCACAAGGTTGGACATTTTGCGAACGGCGTGGTCGGTGGTGTTGATCATGTCGTCAATAAAGGCCGGATTTTCCCGGTGCCTGGGGGCATTCTTCACCAGTAAAGACAATTGTGCAATCAGCGTTTTCAGGTCATGCACCATAAAGGCGGACGCCTTGCTCACGGCCTCGAACTGCATGGCTCGTGAGAGTCGGTTCTGGGCATCTGCCTGGGCCAGCAGGTTACAGGTTTGCCGGGCCACAACCTTGATCAGGTCGAAGTTTTCCCAGTTCAGCTCCACCCGGGCGTAGGGATTGCCGATCATGGCAATGCCGTACAGGTCGTTGCTGAGGTACAGGGGAATAATCAGCCAACCGTCGGATATTTTCGAGATTGAATCGGGTATTTCCAGCAGGTTGTAGGCTACCGGATCCCTCTGGTATTCGTGCAGGTCAATAATCCACTCACGTTCTCCGAAAAACCGCACCAGTTCCGAGTTGGCGTCAATGGAGGTGTATTTCGGGGTTACCAGGTTTACAGCGGTTTTGAGCAGATAGTCCCCGTGGTCTTCCCGTATCCACAGGGCACCGGCGTTGCTTTCCACCAGGCCGGTGAGGATACGGATCACCCGTTCAGGCAGTGGCGGGTTTTCGCTGAGGTCGGCCATCTCCCGGGTCATTTTCAGCCATTCTTCCCGGTAATCGTACTTGTAGTCGAAGAAGTTCTGGCTGATGAATACCATCAGCCGGGATCTGACGCGCCGCGAGGTCAGTAAGGTGGCGAGAAACATCAGGGCAATGGTGAGGAACAGCACCTGGAGGGCCTCGCCCCAGTCGCCGCCCAGCGTTTTAACGTAGTAGCCACCCAGCGCCAGGAAGAGCAGGTAGGCACCGGCCAGCAGCAGGGTGCCGGCGTGGAATACGGCGGACCGGGAGAGCTGGAAATCCACCGGCTGTTTCCGGGTGTTGATAACGTTGACGGCAAACAGGGGGACCAGCGCGGCGTTGACCAGCCCCCGGGCATTCCAGAAGGAGTCCGCCACCTGGCCGAACAGCAGCGCGTCGGCATACATGAAAAAGTCGAAGGCGAACAGGGTGGCTACCGCGATGCAGACATACTTCATGCTCGAGCGGCCAAACGACAGCGAGTTGCGCCAGATCTGTTCAACCAGCGACAGACCCAGCAGGGAGAGGGCGATCTGGCCCACCACCTTGGTTTTACCGTCGAGAATGGTGAGTCCGAAGGTGTATTCCATAAGCCCGGAACCCAGGAGCAGGACTACCAGGGTTACTGTGGCCGTTGCCAGAATACGGCGCAGACGGCCCACCAGGTTGGCGCTGCGGAAGGAGTCCCGTAGCAGGGCGAAAAGCACCGTGATCCAGGCTGCGTCCCGCAACAGTTCCAGCATGTAGCGGATGAAAAATCCGGGTTCACCCCAGAGGCTCTGGGTAATCAGCGAGCCGGCCCAGATCATGGTCACCAGGGAAGCCAGCAGCAACGAGCGGTCGATATCCCGCCGAAGGTATCGTGTGGCAATAACCGCGGCAAGCAGCCCATAGGCTATGGCTGCCGTGGCATGACTGATCAGGCTGAAATCGTCCAACATGGCTCGCGTCCTGCGTTATGCGCCATTACTTACACCGGTTTTTTATTCTCGCGGTAAAACCGGAATATTTCTTTCAGCGGCCGCTTGGGGGTGAAATTGAACTCCCGGGCGAACGCTCTGCCGTCAATCACGACAGGATACTTGAAAAAGTGCATCAGATACGAAGGAAAACTTCGCAGGTTCAGGGTGCGGAGTATCAGTCTCGGCAATATGGGTGGAATGGACGGTATCGGGATTCGCTTGCAGCCGCAAAGTTTCAGAGCGTGCTGATAGGCCACCCAGTCTTCCGGCGCCACATTGAATATGCCTCGCTGGGGCTTGTTGTAGGCCAGCACAATGGCATCGGCCATATCGTCGATATGGATAAACTGCATCATCGGTGAAAAGCCGGCCAGTACGGGCGCCCGTTCCATGCCCAGCAGGGTGCTGATGGAGTTGCGTACACCGGGGCCGACGATGTTGCAGGGCCGAAGAATGGTGATGTTCAGGTCCGGGTAGCGCCAGAGGTAGATGTTGGCAAGGTTTTCCAGTTCTACGGAATCGATCAGGTCTGCACTCAGGCCGGCGCTTTTCAGTGGCGCCTCTTCGTCTATCAGTGCCGGGTTGTAGGCCACCGCGCCGTAGACATGAAACGTGGATAAAACCACCATGCGCTTGATGTTGTATTTGTGGCTGAGGTCCAGCAGCTTCTGGGTGCCCAGTACATTGGCATTATAGCGGCGCATACGGGTGAGCTGGCTGGACATGATGCGGCCAAGGTGGATGATGCCGTCGAACTTGTAGCGCCGGAACAGATCCTCGAACGAGCGCTTGTTGAAGTCGATGCAGTAGCTGGGAATGTCGTCGCCCAGGTAGACCTGCTCACGGAAATCCACCGCGACCAGGTTGCAGGTTTCCCGCAGGCGGTCGATCACCTGTTGCGCCAGGGCGCCAGCGGCACCGGTAACAAGAATGTGTGGTCTGCGTTGTTCGTCCATCAGAACAGCCTTTTCCTTTCGCTCAGCCCGGTATCAATCAGCTCGCTGATTGCCGCTTTTACCTGTTCCACCCGCTCGGTAACCTGTTCTTCCGGGATCTCCAGGTCGTCAAACATCATCGGGTCGCCAAAATTGAGGTGCACCTTGGCAGGTAACACCACGGGCATGGCAAGGGGCGCATAGGGGATGCCCAGTAGCCGTGCCAGGGGCTTGATGTCAGCGATGGCTGGGATGGTTTCCTCACAGCCCACCACGCCAACCGGCACAATGGGAGCCTTGTATTTCATTGCCAGATGCATGAAGCCGTTACCGAACCGTTTGAGCTGATAGCGGTCCTGATACAGTTTACCGGAGCCGCGAACGCCCTCCGGGAACACAATCACCGCCTCGCCATTGGCCAGCATCTTGGCGCAGTTGGTGGGGTCGCCCAGTACCGCACCAAACTCGTTCAGCAGGTTGCCAAGGTACGGCACGGTGGGGAAAAAGCGCTCGATCATTGCCCGGGGAATGCGGGGATTTTTCTCGCGGGAGGCGAGGGCGTAACCAATCAGCAGCCCGTCAATCGGCAACTGGCCGCTGTGGTTCGGCACGATCAGAACGGGGCCTTCGGCCGGTATTTTTTCAACGCCTGTGGCTTCCACCCGGAAATATTTCTCATAGATCTGGCGGGTGAGGGAGAAGCCGACCTTCATCACCTCGTTGTTATAGCCCCAGGGATCATATCCGAGCGAGCCAATGGGCTTGCGGATACGATTGATGTGGCTGTCCAGCTCCGCCGGTATCAGCCTGGATTTCAGAAACGATGCTAGACCCATGTGGGCTCCCTGTTTTTTAAACCCGACCAATCATAACGCCAAGGGTATGGCTTTGGCCTTCATTAAGAACGCGATAATCACTGAGAGCATTGGCACTTTCGACGCAGAGCATGGACTGCCAGGCATCATCCGGAAAATCCGATAGCCTTGCGGCCTTTTCCGGGCCGGGGTTCCACACCACGGTGGAGTCGCTGCCGATGGCGGTCAGTTTCCGGCTTCCCGCCGGGGTAGAGACGATCAATGGCGCGCCGCTTTCATAGATGCGGTCGGTTTCACCCTCAAACTGCACGGGGCCCTGCTGGGTGTGGTAGCTCCAGTCCTTCAGGGAATCAACGTACCCGCAGTTCTCCAGTCCCTCGATCCAGGTCTGCCCGATATCCGCAGTCGGCAGGTAAGTGTGAAGCGCCTGGCTGAAGGCGAGAGGTTCTGCGCCGGGGTTGGTGGTGCTCAGCACAATCTGGCATCCATCGGCCGAGAAGTTGAATGTCATCAACAAAAGCGCACGCCCCTGCCACGCATCGGCAAAATCGGTGTTGGCATCCAGGGACAGGCTGATTTCCACTTCCTGAGCCGTTTCGCGTACATCTTCGAGTTTCCACACGGCGGTGCGGGCAAAGCCATGGGAGGCGTCAGTCAGTATCCGCCGCCGTACTTCCGGTGGATTCCTGTCAGGGACACCGAACCATGGCCAGCACACGGGGATTCCGCCACGAATGGCCCGGCCCGGTTCATAGCGGGCCGTGTCACTGAGCCAGAGCCAGTCCGCTTCATCACGGGGCGCAAATCGGGTGAGTTGGGCGCCCTGCAGAAACAGGCGGGCGCGGAACTGGGGGTGGTGCACTTCAATGGCTTCCAGCTGCCCGACGGTTGCCCAGCGGGTGAATGACCAGTGCCCGGGTTTTAGTGTCACTTGGTGCCTCGTTACTGCTTTTCATCGTGACTTCACGATGGCGTTTGAGTGTTACGGCATTTCCTTACGGTCAGGGTAAATTAAAACTGTCTTTACGGCGAGAAACCGGCCTAAAATCGACGGTCCCGGCCGGAGTCTGTTCAATGAGTAACCAGTTTGTCACGCCCATTCTTTCACACAGTGAGCCAGCCCCGGTCGTCAGCGACCTGTGGCTTGATGAGCTTGCCGATGGCCTGACCGAACACGGCTGGATGAGCCAGAATGTGTCGTTCCGTCTGGGGGCGGATCTATTGGGTGGTCTACACAGTGAGGTTCAGATACTGGACCGTACAGAGGCCTTGCGCAAGGCTGGGGTGGGCCGTGGCTCCGATCTGCTTCGGGACCGGTCCGTGCGTCGTGACAAGATTGCCTGGCTCCAGGGCGTAACCCCGGTACAGGCGGATCTGTTTGCCTTTTTCGAGTCTGTTCGGGTCGGGCTGAACCAACGGCTGTTCCTGGGCCTCAAACGATTCGAGGCCCATTACGCCACCTACCACGAGGGCGATTTCTACCGCCGCCATGTGGACAGTTTTCAGGGCAGGGCGTCGCGGGTTGTGAGCCTGGTGCTGTACCTGAACGAAGGCTGGGAGCAAGCTGACGGCGGTGCGTTGCAGATCTACAATCGCGAGAACAACGATGAAGTCTGTGGCACGGTGGTACCCTGGGATGGGCATATGGCCCTGTTCATGAGCGAGGAAGTTCCTCACGAGGTGCTGCCGGCCAATCGTACCCGGTACAGCATTGCCTGCTGGTTTCGTTGTGACGAAGTGCCGTTGCCGTTGTAGTGTCATTATCATTGTAGTGCCGGAACCCTTTTGCTAATATGCGCGCCGCTTTCGGGGATTTAGCCCTTAAGCCCGTTATGGTGGCTCCATTGGTGCCTCCGCAACGATAAACCGTGAACCCGGTCAGGCCCGGAAGGGAGCAGCCGAAGCGGTGGACTTGTGTGCCGGAGTGTCGCTGGTGGAGTCACCCCCAGATTCCCCCTTTTATCCCGTCTTGATCGTCCGTTATCGACTTCTTCTGACACCATGACCGTGCTATGGTTAAACCCATTTTTAACGGCAGTTGGCAGAACATGAGCTACCAGGTACTTGCCCGTAAGTGGCGCCCCCGTACATTTGAAGATATGGTCGGCCAGGAGCATGTGCTCCAGGCACTGATTCACGCCCTGGATAACCAGCGGCTGCACCACGCCTATCTGTTTACCGGTACTCGCGGGGTGGGCAAGACCACCATCGGTCGCCTGCTGGCCCGCTGCCTGAACTGCGAAACTGGCGTTACCGCCACCCCCTGTGGCACCTGTTCCAGTTGCCAGGAAATCCAGGAAGGCCGTTTTGTCGATCTGATTGAAATCGACGCTGCCTCCCGTACCGGTGTGGATGACATGCGGGAGCTGACGGATAACGTGCAGTATTCGCCGTCCCGTGGCCGTTTCAAGGTGTACCTCATTGACGAGGTGCACATGCTGACCAACCAGTCCTTTAACGCCTTTCTGAAAACCCTGGAAGAGCCCCCGGAGCACGTCAAGTTCCTGCTGGCCACCACAGACCCCCAGAAGCTGCCCGTCACCGTTCTGTCCCGCTGTCTGCAGTTCAACCTTAAACGGATGACGCCGGAGCATATTGCCGGGCACTTGCGCCATGTGCTGACGCAGGAGGGTATCCCTTTTGAAGAGCCCGCCCTGTGGCTGCTGGCCCGTGCCGCCGATGGCAGCATGCGCGATGCCCTGAGCCTGACGGACCAGGCCATTGCGTTCGGTAACCAGAAGCTCAGTGGCAGTGATGTCAGCAACATGCTTGGTACTATTGACCAGAGAGACATCGAGAAGCTGGTCAACGCACTGGTGGAAAACGACGGGCCGGCGCTGCTCTCCGAAATCAGCCGCATTTCCGATTTCGCACCGGATTACAGCGTGATACTGGCGGACCTGCTCTCCCTGTTCCACCGCGTGACCATGGAGCAGGTGGTGCCGGGCAGTGTCGACAACGCCCTTGGGGATGCAGCCCAGGTGGAATCCCTGGCGCGCCGGCTGAGTGCGGAAGACGCGCAGCTGTTTTACCAGGCTGCCCTGATGGGCCGTAAAGACCTGGCGGTAACGCCCGACGCCCGCATGGGCTTCGAGATGACGCTGCTGCGCATGCTGGCATTCCGGCCCGGTGCCGATCGCCGGGAGCCGCCCGCGATTGCATCCGGTGGTTCGTCGTCCGGGCAGGAACAACGGGAAGACCCCGAACCTGGCCCTGCCGCGCCTGAGCCACAGCACTCAGAGGCACAGCACTCAGAGCCGCAGCGCTCAGAACCAGTCGTCGAACACGCTGCCCCTGAACAGGCTATGCCCGAAGAGGTCGGCCCCGAACCCGTCGCTGAGGAACCGGAGGCTGGCCCTCCGCCAGTGGAAGCCGATGATGCCTGGTTGGCAAGCCTTGATGTGGCTGCCGAGTCCGCAGCGTCTGAGTCACCCGGTGAAGAAGATTATGTCCCCGAGCCAGTAGCGGAGCCCGCTAGTGTTGAGGAGCCTCAGACTGACATTAGCGAGGATCTGCCGGCTACCGGAGAGTTCGCCTGGGAACAGCATTTTCGCAGTCTGGGCATTGTCGGCATGCCAGGCAACCTGGCCAGCAACGCCGCCATGAGCCGCAATGGCGATGAGATCGTACTGACCATTGACGAAGGCCACGCCCGCCTGCTGAACGCGCGCCATGAAGAAAAAATCCTCGAGGCATTGAGGAATCGGTTTGGTGACACCATAACCCTGCGTATAGAGCAGGGCGATGCCGGTGGCAAAACTCCGGCAGCCTGGGAAGAGCGCCAGCGCCGTGCTCGCCAGAAGGCGGCGGAAGAGGCTATTCGCAATGATCCGGCGGTGCAGTCTATTGTTGAACGATTTGAGGCGAGGGTAGTCGAAGACAGTATCCGGCCGCCGCAGCAGGCAAAAGGGTAACGAGTGCGGGCGTAGCGATGCGTCAGGCACTCTTGAGCCAAATCTGGAGAAGGTGAAGATGATGGAAAATATGGGCGATCTGATGAAAAAGGCCCAGCAGATGCAGGAAGAGATGAAAAAGGCCCAGGAAGAGGCTGCCAAGGCGGAGATTACCGGCGAGTCCGGAGCAGGCCTGGTGAAAGTGACCATGAACGGTCGTCACGATGTGCGAAAAGTGGACATTGATCCCTCGCTGCTGAGTGAAGACAAGGAGATCCTGGAGGATCTTCTGGCCGCGGCTATTAACGACGCCGTCCGCCGTGTCGAAGAAAACCAGAAAGAAAAAATGTCCGGCATGATGTCCGGTATGGGCATGCCCCCGGGCTTTAAAATGCCGTTCTGATGAGGATTGCTGATGGCTTTTAGTCCGTTGGTGGACGAGCTGGTGGAGTCGCTCCGCTGTCTGCCTGGTGTCGGTCAGAAAACAGCTCAGCGCATGGCGTTTCACCTGCTTGAACGCGGACGCTCCGGTGGCTCGCGGCTCTCCGACGCGTTGGAGCGGGCCATGACCGGCGTCCGCCGGTGTGAGAGCTGCCAGAACTTCGCCGACACTCCCACTTGCAATATCTGCGAAAACCCCGATCGCCGGAATGGCACCCTGTGCGTGGTGGAAAGCCCGTCGGACCTGCTGGCCATCGAGCAGGCGGGTGACTACCGTGGCAGTTATTTTGTGTTGATGGGGCATCTGTCGCCCATTGATGGCGTTGGCCCTGAGGAAATCGGCATCGAACGCCTGCTCAGGCGGATCTATGATGAAGGCGTAACGGAGCTGATCCTGGCCACCAATCCAACGGTGGAGGGTGAGGCTACGGCCCACTACATTGCCGACAGGCTGGATGGCAGCAACATTCTCATTACTCGCCTTGCCCATGGTATTCCGGTGGGTGGTGAGCTGGGCTACGTGGATGGCTTCACCCTGACTCACGCTTTTCGCGGCCGCAAACCCCTGACTGAATAAACCTGACCTGGCTTTTACTATGGACGCTACCAACCCGGCCGCACTCGTTCCCGCGGCTCCCGAGACTGTTTCCTGGATACGGGAGCCCGATGAACTGGACCGCTGGATTGCGGAAGGAAAAGGCGAGCCCCTGGCGCTGGATACCGAATTCGAGCGGGTGAATACCTTCTACCCGATTCCGGGCCTGGTTCAGCTGGGGCTGGGAGAAAGCTTCTGTCTGGTGGACCCTTCGGTAGCAGAGGCCTCCGGGGGATTCCGCCGTATTCTGACAGATCCGGACGTTCCCAAGCTGCTTTATGCCATGAGTGAAGACCTTGAGCTCTTCCGTCACTGGCTGCAACTGGAGCCGGAAGGGCTGGTTGATCTGCAGATTGGCGCGGCGCTGGCCGGCGCCGGGTTCTCCGTGGGTTACGCCCGGTTGGTGGAAACCCTGTTCGGGGAAACCCTTGATAAATCCGCTACCCGTTCCGACTGGGTTTCACGCCCGCTTTCGGAAGCCCAGGAGCGTTATGCGCTGGACGACGTGCGTTTTCTGGTGCCGATGTATCACTGGGTCATGGCGAAGTTGCGGGAACGCGGCCTTGAAGAGGCCCTTCAGGAAGAATCGACACGGTTCTCCAGGGAACTTGCGGCCCAGGATGACCCGGACCACCATTACCTCAAGCTGCGTGGTGGATGGACATTGAGCCGCCAGCAGCAGGGTGTGCTTCGGGATCTGGTACGTTGGCGCGAGCACGAATCACGGCACCGTGACCGACCCAGGGGCCGCGTGGTGGCTGATCCGTTGTTGATCGCCATTGCCCAGGAGCTGCCGAAATCGGTGCGGGAACTGTCCTCGATTCAGGGCGTTCCATCTGCGGTGGTTCGCCGCTATGGTGATAAGATCATCGAGCTGGTGGCGAATGCTGCCTCCGCTGACAATTCCGGCATAGAAACCATTACCCCGCCACTGAGCCGGGACCAGCAGATGTTTTACAAGCAGGTCAAACGCCAGATGGTCCAGGCAGCCGAAGCCCGGGATATTCCCGTGGAATTGCTGGCCCCGCGCAAGCGCCTCGAGGCGGTGGTAAGCCAGAGGGATTTGTCTGCCGGGCTGTTTGATGAAGGCTGGCGCCGGGAAACCCTGGCGCCGGTGCGGGAACAAATCGAGGAATTACTGACATCATGACCGGAAAAACCTTTGTATCGGTGTTTCGCAGCAGCAAAAAAATGGACACCTACCTCTATGTTCGCCGTGGCCAGGTCTGGGATGAATTGCCTGACAGCCTGCGGGAGATCTTTGGTAAGCCGGTCCATTCCATGGACCTGATCATGACACCGGAGCGAAAACTCGCGCGCACCTCTGGCAAGCAGGTACTGGATGCCATCGCGGACAAGGATTTCTTCCTGCAGATGCCGGAAGAGAGCAGCGGCTATGTGGTGGACTTCCGCCGCAAGCCGGAGCAGAGCCGGGAATGATTGCGGAGATTCCGTTCTGGCAGCGCAAGCGCCTGGACGAGATGACGCCTGCAGAATGGGAATCCCTGTGCGACGGTTGCGGCAAATGCTGCCTGGCCAAGCTGGAAGACGAAGACACCGGCGATGTTTACTATACGGAGCTCGCCTGTCGCTACATGGACCAGGACACCTGCCAGTGCACGGTGTATTCCGAACGTTTGCAGAAAGTGCCGGCCTGCACGGTTCTGACCCCGGAGTCACTGGGCGATTACCACTGGCTGCCATTTACCTGCGCGTATCGTACACTGGCCGAAGGCCGCCCGCTGGCGGACTGGCACCCGCTGCGTTCGGGCGACCCGCAAACGGTGCATGACGCCGGCATGTCGGTTCGCCACCGGGTTATGTCCGAGGCCGATGTGGCAGAGCAAGACTGGGAAGAACACATTATTCACTGGATCCTTTAATGATAGACGCAGAAACCAACCTCGCTTACGGAATTTTCTGGGCCCTGTACGCAGTCGCCTTTGTGGTTTTCTTCTACACGATGGGGCGACTGTTCCGCATTATTCCGGTTTACGCCATCCGCACGTTGCTTCAGGCAGCCCTGGTTGTCGTCTTCCTGACACCGGTGGAATCGGCCGAGGTCGCTAACTGGTGGATACCGGCGTGGCTGCACGGTGGTTACGAAACCATTCTGGGCGACGCCAGCGAAGCCGCGCGTGCCTTCCTGAATTTCGGCATCGCCTCCGCGGCCATGCTGCTGGTGTGGATACTTGACCTGGTGAGATACCGGCTGGTGAAACGCTGAAGCCGTCCTTTACTGACAACCCGCGTGGAGCCCTGATGCGAAGACTTCTGAATTGTCTGTTTGTCGCTTTTGTCAGCCTGCCTTTCGCGGTGTCTGCCCAACAGGCACCTGTCCAGACACCCCCGCTCGAACTGCCTGAGAATGCCGATATCCGCATTATCGTGGATATTTCCGGCTCCATGAAAGCCAACGATCCCGACAATCTGCGCCAGCCAGCGGTCCGGCTGCTGGCACGAATGCTGCCGGAAGGCTCGAGTGCAGGGGTGTGGACCTTCGGCCAGTACGTCAACATGCTGGTTCCCCATGACGAGGTTACCGATGGCTGGCGAGAACAGGCCATCGACCGCTCGGGGCAGATCAATTCCGTTGCCCTGCGAACCAATCTTGGCGAAGCCCTGCGCGTGGCCAGTGACCGTTACCTGTCAGGCAGTGATGACCTGGACAATACCGACTTTATCCTGCTGACCGATGGCAAGGTGGATATTGCCAGCGATGCTGACGCCAACGAAAAGGAGCGGAAGAACATTCTTGGCCCCCTGCTGGAAGCGCTGAACAGCCGTGGTGCCACCATCCACACCGTTGCACTGTCAGAGGAGGCGGATCTGGTGCTGCTTGAGTCGCTCGCGGCAGAAACCGGTGGCAGTTACTCCCTGGCACCCTCCGCGGACGCCCTGACCCGCGCGTTTCTGAAGGCGTTGAACACGGCGGTTCCTCAACAGCAGATTCCCATTGAGGGCGATAGCTTCAAGGTGGATGAAGGCGTTGAGGAGTTCACGGCACTGATTTTTCGCGCCGATGAAGAGCCCGCTGCCACTCGTGAGCTTGGACTGATCAGCCCGGACGGGACGGAAGCGACCTCTGAATCGGTGCCCGATGGCATGCGCTGGGTACGGGAAACCGAGTATGACCTGATCACCGTTACCGACCCGGCCGCAGGCCAGTGGCACATTGACGGTGAATTGGGTGAGGGCAGCCGGGTCACGGTTGTCAGTGACCTGCGAATGGTTGTCAGCCCGGTGCCGCCCACGTTCACAACGGATGAGCCGATAGCCGTGCGTGTGGCTTTCTTCGAAGACGACCAGAAAATCGATAATGCCGATTTTCTCGGGGTGATTGACGTTCATCTGACGCTGACCTCGGACGATGGCCGCAGTGGCACCAAGACGCTCTCCGGAGAGGAAGTCCCTGAAGACGGTGTTTACACCGACGATATCCCCCGGCTCCCCGATGAGGGCGAATACGAGCTGGATATCGTCGCCGACGGCCAGACGTTCTCGCGGCGGTTCAGTGCCGTGACCCGTTTTGTATTACCCGAGGGTGCAGAGGCAGCAGTTGCAGCCGAGCCTGTCGAGGCACTGCCTGAGCCAGAGCCAACACCGGAACCGGAGCCAGCACCGGAACCAGAGCCTGAGCCAGCGCCGGAACCAGAGCCAGCAGTGGCAGAGCAACCCGTTGCCGATAACGGGCCAATCGATATCACCCAGGTAGAAGAAGCTGATCCGGAACCATCCGCAGAGCCTGAAGAACCCGCCGGACTGCCTTTCTGGATAATCGCGACGGCTGGCGGCCTGGGCGTATTGGTGATCGCCGGTGCGGTGTTCCTGGTCATGCGCCGGAAAAAGGCTGAATCCGGGGAAGAGCCTCCCGTGATAGTCCCGGATGAGCCGGCTGAAACCGAACCGGAGAGTAACGACGATATACCTCTGGCTGTTGCTGAACCGGAGCCGGAACCAGAGCCCGAGCCCGAGCCCGAGCCTGAAGAGGAAGTGCCCGAGGAAGAGATCCCTGTCGCTGATGCCACAGTGGACGAACCTGAACCGGAGACGGAGAGCGAGTCTGAACCAGAGCCCGGGCAGGAAGACGACGCCCTTCCGGAAGAAGAGGACGACGAGTTTGGGCTTGAGGATTTTGACCTGTCCGAATTTGACGATCTGCCGGATACTGATGAGGAAAAGGGGCTGCTCGACGATGACGATGAGCCTGACAAGGGGAAAAAGTAACTGACCCTTATCAGAAGGGCTTCGGTTCTTTATACTTGAGCGCTCATTTCAAACAGCCGTTTAATCGTTAATTGAACAGGATACTGACAGCATGAAGTTTACCGGTACCGAGAAATACGTAGCCACTGACGACCTGCAAATGGCGGTCAATGCAGCCATCACGCTGCAACGGCCGTTACTGATCAAGGGTGAACCCGGCACTGGTAAAACCCTGCTGGCGGAAGAGATGGCCGCTGCCCTTGGTATGCGCCTGATTCCCTGGCACATCAAGTCCACTACCAAGGCCCAGCAGGGCCTGTACGAGTATGATGCGGTCTCCCGCCTGCGGGATTCCCAGCTCGGGGACGAGAAGGTCAAGGACATCGGCAACTACATCGTCAAGGGTAAGCTGTGGGAAGCCTTCGAGTCTGAGGAACAGGTGGTGCTGCTGATTGACGAGATCGACAAGGCGGACATCGAGTTCCCGAATGATCTTTTGCTGGAACTCGACCGCATGGAGTTCTTCGTCTACGAGACGCAAAAGCTTGTGCGCGCGAAACACCGTCCAATCATCGTGATCACCAGCAACAACGAAAAAGAGCTACCGGATGCCTTCCTGCGCCGCTGTTTCTTCCACTACATCAGCTTCCCGAACCACGACACCATGCAGAGCATTGTGGATGTGCATTTCCCGGCCCTGCAGCAACAGGTGGTACGGGATGCGCTGGAAGTGTTCTTTGATGTGCGCAAGGTGCCGGGGCTGAAGAAAAAACCGTCTACGTCCGAACTGATCGACTGGCTGAAACTGCTGATGGCGGACGAGTTGTCTGCCAAAATGTTGCAGGAAAAGGACACCAGCTCCGCCTTGCCACCGCTTTATGGCGCCCTGGTGAAGAACGAGCAGGATGTCCACCTGTTGCAGAAATTGGCCTTCATGGCCCGTCGTCGCAGCTGAAATCCGGCAAGAGCAACACTGTATGTTGATTGATTTTTTTCTCGAAGTCCGGCGCGCAAAGGTCCCCGCCAGCCTGCGTGAATTCCTCGATCTGCTGGAAGCCCTGCAGAACCGGCTGGCTTTCGCCAATATGGAAGAATTCTACTATCTGGCCCGGGTGTGCCTGGTCAAGGACGAGCGCCATTTCGACAAGTTTGACCGGGCATTCCAGGCCTATTTCGAGGGTATTGAAAACCTCGACGACCTGATGGAAGCACTGATTCCCGACGACTGGCTGCGGGCGGAATTTGAAAAGCAGTTGTCCGAGGAAGACAAGGCAAAGATCGATTCCCTGGGTGGCCTGGAAGAGCTGATCGAAACCTTCAAGAAGCGCATGGAAGAGCAGAAGGAGCGGCACCAGGGCGGCAACAAGTGGATCGGTACCGGTGGCACCTCACCCTTTGGTGCTAACGGTTATAACCCCGAAGGTTTCCGTATTGGCCAGAACAAGGGCCGTCACGGCCGTGCGGTGAAAGTCTGGGAAAAGCGCGAGTTCAAGGATCTGGATGACAGCGTCACCCTCGGCATTCGCAATATCAAGGTGGCCATGCGTCGGCTGCGGAAATTTGCCCGCCAGGGCGCTGCCGACCAGCTGGATATGGACGATACCATCCGCTCCACCGCCCGCAATGCCGGCTACCTGGACCTGAAAATGGTTCCCGAGCGGCACAACGCGGTCAAGGTGCTGATCTTCTTCGATGTGGGCGGTTCCATGGATCCCCACGTGCGGGTGTGCGAAGAGCTGTTCTCCGCCGCGCGGATGGAGTTCAAGCATATGGAATACTTCTACTTCCATAACTTCGTCTACGAGAGCGTGTGGAAGAACAATGTTCGCCGCATGAACGAGACCACCAGTACCTGGGACATCCTTCACAAGTACACCCCGGACTACAAGGTGATCTTTGTAGGGGATGCCACCATGGCGCCCTATGAAATTTCGCACCCGGGCGGTTCCATCGAGCACTGGAACGAGGAAGCGGGGGCCACATGGTTCCAGCGAATCACCGAACATTTCCGCAAGGTCGTGTGGATTAACCCGCTGCCAGAGAATTACTGGGGGCAGGGTGGCTCACTGGGCATGACCCGGCAACTGGTGAATGACCACATGTACCCGCTGACCATTGAAGGCCTGGAATCGGCCATGAAACAGTTGAGCAAATAAAAAAAGCCGATGCGGTTGAGGGCATCGGCTAAGCTCGGCATATCAAACGGGATAGCTATCGTAGCTTCCCCGCACCTCAGTACCTGCAAGTCCAGGGCCATGTAATTAATAATATTATAAATCAATCATATAGTCATTGCGGCATGGGTCATGGCGTAACGTGACACTCCCCCCTGTTTCTTCCCTGTCAAAAAAACCGACGCTTTCGGATTCCCAATTGGTGATCTGGATACCGTTCTTGCCTGTTACCAAGTGTTACTCTTTCTTCCGGATTGTTACAGAAGATTGCAAGAGGCAGGAAGCGTATGGTTGCCGGAGAGCAGGTTATGGCGCAGGTAACAGAGCTGGTTGAGCGCGGATTCGGCGGGACACTGGCCACTGTGGCGGCCTTGTTCATGGCCCTGGCTGTCCCCTTCGGGCAAGAGGCCTTCGCCGACACGCTGGACAGCGAGATAGATCGCCTGAAAGCCGACGTGGCGGATCTCAGCCAGAGTCTTTATGAGCTGGAAGAAGACGTGCTTTATCCCGCCGATACGCAGGTGGCAGTTTTCCTGACACTCAAGGATCGGGAAGGGCTTGAGCTGGACACGGTGGAGTTGTACCTCAACGGCACGCCAGTAGCCTCACACCTCTATACCGAGCGAGAGCGCGGTTCGCTCAAACAGGGCGGTGTCCAGCGCCTCTACATCGGTAACCTCCCCCACGGAGCCCATCAGCTGAAAGCGGTGCTCACCGCCCGCTCTGCAAATGAGCGATTCGTTCGCCGGGAAGTCACTCACGATTTCCGCAAGCGCCCTGGCGAATCCCGACTCCAGATGACGCTGGATGCCCGGGCCCCCGATTTCGAACCGGTTGTTTCGTTTCAGGAATGGAAGTAGGACGAAATGATGGCGTTGCAACCCCGGCTCGTTAGATTCACTGGTTTTATCATCCTCGCGCTGGCCTGCATGCCAGTGCCAGCAAGCCCTGTGAGTGATGACAAAGCTCGATTGCTCAGCGGTCTGGCCAGGTTCGTTCTGGACTCCGGGGACCCGGCGGCCGCCTTGCGCTATACCCGGAACCTGTCCACTGAAACGGACCAGCTCGTTCGCGCCAGAGCGCTGATGGTTACCGGTAATGGCGACAACGCCCGGAGGTTACTCGAACAACTTCTGGCCGGGCAGTACTATCGTGGCCAGGCGGCCCTTTTGCTGGCTGACCTGGCGGCGAGTAGCGGCGAGCAAGAAGCGGCGGGGAACTATCTTGAAACCGCAGCCAGACTTGCCCACGGCGAGACACGGCAGCAGGCACTGTATCGCCTGGCCGAGCTCCACCGCGAAGCGGATCAAACCGACAGGGCCGGGCAGGTGCTCGCCGCCATGGAGCCCGGTTACTGGTCGGCCCTGGGCTACATGAATATTTCCGCTGATTACGGCAAGCGGGACCTGAACCCGTCCCGGGCACTGGTAGCGCTACGGGTGGCGTTGGCCATGTCGGAAGAAGACACCGACACCCGGCGCAGCGAGGAACTCAGAAGTCGCCTTCTGGTGCGGGCAGGCCATCTTGCGCACATGCACGAAGACCACGACAAGGCCATCAGCTTTCTGGAAAAGGTGCCCCTTGAGAGTTACAGCACACCCCAGGGCCTGTATCTCCGCGGCCTGGCGCTATCAGCGAACGGTAATCAGCGAGCAGCCATGCAGTCCTGGCATCGCGCCAAAAAGTATCCGCTGGCCTATCCGGGTGTTGCCAATGCCTGGCTGGGGACCGGGCGTGGGTACGATCTTTCCGGTTATCTTGGTCAGGCCGGGGAGGCCTATCTGGCTGCCAACGCCTCGTTCGAGAGCGAACGGGTAACCCTGCGGAAGCTGGCAGACCAGATTCGCGACAAGGGCGCCTACCAGGCACTGGTCAGAGATGCCCGGGATTCCAACGCTGAGTGGTTCCTGGCGGACAGCCGGACACTGACCCAGCCAAGAACGGCCTATCTGCTGCGATTCATGGAACAGGCCCGGGCCCAGGAAGCCGTCAACCGCGTGGCGGAACTGGAACAGGTCAGCCAACAGCTTGCCCAACGTGAAGACAGCCTCGCGGTCTTCCGCCGGGCCATCCGGGAGCGCCTTGGGCCCGCTGACAATTCCACAGCTAACGGCGCTCGCTACAACGATCAGATCGAGGCGCTGTCGGAGCGAATTGCTGCCTTGAACGAACGTGCGACGTCTGTTGCACAGAAGGAGGCGTTACGAGGCGCCGCCAGTACCCTGGCAGACCTGAAGTCCTCCCTTGGGAAGCTGGATCAGAGGCTTGCAGCAAAGGACCGCCGTCTGAGCGAGTTGTTGGCCCGGACCGACCGGGCTATGGAACGGGTAAGAGGGATTCGAGGCCGGACCACCCGGTTGCAGGCTGAGGCGGAAGAAGCCCTCGACAAGATTGCGCTTGCCTATGTGGAAGACCAGGACGACCGCATGGCGTTTGCCCTGGACCGCACCGAACAGCAGATTGCCCACCTGTACGAATACCTTGCCCTGCAGAACATCAAACGGGGTGAGCCATGAGACGCCTGCTGATCGTTTCCCTGGCCGTGACCCTGTCGTTGCCCGGCGTGAAGGCTATGGCCCAGGAATCCTTCCGGGTAGAGCTGGGGCGCGATGGAGAAACCATCGGCGACATGCGGCCGGTCTTCCTCGAATTCAAAACCCGCCCCATGCCGGCAATCTCTCCCACGGAAGTGGCCCGGCGCTACCAACGCCTGTTCGATAATTCCGACGAGCCCGAGGTGCGGATTGATGCCCTGAACCGGTTATCGAACATCCAGAAAGTCACCGGTGAAGACGTCAGTTTCGACGATGAGAGAGAGCAGCAGGTGTACCGCCAGGCTCTGGACAGCTACGAATCCATCCTGGACCGGGGCTCCTATCAGGGCCGGCTTGATGAGTTGCTTTACCAGATGGCGAAAGCCCATGCCTATACCGGTCAGGCGGAAGAGTCCATTGATCGCCTGCGCCAGCTTGTCGGTCTTTATCCCTCGTCGACTCTTGTGCCGGAAGCCCGTTTCCGGATTGCTGAAGCGTCATTCTCGGCGGGTGACTATGCGGTGGCGGAGTCTGAATATAGTCGTGTTATCTCGGGATATGGCGCAGAAAACCTCAAGACCAAGGCTCGTTACATGCAGGGCTGGAGCCAGTACAAGCAGGGTCCTTCCGCATGGCAAAGAGCCGGGGAAACGTTTCTGGCCGTACTGGACAGGTTCAGCGGTGAAACGGACAGCTTTCGACGGATTCCCACCGATGATGCCGAACTGGTGGAGGACACCTTCCGGATAATCGCCCTGATGGCGGCGGACGCCCGGGGCGCGAATTCACTGGCTCAATGGTTGGATAACGCCGGCGGCAGGGACTATGCCTACCTGCTTTATGACCGGCTTGCCGACTACTACGCCAGCAACGCCCGTTATGAGGACAGCGTGACCGTCAACCGGCGTTTTGTGGATGAGCACTACAACCACCCGGCTGCGCCTGCGTTTCTTGCCCAGAATGTGGATGTATGGCTCATGGCCGGACGGGCAGGCCGAGCCAGGGAAGCCCGGGCAGATTACGTGACAATGTTTTCAGAGAACGACCGGTACCAGGCACTTGCCGATTCCGATCGCCAGCGTTGGCAGTCGTTCAGCCGGTCGCTGGCAGACTACCATTATGACCAGGCGGAGGAGTCCGCGGGTGAGCGTAAGCGTGAGCAATTCAGCCTCGCCGCGGATTACTACCGCCAGCTGGCTCCACGGCTTACCGAGCCCGGTGAAGTGCTCCGGCTCTCCGGCGATGCCTTCCTGCAGGCTGGCGAGTACCGGGATGCACTGACCGGATTCCGGCAGGCGGCTTATGACACCAACGGATATCCGGGCGCTGGAGATGCCGCGTGGGCCGCTGTTGTACTCCAGCGCGGAGCACTGGACAGCCGATATGCCCTGAGCGCCACACTGGACGATCTGGCGCTTGAAGCAGAGCGTTTTGCTGAAGCCTTTGCGAATGACCCGCGCCTGCCCGGGCTGAATGCCGATATCGCTAACCGGTTACTGGCGCAGGGGCGTCACGATGATGCTCTGCGCTTTGCCGAGGCGGCCATTGCCCATCCGGCCGCCGGGGGCCAGGCGCGTTACAGTGCCTGGCTGGTTGCTGGTGAGGCGTTTGTTGCCGGGGGGGCTTTCGGCCTGGCTGAAAACGCCTGGCGCAAGTCACTGGCGCTGTTGGAGTCCGGCGCGCTTCCGGATAATCAGGGCAGAGACACAGAAAGCCTGCAGCGCCAACTGGCGAGCAGTATCTACTATCAGGGGGAACAGGCCGCCAAGGAGGGTAGAACGGATCAGGCAGTTGCCCATTTCCAGAGGGTGGAATCCGTCCTCCCGCGGTCGGATATTGCCGTCAAGGGCCGTTACGACGCCGCCAATACCCTGTTGAAGGCGGATCGCTGGCAGGCTGCGATCAATGAATTGAACCGTTTCCGTGCTGACTATCCGAACCATGAACTCACCAGTACGGTCAGCGAAAAACTGGTGTTCGCCTACCAGTCTTCAGAACAACCAGTTCGAGCCGCAGACGAGCTGATGGCCGGAGCAGGGGCGGAAGCACCAGCCTGGGAACGCCAGCTCAGAGCTGCGGAGCTTTACCACCAGGCCAACGCCCATAACCGGCGCAACCGGATTTACGTGGCCTGGCTCAACGGTGCCGAAGCCGCTCTTGCACCGCCGGATTCCGGCGCCCATATCCGCAACCAGACCATGCGCCAGCGCCTGATCGAGGCCGACGTTGAACCACGCCGGTATCGCGCTGAACTGGTGGAACAGGAACTGGCCAGCCGCTGGCACTCGGACGACACCCTGGCCTGGGCCGGCAGGGCAGCCATGGTGCTGGGTGAGGGCGAAGCGGCGCAATTTGCGGGCGTGGCACTGCAACATCCCCTGGGGCCATCGCTTGAGAAAAAACAGCAGGCACTGGAATCGGCCCGGGAGCGTCTGGCACAGGCCGAACAATTGGGTGGCGATGCCTTGCGCTCAGAAATTCTCTTCCGGCGGGCCGAGCTCTATCGGGTAATGGCTCAGGACCTGATTGCCTCGCAAGCGCCAGCGGACCTGAACGAGCTGGAAGCCATGCAGTACCAGATGCTGCTTGAGGAAGAGGCGTATCCGTTCGAGGAGAAAGCCATCAAGCTGCACGCGCAGAATCATCAACGGCTGGCCGATGGTGAGTTTGACCACTGGGTCGAGCAAAGTCTTCAGGTGCTGGCAAAGCTGTTCCCCGGCCGTTATGACCGGGACGTTCGCTGGATGACATGGAATGAGGAGTCTAACGATGGTGCCTGATGCGGTTCGCTCCCTGGTGTTGATGTTCTGCCTGTCTGTGCTGGTGACCGGTTGTGCCAGTAAGCCCGAGCCCGAACCTGTTGTGGACAGCAGCGCCGAGGCCGGCGAGCTCGCCCGCCAGGCATGGCAGGCGCAGCAGCAGGGCAAGACTGAAGAGGCCCTGGCTCGGTACCGGCAGGCTTTCAACCTGGACCCCGGCAATGCCATGACGGCCAACAACCTGGCGTTACTGTTGCGGGAGCAGGGGCGCTTTGGCGAGGCAGCATCGATGTTGCGAAAAGGGCTGGAGCATTCGCCGGACACCGAAGAGCTGCATTACAACCTGGCGATTATCTCGGAGCTTTACCTGCTCGACCTGGATACCGCACTACGCCATTACCGCCGTTACAGCGAACTGGCCGATGCCGAAGGCAAACAGGTGGCCGGCTGGATTGCGGACCTGGAAAGGAGGGTCGAGTAAATGAGCAAATCCCCCTTGCTGGCAGTAGCCGGACTGATTGCGCTTCTGGCAACACTTCCGTCACAGGCTGTTGCGACAGAAAGTGACACCGTAGCGCTCTCGGTGGAGGGTATCACCCGCCATACCGGCGATGACGACCCGGGCGTGCTCTATATCCTGCCCTGGCAGCCACCCACCCTGCCACGCCGGACGCGGGCAGAGCTGGAGGCAGGTAATGAAGAATTGCTTGAACCCAAGGATCCGCTGACGCTGGAGCGTCACCGGAAATTTCGTGAAACGCTGAATCCGTCCCTGGATTCCACGCTGTCCCTGCAGTAGAAACGGGAGTCTGAATATGCTGGAAACTGTTGTTCGATTTTTTCAGGAAGGTGGTCCCTTCATGTACCCCATCGCCCTTGTGCTGGCGGTCGGCCTGGCGATCACCATTGAACGTTTTGTCTATCTCGCTTCGGTGCGGCGGCGAAACCGCCTGGCGTTCGAGAAAGGCATACTGCCGCTGCTGCGTAAGCGGGACTACCAGCGTGCCATGAAAGCGGCCAGCAATTCCGACAGTGCTATCGCTTCTATCATGAGTGCCGGTATCGGTCGGCTGCTCAATAATCATCCCCGCGAAGATGTTGAATACGCCATGGAAGAGGGCTTGATGGAAGTGTTGCCGCGACTGGAGAAACGCACCCAGTACCTGGCCACACTGGCCAATATTGCCACCTTGCTGGGACTGCTTGGCACCATCATCGGCCTGATAGCCGCCTTCACGGCGGTCGCCGCCGCGGACCCGTCACAGAAGGCGTCCTTGTTGTCGGAAAGCATTTCCGTGGCCATGAACACCACCGCCTTCGGGCTGATGTCGGCGATTCCGTTGCTGATGTTCCATGCATTGCTTCAGACCCGCACCAACGAGATTGTCGACAGTTTCGAGATGGCCGGTGTGAAGCTGCTGAACATCATTTCCGAGCAGACGTCGCCCTCACCAAAGCAATCCGCCGCCTGAGCCGGGGTTTCGCAGTATGAGACGAAAGCATCGCAGGCTCGCCAGCAATCCGGAACTGGACATCACGCCGTTCCTGAATCTTATGATCGTGCTGGTACCGGTTTTGCTGCTGGGCATGGTGTTCAGCCAGATCCGGATGATTGAGCTGAACTTCCCGGGCATGGAAGCCGGTGAGGCACCGGAGGCCGACGAGTTGCGGCTGGTGGTTGCCCTGATACCGGACGGACTGGAAGTGCTGGACAGCGAGCGCGGCGTCATCCGGACGCTGCCACTGGTGGAAGGTGAGCAGGATTTCGACGGCTTGCGGGAAACCCTGAAACAGGTCAAGCAACGGGTGCCGGACAAGACGGATATCGTCCTTGAGGTCGGCCCGGAGATCGATTACCAGACACTGGTGACAACCATGGACACGCTTCGTTCCTACCAGGCCGTAGTAGCCGCCAGCGTGGTGGAAGGAGAGCTGTTTCCGGATGTTGCCCTGGCTGACGCTCCTGAAAACCGGGCACTGTCGGATACCGGGGAGGGCGTATGAAAACATCCCGTCGCGCCCGCCGGATGCAGCGCCACTACGGGCGCATGCATCGGCCCGGTGGCCTGAACCTGGTCTCGCTGATGGATATCTTCACTATTCTGGTGTTCTTTCTGATGGTGAGCTCCTCCGACGTGAAGGTGATGCAGAATACGGCTGATGTACCTTTGCCGGAATCCACTGCAGAGAACGACGCAGTGGAATCCATGATGGTTCAGGTGATTGGCCGGTCTATTCTGGTTCAGGGCCGTGAAGTGGCCACACTGGACAGCATCGAGACTGGCGACAAAACCATTGGCGGGCTGGCCGAAGAGCTCGCGTGGGTCAGGAATCGCAGGGGAGAGGTGCCGGAGCAGGGGCATGAGGTAACCATTATGGCCGGCCGTTCGACGGATTACCGACTGCTTCGAAAGATCATGCAGACCTGTATTGACGAAGATTTCCGGCAGGTGCGGCTCGCGGTGGAGTCAACAAAGGAGGTGGGCAGTGGCTGACCGTCAGAACCTGCCTTCCGGCTTGCCCTGGGGCGCGGAGAAAGGTGAAAACCGCCGATTCGTATTGGCTTTGCTGGTTATGGTCGCGGTTTTTCTGCCGCCGGCATTCCTGATTCCGGCCATGAATCTTCCCGAACCGGAACGCAGCGAAGCGGAGCAAATACCACCCCAATTGGCCAGACTGGTGGAGCAGCCCGATCCACCAGAGCCGGTGTCTTTGCCGGAGCCGGAGCCGGAACCGCAACCTGAGCCCGAACCGGCAGAACCGGAGGCGCCGGAACCGGACGCTCCTGCGCAATCAGTGGCCGAGACGATCGAAGAAACGCCGCCACCGGAGCCCGCCCGGACAGAGCCGAAACAGACCGTGGAGCAGGCCCGCGAAACCGCGTCCCGCTCAGGCCTGTTGGCGATGAAGGACCAGCTTGCCAGCATGCGCACGCCAGAGCCTGACCGGGTGAAAACCCTCTCCGCCAACGTCGAGGCGGCAGGTGATGCCAGGCCGGGAGACCTGTTCGGTGCCGAAGCCGACCCGGATACGGCTCTGGCAGGCAGCGGTGGCGTGAGCCGGGAATCGGCGCCGGAAGCCGACGTTGCGGTTGCCGGCCACGAAGTCCGAGAGGTTGAGGTGGCACAGGAAGCGGCGCCCGAGCCGGCACCCGCGCCGGATTCCGGGCCAGGCAAACGTGCCATGAGCAATATTCGCCAGGTATTTGATGCCCAGAAAACCGCGCTTTATTCGCTGTATCGAAGGGAGCTGAGGCAGGACCCGACCCTGGAAGGCAAGCTGATGCTGGAGCTGGTGATCGAGCCGGATGGCTCGGTGTCCCGCTGCGAGGTGGTGAGTTCCGAGCTGAACAACGACAGTCTGGAACAGCGTATCGCCACACGGGTACGCCTGTTCAACTTCGGTGAAGACGATGTGGAATCCCGCACGGTGAGATTCCCCATCGACTTTCTGCCGGGCTAGCGTTCAATGGTAATCTTGGGTAGCCGGGGTTTGCTGAGGGACACTTTCTGGGTGGGAGCGATTACTTTGGCTTCACCGGTGACTACCTTCTCATCGTTCTGGTTACGAACGTCGCAGGCCAGGGTCACGCGGTTCCGTCGCCCCTTGCTAAGCACTTTCAGGTTTACCGTAAGTGTATCGTCCACTTTGACTGCCTGTCTGAACGTCAGGCTCTGTTCCAGGTAGACGGTGCCTGGTCCCGGCATCACGGTGGCCAGGGCAGCGGAAATCAGCGAACCGCTCCACATGCCATGAGCAATACGCTCATGGTACGCGGAGTCGGCGGCAAATTCGGAATCCAGATGCAATGGGTTAACGTCGCCCGATACCGCCGCAAAGAGCACCAGCTCGTCTTCTGTCAGTGTCTTTACGAAGGTTGCAGAGTCGCCTTCCTGAAGTTCGTCGTAGGTAATGTTTTCAAGCGTATCGAGGGTGTCGCTCATTTGGGCTCCGCTGGCGGTCCTGACGGAATAATTGCCAATCAGGTTGTTGGTTGTAGAAGCTACAGTCCTGCCTCGAAAACTACCTCATCGTTCACAAAACTGCTATTCTCTCCCGACTTTTCGAGGCTGATACTTTTGTCTGGTTGATTTTTTGATCAAACCGATATCGGTACACATTATAAGCACAAACGCCTAACAGGAGATGGTGATGGATTTTGAGCAGTTCTATCAGGACAAATACCCCGCCGGTGTGTCCCGCGACGTAAACCTGGACAAGTACACCAGCATGGTGGACGTATTTGATCAGGCGGTGAAAAAATACGCCGACCGGCCTGCCTTCAGCGCTGTTGGCGCCACGCTCACCTATCGCGATCTGGACACCCAGAGCCGTAATTTTGCGGCCTGGCTGCAGAACAAGACTGACCTCAAACCGGGTGACCGGATTGCGGTTCAGATGCCCAATGTTTCCCAGTATCCCGTTGTTGTGTTCGGTGCCATGCGTGCCGGCCTGATTGTGGTGAACACCAACCCGCTGTATACCACCCGCGAGATGGAACACCAGTTTAACGACTCCGGCGCCAAAGCGCTCGTGGTGCTGGCCAACATGGCCAATAACGCCGAGAAGGTGCTCCCCCATACCAGCATCGAGCATGTCATTGTTACCGAAATTGCTGACATGCACTCTCCGCTGAAGCGTACGCTGATGAACGCGGCGGTAAAACACCTGAAGAAAATGGTGCCGGCCTATAACCTGCCACAGGCCCACAAATTGCCAGCGGTTCTCAGCGCCGGTAGCAAGGAAAAGTTCACTCCGGTTGAGTGTAAGAAAGACGATATCGCCGTACTGCAGTACACCGGTGGTACCACGGGTGTTGCCAAGGGCGCCATGCTGACCCACGGCAACCTGGTGGCGAACCTGCTGCAGGTGCGCCCGATGATGGAAGACACGGTGGAAGAGGGCAAGGAAGTGGTGGTTGCACCGCTGCCGCTGTACCACATCTACTCGTTTACCCTGAACTGCGGCATCATGCTGGAAGCCGGCGCCCATAACGTGCTTATTCCGAACCCCCGCGATATTCCGGGCTTCGTCAAGGAACTCAAGAACTACAAATTCACGGCTTTCCTGGGCCTGAATACCCTGTTCGTGGCGCTGTGTAACAACGAAGAGTTCCAGGATCTGGATTTCAGTGGGCTTAAGCTGACCTCCTCAGGCGGTATGGCGCTGACCAGTGATACTGCAAAGATGTGGCAGCGTGTCACCGGCTGTGAGATCAGTGAAGGCTACGGCATGACCGAAACGTCGCCGGTTGTCACCTTCAACCCCAGCAGTGCCATTCAGCTTGGCACCATCGGCCTGCCTATCCCGGGTACCGAAGTCAAAACCATTGACGATGACGGCAACGAAACCCCGATTGGCGAGCCGGGCGAGCTGTGTGTGAAGGGCCCGCAGGTGATGCGCGGCTACTGGCAGCGCCCCGAGGACACCCAGAAATCCTTTACCGACGATGGCTTCCTGCAAACCGGCGACATCGCCCTTATCCAGGAAGATGGGTATATTCGTATTGTGGACCGCAAGAAGGACATGATTATCGTGTCCGGCTTCAACGTGTTCCCGAACGAAATCGAAGATGTTGTGAGCGGACACCCGAAAGTGGTTGAATGTGCCGCTGTCGGTGTGGAAGATGCCAAGAGCGGCGAAGCCGTGAAGGTCTTCCTGGTGCCCACTGCAGAAGGCGTTACGGAGAATGAACTGAAAGAGTTCTGCCGTGAACGCCTGACCGCCTACAAGGTGCCCAAGTCGTTCGAGTTCCGCGAAGAACTGCCGAAAACCAACGTTGGCAAGATCCTGCGCCGCGAGCTCCGGGACGAAGCCAACAACAAGTAAAAGGTTCGATGACACAAGCCCCACCAGCACAGCCAGCGAATACGCCAGACAGCAGGGCGGCCGTAAAGGCCGTCCTGGAACAGCTGGATACCTGCAACCAGATTGAAGCAGCCCGTATTCACAAGCTGGTGGCCCGTAAAAAAGGCCACCCGGGGCAGAAAGACCTCGAGAAAATGGCGCAATGGCTTGACCGCGGTCAGGCCAGGGTCAGGGACCGCCTGGCGCTGCACAAGCCCGCCACCTTTCCCCCATCGTTGCCGGTATCGGACCGGGTCGATGATATTCGCGAGGCCATCGAACAGAATCAGGTGGTGATCATTGCCGGTGAAACCGGTTCTGGTAAAACCACCCAGATTCCCAAGATCTGCATGAACAGCGGCCGCGGCATTCGCGGGCTGATTGGCCATACCCAGCCGCGGCGAATTGCTGCCCGCACCGTCGCCGGCCGCATTGCCGAGGAACTCGGAGAGCAGACCGGGGGCCAGGTGGGCTACCAGGTACGCTTCACCGATACCACCTCCGAGCAGTCACGACTGAAGGTGATGACCGATGGCATCCTGCTGTCGGAAGTCCAGCACGACCGGTTTCTCGACCGTTACGATACCCTGATTATCGACGAGGCCCACGAACGCAGCCTCAACATCGATTTTCTGATGGGCTACCTGCGGCAGCTTCTGCCCAAACGCCCGGACCTGAAGGTCATTATCACCTCCGCCACCATTGAGGTGGAGCGATTCAGCCAGTTCTTCAACGATGCCCCGGTGATTGAAGTCAGCGGCCGCACCTTTCCGGTGGATATCCGCTATCGCCCCCTGACCGGTGACGAGGATGATCGTGACCAGGGCTGGACCGACGGCGTGCTGCGGGCCATGGAGGAGATCGAGCAACACGAGCGGGCGGAAAAACAACCCCCGGGCGATGTGCTGGTATTCCTGCCGGGAGAGCGGGAAATCCGCAGCCTGAGCAAGGTGTTGCGCCACGCGGAGCTGCGCCATACCGAGGTGCTTCCGCTGTATTCACGCCTCAGTAACCAGGAGCAGAACCGGATATTCCAGGGTCACCGCGGCCGGCGAATCGTGCTTTCCACCAACGTGGCGGAAACCTCCCTGACGGTGCCGGGTATACGCTACGTGATCGACACCGGCGTGGCGCGGATCAGCCGTTACAGCGTACGCTCCAAAATCCAGCGCCTGCCCATCGAGCCGGTGTCCCAGGCCAGTGCCAACCAGCGGGCAGGGCGGTGTGGCCGGGTGGCACCGGGTATCTGCTTCCGGCTCTATGACGAGACCGACTTTATCAACCGGCCGGAATACACGGACCCGGAGATCCTTCGCACCAACCTGGCGTCCGTCATCCTGCAGATGACCACCTCCGGGCTGGGAGACATCCGGCATTTTCCGTTCCTGGAGCCGCCGGACGCCCGCCTGATCAACGACGGCTACAAACTGCTGGAAGAACTGGGGGCGGTGGACGACAAGCGGCGGGTCACCGGCCTTGGGCGCACCATGGCGCGGTTACCCCTGGACCCGCAGTTGGCCCGCATGCTGGTCACGTCGTCGGAACAGGGCAGCCTGGCGGAAACCCTGGTGATCATCGCCGGCCTCAGTGTCCAGGACCCCAGGGAGCGGCCGCAGGACAAGCAGCAGGCCGCCGACCAGGCCCATGCGCCGTTCAACGACAAGGAATCCGACTTCCTGACGTTCCTGAACATCTGGAATTTCTACGAGGAACAACGCCAGGAACTGTCCCAGAACCAGCTCAAGAAGGTGTGTCAGAAAAGCTTCCTGTCCTGGATGCGGATGCGGGAATGGCGTGACATCCATCGCCAGCTCACGCTGATCTGTCGCGAACAGAAGCTCAGTCTGAACAAGGAAACCGCCAGTTACGAAGCGCTCCACAAGGCCATTCTGGCCGGCCTGTTGGGGCATGTGGCCGTCAAGCTGGAAAAGAAGGAATACCTCGCCACCCGCAATCGAAAGGTGATGATCTTTCCCGGCTCCAAGGTGTCAAAAGCCGGGCCCAAGTGGATTGTCGCGGCTGAAATCGTCGAAACCAGCCGGGTGTTTGCCCGGGTGGTGGCAAAGATTGAGCCCGAATGGATCGAGCCCCTTGCCGGCCATGTGGTGAAACATCACTACTTCGAGCCCCACTGGGAGCAGAAGCGCGCCCAGGTGATGGGCTACGAAAAGATTTCCCTGTACGGCCTCGATATCATCCCCAAACGGCGGATTCCCTACAGCAAGGTCGATCCGGCCGAATGCCGCAACCTGTTTATCCGCCATGCGCTGGTGGAAGGGGATTACCAGTCCAAAGCACCGTTCATTGCCCGCAACCGGGAATTGCTGGATACCGTCGAGAACCTGGAGCGTAAGACCCGGCGCCGGGACCTGCTGGTGGAAGACGAAGTGTTGGTGGATTTCTACGACCAGCGCCTGCCCGCCGACATTGTCAGTGGGCGGCATTTCGAAAGCTGGTGGAAGCAGCTCAGCGCCGACGAACTCCGTAACATGGAGCTTACGGAGTCCGATATTCTCCAGCGCCCGGTGGACGAGCAGGCGGGTGCCCTGTACCCGGATTACCTGGAGTGGGAGGGTGTGCGTTACCCCCTGAGTTACGAGTTTGAGCCCACCAGCGAGCGGGATGGCGTCACCCTGCAGGCGCCGGTGATGGCCCTGAAGCAGCTGCCTGCCAGGCGTCTGGAATGGCTGGTGCCCGGGCTGTTACGGGAGAAGTGCATTGCCCTGGTGAAGGGTCTGCCCAAGGCCTTGCGGCGAAACTTTGTGCCGGTGCCGGACTTTGTGGAAGCGGCGCTGGAGAATCTCCAGCCCTCCAATGAACCCCTTGCACTGCAGTTGGGCGAACAGCTGCGACGCATGACCGGAGTGCGGATTGACCCCGATGCCTGGCCACAAGAGGAGTTGCCCAGGCACCTGCGAATGAACCTGCGGGTAGTGGATGACGCCGGCAAACCCATTGCCGAGGGCCGGGAAACGGAAAAACTGCAGAGCGAACTGGAAGGCCGGGCGGAAGCGGCGCTGACGTCAGCCACCCAAAAGCAGCCGGGTGATGAGCCTGCCAGGACATCGACCGGGTGGGATTTCGGCGAGCTTCCGCAATCCGTCAGAACCGAGAAAGGTGGCATGGAAGTCACCGTGTACCCGGCGCTGGAAGATCAGGGTGATTCGGTGCGCCAGACCCGATTCCTGGACCGCCTGACAGCGGATGACGCTACGCGCAAGGCTGTGGCGCGGCTGATCCTGATCCGGCTGGGCAGCAGGCTGGACGACATCGACCGGAAGTTACCCCACTTCAAGGCCTCGGCGCTGATGTTTGCGCCGGTGGGCAAGGCTCGGGTGCTGCTTGATGACCTTTTGCTGGCAACCGCCATGCAGCATTTTGTGCCGGGCGATGTCCCCCGTGACAGCACGTCCTTCGAGCAGGTGTTCGACGCCGGCCGGGCGGAGTTCATCCCGGCCCTGGAGGAAGCAGACGAAAGGCTGCATCAGGCCATGACCGGCTACCACGGCGTGATGAAGCAATTGAAAGGCAAAATCAGCCTGGCGCTGGCCAATAGTATGGCGGACCTGAAGTTTCAGCTTCAAAACCTTGTTTATCCGGGATTTCTCGTGGCAACGCCGCCGGAATGGCTGGCGCATTTTGGCCGTTATTTCGAGGCCGCCAGTCTCCGTTTCGAAAAAATGCCCAGGGAACTTGGCAGGGAGCGGGAGTTCCTGCATACCATGGAGCCCCTGTGGTCCCGCTACGCCAGCAAACGGGATGAGCAGCAACGCCAGGGGGTTCGGGATCCGGAGCTGGTGCTCTATCGCTGGATGCTGGAAGAGTTCCGGGTATCCTTCTTTGCGCAGCAACTTGGTACTGCTGTACCGGTCTCTGTTAAGCGCCTGGACAGGCAGTGGGAGAAAACGAGGATCTAAGACGATTGTACCCGCGGGCAAAACTTTGAGACTGTGTTAGTATTTGGCCAATATTGGTGCATTCATATCTATGTCGGATTACGCCTGTGGCTCATTGTGCCCTTCACGGGTAAATCCGACCTACTACGTGGGGTGAGCGTGATTAGAGCCGTTATCAGCGGGACCGGGTTGTACACACCGCCAGCAACCATTACCAACGACGAGCTGGTGGAGGCATTCAATGCCTTCGTGGAACTCCACAATGCCCGTCATGCCGACGACATTGCCAGCGGGGATGTCGAGCCACTTCAGCCTTCCTCGTCTGCATTTATCGAGAAAGCCTCGGGCATCAAGCGCCGCCATGTCATCGACAAGGAAGGCATTCTGGACCCGGAGCGGATGTGCCCCAATATACCGGACCGCAGCAACGACGAACCGTCGGTGCAGTGTGAGATGTCGGTTGCAGCCTGCAACGAGGCCCTGAAACAAGCCGGCAAGTCTGCCTCTGATGTGGATGCGGTTATCGTCGCCTGCTCCAATATGCAGCGCCCGTACCCGGCCATTTCCGTGGAAGTTCAGGATGCCCTTGGCATTGAGGGCTTCGCCTACGACATGAATGTGGCCTGCAGCTCAGCCACCTTCGGCCTGCAGGCAGCGGTCAACGCTGTCGAAAATGGCACAGCCAGGGCTGTGCTGGTGGTAAGCCCGGAAATCTGTTCCGGCCACCTGAATTTCCGCGACCGCGACAGTCACTTCATTTTCGGCGATGCCTGCACCGCCATCCTGGTTGAACGGGACGCCGATGTAGCTGAAAGTCAGGGTTTCGAAATACTGGGAACCAGCCTGCTGACGAAGTTCTCCAATAACATCCGCAATAACTTCGGTTTCCTGAACCGGGGTGATGAGTCCGGGATCAACAAGCCGGACAAGCTGTTTGTCCAGCAGGGCCGGAAGGTGTTCAAGGAAGTATCGCCGCTGGTGGCGGAGACCATCCTCAAGCAGCTGTCCAGCCTGTCGCTGGCGCCGGATGACCTCAAGCGCATGTGGCTGCACCAGGCCAACCTGAACATGAACCAGCTGATTGCCCGCAAGGTACTGGGGCGTGATGCGGATACGGAAGAGGCGCCGGTCATTCTGGACGAATACGCCAACACCAGTTCTGCCGGTTCCATCATTGCTTTCCACAAGCACAAGGATGATTTTACCGCTGGCGAACTGGGTGTCATCTGCTCGTTTGGTGCCGGCTACTCCATCGGCAGCGTTGTGGTTCGCCGCCGCTAGAGTGAAGCCATGAAGGGTGGTGGCGGTTGGTTCAGCCGGCCGCCAGCGCCCTGAGTTTGTCTGGCAGGGCCATGGACTTGCGATTGGTGCGGTCAAACCAGACTATCTTTGCGTAGCCTTCCGCGTAAAGCTCCCCGCTCTCGATATCGGTCAGGGTGTGATAGGTGTCGAGGCTGGAATTGCCTGCCTTGTCAGCGTATGTTCTTACCTCGACGGTTGCCGGGTGCGAAAGCTCCTTCAGAAAGGTGGCGCTGGTCTTTATAATGATCGGACCATCAGGGTCGTTTTCCGCACCCAGCTCAAGGGATGCCAGCCAGGTAATGCGGGCCTCTTCGAAGAAGCGGAAAAAAACCGTATTGTTGGCGTGACCGTATGCGTCCATATCACCCCAGCGCAGTGGCATGGAGATGGTGCTGACAAGATTTCCGGGTACTGACATCGGTTTGCTCCTTTTTTAACAACCTCAGGTCTGATGATGAGACAATTTTTTTTCCGGCCCTCTTTATGCGGCGCCCTGTTTGCACTGTTCCTGTTTGCTGGTGGCGCAACTGCCCAAACCGTCCAGCCTGCCAATCCGGACATGGCTGATCAGAAGGTTGGCGCCCCGGCCAGTGAGGTTGATCCCTACGAGAACTGGAACCGCAAGGTATACCGTTTCAATGAAACCATTGATAACTGGTTTCTGAGGCCGGTTGCCAAGGGTTATCGCACCATTATGCCGGGTTTCGCCGACCGTGGGGTAACCAACTTTTTCAACAACCTGACGGAACTTCGTAATTTCGCCAACAGTATCTTCCAGCTCAAGGGCGAATCGGCGGTGGTTGCCGCCGGGCGGTTTACCTACAACACTGTGTTTGGGCTTGGTGGATTCATCGACGTGGCCACCATGTTTGAGCTGCCAGAACGGCCGGAGGATTTTGGCCAGACACTGGGGTACTGGGGCATGGAATCCGGTCCTTATCTGATGCTTCCGTTGTTGGGGCCGTCAAACCCCAGGGACTTTGGCGGTTTTGCCACGGATATGCTGGTATTGCCCTCAGCCTGGGACCTCGCGGAAAGCCCGGATGTCTACTACGCCAGGGCGTTGCAGGTTGTGGACAAGCGTGCCGACCTGATCCCCGCAGAAGCCTTCATGTCTGGTGATAACTATACGTTTGTGCGGAACGCCTACCTTCAGCGCCGTGCCTATCTGATTAACGATGGCCGCACAGTGAATGATCCATTCGCCAGCGACGATGATGAGGATCTGATGCTCGAGGATTTCTGAAGGAAGGGAATTGCTGGAACAAAGGAGGTTACCCTGATGGTCGATGACCGTATCCGTAAGTTCCGCAAGATGCTGGCGGAGGCGCCCAATTATGAGGTGTGGAAGGCGGCCGCCCTGGAACTGGATTTTCTGGAAGGCAATGCCGAATGGAAAGAGGACTTTGCCTCTGACCTGTACCACTATGAACTGATCTACGACCGCCTCAGCAACCTTCGCAGCTACCGCCAGCAGAACGATTTCGAGCGCCTGAAGCGTGCTCTGCGGGAAGGCCTCCATCACGACCTCGGCAACATGGGCAACACTGCTCTGTACACCCGGTCCCATGTGGGCACCAAGCATCTTATTGAGGAATACATTACCCAGGTTTGTGAGTCCCTGGATTTCCTGTGCGATACAAGAGTGCCCGGCTTCCCCGTTGCCGACAAGCTGCAGTTCTTCCGCGATACCCTCACCAGTTATGGCCGGCCAGCGCTGTTGTTAAGCGGCGGCGCAACCCTGGGTATGTTTCATTTCGGGGTGATCAAGGCGCTCTGGGAAAAGGGCCTGTTGCCGCAGGTGATTGCAGGCTCCAGCATCGGCGCCATTATTGCGGGCATACTGGGTGTTCACAGTGATCCCGAAGTACCGGAAATGCTGGTGCCGGAAAATCACGATCTCAAGGCCTGGAAATGGCGCGGCCTGTTCAGTGCCATTCGTGGCGACGGCCTGATGGACCAGGAGCAACTGAAAACCTGCCTGCGGGCCAACATCGGGGAATACACGTTCGAGGAAGCCTTCCAGAAGAGCGGTCGTTCCATCAATGTGAGCGTGTCGCCGGTTCAGACGCATCAAAAAGCCCGCTTGCTGTGTGGTTACACTTCTCCCTATCTGCTGGTCTGGAGTGCGGTTCTGGCCAGTGCGGCGGTACCCGGTATTTTCCCGCCGGTACCGCTGATGAAAAAAGACATCGAGGGCAATATCCTGCCCTACATGTCCCGCCTGAAATTCGTGGACGGTTCTGTGGTCAGTGACCTGCCGATTGAACGACTGATGCACCTGTACGATGTGAATTTCACCATTGTCAGCCAGACCAATCCCCACGTGGTGCCGTTTCTCCATCGACGTGGTCGCGACGAGAAGGTCAGTCTCGCCAGCCTGCCCATGCACCTATTGAAATCGGAGATCCAGTTTCACGGCCAGGGCATTTTCGATTACCTGCGCAAGAGGGTGCAGCCAGAGATTCTGCGGCAGCTGTCGGGCCAGATGCATACCATCATGGGGCAGCGTTATTCCGGTGATGTGACCATTTCACCGTCATACCGTCTGAAGGATTACCGCCGTATGCTGGCCAACCCCGATCCGGCCTGGGTGCGTGAGATGATACTGCAGGGAGAGCGGGCAACCTGGCCGAAGATCTCGATGATCCGCTCCCATGCCCGGATTTCGAAGACGCTGGAACGCTGTATTCACAGGCTGAAAATGGAACAGCGCCGGTCTACGGCTGAGTTAAGACTGGTAAGCAGTGCGGATTCCGGCACATCATGAGATGACAGCCCCGGGAGCCGGGCGGTATGATACCGCGATAGCCGGGGAGCCCGTTGGCGGCTCCCGCAAGCTCCGCCTGAGCACCTGACTGGACACTCATGTACTACGATTTCTTCGGTTTTCGGGAACCTCCGTTTTCGATAGCCCCTGATCCCCGCTACCTGTACCTCAGCGAGCGCCACAAGGAAGCGCTGGCGCACCTGATGTATGGCGTACAGGGGCAGGGCGGCTTCATCGTGATCACCGGTGAAGTTGGCACCGGCAAGACCACCGTCAGCCGCTGTTTCATCGAGAATGTTCCGGGCCACGTGGATATCGCGCTGATCCTGAACCCCCGGTTGTCCGCCCGGGAGTTGTTGTCCTCCATCTGCGATGAACTGGAGATCGCCCACCCGGTAGGGTCGTCTATCAAGGAACTGGTGGGGCTGATCAACGATGATCTGCTCAAGGCCCATGCCGCCGGTCGTCACAAGGTTCTGATGATCGACGAAGCCCAGAACCTGTCTGCCGAGGTACTGGAGCAACTGCGCCTGCTGACCAACCTGGAAACCGCCGAGAAAAAGCTGTTGCAGATTGTGCTGCTGGGCCAGCCGGAACTGCAGGACATTCTGGAGTTGCCGGAGTTGCGGCAGTTGAATCAGCGCGTCACGGCCCGTTATCACCTGGATGCTCTGGGCCGAGAGGAGATAGAAGCCTACTTGCGCTACCGGCTCAGTGTTGCCGGCCTTCGCGGTGAGATTTTCACCGATGGGGCAGTGCGGGCGTTGTACCGAGCCAGCCACGGGGTGCCACGGCTGATCAACCTGATCAGCGATCGGGCGTTACTGGGGGCTTATGCGGAAGGCGAGCACCAGATCCGTGCTGGCCATATACGCACCGCAGCCCGTGAAGTGAACGGAAACCGGCCCCGCCGGGGTTCTGGCGTGTTTTCCGGCATACCCGACTTTGTGCTGGTGGCAGCCAGCCTGGTGATCGCCGTTATCATGACCGCCTGGGCGCTGGACCGTTTGCCAGGGGCCGGCTGGATGACCCCCGATGCGTCCGCCGGAGCAGACAGCGAAGTCCTGTCCGGCACCATTGAGCGTGTGGAGCCGTTAGCGGAGCTTATGCAAGAGCCATCAGCGGGGCCTATGCAAGAGCCATCAGCGGAACCTATGCAAGAGCCATCAGCGGAACCATTACCGGAGCTCTCAACAGGGCCTTCCCCAGTGCCGGAAATGGCAAAGGAGGAGTCACTGCCAGGCTTTGAGTTTCCCGCGAACACGCTGCCTCTGCCGGTAGCGTTCCGGGAGTTGTTCAGTGTGTGGGGGCGGGAATACAGCACTTCCGACAATCCGGTGGCCTGTCGCTATGCCGAGGATCAGGGCCTGCGCTGCCTTGAGAACCGGGGCTCCCGCAGGAGCCTGGAATACCTGAACCGGCCTGCCATTCTGCAACTTCGCAATGGTGACGGTGACAGCCGTTACGCAGTACTGAGTGGCCTCGAGAAGAACCGTGCCACCATTGAGCTTCCGGAGGGCCAGCGGGACGTAAGCTTTTCCAGCCTGGAGCCCTATTGGTTTGGCGAATTCACGGTGTTGTGGGAAGCGCCATCCCATATTCAGCAGAGCGGGAACGGCGATAACGACGGCATTTCAGAACAGATATGGATGGGCTCGCGGATGATGGAGCTGGCCAGCCGTTATTCCGGTTCCCGTGAAGAGGAAAACCGCGTAAACCGCATGCCCATGGAAGAGCAGATTCGCTGGTACCAGGGGCAGAAAGGCCTGACGGTAGACGGTATTGCCGGTGCCATGACCATCATCCAGATGAATAATGACCTGGAATCCGATGGTCCCCGGCTCAGTTCGGGGGGGATGGTTAACTGACATGTCCTATATTCTTGATGCACTGAGAAAGTCCGAGACGGAACGCCGTCAGGGCCGGGTGCCGGATCTGGGCCAACAGGTCCAGATGATCCACAAACCCAGGAGAAAATCCGTACCGGTAATGGTGTGGGTTGCCCTTGGTCTTGTGCTGAACGCTGTCATTCTGGCCTGGGCGTTCTGGCCCCGGGCCTCCGTAACCGCGATACAGGAGCCTGCCGGCCCCTATGAAGAAACGGCCACGTCCCGCGTAGAGGCCGAGCCGGTTGTGCCGGAACCGGAGCCGGTTCAAACCAGGCCGGAACCCTCGCCGGAGCTTTCATCTTCTCCCCCGGCGACATCGACGAGGCGAGCTGATACGCTGGCCAATGCCATCGAGATACCCGTCCCCAAAGTAACGGAAGCTCCGGTTGAAGAAGCGAGCCGCGAGCGGCCCACGGTTATCGTGCCGACACCCCGTGAACCCAGGGCCGTTAATCCGTCCAATAGGGCCGACAGCGATGCGCCAGCAGAACGCACTCCACACCTTGTAGAGCTTCCATTGTCATTCCAGAAAAGGGTACCTGACCTGATTTTCAACAGTCATATCTATGCGTCCGAGCCATCATCCAGACGGGTGATGATCAATGACAATTACCTGCGACCCGGGGAGTCGTTCTCCGGCATTACCGTTGAGCGAATTACCGAGGAAGGTGTTGAGCTGAGCATGGATGGCCGTCGATTCCGCGTGGGCGTTGTGCGGAACTGGGTGAGCCCCGAATAATGGCACTTTCCGAGGACGTCAAACAGCAGATTCAGCAGACCTATCGCGACGTGCTGGCCGGCAAGGACATCCGCGCGCGTTACGGCCAGCGCCTGATGATTGCCGAGATCGCGCGCTACATGGGTGATATCACCGAGAATGACGGCCAGCGTACGTCACCGGCGGGCGCCTGTGTGGTGGAAGCGGGTACCGGTACCGGCAAAACCCTGGCCTATCTGATTGCCGCCATTCCCGTCGCTCGGGCGCTGGGCAAAACCCTGGTGATCTCCACGGCAACCGTGGCCCTGCAGGACCAGATTGTGCACAAGGATCTGCCGGACCTGAAGAAGCACAGTAAACAGGATTTCACCTGGACTCTGGCCAAGGGCCGTGGCCGCTACCTGTGCATGTCACGCCTGGAAGCGCGCCTGCACGACGAGGGCAACGGCGACAGCGATACCATGCCACTGTTCCTGCTGGACGGTCCCGGCAAGGAAGAGCCCGGCACCCGGGCGTTCTTCGAGGACATGCTGGCCAGCTACGGTTCCCGCAAGTGGGACGGTGACCGCGACCACTGGCCGGACCAGATCCCCGATGATGTCTGGCGCCAGGTCACTACCGACCATCGTCAATGCACCAATCGCCACTGCAGTTATTTCGACAGCTGCGCCTTCTTTGAGGCCCGTAAGGATCTGGATGACGCCGATATCGTGGTGGCCAACCACGATCTGGTGCTGGCGGACCTGGCCCTTGGTGGTGGTGCGATTCTGCCGGAGCCGGAAAATGCGCTGTTTATTTTCGACGAGGCCCATCACCTGCCGGACAAGGCGCTCAACCACTTTGCAGCGTCGGTGCCGCTGTACGCCACACGCCAGTGGCTCAAGCAACTGTCACAGGCCCTGGGCAAGATGCAGCCGTTCCTGACGCCCGGTACCCAGGCTGCAAAAACCATCGACAGAATCAGCTCCGCCTCCCGGGAACTGGATGTCACTCTCGCGAAGGTCTACGAGGAAGCGGAGCAGAACACCGGGTGGGAGTTCAACGAAGAACGCCGGTCCGCCCAATGGCGATATCCCGAAGGCGCATTGCCCGAGTCATTGTCGGAACTGGCGGTGGAAGCCCGTATAGCCACGGCAACGCTCACGCGTCAGCTCGGTGCAATGGTGGATGAACTACAGACGGCGTTTGACGAGCGCAAGGCCAGCGATGTAGACCGGGACACGGCGGAATCCTGGTATCCGGTGATTGGCTCCTTCCACAGCCGTGCAGAGGATCAGCTACGGTTATGGGCGGCCTGGAGCGACAATCCCGGCCAGCCCGCCGAAGACCCGGAGAAGAGTGAAGAGGATGCCGCAAGGCAAACGAAGCGTTCCGGCCCGCCTGCGGCCCGTTGGGCCGTGCGGCAACGGTGGGAGCACGCGGAAGACATCACTCTCTATAGCAGTCCGGTACTGGCGGATAATCTGTTGTATTCCAGGCTCTGGTCCCGTGCCTACGGGGCAGTGCTGACCAGTGCGACCCTGACGGCCCTGGGCCGGTTCGACCGCCTGAAGGCCCGGGCCGGCCTGCCGGAAACCAGCCGCTTCGTGGTGGTGCCCAGCTCATTCCGCTATGGCGAAATGGCAACGGTGGAAGTGCCGGCCATGACCGCCATGCCCACCGACGACGGCTTTACCGATCAGGTGGTGTCGCGGCTGCCGGACCTTTGGGCCGGCGAGAAGGCAACCCTGGTGCTGTTTACGTCACGCAAACAGATGAAACTGGTCCGGGACGCCCTGGCACCGGACTACCCGGAGCTGATCACCACCCAGGACGACATGGCGAAAGGGGAGGTTCTGCGCCGCCACTGCAGCCGTGTTGACGAGGGGCTGCCCAGCGTTCTGTTCGGCGTTGCCAGCTTTGCCGAGGGCATCGACCTGCCAGGCAAATACCTGAGCCACGTAGTGATCACGCGGCTGCCGTTCTCAGTGCCGGATGACCCCATCGAGGCCAGCCTGGCGGAATGGGTGACCCACCGGGGCGGCAATCCGTTCATGGAAATCACCGTGCCCGATGCGTCCATCAAACTGGTCCAGGCGGTTGGCCGCCTGTTGCGGACCGAGTCCGACACGGGTCGGGTCACCATACTGGATCGCCGCATCATCGCCCGCCGCTATGGGCAGTTGCTGCTGGATGCCTTGCCACCTTTCCGGCGTATTATCGAAACATAAAAAAAGAGCCAACCCATAGGGGTGGCTCTTTGAGAGTGGGCTCTTAACGAACCCGGGCGTCGAAACAACGCGGAACAAGAAGTCTGAAGGCCTGAAGTTTCAGAATTCTTACCGAGGTTTCCCTCAGCGTTGGGAGAATAATAGGGGAGAAGGGGGCGTATCCGGATCGTCCAAAGGGCGTAGAGGGCGTACAAAAATCGGATAAAATGTGACGCGGTTCACAAAATCGCCCAGGAACCGGGCTCACCATAGACCTGTCGCTACGCCAGCAACCGCAGTTCCCGGGCCCGGGCCAGGGCTTCGGTGCGCGACCCCACCGCCAGCTTGCCATAGAGATTACGGATATGGGCTTTCACGGTAGTGGGCGCTACGCCCATGGTGCTGGCAATGTCTTTGTTGGCCAGGCCCTGGTTGATCAGTTCCAGCACTTCCAGTTCCCGTTGGCTGAGGGGTTCTGCCAGTTCATCGTTGCCGGAATCGGCCGGGCCTGTAGGTTCGTTTGTGGATGCCGGTGTGGGTACGGATGCTGTTGCGTCTGCTTCCGCTTGCTCGCGTAGCATGCCCAGAACACGGCTGTTCCACCGCCCCGGCGCTTTCAGAAGGGGCAGTTCCAGGCACAACTTGCGGATGCTGGGGCTTTCCTCAGCCAGCAGGCGCATAAAGCCTGCATCCGCCGCCCGCTGTACCGCCCGCGCCAGCATCTGATCTGCTTCCTGGGTCTTGCCCTCGGCATAAAGCGCATCACTATAGACCAGCTGGATTTCCACCAGGTGGCGGTAATGCTGATCCTTTTCGGCGCTCAGGCGCAGGGGCGCCAGGGTGGCCATGGCAGCTTCCGGGTGACCAAGTGCGACCTGCACCCGGGCGACACTGATCTGGTTCTGTTCGCGATTGAGCGGGTTGGTGAAGCGGTCGTTGGTGACTTGGTGCATCCACTCTTCCGCCTGGGTCAGGTGCCCGGTGGCCAGGTAGCAGCGGGCCAGCATAGCGGAGCAGGCCGGAGGTTCAAACAGGATGTGGTCACGCCTGCGCCTTGCCACGCTCGCGGCATCTTCCAGTGCTTCGATGGCTTCCTGGTAGCGGCCCTCGCTGAACGCCAGGTGGCCACGGACATACTGGATAATCACATGCTGGCCCGGCTCTGTTCCGTTGTTCACATGGTCCAGCAACGGTGCCAGGTAGGAGGCTGCCAGTTGGGGCTCGTTGCGCTCCCGGTATATCTCGATCAGTGCGCTGTTCTGCCAGCACGAGATCAGCATCGGCTGGCGGGGATCGCTGTGGTGTTGGTCTACCCACTGACGTACACGGGTGCAGGTATCCAGGGCTTCGTCGATATCCCCACGGTTGTACTGTATCCAGGCCAGGAGCCCGCCGCTGGAGAGTACCGTACTGGGTTTGCGTTCCAGTTCACCGTATCGCACCGCGGACTTGAGGGCGTCTTCAGCGGCGGCCAGGTCACCCTTGCCGTAGTAGTCCAGCCCGACACCATAATAGGTGACCGATTTCAGTGGAATCCGGGTGTGGTCAATATCCCTTAACACTTGCTGGGTGAGGTCGCTGGCGCTCTTGTCATCACTTTTGGAGCGGGCCAGGTAGGAGCGGATCAGTGAAATTTCGCTCTGCAGGCCCAACGCGCCTTCGGCGTCCGGGTGGGAGTCTGCCACCTGTTTGTCCAGCATGTCTTCCAGCTCGTCCAGCAACGGGTCCAGCACATCCACTCGGTTGGCGAAAAACAGGGCCCAGACCCTTAGCATCAGCAGTTGGGGGCTTTCCTGCAGGATATGGACGGGCAGGGAATCGAGCCAGCTCAGAACCGGCAGGTGAAAACCACCGTGGATCAGGTTGTTACCGTGTTCCGCCAGGACCCGGGCCAGCCAGGGCCAGTCCCGGTGCTGAACGATCTGGGAGATGCCTTCCTGGACGTGGCCGTGGGTCAGTAACCAGTTTACGGCCCGCTGCCAATGTTTTTCGGTGTCCTCCGGTTTGAACTGCCTGGCTCGTTGCAGCAGGGCATCCCGGAACAGATCGTGATAGCGGAACCATTCGTTACGGGTGTCGAGGGGGATCAGGAACAGGTTTTCACGTAGCAGCTGCTCCAGTAATACCTGGCTGTTAGTGGTGCCGCGCACCGCATCGCACAGGGATGCGCACAACCTTGGGCAGCAGGCGGTGTCGAGCAGGAAGTCACGCACCGGCGCCGGTTGCTGTTCCAGTACTTCCGTCAGCACATAATCACTGATCTTCCGTTCATCCAGATCGATGCGTTGCTGGCCACCGCCGGCGCTCTGATCTTCAATGCTGCCACCGGAAAGGGCAGACAGTTGCATGGCGGCCACCCATCCCTCGGTTTTGCGACAGATCTTGCGAACCTCCTGTTCAGAAAGCTCAAGCCCCATGGTGTCGTGAAAAAACTGCTGGCACTCTTCCTCGGAGAACGCCAGCAAGCCGGGATGGACGTCCTCTACCCAGCGACGTACCCGCCACCGGGACAGCGGCAAAGCCGGTTCCGTGCGGGAGGCCAGGGTAATCATGACATCGGGGGGCAGGTAGTCGATGAAATAGGACACCTGCCGCTGCAGTTGCGGGTCACGGATGAAGTGGTAGTCATCAAGGATGAGCGACCAGGCCGCACCATCTGCGGCGAGTACGTTGATCAGCCCGGTGATGGGGCCCTCCAGCTCCTGCAGGCTGCAATGGCTCAGCTGCTGCCGGCATTCTTCCAGGCCCGCAAGGCCATTGTGTTCAAAGGCTCCGACCACGTACTGCCAGAACCGCCGAGGTTCGTCATCGTGCTCATCCAGCGATAACCAGACGACGTTGGAGGACGTTCGGGAACACCACTGACTCACCAGAGTGGTCTTGCCAAAGCCGGCCGGTGCCACCACCAGGTTCAGTCGCTTTGCACCGTCTGGTTGCAGCAGGGCGCGCAGGCGCTCTCGCTGCACCGAGCGGGGGTCGGCGGTTGGTCTCAGGAACTTGGTGGTTAACAGCATCGTTTCCCTGAATGCCGGTGAATGGGTAGTGTCCCGTCTGGTTAATTCGTCAACCAGACGGGACACTAGATAACGGATTGTGTGCTTTGTCACAGTTAAGTCAAGGGCCGCAAAGACAAATCACCGCGTCAACATGCGGCGTTCTCATTTTTTTGGACTAAACTGTGATGGACGGGATTATGTATACTCAATAAGAATGAAAAATCACGTTTTTATGTAAATCGGGGAGCGACAGGGTAGATGAAATTACAACAGTTGCGCTATATCTGGGAAGTTGCGCACCATGATCTGAATGTATCCGCTACTGCCCAGAGCCTTTTCACATCACAGCCGGGAATATCCAAGCAGATCCGCCTTCTGGAAGATGAACTGGGCCTGGAAGTTTTTGCCCGCAGCGGCAAGCACCTGACACGTATAACCCCCGGTGGTGAAATCATTATCCGGGAGGCCGGCGAGATACTGCGCCGGGTGGAAGGGATAAAGAAAATTGCGCAGGAATTCAGCAACCAGCGCAAAGGCGACCTTAGCCTCGCGACGACCCACACCCAGGCCCGCTACGCCTTGCCGCCGATTATCCGTGGATTTATCGAATCCTACCCGGACGTGTCCCTGCACATGCACCAGGGTACACCGATGCAGATTTCGGAAATGGCCGCCAACGGCGCGGTGGACTTTGCCATCGCCACCGAAGCCATGGAGCTGTTCAACGATCTGATCATGATGCCCTGCTACCGCTGGAACCGCAGCATTATTGTGCCCAAGGATCACCCGCTGGCGAAGAAGCCGGAACTGACCCTGCCGGATCTGGCGGAATTCCCGTTGGTGACCTACGTGTTCGGCTTTACCGGCCGCTCAAAGCTTGACGAAGCCTTCCAGGCTTACGGGCTGACACCCAAGGTGGTGTTCACTGCAGCGGACGCCGATGTTATCAAGACTTATGTGCGACTGGGGCTGGGGGTTGGCATCATTGCCAGCATGGCCTTTGACGAGAAGAACGACACTGACCTGGTAGCCCTGGACGCCAGCAAGCTGTTCCGTCCCAGTGTGACGCGGATCGGCTTCCGCAAGGGGACCTTCCTGCGGGGATACATGTACGACTTTATCCAGCGGTTTGCGCCCCACCTGACCCGTGAGCGGGTTGATGAAGCGGTTGCCCATCAGGGCAGCAGGGCGGAAATCGAGGGTCTGTTCAGCGATATCGAGTTGCCAACCTATTAATGATTGCCCGGTCAGTCCCGGGCAATCAGGTTTCCGGCATGAAGGCCACACTCTTTCTGTGTGGCTTCTTCCCACCACCAACGACCCTCGCGCTCATGCTGCCCCGGCAGGATGGCACGTGTGCACGGCTCGCAACCGATACTGACAAAGCCCTTCTCGTGCAGCTTGTTGTAGGGCGCTTCCGTCATGCGGATATAGTCCCAGACCTCCTTTGAGCTCCAGTTTGCCAGCGGGTTGAACTTCACCAGCTGTTTGTCCTCGGTGGAAAAAGCGTCGTCGATCTGTACCACGGGTACATCGCTACGGGTGCCGGGGCTCTGGTCCTTGCGCTGGCCGGAGATCCAGGCATCGACAGTGGCCAGTTTCTTCCGCAGTGGGTTCACCTTGCGGATTCCGCAGCACTCGGCGTGACCATCTTCGTAAAAGCTGAACATGCCCTTGCGGGTTACCAGGTCCTGCACTTCGGCGGCATCGGGGAACAGGATCTCGATCCTGATACCATAGTGTTTGCGAACCCTCTCGATAAACTCGTAGGTTTCCGGGTGCAGGCGGGCTGTATCCAGGGTGAAAACCTGAAGATTATCGGTCAGTTTGTGGGCAAGTTCGATCAGGGCGACGTCTTCCGCACCGCTGAAGGAAATGGCGATATTGTCGTACTTCGCCAGTGCGGCCTTGAGGATAGCCCTTGGGCTCTGGCCCTCAAGCTCCGTCTGTAGCTGTGAAATATCCGTCATCGAAAGCATCACCTGGGGTGTAAATGTGTGATAAATCTACCATTAACAGGCAGCAGTCTGAAGGAATGCCGGAATATATCGTTATAGCCGGACAGATCCACGATGCATTCCTCCGCGGATTTTCTTATCATACCGCCTGATTTCAATCCCGGGCGGTTATCGACCCGCCTGGCTGACCAGCGTTCAATTACCAGGAGACCACTGTGGAACTCGCGTGCCTTGACCTTGAAGGAGTACTGATCCCGGAAATCTGGATCGCGTTTGCGGAAAAAACCGGCATTGAGGAACTCAAGGCGACCACCCGCGACATTCCCGACTACGACGTGCTGATGACGCAGCGCCTGAAACTGCTGGACCAGCACGGCTACGGACTGCCACAGATCCAGGAAGTGATCGGCGAGCTGGACCCGCTGCCAGGCGCCAGCGAGTTTCTGAACTGGCTTCGCGAACGGTTCCAGGTGGTGATTCTTTCCGATACCTTCTATGAGTTTGCCATGCCGCTGATGGCGAAGCTGGGCTACCCGGCGCTGCTGTGCCACAAGCTCGAAGTGAACAACGAGGGCCGGATTACCGATTACCTGTTGCGCCAGCGTGACCCCAAACGCCAGTCGGTGCGGGCATTCCAGTTACTGAACTACCGGGTGATTGCAGCAGGTGACTCGTACAACGACACCACCATGCTGGGCCAGGCGGAAGCGGGCATCCTGTTCCATGCGCCGCAGAACGTGATTGAAGAGTTTCCGCAGTTCCCGGCGGTACATACCTTTGACGAGCTGAAAGCCGAGTTCCTGAAGGCCAGCGCTATTCACAACTGATGTAATGGAAGAAGCCGGGGTGGTTGAGCCGCCCCGGCGTTCAGTTACATCGTCTCCAGTACATCCATCAGCTTCTGGACCTTGTCGACAGACTCCCGGTACTCATCGTCCGGGTCTGAGTCCGCCACAATGCCACACCCCGCCCAGCAGTGAATCTGTCCCTCCGAATCCGTCATCAGGGTGCGGATGGCGATGTTGCTTTCCAGGTTGTTGGAAAAATCCCAGCGAAATACCGAGCCACAGTAGGGCCCGCGGCTGTGTTGCTCCAGGCGGTCGATAATTTCCATCGCCCGGCGTTTCGGGGCACCGGTAATGGAACCGCCTGGGAAGGCTGAAAGAAACGCCCGCAGCGGTGTGGTATCGGGCCGCAGCCTGCCTTCCACCGTGCTGACCAGTTGATGAACGTTCTCGTAGCTTTCGATGCTGAACAGTTGCGGCACCGAAACGGAGAAAGGCTCGCAGAACCGTGACAGGTCGTTGCGGATCAGATCCACGATCATCAGGTTTTCGGCGCGATCCTTTTCTGCCACAGCCAGGGACGTGGCTATCTGCTGGTCGTTCTCTGCAGAGCTCAGGTCCCTGGGACGGGTGCCCTTGATAGGCTTGCTGATGACTTTTCGGCCCTGTTCGATGCTGAGGAACAGCTCCGGGGAAATGCTGAGTACCTGATAGGAACCGGCATTTACATAGGCAGCATGGGGAACCGGAACAGCCCGGCACAGGGCCTGGAATGCGGAGTAGGGTGCGCCCTGGTAGCTACCGGTGTACTTGTTGGACAGGTTGACCTGGTAACAGTCCCCGGCATGGATATAACGGAGCACTTCCGATACACCGTGCCGGTAGTGTTCTGAGGGTTTGTCAGCCGCGAAGCCCTGGCTTACCACGAAGGGCGCGGGGCAATCAGATTCATGGCCTGCAAGGCTGAGAACACGGTCCCTGGTTTCGCTGTCGCAATCGGGATGGAAGTCGAGCCGGGGAGGTTGGTTGCCGGTTGTATCGAGGGTCAGTTGCCAGAGGTAGAGGCCGATATAGCCATAGTCCCCGGTGTCGGTGCCGGCGGTACCAGAAAAACCCGGTACCGTGTGGTTGCCGGCCTCGTAGAACAATGTGCCCATAATGCCGCCGGCGGTGGCCCTATCCGTCCCCGTGGCAAATTCGATCCAGGCTTTTTCAAGTTTATTGGTCAGCCTCGAAAAACCTCGTTGCTCTCGGGGCACCTGCCAGTGCCTTACCGGAAACGCCGTGATGACCCGCCGTTGCCTGCCGGCGTCCGTGAAATCGATATACCCATGATGACTGCTGATCTGTGAAACGAGGCGTTCAGCCTCTTCCGCATTTAATGTTTTCACGATGTTACATACTTAACAAAATCTTGCATGGGTTCACGGTAGCCTGTGCAGTACGTCACCGATGTCGGGCCTGGAAAGGCTTTGGCCGGTGCATTCTAAACAATAATCCCGAGGGCAGTAACCAGTATGAAGACTTGTAACGGCATTGGTAAGCGTTTCGTCTCGGCACTCATCATCGGTTTTACAATTTCAACGGCGGCTTTTGCACAGGATGCAATGCAGATGGAGGATCATGTGCTTTCCGATGGCAAGCTTGACGACAAGGACCTGGCGGCGGTGGTCAAGGTCGCCCAGCGGCATCTCACGGAAATGACGGATGCTGCTGTCAATGAGGCCGGCGATGAACTGGAAGAGGCGGGCATTTTCCGGCCCATGGCATTCATGGTGATGAAATCCGACAAGGTGCAGCAGATGAGGCTGGCTGACGAAGCCGAGGAGGCGCCTGGGCAGGTGAAGGTGCTGATGTACCGGGCGGGGCTGAAGTCCATTGCCCGTCGGGGTGAAATCCATGCTGCGATCATTGCCTATCCAGGAAGTGTCGAGAAAGACGGCGAAACCATTCGCGCCATGGCCCTGGAGCACGAACACCGGTTGGGCGTGTCCGGTATCAAGCTGATTCCGGTCAAGCTGGAAGGTGGGGAGGCGAGCTTTGGGGAGCCCATGTCCCAGGACAAGCCGTTCCAGATCTTTTATGACGAAAAAGAAAATAATTCTGAAAATGGTAACTGATTGAATTTAGGGGCATATCCGTTGAACTATTAATAAGTAATTTGTTTTGTGACATTTTGTGAATGTATTCACGGAACCGGAGTGTAAAACAATCTTAAATGGAGTGGTGAGGTTAAGCCTCACACCAAGACTCAAAGTTCAACTGGATAACAATAAGTTCAATCAAGGAGAACAATATGAAAGGCCTGAAGAAAATTGCACTGGCAACAGCCGTTGCCGCCGCGCCCTTCGCCGCTCACGCAGAGCTGCAGGCGATGGACGACAGCATGATGGGTAACGTCACCGGTCAGGCCGGTGTCACCATCGAACTGGAAACACAGGTAAGCATCGGTCAGTTCACCTACACGGACGAAGGTACCTTCGCTGTGAAGGACATCAACCTGGGTGGTGCCCTGGCCAGCAGCTCCACTTCAGCTGCTAATTATGCAACTGCAACTGGCGCCGGTACCCTGTTGGATGAGCTCAAAATCGACATCGATATCGCTGCCGATGGTGACGCTGTTATCCATGTTAGTTCACTGCAACCAGACGGCGCTGGCGGCACACTGCCTATCGACTGGGGTATGACAGCCGGCTCTATGGAGCTTAGTGGCACCGGTGGTGAGAACACCGTTCTCGTCTCCAACATGGACGCCTGGGGTCTTCTCGGCGCTCTGGATATTCGCGTCGATACTGACGACGTGAACGGTCAGGCTGGTACCGGCACTCTGAACATTGATGCTGCCTTCACCGTAAACGAAATGAGCTTTGATGTTGCGTTCCTCGGCATTGGTGTTCGTGGCATGACCATCAACAGCTCTGAGGCTGGTGGTGAAGTTCTGGGTACAGCAGGGCTGGAGGCCATCTTGGCAGAGGATCCTGCGGCAGTGACACCTGAAGAAGCGCGCAAAGTTGCTTTGGCTGAAGCTGGCTTCGCCATCGTTGGTCTGGACATCTACAAGGGCGATGGTCTCGGTACAGGCTCAACAGCGACCGACGTACTGCGTGTAGATGTTGATGACGTCCTGATGGACATCAACGTTGCCGAAACTGTTATCGGCGGTGCAAACATCGGTACTATCGGTATCGACAACCTGCACATCAGCAACACCAAGCTGGCTGTTTACGGTCACTAAGCTGATCGGATAACACCTCTGGTGTGAACGCCCCGTTCTGCGGGGCGTTTTTTTATGCCTGAGAAAGGTTCAAGCACAAAAAAGAGCGGTGCCTTTACAGGGTTGCCGCTCTTTTTTTGTGTCGGTGCCTTGGTCGCGTGAACAGGGCGGTTTACTGGTCCGGCACCTTGATAGAAAGATCAAACCCACCACCCGGTCGTGGGGTGAGGGTGACAGGGCCCTCGTTAATGCCATGGGGCACCTGGATATTATCAATACCCGGCGGGTTGCCGATGGAGAAATTCAGGTTCTGGCCGTCGTAGCCGATACCCAACTGGTCATTCAGGAATGTCTGGGTGAAAGGCTCATCCGGTATTTGCGCCTGTTGTCCGAAGATAATAGGCGGAATGTTGGGGGTGAGGTCCCGAGGTGGCTGGGCCCGGGCCAGTTCTTCCTGGGGCAACAGCAGGGCCCGCCTGAGAAACTCCTCTTCCGCACTTTCCAGCGCGTCGGCTTTTCCTTCCTGCTGGAAGCGCTGGAGGGCTTCGCGATAGGCCTCTTCTTCCGCTTCTGTCAGTACCGGCTCTCCCGGTGATATGGTCAGGGAGCGGAGAATCTGTCGGCGGTCCGCGTCTGTTTTCTGTCTCTGTTTTGGCACCACGATAACGGCGGAATCCTTTACATAGGTTTCAACCATCTCATCGGATGTCATCGATTGCACGCCAGCCATCAATGGGGACGTAAAGGATGCTGCCAGGCTGGCGGTACCAGCCAGGGCAATGTAAAGGGGTGTGCGGCGTATCATGACGTAGCCTCTTGCCGTGTCCAAACGCGAAAATGAGGCGCTGCTGAAAATCGACTGCAGTCAGTAGGCTCCTTACTACAAGTATTCTGCCGCAGCCGGCGTATTTCAAGGCGTTTCTGTGGCATTTGTGATCAGAATCGGAGTATTTGCAGTATTCTTCTGCAAGGCACCCCAAACGTGTTTATAGTCGTGGCTGATCAAACCGGTTTTACAGGGCATATATGTTGAAGGCAATTCGCAACCGCTGGCAGCACTGGGTGAACCAGCGGATTCCCCGCTCAGACCAGCGGGCATTCGGGCAGCGTAATATTTTCATACTGCCGACCGGTGCCGGTGTCGTGTTTGGCTTCCTGCTGCTGATCATGCTGATTACCGGTATCAACTACCAGAACAGCCTGATCTACCTGCTGACCTTCCTTCTGGGTGCGGTTGCGGTGGCTGCCATGCACCAGACTCACCGCAACTTGTCCGGGTTGGAACTGACCCTGATTCAGGCAGGTGAGGGCTTCGCCGGAGACCCGATTCCGTTTCGGCTTCGCGCCGTATCTCCCCGCCACGATACCCTGGCTCTGTCCCTGGCCTGTGAGGATGTGATTCTGACCCAGCAGCATATCCCGGCTGGCCAACAGGCGGACCTGAACCTCTCGGTGGCTTCATACCAGCGGGGTTACCTGCAGCCGCAGCGCATCCTGGTGGAAACCCGCTTTCCATTCGGGTTGTTCCGAGCCTGGTCCTGGTTGCGGCCTGTCACCTCCGGCATTGTCTATCCCAACCCTCTGGTAGCGCCGGACGTGGCGAGCACGGTGCAGGATGGTGAAGAACAGTCGAAAGCCCGCTCGCTCGATGGCAATGATCATGCGGATATCCGGCCCTGGCGCGAAGGCGATATGAGCCAGCGGGTGCAATGGAAACGTTATGCCCGCACCGGGGAGATGGTGATTGCGGACTGGGAAGGTGAGCAGGGTAGCCCTCACTGGCTCGATTACGAGGCCTTCGCCGGTACGGATCGGGAATTGCGGCTGGGCTACCTGACGCACCAGGTGCTGGAGCGTTCAAGGAACAATAGTCGCTTCGGACTGAACCTGCCCGGCCAGGTGATAGAACCGGACACCGGTGCGGCCCACACCAATCGTTGCCTGAAGGCGCTGGCAATTTTTGGCCTTGAGCAGCCCAGGGAGGGAGGGCCGCTACCCCATGGTACCCGTGCCGGCGAAGGCGCTCGACAAGCGGTCCATGCCGGCGGCGGGGGGCTTGCATGATCATGCGCTGGCGAAACCGGGGCGGCTCCGCACAAACGCCGGAAAATACCGAGTTGGTGTCAGGCAGAGCGCTGATATGGCTGATTGCCAGCTTCGCACTGCTGCTGGTGCCACAATGGGACCGGTTGCCGGTCTGGCTCATCGCCAGTTGTGCGGTGCTTGCGGGCTGGCGCTGGTTGGCCCAGTCCGGGCGCTTGCGGCTACCCGGTAAATGGTTGCGAAGTGGCATCATGCTGGCGCTGGTGGCGGTCTATATAGCCACGGTTCAGGGGCGCTTCACAGTGGAAACGGCATCTTCTTTCTTCGTGCTGGCGGTGGGATTGAAATGGCTGGAGACCCGCTCGGTGCGGGATTTCTACGTGCTGTTCTTCATCCTGGTGTATCTGGCCACGGTGAACTTCCTCTTCCATCAGGAAATTCACTGGAGTGTGATTAACCTGGTGGGGGTTGCCCTGCTGCTTGTCGGCCTGCAGGTGGTCAATGCACCGGACATTCCGGGTGCGATGAAATCGGGCTGGCGCCGCCTGGGCATGATGCTGGTGAAAACCCTGCCGATTGTGGTGCTGCTGTTTGTGTTCTTTCCCCGCATGGCCCCGTTGTGGAGTGTGCCGCTGGTCTCCGGGGAGGCGCGCACGGGCATCAGCGATACCATGACACCCGGTGATATCTCCAGTCTTGCCCAGAGCAGCGAGCGGGCCTTCCGGGTGACGTTTGGCGGTGAACTGCCCGCCTACCGGGACCGCTACTGGCGCGGGCTGATTCTGGACAGGCTTGATGGTGAAACCTGGCAGCAGGGCTTCGGGCGGCAACTCCGCAGGCCCGGGCGTGTCTCGGTCGATGGTGGCGTGGGCGAGCTGGAACCGAATCAGTACGATGTGTTGATGGAGCCCACGGATCAGATCTGGGCGTTTGCCCTGGAAAACTCCGAGGCGGTTTCCGATAACGTCAAACCCAATGAGCAGGGGCTTTTCCGTTTTGACCGGCCGGCCGATAGCCCGGTCCGGTATCGCATGGCAGTGACCGGCGAAGACCGTTCCGATCAGACCGGGTCGGAGCCGGACGACGCGCAGCGCTATCTTCAACTGCCCCGTTCCGGCAATCCCAGAGCCAGGGCATTTGCCGAAGAACTGGCGGCGCAGTACGACAACCCTGAGGCCATTGTTCAGCACTTGCTGGACCGTTTTCGCCAGCAGGAGTACTTCTACACCCTGCGCCCGCCCGCCATGCCGGATGACGGTATCGACGCCTTGCTGTTCGATGAGAAACGGGGGTTCTGTGCCCATTATGCCGGTGCCGCCACCTTTGTGCTCCGTGCTGCCGGCATTCCCGCGCGGGTGGTGGTGGGCTACCAGGGCGGTGATTCCGGGGCCGATGACCAGTACCTGATTATTCGCCAGTACGACGCCCATGCCTGGGTCGAAGCCTGGTTGCCCGGGCAGGGCTGGGTGCGCATGGATCCAACCGCCGCTATCGCTCCCCAGAGGATTGAGTCGGGCCTGAGGGAGGCCATGGCGGAAGAGGGTTCGTTTCTGGAAAATGAATGGACCTCACCGCAGCGCTACGGTGATATGGCGGTGCTGCAGTGGGCGTCGCTGAAACTGGACCTGATGAATTACCACTGGCAACGCTGGGTAGTGGGGTACCAGGGCCAGTCCCAGATGGACCTGATGTCCCGGTTGCCGGGCGGAATCGGTCTGCGCGAGCTTGGCTATATCACCGCCGGTATCATCGGTGTGGCCTTGCTGCTCGCCGGATTGGTGACCGCCTGGCAATATCGTCGCGTTGAAATCCGGGATCCTTTTGGCCGGGTCGTGGCGCGCTGGCACCGCCTGTGTGATCGTGCAGGTGTTCCAGTGCGGCATGGTGAAACGCCTTCCCAGCTGGCTTCCAGGCTTTCCCGGGCCAGGCCTGCCACAGCGGGGACCGCAAACGCCTTTGCCCGCATGGTTAACAAACATTACTATGGGGGAAAGTCGGGTACTGAACGTCGGGGCGACCTCGTCAGAATGAAACGGCTGCTGGCGACGATGAAACGCCAGGCTGACCGCAAACCAAAGGTTGATCGCCTGTCCTCGGGGTCTCCGAGGGCAATCACTGAAGGTGAATGAGTGAACACGTCCATAGCAACAATGGCCTGGCTACAGGATAGCTGGGACAGGCTCATGCAGCGTATGACGGGTGGGCGGCTGCCACACGCGCTGCTGGTGACCGGCGAAAACGGCGTTGGCAAGCGCCTGTTTGCCGATGCCCTGGCAGGACTGCTTGTCTGTGAAAAGCCGGCCATGGCCGGCGGCGCCCCCTGTGGCAACTGCAAACAGTGTGAACTGGTCGCTGCCGGCACCCATCCGGATATCCGTGTTTATACCCCGGAAAAGTCCCGGATGATAAAGATCGACCAGATTCGTGCCCTGTCTTCGTTTGCGGTGGGCTCACCCCAGGTGGCGTCACGTAAGGTGGCAATCATCGACCGGGCTGACCAGCTCAACATCAATTCGGCCAATGCGTTGTTGAAGACCCTGGAAGAGCCCGCAGACGATGTCACACTGGTTCTGCTCCAGGAGAGCGGAAGGCCGGTACTGCCCACCATCCGTTCCCGTTGCCAGAGCCTGTTGATCGCCACCCCCGGCAGGGATCAGGCCGCCACCTGGCTGGCCGGCGCGGTGAAAGAGCTGGATGGTGACAGTCGCCCGACTCCGGAACAGTGCGAAAAAGCGCTGGGCCTGGCCGCCAATGCACCGCGCCTGGCGCTGGAATACGTCACCGGTAATTTCATCACCACCCGGGATGAGGCGCTGGAAAACTTCCGCTGTTTCATGAAGGGGCAGCTCTCCCTTGCCGAGGCCGCAAAGCCTTTCAAGGCTATGGGGCTTGAAAGTGCGCTGTGGCTTTTTGAGGGCTGGGCCGGGGACCTGGCCCGCATCGGCGCTGGCAGTCAGCCCCGGGACAAGGACGCAGCGGACATGCTGACGTTCCTTGCCAGCCATAATCCGCCCTGGCGTGCCCATGAAATTCTGGATGCCATCCATGAATCCCGGGCCGCCGGTGTATACAATGTCAGTCCCGAGCTTGAGGCGGGGCGGTTACTCATTGCCTGGCAGAAACTGATGCCGGTACGTCGCCCTGCAGCGGGTTGATTTTCCCTGTCGGGTGCCTGGCGGGATGGGGCAGTTTCAGGCAACTACTGCTATGATTGCGAAATATCAGGAGTTTCTGAACTCCGGTCATCACAATAAAGATAGGTGTTAACTATGGGGCCCGGTTTTGGCGCACGCAGTGGCATTCTTACCCTGACGATCAAGGACAAGGCCGTACTTTATGCGGCGTATATGCCCTACATCCGACAGGGTGGCCTGTTCATACCCACACAGAAGCAGTATCAGCTGGGCGATGAGGTTTTCCTGTTGCTGAACCTGATGGATGAGCCGGAGAAGATTCCGGTCGCTGGCAAGGTTATCTGGATTACCCCCAAGGGTGCCCAGGGCAACCGCGCCGCCGGCATTGGTGTGCAGTTCAACGGCGATGACGAAACCGCCCGCACCAAGATTGAATCCTATCTGGCGGGTTCACTGAGCTCGGACCGACCCACCCACACCATGTAAGCGTTTCAATGAACGACACCGCTCTGGATACCTTTCACGATGCCGAGGCTCTGTATCGGGAAAAAAACTGGCCACTGAACCATATCACCCTCGCAGGCCTGCACTGGCCTGCTGACAGCACCACCAACAACCCTCCCGTACTGATGACCCATGGCTGGCTGGATAATGCCCTGTCATTCGCCCGGCTGGCTCCGGAACTGGCTGGCCATCGGAATGTCTATGCACTGGACATGGCGGGACACGGCCATTCCGGGCACCGGCCGCCGGGGCAGGGCTATCAGTTGATGGATTATGTGGCGGATCTGGCAGAGCTGGTTGACACCCATTTCAGGGAGGTACCGGGTGGCAGGATCGACCTTGTTGGTCATTCCCTCGGTGGCATCGTCAGTGTGCTTTATGCGGCAGCCTTTCCGGAACGGGTGCGCAGGCTGGTGATGATCGACAGCCTTGGCCCTATAAGCCGCAAACCCGAGGAAGTGATCGGGCAGATGCGTAAGGCCATCACCAAACGAATGACGGGTTCCGGAAAACCGGTCGTATACCCTGATGTCGCGGCCGCAGCCAAAGCCAGGGAGGGGGGCATGATTCCCCTGTCTCCACCGGCGGCGAGGATGCTGGTTGCCCGCAGTATGAAAAAGTCAGGACAGGGTTTCGTATGGCGGGCAGACCCCCGTTTACGTCATCCTTCCATGATGATGATGGACGAAGCACAGGTAACGGCCTGTCTGGAAAAGGTTGTTACCCCCACACGTTTTTTGCGTGCCGAGAAAGGGCTGCTTGCGAGTCGCCCCGAGCTGGGTTCACGAACGAATGCCATTGCAGAACTTGACCTGATGACCGTGCCGGGTGGCCATCATTGCCACCTGGAAGGGGATGTCGGGCCGGTTGTCGATGCAGTCAGAGGCTTTTTAGACGATGCAGAATAAGCGCTTGTCGCAGTTAGTCATGTTGGTCGCCGCTTTTTTAATCGGCGGCCCGGCCGTGGTGTCGGCGCAGATGCCGCCCCCGGAGCCTTTTCCGGATTCGCGGCTGGAACAGGAGATTACCATTTCGTCGCCGGGGCACCTGGTGCTGTTCAGCCCGGTTCGTGAGGTTAATAATGAAATCCGCTCGGCGGTTATGGCACGGCTTCCGGTCAAAGGGCTCGGCCAGTTGTACGAGGTACAGGGCGGGGCCAACCGTGAAGAAGCCCGCGATCATTATCTGAGGGAACTGCAGACCCGTGGTGCCCAGATCCTGTTCGAGTGTTCCGGTCGAAACTGCGGGCGGAGTAATGTGTGGGCCAACCAGATCTTTGATCAATCCAGCCTCTATGGCCGTGATAACAACCAGGACTACCTGGTGGCGGGGTCCGTGGACGAGAACGGTAAACCCTGGCTGACACTGGTCTACACGGTTACCCGTGCCAACCAGCGCCAGTATGTCTGGGTTGAGCACCTGGTGGCCCCCCAGGGTACCGAGATTCCTGGACTGGGGAACGAGAGTGCGCGAATCAAGGGGCCGGTTATAGTACCCTGGAAGGGGGGTATCACGTACCGCTTTGAATGGAGCAGTGCAGATCGCCGCATTATCAATGACTGGGCCGGCGAAGAGGGCGCGAGGGTCATACTGACCGCCTATTCGGAACTGAAAGAAGACGAGAGTTTTGAAGAGTCTGCAGCGCGGGCGGAGGAAGCCGCAAAGTCTTTGGCACAGGTTCTGGCCAAGAGTGGTGTTTCCGAGAGCCGGCAGACAATCATTACGGTTGGCCCCGCGGTTGTGATACCCAATCCCGACCGCCAGGGTGACCGGGTGGAAGTGATGGTGATTACGAGGTGAAAGGGATGAGCAAGCCGACAGATTCCACCTCTCAGGATGGAGATCAGAAGCCCAAAGACGACATCTCGCAAATCGTCACCAGTTCGGGCATCTCTGCGGCGCAGTCCTCCAGGGCGAAGGAGGAACCCGCTTCAGGCAACACCGGCAAGGGCAAGACCGTTGCACTGGCGTTGGGTAGCGGTGGCGCAAGGGGCTATGCCCACATCGGTGCTATCGAGATATTGGTGGAACGGGGCTATGAGATCATTGCCATATCCGGGTGTTCCATGGGGGCGCTGATTGGCGGCGTGTTTGCCGCCGGAAAGATGAAGGACTACAAGGACTGGGTAACCGGCCTGGGCCAGTTTGATGTGCTTAAACTGCTGGATGTCACCTTTAATTCCGTGGGCGCCATCCGCGGCGAAAAGATCTTTTCTGTGGTCCGGGAAATGATTGGGGATACCCGGATTGAAGACCTGCCATTGGCCTACACCGCCGTTGCCACAGACCTTCTTGCCCACAAGGAAATCTGGTTCCAGGAAGGCCCGCTGGATCAGGCGATCAGGGCTTCCGTCGCCATTCCGAGCGTGGTGACTCCGTTAGTGCTCAACGGGCGGGTGCTGGTGGATGGCGCCCTGCTGAATCCCCTGCCGATCATTCCGACGATTTCTTCCCATGCGGATATGGTGGTCGCCGTAAACCTCAGTGGTGAGGATGATCGTGGCCGGCGTCTGCCCGATGCGGCGTTCGAAAACCCCGGAGAGGGCGGCGTCGATATGGATGAGTGGGTGGACAAGGTCCGCGACAAGGCCTCCCGCTGGTTTGACTGGGATGCGATCAAGACGTTCTCGGCAAGAAAAGAGTCGGCGTCGCCTGACTCTCCGGAAGAAAAGATCAGTAAGGCGGTTAAAAAAGAGGAAACAAAGAAAATACTGCCCGCCATCAAACCGGAACCTGCAAAGCATAAGGATGATCACGAAACCATCGACTGGGACAAGCTCGGCATCGGCAAGTTCGACGTGATGAACCTGACCATCGAAACCATGCAGAGCGCTCTGGTGCAGTACAAGATTGCCGGGTATCCGCCGGATCTGCTGGTGAATATTCCCAAGAACGCCGGCCGCAGCTACGACTATCACAAGGCGCCGGAACTGATCCGGTTGGGACGTGAGCGCATGGCGGCTGCACTGGACCGCTACGAAAAAAACCTCAACAGCTCCGGGCCTCTGGCACTGTAATCATGGCAGCGGGAGCGTATAATTCCGCCCCTTGACCATTTCCGGACAGGAAGAGAGCTTGTGACCAGCCCCATCGATGACCTGCATACCGTCAGGGATTACCTGCGCTACGTTTCCTCGCGTTTTGCCGATTCCCCGCTGTATTTCGGGCACGGCACCGATAATGTCTGGGACGAGGCGGTCCAGCTGGTCATGCGCAGCCTTCATCTGCCCCTGGAAAACAACACGCTTTTCCTGGACGCGCGCCTGACCCGCGATGAGCGGCAACTGATCGTGGAACGCATGGAGCGGCGGATCAGTGAACGCGTGCCGTTGGCGTATCTGCTGGGCGAAGCCTGGTTTATGGGGCTGCCCTTCCACGTGGATGAGCGTGTGCTGGTGCCGAGGTCGCCTTTGGGGGAACTGATTCAGGGCGGTTTTCAGCCCTGGTTGGGAGATCATGCGGTAGGGAGAGTGCTGGATCTGTGCACTGGCAGCGGTTGTATCGGTATTGCTGCCGCCACCGTGTTTGATGAGGCGGACGTGGACCTGTCCGATATTTCGCCCGATGCGCTGGAGGTCGCTGCGGCAAACATCGAGTATCATGAGGTCGGAGACCGGGTCAGAACCATCCGGTCGGACGTCTTTGACGGCATTGAGGGCCGTTACGATATCATCCTCAGCAACCCGCCCTACGTAGATGCTGAAGACATGGCGGACATGCCGGCCGAATACAGCCATGAGCCGGAACTGGGCCTGGCTGCCGGCGGTGATGGGCTGGACATCGCTCACAGGATACTCGCTGGCGCAGCGAAGCACCTCAACCCGGGCGGCCTGTTGATTGTTGAGGTGGGTAACAGCTGGGTGGCGCTGCAGGAAGCCTATCCGGATCTGCCCTTTATCTGGCTGGAATTCGAGAACGGTGGTGACGGTGTGTTCCTGTTGACTGCTGAAGACCTTAATTAAGAACCCTGGATAAGATACTGAATCATGTCGGGAAATAGCTTCGGAAAATTGTTTACGGTCACCAGCTTCGGTGAAAGCCACGGCGCCGCGCTCGGGTGCATTATTGACGGTTGCCCTCCAGGGCTGGAGCTGTCGGTAGAGGATATGCAGCGGGATCTGGACCGCCGCAAGCCGGGCACATCGCGGCACACCACTCAGCGCCGAGAAGCGGATGAGGTCAAGATTCTTTCTGGTGTTTTCGAAGGCAAAACCACCGGTACCCCCATTGGCCTGGTGATCGAAAACACGGACCAGCGTTCCAAGGATTATTCCAGGATCTCCGAGCAGTTCCGTCCCGCTCACGCTGACTACACCTACATGCACAAGTACGGTGTGCGGGATTATCGCGGTGGTGGCCGCTCCTCGGCGCGGGAGACCGCCATGCGGGTGGCCGCGGGTGCGGTGGCTCGGAAGTTTCTGGAGCAACGCCTGGGTATCACCATCCGTGGTTACCTGTCGCAGCTTGGCCCGATAAAGATCGAGAAGCTGGACTGGGAGCAGGTTCACCAGAACCCGTTCTTCTGCCCCGATGCGGACAAGGTTGCGGAGATGGAAGCCTACATGGATGCCCTTCGGAAAGAAGGGAATTCCATTGGCGCGCGAATCAATGTCGTTGCCGAGGGCGTGCCCCCCGGACTGGGTGAGCCCATCTTCGATCGCCTTGATGCGGATCTGGCGCATGCGTTGATGAGCATCAATGCGGTCAAGGGTGTGGAGATCGGTGCCGGTTTTGGCTGTATTGACCAGAAGGGCACGGAGCACCGGGATGAACTGACGCCCGAGGGCTTCCTTTCCAATCATTCCGGCGGCGTGCTGGGCGGCATCTCTTCCGGGCAGCCGATTCTGGCCAGCATTGCGCTCAAGCCGACGTCGAGCCTGCGATTGCCGGGGCGGAGTATTGATGTGAACGGCAATCCGGTGGAGGTGATCACGACGGGGCGGCATGACCCCTGTGTGGGTATTCGTGCGACACCGATTGCGGAGGCAATGATGGCCATAGTGCTGATGGATCACTACCTGCGCCATCGCGGCCAGAATGCGGATGTGTCAGTGTCCACACCAGATATCGGCCAACTCTGACACCCCACACTCACCCGTAGGTCGGATTAGCGCAGCGTAATCCGACAATAACCTGGCCAAACGGTGCAAGCCACAGCAAGCAGGGCCTCTCAAAACACGCCGCAAGTACGTCCATGTAGGCTCGATCGGGCCATCCCTGGCCCTCCACGGTTTTGAGAGGCCCTGCTTGCCGCGGCGGTCAGGCTTCTGTGATAACTCTCTGGAGATTTCGTTATCTACTGGCGCCTTTCCAACCTCTACTTCTGGTTCTTCGCTCTCCTCGGCGGGCTGCTTCCCTATTGGTCCCTGTACCTCGAAGACCGGGGTTTTTCCTACCTTCAGATCGCCACTCTGATGGCGACCATCCAGCTCACCAAGATTATCGCGCCCAATGTCTGGGGCTGGCTGGGGGACAGGACCGGGCAGCGGGTTCGGTTGGTCCGGTTCGGGGCGATTGTTGGTTCGCTGTTTTTTGCCGGTGTGTTTTTGGAGCCCGGGTTCTATGGGCTGCTGTTGGTGATGCTGGCGTTTACATTCTTCTGGAACGCGATTCTCCCGCTTTATGAGGTGATCACCCTGCGGGCGCTGGGAACCCAGCGGGACAAGTACGGCAAGGTTCGGCTGTGGGGGTCCGTGGGGTTTATCGGTGCTGTGGCGCTGGTGGGCGGGATTCTGGAGTTGGTTCCGATCAGTCTTTTGCCCTGGTTGTTATTGCCGGTGTTTGCAGGGATTGCGGTGTCGGCGTTTCTGGTGCCGTCGGAGCGGGGTGAGCGTAAGCCTCCCGCTCCCAAGGGCAGTCTGAAGGCGATTGTGACGCACCCCGCGGTGGTGACGTTTTTCCTGATGAACTTCCTGCTGCAGGTGTCCCACGGGGCCTATTACACGTTTTTCAGTATTCACCTGGAGCAGCACGGGTACGGCAAGCTGGCAATCGGGCTGTTGTGGTCGCTGGGGGTGCTTGCAGAAATCGGGTTGTTTCTGGTGATGCACCGGCTGACTCGCAATTTTACTGTGCGGCAGATTGCGATTGGGGCATTGGCTCTGACGATGATTCGGTGGGTGCTGATTGCGGAAGTGACGGATGTTTTGATCGTGCTGATTTTTGCGCAGCTGCTACATGCGGCCTCTTACGGCGCACTCCATGCCATTTCCGTACAGTACATTCAGGGCTTCTTCGGTCAGCATCATCACGGTCAGGGGCAGGCGTTGTACAGCGGGCTCACCTTTGGCGCTGGTGGTGCGATCGGCGCCTGGATGTCGGGCTTTCTGGTGGATGGCTTCAGTACCTCGGCCGCTTTCTGGGGCGGGGCGATTGCCATGGCTATTGCCATTGTCATCACCTGGCGGGGGTTGCGACCCCCACCGGTGGAAGACGATCACTGACGCCGGTTCAATCCGGCTCGTCTTCCTCGCCTTCTTCAATCTGCAATGACAGACCGCTGCCTGTCGGCCCGGTGGCGGATGGCGAGCTGCCGCCCTGGCCGTGAAGCTTGATCTTCAGACGCAGGTTGTTGGGAGAGTCGGCGTTTTTCAGGGCTTCTTCTTCGCTGATCTTGCCGTCCTTCCACAGGTTGAACAGCGCGAGATCAAAGGTCTGCATCCCAATGTTCGCAGATTTCTCCATGTTGGCCTTGATGTCTTCCATCTGGCCACGCAGGATCAAATCAGCAATGGTCGGTGTGCCCAGAAGAATCTCGATCGCGGCGCATCGCTTTTTATCAATGGTCGGGATCAGGCGCTGCGAAACAAACGCTCGCAGGTTCATTGAGAGGTCCATCAACAACTGTGGACGGCGCTCTTCGGGAAAGAAATTAATGATCCGGTCCAATGCCTGATTTGCGTTGTTGGCGTGAAGGGTTGAAATGCACAGGTGTCCCGTTTCAGCAAAAGCCAGTGCGTGTTCCATGGTCTCGCGATCCCGGATTTCGCCAATCAGGATAACGTCCGGAGCCTGACGTAACGTGTTCTTCAGCGCCTTCTGGAAGCTGCGTGTATCCACGCCGACTTCACGCTGGTTGACAATGCACTTCTTGTGGCGGTGAATGAATTCCACCGGGTCTTCAATGGTAATGATATGGCCTGAGGAATGAGTGTTGCGGTAATCAATCAGCGCCGCCAGAGATGTCGATTTGCCAGACCCCGTCGCGCCTACGAACAGAACCAGACCACGCTTGGTCAACATGACTTCTTTGAGAATCGGTGGCAGTCCGAGATCATCCACATTCGGGATTTCGGTTACGATGTTGCGAGCGACAATAGATATCTCATTGCGCTGACGAAAGATATTGACCCGAAACCGGCCGACATTGCGAATGCTGTAGGCCAGGTTCATTTCGAGTTCATGTTCAAACTCGGCCACCTGCTCCGTATCCATGATCTCGTAGGCAATGTCCTTGATCACGCCGGGTGCCATCGGGGTGCGATCGATTGGCTTCAGCGCGCCTTCAAACTTCGCGCAGGGTGGCGCACCAGTGCTCAGATAAAGATCCGAGCCACCGTTCTTGGCCAGAACTCTGAGGTATTCATCAAATCCCATGTAAACTCCCTTCTTCTGATTTAACGACTTCAATTAACGCCCTGGCGGCACCGGATAGCTGTCGCCCGGAAAGCCCGACTGCGCCCAGCACGCGGGTGACGGGGAAGCCAAGGTCGAGAGTCCGAACACTGTCATCCACCATGTTCAGCGGTAGAACGCTCCAACCCAATCCGACGCTGGTCATCATCTTGATGGTCTCAAGATAGTTTGTCGGCATCTGCGGGTGCAGGGGCAGACTTGCCTCCAGAAATAACCGGCTTACCACACGGTAGGTCGCCGTGGTGGTGTCCGGCAGCAGGGCCGGATGGCTGGCGAGATCCTTCAGCGCTGGCGAATCAATTGCAGCCAACGGGTGTTCCGGCCCTACCACGAACGCCATCGGGTCCGGCCATTGATCGTATATCATGAACTGGCTGTCCATACTGTCACTAAGTGTGACAAAGGCCAGTTCCGCGTTGCGTTTACGCATCTGCTCATAGGCGGCATCAGATTCCATAAACTGCAGGCTCAGTGACACCCCCGGATAGTCTCGGTTAAAGCGGTGAAGCCAGTTTGGCAGGTGATGAAGTCCAATGTGGTGGCTGGCTATGATCTGCAGTTCACCTTCAACGGTCGCCGAGTCCGGGGACAATGCCATGCGCGCATTATGAATCTCATCAAGAATAATACGAGCGTGGGGTAGCAGTCGGGCGCCCGCATCCGTCAGCCGGATTTGGCGGTGGCTGCGGTCAATGAGCGCAGTCCCCAGCTGATTTTCCAGTGCCGCCAGGCGTTTGCTGATAGCGGGCTGGGTCAGGTGTAACAGCTCTGCGGCTTCCGAGAACGACTCCTGGTCCACTATGGTCAGGAACGCCTTTAATGCATTTGCGTCCATGGTCTTGGTCTCTTTGACTGCGGCTCTGGTGGAGGTCCTATGCCGGAAACTGGGAGCTGCCTTCAAAGCACCGTAGGTCGGATTAGCCGAAGGCGTAATCCGACAATTTTCGCAGCAAAGCCCACAACGTCGGATTTCGCTTCGCTCTATCCGACCTACGATGAATCGTTTGTTGCAGGCTCGAATAAGGTTCGAGAAGCATGGCGACAGGGGCCTCCCAAAACCGTGGAGCGCCAGGGACGGCGCGACCGAGCCCCCATGGATGGGTTCACGGCGTGTTTTGGGAGGTCCCTGTCGCCATGCGACCTTCACCAAGCCTAATATGCCGAACAGGAATGCACAACATAAAAAACATGAATTGAGGTTATCCAGCGGTAAGCGGTAAGATAGAACCATAGCGGTAAAACCAGAAACCCCCGGATAGTGAGAGAGAACATGGCGGGCAAGACCTTATACGACAAATTGTGGGACGACCATCTCGTCAAGCAGCGGGACGATGGCTCCGCATTGATCTACATTGATCGGCACCTGCTTCACGAAGTCACCTCACCACAGGCCTTTGAAGGGCTTCGCCTGGCTGGGCGTAAGCCCTGGCGGCTGGACGCCAACCTGGCAACGCCGGATCACAACGTGCCTACCACGGACCGTGCTCGCGGTGTGGAAGGCATCGTCGATCCGGTGTCACGCATCCAGGTGGAAACCCTGGACAAGAACTGCGACGAGTTCGGGATTCTTGAATTCAAGATCAAGGACCAGCGCCAGGGTATCGTGCATGTGATCGGGCCGGAGCAGGGCGCAACGCTTCCGGGTATGAGCATCGTGTGTGGCGATTCTCACACCTCTACCCATGGCGCCTTCGGCTGTCTGGCCCATGGTATTGGTACGTCCGAAGTCGAGCACGTGCTGGCGACCCAGTGCCTGGTACAGCAGAAGATGAAGAACATGCTGGTGAAGGTGAATGGCAAGCTCGGGCCTGGCGTGACTGGAAAGGACGTTGTACTGGCCATCATCGGCAAGATTGGTACTGCGGGTGGCACTGGCCACGCGATCGAGTTTGGTGGCGAGGCGATTCGTAACCTCTCCATGGAAGCCCGCATGACCATCTGCAACATGTCCATCGAGGCTGGCGCCCGGGTGGGTATGGTGGCAGTGGATCAGACCACTATCGACTACGTGAAGGATCGCCCTTTCGCTCCGAAGGGCGAGATGCGCGACAGGGCCATTGAATACTGGAAGACCCTTCACAGCGATGACGACGCCGTGTTCGACAAGGTGGTGGAGCTTGAAGGCTCCGAGATCATGCCGCAGGTGAGCTGGGGTACGTCTCCGGAAATGGTCGCCGGCGTAGGTGGCAACGTGCCGGACCCGGATGCGGAATCTGATCCCATCAAGCGGGAAGGTATTGTCCGCGCCCTCAAGTACATGGGCCTGAAACCCAATATGCCGATTACCGAGATCAAGCTGGACCGTGTGTTCATTGGTTCCTGCACCAACAGCCGCATCGAAGACCTTCGGGAGGCAGCGGCGGTGGTCAAAGGGCACAAGGTATCACCATCGCTCAAGCAGGCCATGGTTGTGCCGGGCTCCGGCCTGGTGAAGGTTCAGGCCGAGCAGGAAGGGCTGGACAAGATTTTTCTCGAAGCTGGTCTTGAGTGGCGTGACCCGGGCTGTTCCATGTGTCTGGCCATGAACGCCGACAAGCTCGGGCAGGGAGAGCATTGTGCATCCACCTCCAACCGCAACTTTGAGGGCCGTCAGGGCTTTGGTGGGCGTACGCACCTGGTGAGTCCGGCGATGGCGGCTGCAGCAGCGATCAATGGCCACTTTGTTGATGTCCGCAAGATGATGAACTGATCCACAGGAGAGACACCATGCGAGCGTTAAAGCAACACAAGGGCATCGTTGCCCCCATGGACCGATCCAATGTGGATACGGACATGATTATTCCCAAGCAGTTTCTGAAGTCCATCAAGCGCACTGGCTTCGGCCCCAACCTGTTTGATGAGTTGCGCTACCTGGACGAGGGCAAGCCGGACCAGGATTGTTCCCAGCGGCCGATAAACCCGGACTTCGTGCTTAACCAGGACCGCTACAGGAACGCCAGCGTACTGCTGGCCCGTCGCAACTTCGGCTGTGGCTCCAGCCGCGAACACGCGCCCTGGGCGCTGGAAGATTTCGGGTTCCGCGTTATCATAGCGCCCAGTTTTGCGGATATTTTCTACAATAACTGCTTTAAGAATGGGTTGTTACCTATTGTTCTGGATGAAGAAATTGTTGATCGACTTTTCCAGGAAGCAGAAGCTGAAGAAGGATATCAACTGGCCGTCGACCTGGAAGCAAAAACCGTTACCACGCCCTCCGGCGAGTCGTTCAGTTTCGAGGTGGATGATTTCCGCCGGCATTGTTTGTTGAATGGCCTGGACGACATTGGCGTAACGCTGGAGGATGCGGAGGTGATCAAGGCCTACGAAACATCGCGGCGGGAAACGGCGCCTTGGCTTTTCGGGGCGGGTGGTTGATCGGCGTTTGGTAAAGAATGAGCGAGTTTGTCGGATTACGCCTTCGGCTAATCCGACCTACATCGGATCGCGAACCGTAGGTCGGATTAGCGAAGCGTAATCCGACACTGTGAAAAATTTCAAAGGAAACAAAATGTCCCGAACTATCCTGCTGCTCCCGGGCGACGGCATTGGCCCGGAAATTGTTGCGGAAGCGGAAAAGATCCTGCACAAGGTCAACGAAACGTTTAGCCTGGATCTGCACTTCGAGACCGCTCTCGTTGGCGGTGCGGCAATCGATGAAACCGATACACCGCTCCCGGACGAAACCCTGGACAAGGCCCGCAAGGCAGACGCCATTTTGCTGGGTGCTGTTGGCGGCCCGCAGTGGGACAACCGCCCCATGGCCAGTCGCCCGGAAAAAGGGTTGCTGGGCCTGCGCTCCAATCTCGAGCTGTTTGCCAACTTGCGCCCCGCGATTCTGTATCCGCAGCTCGCCTCCGCGTCTTCGCTGAAACCGGAAGTGGTTTCCGGCCTGGACATCATGATCGTCCGTGAGCTGACCGGTGGCATCTACTTTGGCCAGCCACGGGGTGTTCGTGAACTGGAAAGTGGCGAGCGTCAGGGTTACAACACATACGCTTACACCGAATCGGAAATTCGTCGTATAGGCCGGGTAGCCTTTGAGGCCGCCCAGCAGCGGGGCAAGAAACTCTGTTCAGTGGACAAGGCGAATGTTCTGGAAGTCACTGTTCTGTGGCGGGAAATCATGGAAGATCTGCGTCGGGAATACCCGGATGTGGAGCTTTCCCATATGTACGTGGACAATGCCGCCATGCAGCTCGTCCGCGCGCCCAAACAGTTCGATGTGATTGTGACTGGCAACATGTTTGGTGATATTCTTTCGGACGAAGCGGCAATGCTGACAGGCTCCATCGGTATGCTGCCGTCTGCTTCCCTGAACTCCGAGAAGCAGGGTATGTATGAGCCCTGTCACGGTTCCGCGCCCGATATCGCGGGCAAGGGCATTGCCAATCCGCTGGCCACTATTCTCAGTGTCGCCATGATGTTGCGGTACAGTCTCGGTGAGGATAAAGCAGCCGGGGCAATTGAGGCGGCGGTCAGCAAGGTGCTGGATCAGGGCCTGAGAACGGCGGATATCATGTCTGCCGAAGGCCGGAAAGTGTCCACCTGTGAGATGGGTGATGCGGTTCTGGCGGCGCTCTGAGGCCGGTAATGTTTTGAGACCCGACGACAACGCGATGCTGTTGTCGCGGGATCATCCATCCTGTCCCTGCCAGCGATAAAGGCAGAGGGCGGGCATAAAACGAGGTTCAAAGGTCGCACATGAAGCGAGTTGGACTTATTGGCTGGCGCGGTATGGTGGGCTCTGTCCTCATGCAGCGCATGCGTGAAGAAAACGATTTTTCGGATATCGAACCGATCTTCTTTACTACGTCCCAGGCCGGCAAACCGGCTCCGGACGTAGGGAAAGAGGGGGTGCCTGCATTGCAGGATGCCTTCGATATCGACACCCTGAAAACCCTGGACGTGGTGGTGACCTGTCAGGGTGGCGATTACACCGGTGCGGTGTACCAGAAACTCCGGGATGCCGGATGGCAGGGCTACTGGATTGATGCGGCCTCCACGCTGCGGATGGTTGATCACTCCGTCATTGTGCTCGATCCGGTCAATCGCAATGTGATTGACGACGCACTGGCCAAGGGCGTGAAAGACTACGTCGGTGGCAACTGCACCGTCAGCCTGATGATGCTGGCCCTTGGTGGCTTGCTGGAGCAGGACCTCATCGAGTGGGTGTCGCCCATGACATACCAGGCTGCTTCAGGCTCAGGCGCGCAGAACATGCGTGAGCTGCTGAACCAGATGGGTGAGCTCAAGGAGGCCGTGGGCAGCGAGTTGGCAGATCCTTCATCCGCCATTCTCGAGATTGACCGCAAGGTCACCGACACCATGCGCTCTGACGGTTTCCCCACTGAGCACTTTGAAGTACCACTGGCAGGCAGCCTGATTCCGTTTATCGACAAGCAGCTTGATAACGGCATGAGCAAGGAAGAATGGAAAGCTGGCGTTGAGACCAACAAGATTCTTGGTCGCAGCGATAATCCTATTCCCATCGATGGCATCTGTGTCCGTATCGGTGCCATGCGCTCCCATAGTCAGGCGCTGACTATCAAGTTGAAGAAGGATCTGCCGATATCCGAAATAGAGTCGATTCTGGCGAAAGCCAACGACTGGGTAAAGGTGGTTCCCAACGAGCGTGATGCCACCATCCGGGAACTCACGCCTGCGAAGGTAACCGGAACCCTGAGCGTTCCGATCGGTCGCATCCGCAAACTTGCCATGGGGCCGGAGTATATCTCTGCGTTCACGGTAGGTGACCAGTTGCTGTGGGGTGCGGCTGAACCGCTGCGCCGGATGCTCCGCATCCTTCAGGAGAAGTAGCGCGGTCCCGCAGCGGGCAAGATTATGCCAACTGTGTCCGGTTTCAGGGAACCGGTCAGGGGCGGAGGCTGAAATACGCCTCCGCCCCTGTTATTTTCGGAAGCGTTTTGTAAATGTTCCGGCCCGTATAGGCTCGGAAGGGCAGGTTTTTGGCTGTTGGAGTTACCGGATCATCGTTTGGTAACAATATGTTACCAAGTATTTGTGAAAAAATGGTACAAGGTCTGCAGCTGCATGATTGATAAAAGAGGTATTATCAACAATACTTGCGCAACTGAATATTAAAAACATTACATAATAACGATAGTAATCAAGACGGAAGTCATCCAACCTCGTCCGATATCTGTTCCCAGGAACAGTAACGAATAACGGAGACTGGTAAGGAAAAAGCATGAAGGTACGCAAGCTTGCGGTTGCTCTGGCTCTGGCGGGAGGGCTCGGTTCCGGCGTCGCACAGGCCCTGGGTCTGGGAGAGATTGAATTACAGTCCTATCTGAATGAGCCTCTGGACGCAGAGATCAATCTGCGTAAAAGCGAGGGAGTGGACCCCGGTGATGTGTTTGTAAACATCGCTCCCGAGTCAGCCTATGACAGGGTTGGTATCGACCGGAACTATTTCCTTACCAAACTCGATTTCCGGGTGACAACGGCCAGAGATGGCAGCCTGGTGGTCAACGTATCGTCCAGGGAGCCCTTGCGGGAGCCCTACCTCAACTTCCTGCTGGAAGTGACCTGGCCAAACGGCCGGCTGATGCGTGAATACGCCGTGTTGGTGGATCCTCCGGTTTACGCCGAGGAGTCAGGGGTACAGGAGCAGATTTCCGCACCTGCCACTCGACAGGCATCGCAGCCGTCACAACGACAGGCCCAGCCACGGGCCCAGGCGAGGTCGCAGGAACCACAACGCTCTACTTCACAGCGTTCTCGTACCTTTGGCCCCACTGGTCCGTCGGATACCCTGTGGAACATCGCGGTCAGCGTTCGCCCGGACAGCAGCCTTTCCACACAGCAGGTAATGCTGGCGTTGCAGGATCTTAATCCGGATGCCTTCATCGGTGGCAATATCAACCGCCTCAAGCGCGGTGAAGTTCTGCGTGTGCCTTCCATCGAAGATATCCGCAGCCGTTCCCGTGACGAGGCCACCAGGCAGGTCGCATTGCAGAACGAGGCATTCTCCAGCCCCGAGCGTACGGTAGACGCTACTGATACCCAGGTAGCGTCCGGGCAGGATACCCAGGGGGCAACTGGCGGTGATGAACTGAGATTGCTTGCCAGTGATGACAGCGGTTCTCGCGATGCAGACGAAGGTGGTTCAGCAGGTGGGGATGGCAATACTGCAGGTGGTGTTGATGCTGGCTCCGCCGTTGCGATGGAAGAGCTTGAAAGTGCCCGCCGCGAGAACGATGAACTCACTGGACGTGTCGATGACCTGCAGGAGCAGGTAGAGACGCTCCAGCGGTTGCTTGAACTCAAGAACACCCAGCTTGCGGAGATTCAACAGGCGGACGCTGAGGGAAGCGAAGAGCAACCCGTCGATGCGCCGGATGACGAAACCCTTGCCGATCAGGTAGCGGAAGACGGCGTTGAAGCCGAAGGTGATTCCGAAGCGGATCTCGCGGAAGCGGAACCTGATCAGGCCGATACCGCTGAAACCGATGCCGTTGACGCTGATGAAATGGCTGATGACCAGGTAGCTGCTGCTGATGACGACGAGGCAGAGCCGTCGGCAATGGGTGAAGAGCCTTCAGCATCGGACGGCGAGCCTTCAGCAATGGATGAAGACAGTGGCATGGAGGATGAAGACCTTGCCGCAACCGGGTCCGATGATGCTACCGCAGATGACGAACGCGACGAAGAGGCTGCAGTTGCAGCACCGTCATCACAGCAGCCAGGCCAGCAGCCCACTACGCCGCCGGCGCAGCCTGACCAGGGCTTCCCGGGCAATATCATCAGCGCCATTACCAACAATACCCTTTACCAGGTTGCGTTGGGCGGTGGTCTGATTCTTCTGCTGCTGCTGTTACTGCTTCTGGCCCGTCGCAATGCCAATCGCGAAAAAGAGTTCTACGATCAGCTAAACGGCGATGCCGACAGTGACACTGACACCTTCGACCTGACACTGGACGACGAGGAAGGCGCGGAGAGTCCGGAAGGCGATCCATTGGCAGAAGCGGACACCTACATTGCCTATGGCAGAATGGACCAGGCTGCCCAGTCCCTTGAAACCGCCATTTCGCGCGAGCCAAGCCGCACAGATCTCCGGCTGAAGCTTTTGGGGGTCTATGCCGATACACAGGACCGGGCATCGTTCGAGAAGCAGCTCGGCGAAGTTGAGGCACTGGATGACGATGAGGCTATTGCCGAAGCCCATGATATGCGGTCGCGCCTTGAAGAAGCCGAGTCAATGCCGAGCATTGATGACCTTGAGTCACAGCTGAGGTCCGATTCGTACGGTACTGAGGCCTCCGTGGACAAGGCGGATGACACCGCTGAGGACGGCCTTTCTGATGAATTCGCTTCTGATCGCTACGAATCCCGTCCAGGCGAAGAGGAAGAAGATGAGTTTGGCAGTCTGGAAACGGACTTTTCCGAACTGGATCTTGATGAGCAGGAAGAAGCGCGCACTGACAGGGAATCCGGTCCGGATGACATGATTGAATACGACCTCTCCGGTGTGGAGTCTTCCACAGATGAAAAGGATGAACTGACGGAGCAGGGCGCCAGCGAGTCCGAGGCTGATGACCTGGCTGACAACTCTTTCGATTTCACCCTGGAGGATGAGTCCACCGACGAGGCGGCGAAGGCAGACGATGAAGAAGATCTGAGCTTTGAGCTCGATGACGTTGATGCTGATGCCGACGAATTCGCCTCACTGGAGCTCGATGAAGAAGAGCTGGAACCCTCCGGGTCTGAGCCTGAGCCTGAGACTGCGGAAGCTGAGGAAAGCAAGCCAGAAGAGGATGACTTGCAGGAAGGCGATCTCGATTCGCTGGACGAGTCATTCCTTGATGAGCTGGATGCAGAACTGGACAAGGTTGCCGGAGATGAGGGTGCATCTGGCGACAGCGATGAAAATGAGCTGGATGATCTGGAGCTCGATGTTTCTGACGAGGACCTTGCTTTGATGGAAGAGTTCGCAGACTCCGGCGATAGTGCAGGTACAGATGGTACTGACGTGGAAAACGACGCTGCACCACTCGACGAGGAACTGGGGCTTGAAGACGCGCTGAGCGGCGAAGAGCCCGCAGACCCGGAAGAGACTGTTGCCGGTGCCGAAGCTGTTGAAGAAGAGCTGCCGGAACTTGGCGCAGATGCAGAAAGTGACGAGGCGAACGAAGAGCCTCCCGTTGCCTCTACGGCGACTGCGTCAAAATCAGCTGACATCGATGAGTCCGATCTGGGCGACGACGATGACTTTGACTTCCTGTCGGGCACCGATGAGGCGTCAACCAAGCTGGATCTGGCCAGGGCCTATGTTGAGATGGGCGATGTGGACGGAGCCCGGGATATCCTGGAGGAAGTTGCTCTGGAGGGAAATGAGGAGCAGAAAGCGGAAGCGCAGGATCTCCTTAAAAATCTGTCCTGATTCGCTATAATCAGGGAAGGAAGCGCAAAACGCCGGCTACCGGGCCAAGCCTGGACCAAATGCCGGCGTTTTGCTTTGTCATCAGCACCGAATTCCGGACGACTCATTGTTTCTTACACCGCAACCACTGACCACCGATAGCTCCATCGGGGCGGGGCGTGTAGCGCTCGCTTTCGAGTATGACGGCCGGGGATTCCACGGCTGGCAGTATCAGAAGTCCGGTGTCCGCTCGGTTCAGGGCGAGTTGACACATGCCGTATCAAAAGTGGCGGACCACCCGGTTGAACTGGTCTGCGCGGGCCGCACCGACGCTGGTGTCCATGCCAGTTACCAGATTGCCCATTTCGAAACGCCCTCGGTACGTAATCCCCGCTCGTGGGTAATGGGTATCAACACCTCCCTGCCTTCGGATATTGCCGTGCACTGGGCCGGCAATGGTGTGGGGGACTTCCATGCCCGTTTCTCGGCAACGTACCGGCGTTACCGGTACGTGATTTATAATCACCCGGTACGGCCGGGCATCCTCAGTGGTCAGGTCAGCTGGACCTTCCGGCCACTGGATGCCGGCGTGATGAATCAGGCGGCCCAGTTCCTGAGAGGGGAGCACGATTTCTCGTCATTTCGTGCCGCCGGTTGCCAGTCCAGATCGCCCATCCGGTTTCTTGAGGCCATCAACGTAACCCGAAAGGGAGAATTCGTCGTAATTGATGTGCAGGCCAATGCATTTCTACACCACATGGTCCGTAATATCGCCGGCGCACTGATGGCCGTTGGTAGCGGGCAGCAGCAGCCGGAATGGATTCGTGAGATACTTGAGAGCAGGGACAGGACCGTTGCGGGCGTGACTGCGCCACCCCATGGATTGTACCTGGTGGATGTGGGGTACCCAGCCGGATTCCCGATTCCCGCGGCACAATGTGGGCCAGGCTTTGTGGCGCCCTGGTTCAGCGACGCCGACAACAGACCGCGCCCCCCGACTCACATACATCGAAAGCAGCGATAACAGCCCTATGAAAACCCGAGTCAAAATCTGCGGGATTACCCGGAAACAGGACGTTGTAAATGCGACAAGGGCCGGTGCGGACGCTCTGGGGTTTGTGTTCTACGAGTCCAGCCCCAGATACGTGGCGCCAACCGCTGCCAAAGCGCTTGTCCGTGCGTTGCCGCCGTTTGTATCGGCAACAGGGCTGTTCGTTAATCCGGACGCGGAGTTTGTGAGGGAAGTTCTGTCACAGGTGCCTCTGGACATGCTGCAGTTTCATGGCGACGAATCCCCGGAGTTCTGCAACAGTTTCGGTGTGCGCTGGATCAAGGCGGTACGGGTACGGCAAAGCTCGGACATTGAAAATGCCTACCGGGATTACGGCAATGCCAGCGGGTTGCTGGTTGACGCCTGGGACCCGGATAAATACGGCGGAACAGGGCAGGCCTTCAACTGGTCACTGATTCCGGAGGCCCGCCCGTTGCCGCTGATATTGGCCGGCGGCCTGGCTTCTGATAACGTATTCCGCGCTGTCGCGGAGGTTCGGCCCTGGGCGGTTGATGTCAGTGGTGGTGTAGAGAGCAGCAAAGGCATCAAAGACGTTCAAAAAATCACTGATTTTATAAACGAGGTTCACCGTGTCGATGAAACTGACTGAAGAAATGCTCAAGGCGCTTCCGGATGCACGGGGCCATTTCGGTGCCTACGGCGGTAGATTTGTGTCCGAAACGCTGTTTGATTCGCTGCTGACCCTTGAGCGCGAGTATAAGAGGCTCAAGGACGATCCGGAGTTTCAGGCCGAATTCGACAGGGACCTGGCGCACTATGTGGGCCGTCCCAGCCCGCTGTACTTTGCCGAGCGGCTGACCCGGGAAACCGGTGGCGCCCAGATCTGGCTCAAGCGCGAAGACCTCAATCATACCGGCGCCCATAAGGTAAACAACACCATAGGCCAGGCACTTCTGGCCCGCTTCCTGGGCAAGAAGCGTGTCATCGCCGAAACCGGTGCTGGCCAACACGGTGTGGCTACCGCTACCGTCTGTGCCCGTCTGGGGCTTGAATGCCACGTGTTCATGGGTGAAGAAGACATCCGGCGGCAGTCTCCGAACGTTTACCGGATGAAGCTGTTGGGCGCCGAGGTCCATTCGGTTACCAGTGGCACCCGCACCCTGAAAGACGCCATGAACGACGCAATGCGGGACTGGGTCGCGAACGTTGACGATACCTTCTACATTATCGGCACCGTGGCCGGGCCCCATCCTTATCCTCTGCTGGTCCGTGACTTCCAGTCGGTAATTGGTCGCGAAACCCGCCAGCAGTCTCTGGACCGGACCGGCAAGCTGCCAGACGCTCTGGTCGCCTGTGTCGGCGGCGGATCCAACGCGATTGGTATGTTCTATCCGTTCCTGACCGACGAAAGTGTGGAGCTGTATGGTGTGGAGGCAGGAGGTCTTGGTATCGACACCGGCCAGCACGCTGCACCGCTCACTGCCGGTCGTCCGGGCGTGCTGCACGGCAACCGAACTTACCTGATGGAAGATGAGAACGGCCAGATTGCCGGAACACACTCGGTCAGCGCCGGTCTGGATTACCCGGGTGTGGGGCCGGAGCATAGCTGGCTCAAGGATATTGGTCGTGCACACTATGTGTCGGTGACCGACGACGAGGCTCTGGACGGCTTCCGCAAGCTGACCCGCGTTGAGGGCATCATGCCGGCGCTGGAAACGGCCCATGCCGTTGCGTACGCGATCAAGCTTGCCGCCTCCATGGATAAAGACAAGATGGTGGTGATTAATATTTCCGGGCGCGGCGACAAGGATATGCAGACCATCGCCGAGATAGATGGTATCGAGGTTTAAGCTACAGCAAAGGAGCTGGCATGAGTCGAATCGAAGGGGTTCTGAAATCCCTGAAAGGGCAGGGTCGCAAGGCGCTGATTCCCTACATTACCGCCGGTGATCCACACCCGGATCAGACCGTTGATCTGATGCACACGCTGGTGGACGCGGGCGCGGATATTATCGAGCTGGGCGTGCCCTTCTCGGACCCCATGGCAGATGGCCCGGTGATCCAGCGGGCCTGTGAGCGGGCGCTCAAACACGGCACTTCCCTGCGCCAGGTGTTGGCGATGGTGAAAACGTTCCGTGAGAAAGACGATGCGACCCCCGTTGTGTTGATGGGCTATCTCAATCCCATGGAAGCCATGGGGCAGGAAAAATTTGCTGATGCCGCCGTTGATGCCGGTGTGGACGGCATCCTCACGGTGGACCTGCCGCCGGAAGAAGCGGACGAGGTGGCGCCGTTGTTCACTGCCCGCAACCTGGATGCGATATTTCTGCTGGCGCCGACCACCACCGATGACCGGATTCGTGCAATCAGTGAGCACAGTTCCGGCTATGTGTACTATGTTTCATTTAAGGGCGTAACCGGAGCTGGCAAAATTGATGTGGATGAAGTGGCCGCCAAGGTCGCTCACATTCACGAACTGACCGCTCTTCCGGTTGCTGTCGGCTTTGGTATTCGTGACGCAGCTACTGCCTCCGCTGTCGGACGGGTATCCGATGGTGTAATTGTCGGCAGTGTGCTGGTGGATACAATAGCCCGGAATCAGGCAGATCCTGATCAGCTCAAGCGGGCGTTGACAGATCTGCTTCACCCGATGCGCGAAGCACTGGACAGCCTGGCCTCCTGACAGACAGGTATCCGGCAGGCAACAAAGGACAGGATGAGACCATGAGTAACTGGCTGGACAAGATCATGCCGAGCAAGATTCGCTCGGAATCCAAGCAACGGACCGGGGTTCCCGAAGGCCTCTGGAAGAAATGCCCGAAATGCGGCGCCTTTCTCTACAAGCCGGAACTCGACAAGAACCTGGATGTTTGTCCCAAATGTCAGCACCACTTGCGGGTAACGGCCCGTCGGCGCCTGGATATCTTTCTGGACAAGGAAGGCCGCCAGGAAATTGCGGCTGACCTGGAGCCGTGGGATCGCCTTAAGTTCAAGGACAGCAAACGTTACAAGGACAGGCTGACCCAGAACCAGAAGGCCACCGGTGAAAAAGACGCACTGGTCGCCATGCGCGGTACCTGCCTGGAGACACCATTGGTTGCGGTGGCCTTCGAGTTCAATTTCATGGGCGGCTCCATGGGCCAGGTTGTGGGCGAGAAGTTTGTCCAGGCGGCCAACGTATGCCTGGAAGAACGGATTCCCCTGGTGTGTTTCTCGGCCAGTGGTGGCGCGCGAATGCAGGAGGCCATCCTGTCGCTGATGCAGATGTCCAAGACCGCTGCGGCGCTTGAGCGCATGAAGCAGGAAGGCATTCCCTACATCTCCGTGATGACGGACCCGGTGTTTGGTGGTGTTTCCGCCAGCCTGGCCATGCTGGGCGACCTCAACATCGCCGAGCCCTACGCATTGATCGGGTTTGCCGGCCCCCGTGTTATCGAGCAGACGGTTCGCGAAAAGCTACCCGAGGGCTTCCAGCGCAGTGAATTCCTGCTGGACCATGGCGCGATCGACATGATCCTGCACCGTCACCATATGCGCGAACGCATTGCAGCGCTGCTGGCCAAGTTTGCCGGTATGGACAAGCCTGCCACGGAAGCACCGATCGAGTTTGAAGTATCGGAGCGACCGGAAAACGATGTCCCCGCAGAATGATTCCGTCGCCCGGCATTCGAACGTGCCGGGCGACGGAGCCACACTTGAGCAGTGGCTCGGTTATCTCGAATCCATCCATCCTTCCGAAATTGACCTTGGCCTTGACCGGGTTCTCCTGGTCTTGCGGCGACTGTTCCGTCGCAATCCGTCGGCGCGAATCATTACTGTCGGTGGCACCAACGGCAAGGGCAGTGCCGTTGTAGCGATCGAACAACTGTTGATCAGGGCTGGCCGTTCGACCGGCGCCTACACCTCTCCGCACCTGCAGCATTACAATGAGCGAGTCCGGATCAACGGTTCGAATGTCACCGATGACAGTCTGGTTCGTGCTTTTGAGCGGGTTGAGTCGGCCCGCGGCAACACCACGCTGACCTACTTCGAGTTTGGCACTCTGGCTGCCTTTGTCTTGTTCGAGGAAGCCGGCGTGGAAGACTGGGTTCTCGAGGTAGGGCTTGGGGGCCGGCTGGATGCGGTGAACGTGCTGGATCCGGACCTGGCGATCATTACCTCGGTGGATATTGATCACGTATCGTTTCTCGGGGATAACCGTGAGGTTATTGGCTTCGAGAAGGCGGGGATACTGCGCCCTGGAATCAATGCCATCTATGGGGATACAGATCCTCCTGCGTCCGTGCTTCAGCAGGCGTCGGCCCAGAAAGTTCACCTTGAACGCCCGGGTGAGACCTATCAGCTGGTACCGACGAAGAACGACGGGCAGGCAGCGAACGTATTCATCCTCAAGCAGGCGCGTTATGGTGACGAGGTAAGGCTTCCCGATACCGGGCTTCCTGTCCATAGCCTGGCAGCTGCCGTTGTTGCTATACGTCAGCTCGAGCCTGGCCTGGAACTGGCGGCTATTGAACAGTTGCTTGCCGGGCTTGCGCTGCCGGGACGTTACGAAGTTTTGAATGCCTCTCCCCGGGTCATTGCGGATGTCGGCCATAACCCTCATGCCGCTGACTGGCTGGCCAACCGAATCGGTCGCCAGCGAAAGGCTGACGGGCGTGTTATCGCCATCTATGGAGCCCTGGCCGACAAGGACGTGGAAGGCGTTGGCCGGGCAATGAGCCGGGTTGTCGATCAGTGGTATCTTGCCGGGCTGGAGGTTCCCCGCGGCCTGGGTTGCCAGGAACTGGCAGCACGCTTGACGGGAATCATCGGCGAGGCCTCGCTGGCGCTGTCGTCATCGGTCGGGGAGGCTCTGGAAAACGCCCTGGCGGAAGCAACTCAGGATGACCTGGTCATTGTGTTCGGATCGTTCTTTACCGTTGCGGCTGCCCGTGACGCTCTGGGAAAATGACCCATCTTAAATATCCGTCATGCCTGCCATGAGGCTTTGAGTTCTCAACAGGTGGCGGTTACTATCGGGCACAGTATTGGTCAATGTTGGCGAGTCGTGAATTAACAGGGGATTGCGTAACGTGGATGGACTGAAGCAAAGAATCATCGGGGCGCTCGTGCTGGTGTCTCTTGCCGTTATCTTTGTGCCGATGATGTTTGATGAACCACACTCCGAACGTGAATCCACTTCCATCAAAATTCCCGAGGAGCCACCGTTCCCCGAAGTTGAAGCGCCGGAACCAGAGGTTGCCGAAGCACCTGCCTACCGTCTTGAAGAATCCGGTAATGGCGATCAGCAGCCTGCAGTGGAAGAGCCTGCCTTTGGAGATTCGCCGCAGGCGGTGTCAGAGGTGGAAGCGCCAGAGCCAGAGCCTGCCCCCACCGTTGAAGAGCCTGAAGTATCGCAACAGGAAGCCCGCGAGCCGGAAACGCAAGAACCTGTCAGGGAGGAGGATGCTGCCGAGTTTACCCGGTCTCTGGAAGGCGCCTGGGTGGTGCAACTGGGCAGTTTTGGCAGCGCTGATAACGCCAGGAACCTTCGGAACAAGGTGCGTGACAAGGGCTACAACTCCCACCTTCAGGAAGTAACCCGTGGCGATGCCGAGCTTACCCGGGTTTTCAGTGGACCGTTTGCTGAAAAAGCGGAAGCCGAAAAAGCCAAGCAGGTCCTCGACAAAGCCTTCGGCCTCAACAGCCTGGTAACGTCAGGCGACAAATAGAGCGTCGGGCTGCCTCAGTATTGCGTAATGGACGGTTTGGTCAGGTGACGTTTCCTGATAGAATTCGCGCTTCCTTTTCTCCACCGGGTTTTTCATGGATGCGCTGATCTGGATCGACTGGGTCATCATTGCCCTGATTACTGTTTCTACCCTTATCAGTCTCAAGCGTGGCTTCATCAAGGAAGCGCTGTCGCTGATAACCTGGGTGGGTGCGTTCATTATTGCCCGAACGTTTCATCCCCAGATGCAGTCTCTCCTCGAGGGCACCGTCGAGACGCCACTGGTGCGCCTGGTAGCGGCCTTTGCCATTCTGTTTTTTGCCACCCTGATCGTTGGTGCCATCGTCAACAACCTGATTGGCCATCTGGTCAAGGCTACCGGCCTGTCGGCAACCGATCGGGTGTTGGGCATGGGATTTGGCCTGTTACGGGGGCTGGTGGTGGTGATTGTCGCAATCGCCTTTACCCGCTATACACCCCTGGCCGAAGATACCTGGTGGCGTACGTCAGTGATGATTGAGCGTCTGGCCGTGGTGGAGGACTGGTCACGAAGGACCCTCGGAGACGAATTCGCGCGCTTTCTCGGGCCCGCAGGTGGAGGCATGGACGACTCCCCGGAATCGCAACAGGAAGATAACGTGGAACCCGCTTCCGCGTCCCGCTAACATTCAGTTTTAACGCTTCGGAGATTACCGTATCCATGTGTGGCATTGTCGGCATAGTCAGTACTTCCAACGTGAATCAGTCGCTTTACGACGCGCTGACCGTATTACAGCACCGGGGCCAGGATGCAGCGGGAATAGTTACCTTTCAGAATGAGCGTTTTTTCCTTCGCAAGGACAACGGGCTGGTGCGGGATGTATTCCGTACCCGTCATATGCGTCGGCTGGTGGGCAATGTAGGTATCGGCCATGTCCGTTACCCTACCGCCGGCAGCTCCAGCTCTTCCGAAGCTCAGCCTTTCTACGTCAACAGCCCCTACGGCATTACTCTGGCCCACAACGGTAACCTGACCAACGCCGAAGACCTCAGCAATGACCTGTTTCGCACCGATCTGCGCCATATCAACACCAATTCGGACTCGGAAGTACTGCTGAACGTATTTGCCCACGAACTGCAGAAGCTGGGTAAGCTCGACCCGACCAAGGAAGAGATTTTTTCCGCCGTGCGTGCGGTGCACAAACGGTGCCGCGGCGCCTATGCCGTCATTGCAATGATCACCGGTTATGGCATCGTCGGCTTCCGCGACCCCAATGGTATCCGTCCGGCCTGTTATGGCGTGCGAAAGACCGAGGAGGGTGAGGAGTACATGATTGCCTCTGAAAGCGTCGCCCTGAGTGCAGCCGGTTTCAAACTGGTGCGCGACATAGCCCCTGGTGAGGCGGTCTACATTGAAACCGATGGCACGCTCTATACCCAGCAGTGTGCAGAAGAACCCCACCTGTATCCGTGCGTGTTCGAGCATGTGTATTTCGCAAGACCTGACTCCATCATTGACCAGGTGTCAGTTTACAAGGCACGCCTCAGAATGGGGGAAACCCTGGCGGAGAAGGTCCTGCGGGAACGGCCGAATCATGACATCGACGTGGTAATGCCCATACCCGATACCAGCCGTACCTCTGCGATGCAGATGGCGCACCGGCTGGGGGTGAAGTTCCGGGAGGGGTTCATCAAGAATCGCTACATCGGCCGCACCTTTATCATGCCCGGCCAGAAAATGCGCAAGAAGTCAGTACGCCAGAAGCTGAACCCGATTGACCTGGAGTTCCGTGGCAAGAACGTGATGCTGGTGGACGATTCTATCGTACGGGGCACCACCTGTAAGGAGATCGTGCAGATGGCCAGGGATGCCGGTGCCCGCAAGGTCTATTTTGCCTCAGCGGCACCCCCGGTGCGTTATCCCAACGTGTACGGTATCGACATGCCGTCGGTGAATGAACTGATCGCCCATGATCGCAGCGTTGACGAGATTGCGACCTTGATTGGCGCAGACTGGCTGCTGTACCAGGATCTGGAAGACCTGATTACCTGTGTCAGTGACGTTAACCCCGATATTGAAGGCTGGGAGTGCTCGGTGTTTACCGGCAACTACATCACCGGCGATGTGGACGCTGCGTATCTCAACAAGCTGGAAGCCGCCCGCAACGATGAGAATCGCTTCGAGGGCGGTTCCGGAGATTCTTCCGATAACGGTATTATTGATCTGTATAACGATGAAGATTGACCACGCCACGGTCGTAAACAGGAGTTTGTCATGACCTATCGCCGCGAAGAGCACGTCCTGATCCCGGAATCGGATCTTGAGGGCATGTCGGTGGATACTCTCGCGGTCCGTGCAGGGCAGATCCGTACTGGCCAGCTGGAACACAGCGATGCGATTTTTCCCACCTCCAGCTTTGTCTATGGCAGTGCTGCCCAGGCGGCGGCACGGTTCGGAGGCGAAGAGCCGGGCAATATCTATTCCCGTTTCACCAATCCCACGGTGCAGGCGTTCGAGGCCCGGATTGCAGCGATGGAAGGCGGTGAACGGGCAGTGGCGACGTCTTCCGGCATGGCGGCAATTCTTGCCACCTGCATGGCATTGCTGAAGTCCGGAGATCACGTGATCTGTTCAAGGGGCGTGTTCGGTACCACCAATGTGCTGTTCCAGAAATATCTGGCCAAGTTTGGTGTTGAAACCACTTTTGTGGGCCTGACCGACATGACGCAATGGCAGGCTGCCGTGCGGCCGGAAACCCGAATGGTGTTTATCGAAACACCGTCCAATCCGCTGTGCGAAGTGGCGGATATGGCGGCCCTGGCCAAACTCTCCCGTGACAATGACGCCCTGTTCGTGGTGGACAACTGTTTCTGCACACCGGTTCTGCAGCGCCCGTTCGAGCATGGTGCAGACATCATTATTCACTCCGCAACCAAGTACCTGGACGGACAGGGTCGCTGTGTTGGCGGTGTGGTGGTTGGTCCCGACAAACTTATGGAGGAGGTCTATGGCTTCCTCCGCTCAGCCGGCCCCACCATGAGCCCGTTCAACGCCTGGGTTTTCCTCAAGGGTCTGGAAACCTTACCAATCCGTATGCGCGCCCACTGTGACAATGCGTTAGAGTTGGCCAAATGGCTGAAAGGGCAGGGCACAGTAGACCGGGTATTCTATGCCGGCTTGCCCGACCATCCGCAGCATGAGCTGGCGAAACGCCAGCAGAGCGGATTCGGCGGGGTGCTCTCGTTTACCGTGAAAGGTGGGAGAGAGCAGGCCTGGGCGTTTATCGACGCAACCCGGATGATCTCCATCACAGCCAATCTTGGTGATGTCAAAACAACGATTACACATCCGGCCACAACCACTCATGGCCGACTGTCTCCGGAGGACAAGGAGCAGGCGGGTATTACCGAAAATCTGGTACGGATCTCGGTAGGTATTGAAGCTGTTGAGGATCTCAAAACCGACTTGCAGCGTGGGTTTGAGGCTCTTGAAAATTACCGTCAGGGAACTGTCTGAGCATTCATGGCTGAGAGCGCAAAAGCAAAAAAATCAGGAGAGCTGACAGACAAACAGTTGCGGTTCCGTCGTTTTCTGGCCCAGGGGGCCCGGGAAGGAGCGGTGATTGCGCTGATTGCGCTGTGTATCTATCTGGGCATGGCACTGGTGACCTTCAGCCCTTCGGACCCCGGCTGGGCCAGTATAGGGCATGAAACCAGTGTGCAGAATTACGCCGGCCGCACCGGCGCCTGGCTCGCCAGCCTGCTACGCGATTTTTTTGGTCACGTGGCCTTCCTGTTTCCGGTGATGATCGCGGCCTATGCCCTGATGCTCATCCGCCGCCGGAATGATCCCATCGATATGCACGTGCCCTTGTTCCTGGTGCGATTCGGCGGGTTTCTGCTGATCCTGTTGTCGGCAACCAGCCTGCTGTCACTGTATTCCGTGTTCGGGCTCGGGGTTACCTCCGGTGGTGTGCTTGGTGCTGCGGTTTCCGAGGCCATGGTGCGCTTCTTCAACCTGCCGGCGACAACGCTGTTACTGATCTCCATCTTTCTGTTTGCACTGACGGTGAGTACCGGGCTGTCCTGGTTCTGGTTGATGGATCAACTGGGCAACCTGACCCTGCGGGCGGCTAACAGCATCAAGAGCCTGTTTTCGTCTTCCGCCAAGGCGCGGACTGCGCCTGACGCTCCCGGGCCGGCAGCGACTGCACCCCCGAAGAAACCTGTGGAACCGCCCGTGTTGCGGGACAAGGTAGCCGCATCGGCCAGGAACAAGGCTGCTGGTGTGCCCTGGTGGAGACGTCTGCTGGGTCTGGGCCCCCGCAAGGACAAGACAAAGCCTGCGGCCCCCCCGAAACAACGGCGTGAACCGGGGCTAGAGGGTATGCAATCCGTGGACGATGCCGAACCGGCGCGGCTTGAAAGCTTCAGCTCCCGGGATGACCGTGCTCCGGTTGCCGATGTGCCTGAAGCCGGCCTGAAAAGCGGCAAAAAGCCACCCACAGGTCCCGCTGGCAAGTCCCTCAAGATCTCCCCGTTCAAGCGTGAAGATCAGTCCACCACCAACGGCAGTGGAAAAAGCAAACAGGCATCTCTGCTGGAAGACATCGAGAGCCCCATTCCTCCGATTTCGCTTCTGGATCCGCCGGAAGAGCACAAGGAAAGGGGCTACTCCGAGGAGTCGCTTCAGCATATGTCGCGCCTTCTGGAAGAGAAACTGGCGGATTTCGGGGTTTCTGTGGAAGTGGTCGAGGTTAATCCCGGGCCGGTTATTACCCGTTTCGAAATCAAGCCTGCTGCCGGGGTCAAGGTAAGCAAGATCTCCAACCTTGCGAAAGACCTGGCCCGTTCACTGGCAGTTCTCAGTGTCCGTGTGGTTGAGGTTATTCCCGGTAAGTCGGTTGTCGGTATTGAAATTCCCAATGAAGAACGGGAAATGGTCCGGCTCAGTGAGGTATTGAGTGCCCGGGTGTTTACCGAATCCTCCTCTGCGTTGACCCTGGCGCTGGGCAACGACATCGGCGGCAATCCGATGGTGGCGAACCTTGCCAAGATGCCGCATCTGCTGGTTGCAGGTACCACGGGTTCCGGTAAGTCGGTAGGCGTGAATGCCATGCTCCTGAGCATGCTGCTGAAAGCCACACCGGAAGAAGTCCGCTTTATCATGGTGGACCCCAAGATGCTGGAGCTGAGCATCTACGACGGTATCCCACACCTGTTGGCACCGGTAGTCACCGACATGAAAGATGCCGCCAACGCCTTGCGCTGGTGCGTGGCGGAGATGGAGCGACGTTACCGGCTGCTTGCGAGCCTCGGTGTTCGCAATCTGGCCGGGTACAACCGCAAGGTAAAAGACGCCGCTGCAGCGGGAGAGCCCCTGCTGGATCCGACCTGGAAGCCGGATGAATATCTGGCAAATGATGAACAGGAGCGGCCAGAGCTGGAAACACTGCCGTTCATCGTGGTGGTGATCGACGAATTCGCCGACATGATGATGATTGTTGGCAAGAAAGTGGAAGAACTCATCGCGCGGATTGCACAGAAGGCCCGTGCCGCCGGTATTCACCTGATTCTGGCCACCCAGCGGCCGTCGGTTGATGTCATTACCGGCCTGATCAAGGCCAATATTCCCACCCGTATGTCGTTCCAGGTGTCGTCCAAGATTGACTCCCGCACGGTACTGGACCAGGGCGGAGCAGAGCAGCTGCTGGGGCATGGCGACATGCTTTACCTGCCCCCGGGCTCCGGGCTGCCGGTACGTGTTCACGGTGCCTTCGTGGATGACGACGAAGTGCACCGGGTTGTGAGTGCCTGGAAAGCACGCGGTGAGCCGGTTTATGTCGATGATGTGCTCAACGGCGCCGAAGGCGAAAACCTTCCCGGTGTGCCCAGCCTGAGCGATGGCGGCGGGGACAGCGAAGGGGACGCCCTGTTTGACGAGGCTGTTGCGTTCGTCACCGAGGGTAGACGTGTTTCAATTTCATCCGTGCAGCGGAAATTCAAGATCGGCTATAACCGGGCGGCAAACCTGGTCGAGGCCATGGAAGCATCCGGTGTGGTCAGCTCTGCCGGGCACAATGGCGCCCGCGAAGTACTGGCACCACCGCCACCACGAGATTAGGAGTACCGATTGATGATGGAATCACCAAAGAGTTTGTGGATCGTATCCGTGCTGGCAGTGGTGCTGATGTTTGCCCTGCCGGCCCACGCTGAAGAGGGCGGGGAAGAAGCCGCAGCGGAACTGGCGTCCATGCTGGAGAGTTACCAATCCTTTCAGGCCAGCTTCATCCAGATTGTGGTTAACGAAAACGGCAACCGTGTGCAGGAAAGCCGTGGTTCCCTCAAGGCCAAGCGCCCGGGCCTGTTCTACTGGGAGACCAGCCAGCCCCACTCCCAGTTCGTGGTCAGCGATGGCAACAAGGTAGAGGTTTACGACCCCGACCTGGAGCAGGTCACTGTCCACAGTCTGGACGAAAAAGTCTCGACGACGCCTGCGTTGCTGCTCAGTGGTGAAGTAGACAATCTGGATGAAACCTACGAGGTGTCAATGCGCAGTGTCGGCGAAAACACCCGGGAATTTACCCTGGAACCCAGAAGAGAGGATTCGCTGTTCGTGTCTCTGCGTCTGACCTTCTTCAAGGGCGAGTTGCAGGAGATGCGTATGCAGGATTCGTTGTCCCAGTTGAGCGTGCTCAGCTTCGACGATATCCGTCTCAACGAAGAAGTGAGCGACAGCGCCTTTGTCCTTGAATACCCCGATGGCGTGGATGTGATCCGGGACGGAGCCTGATGCAGGAAAGCCTGTTCGATGAACAGCAGGGGTTTCGGCCACTGGCTGCACGAATGCGCCCGGAAAACCTCGACGAGTACGTCGGCCAGGCCCATCTGGTGGGTGAGGGCAAGCCCCTTCGCCGGGCCGTGGAGCAGGGCCAGCTCCATTCCATGATCCTCTGGGGGCCTCCTGGCGTCGGCAAGACCACGTTCGCTCGCCTGCTTGCCAACCTCAGTGACCTGAGTTTCGAGACCGTCTCCGCGGTTCTGAGCGGTGTAAAGGATATCCGCGCGATTGTGGAGCGGGCGAAAAATCGCAAGCGCAGTGAAGGCCGGGATACCCTGCTGTTCGTGGACGAGGTTCATCGCTTCAACAAGAGCCAGCAGGATGCGTTCCTTCCCCACATTGAGGATGGCACCTTCATTTTCGTTGGCGCCACCACAGAAAACCCTTCTTTCGAGCTCAACAGTGCACTGCTGTCCCGCACCCGGGTTTATGTACTCAAGAATCTCTCCGATGACGATATTCTGGAATTGCTGAACCGGGCGCTGTCCTCTCCGGAGGGGTTGGACGGACGTTTCACGGTTGATGGTCCCGTTCTGGACCTTATGGCGTCGGCCTCAGGCGGAGATGCCAGGCGGGCGCTGAATATCCTCGAGGTGGCAACGGATCTTGCCGAGCCGGATGATGACGACGCCGCGAGAATCACCCGCGATCACCTGGAGCAGGTTCTGCAGACCAGCCTGAGACGCTTCGACAAGGGCGGCGATGTTTTCTACGATCAGATATCGGCGCTGCACAAGTCGGTGCGTGGCTCGGACCCCGATGGGTCCTTGTATTGGTTATGCCGTATGCTTGATGGCGGCTGTGATCCCCTTTACGTGGCGCGCCGGCTGGCCAGAATTGCCAGTGAGGACATCGGCAACGCCGACCCCAGGGCACTGCAGATTTCCATGGACGCCTGGGAGGCCCAGGAGCGACTGGGTTCGCCGGAAGGGGAGTTGGCCCTTGCCCAGGCGGTGACCTACCTGGCAATGGCGCCAAAGAGCAATGCCGTCTACAAGGCCTTCAACCAGTGTATGGCCGAGATCCGCAATGATCCGGACTATGACGTGCCCGTTCACCTGCGCAATGCGCCCACCAAGCTGCTTGAATCGATGGGCCATGGTGATGAATACCGTTACGCCCACGATGAGCCGGAGGCCTTTGCCGCCGGCGAATCCTACCTGCCGGAAGCTATCCATCAACGCCGGTACTACCAGCCCGTCAATCGTGGCCTGGAAATCAAACTGGCTGAAAAGCGGGATCGACTTGATCAGTGGAACCGTAACAGCCCCCGCAAGCGTTATCCGCAAACCTGAAATAGTCTGCCGGGCCATGCCTGCTGTAGCCACAGACATCCTCGCAGGTATAATGCCCAGTCAATCGTCAGAAAACAGACACTTGTCCACTTACCTTTGAACCGGAAAACTCAGGATAACCATGCTCGATCCCAAACGTGTCCGCACCCAGACTGAAGAGATCGCCCGTCGCCTGGCCATCAAGGGCTTTACCTTTGATAAAGCCACCTTCGATCAGCTCGAGGAACGCCGTCGTGCGATCCAGGTGAAAACGGAAACCTTGCAGGGCGAGCAGAACCGCCGGTCCAAATCCATCGGCAAGGCCAAGGCAGCCGGTGAGGACATCCAGCCCTTGCTGGATGAGGTGGAAAACCTGAAGCAGCAGAAGTCAGAAGCAGAAGACGAATTGCGCGTGCTTCAGGATGAACTGAATGACTTCCTTGCGGCGATTCCTAACCTGCCGGATGAGACGGTACCGGCGGGAGAGAGCGAAGACGACAACGTGGAGGTTCGTCGCTGGGGCACCCCGAAAACGTTCAACTTTGAGCCCAAAGACCACGTTGCACTCGGCGAAGCGCTTGGCGGTCTGGACTTTGAAACCGCGACACGCCTGGCCCATTCCCGGTTTGCGGTGATGCGCGGCCCGGTTGCACGGCTGCACCGGGCACTGGCCCAGTTCATGTTGAATCTGCATACCGAAGAACATGGCTATATGGAAGCCTATGTTCCTTATCTGGTGAACGCCGAGACCCTCTACGGCACCGGCCAGCTTCCGAAATTTGAGGAAGACCTGTTCCGCATGGATGGCGAAAAGCCGCTGTACCTGATTCCCACGGCGGAAGTGCCCGCCACCAACCTGGTCAGCGACACCATCCTGGACGCCAAAGAGCTGCCACTGAAGATGGTATGCCATACCCCCTGTTTCCGCAGCGAGGCCGGCTCCTACGGCCGTGACACCCGGGGTATGATCCGGCAGCACCAGTTCGACAAGGTGGAGCTGGTCCAGGTGGTGCGGCCCGAAGATTCCGAGGCAGCGCTCGAGGCCCTCACCGGCCATGCGGAAAAGGTACTGCAACTACTGGAACTCCCTTACCGACTGGTTGACCTGTGCGGTGGTGACATGGGCTTTGCGGCGGCTCGCACCTACGATATCGAGGTGTGGCTGCCGGGGCAGGACAAGTACCGGGAAATTTCCTCCTGCTCCAATACCCGGGATTTCCAGGCACGGCGCATGCATGCACGTTGGCGTAATCCGGAAACCAACAAGCCCGAGCCGGTCCATACCCTGAACGGTTCCGGTCTTGCCGTTGGCCGTGCACTGATCGCGGTCATGGAGAATTACCAGCAGGCAGACGGCAGCATTCTGGTTCCGGAGGTCCTGAAGCCGTATATGGGAGGTTTAGAAAAAATCCAATGAGTGACAGATCCGACGATGCACCATGGAGGGGCGTTGGTGCGAAGCCTGCACCGGTTCGATACCAAAAGAATCCGGTCACCGAAAACCCCAACAGTTCCGAGGGTGAGGTCGCGCTTGTCGGCGCCGGCCCCGGTGACCCGGAACTTCTGACACTGAAGGCCTGGCGCCTGATTCAGTCGGCAGAAGTGGTGTTGTACGATCGCCTGGTATCGGCGGAAATCCTGTCACTTATTCCGGAAACCGCGGAACGGATCCATGTAGGCAAGCAGCGGGCAAACCATACCCTGCCCCAGGAGCAGATCAACAACCGGCTGGTGGAACTCGCCCGCAAGGGGCACAAAGTTGTACGGTTGAAGGGTGGGGATCCCTTCATTTTTGGTCGTGGTGGCGAGGAAATCGAAACCCTCGCCGCGGCTGGCGTGCGCTTCCAGGTCGTGCCGGGAATCACTGCTGCGTCCGGATGTGCGGCTTACGCCGGGATACCGCTCACCCATCGTGATCATGCCCAGTCAGTCCGCTTTGTGACCGGCCATCTCAAAAATGATACCTGCGACCTGCCGTGGAAGGATTTTGTGCAGAACAACCAGACCCTGGTGTTCTACATGGGACTGGTGGGGCTACCCATTATCTGCCGGCAGCTGATTGCCAACGGAATGTCCCCGGATATGCCGGTGGCACTGGTGTCCCGGGGCACCACGCCCCAGCAGCAGGTTGTTACCGGGGACCTGTCCAATATCGTCGAGCGGGTAGAGGAGAATGAGGTGCCCGCTCCCACGCTGGTCATCATAGGCCGGGTGGTGACCCTGAGAAGCAGGCTGGATTGGGTAGGCGGCTGAGCCTTCAGCCGCGCTATTGGAGGGATCAGCCGCGCCGCTTCGGCAACACGTCTTTGAGCTTGTCCCGCATGTCGTGCAGGGCTTTTTCAGTGGTTTCCCAGTCAATGCAGGCGTCAGTGACCGACACGCCGTACTTGAGATCAGCCAGGTTTTCCGGAATCGACTGGTTGCCCCAGTTCAGGTTGCTTTCCACCATCAGGCCCTGGATGGACTGGTTGCCCTCCAGAATCTGGTGGGTAATATCCTGGATAACCAGTGGCTGAATGCCCGGGTCCTTGCTGGAATTGGCGTGGCTACAGTCGACCATGATCGATTGACGCAGTTTCGCTTTTTCGAGCGCCTGTTCGCAGAGGGCAACGCTGACTGAATCGTAGTTGGGCTTGCCACCGCCGCCACGGAGAACCACGTGGCCATAGTTGTTGCCACGGGTGCGGATGATCGCCACCTTGCCCTGCTGGTCGATGCCCAGGAAGCTGTGGGGATGTGAGACCGACTTCATGGCATTGACCGCGACATCCAGGCTGCCGTCGGTACCATTCTTGAAGCCGATGGCCATGGACAGACCGCTGCTCATCTCCCGGTGCGTCTGGGATTCAGTGGTACGGGCGCCGATGGCGGACCAGGAAATAGTGTCCTGCAGGTATTGCGGGGAAATCGGGTCAAGGGCTTCGGTGGCCGTGGGCAGGCCCAGTTCGGAAATATCCAGCAACAGGCGACGGCCAATGTGAAGGCCCTGTTCGATATCAAAGGTATCGTTCAGGTGTGGGTCGTTAATCAAGCCCTTCCAGCCGACGGTGGTGCGTGGCTTCTCGAAATACACCCGCATGACAATCAGCAGGGTATCGCTGACTTCATCCGCCAGCTTCTTGAGTTTTACAGCATAGTCCCGGGCAGCTTCAACATCATGAATGGAGCAGGGGCCCACCACCACAAACAGGCGATGATCCTTGCCGTCCATGATGTCATAGATGGCCTGGCGGCCGTTTTCCACGGTTTCCGCAGCCTTGCCGGAAAGCGGCAATTCCTGCTTCAGCGCTTCAGGTGTGATCAATGGTTCCTGACTCGCCACATTCAGATTCTCTAGTTTGGTGCCCGACATTCTGTTGTTATCCCCGTCGCATAAAACATGACTGGCCGGCGTTAAGTTGCAGTAAACCCCGGCGAGTTGGTTATACTGCGTTATTTGATAGACCTTTTCAACGCTTCTGACGCGCGGAGAACGGATGCAGCAGAGCACGCAGAACAAGGGGAAAGTCCTGCCCCGGAAGCGGGTTCCAGAGAAGATGGCCGACGTGCTCTCCGGCATTCGTGTACCGGATCTTCCTTACCCGGCCCGAAAGCTGTCACCGGACGCGGTCAGCGACTGGGGGCCGCTAATGCTTTCCTGCTGGACAGAGCAAAGGGACGAGCCTGTCACCCATGTAATTCGCTCGGTTTCCCTGACCTGGTCTGTCCGGCAGATCAACTCCGCCTATGTTGCCGACCGCATCATGGGCGTCTTCCTCAAAACCAGTGGTTTGCACCCTGAGCTCGCCCGTCGCATCGCCCGCCTGAGGTTCTTTTTTGCCTGGCGAATGAATCTTGAAGGCGCCGGTGCACTCCATGAAACGCTGATTCAGTGGCTCGACAGCCTGCAGGACTGCCGCGGCTGGAGTGCCTCAGGTGGACGCTCGGCCAGGGCAATTCTGGATCAGCTGGACGCACTGATTATAGCGGTTTCCGGCAGTTTCGATTCCGGCGATATCGAACCGGTGCTGGTTTTTTGCCGCCAGTGGGAAGAGGACGCCACCAGACGGGAGCAGCAGAACGACAGACTGCGTCAGCGCCTGCTCGAAACGGAGCAGGGGGCCGCCAGGCAGCGACGGGCGGAGCAGACAGCGCGTGCTCTGGTGGGGCGGGCCCTGCAGAATCGTCAATTACCACAGGCAGTGGTGAATTTCGTTTTTGATCACTGGTTCGGATTGCTGAAACAGATCGTCTGGGAAGAGGGCACCGAGGGTGAAAACTGGCGACATGCCGGCAAGCTCCTGGAGTGGCTGGTGTGGATTGGCGATCCCGGCCTTTCGGACCGGGACCGGAACCGGCTCTACACGGTCGGTGAACAGATTGGTGATCGCATAACCGACGTGTGGAACCGGGTTCAGAAGAAGCCGCTGGAAGAAAAAGCCCTGGCCGGTGTTCAGTCCGTCATGGTTGCACGCCTACGGGGTGAAACACCGGATCTTGTGCCTGCTCTGCCGACCGATAACCGCTTTTCCTGGGATTCTTCCTGGCTCACCTTCTCCGAACCTGCTGAAGAGGACGTATCGCCCCTGAAGGGCAAGTGGTACGTTGAGGGCGAGGGCGCAAAGGAACAGCGCAGATTCTTCTTCGCGCTGCTGCCAGACACCTGTGAAGTGCTCTGGACCAATGGCGCGGGCGTCAAACTCGGTATACAGCCCTGGGCGAGATTTGTGGCTGGTCTCGATAGCGGCACCCTGCGCCGTTTGCCACCGCTGAAACCCTTTGGCGAGGTATTGGCGGAAACGGTTACCTCATTGTCGGTGGTGCTTGATCGTCAGAAGCTTCAGCGCGCAAAAGCAGCGAAGGAAGCAAAGGCTCGAGCTGACGCGCTGCGCCTGGAAAAGGACGAGGCAGAACGGCGACAACGGGAAGAAGAAACTGCCAGGCAGGAGGAACTTACCCGCAGGAAACAGGCCGCAGAGGCTCAGCGCGTGGCCGATGAAGAGGCCGAACAGGATCGCTTGTTGCGCGAGAAAGTCGCCGCAGCGCAGCAACTTGTTGACGGTATCAAACTTGGTGGCTGGATCGTGGAAGAAAGCTCCGGGACGGGCCAGGACCCGGTTCGCCTGAAACTGGCGGTGCGGATCAACGCCTCGAAAAAACTGGTATTTGTGGACCGGTTGGGCCTGAACCGCCGTGAGTTCCTGGTAGACGAACTGGTAGCGGAAATTGTTGCGGGCCGCATTCGCGTACTGGGGGCCTCTGCAGAATTTGACGACACCCTTTCCAGGGTCGTAGGGCGCATCCGGGTGGGCCGGAATTGATCCGGTAACCGGCAACGTCAGGTGGGAAATCATGAGTGATATTGATTACAACTTTGGTGACTACGACGAATCTCCGGAATCCGGGGATAACCGGTGCGAATACCGACTGACGGCGAGCGCGAAGGTGACGATGGAGCTGGAGTCGTCGGTTCCGGAGGGCGCCGGCAGCGGCGACGAACGTACAATCGTGTCGCGAACCAGTGATCTGTCTGCCAGGGGAATCCGCCTCGCTACCTCTGAGCCGTTAACAACGGGGGCAATACTGCCTGCCTGGGTGTGCCTGGAAGAAGTCTCCGAACCCTTCCGGTTAATGGTGGAGGTGGTGTGGTGTCGTCCGGCCGATGACAGTGGCTGGCTGGTGGGGCTGCAGATTCTGGAGTCTGACGATACGGCGTATCTGGAATGGGTTGAAGCGGTTGCCAGGGCGATGGCGGAAGGTTAGGGGTCCCGGCAGGGCATAGGCCCCGCCGGGAACTGCAGGCGCTGTCAGTCTTCCAGTTCGCCCATGCCGGTGATGTTGAAGCCGGCATCCACGTACATGATTTCGCCGGTAATGCCACTGGCCATGTCGGAGCACATGAAAGCAGCGGCATTGCCAACTTCATCAGTGGTTACATTCCGGCGCAGGGGCGCCCTGCGGGCGTTCTCCGCAAGCATTTTGCGGAAGCTTTTGATACCGGAGGCTGCCAGGGTCCTGATGGGCCCTGCGGAGATGGCGTTCACCCGAATACCATCACGCCCCAGGCTGCCGGCCATATAGCGCACGTTGGCTTCCAGTGACGCCTTGGCCAGCCCCATTACGTTGTAGTTCTGCAGCACCTTTTCTGCGCCCAGGTAGCTCAGGGTCAGCAGCGAGCTGTTTTCGTGCAGCATCTTGCGCCCGGCCTTGGCCAGGGCCACAAAGCTGTAGGAGCTGATCTCGTGGGCGATACGAAAGCCTTCACGAGTGGTGACGTCCACGTAGTTGCCATCGAGTTCATTGCCCGGCGCAAAGCCAACGGAATGCACAATAACGTCGACATTATCCCAGTGCTTGCCCAGATCGGTGAACACGGCTTCGATTTCGTCATCGCTGGCAACGTCGCATGGAAAGATCAGTGAACTGCCCCAGCCTTCGGCGAATTTCTCTACCCGGGATTTAAGCTTTTCATTCTGGTAGGTGAAAGCCAGTTCGGCACCCTCTCTGGCGAAGGCATCTGCAATGCCATAGGCAATTGAATGCTTGCTTGCAACGCCGACAATCAGTGCTTTCTTGCCACTGAGTAATCCCATAACAGTTCTCCCTGTGTTTCAGTTTAAGGCATTATCCATGAACCGCAGCGGTGCGGGTAACGCTCAATTGGTCGTAGTGTCCGGCCGGTCTTACCGGGTGTAGAAAAGCGCCGCTCCAAGCAGTTCACGGGTGTACTCGTGTTTCGGTGTGTTAAAAATTCCGGATGCTTCGCCATATTCCACCACGCAGCCGTTTTTGAGCACCAGCAGTTTGTGGCTGAGTGCCCGGACCACGGACAGGTCGTGGCTGATAAACACATAGCTTAGACCATATTTGTCCTGTAGATCTCTCAGAAGGGTAATCACCTGCTTTTGCACCGTGCGATCAAGGGCCGAGGTGGGCTCGTCCAGAATGATCAGCTCCGGCTGCAGCACCAGCGCCCGGGCAATGGCGATTCGCTGCCGCTGGCCGCCGGAAAATTCATGGGGGTAGCGGTGCCGGGCGTCCGGGTCCAGGCCCACGTCGTTCAGTGCCTGAATAACTTTGCGGTCCTGTTCCTGCGGGGTGGCCGGTGCGTGAATTTCAAGCCCCTCCCGAACAATTTCAGCTACCGACATGCGGGGGCTGAGGCTGCCGAACGGGTCCTGGAATACGATCTGGAGTCGGCTGCGCCAGGGGCGAAATGCTTTCTGGTCTAAATGGGACAACTCCGATCCGGTGAGCCGTATGCTGCCGGTGCTACCGGTAAGTTTCAGCAGCGCGTGGCCAATGGTGGTTTTGCCGCTGCCGCTTTCACCCACGATGCCAAGCGTCTCGCCCTGGTTGAGGGAAAAGCTGACGTTGTCTACCGCCTGGAACCAGGCTTTCGGCTTGCCCAGCAGGCTTTTTCGGGTAATAAAGCGAACATCCAGGTTGTCCACATCCAGCAGCGGGTTGTTGTTGACCATGGCACCTGAAGGAGACGCGGGGGGTTCCGCGTCAAGCAGGCGACGGGTGTAGGGATGCTTCGGTTCGCTGAACAGGGTTTCCGTCGGGGCCTCTTCCACCAACTGGCCCCGTTCCATAACCACCACATGATCCGCATATCGACGCACAATGGACAGGTCATGGGTAATCAGCAGAATGGCCATCCCCAGCTTGTGCTGGAGGTCTTTGAGCAACTCCAGGACCTGTTTCTGCACGGTAACATCGAGGGCGGTAGTCGGTTCATCCGCGATCAATAGGTCCGGCTCATTGGCCAGTGCCATGGCGATCATCACCCGTTGCTTCTGGCCACCCGATAATTGATGCGGGTAGGCGTTCAAGCGATCCTCCGGCGAAGGTATGCCCACCAGTTCCAGCAGCTCGATACAGCGGGCCTTTGCCTGTGGGCCGCGCATGCCCTTGTGCAGCGCGAGCGTCTCGCTGATCTGTTTTTCAACCGTGTGCAGCGGGTTGAGGGAAGTCATCGGCTCCTGAAAGATCATGCTGATCTGACGGCCGCGGATCTGCCGCAGGCGTTTCTGGCTGACTTTCAGCATGTCCTCGGCCTGGAACAGGATCTCACCGCTCGGGTAACCGGCGTGGCGCTCATCCAGAAGCCGTAGAATCGACAGCGCCGATACCGATTTCCCGGAACCGCTTTCCCCCACCAGCGCGACGGTCTCGCCCCGGTCTATCCGGAGCGACAGCCCCTGGACGGCTTGAATGGTGGCGTCGAAGGTGATGGACAGGTCCTTGATTTCCAGAAGCTGCGACATATCAGTTCTTTCTCGGGTCAAAGGCATCGCGCACCGCTTCGCCGACGAAGACCAGCAAGGTCAGCATGATGGACAGGGAAACGAAGGCCGAAATGCCAAGCCAGGGTGCATGGAGATTGGATTTTCCCTGGGCAATCAGCTCGCCGAGCGACGGGGAGCCGGAGGGCAGGCCGAAACCCAGGAAATCCAGGGAGGTCAGGCCGGTGATGGCGCCGGTCAGGATGAATGGCAAAAACGTAAGCGTGGCGACCATGGCGTTGGGCAGAATGTGCCGGAACATGATCTTGCGGTTGCCCAGCCCCAGGGCTCTGGCAGCCTTCACATACTCAAAGTTGCGGGCACGGAGGAACTCCGCCCGCACCACATCCACCAGCCCCATCCAGCTGAAAAGCAGCATGATGCCCAGCAGCCACCAGAAGTTCGGCTGCACGATACTGGATAGAATGATCAGCAGATACAGAACCGGAAGCCCGGACCAGATCTCGATGAACCGTTGTCCGACCAGGTCGATCTTGCCGCCGTAGAAGCCCTGGATGGCGCCGACAATGACCCCGACGATGCAGCTGAGTATGGTAAGGATGAGTCCGAACAGAACCGAGATCCGGAATCCGTAGATGACCCTTGCCGCAACGTCACGGCCCTGATCGTCGGTACCTATCCAGTTCTCTGCGCTCGGGGGCGCGGGCGACGGAACTTCCAGGTTGTAGTTGGTGGTGTTGTAGCTGAAGCGTATCGGGGGCCAGATCATCCACCCGTTATCGTTGATTTCATCGGCAATAAAGGAATCGCGGTAATCGGCTTCCGTGGGCAGAAAGCCACCGAAAGTTTCTTCGGGCACGCTTTCCACCACCGGGAAATAGAGATCCCCCTTGTAGTAGGCGACCAGCGGCACGTCGTTGGCGATCACTTCGGCGATCAGGGAGAGCCCGAACAGGGTCAGGAATACCCACAGAGACCAGAAGCCGCGGCGGTTTTTGCGGAAGTTGGCAAGCCGGCGCTGCTGGATCGGGGTCAGCTTTACCAGACTCATGATCCCTCCCGGCTTTCAAAATCAATGCGCGGGTCCACCAGAACGTAGGTGATGTCGCTGATCAGCTTCAGCACCAGGCCCATGAGCGTGAAGATAAAGAGCGTGCCGAAGATCACCGGGTAATCACGGTTCAGGGCCGCTTCAAAGCCTAGCAACCCCAGCCCGTCCAGGGAGAAGATCACTTCGATCAGCAGCGAGCCGGTAAAGAACAGTGAGACCAGTACCCCGGGAAGACTGGCAATGACGATCAACATCGCGTTGCGGAACACGTGCCCGTATAGCACCTGCTTTTCTTCCAGACCCTTGGCGCGGGCAGTCACAACGTATTGCTTGCTGATTTCATCAAGGAAAGAGTTCTTGGTCAGCAGGGTGAGGGTGGCGAACCCCCCGATCACATTGGCGGTGACGGGCAGTGCCAGGTGCCAGAAATAATCGCCGATTTTCTGGTACCAGTTAAGTTCGTCGAAATTGGATGAGGTCAGTCCCCGCAAGGGAAACCAGTCCAGGTAGCTGCCGCCGGCAAACAGGACAATCAGCAGTATGGCGAACAGGAAGCCGGGAATGGCATAGCCCACCACGATGGCAGAACTGCTCCAGACATCGAACCGGGAGCCGTCGGTGACGGCCTTGCGGATGCCCAGTGGAATGGAAATCAGATAGATAATCAGGGTGGACCATAATCCCAGGGAGATCGACACCGGCATTTTGTCCAGTATCAACTCGATGACTGACCGGTCACGGTAGAACGAATCGCCGAAATCGAAAGTGGCGTAGTCGCCGAGCATTTTCAGAAAGCGCTCGTGGGCTGGCTTGTCGAAGCCGTACATGACTTCGATCTCCCGGAGCAGCTCCTCGGGGAGCCCGCGGGAGCCACGGCTATCGCCAGTTGAAGAGGTAACTTCGCCGCCCGAGCCACCGCCACTGGCCCTGGCGAGAGCACCGCCACCATGCCCTTCGGTTTCCGCAATCAATTGTTCAACCGGGCCGCCCGGGGCGGCCTGAACAATCACGAAATTAAGCAGCATGATACCAAGCAATGTGGGGATGATCAGCGCCAGACGCCTGAGGATGTAACTGCCCATTCAGCGGAACTCCGTCTCGTTTATGTCAGAGAACTGCATCATTGGTCAGTGCTTTTCACCCACCAGTTATTAATATCAACGCCATTTTTGGGCACAGTATCCGGCCGTGTCAGGAAGGACCAGTAGGCGATGCGGTCCTTGGCCAGGTACCAGTTCGGTATCACGTAATGCCCGTGGAGCAGCACCCGGTCCAGAGCGCGTACCCGGTGAACAAGTTCCTCCCGGCTCGGTGCCTGGATCACCATGTTGACAAGGTCATCAACCACCGGGCTGTCGACGCCCATGTAGTTGCGCGATCCTTTTACGTCGACAGTGGACGAGTGCCAGTACTCTCTTTGCTCATTACCCGGAGAGTCGGACTGTCCGATACCCTGCACGGTCATGTCGTAGTCGAATTCACGGATTCGCTGGATGTATTGGTTGGTATCTACCAGCCGTACCGACACATTGATACCCAGCTTTGCCAGATTGTTCTTGAAGGGCAGTACCACCCGCTCGAATGTTTTCTGGTAAATCAGAATCTCGAACGCCAGGGGTTGACCGGTTTCGAGATTCACCATGGTGCCATCTTTTACAGCGTAGCCGGCGTCCCGGAGCATGGTAAGTGCAGTACGGAGGTTGTCGCGCAGGCCGCCTTCACCAGCAGTAGAGGGTGGCTGGTATGCTTCTGTGAAGACGTCCGCGGGTAACTGGTCCCGGTAGGGTTCCAGAATCTCCAGCTCCCGGCCTTCGGGGAGGCCGGATGAGGCCAGCTCACTGTTCTCGAAGTAGCTGGAGGTACGGGTGTACTGCCCGTAGAACAGGTTTTTGTTGGCCCATTCAAAGTCAAACGCGTAGCTGAGTGCTTCGCGCACTTTCGGATCACTGAACACCTCGCGGCGCGTGTTCATGGCAAACGCCTGCATTCCGGCCGGGCGACCATGCTTGACCGCCTCGGTTTTTACCTTGCCCGATTCGAACTGGTCACCCCTGTAGGCGGTTGCCCAGTTCTTGGCTGAGGATTCCACGCGAAAATCAAAGTTGCCAGCCCGGAACGACTCCAGTGCCACGGTGTCGTCCGTGTAATAGTCGTATTGGAGGTTATCGAAATTGAACTTGCCTTTGCGGACGCCAAGGTCCTCTGCCCAGTAATCCTCCACTCGCTCGAAGGTGATGGAGCGACCTGGCTCGAAGTCTCCGATCCGATAGGGGCCACTGCCCACGGGGGGTGTCAGGCCGTTATCTCCGAACTCACGATTCTCCCAGTAATGACTGGGAAGGACGGGCAGCTGACCAAGAATCAGGGGCAGTTCCCGGTTGTTGGTCTGCGCAAAATCGAAGCGGATTCGTCGCTCATCCTCAATCGTGACGTCTGTTACGTCCGCATAGTAATTGCGATAGAAAGGGTGGCCCTTGGTGGTCAGGACGTCGAAAGAAAATTTCACGTCTTCGGCGGTAATCGGCTCGCCGTCGTGGAAGCGGGCTTCTTCGCGCAGGTTGAAAGTGACGTAACTCCGGTCCTCAGGTGTCTCTATGGATTCTGCAATCAGGCCATAGGCTGAGAAAGGCTCGTCTGCAGACGCCTCCATCAACGTATCGTAAACGTAGGTATTAATGCCGGCTGCGGCCACGCCACGTATTACGAAAGGGTTGAAGGAATCAAAACCATTGGCCACCACCGCCATTCGTATGGTGCCCCCTTTTGGGGCATCCGGATTAACGTAATCAAAGTGGGGAAAGCCTTCTGGGTAACGGGTATCCCCGTGCATCGCAATGCCGTGTTTCGCGGCAGTATCGGCTGAGATGGATTGCCATGGCAGGAGAGCCATGGCAACAAAAGTAAAAGCACTGATGAGGGATGGGGCTTTCCGTGTTCTTGTCATAGATCTCGCGCGCTTCCGGTTCAGGCTCAGGGACTGTTTCTTATGTCCACATAGAGTACCAGACTTTGCCCGGGCTGCAGATAACGTGACGTGTTGAGATCGTTCCAGCTTGCGATATCCCTCACATTCACCGCGAAACGGTTGGCGATGGTCGACAGGGAGTCGCCTTTACGGACCTGGTATCCCACCTTGCGGACCATGCCCTTGCCCCTGTTGTTGCTGGCCAGCATGGCAGGCTGCTTGGATTTGGACCAGATAACCAGTTTCTTGCCAGGCATCAGCGGGTCGCCCGGTGCCATGCCATTCCAGGATGCAACCTGCCGGACAGAGACACGGTGTTCGCGGGCAATATCCCAGAAGGTATCACCTGAGCGAACAGTATAGTCAACGCGGGTGCCATTGCTGTTCTTGCCGCTGCGCTGCTGTTTACTGGCAAGCCGCTCACTGGCGCTGAGTGCATAGGTCTCTGACTGCTTGGCTGCAGAAGGAATCATCAACCGTTGGCCGATACGGATAATGTGGCTGTTGAGATTGTTGACCTGCTGGATAACCGAAGGCGTTGTAGAATAACGTTTTGCGATGGTGCTGAGCGTATCGCCCGAAACCACCTTGTAGTTGTTCCAGGATACGCGTTGCGAAGGGTCGGTTTTCTCGAGTGCCGCGGTGAAGGTACTGGCATTTTCCCTTGGCACCAGCAGACGGTGGGGGCCGTCCGGTGACGTCGCCCAGCGATTGAAAGACGGGTTAAGCAGGTAGATTTCGTCAATGTCCACGCCCGCCAGTTCCGCGGCCTGGGCAAGATCCAGCTGTGAGCCAGTTTTCACTACCTCAAAATAGGGCTCATCGGAAAGCGCCGGTAATTCAATGCCGTACTTCTCCGGCTGGTCAAATATCTTGGCAAGCGCGATCAGTTTGGGTACGTAATGGCGGGTTTCCCTGGGCAGATCCAGTGACCAGAAATCAGTCGCTGCATTCTTGTTGCGGTTACGCCTCATAGCACTGGAAACGGTGCCGCCGCCGCTGTTATAGGCAGCCAGTGCCAGCATATAATCGCCATCAAAACGGGTTGCCAGCCTGTCGAGGTAAGTCAGTGCCGCGTCCGTGGCTGCTATCACATCACGCCGGTCGTCGTGCCACCAGCTCTGGGTCAGGCCGAAATACTTGCCGGTTGACGGAATGAACTGCCACAGGCCAGCAGCGCGGCCATGGGAGTAGGCGAACGGGTCGAACGCACTTTCCACCACAGGGAGCAGAGCCAGTTCTGTGGGCAGACCGCGCTTCTCGGTTTCCGTGACAATGTAGTGCAGGTAACGGCTTCCTCGCTCTACAACGCGGTCAATGTAGCGCGGGTGTTTCTTGTACCAGTTGAGCTGGGCCTGGACCCTGGGGTCACTGGCGTCATGGTCCAGTGCGAACCCGGATCTCAGTCGTTGCCAAAGATCCGATACGGCGACCTCCTCAGCGGAATTTTCCTGTTTGGGAGTGTCCAGTTTCTGCCTGGCATCTTCCGCTGTTTTTTTGAGTGAGGGCTCGATGGCATCATCCAGTTGCGTGCGGGACGATTTGTCAGCTGATTTGTTGTCAGGGTCGGATTCAATGGATTCTTTGAGATCCTCGTCTCCGGCAGCAACGGTTAACCTTTCGGTTTCAAGAACGTTTGCGGAGGCTTCTGTGTGATCTCGCTCTGCAGGGGCGAAGATGCTGCAACCACTGGTTAGTGTGCCAAGAAGAAACAGGATTGATACTCGCGAGACCGACATATAACGACTTCCGGTTGGCTGGGCGACGCCGGGATGATCTGTCTGAAATCCCGGCATATTTAGTAGTTTACGGCGCAAAAGTTATACGGATTCTATTGGAACGCTTTTCAGGGGGTCAACAAGACTCTGGTTACGTCATTGATAGAATTTGTTACCCGCGACTCCCTAAAAGGTATCCTTGCCATGCCGGGTTACTGCGAAAACGTCACTCTCCGACGTGATGGTCAGTCCTGCCTTGCCGGCATGTCTTTTTGCTGAATCGATCACCGCCTGATCATCCCATCGAAGGAAGGGGTTCAATCGTTTTTCGTCACCCAGGATGGACGGCACGGTTGGTTCGCCGTCGTCCCGGCGCTTCTGGCACCGGGCTTCAAACTCACGCAGTTGCGCGTCATCCGGCAGCCAGTGCCTGGCAAACTTCAGGTTGGCCATTGTGTATTCGTGGGCACAATAGACGGCTGTTTCATCCGGCAGGTTGCGGATGCTCTCCAGGGACTGTTTCATCTGCTCCGGCGTTCCTTCGAACAGTCGCCCGCACCCGCAGACAAACAGCGTGTCGCCACAGAACAGCACCGGACGGTCGTTCACATGACAATCCGTAAAATAGGCGATGTGGTCGAGTGTATGGCCGGGCACAGCCAGCACATTGAAGGTCAGGTCCTGCCACACCACTTCATCACCAGGGTGGACCTCGCTGGTGGCGCCCTTGAAGGGTGAATTGGCGGGGCCGATGATGCGGCATCCGGAAACCGTTTTGGCCAGGGTATCGACTCCGCCAACATGGTCCGGGTGGTGGTGGGTGACCAGAATGGTATCAAGCTCCAGTCCGTTCTCAGCAAGGAACCGAGTGGCAGGTTCCGCCTGGCCAGGGTCGACAATCAGTGCCTTGCGGTCTTCGGTGTTGAACAGGCACCAGATGTAGTTGTCATTAAAAGCTGGAATAGCGCTGATGGTCAGCATAGGCTCCCACATGTGCAAAACGAATGTGACTGTTATGATAGTGCATTAACAGCGACGTCCCAACATCAAGGCCGCAACGAACGCGCAATGAACGAAGGGAATGCAGCGATGACCCCAGCAGGTGAGATTGATTACTCTGCCCGACAGCAAAGTTTTGAAAGCTGGTTCCAGACCCCCCTGGGCCGTTTGTTGCTGGCGGATCAGAGGGCTTGCGTTGATCATCATATTCAAAAGCTCTCGGGGGCCAGGCAGTTGCAGGTTGGCCTTAGCCACCGCCTGCCGCTGGCAAGCACCGCCGATTTTTCCCAGAGAATCCTCACCACCCCTATGTGGAATTCCGCGATACCTGACGGCGTAGCGGTCTGCGATGCGGATGAATTGCCCTTCCCCGGGGATTCCATGGACCTGGTAATACTTCACCATACGGCTGACTTCTCACCGCATCCCCACCAGGCATTGCGTGAGGCGTCCAGGGTTCTTCGCGGAGAAGGGATGATGGTGTTGATCGGGTTCAATCCTTTCAGCCTCTGGGGGCTTCGGAAGCTGGTATCAAGGCACCGCGGAGGCCCCTGGGGCGGGCGCTTCATGATGAAACGGCGGATGGAAGACTGGCTCCGGTTGCTTGATTTCTCCGTGGAGTCCGCAGGTTCCTCCTTTTTCCAGGTGCCGCTCCAGCGTGCAGTGTTGAGTGATGGCCCGGGAATCGTGGAGCGTGTTTGTGGCAACCGGTTCCTGCCGGTAGGCGCCTATTACTGTATCCTTGCCAAAAAACGGGTTTACTCAAGAATACCCCGCAAGCCGGTCTGGCAGGGAAAGAAGGTGATTGCGATGCCGGGCAGAGGAGCCGTTGGAGCCTCGCTTTCGTACCCCGGGAAAGGACGTAACCGCAGCGGGGCTGCGCTTAACCATAATCAACTCGAGGAATACTGATGGTCGGTAAGGTTGTTCTCTACACCGATGGCGCCTGCAAGGGAAACCCGGGGCCGGGAGGTTGGGGTGTAGTGCTGAGCTATGGCAACGCCAGCAAGAAGTTGCATGGTGGTGAAGCCAATACCACCAACAACAGAATGGAATTGATGGCAGCCATACGGGGCCTGGAGGCGCTGAAGCGCCCCTGTGAAGTAGAGCTGTACACGGATTCCCAGTATGTTCGGAAGGGCATCACGGAATGGATGCATGGCTGGAAACGGAACGGCTGGAAAACGTCGGCGAAAAAACCGGTCAAAAACGAAGATCTCTGGCGGGAACTGGACAGCGAGGTGGCGAGGCACACGGTGAACTGGCACTGGGTAAAAGGCCACTCCGGAAATCCGGGGAATGAGTTGGCGGACGAACTTGCCAATCGCGGTGTCGAAGAACTGGCGAACGCATAACAAGCAGGGCGAATGATGAGACAGATTGTACTGGATACGGAAACCACCGGTATTGACCCGTCAGAAGGGCACCGAATCATTGAAATAGGGTGTGTGGAGCTGATGGAACGCCAGACCACCGGGCGCCACTACCACGTGTATATTAATCCGGAAAGGGAAGTCGAAGCCGAGGCTATAACCGTTCACGGCATAACCAACGAATTTCTTACCGACAAACCAAAATTCTCCGACATCGCTGACGAGTTCTTTGACTTTATCAAGGGCGCCGAACTTGTCATCCACAACGCGGCGTTTGATATCGGTTTCATGGATTCGGAATTCGCCCGCCTGAAACCGGTCCGCAAAACGGCTGATCACTGTGGCGTGGTGGATTCCCTGGCCATTGCGAGAAAGAAACACCCGGGCCAGAAGAATAACCTGGACGCGCTGTGCAAACGGTATGGCGTCGACAACAGTAGCCGGGATCTTCACGGCGCCTTGCTCGATGCTGAGATTCTCGCCGAAGTCTATCTTCTGCTGACAGGTGGTCAGACAGCGCTATCGCTGGATGCGGCTGGCGATGAGGCCGGGGGCGGGGGTGGTATCCGTCGCCTGGCAGCGGACCGAAAACCGCTTGACGTGGTCCGTGCCAGCGATGAAGAAGCGTCAGCCCATGAAGAGTTTATGGCGTTGCTTGCAAAGCAGGCGGGTGGAACTGTCTGGGACAGGCTGACAGAGAAAGACTGAATCAAGCCAGGATTGGATAACAGCCCCGCAGTGAGAACTGTGCCGGACTGTACTTTTTGTTACATTCCCGCTTTCTTGAGCTACTTGAGTTTTGTGTTATAAGTAATGATAAGTTCGCGAGTTTTCGCGAACTTTTGTTTTAGCTGGGAAGGGCAAATCCGGCTCATAAAAAGGCTCCGGAAAAAACCGAAAGGGTCACATTCCAAGAACAGGACGCGGTAGTTTCCGCATAATTTACAGGAAGCGTTTATGGTTCAATCGTCTCTGGCGACGAAATCACAGTCATTTGATCTGGTCAAGAGTGAGATTGAGCAGACCATAAGACAGGCAGAGTCCAGCCTGGAACGCTTTCAGGAAAATCGGGAGAGCGGTGAGGACCTGCAGAACTGTGTGGATTTTCTGAACCAGCTCCGTGGTATTTTCATTCTTGTTGAGCTGCGTGCAGGCACCTTGCTGTGCCAGGAAGCCGTCAGCATGGCGAACGACGTTCCCGTTGGCGCCAATGACGACAAGAACATACTCCTTACCACGCTCAACAGTGCGCTTTTCATTTTGCGCCGTTATGTTGAGTACTATCACCAGCAGCGTGCCGATCACCCCGAGCTTCTTTTGCCGGTCATCAATGACCTGCGCGAGGCCAGGAAGGAAAAGCCCTATCCGGAATCGTGTTTCTTCGATGTGGATGTGAAAGAGCGGCCTGATTTCTGTGCCGGGATTTCCGTGCCATCGTTTGAAGGCAACGAGGCTGACTATGAAATTCTTGCTCGCCGGATGCGCCTTACCTTTCAGGTAGCGTTGCTGGGTGTTCTTCGCGAGAAAAACGAGGTGGTCAGCAAAAAACTGTTTGGTCGCGCCGCCCGGGGTTTCGCCCGTTTATGCCAGGGGCAACCCATGGGGCAGATGTGGTGCCTGGTAGCCATTGTTGCGGATACCATGCTCGACCGCGCCATGGGGTTCAGTAAAGCCCGCAAGCGCATGTTCATGAGAATTGAAAAGTATTCCCGTGAGGTGGTTTACGTGGGCAAGGTGGCTACCGCAAAGGACGCCCCGGATTCCCTGATAAAAGACCTGATTTATCTGTTATACCGCAGCGGCTCCGCGAACCCGGAGGTAACATCCGTTCTCTCGGCGTTCCGCCTTGCACCGGCGGAATTCCCGGATTCCATGCTTGATGCTCATGCCCGCCGGCTGTATGGCCCCGGCTCGGATGTACTCAAATCTCTGTCCACAGCCCTGCAGGACGAGCTGAATCAGCTCAAGGACAAACTGGATATTGTTGAGCGCGGCATCGAGCCGGATCTGGCTGAACTTTCCTCCATTGCCGAAGCCCTGGAGCGCATGGCGAATACGCTGGTAATGCTGGATCTGAACCAACTCGGTGCGATGGCCCGTGCAGAAGCAGCCAAGCTGCGAACCTGGGAAGAAGAAAAGCGGTTGCCGGCGGGCGATGAGCTCTACAAACTGGCAGACTCCGTGCTTGGCATCGAAGATGCCGTGATGCAGATTGTGACCCGGGGCATTACCTCGGAAACCGACGCACTGGCAAGTGGGCCAAGAAACCGGGAAGAGTCCCTGTATCTGAAAGAAGCCACGTTTGTCGTGGCCGATGAGGCCAGAAGCGCGCTGACCCTTGCAAAACGGGCCATTACGGCCTTTATCGAGTCCGACTACGACAAGCTCCACCTGGCCAACCTGCCGACCACTCTGCACAGCATCTGGGGCGGATTGCACATGCTCGATGATGCGGGTGCGGCATCTGTACTTGAACGCGTGGCCGGGTCTATCCAGGCGCGCCTGCTGGACGCCAGAGAGGCGCCCCCGGCCCAGGTTCTGGAAGCACTGGCGGATGCCCTCACATCCCTCGAGTACTACATTGAAAGTATTGGCAAGCGCGAAGAGCGTAACGCCGATCTTTTGCGGCTGGCAGAATCGTCGCTGGATGATGTGGGTCTATGAGGCGATGAGAGACGACGTCGGATAACTGAAACTGAAAAACCCTGCACGTTGGCAGGGTTTTTTTATGGGTGGTTCTCAAACGGGCATCAACCCATGTTGAACAGTTCACCCAGTTTGGTTGCCAGCATCATGTCGCCTTCAGCGCGCAGCTGGCCAGCCATGAATGCCTGCATGCCATCGGTTTCGCCGGACACGATGCCTTTGAGAGTCTCGGAGTTCATGATCAGCGTAACAGAAGGGTCGTCGTGGGTGCCTTCGACGGCCTTGCAGGTGCCATCCTTGATAATCACGTGATAGTTATTGTCGTCTTCGATATCGAATTGGAAGACCAGGTCCAGGCCTTCAGCGGCGTCTGCGTTGAAATTCTGTTCGAGCTTTTCAAAGATTGGAGCTACAGACATTATTTTACCCTTTTTGGTGTTTGTCTTGGCGTATTGACGGCGGGCCGAGCCGACGTAGCATTCGACTTTAGGGTGAGATAATAGCAGTGTCAAGCTCGATCGAACGCTTGTTTTAATTTTCTTTATCACCGTGATGGGTTGTACCTCAGGGCACCTCGGTTACAATCGAGCGCTCAAGAATAATCCTGGAGAAGCAACTTGGAATTTCTGACAGAGTTCGGTTTGTTCATCGCGAAAACGGTCACCCTGGTGGTGGCAGTGATGGTCATTATTTCGGTGATTATGTCCGCCGCACAGAAAGATAAGGACGATCATGGTGGGGATGGTGAGCTGAGGGTTCGCAAACTCAACGAGAAGTACCGCAAACTGAGGGAGTCTCTTCAGGCCAGGCTGCGCAGTGAGTCCGAACGAAAAGTGTTCGAAAAGGCCCGCAAGAAAGCGGATAAAGCCAAAGAAAAGGCGGCCAAGGCGAAGCGCAAGGCTGGTGATGCCGAAGAGGACGCAAAACCCAGGGTGTACGTGCTGGATTTTGACGGTGACATCAAGGCCAGCGACACCGACTCCCTGCGCCGGTCCATCACAGCGGTGCTCAGCGTGGCGGAACCGGAAACAGATGAAGTGGTCATCCGCCTGGAAAGTGGCGGCGGGCTGGTTCACTCCTATGGCCTGGCTGCCGCCCAGCTTGATCGCATACGCGCCAAAGGCATCAAGCTGACCGCCTGTGTTGACAAAGTGGCCGCGAGTGGCGGTTACATGATGGCCTGCGTGGCGGATCGCATTGTGGCTTCACCCTTCGCCATTCTGGGCTCCATTGGTGTGGTCGCCCAGTTGCCCAATTTCCATCGCTTTCTGAAGAAGAACGATGTGGATGTCGAGATTCTTACTGCCGGCGAGCACAAGCGGACCCTGACCATCTTTGGTGAAAACACCGAAAAGGGCAGGGCGAAATTCCTGGAGGACCTTGAAGACACTCACGTGCTGTTCAAGGAATATGTCGGCGAGCGCCGGCCCGGCCTGGACATGACAGCGGTCGCCAACGGTGACATCTGGTTTGGACGCCGGGCACTTGAGGTCAACCTGATCGACGAAATCAAAACCTCCGACGAATTTCTCATTGAAGCCTGCGACCGTGCGGACGTAATCTCGGTAAGTTACCAACGGAAGCGCACACTACCGGAAAAGCTTGGACTGGCCACCAGTGCGGCACTTGAACACACCGTATGGCGAGTACTGGGCGCGTTCCGCAACCAGAAAATCCAGTAGAGCCAACAACAACGGGGAAAGAATCATGACCAACGACACCGAGTTCAAGGCATGGCGCGTTCAGGAGCAGGATGGTGAATACATCGGTTCTGAACAGACGCTGCACGTATCGGATCTGCCCGAGAATGACGTCCTGATCCGGGTCAGCCATTCTTCCCTCAACTACAAAGACGCCCTGTCCGCCTCCGGCAACAAAGGCGTCACCCGCAACTTCCCCCATACACCGGGCATCGACGCTGCAGGGGAAGTTGTGGAAGCCTCTGCAGGCCCATTTTCCCCCGGCGACAAAGTACTGGTCACAGGCTACGACCTGGGCATGAACACCGATGGCGGCTTCGGTGAATACATCCGCGTGCCGGCAGGCTGGTGTGTTTCCATGCCCCGGGGCTGGGAGGCGCGCACCGCCATGATCTACGGCACCGCCGGCCTCACGGCAGGCCTGTGCGTGCAAAAACTGCTGACCATGGGTGCCGCCCCCGAACAGGGCAAAGTCGCGGTAAGCGGCGCCAGCGGTGCAGTGGGCAGCGTGGCTGTTGAACTGCTTGCCAACCTGGGCTTTGAGGTAGTGGCGATAAGCGGCAAGCAGGATCATGCCGACGCACTCAAGCACCTGGGCGCCAGCGAAGTGCTGGGTCGCGATGCCCTGGCGGCCGAAAAGAAACCAATGCTCAAACCGGCCTTTGCCAACGCGGTGGACACCGTCGGCGGCGGTCCGCTGGCAGAGCTGCTGAAGCAGATTCACCCGGGCGGTTCAGTGTCCTGTTGCGGCCTGGTAGCGGGCCCACAGCTGGAAACCACTGTGCTGCCGTTTATCCTGCGGGGTAACAACCTGCTGGGTGTGGATTCTGTTGAAATCCCACTGGCTGAGAAACAGGCGGTATGGGACAAGTTCTCTGGTGACTGGGCGTGTAAGAAGACGGAAGCGTCGGCTCGTGATATTGGGCGTGGTGAGTTGGATGGTGCCTTGAAAGCCTTCCTGAAAGGGGAGTCCGCCGGGAAAATAGTTCTGGATCATTCCAGGCAATAAAATGTAGGTCGGATTAGCCGAAGGCGTAATCCGACAACTGTTCGCGGCAAACCACATTGTCGGATTACGGCTTTGCCTAATCCGACCTACGTTTGACTGGGAGAAAAGTTCGCGAGAATGAAGAGGGGGCCGGTAACCAAAACTGTGCGGAGCCAGGGATGGCGGAGCTCAAGCCGAACAGGACGTCTTGAGGCGTGTTTTGGTTACCGGCCCCCTCTTTGTTCGTTAGGGGAGTCAAAAAGAAGACTCAGGAAGCCCGGCGGCGGAACAGGGGGACGTCTGTGTCTGTAGCGGCTTGATAACCCTGGGTGAAGAAGTTCAGGCAGCGCGCTGCCTTGTTGATGTCCTTGTCGGCTCGCAGCACATAGGTGTCAAAGCCACAGCGCTTCATAAACTGAAGCTGGTCCAGCAGCACATCCCCTACGGCACGAAGCTCGTTGCGATAGTTCAACCGTTCCCGCAACAGCCGGGCAATACTGTAACCGCGACCGTCGCTAAACTTCGGAAAATTCACCGCGATAACCGGAAGTTCATTCACCACACCAGCCAGAATCTCCGGCTCCTCATGGCTGTCCAGCCAGACCCCGATATCATCGCGGTTCTCGAAGTGCTCCTTGCCGGCCAACCACAGGTCTGCCGGGATCAGTGAGGGCTGATCCGGAATATCCAGAGAGTCCCCGTCCGCAGGTCGGGGGACGACCGCCCAACTGTCCTGACGGATACTGCCGTCGCTGGTAATCAAATCAGGCATACACCCGCTCCTTGAATGGCTCGATGCCGATACGGCGATAGGTGTCCAGGAAAGGCTCTTCCTCGGTCCGGTGATCGACGTACACATTAATAATTTTCTGAATTACTTCGGGCATGTCGTCCCGGGCGAACGATGGCCCCAGAATTTTGCCGATGGCCGCATCGTGATGGGACGAGCCGCCCAGACTGATCTGGTAGAACTCCTGACCCTTCTTGTCGACACCAAGTACGCCAATGTTGCCTACGTGGTGGTGGCCACAGGCATTCATGCAGCCGGAGATGTTGAGGTCGATGTTGCCAATGTCATAGAGGAAGTCCAGGTCGTCGAACTGTCGCTGGATGGCTTCGGCGACAGGAATGGACTTGGCGTTGGCAAGGGCGCAGTAATCGCCGCCCGGGCAGCAAATCACATCGGTCAGCGTGTTGAGGTTGGCAGTTGCAAAACCCATCGGGGTGATGGTTTGCCAAAGCTCGAACAATTCATCTTTTCGGACATCCGCCAGAACCACATTTTGCTGGTGGGTCACCCGCACCTCGCCAAAGCTGTACCGGTCCGCCACCTCCGCAATCTGCTCAAGCTGACGATCACTGACATCACCCGGTGGCGTGCCGGTTTTCTTCATGGTCAGCGTTACGATGGCATAGCCCGGATGTTTGTGGCTATCCACGTTGTGGGTAATCCACTGATCGAACTCGCGGTTCTCGAAGCGCTGGGTCGCCAGGGTATCGGTTACATCGGGAACCTGTTGGTAGTCGGGCTCTGTGAAGTAGCCCTTGAACTGGCGGATGGCCTCTTCGGTCAGGCGGGTAGGCGAGTCCTTGATATGAGACCATTCCTCTTCCACCTTCGCGGCGAAACCTTCCGGGGTCAGGGCCTTGACCAGGATCTTGATGCGGGCCTTGAACTTGTTGTCGCGGCGGCCGTAGCGGTTGTAGACACGCAGTACGGCTTCCAGATAGGTCAGAAGATCAAGCTCCGGCAGGAACTCACGGATCACCGGCCCCACCATCGGGGTGCGGCCGAGACCACCACCAACGTGGACCCGGAAACCCAGCTCGCCCTGATCGTTGCGAACCATCTGCAGGCCGATATCGTGCACCTGGATGGCAGCGCGGTCAGTATGCTCGGAGGCGTTCACCGCCACTTTGAATTTGCGGGGCAGAAAGGCAAACTCCGGGTGGAACGTTGACCACTGCCGGATAATCTCGCAGTAAGGGCGCGGATCGGTAATTTCGTCAGCCTGCACGCCGGAAAACTGGTCGGTAGTGGTGTTACGGATGCAGTTACCACTGGTCTGGTTGGCGTGCATTTCCACTTCCGCCAGTTCCGCCAGAATGTCTGGCACATCTTCAATAGCCGGCCAGTTGAGCTGAACGTTCTGGCGGGTTGTAAAGTGGGCATAACCTTTGTCATAGTCTCGTGTTATGCGAGCCAGCCTGCGAAGCTGTGCTGAGCGGAGCATTCCGTAGGGAACGGCGATACGCAGCATCGGTGCAAGACGCTGCACGTACAGTCCGTTCTGCAAGCGCAGCGGAAGAAACTCGTCTTCACGCAGTTCGCCAGCCAGAGCCCTTTCGGTCTGATCACGGAATTGTGCAACGCGCTCGGCCGCTATCTGCCGATCGTGTTCGTCATAAACATACATAGTGGAACGTCCTGCTGAAACGCTGAAAATACGGCTTTCGTGCCTGTTCTTGCCGGGGAGAATATCACCGTGCCATTATTCTTAAAATGATTATTTCAAAATATGTTTATCGATTTGAGTGATATAGAAAGGGAGATATTGCTGGACGGATGTCAATTTTCAGCCTAGATTTAAAAAGGCGTGCTTGAAAAATACATAACAAAACAAAGGGGAAAGACTATGAAGAAGACAATGCGATCAGATAGCCAGGCGGACGCCGTAGCGGCCGTATTGCTGATAGTCCTTGTGGTTGCCTTCGCTGTGATCTGGGTATCCGGCCAATAAAACCTACTGGCCGGAAAGCACCACCTTTACCACCACAATCAGGGTGACGACAAAGCCCACGGTAAACAGGATACCGGCGATAATATAGGGCCAGGGACTGTGGCTTCCGAAATCTTCCTCCCGGCGCTTGTCGGACTGCACTCCGAGAGCGCCGGCGAGAATGCTCTGCATGACTTTTAGAACACCCGGCCCCTTTTTGCGGGCAGGTTGTTTTTCGTGATCCTGTTGCTCGGCCATACTTCCTTCCATCTGATCAGGTTTGGCTCTTCCGGCCGTCGTTATTCTGCAGGGTCGTAGGCGAGGCTGGGAGCCAGCCAACGTTCCGCTTCGGCTTTGGATATACCCTTGCGCTCAGCATAGTCCTCAACCTGGTCTGCGCCAATCTTGCCCACCGCGAAGTACTTGGATTCCGGATGTGAAAAGTACCACCCTGAGACTGCTGCTGTTGGGAACATGGCGAAGCTTTCGGTCAGTTCCAGGCCAGCATTCTCGGTAGCCTTCAACAGTTCAAACAGTGTTGCCTTCTCAGTGTGGTCCGGGCAGGCCGGGTAGCCGGGGGCCGGGCGAATGCCCTGGTAGCGCTCGCGAATCAGGTCCTCATTCTTGAGTGTTTCGTCGTCAGCGTAGCCCCAGAATTCCTTCCTGACACGCTCGTGCAAGTGTTCCGCAAAGGCCTCGGCCAGGCGGTCGGCCAGTGCCTTCACCATGATGGCGTTGTAGTCGTCGTGGCGATCCTTGAACTCGAGGGAGAACTCTTCGGCCCCGATACCGGTGGTCACCGCAAAGCCGCCTACATAATCGCAGGGGCCGTCGCCTTCGGGCGCCACGAAATCGGACAGCGCCATCATCGGTTTGCCCGGCGCTTTGTCGTCCTGCTGACGCAGGTGGTGCAGGGTGGTGAGCTCTGTCTCGCGGCTTTCGTCGGTGTAGAGCACAATATCGTCGCCCCGACGGTTGGCCGGCCAGAACCCGATGACGGCTCTCGCTGAAACCCGCTTCTCTTCGATCATTTGCCGCAGTATCTTCTGGGCGTCGTCAAAGAGGGTCCTGGCGGCTTCACCCCGCTTGGGATCGTCAAAGATGGCCGGGTACTTGCCGGACATGTCCCAGGAAATGAAGAAGGGTGTCCAGTCGATGTAGTCGAGCAGCTTCTCAAGGTCGTAGGTTTCAAACGCACGGATGCCGGTGAAGGCTGGCTTCGGAGGTTCATAGCCCTCAAAGGCGAGGTCCGGTGCGCGGTCGCGGGCTTCCTTCAGCGAGACCAGCTTGGTGCGCTCACCACGGTTCTTGCGGCGCTCACGAATCTCGTGATATTCGGTTCTTGCGGCGTCTACCAGCGAGGATTTGGCGGTCTTGCTCAGCAACTGGGAGGCCACGTTGACGCAGCGGGAGGCGTCGGACACGTACAGCGCAATGTCATTCCTGTACTGCTGCTCAATCTTCACCGCCGTGTGAGCCTTGGACGTAGTGGCACCGCCAATCATCAGCGGGATGTGAAAATCCAGCCGCTGCATTTCCTTTGCTACGTGCACCATTTCGTCCAGCGACGGGGTGATCAGACCGCTCAGGCCGATGATATCCACGTTCTCTTTTTTTGCGGTCTCCAGGATCTTGTCGCAGGGCACCATAACGCCCATGTCGATGACCTCGTAGTTGTTGCACTGCAACACCACGCCTACGATGTTCTTGCCGATATCGTGCACATCACCCTTGACCGTTGCCATCAGGATCTTGCCTTTGGCTTTCTGTTCCTCGGTCTTCTCTGCTTCGATGTACGGGATCAGGTGCGCGACCGCCTGCTTCATTACCCTGGCACTCTTGACCACCTGGGGCAGGAACATCTTGCCGTCACCGAACAGATCGCCGACCACGTTCATGCCATCCATCAACGGGCCTTCGATGACCTCGATGGGGTGTTTTGCGCGCTGACGGCAGGCTTCCGTGTCGTCGAGGATATAGCTGGTAATGCCTTTGACCAGGGCGTGCTCAACCCGCTTCTCAACCGGCCACTCACGCCAGGCCAGGTCTTCCTCCTGGGTTCTTCCGCCCTTGCTGCGATAGCGTTCGGCAATCTCGAGAAGCCGGTCGGTGGAATCGTCGCGGCGGTTGAGTACCACATCCTCCACCAGCTCTTTGAGTTCCGGGTCGATTTCGTCATAAATGACCAGCTGGCCGGGATTGACGATGCCCATGTTCATACCGGCCTTGATGGCGTGATAAAGGAACACGGAATGGATTGCCTCGCGCACCGCATCGTTACCGCGGAATGAGAAGGACACGTTGCTCACACCGCCGGAAATGGAGGCGTGGGGCAGGTTGTCGCGAATCCAGCGGCTGGCGTTAATGAAATCCACGGCGTAGTTGTTGTGTTCTTCAATGCCGGTAGCAATGGCAAACACGTTGGGGTCAAAAATGATATCGCCGGCGTTGAAGCCGATGCCCACGAGCAGGTCATAGGAGCGCTTGCAGATCTCGGTCTTGCGTTCATAGGTATCGGCCTGGCCGTCCTCGTCAAACGCCATCACCACCACAGCGGCGCCATATCGCATGCAGTCCCGGGCTCGCTTCAGGAATTCTTCTTCGCCCTCCTTGAGGCTGATGGAGTTCACCACTGCCTTGCCCTGAATACAGCGCAGGCCGGCTTCGATGACTTCCCACTTGGAGGAATCGATCATCAACGGAACCCGGGAGATGTCAGGCTCGGAGGCGACCAGTTTCAGGAAAGTCACCATGACTTCCTTTGAATCCAGCATCCCCTCATCCATGTTGATATCGATGATCTGCGCGCCGTTTTCTACCTGGTCACGGGCAACGCTCAGGGCCTCTTCGTACTGCTCTTCCTTGATCAGCCGCAGGAAGCGCTTGGAGCCGGTCACGTTGGTACGCTCACCAACGTTGATAAACAGGGTGTTTTCGTCGCCGGTAAAAGGCTCAAGTCCGGACAGGCGCAAGGCCTTTTTCACTTCGGGAATCCTGCGCGGCGGATACTTGGAAACCGCGTTGGCGATGGCCTCGATATGATCCGGGCGGGAGCCGCAGCAACCACCGATAATGTTCAGGAAACCGTCCCGGGCGAAGCCCTCAATGATTTCTGCCATCTCTTCCGGGGTCTGGTCGTACTCCCCGAACTCGTTGGGCAGGCCGGCATTGGGGTGTGCGCTGACGTAGGTGTCGGCCTTATTGGACAGTTCTTCCACGTAAGGGCGCAGGGCATCGGCACCAAGCGCACAGTTAAGGCCTACAGAGATAGGCTTGGCATGGGCCACGGAATTCCAGAAGGCTTCGGTCGTCTGGCCGGACAGGGTGCGGCCAGATGCATCGGTAATAGTGCCGGAAATCATGATCGGCAGCTCAATACCGCTGTCGATGAAATATTGCTGGGTGCCGTAAATGGCTGCCTTGGCATTGAGGGTGTCGAAGATGGTTTCGATCAGGATCAGGTCACAGCCACCCTCAACCAGGCCTTCAACCGCTTCGTAGTAGTTGTCTACCAGGGTCTGGAAGTCCACGTTGCGATAGCCGGGGTTGTTGACATCCGGAGAGATAGAGGCAGTACGGGACGTAGGCCCGACCGCGCCCGCGACAAAACGTGGTTTGTCCGGATTGCGGGCGGTAAACTCATCGGCAACCTGGCGTGCCAGTTTTGCCGCCGCCACGTTCAGCTCTTTGGCCAGGGATTCAAGCCCGTAGTCTGCCTGGGACAATCGGGTTGAGTTAAAGGTGTTGGTTTCTATAATATCAGCGCCGGCATCCAGGTAGTCCGCGTGAATATTGCGGAGAAGGGCAGGCTGGGTCAGGTTCAGCAGGTCATTGTTACCCTGAACCTCCCGGTCGTAATCGGCAAATCGCTCTCCGCGGAACGCTTCCTCGTCCAGTTTCAGGTTCTGGATCATGGTGCCCATACCGCCATCAAGAATGACGATTCGTTCTTTCAGGGCGTTACCAAGCTTTTCCAGGCGGTCGAGGCGAGGGTTGCGATCGGTCATAAACATTACTTCCGGAAGTCGTATTTGTCTTAATGGCGCGGGATCATAGCAAAATTGGCGGATGTCGTCCCACGCCTTCATGATGTTCATCAATAAGCGAAATAAAGTCCGACTATTTTACTTGGTCTTTCATGTTGGAGCGAACTCACTTAAAATACAGTTAAACTTACCAACGGGTTGCAATTATGGCATTGGTTACGGTGACAGATCCCGCACGGGATTACCTTGCACAACTTATCGAAAAACAGGATGTTGAGGGCATGGGCGTCCGTATTTTTGTGACGCAGCCCGGAACCAAGAATGCCGAGACCTGTCTGGCGTACTGCCCGCCCAATGAAATTGTGCCGACTGACGAGCAGGTTGATCTTGGCAAGTTCACGCTGTTTCTGGATCACAACTCGGTTCCGTTCCTTGAAGAAGCCTACGTGGACTACTCCAAGGACCAGATGGGTGGCCAGCTGACCATCAAGGCACCTAACGCCAAGGTGCCCAAGGTGGATGACGATGCACCGCTCCCTGACAGGATCCAGTACGTGCTGGCCTCCGAGATCAATCCGAACCTGGCCGCGCACGGTGGCGATGTGTCATTGGTCGAGATTGTTGACGGTTCCGTAGCTGTACTCCGGTTTGGTGGCGGTTGTCAGGGCTGTAGCGCCGTCAGTCTGACCCTCAAGCAGGGTGTTGAGTCGACTCTGAAAGAGCGCGTGCCTGAAATCTCAGCCGTGCGTGATGTCACTGACCATACAGTTAAAGAAAACGCTTATTATCAATAAGATAAAGTGTACTTTTAAAGTGTGATCAGAAGCCGGCTATCGCCGGCTTCTTTCGTATCGGAGCTGATATTTGTCAGCTTGGGGCGTGCCGTGCCACCGTCTCTGTCCTGGCGGCACGGCCAATGTCGGTATAATTCAATTACTTTATTATCAGTCACATAATCAGAACCAAACGGCGGGTAAGATTGCCTGCCTGACAATTAACGGCGCGCCCGCTGCACTGTGCCCGCCATTCATACACTGGGGTTTGTCTTGGTTGATGTAGCACTTCTGTCTGTGCCACTTGTGGCTGCTATGGTTGGCTGGTTGACCAACTGGCTGGCTATTCAGATGTCATTCTATCCCGTGCAGTTTGTGGGAGTCGGTGTCTTTGGATGGCAGGGTGTTATTCCCCGCAAGGCCGAGAAAATGGCCCACATCTGCATCGACCGCACCCTGCAACAGTTTGGTGACCTGAACGCGGTCTACCAGCAACTGGAACCCCAGAGAATCGTGGAGCAGGTCATTTCCCAGGTCGGCCCACGGATGGATGAGTACATTGATGAGGTCATGTACGACATCCAGCCGGTGCTATGGGACAACCTGCCACTGTTCGTCCGCAACCGCATCTACCAATGGGGGCGCGAACAGTTGCCGGGCCGGATCGAGTCCCTGGTGGAGGATTTTGGTGACGATCTCAACGACCTGGTGGATCTCAAGGCGCTGCTGAGCCGTGAACTCGAGTCCCACCCGGACCTGATGAACCGCATATTCCAGCAGGCCGGCTCGGTGGAGCTCCGGTCGGTGATCAACCGCGGTGCGGTCATCGGGGGTATTCTCGGGGCAATTCTGGCGCCCATCTGGGCCCGGTACCCTGAGCCCTGGCTGCTGCCGGTGGGAGGGTTTGCCGTGGGGTTTCTCACTAACTGGATTGCCATTAACCTGATATTCCGCCCCCTGGAGCCCCGGCGCTTGCTCTTCTGGAAAGTTCAGGGGCTGTTTCTCAGGCGTCAGCCGGAAATCAGCGATGTCTGGGCCAAACTGGTCGCCGAGGAGCTGATTACAGTAGAGAAGGTCGCTGACGCCATGATCAACGGCAGCCATGGCGACCGCACCCGGGCAATTATTCAGAAGCACTTGCGACCACTTCTGGACAACTCCGTGGTCATGAAGCTGACCGCCCAGGTCACCGTGGGTATGACGGGTTACACTGAACTGAAGAAAGCCATGAACCAGAAGGCTGTGCTTGCAACCCATGATGTGTTCAGCGACCCGGCATTCAATCGGGAAAGGGCTCCGGTCGTGGCCAGCGTTCTGGCCAGACAGATGAAATCCCTCGGCCCTGCGGAGTTCCAGGACATACTCAGGCCGGCGTTCCGTGAAGAGGAACTCCAGCTCATGCTGGTAGGTGGGGTGCTTGGCGCCCTGGCCTGTGGGCTGCAGTTTCTGGCGTTAACCCACCTATTTTCGTGACAGACCGAAATAGTCGTCTGGCACAACTGACTGACCCGGAGGGCAGTGTATGAATTTTGGATGGACACTCGTTATTCAGGCAGGTGTAACAGCAGCTGCGGTAATATCAGTGCTTGCTGTGTTCTGGTTTGCCGTGGTGAAGCCCCATCTTGACCGCAAGGTCGAGGAAGTCATTCAGGCCTCACGGGAGATAGAGCCTGCCGTAAAAAGAGGCGTGAGGCAGGGAGTGGAGGAAACCTTACGGGAACTTCCGGAAAGCACGGCCAAGGAATCAACACGACAGTTTCTGCGCTTCGGTTCGAACCTGTTCGAAAACGGCCTGAGCAGCTTCCTTGGCGATGTGCCAGGTCAGGGCAGAAAACCGCCCGGATGACCTACAGGCAGTTGGTCGGCCGCGGCAGACCGGCAATGCGGCAGGCGGTTTTTGCCGGGGTGCCGGGAAACAGCTGCATAAGATAGATACTGTTACCCTTTTCTTCACCAAGTGCCTCTTTTACCGCTTTTACGAACAGACGGTTAGAGGGCGGCGACATTTCATGCTGTTTGTAAAAGTCTCGCAGAAACCGGATGATTTCCCAGTGATTATCGCCAAGGTTGATGCCATCCTCGTCCGCAATAACCTCGGCAACCTTCGGGTTCCAGTGCTCGGCGATCTCCAGAAAACCTTCATTGTTTCGTTCCGGCATCGTGATATCAGTCATGGTTCACCAGCTAATGACATTTTCTGCAGCTGCGGTCAGGCCTACCATGCCATCGAATGACACAGTCTGCTCCCTGCTGAACTGCGATGAAAGTCCTCGCGCTTCCAGGTCCGGCGCCAGCGCAAAACATCGCTCCGGGTTCAGATCCAGCCGCTGGGTGACAGCCAGGACGCCGTTTTCGGTCAACAGCAAGCCATCCTCAGGCCCGATCGCAGACAGGCACAGCCTGAAGCGGCTGTGCTCCGGCGGCTTATTGAGGATATGCAGGGTTTTAAATGAGATCATTGTTTCAGCTCCTAGCCTGCAAACGCGACGTGATCAAAGCGGGCGGTCAGCTCCGGGCCGAAGTCGGTAATGGTGGCCTGGTCGAGCAGCTCCGTTTCAGCCAGACCATACTGATTACAGGCATGACTGTCTGCCAGCAGAGCTTCCACGCCGAAGATTGGCGCTGCAGACAGATTCCGCTCAATGGATTTCTGCTGAACCTTCGCGGCGTCCTGTCCTTTGCGCAGCCAGTTCACTCCGGCACCGCAGAACAACAGCGACACAGGTTGATCAAACGCGGCCAGGGAGAAGGCCATGTCCAGCGCTTCCCGGCCTTCCCAGGAGCCGTAGGGCGGCTGGTCGATAATGATCAGCGTACTCATCGTCAGCCTCCCTTGTGAAAGTATAAAACCCGGGATTCAGAAGCTGTACTGTCTACCCACTCACCCAGACCTGCTATCTCAAAGGGTGCCCGCAGGTTGGAAGCGGTCAGCTCGTAGCGTTGCCTCTCTGAGTCGTTGACAAGGCCTCGCCGGAGAGCCGAGGCAATACAGGCAACGCCGGGAATACTGTTTTCGGCAAGAAAAGCGGCCCAGGCTTCAGACAGATTCAGTTCATCGGACGGGGGCGCGATAAGGCTGGACGCCAGGTGAACGCCATCACCATAGAGGAATACCCGGTCGATACGCATGTCGGCTGCCAGCACGGCGTGGGCAAACTGCAGGGCTGTTTGCGGTGCCTGAGACGAGTAGGGTGCCCCGGTAATCACCAACGTAAAAACCCCGGCAGGTGCCGGGGTTTTTGTCTGCTCTGGCAGGCTGCTGCTCATTCGTTGGAAAATGCGCCAATGAGGTGAAGCAGGCTCAGGAACAGGTTGTAGATATTGAGGAAGAGGCCTGTTGTCGCCATGATGTAGTTGGTCTCACCGCCGTTCACAATCCGGCTGGTGTCATACAGGATGAAACCGGACATCAGGAACACGATAGCCGCACTGATAGCAAGGCTGAAGGCGCCGATGTCAACGCCGAACATACCGGCAACCAGCGAACCCACCAGCGCTACAAGCACTACAACCAGACCGGCAACCAGCAGGCCTCGCATGAAGCTGAAGTCTTTCTTGGTGGTCAGCACGTAGCCTGACAGCGCAAAGAACACAACGGCCGTTCCGCCCAGGGCCTGCATCACAATCTGGCCGCCGTTGGCCATGGCCATGTAGTAGTTCAGGGTTGGACCGATCGAAAGACCGAGAAGGCCTGTAAACGCGAAGACCACACCAATACCGGCAGAGCTGTTGGCGGTTCTTGGCAGAACCAGCCACACCAGGGCGAGTGCGCCCAGCATGCAGATGAGGCTTACGCCTCGTCCCAGGCCGATAGACATGGAAACGCCAGCCATCACGGCACTGAACAGCAGGGTCATGGCGAGCAGGCTATAGGTGTTACGCAGAACCTTCGTCGCCTCAGGACTGATGGCGGCTGTGCCAGAGCCACGGTTTATCGTGATGCCCTGACTCTTCTGAACGTTATACTGTCTGTTTTCCATTCTGAATCTTCTCCGGTTTTTAACAGCCGTTGTTAAACAGCTAGTGTGGCGCAGGAGCCCAGCATGGCTCCGCATCCGAATTCTTACTCCATCATAATGCCGAATTCCCAACTTTCAATCGTTTCTGACTTAAATGGTGGGTAAAGATTCCCTTGAATACCATTAACTCCAGGTTAGATTTCCCTGAAGGGTTCAATCCTGCCCGGAATTTTGCAGGGCGTTGACAGGGCAGGAGATTCCGGTATCATGCTCCCCGCTGTCGCAATGACGGCTGTGGAGAAAACGGTGGGCTGGCAGAGTGGCTGAATGCAGCGGTCTTGAAAACCGCCGAAGGTTAGTAGCCTTCCCGGGGTTCGAATCCCTGGCCCACCGCCACTTTCTCTTCATTCTCTTTGGTTTCCCGTCACTTTCACTACCTTCAATCCCGCTTGTAGTCCGAGTTGATTCCGCGTGATCCGACCCCATAATTGACTTACAGATGTGAAGGGGGCCCAGCTATGCAGAATTCAAAGACCGATCAGGAGACGACTCAGGACGTTCGCCACGACCGTAAATTCTCGGTGTCGGCCAATCGTGGTGGGGCAAGCCATAAAGTTCGTTATGTGGAGGCTGGGGGAGCGGCAGTGGATACGCAGGAGTGTGCGTTCTGCGAATCAGTGCCAGACCTTTCCGAGAGCCCTGCAAAGAACAGGACTTCCTGAGATAAGCCTGGTTCAGATCACAGGCCCCGGCCCGGGTACTGGGCCTGCTTCTGTTTCTCTGCAAGCCTCAGCCGGGTGGCCAGTTCCTCCGGCTTGTTGGTGGGCACTGTCCAGCCCTGCAGGTTGTCTTCAATCAGTTGCGTCAGAGCACTGATATGCCCCGGTGTTGCATTCAGCGCCGGTATATAGCTGAAACCTTCGCCGCCCGCTTCGATGAAGTATTCCCGATTCTCTTCATCAATTTCCTCAACGGTTTCCAGGCAATCCGAGGAGAAACCGGGGCAGAAGACATCGATCGACTTTAGGCCTTTTCCGGGCAGGGATTTCAGGGTCTCGTCGGTGTAGGGCTGCAACCATTCCTCCCGTCCGAAACGGGACTGGAAGGTCGTCATGTAGTCATCCTTCGACAAACCGAGCCTTTCTGCCAGCAGCCGTGACGTCTTGTGGCATTCGCAGTGATAGGGATCGCCCTTTTCCAGGTATTTCAGAGGTACGCCGTGGTAGGAAAGAATCAGCTTTTCATTTCGCCCATGCTCATTCCAGTGTGCCTGGATATGGTTGGCCATGGCCTCGATGTAGGGCGGGTAGTCCGGGTAGTGGGAAACAAACCGGAGATCCGGTATCCAGCGCCGCCGGGTGAAGTCATGGGCAATGGCATCAAACGTGGATGCCGAGGTCGAAGCCGAGTACTGGGGATACAGCGGCAGTACCAGTAACTGCCGAACCCCCTGGGCCTGCATTTCGTCCAGAACCTTTGAAACACTCGGGTTGCCATAGCGCATGGCAAAACCAACCACGATGTTGTTGCCGTACTTTGCCTGCAGCTCTTTACGAATGCCTTCCGCCTGTTTGGCGGTGTGGGTCAGCAGCGGCGAGCCCTCAGGTTGCCAGACGCTGGCATAGGCCTTGGCGGAGCGGCTGGGCCGGATCCGCAGAATAATGCCATGCAGGATCAGCCACCAGATCGGCCGGGGCACTTCCACCACCCGGGGGTCCCACAGAAATTCGCCGAGGTACCGGCGCAGGGCTGATGGCGTCGGGGCATCCGGGGTTCCCAGATTGGTGACCAGTACCCCGGTCTTTTCCGGATGGTCATGGCGAAAGTTGGCGGTACCCTTGTACTGCATGGTGCTGGATCCTGGTAGCGTTTGTGTCCGGGCGAAAGGTGACTCAGGACTTCTTCTGTGCCTGCTCAGCCATTCTTGGTGCCAGGCCGCCGATATCATAGCCGGCATTGCGGGCTTTGCTGACGATGTCCTGTGCCGGTTTGTAACGGGCGGAGCTCAGTGCCCAGAGAACCGTGCAACGTGTTCCCGAGCGACAGAAAGCCAATACGGGTTTCTCGGCCTCCCGGATCATTGCATCAAACCGGTCCACGTCATTATCCAGGATATTGCCGGATTCCACTGGCAGATAAACCCATTCCATACCATTTTCACGAGCAGCGGCTTCGATGTCAGCCATAGCGGGCTGCCCGGCTTCCTCACCGTCGGGCCGGTTGGCCACCAGGGTTCTGAAACCCAGCTTTGCAGCCTCGGTTATGTCGTCTACCGACAACTGAGGGGCCACGGAAATCGTCTCATCAATGCGTCTGATGTCCATTCAAGATCCTCTAACCAGTCATGAAAAGCCAATGCATAATGCCATAGTGAGCCCGCCTGTGTCAGAGGGATGTGAGGGGCGGGCAACGGGTGATTTCATTTCGCAGCCCGGTTGTTCTCAATCACCTCGAACAACCCCATACCAGCGATCATTGCCACCACGAAGACCAGGGCACCGGTTTTACCAGCTCCCAGCGCTACCAGTCCCGGTCCGGGACAGAAGCCGGCCAGCCCCCAGCCTGCGCCGAACAGCACGCTACCGACCACCAGCCGCTTGTCGAGACGGTCGGAGGTGGGCAAACGCATATCGAAGCCGAGAAAGGACAGTGTCCGCTTCTTTGCGACGGTAAAGGCCAACAGGCCTACAAGAATGGCGCCTGCCATCACAAAGGCCAGGGAAGGATCCCATTGCCCGGCAATATCGAGGAAACCGAGAACCTTTTCGGGATTGGCCATACCACTGACAAGCAGGCCCAGGCCAAACAGCAGGCCAGCACCGAATGAAGCAAGATTGAATTTCATGAATCAGGCTCCTTGAATCAGGTGGCGGATGACATAGACGGTAATAAAGCCGGCTGCCATAAAGGTCAGAGTCGCAGCCAGCGAACGTACGGATAACCGGGACAGGCCACAAACGCCATGCCCGCTGGTACAGCCGGAGCCATAGCGTGTGCCGATGCCCACCAGCAGACCCGCCACGATAAGGGCCGGGTAACTCGCTTTGATCTCAATGGCTGGCAACTCCGCGGTCATCATCCACAGCAGGGGTGCGGCTAACATGCCGGCCAGGAAGGCGAGGCGCCAGAGCACATCACGCTTCTGCGGCGTCAGCAGACCACCAAGAATTCCGCTGATACCGGCAATTCGCCCATTCAGCAATATGAACGCGGTTGCCGACAAACCAATAATGATTCCGCCGGCCAATGCGGACCATGGGGTGAAATGTCCCCACGCGATTTCAATCATGCAGTGCATCCTCGTAGAAGCAATAGAATAGAAGCAATAGAACTATAGATATATCTTAGGGTAATAACTATATAACGAATTTGAGGCATAAAAAAGCCCGGCACTGGAGGCCGGGCAGAGGCGTGCGAGTAGTATCCATGAAAGACTTCCAGACAAACCGGCATCAGCAGGGATACCGGTACAGTGAAGTATTGACCATATTTTGAACACTTCAAGCCTGCGAACGATTCGTTTGATCACATTTTTTCATATTGAAAGTGTGCTTATACTAAAGCCGCTGGTGGTGCGGGTTTCAGGGCAAGTGCCAAAAGGCCGTTGTGGAAGATTTCCGGTTGCTGACTGAAATTCGGGGCCTGCTGTAATACAATCAGTGGTAACAGAGCGTTTATATCCTCCGAGGTTTTGCATGTCTGACGAAAACGAAAACAAGCCGGAAAACGACGAACAGCTGGCGGGTAAGATCAAGGGGTCTGCAAGGCAGATCTGGCTTGCCGGGCTGGGAGCCTACACCAAGGCAGAAGAGGATGCCGGCAAGTTTTTCGAGCGCCTGGTCCAGGAAGGCGAACAGCTGGAAAGCAAGACCCGCGGTGTTGTCGAGAAACACGTTCGGTCGGTGGAGGATCGCGTGGGTGATGTGCGGGACAGGGCCACAGGTACCTGGGACAGACTCGAGCACCTGTTTGACGAGCGGGTGTCCGGGGCGTTGCGCCGCCTGGGTATTCACCGCCGCGAGGACATAGACGCTCTGGAGCGCCGGATACAGGCGCTCGAAGCCGAACTTGTCCGGTTACGTGAACAAACCGAGGACCGTTCCGAGGAGGAATGATCCGCCATCGCTGTTGCTGGAGCTCCGGGGTTCACGCTCAGAGATAATCCCGGCTCATCAGGTAGATCTGTTCCTTTTCCTCAGACCTCAGGTAGGGCAACAGCAAGTACATCATCTGGTAAACGCCGCGGCCGGGATCCATGGATTCGCGGTCTTCCAGGTGCGACAGGCTGTCGAAACTGCTCCAGTAACAGGCTGTCAGGGTCAGCTGGTCGCACAGGGCCTCCAGTTCTCCGTCGGTGATCTCCATGATGCCCTGGCGCCGAAAGCTCTCACAGATCGTCCTGAAACCGCTGGTTTTCTTCTTGAGTATGCGGCGGAAACGCGTCTGCAGCTGTTCGTACCGTGACAACACGTTCACCAGGTCCTGGTACAGGAAACGGTAGCGGGCGACGGTTTCAAACAGCAGGTGCAGGAAGAAACTCTGTTGGTCCAGGCTGATATCGGCATCCGCAGGCACCGCCAACAGGTCGAGCATCTCGTGCTCGTAACTGGCAAATAACTCCCCGACGATGTCGCCCTTGCTCTTGAAATGGTAATAGAGGTTGCCGGGGGATATATCCAGTTCGTCAGAAATCAGCAGGGTCGTGACGTTGGGTTCGCCGGTGCTGTTGAACAGCATCAGGCTGGCCTCCAGAATTCGGTCGCGGGTTTTGATTTTTTTCATGGCGCGGCCTGGAAGGGGGTCAGATGTCGAAGCTGGCCCACACCGGACAATGGTCCGAGGGCCGCTCCATGGCACGAATGTCGTAGCTTACCCCGGCTTCCTTCGCCTTTGGCAGCAGGCTGTCACTGGCCATGACCAGATCAATCCTCAGCCCCCGGCGCGGGTCCCGTTCAAACCCTTTGCTGCGATAATCGAACCAGCTGAAGGTGTCTGATTCCTCCGGGTGCAGATGCCGGAACACATCGGTAAAGCCACGGCTTTCCACCTGTCCCAGCCATTCCCGCTCTTCCGGAAGGAAGCTGCATTTCCCTGTACGTAGCCAGCGCCTGGCGTTGTCGGCACCGATGCCAATATCCAGGTCGGTGGGGGAAATATTCATGTCGCCCATGAGCACAATCTCGTTGCCGGTCGCCTTGAGTTCGTCCAGGTAGCGCATCAGGTCGGCGTAGAACTTCTCTTTGGCCGGGAACTTCACCGGGTGATCCCGGCTTTCACCCTGGGGGAAGTAGCCGTTAACCACTGTCAGCTTATGGCCGTCTACGGTGAAGTGGCCGGTAATCAGCCGCCGCTGGGAATCCTCGCCATCCCACGGGTAGCCTTTCTGAACACTGTCTGGTTCCTGACGCGAAAGCAGGGCAACGCCGTAATGGGTTTTCTGACCATGAAAGTGAACGTGGTAGCCCAGGTTCCGGATAGCCTCCACCGGAAAATCTTCGTCAGTCACCTTGGTTTCCTGCAGGCCGATGACATCCGGGTTGAGATCCCTTATGACGGCCTCAAGCTGGTGCAGTCGGGTGCGAATACTGTTGACGTTGAAGGAGACAAACATCATCTGTGAAGGCTCTCTGTTGTAGCTGTGGCGGAAAACAGAAAGTCTATCATAACAGGCAGGGGTGTCTGCGTTGGCTGTGAGGACGGATTCAGCGGGTCAGTTCACAATCCGGGGTGGTTTCCACGGTATAGCGGATATGGGCGGTGTAATTGGTGTCCCTGTCCTTGCGGATATTGGTCAGCCCTATGTAGTCCGTCAGCATGCCTTCTTCGTTGTAGCCCAGCAGAATCGGGTCCACCAGGAAACCGAGAATGACACCGGACGGCTTTATCCGCACCGTATACGCGGCATCAATCCGGTTGTCGCCTGCGGGCTCCAGAACAAACCCGTAGGCCTTGCCGCGGGTAGGCGCCAGGAAATCGAATTTCACACTGTCGCCGGACGTGACAGCCGCCCAGTTCTGTCGGACCAGCTGATCAAAGCCCGCATCCGCCACCAGGGTGTCGGTAACCTCTACCGAGAAGCTCTCCCTGTCCCCGTCTGGCGTGCGCCATTCGATCTTCAGTTCATCATCGTTCCGGTTGGTGATGTCCATGGCTTCGCTGAATTCCGGCTGCCGAAAGTCAACGGTGGGGCGCAATTGCGACTCATCGTAGGAAAGTGTCTTGTTGGCGAATTCATCGCCGCCGGCGCGAACGTAAGTAACGGTTTGAGTAGCGGGGTAGAACAGGCCGTCTGAACACTCGCCTTCCACAAGATGGCGCTCTTCATAGATTACCTTGTCATCGTTTATCGCCGTGGCTTCACCAGTGAAGCGTACTTCCGCCGCCATGGTGGTGAGCACCGGCAGGGAGAAAGCGAAAAACACCACCATTCGTTTCATCGGGCCAGCTCCGGGTAGAGGAATTTACGCAGGTAAAGCAGGGCCGGAAACACCACCAGCCAGCCGGCGGCCAGTGCCAGCAGTGACACGGTCAGATCGGGAAGTTCGACCGCCCCCAGTTGGCTCGCGGACCAGTAGGCGAATGGACCTGCAATCGGTGCACACACAAATGGCAGCCAGACCCTGCTGCTGATCCAGGACAGGGAGTGGGAGAGGGTGGTCATGAATATGGCCCAGATACCCACCAGCCATACCGGCGTGAGTTCAACACTGCCGGTACCGTCATCGAGGATACCGGTCTGGAACCAGATGCCATCAAGCACGCCGCCAAGGACGGCGCCGGCGCCAATAAATTGCAATTCGGCGAGGCGGTGCCTGCTGATAAAGGCAAGATGAAAGGCTACCAGCAGCACCACGAAGCCTGCGGCCGGAAGGCCCGGGTAAAGAACGCAAATGAACCAACCCGCCTGGAACAGAACGAAATTGATGGTGTTACGGACGATATCTGACTGGATCATACGCTGAGGATATTCGCGCGTTTGTTGCCCGGCTTGGCGAACACTATTTGCGACACGCCAATGGCCCGTTCGCTGAATCCGGCCTCGCAGTAGGCAAAGTAAAAATGCCAGAGCCTGCGAAAGGCTTCATCGTATCCCTGGCCCTCAAGCTTTTCGCGGTTTGCCATGAACCGTTCGCACCAGTCGTGCAGGGTACGGGCGTAGTGAAACCCGATATCCTCAGCATGGGTCATCACCAGATCGGATCCGCTACGAACAGAGCCCAGAATGGCACCGAACGAGGGGATGAAACTGCCCGGGAAGATGAACCGCTGAATGAAGTCGACACTTTTCAGTGCCCGTCGGTAGCGCTGCTCGGGCATAGTGATGGCCTGGACCAGTGCCAGTCCCTCGGGTTTCAGCAACCGGCTGATCTGGGAAAAATAGCTGTCCAGGAACTGTGGGCCGACCGCTTCGATCATCTCGATGGACACCAGCTTGTCGAACTGGCCCTCCAGGTCCCGGTAGTCATCAAACAGCAGGGTGATTCTGTCCTCGAGGCCCTCGGCCTTCACCTTTTCTCGCGTCAGCTCAAGCTGTTCGGACGAAATCGTGGTGGTGGTCACATGGCAGCCGTAATGCCTGGCAGCGTGTACCGCAAAGCCGCCCCAGCCGGTACCGATTTCCATCACATGATCACCGGGTTGAAGGGCAAGCTTGCGGCAGATGGTATCGAGTTTGTGTACGGCCGCCTCCTCCAGGGTCGCTTCAGGGCGCGGGTAGATAGCCGCCGAGTACATCATGGTGGGGTCGAGAAAGGTTTCAAACAGGTCGTTGCCCAGGTCGTAGTGGGCACTGATGTTCTTGCGGGAACCCTCTCTGGTGTTCCGGTTCAGCCAGTGCAAGCCTTTTAGCGCCGGCTTGGTGATCCAGCTGAATCTGTCCTCAAATTCGTTCATGCGGTCCACGTTGCGGGTGAAGAAACGCAACAGGGCCACCAGGTCCGGTGTTGACCAGTCTCCGGCCACATAGGATTCTGCTGCACCAATACTGCCGCCGGTAAGCAGGTCCTTCCAGGTACTGCTGTCATGGATAACCAGTTCGGCTGGCGCAAAGCGGATGTCGCCATTGCCGAAACTCAGAGTCTGCTGGCCGGCCTCACGAATGGTCAGGGCGCCGTCTTCCAGCAGTGACAATTGCTGGCAGACCAGGTGCCGTGCCACACGGCTGGTCAGGGGGGCATGCCTTCCGGCGCCTGTGGATTCAAATGAGGTGTTCAGGTTCTCCATGAGCTTACCTTTCCGGTTGTCTTTGTTCGGTCGGTGGCCCTGGTAACATCAAGGCCTGAATCGGTGCTTCCGAGCCTGTGGGCAGGGTCGCTTTCCGGAAGCTTGTCCGGGTGGGTGAAAAAGGGCACGCCCTTGAGTTTCAGCTTCAGTGCGTGCCAGTAAATTCCACCCACCACCTTCAGCGCTTCGACGGGAAACTGCCTGAGGCTTCTGTGAAGTTGTTTACGATCCAGGGGGGTGCGTCGGACCACCAGAGTGGCATCAAAATGTTTACGGTCGTCCTGAAATACATTCATGTGAATGCGCACTTCAGGGCCCCGGAAACTGAAGGTCCATTGGTAATGCTGGTCCATGGGGTTGAACGGAGATACATGGAAACGTTTGCCGAACCCGAAACGCTCCGTGCGCCAGCCGGCACTGGTAGGGTCCGCCCCGGTGCTTTCCAGGCAGTACATGTGGCGGTCCTTCCAGGGGGTGTTGGTAATCTGGGCCAGAATTACCCTTGGTACTGCGCCATTGTCAGGCCTGTCACCGGCGTTGTAGCAGAAGTAGAAGCTGACCGGGTTAAACACGTAACCGAAATAGCGGGGGTGGGTAATCAGCTCTACCGGGCCGTCCGGTTTCCAGCCTGTCGCGCTCTGCACCTGATTCGTCACGGCCTGCAACAGGTTGTCTTTCTCGGGCTGGAAGTAGTCCTGCCGCCGAAGCGAAAGCCAGTTGAACTTCTCCAGCGAAAACAGACGGCTTATGTCAGTCACTGAGTGCCACTCCCGCAGATCCAGTGCCAGCATGCCGGTGCTGTAACTGAACTCATGGCGCACAGGCGTCATGCGTCGATGGCGGATGGTGCCTTCCAGCCACTGGCTGTGAAGGCGATCGCCGATCAATGTGTCTTGCACGGCAGCGTTCATGGCTACAACTCCACACCCAGCGCGCTGGTGACACGCAATGCGCTGCACACGCCATCTTCATGAAAGCCGTTGAACCAGTAGGCGCCGCAGAAATGGCTGCGATTGAGGCCGCCGATTTCGTCATAACGCTTCTGGGCGGCAACGGCTTCCAGGGTAAACACCGGATGGGCGTAGTCGAACCGTTTGATAATGCGATCCGGAGCAATATCAGCGCTGCGGTTGAGGGTGACGCAGAAGGTTTCCGGGGCATGGTGAAAGTTCTGCAGCACATTCATGTTGTAAGTAACGGAAACCGGCTCGGTACTGTGTTGGGGAATAAAGTAGTTCCAGGCTGCCCAGGCGCGCCGGTTCGAGGGAAGTACCGTGCTGTCAGTATGAAGCACCACGTCATTGCTCTGGTAGGTAATGGCTCCCAGGATTTCCATTTCCCTGGCGGTGGGGTCCTTGATCATTTTCAGCGCCTGGTCGCTGTGACAGGCAAACACTACCTGGTCAAATTCCTGTTGCTCATCGTTCACGGTTACCAGCACCTTATCCTGCTGACGTAACACAGCGGTCACCGGGCTGTTCAGGTGGGTGTGGTTTTCAAGCCGGACCATCATGGCTTCGACATAGCGGGCAGAACCGCCGGAAATAACCCGCCATGTGGGCCGGTCGTCTACTGACAGCATGCCGTGATTGTTGAAAAACTGCAGGAAGAAGCGGATCGGGAACTGTTCCAGCACAATTTCCGGTGCTGACCAGATAGCGGCGCCCATGGGAACGATGTAGTACTTGCGGAAATACCGGGAGTAGCCGTTACGGTTGAGGTATTCCCCAAGGCTTTCTTCGTCCCCGATATTGCCTTCTGCCAGGTCTGCGCGGGACTCCCTGTTGAATCTCAGAATCTCCCGGATCATACGGAGGAATGGCAGATTCAGCAGGTTGCCGCGCTGCGCAAACAGCGTGTTCAGGCTGGTGCCGTTGTATTGGAGGCCAGACGAGTGACAGTCAACACTGAAGCTCATGTCGCTGACTTCGGACTCAACCCCCAGCCGATCCATCAGCCTGATAAAATTGGGGTAGGTCCAGTCATTGAAGACAATAAAGCCGGTGTTGACCGGCCATTCGCGTCCGCCGGCCGTCACCGATTCTGTGTTGGTATGACCGCCAGCGTAGTCTCCGGCCTCAAACAGTTCTACATGGTACTTTTCCGATAGCAGCCAGGCTGTGGTCAACCCCGATACACCAGCGCCAATAACGGCAATACGTTGACGTTCGTTACTCATTCATTGGATTCCTGTTCTTTCCTGCTTTGCCGACTCATGCTGGCTGCCATTCGGTCAATCAGGCCCTGGGGCAGGGCACCGAGGAGCTTCAATGTCCATGTAAAACGTTTGGGAAATGCGATCTCCGTTTTTCCCTTGCGCAGCCCGTTTACAATCCGTGTTGCTGCATCTTGCGCAGATACCAGGAAGGGCATGGGAAAATCATTGCGATCGGTCAGGGGCGTTTTCACAAAGCCCGGGGAAACCACCACAACATCGATGCCTTCGGAGGCCAGGTCCGCCCGCAAGGCGTGGGCAAAATACGTCAGTGCCGCCTTGGACGCGCCGTAACCTTCCGCCCGCCCGAACGGAAACCACCAGGCCGAGGAACTGACAATCACCAGGGTGGCCGGACGTCCCTGTTGCACCGTGCGGCGAAGTGCGGGCAGGGCGATATCCAGGCAGCGGGCGGTACCCACCACATTGGTGGTCACGTTGTGGTCGATGATGCTGCTGTCGTATTCCGCAATTTCCAGGTACTCACAGGTGCCAGCATTCAGAATGGCCATGTCCAGGCTGCCGAACGTTTCCAGGTCAGCGCTGATTGACTGAAGCGCTTCCCGGTCCGTGGTGTCGGCCATGGCGGACTTCATCCGTTCCGGTGCCAGGGCGCACAGTTGGTCAAGTGCTTCCCGCCTGCGACCGGTGATGATCAATCGATGGCCCTGTTGGACAAGTTCCCTGGTAACCGCCTCTCCGATACCGGAACTGGCCCCGGTGATCCAGATACTGGATGGTGAATCAAGCCGTTGACTCATCCTGCCTGGCTCCTTATCCAGCGAATAACGCCGCCCATGATCGGGAGGTTCTCGTAGAGCAGTTGGCCCGCGTCAAAGTAGTCGCGATGAGAGAGGACACGCCCCTCGCGGATCACCAGTTGGCTGATGCCGTCCACTTTCACAGCCTTACCTTTAAGAATGCGCTTGTGCTGCAAGTGCATCACCCAGGGGATGCACACGTCTTCACCGTTGATCACAGGGTCGCCGAAATCGAACCCGCAAGAGATGACGTTGGCGTAGGCCCCGGTGAAATATTCTGTGAGCTCATCGATGCCCCGAACCGTGGTAAAGGGATCCGTAAAGCGGACGTTGTCGCTGTACACGCTGCCCAGCTCCGCCATATTGCCAGCGCAGAGATTGTTAAAGAGTTGCCTGAAGCGACCAAGGGTTTCATGCACCGACGAATTCCTGTTACCCATATCAATGATTGAGGCGGTACTCATGATCTTTTCCTCCTCATGGCATCCAGTTGGCGGGTTTCTTCCTGAATGTGCTCTGGAATCGGGTTCAGGTCCCAGATGATGCCCAGGCGCGCTAAAAGCCAAAGTCCGTACCAGGTCATATCCACCTCATACCACCGGAATCCCTGGCGCACGGATTGCGGCCAGCGATGGTGATTGTTGTGCCAGCCTTCGCCCATGGTAATCAGGGCCAGCCAGACGTTGTTTCTGCTGTCGTCGCCGGTTTCGAAGCGACGTTTGCCCCACACATGGGACAGGGAATTGATGGACACGGTGGCATGGAAGAGCACTACCGTGGAAATGAAGAAGCCCCACACCAGCAGTTGCAACCCATTTGTGCCCAGCTCCGGGGCCCGGGCAGCCAGACCTTCGCCCAGCGCATAGATGACAATAGCGGCCGCTGCGGGCACCAGCGAGTCAAAACGGTTCAGGAAACGCAGCTCCGGGAACTTCATCCAGTCCTTAACCCGGCGCTCATTCATGGCAAACCCCGCGTCACAGGTAAACCAACCGACATGGGACCACCAGAATCCGCCCTGGTGGGGGGAGTGCAGATCCATTTCATCATCGGAGTGCTGGTGGTGGTGCCTGTGGTGGGCGGCCCACCACAATGGTCCGCGTTGGGCTGCACTGGCACCGAGGGCTCCGAACAGGAATTGCGCCACGCGGCTGGTCTTGAACGTTTTATGGGCGAAGTAGCGGTGGTAGAAGCCGGTAATGGCAAACATACGCACAGCAAAGAATGCAGCCGCAAAGACCACAGCAAAGGTACTGGTGCCGGTAAAAATGACCAGCAAACAGGCAAGATGAAGTGCTATAAAGGGCACTACCCTGAGAAAATTGAAAGCGCGAGAGCTTGTGTCGAGGTGATCCGAACCCGCAGTGGAGTCGAACCACCTCAGAATGTTTGTCAGCCAGTTTTGCACTCGGGTCATACCCTGATTGCCCTTTAGTTCGAGGTTTACTCTGTTACGTTTCTTCAACCGGATCTGGATGCACGATAAACAATGTTTAACCAAACCGATCAGATGCCTGTTATACGCCGGATAGCCATTGTTGGTTCAGGGCTGGCCGGACTGACTGCCGCACTTTTGCTCAGGGAAAAAAATGTTGACGTCACGGTCTTTGAAAAAAGCCGCGGCCCGGGCGGGCGGATGGCCTCAAAGCGTGTTCCCGGAGGCTCTGCCGATATCGGTGCCCAGTACTTTACAGCGCGAAACCCGGCGTTCACGGGGTTTCTGGCCCACTACGCCGGTGAGGACCGGTTCGGGACCTGGCCGGGGCGGTTCGGCTATCAGAATCCTGATGGCGAATGGGAGTCCTTTCCGGATGAGACCCGATACGTCGGGATTCCCCGAATGACCGCTATCACGCGGGGCCTGGCCTCGACAGTGGATGTGCGAGCCGAAACCCGTGTTGAACGCCTGGTTCGTAGTGGCCGGGAGTGGACTCTCCGGGACACTGACGGTGAGTCTCACGGCCCCTTTGACGGGGTTATCGTAACCGCGCCGCCGGCGCAGGCGCAGGAACTGTTCAGTAACAGCGGGTTGCAGGCGCTTGCCAGCGGTCTGGATGAACCGGTCCGCCACATCCAGCCGTGCTGGGCAACCGCGGTGCATCTTCCGGAGCCGCTGGAGCAGCCTTATGAGGGGATGCGTTGCCAGGATGAGGTGCTTTACTGGGTTGCCAATAATTCCAGCAAGCCGGGCCGGGAAGATAAGGGCCAGTGGTGGGTTCTGCACGCCAACCCGGAATGGTCCCGCTTTCATCAGGATTCGGCCCCGGAACAGGTGGCCAAAGACATGGTTGCGGCATTTCAGCGGGTTACCGGCTGCAACATTCAACCTGATGAGGTGCTGTCCCATCGCTGGCTCTATGCAAAATCGTCATCCCCGGACCAGCCCGGTTTTCGGTGGTTCGATGATCACTGCATTGGCCTGGCCGGCGACTGGCTCAGTGGTGGTCGTGTGGAAGGGGCGTTCGAGAGCGCCCAGGGGCTGGCGGAGGAAATACTTTCCCTCTGAATGGGCTGGTGCCGGTGCTCAGCGATCGTCGAGCACATCTGGCCGCACATAAAAGTGGCTGATGGTGCCGTCACTGAACTTGCTGAAGAACGCGCTGACATCGGTAATCTTTTTCAGGGAGCGGGTTCGATTGATCGGGTCCCTTGCCAGCACTTTGATACCATTGAAATTGTCCTGGATATTGGAGAACCGGGCGCGCATGGAACAGGTCACCACCTGTTCCTGATGCAGGTTCAGTTCGCGGGACAGCCAGCTGCTGTGATCGCTGATACCCTGGGGCGATAGGTCTTCGCGGGTATCAAGGTGGTTCAGCTTGATGCGATCCACAATGCATCGTGAATAGCTCGAAGGCTTCTTCCGCGCCACCTTGCGAAACGCCTCCCAGAAGAAACTGTCAGTCAGCTCCGCAAAATACCGCATGTTACTGAGGCAGGTGTCCACCCAGTCAAAAATCTCCGGGTCTTCCAGTACCTCGTTAATGGCTTCCCGCAGCAGCCAGTCGAAGCCAAGAGCGGTTTTGTGGGCGTAAACCTTTCGGTACATCTGGTGGCGGCTGTAGACAAAATCTTCCAGGGCGCCCAGGCCCTTCTGGGTGATGGCCAGGCCGAGCCAGGGTTCGCGCACATCCCAGCCAAAGCGCAGGTTGCTGAGCAGGTGATCCAGATTGAAACCGCCAATGGTCACCGAAGAGTGGAAACCGTCCCGGAGCATGTAATCCGCCCGGTCTGCGTCGATCTCGCCCGACACGATGGATGACAGCAAATCCATCACCAGTCGCGGCGTATCCGCCTCGCTGAGAACACCGGATTCGGCATCCTCGCCGGCAATAAAGTTCCAGAAGGTACGCGCGTGCCTGCAGAAGGCGTCACTGGGGCTGACATCCGTGGTTTCCATGATTCCGATCACGTCTCTGGCGTCCAGCCCCGCTGAGTCGAGATCAATGGAGCTGAGCACATCATGAGCGACGCGTACGGAATAATGTTCGTGTTCAAGCTCCACCGGCCGTTCAGAGTGGTATAGCGAGTAATCAACACCTTCCCAGAGGTCATCGAAACGGTCCGGGCGCGACATCAGATCATGAATCCGCCGGGCCTGGGTGAACTGATGGGAAAAGCTTGAATGGCCACTATCGTGCAACAGGCAGCCCAGGCGGATGGTTTTGGCCAGGTAGTCGATGGCGTCCAGCTGGCTCAGGCTGAGGTCGGTCTGGTCGCTCAGTTGCCGTTCCCGCAGATAGGCATCGATCATGGAGCGGAACATACGGGTGCCCACGTGCATGACACCGATGCTGTGCAGGAAGCGGGAGTGTGTTGCACCAGGGAAGACCAGGCTCAGTATGTCGTTCTGGCAGATATTGCGCAGACGCTGAAACAGGGGGTGGTCGATAACCTTTATTTCATGCCGGTATAGCGGAATGCCGCCATGAACCGGGTCCATGATCAGTTTGTCATAGGCCCCGAGCAGATCATTTACGGCACTTCTCATAGATTACAACCTCCCAAAAACATCAAACATGTCTTGTTATATCACAGGGGCATGCCAGAATAGATATCAGAAAGCCGATTTCCCGTTTACCAATGGTAGTTTAGGGCAATAACCATGACAGCGCGCACTGAGCGCATTCTTATAATTGATTCAGATGAGCATGCCCGTTCGGAACTGGGTCGGTACCTTGAGGCCAGAGGTTTCTATGTAACCGGCTATGCCGATCTGAACTCGGCTCGCTCCCTGTTCAATGACAATATTCCGGACATTATTTTCGCCGATATGTCTCCGGAGGCCATTGGGGAGCTGGCTAACCGGCTGGAAGATGCTGAAACCTTTACACCTATTGTTGCCTGTTACTCCACCGAAAATGCGCCTGAAATAGTCAATGCCCTGCGGGCAGGCGCAGCGGATATCGTGCTTAAGCCCTGTTCGGATGATCGTGGTGCCCTGGACGACGTACTCGGTAAACTGTTTGACCGGGTGCGGGTAAATCGGCTCAATCAGCTTTATCGGCAGGAGCTGGAAGAAGCCAACCGCGACCTGCGGGACGGTATTGCCGAGTTGCGGGCCGACCAGCGGGCAGGGCGCAAGGTTCAGCTGCGTATGTTGCCCGACAACGAGCAAGTCTTGTCGGGCCTTTCTATCGAACATCTGATCAAGCCGTCATTGTTTCTCAGTGGCGACTTTCTCGATTATTTCCGTATATCCGAAGACAAGGTGCTGGTTTACATTGCTGACGTGTCCGGCCATGGTGCCAGCTCTGCGTTCGTAACCGTGCTGCTGAAGAACCTGACAAACCGGCTTCAACGCAACCTGCGGCGCGGTTCCAGCGACGACATACTGTACCCTGAGCGGTTCCTTGAGCGAATCAACTCAGAATTGCTGGATACCGGCCTGGGCAAACACGTGACCGTGTTTGTGGGAATTATTTCCACCACCGACCGGTGCCTGCGGTATTCGGTGGGGGCACATTTTCCCATGCCCATCCTGTCGGTGGAAGGCGGCCGAACCGAGTTTCTCGAGGGTAGCGGGCTGCCGGTAGGGCTGTTTGAGGCTCCGGAGTGGGAAGTCTACGAGGTGCCGCTGGAGCAGCCGTTTCACCTGATTCTGTTTTCAGACGGTATACTGGAAGTGATCAAGGCCAAAAGCCTTGATGAAAAGGAAAAGACATTACTTGAACTCGTCTCGGGAGGTAGTCACACTATTGCTTCGCTGAGCGAAGCTCTGAATCTCGACGAGATCACAGAGTTACCTGACGATATTGCTATTGTATCGGTAACGGACATGGTTCCGGAGCCCGATAGAGATAGCCCAACGTCGAAATAGTGGCAGTGGATTCAATGGCTGGTTACAAGATCCTGCAAGCTGTAAAACAGGGCATTTATGTCCTGAAGTTTATTGGAGAAATCCGGCTGAACCTATGTTCGACGCTGGACCATCTGGTTGAGTCCATCACCCAGGACCCCGAGTTCAAAACGGTGGTTATCGATCTCACGGAAACCGAGATTATCGACAGTACCACCCTTGGGCTGCTGGCCAAGATCGCCATGGCGGCCCAGAAACGCAGTAATTTCCTGCCAACGATGATTTCCACTAACCCGGATATTACCCGAATCATTACTTCCATGGGTTTCGACAAGATATTTATTATTGTCCGAGAGCCCGCTTCCCGAATTGAGGAGCTGGAAGAAATACCCGTATTGCGTGCCAGCGAGCAGGACGTCCGGGACAAGGTTCTGGACGCGCACCGGGTGCTGATGGGCCTGAACAGCCGCAACCGGGAAGAATTCAAGAACCTGGTGCGTGCCCTGGAATGCGAAGAGCCTGGTTAAAGCCGGCGATCGTTACAGTGTTGTCCATTCCTGCCGGCCGTAACCGGGCCAACGATAAGCAAGCAACAACGGAACAACTATGCCTGATAATAAAGCCCCACGGCCACCGGAGTCCGCTCCAACAGGCCACGATGTGGCAGTCCTTGGCGGCGGAAGTTTCGGTACCGCCATGGCCAAGGTTCTTGGAGAAAACGGCCATACCGTGCACTTCTGGATGCGTGATGCAGCCCAGGCCGATGAGATCCGCGATACCGGGATTAACAGCCGTTATATGCCCGACGTCAAGCTGACTGGCGATATCCAGCCGACCACCAGTCTTCCGGAGGCAATAGGCAGGGCAGAAATTGTATTGGTCGCCATTCCCAGCAAGGCATTCCGGGCCGTCATCCGGGATAATAGTGCCGAGTTCCATGAAGGCCAGATTGTCGTCAGCCTGACCAAGGGTATTGAGGAACACGGTTTCAAGCTGATGAGCGAGATTCTGCAGGAAGAGATCCCGCGCTGTCGGATCGGTGTTCTCAGTGGCCCGAACCTGGCCGGAGAGATTGTCAGCCAGGATCTCACCGCCACCGTTATTGCTGCCAAGGATCCCGATGTTCGCCGCACCGTCCAGGAACTGCTGGGCTGTGAATATCTGAGGGTGTACGCCAACGTCGATGTCTACGGCGTGGAGCTGGCCGGGGCGTTGAAGAATATCTACGCCATCGTGGCCGGGCTCGCCTCGGCGCGGGATCTGGGTGAAAACGCCAAGGCCATGCTGATTACCCGCGGGCTGGCGGAGATGAGCCGCTTTGCCGTCAGTCTCGGGGCAAACCCGATGACCTTTATGGGGCTGGCCGGCGTCGGGGACCTGATCGTAACCTGCACCTCTCCGAAGAGCCGTAACTATCGTGTGGGCTATGCCGTGGGTAAGGGCAAGGCACTCGACGATGCCGTGGCCGAGCTGGGTCAGGTCGCTGAGGGCATTTACACCCTCAAACTGGTCAAGGAAAAGTCCGAAGCCATCGGTATCTATATGCCTCTGGTAAGAGGCCTGTATGAAATACTCTATGATGGCGCATCCATCAGTGCGGTCATTAACAGCCTGATGATGTCGGTCCAGAACTCCGACGTGGAATTCATTCTGCCGCGTACTCTTAGTCAATAGTCAGTCAACAGCGCTTCGGCATATCCGGAGGTAAGCAGTGCACTTGATTATCATGCGTCATGGTGAAGCCGGTTGGCACACCCTCGACAGGGAGCGGGAGCTGACGGAATTCGGCCGGCACGGTGTGGCGGATGTTGCAGCGCAGATCGCAGAGTCACCCTGGCGGCCAGAATTTATCTGGTGCAGCCCGCTCGTGCGTGCCCGCCAGACGGCAGCAATCGCCTCGGAGATCCTCAATTGCGCGGTTACCGAAAAAGACTATATTACTCCGGACGATGACCCGGGGCGCTGTCTGGATAAGCTTATTGAAGCGGCACCGTCGCAGCTGATGATTGTGTCCCATATGCCCTTTGTCGGCAGCCTCTCAACGCTGTTGGTGGATGGTCATCGCAAAGGAATACCCTTCATGACCGCCCAGGCCGTCGTACTCGAGATGCCTGTTGCCGGGCCAGGGTGCGCAGACCTCAGGGCCCAGTTTCTGCCATGACCGGATTTACTGAGGAATCGTCCTTATGACCCAGAAGCCCGAAACAATTGCCGAACAGGTCGAGAATGCGCAAGCCTCGAGTAAGGGACTGCCGCCTCTCGACAAGTGGAATCCGGAGCTGTCTGGAGCTATTGATATTGTCATCGCTCGTGACGGCCAGTGGCTCTACCAGGGCAAGCCCATTGGCCGTGAGGCGATCGTACGGTTATTTTCCACCATCCTGCGGCGCGAAGACGATGGGCACTATTATCTGGTCACGCCGGTGGAAAAGTGGCGGATTACCGTCGAAGACGCTCCGCTTCTCGCACACTCTCTTCATGCCAGCGGCCAGGGCAGGGAGCAGGTGCTGTCTGTGACCACCAATACCGGCGAAACCATAGAGATTGGAGAGGCGCATCCGCTTCACGTCGGAACCTACGAAGGTACCGACGAGCCGCGGCCAGTGGTTAAACTGCGCCATGGCATTGAAGCGCGGCTTGTCACCGCCGCTTATTACGACATGGCGGACCTGGTGACCGAAGAAGTCATTGAAGGCGAAACCGCCATAGGTGTCTGGAGTAGCGGAAATTTCTATAAAATTGCCGCCAACGGTTGAATTATGGGGCACCGTCCCAAATAACTGACGGTAGAAAACGCAGTACGACACTTGTTAAACTGTGCTTTCGAACTTGTTACCGAGCCTGGCTCTCTAACGAGGCCCGGTGGTCGTAAGTCCCTCTGTGCAGTCTGGCTGTTCAAGATTACTTTCGATTACCCAAATTTAAATCAAACAGTCATTGCGACACGCAAGGAGATCACATGGCCCAACCTCGTGTTGTCACCATCCATTACACGCTCACCAACGACCAGGGAGAAGAACTGGATTCCTCCCGTGTAGAAGGTCGCGAGCCTCTGTCCTATGTGGAAGGTGCTCAGAACATTATCGGCGGATTGGAAAATGCGCTGAATGAAAAGAACGCTGGCGATCAGGTGAAAGTATCTGTCGAGCCCGGAGAAGGCTACGGCGAAGTCAACGAAGAACTGGTTCAGCCGGTTCCGCGTTCTGCGTTTGAAGGTGTGGACACCATCGAGCCGGGCATGCAGTTCCAGGCACAGACTCCGGGCGGCCCCCAGGTAGTTCGTGTTGTGGAAGTAGGCGACGAAACTGTCACTATCGACGCAAACCACCCGCTGGCAGGTCAGACCCTGCACTTTGACGTGGAAGTGGTTGAAGCGCGCGAAGCAACCGACGAAGAGCAAGAGCACGGTCACGCTCACTAAGGCTTTTTAAAGTTGCAAAAAAACGGCCCCTTGTGGGCCGTTTTTTTATGCAACATTCCAAATCACATATTCGGATAATTCGGACCACCGCCGCCTTCCGGCGTTACCCAGGTAATATTCTGGGCCGGGTCCTTGATGTCGCAGGTCTTACAGTGCACGCAGTTCTGGGCGTTGATCTGGAACTTCTTGCCACTGCCATCCTCTGCATCAACCACCTCATACACACCTGCCGGGCAGTAGCGCTGCGCGGGTTCGTTGTACTTCGGCAGATTCTCCTTGATCGGGATCTCAGGGTCCGACAGCTTCAGGTGAATCGGCTGATCTTCCTCGTGGTTGGTGTTGGAAATGAACACCGAGGACAGCTTGTCGAAGGTCAGTTTGTTATCCGGCTTGGGATAAGCAATCTTCTTCGCCTGGTCAGCTGGCTTCAGGGTTGCATAATCTGGCGTAGTGTCGTGGAAAGTAAACGGCAGGCTGCCCCGCAGTATATTCTGCTCGAAATAGGCAATACCACCACCCACGATGTTGCCGAACTTGTGCATCGCCGGACCAAAGTTGCGCTCGTCGTACAACTCTTTATACAGCCAGCTGTCCTTGAAGCGTTCCTCAAAGCTGGTGATTTCCTCACCGCTCTTGCCATCCTTCAGAGCCTCGAACACAGCTTCTGCGCCCAGGATGCCGGACTTCATGGCAGTGTGAGAGCCCTTGATCTTGGAGCTGTTCAGCGTGCCGGCGTCGCAGCCCAGCAGCAGGCCGCCGGGGAAGCTCATCTTCGGCAGGGAGTTGAAGCCACCCTTGGTGATGGCGCGGGCGCCATAGGCTACTCGCTTGCCGCCTTCCAGGTGCTTCTTGATCTCCGGGTGCAGCTTCAGGCGCTGGAACTCATCGAACGGGCTCAGGTGCGGGTTGCTATATGACAGGTCGGCGATCAGACCAACGTAAACCTGCCCACTCTCCAGGTGATAGAGGAAAGAACCGCCGGTGGAGCCGGATTCATTCAGCGGCCAGCCGGTGGTGTGGATAACCAGGCCGGGCTCGTGTTTGGCCGGGTCGATGTCCCACAGTTCCTTGATACCGATGCCGTAGTGTTGCGGGTCCTTGCCTTCGTCCAGCTTGAAATCCTGGATCAGGCGTTTGCCCAGGTGGCCACGGCAACCTTCGGTAAACAGGGTGTACTTGGCGCGCAGTTCCATACCCGGCATGTAGCCGTCTTTTTCGGAGCCGTCACGGGCTACGCCCATATCGCCAGTGATGATGCCCTTGACCTGACCATCTTCAACGATGGTTTCAGAGGCGGCAAAACCGGGATAGACCTCAACACCCAGGCCTTCAGCCTGTTCGGCAAGCCAGCGGCACAGGTTACCCAGGCTGATGATGTAGTTGCCGTGGTTGTGCATGTTCTTGGGCACAAAGGCATTGGGGATCTTGCTGGCGTTTTCCTGGTTCTTCAGCAGGAAAATGTCATCCCGCGTGACCGGCGTGTTCAGCGGTGCGCCTTTGTCTTTCCAGTCAGGGAACAGTTCGTTGAGGGCAGTGGGCTCAAACACCGTGCCCGCCAGAATATGAGCCCCGATCTCGGAACCTTTCTCAACGACACAGACGGTCAGTTCCTGTTCGGCTTCCTGGGCCATCTGCATGACGCGACAGGCTGCCGAGAGGCCAGCTGGGCCACCGCCGACGATCAGAACATCAAATTCCATCGATTCGCGTTCCACGTTGGTCTCCTCATCTTTATTGGTAATGCCAACAGGCAATTTCTCAGGGGCGTCATCATACCGGTAAAACGTTGTGTAGACGACTCCCTCAAAGCGAAAGCCCCTGTTCTGTTAACTGAAAGGATACCGCAATTGAATAATCAAACAAACGTTTGTTTGAAATTTGGGCTTACCTTTGGCATTGTTAAATGGCGCTGGGCTAAAATGTGTTTTTTGAGTCATTTTTTAGTATCGTCTCACGCTCAGGTGGAGTCAACTGGTGTGCATTGGCCGCGAGCGCGGCTGTTTAACGTCCAGTGGGGCTATTGACCCCGATGCCCTTTGCCTGCAGTATTATGACGCCCTTACAGACAGCAGGCCCCGCAAGCATGTGCTGTTCTCAAATGTAAACTCATCGTATGAAGAACGAGGAATCTATGAAGGTTCTGGTCGCCGTAAAACGAGTTATCGACTACAACGTGAAGGTGCGCGTCAAGCCGGACAACACCGGCGTTGATCTCGCCAACGTCAAAATGGCAATGAACCCATTCTGCGAAATCGCTGTTGAAGAAGCGGTTCGCCTGAAAGAGAAGGGTGTTGCCAGCGAAATCGTGGTGGTATCCATCGGCCCGAAGGCCTGCCAGGAGCAAATCCGTACCGCTCTGGCTCTGGGTGCTGACCGTGGTATCCACATCGAAACCGACGAAGAGGTTCAGTCTCTCGAAGCGGCGAAGCTGCTCAAGAGCGTTGTTGAGAAGGAAGAGCCCAAGCTGGTCATTCTCGGCAAACAGTCCATCGATTCCGACAACAACCAGACTGGCCAGATGCTGGCCGCGCTGACTGGTATGGGGCAGGGTACGTTTGCCTCTGAAGTGGTTGTTGAAGGCGACAAGGTTAACGTAACCCGTGAAGTCGACGGCGGCCTGATGACCGTTGCGCTGAACCTGCCTGCGGTTGTTACCACGGACCTTCGCCTGAACGAGCCGCGTTACGCTTCTCTGCCAAACATCATGAAGGCCAAGAAGAAGCCGCTGGACAACATGAGCCCGGCTGACCTGGGTGTTGAGCTTGCTCCGCGTCTTTCTACCCTGAAGGTAGAGGCCCCGGCCTCTCGCCAGGCAGGCGTGAAGGTTGCTGATGTAGCTGAGCTGGTCGACAAACTGAAGAACGAAGCGAAGGTGATCTAAATGAGCATCCTTGTAATTGCTGAACATGACAACAGCGAGCTGAAGCAGGCAACCCTGAACGTTCTGGCTGCTGCCAAAGCCATCGGTGGCGACATCGACGTACTGGTTGCCGGCGAGAACTGCGGAGCGGTAGGCGAAGCAGCGGCGAAAGCCGAAGGCGTTAGCAAGGTACTGGTCGCCGACAACGCCGTGTATGGCCACTTTCTGGGTGAGAACCTGGGTGAGCTGGTTGCCGAGGTAGGCAAAGGTTACAGCCATATCCTGGCCGCCGCTGGTACCGTTGGCAAGGATTTCATGCCGCGCGTTGCCGCGCTGCTGGACGTTGCCCAGGTGTCCGACATCATGCGTGTGGAGTCCGAAGACACCTTCGTTCGCCCGATCTACGCCGGTAACGCCATTGCCACCGTCAAATCCACTGACAGCATCAAGGTGATCACGGTTCGTCCGACTGCCTTTGATCCGGTTGCCGGTGAAGGCGGTTCTGCGACAGTTGAAACCCTGGATGTTGTTAAAGACGCCGGCCTGTCCCAGTTCGTCAACGAAGAGCTGGCCAAGTCTGACCGTCCGGATCTGGCAAGCGCCGGTATCGTGGTTTCCGGTGGTCGTGGCATGCAGAACGGCGAGAACTTCAAGATGCTGGAGCAGATTGCCGATCTGATGGGTGCTGCTGTTGGCGCTTCACGTGCTGCGGTAGACGCCGGCTTCGTGCCCAACGACATGCAGGTCGGTCAGACCGGCAAGATCGTTGCACCACAGCTGTACATCGCCGTTGGTATTTCCGGTGCCATCCAGCACCTGGCGGGCATGTCTGACTCCAAGGTGATCGTTGCGATCAACAAGGACGAGGAAGCGCCGATTTTCCAGGTAGCGGATTATGGCCTGGTCGCGGACTTGTTCGAAGCGGTTCCGCAGCTTGAAGAAGAGTTGAAGAAAGTTCTCTAACTTTCTGATTTCTAAAAAAGGCACCTGAGGGTGCCTTTTTTTATAGGCTTGAACTTATTTATCTTTCAGGTTTTTCCGTTCAGTCAGTTTCTTCTCTTTCTTACCAATAAACAGCGAATCCGCCAGGATATGCAGGGCCTTGTTGGTGGTATGAACCGTGCGATAGATCCTGTCACTGGTCTGATCGTGGCTCCGCCGTGCCCGCCGAGCGTTTTCCCGTAGTTCCTCACTGGTTGAGAAGCGGTCGATGAGGCTGAAGGTGGTTGTGGTTATAGTCCTGTGTACTTTCTCCACGGCACTGGTGCCGTTCTTGACGGTTTCTTCCAGAAGCCGGGCGCGATTGCGGGTTTCCATCAGGTCCATGCGGCTTTTTTGCAGGTGGTTGTGGGCTGAAATCTGTTTTGCTCTGAGCACTCTGAGGTCATGAGTGTTACGGGCGTGCTGCCTGATGGCAAAAACGACGAGCCCGGTAGTGACGGCAGTAGCAAGCAGGCTGAGCAGGGTGGTTGCGTCCATAGCGGCTCCTGGTGGCTCTTATCGGTATTCCAGCTTCATTTCCACGTCGATTTCCCGTTCCGCCAGTTCGATTTCCAGCTCCTTCATCACTTCCTGGTAAACCAGCCGTTGCACCATGACAGGAAGACGATCGGCCAGCATGCGGGCCGATTTGGATTCCCGTTTCGCCAGGGCAATCGGATCCCGCACCCGGAGCGTAAGTAACATTTCCGGATCCCGTGTATTATCAGGGCCATAGCTCTCGGCGAGCGCCTCCGTGATGACTTTTTGCTGACGGTGCACTCGCCAGAACAGCCAGCCGCTGACAATGGCGAGTATGAGGCTCAGTACCAGAAGCAGGGTGTTCAATGGGGTAACCTCCGGGGTTCGGGTAAATCAATTCTGACAGAGTGTGCCGTATCGACCCGTTAAATCGATTGGCCGGTGCGACGTTTTTGTCGTAATTTCCAGGGAAACAATCGTAAGGATAATGACATGATCTGGTTAAAAGCGTTCGTCAGTGGCTTTCTTGCAACACTGATTTTTCACCAGGGGCTGCTTGCCCTGTTTTACTTCGTAGGCATGGTGCCAGCCGAGCCGTTCAATCTGAACCCGGTACCACCCCTGGGAGTGCCTGCTGTGGTTTCGTTGGCATTCTTTGGCGGGCTTTGGGGCCTGGTGCTCTGGGCCATTCTCGGGCGCCTGAATGGCTTTAAGTTCTGGTTGGGTAATGTAATAGTAGGCGCCATCGGACCAACCGCCGTCGCGATGCTGGTTGTCTTCCCCCTCAAGGGTCTTGCGGTGTCTGCCCAGACCTGGGTCGGAGGCCTGATACTTAACGGCTTCTGGGGGCTGGGCGTTGCACTTTTCCTGGTACTGATGGGCGCGAAGACTGCCCGGTCCGGCGCTGGCAATTCATAACGGATATTGACGGATTAAGGACAACCAATGAGCACAAAGACTGACACCACTTACGATATCGTGGTATTCGGTGCCACCAGTTTCGTGGGGCAAATTCTGACGAATTACCTGTTTGAATCCTATGGCGTTGGCAAGGACGTTCGCTGGGCCATTGCCGGGCGTTCCGAGAGCAAACTGAGCACCCTGAAACAGAGCCTGGGCAAAGGGGCAGGAAACCTGCCAATGATCGTTGCGGATGCCAGCGACGAAAGCGCGCTCAAAGCCATGTGCGATCAGACCCGCGTGGTGATTTCAACGGTGGGCCCGTATGCCCTGTATGGCGAGCCGCTGGTGAAAACCTGCGCTGAGACCGGCACCGATTACTGTGACCTCACCGGTGAGGTTCAGTGGATCCGCAAAATGGTGGAAACCTACGAGGAGACAGCCAAGGCTTCTGGCGCTCGCATCGTCCACTGTTGTGGCTTCGACTCCATTCCGTCCGACATGGGCGTCTGGTTCCTGCAGGAACAGTCGGAGGCGACCTTTGGCACGCCTTGCCAGGATGTTCGCATGCGGGTAAAGGTTGCCAAGGGTGAGTTCTCGGGCGGCACTGTAGCCAGCATGATGAACGTGGCCAAAGAAGCTGCAGCGGACCCGAAATTGCGCAAGGAGCTGGCAAATCCATTCTCTATCTGCCCACCGGATCATCGCTCCAGTACCCGTCAGCCCAGCCTGAAAGGGGCGGAGTTCGACAAGGATTTCAATGTCTGGCTGGCGCCGTTCGTAATGGGGGCCATCAATACACGGGTTGTTCATCGCTCCAACGCCTTGCAGAACGCCCGTTATGGCAAAGAGTTCACGTACGACGAAGCCATGATGACAGGGCGGGGCATGAAGGGCCGCCTTGCAGCCTACGGTATCACCGGCGCTCTGGGCGGATTCTTCACTGCGTCCGCGTTCAGGCCGTCGCGCTGGGTGGTGGAGAAATTTGTGCCTAAACCGGGTGAGGGCCCAAGCCCCGAAGCCCAGAAAAACGGTTTCTATGATCTGCGCTTCGTGGGTAAAACGGCCGACGGCAAGACCATCAAGACCAAGGTGACCGGTGATCGCGACCCGGGTTACGGCTCCACCGGCAAGATGCTGGGTGAAGCCGGAATGTGCCTTGCGTTTGATGTTGAAGGTGACAAGCAGGGTGGTTTCTGGACACCATCGTCACTGCTGGATGGCAAACTCTTCGAGCGTCTGACCACCAAGGCCGGCCTGACGTTCGAGGTACTGGAAACCAGCTGAACCGGCATCAGCTGAGCCGGATGGTGCGGTCGGAGGCGGGTAGAGCCTCCGGCGCGTGCCCCAGCGCGATAACCGTTTTCCCTGACAGCCACTGCTTCATCCCGGCTGCAATCCTGTCCCTCGTGGCCGCATCTACGCCAGTAAACGGCTCGTCCAGAATCACCAGTGGTGCCTCGTTCAGTAGTACTCGCGCCAGAACAATTCGCCGGGCTTCCCCCCCTGAAAGCTGACTGCCCATCGAACCAAGCCAGGTGTTGAGCTGTGCCGGTTCGTGAGTGAAGCGATCTGCCATTTCCACCAGGTTCAGAATCCGCCAGAGTTCCGCATCAGAGGCATCCGGCCTGCCAATCAGCAGGTTCGCTTTCAGTGTGTCCTCGAACAGCACAGTCTGTTGCGTAAGATACGCTGGTGGCCGGCGGCGAGCGCGGCCCGAGGCAGGTTTCTCGAGGCCGGCCATGACCTCGGCCAGCGATGATTTTCCGGCACCGGAACCGCCAATAATGTTGACCCATTCACCGGCCAGTACCGAGAGATCGAAACGGCTGAGTACCGGAGAGTGATCTCCAAACCGGATGGTCACCTGTTCCAGTTCCAGCGCATGGCGATCGTCTACCGGACATTGACCGGGCTCGGTTGCGCTGGAAGATTCTGCCGAACAGTCACGGTTCAGCCTGGCCGCAGAGGCAAGCGTTCCGCCCAGCCTGGCAAAGGCATCCGGAAGTACAGAATAGATCTCCAGCAGCCCCAGAAGAGCCACTGGCAGCAACACCACCACCGGCCCGGTAACAGTGCCCTGCTGGAACAGATCAAGCCCCATCCACAGAGCCAGAACAACAGCCAGGTTCACCATTACCTGCGCCAGCCCCAGGTTCCAGCCGGAGCGAGTATCAGCCCGGGAGTCACTGCGGGCAATCTGGTCAGCCTGGCGCAGGCAAAGGGCGGCGTGTTTGCCGGTGCGGCCTGCCGCCGTCAGTTCGGCAAAGCCTTCGATGTGCTCGATCACGTCAGTCCGCACTCGTTCGCGAACGTCGGTTTGCCGGTAAACCAGATGGCGGGTGCGCAGGTAAACCACAACCGTCGCCACCAGAAACGCCGGCAACAGTGTGATCACCAGGGCTATGGCGATATCCCGGCTATAGAACACACCGGCAACGACTACCAGTATGACGGTTACCAGCGCCGCAAGGGCCGCAGGCGCTATCAGGCGAAGGTACAGAGTATCCAGGGCATCGACGTCATTGGTAAGCCGTGACAGCCACTGAGGGCCCTGTAAGGTGTTCCTGCGGTGTCGTGCGGAGAGACAAAGCCGCTCAAACAGGGCCACCCGGATATCCGTCAACAGGCGCAGCACGGTATCGTGGTTATAAACCCGCTCGGCATAACGGGCAACCGTGCGAGCCACTGCAAAGAAGCGTATGCCGCCACCGGGAACATACAGGTTGAGCGACGCCTGTACTCCGGCCGCCAGCAACAGGCCGGTGAGGGCGGTGGCGGTAATAAACCACCCTGACAACGCCAGCAGCCCCATACCTGACAGCAAGGTAGCCAATATCAGCAATCCGCCTGTCACCAGTCGGCCCGGACGCCGGATGATCAGGGCCAGCCAGGGCCACAGCTCACGCATCGTGCACGCCTCCCCCGGTTACCAGCAAGGTGCGGTTCGCCAGGGTGAGCAGGGCCTGATGATGGGTGGCAAAGATCAGCGTTTTACCCGCCAGTGCCAGTTTGTGGAGCGCTTCAAGAATGTAGATCTCACTATCGCTGTCCAGGCCTGCTGTGGGCTCGTCGAGCAGAATCAGGTCATAATTGGCAACAAATACGCGCGCCAGGCTCAGCCTGCGTGCCTGGCCGCCGGAGAGGCCCTGGCCATCCTCGGTGATTCGGCTGTAGATGCCCCGTTCCCGGCTGTTGAGCAGGCCCCCGAGGCCAACCTGGCGTAAGGCGGTTTCTATGGCAATGTCGGTGGCGTCCGGGGTTGTCAGCCGAAGGTTGTCCGCCCAGGTACCGTGCACCAGAAACGGAGACTGCCCGAGCCACCCGAAAGACTGTTCCCCGGGCGCGGCCCCGAAGACCGTTATGCGGCCCTGGTCCGGTTGCATATAGCCTGCCACCAGGTACAGCAAGGACGACTTGCCACCCCCGGAAGGGCCGGTGAGCGCGATCACTTCGCCTTTTTGGATCTCCAGCGACACCTGATCCAGTATCGGACGCCCGGTATCGTAGGCGAGAGTCAGATCCCGCGCGGTAATCGCATCTGGCGATTGTGGATGAGGGGTGCTTTGCGCCGGGGCCCTGGGTTCATCAACCCCATAAAGCCTTTCTACAATCTCCGCACCAGCGCCCATGGCCGCTGCACGGTCGTGATAGTGCTGGGATAACAGGCGCAACGGCTGGAAGAACTCCGGTGCCAGTAACAACACCAGCAAACCCGAGAACAGCGTGAGGTCTTCCGCTGGCCCGTAGGTGATATAGCCCAACAGGCCAAAGCCGATATAAATGGCCACGACGGCGATGGCGACCGAAGCAAAGAACTCAAGTACCGCTGAGGACAGAAAAGCAATCCTCAGGGTTTTCATGGTGACGCGGCGATAATCGTCGGAGCGTTTACGCAAGGTTTCTGCTGCCGGGTCCGTCTGACCGAATAACTGCAAGGTTGTCAGCCCCCGAACCTTGTCCAGGAACTGACCCGACAGCCGGCCGATGGTCTGGAAATGCTGTTGGTTAAGCTTTTCGGCACCCATGCCCACCAGCGCCATGAACAAGGGAATGAGGGGAGCAGACAGCATCAGGAACACCCCCGCGAGCCAGTCCAGCGAGAATACCACCACCAGAACCAGTAACGGCACGATCACAGCCAGAATCATCTGGGGCAGGAAGCGGGCGAAGTAGCCATGGAGGGCGTCGGTATGGTCGAGCCACTCACGAGCCAGGGTGCCCGCCGAAATCTGGCCGATGGCAACAGGTCCGGCTTTTTGCCAGCTGCGATTGATCTGGTGGCGCACCTCACTGCGCACCTTACGGCTGCAACGTGCCGCAAACCGGGCCTGAAGTCCCTGAGCAATGCCTCTGATCAGGATTGCGGCAACAGCGCCAGTGAACAACAGGGAGAGCTCTTCAACGGGCACCTTCGCAGCGATGCCCTGGTGGACAATTGCTGCGAGGAAAGCCATTTGCGCAATGGTAGCAATGCCTGCTACCACGCCCGCCGATACCGTCGCCAGTATCAGCGGGCGGCCATGGGCAGCAAGCCCCTCCAGCCAGCTACGGGCAGTGACCGGCTCTGTCACTTAGTGGTAACCCTCGCCGGCGCGGACCTTGCCGCGGAATACCCAGTAGGTCCAGGCGGTGTAAGCAAGCACAACCGGAATGACAAACACCAGACCAATCAATAAGAACAACTGGGAATCGTAGGCGGACGCCGCGTCCCAAAGGGTAATGTCTGGCGGCACCACGTAAGGCCAGCGACTGACAATCAACCCCAGGTAGGTGAATATGAACAGTCCCAGAGTTGCCACAAAGGGCATACCCTCAAAGCGGTTACGCACTGACCGGAAAATCTGGAAGGCGCAGATCAGAGTCAGTGCCGGCAGTATCCAGATCACGGTGATATTGGAGAACCAGCGGTCCTTGACCATCTCGTCCACGAACGGTGTCCAGATACTGATGATGACGAACACGCCCAACACGCCGAGCAACAACGGGATGGTAATCCTGTACGCCCACTCCTGAAGCCGACCTTCGGTTTTCATGATCAGCCAGGTGGAGCCCAGCAGGGCATAGCCGGCGAGCAGGCCGAAACCGGTCAGAATCGTGAACGGACTCAGCCAGTCCAGCGCACCACCGGTGTAAACCCCGTCGGTTACTTCAAAGCCCTGAATATAGGCACCAACCACTGCGCCCTGGGCAAACGCCGCCAGGGTTGAGCCACCCGCAAAGGCCCAGTTCCAGAGATAGCGGGAAGTACTGGCCTTGAAGCGGAACTCGAATGCGATACCCCGGAAGATCAGGCCTGCCAGCAAAAGGAACACACCGATGTACAGCGCCGGCAAAATGGTGGTGTAAACCAGGGGAAATGCGGCCAGAAGTCCGGCACCGCCCAGCACCAACCATGTTTCGTTACCATCCCAGACCGGCGCTACGCTATTCATCATGGTGTCCCTGTCCTCTTCCGTCGGTGCGAAAGGAAAGAGAATGCCCATGCCAAGATCAAAGCCATCCATCACCACATACATGATGATGCCGAAACCGATAATAAACGCCCAGATCAGAACCAGATCAAGCATGCCCATAATCAGTGACCTCCCTGGTTCAGTGGCTTGTGAGTGCCGTTATCATCGATGTCGAACGGCACGTGAGCGGCAGAGAAGGGGCGCTTGGGCCGGTCGGACCCGTACTCCTTATCGATATCGCTGTCTTCCATTCCCACATACAACACCCGCATCAGATAGTAGACACCGGCACTGAACACCAACGCATAGACCACGAAGTACCCAATCAGTGAAAACAGCGCCATACCGCCTGTCAGTGAGGGCGTAACAGCCTCACTGTGGTTCATCAGCCCCTGTACCAGCCAGGGCGCACGGCCTATCTCCGTTACAAACCAGCCGGCCAGCACCGCGACAAAGGGTGTCAGGCTCATGAGCCTCAAACCCTGCAGGAACCATGGTGTTTGCCAGTAACGTCCACCAGCGCGAAGTACCAGGCCCGCAAAGGCAAACACAATCATCAACAGACCCAGGCCAACCATCACCCGGAACGACCAGAACACAATAGCTACCGGCGGCTGCTCCTCTGCCGCCACTTCATTCAGCCCGGGCACTTCCCCATCCCATTCGTGGGTAAGAATGAAGCTGGCCAGACTGGGGATTGCAATCTCGAAACGGTTGGTCTGGTTGGCCTGATCCGGAATGGCAAACAGCAGCAGCGGCACATTACGGGAGGTTTCCCAGTTACCTTCCATGGCTGCCACCTTCATGGGCTGGTGCTCCATGGTGTTGAGGCCATGAAAGTCGCCTACCACCGCCTGGGTCGGAGCAATAACCAACAGCAGCCAAAGGCACATGGACAGCGCTTTGCGGTTTGCTTCAACTTCGCGGCCTTTAAGCAGGTACCAGGCACTCACACCTGCCACCACAAAACCACCGGTCAGGAAGGAGGCCAGTACCATGTGGGTAAAGCGGTAGGGGAAGGAGGGATTGAAGATCGCCTCGCTCCAGGAAGTCACAAAGAACACACCATCCCGGAATTCGGTGCCGGCCGGAGTATGCATCCAGCTGTTGGCGGAGAGAATCCAGAACGAAGAAATAAAGGTGCCCGTTGCTACCATGACTGCCGCGAACAGATGAACGCCGGGGGGCACCTTGTCACGGCCGAACAGCAGCACACCAAGGAACGCCGCTTCCAGGAAGAAGGCCGTTACCACCTCATAACTCAGCATAGGTCCCAGGAAATTGGCAGTGGCCTGGGCGAAATTGCTCCAGTTGGTGCCGAACTGGAAAGACATCACAATGCCCGACACCACGCCCATGCCGAAGACCACCGCAAATACCCTGGTCCAGAAGGCAGAAAGTTTTACCCAGGAAGGATTTTTTGTCTTGAAGGCCAGGCCCTCAAGGACAGCGATGTAAGAGGCAAGCCCGATGGTAAACACTGGGAAAATGGCGTGAAATGACACCACGAACGCGAACTGGATTCGCGATAGGATAAGAGGATCTAGTTCCATGGGAACCCTCCGGTAACGTTTACATCATAACGAACGGGCCCAGCGAACCCGTTCAGCCGCTGCCTTAGCTAAAATTGTTATGTTGTTATTACCGGCAGATCATTGTCATGCTACTAAACCTGGTGACAAAACCGATAGGTCAGATTGTCGCACCTCTTGATATAGCACAAGTATGGTGAAGCCAATGAGCTTTTACGAGAACCGGATACTGCCACACATCATAGACCGCGCCTGCTCAATGGGCCAGGTGATGAAACTTCGCAGCCAGGTAGTTCCACACGCCAAAGGTCGGGTACTGGAGGTGGGCATGGGCTCTGCCATCAACATGGAATTCTATAACCCCGACCATGTCGACATGGTGTACGGCCTTGAGCCTTCAGATGGTATGCGCAGCAAGGCCCAGCCGAACCTCGCCCGGTCTCCCATCAAAGTGGAGTGGCTGGACCTGCCCGGAGAAAAAATCCCCCTGGAAGATCACTCCGTGGACACCGTACTGCTCACTTTCACCCTGTGCACCATTCCGGACTGGCACACCGCTTTGCAGCAGATGTGGCGGGTACTGAAACCCGGTGGCGAACTCCTGTTCCTGGAGCACGGAGAATCTCCCCATGACAACACCCGCAAATGGCAACACCGGATTACTCCGGGTTGGAAGAAGTTTGCCGGTGGCTGCCACCTGAACCGTCACATCGCCGACCTGATCCGGCACGCCGGTTTCGAGATCCTGGAGCTGGAAAACCTTTACATTCCCAAAGCGCCGAAAATCGCCGGTTACATCTATAAGGGCAGGGCGGTGAAACCTGTGGATGCCTGACACCAGGTTTCGGGGCGAAGCAGAATCTGAATTGCGTTACCGAACGCGGCCTTATACAATCCTGCCCTTCAAAACTCCCTCCGAATGCCCGGATGGTGGAATAGGTAGACACAAGAGACTTAAAATCTCTCGACCGTTAGGTCGTGCCGGTTCGATTCCGGCTCCGGGCACCATCGTCATCAATCGGTTATAGTGTTTTCTGTTTGATCTCTCAATCGTTTCAGTCACCTAGGAACCCTTGTGCGAAATAGCCGGTAGCAAAAGCTAATCCGGCCGCTGCGGTACCCATTAACAATGTACGCAGTCCTGAACGCCAAACTGGCACACCATATACCGCGCTCTTAAGCATGCCGATACCTAAAAACACCAGCCCTGCGAGACCAAGACTTGCCAGGAATTGAGTTGTGGTACTGAACCCTGGCAGAGCATAGGGCAACAGGGGCAAAGTTCCGATCAAAAGGAACGCAGCGAACGTAGTCAGAGCTGATCGCAAAGGACTTAATCCAGCAGCAGAAAGCCCATACTCTTCTCGTAACATGGTGGAGACCCATACCTCTGGATCGTGACATAGGGCTTCGACCACCTGTTCAAGCAGCTCCCCCTCAAATCCCTTGGCGTGGAACAGCTGGCGAATCTCTTCTCGCTCGCCTTCCGGTATCAAGGCAATATGTTGATGTTCGACCTGTTTAGCGCTCGCAATCTGAGCCAACTGTGCCTGGCCAGCCTCATAGTTGCTCACCGCCATACTGAAGCCATCAGCAGCCAGGTTGGCGAAACCCAGGACTAATGCAACTTGTGGCGAGAAGCCCGCACCGAAAGCACCGGATATCACCGCAAAGGTAGTGACACAACCATCAATACCTCCGAGTACAGCATCAGGCAACGTTGAAGCTCGCATCGGCTTTGCCAGCCGTGCGCGCACCGCATCGGGTTGGTGCTCATCCAGAAGCTCCTCGCGGCTGGGAGTCGGCATGTCCAAACCTCCTGTGGTCAGGATGGATAACCATAAGAGTATATGCACAACCAGAATATCGGGCTGACCAGAAGTGTAATGTGGACTTTCCCCCTACCATCATACATTCGGGTCCTTTGACTCATCGGTGCGGGTGGTAGTCAGGTAGGTTTTAGTCACTGGATCGGGGACGGTTCGCGGCTCCAGCTCAAACACCTCCGGGGTTGAGGAAGGCAGATTGGTGTAAGCGCCCTTATCGACGATGGCGACCCGGGAATGGCGGTGAACATCCACTAGGATGTAGGAGCCCGTCAGCGCCAGAGCTACCATGGCTACCAGGAAGCCAGATAACGGCCCCATGGCAATGGCAACGCCGCCGGCAACAGCGGGTCCCGCCGCCGCACCTATGCCATAGCCCAACAGTAGCCCGGCACCGATATCAGCGGTATCGGTGGGCGTTCCAACGCGGTCGTTGGCATGGGCGAGGGCAAGGGGGTAAAGTGCGTACAGAACACCGTGGAGGCCCGCCAGCAGGATGTAAATCGCGGCCAATCCCAGGCTCTGGCCCCAGATGAGCATGAGTGCGAAACTGGCGCTGACCAAGGTCGCGCTGGACATTACCCGACGGCGCTCGTAACGGTCCGATAGCATTCCCACGGGCCATTGCAGAATCAGGCCGAGAATAACGGGCACGCTCATCATAAGCGCGACGTTGGACGTGTCCAAGCCCAACGAGACCGCGTAGATCGGCCCCAGTGCGGTAAGGGCACCTCCCGAAAAGCCGGCCGCAGTGGCCGTTGCCAGACTCACTGGCGAGACGTTTATCATGCGTCGCCAGTTGGCGGGAGCACGGGGGGGGATTACCGGCGTGTCGGTGCGCCAGAACAGTACTGGCACCGCTGCCAGGCATAGGGCGATAGCCGCGACGCTGAATGGTTGCCAGAGCGTGTCTGGCAAGAAGGTCAGAAACAGTGGCCCAATGCCAATGCCTCCGTAAACTGCGAGGGTGTAGACCGCAAGCACCCGTCCGCGTGCCTCGGGGCCGGAGGCACTAACCAACCAGGCTTCAACCACAACTGCTACGGCGGCAATACTGGCGCCATGCAGTAGTCGGATTATTCCCCAGAACCAGAGGGAGTCGATCAGCGCGAGGGACAGCACGGCAAAGATGACAATACCCAACAGGCCGCCAAATGCGCGGATATGGCCGACGCGCCGGATAAGCAGCGGCCCGAGAAAAGCGCCCAGGCCGAATCCCAAGAAATAACAAGCCGTGACAAAGCCCGAGATGGAGCCACTGGCGAGCCGAAGCGGAACCAGCGTATGAGTTAATCCCTGGCTTACGTACATCACCACGGTTGCCAGCAGTAGGACCGCCAACGATGCGAGTTTTGGGGCGACGCGATGGTGTGTTGTGTTGTCCTGGTTCATGGGCAATTCGCTGTTCCTTAGCCGCTACCGCCAAGCTCTGGCTTCAGTTAGTACGGGACTCTGTCTTAAAAGACATCATAAGGGATTAGTATGGCCCATTGACTCTGGCTGGCTAATGAGTGTCCCAGTTTCTACGACTGGCTTTTATCCAGGCACTCACGCCCAATACTATCCATATCTTGACATGACAGTCCCTCTACCTGCGCCACTCTGTCCCTCCGGCCCATCTCCGAATGGTCTAAAATAAGTGAATGGAACAACCGCAAGCGCTTCCCCTGATCCACTCAAAAGAGCAGGTGCCCACCATGAAACCCGAATTCAGACCCGGCAAGAATATCGCCATGAAAATACCGACACATGAGTACGAAAGCACCGTTGGTTTCTATCGCGATGTTGTAGAACTCAGGGAACTTACTGCCATCGGCAGCGACACCACGCCCCGGTTCGAGTTCGGGGACAAGGTGTTATGGCTGGATTGTGAAGCACGGATCAGCCAGGCGGAGATATGGCTGGAGATAGTCACCGACAATATCGAGCTGGCATCTGAATATCTGGCTGAGCAGGGCTGTGATCGTCGCGATGAAATCGAACCCCTGCCGGATGGCTTCCAGGCGTTCTGGGTATCGAGTCCGTCAAATATTATTCATCTGGTGTCTGCGGGTTGATGATTGATGTGCCAGGGCTCCGGGGGCCATTGCTCAATGTCCGTCCCGAACACCACGCGGTACCTGTTGGTGAGGGTGGCGTGGCAGCGGCAGGCTGCGCTCTCAAGACCGGCATGATCAAGAATGCGGATCACACCACGGGAGTGGCTGATCAGGCCCCGCCGGTGAAGGGAGCCGACAGCATGGGTTATGCCGCTTCGGCGCACTCCCAGCGCATGGGCGAGCTGGCAGTGGGTGAGGTGGATCGTATCGGAGAGGCTCAGGTCCCGGGTCATCAGCAGCCACCGAGCCAGGCGGGGTTCTATCTCGTGGAAATGCATGCAGGCAGCGGTCTGGAGGGTTTGCATCATAAGCCGGAACTCGTAGTGATGCACTGACTCCAGCAGATGCGAGTTGGCACGCAGTTCCTGTTGCAACTGCGCCGTCGCCATCATCAGGGCCGTGCCGGCCACCTGCACCTCCGCGCGCATAGGCGCCGCCAGGATGCCCAGTGACACCGTAGATCCGAGCATGCCGTCGCGACCGACCAGGCCCAACTCGAGCGGCGAACGGTTATCAAGTGTCATAGCCAGTGAAATGACCCCCGACGTCGGAAAATAGGCCGCTTGCAAGTCCTGATTCGACTCCCACAGAACGTCCCCCTGTCTGAGCTCGGTTCTGTGACACAGGGCTGTAAACCGGCGGCCTTCCTCGTCCGGCAGCGCCTCGATTATGGCGTTCCTCTCCTCTTTACATCCCTCGGTCATCGTGACGGCCTCCCTGCGGCATTCCGGCCGCTCAAGCTTCCCTTGGCATGGACCAGCAGAATTTCCCAAACACCCTGTACCCATACGTGAATAAGGTCTGTGCGGTTGCGCACTCTGGCGTTCTGCAACTGGCCTTATTCCAATATTGCAGGGCCGGACTCCGGCCAATAATTCCCGGCTATGTTCGATAGCGTACAGAACTCGGAAACCAGTGAGCCTAGCCTCTTTGATATAGCAATAAGTGAAAGGCAATCGCATTACTTTTACGGAAGGGGGTATTGGCCAAAGCCAATAGTCCAATAATAAGGAAACAGGATGTTAAAGCTCCCCGGAAACACGTTAACAAGATTTTCCCTGGTCTTCGTCACGCTTTCGTTGGCCGCCTGTGGAGGTGGCGGCTCTAGTAGCACTACTGTTATAAGTCAAGAAAACACCGGCGGCGGAACGCCTGAAGATACTTCAAGCGGTAGTGACGACTTTGTGGGAAAAGAGGTTCAAGACCACTTCGTCGGAGCCGATGCAATTCTCAAAGCCGGTGTTTATTCAGTTGTGGTGACTTACACGGATGAGAGGGAACCTCTCGTTGGGCCCATGTTATTGAGCGCGACGGGCAATTTCACTTTCCCCTTTGGTGACCGTGTTACTTCGGGCACTTTAATTTATGACGGTCTTTCTGACTCAGAGGGCTCTTACATTGAGGGTCCTGTGGTTGAATACGAGCTCTTTGACGAGTGGGTTCGCACGCCGGAGAGCGCTGACAAGAAGGCTACTATCGTGGGCGTTGTGCCTCCAGATCAAAATGTGTCTGCGTTACTGGATACCGGGGCCCTTGTAGAGGAAATCAAGATTACGCGAGATAACTCAGCTAGCAATCAAAGTCTGAGGTTTGATCAAATTGCAGGTACACACGAGGCCAGCGCCGGGTCAGACCCTCAAATTATGATAGACGTCGACGGCGGTATAAACGGCGTCGACAGAGGATGTATTCTCGAGGGACAGGTCACGATTCCGGTTGCTGAAGTCAATATCTATGAACTCTCCTACGAAGCGTCAGGTTGCACTGATCTGCCCGAAGCCACAGGCGAGGAAAGAGATGGGGATTACCTTGGCATCGGTACTTTCACTCCCGCAGGTAGTGAGGGGGAGGGGAGTATTGAATTTGCCGCAAGCAATGGCAAAATCGCGTTCTATTTTGCCGGTACAAGGTAATCGGATATACCTGATAACATTTGTAAATTGTAAACAACGGTACCCGCACCTGAGTCAGATTGAGAGGCACGTTAATGATTCAACAGATTTGAGTTGAATCGGGCGATTTGCGGGTGCCGGCTCCAGACATGCTCACTTCCTGGCCATAGCCTCCAGCATCCGGTTAACCGCCTCCAGATGCTCCGGCTCGTTGTGGCACATGCCCTGAAAATTCGCGCACACATCCAGAAAATCTTTCAGCTCCATACGCGGTGCCATTTTCATCAGGCGTTTTGTTAATCGGGTGGCCTTCGGGGGCTGGCTGGCGATGCGGTTTGCCATGGCATTTGCTGTGTTGAGCAGTTCGTCGGCCGATACCACGTCCAGCACAATGCCCAGCTCTTTGGCTTCTTTGGCGTCAATGATGCGGCCGGTGAGTGTCAGCTCAAAGGCGCGTTGGTAGCCGATCAGGCGTTGCATGAACCAGGCGCCGCCGTCTCCGGGAATGATGCCGAGGTTAAGGAAGGTTTCGCCGAACCTGGCGTTTTCCGAGGCGATGCGGATATCGGCCATGTTCGCCAGATCGAATCCTGCGCCGATGGCGGGGCCGTTTACGGCGGCGATGATCGGCACTTCCACGTCCTGAAGGGCCAGGGGAATTCGCTGAATACCCTTGCGGTAGCGGTCTGCGCACTCGGCCACATCACCTGCGAAATCTCCGCTGCGATTGGCCATGTCACGAATGTTACCGCCGGCGCTGAAGGCGGAGCCGGCACCAGTGACCACCAGTACCGATACCTCATCGCACTGGTTGACCCAGTCGGCAGTGGTCACGATGTCCTCGATCAGGCTGGAGCCTGTCAGTGCGTTGCGCAGATCGTGACGGTTCAGGGTGAGGGTGGCTACCCGGTTTTCCAGGGTAAGCAGTGCATCGGTGAGAGTCGGTACGTTGGTCATTGTAGGGTTCCTTGTTGTGGCTTAAAGGTTATCTTCGCGCGCCGGGTTCCCGCTAATCAACAACCACCCGGGCTTTCCGGTAGCGTTTTACTTCTATCCAGCCATGGGTAGCCAGTGCCGAGAAGACAATCACGCCGCCAATCAGGCTGAGGTTTGGCGGCACCTCATCCAGAAACAACCACACCAGGAAAGACCCCAGCACGGTTTCCAGTAGCAGCATCAGGCTGACTTCCGCCGCCGGTATGTAACGTGGGCCAATCTGGATGAGGATGCAGGCCATTGGCAGGAAAACCAGACAGAGCAGGGCAATGAAAAACCCGTCCCTTGGCGAGAGCGCCTGTGCTCCACCCATGACCGCCGCCACGATGGCCAGAGCCAGGGCACCAAACATCAGCATCACACTCATGTCGCAGTCGGGCCGGGAGCGGGCCACATTGAGGTTGGAGGCGAGGGCAGTGGCAGCAATACCGGCCATCATCAGCCCCAGGGGGTCGCCTTTACCCCATTCGCCGATGGCCATGAAGGTTGCGCCGGTCACGCACACCAGGATGACAACCCAGGTTCGCCAGGGCAGGGTTTCCTTCCACACCAGCCACGCAATAAGCGCTGCGATCACCGGGGCCGTGTTGAGAATAACCAGGACGTTGCCGGCAGCCGTGTTCTTCATGCCTACAACGAACCCTAACGTGCTTATCGCGAAAGCTCCGGCGCAGAACAGTCCCTTCCAGCCGCAGCGCCTGATTTCGGTGGTCAGGCGCGAACGGTACCTGAGCCAGCTGATGACCAGGAAGCTGATGGCCAGCAGCAGGCCACGCCAGAACAGGAATACCACCGGCTCTACCGAGGTGATCTTGACCAGTAGCGCGTCCGGGACAATGAACAACACGCCCAGGGCGGCGATGGTCAGGCCTTTGATCCGGGTAGTCTGCAAGCGGCTACTCCCCGGCTGTGTCGTTGGCGGTGCAGGCCTTTTCCAGCCTGGCGATACAGTTGCTGAAGGTGCGGCTGATGCGGGTCTGGTCGCGGATCATCGCCAGGCGTGGCCAGGTGGCCTGCTCACCAAGCCGGATAAACATTTCCAGGTCCTCGCGGCCGGGGTTGGTGAGCACCTTGCGATACAGCAATGGGCGGAAGGGGAACTGGATATTGATGTCCCCCAGATAGGTTTGCGTTGCCATGGCATGGGCCTGCTCCAGCAATGGCCGGAGTATGGTTGAGGACCAGCTGTTCCGGGTCAGTTGCAGCGTGGTCGCGACCTGGGCATGCAGGATTGAAGCCGCTGCCTGTTTGGCGGATGCCCCCGGGCCACGTTCGTGATGGTGGCTGATAAACGGCAGCACGTGAGGATTGGCCTGGCTGACGATGGTCCGGTTTACATTATGAAGCCGGGCCATGCGCAGGAGGGGCAGGTCCCCGTGTACACTGCCGTCAATCCAGCGTTCTGTTGGCATGTAAGGTTTCTTGCCGTTTTTACCCTTGTCATTGTCCCGGGCCTGGAGTGTCACTGGCGGATAAATGCCAGGGACCGCACAGGAAGCCAGAATGGCAGAATCGACCAGCACTTCTGGTGAGGCAAGGCTGTTCAGTAATCTGGGTTTCTGTCGGGTTCGGGTGGGCGACACCGAAATGTTGAGTGTGCGCCCGCTGTGCTCCGCGGCCTCACGAAAACTGGTACTGCCGATGTTGGTGTGGATGTGATGAAGCAGTTGGGTCTGGTCCATGGCGTGGCGTTTTCGCCAGATACGGCTGGGCTCCAGCCAGCGGAATGCGTCGAGGTGGATCTCCCCGGGCTCGTTGAAAAAACGTTCGAGCTCTTCGTTGTTTCGGGTACAGATCGCCCCGGCCACGATGGCGCCCATGCTGGAACCGGCAATCACGTCCGGTAGCAGGTCCTGTTCCCAGAGCGCACGGGTAACACCGATGTGGTAGATGCCGAAAGCGGCTCCACCACTGAGCATCAGGGCCGGGCGGCCGTATACGCGTTCGGCATCCCGGAACAGGCGGAGTTTCTGCTGTTCGGTGATGCCCGGCATGTCATGCTCGCAGATGAAGTACATGGAGCGTTCCACTTCATCCAGAAATTCTGTGACCAGATACTTGGTGCCTGTCCAGGCGATGGCGTAGAGGTCCGGATTGGCAATTTCACCCAGGTGCCGGTACAGGCTTTCCTGCAGCACGCGGGTAAGGCCACGGGTGTCACCTTTTTTACGGCAGTGCACCATGGCGTCGATGTGTTCGCGAATCAGTTTTTCGTGAAGCAGCTCGCAGCCGCCTTCCGCCCGCCACGCCAGCGTGCCTTCAAGCTCATCCAGTTGCTCGGCCGTAGCGTGCCATTCCGCATAGGAAGTGGCTGTAGCGAGTTGTTTTTCCAGTTCCCGACGTTGTCTTTTTAGGTCTCTCATGATGTACAGGATACATCATGAGAGCGGATTCAAGGGATTACAGGTCCGATCTCGGGTTCAGGTCGACCCCGAATGCCGGTGAAGCCCAGCCTGCAACTGTCCCCGTCCCCGGGGGCAAAGGTTCGCCGCCCGTGCTCACGATGTGCTCATCGCCATACTGCAGCCACGTCAGTGTGGGTCCCTGGCCAACAGGCGGCTTTGTGTAATCACAGACGCCTTCGGGAAAGATCTCCGCAACCTTTTGTGCGAAACCTTCAGCGGTATAAACACCGTTCAGGATGTTCACCGGGTAGTCTGCCGGGTCCACGGGTTTAAGCTGGCACTTGTTGTTCATTGTCGTGATGGCGTCACCTGCGACGGTGCGTGGCGTCCCGAAGCGAGTCTGGACCACCAGCTTCTGGGCCTCCACAACGTCGTCGGCAATGGGCTGCAGTGGATCGGTGATGATATCGGGTAGCCCCAGTTCACCCAGGTTCAGGCCACACACCTGCCCGGTGGCAACATCCAGTATCTGGCCCAGTTCGGCAGGGAAGGTGGGTATCTGTTCCGGGTTCAGCCCGGACACTTGCGGTTCCGGGTAAAGCAGGTTGCCGGTATAGGGCGCCTTGGGGCCTTCCGCCGAGAACGGAGCCAATAGTGACAGACAGCGGTCCCTGGCGGTAACCGGCTTGTTGGCGAGGACTTTGTTCGGCACCGGAACCTCTTCCTGATCGGCTTCGATACCGGTGAGCCACTGGTCCATCACGAGCAGGGCTTCGGTGGTGAATATGGTGTCGCCTGCCAGGGGGAATGCCCCGTACCAGATCACATGATTGCGAGCGTGGCCCTGAGTCTGTTCCAGCCTCGCCCGTACCTGCCAGGAGTGAAAGGCATCGTGGGCAATGCCGGGGTCCGGGCCGCGGAGATCGATGATGGGCACATTGGCAAGGTTTTCAGCGGTATTGATGGCGCCGGTGCGATAGGAATTCTCCAGTGCTTCAAGGTCGGCGGCTGTGCGTTCCGGCTGGTAGTTGATATCAATATCCAGACCGCCGATATCGCGGTTGACCGCCAGGAACTGGTCACCAGTGATGACACCGTCCTGCAATGCTTTAAGGCCGTACTGGACGCCGGTATTGTCCAGTGGGATGCCGGTGAATCCCCGCGAGAGCAGCTGCTCATTAGGGGACCAGGCCGCTGGCAAGCGTTCACCGAACTGGCTGGCCATGTAATCAGTCAGACCGCAGCGCAGGCCATCGGGGCGGGTCTCCGGGTCATAGACGACGGCCTGGCCCGCCAGGCCCGGGCAGTTTTCCTGATCCGGTTCGGCGGAGGGGAAGAACGCCAGGTCGGAAACGATCGGGTTGAGGGGCAAGTGGCCGTAAAGGGCTGGCCACTGAACCGCCAGTATGGGCGAGGACAGCAGGCTTTCGACGAAAGCCAACAAGTCTGCCGGATCTTCAGATACCTGGTTGCCCAGGTACTCGTTCAGCAAGTTGTAATCGGCGAATTGCGTCGCGGTGGTCCAGACATCCGGATAGGAACACTGCACGATCAGGCCCTGGTAGACACCCGGGTAGGCGTTAGCGATGTGCTGCTGGGCGATGGCACCGCCGGAACAGCCTGTGCCGATGGTGTAGCGCACCGGTCCATACTGCTCGACAACATGCTCCTTCGCCATGACCAGGGATTCTGCTGCGGTAACCAGGTTGACGTTATGGCCAAGGTTCGCCTGGGCGGTGGACAGGGTCACAAAGCCGCGAGCCAGGGCAACGGAGATACTGTCTCCCAGCAGGGTTTCCGCTCCTTCGGGAGCCGTGCCGGCGATGTCACCATTCGGCGGGTTCCCCATGCCGTAGCTGACGCCGACATTTCCGCCGTGGTGAATCAGGATCTTGCCATTCCACTGTTCCTGTGGCGACACGGCTGTCCATTCCTGGTCCGGTTGAAACAGGGCCATGACCTGATAGCGGTCGCGGTTCATTACCCCTCTCTCAACCCTCACGATGTAGGGGACCGTAACACCTTCATCAGTGGTAACCCGGGCAATATCTCCGGAGGGCGGCGGGTTCCCGGGATCGTAGGGCAGGAATGCTCCGGGCAATCCGGGGGATTGGGGGTCAAAGCTTTCTGCAAACAGATCGAACTTCGACTGCGGCACATATTTCAGCTCGAACTCCGCTGGCTGATTGCACTTCTCGTCCACTGCATTGGCATTTGTGCAGTTCCAGGGCTGAACCTGGGGCCCGGAAAATACCGGGCCACCCTTGGGGTGATTGATGATGGTTTTGCGCAGCACACCGCTTTTTCCGAGGGTAACCTTCAGTTCGTTCTCACCCAGCTCCAGGCCAGTGATCAGGCCGCGAAGCACACCGTCTCTCACAGTGGTCAGGGTGTCACTGATGTCTTTGCCATTGAGCTGGATTCTGGCACCCTCGATATTGTCTGAGGCCACTTCGACCAGGGCATCCCCACCATTAATCAGATCGGGGCGGTTTGAAAGGACACGGATGGTGTCCCGTTCGGTTACCGTTTCCTGTCCGGAACCCGCTACGGTGTCCGCTTCATCAGAAGGTTGGGTATTGGTTATGGAGCCATCGCTGCTGCCACCGCAGCCGGTGATGGCTATTGCGACTGCGAAGGGCAATGCCTGCTTGATGAGTCTCATGGTTACCTCTTTTTGTTGTGATTTGTGCTGTTTTGTCACGATCTGTTGACATAAAACCATAATGCTCAGCGGCTGCGCGTTGGCCCCATGGACATCAGGGGCTGTCATATTTGTGAGTCCCGACGAAAGTCGGCTCGACGAACGGGGACCACTGCTGAATACTGGTAAGAAAGAGAGGAGTGATGTCACCATGACTGCGGAAGAGATGATTACGATTGCCAACGACAATGGCATTACCACCCTGACGCTCAATCAGCCGGAGAATCGCAATAGCCTGTCCATGGCCATGTTGCAGGCGCTGTCGGATCAGCTCGAAGAACTGGCGGGGGATGCGGAAACGCGCGTAGTTGTACTTGCTGCCAGTGGCCGGGTGTTCTGCGCCGGCCATGATCTCAAGGAGATTCGTGGTCAGCTCGATAGCCATCAATTCCAGCTGGACCTGTTTAACCTGTGCAGCAAGGTAATGCAGCAAATTGTAAACCTGCCAAAGCCGGTGATTGCCCGTGTGGCCGGTGTCGCCACCGCGGCGGGGTGCCAGCTGGTAGCCAGTTGTGACCTGGCCGTAGCCGCGGATACAGCCCGATTTGCCACTCCTGGTGTGAATATTGGCCTGTTCTGCTCCACGCCCATGGTGGCACTTTCACGCAATGTGTCCCGCAAGCACGCCATGGAGATGCTGCTGACTGGCGAGATGGTCAGTGCGCACAGAGCGGAGCAAATCGGGCTGGTGAACCGGGTGGTGGATGAGCAGGCGCTGGATGAAACGGTACGCGACCTGGCTGTCACCATAGCGAGTAAATCGGGTCGCACCCTTCAGATCGGCAAAGAGGCGTTCTACCAGCAACTGGAAATGGGATTGGCGGAGGCCTACGACTTCACCTCGGAAGTGATGGCGAAGAACATGCAGGCTGCGGACGCTCAGGAAGGTATCTGTGCATTCCTGGACAAGCGCAAGCCGGACTGGAAAGACAAATAGACCGCGCTAGTGACAGTCTGACGGCTCCAGGGAAAGCCGGTCTCCCACCTGAATTTTCCGGCTTTGAAAATATCCCTGGTTCATTTCAAGGGCCAGGTAGAAAGGAACCCCGGCCCGGTAAGTGGGGCAATCCCGGCCCTGGTCTGACGGGCAGGGTGCCATCTGGCGTATGGCCTGGATGGTGCCCTGGCGATCCAGATAGGCAATGTCCAGCGGAATCAGTGTGCGATACATCCAGAAGCCATGGTCCGCCCTTCGCTCGTTACTGTATACAAACAGCATTCCGGCATCCGGCTCAAGCCTTTCTCTTTCCATCAGCCCGCGGCTGCGTTCTTCAGGGCTCCTGGCAATCTCGAGAGTGATGGGGATAGCCCGCTCCGCAGATATCAGGCAAGCCTGTTTCACCGGAAGCGATTGATTGTCGGGAAGGGCGGCCAGACACCCGGAGAACACCAGGGCCATGACTGGAAGCAGGGCCCTCATGCTGCGCGCCGGTGTTTGCCTGGCCATCAGGAACGCAGCCGGTAGCCGGTTTTGAAGATCCACCATATCGCGACCATGCACGCAGTGAGGAACAGCAGGGTCATGCCCACACTGATGCCCACGTGCACATCCGACACACCGTAGAATGCCCAGCGGAAACCACTGATCAGATACACCACCGGGTTGAACAGACTGATGGTTTGCCAGACTTCCGGCAGCATATCGATGGAGTAGAAAGTACCACCCAGAAAAACCAGTGGGGTAACTATCATCAGCGGCACGATCTGGAGCTTTTCAAAGCCGTCTGCCCAGATCCCGATAATAAAACCAAACAGGCTGAAAGTGATGGCGGTCAACACCAGGAACGCGAACATCCAGAACGGATGCAGCACGTCGTAATCCACAAACAGCCTGGCCGTTATCAATATGATTACGCCGAGTATCACCGACTTGGTGGCGGCAGCCCCGACATAGCCAAGCACCACCTCCAGATAGGAGACCGGTGCGGACAGCAACTCATAGATGGTGCCGGAGAATTTCGGCATGTAGATACCGAAAGAGGCGTTGGAGATGCTCTGCATCAGCAGGGACAGCATCACCAGCCCTGGAATGATGAAGGCTCCGTAGCTGATATTGTCGATATCACCCATGCGGCTGCCTATGGCAGAGCCGAACACCACGAAATACAGCGATGTGGAGATAACCGGTGAGGCCACGCTCTGCATCAGGGTGCGGCGCATGCGGGCCATTTCAAAATTGTAGATTGCACGGACACCGTACAGGTTCATTGCATCACTCCCGCGTTATTCATTGACCAGGCCCACGAAAATCTCTTCCAGGGAGCTTTCCCTGGTCTGGAGGTCACGGTACTCAATGCCCAGGTCGCCCAGTGTTCGCAGCAGGTTCGCCACGCCGGCCTGCTCCTGTTGGGAGTCAAACGTGTAGATCAGCTCGTAGCCGTCTTCTGACAGCTCTACAGGCTCGAGAGCCAGTTGCCCGGGCATCTGCTCGAGCGGGCTCTGCAGATGCAGGCGCAGTTCCTTTTTGCCCAGCTTGCTCATCAACTGCGACTTGTCCTCCACAAGGATGATTTCACCCTGGCGGATAACACCGATGCGGTCAGCCATTTCCTCGGCTTCCTCGATGTAGTGGGTGGTGAGGATGATGGTAACGCCGTCTTCCCTCAGCTTGCGCACCATTTCCCACATATCGCGCCTCAGCTCTACGTCCACGCCTGCCGTTGGTTCGTCGAGGAACAGGATGCGGGGTTCGTGTGACAGGGCCTTGGCGATCATTACACGGCGCTTCATGCCACCGGACAAAGACATGATCCGGTTATTGCGTTTGTCCCAGAGGGACAGGTCCTTCAGAACTTTTTCGATGTGGTCCGGTGCCGGCGCTTTGCCGAAAAGGCCGCGACTGAAAGAAACGGCATCCCAGACGGTTTCAAAGGAATCCGTGTTAAGTTCCTGGGGCACCAGGCCGATGCTTTCCCGGGCCTTGCGGTAATCCTTGACGATGTCGAACCCTGCGGCTTTTACCTCCCCGTCAGAAAGGTTCACGATGCCACAGATGATGCTGATCAGCGTGGTCTTGCCGGCTCCGTTGGGTCCCAGGAGCGCAAAAATTTCTCCCGGTTCAATATCAAGGTTGATGTCCTTGAGGGCACTGAAACCATCAGCATAGGTTTTGTTGAGGTGCTTTACGGAGATGTCCGGTTGCACGGGCTTATCCTGTTGGTGGTGAATCTGCGGAGAGTTAAAGCGCGGTATTTTCTCACGACCGGCACTGAATTAGAAAGCTTTGCCTTGGCAGCAATAATCTCCATAATGCGTCATTAACCTTGGAGGGATGGTTGTGTTGAAAGCGCTAGTGGCTGTAATTGCCATGTCAGCGGTGGTTGCCCTTGGCGTTTTCGGGCCACGCTGGCTCATGTTGGATGCCGATAGCCGGTCTGATCAGGGCATTGTCGGGTGTGATGTGCTCAATGATACGTGTCGATGGACCCAACAGGGCAATCACTGGGACGCTCATCTGGTAAAAGATGGTGCTCAGGAAGAGGGTACTGAATATCGCCTGTCGGTAAAAACAAACATGAACCCGCCACGGCTGATGGCTGTGCTACGAGGCGAGTCCATGTACCTGGGAGAATATCCGGTACCGATGACCAGGGCAGGGGTAGCGCAGGATGGTAGCGGCCAGCTTTGGGAGGCACGATTTACCGCGCCTTTCTGTACGACGGATCCGGAAATGACCTGGAGAATCGACTTGCAGACAGGCATGGAGGCAGAACTTGATATGCCCGTGAAGCTGACCTTCAAAGCAGAGGGTCGGGCCTGACGATGGGATGACAGTCGGTCAGGATTGTGTAAAATCATCGAACTGCAACGATTGTCCAGGGAAGCACATATGGATTATGGCGATAGTGTACAAAAGGTTCTGCTCAGAAAAATCCAGAAAGCGGAACAGGATCTGCTCCAGTTGAAGCTGGATTATTGTCGTTTTATTTTTGGCTTGACTCATCGCTCCAGGGTGGAGTGTGACGGCAAGAGCTACATCGTCCGGTCTGTGGATGTAGACAGCATGGAGCGACAGGAAGACGACAGCTTTTCCAGGCCGGCTATCACCGGCGCTCCGGCCGATGCCCCGGAAACCGCTGAAGCACAGGATCTTGGCACACGCTGGACACTGGAAGAATCGCCAGCCCGCATCTCAATGAGCCGCAACTCAGACAAACGCGTTTGACGTAATAGCACTGTAGAGGCTGTGGTCCCGGAGAACGTAGCGGTGTTCGCTCCAGTACTCCGCACCACCCACGCCGTAACGGAAACAGGCCAGCAAGGTGGCACTGCCCGTCAGCGTTGACAGTGCCTGGACTGCTTCAGGCTGTCGCAGCCCGATTTTTCGGCTGGCCAGTTGGCTCACCAGATTGACCTGCGCACCCGAATGACGTTGTGACTTGTCACACAGCGCGCATGCAGCACCATACAGCCAGGCAGTCACGTATTCCTTTACGGCGTTCGGGGCTGTATCAAGCTCCAGTCCTTTCTCCCGACAATCCCTTTCCTGAATGCTCAACAATATATGCAACTGGGTAATCAACCCGCATTTGTCCAGTCCGCGACTGGCAAGGCCGTGGCCAGCATCCACACGGTTGGGACCGAACGGCTGCCGCGTCGGGGCAGGTGATGAAAATTCCGGATGAGTGGTGGGTGCCGCCGGCACGAAGGGATCATGTCGCACCAGCGTGAGCATCCGGAAGGCAAGCAGCAACAACAACGCAATGAGCGCGACTTCAATCAGTAAAACGATGCTGGTTGTCATAAGCGCTCCGGATTGCCTGAGGGTGACTGTTACATCATTAATCCGGATTGTAACCAAATGTATCCCGGGACACGAAGGGAACCGGGTTAAATCTGGTCTGCAAATGGTGGAACTGTGACGTGGTATCCACTGGAGTAACTAACAGGTCGGCATGGTTTGCAGCGCCAGCTTCTTGCGAATATACCGGCCGAGGATATCAACACCGATGTTCAGCGAGGCGGTAATCAGGATAAGCACCATCGCTTTGTCGAACTGGATGTTCTGGATGGCGCTGTCGACATAAAAGCCGAGCGTGTAGATGCCCAGAATGCCCAGAATCGCTGTTTCCCGCATGATGATTTCCCACCGGTAGAACAGGAATGCAAGAAACGATCGGTAAACCCGGGGTACAAGCTCGTAGGTGTATCGGTTGAGACCTGTGGGCGCATCTGGCCGCAGACGGATGAAGCTGGACTGGCGGCCAATCAGATGGCCGATAATACCGCCATTGTGCAGCGCAAGCGCTACCACGGCAGGCAGCATTGAAGGCCCCCACAGCTGCAGCAGAATGTAGGCAAGAATGTATTCCGGTGTTGAACGCAGGATCACCAGGAACACGTGGCCACTCGTACGACGCACCGGGCCGCCAAAGTGGGTGGAAATCAACGGAAATGCCAGCAGGGCAATGAGACCGGTGGCAACCAGTGCGATCTGGGTGAGTAACACCGTATTCCAGATACCGGGCAGAGCCTGCGTGACAAACAGATCACCGAGCCAGGCACCCATTCCTGCCCAGCCCTCTTCGTTTTTCAGGGGGGAAGGCACAATATCTTCGGTAAAGAACCGGGTGACGTTGCCCCAGATAATGGGCATGCCGTCGCCCAGGAAAAAGGGTGCACCAAGGATGTACACCGGTAGCAGCTTGGGCTTGACCCAGAGCGGCAGGGTGGCAATGAGCACATAAAACAGGATCAGCATGGCGCCGGCGTCGGAGTAATGCCCCTGGGAGAATGCAGATTCCAGGTAAAACCCGAGTGTTGGCAAACCCACGAAGCCAAGAATGGCACTGGACCGCAGGCCGCACTCAAGGCGATAGGCAGTATAGGTGCGCATCTGCACCCAGCAATCCGGAATTCGGGCGTATAGAAAGGCTGAGATCACGCCGGTTCCTGGAGGCAGCAGGCGCCCCGGCTCCGGGTCTGCTTCTTCGAGAATCTCGGAATAAACCTTGGCAAAAATGCCGGAATAGGGAATGGCAATGGCCAGTACGCCCGTCAGCGGATGGAAACCAAAAAACTGCAGGAAAATCAGAGCCCAGAAGAGTTCATGGATGGCCCGTATAAAAGCACAGAAAATCCGTACCGGGTAGGCTCGGTAAACCAGCGCCAACAGGAATCCGCACACACTGCCCAGGGCCACACCCACAAACGCAAAGGCAACGGTACGGAGCAGGGCGGTTGCCAGCCCTTCGGTACTGAAAAAATCGGGAGTGACCACACCGAGGAAGAAGCGCCCCAGGTCTTTCCAGGGGTTGGCCGCGGTGATGGCAATGTCCGCAAAGACCAGACCCACCAAGGCAATGGCGGTAAAGATCAGACTGGTTCTCACGGTTGGTGAAGACAACATAGATAGAGGGTCTGGTTCAGTAAAGCGGCATGATATCTGCCGGGGTCAGCTTTTCGCTGAACTCATCCAGAGCAACCTGCCCATCCTGGATGCCGACAATCCGTGTGCAATAGGCCAACGCCAGCTCCACATCGTGAAGTGCAATTACGCTGGTTTCGAAACGCTCCTTCAGTAGCCGCATAATCTGGTGAGCCATAGGACCGTCCAGCGCCGATACCGGCTCATCGGCAAGTAACAGACCGGACTTTCGGTAAAGTGCCCGGGCAATGGCAACCCTCTGTCGCTGTCCGCCAGACAACGAGGCCGCGGGAATCCATACCTTTTCCGGCATCCCGAGCTCGGATAGAAGGTCTTTCACTTCGCGACGGTCCTTTGCAAATGGGCGCATCAGCGTAACAACGTTGTACCAGGTGGGATTCGCATCCAGGCGGCCCATGTACACGTTATGGAACACCGGCAAGGCGTTCACCAGCCCGAGATCCTGGGGCACCAGAGATGCCAGACTTTCGACTTCCTGGTACACAAGTCGTATCAGCGTGGATTTGCCAGCACCACTACGACCGACCAAGGCGACTTTTTCGCCCTTTTTCACATTCAGGGAGAGCGGGCCGATAACCCGCTCTCCGTCAAACGATGCTGTCAGGCCATTCAGATCAAATCCTGACATTAATCGATGATTCCGATCTGCTTACCGACAACCCGAATTGGTTCGTAGGCGTCATTTGAAACCGGAATGAAACCACTGCGAGGAAAGCTCTCCAGGAGCTCAGGGTCATCCATTGCCAGCAGTGCTTCCTGAACGCGCTGTGAAAACCCTTCGCCGAAACGTTCGTTGACGTCGCCACGAATGGTCCACTGATAGTTAGGGTAGGAAGGGGTTGTCCAGATGACTTTAACAGCATCCGTATCAATATTGTTGCTCTCCATTTCCTTGTCCCAGACCGAGAAATTGATTGCGCCGACGTCGTAGGTGCCCGCCTCAACAAGACGAAGCGTGCGGGTGTGGTTACCGCTGAATCCAACGCGGCCAAAAACTTCCTCAGGGCTTTCCCCAAAGGCTTCGCGAACATAGTATTCCGGAATAAGGCGGCCGGAAGTGGAACCTTTGGAGCCAAAGGTAAAGGTTTTGCCGCGGAGCTCGTCCGAAAGGCTTTCCATTTCATCGAGCCCGGTACTTTTATGGGCAATAAAGTGAGAGTAGAACGCTTTGTCTTCAACGCCCTGGGCAATCGCTTCGGAGCCTGGAACCAGTTCCCGGGCCTGTACGCCTGAAAGGCCTCCGAACCAGGCCAGTTGGACCTGATTGTTTCGGAACGCCGAAATCGCGGCGGCGTAGGACTTCACCGGAATATAGCGAACGTCTACGTCCAGCTCCCCGGACAGGTAGTCTGCGATGCCCTTGAATCGCTCTACCAGTTTGGTTTCGTCCTCATCGGGGATTGCTGTAAATACCAGCGTTTGAGCCGAAGCTGTCGCAGAAGCAATAAACACCAGTAAGCTGGCTGCAGCCAATTTCCGTATCAGATTCAGTCGCATTTCAATTTCCTTGTGTTTGATCGTTGATTCAGCGGGTGAGGATAACGTGATTTACCTCAACTCTGAACATCTATACGATTCAATCGGCTAAACAGGTTATGGATATCCATCAAAAATGACGAAATTTTCCGGAGCCCTTCACCCATGAACATTACCCTGATAACGCCAGCACCTCCGGGCTCCAGGGCAGGAAATCGGGCAACGGCAGAGCGCTGGAGCCAGCTGCTGGAAAATGCCGGGCACCAGGTGAACATTGTCACGGAATACCATGGTGAGCCTTGTGACCTGCTCATTGCGCTGCACGCCTGGAGAAGCCACGAGGCTGTTGCGCGTTTCCGGGCCCGGCATCCGTATACCCCTTTGATTGTCGTGTTAACTGGCACCGACATTTATGACTATCAACTCCGCTTTCCTGACGTTACCCACGATTCCATGACGCAGGCCGACTGCCTTGTCGGGCTTCATCATCGGGTTGGTCAGGATATCCCCGAACGCTTTACCCGGAAGCTGACGACTGTTCTCCAGTCAGCGGACCAACCTGCGAGGGCATCAGGCCTGAAACAGGATTTTGATATCTGCGTTATCGGCCACCTCCGCGACGAAAAAGACCCCCTTCGCGCTGCGTTGGCGGCCAGACAGTTGCCAGAGGCCTCCGCCATTCGAGTGATCAATGCCGGCAAGGCCCACACAATGGAGTGGGAACAAAAAGCCCTTGCTGAACAGGAGGCAAACCCCCGTTTCCAATGGCTCGGGGAGGTGGATAAACCCGCCATCCAGGAACTGATGAGCCACTCCCGTGCGATGGTGATCAGCTCAGTGATGGAAGGGGGCGCCAATGTTGTCTCTGAGGCCTGCCGCGCGGGCCTGCCCGTCATCGCCTCGGATATCTCTGGCAATATTGGCCTGCTGGGCGACGATTACCCTGGGTATTTCCGTGTGGGTAATGACACCGATCTGGCCAGACTGTTACTGCGAGTGGAGCAATCCCCGGAATTTCTGGGGGAGCTGGAGGATCGCGTCAAGGCGTTGGCAGGCAGTTTTACCCCGCAGTCGGAGCAGGCTTCATTATTGGCAGCGATTGAAAAGGCAGTAGCCGGGCGTACCCGGCTCAATCCCTCAGAGTAATCGGCTCAATCGGGCCCGTCTCATCCTGGGGCTGTACCCGGCCAATGATCGCTGTATGCGGGTACCCCAACGATTTGAGTTCGCTGACACAGGCTTCAGCCTGATCGGCCGGCACGCTGGCCAACAGGCCACCCGCCGTCTGGGGATCGAAGATCAACGGATAGCGAGGGTGCTTCACCCACTTCTCCTGATCGCGGATACCGCGCCGCAGCCGGATGTTGGCAGGCTGCAGCGAGCTGAGAATGCCCGCTGCTGCGGTTTCTTCGGCGCCGGGCAGAATTGGAATCGCCCCCAGGTCCAGCTCTGCGTCTACGCCGGATGGCCGGGTCATTTCCACAAGATGCCCAAGCAGACCAAAACCGGTCACGTCCGTGCAGGCTTTCGAACCATAACGGCGCAGGCACTGGGCAGCTTCCTTGTTGGACTGCACCATTGACGCCAGTGCCGCATCAATCCAGCGACCCTTCGCTTCCAGTTTTGCGTGGGCGGCGAACAGGGTGCCGGTACCGATAGGTTTGGTCAGAATGAGCACATCTCCGGCCCGCAGGCCGCCTTTGCTCATAACCTCGCCGGGATCGATCAGGCCGTTGACAGCAAAGCCCAGGGCCAGTTCACGGCCTTCACCGGTATGGCCACCCACCAGGGCGCAACCTGCTTCGTTGAGCACTTCCACCGCGCCAGACATCATCTGGTAAACGACGTCTTCCACCTTGGACTCAATGCCATAGGGTACGGTCGCGACGGCCGTAGCGCTCTGGGCTTCAGCACCCATGGCAAAGACGTCACCCAGTGCGTGATTGGCCGCAACCTTGCCAAACACGTAGGGGTCATCAATAAACGCACGGAAGAAGTCGACCGTATGCACTACGGCCTTGCCCGGCGGCACCGTCAGCACAGCAGCGTCGTCCGGCGCATGCAGGCCGATCAGAATGTCATCCCGCTCGATGGGGCGCAGCTCACCCAGTGCCCGTGACAGTACCGTGCTGCCGACTTTGGCACCGCATCCGCCACACCGCATGGCAACCGCAGATATAGCCTGGGATGCTTCTTCGGCATTCTGCGCCGCACCGGTGTCGGGCAGGGCAGAATTCTCTTCCATGGCCGGAAGGTCGTTGAACTTCGCCATGAAGCGCTTATCGATCTGGTTCTTCCAGCGCCATACCCACTTGCCGGCAAAGGACATATCCCCGCGGGACGCTACGGCAAACTTGTCGCCTGTACTGATAAGTGCCAGCCATTTTTTCTGAGGGCTGAAGGGTTTGACAGCCTTGCCGAGGGCGTAGCGCTTGAGGTTGTCTGCCAGCGGGCGGCCCTGACGGACGGCAAATACGCCGGCTTTTTCACGGGGATGATTAACAACATTGGCGATATCCCCAACGGCAAAAATGTCGTCGTCGGTTTCTGTCTGCAGGGTGTCCTTTACCCGGATAAAGCCACCGTCGTCCAGGGCCAGTCCGGTATCCTCCAGCCACTGCGGGCCGCCGGCCCGGGTTACCCAGAGCACCTCATCCACCGCGTGTGAGTCACCAGATTCTGTGGTCAGGTGGCCTGCATCGACTTTCGAGACCGCCGCCCCCAGATGAACTTTTACCCCGCGGCTTGCGAGCTTGTCGGCAAAGACCGCACGCACCTTTTGATTGTGAGTGGGCAGTATCTGGCTTTCCGCATCGAAGAGGTGAAAGTGCAATTGGTCCGGGTCATGGCCCCGTTTCTCAAGTTCATTACGGAGCCGGAACTGCATGGCGAGGGTCAGCTCCACACCGCCGGCGCCGGCACCGACCACCGCTACCGACATCGGTCCTTCGTGGTTCTCCAGCCGGGAGAGCAACGACAACCAGCGGTTATTGAAACCATTGATCGGCTTGACCGGTACGGCATGCTCTTGCGCACCATCCACGTCCAGAACTCGGGGCGAAGAGCCGATGTTCACTGACAGAATGTCGTAAGGTACATCGGGCCGGGACCGACAATTGACCCGCTTGCTGTTACGGTCAATGCCAATGGCTTCGTCCCGGTAGAACCGGGCGCCGGCAAACTCGGCCAGCTTGCTCAGGTCAATATGGACGTCGTCATAGGTATAGTGCCCGGCCACGTAGCCGGGCAACATGCCGGAGTAAGGCGTATGGGTGTCTCGGCAGATGAGGGTGAGGCGGACACCCGGTACGGGATTCATGGCGAAACGCTTGAGAACCCCGACGTGGCTGTGCCCGCCGCCAACCAGGACGATGTCCCGTAATACAGGCTGCTCGGATTGTTGCATCAAATGACTTTCTTGGCCTCATCACTGAAGGTGCTGAAGCCCTTCACGTTGGAAAATGCCTGCAGTTTTTCCTGATCGGCTTCGGATGGGTTGGCAATCTGGTCAACCGAGGTGATGCCCGCTTCTTTCATTTTCCGGGCGGTGGCTGGGCCAATGCCTTTGACCTGTGTCAGATCGCTCTTGTCTTTTGGCTTTGTTGCAGCCGGTTTTCTTGCCGTGGTAGCGGCCTTTTTGGGAGCAGCTTTTGCAGCAGAAGCCGGACTTTCAGCGGTAGTGGCTGCCTTGGGCTTGGCGGCTTTTTTAGCCGTTGCTGTCTTTTTCGCCGCTTTTTTGGGCGCCGCTTTTGCAGTAGAGGAGGGTGACTTCTTGGCCGTTTTATTCGCGGCTTTCTTCGCTTCCCCTTTGGCGTCTTTGCTGGCCATGCCAAGTCGGTCCAGAACGTTGTTCTGCAACTCGTGGAACTCTCCCAGGCGGCGCTCATACTCGTCGCTGAAACGCTTCATCTCACGGTCACGAAGTTCATCCAGTTCTTTCAGCAGTTTGCGCACGGGCTCCTGAATCTGGTTCTGAAGACCGTCGAACTGCTTGAGGGCATCGTCTATCAGCTTTTCGATTCTTGATGACGTCTTGTCAAACTCTTTGTTAACTTTCTTCACAACTTTATCAACATTTTGCTTGTTGGCTTTCTTGGCCATGAGGATTGTCTCCTTACAGTGCGGTTTGTTTGGTGAGCGCTTGTGATTTCAGGCCATTTGCCGGAGCCCGGAGGAAGGCCCGGATGAACGTCTGGATTTCAGTAACTGTTTTTTTCTTACCACATCCCGGATTCGCTTGAGCTTGTCTGTCAGAGCCGGTGACGTCTGATCATTAATTTGCACGAAATCAATGGAATAGAAGAAATTGCTGCAGTGTTTTCTACGTTCGGTGACAAGGCCGGATATGCCATCGGCCCGGATGTTATCAAAAGGCATTTCCATGATCAGGTCGAGAACAACCGTATCGCCCGGGTTGAACACTTTGTCGGTTTTCATCACACAGCCAAAGTTGTCGAGCTCGAACAGAGCCGCCTCAACCCGTTCACGGCGGAACAGGCCTCGTTTGACATGAAACTGTGCAACAAGGTCCGGTAGTGCTTCGTTCATTTACAAGTAATCTCTGGTTTGTTCCGTGGAAGCGACCTGACGGTACATGGTTAAACAATAGCCACACTCGGGCTGTTTGGCAACGTGCTCAGTGTCATACGATAAATCTCTCAGACAGTTCTTCAACTGTCTGGATTATTTTGGTCCTTTTGTATCGTATTGAGCGCGTATATATCGGTGCGGCGGTCCTTCAGGTTGGTGACGGATCCTTCGTTCCGCACCAGCTTGAGTTTCTCCAGATCCATGTCCGAAAACATGATCATCTCGGTGTTCGGTGTGGTTTCTGCCATGACTGCATCGTGGGGAAAGGCAAAGTCCGATGGCGAGAACACAGAGGATTGGGCATATTGAACGTCGAGATTTTCCACCTTGGGCAGGTTACCCACACTGCCGGTGATTACCACGTAACACTCGTTTTCAATGGCCCTGGCCTGGGCGCAGTGGCGAACCCGCAGATAGCCGTTCTTGGTGTCCGTCCAGAAGGGCACAAGGATGATGTCCACTTCATCACTGGCGGCCAGACGCCCGAGTTCCGGAAACTCAATGTCGTAGCAGATCATGATGGCAACGCGGCCGGCATCTGTCTCGAACACCTGGAACTTCTCACCACCTTCGATAACCCAGTCACGCCGCTCATGGGGTGTGATGTGGATTTTTCGCTGCTCATCCACACGACCATCCCGGTGGCAAAGGTAGGACACGTTGTACACCCGGTCGTTTTCCAGCAGTGGCATGGAACCGGTGATGATATTGATGTTGTAGCTGACCGCCATTTCCGACATCTGGTTGCGGAACTGCTCGGTAAAACCGGCCAGGAAACGGATGGCACGGGTCTGGTCCATCTGGTCCGTCAGGCCCATCAATGGAGCGTTGAAGAACTCCGGAAACAGCGCAAAATCGCTTTTGTAATCCGACAGCGCATCGACGAAATACTCGACTTGCTCGAGAACCTCATCCACGGACGTGAATTCACGCATCTGCCACTGCACGGCACCCAGCCGTACCTGGGTTTTCTTGACATTCAGAACCGGCGAGGGTGGGGTGTAGAGAATGTTCCGCCACTCCAGCAGGGTCGCGTAACCCAGTGACTTCTCGTCTTCCGGCAGGTATTTGTGCATCAACCGGGTAACCTGGAAGTCATTGGACAGCTGGAAGCTCAGAATCGGGTCGTAGATGTCCTTACGATCCACCCGCTGGATGTATTCCTCGGGCGAGTCCCGGTCGGAATACTTGTGGTACCCCGGTATCCGACCGCCCGCCAGGATGGCGCGCAGGTTCATCGAGCGGCAGAGCTCCTTGCGGGCTTCGTAAAGCCTGCGCCCAAGGCGATAACCGCGATAATCAGGGTGAATAAACACGTCCAGCCCGTACAGGGAATCGCCCTTGTCGTTATGCCAGAGCTTTTCGTTACGCAGAATCAGGTCGTCGTAGGTGTGGGGATTACTGAAACGCTCATACTTGACGCAGACCGTCAACGCTATGGCGATCAGTTCGCCGGATTCCTCTATGCATATCTGGCCGTCCGGGAACTGCTCAACCAGCGCCTTGATCGTGTCTTCTGGCCAGGCACCGCCGATATCATCGTAAACCCTGTCCATCAGCTTCTGGAGCTGGGGGTAGTCATCAATGGTGAGGTTCCGAAGGTTAAGATGCAGTTCTTCATGGGCCATATACGGCGGCTCCGGTTGGATTCAGGGAAAAATACGCAGACAGGATGCGTTGACTAAAGTTCCTATTTTATCAGATCGCGCTAAAGACTTCGCAGCAAAAGCCGAAAACAAAACTATACAGAACACAGTGTGCGAAGGCGGTAGGCTCGCACTCCCTGTGTAGAATGAATCAAAAGGACCCGGATAATGAACCTGAGTTTCGGCCAGAAGTTGCTCATCGCTTTCGGAATACTGCTTGTACTGGTCATGGGGGCCTTCACCATCAGCGGAAACATGAGGCTGCAGAGCACCACGGACACCTATGTGGATGCGTTGATCGAAGATACAGTGGCCCAGAGTACGTCCAGTATCGCTGATTGGCTCAACACCCGCCTGACCATGACCGAAGCGACCGCAAAGGCACTGGAATCCGTCACTACCGATCAGGAGGCCCGGGTGATACTGGCTGCAGCCACAACCGGGGGTGGGTTTATCGACGTGTATGTCGGCCGGGATGACGGCTATATGCTGATGAAGGACGATGCCTCGGAAGCCACGCTTCCGGATGACTTCGATCCCCGTACCCGCCCCTGGTTCAAGCAGGCGAAACAGACGGGAACTGCCTCCTTCACTGAACCCTACCTGGATGCAGGCACGGGCGGAACCATCATTTCCACCCTGGCGCCGGTGAAGCGCGGCGACTATGAAGGCGTGATCGGTGGCGATATTGCACTGAAAACCATCGAGCAGGCCCTCTCTGCCATTACCCTGGCTGATACCGGCTATGCCGCGCTGATCAGTGATGACGGTACCGTTCTTTTTCACCCGGACCAGAGCCTGGTAGGCAAGGACATCAGCGGGCTGCTGGGGGAAGCACCGCAGCTTGGCGGTGACACCCACCGCTATGAGTCAGACGAAGTCAGCTGGACGGCCAGTTTTCACCCCATTGCCGATGCACGTGGCGTTGACTGGTATCTCGGCACCTTTATCAATGAAGACAAAATCAACGCGCCGGTACAGGCGGCCCGGGTGACCGGGCTGATCATTGCGGTTATTGGTCTGCTGGTATCGCTGGTTGTTCTGCATTTCGGTATACGTGTACTGATGGCCCCGGTCAGAAAGCTGAATCGCGCCATGTCGTCCATCGCCAGTGGCGAGGCCGATCTGACCAAGCGCCTGGATGATAGCGCCAGTGACGAATTCGGCACACTGGCCCGGGAGTTCAACAGCTTTGTCGAAAACATCCAGAACGTTGTCCGGGACGTTCAGCAGGGCACTGCAGAGCTTGGGGAAAACGTAGCCTCCCTGCGGGAGACCGCCAGCACAAGCCGCGGCAGTGTTGAAAAACAGCAGGCTGAAGTTGATATGGTGGCCACCGCCATCAACGAAATGTCCGCCGCGGCCGGCGAGATTGCCCAAAGCGCCCAGCAAACCGCAGACGCTGCCAACACCGCCGACTCTGACTCCCGCGATTCGCTGGAAACGGTTGCCGCATCCAGGGACGCTGTGCAGAAACTGTCCAAAGAGATCAACGCTGCCGCTGAAGTTATCGACAAGCTCGGCAAAGACGTGACCGAAATTACCTCGGTGCTGGAAGTGATTCAGGGTATTGCCGAGCAGACCAACCTGTTGGCTCTGAACGCCGCAATTGAAGCAGCAAGGGCAGGGGACGCGGGCCGCGGATTTGCGGTGGTGGCAGACGAAGTGCGTAATCTGGCCCGCCGCACCCAGGACAGCACTAAAGAAATCAACAACATGATTGAACGTCTGCAGAGTGGTGCCAACAATGCGGTTGACGTTATGAAGGCATCAACGGCTGTATCCAATGTCAGTATGGAAAAGGCCCAGGATGCCATGGAAGCGCTCAACCGGATTGCAGATGCCATTACGTCTATTAGCCAGATGACGTCCCAGATTGCGACCGCTTCAGAGGAGCAGACATCGGTCACCGAAGAGCTGAATTCGTCCATCACCCGCATTGCAGATGAGGGGCAGGAGGCTGCCAAGGCTGCCAGTGAAAACGACGTTTACAGTGGGCAGATAGAATCGATCGGAGCAGCCCTCAGCCAGAACGTTTCAAGGTTCAAAGTCTGAGCCGGCTTCGTCTGACGAAGACAGGTTATTGATGCGCCGCTGCAGATTCATGAGGGTGTGGCGGCCAATGGCCAGGGACTCCTCGGTCAGGTATGGGTTGTTCAGTACGAGCATTTTTCGCTCTCCGAGGTCCAGTGCTTTCATTGCCCTGCCGTAGAAATGGTCCAGGTACTTGCCAAAACTGCCGTCATGGATGGCCCGCTCCATGCCCAGCTGTAAACGCTGGGCGGTTTCGTGGTCACGGCGGCTGACAAAAAAGTAGGATGGCATGGGGTAGGCAATCAGCAAGTCCGGTTCGATGGCCAGATTCGTGTTGCCCTGCATCTCCAGATCAAACAGCACTTCGCTGACCCCTCGCGCGAAACACTCGAACCGATGATTCTCCAGCATCCGGAAAAGAATTTCGTACCGTGAGTGGGTAATGACCGTGACGCCATTGGCCTCGAGTATCTCGGTATCCGGCCAGTGGGTACCCTGGCCTACCCGGATTCCGGCTTTCTGCAGGTCTGAAATGCTGTTGATGCCTTCAAACATTGGCAGTGATTCCTGCAGTACCACACAGACCCTGAACCCCAGTAACCCGCCGTCAATAGGAAGGGGGATGGCACGGAGGTTGCCCTCGCGCTCATCGGATGTGGCGACATTGGCAATATCAACAAGTGTGGATGCCGGCTGTTCCAGTTCCCGGACAACCCGACCCTGTGCCATTTCAGGGCTACGGGTTATTGTGAAGGAGCCGTATTCAGGGGTTTTTTCGAACGCCAGAGAAACCAGGGCACGGATCGGAGGGCTGTCGTAGTTTCGATACCACAGGCGGTACTCGTTGTGTGGGGATACATTGGCCGCGCCGATGGAGGCGGGCCGCTCGGCAGACAATACGACACCGGCGCCGCAGCACAAATACACCAGACCCAACATCCAACCCGTACGTCCCGATTTCATCGGGCGCTGCCTCCTGCATTCATTCGCACTCTCCTTGCCCCGGCTTTCTGCGACACCAGAGCAGTTTAGGCGAATTTCCCGGACGTAACAGGAATTGCTGACCGAAATCGGCAAAAATAGTTGCGGATGCTTTCGCCGAGCTGTAATTATCTACGCCTGTTGGTCCGGCCTGCCGGAAATAGAGGTCTTCAGGAGAGAGCAAAACATGGCGTTAATCGATAATCTGATCGGAGCGACGGGACAATGGGTATCTGCGTCCGACCCGAAAGCCCGCATTACACAGCCGCTGGCCTGGCTGCGAAAAACCAGTGGCTATGCAGCTGTAAACCGGATTATCGGGCTTTCGATCCCGTTCGCGCCCCGCAATGGTTTCAGCGTAGAAGAAGTGCGGCCCGGTTTCGTAAAAGCGAAAATACGTCTGAAAGGTAACAAGAACCACTTTGGCAGCCTTTATGCCGGCGCTTATTTTCTGGTGGCTGAAATACCCGGTGGCGTGCTCACCCTGTTCGATCTGGGCCCGGCTTATACCCCGATCCTCAAAGAGATGACCCTGCAATTCCTGCAGCCGGCCAATTCGGATGTGTTTGTGGAGTTTTCGCTGGATAAAGCGACGGTTGAAGCCATCAAGGCCGAAGCAGATCAGACCGGCCGGGCTGCGTTTGCACTGGAGGGCACTCTGTACGACCAACAGGGCAATCACGTGGCAACGTCTGTTGCCCAGTACCGGGTTCGCAAGAAGGGATTCAAGGCTTCGTAATTCATCGAATCACAGGCCGTCCAGCTCCCGCAGGGCGGCCAGGAAGGTATCTCCGTATTTCTCCAGCTTTGCAGCACCCACACCGTTGATCTCGGCCATTTCAGCCAGACTGTTCGGGCGTTTTTCCAGAATCTCGAACAGCGTGGCATCGTGGAAGATCACGTAGGGCGGCACGCCTTTTTCTTCCGCCAGAGCCTTACGACAGGCCCGTAAAGCCTCCCATCCAGCCTTGTCGGTTATCTGGTCGGCAATCTTGCGACGTCCCGATGTGCCTGAGGAATTGCGACCTCCGGAGGATTTGACCACCGGGTCCTTACGCAACTGGATCGGCACTTCGCCTTTGAGCAATGGCCGGCATTCCTCTGTGAGCTGGAGCGCACCGTAACCTTCCGGATCTGCCCTGAGGTAGCCGTTGGCCACCAGTTGCCGGAACACCGATTTCCAGTCGTTGGCCGACAACTCGGTGCCTATGCCGTAGGTGGACACGGCCTGATGCCCGAACTGGAGAATGCGTTCGTTCTCTGCGCCCCGCAGAACGTCTATAAGGTAGGTAACACCAAACCGCTGTCCGGTTCTGAACACGCAGGAAAGGGCTTTCTGGACGGCAAGCTTGCCATCCCAGGTTTCCGGCGGATTCAGGCAGGTATCGCAGTTACCACAGGGTTGCTCCAGGGTATCGCCAAAATAGCGCAGAAGTACCTGGCGGCGGCAACTCGTCACCTCGCACAGGCCCAGCATGGCGTCCAGCTTCTGGCGCTCGACGCGCTTGAAATGGTCGTTACCCATGGAACCTTCAAGCATCTGGCGCAGCTTGATGACATCCTGCAGGCCGTAGACCATCCAGGCAGTCGAGGGCTTTCCGTCACGGCCGGCACGGCCGGTTTCCTGATAGTAGGCCTCCAGGCTTTTGGGCAGGTCCAGATGGGCAACAAACCGCACATCCGGCTTGTCGATCCCCATGCCGAAGGCGATGGTGGCTACGATGATCACACCGTCTTCACGCAGGAATCGCTCCTGATGCCGCGACCGGTCTCCGGCATTCAGACCGGCGTGGTAGGGCAGTGCGGTGTAGCCTTTGTCGCTGAGCATCTTCGCCGTTGCGTCTACCTTGTTGCGGGAGAGGCAATAGACGATGCCGCAGTCACCATCATGTTCTGCTTTAATAAAGTCGAGTAATTGCTTGTTAGCGTTGGTTTTAGGTGCAATGCGATACTGAATATTGGGGCGGTCGAACCCGCTGATAAAGTGGCGGGCTTCGGTCAGTGACAACCTTTCAGCAATTTCCTTGCGGGTTCGCTCATCTGCCGTGGCCGTCAGTGCGATGCGGGGTATACCGGGGAATTCATGGGCCAGGCGGCTTAATTCAAGATAGTCGGAACGGAAATCGTGGCCCCACTGGGATACGCAGTGCGCCTCATCAATTGCAAACAGGGAAATGGAGGCGTGATGCAGCAAATCCAGGGTGCGCGGCTGGATTAAGCGCTCCGGTGCGCAGTACAGCAGGTCCAGCTCCCCGGTCATCAGGGCGTTTTCGGTATCACGGGCCTGCTCGAAATCCATCGTGGAGTTCAGGAAAGCTGCCCGCACGCCCAGTTCTCTCAAGGCGGCCACCTGATCCTGCATCAATGCAATCAGCGGAGATATCACAATCGCCGTCCCGGCACGAACAAGGGCCGGCACCTGGTAACACAGTGATTTACCGCCACCGGTGGGCATCAACACCAGCGCATCACCGCCGTTGACCACCTCACGGATAATGTCACCCTGCAGTGGTCTGAAGGTCTCGTAGCCGAATATGCGATGCAGGACTTCTTCCGGGTCCTGATCTGAAACACGGGGGCGCACTGTGCTTAGTTCTGCAAAATCCATGACTTGGCCGGCGGTGTTGGTTGACGGTAAAAATGTGCCGTTCTGGCAGGCTGTGCATGATACCAGAATCCCGTCACGGAATCGGCGGAGACAAACAAACCTTTTAACGGCTACAATGCGGCTTTTTTCTGCACCCAACAAACAGGATCTCCATGCAGGAATTTGATGCCATCCGTCCCTATTCGGACGACGAAACCGGAAATGCGATCAACAAACTGGTCCGGGACCCGGGATTTCTGGATATGATTGGCCGCTTCAAATCGCCTACGCTGGCGAAATGGGCGCCTTCCATACTCCGGATATGGGTAAAACGCTGGCTGGTCAGTCACTTTGCCGGCATTGCCCGCATTGATGATCTCCAGGCCAGGCTGTCAGGCTATGTCGGCGAACTGGTGGACAACACGACTACCCGTGTCACCCACAGCGGACTGGAGAATCTGAACAAACACAGTGCCCATCTGTTTATCTCCAACCACCGGGATATCGTCTTCGACCCCATGGTGGTGAACTACCTGTTGTTTGCCAACGGCTTCAAGACCACCCGGATTGCCATTGGCGACAACCTGTTGGCCAACCGTGTTTTCGCGGAATTGATGAGGCTTAACAAAAGCTTTGTGGTGCGCCGAAATATGACCAGCCCGCGGGAAATGCGCGACGCCTATATCATGCTCTCGTCCTTTATCAATCACAGCATCGACAATAACGAAAGCATCTGGATTGCACAGCGGGAAGGCCGCGCCAAGAATGGTCTTGATTTTACAGATCCCGCCATCATCAAAATGTTCTACATGAGCAAGAAGAAAAGCGGGCTGGCATTTGGTGAGGCCATGAACCGGCTGCATATTGTTCCGGTGTCCATTGCCTATGAGTACGACCCTTGCGATGTGGACAAGGCTCGCGCACTGGAGACGCGCGCCCGGACAGGCGAGTACATCAAGCGGGAAGGAGAGGATACGGATCAGATCATGAAGGGCCTGACCGGCTTCAAAGGGCACGTGCATGTGCATTTCGGTGCCCCCATTGCTGACGCGGAAGACAACCCGAAAGATCTGGCAGCGCGGATAGACCGTGAGATGCACGCCAACTACCATCTGCATACCTCAAACCTGGTGGCGTACCAGCAAAGGGGCATTCACCCGGATTCACACGCCACCAGGGATACCGTGAGCGATGCGGTGGTAACAGCAGAGGCCTGGTCAGCGGCGGAAATCGAAGCGGCCGAAGCAGAAATGGAACGAAGGCTCGACGCGTGCGACCCGGCCATCCGCCCGTACCTGCTGGATATGTACGCCAACCCTGTAATAACGGCCCTGGAAGCACACAATGGTCAGATGAATTCATCATCAGAACATTCCTGATACCCGAGGTATTTTGTGAAAGAGCTCGAATACATTGAACTGGAAACCAGACCCAATCCGACCGCAGCGGTTATCTGGCTTCATGGCCTGGGTGCCAGTGGCCACGATTTTGAGCCGGTGGTGCCGGAACTTGGACTGCCGGAAGATGCCGCAGTTCGTTTCATCTTTCCCCACGCGCCCAATATGCCTGTGACCATTAATGGTGGCATGACCATGCCAGCCTGGTACGACATCAAGGCCATGGACATCGACCGGATAGTGGATACGAACCAGTTGATGGCGTCATCCGACGCCGTCGCCAAACTGGTGGACCGGGAAATTGAACGCGGTGTAAACAGCGAGAACATCATTATCGCTGGTTTCTCCCAGGGTGGCGCAGTGGCCTACGAACTGGGGTTGAGCTACCCGAAGCGCCTGGGTGGCATTCTGGCGTTGTCCACTTACTTTGCGACCGCGAAAACCGTTGAAATTTCCGATGCCAATCGCGGCATCCCCATCAACATCTATCATGGCACCCATGATCCGATGGTGCCGGAGTCACTCGGGAGGCTGAGCGTGGAGCAGCTTGAGGAACTCGGCTTCAAGCCCTCCTATCAGACCTTCCCCATGGAGCACAGCGTGTGCCTTGAGGAAGTACAGGATATTGGCCGTTTTATCCGCACACACGTTCTGTAACGCCTTGCCATGCAAGGGCTCAGACCCAGAGCATGGCACCCATCTCCAGGGGGTGGGTCAGTGCCTCATGGTATGGGTACATTCTTAGCCTGAGGGTCTGCAGCCCGGGGTAGGATGGCTGGACCTGCGTGGCGAAAACGGTCCGGCCGTCCGCCTCGCTTTCCTGCTCAAGGAAAAAGCTCGGGGGGCCTGGGTTTTTATGCGTTCCGGTACATTCCGGGCTGACCAGGCACTCCACGCGCACATCAGCAGCGCTCAGGCCATTGAGCCATGCTTCCACCCTGAGCTCTACAGCACCATCGTGCGGGCAACGGCACTCGACACACCCGACAACATTAATCTCGACCCCAGGCCAGGCTTCCCGAACCCTTGCTTTCCAGTCTGCAAGCCCTGCGGCCATCTCGCCGCCGTCGGCCATCAGTCGGGCCCCCTGTCTGGAAGCAGTCTGGTAATAATTGTTGACGTAATCCATCACCATCCGCTGGCTGTTGAACCTCGGGGTAATGGTTTTCATGGAAGCCTTGGAACGTTTCACCCAGCCCTTTGAATAACCTTGGGAGGCGCGCTCGTAGTATAGCGGTACCACCTCGAATTCCAGCAGATCCAGGAGGTCACGCGCTTCCTCCTGATTACGGAATTCGGCATCCAGTTCGGTATCCCTGGGCGGAATGCCCCAGCCATTCTTGCCGTCGTAACCTTCACCCCACCAACCATCCAGAACGCTCAAATTCAGCGCCCCATTCAGGGCGGCTTTCTCACCGGAGGTGCCGCTGGCTTCCTTGGGGTATTCAGGCGTATTGAGCCACACATCCACGCCGCTGAGCAGTCGCCTGGCCATGGCCTGGTCGTAGTCCTCCAGCAGGATGAGGTGCCCCATCAGGGAGGGATGCATGGACAGGTCATGAATGACCTTGATCAGATGCTGGCCCGGGTTGTCTCGGGGATGTGCCTTTCCAGCAAAGACCAGCACAACGGGGCGATCCGCGTTGGTGATAATCTGCTCCAGCCGGTCAAGATCGGAAAAAATCAGGGTAGCGCGCTTGTAAGTGGCAAACCTCCGTGCAAAACCTATTACCAGAGTGTCCTTTTCCGTGGAGACCAATGGCCGGGTCATCCGCTCTGTCACCGAATGGCCGATGCCGTTGCGTTTGTGCTGACGTTTCAGGCAGCGAACAATGAATTCACCCATCTGTTGTTTGAGTGCCTTGTGAACGCTCCAGTAGTGATAATCCGGAATCCGGTTGATAAATTCCCAGAAATCCGGGTTTCGCAGTTCGCTCTTCCAGGTAGGGGCCTGGATGTCGAACAGGCTTGACCATTCCGGCGCCAGAAAAGTAGGTACATGCACGCCATTGGTAATGTAGCCCAGCGGATTTTCCTCCGGTGGCACCTGGGGCCAGATATCGCCCTCCATCCGGGACGCCACACCGCCGTGAATCCTGCTGACACCGTTGTGGAAGCGGGAGCCGCGCAGGCCAAGGCCAGTCATGTTGAAGGTGTCGTCATCGTCCTTGGCGCCCAGGGCAAATACTTTCTCGAAGTCCAGGCCGGACTCTTCCAGGTACCGCCCCAGTTCATGGTGAACCAGGCTTCTCGGAAAGATATCGTGGCCGGCGGCTACCGGCGTATGGGTGGTAAACAGGGTTGCGCCGGCAACCGCCTCCAGGGCGGCTTCGAAGCCGAGCCCGGTCGCCATAACCTGTCGGCATCGCTCCAGTATCTGAAACGCGGCGTGGCCTTCGTTGATGTGCCAGGCTGTCGGTTTTAGCCCCAGAGCTTCAAGCACTCGTGTCCCGCCGATGCCCAGCAGCATCTCCTGACTGATCCGTGTGGTCTCGTCCCCGCCATAAAGCTGTAGTGTCAGCTCCCGGTCTTCAGGGCTGTTTTCCTCGGTGTGACTGTCCAGCAGGTACAAGCGGATATGGCCGATCCGCGCCTCCCAGACCCGCGCAACGACGTCACGGCCGGGGAAGGGCACCGAGACCTTGAGTATCTCGCCATCCTTTTCAACGGGCGTTATTGGCAGTTCGTCACTCGAATGGGACTGATACCGGGCGATCTGCTGGCCCAGGGCGTCGATGCTCTGTACGAAGTAGCCCTGTTGGTACAGCAGGCCGACGGCCACGAAGGGCAGTGCGAGGTCACTGGCGGCCTTGCAGTGATCCCCAGCGAGAATGCCAAGCCCCCCGGAGTAGATCGGAAAACTTTCGTGAAAGCCGAATTCGGCGCAGAAATAGGCCACCAGTGCCGTTTCCGGATCCAGTATTTCCGTCACCTCAGGCCCGGGGCCCGCCTCCAGATAGGCATCGTAACTGCTCAGTACCCGTCGGTATTCGGCCAGAAAAGCCCGGTCTTCCGCCGCCTCATCAAGCTGGTCCTGGGCGACCCGTCTGAGAAACAGTTTCGGGTTATGCTCAACCTTCTGCCATAGCCGCAGGTCAATCCTGGCAAACAGACTACGAACCCCGTGATCCCAGCTGTAGAACAGATCGTTGGCCAGCTCTTCAAGACGCTCAAGGACCTCGGGGATAAGTGGGTGGGCCTCAAGGCGGAATTCCGTCGCTTTATGCATATCAATTGCCTCCGGGCGGGCACACGTTCGCGCTGATCCAGCCGTTAGATGTCACGTTCTTTGAGAATGCTCTGATACAGGTCGCCGTAGCTCCGGGCGCGTTGTTTCCAGGAGTAGTCTGCTGCCATACCATTCTCCTGGAGCCGGCGCCACGACTTCCGGTTCCTGAAACTCTCCAGTGCCCGGTTTATCGTCGCCAACAGGGCCTGCTCATCGGCCTTGATGAACCGGAAACCGTTGGCTTTACCGATGCCTGCCTCCAGAGGGTCATTCACGGTGTCAGATAGCCCTCCAACGGCGTGTACCACCGGAATGGTGCCGTAGCGCAGGCTGTACATCTGGTTCAGACCGCAAGGCTCGAACCGGGAGGGCATCAGGAAAATATCGCATCCGGCGGTTATGCGGTGGGAAAGCCCTTCGTCGTAACCCAGTGTCAGGGACATCTGGCCGGGCCATTGCCGGGCCAGCCGTCTTAACGGTTCCTCATAACGCGCCTCGCCCGAGCCGAGCACTACGAACTGGCAGCCGCGACTCAGTAACTCGGGCATGACTGCAATCAGCCAATCCACGCCCTTCTGTTCCACCAGGCGGCCAATAAATCCCAGCAGGGGGCCGCCGTTGACCTCCAGGCCAAGTTCCTGTTGCAGCTGGGCCTGGCACTGGGTTTTGTTTTTAAGGTGATCGCGGCCGTAATGGAACGCAAGTTCCGGATCCTCCTCGGGGTTCCAGACGCGGGTATCAATACCATTGAGTATCCCGGTCAGCCTGTGGGCCCGGTGTCTGAGAACCCCGTCAAGACCATGACCGAATTCCGCCGACTGGATCTCCCTTGCATATTCCGGGCTGACGGTGGTAATGCGATCGCTGAAAACAAGGCCACCTTTAATAAAGGACAGCTGGCCGTAAAATTCCAGCTGGTCCCAGCGCCAGAGTGAATCGGGCAAACCCAGGGCCCGAAAGGTTTCGTGTGAGAAAATGCCCTGATAAGCGAGGTTGTGGATGGTGAATACCGTGCCCGGCCGATGGGGGTAATGCTCGAGAAATACCGGAATCAGCCCTGCCTGCCAGTCGTTGCAGTGCACCAGGTCCGGCCGCCAGTTCACCCCGGCTTCGCCAACGGCCATCATGGCACCGACCCGGCCAAACAGCTCGAACCGATGGGCGTTGTCCCACCAGTCCTGGCCGTTTTCATTTTGATAGGGGTTGCCGGGGCGGTCGAACAATGGCGGGCAGTCCACCAGCCAGAGCGTGACCGCCGTTCCCGGAAGCCGGGTCTGCCACAGGCTGACTTCGTATTGCCCGATCCGGAAGCGGGTTTTCCTGCGAGAACCCGCTTCTCTGGCAGCTTTGATAGCGGCCGGATAACCCGGCAAAAGAATATGGACATCGTATCCAAGCTTACAGAGTGCTTCGGGCAGGCTGGCAGACACATCTGCAAGTCCGCCAGTTTTCACCAGTGGGTAGACTTCACTGGTGGCGAACAGAACCCGGGTCATACCGCCGGCCTCAGAATGATCGCGCCCAGTGGTGGCAAGGTCAGCTCCAGCGACCAGTTCCGGTTCATCCAGGGCTTTTCGTCCGCAGGCATGGGCAAGGGGTTGCCCAGGTTGCTGCCACCGTAATACTCGGAATCGGAACTGAAAATCTCCTGCCAGGTGCCACCCTGAGGCAGCCCTATGCGGTAATGGTGCCGTGGCATCGGCGTGAAATTGACCACAATGACCGAGGTTTCACCCTTGGCTGTGCGCAGAAAGCTGATCACGGACTGGGGCGAGTCATGGCAATCAATCCAGTCAAACCCTTCTGGCCGGAAACACTCACCGTGTAGTGATACCTCTCGACGGTAAAGGCCGTTCAGGTCCTGCACCAGACGCTTGAGACCCTGATGTTCCGGATAGGCCAGCAATGACCAATCAAGCTCCCTGGATTCGCTCCATTCCCGGCGCTGGCCGAATTCGCCGCCCATGAACAGCAGCTTGGCGCCGGGGTAGCTGTACATGTAGGTAAGCAACAAGCGTAATGAAGCGCGCTGCTGCCACTCGTCCCCGGTCATTTTATTGATCAGGCTGCTTTTACCGTGCACGACCTCGTCGTGGGACAGTGGTAGCAGAAAATTCTCTGTAAACGCATAGACCAGGCCAAAGGTCAGTTTGTCGTGGTGGTATTGACGGAACACAGGATCCTGCTGCAGGTAATCCAGGGTGTCGTGCATCCAGCCCATGTTCCATTTCAGGTTAAAGCCAAGGCCGCCAATTTCCGGCGGGCGGGTAACCCGCGGCCAGGAGGTGGATTCCTCAGCGCATACCAGGGTTCCCGGAAACCGGCTCTGGCAGACACGGTTCAGTTCGCGCAAAAACTCGATTGCCTCGAGATTCTCATGGCCGCCATGGACGTTCGGCAGCCACTCGCCTTCCTTGCGGGAATAGTTGAGGTAGAGCATTGAGGCCACGGCATCCACTCGTAATCCATCAATATGAAAGGCATCCAGCCAGAACAGGGCACTGCCGATGAGAAAGTTCCTGACTTCATGCCGGCCGTAGTTGTAGATCAGTGTTCCCCAGTCCTGGTGCCGGCCCTGGCGCGGGTCTTCATGCTCGTACAGGGCACTGCCATCGAACAGCGCGAGAGCGTGCTCGTCGGTGGGGAAGTGCCCCGGAACCCAGTCCAGAATCACGCCAAGGTTGTTCCGGTGGCACTGGTCAACCAGATAGCGCATGTCATCCGGTGTGCCAAAGCGACTCGTAGGCGCGTAGTAACCGGTGGTCTGATATCCCCAGGATTCGTCCAGCGGGTGCTCGGTGACCGGCAACAGCTCAATGTGAGTGAAGCCCAGTTCGACCGCGTAAGGAATCAGCTGGTCGGCAAGCTCGCGATAGGTCAGCCATCGTCCGGAGCCGTGATGGCGCCAGGAAGCAGCGTGAACTTCGTAAATTGAAATGGGGGAGTCCTGCCAGTTCCATTGGGCACGCCGGGCCAGCCAGTCGCCATCACCCCAGCGGAAATGGCCGCGTTCGGTCACAATCGCTGCGGTAGCGGGCCTCAATTCGAAGGCCTGGCCGTAGGGATCGGTTTTTAACAGCTGACGGCCGTCCTCGGTAGTAATGGAGAACTTGTAAAGGGTCCCGGTACTGATGCCCGGGATAAAACAGGACCAGACACCCGTGCTGTCATGCAGGCTCATCGGGTGGGTGCCGGAATCCCAGTGATTGAACTCTCCGACGACGCTGACTGCCTGGGCGTGTGGGGCCCAGACCGCAAATCTTACGCCTTCAACCCCACGGCTTTTGCAAACATGGGCGCCCAGTACGTTATAGATGTGCCAATGCCGGCCTTCGGCAAACAGATGGAGGTCGAACTCGCTGAGCGTTGGGCTGTCCATAGACCTTGCTTTCCCCTGACCAGGTGGAACTCCATTGGACGTTACAGAGCCTGTTTTAAAAATGACTCACAGCAATTTTACGTCATAATTCCGTGATAGTGTTCTAATATCATCACAGGCGTCAAATACATGGCAGAGCCTTGCGTTTCGAGTGCAACTCATGCGCGCGGTTTTTTTCAGGGAAGCAGCTATGCATACGGCCAAACGTTTCGTCAGTCGTCTTACTCGTCAAACTCTTGCGCTGGTACTTGCCGGAGGTCGGGGTTCACGTCTCCACGACCTCACCAAGTGGCGTGCCAAGCCGGCAGTCCCTTTTGGCGGCAAGTTCCGGATCATCGATTTTCCACTCTCGAACTGCATCAATTCCGGCATCGGCCAGGTCGGGGTAGTCACCCAGTACAAATCTCATTCCCTGATTCGGCACATTCAGCGGGGCTGGGGATTTCTTCGCGGTGAGCTTGATGAATTTGTTGAACTGTTACCGGCACAACAGCGCATCGAAACCTCCTGGTACGAGGGCACCGCAGATGCGGTTCTGCAAAACCTCGACATCATCCGCAGCCATAAGCCGGAATATGTCCTGATTCTCGCTGGCGACCATATCTACAAGATGGACTATGGCACCATGCTGGCCGCCCATGTCGAAAACGACGCCGATATCACCGTCGGCTGTATTGAAGTCCCTATTGCTGAGGCCTCGGCGTTCGGAGTCATGTCCGTAGACGACGAGCTCAGAATCACCGAGTTCATTGAAAAGCCGGAGAACCCGAAACCCATGCCCGGCCAACCCGGTAAGGCACTGGCTTCGATGGGTATCTATGTGTTCAGCACCCAGGTGCTGTTCGATGAACTGATGCGCGATCACGAGATGGCCGGCGACACTTCCCACGATTTTGGTAAGGATATTATTCCCTCAGTGATCAGGCGTCTGCGGGTGGTGGCATTCCCATTCCGCGACCCGGTGCATAACAAGCCTGCCTACTGGCGGGATGTAGGTACCATTGATGCGCTCTGGCAAGCCAATCTGGAACTGATCGGCATCAGCCCCGAACTGAATCTCTACGATTCCCACTGGCCGATATGGACCTACCAGGAACAGTTACCTCCCGCCAAGTTCATATTTGATGACGAAAATCGCCGGGGAATGGCGGTGGATTCGATGGTCGCAGGCGGCTGCATTGTTTCCGGTGCCGTTGTGAAACATTCTCTGCTTTTCTCACAGGTTAGAGTGCATTCTTACAGTGATATCTTAGATTCGGTAATCTACCCGGACGTGGACGTTGGTCGCCACTGCCACATCCGTAATGCCCTGATTGATCGTGGCTGCCGCATTCCGGAAGGTACACGCATCGGTTTCGATGAAGCAGAAGACCGAAAGCGGTTTCACGTTTCTCCAAAAGGTATTGTGCTGATCACGCCCGAGATGCTCGGGCAGGATTACCCCCATGGCCTCTGATACCCGAACTCCGGTCGTGCTGTGCTGGCACATGCACCAGCCATCCTATCAGGACATGCATACAGGTCAGTTTCTGTTTCCCTGGGTGTACCTGCACACCATCAAGGATTACAGCGACATGGCTGCGCACCTGGAACATGAGCCTGAGGCAAGGGCAGTGGTCAACTTTGCGCCGATCCTGCTTGAGCAGATCGAAACCTACCTGATTCAGATTGAGCGATGGCGCCATGGTGCGGGGGGCATCGGTGACCCACTGTTGGCCGCTCTGGTCGCAGAGGAACTGCCGCAGCCAGGTACGCCCGCCTTTCTGGGACTGATGGAGAAATGCCTGCGCGCCAATGCCGACCGGATTATCGGGCGCTACCCGGCTTTCACGCAACTGGCAGAGCTGGCCGATGTCTACCGGGAAAAACCGGAATTGCAGAGGTACATCTCCGGCCGGTTCCTGTCGGACCTGCTGGTCTGGTATCACCTGGGCTGGATGGGTGAAACCATCCGCCGTGACAACCATTGCATTCAGAGCCTTCAGGAGAAAGGCTATAACTTCACCATGGACGACCGCAGGGCCCTGCTGGATGTGATTTTCGATGTATTGTCCGGCATTGGGCCAAGATACCGCCGCCTGGCCGAAAAAGGACAGGTAGAGCTCTCCATGAGCCCCTATACACACGCGATGCTGCCGTTGCTGCTGGAACTGGAATCGGCCCGGGAAGCAATGCCGGAGATCATCTTACCCGTTCACAAAGATTACCCTGGCGGAAGCGAACGCACTGGCTGGCAGCTGCAACAGGCAAAAGCGGTTTTCCAGCGATTTTTCGGCATTGAACCCGACGGTTGCTGGGCTTCCGAAGGAGGCTTGAGTCAAGCCACCCTGGATCTGCTTGGTGAATACAACTTCCGCTGGACCGCCAGCGGTGATTCCGTGGTCCACAATAGCCTCAATCTGGCCAGGGAACAGAACCCCGAGCTGCCAGATACGGGCATCCATCAGCCATACGCCTTCGGTGAATCCCCGGTGACGGTGTTCTTTCGGGACGATGGTCTGTCTGACCTGATCGGCTTTAACTACGCGGACTGGCATGCCGAGGATGCGGTTGGCGACCTGGTGCATCACATGGAGAACATCACCCGGCAGGCCAGGGGCCACTCCAGCCCGGTTATCTCCGTCATTATGGATGGCGAAAACGCCTGGGAATACTACCCGGAGAACGGCTTTCATTTTCTGAATGAGTTGTACCGGGTACTTGCGCACCACCCGCAGCTGAAACTGACCACCTACAGCGATCTGATCGGGCACACGGTATCCGAACCGATCCGCTTGCCTCACCTGGTGGCCGGAAGCTGGATTTACGGCACCTTCTCCACCTGGATTGGAGACCCGGATAAAAACCGCGCCTGGGACCTGCTCTGTGAGGCCAAGATCCATTACGACCGGGTGATGGATAGCGGTGGCCTCAATGCAGAGCAGAAAGAGTCCGCGAGAAAACAGCTGGCCATCTGCGAGGGCTCAGACTGGTTCTGGTGGTTCGGGGATTATAACCCGGCCCAGATTGTCAGCGATTTCGAGCACCTGTACCGCCGGCATCTGGTCAACCTTTACGAGATGATTGGTTTTCCGGCACCGCCGTCCGTATTCCAGCAGCTGAGCCAGGGCAGCGGAGAACCGGCGCGCGGCGGGGCCATGCGGCCCGGGCACGAAGCGGATAAACCGGCATGACTTCCAGCAGCACCGAGGATCTATTCAGTACCCGCCGGGCCGGCGTTTTGTTACACCCGACCTGTCTGCCAGGTGCCTGGGGCGTGCTCGGTGCAAGCGCCCGCACCTTTGTCGATTTTCTCGCGGACAGCGGCCTGAGCATCTGGCAAACACTGCCTATCGGGCCAACGCACCCGGATCTCTCTCCCTACCAGTCCCTCAGTGCCCACGCTGGCAATCCGCACTTTATTGACCTGTCTGAACTTGTGGACGATGGCCTGCTGACTGAGGAGGAACTGGTGCTGCCAGCTACCCTTACCCGGCACCAGCTGTTTGTCCTGGCAGCACAACGTTTCTTTAACAATGAAGGGAAGGGGGTCAACGGGTTTGACCTGGCTGGCTACCAACGTTTCCGCGAAACCAATGGTTACTGGCTGGACGATTTCTGCCTTTTTTGTGGCATTCGCGAAGTCCAGTCGTCTCAGAGCTGGCTTCAGTGGCCGGAACCCCTGAGAGACCGTGATGTCGGCGCGCTGCAGGACTTTATTGACCAAAGCCAGTCCCGGCTTGCCAGGCTCCGCTTCGAGCAGTTTCTGTTCCACCACCAATGGCAGTCCCTGCGGGGCTATGCCCGACGAAGAGGCGTATTGCTGTTTGGCGACATCCCCATTTTCGTGGCCCACGACAGTGCCGACGTCTGGGCCAACCGGCGCCTGTTCAAGCTTGATGACCGAGGCGAGCCCACGGTGATCGCCGGGGTTCCCCCGGATTATTTCTCTCCCGAAGGTCAGCACTGGGGAAATCCACTTTATAACTGGGAAGCCATGGCCCTGGAAGGCTACCGGTGGTGGTTACAGCGGCTTGAAAGCCAGCGCCAGCTGTTCGATCTGATTCGCATCGATCACTTCCGTGGACTACAGGCCTACTGGGAGATCCCGGCAAAGACACCGGAACCGCGGTTCGGATACTGGGTGCCCGGGCCGGCCGAACACTTCCTTCAAGCCTGTTTCAACCGTTTTCCGGATTTGCCGTTGGTTGCCGAGAACCTGGGCATTATCAGCGATGATGTGGAACAGCTGCGTAAACGGTTCCAGTTGCCGGGGATGACGGTCATGCAATTTGGCTTTGACGGCAGCGCAGATAACCCGCACCTGTTGCACAATCACCACCCACGGGATCTTGTTTACACAGGAACCCACGATAATGACACCACGCTTGGCTGGTACCAGAGCCTTGATGATCACACGCGGCGCTACGTTAATGCGTACCTGAGCGTCTCGGGCGACGACATGCCCTGGCCGGTGATAGAAGCCGCTTTCCGGTCCGTCTGCTCGCTGGCTATTGTTCCCATGCAGGATTTTCTGGGGCTGGGAACAGAGGCCAGATTCAACACACCGGGAACCGTAGTAAACAACTGGATATGGCAGCTGGAGTGGAAACTTTGCAGCCAGGGCCTGTCAAACAGAATTGGTGAATTGGTGCAGCGGCATCGCCGCTTGCCGTGAAGTCTGGTCGTTTTTTGACCAACATCAAATAGGTGTAAGCAATACTCCGCTATAAGTAACAGGCAGTTTCAACAATCAGCGTTCTTTATGAGTCACTCGGGGGGGAACATGGAACACAGACTCAGTAAACGCATACATGGAAAGCTAGGCCTGCTGGTTTACAAACGTGGAATGCCCGTGGCGACCGGTCAAATCCGGGATGCGTCAAGACGAGGGCTTTTCATTGCCACAGACTACACCGACGTTCAATTGAACCAGACTCTGGAGCTCGAATTCCGCTTTCCGGACAAACATGAAAAGCAGTTTCGCCGGCTTACGGCCCATGTTGTCCGCAAGTCAGACAAGGGCATCGGTGTCGATTTCGAGGGGGTTGAAAACGACAGCTTCACCGTATCGTCACTCATTCAATGGTTGAACAAACACCATAGGCCGGTGAACTACTTTCCCGTTCGTCAGCAAGCCTACTGACACATCAAGGAGAAGAGGTCCATGGACAGACTGAAAGATAAGATAGTCTCTCAGACCTGATTGGGCCTCATTTATGCCTCTGGCAGCCTACTCGCCGCGATCTTTGCCGGAATCCCTGAGCGGGCTGTTTGCGCTCGCCCTGGATCTCCGGTGGACCTGGCACCACGGCAGTGACGAGCTGTGGTGTGCTCTGGACGAAGAAACCTGGGAAGCCACCCGCAACGCCTGGCTGGTACTGAACAGTGTTTCCGATGACAGGCTGCAGGAGTTGGCCGAGGACCCGGCGTTCCAGAACCGCTACGAAGAGCAGATTAACGCCCACCACGAATTCGTACACGCCAATACCTGGTATTCCGACGACTGCCCCGGTGATCTCGATCAGGGGATTGCCTATTTCTGCATGGAATACGGGCTCTGTGAGTCCCTTCCACTTTATAGTGGCGGGCTTGGCGTTCTCGCCGGCGACTATCTCAAAGCGGCCAGTGATCTCGGCATACCCGTGACCGCTGTTGGATTGCTGTATCAGCAGGGGTATTTCCGCCAGGCCATCAGCACCGATGGCGAGCAGCTGGAGTTCTATCCGTACAACGATCCCACCATGCTTCCTGTTTCGCCGCTGAGGGACGAAGACGGCCAGTGGGTGAGGGTGGTTGTTCCCTTTCCGGGCAGACCTGTGCGGCTGCGGGCCTGGAAGGCGCAAGTGGGCCGGTGCCAGTTGCTGCTGCTTGACAGTAACGACCCGCGAAACGAACCCGGGGACCGGGGGATTACCAGCGAGCTCTATACCGGTGATCCGGAAAAGCGCCTGCAGCAGGAGATGGTACTCGGGATCGGCGGGTGGCGCCTGCTCAGGCAACTGGATATTCAGCCTGCGCTTTGTCATCTCAACGAAGGCCACTGCGCTCTGGCGCTGATTGAGCGTGCCTTCAGCTGGCAGGAGCAGCAGAACACGGATTTTCAGACCGCCCGCACGGCCACCAGGGCGACCAATCTGTTCACTACCCACACCTCAGTGGCCTCTGGATTCGACCACTTTTCCGCATCTCTCCTTCGGCTTTACCTGGGCCCCTGGCTCGAAACCAGAGATCTCACCGTTGAAGAACTGGTAAAGCTTGGCACTTCAAGTGCAGCACCCGGGACTGAAAACAGCGATCACAGCCTGAATATGGCGTTTCTGGCGTTGAGCATGAGCGGGCGAGTCAACGGCGTCAGCCGAATCCATCAGAAAGTCTCTCAGAACATCCTCCAATCGCTTTTTCCCCGGTGGCCGGCCGAGGATATTCCGGCAGAATTCGTCACCAACGGTGTCCACACGCCCAGTTGGGATTCTCCGGAAGCCGATGCGCTCTGGACACGAGCGTGCGGCAAAGACCGGTGGCGGCGCCCGTTACAGCTTTCATGCCCGATGAATGACGTGTCGGACGAGGAGCTTTGGCAAATGCGGCGCCTACAGCGGAGCCGTCTGGTTCGTTACCTGCGACGTCGTCTGGCGGGCCAGCATTGCGAGCAGAACCCTGGCAATAATCACGCATCGGCCTGCGGACTGTTACTGGATAATGAAACCCTGACCCTGGGGTTTGCCAGACGATTCACCGAATACAAGCGGCCAGACCTGCTGCTCAAAGACCAGCAAAGGCTCCTGGGATTGCTGGCCAGCCGGGACAGACCCTTGCAGATTGTGCTGGCAGGCAAGGCCCACCCCTATGACCACCGTGGCAAGGACATGATCCGACAATGGAAGGCGTTTTCCCGCCGCCCGGATGTGGAAGGCAAGGTGGTTTTTATCGAAGACTACGATCTTGGCGTTGCCAGCCAACTGATACAGGGCGTGGACGTATGGCTGAACTGCCCGCGGCATCCCTGGGAGGCTTGTGGCACCAGTGGTATGAAGGTGCTAGTCAACGGCGGGCTGAATCTTTCCCAGTACGATGGCTGGTGGGCCGAGGCATGGAATAGCGATGTTGGCTGGGCCATCCGCCCCGGAGCCACCTTCGAGGAGCTTGGCAACTCAGGCGAACACGATCTGTCAGATGCCGACGAACTCTTTGATCTGCTGGAGCTTGAGGTTATCCCCGCTTTCTACGGTGTCGACAACGAGGGCATCCCCCGACAATGGTTGCAGCGAATCCGGGCCAGCATGGACCAGCTGACCGCGACTTATTCGGCCAACCGGATGGTGCGCGAGTATGTTGAAGGGTTCTATTTGCCGATGATGGAGCAGGGGAAGCAGCGTACCCCGGAAACAGCGGCAGCCATCGTGTCCGAGTACCGGGAAATCCTCAGGCATTGGCCAAGACTGAGGTTCAGCGCCATCAATGCCAGTGAGTCGGAGGGCGGCCAGACCTACACCGTAGAAGTCTATCTGGATGGTGTTGATGAGCAGCGTGTTACCGTGGAACTAGTGGCGGAGGCTTCCACATATGGGCCGGGAATGGTCACCGAAATGGCCATGAAGCACCCTCTCGCCGGATCAGCCCACAGTTACCTGTATGAGTGCAGGGTACCGTCACGCCCTGACGGGCACTACACTCCGCGCCTGCGGGTCAGGGATGAGCGCCTGAATCTGCCGCTGGAAAATTCCGCCGTACTGTGGCTGAAATAAGTATCAGCTGCGCCAGAACGCCGGTGAAAGCACAATCACCACACTGAGAATCTCCAGACGCCCCATCAACATACCCACAGACAGAATCCATTTGGCAGTTTCGGGCAGTGGCGCGAACGTGCCGGCCGGGCCAATGGTGCCACCGAGGGCGGGCCCCACGTTAGTGAGAACCGTCAGAGCTCCTGACAGGCTGGTGATGAAGTCGAGCTGCAGCGCTGCCAGAGAGATCGTAATAATGAGCAGGCACAGCAAAAAAATGAATGTGTAAGCGATCATTGAGGAGATGATTTCATCACTCACTGCGCGGCCGTTATAGTTCCGGGTGAATACGGCCCTGGGGTGCAGCAGCCGCATCAGCTGTTCCCGCAATACGATGAGCGAAAGCTGAAACCGGAAAATCTTCATCCCGCCGGCCGTAGATCCGGAACACCCGCCCACAAACATAAGGAAGAAGAACAGAACGAAAGCCAGGGGGCCCCAGGCGGAGTAATCCTCGGAAGCATAGCCGGTTGTTGTGACCACCGAAGTCACATTGAACAGGGTAGATACGTAGCCGTTTATCAGATCAAATTCCGCAGGGGACACATACCAGCGATAAACGGTTAGCAGTGCAGGAATAACCAGCAAAATGGTCAGAAACAGGCGTACCTGTTGGTCACGAAAAAGCACCCCATGCTGGCCGTGCAACTCGCGTACAAACAGGAAAAAAGGCAGGCTGCCAATCATCATGAACAGCGTTGCCTGCAGCAGGATCAGGTTTGAATCAAACTTGCCCATGGACAAATCCGAGGTGGAGAACCCCCCGGTGGCTATGCTGGTCAGGCCATGGTTGAAGGCGTCAAAAAGGCTCATTCCGGAGAACGAGTATGTGGTTACGGCAATCACCGTAAACCCGACGTAGACAAAAAGCAGGCCGCGACTGAGTGTTTTCATTCGAGGCAGAGCCTTGTCTGTCCATTCGGACGACTCTGTTGCGAACAACCGCATGCCCCCTACGCGCAAGAACGGCATCACGGCAACGAACATGCCGATAATTCCGATACCACCAATCCACTGCAGTATCGAACGCCACAGCAGGAGATCCTGGTCCATGGTGTCGAGGCCGGTGAGCACGGTTGCGCCAGTGGTCGTTATGCCGGAGGTGCCTTCAAATACCGCCTCGGCTGGTGTCAGCCCCAGGTCACTGAGATAGAAAGGAATAGACGAGAGCAGGGCGATGATGAACCAGCTGGAAACGGTGAGCACAAACATGTAGCGGGGCTTGAGATCCCGCGCCTGACGGTAAGTCGTCAGTATCCCCAGCAGGCCGACCCCGAAACAGATAGAAGCAGATTCCGCAAACGCCATCGCATTCGGCGCTTCAGAATTTGCCAGAAGAAGCACGGGCAACACCATGAAAATACTCAGAAGTATAAACATGACGCTGATGATGAAGATTACGGGGTTCAGGTTTCTCAAAGGATGCTCAAGCCGGCTGAACAAAGAGATCGCGACAGAATACAGGCGGCATAGCGCTTTCGCAAGGCAGAACCCCCGAAGTGTCAGGGCCTTACCGGTTAATTAAATCACTGTAAATTCCGCGTAAATCGGGACCCTCCGGCTGGTGTTTGGCGTCTGGCTGGTGCAACTTTCGTTAGTGAGTGTGGTTATACAACCCAAAAGGAGTATTGAGCATGAAGAAGCCAATTGCACTGATGTTGGGCCTTGCCTCGGTTTCGGCGCTGGCCGTTTCCCAGACTGCGACCGCTGACATGTACAAGTCCGGTGGTGGCAGCCTGTATGCCGGCCTGAACTACAGCTTTATCGACATTGAAAACGGCCGTGACGAACTGGACGTTGGCGCGCTTTCTGCCAAGGTAGGAGGACTGGTATCGCCATTCTTCGGCCTGGAAGCCCGTGCCGGCTTCGGTGTTGATGACGATCGCCATAGTGGCGTTGATTACTCACTGGACAACTTTTTCGGGGGTTACGCTACTCTTAACCTGGCGAACGAATCCCCGGCGACACCCTATCTGGTATTCGGCTTCACCCGTGTTGAACTGGAAGCACAGTCAGTTTTGGGAACAACAACCGAAGACGAAACCGACTTCTCGTACGGTGCCGGTGTCAATGTCGACATCACCCCGGAAGTGGCTGGCAACCTGGAATACATGCGTTACTATGACAAAGATGGCGCTACCGTTGACGGCCTTGGTCTCGGGGTAACCTTCAGCTTCTGATTCGGTTAATTCCCGGCCTGGTTTTCTGGCGGCAGCTGCCTGTTTGCAGCCAGAATTCCAGGAGCCCATTTGAATCATCTCGCCCATCTTTTTCTCGCCCCTGACAGCCCCCAGGCTCGTGTTGGAAGCCTGCTCGGAGATTTTGCCCGGGGCGTCGTTGCCACGGAGCTGCCGGCCGAGGTCAGGGAAGGGCTGTACCATCACCGTGCGGTGGACGCTTTCACCGATGGCCACCCGGAAGTCCTCGCCAGCAAACGGCTTTTCTCCACGCAACGGCGCCGTTTTGCCGGTGTCGCACTGGATATTCTTTACGATCACTATCTGTTAAGAAACTGGAAACTCTTCAGCCATGTGGAATCTGATACCTTTATTGACCAGGTATACCGGGAGCTTGATGCCAATTCCTCATTGATGCCGGAACCCATGCAACGGGTGACACGGCAGATTGTGCGTCACGACTGGTTCCACTCTTATAGGGATCTTGAAAATATCGGATACGCTCTGGACCGCGTGGCCGGTCGTATCCGGTTCAGAAACGCGTTCAGCGGAATTATTGAAGAAATCGAGGAACACGACGAAGAATTGGAGCGCCGTTTTTTGCGATTTTTTCCCGAACTAAGACACTTCGCCAAAGAGGACCCATAATGCTGGCAAAGTCCGTGACGTTTATCGCCGCAGCGCTGCTCCTGAGCCCTGCAACACTCCTGGCTGATGCTCATAATGAAGAAAGCAGCGTCCCTGAACGACTCGGGTTTGTAGAGTGGGTGGTACTGGAAGAAACCGGCCTACGCCTGAAAGCTCGCCTGGACACTGGAGCAAAAACGTCATCCCTGCATGCCATTAATGTAGAACCCTTCGAAAAAGACAATGAAGAATGGGTGAGTTTCCAGTTGCCGCTGGCTGATCATCAGGATCAGGAAGATGCGGACGGAGCCAATCTGGAGGAGGTTATTCTTGAATTCAGCCTGCCTGTAGAACGTACCGTGAAAATCAAACGCAAGGGCGCGCCATCCCAGCGCCGTTACGTGGTCAATATGGAGTTCTGCATTGCCGGCACAACGCACAGCACCGAGTTTTCGCTTACAGACCGCGGCAAGTTTTCCTATCCTGCACTTTTGGGGCGTCGATTCATGAGTGATGACAATATCCTGATCGATTCGTCAGATGCTTTCCTCGCGGAAAAAGAGTGTGAACACAAGACGCTGGCTGAACTGGCCGACAAACACGTAGACTGAGCCGGCCTTTGCAGTCTCCATGTAGTCATATTGGCACTATTAGTATACACTGATACCATCCTGAACAGGCTGAAGAAACGTAATTGGGTGGTATCAACTATGACAAATGCACAGAAGCTCGAACCCGTTGAGAAAAGCAGAGCCCCCGGCGTTGGCCTGAAAACCGTGTTCACGATTCTGGATCGCTGGGGCTGCACGCCGGAGCAGGTTCAGAAAATTCTGCAGATATCACGACCGGCATACTACAAGTACCGTAAGAACCCAGCGCAGGCCAACCTGACCCACGACCAGATCGAGCGTCTGAGCTACCTGGTGAACATTCACGGGTCTCTGCGGATGATCTTCGAGAATCCGAAGAACGTTTACGGCTTTATGGGCCTGAAAAATGATAATCCGTATTTCAATGGCAAAAGCCCGCTGGAGGTTATCAGCACCGGCCAGTTCTCAGCGCTCTATGAAACCTTCAAACGTATCGACGTTCTGCGCGGAGGCCTCTGGTGAGCCAGGAGTCGCCGCCCCTCATCAGACTGGACGCTGTGACCGGGTATCGCCTGATCAACTCCAAATTCCCACCCATCAGCCTGTTTGACGATGTGGCCGATGAGGACGAATTCGAGGCCCTGTATGAACTCCAGGCGATGACCAATCCCCGTTTACAGACAGAGCTGGGAAACCTCAACCTGGTGCGAAAAGAAGACATACCTTTCGGGATCCCCGGGTGCTCTTACGCCACCGGCCCGTTTACCCATGTCAACCCAGAAGGTAGCCGCTTCAGTGATGGCCAGTACGGAGTTTTGTACATGGGTGACAGCATTGATACCGCCATTGCCGAAGTTGCCTATCACCAGTCGCGCTACTGGCAGGGCGTTCATGGCCTGGACTACGACCGACTGGTTTTCCGGGGGCTGAAATGCAAGGTAGCGCAGACGGAGCTCCACGATGCCACGACGATCTCCTTTGAAGATCCTATCTACGACGCCAACAGTTACACTGCTTCACGGAGTTTCGGGCGCAAACTTTACCAGGCAGGTTCCGAAGGGCTGCAATATCACTCAGTCAGGAAGCCCGGTGCAACCTGCTGGGGACTGTTCACGCCCAGACACGTTCGCAGCGTCATCCAGAGTGCGCACTATGAATTTATATGGAACGGCGAGGAAATCAGTTCAGTGAACAAATTCACCCGGGCATGAGATTACTGCCATTACCCCTGATCTAGCCGCCTCCCAGTGCGGCTTTTTCCATTTCAAGATAAACGCGATAGGCGTTGGCCTTGTTGGACGCATCGAATGCCGGCAGGTTCTCATAGCGGGTCCAGTCCGTCCGCTCATAGGCATCCTCGAATTCGATCCACTCCTCGACTGCAGCCCCCATGCGGCCCCGGACATACGCCAGATAGTCATAGGTGAAGTTGAGAGCCTCCATGGCGTCTTCGGATGCCTTGCCGTGGCCGGGTATCAGGATTCGGGGATTCAGTTCCCTGACCTTATCAATGGCGTTCATCCAGTTACCGGTGTCCACCTCGGAGCTGGCTAGGTATGGAACCCGGTCATTCTGGATAATATCACCGGAAAAAAGAACACCGGCAGGCTCAACCATCATCAGGCTGTCATCCGGAGAGTGGGCGGGCCCTGCATGCACGGCACGGAACCGGTAACTACCGGATTCCAGCACCGTTTCCTCCTTAAAAGTGACATCGGGGGCAACTAACCTGGTGCTATCGTCTACCCAGGGAGAGAGCGCCTGCCGACGTTGTTCGAGGCGCTGGCCGGCATCCGGGCTGTTGACATAAACACTGGATGCTTCCTGAGCGATGACCTCTGCTTCCGTCAGTTCCCTGAACGCCTGGAGCCCGTACACGTGATCCGCATGATAATGGCTGATCACCACATGAGTAATGGGTAATTCCGTAATTTCGCGTATTTTATCGACTATTGCTGCACCAAGGCTTGGCGTTCCCAGGGCATCGAACACCACCACGCCCTTTTCGGTGATTACGAATCCGGCATTGGCCGTAAAACCTTCGTTCTGCTCTCCCGGCACCCCGGGATGGCCTGAAAAATAGAAAACGTTGTCCACGCTCACGGGCTCTGCCTCAAATGGAATCGTGAGTGGCGGATATTCCGGCGTGGATTCGGCAGCCAGCGTTCCTGAACCGATCAGCATTGCGGCAGCCGTACCGGCGGAACTGACAAATATTTTAATTCTTTTTGCAGCATACATTTCGGATTCTCCTTCAATTTTTTGCGACCTATAAGTGCCTGTATTGGCCATGTTTCACGCTGTAATAACAGTATCCAAAAGCCGGTTATACCCACGAAGGTCTAATGAATCCGTATTCAAAAACCACTTGTAACCTGATCGCGAGGGGTCTATAACAAAAGTTATATCCTTATAACAGAAACAACAAGACCGTTCGTCAGTTCCATACTGAAGTGTCGGCCGACTGCCCCCAGAGGGTATCGAAGGAGGAGAAAATAATATGTTCGGCAAACTCCGCCGACTCGACCGGGATGTATCCAGACTAGCCCTGGAAGAGTCAGAACGCTTACCCTCAGCAGAACGCAGACGCTTTCTCAGGAATGGCCTGTTTACTGCCGGTGGTGCCATGGTTGGAGGTGCCCTTGCAGGCATCGCTCCGAAGGCCCTGGCAGCGACGCAGTATCCGCCAGAGATTCCATCCTGGACCCGAACTCTCGGGCCAGGTGTGGTTGCCGATCCGTATGGTGTGCCGTCTCCGTTCGAAAAGGAGGTCATCCGCCGGAACGTACCCTGGCTGACCGCCGACAAAGTCTCGTCAATCAGTTTTTCCCCACTCCAGCACCTGAAAGGCATCATCACTCCGAATGGTCTTTTCTTCGAGCGCCATCATGCCGGCCGACCGGAAATCGATCCTCAGCAACACCGATTGATGATTCATGGCCTGGTGGAACGACCGATCATTCTCTCCATGGACGATCTGCAACGGTTCCCCAGTGTTTCCCAGATCAACTTTATCGAGTGTCCGGCCAACGGCGGCATGGAATGGCGTGGCGCCCAGCTCAACTCCCTCCAGTTCCTCCACGGCATGGTGAGCTGTGCCGAATGGACCGGTGTTCGGCTGTCCACACTGCTGCAGGACGTCGGCATCAAAACGGAAGGCAAGTGGGTGCTGGCAGAGGGCGCAGACGGAGCCGCCATGACCCGGAGTATTCCACTCGAGAAAGCCCTGGATGATGTCATCGTGGCTTATGCCCAGAACGGTGAGGCCCTGCGCCGCGAGCAGGGCTACCCGATCCGTCTGGTGGTCCCGGGCTGGGAAGGTAATACCCATGTGAAATGGCTGCGCCGGCTGGAAGTGGGCGACAAGCCCTGGATGCAGCGCGAGGAAACGTCCAAGTATACGGATCTGATGCCTGATGGCACGGCCCATGGCTTTACCTGGGTAATGGAAGCCAAGTCGGTCATCACCTCGCCGTGCCCCGAAATGCCCCTGCGTGGCAAGGGCATTCACCAGATTGAAGGGCTGGCATGGAGCGGCCGCGGCAAGGTGAAAGCTGTGGATGTTTCGGTTGATGGTGGCCAGAACTGGCAGCAAGCCCAATTGCGGGAGCCGGTTATGTCCAAATCGCTGACCCGGTTTTCGCTTGAGTGGAAGTGGGATGGCAATCCGGCACTGCTGCAATCCCGGGTCATTGATGAAACCGGGTATGTGCAACCGACACTGGGCCAGCTCAGGCAGGCTCGCGGCACCAACTCGATCTATCACAAGAATTCGATCCAGACCTGGAAAGTCAACGGCGACGGGGGTGTGGTCAATGTTCAGCTTTCATAAAACACCACGCCTGCTTGCCAGTACCTGTTTCGGCATCCTTCTGGCTGCAACGCCCGTTGCCGGTTCTGCAGAGCAGGCCGGGTACTACGGGTACGGGGAATCCCCAACCGATGAACAGATCGCCGCCTGGGACATCGATATCCGCCCTGATGGCACCGGACTGCCCGAGGGCAGCGGTACCGTCGATGAAGGCATGGCCGTTTACGAAACCCATTGTGCCTCTTGTCATGGTGCCTTCGGAGAAGGCATGGGGCGCTATCCCAAGCTTGCAGGCGGCGACGGCAGCCTCGCCGAAGACCGTCCGGAAAAGACGGTGGGAAGTTACTGGCCGTACGCCTCGACGCTCTGGGACTACATCCACAGAGCGATGCCGTTCTTTGCCCCCCAATCGATGTCAGATGACCAGGTTTATGCGCTGACCGCCTATGTCCTGAATCTCAATTACATCGTGGACGGGGACTTTGTTGCCAATAAAGAGACGCTCCCGAAGGTAGAGATGCCCAATCGCGATGGCTTTATCTGGGATGATCCGCGGCCGGTCGTGAACAACGAGCGCTGCATGAAGGATTGCAAAGACGAGGTGGCGGTGTCCGACTCGGCGGAAGGCAAGAACCTCACACCAAGCACCACCGGCCCCCTCGACGAGGGGCTCATAGAATAATGGCTGACCAGGAGGAAGGCGTGATGCGAAAAGCGTTAATTTCCGCGTGCTTGACCACACTCGCACTGAGTACCACTGCACCGGTGTTTGCCGAACCGACCCAGGCTGACATTAACCGGGGGAAGGAACTTGCTTTCAGCCGGACCGATGGTAACTGCCTGGCCTGTCACCAGATGGATGACGGCAAGTTGACCGGCAACATAGGCCCGGAGCTGGCAGACATGAAATCCCGCTTTCCTGACCGGGAACTGCTGTTCAAACGCGTCTGGGACGAAACCCAGTTCAACCCGATGACGGTAATGCCGCCATTCGGACGACACATGATCCTGAGTAAACAAGAAATAAACCGGATCATTGATTACCTGTACACGCTCTAAATGCTGAGGAGGAGTTACCGTGACTGACCAAAGGCGAAGAGGCTTTTTGAAGGGGATGCTGGGCATAGGGGTTGCCGGCTTTGCGCTGGGTTCCGGCATCGTGCCATTGAGAGTCGAGGCGGCTGCCGCCCCCGATGCGTCCGGCTGGCCGGAGAAGGCGTTCAGTACGCCGGGGGTGGATGAAACCATTGCTGAACTGTACGGCATGGAAGCGAGTGAATCCGATCAGATCACCCTGGATTTACCGACCATTGCGCAGAACGGCGCGGTGGTGCCGGTGACTGTCGAAACCACACTTCCGAACGTGACCGGCATGGCGTTGCTGGTAGCGAAGAACCCCAACGCCCTGGCAGCCTATTTCGATATTCAGGAGGGTGCACTGCCGTTCGTGTCGAATCGCCTGAAGATGGCGGAGACGACGGATGTGGTGGCCGTGGTGATTTCTGACGGCAAGGCTTACAAGGCCTCCCAGAACGTGAAAGTGACCGTTGGCGGCTGCGGCGGCTGACAGCTAACCGGACAGGAGAACAACAATGGCGTCCAGTATCAGAGTTCGTGCAGTAGAAAGTAGTGGTGTCACATCACTGAAAGCCCTGGTTCGACACCCGATGGATTCAGGGTTTGTTAAGGATTCGGAAGGTAATGTCATTCCGGCCCACTTCATCAAGGTTCTGACCATTTCCCATAAAGGCAAAAATGTATTTGTTGCCAACTGGGGGCCGGCAGTGTCCAAGGATCCGTTCCTGGAGTTTCGATTCAAGGGCGGAAAAAAGGGCGACGAGGTCACCATCAGCTGGGTCGATAACGAGGGCGAAAGCGATTCCACCACCGCAACGATCGGCTGAAGATTGTCGGCGCACAGGTACGCCCTGAATCGCCGAACAGGAGGATTGGACATGCTTAAAGCGAAAATCATTCTGGTCGCTCTCGGGGCGGCGCTGGTAGTGCCACAGGCACTGGCGGGCTCGACGCCGGAGGAAGACCGGAAAGAAACCGTTGAATACTTCAAGCAGATGTTCCCGGACGTCGCGATCGAAGAATTCGTCAATGGCCAGTACGCACTGGACGAAGACCGCCGCAGCCAGTGGGAATCCATGCAGGATTTTCCGCCCTATGAGTTTGCCGTTGCTGAAGGTCAGGAGATGTTCGAGACGCCATTTGCCAATGGCAAGACCTACGCCAGCTGTTTTGATAATGGTGGCATCGGAATTCGTCAGAACTATCCGTACTTCGACTCCGGGAAGAATGAAGTCATCACCCTTGAGCTCGCCATCAATCGCTGCCGCGAAGCCAATGGCGAGAAACCCCTGGGATGGAAGAAAGGGGCGATCGCATCGATTTCCGCTTACATGGCGTCCACCTCCCAGGGCAAACCCATCAATATCAAGGTTCCGGATGACCCCGATGCGATGGCTGCCTACCAGGACGGCAAGGAATTCTATTACAGCCGCCGTGGCCAGCTGAACTTCTCCTGCGCCAGCTGCCATGTCCAGAATCCGGGAAAATGGATCAGGGCAGACCTGCTGTCGCCGACCGTGGGGCAACCGGCAAACTTTCCGGTACACCGGTCCAAGTGGGGCGAGCTTGGTACGCTGCATCGCCGTTTCGCCGGATGTAACAACAACGTACGCGCGGAGCCGTTGCCGGCACAAAGCGAGGAATACCGCAATCTCGAGTATTTCCTGACCTACATGAGCAATGGTCTGCCCGTGGTCGGACCGGCAACCCGGCCTTAGTCAGCAATGTAAAGGGAGAATCGCAATGAACAGGCTTTTACTGACAATTGGCATCCCGCTTGCGTTGTCTGTGCCGATGGCCGCCCAGGCCGGCCCCGAAGAAGACTTCGATGAGGTCTATTCCAGGGCCCAAAGCACTCATCGGGACGCCGGTACTTTCCAGTGGACTGTCACTTCGGACCGGCTGAAGGCAGCAAAGTCCGCCGCCGACAACGGCGAGCATGAGCAAGCTAAAGCCATGGCCAACGAGGCCTTGAAGCTTGCCGAAGAGTCCGTCGCACAGCGCAAAAAGCAACAGGAGGTCTGGCGCAGCGCCGCCATAGGTAACTGACCCTGTAGGCCTGACAAGACCGGCTTTGTTTCCGGCACGGAACCGGGGCAGCCGGCTAGCTCCGATAACGACAACAAAGGAGAGTGCAGTGACAATTTCCCGCAGAGACTTCCTGATGGCAATGCAAGCGGCCGCTGTTGCCGGGCTCGTTCCGAAACTTGCTTTGGCCAAAGGCGGCGAGGGACTGTACGACGCACCGAAATTCGGCAATGTTCGACTGCTTCATCTGACCGATATTCACGCCCAACTGTTACCGGTGCGTTTCCGTGAACCCAACGTCAATCTGGGAATTGGTCCCAGCAAGGGCAGGGTGCCGCACCTGGTCGGAAGTCACTTCCTGGATCATTTCGGAATTCCAACCGATACCCGACGCTCCCACGCGTTCACCTATCTCGATTACACCGAGGCAGCCGAGGAGTACGGCAAGCTGGGCGGTTTCGCCCATCTCAAGACTCTTATTGATCAACTGAGAGAGCAGGCTGGAGCCGGTAACTCGCTGCTGCTGGACGGCGGCGATCTCTGGCAGGGCTCCGGTACCGCATACTGGACCAACGGCGAAGATATGGTAGAGGCCAGTAATCGCCTTGGCATTGATATCCTGACGGCACACTGGGAATTCACCTATCCCGAAGAGCAGATTCGCAAGAATCTCAGTGCCTTCAAGGGAGAATTCCTGGCCCAGAACGTTTTCCTGTCCGATGAAGCCATGTTCATGGGGGCTGAGTCCTACGACGAAGCCAGCGGAAGGGTCTTCAAGCCTTATACCATCCGCGAGCTTGGTGGAAAGCGCGTTGCGATCATCGGCCAGGCGTTCCCATATACACCGATTGCCAATCCGTCCTATTTCATTCCTGACTGGCGCATGGGAATCCGGGAAGGCGAGATGCAGGCGCTGGTGAATGAGATTCGTGAAAACGAAAAGGTAAACGCGGTCGTGGTCCTTTCCCACAATGGCATGGACGTGGACCTCAAAATGGCAAGCCGTGTAACCGGCATCGACGCCATCCTGGGCGGCCACACCCATGATGCCGTGCCGCAGCCCACGGAAGTGAAAAATCCGGGCGGCACCACCCTGGTAGGCAATGCCGGTACCAACGGTAAATATGTTGCCGTACTGGACCTGGATATCGGGAATAACGGTGTCCGGGGCTATGAATACAAGCTGTTGCCGGTCTTTTCCGACCTGATCACACCCGATGCGGACATGGCCAGCTTCATCCAGGATGTACGGGCGCCGTACATGGACAAGCTGGGCGAAAAACTCGCCATCGCTGACGACCTGCTTTATCGCCGTGGCAACTTCAACGGCACCATGGACCAGGTGATCTGTGATGCCCAGAGAAAGGTTCTTGATGCCCAGATTTCCCTGTCACCGGGATTTCGTTGGGGGACGAGTGTTCTGCCGGGTGACGCCATCACCATGGACGATGTCATGAACGCCACGGCCATCACCTATCCGGAAACCTATGTCCGGGAAATGTCGGGTGCCGACCTGAAACTGATCATGGAGGACGTGGCTGACAACCTGTTCAACAAGGATCCTTACTACCAGCAGGGCGGTGACATGGTGCGTGTCGGTGGCATGGATTACACCTGTGATCCGACAGCCAGCATGAACGGCCGGATCTCGGATATGCGCCTGGATAACGGCGAGCGGATAGAGGCCAGCAAAACGTACAAGGTCGCTGGTTGGGCCACCGTAAATTCTCGGGCGCCCGGCCGGCCAATCTGGGACGTGGTTGCTGACTACCTGAGGTCGGAGAAGACCGTCAGGATCGACAAGTTCAACACACCGACCCTCAAGAATGTCGCTGGCAATCCGGGGATTGAAGACTACGCAGGATAAGTGATGAGCAGACATTTCGTTGGCGGATCCATAACAGTGCTGCTGGGCCTGGCGGTCCTTGTCGCGGCGGGCACCCTTCATGCTGAGCCGATGAGCGAGAGCAAGCCATTTGCCGAGAAATTCCTGCTCCTTCAACTGAGTGATGGTGAGCCTGAAAAGCAGAACAAGGTGCTCAGCGTTGCTGCCAACCTGCTTGAGTACTATGGCCCGGACACGATCGATATCGAGATAACCACGTTCGGGCCGGGGGTACGCCTGATGTATGCAGACAACAGCCGGCGGGAAAAAATCACCAGCCTTATGGCCCAGGGCGTCCGGTTCACCGTGTGCATGAACACCATTAATACCATCGAGAGAGACACCGGGAATCGGCCGGTTCTCCATCCTGAAAGCATCCCGGTCGATGTGGGGGTTGCCCATATTCTGGACGAGGTCGAGAAAGGCTATGTTCTCGTTCGCCCATGATCGTCTGGCCCTGAAAAGGAAGCGTGCCATGAAGACCAAGCTGTCAAAATCCTTAATGTTTGTCTCAGCCCTTGCCGTCACCGGTATTGTCTCCGCGCAGGACAGCGACCAGCCGGTGATGGTCCAGATCAAGAAACTCTCCATGGATACCGCCCTGACCATCGCGAAAACGGCAATCGACACCTGCCGGGAGCAGGGCGTGCAGGTCTCGGTCACGGTAGTGGACCGGGGCGGGCATCCCCAGGTGGTATTGCGGGACGTACTTGCCATGGATTTGTCCCTGGAAGTCAGCTACCGGAAGGCCTACACCGCCATGACGTTTACCAGCCCGACCTCGGCCCTGGAAGACCGCTTTACCGGCCCGTTTTCTGTCGGCAAGGTCGAGAAGGTACTGCTCTCGGCCGGAGGAGTGCCCATCCAGGCAAGCGGTGAAACCATCGGTGGTGTTGGCGTCAGTGGCGCACCTTCCGGCGAGACTGATGAAAACTGCGCTCTGGCAGGCGTTGCCGCCGTGGAAATGGACCTCGAGATGGCGTCTTTTTGATCCTCCTGTATTGAAAAGGAATGGTGATCAATATGTTGCGTGCACCAATCAAAGCCCTATGCCCGTTATTCCTGCTTCCGTCCATAGCTTTAGCGGCGTATCCGGATGCGGTCCAGGTACTCGTTGATGAAGGTCTCAAGGTGGAAGCCAGCTTTGAGGCTCCGGGGGGTGTAAAAGGCTTTGTCGGCCGCAGGAATGGACAACCGGTGTCCCTTTACCTCCTGCCGGACGGCGAGCACCTCGTCGTAGGCAGGATGGTCGACGGCTTCGGCCAGGATCTCAGCGCCGAACACATCAGAAACTGGCTGCCCCAGCCGGATTTGGCCGGAGCCTGGCAAAAACTCGCAGATGCGGCCTGGGTCTCCGAAGGCCCCAGTGACGCCAAGCGTATTGTCTATGTCTTCTTCGACCCCAATTGCGGCTACTGTGTGACGTTCCGCGAAAAGGCCCGGCCTTATCTGGAGCGGGGCATCGAGCTACGCCATATCATGGTCGGCATCATTCAGCCCTCCAGCCTGGCCAAGGCGGCCAGCGTTCTGGGTGCAGAGGACCCACTTGGCAGACTTGATTTCCATGACAGCCAATTTCCCAAAGACTGGCTGGAGTCCGATGAAAATGTACCGCAGGGTCTGCGCAAGCAGATTCAGAGCAACAACCGCTTGATGGAGAGCCTGGCGATAGCAGTCACGCCATCGGTCTTCTATAAAGACCCGGATGGGGAAATACGCAAGATCGTTGGGCTGCCTGATGACTCGGCATTATCCGAGGCGGTTTTCAGAGCCCCGGATTAGCCTGGACATTCGTTCCAGTGTGTTCGAAAGAAGGAGAATAACAATGGGCTTTCGTGGGCTGTTTCTGGCTTTACTGATACTGCCGGGATTTGTTGCTGCTAGCAGCGACATTCCGGACCGACTGGAACTCACCAAGGTATCGGATCGGGTCTACTCGGCAATAGGGGCGACCGCTCCGGGCACTTACGAAAATCACGGTCATAACAACAATCTCAGTTTCATCATCACGGAGGAGGGTGTGGTGGTGTTTAATGGCGGTGACAACTACCTGCTGGCGAAGTCGTTTCACAATTCGATTCGCAGCATCACCGACAAAGACGTCAAGTACGTGGTGAATGAAAACGCCCAGGGACATTCCATGCTGGGCAACAGTTACTGGCGGGACCAGGGCGTACCGATCATCGCCCAGAACGAGGCGATCCGGGAATTCGAACATCAGGGTGACACCAAGCTGGCGTCCATGCAGCGCAGGAACAAGGATAAAGCCGAAGGTACTTACGTTGCTGTGCCCGATATCGGGTTTGAGGAGCGATACGACCTGGCTATGGGGGACGTCAATATCGAGGTGCACTATTTCGGTCCGGGGCATGCACCGGGCGACCTGGCACTCTGGGTGCCCGAGGAAAAATTGCTGATTACCGGAGATCTTGGTTTCCACCAGCGTTTGCTCGCTGTTTTCGAGGATACCGATACTGGCTCATGGGTCGAGTCGTTCGACAAGATGACAGCTAAGCTGGACCCGGAGATTGTGATCCCGGGGCACGGTAAGCCGACCACCATGGATGTGGTTACCAAAGAAACCCGTGGTTATCTGGTGTTCCTGCGGAACGCCGTTAAGGAAATTCTGGAGCAGGGGGGTGGACTGGACGATGCCTATAACATAGACCAGTCCCAGTGGTCCTACCTGGATACCTTCGAGGAGCTTGCTGGTAAGAATGCAGGGCGTGTCTATCAGGATCTGGAATTTGAATATTTCTGATGTTCAGTCGAACCTGCCGAGTGGAAGTACAGGCCGGGGGCAATTCAATTGCCACCGGCCTGATTAAGTTACGAGTTTACGGGAGGTTCACTCTGTTTCTGAACGCATATCCAGAATCCAGTTCACCAGCTTTCTTGCCTCCTTCTCACTGACTTCAGCACGAGCGTCCATTTCAGGCATCTTTGCTGAACCCCAGTGATCCTCGCCACCTGTCAGAACGACCTGAACAAGTTTGTCTGCATCGTTCTTTGTATATTTCTGGGCGATGCTCTGGAAAGACGGCGACCGAGGTACTTCGTCACTGGTGGTGTGACAAGCCATACACTGTTTTTCTTCCGCCAGTTGCATAGTTGTTTTACCGTGGGAATCTGCCATTGCTGCTGCAGAACCAAGGCAGAGGCAGCCCGCAAGCGCGGTTGATAAGATTGTCCGTTTCATATTGGCTTCCTTTCGTTCGATCATAAATTTATCGTTCGAGATTACTGCCAATGGTTTAGACCAATACTGCCACCTCTTTAATCAATTTAGACTAAGAAGCATGGCCATTCTAGAAAAATCGGAAAGGAGATCATTTGCACCAAGCTACCGGGGTTGAACATAAGAGGGGTTGGTTAATAAGCAGACAGTTGCTGTTGATTGCCCTGCTGTGGCTGGTAAATGTCCCGGGCTACTCCAGCATGAGAGTTGCGTGCCCTGTGCCGGGCGTCACCGTGTTTAGCGAACGAGCGGATGAGGGCGAATTGGCGTGCCAGGCGGTTGGTAAAACACTGACATTTATGCGGCGCCAGGGCTTCCGCGTCGATACTGAGTTTACCATCGATCTGGTCGATCGCCCCCTGAGCCTGCATGGCACGGAAGTGAAGGGCACCTACGATTCCAGGAGCTTTCAGATTGAGGTTCCCAGCTTCCCCCAGGCGCAAATGATGGCGCAACGCCGTCCGCCATTCCGGATGAGTATGAGCCATACGATGTGGCAGAGCTTCGTGGCCCACGAGGTAGCTCATGCGGTTGCACAAGCCAACTTCCAGGTGTCGAAACCTTCGCTCGAGGCACATGAATACATCGCCTATGTAGTACAACTCGCAACTCTTCCCGAGGCGATTCGGCAGCAGTTATTGGCCGCATTCGATAATCCGGCTTTCCAGCATGAAAGACAGATCAGTCGGGTTTTTCTGCAGCTCTCCCCGGAAATCTTTGCGGTGAAAGCCTACCTGCACTATGTTGCTCATGACCCTACACCGGAATTTAGGTCCATTTAAAACTGGAAAATCCGGCATGATAGAGCCCTGAGCAGGAGATCATGCCATGAAGCGATCCCGTTACACCGAAGAGCAGATAGCCTTCGCCCT